>OZ240237.1:0-2952500 GCA_965198025.1 Terriglobia bacterium | reverse complement strand
AGCTTTGGTCCAGAATTGACGCTGCCTAGGGGCCCTGTTCGTCCTTACGTGAACGCCGCCTTCAGTGGACTCCTGTTTTGGACAACTTCGTCGGTTCGAAGCACCGGCTTGGATGATCAGGAGATTGCCCGGACGACAAACCACAGCGACTGGACGCGTGCCTGGGTGTTCGGCACTGGGGTCAAGGTTCCTCTGGGTGGGAGGGACTCCAACTTCAGTCTGGACCTCGGGGTCCGATACCACAACGGCAGCGAGGCGTCGTACCTGCGGGAAGGCAGCATTCAGGACAACCCGGATGGATCCGTCACGATCACCCCACTCATTAACGAGACCCCTTTCTTGCTTTACTCCGTCGGCTTCAACTATCGCTTCCCGAACGGCTCCTAGACCATTTTCAGCATTGCTGTATAGCCCGCAGGTAGGGCAGGCATTCCTGCCTGCCCCTACTTTGGCGGCTGCGCTACACCAACCCTGAAAATGGTCTAGTAGTAAGTGGTTCGACAAGACTCCGGCAAGCAACGATTCGCTGGGGAGGATGGCGCTACCGCGGATTCGGATTTCACGGGCTGGGACCGAATCCGGCATTCGGTGGTGATTGGAGATTCCCGGAACCCGTTTCGGATCGAGGTGGAATTGCGGTGTCAGCCTATCTCCTACCACCAGGCGGAAAATCTCCAACCCTGCAACGCAATGGAACCACAACGTCTTGCGCGCTGCTACGGATCAATAACTCCAGGACCGAGCGTCCCATTAGCCAGCGATTCGGCGGTCGGTCCGACAACAAGAGCGATCGCTCAGTGAAGGGAAAGAATCTAAGGTTGGGAACTGCCTACTCTGGATCGATAACCTGGAAATCGAGGACCTTCAGTTCTATCAGTTCCGTCTGCTCGGCAGTTTCCCCCAATATCTCACCGCTGATGAGCAGCGTCTGATCGTCGGGCATTTTCGGGGGATTGACCAGCTGGAAACGGTTTCTTCCAGCGATGAAGACCTGTACATCTCCTCGCACGCGAATCCGGCCGCGCGCCTGGATCTCGAATCGGAGAATGGTCACGTTGGCGTATCCTACGGCTTCGCGGAGAGCCGCAGGATCAAAGCTCCCCCTTCCCGTGTAAGTCACGACAAGTTCCTGGCGCTCCATGCTGATTGAGACCTGGTCAACGCCGTCCAGGCGCTGTAGGGCGATCTCCATGACCGCCGCGCAGGCCGCTCAGGTGATGCCTTCGGCGTCGGCGAGTACTTTCTCGACCTGCGCCGAGGCCGACAAACTCATCACCATTGCCAGCAATCCGGCTCCTGCGAGTCTTCTCATAGAGATCATTCTAGCACCCCTTACCGGGTCAATCACACAGACAGACGAGTTAGCGATAGCGGAAGTATAGGGCGACCCAAGTCCCGATCACGGCCACGTTGAGGAACAGGCTGATGCCGAAAATGGTCTTGATTCCCCACGTTCGGAGAAACGGAGGCCTCCGTCGCACTGCCCAGGACTGGTACGCGAGCGATCCCAGTGCAATCGCGAGAAATACCGGTTGCAAACGCTCAAGCCAGAACAAGCAGCTCGCACTCAGCAGCGACAATGCTCCAAGTCCTGCCAGGACTTGCGGGAGCACTCATCAACTGGGTGTGAGCAGGGCCGCCACGATCGAAAGCATCCCTGCGCGCTTCGGGTCTGCCGCCATGCTGGAAGGCTCTTCCTTTCCTTCTTCGTCTCTCCTGGCTGAGAGCCCCACTATAAGAACGGGGGCCCACAGTGTCAACCCTCGATTGGAATCCGGCAGGGCTCGTTCGGGTCTCTCTATATAGTCTGCTGTCCTGGCGTCTGCTCCTCCCCCCTATGCTGATACGACGGAGGATACATTGGTTGCAAATTCTCCCTTTCTGTAACTGTCAGCTGTAAAAGGTGTTATGCTTTTGCACTTACCGCACATTCCGCGCTTCAAGCCGGGCCGCGTCATTGGCCAGTCTATCGACATGGATGTTGTCCGGGTGAGTGGCATGGGCTTTGACCCATTGCCAGGAAACGCGGTGGCGAGCCAAGGCTTCGTCCAGCGCTTTCCACAAGTCCTGATTCTTAACTGGCTTCTTGCCAGAGGTCTGCCATCCGTTCTGCCTCCACCTCTCCATCCACTCCGTAATTCCCTTATGAACGTATTCCGAGTCCGTCTCGATCCTTACGTGGCAAGCCTCTTTGATGGCGAACAATCCTTGAATCACAGCAGTCAGTTCCATTCGGTTATTCGTGGTGTTAGGAGCAGAGCCAGAGAGCTCGCGAGTGTGGCTGCCATGGCGCAAAAGGCACGCCCATCCGCCGGGACCCGGATTCCCGATGCAGGATCCGTCCGTGACGAGGGTAACAGCCTTCATCGGTTCGACGGGTCTACTCCGCGGGCGTCCCAGCCATGAAATAGAGAATCCGGCCGCAGCTTTCGCATGTGACGATCTGCTGGTTCAGGCGGGTCTCGGCGTAGGCCTGCGGGCGCAGGCGCACGTGACACGCACCGCAGGTTCCGTCGCGGACCTCTGCTACGCCGATCCCTTTGCGGAATTTGGCGACGCGCTCGTAGGTCTCATATAAGACTGGCGGAATCCGCCCTATGACGGTTGTCCGCTCCGCGCGAGCCGAACTGAGCTCTAACTCATCCTGTTGCTGATGCTGGCGGGCCGCCGCGATTTCCTTTTCGGCGCGGGCCTGCTCCGCGGCGAGATTCCTCTCGCTCTCCCGCAGTTCCTTCTCGAGCGATTCTGAGTCGATCATTTCGGTGAGCATGGCGTCTTCGAGCTTGCGGATATTGGCCTCATGAAACTCAATCTCATGCAGTAGGGCGCGGTATTGCTCGTTGGTCTTGACCTCGAAGACCTGGTCCTTGTAACGGGAAATCTTTTCGCGGTGTGCCGAGACGTCGCTCTCCCGCTTGCGGCGGCTACTCTGGTTTTCGGCAAGCCGGGCTTTGGAGGCTTCAACCTCCCGGATGTGCTCCGCCAGCGTACTCTCGACCTCTGCAATCTTGCGCGGCAGACTGTCGATTTCTGCCTCCAACTCAGCGATGGACGTATCCAACCGCTGCAGTTCAATGAGAGTCTGGAGTTCTTCGTTCATTGGACGAACCCAACACGACCTCGATTCGCAAGGGGTTGCATTTCATCTTAGCACAAGTTCGGAAAAGTCCCCGGGAGGGAAAGGATGTTGCTTCCGGGCCCGAAAACTTGACAGGACCGTTCCCATGGGTGATGATGAGCCACGCCCGTCCCGAAACAGAAATCAGGAGGATTCATGGCAGGCTCCACGCAGCAGAAACAACCGGAAATTCGCATCACACAGACGGCGGAGTACCGGGAGAGCTACGCGAACAGCGTTCAAATTCGCATGAGCGTTTGGGATTTTCTGCTGTCGTTCGGCACGATGTCGCAAACAACTCAGGAGGCCGTTCAGATCCGGAATTTCCAAGGCGTTTATCTGAGCCCGCAGCAGGCGAAGGCTCTGTGGAACGTGCTGGGTCAGAACGTCAACCACTACGAGAATACCTTCGGCGAAATCAAGCTGGATCCGAAGGCGCCATTGACGGGACAAATTGCGATTCAATAGAGACTCCGAAGATCCGAGCACACCCAGGAGAAACCGGGAGACCGGGGAAGCAGAGAGATGTCGGACAGTTGCCATCGCGTGGTCGAAATAGAGGTCCCTTCGCAAGTGGTCCAAGAACGGGCGCAGGCTGTGGTTCGGGAGCTCCAGCGGCGCACCCGGCTGCCCGGATTCCGCCCGGGCAAAGCGCCTGCGTCCGTCATCCGGCAGCGATTTCAGGATGACATCCGCTCGCGAGTGCTCCAGGAACTGGTTCCCGAATACTTCGCGGCCGCGGCCCGCGAACGAAAATGGGAACCTGTTGGGAACCCTTCGGTGACCGATGTTCAGTATGAGGAGGATGCGCCGCTGAAGTTTAGGGCGACGGTGGAGGTCCTTCCGGTGTTTGAATTGGCGGGCTACAGCGGCTTGCGCGTGGAAGTCCCGCAGCCAGATGTGCCAGAGGAAGAGGTCGAGAAGGCATTGGAAGGATTGCGCGAACAGGCTGCGGCTTATATCAACGTGGACCCGCGTCCCCTGCGCGACGGCGATTTCGCTGGCATTGCTATTCAGGGAGGCGAGCCGGCAAAGGGGTCAGCTGACGTTCGCGTGGACGAAATTCTGTGTGAAATCGGCGGGCCGAACACGGTTCGGGAATTCACCGAGAATCTGCGGGGAGCAGAAGTCGGACAGGAACTTGCCTTTGAGGTGGCCTACCGGCCCGACCATGGCGACCCTCGCCTGGCGGGTAAATCCGTACCGTATCGGGTGAAGGTCTTGGGGATCAAGCGAAAACAACTGCCGGAACTCGACGATGAGTTTGCCCGCGAGCTGGGCGACTTCGATTCCCTGGAGGCGGTCCGGCGGCACGTCCGTGAAGACATCGAAAAGAGCAAACGGGAAGAGGCGGGGAACCGTGCCCGGGCGGAGTTGCGCAAGCAACTGGTAGCCCTCCATGATTTTGCTGTGCCCGACACGCTCGTAGAACGGCAGATTGAGCGAAGGCTGGAACGGCTTCGCCGCCAGATCACGTCTCAGGGGGTGGATCCGCAGTCGATGGCGCTCGACTGGGGCAAGGTCCGCGCCGCGCAGCGCCAGGAGGCAGTGGAGGACGTGAAGAGCACGTTCATCCTGGAAAAGATTGCGCATCGGGAACATCTGGAGCCCGAAGAGAGTGACGTGGATCAGGAGATCGAGCGAATCGCTTCCGCCACCCAGACCGACGTTGCGGCGATCCGGTCTCGCTTGACAAGGGAGGGGGGCCTGGATAGGATGAAATCTAGGCTCCGCATTGAGAGGGCTCTCGACTTCGTCTTCCATCAGGCTAGCAAAGCAGGTTAGCGAACCGGGAGAGAGGCTGTTCGGCTTAGTGAGTGCGGCCGGCAACCTGGAAGACGCCGGAGCCGAGGCGTGCGAAGCAGGGTATTAGAATGGCACTGGTCCCAATGGTGGTGGAACAGACGAGCCGCGGCGAGCGGGCTTATGACATCTACTCCCGCCTCCTCAAAGACAATATCATCTTCATCGGGACTCCGGTTGACGATACCGTAGCGAATCTGGTCACGGCTCAACTTCTGTTTTTGGAGGCCGAAGACCCGGAAAAGGACGTCTACCTGTATATCAACAGCCCGGGTGGGTCCATCACGGCGGGAATGGCCATTTACGACACCATGCAGTTTGTCCGCCCGGATGTTTCGACGATTTGTATCGGGCAGGCGGCCAGCATGGCGGCCCTGATCCTGGCGGCAGGTGCGACGAACAAGCGGTTTGCGCTTCCGAATACCCGTATTCTGATCCACCAGCCTTGGGCCGGAGGGCTCTCCGGACAGGCGACCGATATTGACATCCAAGCGCGCGAGATCCTGCGCCTGCGGGAGATTACGAATGATCTGCTCTCCCGGCACACCGGTCAGTCCATCGAGAAGATTTCACAGGACGTGGAGCGCGATTTCATCTTGAACGCGCAGCAGGCGAAAGAATACGGGCTTGTGGACGAGATCATTACCCAGCATAAGTAAACGCAAGTCGAAAGCAGAACTCCGGGCCTGTTCCTTGCCCGGTGCGGAAGGAGAAGCCAGCGGTGAAACGAGCCGGATCGGATGAGACCCTCCGCTGTTCCTTTTGCCATAAGACGCAGGATGCTGTCGGGAAGCTGATTTCTTCTCCTAGCGACTATCCTCGTGCCTACATTTGCGACGAATGCGTTGCCGTCTGCAACTCGATCCTCGAGGAAGATCGCGCTCCGGTCACCCTGACGACCGCCAGCCACCTGCCGAAACCACAGGAAATCAAGGACTTTCTGGACCATTACGTCATCGGCCAGCATAAGACCAAGAAGAAGCTGGCGGTAGCGGTGTATAACCACTACAAGCGAATCCAAATGAGTCGCCAGCGCAACGGCGAAGTGGAGCTCACCAAGAGCAATATCCTGCTGATCGGCCCCACCGGTACGGGGAAGACCTTGTTGGCGCAGACCCTGGCGCGTCTGCTCGAAGTGCCGTTTGCGATTGTGGACGCCACCACCCTGACCGAAGCCGGGTACGTCGGCGAAGACGTTGAGAATATTATTTTGAAGCTTTTGCAGAGCGCCGGAGGCGAAGTGGCGCGGGCCCAGCACGGAATCATTTATATCGATGAGATCGATAAGGTTTCGCGCAAGGATGAGAACCCATCCATTACCAGAGATGTTTCCGGCGAAGGAGTCCAACAGGCGCTGCTGAAGATTCTGGAAGGCACGGTCGCCAACGTTCCTCCGCAGGGAGGCCGCAAGCACCCCCATCAGGAATTCACGCCCGTCGACACCACCAATATTTTGTTCATCTGTGGCGGGGCATTTGTAGGACTCGAAAAGGTCATCTCCAAGCGAATCGGCAAGAAGGCGCTGGGATTCCACGCCGACACAAATGGTCCTACGACGGCGCGCTGCAACGTCGAGTTGCTCGACAAGGTACAGCCCATGGACCTGATCCGCTATGGGCTGATCCCAGAATTCGTCGGACGGCTTCCGGTGGTGGCCGCGCTTGATGACCTGGACCGCAGCGCGCTGATTCAGATTCTTACACAGCCCAAGAACGCGTTAACGAAGCAATACCAAGCGCTGTTCGAATTTGAGAATGTCCGGCTGCGCTTTCTCGATTCCGCGCTCGAAGCCATTGCGTCCCTCGCGCTCGAGCGCAAGGTTGGCGCGCGCGGACTCCGCATGATCCTGGAAGACTTGATGCTCGATCTCATGTATCATCTTCCTTCGCAGAAGAAGGTGCGGGAGATCCTGGTCACCCGTGAGATGGTCGAGAACCAGGAGATCAGCATACAGTTCCTGGAAAAGGCGGGATAGCGAAAGCGGCGCATCCCGGGTTCGGAGGCATTCAGAGAATCCATGTTGAGCAACCGTGAAAAGCCAGAGACTCGCCGGCTCCCGATGCTCCCGATTCGGGACGTCGTGATTTTTCCCCATATGATGACCCCCTTTGTAGTGGGGCGCGAGAGTTCTGTGCGGGCCCTGGAAGATGCGCTGGCTGCGGACAAGAAGATTTTTCTCGCCACCCAGCACGATGCCTCCGTGGATGATCCCAAGCCGAATGAGATTTTCCAGGTGGGTACGATTGTCCAGATCGTCCAGAGCGTCAAGCTTCCGGACGGCAACATCAAGGTGCTGGTGGAAGGAGTCGAACGCGCCCGTATCGTCAGCCTGAACGACGAGGAGGGATACTTCCGGGCGGTCGTCCGTCCCGTTAGCCTAAAAGTGGAACCGAGTCCACAGCTCGACTCGCTCGTCAACCGCGTCAATAGTCTGTTTGAACAGTATGTTAAGCTGAGCCAGAGCCTGAACTACGAAGTTACAATCGCGGCTGTGCGAGTCGACGAGCCTCCAAAGCTAAGCGACACCATTGCGGCGAATCTCCAGATAGGGATTGAAGAAAAACAGGAGCTGCTGGAAACCTTTGACCCGGCGGAGCGGCTGAACCGCATCGCCGACATCCTGGACCTAGAGATCGAAAAGCTGAACATGGACCGCTCCATCCAGGGTCGCGTCAAGAAGCAGATGGAGCGGGCACAGCGCGAGTACTATCTGAACGAAAAACTCAAGGCGATCCAGAAAGAATTGGGGCGCGGAGAAAAGGCCGAGCTCGACGAAATCAAGAAGAAGATCGAGTCCGCCGGCATGACCAAGGACGCCCAGGAGAAGGCCCTCCAGGAGCTGAAACGCCTGGAATTGATGCCGCCGATGTCGGCAGAATCCACCGTGTCGCGTAATTATCTCGAATGGCTGCTGGCCGTGCCCTGGAAGAAGAAGAGCAAGGAGATGCGGGACCTGGACCAGGCGGAGCGTGTGCTCGAAGAAGACCACTATGGTCTCGAGAAGATCAAAGAAAGAATCCTGGAATACCTCGCCGTGCGGAACCTGGTGAAAGACCCCCGCGGCCAGATTCTTTGCTTCGTTGGCCCGCCGGGCGTTGGGAAGACTTCCTTGGGGATGTCCATCGCGCGCGCGACGGGCCGCAAATTTGTCCGCCTCTCCCTCGGAGGCGTGCGCGACGAGGCCGAGATCCGCGGCCACCGGCGCACTTACATCGGTGCCCTGCCCGGCCAGGTGATTCAGATGATGAAGAAGGCTGGCACCAAGAATCCGGTGTTCATGTTGGATGAAGTCGAGAAGATGAGCATGGATTTCCGCGGCGATCCTTCCGCGGCGTTGCTCGAGGTGCTCGATCCCGAGCAGAACCATATGTTCATAGACCATTATCTGGATGTCGAATACGATCTGTCCCAGGTGTTCTTCATCTGTACGGCCAACGTCACGCACTCAATCCCTCCCGCGCTGCTCGACCGCATGGAGGTTTTGCGGCTTTCGGGCTACACGGAGCAGGAGAAGGTCGAGATCGCCAACCGGTTCCTAGTCAAGAAGCAGAGAAAGTTTGCCGGTTTACGGGACTCGAATCTGCGCATCACGGACACCGCCCTCCGGGTCCTGATTCAGAACTACACCCGCGAGGCCGGCGTCCGGAATCTCGAACGCGAGGTTGCCAATGTGTGCCGCAAGGTAGCGCGCAAAGTGGTCAACGAAGGACGCAAACTGCAGATCGAGGTCACTGCTGAAAATCTTCAGGATTATCTCGGAGTTATCAAGTTCCGCGACACACTCGCGGAACAAACCAGTGAGGTGGGCCTTGCCATTGGACTTGCTTGGACCGAGGTTGGCGGGCAGATTCTGACGACGGAAACGACCCTGATGCAGGGCAAAGGCCGCCTGACCTTGACCGGCAAGCTGGGCGACGTGATGCAGGAATCCGGTCAGGCGGCCATGAGCTACATACGCTCGCGGAGCCATCAACTGGCGCTTGAGCGGGATTTCTATCGCCGTATCGATCTGCACGTTCACGTTCCCGAAGGCGCCATCCCGAAGGATGGTCCTTCAGCGGGTATCACCATTGCCACCAGTTTGGCGAGTGCCTTGACCAAAATTCCAGTCCGCAAAGACGTTGCCATGACAGGCGAGATCACGCTCCGTGGGAAGGTGCTCCCCATCGGGGGGATGAAGGAGAAGCTGCTTGCTGCGCACCGCGTCGGCATTCGCACGGTGATTTTGCCGAAGGACAACGAGAAGGATATGGCGGACATTCCGGAACCGATCCGTAAGGACTTTCAGATTCATTTCGTCGAAACGATGGATCAGGTTTTGCGAATTGCCCTGGAACAGCCGATTGGAACTCTGGCCGGGCGACCCCCTGACGCCGCCATCGCGACGGAATTTAAGCCGGGGGATGTTTCCGATCAGGAATCGCTCACTCACTAGAGAAGTCTGGCTGACCTCTATTTCCATTCTGGTGCGGATCGATGCCGATCTGTTTGAAACGGCAATCTCCCCGGACGGTAGTTTTCCAGATGACCAGCCGGTCCAAAGACCATTACCGAATTTTCCTGAATAGAAACTAGAACAGCAGACCGCAACGAAGAGCATGCCGGAACCACCGCCATCGCAGAAGACGCGTATGGACTTGTCGGAACTGAAGGGAATGAGCGCTGCCAAACTGGCCCAGGCGGCCAAGAAGCTCGGTGTATCCGGGGCGGCTGGCTTGCGCAAACAGGATTTAATTTTCCGGATTCTGCAGGCGCAGGCGGAGAAGGAAGGGTTGATATTCGCGGAAGGAGTGCTGGAGACGCTGCCGGAGAGTTTTGGGTTTCTGCGGTCGCCGGATTACAACTATCTGCCGGGGCCGGACGACATCTACGTATCGCCGTCGCAGATACGGCGGTTCGATCTGCGGACGGGGGACACCATATCGGGGCAGGTGCGGCCGCCGAAGGAGGGGGAGAACTACTTTGCGCTGGTGAAGATCGAGGCGATCAACTTCGAGTCGCCGGAGGAAGCGCGCAACAAGATATTCTTCGACAATCTGACGCCGCTGTACCCGCAGGAGCGGATACGGCTGGAGGTCGGCAAGGAGCATCTGTCCTCGCGGGTGATGGACCTGCTGACGCCGCAGGGGAAGGGGCAGCGGGCGCTGATTGTGGCGCCGCCACGGACGGGCAAGACGATGCTGCTGCAATCGATAGCGAACTCGATCACGGGGAACCACCCGGAGATCACGCTGCTGGTGCTGCTGATCGACGAGCGGCCGGAGGAAGTGACGGACATGCAGCGGTCGGTGCAGGGGGAGGTAATCAGCTCGACGTTTGACGAGCCGGCGGCGCGGCATGTGCAGGTAGCGGAGATGGTGATCGAGAAGGCGAAGCGGCTGGTGGAGCACCGGCGGGACGTGGTGATACTGCTGGACTCGATCACGCGGCTGGCGCGGGCGTACAACACGATTGTGCCGCCGTCGGGGAAGGTATTAAGCGGCGGCGTGGACTCGAACGCGCTGCAGCGGCCGAAGCGGTTCTTCGGAGCGGCGCGGAACATCGAAGAGGGGGGGAGTTTGACGATTGTGGCGACGGCGCTGATCGAGACGGGCAGCCGCATGGACGACGTGATCTTCGAGGAGTTCAAAGGGACGGGCAACTCGGAGATCATTCTGGACCGCAAGCTGGTGGACAAGCGGGTGTTTCCGGCGATTGACATCAACCGTTCGGGGACGCGGAAGGAAGAGCTGCTGCTGGCGAAGGAGGAGCTGAACCGGGTCTGGGTGCTGCGCAAGGTGCTGAATCAGCTCGCGCCGACCGAGGCCATGGAGCTGCTGCTCGACCGCCTCAACAAAGTCAAATCCAACGCCGACTTCCTCAACTCCATGAGCGCCAAGTGAAGACTCCGCTCGGGCGCTTGCCCCAAATCTACTGTTTTGCCAACAGGGGCGAAGTCGCGAGGAGTGCGCCCAGTGATAGAGCCGCGGCAGCGATCAAGAAGACTTCGGAAGAGAATACCTCCGGAGCTGTGGTTGCTGCTGTCCAGGTAATCCTCCAGATCTGGGGCAGCATCTGCGTCTGAATCCACGCGAAAAGGCCTCCCGCCGAATAAAGATTCCAGAGAAACCAGCTCACCAGCACCAACGCAGCGGTCGCTGCCGGGAGGATCTCGATTGCATCCAGCGGCCTCAGTGCCCGTTCCATCTCCGCCTGTTTCTGAGAGAGTCGGCCTTGCCGCCACAGCAGACTGGCATCCGGCAGGGCAAGAGTATTCCCGTCAGGCTGAGCCAAGGTCTGCATCCAGCCCGTCGCTTGCACAATTTCCCTACAGACGGAGCATTCCCGAAGGTGCGCCGTCAGCGACTCATCCCAATGGGCTGCACGGGCGGCCCGCCACACGGCGCTTTCGTGGGGACAAACGAATGCCTTCATAACCCTTCCTCCGGACCAAATCCTTCTTTTGTCAGAATGCCCGCTAATTTCTTTCGTGCCCGAAACAGGAGCACGCGCACGCTCTTTTCCTTGACCGGCAAGGCTGCCGCGATCTCCCGGTGGTCGAAGCCTTCCACGTAAGCCAGCCACAGCAGCGCCTGTTCCTGAGGCTTGAGCTGTCCGAACAGACGCTCCACATCCCCGCCGACAAAATTCGTTTCCACCGTCGGTTTCGCGAACAGCATGCCCAGACGCCAACGACGCTCCCGCTGGAGTCTTCGCCAGTGATCCGAGAGCAGAGACATTGCGGTTCGGTACAGGTAAGCTCGCATCTGCCGCCGTTCCAATAGCGGCAGCTTCGCTCGTAGGAACCGGTAGAACGTTTCCTGAAAAACGTCGTCCGCCAGAGCTGCATCTGCTGAGGCGCGCCGGATAAAGGCCCGCAATGTCGGCGCGATCTACTGGTAGAAGGCCTGGAAGGTAGCTTCGTCCATCCGTTCCAGCACTGAAGAGCTTTCGGCTCGTCCGGGAGCTAAGGATCAGTATCTCCCACCTGTTCCTGCCATTGCCGAACCGGGGAGCTAAACGGGTTGAGCTGCGGGAACCGCCTGCGTCTGTTTTATTGAGATATTTCTCGGAACTGAGGCGCAGGAAATAGAAAGGGTTCTTTCCGCGGCCCGGCAAATGCGTGCCGCCGGACTCACGCACTGAAGCTCAGCACTACTTTGCCGAAGTGCTGGCAGCTTTCGAGGTGCTGGTGGGCAGCTGCGACTTCGGTAAAGGGGAAGACCTTATCCACGACACCCCGCAGTTTACCTGCCTCCACCATGTCCATGATGCGAAACAGATCGCCGCTGGAGCCCATAGTCGAGCCGAGGATGGACTGTTGGCGGATGAAGAGGAAACGGAGGTCCATCTTGACCTCTGGGCCGGTTGTGGCGCCGCAGAGAATAAGCGTGCCACCCTTGCCTAGACAGCGCAAACTGGCCTGCCAAGTGGCAGCCCCTACGTGGTCCACGACTATATCCGTTCCCCGCCCGCCGGTAATCGCCTTCACCTCTTTGGCGATGTCCTGCTTGTAGTGATCGAGCACCCAGTCCGCACCCAGCGCGCGTGCCCGATCGAGTTTCGTTGTGCCCGCTGTGGCAATCACACGGGCGCCATGCGCCTTGGCGATCTGAACGGCAGCGCTGCCGACCCCGCTCGACACGGCCACTGCCAGCACCATGTCTCCGGGGCGGACACCGGCTTTGTTGACCATCATCTCCCAGGCGGTGAGGTAGACGAGTGGAATCGCCGCGCCCTCTTCGAAACTCAAGTTGGCCGGCATCTGAACGGCCCGGTTCTCGTGCACAACGATCTGCTGCGCCTGCACGCCGTCCTTGTGCTCGCCAAGAATGCCGTACTGCGGGCAGTAGTGGTCCCTCCCGCTCTGGCATTCCTTGCAGCGGCCGCACCCAAAGCCCGGTTGCGGAAGAACCTTGTCTCCGACGGAGAATTGCGTCACCCCGCTGCCCACCTGTTCCACGACGCCCGCAGCGTCGCTACCCAGAATCAAAGGCGGCTTTACGCCGGGAATCCCCTTCCGAACCCAGAGGTCGAGTTGGTTCAGCGCGGCGGCGCGGACGCCGATCAGAATTTGTCCCGGGCCGGGCTGGGGCACATCTAGTTCCTCGATGCGGAGCTGTTCGACACCGCCGTGCTCATGAATGCGGATCGCCTTCATCGGATTTCCTTTCTATGACTCGCACTGCGCGCAATGACCTCGAGGCGGCTTTCCGTCGGGTCCGGCTTCTTGGTCTTGGCTTTGCTGAGGCTGCCGGCTTGCGAGGCGCTTTCCGGGGGAGCCGCCCCAAGGTGTCAACGGAACAGCAAATTTTTTTGCGGTTGCTCGCCAATCAGGTGCACGGTCAGCCGACGCGGGGGCCGCTGGCGCAAACTTCCTGGGACACGCTGGCGGAAAATGATTCGAAATTCTTCTCGAAGAGCTTACCGAGTTCCTTGGCTTTGGCTTCGTAGTCGGCTGAGTCCTTCCAGGTCTTGCTCGGCGTGAGAACTTCGCTCGGGACGCCCTCGCAAGACTCGGGTATATGCAGTCCGAAGATCGGGTCAGCCTTGGTTGGGACCTTGGCCAGCTTGCCTTTCAAGACGGCTCGGATGATGGCCCGGGTGTGCGCGATCGACATGCGCTTGCCCACTCCGTAGGGGCCGCCGCTCCAGCCGGTATTGACCAGCCAGCAGTCCGAGCCGTGCTTGGCGATCTTGTCCCGCAGCAGGTTGGCATAGACCGAAGGGTGTAGTGCCATGAATGGGGCGCCGAAGCAGGTGCTGAACGTGGCTTGCGGCTCGTTGCCCATGCCGCGCTCGGTCCCGGCTACCTTGGCAGTGTATCCGGAGAGGAAGTGGTACATGGCTTGTTCCGGCGTCAGTTTGGAGACGGGCGGCATCACGCCGAAAGCGTCGGCCGTCAACATGATGATGTTGCGGGGGTGTCCGGCCATGCCGGAGGGTTCGATATTGTCAATGAAGGGAAGAGGATAGCAGCTTCGCGTGTTTTCGGTGAGTGATCCGTCGTCGAAATCAATCAACCGCGTGACGGGATCCATCACGACGTTTTCGAGCACCGTTCCGAAGCGGCGCGTCGTGGAGTAGATTTCCGGCTCAGCTTCCTTGGAAAGCTTGATGACTTTGGCATAGCAGCCGCCTTCGAAATTAAAAATGCCCTTTTCACTCCAGCCATGCTCATCGTCGCCGATCAAGCGGCGGCTGCTGTCGGTCGATAGCGTCGTCTTGCCTGTGCCGGAGAGGCCGAAGAAAATGGCCACGTCGCCGTCTGCCCCGACGTTCGCCGAACAGTGCATGGACATAATGTTCTCGAGCGGCAGGCAATAGTTCATGATCGTGAAGACCGATTTTTTGATCTCCCCGCCGTAGTGGCTTCCGCCGATGAGGACCATCTTCTTTCCAAGATGAAGCAGGATGAAGGCTTCCGAGCGCGTGCCGTCCAATTCCGGGACGGCCTGGAACTTGGGCACAGCAATGATCGTGTACTCCGGCACGTGCTGGTGGACTTTGGAGTGGTCCGGCCGGATGAACATGTTCTGCACAAACAGGTTCTGCCAAGCGAACTCGCTGATCACGCGGATAGGCTTGCGGTAGCTGGGATCGGCCCCCGCAAAGCAATCCTGAACGAACAGGTCGCGGCCCTGCAAATAGGCGAGGACGCGCTTGTGCATGCGATCGAAGTGATCCGACTCGATGGGACGATTGATCGCTCCCCACCAGATGTTGTCCTGGCTGCTCGGCTCTTTGACTACAAACTTGTCGTTGGGGGACCGGCCCGTGTATTTGCCCGTCTTGACCACTAGTGGGCCGTGGTGGGCGACAAAGGCCTCATTTCGCAGAACGCTCTGTTCGTACAACTGAGCGGCGGGCAGATTCCAGTAGACGCTTCCCGCGTGCTGAATGCCGTGTTCCTCGATTCCATACGTGCTGGGATTCCAACCTTCTTGTTTCATCTCTCCTCCTGAACGAGCCACTGCGATTGCTCGTTCGCCGTCCCGCCATCGGTTGTTTCGCTGTTTGGTAAAGCTGTCTAGTGTAAGAGGAAAGGAGGATATTTTGCAAGTTCCGCAAGGGCGGTAGCTCCTCTGCCCGCTTCCCGGCAGGAGTAGAAAATCACCTGGCTCCCAAGGGGCTTCGGGACGGTCTCAGCCGGAGACTTCGCCGATCTGGCCGGCACGGCTGACCGCAAGGTCGTCCTGGGGCGGCTGCGGCGGTTCCGCGTGCGGTGGGTGCTCTACGGGAACGTTCCCGAGGGCAAGCCGGTTGCTGTGCGCCAGAGCGGTTTCGTACCCTTGGGCGGAGCTGTAGATCAGTCTTTGGAAGTACTCGGAGATGACGTTTGACCACTCGTCATCGAGCAGCACGTTCTGATCGGCTAAGTACTTGCGAACGTACTTTTCCTCTAAGACCAGGGAGAGCACGACCTGACCGAGTGGAATGCTCTCGTTGAACCGGCGTTTCCCGAGGTCTTCCCCGGCGTTGTGAACGGCGGCTTCATTGTGTGCCGTAAGCCAGCTCTCCAGGCCCTCGTAGACGACGGTCATGCGCCGGGCCACCTCTTCGTTGCTCAGACGCCGGTAATAGGTGGTGCCGAGATTCGAGCGCACTTCCTGCAGCAGGCCGTTGAAGAACCGCTCCGCGCCTTGTTCGATAACTTGAATGATTTCGGCGGCATCCATGGCTGCCCTCCTTTTCCTGCGAGAAAGCGTCCGCCGAGGCTTCCCAACAGTATTCCCTGATTGCCATTGTTCCACATTCGGGGGCGCTAGCCTAGCATTTCCACGCAGATTCTGTAAAGCCCGGAAAGCAGCTTTGGAGAAGTGCTGGCTCATGAGTGGGCGGTCTTGCCAGAGAGCAAATCCACGGCGTGGTGCAGGACAGGCAAAACGAAGTTCAGCGACTCAACGGCGCCCGCGGGGCTGCCAGGGAGATTCAGGATCAAGGTCGTGCCGCAGACACCGGCAAGGCCTCGCGAAAGTACCGCAGTCGGAGTGGTGCGAGCTCCTTCCCGGCGGATGCGCTCAGCCAGCCCCGGAACCTCCCGGGTGATAACCTTGCGGGTGGCCTCCGGGGTCACGTCGCGCGATGCAAGTCCCGTGCCGCCGGACGTAAAGATAGCCTGGATGCTATGGCCGCTCAGCTCTCGCAGCGTCGCCGCTATCACGGCTTGGTCATCCGCCACGACACGGCTGTCCACGACGGTCCAGCCGTTCTTCCGCAACAGTTCGGCCACCGCAGGGCCTGATCCGTCGCGGCGCTCTCCCTGGAAGACCGAATCGCTTACAGTCACGACGGCCGCGCGCAGTAGTTCGGACATGGTCTATTCCCCTTCAGTCATCATTTCCGACAACCGGCTTCGAATGACTCCTTCGGTCGGAGACTGCCGCTGCATCTTCATCGAAATAGATACGGCCGAGGATGTTCTTGGCCTGTCTGGCCAACTCGCGGGCAGAGAACGGTTTGACTACAAAGTCTTCCACCATGTCGGTGTGGGACCGCAGCGTGTCGTCCGCGTCCTCCTTGGCAGCCATAACCAGGACGATGTACGGATTGTCATCCAAGCGCAAACTCTGGTTACGGTCTTGGATGCACTCGTTTCCGGCTCTACGAGACCGCCTGACGGCGGTACGTCCCGCTCTTCCCCCCTTGTTTCTCCAGGAGGCAAATATCCGTAATCGTCATGGACTTGTCAACTGCTTTGAGCATGTCATAGATGGTCAGGGCTGCGACGCTGACTGCGGTCAGGGCCTCCATCTCGACTCCGGTGGCGGCCTGCGTAGCAACGCTCGATTCGATCTGAACACCACCCTGGACAGGGCGAACCTGAACGTCCACATGGCTAAGCGGCAGCGGGTGACAAAGCGGAATCAGAGCAGCCGTCTGCTTGGCTGCCGTGATGCCCGCAATACGCGCAATCTCCAGAGGATTCCCCTTCGGGTTCGACGGCAGGCTGCGCAGCACGGCAGCCGACATCTGGACAAATCCGCTCGCCCACGCCCGTCGCGCCGTAGTTTTCTTTGAAGAAACGTCCACCATGCGCACCGAGCCGTCTTGGTTGAAGTGGGATAGATTCGCCATAGGAAGAGCTATTGTAGCACCGCCGGGGGGAATCCGCTGTGGGCGGCTAGGGCACGAGGAGCTCCATTCGCGGGGTGTCATTTCGCTTGCCCTACCGCGGCAGGAAGGCAACCCACTGGCCCTGGCGCAATTCCGCGGCTTCTTCTGGGACTACGAGGTAGCAGTTGGCCCGGTTCAGGGCGGCAATGTCTCCCGAGCCCTTCCAGTCTATCGGAGAAACCACAGGCGTCTGGAGAACGGAGCCCGTGGGGTTTGCCTCCAGCAGGGCGGGCAGGAAGGCAGTCAGGCCGGGTTTGCGGTACAAGTCCCTGGCAAGGTGCGCCCTTGGGAGGACCAGCGGTGCAACCGGCTCTCCGGACAGCAGTGCGAGCGCCGGACGCGCGAACAGTTCAAAGGTCACCATCGTCGAAAGGGGATTGCCCGGCAGACCGAAGAAAAACCTTCCTTTGGCTCGACCGAACACCAGCGGCTTGCCGGGCTGAATCGCGACTCCGTCGAAGAAGAATTCCGCATCGAGGCTGGCCAGGACCTTCTCGACGAGATCGAACCTGCCCATGGAAACGCCCCCGCTCAACAGGAGCAGATCGGCGCGTAGGCCTTCGACGATCATCTCGCGGAGGCGGTCTTCGCTGTCTGGGGCAATCCCGATCGGCAGCGGAATGGCATTGGCGCTTGTGACCTGAGCTTGCAGCGAGTAGCTGTTGCTATTGCGAATTTGACAGGGGCCGGGCGCAATATCAATCTCTACGACCTCGTCCCCGGTCGGCAGAATCGCAACGCGGGGCTTGCGGTAAACGGAAACATGTTGCTTTCCAATGGCGGCCAGCATCGCGGTTTCGGCGTAGCCGATTCTTCGCCCTGGAGATAGCATCCTCTCGTCCCGGCGGGACTCGCTCCCTTGGGGCACGACGTTCAATCCCGGACTCGCGGCCCGGCTGATCTCCACCCAGCCGTCTCGCTCCATGGCGTATTCGACCATCACCACGGCGTCGGCTCCGGCGGGAACCGAGGCGCCAGTCATGATCTCGGCGCATTCCCTTTCGCCCACGATTCCGGGAAAGGCTTCTCCAGCTCGTGCTTCTCCGATCCGGCGGAGGCGTGCCGGGACATGCCCGACATCAACCGACCGCACAGCAAAGCCATCGCGTGTGGACCTTGGAAACGGCGGGAAGTCCCGGTCGGCATGAACCGGCTCCGCCAGCACCCGTCCCAGGCATTCCGACAGCGATACCATCTCGGCCGGCAACGGTTGCAGGCTTGTTTCAACGTGCGCGATGACCTGCGCGGTGACTGTTTCCCGCGCTTGCTCAAACTTCAAGACCGCCACGGTTTGCTCTCGAATGGTCAGGAATTTGGGGGACGAGGAGGCAATAGCCGCTCGAGCCGAGTTCCCGGCAAGATAATGCTTTGATCCCGCTCCGGCCCGGTTGAAACGACGGAGATTTCGATCCCCACTTGGTTGCGAATGAATTCGAGATAATCGCGGGCTTCCTTGGGAAGGTCAGCGTAGTGGGTCAGGCCGAAGGTGGACTGCTTCCAGCCGGGAAAGGTCCGGTAAATTGGCTGCACCGTTTGATGCGCCTCCGACCGGGAAGGAATCTCTTCCAGCCTCTTGCCACCCGACTCATAGCCGATGCACACGGGAATCTCGTCGAGATCATCCAGGACATCGAGCTTGGTGATGATGAGGCTGTCGAGTCCGTTCAGAGTGGCGCTGTAGCGCAACACGGGCAAATCCATCCAGCCGCACCTCCGGGGACGCCGGGTAACGGTGCCGTACTCCTGGCCATGGTGGCGCAGCAACCCGCCTCCGTCTCCTTTGTCCTCAGACGGAAACGGTCCGTTTCCGACCCGCGTCGCGTAGGCCTTCGACACGCCGACTATACCCTCGATTCGAGTGGGAGCGATGCCCAAGCCCACACAGGCGCCACCGGCGGTCGCATTGGACGAAGTGACATAAGGATACGTGCCGTGGTCCACGTCGAGCATCGTTCCCTGGGCCCCTTCGAACAGGACGGACCGTCCGGCTTCCATCTCTCGGTTGAGCAGCGCGGAGGTGTCGGTGATCAGAGGCCGCAGCCGCTGCCCCATAGCCAGATACTCATCGGCCAGTTTCCGCGCGTCGAGGTCCAGATCGCCGCCCCGCACCCGCATCGCCGCCTGCTTCTCCCGGATGCCCATTTCGATCAGACAACCGAACTGCCGTTCGTCCAACAAGTCTCCGGCGCGCAGTCCCCGCCGCGCGACCTTGTCTACATAGGTAGGGCCGATTCCGCGCGAGGTGGTCCCGATCTTTTGCAGGAATGGCATGTCTTCCCATTCCTTTTCAAGAAGCCGGTGATACGGCAGAATCAGGTGCGCTCGGTTGCTCAGAAACAGCCGGCCCCAGACCGGGATGCCGTTCTGCTCCAGATGCTCGATTTCCTGGAGCAGCGCCCGTAGGTCCACAACGGCGCCATTGCCGATGATGGCCGTTTTTCCGGGCCGAAGGATACCGCTCGGCACCAGTTGCAGGATAAACTTCTTCTCCCCGATCTCGACGGTGTGACCGGCGTTGTGTCCGCCTTGGTATCGGGCCACAATATCGAATCTCTCCGACAGCAGGTCCACTACCTTGCCCTTGCCTTCGTCACCCCACTGCGCTCCGACCACAATCAAACGGCTCATGCGATACCTGCTTCCTTCCTCCGAAGGGCTTCTGTACATACACCCCGCGCCTCATCCTAAACTGGTTTCGGAGGCCAGACAACAGAAAATAGGATTACGACTGTGTTACAGTTTGATACTTGAGTAAAGATTCTGACTGCATGCCGGCGGCTGGTTTATAATCTGAGCGAACACCAAGCTACGATCCGCAAATCATTACGGTTCAGGACCTCACAGGTATTGCCGACGGCAGAGATCAGGATGGCTGAGGTGGATTTTCTTGAGATTCTATCGGAATTCCAAGGAGTAGTTCGATGAGGACAAATCGACTTGGCTATGTTGCATTCTGCGCACTCGCTCTTTTGGCGGTCTTGTTTTCAGCGTCCGCATCCGGAATGGCTCAGGGGCGGCGGAACAATCAGAAGGTTAAGCCGTTCAAGATTGTCGGGAACGTCTATTTCGTCGGCATGACGGATCAAACGGTCCTGCTGATTGCGACGCCGGAAGGTCACATCCTGATCGACACTACGTTCGAACGGATGGTTCCCTGGTTCCGCGAGAGCATCCGGGAATTGGGGTTCGACGAGCGGGATATTAAGTATATTCTAAACTCCCACGGCCACGCGGACCACTTCGCGGGCCATGCCTTGATGAAAGAGGTAACCGGGGCGCAAGTGGTGATGTCGGAGGCCGACGGCGCCGTGCTGGCCAACCCCCAGATCGGCCAAGACGGCCAGCCGCGCTGGAAGGCCGTGACACCGGATCGCCTCGTCCAGACCGGCGACACGGTTACGCTCGGGGGCGCCACCCTGACGGCTCATGTGTTTCCCGGCCATACGCGCGGCGCCACCACCTGGACCATGGAGGCCGAGGAAGACGGCCGGAGATATGACGTCGTGTTCTGGGGCGGCGTGGGCGGGATACGGCAGCCCCTCGTCAGCAACGCCGAGTGGCCCACGATCGTGGAGGATTATCTCGACACGCTGCGCAGGGCTCGGGCTCTTCCCTGCGACATCTTTACTGACACCCACGGTGAGAGCTTTGGGCTGACGAATAAGATGAACCGTCTAATGGCGGGCCAGAGGCCGAATCCGTTCTACGCTCCGCAAGAGTGCAAGGACTCTCTCGACCGCAGGGAGCGCACCTTTCGTGAGCAACTGGCGCAGCAGCGAGCCGAAGCGGCCCGCTAGCGGGTGAATTTTGCTCTGCCCCGGTAGCTGGCTGCCGGTGATGACCTCCCATTGCAAAGGAGGGCCGGATGGAACGTAGACAAGTTCTCCAATTGCTGGCTGCAGCCGGGACGAGCCTTTGGGCCGGGCAGCAGCTTTCCGGAAGTACGATCCTGGAACCCTCTCTCCCGGCCCGCCCGCAGGACCGCCCCGTGCCGGAACTCCTGCTGCCGCTGTTTCCTCTGGAATTGGTCCTGTTTCCGCACGCGAATCTCCCGCTGCACATTTTTGAAGAGCGCTACAAGGAGATGATCGGAGACTGTCTGCGCAACCAGTGGGAGTTCGGGATCCTGGCGGTCGTGGGCGGTTCGGTCGAAGCCATCGGCTGTACGGCCTCTATCTCGGAAGTCCTGCAGAGGTTCCCGGATGGGCGGATGAACATCCTGACGCGTGGGCAGCGGCGCTTTGAAATCTCGGAACTGAACGAGGACCGGTCCTACCTGCGTGGCAAGCCCCGCTTCTTTGATGATGACGAAGAAACTTCTCCCCTTGGTGATCTCCCACGGCAGGTCATGGAGCTTTATGACCGGCTTCGGGATGTGGTGCAGCTCCGAAACGAATCCTTCCATGAGCCCCGTCCAACGGCCGCCGATTCGCAGCTTTCGTTCCGCCTGATGGCCGGAGTGCCGGTCGATATCAACTGGAAGCAGGACTTGCTGGAGCTGCGGTCGGAGCGCGAGCGCCTGACCCGCGTGATCCGGTTCTTCGAGCAATTGCTCGATCATCTGGACCAGTACCGGGACGAGCAACAGCTCCCGTCTGGCGGCGGGATTGCCTAGCGATTTCCCAGCCCTGCCGCTTCTACCTCTTTCCTATTCCTGGTCTGATCGCCGCATCTGACCCGTCGAAAACGGTGAGGCCCGGACCAGCGTCAAGCCGCGGCTTGATGCTGCGGCTCGACCGGAATGGAAATCTCTAAAGGAAAAGAGTGGGGGGTTAGAGGTGCTTCTTGATCATATTCTCGATCGTATCCCGACTGGCGGCGCCTACGATCTGTTCCTGCACCTTGCCGCCCTTGAATAACAGCAGAGTCGGGATACCCCGGACGTTGTATTGCGTCGGAGTCGTCTGGTTCTCGTCCACGTTCACCTTGGCCACCTTGGCCTTGCCTGCGTATTCTCCGGCCAGGGCCTCGACGGTCGGAGCGATCATCCGGCAAGGACCGCACCAGGCCGCCCAGAAGTCCACCAGAACCGGCTGGTCTGATTTCAGCACTTCCCGTTCAAACGTCTGATCCGTCACTTCCATTGTGTTTCCAGCCATTTATGTCAAACCTCCCACTCGGTAACTCTGTCTAGTCCACCTGATTGGATGACGCTCAGGGGTGATTCGATGGATTTTTTCTTTACGGTTCGTTTTGCACCTCTTTGGGGCCGTTTTTCGCCTTGAGGGACTGCCTGCCCGCCAACTCGCAGTACATTCTCACGTATTCCCGTGCCGAGGCTCCCCAAGAAAAGTCCTTCTTCATGCCAGCCTGCATCAGCAACTTCCACTGCTCTCGGTCCGCGAAGACCCTTACGGCTCGCTCGACCGCTTCCAGCAGCGCGGCCCCGGAATATTCCACAAACTTGAAACCGGTCCCTTGCCCGCCGGCCGCAGCGTAGTCCTCTATGGTATCATCCAACCCTCCGGTCGCCCGCACCACCGGAACCGTTCCGTAGCGCAGGCTGTAGATCTGATTCAGGCCGCACGGCTCGTATCGGGACGGCATCAGGAACATATCCGAGCCGGCCTCGATCTTGTGGGCGAGCTCATTGTCATAGGCGATCCGCGCCGCCACCTTACGCTTGTATCGCCTGGAGAGTTCCCGGAACAGTTCCTCGTATTCTGGCTCGCCAGTCCCGAGCGCCACCAGACGGAGATTCCCTGCCATCATATGCTCGGCTACTTCCTGGATCAAGTCCGCGCCCTTCTGTCCGGTGAAGCGCGAGACAATCCCGACAAGCGGGACATCCAGATCCTCCGTCGGCAGGCCGAATTGCTGCAGCAAGTCCTTCTTGCACTTCTTCTTTCCCTCCAGATTCGCCCCGCTGTAGCGTGCCGCGATGAAGCGGTCCACGCCCGGGTCCCACTCCGCATAGTCGACGCCGTTCAGGATGCCGCGCAATCGAGAGGCCCTTTCCTTGAGCACCCCTTCCAGACCGAAACCGTACTCAGGTGTCTGGATTTCCCTGGCGTATCCCTCGCTCACGGTTGTAATCGCGTCTGAGTAAACCAGCCCTCCCTTCAGGAAGTTGACCTGGCCGTAAAACTCGAGACACTCCATTGTGAACAGTTCCTGCCCCAGCCCGGTCCGGAACATCGCGTCGGGCGAGAACAATCCCTGGTAGCCCAGGTTGTGGATCGTAAACGCACTCGGAGTCTTCTTGAGGGCCGGGTCGGCGGCGTAGGCAGTCTTGAGGAGCACGGGCGCGAGCCCTGCGTGCCAGTCATGGCAATGGAGAACGTCGGTCGGGAAAACCTGTTTCGCAGTTTCGAGCACAGCGCGGCTGAACAGTGCAAAGCGCTCCGGATTGTCGGGCCAGTCGTTGCCCAGCGGCCCTACGTACAGGGAATCCCGCTCGAAGTAGGGAGGATAATCCACAAAAATCCAGCGCACAGGACTTTTACGCCCCGTTTCCTCCAAAATGTCTGGGAAATGCAGCCCATCTCCGAGCGGGATCGCCAGGCGCGAAACCAGCTTCTTGGGTTTCTCGAGCTTGGTTGCTCGGTACCGTGGCAGCACTACAGCCACGCTCAACCCTTCAGCAGCAAGCGCTTCCGGCAGCGCTCCGATCACGTCCGCCAGTCCCCCGGTCTTCGAGAACGGCACGCATTCCGAGGCGGCGATCAGGACTCGTAAGGGCTTCTGTTTGGGGGTTGCCATTCGATCAAAGTAGGGGAGTCGCGTGGAAATTGTCAAGAATCTCAGAGGGAGCGTGTGTAGAGGAACTCGCCGTTGATGCATTCATTTCCACCAAACTTTCTGTGAGTTG
This sequence comes from Terriglobia bacterium, assembly GCA_965198025.1. GTDB lineage: Bacteria > Acidobacteriota > Terriglobia > 2-12-FULL-54-10 > 2-12-FULL-54-10 > CAYWWM01. Next base: position 2,928,672 of record OZ240237.1, on the reverse strand, counting down.
TGGGGAATCCTTCGGGCTCCCCGCCGAAAGCGGTCCGACCCGCGCCAATTGGAAAGGCAATGTGCTATGATTTTGTCCTTTTGAGTAAGAGGGAAGTACGCGAAAGGAAAGCGATTGGACGAAGAAAAGATCAGCAAGGCAACTCCCGCGAGCGAACAAACTCCTCTGGATGAATTGTGCATCAACACGATTCGGACACTGTCCATGGACGCGGTCGAGAAGGCAAAGAGTGGCCATCCCGGCATGCCCATGGGAGCGGCGCCGATGGCTTATGTGCTCTGGACGCGCTTCCTGCGCCACAACCCGGGCGACCCCGCGTGGCCGAACCGCGACCGCTTCGTGCTCTCCGCCGGGCACGGCTCGATGCTGCTCTATGCACTGCTGCACCTGACTGGCTACGACCTGTCGCTCGATGAAATCCGGCGCTTCCGCCAGTGGGAAAGCAAAACGCCGGGGCATCCTGAGTACGGCTTGACGCCCGGCGCAGAAGCCACCACCGGCCCGCTCGGCCAGGGATTCGGCAACGGCGTCGGCATGGCCATCGCCGAGCGCTATCTCGCCGCTTGCTTCAATCGCCCCGGCCACACCATCGTGGATCACTTCACCTATTCGATCGTGAGCGACGGTGATCTGATGGAAGGGGCCGCGGCCGAGGCAGCCTCCCTGGCGGGGCATCTGAAACTCGGTAAGCTGATCTACCTGTATGACGACAATCACATCACCATTGAAGGGAATACCGACCTCACGTTCTCCGAGAATGTGACGCAGCGGTTCGAGGCCTACGGTTGGCACGCCCAGGAGGTGGACGGGGACGACCTGCTCGCCCTCGCCAATGCGCTCTCGGCAGCGTGCGCTGAGATCAACCGTCCCTCGCTGCTCTGCGTCCGCACGCACATTGCTTTCGGTAGTCCCAACAAGCAGGACACGGCCGCGGCCCATGGCGCCCCCCTCGGCAAAGAAGAGGTCGAGCTGACCAAGAAAGCGCTCGATTGGCCCACCGCTCCGGATTTCTATGTCCCGCCGGACGCCCTCCCAGTCTTCCGTGAAGCCGTCGAGCGCGGCCAGGCCCAGCAGGCCCAATGGCAGGAGCGGCTGGACGCCTACAGAGCGACCTTCCCGGAATTGGCCGTGGAGTGGCAGCGTGCTCTCGACGGAGAGTTGCCTCCTGGCTGGACCGAGAGCCTGCCGCAGTTTCCCTCCGGGAGCACTGATCTGGCCACCCGGTCGGCCTCGGGCAAAGTTCTGAACGCCGTGTCGCCCCTCCTGCCGACTCTCATGGGCGGCTCGGCGGATCTCGGCGGCAGCAATGAAACGGTTCTCAAGAATCACGAAGACTTTCATCGGAACCCGTCCGGGAGAAACCTCCATTTCGGGATACGCGAACACGCCATGGGGGCGATTCTGAACGGCATGGCGCTGCACCGGGGCGTCCGGCCTTACGGAGGAACTTTCCTGGTGTTTTCCGATTACGTGCGGCCCTCGATTCGTCTCGCCGCCTTATCCGGACTGCCGGTGATCTATATCTTCACGCATGACAGCATAGGAGTCGGAGAGGACGGCCCCACGCACCAGCCCATTGAACACCTGGCATCGCTGCGCGCGATTCCGAATCTGACGGTTATCCGACCGGCGGACGCTGCTGAGACCGTCGTGGCCTGGCGAGTGGCCCTCGAACGCAGGACCGGCCCCGTGGCTCTGATTCTGACGCGCCAGAAGGTCCCCGTTTTCGACCGCAGCGGGCTTGCTCCCGCCGGCTTGACCGCACAGGGTGCCTACATTCTGGCGGAAGCTGAAAACACGCCGCCTCGCCTCATTTTGCTTGCCACCGGCTCGGAGGTTCACCTGACCCTCCAAGCCAGGAATCTGCTGGAAGCCAAAGGAATCGGAACCCGCGTCCTCAGCATGCCCTCCTGGGAACTGTTTGCCGAACAGCCGAAGTCTTACCGGGAAGAACTACTGCCTTCGTGGATTCACGCCCGGCTGGCTGTCGAGGCGGCTTCTCCCTTTGGCTGGCGCGAGTTCGTGGGCGACCGGGGAGACGTGCTGGGGATGGATCGCTTTGGCGCCTCCGCTCCCGGGGCCGTGCTTTTTGAGAAATTCGGCTTCACCGCCGAGAACATCGCTGTCCGCGCCGAGGCTCTGCTGGCGTAGGGGGCAAGTCTAAACGCCTTGGTTCTTCATTTCTTTACTTCCCCCCCCAGGCGGCATTAGGATACAATCGAAGGTCAAATAGCACAGGGTTTCGAACTGGGGTTCCTGCGTCGGAACCCGAATTGCAGACAAGCCGTTTGCAGGATGGGGGCGAAGGAGGGACTGCCCCCTGAAGGAGCGAAGAGCAGAAAAACCCTCGTACAGGACAGGACTCCATGCCACCAACTAACACAGCCCAAGATGCCGCCACGGACACCGCTTCGATCACCATTGGAGGCAAGAGTATCTCTCTGCCGGTTGTCACAGGTACTGAGAACGAAAAGGCGGTGGGCATTTCGCAGCTCCGCAAGGAAACGGGCTACGTCACGCTCGATCACGGCTACGTGAACACCGGGGCGTGCCTCAGCTCCATCACCTTCATCAACGGAGAAGAGGGGATCCTGCGCTACCGCGGGTATCCCATCGAGCAGCTCGCGGAGCATTCCACCTTCACCGAAGTGGCCTATCTGCTGATCTACGGAGACCTTCCTTCCAAGAATGAGCTCGACGACTTTAACACCCTGCTGACGCGCCACTCGATGATTCACGAGGACATGAAGCGCTTCTTCGACGGCTACCCCAGCACGGCGCATCCCATGGCGATCCTCTCCGCGATGGTCTGCTCGCTGTCCAGCTACTACCCGCAAGCGCTCGAGCCCAGCCGGCGTTATGAGTTGGATCTGACAATCGCCCGGCTGTTGGCCAAGATGACCACGATTGTCGCCCTTTCTTATAAAAAATCCCTCGGCCAACCGTTCGCCTATCCCCTCAATTCCCTGGACTACTCTTCGAACTTTCTGCACATGCTGTTTTCGGTTCCGGCCGAGGAATACCACGTGGACCCGGATGTTGCCGGGGCGCTCGACCTGTTGCTGATCCTCCACGCCGACCACGAGCAGAACTGCAGCACCTCCACCGTCCGCATGGTCGGCAGCAGCCAGAGCAATCTCTTCGCCAGCATCGCCGCCGGAATCTGTGCCCTTTGGGGTCCCTTGCACGGCGGGGCCAACCAGGAAGTCATGTCCATGCTCCACATGATTCATGAGGACGGTGGCAATGTGGACAAGTACATCGAAATGGCCAAGGACAAGAAGTCCTCGTTCCGCCTCATGGGCTTCGGCCATCGCGTCTACAAGAATTTCGATCCCCGCGCCAAGATCATCAAGAAGTCCTGCGACGCTGTCCTGAACAAGCTCGGAATCCACGACCCGCTGCTCGACATCGCCCGGCAGCTCGAAGAGCGCGCCCTCAAGGACGACTACTTCATCCAGCACAGGCTTTATCCGAACGTCGACTTCTACAGCGGAATCATCTACAAGGCCATCGGCATCCCCATCAACATGTTCACCGTCATGTTCGCCGTCGGCCGGCTGCCCGGCTGGATCGCCCAGTGGAAGGAGATGGTCGAATCCGGCGACACCAAGATCGGCCGCCCCCGCCAGGTCTACACCGGCCAAACACAGCGCGACTACATCCCCGCTGCCAAGCGCGGCTGACGCGGTTCCGCTTCCTAGATGGCCCCCGCTAGGGCTCCCGGCCCATTCGAATCCTTGCTTCCTTTGCCGGTCGGCGCGCCGCTTCCCGGCGGAGGCTTGCGCAAGAGCGGTGATATCATTTTCCTGGGGCTTTGCTCGTCGAGGGTTGCATATGGATCAAGGGCGGCGGGATCCCTCCCAGGATCTGGTTGAGGGAGCACCGAGAATTCGGCTCACTTCCTTCTTCCACAGCTTCATTGTGCGTCATTGGGCGGGAATCGGCCGCCCCGGCGACCGGGTGCGAACCCTCCTCTGCATCCTCACCGTAGGGCTTGGTGTCGGAGTCGTCCTGGCCATTCAACTCGCCAACCGCAGCGCCATCCAATCGTTTGAGTCTTCCCTGGTCGAGATCGCCGGCCGCGCCAATCTATCAATCCTGGGCGCCGGTGGCGTAGACGAGCTTCTGCTGCCTCAGTTCCGGGAGACCCTGGGGCCCGAGGTTGAAATTTCACCCGCTGTGGAAGCTGTCGCCGTAGTGCCCTCGACGCGTGAAACGCTGCGGATTCTTGGAACCGATATCTTGCAGGACAGCCAAGTCCGCGAAACCCGTCTCGAACAGGCGGAGCTTTCTACTCGCGAGTTTCTGTTGCTGCTTACCGATCCGCATTCGATTATTGTGGGGGAAACGTTCGCACTCCGTCACGGCTTGCAGACCGGATCGCAGCTCCCGCTGCTAGTCGGCGACCGCCGGGAGGAATTCACCGTCCGGGCAGTTCTGGCTCCGCAAGGAGTGGGCAAGGTTCTGACGGGCAACATTGCCGTCATGGATATCGCTGCGGCGCAGCTTGCCTTCCGCCGCCTCGGTAAACTCGACCGCATTGACCTGGTTGTCCCACAGGGTCGGGTTTCGGAAACACGAGCTCTCCTGGAGCAGGATCTGCCGCCTGGCTTGCGCGTGGAGCGACCCGCCGAGCGTGCCGAGCAGACGGAGAAAATGCTGCGCGCGTTTCGCTGGAACCTGACCGCCTTGAGCTACGTCTCGCTGATCGTCGGCGCATTTCTCATCTACAATACGATTGCCGTCTCGGTCGTCCGGCGGCGCGGCGAGATCGGAACGCTCCGCGCCCTGGGGGCTACTTCGGGACAGGTGCTGCGGCTGTTTCTGGCGGAGGCTCTTCTGCTCGGCCTCGCTGGAGGAATCGCCGGCATTGGCCTGGGGCGCCTCCTGGCTGACTTTGCGCTGCAATTGGTTTCCGGCACGGTCAACACTCTCTACGCCGCCGCTCCGCCCGCGCCCGTGGTCCTGGATTGGAATTTGATTTGGATGGCGGTCGGAATCGGCGGCCTGACCGCCGTGCTCTCGGCTCTGCTCCCGGCGCTCGAAGCCTCTGGAGTGCTTCCGGCCGAGGCGTTACAGCGCGGAGCGCACGAGCGGCAGCGGCAAATCGCCGTCCGTCGGTACACGATCCTCGGGGTTCTCGCTCTGGGACTCGCGGGAGCGTCTTCCGTGCTGCCGGCTGTTGCCGGCCTTCCCTTGTTTGGATACCTGGCTGCTTTCCTGGTCATCGTTGGATTCTCATTTCTGATGCCGCTCTTGCTCTTTGCGTTTATATCGGTTCTGGAAGTTCCGGTGCGGAAGCTGGTGGGTGTTGAGGGGCGTCTCGCGGCGCGTGGTCTCGCCGCCTCGCCCGCGCGAATCTCAGTTCTTGTCATGTCGCTCGCCACGGCCGTCGCCATGATGGCGAGCGTCGCCATCATGGTCGGCAGTTTTCGGCAGACAGTCGAGCTTTGGGCGGAGCAGACGCTGCGCGCGGACCTCTTCCTCAAGCCCGCCGCGCAGGTTGCAGGAGCCAGCGACGCCGCCATTCCCCCCGAGGCTATTGCACTCGCGCAGCAACATCCGCAGGTCGAAGCTGTGGATGCCTTCCGGGCGCTGGATATTGTCTACGACGAGCGGCGCATGCTGCTCGGCGCGGGCGAGTGGTCCACGCTCGTCCGCTACGGCAATCTCTTGTTCACCGATGGCCGGCCGCCTGGGGAGGTCATGTCGGACGACGTGTCCGAGTCTGTCATCGTCTCCGAGCCCTTTGCGATTCACTCCGGCATCGGCCGCGGTGACCACATCGAGCTGGACACTCCGGCGGGCCCGGTCTCGTTCGAGGTCAAAGGTGTCTACTATGACTACTCCAACGACCGGGGCACCGTCGTGATGGACCGGGACGTATACCGGCGGCTGTTCCAAGACGATACCGCCAGCACGCTCGCCATTTACCTCACGCCTGGGGCGGACGGAGAAGGTGTCAAGCGCCAGCTCGACCAGACTTTCGGGGATCGTGGCTATCAGTTCCTCATCACGCCGAACGCGGCCCTCCAGCAGGCCGTGCTGCGCGTCTTCGACCGCACCTTCACGATTACCTACGCTCTTGAAGTCGTCGCGCTGCTGATCGCTGCGCTTGGCATCGCCAACTCGTTGCTTGCCTTCGTGATCGAGCGCCGCCGCGAGCTCGGCATCCTGCGCGTTCTGGGCGCATCGCGCGGCCAGTTGCGGAAGATGATTCTCACCGAGGCCGGCCTGGTCGGCCTGCTCGGGAATCTGGCTGGCTGGGCGATGGGCCTGCTGCTCTCGCTGATTTTGATCTATACCGTGAACCGGCAATCATTCGGCTGGACCATTCAGTTCAGCTACCCCGCCCAGTTTCTTGCGCTCTCCGGCCTGGCGATCTGGCTGGTCTCCGTTGTCGCAGGACTCTACCCCGCGCGTGTCGCCGCTCGCTTCCAGCCGGCGGAGGTCATCGCCATCGAATGAGGCGCCACCTCGAAAGGACAACCGAATCTGGATACGGGAGGGATCTTAGACCATTTTCAGCGTTGCTGTATAGCCCGCAGGTAGGGCAGGCATTCTTGCCTGCTTTCATAAAATACAACGGTGCGGCTCACTCTAGCGTCTGGAACCTATGGTTCGAGCAGTCCGGCCTTGCGCGCTTTGTTGACCAAGTAGGCCGCGAAGGATGCGCACGCACCAAACATGAAGACAGCGTCGTCTGTATCGACATTCGCCTGCTCTTCAAGGAGAGCGTGGCGTATGCCATCTTCATCGCTGGTATAGCCATAGAGTTGCTCGATTCCTTTCTTGAATGCACCGTGAAGAGCTACCTTCTGCGACAGCGCATCGAGTGCTGGTTTCAATGACGTTGCCGCATCTGCGTCGAGGCGCTTGGCTACCGATTCGACAGCGTGAATGCTCTCACGGACGCTTCCGGCCAGATCACCATTGTTGATACATTCGGCTGACTTGCGAAGGTGAGATCGTGCTCCTTCGAACGGCCCGGACTTCAACACCTGAAAGGCTTTTTGAACAGAATTCCGTTGTTCCGGCAGCGCTATTGGAACAATTGTGGGCCCATCCTCGACGACTGCATATGCACACATGCAATGTTCCAAAACGGATGCGACGGCGTCACGGAATTTGTACGGGGACTGTCTATGTCTGAGGACGACTTGGAGAAAATCGAATACCCGGTTGTATTCGCCCTTCATGAAGAGATTTTTTAGATCGTTCTTGTGTACCGCAAAACCAGTAGTAAACTCATCCGTCGGCTTGTATAGGTAGGATGTGTGGTAGTGGTGCAGAATCTTTTTCCACGGATCCGTTATGTAGTCCTCTATGAATGGGTATATCTCTCTTGAGGACTTCCTCGCAGTCAAGAGGCTCTGGTAGGTGGTGTTCCAAAGAGAAACCCGTGCTTCCTGGGACAATGCACCCAAGGCTGCAGGTTTCGGAAGAGGATTGATTCCCTCCGCTTGTGAGAAGGTCAGCTTCGTGCGATCGGTTCCCTGGTTGGACATGGATCTGATCTAAGTGATTGCACGGTCCTCGGCATGGCGGCGGAGACGCGAGCGGATGTCATCGCCGTTCTCGACTAGTTCCTTTGACAGTTCATAGGCCGTCTGCGCGTTCATCCAGAACTCGGGGGTCTGGCCGAAATACGCTCCCAGCGCGATCGCCGTCTCGGCCGTTACGCCACGTCGCTCGTGAACGATCTCATGAAGACGCGTTGCGGGGATGTGGATATCCCGGGCCACACCGTTGACGCTCAACCCCATCTCCCTGATCTGCTCAAGCAGCAGGGCGCCGGGATGCGTGGTGATCCGATTCGTGGGCACATGGGCCATTCTCTTGCTCCCTTCCTCAATCATAGTGGTTGGTCAACTCCACCTCGAACGCGTCTCCATCTTTCCAGACAAAGCAAATCCGCCAGCCGCGCGAGACACGAATACTGTATTGCCCATCGCGATCACTCCGGAGCCGCTCAAGCCGGTTGCCTGGAGGCATGCGGAGGTCGTTAACACTTGCCGCATAGTTGATCCGGTCCAGCTTGCTCCGCGCCCGCTTCACGAGCGAGGTTGGGAAAGATACATCTCTCACACCGTTGAAGACGTTTGCGGTGCGCTTGTTGCCGAAGGACCGGATCATGCCATCTCTATTACGATAGACGTAATACTCCGGAGATGCAAGAGGCTGCTGGCACCACATCTTTGGGTTGCTCTATAAAGGGGTTCGGCAACCTGTTGGATTCTACTCTTCATCTCTCCAACTAGGACACTAGAATGAGTACAAAGACAAACGTCAGAAATCCTAGCCCAAAGATCCCGGCCACTAGGTAGAATATCGAAAGGCCGTTTATAACGCTATCCACTCCCCTGGCTATTTTTTTCTCACGTTCGGCCTTTTCCTGGGCACGTTCACGTGCGTCCGTTTCATGTTCATGTTCGATAAAATTCATTCATGTCATCGATCATCGCTTAGTCTCCTTATCTTCTTCAACTCCCGGAGAACCTTGCGGCGGAAGTCTTGGACGGTACGGTGCTCGTTCGTCTTCGAGGGGTCCGCTCCGCCCCCAAGACAAAAACCACAGGAGACGCGCTCTGGGGAAAGACCGCGGTTCCGTTCAAGAGCTTGTATCTACACCGCTTCACCACCCAGGTTGGGTAGCTACGGGTCGGCTTGTCTCGTCAAGCGGTCCAGCTACAACCCTTCCTACTTATCGCGTTTTATGTAGAGGTCAATCCCCGCGCGTGGAAGGGGAACCTAACAGGACATTACTCTCGCCGAATCGGCGGCTCGTCAATCTCTTGCACCTGCCGCCGCTGCTGTTCATCGAGGATCGCCGATAGCTCTTTCCAGTACGCCATCACGGCGTCGGACCACTCGGACAGATCGTGCTCCGATACGTAGAGGGCATCTCCGGCGAGTGGCGCGATGAACGAGGACGCCAGCGCCGCCGCGCGACGTGATTTCGCATCGTCGCCCTTCTTCGTCCATCCGAGCCGCAAGAGGACTGGGTTCAGGAAGAGATCGGGCCGAAGTTTTGCCAGCTCGCTAGCAGATGGTCCCGCCCCGTGCTTGATTGCGTTCGCGGCCATTCTGAGTTCGTAGAGCTTCCCAGCGCAGGGGAAACTCCGGCTCTCGACGCCGCATGCGGCCAGCCGCTTTTCGAGTTCCGGCGTCTGGAAGGATCCTTTTTCTTCCCTGGCAAACTCCCGCCAGAGGAAGAAGATCTGCTGTTGCTCGAACAGGTGGCGCAGACCAACGGCGAGAAGGTTCAACACACCCTGCCACACGCCGGACATTGTTTCGTAGTATTCGCTGCCATGATCGGTCGCCCACTCGGCGACGTCACCCATGTCAATCGAACCGTCGGGATCGGCCGGCATGGACCCGAGACGTTCGAATTCCGCTTCGGCTGCCGCACCCGCTTCTTCCGCGATGCCACCAAACGCCGGAGCCACCCTCTCAAGTGCACCGGCCTGAAAACCTTGGATCGCTGGAACGTAGAACAGCCGAAAATAATAGGCCCAGAACCCGGCATTCGGAACCATGGACCTATTGTACATCGCCCGGCCGACATCCGGTGTCGGCGTCGATGATGAAAGCCACGCCGGTCAAGGTTTCGGCACTGCCAAGCGCCACGCACAGCAGCGCCAGCAATGCAAACAAAGCAATTCTCATAATTGGGATCTTCTCAGAGAAACGCGCTGGGCCACGTTGAGACCTACTTGTCCTTCAGTTGCTCCCCGCCAGCACGGCAAGTTGCAGCCGCACTTCGTTGGCCCGAAAACGGTGGCACGACAGACGCGTCCAGTTGGTTGTGACCTGACCGCCCCTTTTTGTACCAAGTGGAAAGAGAGAGAATCCACTTGAGGAGGAAGACGGGTCATGCCAACCCGGACCCAAGAGCCGGGTAAGAGTAGCCATGACATGGACAAAAAGGATAACGAGATTGCGCATCTCAGCATCTTAGCAAGAACTGCTAAACCCAGGAATTAGGCCGTAAACTAGCAATTCGCCAGGGACGGGGTCTACGAAACGCTCCTTGACGGCATGGAATTGGAAGAATTGCGCGAGCATGAAGGAATAGAGGTCAGGCACTACCTGATGCTGGATTCCCACTATACTTGGTGGGAGTGCGGACGTTCCTACTTGTGCCGTATCGTTGACATGCTTCACATGGCTATGTGGACGAAGTCTTGTTTGGTGCCGAGGTAATGGAAAGGTTACCGTCCATTGTTAAGGATTGGGTGAAGATTGCCCAGGAGCGTCCCGATGGTTAATCTCAAAGTTCTGCATCCGCGAGACATCGCTTCGTTGGCTAACGGGTTAAAGATAGTTGGCTTTCTTGTGTGCATAGCCATCGGGCCAGCGAAAGCCCTGGCACAAGGCCCTCCTCCCACCCGCTTCTGCAAAGCCCTGCCGGGGTATCAATTCGAGTTTCCCCGCGATCATTTCTCGCACCCCTGCTTCCGGACCGAGTGGTGGTACTTCACGGGCAACCTGACGGACCCCAACGGTCGCCGCTTCGGGTTCGAGCTGACGTTCTTTCGGGAGGGAGTAGAGAACCCCTACGTGAACCCGTCACGCTGGCGTGTGGACGATCTCTACCTTGCCCATTTCGCGGTCAGCGATCTGGCTGTTAAACGATTCTCTTACGCCGACCGCCTGCATCGTGCGGGGATCGAAATGGCCGGAGTCGACGCCTCCTCAGGCCGCATCTGGAACGGCAACTGGTCGGCGACGCTGAGCGGCGGCTCTTGGCTGCTCGAAGCTGCCGAGAGAGGGCAGCGCATTAGTCTGGAGCTCAACCCGCTGCGGCCGCCCGTCATTCAGGGCCGCAACGGTGTCAGCCAGAAAGCCTCCGGCGAAGGCAATGCCTCACATTACTATTCGCTCACGCGGCTGGCGACTTCCGGCGTCCTGGAAACCGGGGGCATTTCCTACGAAGTCTCCGGGCTTTCGTGGATGGACCATGAGTTCTCGACCAACCAGTTGCAGCCCGGGCAGGTCGGCTGGGACTGGGTAAGCCTGCAAATGAACGACGGGACCGACTGGATGTTCTTCCAATTGCGGCTACGCGGCGGCGCCAATGGTGGAAAAGATCCGCACTCGGCCGGATCGTTGGCGCTTCCGGACGGAACAGTCGTGCAGCTTTCCGCTGGAGAATTCCAGATGACTCCGCTCGACGAGTGGCGCAGCCCGCACAGTGGCGGCCGCTATCCCATCCGCTGGCGCATTCAGGTCCCAGGGCAGGGTTTGGACGTGACGCTCTCTGCCGCAATGGAGGATCAGGAACTCATCACGCAGCAAACCACCGGCGTGACGTATTGGGAAGGAAGTGTGCTGGCGCGCGGCACGCGCAATGAAACCAGCGTCCAAGGCCGAGGGTATCTCGAAATGACAGGCTACGCCGGTCCCCTGCAGCCGGGGCTCTATTCGACTGACTAGACCATTCTCAGCATTAGCTGTATAGCCCGCAGGTAGGGCAGGCATTCTTGCCTGCCACTTGAGAGCACAGACCAGGGAGCGATGGTTCTGAATCCGAGCCGTGCGAGTCAACAAGCGGTCCATCCGAGCCGCGACCGCAAGGGAGCGGTGGGTTTGAGCGAGTAACCACTACCCGTTTTTTTCTGCCGTTGGGCCGTTCTGTCGTGCGCAAGGGCACGGTTTCAACCGTGCCAAAACGCGGTTGCAAGAATCCTCTTCCGCTCTGCCGAAGGCTGTCGCGGAGCCTCGGCGCAGCGACAAGGTAGGGCAGGCATTCCTACCTGCCCCCATAGAACACAGGCCCGTCCCTACTTTGTGGCTGCGCTACACCAACCCTAAAAATGGTGTAGTTCCGCAGTCTTACTGACCCTGGGACCTCTTGTACTGCTCGTACCTTCTGTCGCTTTCCGTATACCAAGTGCCCCACGGGCGAGGGTCGGTGGCGTCCCAATAGAGGGGGTCGCCCGGAAGGCGTTCGTTGAGCAGCCCCTTTTCGTCCATGAAGACCTTCGAGGAAGGTCCGTTGGTGTCCGTGCAGGAATTAAACATCGGCCGCAACGCCAGGAGGTTCTCCTGGTCCAGATCGTAGCTGAGCTGCACGGTCAAGGGCTGCACGAAGACCTCGGGATCGTAGAGCGTAATCTCGCCCTCGATCGTGTCGCCCATGCGCCGGTAGCGCTCGACGGTCTCCAGATTGTCGGTGTACTCGGAGATGCCGCCCTTCCAGCCGCGAATCTGGTTGGTGTGGACGATCAGCGCATCGCCGTCCCAAAAGCCGATCGATTCCCCATGCCATTTCGGGAATTGGAAGTCCTCGGGGGCGTGCCCGCTGCCGTCGGTGTAAATCCGACGCGTGTAATTCGCGGCGTTCCCGGTGCCCAGGACCCAGATCTGTCTGGGGGTGACGATGAATTCTTGCGCGGCGGTCACCGAGGTAAAGAATCCGTTGGGAAGACAGATCGCGTTTGGGCTCCAGAGGCGCCGCTCGGTCACAGCCTTCAATTCCTGAACCAAATATTCCTGATATTGCGGCGTCAGCAGCTTGACGATGTCGCTCGCCGGGCCCCGTCCGCGGAAATTGCCGCCGCCTTCCCAGCGGCCGCTCCAGTCCGGGATGCTGTCCTTGGTGTGCTGGGTGCCGCCGTCGGCCTCCGTGAGCCACGCCTGATAGTGTTCCAAAGCGGTGGTGTAAGCGTGCGGGCTGGTGAAATTTGTCTCGCCGGATTGACCGGTACCTTCCGACCCGTACGGGCGTGAGGAGCCCACTTGGCCGGAATCCTGGTAGGATTCGATACCGATCGCCATGCCCCGAAGCTGACCGGCCGTATTGTTTCGGTAATAGGCCGGATTGGTCCACAGCGCGCGGTCTTGCCGGAAATCGGTGGTGTCAAAGATGGTGGTTTGTGCGGCTGCCGGAACCGACAGCGAGACACCGGCCAGCATCACGGCTATTACCGCCGCTACCCTGATGTTTGCGCTCACAGTTTTCCCTCCTCGGGTCGCAAGGTTACTGGCAGATCGCTACAGATACGGCCGGGGGCTTATTCGTAGGTTTTCCCATCGGCGCCCACGATGGTAATGTAGCTGCCGCCCGGGCGGCCGTCCGACAGGGGATGCAAGTTCACCTCCACCGTGTCGCCGGGCTTGAACGTTGTTCTGCCGATGCCGCGCCGGACCATGTTCGTCAGGTTCGACATCTCCACCCAGTAGTTCACCGTCTCGCCGTTTTCCCCCTCCACGTCGACGTAGAGAAACCCGTGCGGATTGCGGTACACGAATTCACTCACAGTGCCGGTAACGATAATCTGCTTGGTGTGATCGAACATGGCGTGCGAGTGATGCGAGAAGGCCGGAGCCGTCATGCCCAGCATCAACACGCCTGCCAACAACACCGTCCATTTCAGTTGTTTCATAGTGATCCTCCGTATCCAATTCAAGGCCGTGTCCCATGCGCGCAAGCCCATTCCTCGCAGGCAGCTTCACGAGACCCGCTGCTCAGGTCGGGACGCCTTGGGTACAATTCCACCTTCCGGCGGCTACTTAACTATATAGCACAAAACGGCCCGCTCGGAACGCCCGATCCAGAACACTCGAAATCACAAGGCCTATAAGTACCAGTAAATATTGGGGGAGGTCTAGACCAATTTCAGGGTTGGTGTAGCGCAGCCGCAAAGTAGCGACAGGCATTTTTGCCTGCGGCTTGTTCTTGCCGCCGCCCTGCGTGCGAGGACCCTTGCATCCGGTCTGCCGGGAAGGGAACAAGACGCCGCCAGGCGTGCGCGAACCCGTTTTTAGTGCGTTTTTTGTCTGTCGAAAGAACCGAAACAACCGAAAGAACCGAGAGAACCGAGATAGTGAACTCTCATTTGCGGGAACCGGAAATCGGCGCGAACAATTCCGCAAGCCCCGGCGCCTGATCCAGCAGTTGCTGCTCCACCAGATACCGCATCAGCGTTTCCAAAGTCTTGCGATTGGCCTCTAGTCCATACGGCCAGGGGTCCGGACCGAACAACGTATGCATTTCCTCCAAGTCATCCAACAGCCAGGGGAGGATGTACCGCAACGCAGCGCTGAAACGCGCCTGGCGCAGGCACAGGTCCTTCGCCTGCTGGAACGCCTGGAACAGGCTCTCGGCGATCCAGGGTTCCTTTTGGTAGAGCGTCTCACGGATGACCAGCGTATGCATGATCGGAAAGACTCCGGTCTTCCGAAAGTACTCCCGTTCCGTCTTCCTCGGGTTGCGGAAGAGCCGCTCGACATGCGGGCTGTTGCCAAAGCAGGACGGCTGAATCGCCCCGAGCAGGGCGTCGAGCTCGCCGCTTGCGAGCATCCCGCTGAGGGTCTGGCCTGTGCCGATGAATTCCAGCGAAACGTCTGCGGCGGGCCGCTCGTCCAACTCGTCTGCAGGGCGCGGTTCATCCAGTCCGCCGACGAACCAACGCATCTTTTCCCACGCTGCGCCGTACTCGTCCTTCAGGATGCCGCGAATCCATACCGCCGCCGTCTGACCATAGGCTGGCACGCCCACGCGCCGCCCTTCGAGGTCCTTCGCCGTCTGAATGCCGGACTGCATGTTGCAGAATACAAAGCTGTGCCGGAACATCCGGGATGGGAAGACGGGAATCGCAACAAAGGGAAAGTTGCCTTTGGCGCGCCGGCGCAAGTAGACGGCCGAGGACATCTCGGAGACGTCGAATTCCTGATTGCGGATCATGCGGACAAAAATCTCGGGCGGGTTTTGAATCGCGACATAGTTGAGGTCGATTCCCTCAGGTTCGACCTCTCCGGCCCGCAATGCTTCCGTGCGATCGTACGGTCCGCATGCCAGTGTAAGCGCCAGTTTCTGCATCCTCATCCGCCTTTACGCCATTGCCCAAAGCCGCCTCCCTCCTATCGTATCTTTTGTCCGCCGGAATCGCCAAAAGCCGCAAGGAGGCTTGGAACGCGCAGCAACGGCATTACCCAGAGTCTTGTAGGGCTACCCTTCCTGCCATCGCTTGCCAAGCGCCCCAAGGGAAGTGATACAATTCGGAGAGGTCGAAGGAACTCCTTTTGGAACCCTATAGGCCTATGATCCTTTTGCGCGCCCGTAGCTCAGATGGATAGAGCGACTGCCTACGAAGCAGTAGGTCGGGTGTTCGAGCCACCCCGGGCGCGCCATTCTTGCGCTCATTGCCACAAAGCGCCCCCTTTTTCTCCGACCGCGCAGAGTCCGGGTGCTTCAGACCGTACTCTATAGTATTCTTCATGTCTAATAGAAGTCATTGCTTTTCTCAAGGACTCAATTCATAGTGAGATAAGGGGCATGGCGGGACCGTACCCAAACCGTACGAGGTGAAGAAGGAGGAACAGAATGACTCAGTTGGTTTCCTGGCGCTATACATTGGCAGTTTTGCTGGCTGTCGGATTGCTGGCAGGGTGCAGCCAGCAGGGCGATGAGCAAGCCACCGGAGGGCCCTTCGAGGGTGTACACGTTTTTGAGGGGCGCGTTTCCGACGCTTCCTGTGGTGCAACCCATAAGATGGACGACGCGAGAGCGTGCACGGAGGCGTGCGTGGGGGCCGGGGACTCCTATGTGCTCGTCGTCGGCGACGTGGTGCACACGCTGGAGGGGAATGCAGACGATATCCGGGAATTCGCCGGCGCCACCGCCCAGGTAAGTGCGTCCTTGGATGGCGACACCCTGCGGGTCGTCCGGATCAGCGCCCCCGATGCGGGGACGCCGAACGAAGGATAATCGGAGGCGAGCACGGATCGAGATTCCTTCTCAGCGTTGCGCAGGCGTTCCCGCAACCGCATCCGCCCGGGGAGTCCGCAAGCGCTGGCCGGTCGTGGCGGATCTTTGTGTGCATATGTCCGTTAGGAATGCACGTTACTTCCGGTGCGTTTCTTCCAAGATGCACAGATATTGGCTGACCTTGCTTACGATCCCTTTCCATAGACTCTTGTGGAATGCAAGGAAGTCCTTTCCGAATCCGGTTTCCAGGTCGGGACCGCGAGTACCAGCTTAGCAAGCTCCGCCCAACCTTTTCGAATCCCGTCAGTCCGTTGCACTCCCCAAGCGTCTTGATTCTCCGGCTCCGATGTCCCCGGAGGCGGGGCGAATGCAATAGCAGGCGAAGTTCTGAGGTGAGATCTTAATGCGCGAATTTTTCGTCCCAACGTTCTCCGGGAAATGAGGTATCCTGAAACTCCAAAGGAAGATGCTGGAGATGAAAATGAACGAGCTTCGCGGTTGCGGCACAGCTTTGGTCACTCCGTTCCGGGCGGAGGGCGCACTCGACGAGGCAGCCCTGCGCCGCCTGATCCGCCGCCAATTGAAGGAGGGAATCGATTTTCTGGTTCCCTGTGGGACGACCGGAGAAAGCCCGGTACTGGCTCCCGAGGAGCATGCCCGCGTCGTCGAGATTACGTTGGAGGAGGTCCGCGGCAAGGTTCCTGTTATCGCGGGTGCCGGCGGCAACAACACGCGCCGTGTCTGCGAACAGGCGCGCCAGATGGAGCGCCTCGGCGTCGACGGTATCCTGTCGGTTTCTCCGTATTACAACAAACCAACCCAGGAAGGCATCTTCCAGCATTACTGTGCCGTGGCCCAGGCGACCACGTTGCCGGTTATCGTCTACAACGTCCCCGGACGGACCGGCTCAAACATCGATCCTGCCACGCTCATCCGCCTGGCCGAGATTCCGAACATCCTGGGCGTCAAGGAGGCATCGGGCAACATCGCCCAAATCAGCGAGATTCTGCGCATGTTGGCGCCGCGCTTCCGGGTGATCTCGGGCGATGACGCGATCACGCTGCCCGTCATGGCACTGGGCGCCTGCGGCGTGATCTCCGTGGCTGCAAACGTGATTCCCCAGCCGATGACGGAACTGGTTTCGCTGGCCAGCCAGGGAGACTTCCGTACCGCCCGCCGCCTCCATTTCCGCCTGCTGCCGCTTATGCAGACGCTCTTCATCGAGAGCAGCCCGATCCCGGTCAAAGCCGCGCTCGCCGCACTCGGTCTGATCCACCCCATCTATCGTCTTCCTCTCGTTCCAATGCGTCCGGAGACGCACGCCAAGCTGATGAAGGTGCTCGAAGACCTCGATCTGCTGCCTCTTCCGGGAGCCGTCGAAGGGGCGGGGAAGGAAAAGCAATATGCAGTTGGCGGAGCGGATTGAACGCCTCTTCGAGCAGCCATCCACCACGCGCGGAACAGAATTCTTCGAAGCCTTCCAGGAACTTAAGGAGAAGCTCAATCGAGGCGAGATTCGCGCTGCTGAGCCGGACGAAGCTTCGCCCATTGGCTGGATGGTGAACGCCTGGGTCAAGAAGGGCATCCTGCTTGGCTTCCGCATCGGACAGATTGAAACTATGTCCGTGGACGGGAAGCTTTCTTTCTTTGACAAACACACATTTCCGCTGAAGGAAATCGCGGCCGACAGCGGTGTGCGCATCGTACCTGGCGGCTCGTCCATCCGTGACGCCTGTTATGTCGGCCGCGGCGTCACCTGCATGCCGCCCATGTACATCAACGCCGGGGCTTATGTCGACGATGGCACGATGATTGATTCCCACGCCCTGGTGGGCTCCTGTGCGCAGGTCGGCAAGCGCGTGCACGTGAGCGCCGCCAGCCAGATTGGCGGCGTTCTCGAACCCGCCGGCGCCCTGCCCGTTATCATTGAGGACGAGGTGCTGGTCGGAGGGAATTGCGGCGTCTACGAAGGGACCGTCGTCAAGAAACGGGCCGTGCTCGGTGCCGGAACCATCCTGACCGGCTCCACGCCCGTCTACGATCTTGTGCGCGGTAAGATTTATGCGCGGGAAGCGGGGCAGCCCTTGGTCATTCCGCCGGAAGCGGTGGTCGTGCCCGGCTCGCGGGCCATCTCGCGCGGTATGGGCAAGGAGTGGAATCTTTCCCTCTACACGCCGGTCATCGTCAAGTACCGCGACGAAAAGACCGACCAATCCATTCAGCTCGAAGAGTTGCTGCGCTGAACACAGAGACATGTTTGGGTGGGATATCTCCTGTCAGAATCCCCGAACCGGGTCAAATACGGCCAGGTCCTCCTCTTCCGCTGCTTCCAAGAGCCGATGATCGGAACAAACGAATGACGGGAACTCTCCTAGCTGTAGCCGTAATGTCAGGCAACCTGCAAGTTGCAAAGCATCGTAAGCACGCAAAGCATGTCTATCCAGAAGTGCAGCTGCTTCCTCAATCACCGTTTCTGTTACCAGTTGGACCAGGTACAGCTTTTGCAGATGTTCTTCCATGCTGGCTATCAGTGCTGTAGCTGCTTCATGAGATATATCCCCCATCCGCTCTCGAAGCTTTACGGCAGCTCGAAATTCGACCCGCGCTAGAGCGAGAACTTCTAGGCTATGGCCGCCGGAAGGGGAAGCAATACGAATCAGTTGCTCAGTTCCAGCCTCCTGCACGTATAGTTTTACTAGGGCGCTGGTATCGAGATAGTAGAGGCTCAATTCCTACCTTCGCTCACGCAACACAGTTTCAGAGAGAGGCTCGCCCGGCACATGCTTGGTGAGCGGAGGGATGTAATCCCGCAGCAGGTGCAGGATTTCCTCGGGGAAGGGAGCCGGCTTGAATTCCGGGCGCTTGACGCAGACCGTGCGGTAATGACCCTCGGCTGCGATTTCCGTGTCTCCGTCCAGGCGGATTTCCACGTTGATCACCAGGGCGGTGTTGGTGCGCTTGGTAACCCAGATCTTGACTTCGATCAGGGTTCCCTCCGGGATCGGTTTGCGGAAGCGGCTCCACACCTCTACGCGCGGCAGACCGATCGAAAACTGGCGAAAGATGTCGGTGCGCGAGAAGCCCAACGACAGGAACAGCTCTTCCTCCGCCATTTCGAACCACCGGAAGAAGTTCCCGTAATAGGCGATCCCCGCCGGGTCGCAGTCGGACCAGTAAATCCGAATCTTGGTGCTGAATTTCCGCTTCGCCGCTTCCTGCATCGTGTTGAACGCCTCTTCGTCCGGAATTCTCTTGCGCCTGCCTTCAGGCTTCTCGCCAGCCTATCATTTAGACCGCGTTTTCGCGTCCGGTCAAGACTCTTCGGCAATTCGCAATCGAAACTTCCCCGCAGCCGGCTTACGAGTTAGACTATCAGCCATTCCCCGAATGCGGGTCAAAAGGCGGCACAAGATGGTGAACATTGCCTTGATCGAAAAGCAATTCGCGTATGATCGCTGGGCCAATGGCCGGATGCTGGGTTTAGTGGCCGGGCTCAGTCCGGAGATGCTTCTCAAGGACCTCGGGTCGAGCTTCGGCTCGATTCACAACACGCTGGTGCACATCATCTCGGCCGAGTGGGCGTGGCTCAAACGCTGGAACGGCACGTCGCCCAAACAGATGCTCGATCCGGCCGACTTCCCCGACGTCGGCGCGCTGCGCGAGCGCTGGGCACAGGTGGAGAAAGATCTGCAGGATTTCCTGGGCGCGCTGACGCAGGAGCGCCTGGAGGCTGATGTCTCGTATCTCAACCTGCAGGGCCAGTCTGTTACCTTGCCACTCTGGCAATTGATGCTGCATATGGTCAATCATTCGAGCTACCATCGCGGCCAGGTCACGACGATGCTCCGCCAGATCGGCGCCCAGCCCGTCGCCACCGATCTGGTCGGCTTTTATCGGGAAGAACACAAGAAGCAGTAATTCGTGACCTTTTGATCGACTACTGGAATCGGCTCCTAGCTCAGAATAGCCCGTATCCGCTGGTCGCTTGTCACCTTCACTCGTCACTGTAGTTATGCTACGATTTAGCCTGCAAGGAGAGGACCATTCATGTCTGGGCATTCCAAATGGGCGACAATCAAGCATAAGAAAGCGACCACGGACGCCCGCCGCGGCAAGATGTTCTCGCGGTTGATTAAAGAGATCACGATCGCCGCCCGAGACGGCGGCGGCGACCCGGACGCCAATCCACGTCTTCGCGTGGCCATGGCTGCAGCCAAGGCCGAGAACATGCCCGCCGACAACATCAAGCGGGCGGTACAGCGCGGCACCGGGGAGCTTCCCGGCGTGAATTACGAAGAGGTTGCGTTTGAGGCCTACGGACCACACGGCGTCGCCCTGATCGTCGAAGTCACCACTGACAATCGCAACCGAACGGTCTCGGAGATCCGCCACCTGTTCTCGAAGCACAGGGGGTCGCTGGGCGAGGCCGGCTGCGTTGCCTGGATGTTCAACAAGCTGGGAACTGTAGTAATTCCCAAGCAGAGCGCCACGGAGGACCAACTGCTCGGCATCGTGCTCGACCCCGGAGCCGAAGACATCCGCGATTCCGACGAGCAGTGGGAAGTCATCTGTCCGCCCGAGGCCACCGAGGCAGTGACCCAGGAAATTAAGGACGCCGGGATCGAAGTAACCTCTTCTGAAGTCGGCATGGTGCCGCAGAATTATGTGAAGCTCGACGGCACCAAGGCGCAGCAGATGACCAAGCTCCTGGATGCGCTCGAAGAGCACGACGATGTGCAGCATGTCTATTCCAATTTCGACTTCGACGCAGCGGAACTGGAGCAGGTAAGCGAGGCATGATGCCGACGGATGTCCGAGGACTGAGGCGGGTGCTCGGGATCGACTGCGGCTCGTCAGCGACCGGCTACGGCGTGGTGGATGTCCGGGGACGCACCGCTCGGGTCGTTGCCTCGGGGGTGATCCTGGCCAGTGCCCGACTTTCCTTTCCGGACCGTCTCAAGAAGATCGCGGACGAACTCAGCAGCCTGATCGAAACCCATTCTCCGGACGCGGTCGCCGTGGAAGAAGTTTTCTATTCCGTCAATGTAAAGAGCGCTCTGAAGCTCGGGCACGTACGAGGCGTGGCCCTGCTCAAGGCGGCCGAAGCCTCGCTGCCGGTTCACGAGTATTCACCGCTCCAGATCAAGTCGAGCGTGGTCGGCTATGGCCGCGCGGACAAAAATCAGGTGCAACAGATGGTGAAGATGCTGCTACGGCTCGACGATCTCCCGCCAGAGGACGCCGCCGACGCGCTGGCTGTGGCGCTATGCCACGCGCACTGTGCCCAGACACAGCAAAAACTCGCTTCGGCACGGGCTGGCCGTTTTCCCGGTCCGGTGGCCCGCTCCGCACAGAGCCCGCAATGAGGAAGCGCCGACTGGAAGCGACAACCCGCACTGCGTTGTGCCGTTCCCCGCGGCCGATGTGCTCGTGCGCTCTGCTTGGCATGGTGATGGCTGTGTGGATTGCGCTGCCAAAACCGGCTCTAGCCGCGCAGAGTGAAGTGTCTGGCCGCGCCGTAACGTTTACCAAGGATTTCCCCGGCAGCGTTCCACCCTACTATTCGGCCACCATCCGGGAGGACGGCGAAGCAGTCTACAAGACCGAACCGGAGGATGAGCGTCCGATCGAGTTCCGGCTTTCGTCCGATGTCACGAGTGAAATCTTCTCGCTAGCCTCCAGGCTGGCCGAATCTCCGGATCGCCCCCTCGAATCCGAACGGCGCGTGGCTAACATGGGAAAGAAGACGGTCGAGCTGCTCGATGGCGCGGAGCCCTTTACCGCCTCGTTCAATCATACGGAAGTTCCGGAAGCCGTGGCTTTGCTCGAACTCTTCGAGCGCATCTCCTCGACCCAACAACACGCGATCCGGCTCGAATACCTGGCTCAGTTTGACCGTCTGGGGGTTGTCAGAGCGCTTTTGCAACTGGAAATCGACCTCAATAGGGGGCGGCTGATCGGCGCCGGCCAGTTGGTCCCCGTGCTGGAGCGGATTCGCAATGACCGCGCTATCGTGCAGCTCGCCCAGTCGCGCGCGGCTCAGATCCTAGCAAAGATTCAGGCGGAGAATCAGTAGGTTCCTTCCTCCGGGGCGCTGTAACTAGGCCAGGAAGCTGGAGTTTTGCATCGAGGCGGCCGGCGGCGCTTTTGCCGGGCACACGCCGTACCACTGGATCAGAAAAGGGTTCGGATGATGAAGAAGGTGCGAAAAGCGGTCTTTCCCGCAGCAGGGCTCGGAACGCGGTTCCTTCCGGCCACCAAGGCGCAGCCGAAAGAAATGCTGCCGCTCGTCGACAAGCCCATCATCCAATATGCCGTGGAGGAAGCGCTCGCCTCCGGCGTTGAGACCATCATTATTGTGACAGGCCGCGGCAAGAGCGCCATCGAGGATCACTTCGCCGTTTCCTATGAGCTGGAGAAGGTCCTTGAAGAGCGCGGCCGGCAAGACCTGCTCCGCACTGTCCGCAAGGTTTCCGACCTCGTCAGCATCTCTTATGTCCGGCAGAAGGAGGCTCTCGGTCTCGGTCACGCCATTCTGATGGCCCGTGACCTGGTGGGCGACGAGCCGTTTGCCGTCCTGCTCGGAGACGACATCATTGACGCGCCGGTTCCCTGCCTGCGCCAGATGCTCGATGTCTATGAAAATTCTCCGGCTTCGGTCGTAGCCATCCAGGAAGTCCCAAGCACAATGATCTCGCGTTACGGTGTCATCGCAGGCAGCCCCATCCAGTTCAACGGCAAAAGCGACCGGCTCTTCCAGGTCAGTGAACTGGTCGAGAAGCCGCCAGCTGAAAAGGCGCCCTCGAACCTCGCCATCATCGGCCGCTATATTCTGGAGCCGGAGATTTTTGAGCGTCTCGCCACCACCAAACCCGGGGCCGGCGGAGAAATTCAGCTCACCGATGGCCTGCGCGCTTTGCTTCGTGACAGGCCCGTCTACGGTTGGCGCTTCGACGGCAAGCGCTACGACGCCGGCGATAAGCTCGGTTTCCTGACCGCCACCGTTGAATTCGCTCTCCGTAACCCCGAGTTGGGCGGGTCCTTCCGCAAGTACCTCAAGAACCTGCAGCTCGATTGAATCTCCTCGCGGCTCGTTGAAAGGAAACCGCCAATGAGCAACGCTCCACAGGGAATCGACATTCGCCAAGCTCTCGCCACAGCCGCGCGGGCGGTACGCGCCGGCGGTGAAATCGCCAAATCCCGCCTTGGCAACCCAGGCTATCTCAAGTGGAAGGGTGAACGGGACGTGGTTACGGAGGCGACGTTCGAAGTGCAGAAGAAAGTGGTTGCAACGATTCTAGCTGCGTTTCCGGACGCCGGAATACTGGCCGAGGAAGGCCCCGAGGACGCGCCGGTTCCGGTGGAAGCCGAACACCTCTGGATCGTGGACCCGATCTGCGGCGGCTTGAACTTTGCTCAAGGGATTCCCCATTTCGCCGTTTCGGCGGCGCTGCGGTCACAAGGCAACATCTGCGTCGGCGTAGTCTACGATCCTTGCACCGACGAGCTATTCGAGGCCACCACCGAGACGCCGGCCATGCTCAACGGGCGGAACATCTTCGTGCAGCAGATCTCCGAGGGCACCGAAGCCTGGGACAGCGCTATCGTCGGAACCGATTGGCCACGCTCGGGCTCCCGCCGCGAGCAGGCCAGGCGGATTCTCGGGTTCATGATGGACCAGGTCACGGAATTGAACGCCATGGGCTCGCCCGCGCTCGGGTTTTGCAACGTCGCCGCCGGGCGGCTGCACGCCTACTGGCATCTCGACCTTACGATCTGGGATGTCGCCGCCGCCAGCCTCATCCTGGAACGCTCCGGGGGAACTCTGACGGACGCCAAAGGAATGAGCTGGCTGTTTTCCGACGGAGGCTACCTCGCCACCAACAGCGTCATCCACGGCTGGGCGCTCAACTGTATCCAGCCGTTTGTGAATCCTCCCCGCACTGGCAGCACCAAGCTCGCGCCGCAATCATAACGACGGGTTTGCGCCCTCGCAATCGTACCAGGAACGTTGCACGGACGGGCTACCGTGCTGCCTGCCGCTCCTCTTCCAGCTGCTGCATGAATCGGGCTTCGGCAGCCTCCACGTACTCGCGGCAGCTGGCGGGATCAATGAACGGGTTCGGCGACGCCCCGGCCTGCAGGCGGGCGTATTTCTCTTCGAGGCCATATTGGCGCCCGTGCGGGCCCAGGAACACCTCGCAGGGCAGAGCCTTCAGCTTGCGGAAGGTGCTCTGGTATTGGTCGACGATAGTTGGGTTGCGGGGATTGTTGACGAGGCGTACGCCGTTGTTAACGCCGATGCTGGGCATGATCGTAACGTTCAGCGTGCGGCTGCCTTCCTGGACAGTCGTGGTCCAGGAAAGGTTTCCCAAAGTGTGACCGGGCACGTGATGCGCCGTGAGCGTAACGCCGCCGAGGCTGACCGTTTCGCCGTCCTGGATGATGCGGTCCACCGTCGCCGGTGTCCATGGGTTGGCCCGCGGGCCCCGGAAGTCGCCCCGGCGTGCGCCGCTTTCGATCACCGGGGCATCCAGTTCGCTCGCCACGATTGCCGCCCCGGTCATCTCCTTGACCAGAGCGTGCCCGCCGACGTGGTCCACGTGCGCGTGACCGTTGATCATGATCTGGATGTCCCGCATATTGAAGCCAAGCATCTCGACGCTCTCGCGGATGACGGGAGCGGTTTCCGGGTAACCCGTGTCGAACAGGATGTGCCCCTCAGGCGTCGTGAACAGGTACACGGCATTCCCCGTGTCGCCGACGTAGTAGATGTTTCCGATGATCTGGAACGGCCCGAACGCCTCGACAACCCGCTCGGGTTCCTGTGCCGAAGCGAGCAAGGGAAGGGTGAGGGCGGCAAATAGCACTAACCGCAGACATGTAGTCCCGGCACGCAACTCTTCAATGGTCCTTCGCATAAGATTCTCCCTCCTGCGATTCGTGAGAAGATCGGTTTCAAGGCGCGGCAGTAACGGCGCCCGAGCGACTTTGCTGACTCCGAGTCCGGCAGTTCGTTACCCCAACGCACCGAGAATCGAACGCTCGACCATGTTCTGGGCGACGTCCACCTTGTAGGCGTTCATGCTCATGGGGCGGGAGACGGTGCGGATGGTGGCGGCGGCCTGCCGGATGGCGGTGCGAATGTCCTTGTCCCTGAGCTGGTTCTCAATCCCGGTGGCCCGGTAGGGGACAGGAGAAACGCCCCCCAGGACGACGCGGCCGTCCTGCCAGATGTCGTTCTGGACGGTAAAAGCCGCAGCGACGGAGACGATGGCGAAATCATACACTTGGCGGTCCTTGAGCTTCTCCCAGACCTGCTTGGTCCCGGCGGCGGGCGTGGGGATAAAGACTTCGGTCATGATCTCTTCGGGCTTCAGGACGTTCTCGCTCAGAATGCTTTCGCGCGGTCCGACGAAGTAGTCATCGAAAGCGACCATGCGCTCGCCGTCGGCCCCGGCGACTTTGGCCTGGGCATTCAGCGCCAGCAGCGCCGTGGCGGTGTCGGACGGATGGACGATGTAGCAAAGCTCGCCGCCGATGATGGCGTGATAACGGTTGTCGCCGCTGACGGAGAAGCAGAAGTCGCCGCCCTTCTTGTAGCAGTCGAAATCCTTGCCACGGAAGAACCAGCAGCGTGGGCGCTGGTTGATGTTGCCGCCGAGCGTGGCGAAGTTGCGGATCAGTTGCGAAGCGACGCTGTGGGCCGACTGCGTGAGCAGTGGGAAGCGGGCTGTCAATTCCGGCGACTCGATGATCTCGGAGAGAGTGGTCATGGCGCCGATGGTGGCGCCCTGCTCGTCCACTTTGATGCCGCGCAGACCGGGGATCGTCTCGAGGTCCACGAGCGCGTCAGGCAGAGGCATGCCTTCTCCCTGTATCCAGTCCTTCATGACGCCGGAGACAAGATCGCTGCCGCCGGCCAGAGGCCGGGCCTTGTTTCCGAACTTGGCCAGCGTTCCGACGGCTTCTTCAACGGTCTTGGGCTCATACAGTTCGAAGCTTTTCATCGTTGTTTACCTCGTGTTCTCGAAGGACCTCGAGTGTATTTCACATTCCGGAAACCACAGCTCCCGCACCCTTCGGCAAGCTCGGAGCAGCCGGGGGCGGCCTAAACTCAAACCCTCACGTTCCGCAGCGCAGCCAGGACTTTGTCCCGCGTGAGAGGCATGTTCTCCATCCAGATGCCGGCTGCGTTGTAAACGGCCGCGGCCACGGCAGGCGCCGGCGGCGCCATAGGCGGCTCGCCGATGCCGTGCGCGCCAAAGACGCCGTAGGCCTTGGGCCGCTCGACGAGAATGACGTCAATTTCCTCCGGGACGTCTTGGATGCTGAGCGGTTTGTAGTCCAGCATGTTGGGGTTGAGCACCAGGCCGGTGGCTTCGTCCGGCTTCAGTTCTTCCGTAAAGACGGCGCCCAAGGCCATGACCACGCCGCCTTCAATCTGCTGCTCGAGGGCGAACGGATTGATAGCGCGGCCGATGTCGTGGGCGGCGACATACTTGAGTACCTGGACCGAACCCGTGCCGGTGTCCACCTCGACCTCGACGGCGTGCGATGCCCAGGCCGTCCGCCGCCAGGTGGTGTCCTGACGGAAGATGGCCCGCCCGAGGATCGTCAGGCCGTTCGCTTGCACCACGGTCCGCATGGCGGCCTTGCGCGACGGATCGGACTGGAAAAAGACCTCCTCATTCTTCAGGTCCAGCTCCTCGGGGCTTACCTCGATCTCTTCGTTGCGACGCGCGGCCGCTTCGACGAACTGCTCGGCGGCCAGCTTCAGAATCTGGCGCTTGGCGTCCATGGCGGCCTCGTACATGCCGCGGCCACCGGTGTTGGTCTGGCGGCTGCCCGAGGTGCTGCCGGTGTCGGTGGTGTTGTCGGTGTCGACATATGGTGGAATGCTGACGCGGTGCAGCGGCACGCCAAGGGCTTCGGCGACGATCATGGCCATCTGCGTACGCTCGCCGGGACCGATCTCCGTGGAGCCGGAAACGCATTGCACGCTACCATCCGTGTTCACGATCACCTGGCCGGTGGCGGGGTTGGTGCCTGCGCCGTGGCTGCAGGCGTGCGCTGCCAGGCCGATGCCGTGGAACACCCCCGGGCGGACTTCGCGTGCTCGCGGCGCGTGCCACTTCTGCTGCCACTCGATGCGCTCCGCCGCGGCGTTGATGCAATCGCGGATGCCGGGATTGTTGAAGGGCTGTCCGGTGTCCGGATTGCCTTCTTCATTGATGTTCTTGAGGCGGAACTCCACAGGGTCCATCCCGATGGCGTACGCTGCCTTCTCGATCATCATTTCGAGCGCGAAGGTGCCGTTCGGGTGGCTGACGCAGCGATAGGGTCCGGACTTGAAGCTGTTGGTGAAGATGTCGGTCGCTTCAAGTCTCAGATTCGGAATCTTGTACAGGTGCTGCATTCCGAACCAGGAGCCGTTGGCGCCGCCGGCGCGGTGAGCGCCGACATTGGCGAAGACCCGAAAATGGCCGGATTGGATCATCCCGTCGCGGTTCACTCCGAGCTGCATTTCGTCGCGGAACTGCGGCCGGTGCGTCCGGGTGACGAAGTCCTCCTCGCGCGTGTACATGGTCTTGATGGGCCGGCCGGTGATCTTCGCCAGGATGGCGGAATGTACTTCGGCCAGGTCGATGCCGGAGCGGTAGCCGTACCCGGAGCCCATGTAACCGGGCTGCACCACGCGGACGCGGTTGGCCGGAATCTTCAAGGCTTGCGACAGACGGGCGCGGGTGCCGTGCGCGTGCTGGTTTGTGTAGTAGACGATCAAGCGGTCCTGATCCCAGTACATCAGTGAGTTCGTCAGTTCGAGCGCCATGTGCTGCTCGGTGGACTTGGTCAGCACAGCTTCGACGGTCGTGTCGGCGCGGGCGCCGTCCGGGTCTCCACGGACCAGTGGCGGGGTCACGTTGATGATGGTTCCGTCGCGGTCGTTATCCCACTGCTTGAGAGTGGATGGCCGCATCCCCTCCATCATGTCCATTGTGGCCGGAAGGACCTCGTACTCGACCTCGATCAGGTGGATCGCTTCGTCCGCGATATGCTCATTCACGGCGGCCACGACGGCGATAGGCGAGCCGATCTCGAACACCTCCTCGTTGAACAGGAATCGAGAGGGGGGGCTGCTCCCGATCGTAACGTCGCGGTACTCCGGCGGGAGGTTCGCCCGATGCAGCACGTGCGCCACTCCCGGCAGCGCCTGTGCCTTCGAGACGTCCACGCTCTTGACGATGGCGTGCGGATGCGGGCTGCGCAGAGTCCGCGTGTGGAGCATCCCGGGCATGCGCATGTTCTGGACATACTGGCCGAGGCTGGTGACGATTCCCAGGCCGTGAAGGCGGGGAACCCGCTTGCCGAGCACCTGGA
The DNA here is from genome assembly GCA_965198025.1 of Terriglobia bacterium. Taxonomy (GTDB): domain Bacteria; phylum Acidobacteriota; class Terriglobia; order 2-12-FULL-54-10; family 2-12-FULL-54-10; genus CAYWWM01. The sequence goes on along the minus strand of OZ240237.1, from coordinate 2,900,570 downwards.
ACTGCTCGTTGGTGTCGGCGGCCGAAGCGGAAGTAGCCGCTGCCCTCTGGACTGCCTGCGGGGCCGGCTCGCCAAGCTGCGCGGCATACAGCGTCGTGACGGGCTCCGTCATCTCCGAGTACTCGCCCACCAGCTCGTTCCAGACCGGATCGAGGGCGAGGCCGCGCCATTGCTCCTCGGTGAGGCTTGCCGCGTATGCGGGCTCCTGAACGACGCGCAGGGCATCCACTTTTTCACTCATGTCGTTTCTCCTCTTCCGCCTTCCTTATGGCCTGACCTCGTAGCCCATCTCGGTCAGAATCTGCCGCACTCTGGTTTCGTCCAGCACGACCGGGTCCCAAGTGGGCGTGATGGTTCGTTCCGTGCCGGCAATCGAAACGATGCCGGGACGGTTTCGCAGTTCAATCTCCAGCTCGTCGTACTGCTCGATGGTGCCGAGCGGCCGCACGAACTCGAACTGCTGCGACACGGCGCCTTCGACCGGAGCGGCCGCCGCCTGGGGCTCCTCACCCACAATCAGCGGGGCCGTGTAGGTGACGGTCTCGCCGCGCATCTCGGCTGCTGCCTTCTGCACCGAGGTCAGAATCTTGGCGTACTCGCCGCAGCGGCAGATGTTGCCCGCGAGGGCTTCCTTGATGTCCTCGTTGGTGGGGTTTGGATTCTTTTCGAGCAGCGCATAGGAGGACATGATGAGTCCGCGCGTGCAGATGCCGCATTGGAACCCGCCTTCGAGCCAGAATGCTCGCTGCACGGGATGTAGCCCCGCCGGGCCGGGTCCGGAAGCGATGCCGGCCACGGTCTGAATCCTTTGGCCGCGGCCCAGGCGTGCTGAAAGCAGGCTGCAGCCGTTGACCGGTTTGCCGTCCATCAGGACCGTGCAGGCGCCGCACTGCGAGCGGTCGCAGCCCAGGTTCGAGTTGGAGAGACCTAACTGGTAGTTCATCGTCTCCCACAGGCTTTCCCGCACGTCCACGCTGACCTCGTGCTGCTTGCCGTCAATATCGAGCGTGACGCGCCGCGTCTTGATCGGCTCGCTGTCGGCGGCGGCCGCCTGCGGAGGCGGCTCGGCCTGCACCAGCCCGGCGAAGCCCGTCCCCGTCATGACGCCGACGGCGAACGCCCCGTTGCTGCGCGCCAGAAAATCGCGTCGCGTCATCGCCGGACGCGGTTGCGCTGCCTTGCAGGAATTCGGGTCCTTCGAGTCCCGGGGGGCTTGCTTTGTTCTTTTGGCCTCTTCTGATTGGAACAGCCAGAATCTCTTTCCTTCTGCCATGGGGGTCTCCCTCTTCCTGAGCTAAAAACATGAGATCCTGCGTCGCGGGGAATCGAACAGCGTGATCCGCAGTCCCTCACGGTATACCGGCGATTCTAGATGCTGGAGGGAGGGGATGTCAATTGATTCCCGTCCTTGCAAGCGGGTCGGATTAGACCTGCCGATGGCCACCCGAGTGGGCCGGTAAACAAAACACATCGCCACTTAGCACCGGGTTGGGTTTCACTTGTCCGCCAAACGATGTAGCTAAAATGGAAATCCCGGTTAGAATCAACAAGACAGTTGGCTTTGTTATTGGGTTTGATCGGCTGCAAAAGCCACCGGAAAGCCAACCAAAGCCACGGATCGGAGTAGGTGGAGCAGACATTCCTGCCTGCCTTGGGGAGGCTAGGCGCAAGCGCCTGGCCTTGGCGTACAGGCCTGGGGCCTGTTGCTGCCTGGTTGTCGCTATCTGGTATGCCCCTTTACCGGAGATGCTCGGGAAGCTGTTGTTGAACATTGTAGATGGGTGACTGAATCGACATGCTAATCCTCAATAACAAAGATGTGGAAAACATTCTCACCATGGACGTCTGCATAGAGGCTCTGGAAGAGACTTACCAAGAGTTGGCTCGTGGCAATGCCGTGAACGTGCCGCAGATTCGCACGATGACTCCAAGGAAGAAAGAGGATTTCCAGAGCGTTACCGATGAAGGGAATCTGCCGGCTACTGATCCGGTCTTTTACGTTTTGACGACGATCATCGGCGCGCTGTCCAAACCGGCGGTCACGAGTGTCAGAATAGATTCCGATGCGATCCATTGGCCCATTGTGAATGGCAAGATGAGGAAAGGAAGGATTCCGATGGCCTCGGGCGGCCGCTACGGCGGTTTTGTGATCCTTTTTAGTTCGGAAACGAGCGAGCCGTTGATTCTTTTCCCCGACGGCTATATGCAAAAGATGAAGGTTGCGGGCACGGCGGCTTTGGGGACAAAGTATCTGGCGCGCAAGGACGCGGAGACCATCGGGTTGATCGGTTCGGGATGGCAAGCCGAGGCTCAAGTCAGGGCTCACTGCGCCGTGAGGGACATCAAGCGGGTCAGGGTTTACAGCCCCAGAAAAGAGCACCGGGAAAACTTTGCAAAAGAAGTAGAGGAGAAGATGGGGATCGAGGTTGATCCGGTGGACGAGCCACTGAGGGCCGTCAAAGGCGCGGACATTGTGGTGGCCGCAACCAATTCGGTGGACCCGGTCATTCAGACGAAGTGGGTGGAAGAGGGAATGTATCTGACCATGGTGAAGGATTTCGAGTTCGAGTATGGAGTCTATGAAAAGTGCGATGTTTTAGTGGTCAACTCGAAGGCCGGTCCGCAGTGGACGCGACATGTGATCGGTGGGGTGGATCAAGTGCCCGAGCACGGCAGGGATTATTGGAAGAAGGGGAGCATCGATTCGGAGAAGCTTCCCACCATTGGAGAGGTAATGTTAGGTCAAGTCCCGGGACGATCCAGCGACCAGCAGGTGACATCCCTTCTGAATGTAGGCGATGGCATTCAACTGGCTGGCGTAGGGCACAGAATACATGAACTGGCGAAGAAAAATGGCCTGGGTCAAGAGATCCCAACGGATTATTTTCTTCAAGGCAAAGAGTACATACCTTAAGCCGCAAAGCTCCCGACAGGCCGGGTGATTACCGTCCGTTGAGCTACAGAGACGCGGAGATGCAGATGTAGGAAACGGGAGAGTCACTCAAGAACGGCGGATGGAGGAAACAGCTCCTCTTCAGTTGCCTTGGTATTCAGGCATCCATATGGCTCGGCAATTCAGATCGGCCCACCGCGCAGGCCGGTTGACACCTGCTTTTGGCTTGTCCAGGGCGGCGGAGAAGCCTAGAATCATAGGGCGAAGCAAGGAGCCAAATACTCCAGCCCGATGCAACAGGAACCGAGGAATAGAACACGAATGTAAATCCCTCCTTGGTCCCCTGGGGGGAGGAGGGATTTGGCGTTTCCTGCGGGAAGCCCATGTTTCTGCCAGTGTCACAAAGATTGCTTGGTCCCGGAATTCTGCTGCTAACCGCCATCGCTGCGGGCTGCAGCATGAAGCGCGCCGCCGTGACGGTGCCATCCGCCCCCTTTCCCCGCCAGGAGATCATTACCGAGATCAAGAACTTTCAGAAGACGCTGGGGTTCGAGGAACAGCAGAATTTCCTGCGTTACTCGGACGAGCAACAGGCCCTCTACCGCTGCTATTACACCGGGAAACTCGAATTGCCGGACTCTTACGACCGGTTGCGGCTCGCCGAGGGTGACGTGGCCGGCTGCTCGCTGGACGAAACACGATACGACGTATTCTTCTACGAAATGGAAGCAGCCGCCAGCGGCGACGCCCCGGTGACCCCCTCGCTGACCGAAGCATCCCTCGAACGCCTGCTGGTCGTCGTGGCGCATGAGGACTTCCACAACCAAAAGGAAGCCGAGCGGGCTGACACGGAGATTGCCGAAGCCGCCTCCACGCTGATCGGGTTTTTGACTGCCAGCCAGTTCGCGAGGGAAAAATACGGCGCAGCTTCGGAAACCTACGAGCGGCTGAACCGCGAGCCGGGTCTGTTCCTCCAGAAGGCTCGCATTGTCAACTCCTTTTTCGACCGAGTTCGCGGCCTGTACGGATCGTTTCGGGCGAAGCAGATCAGCCGCGAGGAGACCCTCCGGCGCAAGCAGGAATTGTTTTCTGCCTTGGAGCGGGAGTGCTCCGCCATCGCGCCCGTTCCGGCTTCCTTCAATCCGTGCCCGGGCATCGGCAACAACGCAGGGCTCACCTTTGAGAGGACCTACAGCCGTTACTATCCGCAGCTCTATGAGTTGTCCGTGTCGCAGGCCCGGGATGCGGCAGCCACCGTGGCGGCGCTGAAGCACCTTCTGGCTGCCCGTCCGCGCTCGGAACGAGATCTGAGGCAGCTGCTGGGGGAGCTTTCCGAGGAAGTTCGGTTTCTTCATCCGGCGCCATAGTCCGCTGCCATATACCCGCAATCCGCTGCCATTCGGCCCCCGATCACAACCAAACAAAATAGTTTTGTAGCTGCTATGGCAAGAAGGCGTTAGAATGCCGCAACGGACTGCCACAGCGGTCGCTGTCGTGAGCTTGACGTATATGGAGATTCGGATCAGCAAAGAGAGTGACGTTTCGGTACGCGACCAGATCGTGGAGCAGGTGGTCTATCTGATCCTCACAGCCCAGTTCAACCCCGGCCAACCCATGCCCAGCGTCCGGGAGCTGGGCCGGAAGCTTCAGATCCACCACAACACGGTCAGCGAGGCTTACCAGGAGCTGGTCCGGCGGAAGTGGCTGGAGGGACGTCGCGGCACCCGGCTCACGGTGCGCCCGGCCGCCGAGGCGGGAGAGCCGCTCAACACCGACGACCTGGACGACTTCATTAACGCCACCTTGGCTATGGCGCGCCGCCTGGGTTTTCCCGACCAGGCGCTGCGGGAGCGGATCCGCGAACGTTTGCTGGCCGAGCCGCCGGACCACTTCCTGGTTGTCGAACAGGCCCCCGGGCTGCGCCGGTTGCTTACCGAGGAGGTGCGCAGTGCCACGCGCCGCAGGGTGGAAAGCTGCTCGCTGGACGATCTGCAGAGCGATCACGGCGTCTGTATCGGCTCCCTTCCCGTGGCCACCCCCTATGCGCTGGCCGATGTGAATGCCTGCCTGCCCAAGACCCGCCAAGCGGTCTCAGTTACCTTTGCCAGCGCCAAAGAACATCTGGAGCGAATCGTGGGACTTGCTGAGCCTTCCATGATCACCGTGGTCTCCATCTCGCAGACCTTTCTGCGCACCGCCCAGGCTGTGCTGGCTCCCGCTCTGGGCTCCCGCCACACCCTGGCCCTGTTCCGCCTCCCGCTCGAAAGCCTCGAAGGCCTCCACGGGTCTGATCTGGTATTCTGCGACTCGGCTGCCATCCGGACGGTCAAGCATCCTCGGCGGATCCATTACCAGCTTCTGGCTCTGGAATCGCTCGACTCGCTGAAGAGCACCATGTCGTCCTACGAAGGCGCATAAGCGGGCCCAATGGCTGCCTGTCCTGGGCCATATGACTCGCTCTTGGTGGGTTCTACGGGCGATAGGACGCACTGGAGTTGCTAGCCAGCGCGAGCAGGAATGGATGGGCGACAGAAACTACATGATTGTGCCGGTGGAAGTTCCGGGAGTATTGCGCTACCTGCCACGGACCGCTCCGGCAATGATACCGGGGCGCCATGCACCTCACTACTTCACCAGAATGGCGTGCTCGCCGCGCTCGCGGACTCTGCCGATGATGGAAGCCGGAAGGCCCGCGGCGCGGAGCGCTCCTTCCAGTTCCTGGGCTTGCGCTGAGGCGAGAGAGATCAGCAACCCGCCCGAAGTCTGCGGGTCGTAGAGCAGAGTTTCAAACTCCGCGGGAACACTCGCGGCCAGCGACACGGCACAAGACGCGAACGCAACGTTGTTCTTGAGACCGCCGGGGACACAGCCCGCACGGATGGCGTCGAGCGCGCCGGGCAAAGGCTCGACGCGCGCGTGGTCGAGCTCGACTGTCGCATTGCTGCCCAGTGCCATCTCGCGCGCGTGGCCGATCAGTCCAAAGCCGGTGATGTCGGTGACGGAGTGGACCGCGCTCGTGTGCTTCCCCGAAAACTCCGTGAGGATCTCGCCGGCGTGCCGGTTCAGCGTGCGCATCGATTCTACCGATGCTGCGACGCTCTCCTCCACTGCTTTGCCGCGCTTGAGTGCGGTTCCGATAACGCCGGTGCCAAGGCGCTTGGTGAGGATCAGTGCATCGCCGGGTTGCGCGCCGGAGTTGGCCAGGATGCGCGACGGGTCTACCGTGCCGGTGACCGCGTAGCCGAACTTGATCTCGTCGTCCGCGATGCTGTGGCCGCCGATCACGGCGCAGCCGGCTTCCTGCATCTTCTCGAAGCCGCCCAGCAGGATTTGTTCGAGCGTCTCGATGTCTCCCTTGGCGGGATAGGCGACGATCGAGAGCGCCGAGAGAGGCTTGCCGCCCATGGCGTAGACGTCGCTCAGCGAGTTGGCGGCGGCAATTTCGCCGAACGTATGGGGATCGTCCACAATCGGCGTGAAGAAGTCCACTGTCTGGACCAGCGCCAGGTTCGGCGTCAAACGGTACACGCCGGCGTCGTCGGCTCCGTCAAACCCAACCAGCACGTTCTCGTTTTTTTCCTTCGGCAGCTTGCCGAGCACGGCGTCCAAAACCTTTGGACTGAGCTTCGACGCTCAGCCCGCTGCCTTCACCGACGCCGTCAGGTTCATCTTCGTCGTGGACATATCCTTTTGATCCTAGCAGGAGTTCGGGAATCGCGAAAGCTGCACTGCGTCTGCGCTCGCATGCGCCAAGCTGTGAGCGGGTGGGGAAAAACGTCATCCGGTTGTCATGCTCAGAGACTACAAAACGACGCTGGTGGGCTGAGCATGGAGAGCAACGGAGAACGGCGAGAAGCAAGAAGTGAGTCAGTAAGGCCGCTTAGAATATGCCTAAAGCGAGTACACAGGTACGCGAACTTCGCGGGTGGCTTTGCGCCGCCCCGTGATGGTTTCTTCGATGGTCTTTAGCACATTGGCCGAATAGTATCGGATTCCGCACTCCGTGCAGACGCCGGTGGGAACGTTTTCAATAAGGATATACTTTCGTCTGACTTTACGGGATAAGTCCCTCTTCCTTTCCCGGATGACTCCGTTGCAATATTCGCAACGTTCCCCGTCCCAAAAGGTCAATGTGGTTTCTTGTTCCCCCATTATTTTGGCTGGTCCTCGTACACTGTAATGACGCAGACTTTCTTGTCTGGGATGTAGAAAGGTACCGGGAGGACCGACTCAGAAGACTCTACTGTCGGCTGCCGAGCTGAACCGTAAACCGCAGTTCCTGGTTGTTGCGCAGCACCACCACGGGAACTTCGTCCCCGGGCCGTTTCTCGCGCAGGTAATAGGTGAAGTCGTAGAGGCTGCGGACCTCGTTCCCATCGAATTGGATCAGGATGTCGCCCCCGCGCAATCCGGCCTCGGCCGCCGGGCCGCCCTCGCGGACATCGGCGAACCGCACGCCGCGCTCGACCTCGGCGAAGTCGGGAATGGAGCCGAAGTACGCCCCGTAGCCCCCGCCGCCCGGATCGCCAGCCGGGGCGGCGTTGCCGCCGCGGCCCCGATTGCGTCTCCGCTCGACGCGCACAAACTCCAGGCGCTGGTCTTGTGCGTCGATCCGCTTCGCCACGCGGCTGACCAGGTTCAGCACCTTGGCTGTTTCCTCCGCCTGCACCTTTTCCCAATCGTCGGATGGCTTGTGATAATCCCCGTGCAGCCCGGAGAAAAAGAACAGCACCGGGATCTCCCGCCGCGCGAACGACATGTGGTCGCTCGCGCCGTAGCCTGAATCGGAGAAGTTGAGCTGGAGCTCGCCCGCTTCGTTTTCCTCTTCGAGCCACGCGCGGAACTGCGGCGAGGTTCCTACCCCGCCCACGTAGAGCCGGTTGCGGCTCACCCGCCCGATCATGTCCAGATTGATCATGGCTAGGGTGCGTTCGGTCGGAATCAGTGGCGAATCCACGTAGTGCGCCGACCCGAGCAGTCCAATCTCCTCCCCGGAAAATCCCATAAACAGCATGGAGTGCCTCGGCCGGTTTCCCTCTTCGCTGAAGAAGCGCGCCAGCTCCATCATGCCCGCCGTCCCGGATGCGTTGTCATCCGCGCCGTTATGAATCTCGCCGGCGCGGTCCGGCGTCAGGCTGTTCTCATTGCCGAGTCCCAGGTGGTCGTAGTGCGCGCCGATGACAATCACCTGATCGCGCAGTGCCGGGTCACTGCCGGGCAGCAATCCAACCACGTTGCGCAGCGTTGCTTTCTTCTGGGAGACCTCGGTCCGGACTCGCAACTCCACCTCGTCGGAAAAAAAGAAGCTTTGATTGCTCAAGTCACGGTCAATCGCCCTCTGGACGCCCTCCAGGGAGCGGCCCGCGCGCTGCATCCACTCTTCCGCCACCGACTGCCTCACCTGGATGACTGGAATGCCGAGGTCGCCCGGCCCCTCGATGCGGCCGAACCGAATCAGCCGGTCGCTCGAATGCGGCACCGGGTCGTTGACCAGCACCATGGCCGCCGCGCCGTGGTTCCGCGCGTTGATCGCTTTGTTGACCAGCCCGGCGTGGCGCGTAATCTGCCGCCCCCGGAACACGCTCTGCTCGTCCTCTTCCTGTGGCTCGTGCCGCAGCACCAGCACCACCTTGCCGGTCACGTCGATCCCGGCGTAGTCATCGTAGTTGTACTCCGAAGCCGAGATTCCGTATCCGACGAAGGCCATGCCTGCGGATTTCTCCTCGCTAGCCGAGAAGCTCAGCGGGATGAAATCCCGGTTCAGGCGGTAGCTGCGCTCGGCGGTTCCGCCGAGAGCCAGTTCGTTGGTCCGGCCCATCTCTGCGCCCACGGTCGCCTCGAAGGGCTGGAAATACGTTCCCTGAAGCGGTTCGAGGCCGATTTCTTGGAACTGTTCCGCAATGTAGTTGGCGGCCTCCGTCAGCTCCGGCGATCCCGAGCCGCGCCCTTTTAGGGCGTCGCTCGAAAGATACTTGACGTCCTCCAGCCAGCGGTCGCTGCGGATGTGCGCGGTCGCCGCTCCCGCCACCAGAGTCGCGGCGGCCAGTACGAACAGGAAGATTCTCGCCACGGACTGCCTTTGGGGCGCTCTGTTACGGGCACGATGCTCGCTTCGGTGCTGTTTCGGCATGGAAACTCCCGGATGTCAAAAGACTTTGAGCGCGGGGGAGAGGCGTTCGGGCTCTTGCGAGACCCGCAAGCTTGTCCGCTCCTCTTCCCATTGCAGGTCCATCTCTGAGCTGTCTGGCTGGGCGCGGTCGCCGTGTCTGCGGCTAAACGCCATCCAGACCAGGCCGCAGAGAATAGTCACCGTCGGGACCATAAGTATAAGGATGCCGGTTTGAATGGCCCGGATGCCCCGGTCTCCGGATCCGGCGGCGCTGGTATAGCAGAGGATGCACTGCGCAGCCGCCGGAGCAGCCGTCACGCAATACACCGCAGCCCACATCGACAGAGTGGAAACCCATCTGCGGACTCGAACGAATTGTCTCATGCCGCCTCCCTCGGGGAATCTACGGGAAACGAAGCTCCAGGGCCCGGAAGCTGTCCGGGAAGAAAACAAACAATAGGACCATCACCAGAAGCCACATGGGAACCATCGCCCAGATCAGCGAGCTCCGTTCGAACTTCAGGTGCATGAAATAGGCCACAATCAACCCCGCTTTGACCAGTGACAGGGCCATTAGGGTAATCAGCATCGGAGCCGTCGCCAACTGGATATAAGCCAGGATCACCTCCACGATCGTCATGAACAGCAGCCATCCCCATACGACTAAGTACATCCGGTTGCCTTCGGCGTGCTCGTGCGCGTTTGCGCTCATGATTGCGTTTCCTCCGTCTTTCTTACTCGATCGCCACGGACATCAAATATACCAGCGGGAAAATGAACATCCAGACCAGGTCCACGAAGTGCCAGTAAAGACCCCCGATTTCGACGTAATCGGCCGGGTAGCGCCCTTTCTTGAACCCGAGTGCGATCACCAGCAGGACGATCACGCCGACCGTGACGTGCGTCATGTGCAAGCCGGTCAGCGCGAAGAACGTCGCTCCGAACAGCGCCGTCTCGCCCCAGGCGTTCGAGGTGGGGCTCAAGCCTTCCTCGATCAACGTCATCCACTCGTTCGCGTGCAGCAGAAGGAAGGCCATCCCGCCCGCCATCGTCGCATAAATCCACTTTGTTGCCGCGGCGATATCCCCCTTCTTTGACGCCAGCACAGCCATCACCATGGTGATGCTGCTCGTCAGCAGGCAGAAAGTCATCACCGAGGAAACGATGATGCTGGGGTAGAAATGAAACGGCTTCGGCCATACCTCGCTCGATGCTCGCACGTAGCTGTAGGCGATCAGCATGGCGCAAAACGTGATGGCGTCCGAGACGATGAACAGCCACATCCCCAGTTTCTTGGAAGGGATCGCAAACGGCGCAACGCCGCCGTTCCATTCTGAAACGCTCGCTTCCCCTGCTCCCTGACTTTGCACGTCATTACCTCCAGTACCAAAGCAGCAACAAGATATAAATCCAGAGCCCGTCCATGAAGTGCCAGTAAATCGCCGTGACTTCCACCAGCGTTCGCTTGGCCGGACCCAAACGGTACCGCCATGCCTCCCATACGATGTAGAGCAGCGCCATCAACCCGCCGAACAGGTGGACCGCGTGTGCTCCCGTCAGCAGATAGAAGAACGAGCTGCTGGGATTGGTGGCAAGGAAAATTCCGCCGTCGGCCAACTGCTGCCAGGCAACCAACTGTCCCGCCAGGAAGGCCGCGCCGAGCAGAGCGGTCAACCCGAGCCACATGTTGCACCGCGCTCGCTGTCCATGGTTCAGGGCCCGGCGGGTCAATTCGATGGTGAGGCTGCTCGCCAGCAGCAGCCCCGAGTTCCACCACAGCAGTGGCGGCAACCCGATCGGTACCCAATCGTCCCCCAGTCCGGCCCGCACGAAGTAGGCGCTGGTAAAGGCGATAAAAAACATCGAGATGCCCAGCAGCGCCAGAACCATTCCCGTGCGATAGGCGCGCCGGGCCGTGCCGGGCGGCAGGGGACTGCCGCCGCCGTCGTCGCCGAATCCGCCGTCGCTAACGCCGCCGCCTTGCCCCCCAGCGACTTGCGGCGCCCGTCTTAGAACCGTTTGTGCCATTGGACTCGTCTCACGACTGCGACTTCACAATCTCGCTGTCCGGAGTCGTCTGCATGATGTAATCCTGCGCCACCCCCGGGACACTGTATTCGTAGGGTCCCCGGTAAACTTCCGGAACCTTGCTGCCGAAGTTGTCGTGCGGCGGTGGGGAAGGCACCGTCCACTCGAGCGTCGTCGCTTCCCACGGATTCTCCGACGCCCGCTCGCCTTTCCAGAGGTTCCAGAAGAAGTTGATCACGAACAGCGCCTGGGCCGCGATGGTGATGATGGCCGCGATGCTGATGAATTCGTGCAGTGACTGGAGCGGCAGCAGGTAATCGACGCCCGAGGTCTCGGCGTAGCGCCGTGGATGCCCCGCCACTCCCAGGTAATGCATCGGCATGAAGATCGCGTACACGCCCACGAACGTAATCCAGAAGTGGACCTTGCCAAGCCCCTCGCTCATCATGCGCCCGAACATTTTCGGGAACCAGTACACCGTCCCGGCGAACATCCCGAAGATGGCCGCGACTCCCATCACCAGGTGGAAGTGGCCGACCACGAAGTACGTGTCGTGCAGGTAAAGGTCCAGCGAAGCCTGCCCCAGGAACGGTCCGCTCAGCCCTCCCGCCACGAACAACGACACGAATCCGATCGAATAGAGCATCGGTGTCGTAAACCGTATTTGGCCTCCCCACATGGTTCCCAGCCAGTTGAAGGTCTTGATCGCCGATGGAACCCCGATCGACAGCGTCAGCACCGAAAACACGATCGCCGAATAGGGACTCATGCCGCTGATGAACATGTGATGCCCCCACACCAGGAAGCCCAGCGCCCCGATGGCGGTAAGGGCGTACACCATGGCGTGGTATCCGAAGACGGGCTTGCGGGAGAAGGTCGAGAGAATCTGCGAGGTGACGCCCATGCCCGGCACGATGGCGATATACACCTCCGGATGCCCGAAGAACCAGAACAGGTGCTGCCACAATAGCGGCGACCCGCCCCGGTGGTCCAGAACTTGCTCGCTGAACACCAGTCCGCCCGGAATGAAGAAGCTGGTGCCGAGTTCCCGGTCCATCAATAGCAGTACCCCTGCCGCCAGCAGCACCGCGAACGAGAGCAGCATCAGAATCGCCGTAACGAACCACGCCCAGCAGGTCAGGGGCATCCGCATCAGCGACATTCCCTTGGCGCGCAGGTCAAGCGTGGTGGTGATGAAGTTCAGCGATCCCAGCAGAGACCCGATCGCAAAAATCCCGATACTGATGATCCATAACGTCATCCCCAGGCCTTGCCCGGGTCCAGCCGCCTCCCCTACGGCGCTCAGCGGCGGGTACGCCGTCCAGCCTCCCAGCGGCGCGCCGCCCTCCACGAAGAACGCCGCGATGATCACGAAGAATCCCAGCAGCGTGACCCAGAACGACATCATGTTCAGGAACGGAAACGCCATATCGGCGGCGCCGATCTGTATCGGCAGTGCGTAGTTCCCGAACCCGCCCTGCGGCGCCGTCGTCAGCACAAAGAACACCATGATGGTCCCGTGCATGGTCACCAGCGTGAGGTAGGCTTCTGGCGTCATCGGGCCTTCTCCGAAGAGTGGGAACGACTCGGTGGGCCAAGCCAGACGGAGCCGCATGTACAAGGAAAGCGCCATGCCTACGAACACCGCAGTCAGGGCCAGGAACCAGTACTGGATCCCGATGACTTTATGGTCCGTGCTGAAGATGTATTTGCGGATGAAGCCCTGCGGCGCATGATGGACCGCATGAGCTCCTGCTGCGTGTGACATGATGAGTTCTCCCTAGAATGTTCCTGCCGGATTGCCCGCCATGCAATCAGGCCATGTCTGTGTTACTGCCCTGGCGCGCTATCCCGCAGCCACTGGTCGAATTCCTCCTGCGACTTGACCTGCAGAAAGCTTCGCATCTGGTAATGCCCGAGTCCGCACACCTCGGAGCACGGGATTTCGTAGTCGCCGATTTCGGAGGCGGTGAAGTGTAGTTTGGTTTCCATGCCCGGCACGGCGTCTTGCTTCAGACGCAATTCCCGGACGAAGAAGTTATGCGTCACGTCCTTGGAGAGCAGCGTCAGCTCCACCTGCCGGTTCACGGGCACGGCAATCACCGGCATGACCACGTCGTCCCGCCCCGCCGGATCGTCCGGATCGAGCCCCAACGGATTGCCGATCGATTCCCGCATCAGCTCCGGAACCGTGCGCCCCAACTGCCCGTCCGGCCCCGGATACCGCGCGTACCAGGCGAACTGCTGCCCCCAGAATTCTATCTGCAGGGCGTCGGCGCGCGGCTCCTCGGTGTGTGCCTGCGACCAGATATGCATGCCGATCAGCACCAGCCCCACGAAAATCACCCCTGTCACCACCGTCCAGGTGATTTCCAGTTTCGCGTTGCCGTGCGAGTACGTGCCCTTGCCGCCTTGATCGCGGTAGCGGAAGACCACGTAGGCCAGGCCGATCTGGGCCAGGAAGAAAATGATCCCCATGGAAACCATCGTCAGCATGAAGTGGCTGTCGTATGCCTCGCCGTATTCCGAGATGTAGGGAGGCATATGCCAGCCCGGGACGAAGAAACCATAGATGGAAACCAGCGTGATGACTGCTACGACCAGCGCCAGAAGAAGCGCCATGACTTGGAAGCTCCTGTTGGATTCGGTTTGGATTTGCCTTTATCGGCGGCCCTCAGGCAGCCGCCAAACCAATTACAATACCACAAACGCCCCGACGGGTAGGAAGAATTTTCAGCGCCTCGCGGCGCGTTCCCGGCGCAACGGCCGGGCAGTGCCGGTCATTTCGATCGGATGCCGCGCTCAAACAACCTCCGGTGGCCTCTCGAACTTGTGCCGTGGGGTCTTCGGGGTACGTAGAGATCAGACCACAGGAATTCACCATGTTTCCCAGAGCTCTTAGGGAGTAAATGACGCGAAAAGACCATGATTTTGAGCAAACGAGAGTTCCGAAAGAACCGAAAGAACCGAAGGAACCGAAAGAACCGAATTCCCGTGGTAAAGCTAGGTTAGAATGAATCTTAGGGTGAAATCGATGCCCCGTGCCTTCTTCCCATCAACCCATTTCCCTCTTGTCCTCGCGGCAGCGCTCTTTATTCTTACGAGTCCGGTCGATGCGTGGGACGAGCACAACCTGGTAACCCGAGCGAGTCTGACGCATCTGCCGAGTCTTGCGGGCGAGACCGTACCGTATACTCCCTTCGCGAGCCTGCTCCGCGATCTTGGCTTTTCGTCCCCTCAGCAGTTCAACGAATCCATCCGGATCCGCAGGGAGTACGGGTTCCTCCCTCACCTGGGTGAGACGGAAGGCGGGGGCGTTTCCCTTCTCGACGTTCTGGCGATGTACTCGGACGAGCCGGATTGGGGAATGGACAGGGAGGTTTTCGATCAGTACCTCGACGTATGGCGGGACGAATATTCCCGCATGGGAGGACGAGAGGGAACTCCGTCGCAGGCGTTCCGGCATATGTATTGGCCCGAGTTCTCCTGGCGCATGCCTCTGCAAACCCTGAAGGCCCCGTTTTTGAAGCTGTTTTCTCCCATGGGACTCGCTCCGGAGCGTGCGGCTGTATTTATCGAGCTCTCGCGTAAGGCCCGTTCCGCCGGACATCTTTACTGGTCCGTGCGCTTCGTGGCTAACGCGCTGCACTACCTCGAAGACGTGGCCCAGCCGTTCCACGCCTCCCAGACGCCGACCAAGCGGTTCCTCTGGATGCCCTTGTTTGACCGGGACTACGGAAACGGCACCGAAAATTACGTTCTGCAAGTTCAAAACATTATTTCTTACTATCACCACTCCTTTGAGAATTACATTGGCAACCGAATGAGGCAGTACTACGATGCGCGGGATGCCGGGCGAAACTCGGGAGAAGACATCCTGGAGGGACAAGAGTTTGTCTCCGCCCTGGCCGGCGACTCGTCGGCCGTTCCCGCTCCCGAGGCCGGAGGAGCCGCCATCGCCGAATTGGTCGTCGGCATGGCCGGTGTTTCCGTCCGTGAATCTGCCCGTGCTGCAAGGAGCGGAATGGACTTCTTCCCGTCCATCGAAGAACGCTTCGATACATTCGATCCCGAGCGGACCGCCAACTCGGAGCGTTGGTGGAGCGAAACAACGCAGAATTCCAGGACGGATTCCGAGGCCAAACGAGAGTATTTTGGCGTGGTCCAGGAGATGTTTTCCCGTTTGGGAAGCGCCGTCCGCAGCGTGGTGCAAGCCGAAGTCGTTCCCAATGAACCGGGTTCGGGGCGTCTGCCATGACCGGTTCCGTAGCCGTTGTCGGGTGCGGCGCTTTGGGAGGAGTCTTCGCCGGGCTGCTTTCTTCGGCTGGGTGGAACGTAGTGGCTGTCGTGCGGTCCGAAGAGCAGCGCAAAAGGATTGCCGGCGACGGACTGCACCTGCTCGAAAACGGGCGTGAGACGGATGTCCGCCTGGATGTCTGGGCAGAGTTGCGTCCCGAGAAGACTTTTGATCTGGTACTGGTGCTTGTCAAAGCGTTTGACACCGAAGGCGTGGCGAAGCGCCTGGGCGGGAGACTTCGGCCCGGAACGCCGGTTCTCACCCTGCAAAACGGCTTGGGTAACGCCGAAGCTTTGGCGGCCCGTTTGCAGCCGGAGCAGGTTCTGGCCGGGGTTTGCACGTTCGGCGCGTTACGGGAATCCCCCGGTGCGGTGCGCTTGACCGGCCGCGGTGAGTGCGTGATTGGGACCTGGAACCAGGCAGCGGAGGGGCACGCCCGACCAGCGGCCGAGTTGCTCTCTCACGTGGGCATCCCTTGCACGGTTGTGCCCAACGTCGTGCCCGTTCTGTGGAAGAAGCTGGTAGTCAACGCGGTCATCAACCCGCTGACGGCCCTTCTGCGGGTTCCGAACGGCGAGTTGCTCGAGCGCCCGGAGCTGGACCCGCTGGTTGCAGAAATCGTGGAGGAAGTATGGCGAGTGGCGGCGCGCCAGCAGGTTTCGCTGCCGACGCCGCCCGAGCTCCTAGAGGAAGTCCGACGCGTCTGCCGCGGCACGGCCTCCAATCGCTCCTCGATGCTGCGCGATGTGGAAGAAGGACGCCGCACGGAAATTGATTTCATCAACGGCGCCGTGGTGCGCCTGGGACGGGAACGCGGCGTGCCGGTGCCGGCCAATCTGACGCTGACTTCGCTCGTCCGGTCAATCTCGGCGCGCACGGAAAGGCCTGTTCGTGAGTGATCATCTGAATCCCCAGCAACGGGAAGCCGTCGAGCACGGCGAGGGACCTCTCCTGATCGTGGCGGGCGCAGGAACCGGCAAGACCCGCGTCATTGTGGAGCGTGTCGGGTACCTGCTGCAAAATGTTCCGGGAATCAAACCGGAGAACATTTTGGCGTTGACCTTCGCCCGAAAAGCCGCGCAGGAAATGCGCCGCCGGGCAGTCGAACAATTCGGCCAGCTGGCCCGCCGCTGCCGCTTCGCTACCTTCCACGCATTTTGCTTTGAACTCCTGCGCAAAGAGCTCCCTCTGCGCGCGCTCGATTCGATTGATCAATGGATTTTCTTTCGCCGCCACCTCGATGCGCTCGAACCGGACTACTATCTCAAGCTCTCCGAACCAGGACGGTTTCTGCATGATCTGGTGGACTTTTGTTCCCGCTGTCACGACAACCTGGTAAGTCCCGACGAATTCCGCAGGTACGTCGAGAGCCAGGCCGAGGAGTATGGGAAGGCACTTCAAGCAGGCCAGAACACCGACCACAGCGCACGCGAAGAGATCGCCCGGTTGCGCGAGCTGGCCCACGTTTACGAGCGGTCCGAGGAATTGCACTCTCGTGAGGGATTGCTCAGTTACGGAGCGATGATCTCGCAGGCGGTGATCCGCTTGCAGACTTCCGAAGCGTTGCGGAAGCGCGTCCGCAGCCGCTACGCCTACATCCTGGTGGACGAGTTCCAGGATACCAACGCTGCACAGTGGGAATTATTGAAGCTCCTGGCGGGCAAGCGTCGGAACGTGGCCGTGGTGGGCGACGATTATCAGGCCATTTACCGGTTTCGCGGCGCGTCGAACGCCAGCCTGGATCAGTTTCAACGCAAGGACTTTGCGGGGTGCAAACCGATAGTGTTGAACCAAAATTACCGTTCGACGGGCCGCATCCTGCAAGTTGCTGACTCGGTCGCCCACCGCTTGTCTGGTTATCAGGCTCAGAAACAATTGGTCCCGCACGCCCAGGAACCGGGACGCCACGTAGAGGTAGCGGAGTTTGCCAGCGCCGTGCAGCAGGCCGAGTGGGTGGCGGCAGAGCTGGAAGCAGGACTGGCCCGGTCCAAGAAAGAGGCGCACGAGAGCCGGTTGTCTCAGTTTGCCGTGCTGTACCGGGCACACTTGTATCGCGAACCCTTGGTGGCCGCGTTACAGCGCCGCGGCATTCCTTTCGTGATCCGTAATCTCGCCGTGAACAATCTCCCTTCGGTCCGCAATCTGGTCGCCTACCTGCGCGCTATCGGAAGGCGGGGGGATTCGGTCAGCATGGTGCGCGTGCTGGCCGACCGGCAATGGGGCCTCGACCTTCCGCAGCTCGTACGGTACTGCCGCACGGCGGGCCGCACCGCTTCCTTGTACGAAGTGATCGTGCAGGACAAGACCGGATGGCCCGGCCGGGAACGCCTTCTGGGGCTTCTGGCCCGGTATCGGAACCTCTCCGAACTGGAGCGGCTCACCGCCTGGCTCGATCTCGTGCGCCGCGAGTTGAGATTAGAGAGCGATGCAGCTTCGGAGGCCGCGCTGCAGACCTTTTCGGACTTTGTGGCGCGATGGGACAAGGGGAGCTCCTCCGGCATGCTGAACGAATTCCTGGAATATTACGCCTACTTTGAAGAAGCGGGCGGCGTGGTCGTGTTGCCGGAAGAAGAGGAGGAGAGGGAGATGGGCAGCGATGCCTTCCTGCTTCGGGCGCGAGAGGGTGTGTTGGCAGAGCAGCTTCCCTTGACCTTGGAACCCGCGCAAACGGTGGCCTCGCAAAAGGTCCAACTCATGTCTGTGCATGCCGCCAAAGGGCTGGAGTTCGAGCACGTATATCTGCTGCACATGGTTCGCGGAGCCTTCCCGATGCGCAATCGCAGTCCCCTCATTTCCCTCCCGGACCCGTTGTGGAAGGGGCCGTTGCTTCAAGGCGACTTCCACACCGAGGAAGAGCGGCGGCTGTTTTATGTGGCCTTGACGAGAGCCCGGTCGACCCTCACCTTGTGCACGGTCTCGGGCGACCGCCGCAAGCCCTCTCCCTTTCTCATGGAATTGGCCGACCCGCCGAATCCTAACCTGCGATGGACCCAGCCGCGGGTTCCTTCCCCTCTGTCGCCTGCCGCAGCAGCGGAAGAGAAGGATCAGGCGACGGATTCCCTGGGCTCGGAGATGAGTGAGTGGGCGGCGGCTTCACTCCCCCTGCCGGAAAGGTTTTCGCTCAGCGCCTCGGCCGTCGAAACCTACCTGCAATGTCCGCTCCGCTACCGCTTCAGCTACGAATGGCGGATTCCATGGCCGCCGCCGCCTGCCGTTCAGTTCGGCTCGATCATGCACGAGGCGGTCAAGGAGGTGGTCGGACTCCTGGCCGGCGCAGGCCAAGGCCCTACGCTGGAAGACTTGCGATCCATCCTGGATCGCCGCTGGCTGGAGTCCGGATTTGCCGACCCGGTTCAGGAACGCAAGTATCGCGAAGAAGGTCTGCGGCAGCTGGAAAGAGTTCGCCAAGCCTGGTCCGAAAGCCCAATCCAACTGCTCCACCAGGAAAAATCCTTCGAGTTCCGGCACGAGGGATCCATGCTCGTCGGGCGGATTGACCAAATCCACCGGGCGGCCTCCGGCGAAGTGGAGTTGGTCGAGTACAAGACCGGGCGACCCCAGACCCAAAAGGAAGCCGACGGCAGCCCGCAGCTAACGCTCTACACGGAAGCGTGCCGCCGGGCTTTGGGTCTTGCCGTACCGAATCTGGTTCTTTTCAACTTGGCGACGGGCGAGCGAATTCACACCACGCGCTCGAGTGACCAATTGCAGGCTTTTGGGCAAACCTTGCGCCAGACCGCCGCTGCGATCCGTGCGGGACGCTTTCCTGCGCGCCCGGGCTATCTTTGCCGCTATTGCGATTTTCGCTCCATCTGCCCGGCTCACGATCAAGAAGGTCCCGGTAGTATGGGTAAGTCCCAGAAAGATTAGGACTATCGGACTATTGTGTGGTGACCCATCCCGGTTCAGACTAAAGCTACCCCCACGAGGTGCCGAATGTATGGTTCCGATAAACGGCGTGCACGGCGATTTCCGATAACGCTTCCTATGTTGGTCAAGGCGGACGAGGCCGAAGGGCAGCAAGAGGTTCAAACCTACAACGTCAGTTCCAGTGGGGTGTATTTCGAGTTCGCGTCTCCGCTCGATGTGAGGACGGCGCTGGAATTTGTCCTGATGCTGCCGGCGCAGATCACCAAGGGAAACGTCGTTCGAGTCAAATGTGTGGGGAAGGTAGTCCGCGTGGATCAGGGCAAATCCGGGAAGGGCTTTCTCGGGGTTGCTGCTACGATCGAACGCTACGAATTCCTGCGCGAAGTCTGACTTCCCCAGCAGAAGAGCACATGGATTACTGCGGATCCTGAGAGTTTTCTTGCTCGGGCATCAGCCTCGCTTCTCAGCGATGCTGTCCTCACCCATTGGAGTGGAAATTCAGACTGAGATGATGTAACGCCTGCCTGCGCGAAACGCCATGGTATTGACGTTTCGCGTCGGCACTACGATACACGGCTTCGAATGCTGATCTACGGTCTGCGCCTGCCGCCCCGATTTCCGCCGCCATGCGAAGCCCGGCCCCGTAAGGAGCCCCGGTTCCGGCCTCCGCCTCGGAACGAGTCCCGCCGAGAGAAATTCCCTCGGACGTGATCTCGCCCTCGCCCCGAGCGGCCGCCGCCGATCACGATTCGCGGGCTGATGACGCGGTTGCGGTAGATGTGGGACCGGATGCCCCTGGGGCGATAGATGCGTGGACGAATCACAACCGTGGGTCCGTACAGGTGTGGGTGCGGATCATAGTACCCGTACGGTCCGTAGTACCCGTAGGGATATCCGTAGGAGAAGTGGATGGAGGGACGGCTCTTGTAATGCCTCCGGGACGGCACAGCGTGATGGGTGCGGCCGCGCCGCCGGAGCGTGGCAGGCTCGTAGTCTTCCTGACGCACCGGCCGAAAGGCTGCTTCTGCGTTCACGGTATCGACCGTGAGGGGCGAGAGCGTTCGGAACGTAAGCGTGGATTCGGGATATACCTCGGTAGGCTTTCCCCGCGTCGCCAGAACACCGATGGTTGAGGCGGCCGCTCCAGCAATCGCCCCCAATCCTGCGCCGAACCCACCGTCTACTGCCGCGCCGATCGCCGCGCCGATTCCCGTGGCGGTGCCGATCGCGACCACGTCATCTTCGACCGAAGTCGGGCCCGCGTGCTCGATCCACTCCGTAACCAGGAGGAGTTGCGTGCCGTCGACGAGGCTGATCTCGGTAAGCTCCAGACTCAGGCCCGACGTGCCCGATCGCCGCCCTGCCTTTTGAGCCACGACGATGCGGCCCTCGACGGTCTGGCCACGGTGGGCTATGACGAATCCGTTCGCCACCAGCGGCTGCGCCAGCCATCCGATGAAGTAATCTCCTGGCTGGTTGTGATCGCTCGAAAGCGGCTGACTCACCCGAATGGAAATCCAGGAGCCGGCCGGCAAGTTTAACTGGGGTGGGGGACTGCTCCAGTCTCCTTGCTGCGCTCGTGCGGAGACGGCTCCGATCCAGAGAGCTGCGACTGCCAATGCCAACAAACCGCTTGTTGTCTTGTGCGTGTTCTCCACGGCGCCCCCCTTCCTAAACCATAACTTCCGCATTTGTTGGAACCCAAACTGGGTTCAAAAGTTGCGGTCGGGGGGACGATGTCGTTCGGAAATCAAACGGCGACGGCGCGCCGCACAATGCGTTCGGCGGCTTCGACGGCCCGCAGGCAACCTCCCCGGTCCACGTCACAATGCGTCACCATCCGGATGGTTGTCGGCGTGATGGAGTGGCACAGAATGCGTTGCGCGGCGAGCTGCTCCGAAAACTCCGCCGCCGCCATTTCCGTCTTGGACACGTCAAAGATCAGGATGTTGGTCATCAGGTTCGGGGGCACGAGTTGAACGCCCGGCAGCCGGCCGATGCCTTCCGCCAGCAACCGCGCGTTCTCGTGGTCCACATGCAGGCGCGAAGGTGAGCTTTCGAGCGCCACCAAACCGGCTGCGGCCAATACGCCCGCTTGCCGCATGCCGCCGCCGAGTACCTTCCGCTGCAATCGGGCCTCCGCGATCCACTCCCTCGTTCCCACCAGCATGGACCCCACCGGCGCGCCCAGTCCTTTCGAGAGACAAAACATCACGGAATCGAATTTTCGCGTGATTTCCCGGACGTCTTTCTCGATTGCTACGGCGGCGTTGAAGATGCGCGCGCCGTCGAGATGAACCGGCAGTCCTGCGTTATGCGCGCCGTCGCAGATTTCTTCCGCTACTTCCGGCGGCTGGACTTGACCGCCGGCCATGTTGTGCGTGTTCTCGCACTCGATCAGGCCCGTCATGGCGCGAAACGCTTGCTTCGGGCGGATGGCTTCCTGGACCAGCGGCCAACGCAGGATGCCGTCGGGCGTCCGGACGGGCCGCGCCAGACATCCCGCCGTCGCCGACATGGCGGCCATCTCGAAGCTGAAGATATGCGCCCTCTCTTCGCAGATGACTTCCTGCCCGGACCGGCAGTGCACCCGCATTGCCACAGCGTTGCCCATCGAGCCGGTGGGAACATAGAGCGCCGCTTCGCGTCCGAAGATCTCTGCCGCCCGCGCCTCCAGGCGGTTGATGGTGGGATCTTCGCCGTACACATCGTCGCCGACATCGGCCTCCGCCATCGCGCGCCGCATCTCCGGAGTCGGCTTGGTTAGCGTGTCGCTGCGGAGGTCCACCACGGGAAGACGGCCCTCTTCATTTTCTTTCTGTGCCGCGCCGCGTCCATAGTCGCTCATGGAAAGTCCTCCTTCAGGCCGAAGCCCCGTCAAAGCCGCTGACGAATGGTCTATGGCAGGAAGCCTGCGAACACTTCATTCGAGAACAACAGGCCGCGATCCGTCAGTCGCAGGCGGCCGCCGCTTTGCTCGACCCAGCCGGCCTCCACGAATTCCTGTATGGCTCCATTGTACCGCTCCGCCACGTCAATCGGGAACTCGGCGGCCAGTTCCGGCAGCGACACGCCGACGCGCCGACGCAACCCGAGAAACAGGCGCTCTTCGATCTGCTCCTGCCGGGCCAGAACTTTGCATTCCACAACGGGCGATTTCCCCTGGGCGACTTTCCTGAGATAGGTTTCAATCGAATCGGTGTTCGCCCACCGCCGCTCGCCGTCATAGGAATGCGCGTCCACGCCGAATCCGAAGTAAGGAGCGTTGGTCCAGTACTTCCAGTTGTGCCGCGATTTGCACTCCGGCCGGGCGAAGTTCGAGATCTCGTATTGCTCGTAACCGGCCCCGAGCAGCGTTTCGACCGCCGCGCAGTAGAAGTCCGCAACCTGCTCTTCTGCCGGGACTGCGCCTGCGCGGTAGCGGCTCCCGCCTGCGAGCAGCTCGCGCCCCAGGCGGCTGTCTTCATCTACCTCGAGCATGTAGACCGAGAAATGCGCGGGCTCGAGTTCGAGCAAGCGATCCAGCGACACGCGCCAGCTCTCGGGAGACTGGTGGGGAAGCCCCGCAATCAGATCGACGGAGATGTTGTCGATCCCGG
Source organism: Terriglobia bacterium (assembly GCA_965198025.1). GTDB lineage: Bacteria > Acidobacteriota > Terriglobia > 2-12-FULL-54-10 > 2-12-FULL-54-10 > CAYWWM01. The sequence continues at coordinate 2,877,774 of OZ240237.1, read as the reverse complement.
CAGCGCGCAAACTGGCGGTCGCACAGCGCACCGTCTCGGCGTCATGCGTCCGGCCCACGGCACGCAGCTCTGCGGTGACCATCGATTGCACGCCCATGCTGATGCGGGTGACGCCGCAGGTTGCCCATGCGCCGGCGTTTGCCGCGGTAACGTTTTCGGGGCTGGCCTCGAGCGTCACCTCGATCTCTGCGGCTGTGCGTTTGGCGTGAAATGACGCTCGCGCCGTGCGCAGAAGGCCGGCCAGTTGCTTGCCCGTGAGCAGCCCCGGCGTTCCGCCGCCCAGGTAGATCGTGTCCGCAGTGACTTCGTCCCAAGGGGGGATGCCGGCTGCCGGCCAAAGTGTGGCCCGGCTGCGAATCTCCGCTTCCAGCAGCCCCAGATATTCCGGCAACGACTCCGCCGCGCGTGCTTCCGAGGCGAAGTTGCAATAGGTGCACTTCTGGCGGCAAAACGGAATACTCAAGTAAATGCCGGCGGGTGTCATGTTCGGTTTGCGAGCGGTCGTTTACGATTGTGTCCCGGATTCCGCAACCACCGGGTTCTCCAACACTCCAATCTTATCAATTTCGATGCGGACGGTCTCGCCCGGCCGCAGCCAGCGCGGCGGCGTGCGCGTGAAACCTACCCCCGAGGGTGTGCCCGTGGAGATCACGTCGCCCGGTTCCAGAGTGGCGATGGAGGATAGATACGCGATGATCGCCGGAATGCCGTGGACCATCGAGCCGGTGGTGTCGTCCTGCAAAACCTCGTCCCCGATGCGCAGTCGGATGCCGAGCGCGTGCGGGTCGGGAATTTCATCGCGCGTCACGAGGCAAGGTCCCATCGGTGCGAACGTGTCGAACGATTTCTGGATGTCGGACGGCCCCGGCGTCCCAAGCAGAACGCGCAGCGAAAAATCCCGCGCGCTCACGTCGTTCAGAATCGTGTAGCCGGCGATGTGGTCGTAGGCATTTTCCGCCGAAATGTTCTTTCCTCCGGCGCCAATCACCAGCGCCAGCTCGGCCTCGTAGTCCACCTTCTGGCTGATGCGCGGCAGGGTAATCGGCTGGCCGGGACCGATGACGGCGGTCGGCCACTTCGTGAAGAACAGCGGCGCGCTCCGCGGCGCCTGTACCGTTGCCTCCTTGCCGTGTTCTTCATAGTTGACCCACGCCGCAATCAGCTTGGGAGGGCGGGGAACCGGCGCAAGAAGCTGCGTGGTTGCGAGCGGCAGCAGCGTGCCCCGCCGTAGATACTCTTCCTTCGCGCTCTGCATTTGCTCTTCGACGTATGCGAGCGCTTCCTTCGCCGTCTGTAGCCCTTCCGCGCCGCGTTCGAGGAACTCGATCATATCGGTCGGCAAGGGCATCGCAACCTGCCGGTCTTTGAACAAACCACGACTCGCGAACATGAGCTCGCGATGCGCGCGGCTCAAATCAATAATCAAATCGCCCGAATCGCTCAGCGCGCCGAGCCGGGTTTCTTCGGATAAGAGGTAGCTGACTAGCTTCACGAGTGCGGGAATTCCTTTTGGGGTAGCCACGGCATGCTGTTCATGCCGTGGGTTTGTTCCGGTTGTTTCAGAAAGCGGCCAGCCCTCTCAAAGATTACATGGAACCAGCGGGGTAGCCACGGCATGTTGTTCATGCCGTGGGTTTGTTCCGGTTGTTTCAGAAAGCGGCCAGCCCTCTCAAAGATTACATGGAACCAGACAACCCAGCGGTGTAGCCACGGCATGCTGTTCATGCCGTGGGTTTGTTCCGGGTCGTTTCAGAAAGTGACAAGCCCTCTCCAAGATCACATGGAACCAGCGGGGTAGCCACGGCATGCTGTTCATGCCGTGGGTTTGTTCCGGGTTTGTTTCAGAAAGCGGCCAGCCCTCTCCAAGATCACATGGAACCAGCGGGGTAGCCACGGCATGTTGTTCATGCCGTGGGTTTGTTCCGGGTCTACACTGCACAATCAACCCGAATGGGACAGCGGGCCACAACCGATTGGTCCATAGACAAACTATTATGACTCGACCACTTCCAATCCTCGGGATATTTCACCAAGCATTTCCGCACAGGGTTGAGATGCATGTAGGCCAGCCGGTGGCTGAATTCTTCCATGTGGCGAACAAAGCGGTCCCAGAACTGATGCTGCCACAACGGGCCGGTGCGGTTTCTGTGGCGATTCAGACGGCGGGAGGAGGTCCACTTGATATCCTGCACCACCCGAGAGATGGTCAGTGGGTCGTTTACTCCGATCAGGGCATGCCAATGATCGGGCATGAGAACGTAGCCGTATAGGGGAAAGCCCAGCTTGTCCCGGGATTCTTTGATTGCAGCGGCAAGTAAGGAAAACTCGTCCTCCGTGAGGTGCGGAAGATTTCTCAGAAGATTCACAGTTACGAAGAAAGTTCGGGCCGTGAGGAGTAGGCGCTTTACGTTAGACACACGGTTTCCTAAGCAAGGAACAAGCCAAACCGAAGGGTAGCCACGGCATGCTGTTCATGCCGTGGGTTTGTTCCGGTCGTTTCACGGCATGCTGTTCATGCCGTGGGTTTGTTCCGGTTGTTTCAGAAAGCGGCCAGCCCTCTCCAAGATTACATGGAACCAGAAGGGTAGCCACGGCATGCTGTTCATGCCGTGGGCTTGTTCCGGGTCGTTGCAGAAAGCGGCCAGCCCTCTCACATGGAACCAGAAGGGTAGCCACGGCATGCTGTTCATGCCGTGGGCTTGTTCCGGGTCGTTTCAGAAAGCGGCAAGCCCTCTCCAAGATCACATGGAACCAGCGGGGTAGCCACGGCATGCTGTTCATGCCGTGGGCTTGTTCCGGGTCGTTTCAGAAAGTGACAAGCCCTCTCCAAGATCACATGGAACCAGAAGGGTAGCCACGGCATGCTGTTCATGCCGTGGGTTTGTTCCGGGTCGTTTCAGAAAGTGACAAGCCCTCTCCAAGATTACATGGAACCAGCGGGGTAGCCACGGCATGCTGTTCATGCCGTGGGTTTGTTCCGGTTGTTTCAGAAAGCGGCCAGTCCTCTCCAAGATTATATGGAACCAGCGGGGTAGCCACGGCATGCTGTTCATGCCGTGGGTTTGTTCCGGTTGTTTCAGAAAGCGGCCAGTCCTCTCAAAGATTACATGGAACCAGCGGGGTAGCCACGGCATGCTGTTCATGCCGTGGGTTTGTTCCGGTTGTTTCAGAAAGCGGCCAGTCCTCTCAAAGATTACATGGAACCAGCGGGGTAGCCACGGCATGCTGTTCATGCCGTGGGCTTGTTCCGGTTGTTTCAGAAAGCGGCCAGCCCTCTCCAAGATTACATGGAACCAGACAACCCAGAACAAACGCAGAAAAACCCCACGGCACAAACTCCGTGCCGTGGTTACCCGAACAAGTGGCTACCCGAACAACGACCGGACTTTCTGGAACCCGCCATTCTCGGAGTAGCTTTCGGAGCGCACGAGGCCGAGCGGAGCGAGCACCGGCTCGTCGGTTATGGAGAACAGCACGGCGTCTTCGTTTTCTGTTGTATGCTCATGCCAGCACCAGATGGGCACGGCGAAGGTGTCCCCCTTGCGCCAGTCGAAGCGTGCTCCGTCAACGATCGAATAGCCGCTGCCTTCGGCCACGTGGTAGACGATGCTCGGAGTGTGGCGGTGCGCCGCGGTGCGCGTCCCCTTGCGTAGCAGTTGCAGCCGGCAGCCCATGGTGGGCAGCACTTCGCCTCCGGTCGCGGGATCGACGTATCGCAGGATCGCCCCGTCAAAGGGATCGGGGTCGGAACTGCCGGCCAGCAATTCGAGCGCCTCGCGCGCTTCGGACCAGCGGTACGCCCACACGGGAGAGTAGGGCCGGGCGGGCGAGGCCAGCGATTCCGACGGGAAAAGCCCCCGGCCGTAGAGCTTCTCCGAACGCTGCCGCGGGGCGCTTTCATCCTGGTTCTCTTGCGGGTAGCCCTCCACGAACATGCAGTTGAGCGACGTGGTGAGCGGAATATCGAGCCCATCGAGCCACATCACGGGGTTGGCGCCTTCGTTGCCGTGGTCGTGCCAGACCATGGCCGGAGTCAGGATCAGGTCGCCGGGCGCCATGAATATCTTTTCACCCTCGACGCAGGTGTAGGCCCCCTCACCCTCGATGATGAAGCGCAGCGCCGCGGGCGAGTGCCGGTGGGCGCGCGCGGTCTCCCCGGGCAGAATCAACTGCGCTGCCGCGTACAGCGTGGCCGTTGCCCCGATCTGCGGTGGGTTGCCGGGATTCAGGAACATCAGCACGCGCCGCTCGGCTTCCTCCGCCGTTATCAATTCACCGGCGCGCAGCAGCAGCGGCCGCACGCTTTGCCAGGACCAAAGGTAGGGAACCTCACGAGCGCGCGGCTCGCGCGTCATCACGTCGCGGTAGATGACCCAGAGCGGCTTCATGCCGAGCTGTTCGAGTTCGGCGTGGAAGCGCTCGCGCTCACCTGGCGGCGACGAAACGTTGGTTTGCGGATTCATGTGTAGAACTCCTTATTCCCGATAGTCGAGCGGCGGCCCCCGGTCTCCCAGCAGCGGCGTGTATTCGAAGTTCGGCCCGCGTTTCTCTTCCCACTCATTGCGAGCCTTCTCGATGAGGGAAGTATCCAGAAAGAGATCGACGGCGGTCGTCGCCAGGACCTTCGCCGCCAGCAGCATGCCCTTCTGGCCGATGCTCATTCCTCCGGCGGCCACCGCTTGCCAGCTATGCGAGGCGGTCCCGGGCACCCACGTTGCCGCGTAGAAGGTCGCCATGGGAACATTCCAGCTTACGTCGCCATTATCGGAGGAAGACATCGTAATGCCTTCTGAGAAGGGCTGAACCTCGCGCTCCGACCCCAGCGGGATGTCCAGCCGGCCAAACGTCTCGCGGATCGTTTCGGCAAAGGCCTGCTCTTCGGCCGTGTACTGGAGCCCACCCAGCCGTTCCATATTGGCGTGCACCTGGTGGGACAGCGTCAGATTGGTGAGCCGGTTGTGGCTTCCGCCGATGATTTCCCAATCGACGGTTGTCCCCGTGCCCATGGCCGCGCCGCGCGCCGCCTGCGCCACGCGCTCCCAGATTTCGGCAAGGGTCAGCGCATCAGGGTGGCGGACGTAGTAGTAGACCTCCGCCGTTTCTGGAACGACGTTGGGAGCGAGACCGCCTTCCGTGATGACGTAATGCATCCGGGTTTCCTGGGGCACATGCTCGCGCATGAGATTCACCATGTAGTTCATGGCCTCGACGCCGTCGAGCGCGGAGCGGCCACGCTCGGGCGCGCCGGATGCATGCGCCGACGCGCCGTGGAAGCGGAACTTGGCCGACTTGATGGCGAGATTCGTATGAGGGCTGGCGTCATTGCGGTCTCGCGGATGCCAGGTCAAGACCGCATCTGTGTCGTCGAATTGTCCGGCGCGAACCAGGTACACTTTGCCGGAACCGCCCTCCTCGGCGGGCGTGCCGTACAATCGAATGGTGCCAGACCGGTTCGAGGCAGCCAGCCACTCCTTGACGGCAGTGGCTGCGGCGACGGATGCCGTGCCGTAGAGATGATGGCCGCAGGCGTGCCCGGGGGCGTCCTCTACGCGGGCCTGGCGGAACGGCACGGCCGCCTGCGACAGACCCGGCAGCGCGTCGAATTCGGCCAGCATGCCGATGACCGGTTTGCCGCTTCCATAGGTGGCAACAAACGCAGTCGGAATTCCCGCCACGCCCGCCGTGACCTCAAAGCCGGCTTCCCGCAGTTGCGCTTGCAGCAGTGCGGAGCTCTGTTCTTCCTGGTATCCCAGCTCGGCGTAGCCCCAGATCTGAGCGGCCACGTCGCCATACAAAGCCGCTCGGCTGTCGATCGCCCCCAGCACATAGTCCTTCGGCTGCTGCGCCAGTCCCAGCGTGGTTCCCAGAAGCAAGGCTGCACTCAAAGCGATTCGGCGCTTGTTTTTCATCAGGCTATCCTCCGTCGTAAATCCAGGCGAGACCCTCATAGGCCTGCTGCGGTGTGTGCTGCGAGAGCAACTGATTGCGGACCTCGCGGACAACGCCTGAGGCATGATACACCTCGCCGTACAGGCGAGCCATGATCTGGGCACGAGCGGTCCGCAAGTACCGCATCTGATTGTATGCCTGAAAAGCACGCTCGAAATCACCGCCGGTCCGCTCCAACTGGTCCGCGACGCACATGGCGTCCTCGACGGCCATGCACCCTCCCTGCGCCAGATACTGGAGCATCGGGTGGGCCGCGTCGCCCAGGAGCGCCACGCGGCCGCGCGTCCAGCACTTCACCGGCTCGCGGTCGCAGAGCACCCACATGCGCCAGGTCTCGATCTTCGAGAGCATGTGCCGCACCGGCTCGCAGGTTTGGGCGAAGCGTTCGCGCAGTTCGGCCGGGTCGCCGTAGCTGTCCCAGCCCTCTTCATAACGGCTGCTGTGGAAGACGGCGACCAGATTCGTAAGCTTGCCGGCGCGGATGGGGTAGTGGACCAGATGCGTCCGCTCGCCCGCCCAGAACGCCATGTCGGGCCAGCGCATGTCCTCCGGGATCGCTTCCGTCTGGACCACGGCGCGATAGGCGATGTGGCCCGAGACGCGCGGTTTGCCGTCCTGAAGCAACAGGGCGCGGATGGTGGACCACAGGCCGTCGGCACCGATCAGCGCCGTGCCTTCGTACGCCCCGCCGTCTTCCGTGGTCACGGAAACACGGTCGCCGTGGTCGGTCAGGGAAGTCACCTTGCGCGAGGTTTCGAGTGTGATCCAATCCGATTTCCGGCAGGCATCGACGAAACAGTCGAGCAAGTCGGCACGATGGATGAGCGCGTAGGGATGATGGAAGCGGTCCAGAAAGTCCTGACCCAGCGGAATGCGCGTGACCACCTCCGCCGTGATGCAGTCCATCATGAGAAGGCTGGGCGGGAAGGTGGCGATGCGGCTGACGGGCTCGGTGAGCCCCAGGAGGTCGAACAACCGAAACACGTTGGGGCCGAGCTGGATGCCGGCGCCGATTTCCCTGAACTCGGACGCCTGCTCCAGCACGTGGGTGCGCTGGCCTTTGCGCGCGAGTGCCAGCGCAGCGGCAAGTCCGCCGATGCCGCCGCCGACGATCAGGACCGGCTGCTGAGACGGAGCCATGGGTTCGTTCCCTGGTTCGGATTAGACCGCATCCGGGAAATTCGAGTCAAGCGACGCGCTGCCGCCCGCTGGCGGCAACTGGACAAACGCTTTGGGAATTAACTATGATGACCCTTGCCCGCTTCTCGGCGGCCTGGCAATGCCAGTGAGGGAAGACTTGTGAGCGGCGCTTGGATGAAATAAGAACATGCTGGCGACAACCAAGATCGAGCAGCATCTCGGAGACAAAGCCGAATACCTGCTGGGGTTCAGCAACCCGAAAATCCCCCGGGAGCGCCTGCACCTGCCGGGTCCGGACACGGTGGAACGTCTGTACGCCGCGTCCGACCGCAAGAACCGCGTGCTGGCTAATTTGCAGCGGATTCTGGGGCACGGGCGGCTGACCGGCACGGGCTATCTCTCGATTCTGCCTGTCGATCAGGGCATCGAGCACTCCGCCGGCGCAAGCTTTGCCAAGAACCCGGACTATTTCGACCCCGAGAACATTGTCCTGCTGGCGATCGAAGGCGGCTGCAACGCGGTCGCGTCGACGTATGGCGTTCTGGGTGCCGTGGCGCGCAAGTACGCGCACAAGATCCCGTTTCTGGTGAAGATCAATCACAATGAGCTGCTGACGTATCCCAACAAATCCGATCAGATCTTGTTTGGCACCGTGGAACAAGCCTACGAAATGGGCGCCGCTGCGGTGGGAGCCACCGTTTATTTTGGGTCGGAACAGAGCGGGCGGCAGATCGTTGAGGTCAGCCAGGCCTTCGCCCACGCCCATGAGCTGGGCATGGCGACCGTGCTGTGGTGCTATCTGCGCAACAGCGCCTTCAAGAAGGATCAGGACTACCACTTGGCCGCCGATCTCACTGGGCAGGCGAACCATCTGGGCGTGACCATCCAGGCCGACATCATCAAGCAGAAACTGCCGCAGAACAACGCCGGCTTCAAGGCGCTGAATGCCGCCGGTTCGAGCTACGGCAAGTTCGACGAGCGCATCTACACGGAGCTGACCAGCGATCACCCGATCGATCTTTGCCGCTACCAGGTGGCCAGCTGCTTCATGGGCCGCGCCGGACTGATCAACAGTGGCGGTGCGTCAGGCAAGAACGATATGGCGGAAGTGGTCGCGACGGCTGTCATCAACAAGCGCGCCGGCGGCATGGGATTGGTCTCCGGCCGCAAGGCGTTTCAGCGCCCCATGCGCGAGGGCGTGGCTCTGCTGAACGCCATCCAGGATGTCTACCTCAGCCCGCAGGTTACGGTAGCGTAGTCCTGGTCCCGACCGGCTCTTCCAACAGCCACTGTGGCCCTCACCGGATTTGCGATGCAGCATTGCTCGCGCGTCGGATGGGGTAATCTGTGCTCGCCAGCCCAGGTGTTGCGGGTCCGCTATCCAAGTCCCGAGGGTGGGTTTTAAGCCCCAGCGTGCCGGACTGGTTGCCTTGGACGCCACCCCCCGCCCATGCACCGTCCGCAAGGCCCGAAATGCCCCTTTTTTTAGTGTTTTTATAGTGAATTTGGTATTCCGAAGGAACGGAAGGAACCGCATCTACCGCAGGAACCGAAAAACACCAGAAACGGCGTTTTTCGTCCATTCCATGCTTGCTTGCGTTTCGGCTTCCTTTAGAGAAGCGCATCAAAATTCGGGTCGCGCTGCAGGCTGTACTCGCGGGCAGGATTCAATTCGATGGCACGTTCGACAGCCGCCTCTGCGTCGGCCATCCGGTTCATCTTGATGTAAATCACGCCCAGCATCACCCAGGCGTTGTCGTTCTCCGGTGACTTGTCCCGTGCGGCAAGCGCCTGTTCGAGGGCGGCGTCGTAGTTTCCCACCTGAAAGTAGGTATTCGCCAGCGAGATCAACTGTCCGGAGCGGGCGATGTTCAGCAGCCGCTGCAGTTCCGCCAGCGGCTGGCGGTTGTCGTCCACGCGCAGGTCAATGGCGTGGTCGCTGAAGCCGGCTGCCCCGCTGCGCGGCTTCACGACCAGCAATGCGGCCGACTGCATGCCGCGCCAGTCGCCCCCGGCCACCTGCGCCGCCTCAAGGGCTGCCAGCATCCGCTCGGCCAGAGGCATGGAGGGGCTGGACGATTCGAACGACCGGACCATGGCATCCAAGACCTCCGGCCCGGCCAGCGTATTGCCTTGCACACAGTAGTTCGTTCCGCAGTGGTGGCCCTTCCAGTCGGTGCAGTTCGGCCCCGTCCACGAGGCCGAGCGGCCATCCATGCTAAGGATCGCCACTTGGCGCCGCGCGCGACCATTATCTCCTTGTACCATCAGATCAAGCGCCTCCTGCGGTGACATGCCGGCTTCCAGCAGCGGCAGCCCGACGTAGCTGTACATGGGGTTCGAGACTGCCTGGTGCGCGATCACTCCGACGCCTCCCTTGGCTCCGGAGACGCGGTTCCCCCCGGCGAAGGCCTTCGACTGGAAGCCGGTCCCGAGCTCTCCTCTAGCCGGGTCGCGGGCGATAATCGAATACGTGCTCAGCGCATCGACATCGTAGTCCTGCGCGGAGGCCGTCACAGGCCAGGCCGCCGCCACCAAGATAAAGACTGGAAGAACGTTCCTTAGCATGATCCCCCTCCCTTCTCCCATTCATGATACCGTATGCCGCAAACGGCTCGCCCCGGATTTCTGTTTCGGCCGGAATATTCCGGCCCGGATCGTGTTAGAGTATGGAGAATCGGTTGTCGAGACAGCCCGCCCGAACGGTCTGGCAGGGGGCTGGCAGGAGGGATGAACGGATGAAAAAACTATCCTGGACGTTGAGCAGCCTGCTGGTAGCGTTGAGCGTTGCGACTGCTGGTCGCGCCGAGTCGATTACCTTGCCCGTAGGGACCCAGATGCATGTCGTGCTCGAAACCACGCTCACGACCAAGGCGAGCAAGGAAGGTGACCCGTTCCGTGCCCGACTGGTGATTCCCGTGTTCGCCAACGAGCGGGAAGCTCTTCCCCTGGGGACCGTGATCGAGGGAACGGTTGCCAGCCTGCAAGCACCGGGCCGGGTCAGGGGCAGGGCCGAGATGCAACTGCGGCCGGAAACCATCTATCTGCCCGATGGCCGCGATTTCTCCCTGGCTGCTTCCATCACCGACGCGCAGACGGGCGACGAGATCGATGTGGACTCCGCCGAGGGAACCATCAGCCGCTCCGGTAAAGAGGGGATGAACGTAGGCGGCACCGCCCAAGGCGCCGCCATGGGCGCCGTGATTGGCGGGCTGACCGGCGGCGGCAAGGGAGCTTTGATCGGCGCGGGTGCCATGGCCACCGTGGCCGCACTCGTTCAGGTCTTTAAGCGTGGCCGGGACGCTGAGCTTCCCGCCGGCAGCGAGATCATCCTCGAACTCAACCGCGACATTGAGATCCCGTTGATGGAGGAAGTGCCTCCAACCCGGTCTGGCCGCGACGATGCGGGCGAGTCTGAGTCCGCTCCCGTGATCATCTGCCGGACCTGCAGCGCGCAATAGCTTCGCTTCCACCGCCAAGGCGTTAGCCAAAGCAGTTCTTAGCTTCGTGTCTCTTGTGACTTTGTGGCAAGTCGCTTGAACTGCTCCCCTCGGTCCTGATAATCCCGAAACAAACCGAAGCTCGGCGAGGCAGGAGAATGCAAACAGATCTTGCCGGGTGTCGTGTGCTGCATCGCCAGCGCCACAGCTTCTTCCATGTTCTCCACAAAGAAATGATCCAGGCGGCCGCTGGCTGCAGGTTCCTGCTCGCAGACGGCTTCCCAGATTCGCTGCCCCGTTTCGGGAAACAGGATCATGGTACGCACGCGGCTTTGGAGTAGCTGCTTCGCCAGCTTCGCGAAATCGGCCTTTCGGTCCGCTCCGCCTGCCAGGATCGTCTCAACGTCGTCCCCCAGCGTGTCGAGCGCTGCGATGGTGGCTTCAGGTACCGTGGCGATGGCGTCGTTGTAAAACGTGATTCCGTCGTAGGTCCCTACCCGCTCCAGGCGATGTTCGAGGGGCTGGAAGCTGCGCACGGCTTCTGCCATCGTGTCGGCCTTCACTCCGAGAAGCCTTCCAACAGCCGCTGCCGCAGCGACGTTGAGGAGATTGAATCGCCCGGGCAGTGGCGATTTGCGCGCTTCGAGGATCGCTTCTTTCAGACCGCGTTCGGGGCTGTAAACGATCCAATCTCCCACTACGCCGCATCCGGGAACCGAAAGTGTTTCGAGGGAACATGCCAGCTTCCTCGCAGGTGAGCGCGAGGCTGCCTCCCGCGAAGTGGCGTGATCGGCCGCATAGACCAGCCAATCGTTCGGCGCTTGAAACCGCGTGATATTTTCCTTTGCCGCCACGTACTGCTCGAAACTTGCGTAGTAATCGAGGTGTTCTGGAACAATATTGAGCAGCACGGCAATATGCGGACTTTGCCGCAGGCTCTCCAATTGATGGCTCGACAGTTCGTAGACGAAGATCGAATCCGGCGTCGATTCGTGCAACCGGTCGAGCGCGGGCACGCCGATGTTGCCCAACAGCACTGACTTTTTTCCACCTCGCTGCAGGATCGCATGGATCAGCGACGCTGTCGTGCTCTTGCCCTTCGTTCCCGTAACGCCGGCGATCGTTCCTGAGCAGTTCGAAAAGAACAGCTCGGTTTGCGAGGTGACCCGCCTCCCGGACCGGACCGCTCGGACATACTCCGGAAGCGTTACCGGAATGCCCGGAGACTTTACGATCACGTCGTGTTCCGCGAGGCTCTTGAGGTAATCGGGGCCGAGATGCAGCCGTATCTTCCCGTCGCTGCGCAGCAGTTCGGCAGCGTCCGGCGGCAATTGATCGAGCGGCAGGCGGTCGGCCGCTCCCAGGATTTTTTCAGGAAACAACGCCCGCAGGAATCGCAAGGCACTGAGCCCTTCCCGTCCCAGACCCAGGATCAGTAGGGAGGGCTCCTTGAGTTCCGAGAGCTTCATACCGCAAAGACACGAAAACGCAAAAGGCAGCTAAGCGGTGTCCCGAACTGAGTGCCCTTTGCGCCCGTGTGGTTCCAGCGAAGGAGTCAACCGGCTCTAGTTTCCGGCGATCGTAAAATAGCCGACCTTGTTGTTTGGCGGCGAGCCCCACCACATCCGGCCTTGCGCGTCGAGGAAGAATTCCTTCATCGTGTTCTCGGGATACGGAACCGGATATTCGGTCACCTGGCCGGTCGCCGGGTCGAGCACCCCGATCACGTCCATGTCGTGCGAGGAATACCAGATGCGGTCGTCCCGGTCGATCCCCAGCGCGTAGGGTGTCGGTGCCGGTCCCGGGAGCTGGTATTCCTGGAACGTTTCCGTGTTGGGATCGAACCGCGCTAGCTTGCCCGCGCTGTACTGACCGATCCAGATCATCCCTTCCGAATCGATACGAATTCGCCGCAGGTAGCTCTCTGTCGGCAGCTCCCACATCGTCACCTCGTCAGTCCGGGCGTCCACCTTGCCGATGTGGCTCGACGGATTATTGATGGTGAACCAGGCGTTGTCGGCTGCATCAATCGTCACGTCGTAGGTGCTGCGCGCTTCCCGGTAGTAGGTAAACTCTTCGGTCTTGGGGTCGAACTTGGTGAAGGGATAGCCCGTGGACCACACATTTCCCATCGAATCAACGCGCGTCGTGTGCTTCGATCCGGTGATCAGAACCCGCGGTCGGCCGGGATCATACTCGGCTTGGTATTCGGTGATCGTTTCGGTTTCGGAGTCCCATTTGCCGACCTTGTTCGAGCCTTGCTGCGCCATCCACACCGACCCGTCGGGGCCCCGAACGGCGGAGTGAATCGCTGCCGTGCCCTGGTGCGGCGCGGTGAATTCCTGCATCTCGCCGGTGGCCGGGTCGAGCCGCGCGATCCGGTTGGCCGCGCCGAACTCCGGAATCCAGACCATCCCCTCGTCGTCCGGGGTGGCGCTGAACGGGAAGCTGTTCGCCTTCGGCATTTGGTAATCCACGTACACGATCTTCAGCCCTTCGTCGCTCAACGGCCGCACGGTTTCCTCGTACCCTGCCATCTCCGTCGGCGATTTCGGGACCTTCGCATCCACGCCCCAAGTGTCGTTCAGGAAGGAAATGAGGTCAGGCTCCATCGGGTCCGTGAACCGCTCGCCGAGGTTAAAGTGCATCGCGGTGCGCATGAAGGTTACGGCCACTTTCCAGCCCTGCTCTGTGCGGGGTCGCGCCGCCATGCGCGTCTGGAAGCCGTGGCAGATCAGGCAGCGGGCCCGCAGCACTGCTTTTCCTTCGCTGTCCGGCAGCAATTCGAGCATCTGATGATTGGATAGGTCGCTCCACTGCACCATTCCTCTCCCCAGCGTGAAGTCTCGGGTCGCGGCTTGCGCCGAGAGGTCGAGCGCCACGGCCGGTGCACCCGTGTAACCCGCCGCTTCCGCCCATACCTGGTATCCGCCCGGCGTCAGGTTCTCAAAGCGGTAGCGTCCTTGGCTGTCCGACAGCACGCTGATCGTGATCCGGCTCTTCGAATCGTCGCGGGCGCGCACAAACGATCCCCGAACCGCTGCCCCGTCCGGGTCCTTTACGGTTCCCGTGATCATCCGTTGCGCGGCTCCGTAAGAGGCCGTTGCGCACAGCACAAGCAGCAATTGGATACTCCGGCTGAGTGACCCCATCTTCGTTCCCCCTCGAGAAATTGTGGTTTGTTCGTTTCCCTAATGCCTGTCGGCCTTGCCAGTATACACGACAGCGCGGCGCTTGGGGAGTCTTCCGCGCCGCCCTGTGTCCTCCGATCCTTGCTACCGCGTCGGGACCGCTATTCCGGTCTGTTCAGCCGAGCTTGTGCCTGAGCTCGTTCCGTCGCTTCCGGCGTCCATTTTCATCTTGTAACTCTTTGACCTGCCTGCTATATTCCGATAGCAAGGCTCTTGCGAAAAAAGAAGGCCCGCAGAGGAAGATGTACCTATGTCGCGAGTACTCTTGATCTGGTTTGGAATTGCATTCATCACCGCCGGCTCCCTGCCCGCGGCGATGCAGGGGCCCGCCGTTCCGCCGTCGCAGGGTTCTCCCTATCGCGCCCTTTTGAATCGCTATTGCGTCACCTGTCATAATGAGCGCCTGCGCACCGCAGAGCTCACGCTGGATACGATGAGCGAGGACGAAGTCACCGAGGAGCCGGCCACCTGGGAGAAGGTAATTCGCAAGCTCCGCACCGGCGCTATGCCGCCGGCCGGAATGCCGCGCCCGGACCAGGCGGGCTACGATTCCTTCGCGACCTACCTGGAGACTTCGCTCGACCGCGCCGCGGCTGCGCATCCCAATCCCGGACGGCCCGCACTGCAGCGCCTGAACCGCACCGAGTACACCAACTCGATCCGCGATCTGCTGGCGCTCGAGATCGATGGCGAAGGGCTCCTCCCGCCCGACGAGTCCACCTACGGCTTTGACAATATCGGCGACGTGCTTTCCGTGTCGCCACTGTTGCTGGAGCGTTACATGTCGGCCGCGCGCAAGATCAGCCGCCTGGCCGTCGGAAGCGGCGTCGGCGGCCCTTCGTTCGAGAGCTACGACGTTCCCAGGTACATGATCCAGACCGACCGCGCCGGTGAAGACCTGCCCTTCGGTTCCCGCGGCGGCATCGCCGTCCGCCACAACTTCCCCGACGACGGCGAGTACACCGTCCGCATCACCATGCAGCGCAACAGCCGCGATTACATCCGCGGCATCCGCGAGCCCCACACCCTCGACGTTCGCCTCGACGGCAAGCGCTTGCAACTTTTCACCATCGGCGGCGAGACGCACGGCCGCTCGGCGCCTCTGTTCTCTACCGCCGGTCAGGGCGACCTCGCGCAGGAGCACTACGAGCGCACGGCCGATGAAGGCCTCGAAGTCCGCTTCCGCACCACCGCCGGGCCGCACGTCGTCGGCGCGGCTTTCCTCAAGGAAACCGTCGTGTTCGAAGGACCGCTGGGTCCGCTCCCGCCGCGCCTGACGCAGGTCGAGTACGCTCAGAATAAAGGCGGACTGATGGGTGTCGCCAGTGTCGTGATCGGCGGGCCGTATGACGCCCCCGGAGGGAGCGCTGGCGCTGGCGATACGCCCAGCCGACGCAAGATTTTTGTCTGCCGCCCGGCGGACTCCGGCGATGCCGATTCCTGCGCGCATCAGATTCTCTCGAACCTCGCCCGCCGCGCTTACCGCCGCCCCCTCACTCAGGATGACATGGAAACGCTGTTATCCTTTTTTAGAGAAGGCAGCCGGTCCGGCGGATTCGACACCGGCATCGGGGCGGCCCTGGAGCGCATCCTGATGGGACCGGAGTTCCTGTTCCGCATCGAGCGCGACCCCGATGGGTTCGCCCCCGGCGCCGCGCATCGCGTCAGCGACCTGGAGCTGGCATCACGCCTTTCGTTCTTCTTGTGGAGCAGTTTCCCGGACGAGGAGTTGCTCGGCTTGGCCGAGCGCGGCCAATTGCGAAACCCCGGCGTCCTGGAAACCCAGGTCCGGCGCATGATGGCCGATCCCCGCTCCCAGGCCCTTGCCCGCAATTTCGGCAACCAGTGGCTTTATGTCCGCAATCTCCGCGGCATTGCCCCCGATCCGGAAGCCTTCCCCTATTCCGACGACGACCTCATGCAGGCTTTCCAGACCGAGACGGAGATGTTTTTCGAGAGCATGCTGCGCGAGGACCGACCGGTGACGGACCTGTTTGAGGCCGACTACACCTTCGTCAATGAGCGCCTGGCGCGCCACTATGGTATTTCGAATGTTTACGGAAGCCATTTCCGCCGTGTCCATCTCGCCGATGAGAACCGTCGCGGCCTGCTCGGCCAGGGCAGCATCCTCACCGTCACCTCCTACGCTCACCGCACCTCGCCGGTGCTGCGCGGCAAATGGGTGCTCGAAAACATTCTGGGAGCGCCGCCGCCGCCCCCGCCGCCGAACGTGCCTGCATTGCGCGACCCGGGTACCAGCGACCAAGTGCTCACTATGCGCGAGCGTATGGAGCAGCACCGCGCCAACCCTGCCTGCGCCTCGTGCCATGCCACCATGGACCCGCTCGGCTTCGCCCTCGAAAACTTTGATGGCATCGGCCGTTGGCGCACCAAGGAAGGCTCCAATCCGATCAATTCTTCCGGAGTCCTGCCCGACGGTACCGCCTTCAACGGTCCTTCGGAGCTGCGCGAAATCCTGCTTTCCAAGCGCGAAGAATTTGTCACCACGGTCAGCGAACGGCTTTTGACCTACGCTCTCGGCCGGGGACTGGAGTATTACGACTTCCCCGTTCTCCGCCAGATGATGCGCCAAGCCGCGCCCGCCGACTACCGCTGGTCGTCCCTGATTTTGGCGACTGTCAACAGCATGCCGTTTCAGATGAGGAGGTCTCGAGAGCAATGATCATCTCTAGGAAAGCGATTCCCCGTCGCGCGTTCTTGCAGGGAGTGGGCGCTACGCTGGCCCTGCCGCTGCTGGACTCGATGGTCCCGGCCTTTGCGCAGAGCGGCTCGGCCGCCAAGCCGGTTCGCCGTCTGGCGTTTGCCTACACGCCGAATGGCCAGATCATGGAAGCCTTTACTCCCGCGACGGAAGGCCCGGGGTTCGCGCTAACCCCGATTCTCGAACCGTTCGCACCGTTCCGCGACCAGTTGCTGGTCCTCAGCGGCCTCAACAACAACACCGCCGATCCGCTGCCTGGCGAAGGCCAGACTGCGCCACACGAGCGCGCCAGCGGCACGTTTCTCACCGGCGTCCACCCCAAGCGGGAAGGTGAGGTCAGCGTGTCGGTTGACCAGATCGCCGCTCAGGAGTTCGGCAAGCACACCCAGCTCGCTTCGCTCGAGCTCGGCCTCCATGACACCGACGTCGTCGGCCAGTGCGAGAAAGGCTGGAGCTGCGCTTACCTGAATACGCTCTCCTGGCGCACCCCGACCACGCCGCTGCCAACCACAGGCGACCCCCGCGCCGTCTTCGAGCGCCTCTTCGGCGACACCAACAGTACCGATCCCGCCGCGCGCTTGGCCCGTGTGCGCATGCAACGCAGCCTGCTCGACTCCGTCACCGAATCCGCCGCGCGTCTGTCCTCTGGACTGGGACCCGGCGACCGCGCCAAGCTCACCGAGTATCTCGATGCCGTCCGCGACATCGAGCGTCGTATCCAGATGGCCGAGCAGCAGTCCTCGCGCGAGCTGCCCGCACTCGATCGTCCCTCCAGCGCTCCCGCGGATTTCGGTGAGCACGCTAAGCTGATGTTCGATCTGGAGACCCTCGCCTTCCAGACCGACATGACCCGCGTCATTACCTTCATGATGGAGCGCGAGCAAAGCAACCGCACCTTCCGCGAGATCGGCATCCCGGACACGCACCACGGCATCTCGCACCACCAGCAAGACCCCGTGAAGATCGAGAAGGTGACGCGGATCAACATCTACTACGCCGAGGCGTTCTCCTATTTCCTCGAGAAGCTGCGCTCCACGCCCGACGGCGACGGCTCGCTGCTCGACCACGTCATGATCGTCTATGGCGGCGGCATCAGCGATGGCCAGGAGCACCTCGTCCAGAATCTTCCCGTGCTGCTTCTGGGCGGTGGCGCCGGCGTCCGGGGCGGACGGCATTTGCGCTTCCCCAAGGACACGCCGCTGACGAATCTCTACCTCACCCTGCTTGATAAGATTGGCATCGCCGTCGAAAACTTCGGCGACTCGACCGGCAAGGCCAACCTGCTTTCGGTCGCATAGTTGGGGTAGCCCGGGCACGTTGTTTGTGCTGTGGTTGGGTTAGGCGGTTTGTCTGCGTTGTGTCGTTCTGGGAAGCATCTGGTCCCGAACGAAGTCAAGGGAACGAGGGATCTGCTCCTCGCCTTTTGCAAGTGTGGTCACGGAGCCTTGCAATGTGTTCTTGCTTCGCACGATGTGCCCTGCTCCTGTTGGTCTTTGCGGCCGCGCTTCTGCCGTCCCGCGCCCAAGCTCCCGAAGTCGGCTACGCCGTCGGCAAACCCGTTTTGGGCGGTGCCTGCCCGTTATGTCCCTGGGGCGTCATGGCGGAGGTGGTAAAGGCGGCACTGGAGCCTTACGGTTGGGACGCGCAGATTTGTTACGTCTGCCAGGGAGGCCCTCGCGCCGCGCGCATGGTAGCGGGCGCCATGATGCCGGCCCGCCGGCCCGGTGACAACGAGCCGCACCCGCTCCCCAACGGCCCACTGGATTTCGGCGTCACCGGCACGCATTTTCTCCAATGGGCCTATCTCGGCATCGACGTCTTCGCCAACGACCCCGAAGGCCCCCGCCGTCATCTGCGTCTGGTAGCCAACATCCAGGAGCCGACCTACCTGCTCGTCGCCGTGAAATCGGACTCCGCAATCACGAGCTTGAGTGACATTGTCGAGAAGCGCCTCGCGGTCGACATGGTCGCCCGCACCGGCATCGGCGGCAACGTCACTCCCACCATCCTGGAGTACTACGGTCTGTCGCAAGACCGCATTGAATCGCTCGGCGGAACGTATCGCACCGGCTATCGGTTCGACGAAGACGCCGATGTCGTCGTCGGCTTCGGCTCCCTCGTGAACGCTCCGGAATACCGCCTCTGGTACGAGTTGAGCCAGAAATACGATCTCAACTACCTGGAACTCGCTCCCGACCTCCGCGAGCGGCTCGCCCGGGACCTTTACCTTGACCAAATGAACATCCCCCTCGGTCTCTTCCGCGGCGTCGACCGCCCGATCCCGACCGTCGCCCGCACCGGCATCGCTGTGTACGGTCGCGATGATATGCCCGAGGAGTTCGCGTACACCCTCGCCCAAGCCATGGACGAGCAGCAGCACCTGCTGCAGTGGACGCACATGAACTTCTCCTACAATCCGCACACGGTCTGGAAAGGCTATGACGTCCCCCTCCACCCCGGTGCCGCGCGCTACTACCAGGAGCGGGGTTTCATGGAGTGATTTGCATCGAAAGGAGCGCTGCCATGTCGATGTTTGGTTTCGCCCGGAGATTCTGTGTTGTTGCATTAGTAGTCTCATGGATTGCACTGCCGGCCGGCTGGCTTTCCGCCCAGGACATCCCCCCCGTCAATAGCGGCGCCAACCCCTATCGCACGATTCGGGATTGGGCGCAGCTCGATTTGGAAGCAAGGCCGTGGGGCGGCTCCAACGGCGTGGCCATTGACCGCGACGGAAAGTCCGTGTGGGCGGTGGACCGATGCTCGCCGGGAACGACCCCGGGTTGTCTCGGCAGCGATGCGAATCCGGTCCACCTGTTTGATGAGTCGGGAAAGGAAGTCCGGAGCTTTGGAGGCGGCATGTTCGTCTGGCCGCATGGCATCCATGTCGACCGGGAAGGAAATGTGTGGGTGGCCGACGCGCGCGCTCCGAGCCCCGAGGACCTCCAGAGGTTTCCCGGAGAAGGCAACAAGGGAAGCGTGGTCGTCAAGTTCAGTCCCCAGGGCGAGGTCTTGATGACGTTGGGGACCCCGGGCGTGCGGGGCAATCCTCCCGACGCATTGAGTTACCCGACCGACCTGGTGACCGATGCCAACGGCGACGTCTACGTTTCCGAGAGTCATATGAACGTTGAGGACCCGGATCTCGTTGGTCGTATCTCGGTCTTCGACCGGAACGGCAGGTTCCTCCGAACCATCGGCAGAACCGGCACCGGGCCGGGTGAGTTTCGCACTCCGCACGCGGTCGAGTTCGATTCGCAGGGCCGCCTGATCGTTGCCGACCGCCACAACCACCGCATCCAGATCCTGGACAAGATGGGCAACTTTATCCAGGAATACAAAGAGTTCGGCCGTGTCAGCGGCCTCGCGATCGACGAGAACGACACGATCTACACGGCCGACTCCGAATCCGACGCGCGGCGCCATCCCGGCTGGCTCCGGGGCATCCGCATCGGCAGTCTCAGCGACGGCAAGGTCACGATGTTCATTCCGGCTCATCCGTCGGATCGTCCGGAGGGCGCCATGGGCGAGGGCATCGCCATCGACTCTGCCGGCAATTTGTTTACCGCCGAAGCTGCCCTGCGCGGCGTGTCGAAGTACGTCGAAGAGTAGATTGGTTTCATGGACGGTGTACAGTGTTTGGGCCTTCAGCCCGAAGGGGCGGATGGATCGACCCCAGGAAGCAAGACTTGGGTCGGATAATGTAAAGATAATGAAAAATGGAAGATGATGAAAAATGAGCGTCCAGCCCCGAAGGGGTGGCAGATATTCTGCGCAGTCCGCGAACTGCCGGTGGCGCGAAGCTGAATACAAGGGAGGCCGACGTTGATTCGCAACATGATTTTTGCTGGCGTGGCAGGTATGAACCTCTTGTTCGTGGCGGCCCTCCCCCTTCCCGCCCAGAACACGCCCGACCTGCGTCTCGTCGAAGCCGCCCAGAACCGCGATGCCGCCGCTGTGCAATCGCTGACCGCGCAAGGGCTCGACGTAAACGCCGCGCAGGCCGGCGGCTCAACCGCTCTTTCCTGGGCCGCTCACTGGAACGATCTCGATACCGCTGATCTGCTGCTCCGCGCCGGCGCCGGCGTGAACGCGGCGAATGAATACGGCGTCACGCCGCTTTCGCTTGCCTGCACCAACCGCGGCACGGCCATGGTCGAAAAGCTGCTCGCCGCCGGAGCCGATCCGAATATTGCCCAATTGAACGGCGAGACCCCGCTCATGAGCTGCGCCCGAACCGGTGATGCGGACTCCGTCCGCGCCATGCTCGCTCACGGCGCGGACCAGAACGTCCAGGAAACCCGCGCCGGTCAGACCGCCCTCATGTGGGCTGTCGCCGGAAAGCACTCCGAAGCGGTCCGCACGCTCGTTGAGAGCGGAGCCGATGTAAGCGCCCGCTCGAACTCCGGCTTCACGCCGCTGTTGTTCGCTTCGCAGCAGGGTGACCTGGAATCCGCCCGCATCCTGCTTGCCGCCGGAGCGGACGTGGAGGAATCCACTCCCGTGCACGGTAGCGCCTTGGTCGTCGCCGCCGCCAGCGGCCACGAAGAGTTCGGCATCTACCTGCTCGAACGGGGCGCGCAGGCCAACGTAAACGATGTCTATGGGATCTCTGCGCTCCACTACGCGGTCGGAAGAGGGTTGTCTCTCCTGACCGGAATCTCCTACGACTCTGCTTATCGCGTCCGTCCCTCGAACCTCCCGAAGCTGGTTCAGGCGCTGCTTGCCAACGGTGCGGACGTAAACGCCCGCGTCACGGAGGGGTATCCCAATAATCTGGTGACGCCGGATGCTCCCCCCATCAAGCTGCCGGCCGCGACGCCGTTCTTCCTCGCCACCGTGTCCGCCGATGTCGAGCTGATGCGCATGCTGGCGGATGCAGGAGCCGACATTTCCGCCAAGGGATATGGAAATAACACGCCGCTCATGGTCGCCGCCGGAGCCGCCCAGGATGCCACTACGCGCCGCAACGCGGAGGAGCTCCAGAGCGCCGTCGGGGCCGTCCAGCTTCTGGTGGAGCTCGGAGCCGACGTCAATGCCACCAATGACGACGGCCAGACCCCCATGCACGCCGCCGCCTTTAACGGTGCCGACGAGATCGTCGAGTTTCTGTTCTTGCACGGCGCCGCCGTGGACCTGCCGGACAGGAACGGAGAAACTCCTTGGAGCATGGCCGCCGGCATCAGCCCCGTGCTCCGCTATCGCGGCCTCTACGGTGCCCATCTCTCGACTGTCGCGCTCCTCGAACGCCTCGGCGCTACCCCCATTTCCCGCGAGCAAATGGACACCCGCAGCGACCGCAGCCGCATCCGCAGGTCGCAATCTGCCCCAACCCAGGAGAGTCCGGCTTCTGCACGTTAGCGTGGGGCTGCTGAGTTCACCCCATTAGGACCTGTTCACGGTCGCAAACCCGGCGAGAGCGACTCGTCTTATTCTCGGAACGAAAGGTTTATTTTGCTGGACATTTTTGTTCCTTGGAGGTGTATAATCTTAGCGCTTGGCAGCTGGCGGCGCGTGGCGTCGTTCCCGCTGTGTTTACTTGGCTACAGTCTTGGCTGCAGGATGCCCGCAAACTGAAGAGGGGAAGTGGTGATGCGCAGAATTTCTTTTGTCGGATTGGGAATTGCAATCTTTGTGGCGGGCCTGATGGCGGGATCGACCCCGGCCCTCGCCCAGCAGACGGCTGCTTCCACACCGGGCACTGCGGAGGAATTCAAGGCGGTTTTTACTCGCTATTGTTTCACCTGCCACAACGAGCGCTTGAAGACCGCTGACCTGATTCTGAGCCAGGCGAACGTCGACGACCCCATTGCTTCAGCAGACGTTTGGGAGAAGGTCATTGGCAAGTTGCGCGGCCGCTGGATGCCTCCGATGGGCATGCCCCGGCCCGACGATGCCACCTATGAAGCCATCTTGAAGTATCTCATCACGGAGCTCGATGACGCGGCTGCGGCCCATCCCAATCCCGGCCGCAAGGCTACGGCCCACCGCCTGAACCGCGCCGAGTACACCAACTCCGTCCGCGATCTGCTCGCGATCGAGGTGGACACCGAGACAATGCTCCCCGCCGACGATTCCGGCGGCTTCGATAACTTCGGCGATCTGCTCACCGTTTCTCCCGCGCTCATGGAAAAGTACATTTCCGCCGCCGGCAAGATTGCCCGGCTCGCCGTTGGAGACACCTCTATCAGCCCCGACGTAGCCACTTACGCGATTTCTCCCTTGCTGATGCAGAAGGACCGCATGAACGAGGACCTTCCCTTCGGCTCCCGCGGCGGCACCGCCGTGGAGCATTATTTCCCGCTCGACGGCGAGTACGTCCTGAACGTCCGCTTGCAGCGCACCGACAATGAGGGATTCGTCGTCGGCATCGCCGAGCCGAACCTGCTCGATTTCCGTATCGACGGCGAGCGCGTCGAGCTCTTCCGCGTCGGCGGCAATCACGTTGGCCGCTCGCAAGGCGCCGGGGCAGCCGATGCCGCGCCCCCGGATTTCCGTCAAGCCCAGTACGAGCGCAACGCCGACGACGATTTGGAAGTCCGCTTCCGGGCCAAGGCCGGCCGGCGCCTCGTGCAGGTTTCCTTCCTGAAGGATGATTTTGCGCCGGAGACTCCGTTTGAGTTCCGTTCCGGCGGCACCTACGAGGAAACTCGCCTCCAGAATACGCGCGAGCGCGCCTGGGTGGAACCGGCGGTCAGCAGCATCTCTCTCACCGGTCCTTTTGATGTCCAGGGCTCCGGCGATACGCCCAGCCGCAAGAGGGTCTTTATCTGTCAGCCTTCCGGTGCCTCTGACGAGGGCGCCTGCGCCCGCGAGATTCTGTTGTCCCTCACGCGCAGCGCCTATCGCCGCCCGGTGACCGACGCGGATGTCGAGTCCCTGCTGGCCCTCTACGAGAAAGGCCGCAGCGAGTCCGGAACATTCGAAGCCGGCATCCAGATGGCCATCGAGGGCCTGCTCGTCAGCACGGAGTTTCTTTTCCGCATCGAGCGCGATCCGGCCAACGTCCCCCCCGACACCGCCTATCCCGTCAGCGACCTCGAGTTGGCTTCGCGCATCTCGTTTTTCTTGTGGAGCAGCATTCCCGATGAGGAGTTGCTGACGCTCGCCGAGCAGGGCAAACTCCGCGAGCCGGGCGTCCTGGAGCAGCAGGTGCAGCGCATGTTCCGCGATCCGCGCTCCCAGGCCCTGGTCGACAACTTCACCGGCCAGTGGCTGTTCCTGCGCAACATCCCCGACGCCAATCCGAACCGCGATGTCTTCGCCTACTTTGACGAGAGTCTGCGCGAGTCGTTCCTGCAGGAGACTACGCTGTTCCTTCGCAGCATTTTCCGCGAAGACGGCTCCGTGCTCGATCTGTTGCGCGCTGACTATACGTACCTGAACGAGCGTCTCGCTCTCCACTATGGCATCGACGGGATCTACGGAAACAAGTTCCGCCGCGTCCAGCTTGCCGACACCACCCGCCACGGACTGCTCGGCCAGGGAGGCATCCTCACCATTACGGCTCTCGCGAACCGCACTTCGCCCGTGGCGCGCGGCAAATGGGTGCTGGAGAATCTGCTTGCCTCCCCCCCCGCGCCGCCCCCCCCGAACATCCCGCCTCTGCGCGAAAAGGCCGACGACGGAGAGGTTCTTTCCATGCGCCAGCAGATGGAATTGCATCGCGCTAGCCCGGCTTGCGCCATGTGCCACAACCGTATGGACCCCATCGGCTTCGCTCTGGAAAATTTTGACGCGGTCGGCAGATGGCGCACCACGGATGTTGGCATCCCCATCGACGCCTCGGGCGTGACGCCCGACGGCAAAGAGTTTGACGGACCCGACGGCCTGCGCCAGGCGTTGCTGGATCGCCCCGAGCTTCTTGTCAACGGTGCCACCCAGAAACTGCTCACCTATGCCCTGGGTCGCACGCTTGAGCCTTACGACCATCCCGCCGTTCGCCAGATCGAGCGGGAGGCCGCTTCCAGCGATTATCGCTGGTCATCCATCGTTTTAGGAATTGTGAAAAGTACACCCTTTCAGATGAGGAGGTCACGTTCGCTATGATGATTTTCAATAAGGCCATTCCCCGGCGCACCTTCCTGCGCGGCATCGGCGCTGCCATTGCCCTGCCGTGGCTGGATTCCATGGTGCCGGCGTTTGCGGCGGAGACCAGCGTTGCCGCGAAGTCCCCGTTGCGTCTCGGCTACTTCTATGTTCCGAACGGCATCATCCGGGAAGATTGGCTCCCCGCCACGGCCGGCTCCCAGTTCGAGGTCACGCCCGTTCTGAAGCACTTTGAGCCGTTCCGCGACCAGATGATCGTGCTCAGCGGCATGGACGGCGGCTCGCAGTTTGTTGGCGGCCACGTCCGCGGCAGTTCCATGTGGCTGACCGGCGCCGAGCCCAAGCAGTCCATGAACGACGTCCGCAGCGGCGTCTCCGTCGACCAGATCGTGGCCCGGGAATTCGGCAAGGCGACCCAGCTTGAGTCCCTCGAGCTCTGCATCGAGAACGCCGCCGAGTTGGCCGGGCAGTCTGCTGGCGGATATAGCGCTGCCTACACCAACACCATCTCCTGGCGCACGCCTACCCTGCCGCTTCCCATGGAGCACAGCCCGCGTGCGGTCTTCGAGCGGCTCTTCGGCGACGGTGACTCCACCGACCCGGCAGCCCGCTTGGCCCGCATCCGCAAGCAGCGCAGCATCCTCGACTTCGTCAACCAGGACGTCAACCGCGTCATGTCCGGCCTCGGCCAGGCCGACCGCGGCAAGCTCAAGGAGTTCCTCGACTCCATTCGCGGCGTCGAAGCTCGCGTCCAGAAAGCCGAGGAGCAGTCCTCCCGCGAGCTCCCCGAAGTGGAGCGTCCCATCGGCATTCCCGAGTACGAAGAGCACGTCAAGCTGATGTTGGATCTGCTGCACCTCGCTTACCAGACCGATCTCACCCGCGTCTCGTCCTTCATGCTCGCCCGCGAGTACAGTGAGCTCGTCTACACCCAGATCGGCCATACCGAGCCGCACCACCCGTTGACGCATCACCGCGGCATTCCGACGCGCATGAAGCAGGCCGGCGAGGTGAACCAGTATCACGGCAAGCTGTTTGCTTACTTCCTCGACAAGTTGAAGTCCACCCAGGAAGCCAACGGCTCGCTGCTCGATCATTCGATGCTGATCTACGGCGCTGGCATGGGCGACGCGGACATCCACAATCAATGGAATCTCCCCATCGGCTTCTTCGGCGGCGCGGGCAACCGCATCAAGGGAGGACGCCATATCCAGTCTCCGGAACACACCCCGTTGTCGAACCTGCACATGACCGTGCTCGAGTTGGCGGGGCTTCCCACGGAGAAGTTTGGTCTGAGCAGCGGGAAGATTGACTTGAACGCCCCGGCGTAGAAGTCAGCCCGATGATCCCTCGTCGTTGTCGTCGCGAGCAGCACGGCGGCGAGGGATCTGCTTCCCGTTTTTTTCAGCAGCGCAACTGCTGCTGCCGGTTTTTCCCGAGAGTCAATTTCAGGAGACTCCAGCCATGAACTCCATGTTGAAATCTCTGACCGCTTGCGGGATGGCCATTCTTGTCGTCATGGCTGGCTTTCCCGCGCACGCCCAGAATGGCCTTCGCCTCATCGAAGCCATAAAGGATCAGGACCGCGCTGCCATCCGCTCCTTGCTGGATCAGAACGCGGATGTCAAAGCCGCCCAGCCGGACGGCGCAACCGCCCTGCATTGGGCCGCCCATCGTGAAGATTTGCAGACCGCTGATCTCTTGCTGCGCGTCGGAGCCGACGTCAATGCCGCCAACGATTACGGCATCACTCCTCTTTCGCTGGCCATCGGCAGCCGCAACACCGCCATGGCGGAGAAACTGCTTGCCGCCGGTGCCGACCCGAATCGGGTGCCCTGGAGCGGCGTCACTCCGCTCATGGAGGCCGCCCGCAACGGCAATGGCGAGGCCGCCGAACTGCTCCTCGCGCATAACGCCGACGTCAACGCCGCCGAGCCCCGCCGCGGCCAGACTGCGCTCATGTGGACCATCGCCGCCGGCTACCCCGAGCTTGCCCGCTTGCTCATCGAGCAGGGGGCCGACGTAACCGCCCGGTCGCACCGTTTTCAGGATGAGAACTTTTCCCCCATGATTCTCGCAGGCTACGGCGCGGACGTACAGGCCACTCCGCAGGGTGGCTTCACACCGCTTCTGTTTGCCGCCCGCATCGGGGATCTGGAAACCGCCCGCTTGCTGGTCGCGAACGGCGCCGACGTCAATGAATCCACCCCGGAAGAAGGCAACCCTCTGGTGGTTGCCACCGCGGCCGGCCATGAAGACTTCGCCATGTTTCTGCTGGAAAACGGCGCCGACCCCAACGCTGCCGACGCCGGCGGCATCACGCCTTTGCATTACGCCATGCGCGACGGCTTGAAGGTGCTCCACGGCTATGACATTTCCGGTTCCATGCGTCTGTGCCAGTCCGGCGCCGGCGCCCGCTGCCTGACGGTGGAAGACGAATCGATGCTCACCGACCCCCGCTATGCAACCTTTGAGCTGCAGCCGCCCGAGGAAGAGAAGATCTTGCCTGGGCGCAATATGCTCGATCTCGCCAAGGCGTTGCTGGCGAACGGAGCGGCTCCCAACGCACCGCTGGAGACTCCTCCCCCGCAGATGCGCCTCGTCAAGAAGCCCATCGTGAACATGACCGGCGCCACTCCCTTCTTGTTGGCGTCGGCCGCCGGCGACCTCGATTCCATGCGTACGCTCGTCGAGGCCCGCGCTGAGCCCCGGATTGGCACGGTGATCAGCGAACCGGAATTTTATAAAGAGGGGCACGGCGACGATAACCAGATTCAGGCCAACGCCACGCCTCTTATGGTCGCCGTCGGAATGGGCCGCCAGGACGATTTCAGCACCACCGCCGAGGCGAGTGCCCTCGAAGCCGCCGAGACCCTGGTGCAGTTGGGCGCCGACGTGAACGAGACCACTGCGAGCGGCTGGACTCCCATCCACGCCGCTGCTTTCCTCGGAGCGAACTCCATCATCGAGTTCCTGATCGAGCAGGGCGCCGACCCCAACGTCAGGAACGGCTGCGGACAAACTCCCCTGAGCCTCGCCGAAGGCACCGACGCCCGCGGCTTGCTGCAGCGCGTTACGCCGCATCCGGAAACCGCGGAGTTGTTGCGCAACCTCGGCGCCGGTTCGGGTACCGTCGTGGCTCCTGTCGGCCGCTGCGTCGAGGGACGGTTCGGCCTCGACTACGCCACCGTCAAGCCTTCGTCGTCGGAATAGCCGTTAGCCGTCGGAATCAGAGCTGCGAACGTGAAGGAAGCGTCCGCCCTGCTTGGAGCGGAAGCCGATTTTCTTGTGGACCGGCGACCCGGATTAGGAATCGGGTAGTGCGTGTGCCCCACGGGTCCTGCCGCGTGTGGGATGCGCGTATGGGATAGAAGACCGATCTTCCATTTCTTCTCGCTCGTCACGCAGCACTGTCTCCAGGAGCCTTCATGCCAATGACCTTTCCGACGCGCTCATTCCGGTTGCGGCGCAGCGTTCTCTTTGCTAGCATTTCTTTGCTGGCCGCTTCTGTCTTTCTCCTGACCTCCGGCGCGCCCGGCCCTCTTTCCATTCGCCCCGCGCTTTCTCGCGCCTCATCCGGAGGCCCGCAGCTTGTCTCCGTTCAGCCGTTGGGATCGGAAGAGGGGACCACGGTGGAAGGAATGATGTGCCAGTGGGTGCCTGCTGCTGCCAGCCCCGGCATGCTGTTCGCGCAACCGCAATCCATTGTCGAGGCCGGGCGCCGCCCCGAGGATCTCGACCGCCCGCCGGTGCGCGTAATCCGCGACACCTACCCTACCTACAGCGCCGTGGCCGTCGATCTGCAGACCAACGAAGTCTACTTGCAGGACGAAAACCTGTTCGGCCTCAAGGTCTTCGACCGCCTCGACAACACGCCCGCTACGGCTGCCTTTACCGAACCCAAGCGCATGCTCGGCGGCATCGATACGAAGCTGGAGTTCAACTGCGCCATTTACGTCGACCCGAGATCCGGCGACGTCTATTCGGTGAACAACGACACCGTGGACCACATGGTCGTATTCCCGCGCGGCGCTGAAGGCAACGTTGCGCCGATGCGCCAGCTCCGCACCCCGCACGGAACCTTCGGCATCGCGGTCGATGAGGTGAACCAGGAGCTTTCGCTCACCGTGCAGCACGACCACGCCGTCGTCAGCTATCATAAGTACTCCCAGGATTTGGATGAGCCGATCCGCCTGCTCCAGGGCGACCACACGCTGCTGGCCGATCCCCACGGCATCACGGTCGACACCAGGAGCCGGCTCATGTTCGTCTCCAATCACGGCTCTCGTTATACGCCGATGGGCGAGCGCCCGCCCGACATGCCGGAACACTGGCCGCAGGGCCGCGACACCGGGCGGACCCCCGGCTCGGGCAACTTTACCCCGGCTTCGATCACGGTTTACCCCTGGCGTTCGAGCGGCAACATCCCGCCCATCCGCGTCATCCAGGGTCCCAAGACCATGCTCAACTGGCCTGCCACTCTCTTCGTTGACGAGGAGCGCGGCGAGCTTTACGTGGCCAATGACGCCGGTGATTCGGTTTTGGTTTTTGACATCGACGCCGACGGCGATGTCGCTCCAAAGCGCGCCATCATGGGTCCGCAAACCGGACTCAAGTACCCCACCGGGGTCTTTGTGGATCTCCAGAACGACGAGCTCTGGGTTTCCAACATGGGAAACCATTCCGCCACGGTCTACTCCCGCGCCGCCGACGGCAACGCTGCGCCGCTGCGCACCATTCGCAGCGCCCCTGCGGGCAAGCTTGCTTTATCCGTCGGCAATCCCGGCGCCGCCGAGTATGATACCCGCCGCGACGAAATCCTCGTCCCCAACTGAGTGGCCCACCCGCAGATCGCGGCCTTCGCCAGGCTGGCGGAGGAGAACACGCTGCCCACGCGGCTCATCTACGGCCAGGACACGCTCCTCAGCCGCACCATGCACGACATCAAGTACGACGCCGTGCACGATGAATTCACCGTCGCCAATCCCTTCGCGCAGGCCGTGCTCACCTTCCGCGGCGGTGCCGACGGCAACGAGCCTCCCATCCGCGTCATTCAGGGACCCAGCACCCAGCTCGACAACGTCCAGCGCATCGACGTGGACCCGATCCACAACGAGCTGTTTGTTCCCAGCAGCGGCGGCATCCTGGTCTTCGACCGCGAGGCCAACGGCAACGTTGAGCCCAAGCGCGTCATTCGCGGCCCCAACACGCGCCTCCGCAATGTGGAAACCGTTGCCGTCGATCCGGCCCGCGACATGCTCAGCGTAGGCGCCGAGATTCTTCCCTTGCCGCGCGGCGGCGGCATTGCCATGTTCAATCGTGCCGACAGCGGCAACGCCAGGCCGCGCGCCGTGATCGCCGGTCCCCAAACCGAGATTTACCGCATCATCCAGATTCGCATCACGCCCAAGGGCTGGCTGGTCGCCGCCATGCCGGGTATCCGCGAGCATCAGGAGCCCGAAGGCGTCTTCGTCGGCGTCTGGCACATTACCGACAACGGCGACGTCCCGCCCCGCTGGAAGCTCCACGGGCCCGGCACCACGCTCTTGAAGCCCCGTGGCGTCGCCCTCAACCCCAGGAATCAGGAGGTCATCATCGCCGACATGCGCCTGAACTCGATCCTGACCTTCTACTTCCCGGAGATCTTCTGATCCCGGTAGTTGCACTGTCATCCCGAGGAGCGTCCTGTCCCGCCTGTCCCCTGTAGGCAGGCCACCACCCAAGAATGTCATCCCGAGACGAAACGACATATTGATGTCGTTTCGCCGAGCCAAGGCGAGATCAGTCGAGGGATCTGCTCTTCGCTTGTCCTGAAGCAGCGCCCGGCATTTCCCCCTGCCCTCTCGTAGTGCCAGCGTCTGGCTGGCCCCAAATAAAGCCAGCCATTCCTGCCTCTCTTGCCCAGGTAACACCAAGCATTGGGAAGCATGGGACGCGCAAGCCCTGGAAGTCTGAATTCAGTCATTACAAATATATAGACTATAATGGACGCGGTTGGACAGTACGGTCGGAGTTACTATGGCAGCCGTGCCTCATCCTGAGCGCAGCGAAGGACCTGTGCTTCATATGGGTCTCCTGCTCCTCGCAGCCTTGGCCTTCGCCCCCATCTCCCTGCGCTCCCAGTCTCTGGTCATTGATGGCGCCACGTTGATTGACGGCACGGGCCGCGCTCCCGTGCGCGACTCCGTCATTGTCATCCAAGGCTCGCGCATCACGGCGGTCGGTCCCCGAGGTTCGGTTTCCGTTCCACCGAGCGCGCAGGTCATCCGCGCCCAGGGCCTTACAGCGCTGCCTGGCCTGATTGATGCCCACATTCATTTCCTTGACTTCATGCCGCCGATGTTTCTCTACTTCGGCGTGACCACTGTCTTTGACACCGCCAATCCCACCGAGTGGATTCTCGCCACTCGCGATGCGCTCAACAGCGGCAGGATCAAAGGCCCGCGCATGTTCGCCACCGGCTGGGTCGTGGACGGCCCCGTCGCCCGCAGCAACAGGAACCATCCCACCGAGATCGGCGGCTACAGGACTCATGTCGAAAACGTCGCGGAAGCCCGCGCCGAAACCCGCCGCCTGATCGGCCTCGGCGTCGACGCCGTCAAAGTTCATGAAGCCCTGACCAACGAATTGCTTGCCGCCATCGCCGACGAAGCCCGCCAGGCCGGACGCGAGCTCGTCGGCCACGCCCCGGACGCCCGCGAATCCGCCCTGGCCGGCATGCGCTTCATCGAGCACCACCGTCCCGTCACCCGCTCCACCGTCCGCGGCGAGCTGGCGCGTGACGTTCCCGAAGCCGACATGGACCCGGCGCTGTTCGATCCCCTCATCGAACTCCTCGTCTCGAACAACGTCTTTTTCAATCCCACGCTCAGCCGCAGCATCCTGCATTTGCTCTCCAAGGAGCGCGAGTGGTCCGAGCTGGCGCTCCCCTTTCTGGAAAACCCGGACTGGCGCTTCATTCCGGAAGCGCGGCGCCGGTATTGGATCGAAGCGGCCCGCAATCTCCCGCCCGCGCCGGCGCGCTCCGAGCGCGAAGCCCTCGGCCGCCGCAACGTCGAAGAGTTTGTCCGCCGCTTTGTCGCGGCTGGCGGAAAAGTCGTCACGGGACCCGACTCCGCCGGGACCTCCGGCCCTTCGAACATCCCCGGACTCGCCATGCACATCGAGATGGAAGCCCTCGTCGACGCCGGCCTCACTCCCATGCAGGCCATCCTTGCCTCCACCCGATGGTCCGCCGAGTTGCTGCACCGGGAGCAGGACCTCGGCTCCGTCGAGCCGGGCAAGCTTGCCGACCTGATCCTCATCGAAGGCGATCCGCTGGCCGACATCCGCAGCACCCGCAACATTCGCGCCGTCATTCTCGACGGCAAGGTCGTAGACACCGCTGTCGACCCGAACTTCCGCAACCCGCTCCCGCGGCCCGTCACCGGCGGCAATCCGCTCGAGTACATGGGCCCCGTGGTCTCTGCCATCGCTCCCAAGATCGCGCGCCAGGGCGGCTCCGCCGTGACCCTTGAGATCACGGGCGAGAAATTCACCCCGCGCTCCTTCGCCCGCTTCGACACCACCGACCTGCCCACGCAGTTCCTCAGCCCGACGCGCCTGACCGCTACCATCAGTGCCGACCTGCTCCGCAACGTCGGAACCTATGCCGTCACCGTTGTCAATCCCGGCTCCGGGGGCGGCGCCTCCGGCGTCATCTACTTCGTCGTCAATTTCCCCGACTAGACCATTCTCAGCATTAGCTGTATAGCCCGCAGGTAGGGCAGGCATTCCTGCCTGCCACTTGAGAGCACAGACCAGGGAGCGATGGTTCTGAATCCGAGCCGTGCGAGTCAACAAGCGGTCCATCCGAGCCGCGACCGCAAGGGAGCGGTGGGTTTGAGCGAGTAACCACTACCCGTTTTTTTCTGCCGTGGGCTGTTCTGTCGTGCGGAAGGGCACGGTTTCAACCGTGCCAAAACGTGGTTGTAAGAATTCTCTTCCGCTCTGCCGAAGGCTGTCGCGGAGCCTCGGCGCAGCGACAAGGTAGGGCAGGCATTCCTGCCTGCCCCCATAGAACACAGGCCCGTCCCTACTTTGGCGGCTGCGCTACACCAACCCTAAAAATGGTGTAGCCCATTCCTTCTGCTCTCTATCTTTTCAGTGCTGATATGCTTGACGCTGTAGCGCCAGCGTCCCGCTGGCAAGTAGCGACAGGCCTCCGGCCTGTCCCTCTCACCTACAGGCCGTTAGGGCTGTAGGTAGTGCTTTGGCAGTGAGGCCAGGCACCGCTACTGGCCTGTCCCCTATAGTGCAGGGCACCATCCAAACTGTGTCATCCCGAGGAGCGTTGTTTCGCGAGCGGATGCGAGCGCAGCGACGAGGGATCTGCTCTTCGCTTGTCCTGAAGTAGCGACGGCCAGGTAGCGACAGGCCTCCGGCCTGTGCTCACAAGGCCAATCGGTTGCACCTCCTTGCCTCCGGGGAACCGGACTAGCCCGTTCTTTCCGCTCTTTGGGTTGGGGACAAGAAGATCGCAGAAAGGATTCTGCATGTGTGTGTGAGGGATGAGTCTTTCTGCAAAAGATCGAGCGTGAGAATGAGAGGTATTGCAGGGATCACAGTAAGAAAGCCCTTGCACCGCATCTCGTTTTAGTGCGATTTAGCCTTTTTAAGCGGTATCACGACTTTTAAGTTCTTGCACTTCCATAGAGGAACTGGTTTAAGCGGGCATTGCCACCGCGCACATCACCGACCCTTGGGGAACCTACATTGAGTTGACTGAGGGTCTGAACCGTTTGTGAGAGAACAGGGCTTGGCGGCGCCTGCATCTAGGCTGCTTCGGAATAAAATTTTCCAACGGTCGGACCGGGTCCGGGAACCAATACCGCCAATATCTTTTCCATCGACCTTACTATGGCTCGCCCGGAAGCGGCCCGAATGCAGGCGGAGGAACGCGGTGCTGCGTCGCGGCTTGGTACGCCGAGGCTGCCTTGATCACCGCTGAATCGGAGCCTGGACCGGACCAGAACATCATGCTGATCGGCATTGGATGAGGCAGCAGCGATTGCACTTCGCCAGTGACCGTGCGGTACTGCGTCTTGTCCGGAGTCAAGACATACTGAGGCTCGTAGACGATTCGAGTGTAGCCGGCGGGGACCTCAATCTCAGGCCCCCCCAGGAGAGCCGTGAAGACCGCACAGCAACTCGCGGTAGGACGGTTGTTGACGGCGGGTTCACCCGGCCCGCCGAGTTTATAGGGCGGGAGTGTATTCTCCGGATTGACAAACAGGTCAATGCCATTCTCGTGCATCACCTTGAGAACCACCAGCCGCAATACCTTATGCATTTGCAGGTAGCTCATTGTGCCGGCCCGGGTGCGAAGGTCCTGCATGCCCACCGCGTTTTCCGACTCCGCCCGATGCGCGTCACTCTCCCATTTCGCGTTGGCGAACCAACTCGCCCAATCCTTGATTCGCGCATCGCCCCGCTCGCGCAGATACTTGTTCACCGTGAAGGGACTCTTGAAATTGTCCAGGCGCCTGCTGATGCGGCGGAGATTCAGTTTTTCCGATAACGGCGCCTCTCCCAGCGCCAATGCAATCGCGTAATCTACGGTCCTCACGTCAAAGCCGGGCACGGCGAACTCCAGCTCGCCCGAGCCGGTTGTCTGCCAGAAATATTCCGGCACGTTGTGCGCCAGGATTTCCGCGAAGGCGTCCCGGAACGTGTACTTCATGTTGGGAACGGCCGGGTCGTCGGCATACAGCGGGTCAACGGATTCGACGATCTCCGCACCGAGCTTGTCGCGCAGAATAGTTTTGACTTCCGTGTCGATTTGATCGCTGATGGCGGTGTCGTTCTTCGTATGCTTCACCATGAATTCGCGGACAACGCCGATGCGCATTCCCGCCAGAGGCCTGTCGTTGACGTCCGTTTCCTCAATCACGAAACTGGAGAACGGCTCGTTCGGGGTCAGGGCTTTCGGAATCGCGGTGAACATGTCCTTCGACTCGTATCCCTTCACGGCGTCCAGAACCAGGGCGGCGTCTTGGACGGTGCGGCAATGGATGCCGGCGCGGTCCCCCAGACGCTGGCTGTTCATCCCGCCATGCATCATGAGCCCTCGGGTTGTCAGCAGGTTCACCACGTTGTTCCTGGATGCGGGCCCTTTGCAGGAAGCGGAGCCCTGTTCGCAAATCGAGCAAACAACCAGATTCGCGGCAACCGAAACCCCGGAGCCGCCGCTCGTCCCTCGTGGCACGCGCTCGGTATCGTACGGATTGCACGGCTGGCCGCCCCAGACGGCGTACGCATAATTTCCGTCCGGCAGCACGGATTCCGCCTTGGCGGGGCCCTCAAATCCCAGGCCCGTCGAGGCTGCCGTGGCGGTGGCGTAGATGATCGCCCCTTTTTCCCGGAGATTCGCTATGTCGGGGGAGTCTTCCTTTGGCGCATCCATGGCATAGTTGACGTCGTTCCCGCCGGTTGAGCGCATATCCTTCGCGTCATACCAATTCTTGTGGGAGAACGGGATGCAATACATCGGCAGGTTTTCGAGGTCCGGGTTGCTGCCGTATTGTTGATCGAGTTCGCGCGCCCGCTCCAAGGCGTCCGGCTGCCGCCGAAACGCGTCGCACGCCGCCGGGCAGGAAGCTGGGAGCGGACCGGTGGATGGATGCGCATCACAGGAGGCTTTGCAACTCACCGATCGCTCGCCGCGAAGATTCAGCGTCTCGAGCGCGTTCAACTGGCCCGCATTCGGGATTCCCACCCTCATGCCGAATTGCTGCTGAACGCTCGGGTCGGATATGGTCGGTTCCATTCTGCCGAATTCAATCGGCTGACCCATGTATTCGTCCACGTTCGGGAGCACTCTGGATGCCGGGACGGTTTCCGTTGGGAACACCATCGGCGATCCGGCGCGAACAGCGCCCGTAGCAGCCGGAATCGGCGCTCCGTCTCGCGTGACCAGTTGCGTGCAGACGCCGTTGTAGGCCTTTGCCCGGTTCAGATAGGACTCAACCAAGCCTTGACAGGTGATTTGCCCTTCTCGAATCGCGCTTTGGATGCCGCTGATTGTCGCTTCCTGGAGATGGAACTGGTTCTGCCCCAGCGCGAGCCCAGGCAAGAGGACAAACAGAATCCCCGGCATCATCAGACGACCCGAAAGCCAGCGGAATCGAGTTCGAGTTCTGGTCACGCGCTTCATCATCGTTGCACCTCGTTCCATGAAGGGTTTCCTGCTTCTCAAAAAGACCAGGTGTCAAAAGATTTCGGTCGAGAAAGTTCCCCAGCCCCTTTCACCCGGAATAAACTTTTTGGCCTCCCGGCAGTTGAAAGTGTACATCCATTTGCATCCTGGCGAGCACCTTTCCCTCCGAGAGGGCCTCCGGCTCCCAGACTCCCTTTCCGGGTCCCCCAAAACCGTCCAATCAGCATCCAGAACCAGCTTTTTCAGACAACTCTCCATACCTGGGGGATAGCGGCATCGTTTACGTCCGCGTATCCAGCCAGGCGACTGTATACCGACTGCCGCAGCAGATCCGCAAAAGAAAACCGCGCATTGTTTGCCCGAGAATCGGTCAGGTGCTCGTCGATCAGCTCGCTGAATTCCAGACGCTCGTCCAACTCCCGCACCAGAATCAATCCCCCGTTGGAAGTCACCCGCGATCCTTGAAACCCGACTCGCAAAACCCGATTGAACGACAGCTGCAATGCCTGTTTTTCACCGTCACCCATTGGGTTTACGCCTCCGAACGCTCCTATTGATGCTGAAACCCGCATCAATATTGACGTTGAAGGTTACCAGAAGGTTGCAGCTGCGTTTTCTAAATGGAAATGCGGTTTTAGAAACGATTTGCGGCCAGAGGCCTCAAGGTTTACCCCCTGGTAAGGGGGTTATCCTACGTTTCCTTGTTATGAAAAGCAACGCAGGCATCGCCCCAATGGAAAAACTATCAGCGCCATTCATGCCGCTGCTGTCCTATAATGGTTGGCGTAGTTCTGTCCGTTGTACTGGAAAATCAAAACGGGAGGGATTGTCATGAACCAAAAAACCGTCGCCGCTGGAATTCTGTTGCTTTCGCTCGTCGTCATGGGCGCGCCTCGCGCCGTCGCCCAGTTGCTGGACCGCCCGTCGGAGAAGGTTGCGGGGGCGGATTGGTACCAGATCGACCGGCCGGAGCTCGTCGAGATTTCGGAGAAGGTCCTCGCCATGCCCGACATCCCGCTCGAAGCCCGCGAGGAGATTATCCGCATCCGGGCCCTCGAGATGGACTGGGACATCGCGGCGATGATCTATCAGCCGGTGGACGAATCCCGTATTCCAACCGGCGCCGACGGCAAGAAGGTTGGTGTGTTCCTGCTGCACGGCGGCTCCGGTGACCACCGCTCGCTCGACTACCTCGCCCGCTTCCTGGTCTCGAAGTTTGGCTACAAGATCGTCAACATGTCCTATCCCGGCCGGCTCTATCTCCACGATCCCAGCCGCAACTGGCCGGGCGACACCATGCGCACCGAGAACGGGGTGCGTTTGATGCGCACGCCGGTCTGGCTTCGCGGAGAAGAGATCACGCCGGACCAGTACGACGTCGTCGAGGATAGGGAAGAGTCCCGTCGGCGCCGCTGGGGGACGCTGACGCTTGCCTGCGCCAAGGAAGGCACGACCTTCTACAACCGCATGGCGGGCTGGCCGGTGGCGTTCGAAGAAGGAGGCAAGGCGCTGTTGGCCCAGCACCTTCCGGAAGGCGAGTATTCGATCTATGCGCATGGTCACTCGACCGGCGGGCCGTTCACCATGATCTTCAGCCAGCGCGTCCCGAACATGGCCGGTATCCTCGGCATGGAGAGCTCCGCCTTCGGCGCTCTGTACGGAAAAATGATGCGCGACGTTCAGGGCATTCAAGAGACCTGGGATGCCCCCTTCAACTGCCTGCGCATCCGCTCCTGGCGCGACACGGCGCGCTACTACGGCTTCGAGCTGATCCAGCAGGAGGGCGAGAAGGCTTTGGAGCGGTTGGCCATGGTGATGGAGGAAGTGCTGGAGCGGTGGCCGCGCAACACCCGCACGGCGCAGTTCAAGGCCGAGAACATTATCCACTTCGACAACCCGGAAGGGTTGACCAACGCCGCCATGGCCACGGCCAGACGCTTGAACATGACCGAGGCCGATATGAAGAAGCTGGTGGACCATTACGTCGGATTCCTGAGCGAGCTGTCGGGTCCCGACGCGAAGCCGGTTCCACCGCTGTTTCTCTCGATCACCAAGAACAGCCGCGACCACGCACCGGAAATCTACCGGGATGTCTACCTGCCGGGCTACGCGGCCATGGAGCCGGCCCCGAGGATTCGCATGGTGCAGTTCGACGCAGGCACTCACGGCTACAGCGCCGCCGAGCAGGGACTCCCGATGGGTGTCGCTCCGGTGGGCGCGTTTCTGTGGTTGGAGGCGATTCAGGGGGGATTCTTCAATCCAACTGGGCGGTAGCACCTCCTTTCCTTCTGTAGTATGCGAAATTCGCAGAAACTAGGGCCAGAATGTTCTTTCGAGACTTCCGAAAGAAACGAAAGAGCCGGGAAAGCTGAAGGAACCGAAGATACCGAAGATACCGAGAAAGCCGAAGGAACCGATTCGCGGGTCAACCCCTTCCTGCGGGTGATTCTGTTGATGGCCGGGACGCTGTTTGTTGCCATCGGCGTCCTGGGCATCTACCTTCCCGTCTTACCCACCACTCCATTTCTGCTGCTGGCCGCGGCGTGTTACGTGCGCGGCTCGAAGCGGATGTACCACTGGCTGCTGGCGCAGCCGCGCCTGGGATGGGAGATGCGACGGATACTCGAGAAGCGCGGTCTGCCGCCTGGCGTAAAGGTTTTTTCCCTGGCGGTTGCCTGGCTGGTTCTGGGCAGCGTAGCGCTGTTCATGGTGGAGAGCAGCTGGGCGAAGGCACTGCTGATTGCGCTGGCGCTGATCAAGACGGGGGTCTTGATGCGGATGCCGACGGCAAAATAGCGAATGAGAATTGAAGAAGCAGATTCTGCGCTTCGCTCGGCATGTCCGCGTTAAACAATCCGCGGCTTGAAACGACGTGCCGTGGTTACTTGGCTAACTCTGACTGGAGGCGGGCGTTCTTCTCGGCGACGCCGCGGGCCATCCGTTCCCTGTGCTGAACCAGGCGCTTGGCGACTGCCTTGTCCGAGACAGCGACGATCTGGGCGGCGAAGATGCCGGCGTTGACGGCGCCGGCTTTCCCGATGGCCATGACACCAACGGGAACGCCACCGGGCATCTGAACAGCGGCGAGCAGAGAATCCAGCCCCGCCAGCGGCGTGGCAGCGAGGGGCACAGCGAGCACCGGCAGGTTGGTGTGGGCGGCGATGGCGCCGGCGAGATGAAACGCTCCTCCCGCCCCGGTAACGATAACGCGCAAGCCGCGGCCGGCGGCTTGCTGCGCGTACTGGGCGGCGCGGTCGGGGGTACGGTGGGCGCTGGCGATTTCCATCTCATAGGGGACGCCGAGCTCCTCGAGCAGGCGGCCGGTCTCGCGCATGATCGGCAGGTCGGAATCACTTCCCATTACGACTCCAATGAGCGGGTTCAAGTTCTTTTTCGGCATGATTCCTCATTCCCCATTTTAGGTTCGCCGCAAAGACGCGGGCACAGAGAAAAACCTGAGAATAGCATAACTCTCAAATTCCATCGTGCAATTGTGAACGGAGTAGGCGGGATGAATGCAAAAGTGAAGAAAAACCCACGGCACAGACAACGTGCCGTGGCTACTACAACGGATGATCGCGGAGCAGGCCCTTGCGGGCGATGTCGCGGCGGTAGTGCATGCCCTCGAAGTTAATTTGCGAAACGGCGTCGTAAGCGTTCCGGACAACGGCGTCGAGCGTGCGGCCGCGCGCGGTGACGCCGAGGACGCGGCCACCGGCGGTGGCAAAGCGGCCATCGCGGGCGGCAGTTCCGGCGTGAAACACTGTGGCGCCGAGCGACTCCGCGGCGTCGAGACCTGTGATCTCCTTCCCGGCCGCGTAGGCCCCCGGATAGCCGCCGGAACAGGCGACGACGCAAATGCTGGCGCCGGGCTCCCAGTCGAATCGCGTTGCAGCGAGGGTGCCCTTCGAGACGGCGAGCAGAGTCTCAGCCAGGTCGCCGCGGAAACGGTGGAACAACGCCTGAGTCTCGGGATCGCCGAAGCGAGCGTTGAATTCGAGCACCTTTGGCCCGTCCTGGGTGATCATCAATCCGCAGTACAGGACGCCGCGGTAAATGATTCCCTCGGCGCGCAAGCCCTCGAAGGTGGGGGTAATAATCTCGTCCGAGATGCGGCGCGTGAGCTGTTCGGAGAGAATGCCGTCATCGCAATACGCGCCCATGCCGCCGGTGTTAGGTCCGAGATCGTCATCCCAGACGGGCTTGTGGTCCTGCGTGGCGGCGAGTGGCAGAACTGTGTTGCCGTCGGTCAGGACGTGGAAAGAGGCTTCTTCGCCAAGGAGTTTCTCTTCCAAAACGATGCGGCAGCCGGCATCGCCAACCATACGGCCGGAGAGAAGGGCATCCAAAACGGCCTGCGCTTGCATGGGTTCGGAGGCGACGACGACGCCCTTGCCGGCGGCCAGACCGTCGGCCTTCAAAACCACCGGCCCTCCCCAGCGGCCGAGCGCCTGCAGCGCGGTCGCGCGGTCTTCGCAGACGACGAAATCGGCGGTGGGAATGTTGTGGCGGCGCATGAACTCCTTGGCGAAGATCTTGCTGGATTCGAGTCGTACCGCCGCGCGTTGCGGACCGAAGACGTGCATGCTGCGCTCGATCAGCTCATCCGCCAAACCCGCTGCGGCGACGGCTTCGGGTCCGATAACGGTCAGGTCAGCGCCGAGCCGAGCGGCAAGGTCTGCAAGCTGGCGAACGTTCTTGAGGTCAGCGGGCTGGCACAGGGCGTCCCGGGCGATTCCAGCGTTGCCCGGACAACAGAAGACCTGCTCGACCGAGGGGCTTTGCCGAATCTTCCACGCCAGAGCGTGCTCACGCCCGCCGGAACCGATAACCAAGACTTTCACGGAGTTTCTCCTGTCCCATTCACCGTGTCCAAGGATGCGGGGGACACGGGCCGGACTACGCGGGCTTCCATGACATAGTGTTTCTCAAGGCGCTTGCCGGTTTCGTCCTCGACTTGCAGCGTAAACGTGGGAGACGGACCGCGGGGAGTTTGCCGGCTGCCGACCTGGATGGGATAAAAGCCGATCAAATTGCGCTCGCGGTAGGAGGTTTCGTACCGGTCGCGATTGGGATTCCAGACGAACACGCGGATTTCGTCAAAGTCATAGGGAAGCCCTGCGAGGCGTCGGATGGTGGCCCAGAGATACCAGGGGCGGTCGATGCCGTCATCCATCTCGCTGTGAATGACGAACCAGGCGCGAATTCGCAGGCCTTCCCGGTACTGCGCGACTTCGAACGGAGGATTCATGTCGGCAAGCGACTCGAGCATCCAGCCGGTGCGCCCTTTCGAGCCCCGAACGAGAAGCCAGTCTTCGAGAGTCTGGACGGCTACTTCGGCGGCGGAGATAGCTGCCTCGGCCGAGGCGGCATCTTCCGTGGCTGCGCGGCGAGCGGTGGAACGCACGGCAACGCGATGAGCCAGGACTTCTGCTTCACCTCCTTCGGCAAACCCATAAAACGTTTCCGAGTCCCGGTCCGGTTCCAGGTGCAGGTGGGCGTCCCGTTTCATAAGGGCAGTGCCCTGCGAGGGCCGCGAAGCAGACTGCAGGGTGAGGGAGTGAAATTGATCGCGCAGGCCGCGGTCGGCGAGGGAGCGAGACTGCATCCATCCAGTCCGGCCGTCCGCCGTGCGGACATGAGTCCAGCGGGGACGGGTTCCCAGGACTTCCACCTTATCGCCGTTGTTCAAACTTCCGATAGTCGAGGAGGCCGGTCCGAGCTGATCGAGGAGCGGAACGTCTACACCACGCACGTAAGCCAAATCGTGAGGCTGCGGTGCGGGCGGTTCCGTGGAGCAGCCCCCCGCTGCGAGTCCGAAGCACAGGACCAAGGCGGCCCAGGAAAGCCGGAGCAGGCAGCCGGATTGACGCCAACGGGGGAGCAGCACGGCGATCCTCACCGGAATACACAAAAGCTCCATTTTAGCAGCAAGAGAGCCTAAACTGCGAATGGACAAAAAAACATGCTGCCGAGTTCCGTTGCAATCAGTATGAAGCCGGGTTGCTTCCGTAAGCGTTCGGACAGTACCGGTAAAGGGCCGCCTCAAAAACGGGCGCGGATGGAGAATTGCGTAGTCCGGCCGGGCTGGTTGGTTTCGGTGATCCGGCCAAACACCGAGCCGGCAAGATTTTCGCCGGGGGCGGCAAACTGCGCCTGGTTGAAAATATTCAACAACGCGGCCCGGAACTCGACCGCGGCCTCCCCCCAGGGGCGGACTCGGAAGGCTTTGCCGACGGAAACGTTCCAGATATGCGTCCCGTCCTTGCGAAACACGTTCGCGCCGAGGTTGCCGCGCCCCCCCGCGGGGATACGAGTATCAAAATCTTTTCTTCTCAGGGTTCCAGCGGAATTGTCCGGGTGGTCAAAGCTCTCGCCGAGTAACGCTAAATTGAGCAGGTTGGGTCGGTCATTGAAGACGCCGTCGACGTTTCCCCAGCTCGGGCCGTCCGAGGTGCGAGCGTGCCACGGCAGGCCGGACTGGAAGATCGTCGTGCCGGAAACGTTCCAATCCCGCAGCAGCAATCCCGTCCAGCCGGTTATGTGGCGGACGGAGGGTAGCGCAAACGAATAGGAAAGAGTCAGGTTGTGCGGCGCATCGAACCGGCTCGGTCCCTTGCGGTCTGACTCGCGCGAGGCGAATGGGGAGGTCAAAGCACCAGTCTCGGCGGAAGGGTCGAGGCTGGATGCGGTGCTCGTAAAATCGCCTCCCAGATCAATGCTCTTACTGAACGTATAAACGGCGCGAAAGCTTACACCGCGACTCGGTCTTTTTTCAA
Source organism: Terriglobia bacterium (assembly GCA_965198025.1). GTDB lineage: Bacteria > Acidobacteriota > Terriglobia > 2-12-FULL-54-10 > 2-12-FULL-54-10 > CAYWWM01. The sequence goes on along the minus strand of OZ240237.1, from coordinate 2,835,310 downwards.
GCGAGACCTGCGCGGCATCATAGTACGCATTGCTATTGCTTGCAATTTCCAGGATATCGCTCGAGCGCGGGTCCGGCCGCCGGGCGTCGATGGTAGCTGTGGAGGCTTCCACGCCCGGGACCGGGAGGGCGCGGTTCGACACGTTCTGCGTGAACAAATGAAACGACCGGCTTCCGAAATAGGCCAGACGCAGAAATAGGGAAGCCGGCAGGCTGCTCTCCACGGCGAGGCTGTACTGCTGAGAGTATGGCGTCGCAAGATCTGGAGAGATCCGGTGCAAGACTTCCCGTTCCCCCGGCAAGATGTTCTGGCCGGGGAGCGAGAACAGTCGGACGAGGGGAGGGGAGGGAATACGGATCACTTGCACTCCGGGCCCGTTGAAGCGGGCGAATTGATATGTTTCGGGGAAGACGTTGCCGTAGGAAATCCCGTAGCCCGCCCGGACGGTCATGCTCCTGCCAGCCGGATTCCAGGCCAGACCCAGCCGGGGGGCCCAGTTGGTTCGGTCCGTCGAATAACCGACGGTGGTGCGCCCGTTGACCTCGGAGGGGGCGGTCTGGACTTCATAACGCAGCCCCCAGCTAAGACTCAAGCGAGAGGTCAGGGGGAGCTGATCTCCGAGGTAGAAAAAGTGCTCCCAACTGCGAAATCCGCGATAGAGGTCGCCGAGCGTGAAGGTGAGTTGCGAAGGAACGCCGAGGAGGAAGTTCTCGATCTCGGAGCGGCCGAAATCAGCGGCGAACAGCAACGTGCCGCGGCGGTGGCCGTCTTGGAGGTCGTTGACCTGGACACGCGCCATCCCCCAGCCGGCCTTGATGGAGTGGCGGTGCGTGATCTTTGTAGCGCTGGCGTAGAGCGAGTACCGGTTCTGTGCGCGGCGGCGCGGAAACTCAGGGCCCGGCCCGATGTCCTGGAGCGAGTCGCCTTGAAAATCCACTTGCGGCGCTTCGAGGCCCAGCCTCGAAAGCAGAGTACGATAGCGGTCGGTGAGGGAGAGGCGGGTTGAATCGCGGTCAAAGTCGAAACCGAACTGCGCGACGGAGCTGGGCGAAATGCTATGTGCAACGCCGAACCGCAGCCTCTGGCTGCGCCAATCCGTCTGCGGATCCTGTCCTGCCACCAGTTCGAAGGGGTCTTCGGAAGAATCGGAAACGGAGTAGAGCAGTCCAAGGGCGGTGTTCTCGGCCAACTGAAAATCGAAACGCAGCAGCCCTGCGCGGCGCGAAAGGGTGCGCGAGTCGCTGGCGTTCAATTGCCTTTCCGTGACGGTGGGTGAGTTGGGAAGAGCGGTAGGGAAGGCTTCCAAAAGGCCGTTCAAAATCGAACGTGCCTGCAGGTCCTCAGCCCCGGGAACGCGCTCTTCCAGACGGGGGACCTGCACGCTGCCGTTAATCTCGCCGTGTTCGCGCAAACTGCTATACTGCGCCAAAAGGGAAAGCCGGTCGCGCAGCACCGGCCCACCCGCGGCCAGCTGATAGTCGCTCTTGCGGGCCGACGGCAGAGCGCCCACGTTGAAGAAGGATCGCGCGTTAAGGGCGCTATACTCGACTGCCTGGCTCACGGAGTAGTTCCACCGGGGGGCTTGCGACCGACGGGCCAGAACGAAGAACTCACGGAGAGGCGCGCCGTATTCGGCCCCAAAATAATTCCGCTCCGGTAGAAACTCGCCGGTATATTGGGGGGCAGCCCCGAGCGCGACAATCTGCTGCGAGGCAGCAGTGAAGTCCGAAGGGCCGGGCACAAGATCGGGAATGGCTTCGATCCGGGGCACAGGGGGCGCGTCCGACAGGGAGACCGGCAACCGGAAATCGATGCGGACGGAGCTATCCGGAGTCCCGACGACAATATAACGCTGGATTGAAGGCCGACCCGCGGGACTAGTGATGCGGACCGAATAAACACCCTGATCGAGATCGGGGACCGTGTAGGTTCCGTCGGACCGAGTGAGCACAGCACGGTGAATCGTTGGCCGGTCCTCGTTTTCGATGGAGACGCGGGCTTCAACGACCGGCACACCCTGGGGAGTCAGGACGCGGCCATGAATCTCGCCCGCCTGCGCAGCGAAAACAGTTCCGCAACACGCCAATAGGCTCCAGCAAAGATGTCTCATCCGGAGATTCCCACTCAGGCCGAAGGCGTTAGTAACTTCCTCATTATATGCTTGGGATTGGCGCGCTGCCAATGCTGAGGGAACCTGTAGAGAATTCAATAATGGAGCGAGTACGTGATTTTGAGGATCAGTGATCGATCAGTGCGGCCGGCGAACAGGCCTTCGGTGAGGCGGGTTTCGTTGTAGACGACGTAGAAGTTATCGATGCTGCGAAAAATATAGTTAAGGCGCAACTGGATAGCCGCCAACTCGTCGGCGCTGTTGAACTGAACGAAGGCGGCGGCCAGCAGGTTCGTGGTAAACGAGACGTTCGTCCGGAGGCCGACGAGATGGGTTCGGAACGCTCCGTGGTCCAGGTCCGCGTCGTTAAATTCGTAGCTCGGTGCAAGGGACAAGTTCTGGCTCGGGCGATAGTCTCCGGCCAGATTAATGGACCGTCTGGTCCCGTCATAGAAGCTTCCTAGGGTCAAGGCGGCGGTTGCGCTCAGCTTCCTGCCGTTATAGGAGTCAAAAACCAGCTCAGCTTCGTTCCACTCGTACAGGCCCGGTGGGAGAGTAACTGAGGGGTGGACCCGAAACGGTTCAGTGAGGCGCTCGGCCAGGTTTTCGAAGTTCAGCGCCAGCACGTCGCCGCTCTGAAAGATGGCAGAGGTCTGGAAGAAGCCGGAGCGGCTTTGGAGCAACCCTGCATCGTCGTGGAAATAAAGCAGGCCGGGAGTAATCGTGAACTGGCGGACCAGGTTGCCACCCGGCCGGGGCTTAAAGGAGACACGGGCTCCCGCCAACCGGTCATGGCGACGGACGAACCCGATGCCCGGATTGAAATTGGGGTCAATCCTCAGGTAGGTGCCTCCGGTGTCGAAGAAATCGGAGCGCCATTCGAAGCCAGCATTCCATACCGATTGCTGAGATTGGACGCCCCTGGTGGAAGATTTCGCGAGCATCCCTCCGACGGTAAGATGGTCAAACAGCACAAAGTTGGCGTCCGTGCCGGCCACGCGATTCCACTCGGCACCTCTCTGGCGGTTGGTAACGATTCCGCCGATGTACGAGCGGCCAAAGATTTCCTTGCGAATGCGAGCGACCGAAAAGTTTTCGCCCGGCTGATCTTTGTGCTGATCGGTCTGCATGTTGAGCAATCCGAGATCGAACCCCGCCACCTTCCCGGTCAGCTTGCCGCCTCCCAGGACGGGGATCGGCTCGCGGTCTTCGGAAAGGCCAATGCTTCTGCTGTAAAACAGTTCTAGCGGTGGGGGACCGAAATGAGGACCCCTGACACGTACGCGGAACGAGTCGGAGCCTTCAATGAAGAACTGCCGCTTTTCCCGAAAGAACAAGCTGAACCGTGTCAGGTTGACCTGGAGGTCATCTACTTCGGTCTGGGCAAAATCGGGATTCAGGGTCAGGTCGGCGGTTAGGTTGGAGGTGAGCGAGATTTTCACGTCCTCGAGGCCGGCTTCCCATTGACTGCGACTGCGCGGCGGGTCAAGCGTCCGCAGGCTTTCAAAGCCCCCGAGAAGATAGGGCCGGATGCGCAGCCGCTCGCCCGGACGAATTTCGGACAGACCACGCAGATGGCCTGCTTGGGAAACCTGGAAAAAGTCAAAATTGCGGTTCCAGGAAGTCCAGTAGACGGATTCGTTCTTGCGTTTGATGATACGCTCGAAATTAACGCCCCAAACCTGTTCGCGGTTTCCGGAAAAGCGGAGGATACTGAATGGAATGGCGATTTCGGCCGTCCAGCCGGTTTCTCCAATGGCGGAGACGACGGTCCAATTCTCATCCCACTCGGTGTAAATTCGGAAGGATTCATTGCGGATCAAGGCGTCAAAGCGCGTTCCGCGAGGGTTTATGCGAAACAGAAATGCGTTGCGGTGGTCATGATAACTGTCCAGGACAATGGTGAAGCTGTCGTCGTTCCCCAGCTCATTGTCACGGCGCAGCTCGCTAGCGCGAATCTGCGACGGATCGCCATCGAACAGTTGAACGCCGATGTAGAGGAGCGAGTCATCGTAGAGAATGCGGACCTGCGTTGCTTCAGTGGCCGGCTCGCCCTCGGCGGGCTCCTTTTGGCGGAAGTCGGAGACAGCCGGAGCCAATCCCCATTCCGGTTCATCCAGGCGTCCGTCAATGGTTGGAGCCGAAGAGGTGCGGCGCGCTTCTGCAACCGGCGCCGACGGATCGTTCGAGGCGGATGCCAATGTGAGAGATCCCAGTAAGGGGATCAGCAAGCCGAACTGCAACGGGTTCAAACAACCTGTTCTCATTTTCCAGATTCCTGCTCTCAGTGCGAAAAGGACCGTGCAGCCCAGTTGACTACCGGCGACGGAGAGTATAATCGACCACCTGCCCGTCGTCATCCAGAGATACCTGGAAGGTCCACGGTAAATTGCGGTCGCGTCGCACGCTCATGAACTGGAGATCCGTGTATCGCACGATATGAAGGCCATTCTCCTGGCGGTAGGTGACCCAGGGGTAGCGCGCAAACCAGAGAAACGTCTGCGTCTCGGGAAACTCCTCCGCCTCCTCGATGTAGAAGTTCCTCATCGCATGGGGAAAGAAGCGATAGGAGGGAGGGCTGGGGTCAAACAGGTGAATGGCGATGCGGTAAATCCCCGTGGGCGTCTCCACCATCCCCGACCACCATCGAAGCGAGGGCGGCCCGGGGAGTGCCGCCTGGCGCTCGACTGTGGCGCCCACGCTGCGCGCGAAGGCCTCAACGCGGCCCAAGGCGCGTTGGTGGGCCAGGGCGCATAGCCCGAGATAAACGGCCAGAGCCGCAACTCCCACGCGGCAGTAGGCCAGGCGGGATACCTGGAATCCCAGTCCCTTGAGCGAAGGCGCCAGAAAGAGCACAGCGACCAGCGCCAGACCAGTGAGCACGGCATTCGGAGGCAGCGGCAGTTGCAGAGCCGATGCGAGCCAGGCTACTCCACCGCCGGCTAGGGCAACCGAAACCCAGGCGATCAATCCGTGGTGCAGGGCCTGTTTCCGGGACGAATAGATCCAGGCCAGCAGTTGGGGCAACAGCACGACGGCGGTGAGCGTCAGGTCGACGAAAAACGTTATGTCCAGCGCGTACCGGTCTCGGCTCCACGGAGCAAGGATCAGAGTTCCGTAGGACGTGATGAGGTCGAGGAAAACGTGGAGGGCGATGCCAACGCCGTACAGGCCGGAAAAGAGCAGCCAGCGCCGTCGCTCATCCCAGCGGGAGGTCAGGGTACCGAGTAGCAGGGACCATAGCGGGAGCATGATGAAGGAATGCGTGATGCTACGATGGAACTCGGCATGGATGAGGGGATGGTTCGAAATGAAATTCGCAAAGAAGTCGATGTCGGGAAGGATAGCCCCGAGAGTGACCGAACGCACTGCCAAGTGGCCCGTCCGCTCCGGCAGGAACGATTTGGCGAGACAGGCCCCCGCGATTCCGTGCGTGATCGTGTCCACTAAGAAATTGTAAGAAATCCGAGGCGGAGACAGGAATCAAAAAAAGCCGCCCGCCAGCACCTCGTGGAGATTGAGCGCAGGGCTGCTCGATCAGCCTCCTTGGCCAGACTATGACGGATCGTTGACAAGAGTGCTAGCGGAAGCGATAGGTGATCCGGCCCCGCGTAAGATCGTAAGGAGACAATTCCAGCGTGACGCGGTCACCCGGAAGAATCCGGATGCGGTTTTTCCGCAGCCGCCCGGCCAGATGCGCCAGCACGACCTGGTTGCGCTGCTCCAGTTCGACACTGAACATTCCGCCGGGGAACTTTTCGAGAACCGTGCCGCCGACCTCAATGCCCTCTTCTTTAACGATGTCGTCCGATTCTTTGCGCTCTTTTCTGACTCTGGAATGAGATCGCCGCATACTCTCCCTATAATTCCGCAATCCGCGTTGCCTGGGAACGCGTTACAACCCTCAGCCGTATGGTCGCCGGGGTGCCGATGCGCTGTGTAGCCCTGCTTATCCTAGCATCGGCGGGCGTCAGGAGTCGAGAGTTTACAGGCGGCAGGGTCAGTTTTAGGAAGCTATGATCAGAGCCCCCATGGATCTCCCCGGTTACGCTCGCGGCTGCAACTTGAAGATCGTGACGGACAGGGGAGGGACGACGAGGCGGAGCGAATAAGGCCTGCCGTGGCTGGGGTTGGGCTCGGAGCGGACGCCACCGCCGTTGTCGAGGTTGCTGCCTCCGTACACGCCGGCTTCGCTGTGCAGCAGTTCCCGGTAGAAACCCTCTTCCGGAACGCCGATGATGTAATCGGTCCGGAGTACGGGCGTGAAGTTGCAGACGATGATAAGAAACTCCCGGGGGTTCCGGCCGCGCCGCAGATAACAGAGAATACTCTGCTCCCAGTCGTGCAGATCGATCCACTCGAATCCGGGGTGGTCGAAATCCAATTCAAAAAGGGCGGGCTGCGACTGGTAGAGCCGGTTCAGGTCGGCGACGTAGCGTTGCATCTGGCGGTGCGGTTTGTAGTCGAGCAGGTTCCAGTCGAGACTCGAGTCGTGATTCCATTCGCGCCACTGACCGAACTCGCCGCCCATGAAGAGCAGTTTCTTTCCGGGCTGCGTCAGCATGTACCCATATAGCAGGCGCAGGTTGGCGAACTTCTCCGCGTCCAAGCCGGGCATTTTTCCGAGCAGAGAGCTCTTGCCGTGGACCACTTCATCGTGCGAGAGCGATAGGATGAAGTTTTCGGTAAAGGCGTAAATGATCCGGAAGGTTAGCTCGTGGTGGTGGTACTTGCGGAAGATCGGGTCCTGAGCCAGATAGTGCAGCGTGTCGTGCATCCATCCCATGTCCCACTTCATGCCAAAGCCGAGCCCCCCGAGGTAGTTGGGCCGGGAAACCATGGGCCAGTCGGTAGATTCCTCGGCGATGACCTGCACGTCGGGGAAATTCTGATACACGATCTCATTCAGGCGGCGGAGAAAGGAAATTGCTTCCAGATTCTCCCGACCGCCGTATTGGTTGGGAAGCCATTGGCCCTCCTTGCGGGAATAGTCGAGATAGAGCATGGAGGCCACGGCGTCCACTCGCAGACCGTCGGCGTGGTACTTCTCGAGCCAGAACACGGCGCTGCTCAACAGAAAGCTGCGTACCTCGTATCGCCCATAGTTGAAAATCAGGCTGTCCCAGTCCAGATGGATTCCGACGCGCGGGTCGGCGTGTTCGAACATATGCGTGCCGTCGAAATAGGAAAGGCCGTGGCCATCCCTGGGGAAATGCGACGGGACCCAGTCGAGAATCACGCCGATGCCGTGCTGGTGCAGCGTGTCCACCAGGAACATGAAGTCCTGCGGCGTGCCGTAACGACTGGTCGGGGCGAAGTATCCCGTGCATTGGTAGCCCCAGGAGCCGTAAAAGGGATGCTCCTGGATGGGGAGAAATTCGACGTGTGTAAACCCCAGATCCCGGCAGTACTCAGCAAGCGGTCGGGCGATCTCGCGATAGGTGAGCGAACGGTTGTCCTCCTCGGGGACGCGACGCCAGGAACCGAGGTGGATCTCGTAGATCGAGATCGGAGCGTCGAGGGCGTTGCGGGAGTGGCGGGTCTGCATCCACTCCTGGTCGTGCCACGAGTAGTCGAGATCCCAGGCCACGGAGGCAGTCTTCGGCGGGACCTCGGCATGGAACGCGAAGGGGTCTGCCTTTTCGATGCGGTATCCGTTCCAGCGGGAAACCACGTAGTACTTGTAGTTGGTGCCGCGGCCGATGCCGGGGATAAAGCCCTCCCAAATGCCCGACTGGCCTCGGCCGTGCAGGGGATGGCTCTCACGGTTCCAGCCGTTGAAATCGCCCATGATGAACACGCCCTCGGCGTTCGGCGCCCAGACGCCGAAGTAACAGCCCGCGACGCCGTTCACCTCTGCCGGCTGCGAGCCAAGCTTCTCGTAGAGGCGAAAATGGTTGCCTTCGTTGAAGAGAAACAGGTCGTCGCTGGTCAGACGAGTTACGTCATGCCATATGGATTCCGGGGTTTGAACTCGCCGGTTTGCCATTCCACTCCTGCCAAGAGGAAGAATTTTCCCGTTTGTTCGAGTCTAACATAGGGGCGGCGGGGAGGCAGGCATGGCTTGGCTCTTTGCTCTATACTTAGGTAAGCAAACGGTGTCGCAGGAGTGATGCTTGAAAATAAAAGTTGTGATCCACGAAGCGGAAGAGGGCGGCTATTGGGCGGAAGTGCCAGCCATTCCCGGCTGCGCCACGCAGGGGGAAACGCACGAGAAATTGCTCCGAAACCTTCATGAAGCGATCGAGGCTTGCCTGTCGGTAGACGTCGAGCAGCCAAAATCCACGAGCAAGGATCGCGTGCTTGAAATTGCGGTATGAAAGCGATTTCAGGCAAGCAATTGGCGCGACTCTTGGAACGTCACGGCTGGGCTTTGCTTAGCTACGCGGGCCGGGCCGGTCGTCTTTCTTTTGCATTTCGCTCACAGTATCCGATGGCGAAAGAACCTCGACCGCGAGGTCCAGCGGGAAGTCGGCGAATTGGAGAATTTCTCGTATTGAAAGCAAGCGGATCGGCTTGCTTGTCGCGAACTCCCTCGCGGCCCTGCTGAATCCAGTGGAAGATACCAACCACGCTTCCTTATTGCCTCTGTGAATCAGCGTTCCATACAGATCGCGAACGGGAGCCGGTCCAACAGGCCTCTTGTGTGCTTTACATTGAACAATTATGGATTCCCCGTCCTTTTCGGTGAGAATTAGGTCCACTCCACCATCCCCTGATTGCCCTGTCCGGCTCACCCGATAACCTTGCTTCTGAAAAAATGCGCCGAGTTCCTCTTCAAACGTCGGTCCATCTAAGGATTGCCACCATGCTTCCTGGGTTCGTATCCATTCACTCAATCTGGTCACATGAGCGTCTTTTGCAGCTTCGTATTTTCTGAATTCTTGATAATCGGGCTGAGCCCGGCGCCAGAAAGCTTCGATGGAGGATTGGATGACAACAGCAACGATGCCCGCGACGAACAAACCCACAACAAACAGGGAGGCAACCGTGAAAGCGACCGATTCGGTTTGGTGATATATGAAAATTCCAAATATGAGTAACGCAAGCATAAACCTTATCCAAAAACTTCTATCGCTTTCGGAAAAGGGACTCTTAAGCTTTCTGACACGTTCTTGAGAAAGCCCGAAATCCTCTGGGCGTGGCTTCGGGGGCGCTTCCGGGGAGCGCAAAGGCGGACGGCCAGCCTTATCTTTCCCTGACGCAGACACGCTACTGGCTACTGCCTCTGGCAGCATGAGCAGTTGTTTGCAATGTCCACACCGATATATGCCCCTATTTTAATAGGGTCATCAATCCTGTTTTTCGTTCTGCACTCAAGATTCTGACATTGAACAATCACAGCGGAAGTTTGAAACCTCTTGTTCGCGAAGAGCTTTATGATACTATTTTTCAAACAATTTTGAACTGAGGGCTCTGCAGTTCTGTCCCTTTTGTTTGTGATACCATTTCCCTATGAGCACGAGGACTCTGCTAACCGCCGAAGACCTGTGGAAGATCGTGGCGGATGGTAGCCGCTACGAGCTGTCGCGGGGAGAGTTGGTACCGATGACGCCGGTGGGCTTAGAGCATTCTTGGATCGTCGCGAGGATCGGGAAGTTCCTGACTAGCTATGTGGATGAGAAGCACCTCGGCATAGTGGGGATGGAGGGTGGATTCAAGCTAGACAGGGCGCCGGACACCTTGCGCGCGCCTGACATTCATTTTGTCTCCAAAGCACGGATCGACAAGGAAGGGATTACCACCAAGTTCGCCGACTTCCCGCCGGACCTTGCGGTCGAGGTTCTTTCACCATCGGATACTGTGAGCGAAATGCAAAAGAAAGTGGAAGAATACCTCTCCAGTGGAGTGCGCTCGATCTGGATTGTCGAACCCGCCACCAAAACGGTCACAATTTACCGCTCCCACCAGGACGTGATAGTCTTCACCCAGGATCAGGAAATTGAGGGCGGGGATGTGATCCCCGGCTTCCGGATCAAGGTCTCCGAAATCTTCGCCATCTAGACCGCAAAAGCGCGTTCCGTTCAGCCTCCCCCTTGCAATCGAAGCCCCTTCTGGGGAACAATCGTGGGTCATGCCGCGTGTCGAGAGAGCCAAGAATCCCTCACTGGAGCAACTTCAGCAGGCCCAGGCCCAGCACCGGCTGGTCATGGAGACGCCGCAGATTCCTCCGTTCGACCAGGGAAACTTGAGCGTCCTGACCGATCATCTTGAAAAGCTGGCGAGTCTGGAAAACCGGCGCCAGAAGTTCCGGCAGAAATCGAAACTGGCGATTGACACGGAGGAAAAGACCCAGATTCGGGCCTCGGAAGCCGATTTGCGGGCCAAGCAAAAGAAGCTGGCGCAGTCGGATGGGGCACGCCTGCTGCGGGAGTTTGAGCGGGTCCGTTGGGCAAGGATACTGGCAGGCGCGTTCGCGCAAGGAGTGGTGATCAGCTTGGTGGTTTCGTTGCTTTGGCTGGCGTTGTTCCGGGAATGGAACTGGTCGATTCTGTCCTTGCTGACGCCGGTGCTGTTCTGGACCATCCTGATGTGGAGCAACGCACCGCCGGTGCTGACGAGTTCGCCTACGCCCAAACGGGCTCGCAAGCTGGCCCGCGCGCTCGGCCGCCGAACCGAGACAGCGGGCCTGTACTCGCTGGTGGCCCGGCCCTGGCTCACGGCGGTCGTACTCTGGAAGATGCCCCGCCAAGTCTGGCAGGCTTACAAGGACCGCAAAGCACAGAAGAAGAGGTGATACGACAACAGGAGTGTCTTGCGATTGTTTGTGATGACGACCACTGCGAATCATGAGGGGGATGCATGCTAAGCCTGCGCCAGCTTCTCGACGAATCACAGTCTATGGGCGAACTGAAGGAGATTGCACAGCCCGTGGACTGGTGCGAGGAAATGTCGGGCTTAAATTACATGGTGGCACAGCGCCAGGACGCGCCGGTGCTATGGTTCAAGAATATCAAAGACGCGCGCTATGGCTCGACAGCCGTCTTCAACCTGTTCGGGACCGGGAAAGACCGCATTGCGCTGAGCCTGGGTCTGCCCAAGGGTCGCACCATCCGGGAGCTGGTGGAGTTCACCAAAGAAAACTTCGGCCGCAAGATTCCCCCGCATTCTGTCCCGGCGGACAAGGCGCCCGTGAACGAGATCATCCAGGAAGGCTCCGACATTGACATAACAGGGTTTCCTGCGCCGAAGTTCTGGCCGCTCGACGGCGGGCGGTATCTCGGCACCTGGGACGTCCTGGTGACGCGCGATCTCGAAGATGGGCACATTAACCTGGGAACCTATCGCAACATGGTTCGTAGCGCGCGGGAGATTTTCTGTTACTGGTCTCCGGGCAAGGATGCGCGACTGCAGAGCGAGCGTTATTGGGCGCAGAACAAGCCGTTTCCCGTGGCGATTGTGATTGGCTGCGATCCGGCGCTGCAGATCGTGGGCTGCATCACGGTGGCCAAGACGGAGTGTGAATACGACTTCACGGGGGGGCTCGTGAACGAGCCGGTCGAGACGTTCCGAAGCGACCTGACGGGGCTCGACCTGCCGGCTTCAGCGGAAATCATAATCGAGGGCGTGATGCGTCCCGGGAACTTTGCGCGCGAAGGCCCCTTCGGAGAGTTCACCGGCTACTACGGTAGGCCTGAGGCCCGTACGCCGATCATCGACGTCCAGCGTGTCCGAATGCGCAAGAATCCCATCGTGACGTGCGCGCTGATGGCCGATTACCCGGCGAATGAACTGGGCATCGTCTACGGCATCGCCCGGGGAGCGAAGGTTTGGAACGATCTCGAAATTCTCGGCGTGCCGGGTGTTCAGGGCGTCTATTGCTTCCCGGAGGCCGCCGGCGGCTTCGCCATGACGGCAGTTTCCATCGAGCAGCGCTTCGCTGGCCATGCGGCACAGGTGGCCGCTCTGGCGGCCCAGGTTCCGAGCGGGGCGTACTATTCGAAGATCATTGTTGTCGTTGATGACGATATCGACCCGACCGACCTCTCGCAGGTAATCTGGGCCATGTCCACGCGGTTTGACCCGGAAAAGGACGTTGACGTTCTTCGCACCACATGGTCTACGTGGCTCGACCCAACCAAGAATCCGCCGGAAGAGCGTCCCTGGGGATCAAAGTGCCTGATCAACGCCTGCAAGGAGCACAAGTACCTAAAGGTCTTTTCGCCCCGCAGCCGACTGCGGAAGGAAATCTATGACCGTCTGGTCGAGCGGTGGCCGGAATTCGGACTCGACGGGACCCCTCCTCGCCTGACGCACTTTGAGGAAGCGACGGACCACGCGGCGAATGTGCTCCCCATTCACGACGAAGAGGACGAAGATCCCGGTATGAAGACCTAGCGAGCCCGAGAGCCAGCATTCCCAGGAAAGGCGCGCCGCCAGCGCCAGGTGAAGGTTACCAGACCTCTGAGGATGCCCGATGAGCTGGAAGGACCTGAGCGAATTAGCGCCGCAACTGACAGAGGGCGAGGCTCGTTTCGAGCGGGGCAAGCGGCTCATCGGCTTCTTCCTGGGCCCGCTAAGCTTTCTTCTCATCCTGCTGTTCGCTCCTCCGTTGACCGAAGTAACGCCGGTGGGCATGCGTTCGCTGGCGGTTTTTTCCTGGATCATCATCTGGTGGATCACTGAAGCCATCCCCATTCCGGCCACGGCGATCTTGTCCCTGCCATTGATCGCCGTCTGTGGAATCTGGCCGTATCAAAAAGCGTTTAGTTACTGGTCGCATTGGGTCGTCATGTTCACGATCGGAGCTTTCCTGATCGGGCATGCCATGCAACTGCACGGCCTGACACGGCGGTTCGGGCTGGCCCTGGTCGGCTCCCGGCTGGTTGCGGGGAAGCCCTGGAGGCTGCTGGTCTTCTATCTGATCGCAACGGCGATGGCCAGCGCGTTCCTGTCAAACGTCGCTACGACGGTGCTGTTTCTCTCGATGGGAATCGGACTGCTGGAAATCCTGAAGATCAAGCTGGGAAGCCAGTACGGCATGGCCTTGTTCCTGGGAATCGCATGGGTCGCCAATATCGGCGGCATGCTGACTCCCGGCGGCACACCCACTAACCTGATCGCCATCGGCCTGACCGACCAATTGATGAATTATCGCATGGGCTACGTGCAGTGGTTTCTGGGCGCGCTTCCCTTCGTGGCGCTGCAAATGGCAGTGATGTTCGGGGTGCTGCGTTACTTTCTCCCACAAAAGGAGATCGAACATCCGATTTCTACGGGGAGTGTTCACGAGGAACTGCGACGGCTGGGGCCGTTCAGCCGCGGCGAGAAATACGCTGCTGCCGCGCTGATCGCCGCCGTCATCCTTTGGGCCATGCCAGACCTGGTTCCCATCTGGCTGGGGAGAACGCACCCAGTTTCTGTCTTGCTACGAGAACGGCTCAACTGGGGCGTGGCCTCCATGTTGGTGGCAAGCAGCCTGTTCGTGATGCCGCTGGATTGGCAGAAGCGGAAGTTCGCCATGACCTGGTCGGAAGCAGCCAGAAATATCGAATGGGGAACGGCAGCACTGGTTGCGAGTGCGCTGGCTGTGGGTGAAATGATCGGGGATAACGAGGTGGGGCTGGGCAAGTTTTTTGCATATGGCATCGGCGCTTTGGGCGGGCCGGAGTCGTCCCGCTATCTATTCCTTTTGGCAACGATTTTCATCACGGTAATCCTGACCAATCTGGCCACTACGGTGGCGGTCATCAGCTTCATGGCCCCCATTGCCTTGACTGTTGCGCCGAGCCTCGGTCTGAACCCTATTGCCCTGACCGTGATCATTTCTTTTTCGAGCACGCTCGGTTACGCCTTCCCCATGGCCAATCCTCCTTGTGCGATGGTTTTTGCCAGCGGACACGTGCGAATTGTTCCAATGTTCCTACGCGGGTCGCTGCTGGCCGTCATCGGCATTGTTCTGTTGTCGTTCGTGGGCTATCCTATCGCAGACCGAATCTTTCCCTGGCCGCTGGCTGCTCCCTAGGATTTTTCCATTTCCTTAAAAAAAATTTTGCATGGAGGAGTGGAAAAATAGGGGAAGATTGTAGTAACAGTAAATAATACAACAACTTAAATGTTGAGCGGCCCATGCTAAGATTTTGAGCATCGGCCTTGACAACGGCACATGAGTTGGCGTATATTAGCACTCTTCGGCGAGGAGTGCTAACAAGCCTTGCAAGCTCCGGGCCGAAGGACTTCGAATACTTCAGTACTGCTCTTCGTTTCGCGCGGCGCAGAGAAGAGATTTTTGGAAGTGCGCCACGGGGGGAGAGTTTCCAGAATGGTAATGGAACAGTTGGGAAAGGAGGAAGCCCATGAAAGTTAGGCCTCTTCATGATCGTGTGGTGGTGAAGAGACTGGAAGAGAAAGAGGTGGTCCGAGGAGGAATCGTGATCCCGGACACGGCCAAGGAAAAGCCCCAGGAGGGTAAGGTGGTCGCGGTCGGAAGCGGAAAGAAGAAGGATGACGGGAGCCGGGTGGCCATGGATGTCAAGGTCGACGACCGGGTCTTGTTCGGTAAGTATTCCGGCACGGAGATCAAGATTGACGGAGAGGAGTTCCTCATGATGAGAGAAGAGGATATCCTCGGAATCCTGGACGGCGCGGCTGGAGGGGAATAGAAAAATTAGCCGAGCCCCGGATTTTTCTGACGACTCGCAACTCAGAGTTTTGGATAACTACCCGCGCGCCAGAGGCTCGGTCTGATCCGTGTGAGACTTGGCGCCTGGACCCAGCCTTTCTTCGGCAAGCTCAGAAGAGACGGGACAAGCGCGGGGTAAATTTAAGGGAGGAATCGAATGCCAGCGAAACAGATTGTCAGAGGAGAGGAAGCGCGTCAGTACATCTTGCGCGGCGTCAACCAGCTTGCCGACGCGGTCAAGATCACGCTGGGGCCGAAGGGCCGCAACGTTGTGCTGGACAAGAAGTTCGGGCCGCCGACGATTACCAAAGACGGCGTCACGGTGGCCAAGGAAGTCGAGCTCAAGCATCCGCTTGAGAACATGGGCGCCCAGATGGTCCGCGAGGTCGCCTCGAAGACCAGCGACGTGGCCGGAGACGGTACCACCACGGCCACGGTTCTGGCACAGGCCGTTTTCCGTGAGGGAATCAAGAACGTCGCTGCAGGAGCCAATCCGATGGCGCTCAAGCGCGGAGTAGACCAGGCGATCGAGACAGCGGTCGAAGAGATCAAACGGATCTCGAAACCTGTCAAGGGTGACATGATTGCGCAGGTCGGCACTATCTCGGCCAACAATGACAAGACCATCGGCAACATCATTGCTGAGGCCATGAAGAAGGTTGGCAAAGACGGCGTCATCACGGTCGAGGAGTCGAAGACTATGGAGACGCAACTCGAGGTGGTCGAGGGAATGCAGTTTGATCGCGGGTACCTGTCGCCCTACTTCGTCACGGATCCGGAGCGAATGGAGGCGGCACTCGAGGACGTTCGCATCCTGATTCACGAGAAGAAAATCAGTTCGATGAAGGACCTGCTGCCGTTGCTGGAGCAGATCGCCAAGATGGGCAAGCCGCTGTTGATTATCTCCGAGGACGTAGAGGGCGAGGCTCTGGCTACGCTGGTTGTCAACAAGCTGCGCGGTACGTTGCATGCCGCAGCGGTCAAGGCTCCCGGCTTCGGTGACCGGCGCAAGGCCATGCTCGAGGACATCGCAATCCTGGCCGGAGGCCAGGTGATCAGCGAGGATCTCGGCTTCAAGCTGGAAGACGTGAAGATGGACCAACTGGGCCGCGCCAAGAAGATCGTGATCGACAAGGACAACACCACGATTGTCGAAGGCGGCGGCAGCGCGGCGGAGATTGAAGGCCGCGTGAAGCAGATCCGGACCCAGATTGAGGAGACCACATCGGACTACGACCGCGAGAAGCTCCAGGAGAGACTGGCAAAGCTCGTCGGCGGCGTGGCCGTCATCAAGGTTGGCGCGGCAACGGAGACGGAAATGAAGGAGAAGAAGGCCCGCGTCGAGGATGCTATGCACGCCACTCGAGCCGCTGTCGAGGAAGGCATCGTGCCGGGAGGCGGCGTGGCCCTGTTGCGCGCAATTCCGGCTCTCGACAAGCAGAAGGAAACGGTTGCCGGCGACGAGAAAATCGGCGTCGAGATCGTCAAGCGTGCTCTGGAGGAGCCGTCCCGGCAGATTGCGGCGAACGCCGGTCACGAAGGGGCGATCATTGTCGGGAAGGTCCGCGAGAGCACGGAAGAGGAACTCGGCTTCAACGCCGAGAACGAGCAGTATGAGAACCTTGTGAAGGCGGGCGTTCTGGACCCGACCAAGGTTACGCGGCTGGCTCTCCAAAACGCGGGATCGGTTGCCTCGCTCATGCTCACTACGGAAGCCCTCGTCTCGGAGATCCCCGAAGAAGAGAAGAAGGCTCCAGCGATGCCCCCCGGAGGCATGGGCGGCATGGGTGGGGGAATGTACTAAAGAAGGAACTAACTGGCCGTCACTGCGTCCGGACGCTTCCTGCGTCCGGGCTTTTTTTTCTGCAGGAGAAGCGGGGGGTCTTTGCCGGGCGCCCCTAGCATCAGTTGCAAACCGTGTTCAATCTTGTGAACAGAACAAATTTTGTGCATGCCAAGGAACGTTGATTTTCACGGATTTGCAGGCGTATACTGACTCTTACGAGCGAGCTTGAAAGAGAAGCTTTTGTCTTCCTAATCGGGTTTGCTCGGAGGGGTCAGTCAGAGCTTCATTGTTTACTCTCTTCAGAGAATCGCAGGAGACGCATGGCGACCGTTGAGACAGTTGCGGACCAAAGTGCGTCTGGCTCTCACAAGCGTACCGTCAATGACATGAGCATTCAGGTCGCGACGGTCAACGGGTCGGGCAGCCAGACGGCGAACACAGTTTTATTGCGGGCGATTTTTCAGATGGGCATTCCGGTTTCCGGAAAGAATATCTTCCCGTCGAACATCGCCGGCCTTCCCACTTGGTACACTGTTCGCGTCAACCACAGCGGTTATGTCGCGCGGAAGAAGGAAATCGACTTTCTTGTGGCGATGAATCCGGAGACGGCGAAAGAAGACGTGCTCAACCTGACGCCGGGCGCGTGCGTTGTCTACAACGAACCGTTACAGTTGCGGGACCTGCGCCAGGATTTGACTTTCTACCCGGCGCCGTTTGACAAGATCGTGGCGAGGGTGTGCCCCGATGCCCGCCTGAGGCGCTTGGTGCGGAACATGATCTATATCGGGATTCTCGCCCAGCTTCTCGGGATCGAGATGGGGGAAGCCAAGCGGGCCCTCGACAAGCAGCTCGGGAGGAAACCGAAAGCCCTGACACTAAACTGGAATGCCATCCAAGCGGGTTTTGAGTATTCTGAGAAGAACTTGCCGAAGGGAGACGGGTACTCGGTCGAGCGTATGAACAAGACCACCGGCAAGATCCTGATCGACGGTAATTCCGCCGCCGCCATAGGTTGCATGTTTGCTGGAGTCACCTTCCTGAGTTGGTATCCCATCACGCCGTCCTCTTCGCTTGCGGAAGCATTGATCGACTATCTGAGCCGCTTCCGGGTGGACTCGCAAAGCGGGAAGGCTACCTACGCCGTCGTGCAGGCTGAGGACGAGCTGGCTGCGCTCGGCATGGCCGTTGGAGCCGGCTGGGTCGGCGCGCGCGCCATGACCACCACATCCGGTCCGGGGATCTCCCTGATGTCGGAGTTCTCCGGTCTCGCATACTATACCGAGATCCCGGTTGTGATCTTCGATATCCAACGTACGGGGCCTTCGACCGGGCTGCCGACGCGCACGATGCAAGGCGACATCCTTTCGACCGCATTCCTCTCGCACGGCGACACGTCGCATCTGTTACTCTTCCCGAATTCGGTGGACGAGTGCTTCTCGATGTCGCAGGAGGCCTTCAATCTGGCTGAGGAGTTTCAGACCCCGGTCTTCGTATTGAGCGACCTCGACATCGGCATGAACAACTGGATGGCCGACCCGTTCCCGTATCCGGACCGGCCTCTCCGCCGCGGCAAGGTTTTGAATGTTGTGGACCTGCAGCGGCTTCAACATTTTGAACGCTACCGCGACGTGGACGGCGACGGTGTCTGTTACCGGACCCTTCCGGGCACGAACCATCCTCTAGCCGCCTATTTCACGCGCGGCAGCGGACACAATGAAAAAGCGGCGTATAGCGAGCGCGGAGAAGACTACAAGAACAACGTGGACCGCTTGAAGCGGAAATTCAAAACTGCCCAGAAGAGCCTGCCGTCCCCCGTCATCGAAGAAGACCCGGGCGCCGAGATCGGCATCATCGCCTTCGGCAGCTCGCACTGGGCAGTGCTTGAATGCCGCGATCAGTTGCGCAACGAACAGAACATACCCACCGCTTACCTGCGTCTCCGGGCGTATCCGTTTAACGATGACCTGGCTCCCTTCGTCAAGCGCATGAAGCGCGTCTATCTGGTCGAGCAGAACCGCGATGGACAGATGTGCGATCTGGTCCGAGGCGCAGTGTGGCGGGATTGCAACAAGGTCCGCAGCATCCGGCACTATAACGGATTCCCGATCGACGCGCGCACAATTACCGATGAAATTCTTTCCCAGGAGCTGACCCACTGACATGAGCGTTACAGTTGCCTCACCTCCGCCCAAGAAGGTGAACCACATTGGTCTTGAACTGGCGAGCTATCGCGGCGGTAAGTCGACGCTCTGCGCCGGCTGTGGCCACAACGTCATCACGGAGCGGATTGTCGAAGCATTCTATGAAATGGGAGTGAATCCGACCCAGGTCATCAAGCTCTCCGGGATCGGTTGTTCGAGCAAGGCGCCAGCCTACTTTCTGAATTCCTCGCACGGGTTTAACGCTGTCCACGGCCGCATGCCATCGGTTGCTACGGGCGCCGTTCTCGCCAACCAGAAACTGATCGCCATCGGTGTCAGCGGCGACGGCGACACGGCTTCGATCGGCATCGGCCAGTTCGTCCACCTCATGCGGCGCAACCTGCCGCTCATTTATATCATCGAGGACAACGGCTGCTACGGCCTGACCAAGGGCCAGTTTTCAGCCACCGCCGACGTCGGGTCCAAACAGAAGACCGGCGCCGTCAACGAGCTGCCGCCGATCGACACTTGCGCGCTCGCCATTCAGCTCGGGGCCACGTTCGTCGCGCGGTCTTTCTCCGGAGACAAGAGGCAGTTGGGAGGAATCCTCAGGGCCGCGATTGCGCACCGAGGCACCTCGATGCTCAACGTAGTCTCCCCCTGCGTGACCTTCAACGACCACGAGGGCTCCACCAAGAGCTACAGCTACATGAAGAAGCACGACGAACCACTTCATGAGATCAACTTTGTTCCATTCTTTGAGAATATCGAAGTGGACTACGACCCTGGGGAAACGCAAGATGTGAAGATGCATGACGGCTCGACCCTGCGCCTGCGCAAGCTGGATCACTCCTACGACGCCACCGATCCCCAGAAGGCGTTGCAGGTCGTCGAGGAGTCGCGCCGGCAGAACGAGATCCTGACCGGCGTTCTCTACATCAATACCGGCAGCAAGACCTTCCCGGACCTACTCGATATGGTGGACGAGCCGCTCGTTTATCTCCCGCTGGAGAAAATCCGCCCCGGCCCCGCCGTTCTCGAAGAGATCATGGAAGAGTTACGCTGAAGGGAGAAATCCCGTCGGAGCTGCTCATGGCTGCGAAGGGATTCCTTGTGTTCGGAGAGTGACTCCCGTCTTTCCTACCAGGGCTGTCCCTTCGGTGTACCCGCACGAATGTCTTGCAAATAATCCTCTTGCTGGTGCTGTTCACAGAAACTCGTGTCGGTCATGTCTACGCCTGTGCGAAGCACGAAGACTTTCTGTCCGTTCCAGGGCCGCGTATATGCACCAGGATCGTCAAAGACGAAGTCTATGACCAAATTGTTCTGGCCCGGGCGGCGGATGCGCTCCGTAACTTGCAGCGCCTCGGTAAAGGGATGACCCAACGTATCGAGCCAGCCTTGGTTGTCCAGGCTCAGGATATTCTCTGTCTCGACCACTAACGTCTCACCTTCCCAGTGCCCATGTGAGGTGCCCATGAACGTGGGATGCCACCCTGCTAGGTGCTTTTGATCATCCATGTAGATGCGCCGCACCTGGTGATCGGTCTCGAACATCATGTACGCCACCTGTGGCGTTTGAACAATCTCGACCAATGGGTCGAAGTTGTAGATGCGTGGAAACGTCCGTGGCATGCAATAGGGGTAGAAGCTCGGATCGGCTTCTTCCCGTGCGCGGTCGGTGGGTCTCCGGCCCACCCGGCGGGGCCGATAGATGCGCAGCGCCGCCTCCGTCATCGGCGGCTCCATTTTCGTAAAACCGGCCACCGGAATCCCACCCCCGGAATCGGCGGGCCCTTCCGCACGCTCGCCAGGTCCTCCCAACGAGCGATTCCCGCCCGAATCCCAGATTCCCGACAGATCGGTCTGAGCCGATAGACTCAGGGTCAGGACGGGAATCACTACGACCGGAAGAATCGAACCCACGAAGCGACTTCGCATCTGGAAACCCTCCTTCCGTTGCTACCGTGGCCTAGAAAAAGAACTCCATGTCACCTATAAACCAGAATTTCGCAACAGGAACTTTCCTGCGGGCGAATCCTACGCCTCCCACTAGGGCTTGTCAATACATTCACCTAGGGCGCCAATGTATTGTTTGGGGATTGGGAAGCGAAATCATCCTCCGTGAGAAACCGTCATACCCCTGCTTGTTGCTTGGATTGACCTCAGAACCGGGATTTGACTCAGCCGCGCCGCTGTCCTGCTCAACATGAAGCACGCAACGCTGCTCGAAGAGCTAAAAAAATTGCAATCCGCTGAGGTCTGAGGGATGTTGCCTTTTCAGAACACTCTGGTTGGGGTATTCTCGATTCCATGAGCGGTTTGCCCAAGACCAGCCGTGCCGCCGTGCTGGTAGCCCCACGGCAGCGGGTGGAGATCCGGGAGATCGAGATCCTACCGCCCGAGCCGGGCGCTCTCGTCGTTCGTGTTGAGGCCGCTACGGTCTGCGGCACCGACGTTCATATCTGGGAAGGTGACCTGCAGCCCGAATGGCCCGTCGGCATGGGGCATGAGATGGTAGGCCGCGTCGTGGCGCTCGGCGAAGGAGTGATTCGTGACGCCTCGGACGCGCCGCTCGCCGTCGGTGACCGCATCGTCTGGGCCTATCCCTGGTGCGGTAAGTGCTACTACTGCGCCATCGCCCGCCAGCCCACGCTCTGTCCTCACGCCCGCATGAACGGCTGGCGCAGCGCAGAGAAATATCCCTTTCTCTCAGGTGGCTTCGCCGACTATTGTTACGTTCTTCCGGAGTGCCGCCCCGTGAAAGTCCCTGACGCGGTGGACAGCCGCGTGGCTTCTTCCGCAACCTGCGCGTTGCGGACCGTAGTACACGGCTTCGAGCGCCTGGAAGCCTTCGGCGGAATCGGCATTCAGCCGTCTGTCGTCGTGCTTGGCACCGGCCCAGTCGGTCTTTACGCTCTGGCCATGTCCATCGCTTCGGGAGCGGCGCTCACTGTCAGCATCGGCGCGCCGGCACGGCGAATCCAGCTGGCCAGGGAATGGGGGGCCAGCCACACCATCAATATCGAAGAGGTCCGCGACGCGCGCGAACGGGCTGAGATGGTGAAGAAATGGACCGCTGGCCGGGGGGCTGATTTGGTAATTGATGCCGCCGGACCGGTGGTGGCCTTCGACGATGCACTCTCGATAGTCCGCCGTGGCGGGCGGATTCTGGTCATCGGCCAGTCCACCAAGAACACCCTGCCGTTTTCTCCCCGCCGCATCAACAAGGACATGCTTGAGATCATTGGTGTAGTCTCGGCGCACGTCACTCACTTCTACAAGGCTCTGCGATTCCTCGAAAGCCAGCGCCACCGGTTCCGCTTCGAGGGCATGCTCACGAACAGTTATCCGCTTGCACAGGTCACCGAGGCGCTTGAATCCATGGCGGCACTCCGCGAAACCAAGCCCGTCATTCTGCCTGCATTAGGATAGTGTTGTTAACCGGGCTGCCACCGAAAGGAGCTGTATCTCGCCGAAGGCGCTGGCGCAGAGCAGGGAACGCTCCCCTAAAATGTCCGGATGAAATCCCCTCCGCATGGGCTCGACCGACTGCAGCAGCGACGTGGCGTAGGCAAGCTGGCGCAGCCGCTGCCGTCCCAGCGAGGTAATCGCCTCGCCGAATCTGCCTGGCGGGAAGGTTCCATTTCGACAGGGAGGTGTTCACGGTCGATATGGTCCGTGCCAACAGCGCCGGGTCGGTCCAGATCAGATCGGCCATTTGCCCGTCTCTAGACCATTTTCAGGGTTGGTGTATAGCCCACAGGTAGGGCGTTGGCATTCCCCTCGGCTCCGCTCGGGACAAGCCTGCCTGCCGTTGAGAGGACAGGCCTGGAGGTCTGTCGCTACTTTGGCGGCTGCGCTACACCAACCCGGAAAAGGGTCGAATCTATCCATATACCCCATAAAACTGTACGGAAATGCTCTGTCGAGAGAACCGAAGGAACCGAAAGAACCGAAAACGGTTGTCGCAAGTTACCGTTGCGCCTGCCACGGCTCCGGCGTACGAAATCGATGGCGACGCCCGAGGGTAATGAAGTCATAACCGGTTCCTTAGGACGAACCAATACGTTCCGAGCCTCGGCGAGAGAGGATAATTGGACAGGTATCGGAAAGTATCAGCCAAATCGACGGAGGAGAGCTGTTCCTTCAGAGGAGCCGGGGGAGTGCGAGTCCCCGTCCCGCTAGTCATCTTTTCCGGCGGGCCAGCAAGCGCCGAATCGCTTCGATGTCCGGGGGGACTGAGACGGGCTGATTCCCGAAGCGCGGCTGGATTGCTCGTTCGGCATCTGCCCCGGTCAGGGCGAGAGATCCCTGATGATATGCCAGCGTGTAAGCGGGGTCCTTCAGGAGATTGCCGGTCAGGACGGCGACTACGCGCTCGGACTTGTCGATGACGTTGGCGGCCACGAGCTTCCGGACGCCAGCCAGCGTCGCCGCTGAGGCCGGCTCACAGCCGATCCCGGAAAGGCCGATCACGGCCTTGGCGTCGGCGATTTCCTGTTCACTCACCGCCTCACAGACGCCGTTGGTCGCTTCGAGTTCCCGCAGCGCTTTCTTCCACGATGCCGGTGCGCCGATCCGAATCGCCGTGGCCAGCGTCTGCGGACTCCCCACCGGCTCCAAACCAATCTCTCTGGGGTTTTTCTGTTCCACCTCAGCCCGCTGCAGCAGCCGATAGAGCGGTGCAGCACCTTCCGCCTGGATCAGAGCCAGCCGCGGCAGGTGCGGGATCAGCCCCAGCTGCTGCATCTCTCGCAGTCCTTTCCCGAAAGCCGAGGCGTTGCCCAGGTTTCCCGCGGGCAGCACAACCCAGTCCGGCGGTTCCCAACCCATCTGCTCCATCAATTCGATCATGATGGTTTTCTGGCCTTCGACTCGAAACGGATTCACCGAGTTCAGAAGGTATAAGCCGGTCTGCTCGACGAGTTGAAACACGAGTTTCCAGGTTGCGTCGAAATTGGCATTGACCTGGATTGTCAGGGCACCGTATTCAAGCGCCTGGGCCAGCTTCCCTGAAGCGATCTGCCCCGCTGGGACGAAGATCACCGCCTGGAGCCCGCCACGGGCGGCGTAGGCGGCCATCGAAGCCGACGTGTTGCCCGTGCTCACGCAGGCTGCCAGGTCCCGGCCGAGCACCGCCGCCTGGCTTGCTCCGGTTGTCATCCCGTTGTCTTTGAACGAGCCGGTGGGATTGAACCCTTGATGTTTGAAAGTCAGAAAATCCAGGCCGGCGTAGTGGGCTGCACGCGGCGCGTCGAGCAGGGGCGTATTCCCTTCCTGCAGCGTGATCACCGGTTCGTCGTCCGGCAGAAACGGAATCATCTCGCGAAAGCGCCAGACTCCGCTGCGGTCCCGCGGTTCACGGGACATGGAGCGGAAGCTCCAGGTCTGCTTGGTGGTTTCCGGTTCAAAGCCCGGCCACTCGTAGCGCACGTCGAGCAGGTTTCCGCAGGCACACTCGCTGCGCACCTCGCGCACCGAATACTGCATGCCGCACTTCGGGTCAAGGCATTGCAAGAACGCCGGAGTGGCGGGCACTGCGCTCGAAGATTTCATCATGGCTGTCCTAATTTTACTTTGACTCCGGTCCGGTGTTAATCTCCCCAGCAGCACTCGGAATAGGCTTGGCGTTATTCTGCCATCCGTTCCACAATGATGCCTGCCTCATCCACGGGTAACACCTGGGCTCGGGCCTGAACTCCCTTAGTCCGGAAGCAGGCTGCGATCGCATCCCCTATCTTCTCCGTATTCCCGGAACAGAATGCCACCACGCTCGGGCCCGCCCCGCTCAGCGCCACGCCCAGCAATCCCGATACGTCCTGCAACTGCAATGCCTCCTGAAGTCCTGGAATCAGCGGGGCACGGTACGGCTGGTGCAAGCGGTCGCGCATGGCTTCGCGGATCAGGTCGGCGCGCCCATCCCCCAGTGCCGCGACCAACAGAGTCGCCCGCTGCACGTTAAAGACGGCGTCCTGGCGCGAGAACTTCGACGGTAGCGCAGCGCGCGCCGCCGACGTCGCAAGAGGAGCATCCGGGATCACGAGCACGATTTCCATAGCAGTTCCCAGTCCGAGCTGCATCGTGATCACACGGCCGTCTTCGGCTTGGCAGTTCACGACGAACCCTCCCAGCACTGCCGCCGCCACGTTGTCCGGGTGACCTTCGATCTCCGTGGCAACCTGAACGAGTTCCTCTCGGCTTTTTCCAAGCCTTCCCCATTCATTCGCCAGCGCCAGTCCAGCCGCGATCGCCGCGGCGCTGGACCCCAGTCCTTTGCCGACCGGAATGGTATTGGCGATCTCCAGCATCGCACCGCGCGGCACGCTGTCTCCCGACAGGCGAAGGAACGACCGCCAGGTTAGGTTCGTTTCATCCGAAGGGATTCCCGCCCTCTCCTCTCCCGTGACGCGGATCGATAAGCCTTTCTCGGCCGGGATCAGCTTGCATTCCAGGTAGCATCCAAGCGCCAGCGCCAGGGTGTCAAACCCGGGACCCAAGTTGGCGCTCGATGCCGGTGCACGCACTCGGATTGTCTGCGGAGGAGTCATTCAGGGTTTCTCGAAGATGAGCTCGTTCCGGGGGCGGAACGACGTCAACGAAACCGGCGGAGAACCATGGGCTGACTTGCGCGGCTTGCCGTTGCTGGTTGACCTGCTCAGCGATGGCTTGTCCGCGACGCCTGCCGGGCGCGCCCCGGCGTTCGGGGTTGGCGTGGGTGCCTCCTTCTTATCGACCAGTCGTTTGAGAAAGTTCAGCATTTCGCGACTACCCCGTTTCAGACCAGATTCAATGTAAGACTATACAAGGAACGACTGACCCAGCGAAAGCCGCAATTCGCAAGACTCACTCAATCACCTATCCCGAAGATTTCAGTGAGCTGCTTGGACTCGTTTCTGGAGAGACTGTGGCCCGTATCGTGGAGAACCGGGAATGGATGAAGAGCTACCTGCCAAGACTAGCCGTTGTCAAGCACCCCCGGACACTCAGGCATCTCGCGTTGCAGATGGTCAAGTATCTCTATTGGTTTGATTTGCTGACAGTGGCCGCTTGCATGCGTGTGCACGCGGAGTTGCGGCGGCAGGCCAAAGGGGCGATTCTCCTCCAGCGGAAAGGGCTGTTGCTTGGCTAGTGCCTCAACCTGGCTCGCCGGAGTTCCAACCGGATTGCCGCCCGCTCTGCTACTGGATGCGGATCGGCGTGTGATTGATACAGCGTTGTGGAATCCCGCCATGACGGAACACGCGGGCACACAGGGTTGCTGGACCGGTTCAACTGGCATTGCTCCCGGGTCGTCACAACTCATTGGAACGGGTCATGTCGATCCTTCTCGAGTTGGTGCAGGGAAATCTGTACGACCTTGCCGACGACCTGCGCTTACGGGCGGAGATTTTGCTCCGATGTGGCGAAAATGTCCCGAACCCGCCGGACCCCGAAGTTCAAAAAAAGTTGTAGGGTCTAGGAAAGTTTGGCTTGTCAGGATACAATTCACTTAAGCTATAATAGGGTACACAATACCGGCGGAGCCCCAGGGCCTGCATTGGTCAGGTTCGAGAGGAGCCGGGGATCAAACATCATGGGGAGGCGATATCGACCATGAGCAAGGAATCGGGTTTGCCTAGAATTCTGATTGCAGCGGCGGTTCTGGCTATCGGGCTTGGGGGCGTCTTGGCGGCGCGAGCGCAGGAAGAATCGGTCTGGACGGATCGGGCCGAATATGACGCCTACACGGCCATTGAGCAAGCCACTGACCCTAATCAGCGCGTGGAGTTGGCGGACAGATACCTCCAGGATTACCCTGAAAGCAGGGTGGCCGAGCGTGTGTATGCACTGCAATTGCAGTCCTACCAACAGCTCAACAACTCGGAAATGATCGAGCAAACAGCGGCCAAGCTGCTCGGGATCAACCCGGAGAATTTTCAGGCGCTGTACCTGCTGAGCTTCCTGATCCCTCGGACAATCAACGTGGAGGACGCGAGCAGCGTGCAGAAGTTGGACGCTCTGGCTGACTATGCCCAGCGGGGTCTCGCAGAACTCGACGCCTTGCAAAGGCCGGAATCGATCGCGGCCGAGCAGTTTGAGCAGCAAAAGAATCAATCCGCTGCGGTCTTTCATCAGTCGGTCGGGTTCGTCGCTCTCCAGAAGGAGGACTACCGGAACGCGGGTCAGTCGCTACGGCGCAGCGCCGAGATCAACCCCAATGACGGCCTGACATTCTATTGGCTGGGGTCCTCCCATCTTTCCCCGGACCCGCCCGAATATGACCCGGGCATCTGGGCCATGGCGCGCGCCATTTCCATCACCGGTCAGAACGCCCTGCCGGGGCCCATCCAGCAACAGGTCCGGGATTATATAAACCAGGTCTATGAGGCGTATCACGGTTCTACCGAAGGGCTGGACCAGATCATAGCGCAAGCCTCTAGCGCTCCCTTCCCGCCAGATGATTTTCACATTCTAGCGTTGGAGGAAACGCCGGAGTACATCGCCGAGCAGGAGAGAATACGCGAGGAACAGGCCCGGTTGGAGGCGTTGCGTCTGGAGCAGGAGCGTAAGCAAGCCGTGCTGGACGAACTCACCACCTTCGACGCCATTGTGCAAAACCTCCAGGGAGGCGGCCAAAAGGGTGAGGACACGTGGGAGATCCTGCAGGGACAGGTCCTACCACTCAGGGGCCGGGTTGTAGAACTCACTTCCGTGGGAAGCACAACTGTTCTTCTTGCGGTTTCTCCGGCCGTCGCAGCGGCGGGCGAACGGCATGACCTGGAGTTGACCATGGCCTCGCCTCTCACGGAACCGCTTCGGGAGAACCAGGATATTGACTTTGAGGGGACGATTGAGTCCTTCACGCCGCGCCCGTTCCTACTGAGGATGAGCGGGGGCGTTGTGAAATAGCTGTCTTCATTTCTCCATGCTCTTGGCAGTTGTCTTCTTGCGAAGAAGATAGCCCCGAGTGCTTGAGATCAGTCCTGCTTTGCTGTGGCAGACTGCCAGCAGCGGGGAGCGGCGCGAAAATCCTGTCCACATGCTGTAGGTAAGGAGCGGCGCACCAGGACAAGCTTCCGCGCGTTCTGCCGAAATCCGGGCTACATCTGATCAGGGAAGATTCGTACTAGTAGCCAACCAGGGAGGCTACTTCTTGGTAGGTTTCGTACGGGTCTTGGGACGGGAAACCCCGTCCCGGGCTAACTTGTATTCTTCTACTTTCCGTCCCAGCGTGTTCCGATGGATGCCTAGAGTCTTGGCAGCCTGCGACCGGTTCCCCTGGCTGTCTTCCAACACCTTCCGGATATACCTCTTTTCAAATTCCGAAACCGCATCCGGGAAAAAGATCCCGGCGGCTACCATCTGAGCGATCAATCGTTCCATTAGGGTTTTCACGGCTGCTCCTGCAATATCTCAAGTCGCATCCTGCTGGGCCTGCCAAACCTCCGGCAAGTAAGCCGAGTCCAGATCGCGCCCGGTGATCCGGCGGTAGATCTCCACATATTTCGAGGTGGTCTGCGCAATCACTTCCGGTGGCAGAGCCGGGGCCGGCGGCTGCCGGTTCCATCCTACTGAGTCCACATAATCGCGCACGTACTGCTTGTCAAACGAGGGTTGCGATCCGCCCGGCTGGTAGCCGTGCCGCGGCCAGAAGCGGGAGGAATCCGGTGTCAGCACCTCATCGATGAGCAGGATTCCCTCGTCGTCGGTTCCAAATTCGAACTTCGTGTCTGCCAGAATAATTCCTTGCCGTTCCGCGTGTCGTGCAGCCCGCAGGTAAATGGCGATGCTCAAGTCGCGCAAGGTCTCGGCATCGGACTTCCCGATTTGGTCCGCCATCTGATCGAACGAGATGTTCTCATCGTGCCCGACTGTCGCCTTGGTGGCCGGCGTGAATAACGGTTCGCTCAGTTGGTCCGATTCCCGGAGGCCGGTGGGCAGCGGCATCCCGGCTATCGCGCCGCCTGCCTTGTATTCTTTCCATCCGGAGCCTGACAGGTACCCCCGGACGACGCACTCCACCGGAAACGGGCGCGCCTGTTTCACGAGCATGGAGCGGCCTTCGAGCTGGCCCTCGAAGCTGGCATAAGGTTGCGGATACTCACGCGGGTTGGCCGTCAGAAAATGATGGCGCATCATTCCCGCCAGAACCTCAAACCAGAACACTGACAATTGCGTCAGGACCTGGCCTTTCCGCGGAATTCCCTCCTCGAACACCACATCATAGGCCGAGATGCGGTCCGTCGCGACCAGGACCAGCCGTCCATCTGCCCGGTAGATGTCGCGCACCTTTCCCCGGGATACAATCGGAACTCCGGGGAGCTCTGTCATTGTGAGTACTGGAATCGTCATCGGGTGTTCCTTGGGAAAAAGCGGCTTATTGCGAGCGGCGGCCATTCTAAGCCAGATGAAGAACTTGTCAACGGAAATCTGACGAAACGCGATCCTTCGGCTGCCCGCGTCGCGAGCGGCGGCCGCGACCGCCTCCGTCGCGGATCAGGAAAAGACTTCCTTGATCGAAGAGAAGAGGCCTTTGGGCATTGCGGTGATCTTCTCCAGTTCACCGGCGTCTAGGAAGATCCCGTGACACGCCGGACAGATGTCCACAGTCACCTCCTTGATCACGGCTTCTTCGAGCTTCGTGCCGCACTTCGGGCAGTGCAGGTAGTGTAGTTCGCGCAGCCGTTTCTTTTCTTCCTCCGCTATCTGCAAAGCTCTTTCCGCTTGGATCTTCAGTCGCCGCTGGATTTCCTGCTTTGCAAAATATTCCTCTTCTTGCTCGCTTGGTTTCACGGGCATCGGAGTCCTCCTGCCTGCCCTCAAATTGCAGGCGCTGGACGGTTCGCGTGCTGTTCTCGGAGCCGCCGCGCGGCCTCCACCACCACCCGGAGCTTGTCTTGCGTCTCTTCGACGCCCCGGGTCTTCAATCCACAATCCGGATCCACCCACACCTGGCCCGGATCCAGGACCTCTAAGGCACGTTCCAGATGCTGGTCCACCGTCGATGCCTCTTCGATCACGTGCGAATGCACGTCCACGATACCGAAGCTGATGTCTTTCCGAAAGCGGTGCTCCCGGAAGAGATCCAGCAGGCTGAGCTGGTTGTTGGCCATTTCGAGGTCAAAATTATCCACAGGAATGTCAAGCATCCCCGGATAGATCTTGCCGAACGCGCCGTAGCAGATGTGCGTAATGAAGTAGCCTGCTAGTCCTTCGGTCACGAGTTGCATGCTCTCGACCACTAGCGGAAGCTCTTCGGGGCGCACGCTGGTAGCTGGCTCGTCAATTTGGATGATCTTGGCGCCGGCTTCCAGCAGCGCTTCCACTTCCTTGCGAATTTCCTGCGCCAGAGCCATGCACGCCGATTTACGGTCCGGGTAATTCTCATTGAACGACCAATCCATCACCGTGTACGGTCCAGTCAGCATTCCTTTGACCGGCTTGCTCGTGCACCTTTGCGCGAACTTCCACCAATCTACTGTGATTGGCCCTCGCCAGCGCACTTCTCCCGTTATGATCGGCTTGTGGTAGTATCGGTTGCCATAGGATCGCACCAAGTCGCCGATTACGAAACCTGGCATGCGCTCAGCGAAGTAAACCACCATGTCGCCGCGGTACTGCTCGCCATCCACGAGCACGTCCAAGCCAAGCTTCTCTTGGGATTCCATCCAGAACGCCGTTGCCTTTTCTTCCTCGGCCCGCAGCGCGGCCTCCGTAGTTTTCCCCTTGGCGAAATCGTTCCGCGTGCGCGCTAGGCTCGGCAGCTTGGGGAAGCTTCCAACACTGGTCGTCGGGAACAGCGGAAGACCGAGGCCTACCTTATTCAATTTATCCCTGCTCATGAGCTCACTCTCGATCTGATAGAATCGCCCGATCCGACAATCCTCTCTGTCTGCGAAACGGCATATGCATGTCGTTTCGCTACGGGGCTCCTTTATACTGCATTGCCCGGTTTCGAATCGCTACCAAGCGCTTCAGTTTCTCGATGGCCCGGTCGCGAGGCAGGTATTCGAGACCCGAAGAGGGATGCAGATAGCATTCCTCGGCCTTGACCTGCGGCAAGATCCGGTCGAGCGCGCGTAGCACGTCATCGGGATCTTCGAGTTTCGTGTTCCGCCCGTCAATCAGTCCCAGTCCCAGTGGTTTAGCGGGCCGCGCGGTGGCCACCTTGTCCACGAGTCCCGGGTTGTAAGTGAAGTCGAGCCCCACCACGTCGGCCGCTGACGCCAGGACTTGCTCTAAAACTGGGGCCGGGTCGCCGAAATAGACGTGAACCTCCAAACGCGCCGATCCCTTGAACGAGGCCAGCCGCTGGAGCGTCTCCTCCACCAATGGGATCGAAGACGGGTCCTGCAGCAGCGACGGCTCGTCAATCTGAATCATCGAGGCTCCTGCCGCGGCCAATTCGCGCACTTCTTGCCCCACGGCTTCATTGTAATCGAGCACCAGTTGTCGGAAGTCTCTC
Source organism: Terriglobia bacterium (assembly GCA_965198025.1). GTDB lineage: Bacteria > Acidobacteriota > Terriglobia > 2-12-FULL-54-10 > 2-12-FULL-54-10 > CAYWWM01. Next base: position 2,804,203 of record OZ240237.1, on the reverse strand, counting down.
TGGTATGGAGCGTGTTCGATGATCGAATGCCGAGCCAGCGTCAATGCTCCCGTCAGCACCGGCTTGATTGGTTTCGGGCTCGCTGCGCTGGCCATTTCATACTCCGCCCGCACGACCGGCTTGGTCCACCGGATGGGTCCGTTCACCTCCGGCTGCCGGAAATAGAAATTCGTATCGAAGAACCGCAACAGGCCGTTGATCCTGACGTTTTCGAGCTTGCCAGCCACATGGGAGATCGGATCGTACCAACGGATCTGTCCATCGGTCACCAGGTCAAGTCCGCTTGCGACCTGCTCGGTCAGCGCCGCTCTGGTCAGGGCGTCTTCGGCAGCCTGCAAGTCGACCGCGGTCTTGTTGCCCTTATCCCACTGGGCGATGGTCTGCCGCAAGAGTTGCAGCTCCGGCGCTTTGCCGATTCGCGGATAGTTGCCGGCGCTGGCGGTCAATAGATTCATAGCAAGTCCTCAGGAGGCTTCGCGGAGTATAGCCCTTTTTCGTATCCCAGTCGAAACAGCAACTGGATTGCATGGCGGCCCTTGGTTCCGTAGTCCAGGCTGTAATCGTTCACGTACATTCCCACAAAGCGGTCGGCCAGGCTGGCCTCCATGTCGCGGGCGAACTCCAAGGCATAGGCCATGGCCTCGGTCCGGTGCTCGAGCGCGTAGCGGATGCTCCGGCGCAGCAGCGCGGTCGCCTCTTCCTGAACGCCTTGCGGAAGGGCCCTGCGGATGGCATTAGCGCCCAAGGGAAGCGGCAGACCGAATTGCTCCATCCACCACTGGCCGAGGTCTACCGCGCAGTGGAGGCCGGAGTTGCCGTACGTGAGCTGGCCTTCGTGAATCAGCAGCCCGGCGTCTACGCTCCTTTCCTGCACGGCATCCATGATCTTGTCAAACGGAACCACAACCTCTTCGAAATCCGGCTCGTAGATCTTCATCACCAGGTATGAAGTCGTGAGCTTCCCGGGCACGGCGATTCGCTTTCCACGCAGTTCATCCGGAGAGAGCTTCTCACGGCTCACGATAATCGGCCCATAGCCGTCCCCCAAGCTGCCCCCGCAAGGCATCAATGCGTATCGCTCGGTGAGAAAGGGAAGCGCGTGGAAGGAAACCGCTGTCACGTCCCACTGTCCCTCCATCGCCTGCCGGTTCAGCGTCTCGATGTCGGAGAGGCGGTGCCGGAATTCGAGCGTCTGCGAGGCGACCTTCCCCTTCGCTAGGGCGTAGAACATGAAAGCGTCGTCGGAATCAGGACTGTGCGCCACCGTGATGTCTCGCTTGCTCATGCCAAAATCCGTAATCGCCTATTATCATTTGCTCAGCAGGAAATTGCCAAGGATCAAGTGGTCAATTCCCGAGCAGAAGAAGCTCCGCACGGCATCCCGCGGCGAGCATACCAGCGGTTCTCCGAATAGGTTGAACGACGTATTGAAGAGAACCGGAAGGCCCGTCGCGTGCCCGAAGGCATCCAGCAGTCCCCAGAACAAGGGGTTCACGCCCCGATCGACTACGTGCACCCGGAGACGCGCTAGCCCCGCACCGCCCTCGTGCGGCCTGCCAGGCAGGAGGTTCGCGGCGAACGTCTTCTCAGACTGCGGCTTGATCCTCCCCACGGAAGCCAGAAACTTTGCCGTCGGCCCGTACTCGAAAAACTCTCCGGCCCGCTCTTCGGTCACCGACGCCGCAAACGGGCGGAATCTTTCTCGGTGCTTCACGTACTGATTCAGGTTGTCGCTCACGTAGGGTCCCAACGGCGAACCCAGGATGCTCCGCGCGCCGAGTGCTCGCGGCCCGAATTCCGCCCGCCCTTGAAACCAACCCAATATATGATCCTGCCGTAGGATGGAAACGGCTGCAGTCAGAATTTCCTCCTGCGTCTGCAAGTAGCGAAACCGCAGCTTGCAGTTCTCGAGCACGTCCTTGATCTCGGACACGGAATACTCCGGCCCGTAGTAGAGATGTTCCATGCACATGCGGGGCGTAAGTCCGAGCAGGCTGTGGGCGCAGTACAGTGCGGCCCCGATCGCGTTGCCGGCGTTTCCCGCGGCGGGCTGCACGAACACCTCCGGAAACATCCCCGACGTCTCGAGTTTCTCGACCAGCAGCGAGTTCAGTGCCACCCCGCCGGCCAGCACCAGCGGAGCTTCCGGAGTTCGTGCTAGCAGCCGGCACGCAATCTCCATCACCACTTCTTCCAGCACCTGTTGTGCGCTTGCTGCCAGATCTGCCTGGATCTGCTCCCCTAGGGGCTCCGCTGGATCGATACCAGTCGCGGTGAAGAACTTCTCTCCGAACCCGCCCCGCTCATTCCGGTTTCCCAGGAAATAACTCTGATCCACCGACAGCACCGAGTCGGCATCTCGTTCGAAGATCTCGCGGAACACGGACGCGTACACCGGGCTTCCCCAGGCGCTCAGCCACTGCAGTTTGTGCTCGTCGCTCCCAGCGGTGAAACCCGCCAGCGCCGTTGCCCGGCTGAAAACGTTCCCGATCGAATCCGGGAAGTATGTATCTTCGAACGGCTCGATCGTGCTGCCCTGTGCGAGCGACAGACTCCCGGTCTTGAGATCGCCGGTTTCGTCCAACGTCAGAACGCTGGCCTGCTCAAACGGCGATGGGAAATACGCTGCCGCCGCGTGGCACAGATGGTGATCAAGCACCAGAATCTTGCTGGACGGGAACTCCTGCTTGAGCTGCTTGGGCCCCCAGGCTTCCGAGGCACTGCTTCCCCGTTCGCCGTGCAGCGGCCGCGCTAGGGCGATGTAGTCCAGCTTCCCCGGCTTTACCCGTCCCGCCTGCAGGCAATACTGGATCGCCCCGGCGGGCAGGCCCCCCGCCCGACGCACCCGAGCCAGCTTTTGCTCTTCGAGTGCGGCGATTAGCTCCGGTCCTTTGAGCAGCGCCGCTGCGGCGTCGTGCCCGCCGCCGGAGATGCCGAGGATCGTAGGGGTAGAGGATTCCTGTGCCATTCGTTCTGCCGGTTTGCTTTCTGTTCCGATTGCCGGGAGGCGTCACTCAGGCGCCCAGGGGAGATGCAACTGCCACAGGGTGGGAGATCACTTCTTTTGCGTTTCCCAGTCGTAGTTGACGTCCGGGTCGTTCCACGGAAGCCTTCCTTCATCCGCCGGGTTGTAGTACCGATCGGTGGTATAGACCAGCAGCGCCGCTTCGGTTCCCACTACCTTGTAACCGTGGCCCACGCCGGGCGGAATCAGAATCTGCCAAGGATGGAGCACTCCGGCATACAGCGTATTGGTCTGCCCGAACGTGGGAGAATCCGTCCGCAGGTCGTAGAGCATCACCTGCAACAGCCCGCTGACCACCGACCATAAGTCCGTCTGCTGCAGATGGTAGTGGATAGCCTTGACCGTGCCCGGATACGAGAGCGCCGCCGAAACCTGCAGGCTGCCGGAGGGGGCAAAGCCTTCCGCCAGCCCCTTGCCCCAGCGGAACAACTCTTGGAAGTAGCCGCGATCGTCGGGATGGATCGCCAGACGCTCCAGCCGGACGCCCTTGATCCGTCCGGGCGAGTCAGGGGAACTGATCAGCGCGCCCCGGCCTCCGGCTCCTCCACGGACCACCCCCAGCTCGAGCCCTTCAGCCTTCGCTACAGCCCGCAATTCCGTCCTTGGGACTGTCTTCAACACTCCAAAACCTCCCTTGTGTTTTGAAACTTTTATCCTATCACATCTGCCCACAGCCAGGGGGCTTGCGAAGCCGTCGAAAGGGGCCGATTCTTGACTGACAAGCCACTCTTATCGTCCCTCAGGACCAATGAAGCCGACAGCGCCTTCTAGCACGAAGGAAATCTGCTACTCCGGCGCCTGCGACATCCAGAGAAAAAGGTTATATGGACGCCGCTCTGCACCCCGCCGCCGCCCCAGCCCGGGTGGCAGGCCGGTCCGAGTATGGGCTCGACGAGGCGCCGAGCTAGCGCCTGCAGGCATGGGCACCGACGGAGACGCCACGGCCCGCTCCCGGGCGCGGCGCAATGATCAGCCTCCTGCGGGCAAGGCCTCGAAGTACTTCGTCACAGCCGCCCAGTCCTCTTCCGTATCCACACCGATGGTGTCCTCGGCGGTTTCGGCCACTCGAATCGGAATGCCGTGCTCCAGGAACCTTAGTTGCTCCAGCCGTTCGGTCTCCTCGAGCGGAGAAATCGGCAGGTCGCGGTAGCGTTCGAGCGCTGCCCGTGCGTAGGCGTACAGGCCTAGGTGCTTGTAGAAGTCCGGGCCGGAGGCGGGATTGCGGGGGTAGGGAATCGGAGCGCGCGAGAAGTAGACCGCTTCGCCGCGTAGATTCGTCACCACCTTGACCACGTTGGGATTCGACGCCTCGGCGGGGTCAAGCGGTGTCTTGAGCGTAGTCACCTGAGCTCCCGGCTGCGACGTGAACGGTTCGATCAACATCCGCACATGATCCGCCGTCAGCATTGGTTCGTCGCCCTGGATGTTAACGTACACGTCAGCCGGCCTTTTCCTCATGAATTCCAGAATTCGCTCGGTCCCGCTGCGATGCGTGCGCATGGTCGTCAGAACCGGGATGCGGTGTTGGGCGCAGAACTGCTCGACGCGGTCGGAGTCGGTGGCCACCCAGAGTTCGTCAAGCAGCGGGCAGACGCGGGTTCGCTCATAGACGAGCTGGATCATCGGCTTGCCGCAGATCGGGAGCAGCACCTTGCCCGGCAGCCGCTCGGACTCGTACCGCGCGGGAATCACGCCCAGGACGCGCAAGCGGGCCTCCGGCAAACTGGAATTGGTGGAGGATGATTCCATGTGTTCGCTGCCGTCCACAGTATATTCCATTCCAGCGATCCGATCATTGCTCTGTCGGGACCGGCGCGGTAGAATGTGGGCATGAGTTGGTGGGAACGATACAATCAGTCCACTGTCTGGTGGGTCCGGGCGCTGGTGTTGCTGGCCGTGGTGGGTGTTTCCTACACGTTCTTCACGCCTTTCTGCGACGTGATGTTCGACTGCGGCTGTCAGGTCTTGTGGGAAGAGGCCGGACGTATGTGCAACGTCCACAACGCAGCCGGGCCGCATTGCCCGTTCTGCAGTACTGGCTTGTGGGGCCGGATCATTCCCCGTGGGTCTGTCTGGCTGACGCAGGTTGCCGTCGTGCTGGCGCCGTTGAACATCTCCTGGAAGAGCCGCTTGCTGCTGGGGTTGATGGCCTTCATCGGCGTAGCGATGCTGGTGGGAACGGCGTTTCTGATGGCCACCGGCTATCCCTCGTTCTTAGGCATGGGCGCCTAGCGACAGTGGAAAAGCTGATATCCGAAGACAGGGAATAGCGAGCAGGGCCTTGCAGTCCAATCCTAACGGCCTGCCCTTGTTTCACTTAGACCATTTTCAGCATTGCTGTATAGCCCGCAGGTAGGGCAGGCATTCCTGCCTGCCCCTACTTTGGCGGCTGCGCTACACCAACCCTGAAAATGGTCTAGTCACATACCGGAACGACTTCTAAGCGCCATTAAGGGATCACTGTTCCCAAACGGTGAGGGGGGGTACGGTCCGCGCCAGCCTCGTGTAGTGGACCAGGCGGATCAAGTTGGAACTACCTTGATTTGAGGATAGCGTAAGAAAAAATCGGGCAATGGAGCCAAAGTCTAATTTGAGGGAGGATGTTTGTATTGGAGAGCAGGAAAGTGGCGAATGGTGAGTTGTGAGTAGGGCCATTGCTTACTTCTGCCCATTGCTCACAATTCACCACTGCCCCTCTCGCGGTCTCGTAGGGATGCAATTCAAGCCTGAGGGCGCTCCTCCTCGAGGAACTCCTCGGTGGTGGTCGGCGCGGCGAAAGGCTGTTCGACAGGGATTTCCTCGGGTTTGGGTTCCTCGGTGAGGAGCCGGAAGCTACGATAGTAGTCCATGCCGGTGCCAGCAGGGATCAGACGTCCGACGATGACGTTCTCTTTGAGGCCACGCAGGTGGTCCACCTTGCCGCTGATGGCAGCCTCGGTGAGCACCCGGGTGGTCTCCTGGAAGGATGCCGCCGAGATGAACGAGTCGGTCGAGAGCGAGGCCTTGGTTATACCGAGCAGCATCGGGCGGCCTGTGGCCGGACGGCTGCCGCGAGCGATGGCCTGTTCGTTCTCCTCACGGAAGCGAAACTTGTCGACCTGCTCTTCGACGAGAAAGTCGGTGTCGCCGACTTCCTCGATTCTAACCCAGCGCATCATCTGTCGAACGATGGTTTCAATGTGCTTGTCATTGATGTTGACGCCCTGCAGACGGTAGACCTCCTGAATCTCGTTGACGAGATAGGCCTGGAGCTCCTTCTCGCCGAGGACGGCCAGGATGTCGTGCGGGTTGCGGGGACCGTCCATCAAGGGCTGACCGGCACGGACGCGCTCGCCTTCCTGGACGTTCAGATGCACGCCCCGGGGGAGCGGGTATTCCTTCTGCATGCCAGTCTCGTTGACGACAATGACTTTGCGCTGGCCCTTGGTGACTTCGCCATACTGCACGACACCATCAATCTCGGTGATGGTGGCGGTTTCGCGGGGCCGGCGGGCTTCGAACAGCTCGACGACACGTGGTAGACCGCCGGTGATGTCCTTGGTCTTGGTGGTCTCCCGCGGAATCTTGGCGAGCACGTCGCCTGGGTGCGCGTCGTCTCTTTCGGCGACCATGAGGTGCGCCTTCAAAGGCATGAGATACTGCTTCAGAGTCTTAGTCGGGTGCGCAGCATCCTTGATCAGGATGGCGGGCTCGCGGCGCTCATCGGGGGAGTCGGCAACGACCCAGCGAGACAAGCCGGTAACCTCGTCCACTTCTTCGCGCAGGGTGGTACCCTTTTCGAGGTCTTTGAACTGTACAGTGCCGCCCGCCTCGGTGAGGATGGAGAAAGTGTAGGGGTCCCACTCGACGAGAATCTGGCCGACGGTTACGGGCTGATCTTCGCTGACCTTGACGCGGGCACCATAGACGACTGAGTAGTGTTCGCGCTCGCGCCCCTTCTCGTCCACGATGGTGATGGCGCCGTCGCGGTTCATGACGACGTTGTCGCCCTCCTTGTTGCGGATGGTGACGAGGTTGATGAACTTTACGAATCCGTTGTTCTTGGCATCATGGCTGGACTGCTCGGCAATCCGGCTGGCGGTGCCGCCGATGTGGAACGTGCGCATCGTGAGTTGGGTTCCGGGCTCACCGATCGACTGGGCGGCGATGACGCCGACAGCTTCTCCGAGCTCGACCAGACGGCCGGCCGCCAAGTTGCGACCGTAACACATGATGCAGCAGCCGCGCTTGGCTTCGCAGGTGAGTACGGAGCGGATTTTGACACGCTCGATGCCGGCCTGCTGGATGGCGTTGGCGAGGTCCTCGCTAATCTCCTGGTTGAGGTCGACGATCACGTTGCCCTCATAGTCGCGGATCTTTTCGAGGGAGACGCGGCCGACGATGCGGTCGCGGAACGGCTCGATGATCTCGCCGCTCTCGACGATGGATTCGACGAAGATGCCGTCCACGGTACCGCAATCGACCTCACTGACGATGACGTCCTGGGCCACGTCGACGAGGCGGCGGGTGAGGTAGCCGGAGTCGGCTGTCTTGAGGGCCGTGTCGGCCAATCCCTTGCGTGCGCCATGCGTGGAGATGAAGTACTGCAGCACAGTGAGTCCTTCGCGAAAGTTGGCAGTGATGGGCGTCTCGATGATTTCTCCGGAAGGCTTGGCCATCAGGCCGCGCATGCCGCTCAACTGGCGGATCTGCTGCTTGGAGCCGCGGGCGCCGGAATCGGCCATGATGTAAATTGGGTTGAAGCTGTCGCCCCGAGCGTCCATCTCCTGCATGGCGTTGAACATCTCCTCCGCCACCCTCTCGGTGATGTTCGACCAGATGGCGATGACCTTGTTGTAGCGCTCGCCGTTGGTGATGGCGCCGTCGAGGTACTGCTGCTGCACGGAGATGACTTCTCTCTTGGCGCGCTCGACGAGCTGCTCCTTACCGGACGGGATGACCAGGTCGTCGACGCCGATCGAGATCCCCGCCTTAGTAGCGTAGAGGAACCCAACCTGCTTGATCTCATCGAGGAGCTGGACGGTCTTCGGCAGTCCGTTGCGGAGGTAACAATAGTTGACGAGCTGCCCGAGTCCCTTCTTCTTAAGCAAGCCATTGATGAAGGGCATGTCCTCCGGCAAGTGGTCGTTCAAGATCACGCGGCCGACGGTGGTTTCGAGTATCTGGTTCTGGAACGTGACTGGCTCAGTGTGCAGGATGTCCTGGTCGTCGTAGGCCTTGGTCAGGTCGATGACCTTTCCGGAAAGGCGGAGCCGAATCGGGGTGAGGGTCTCGACCTCGCGGGCCTCGAGAGCGAGAAAAACCTCCTCGCTAGAGCCGAAGGCCCGTCCCTCGCCCCGCGTGCCGCGCTTGGACTTGGTGAGATAGTAGATGCCGAGGACGATGTCCTGGGTGGGCACCGCGAGCGGATGGCCGTTGGCGGGCGAGAGGATGTTGTTTGAGCTGAGCATGAGGACGTTGGCCTCGATCTGCGCCTCGGGCGAAAGCGGGATGTGAACGGCCATTTGGTCGCCGTCAAAGTCGGCGTTGAAGGCGGTGCAGACGAGCGGATGAATCTTGATGGCCTTGCCCTCCACGAGCACCGGCTCAAAGGCCTGGATACCCAGGCGGTGGAGCGTGGGAGCGCGGTTGAGCAGGACCGGGTGGTCGCGAATGACTTCTTCGAGGATGTCCCAGACGACCGAGTCCTGCTGCTCGACCATCTCCTTGGCCATCTTAATGGTGGTGCAGAGGCCCTTCTGCTCCAGCTGGTGGTAGATGAAGGGCTTGAACAGCTCGAGCGCCATCTTCTTGGGCAGTCCGCACTGATGGAGCTTCAGCTCCGGACCGACGACGATGACAGAGCGGCCGGAGTAGTCGACGCGCTTGCCGAGCAGGTTCTGGCGGAAGCGCCCCTGCTTACCCTTGAGCGTGTCGGAGAGCGACTTCAAAGGGCGGTTATTGGCGCCGCGCAAGACGCGGCCGCGGCGGCCGTTGTCGAACAAGGCGTCCACCGCTTCCTGGAGCATGCGCTTCTCGTTGCGAATGATGACGTCGGGGGCGTTCAGCTCCATGAGCTTCTTCAAGCGATTGTTACGGTTGATGACGCGGCGGTAGAGATCGTTCAAATCGGAGGTGGCGAACCGACCACCGTCGAGCGGAACCAGCGGGCGCAACTCCGGAGGAATGACGGGAATGACCTCCAGGATCATCCACTCAGGTCGGTTGCCGGACCTGCGGAAGGACTCGGCAACCCGGAGGCGCTTGGCGAACTTGAGGCGTTTCTGTTGGGAGACCTCGCCGCGCATTTTCTCGCGCAGCTCGGCGCAGAGCGACTCGACGTGAACGCGCTTGAGCAGCTCGCGGATCGCTTCGGCCCCCATCATGGCCGTGAACTTGCCGGGATACTCCTGCTGCAACTGGCGGTAGCGCTCCTCGCCGAGAATCTCTTTTTCCTTGATTGGGGCCGAGCCGGGGTCGAGCACGACGTAGGCCTCGAAGTACAGAATGCGCTCCAAGTCGCGGAGCGAGAGGTCCAGCAGGTAGCCGATGCGGCTCGGAAGGCCTTTGAAAAACCAGACGTGGGAGCAGGGAGACGCCAGCTCGATATGTCCCATGCGGACGCGGCGGACGTCCTTGGTGGTTACCTCTACGCCGCACTTGTCACAGATGACCCCGCGGTGCTTCATGCGTTTGTACTTGCCGCAGAGGCACTCCCAGTCGACCGTCGGGCCGAAGATGCGGGCGCAAAACAGACCGGCGCGTTCGGGTTTAAATGTCCGGTAATTGATCGTCTCGGGCTTGGTGATTTCCCCGTGCGACCAGGAACGAATCTTTTCCGGCGACGCCAAGCTGATGCGAATGCTGTCAAAGTCCATGGTCAGGCTGGCGCGATCGAATGATCCAGTTCGGTACAAGGCTTCCTCCTCCGGCGGTTTCCCGCAATCGGTAAAACAAATGGCAAGCGCCCCTGGACGGCCGGGGCAAGTGGCCTAGTCGGCCGCGGTTTCGAGCAGGTCCTTCGGTTTCTTGAGCAGTTCCACGTCGAGGCAGAGACTCTGCAACTCGCGGATCAGAACATTGAAGGACTCAGGGATGCCAGGCTCGATGGCGGCCTCCCCCTTGACGATAGCTTCGTAAATCTTGGTCCGGCCGACGACATCGTCGGACTTAGCGGTGAGCAACTCCTGGAGGATGTGCGCGGCGCCGTAGGCTTCGAGCGCCCAGACCTCCATCTCTCCGAAGCGCTGGCCGCCAAACTGGGCCTTTCCGCCGAGGGGCTGCTGCGTGATGAGCGAGTACGGCCCGATCGAACGGGCGTGAATCTTGTCGTCCACTAGGTGCGAGAGCTTCAGCATGTAAATATAGCCAACCGTCACGGGCTGTTCGAACCGGTCGCCGGTCATCCCGTCGTAGAGTTCGGTCTTTCCGGAGGAGGGAAGGTCGGCGTCGGTGAGCATCTTCTTGATTTCCGCCTCCGAGGCGCCGTCAAATACCGGAGAGGCAAAGTGCAGTCCCAGCGCCTTGGCCGCCCAGCCGAGGTGCGTCTCTAGAATCTGTCCCACGTTCATGCGCGATGGGACACCGAGTGGGTTGAGGACGATCTCAACCGCTGAGCCGTCGGGTAGGTGTGGCATGTCCTCCTGGGGAACAATGCGAGCGATGACGCCCTTGTTGCCGTGACGTCCAGCCATCTTGTCCCCGACCGAGAGTTTGCGTTTCATGGCGACATAGACTTTTACCAGCTTGATCACACCGGGCGGTAGCTCGTCGCCTTTCTTGAGCTTCTCCTCTTTTTCTTTGCTGACCTTCTGGAGGACGTCAATCTGGCGGGAGGTCATCTCCTCGATTTCGTCAATCTGCTCGTTCAAGTGCGGGTCGCGCTTGATGTCGAGTTTGGCACGCTTCAGGTCACGGGCCTTCAAATGGCGGATCTCCTCCGGTCCCAGGACAGTTCCCTTGGTTACGAGTCGTTTGTTGGTGCGCTCGTCATGGAGGTCGGACTGCAAAACTCGCCCGCCCAGAATGTCATTCAGACGCCTGACGCGCTCATCTTCCAGAACCTCGATCTGATATTCAAGGTTCTTGCGTTGCTTGGCAACTTGGCTGGCTTCGATGAACTTGGCGCGCTCGTCTTTCTCTTCACTCTTACGAGTGAAGATCTTTACGTCGACGATGGTGCCCTCGATGCCGGGCGAGCAGATGAGTGACGCGTCGCGGACATCGCCGGCCTTTTCCCCGAAGATCGCGCGCAGGAGCTTCTCCTCGGGCGTGAGCTGCGTCTCGCCCTTGGGCGTCACCTTGCCGACCAAAACGTCGCCGGGTTTTATGGTGGCGCCAATGCGGATGATGCCGGCATCATCGAGGTCCCGCAAAAAGTTCTCGCTCACGTTAGGGATATCGCGGGTGATCTCTTCCGGACCGAGCTTGGTGTCGCGCGCCTCGATTTCGAGTTCCTCGATGTGGATGGAGGTGAAGTAGTTCTCCTGGACGAGTCTCTCGCTGACCAGGATGGCGTCCTCAAAGTTGTAGCCGCGCCAGGGAACGAACGCCACCAGGACGTTGCGGCCCAGGGCGAGCTCACCGTGATCGGTGCATGCCCCATCGGCCAGGACCTGGCCCTTGCGGACGGCGTCGCCTTCGCGGACGACCGGGCGCTGGTTGATGCAGGTATTCTGGTTGGATCGCTTGAACTTGGTAAGGCTGTAGACATCGGCGTGGATGCCGGCGGAAATGGTGCCGGGCTCGCCCTCGCCCTCGGCTCGGACGATGATGCGCTCGCTGTCCACGGTCTCCACACGGCCGTTCCGCCGGCAGGTCACTACGGCGCCGGAGTCGCGCGCGGTTACGCCTTCAATGCCGGTGCCGACCAGCGGGGCCTCGGCGCGCAACAGGGGAACGGCCTGCCGCTGCATGTTCGAACCCATTAGGGCGCGGTTGGCGTCGTCGTTCTCAAGGAACGGAACGAGAGACGCAGCGACGCTGACAAGCTGCTTGGGCGAGACGTCGATAAAATCAATTTCCTCGCGCTGTTTTAGCACGAAGTTGCCCGCCTGGCGGGCGTTCAGCAGTTCCGGGATGATACAGCCGCGCTCGTCAAGCGCGATATTGGCTTGGGCGACTACATACTTGTCTTCCTCCCAGGCGGACAGGTAGAAGCAGTACGGTTCGGACTCGGCAGGGCGCTTGCGGCCCGTCAGTTCGGCGTTAGCTTTTTCACAATTGTCCTTCTCGACGATGTCGCCCGGGTGGAATTCGCTGTCGCCAGCGTGGGTAATCTTGACGTAGTCGACAACGCGGCCCTTCACCACCTTGCGGTACGGGCTCTCGATGAAGCCGAATTCATTGATCCGAGCGTAGCAGGAGAGCGAGGAGATGAGGCCTATATTGGGACCTTCCGGTGTTTCGATGGGGCAAATGCGACCGTAGTGAGTGGGATGGACGTCGCGGACTTCAAACCCGGCGCGCTCGCGACTCAACCCGCCCGGCCCGAGAGCCGAGAGACGGCGCTTGTGCGTGATCTCGGAAAGCGGATTGGTTTGGTCCATGAACTGGGACAACTGGCTCGACCCGAAAAATTCGCGGATGGCGGCCATGGCCGGCTTGGCGTTCACCAGATCGTGCGGCATCGCCGTGGACATTTCTTGGTAGACCGACATCTTTTCCTTGATGGCGCGCTCCATGCGAACCAGGCCGATGCGGAACTGGTTTTCGAGCAGTTCTCCAACGGCGCGGACTCTACGGTTGCCGAGATGATCAATGTCGTCCACGCTGCCGATGTTCTTCCGCAGCTTGAACAGGTAATCCAGGACCGTGGCAAAGTCATCGAGGTCGAGCGTGCGCTTGCCTAGTGGGGATTCCTTTTCAAGCTTGATGTTGAACTTGAGGCGCCCCACCCGCGAGAAGTCGTACTTACGCGGGTCGACAAACATGCCCCGGAACAAGGCAATGGCCGTGTCAAGCGTAGGCGGATCGCCAGGACGGAGCTTGCGGTAGATCTCAATCAACGCCTCTTCAGGAGTCTTAAGGCTATCCTTCTTCAGGGTCTGGCTCAAAACGATTCCAGCATCCTCGCGTTCCGGGAAGAAGATACGCACCTGAGGGATGCCGGCTTCGACCAGAGCGCTCAGGATCTGTGGAGTAACATCCGCGTTGGCCTCGGACAGAACCTCGCCGGTGCTGCTGTCCACCACGTCGCCTAGGAAACAGGCGCCTTCCAGGTCGCTCTGCGAGATTTCGACGGCCTCGACCCGGGCCTTCCGAAAGGCGTCGAGGATCGAAGGGGTTATGCGGCGCCCCGAGTGAGCCAACTCTTCCCTGGTGCGAGGATGCAGAACATGATGGAAAAGCCTCTGGCCGAGCAAGCCGTCGGAGAGTTCCCAATAAAGCTTCTTTTCCTCGAGACGAAGGGTCTCCCCCCTGTAGAACTTTTGTAGGATTTCGGCGTCGCTCTTGAGACCCAGTGCGCGCAGGAAGACGGTTCCGAGAAACTTGCGTTTGCGGTCAATGCGGACGTAGAGAAGATTCTTGGCGTCGTACTCAAACTCCACCCAGGAGCCGCGGTAGGGAATGATCTTTCCCAGGAAATAGGTGCGTTGGCTGGCGGTTTCAAAGAAGACCCCGGGGGACCGGTGGAGCTGGCTGACGATCACACGCTCGGTACCGTTGATGATAAACGTCCCGTTTTCGGTCATCAGCGGGATTTCCCCGAAAAAGACCTCCTGTTCTTTGATTTCGCGCGGAGTCTTGGCGCCAGTCTCGGGGTCCTTCTCATAGACAGTCAGTCGGATGGTGACTTTTAGCGGGGCGGCGTAGGTCATGCCGCGCTCCTGGCATTCGACGACGTCGTACTTGAGCTGGAGATCGACCGGGTCACCGCATTTGTCACAGAAAGTGACCTCGTTGCGGTTCGGAGAGCCGCACTTGCCGCACAGGATTTCGCCCCCGACATTGAACGGGCTGGTGATAATGCTGGCGCCGCAGCGCTGGCACGGTCGGCGCAAATGATGCAATCCCTTCAGGTTCCCGCACTTGCACTCCCAGTTTCCAATCGAATAGTCGGCAAAATCGAGCTTCGAAATCTCGCGAAAATCCGTGATGGGAAACACGGAGCTGAAGACGGCCTGCAAGCCGAAATCTTCCCGCTCCTCCTTGAGCAGGTGCATCTGCAGGAAGCGGTGATAGGACTGCTTCTGCACCTCGATCAGGTTCGGAATCGGGAGCTCAGTGCGAATCTTGGAAAAATCAACTCGCTCCCGATTCGTGCCGTTCGTTGCTTGCGCCATGTCTACTCCTCGACTGCATCGGAAGAGATGAGCCCATCGGGCCCCGTCCGGTTACGTTCATTCCAGGAATGCCGGATCCAGTGCAGAGGACCGGGAAACCCGCAATGGTAGGCTGATTCGAAACAGGTAGCTTCTGCCCCTCCGCCGGGCAAAACCCGTGCGTTGGAACTTCTGTCTGTCGAGCGTTCCGTTCCTTGCCATCCACCCCTTCCCTGAGCGCCTCGGGCCGTTCGGAGGAACGCGGGCGGCGAGGCGGCGCGTAAGCGCCGACAACTGGTCCGGCCGGATGGAACCTACTTGATCTCGACGCTCGCTCCCGCCTCGGTGAATTTCTTCTGGAGCGCTTCGGCCTCTTCCTTGGGAATCGCTTCCTTGATGGGGTTGGGTGCGCCGTCCACCAGATCCTTAGCCTCCTTGAGGCCGAGACTCGTGACTTCGCGTACCGCCTTGATGACGTTGATCTTGTTGTTGCCCACTGCGGTCAGCACGACGGTAAACTCCGTCTGCTCTTCTGCTGGCGCTGCTGCGGCGCCTGCGCCCGCGGCTCCAGCCACCATCACCGGTGCGGCAGCGCTGACACCAAAGGCCTCCTCCATCTGTTTCACCAGGTCGGCGGCCTCCATCAGTGTGAGTCCCTTGATCTCTTCGAGAATGCTTGCAACCTTATCACTCATGATCGTTTCCACTCCTCTGATCCCACCGGGCGGGACCCGCGCAATTATTGACTAAACTTTTCTTCCTTTACAGCCTGATCCAGAACCGAGGCAATGCCGCGGATCACCGACTGCACGGCGACGGCGATACCGCGGGCGGGGGAGCCGGCCAAATAGACGACCTTGGAGAGCAGTTCCTCCTTGCTGGGCATGAGTGCCAGATCGGCAAACTCGGCCAGCGAGATGACGCGGCCTTCTACGATTCCTGCCCGGAACCGGAAGTCCGGGTTTTCTTTGGCGTACGTCGAGAGGACCTTTGCCAGCGCCACTGGATTGGCTTCGGTGGAGGCCAATGCCGTCGGCCCGGCGAGGGAGTTCAGGATAGCCTCAGAGGGCAATCCCTTCGACCCGATCTCGGTCAGGGTGTTCTTGACAACCCGGTACTGTCCCCCGGCAGCCTGGACCTGGCGGCGCAACTCCCAGTCCTGCGAGACGGGAATTTTCTGAAAATTGACCACAAAGAGGCTCTTGGCCTTTTCCAGAGCCTCTTTCAGGCGCTCTACTTCTTTGGCTTTTTCCTCTCTGTTCACACATCCCTCCACGGCGTACAAGAATCGAAATGCGCCACAGCGCCGGGCTAGGCGTCTTCTGGCCCCAACTCGATCGGGACGCCCGGCCCCATCGTCGAGGACAGCGTGATGGTCCGTACATATTTTCCCCTGGCGGCAGCGGGCTTGGCCTTAACAACCGCCGCGATCAACGCCTGAGCGTTCTCAATCAGCCGCTCCGGGGGGAAGCTGGACTTCCCTACGGGAGCATGGACAATAGCGGTCTTATCCACCCGGAACTCTACCTTGCCGGCCTTGATCTCCTGAATGGCGGTCTTGACGTCAAAGGTGACGGTGCCAGCCTTGGGGTTCGGCATGAGTCCGCGCGGGCCCAGAACTTTCCCCAGCCTCCCGACTGACTTCATCATGTCAGGCGTCGCGACGACGGCCTCAAAATCCATCCAGCCTTCCCGAATTCTCTTTACGATCTCTTCTCCACCGACGATATCGGCGCCGGCATCCTCAGCTTCGCGGACCTTTTCCCCGCCGGCAATGACCAGAACCTTCTTGGACTTGCCAAGGCCGTGAGGCAAAACCAATGTGCCGCGGACCATCTGGTCGGCCTGACGGGGATCGACCCCCAGCCGTAGGGCGAGTTCGATGGTCTCGTCGAACTTGGCGTACTTGACTTTGTTCAACAGCCCGACAGCCTCGTCAAGCTTGTAGATGCGCGGCTCAACCGCCTTCTGCGCTTTGTCGATGTTCTTGCCCATTCGTCTTGCCATTGCTGCTCTCCCTGATCCCCGATGCGCCCGCCGGTAGGTTAGACGACGACGTCGATGCCCATACTCCTGGCGGTTCCGCGAATCGAGTTGATGGCGGCCTCCATCGACGTTGTGTTCAAGTCTGGAAGCTTGGTGCGCGCGATTTCCTCGACCTGCTTCGCCGAAACGCTCCCCACCTTGGTGGTGTGGGGAACACCGGACCCTTTCGCGATTCCGGCTGCTCGCTTCAGCAGCACTGGGGCCGGAGGCGTCTTGGTGACGAAGCTATAAGTCCGGTCGGCAAACACGGTGATGACGACTGGGATGATGAGGCCTTCCATGTCCTTGCCCGATGTCTTGGCGTTGAAGGCCTTGCAAAAGTCCATGATATTGACGCCGTGCTGTCCGAGCGCCGGCCCGACCGGGGGTGCGGGCGTTGCTTTTCCAGCTCCGATCTGCAACTTGATCTGTCCAGCGATCTTCTTGCCTTTCGGCACAGCAGCTGCCATCGTTGTCTCCTTCTCCGGCTTCGCGCGGGATGCAATACCGGGGCGCTTACAGCTTCTCCACCTGCAAAAAGTCGAGCTCGACCGGTGTCGAGCGGCCGAAGATGGTCACCATCACCTTCAGCGTGCTGCGGTCCATGTTGATGTCATCCACGATGCCGGTGAAATTGGTGAACGGACCGTCCACAATCTTTACCGTCTCGTTCCGCTCAAAGGACAGGCGTGGCGTAACCTTTTCACTGGCGGTCGTCGCGCGGTGGAGGATCTGGTTCACTTCCTCATCGCTGAGCGGAGTTGGCGTCTGGCCGCTGCCTACAAAACCCGTGACACGCGGCGTGGACTTGATAACGTGCCAGAGGTGATCGTCCATCTCCATCTCGACCAGCACGTAGCCGGGATAAAACAGCCGGGACGAGGTAACCTTTTGGCCCTTTTTTACTTCGATCACGTTTTCTGTCGGGATCAGAATCTGCCCGATCCGATCTTCCAGGCCAAACGCCTTCACGCGGCTTTCCAAACTCTCCTTCACCTTCCGCTCAAACCCGGAGTAGGTGTGGATGATGTACCAGTTCTTGAACGTCTCCGTCATAATCGGCTTGCAAGCCCCTAGCCACCCCACTGCAGCAGGCGGCCCACTAAATTGCTAAAGATGTAGTCGATAATGGCAAAGTAAAGACCGAAAAAGAACACGGTAACAATAACGACTACGGTGGTGGCCCGGATCATCTTTTTCGTGGGCCAGGTGACCCTCTGGGTCTCAGCCCGGACGTCACCCAAAAAGGTCTTGGTCTGACCGGGCCAGGTGAGGACGTTCGAAAGCCAGCCCCCATGGGCGGCGGCCTTGCCCTCCCGTCCGACGACTCTCGATTCCACTTTGGCTTCTTTCATGGCACCCAGCGGCGCCTTTCTATGCCGCGCCCCTCTCGCAAGTTCCAACGCCCGGTAGAAATTTTGGCAGGGGCGGAGGGATTCGAACCCCCACATCCGGTTTTGGAGACCGGCGGTCTGCCGTTAAACCTACGCCCCTCTGCGTGCGGGGGCAGCCCCGCCTCCTGCATTCCCCCGCCGCCTTCCAACCGTCCGGCCTCGAACCCGGAGGCGTGTGCTGTTTCTTACTTCACCTCGCGGTGCGCCGTATGATGCCGGCAGAAACGGCAGTACTTCTTCATTTCGAGCCGGGCAGTCGTCTTCTTCTTGTTCTTGGTGTTCGTATAGTTCCTGTTCTTGCAATCGGAACACTGTAACGTAATGATATCACGCATCTCTCACCCCGAAAAAGTCCAAGATCGCTCACGGCCACGCAGCGGACCTGCTCCGCCCCTACTCGATGACCTCGGAGATGGTGCCGGCGCCGACGGTATGGCCGCCCTCGCGGATCGCAAACCGCAGCCCCTTCTCCATCGCGATCGGCGTAATCAGTTCCACCGACAGCGCCACGTTGTCTCCCGGCATCACCATCTCCGTCCCTTCCGGCAACGCCGCCACCCCCGTCACATCCGTGGTCCGAAAATAAAACTGCGGCCGGTAACCCGTGAAAAACGGCGTGTGCCGCCCCCCCTCTTCCTTCGTCAAGATATACACTTCCGCCTGGAACTGGGTGTGCGGCGTAATCGTCCCCGGCTTCGCGATCACCTGCCCGCGCTCCACATCGTCCTTCGCCGTCCCCCGCAACAGCAGCCCCACGTTGTCGCCCGCCTGCCCCTCGTCCAACAGCTTCCGGAACATCTCCACCCCCGTCACCACCGTCTTCGCCGTCGGCCGGAAGCCCACTATCTCCACGTCTTCCCCTACCTTGATCACCCCCCGCTCCACGCGCCCCGTCACCACCGTCCCCCGCCCCTGTATCGTGAATATGTCCTCAATCGGCATCAGAAACGGCTGGTCCACTTCCCGCTGCGGCAGCGGCACCGACTGGTCCACCGCCTCCATCAACTCTTCCACCGTCTTCTCCCACTGCTCTTCCCCGTTCAGCGCTCCCAGCGCCGACCCCCGTACCACCGGTAGATCGTCCCCCGGAAACTGATAGCTCTTCAACAGCTCCCGCACTTCCAGCTCCACCAGATCCAGTAACTCCGGGTCGTCCACCGCGTCCACCTTGTTCATGAATACCACTATGTAGGGCACCCCCACCTGCCGCGCCAGCAAGATGTGCTCCCGCGTCTGCGGCATCGGCCCGTCCGTCGCCGCCACCACCAAAATCGCCCCGTCCATCTGCGCCGCACCCGTGATCATGTTCTTGATGTAGTCCGCGTGCCCCGGACAGTCCACGTGCGCGTAGTGCCGGTTCGCCGTCGTGTACTCCACGTGCGCCACCGCGATCGTGATCCCACGCTCCCGCTCCTCCGGCGCGTTGTCGATCGAGTCAAACGACCGGAACGCCACCTTCCCGTCCCGCTTCCCCAATACCTTCGTGATCGCCGCCGTCAGCGTCGTCTTCCCGTGATCGATGTGCCCGATCGTCCCCACGTTTACGTGCGGCTGCGTGCGGTCAAATTTCTCCTTCGCCATCGCTCCTCTACTCCCTCTTGAAAGTTCCGGCCAGATTCCGATTCATCGCAGATCGTCTTCACCGCTGTCTTCAAACGTTTCGCTCCGCATGCAGCTACCGCCCCACGGGTCGCCCCTGGAGTCTGGCGATGACTTCCTCGCTGATCCCAGCCGGGGTCTGCTCGTACTGCGCAAAGTGCATCGTGTAAGTGGCGCGGCCCTGGGTACAGGAGCGTAAGTCGGTGGCGTAACCGAACATCTCGGTAAGCGGGACCATGCTCCGCACAATCTGCGAGCCAGCCCGCGCCTCAATGGACTCAATGCGCCCACGACGGGCGTTGAGATCTCCGATCACCTCGCCCAGGTAGTCCTCAGGGACCACCACTTCGACGCTCATCATCGGTTCGAGTAAGACCGGAGCAGCGCGCCGGACGGCTTCCTTGAATCCCAATGAAGCAGCGATCTTGAAAGCTATCTCGGAGCTGTCCACCTCGTGGTAGTCGCCGTCCACCAGAGTCGCGCGGACATCCACCATTTCGTAGCCAGCGAGCACGCCCCCTTCCATGGCCTCGCGCATGCCCTCTTCGATTGCCTTCCAGTAATCGCGCGGCACCGAGCCCCCGACGATCTTAGAGACAAACTCGAAGCCCTGGCCGCGCTCGAGCGGCTCAATTTCGAGCTTTACGACCCCGTACTGGCCACGTCCGCCGGTCTGGCGTACATAGCGGCCTTCGGCCTTGGCCGGGCGCGTGATGCACTCACGATAGGCCACCTGGGGACGACCGACGTTGGCGCCGACGTTGAATTCCCGTACCAGACGGTCCGTAATGATCTCGAGATGTAATTCGCCCATCCCGGAGATCAGCGTCTGGCCGGTGTCCGGGTCGACGTGAACTTTGAAGGTGGGGTCTTCCTGCGCCAGTTTGCCGAGAGCAATGCCCAGTTTTTCCTGGTCGGCCTTGGTCCGGGGTTCCACCGAAACGGAAATCACCGGGTTCGGAAACACGATGGATTCCAGGATGGTCGTTTGCTGCGGATGGCAAACGGTGTCACCCGTCGAAACGTTCTTGAGGCCAACAGCGGCGGCAATATCGCCGGCGAAGACTTCCTCAATATCCTCCCGTTTGTTGGCGTGCATTTTGAGCAGCCGTCCCAGGCGTTCCTTGCGCTGGCGGGTGGCATTCAAAAGCTGGGAGCCTACACGGACCGAGCCGGAATAGATGCGCAGGAAGGTAAGCTGGCCGACGTAGGGATCCGTCATGATCTTGAACGCCAAAGCCGCGAACGGCTCGTCGTCGGCTGCACGGCGGGTCAGAGGATCTCCATCCGGAGACAGCCCATCCACCGGAGGGATGTCCACCGGGGACGGCAGAAAGTCCACGACAGCGTCGAGCAGCGGCTGCACCCCTTTGTTCTTGAAGGCCGACCCGCAGACCACAGGAACAAGTTTCAAAGCGATGGTGGACCGGCGGAGGCTTGCCTTCAACTCTGCCTCGCTGAGTTCTTCGCCGTGCACATATTTCTCCAGCAGGGTGTCATCCTGTTCACAAATGGTTTCGATCAGTTGCTCGCGGAAGGCTCTAGCCTGCGCTGCATAATCGACAGGAATTTCCTCAATTTGAAATTGCGCTCCCAGAGTTTCATCCATGTACACGATGGCCTGATTCCGGAACAAATCCAGGACTCCGTCAAAACCGCTTTCCTTTCCGAGCGGAATCTGGATGGCCACGGGCCGGGCCCCCAGGCGCTGGCGAATCATGTCCAGACAGCGGTCAAAGTCTGCTCCGACACGGTCCATCTTGTTGACGAAAGCAAGGCGTGGGACGCGGTACTTGTCGGCCTGTCGCCAAACGGTCTCTGTCTGCGGCTGCACGCCGGCCACAGCATCGAAGATGGCCACGGCTCCATCCAGCACCCGCAGCGAGCGCTCAACCTCGGCCGTGAAATCGACGTGGCCCGGGGTGTCGATGATGTTGACCCGGATGTCGTTCCAAAAGCAGGTGGTGGCGGCGGACGTTATCGTGATGCCGCGCTCCTGTTCCTGCTCCATGTAATCCATCACGGCTGTCCCGTCGTGCACCTCACCCATGCGGTGCGTGATCCCAGTGTAGTAGAGAATGCGCTCCGTGGTGGTGGTTTTGCCGGCGTCAATGTGAGCCATGATGCCGATATTGCGAATTTTTTCGAGGGGCACTAGCCGGGGCATATCGTTTCTTGCTCTACTTCCGGGGCGTTCCGGGAATTAGCTGTTCTGCGTTGCGCCCCGCCTGTTGGCTTCCGGGCCGTTCGTACCACTCCGCAGATGCGAAAGCGAGAACAGTGCACATCGCAGGGGGGAGCAATATCGGGTGCTTCTTACCAGCGGTAATGGGCAAATGCTCGGTTTGCTTCCGCCATCCGGTGGGTATCTTCCTTCTTCTTGATTGCGGCGCCACGGCCGTTATAGGCGTCGAATATCTCGCCGGCCAGACGTTCGATCATGCCCTTCTCACCGCGCGCACGGGCGTAGCCGATCAGCCAGCGAATGCTCAAGCTGGTCCGGCGATCCTGATTGACTTCAATCGGAATCTGATAGTTCGCGCCGCCGACCCGTCGCGTCTTCACTTCCATGTGCGGCTTGACGTTCTCGACCGCTTTCTTGAAGACTCGGAGAGGGTCCTCTTCACCCCGCTCCCGAATCTTCCCGAGCGCGTCATAGAAGATGCCCTCCGCCACGGACTTCTTGCCACCCCACATCAGGCAATTGATGAATTTGGTCACCAACGATGTGCTATAGACGGCGTCCGGGGCAACGGTGCGATGTCGAATGAATCCTTTTCTCGGCATAGGAAACCATCTGTCTTTCCGGCGGCGGGAGCGAGCAAGCCCCGGCTCCGGACTTGGAATCTAAGTCTTGGGCCGCTTGGCCCCGTATTTGGACCGGCTTTGCTTTCGGTTGGCGACGCCTGCCGCGTCGAGGGTTCCGCGGATAATGTGATAGCGCACGCCCGGCAAGTCCTTCACCCTGCCGCCGCGGATCAGCACGATCGAGTGTTCCTGCAGGTTGTGTCCGACGCCAGGAATGTACGAGGTGACTTCAATGCCGTTGGTCAAGCGCACGCGAGCCACTTTGCGGAGGGCCGAGTTGGGTTTCTTTGGCGTAGTTGTGTACACGCGGGTGCAAACGCCGCGCTTTTGCGGGCACGATTGCAGTGCCGGACTGGAAGTTCGGTAACGCTCCGGCACTCGTCCCAGGCGCACCAATTGGTTAAAAGTAGGCATTCGACACGTCCCGTAGCAAAATGAAAAGAGGAATCCTTTCCTATTTCCGGAAAAAGAGCGGACGGAACGGAACCAGCCAGCCGTTGCGTTCCCAACAGACTATAAAAACCTGAGCCTTTGTTGCGGTCCAACGCGCACACTAAAACCCAGGTCAAAATACCGCCCAAACCCTCATTTATACGGAATAAAATTCTTTTTGTCAAGCGGAAACGCGAACCAGAACCGTCGGTCTGGTTAGGATTTTTCCACACGCTCCCGCTGGGTTACAGAGACCCATGCGACCCAAGAATCATCCCAGAAAGGCGGCGACAGTGTCGGTAGGCTGAGCCCAAGTCGTGGTCGGGCCCGAACGTTACAATGTTACGGTGGAAGGATCTCAACCAAAGGCATGCTCCAACCTCCACTCGGATATTCAACCTTATGATTTGTAAAAGGTTAATTGCTTCCAGACTGGTAGCGTTCTTGGCAGGTCACGCAATACCGGGCCCAGGGCAAGGCTTCAAGGCGCTTGCGGGAAACGGGCATGCCGCAGTCCATGCAAGTCCCGTAGGTGCCGTCGCGAAGCCGCTCCAAAGCACCCTCAATTTCACGCAGCAGCGCCATGTCGAAGTTGTTCTTTTGCAAGAAGATCCATTCTTCGTGGCTCTTCTCAGCCCAGTCCGCCGAGTCGAAGGGATCGGCTACCGCATGCAGCACCGGGTGAGCAGCAGGAACACCCAGTTGTGCACGCAGTTCCGTGGATTTTTCTTCCAGCATCTGACGAAGTTGCCGTTGCTGGCCGGCTTTTGCCTTGTTTCTGCCGTTGGTCATCGTATTCTCCAATCCCCTTCGCATCCGTTCCCTGCCTCAGATGCAGCCGGTGAGAAGAAGGTTTCAGGTATTCTCACCTGCTACCTTCCACATCATTAGAGGCATGCGCCATCGGAAGGTTGCCCGTGGAATGAAAAATAGAAGGGGCAATCATACGCGTGGTTTCCGGCGGTGTCAAATTTCTGGACAAGGGGGTAGCGTCCAATTGGGAAACTCTCGGTGAGGGGGGTGAGGGCAGTGCCGTGAAAGGACCCCAGAGAGCTACTTTAGCTCTTTCGGTATTTTCGGTTCTTTCGGTTCCTTCAGTTCCTTCGACATTCTCGATTGGCTATCCTTAGCCCAGATTTCGGGTGTTTTGGAACGAAACTCTACAAGCCGACCTGGGATCAGAGCGGGAGGCGGTCATGGGATGGTGAGTGGCGAGCAGTGAGTGGGGAAAAGTGCTAGATGACGACAGATTCCTGGTGCTCGCCGAAGACACGGCGCAAGGCGTCGGAGACTTCACCGACGGTGGCGAGAGACTCGACGGCAGCGAGGATTGGGGGCAGCAGATTCCCGTGGCCGCGGGCGGTTTCTTCGACGGCAGCGAGAGCGGCGTCGGCGCGGGACTGGTCCCGCTCGGCGCGGAGCTGCTGGACGCGGGCGATCTGAGCGGCTTCGAGCGCGGGGTCAACGCGCAGGACCGTGCAGGCATCTTCTTCGGATACCGCAAAGCGGTTCACGCCGACGATCACCCGCGCGCCTCCCTCAATCTCGCGCTGCACGGCGAACGCAGATTCCTGAATCTCGCGCTGCACGAAGCCGGTCTCGATGGCGCGCAGCATGCCGCCGAGCGCGGCGATGCGGTCGAGATATTGGCGGGCTCGGGTTTCGATCTCAGTGGTGAGCGATTCGATGAAATAGGAACCGGCGACGGGGTCAACGGTGTTGGCAACGCCGGATTCGTGAGCGATGACCTGCTGCGTGCGCAAGGCGAGCAGGGCGGCGTCCTCGGCGGGGAGACCGAGGGCCTCGTCCTTGGCATTGGTGTGGAGCGACTGCGCGCCGCCGAGCACGGCGGCGAGGGCTTCCACGGCGGTGCGGACGACGTTGACGTCGGGCTGCTGGGCGGTGAGCGTGGAGCCGGCGGTCTGGGCGTGAAAGCGCAGCATGCAGGAACGCTCACTGCTGGCGTGGAATTGCTCTTTCATGATGCGGGCCCAGAGGCGGCGGGCGGCGCGGAACTTGGCGATCTCTTCGAGAAAATCGCTGTGGGCGTTGAAGAAGAACGAGAGGCGCGGGGCGAGCGAGTCGACGTCCATTCCAGCGGCGACGGCGGCCTCGACGTAGGTGACGGCGTTGGCGAGCGTGAAGGCGACTTCCTGGACGGCGGTGGACCCAGCTTCGCGGATATGGTAGCCGCTGACCGAGATGGTGTTCCAGGCCGGGAGCTCCTGCTCGCACCATTGGAAGAGATCGGTGACGAGGCGCAGAGCAGGACGCGGCGGATAGATGTAGGTGCCGCGAGCGATGTACTCCTTCAGGATGTCGTTCTGTACGGTGCCGGAGAGCTTGCGGAGGTCGGCGCCCTGCTTCCTGGCGGCGGCCACGTAGAGCGCCAGCAGGATCGCGGCGGTCGAGTTGATGGTCATGGAAGTTGAGACGGATTCGAGCGGGATGCCGTCGAAGAGCGCTTCCATGTCGCGGAGACTGCAGATGGCGACACCGACTTTGCCGACCTCCCCGGCGGCGAGCGGATGGTCGGAGTCGAGACCGATCTGAGTGGGGAGATCAAAGGCCACCGACAGCGCCTTTTGCCCCTGGCTCAGGAGAAACCTGTAGCGCTCGTTGGACTCGGCGGCGGAGCCGAAGCCGGCGTACTGGCGCATCGTCCAGAGCCGACCGCGATACATGGAAGCGTGAATGCCGCGGGTGAAGGGAAACTCGCCGGGGCGGCCGAGGTCGCGCGACTCGGAAAAGCGGGTCAGGTCGTCGGGGCTATGGAAAGGTTTCTTCATGGCCGACGAAATCGGCGGGTCTTCCAGAAGGAAAAAATACCGAAGGCGGCCATCATGGCGATAAACAGAACCGTCATGGCAAAGCGCAGGAGGGAGCCACCATCCTGAAGCAAACGCCATTCGCGGATGGCGGAGGGGACACCGAAGACAGCCAGCGCCAGAAAAATGGCCCCTGTTACTTCGAGCCAGATCAGACGCAGAATGCGGATGACTTCGCCAAACGATTGGAGGCCATGATGACCAGACAGCCAGGTGCCATCGGGTCCATCGCAGTGGGGAGTGAGGAGTGACAAGACGAGACGGAGAAAAGGCATCGGGAGGAGGGGAGCGGAGGGCAGGATTTCAGCGAACCGGGAATGGACGAACCGGATGGCCGCAGTAGAAAACTCAAGGGCGGGACCCCGCGGAGGTGGAAGGGGGTTGTGGATCGCACCCGAAATGGCCTGACGCCCTACACTCTGCCGAATACGCACCTGCGCTGCAGGTGATCCATTACAAGGCATGTTGTCCTTTGCGTTGATCCTCATGATTCAACGCCTTTCGACAACAGGACATCAACAAAACACAGATTTGATGGCGATCGATCAGAACTATTCCAAATCGGCGAGGCGCTTCGCCTCGGGAGTACAGCCATCTGCCGCAGAGCCATCCGCTTCCGGTCGTTTCTGGATCATTCCAAGCATGGCGGATGTCATCCCTTCACTTTTTGATCGCAGCGAGGGTAACATCACCACCCTCGAAGATGGATCAGGGACGCTGCATTCGCGGAGTGCGGTTATACTGATTGCGCGCCACGATTTCGTATCCATTTGCTATCAGAAGGCGTTCACAAACACTGAAATTTCGCCGCCTGCTGCCGGCATGCCACGCAGCTTTTCTGTCAAAACTTCCCCAACCTGTTTTGAGCGAGGAAGTCGGGGTCGAGACGGATCGGCCTGCATCTTTTTGAGCATCGGGAGGCCACGGGGAGCTGGAGGGTCAGTGAAATTCGATGGTTCTGGTAGTGTCGGACGCGTCGTACAGCTTGGAAAGTCCCCTTTTAGGCGCTGCTTTTCCATATTCAGGTAGATGGGGCACTACCAACATGGGGCGCAGACAACGGTCCTATTGATAAAATCCTCTCCTCGGCTAGATCGGCTTCCTTACCACCGCAGCCAGCCTTGGGCAGGCCCGTGGATACGGCAAGTATCTGTAATGTCCCGGTCATGCCTGAATTGGTAAATCATGGAGCAGTTCAGGCCCTGGCGGGCTGATATAATTCTAATCGGGAAGGAAAGCCGGTCAAGGCCGAAGGGGCTTTCCAGGTGGTTGTTGGAGAACTCCGTGGGACACGCATGTGCAGCTACTGCTGCAAGGAGGGAATGCCGGGAGGTGCTGGGGGGGGGGAATGGAGCACAGCCCTGGCGGGAACGGCAGGAATGCCAAGTGGCGGTCGCTTCCCTCGCATCCGCTCGTGAAACAACAAGCCGACACGCTTGCGATTCGAGCAGAATCAGTGCAGGCCGGGGGGCTTGTTGTTAGTCAGAAAAACGGGCCTACGGCCTGTGATATTACAGCGCCTGCTTCACGAGATGCGGCGGAAGCGGGACAAAAGAAGCACCGACGGCTCCAGGCGAAGAGCAGATCCCTCGTCGCTGCGCTCGCATCCGCTCGCGAAACAACGCTCCTCGGGATGACACAGTTTGGATGGTGCCCTGCACTATGGGGACAGGCCTGGAGGCCTGTCGCTACTTGGAGTAAGGCCAGCGGGACGCTGGCGCTACGGCAGCCAGGAATGCCTGTCGCTACCTATAGCCAATCCGAGTTTGCCCTGGCCTATGGGAAACGGTAAGATGTGCATCTTGCTGCGAGCGAAACCGAACCCAAGAGGGAAGGAAGCAAGCGTATGAACTTTGACCCCAACTCGGCGGAGTACTGGGACCCGCAGGCCACGCGCAAGGAAATCAACCGGGTGTTCGACATCTGCTACGGCTGCACATTGTGCCATACGCTGTGCCCGTCGTTCGTCAGTCTGTTCCAGTTCATGGACGAGAACTTCGGGGAGCCGGAGCGGCTGAAGGATGCACAGGTGAAGCAGGTGGTGGATGAGTGCTACCAGTGCAAGCTGTGCGTTCCGATCTGCCCGTACGTGCCGCCGCACGATTGGATGATCGACTTCCCGCGGATGATCATGCGGGCGAACCTGGTGCAGGCGAAACGGGACGGCGTGTCCTTCGCGGACAAAATGTTCGGAAACACGGACGGCGTAGGGAAGCTGTCGAGCCTGGCGGCGCCGCTGGTGAATTGGGCGAACCAGAATCCATTCCTGCGAGGGCTGCTGGAGAAGTTCCTGGGGGTTCACAAGAACCGGCTGTTGCCGACCTTCCACTCCGAAACGTTCGAGAGATGGGTGAACAAGCAGCCGGCTGCGGCAAAGGGGAACGGCGCGGAGAAGATCGCGCTGTTCTTCACCTGCACGGTGAATTACAACGAGCCGGATATCGGCAAAGCCGCCATGGCAGTCTTTCAGAAAAACGGCGTCGAGTGCCAAGTTCCGAAACAGCAGTGCTGCGGGCTGCCGTTCCTGGATGTGGGTCTGGTGGACGACGCGAAGAAGAAGATCCAAGCGAACGTAACCGAGCTGAGCAAGGCCATCGAACAGGGGTACAAGGTGGTGGTGCCGAGCGCCAGCTGCAGCTTCATGATCAAGCAGGACTACCCGAAGCTGGTGCCGACGGAGGACTGCCGGCGGGTGGCGGAGAACACGCTGGATCTGTCGGAGTATCTGGTTGGCTTACACAAACGCGGCAAGCTCGACCTGGGCTTTTCGCAGGAGATCGGCAAAGTGCGCTACCACCAGCCGTGCCACCTGAAGGCGCAGAAAATCGGATTCAAGGCACAGGAACTGCTGAGCCTGATTCCGGGGGCCGAGGTCAAGCGCATGCAGTGCTGCAGCGGACACGATGGAAGCTGGAGCGTCAAGAAGGAATACTTCGAAGCGTCCATGAAGGTCGGCAAGCCGCTGTTCAAGTTCATGAAAGCGGAAGAGGCGTGCCTGGCGAGCGATTGCCCGTTGTCGGCGATTCAGGTGCAGCAGGCCACCGGAAAGAAGCCCATCCACCCGGTCGAAGTCCTGGCGCGGGCCTACGGACTGGAGGCGGGGAAGACGGGGTGAGGCCACCGGGCAGACGAGAATCCCGGTAGTGTCTTAATTTCAAAAGAGCAGAGCAGATCCCTCGGCTTCGCTCGGCGAAACGACATCAATATGCCCGAAACGACATCAATATGTCGTTTCGTGTCCTCGGGATGACATGCTTTGGGTAGGGTGCTAATTTTTGCAAAATCGGGACACTACCAAAATCCCAACCTACTTACTAAATCCAGCAACTTCTTGTAAGCTGAAATCTCGATGAGCAAGCGCCGCGCCTACCGGCTGAGTTTGACGGTGAACGGACGGCGGATCAGCGAGGTTGTCATTGATCCGCACTATGAGAACAAACACGCGGATATCAGCGACGACCTGATCCTGGAACTGGTCCAGACGCTCGACGGCAAGGAGTTCCAGCGAGACGAACGCGATGGGGAATGGGAGTTTTTCATGCTGGACCGGATGGAGTATCAAGGTAAACAATACCGCTTGATTTGGCGCCTGCGGGACCGGAGCCGGTTCCTCGGCGTCATCAATTGTTTTCGGAGGTAAAGGTTATGTCCCGGAAAAGAGAAGCCCTTCCTGACGAGCGAACGCTGCGCCGCGTTCGGGACAAGCTTTCCGACCTGAAATATTCGGGAGGCAATCGCGCCCTGCCCGCCAATGCGACGGAGGTGGAACGCGCCAAGTATCAACTCTGCCAGATCATCGCCAGGCACCGGCGGGAACACGGGTTGCTGCAAAGGGAGATCGCGGAGAAGATCGGAGTGGACGAGTCGCGCATCAGCGACATTCTGCGGGGCAAGATCGAAAGCTTTACCCTGGACCGGCTGATCGGCTACGCGGAGAAATTGCATCCGGGACTGCGGGTGGAAATCAACGCGGCGTGAAATCAATCGCAAACCCACGATGATGGCGGACGAACTATTCTCGTTTCTCGTGAATTGGGAGTCCACAGAGCACCGCCAGTGAACAACAAGGGCCTGGCGGTGAAGGCCAGGCCCTGAGGAATGGAGAGTTCGGGCGGAGCTAGCGGCCCGGTGTAGCTTCGATGATCCAGCCGCCTTCTTTCTCGACGTTGATGACGAACTGATCGTCTTCGGGCATGGGCAGGACCTCTTTCAGGTGCTTGTCGTAATCCTCCTGAGAGAGCTTCTCGCCGTCGATGCTGTAGGTCATGCCGGCGTACTGGCCGATGTTGCGGTGGAACTTGTCGCTCGGAATCCGCAAGCGCGGCTGGTCCTCGGGGACGTGCTGGTTCAGGGCATCAACCAGCGCGCCGACCTCCTTGAAGAAGGTGGAGCGTGAAAGCTCGTTGAGCCTCGCCATGTCGGCGGGCTCGTCGTAGAGGTGTTCGTCGTAGCGCCCTTTGAGGCCCCACAGGTAGGCCCAGTGCGCCGAGGAGGAATCGTCCACGCCGAACAGGTCAAAGGCCGTCGAGAGCCACTTGTTGAAGTAGCGCTGGACGATGGACATGGGAATCTTCTTGGCCTTCACGATGCGCATCAGGCCGATGTTGCCCTGCGCGAGATGGTAGGCCTCTTCCTTGAGCATCGGCAGCATGCTGCGGCCGAGCGGCGCAAAGGCGCTGCGGCTGAGCATGTTGAGCTGATACTTGCCGTCGCGGTCGATGAACGAAGTGTAGACGAAGAAATCCAGCCAATTGTTGACCGGCTCGTTGAAGGAGATGAGCAGCCGCGTGTTTTCGCTGGCGCGGCGTTCGAGCAGCCGCTGGGCCTGGCGCTTGCCGGAGTCGCCAAAGTGGGTGACCAGCACGTAGCTCATCTGCCAGCCGTGGCGCATCTCCTCGCGGTTGATGCGGATGATGTTTTCGAGGTCGAATTGCGAAGGGGCGCGCTCGAGCAGGTTCTTCTGCTGCTCGACGGAGGCGAACTCGGTGTCGCCCTGGAACTCGATCAGGTGGGCCAAGGAGTCGCGGATGCGCTGATCCGGAATGTCGGTCAGTTTCTCCCACTTGGGACGGCCGGCAAAGTGCCCGAACTCGATCTCGTTGCTCTCGATTTCATCGAGTTTGGTCTCAAACATATAGTCCTTGCCGAGCAGTTCGGTGGGATAGCCGATATCGGCGTGCCACTCATGGAAAATATCCACCCAGTCGTCAAAGTTTTCAATCCTGGACTTCTTGATTAACATGCCCGCTCCTTTTCGGGAGGCCCGCGGCCCAACCCGATATCTGATCTGCTGATACGCCTGCCACGTACCGGGCCGGCCGGATGCCTGCTGTATCGAGGCAAACCATTCTAGCCAGTATGGAGCGGTATTTCAAGGCGGGGGCTTTCTTCGGAGGCTGACGGCGGGCCGGGCGCGGATTGACTCGCGGTTTCGGCTGTTCCTATACTCTGGCATTTCCCCCAGGCGAGGTGCAGCCATGTGGTTCGTCCTGTGGGACTGTTCCGGGACCAATAGGGCGATGAACAAGCGGAGCGGCAGGAGCGAGGGCGCCATCGCGACCCGGTTGCGAGAGACACGCGTGGCGCGGCTGGCGACACGGGACGAGCAGGGACGGCCCCATGTCGTACCGGTTTGCTACGCCTACGACGGCAAGGCGTTCTATACGCCGCTGGACCGCAAGCCGAAGAAAAAGGCTGGCGGGGAACTGGCGCGCGCGCGGAACATTCGGGCCAACCCGCAAGTCGCACTGCTGTTCGACCACTACGACGAAGACTGGACGAAGCTTTGGTATATCCTGGTTCGAGGGCAAGGCGAGCTCTTGTCCGTGGGCGAGGAAAGGAAGAGGGCGATAGAGCTTCTGCGAGCGAAGTACCCACAGTACGCGTCGCGCGAGCTGCTGCCGGAGGATGCTTCGGTGATCCGGATTGCGCCGGAGAAGGTGGTGGCGTGGGGTACAGGGTAGGGAACAGGGAACAGGGAACGGAAGAGCAGATCCCTGGTTGCCGAAACGACATCGGTATGTCGTTTGGTTCTCGGGATGACACAAATGTTTCGGAGGAGGTTGGGATGCGCATCGGATTTGCGCTGCCACAGGTCGGGGGCCTGGGCGGACCGGAGAACGTAGAAAAGGCGACAAAGCGGGCAGAAGAATTGGGCTATGACAACTTATGGGTACTCGACCGTCTGCTGGCGCCGGTACAGCCGCGCGCCCCGTATCCCGCTGCGCGCGACGGGTCGTTGCCGGCGATCTACAGGAACGTGCTCGACCCGGTCGGGACGCTGACGTTCGCAGCGGCGCATTCGAAACGCATCGGTCTCGGAACGAGCATCCTGAACCTGCCGTTGTACAACCCGGTGCTGCTGGCGCGGCAACTGGCGTCACTCGACGTGCTGTCAGGCGGACGGTTGCGCGTGGGCTTCGGCATCGGGTGGTCGCCGGACGAATACGAGGCCGCCGGATCGCCGTGGAAGCAACGCGGCAAACGCGCCGATGAGTATGTGCAGGCGTTGAAGACCATCTGGACAACCGATCCGGTTGAGTTCAACGGCAAGTACACGAGGATCGCCAAGTCGTATATCGGTTGCAAGCCAGTGCAAAAGCCGCATCCGCCGATCTTCATGGCGGCCTACACGTCCGGCGCCATGCAGCGGACGGCTCGGGAAGCGAATGGCTGGTTTCCGGCGGGCATCCCGATTTCCGCCGTCGGGCAGATGTTCGACGGCATCCAGCAAATGGCGAAAGAAGCTGGGCGCGATCCGGGGAAGCTTGAACTGCTCGTGCGCGCGCATCCTGAGTTTTCGAGCAAACCCATCGAGAAAGACCGCCGAGATTTCGCGGGCACAGCGGAGCAGATTACGAGCGACGTGGCCGCGGTGCGGAAGCTCGGAGCATCGGAGATCGTTTTCGACGTGCAGTTCTCGGCGGACGTGAAGGACGGAGCCGCGATAGTGGCGAAGATGGAGCACTTGGCAGAGATGGCGAAGGCCAGCTAGCCGCGGAGAACGCAAGACTTCCTCGTCCAAAGATTTCCATCTCAATCCAAGTTGCCGGCCGGATTGCCGGCCCGCTGGAGGAGTTTCTCCGCGTAGAGTGCTCCGTCGGGCGTCTCGTCGTGCTTGAAGAAGACGTAGACATCTTTCCCCTTGCTGAGCAGGCCGCGTACGGAGTCGGCGATGGCGGCGCGGTCAGCGGGGGTGTAGTCCAGCTTGCGCAGGCGGAAATAGACAAACCCGGCAGTCAGCACCTGGGGGATGGCGAGGTTCTCCGACTCGGCCAAGCACAGGCAGACGCCGTGCTTTTCCAGCAGCCCGTACACTGCGTCGTTCAGCCAGGAGGCGTGGCGGAACTCGAAGGAGACTCGCACGGCGCGCGGGAGGACCGCAAGGAAGTCAGCGAGCAGGGGCACGTCGCAGCGCAGTTGCGGCGGGAGCTGGAAGAGCACCGGACCAAGCCGACCGGCGGCGAGGAGAGGCTCCAGAGACTGGAAAAAGACGCCCGCAAACTCTTCGGCGTTCTTCAGGCGCAGGAAATGCGTGATGCGCTGGTGGGCCTTGACGGCGAAGGAAAATCCCGACGGGGTCATCCCGGTCCAGTTCGCAAGAGTCGAAACGCTCGGCAGGCGGCGGAAAGTGTAGTTGATCTCGACGCTGTTCAGGCGCGAGGCGTAGTGCTCCAGGAAACGCCTGGCGGGGACGTTCCTGGGGTAGAAGTCCGGCTTCCATTGAGAGTAGGCGAACCCGGAGGCGCCGGCGAAGAGTCTTGGCATCAGGATGACTACTCGGGGGAGCTATTCGAGCGTGCCGCGATCGAGCTGAGCCTGCCAGCGGGCCTTCATCTCGGCGCGTGGGACTTCCCGCCCTCGGAGATAGACGCGGTTGATGCGGCGTGTGTTCGAAATGTTCTCCAGGGGATTGGCGTCGAGCACGATGAAGTCGGCGCTCTTGCCTGGGGCGACCATGCCGGTCTCGAAGCCCGCGATTTCGGCCGCGTCACTGGTGGCGGCGACAATCACCTCGGCCGGCGTCATACCGATAGCGACGAAGCTTTCGAGCGCCATGTGCGCGTAAAAGCCGATCCAGAAGCGCGTCTGCCCTGTGTCGGAGCCGAGGACAACGCGAATCCCGGCTTCGCGGAGTTGCATCGCGTTGCGCCCGTCGTTCTCGAACTCCTCGCGGACGTGCTCGAAGTCTTCGGGCGACATATTCGCCAGCCGGTCACGCCAGAGCGTGCGGACGTGTTCAGGGGAATAGGTGTCGAGCAGCAGCGGGTCGTCGAGCCAGGCCGGGGCGTTCAGCGTCGCCCAGGCGGTTGTCAGGCCCGGCGTCATCCAGAGCGGGCGGGCATTGCCGGCGGGGCCAGCGGCGCGCTCCTGAACCATTGCGATTAATTCTTCGTCCGGCGACTCGCCCTGACGCACCGGCACGTGCAGCCATCCCGTGACGCCCGCGCGCAGTAGACCTTTGGCGTTCGCCAGCGTGACGTTGTGCGCGCCGACGGGCACATTGTGCCGATTGGCTTCCTCCAGGATCGCCTGATAGATGGGCGGCGTGAGGGTTTGTTTCGTCCCGCCGCGCGTGTCCACCCAGAGCTTGATGAACTCGGGCTGCATCGCAGCATTGTCCTGCACGGCCAAGCGGCCTTCCTCGACGGTCGAGACCGGATACGCGACGTCGGTCCTCGATGGATGGCCTTGCGGGCCAGAGCCCGGCCAGGCAATTCCCGGGCCTGCCGTGCGAAAGAGCGCCGCGCCAGGGACGACCTCTTCCCGCACACGCAACGGCACGTCGCCCCAGCCGGTCCGGCCTCCGCGCAGGTCGGAGCGGTCCACCAGATCGCCCACGCTGACCACCGCGCCAATGCCGTGATAGGCGGCGCGCTCGAGATGGTCCATCAGGTTCTCGCGCGTGTAGGTCTCTTTCGACATGGTGCTTGCGATGACGTTCTGAAAGCCAAGATGGCCGTGGAGGTCTACCATGGCCGGCATCACGGTCTTGCCCGTGAGGTCCACTTGAGCGGCCCCTTCGGGAACCGTCACGGCGCCGCTCTGCCCGACCAGGGTGAAGCGGTCGTTCTCGACGACGAACGCGGAGTCCTCGATTGCCGCCCCGCCGTCGCCGGTGATCAGGCGCGCGCCTTCGAAGACGGTTGTGCCGGAAGCCGCGGGCGCCGGGTCTTCCAGCGAGGAGGAACAAGAGGTGAGAAACAGGAACGCTACGAAAATCCGGTATGGCCGCATGCAAACCTCCCAAAGAACCGATTGTCTCTCAGCAGCGCAAAACGACGAGCAGATCCCTCACTTCTTTCGGGATGACACAAAGACCAGCAGTTAAGGCGCGGCGCTCTGCCCGGGCTTCGGGCCCGTGTATTCGAGAACAAACAGTCCCGTGCCGACGCGGTCGGAGGCGTAGGCCAGGCCCCGGTGGTCCAGATCCACGTCGTTGATCTGGATCGCAGTCGGCTGTCCCTCAACGATCGGATAGGAATTCTGATTCGTCTGCGGGAGGTAGTAGCCGAGCTCCTGCAGGTTGTACGGATCGCTCAAATCGAGCACGCGCACGCCGGCATTGAAATAGGCGAGCCAGGCGATCTTGTCCTCGAAGCGATTCAGCTCGCCGTTTACGGTATCGGCCGACTGATGGGGGCCGAAGCGCCCGCCCTTGTCGCAGAAATCGCCCACGGGGACCTGCCACACGGAGACGGGGAAGGGCTTGGTCTCGGTGGTGATGTCGACCATGTACGACGCCGTCCGGACGCCGTTGGGGCAGGGCTTGAGGTCGGGCCCGGCGGCCTCGTCCACGATGAAGGCATAGGTGCGGGGCAGGGCGCTCGGGCCGAAGTTCGGTACCGAGGTGTAGACAATCGGATTGACCGTGTGCGGGCCGCGGAACGGCGGGTTCATGTCAAGCGACCAGACCAGCTCGGGGTTCGCCGGGTCGGAGATGTCGAACGATGCCGCCTGGCCGCCCGTGTTGCGGTAGCCGACGTAGAGGCGGTTGTTCTCCTCGTCCACCACCGGATGGTGAGAGTACTGGCCCTCGTAGCCCGGCTCGCCTTCCTTCAGGCCCGGAAGCCAGGCGCGGCCGATGAATTCGGGCTCCCGCGGATTCTTCAAATCGAAAATCTGGACGACCACGTTGCGGAAACCCGGCTCGCCCGATGCGGCGTAAAAATAACCGGTCTCGCCGGACCACCAGCCTTTGTGCGCCCGCTGAATGAACGTTCCGCCGCAGCCCTGGCCGCAGGAGTTGGGCGGCGTGCCGGTGATCTCCGAAATCAGGGAAATACTTGACGGGTCACTGTCCCGGTCCGTGATGTCAAAGATCTGATACTTGAGGTCGGTTCCTTCGTTACCGCTCGACAGATCTTCGGAATTACGGATCAGATAATCGCGGCCCGAGCCGTCGTGCTGGTAGTCATACACGACCCAGACAGAGCGGGAATTGCGGTTCGTCTCATTCGGGATGTGCCAGACGAGGCGGGGATTGGCCGGGTCAGAGATTTCGAGAATCGAGGTGCCGTTGAACTCCATGTTGCCGGTAATCGGGTTGAGCAACGGCTGGCCGTCCCGGAAGCTTTCATGGTGACCGACGTAGACCCAATCGCCGTTGGCCGGGTCCGACCTCGCCAGCACCATCAGCGCCGTGCGGCCTTGCAGATCGTTATGCCCGAGCAGGCGGACGTTCCCGGCGCTTTCCGCCATCGGGTCCGAAGCGGCCGGGTTCGCCACGTCACTGGTAGGGGGTTGCGTGCACGAGGCCAGGGACAATATGCAGGCCGCCAGAAGAGAAAGCATGCTTGCTTTCATCCGTCGCATGTTGCGGGACATATTCGATCCTCCGTGTGGCATGAAGTCGTGTGTCACCGAGCCCTTTCGACGATGGACGCGAACTCGCGAAAAGGAACAACCGACCCGTGGACGCGCGCGATGCGGTCCACCGCCAGGTCGGACTGCCGCAGCCATTCGTAGTATTCCCGGGCGCGCGGCTCGACGATCGGCGGGTCGCGGTACATGGTGTTGCTCACCAGGTCGGCCTCGATGATGATGCGCTCGCGGGGCAGATGGACACCCAGCATGGCCTGGACGTGGGAGGTCGGAACGGGGAGGACGTGGACGACCCGCGTACCGTCGGTGTACTCCTTCATGGCGTCGATTCCCTCCATCGGGATCTCCGGCGGGGCGCCCTCGGCGGCGGCGCGGCGGGCCAGCGCGTCCGGGCGAATCGTTTTTGGCGCGGTGAACATGGTTCGCAAAAAGGGCAGGATGCTCGCCGGAGCCACGATCGTCGCACCTTCCGCGGCGTATGCGCGAAGGCCGCCGGAATGGTCGAGATGCCAGTGCGTGACGACGGTGTAGCGGATGGGCTTGTCCGGAAACTTTTCCTGGACAGCCTGGATCACCGGCTGCGACCGCTCCTCGTAGAGCGGCGCCTCGACGGTCATCAAATGGTCGCTCATCTCAATGACGTAGGTCTGATGGTTGGCGCCGCCCACCAGCCAGACGCCGGGAGCGAGCTCTTCGAATTCCACCCGCGGCGGACGTCCGAAGTCGAGGTAGGAGACGTTCGAGACCACGCGGCGCGGCACCCAGGAAGAAACGATGCGGTCCCCCTCTTCGGGAGTCTGGCGGATCTCGTCCGGAATGGCGAAGGCCGTGGCCGGGAGCGAGGGATTGTTCTCGATTTCCTGGATCGTTTCCTCGTGGAACAGCAAATCGTTGAGCCACCCATCCTGGGAGTACGGGAGCATGACCCCATCGACGTCCCGCCAGTCCCGCCAGATGACCTTATTCCAGGTGTCGCCGAGGATCGGCTCGTCTTCGAAGTAGGCCACGCTGTCTGGAAGATGGGTTTCCGGGTCGAGGCGGAGCCGCACCGTCATGCCTGAGTCCTGGAATTCGAGCACCTGCAGGGCGGAGCCGTTGGAAGTCTCGTCGGGAAGGCGGGTCAGTCCCGGAGCCTCGGAGGCGGTCAGCAGGACGCGCACGGGCATACGCTTCAGGTCGCGGATGCGAGCGGCGTAACGCGCCGGGTGCAGGCGGCTCCGCTGCACGGCTCCGTCCGCCCCCGTCTGCTCCAGCATGCCCAGGTCACCCTGGATCACTTCGGTGAATTCACTCGAATACTCTCTGGGATAGAGAATGTCCGCCTGGAATTCGATCCGCGCCGAGGGTTGGTCGAATTCCACGTGGAGAATGCTGGAGAAATTGGTAATACGCAATTCCTCGCCCGGAGCCATCGCCTGCAGGGGCTCCCAATCGGAGCCTTCAGTTACGATGCGCTGGGAGCGGACCGCGCGGAGAGCGTCCCAGCCGCCCAGGGCTTCGGCGGAGGCGTCGAGCGCTGCCCGCGCAGCCGGTTCGCCGATCTGGGGTCCGGAACATCCCGAGGTCAGGCACAAGAGCAACATCACCAGTGCAGTCAATCGGAGTCTCACCATAGCGCTCTCCTTTCTCCTCTACTCTCCTCTACTGTTGCTGCGCGATGACAAAATAGCCCACCTTGTTGTTGGGGGGCGAGCCGAACCACATGCGCCCCTGCTGGTCGAGGTAGAACTCCCGCATGCCGTTTTCCGGGTACGGAAACGGGAACTCCACCACCTCGCCGGTGGCCGGATCGAGCCGCCCGATGACGTCCATATCCATCGAGGAGTACCAAATCTTATGGTCCTGGTCGATTCCCAAAGCGTAAGGCGTGGGCGAAGGGCCGGGCAGCGGAAACTCGCGGATGGCCCCGGTCGCCGGATCAAGCCGGCCGATCTTGCCTGCGGCGTACTCGGCGAACCAGATGGTCCCGTCGGTGTCCACCTTGATCCGGCGCGGCCGGGCGTTGGGCGTGGGCAGCGTGTACTTGGTGACTTCGAGCGTCCTGGGATTTACCTTCCCGACCTTGCCGTCCGGCCGGTACTCCGTGAACCAGACTGTGCCGTCGGGGGCGATCCCTACGCCGTACGACGAGGGAATCTCGGGGAACTCGCGGAAGGTTTCCGTCCTGGGATCGAAGCGGCTGAAGGGACTCCCGGAGGACCACACGATCCCTTCGGCGTCCACGCGCACAGTATGCTTGGAGCCGCGCTCGGTGCCGATGCCGGGCTTCAGCGGAGCCTGGAACTCGCCCACCTCACCCGTGCGGGGGTCGATGCGGCCGAGTCGGTTCGAGCCCTGCTCGGTGAACCACACCGAGCCGTCCGGAGCCGGGAAAGCGGAGTGGATCGCAGCGGTTCCCGGATAGGGGGCGCGGAATTCCCGGACCTCGCCGGTCGCGGGGTCAAGATTGCCAACCATGTTGGCGCGGCCGTAGTAGGGCATCCAGTGCGTTCCGTCCGGGGCCGGCGCGGCGCTCCAGGGCATGCGGTTCGGTCCCGGCAGATCGTAATCCTTAAATACGATTCGCATCGCCTCGTCGCTGAACTCGGCCCGCTCTACGGCTTCATAGCCGGGCAGATCGGCGGGTGAGTGCCGGACGGAGGAGTCCAGGCCAAAGTTCGTTGTCAGGTAGGAGGCCAGCTCCCGGGCGGTTGCATCATCAATCTGGTCGCGCAGGAAATAGCGCATGCTGTCGCGCATGTAGTCCACGTCCCGAAACCAACTGTCGGCGTTCTGGCGGCGGCCCGCCAGGCGCGTCGAGATGCCGTGGCAGGCGAAGCAGCGGCTGACGAGCAAAGGCTTGGCCTTGCCTGCCGGGAGCAACTGCTTGGCCTGGTAATTCGACAAATCCGTCCAACGGACGGCGTCCTGCTGCAGCGAAAAATCCAGGGTGACGGCCGCGGAGCCAATATTCATGCCGCTGCGGGGATCACCCTTATATCCGATGGCCTTGACCTGAACGTCGTATCTTCCGGGCGCAAGGCCGGCAATGCGGTAGCGGCCCTGGCG
Organism: Terriglobia bacterium; assembly: GCA_965198025.1. Taxonomy (GTDB): domain Bacteria; phylum Acidobacteriota; class Terriglobia; order 2-12-FULL-54-10; family 2-12-FULL-54-10; genus CAYWWM01. The sequence continues at coordinate 2,764,977 of OZ240237.1, read as the reverse complement.
GTCCGACAATACGCTGTGAGTCATCTTCGTCGCCAGATTCTTCGCCTGCACGAACGCTCCCTTGAACGGCGCGCCGCCGGGATCTTGCACCGTTCCGGAAAGTGTTCCTGCGGAGGCGCCGGCCGCCAGAATTGAGAACACAACTGCGAATGCGATGGTGCGCGACATGAAGCCTCCTTCACTCCGGACAGACTCTTTCGAAACGATTCTCATGCGGTCATCCTGATCGCGCGCAGCGGGAGAAGGACCTGCTCGCGAGGATGCCCGCGCTACAAAGCCCGTTGCAGCAGCGGGCGAAGCTCCCGGATGTCTTGCGTGGTTTCGATCTCCAAAATCCGGTCAATCAGCCGGTCTGTTTGTGCCACGCCTAAAACCGGAGCGATCAGGTCTCGGGACTTGGCGACGACCTCTACACGCGGCATGGGGTTTTCCGCCGTCCCGCGCACGGCCTCCACGTGTTCACGCAGGCGCGTTCCGTCGTCGAGCGTGACATCGACAATGGCTTCGCGGCTGGGCATGCGGCTTTGCAGAAACTCGCTCGGGACCAGTTCGATCTTGGAGCGCTCTCGCAGGATGTCCGGGTCCTGCATGCGCGGCCTGTCGTGTGCGGCGTGGAACGAGGCGGTCTTGTCGAGCAACATCACCGCGGCCATGTGGTGCAGGGAAATGTCGGGCATCTCGCGGTCGTTCACGGTGCGAGCGCCGGTGGTGGGTAGCTCGACGCGGACGTGCTCGACCTCGGCGGCCTCGAAAGGACGCCGCTCGCGCAGGATTTCGATTGCGTCCAGCGCGGCCTGGATGGGCGAACCGACGCTCCACTTCTTGATGTTGGTGCGCGTCACTTCGTAGCGCTCGCCGAGTCGCTCGATCAGGATTTCGGGATTGGCGCGGGGGGCGTAGGCTTCGAAGAAATTGTCGGCGCCGGAGAACACGTCGTCGACGCCGGTCCATCCGGACTGGACGAGTAAAGCAAAGGTAACACCGCTGCGGGCCGGCATGCCGGCAAAGACGAAGGCCTTTTCGATGTGGTCGGTGTCGCGCGACCAGGAAGCGATGCCGGAGGACTGCTGCGCGGTGTAGTCGAGCAACCAACGCATCTGCTGGGCGCTCAGGCGGGCGGCACAGCCTGCCGCCGCCGCCGCTCCAAAGACCCCGGCGATGGAGTGCGTGCTCTTGTGGCTTTCGTTCCGGAAGTCGAGTCCGCCCATGGCCATGGTGACGCGCGGGCCGACGTCGTAACCGAGCACAACGGCCCGCAGAAAGTGCGTGCCGCTGACGCCGAACTTTTCGCCGGAAGCCAGGGCAGCGGGCACGATCGGCGCGCCCGGATGGGACTGCGAGAGGGAGTGCGAGTCGTCGGTCTCATCCGCGTGCGCCATCACGCCGTTGGCGAGCGCGGCTTCGATGGGACTGCAAACAATGTCCGAAGCCACTACCGTGGCTGCGCTCCCTCCGCCGTAAGCGCGCGCAAAGTTGAGCGCCGCCTCGCCGGGCAGCAGCTCCGATCCTGAAATGATGGCGGCCAGGGTGTCGAGGATATGGTGTTTGGCTTTCTCCGTGACGGCATCCGGCAGCGCGCGGTTGCGGGCCTCACTCATGAAGTCGCTCAGCCGTTTCATCACGGGGCTGACCGGCCCGGCGGCCATGCCCGCCCGGCGAGGCAGCGCCGTAGCGGCCAGCAGCCAGCCTGCGTGTTGCAGCAGCGTGCGGCGGCTCAGGCTTACGCCGCCAGGGCTTGGTCGTTGGTGCATTCGGGTCTCCCTAGCCATTCGGGAAGCGGTCTGACCCACATTGCTCATCCACCGCAGGAAATGCGGGTCAGCTTCCGTTGGCGACACGAATTTTTGTACGGCCCAGTTCGCCCTTAGTCGACCAGCGCCAGGGCAGGAGAATTGACGAGCATGGCCGGATCGGCTCCCGGCTTGGGCGTGTACTTCTGCGTGCGCCCACCGAAGGTCTCAGCTGCATAGAGGTTCCCGTCGAAATCCGTGGAGAACTGGTGAACACCCCAGAACGCCCCGGGGAAGATGCCGTAGGTGCCCCAGGAGTAGAGCAGCTTGCCCTCCAGATCGTACTTCAGGAACTTGTTGGTCACGCCGTCGGAGATCCAGAGGTGCTGATCGCCGCTGATCATGATGTGATAGGGCTGGCGGATGTTGGGCCACTCGTCGAGGTACTGGCCGCTCTCGTCGAAGATCTGGATGCGGCTGTTGGAACGGTCGGCGACGTAGATGCGGCGGTTGCGATCGGTGTCAATGGAGTGCGGGAGATTGAACTGGCCGGGGCCGTCTCCGGGCGTTCCCCATTGCATCAGGAACTGACCGTCCTCGCGGAACTTGACGACGCGTGTATTGATGTAGCCGTCGCTGACGAGGAACGAGCCGTCGGGCAGAAACGCGATGTCCGTGGGCCGGCCGAAGTGCGACTCGTCGTTTCCCGGGACTCCGGGTTCGCCGAGGGCCATGACCAGCTCGCTGCCGTCATTGGTGAACTTGAAGACCTGATGGCGGCTGTCGTCCACCACCCAGACGTGGCGGTCGTGATCGTAGGAACTGATCTTGATTTTGTGCGGCCCGCGCCCGCCTTGGAAAAGGTGATCGTGCTGCGTCCACGCCTCGATCAGGTTGCCGTTCGCGTCTACCACGATGATGCAGTTGCGCAGTTCCGGCCGGCCACGGGTGGCCTGCTCGCCGAGCGAGCCCCAGGAGCCGTTGAAGCTGTCGGGAAGGTCCGCCGGCAACTTCAATTCCCCGCGATTGGCCATAAAGATCCGGTTGGTGTTTTCCGCGAAGACCCCGCCCTGCGACCCTTGGATATATCCTTCGCGGGCGAACGGCTGCGGCCAACCTTCGACCACCTCATAGGGGCCGGTTTCATTTCCGCCCCCCTTTTGGGAAAGGGCGACTGTGGCCAGCAGCCCGAAGCCGAGCAGCATGGCCAGAGCGAACACAGGCTTATGCATAGCAGACCTCCTCAATGCGTGATACTTTCCGGCTCGCATGGTTCCTAGCGGTTTGGTGCGGACCGTTACGTTCTGGATCTGTTCTTTTCGATTGCTACCGTTTCGACATCAACGGCGGTGGAACGCCGATCAGCTTCGAGGGATCGGCGCCGGGTTTGGGCCGAAACTTTTGCGTGCGCCCGCCGTAGGTTTCGGCCACGTAGAGATTGCCGTCGGAGTCGACGGAAAACTGATGCACGCCCCAGATCGCTCCCGGGAATGTGCCCCAGGTCCCCCACGAATAGAGCAGCTTGCCCTCGAGATCGTACTTCAGCAGTTTGTTGGTCTGGCCGTCCGCCACCCATAGGTGCTGGTCGTCGGTGACCATGAACATGAAGGCGGACCGGATATTCGGCCAGGTGTCCAGGTGCTTGCCGTTCTCGTCAAAGACCTGGATGCGGCTGTTCGAGCGGTCGGAGACATAGACGCGGCGGTTGCGGTCCACGTCAATGGCATGCGGCAGGTTGAACTGTCCGGGTCCAGTTCCGGGGGTACCCCACTGCATCAGGAACTTGCCGTCCTTGTCGAACTTCACGACGCGCGTGTTGATATAGCCGTCGCTGACGAAGAGCGTTCCGTCGGGCAGCCACGCAATATCGGTGGGCCGCCCAAAGTGCCTTTCATCGTTGCCTTCCACGCCGGGCATCCCGAGCGTCATCACCAGTCGGCTGCCGTCGTTGGTAAACTTCAAAATCTGGTGGCGCATGTCGTCCACAACCCAAACGTGGCGATCCGGATCGAACGGGCTGATCTTCACGCGGTGTGGGCCGCGGCCACCCTGAAAGAGGTGATCGTGCTGCGTCCAGGACTCGATCATCTTCCCGTCCGCGTCGACGATGACGACGTTATTGCGCAACTCCGCCTGCACCTGGTTGGCCCGCTGCCCGGTGGAACCCCAGGCGCCGTTCCAATTCGGCGGCAGCGGGTCGGGCACCTTCAACTCACCCCGGTTACCCAGGAAGATCCGATTGGGCGACTCCGCAAAGACTCCGCCCTGCGAGCCCTGGATGTATCCCGTCCGGGCGAACGGCTGGGGCCAGTTTTCGACTACATCATAGGGCCCGGTTTCCTCCTCGCCTCCCTTCTGCGAGACGGCGAGGTTGACGAACGTTCCGAAACCAAGCAGCAAGGTAAGCGCGAACACCGATTTTCGCAAGACAGACCTCCTTCTGCGCGAGGGCATTGGGTCGAGATTGTTTCCTCAAGCTGATCGCCCATAGTATATACTGAACCCGGCGCGACGGAAACGATTTGTGAGCCGGTTGCGCGGCCTCGTTTCCGGTTTTACGATAGGCCAGGTTGGCTGTTCTTTCGGTCCAAATATCGTGCAGTTCCGAACCCCCGAGCAGGCATAATTATTTTTGATATTTTGGCTTGCCATCTGTGAAGCCGTATGGTAAAAGAGGAATGCTACAAGAGCACGGGGAGAGCCCACGTGCAGACTCATCCAGAGGGTTCGCAATGCGTAAAATGATCGCGACAGGGCTTGGGATTGCAATCGCTGGAGTCTTTGCCTGGCCGGTGGCCGCGCAACAGGCTTCGGAGCCCGATGATAACTACCGCACGGTGCTCAATCAGTATTGCGTGACGTGCCATAACGAGCGGCTCAAGACCGCCGATCTGTTGCTCGATCAGGCCGATGCCGAGCATCCCAGCACCGCCCCCGAATTGTGGGAGAAGGTGATTCTGAAACTGCGGGCCCGCGCCATGCCTCCACAAGGGATGCCACGGCCCGATGAGGACTTCTACGCCTCGTTTCAGGAATATCTGGAAACATCTCTGGACCGGGCGGCGGCCGCAAACCCCATTCCAGGCAGGCCCTCCGAGCGTCGCTTGAACCGCTCGGAATACGCCAATGCGATCCGCGACCTGCTGGGCGTGGAGGTTGATACCACGAAACTGCTGCCTCCGGATGAGCAGTACTTCGGCTTCGACAACAATGGCAGCGTCCTCACCGTATCACCGCTGCTGATGGAGCGCTACCTGCTGACGGCGGGCAAGGTCGCCCGACTCGCAATCGGGGACCCCGAGGTGCAGCCGGCCGCGGAGGAGTATAAGGTTTCCGCAGACTTCCGGCAGGACAGCAGGCTGAACGAAGACCTGCCGTTCGGCTCGCGCGGGGGAACCGCCATCCGCCATACGTTCCCGGCCGATGGCGAGTACGTGGTGCGAATCCGCCTGCAAAGAAACTCCGACGGCTTTATTCGGGGCATGGTGAACCGCCACATGCTGGACGTACGGTTGGACGGCAGCCGTGTCAAGCTGTTCCCCGTCGGCGGCGAGCGCCTGGGACTTTCCGGCCCGCTGTTTACCCGCAACGACCCGGACTTTCGAGGCGACCCGGAACAGCTGAACTATGAGTTGACCGGCGACGAAAGGCTCGAAACCAGCTTCCAGGCCACCGCGGGAGAACACCTAATGGGGGTGGCCTTCCTCAGGCAGACGACGCAGCCCGAGGGCATCCGCTTGGGCGAAATGTTGATAGACGACATGCAGAAGTATCGCGGCGGCGAGCCGGCCGTGGAGAGTGTCACGATCATCGGACCGTACGACGCCACCGGGTTGAGTGAAACCGCCAGCCGCCAGAAGATTTTCACCTGCCAGCCTGGCAGCCCCCAGGATGAGACCGCCTGCGCCCGAGAGATACTTTCCTCTTTGGCGCGCCGCGCTTATCGCCGGCCGGTGATGGATGTCGAGATCGAGGACTTGGTCAACCTGTACAGGACGGGCAGTGAGGAATCGGACTTCGAGGGCGGCATCGAAATGGCGCTGCAGCGCATTCTGGCAGGACCGGAATTCCTTTTCCGCGTGGAGGCCGATCCGACCGGAATCGCAACCGGTTCGGCGTATCCGGTAAGCGATTTGGAGCTGGCTTCGCGGCTGTCGTTTTTCCTATGGAGCAGCATCCCGGACGAAGAGCTCCTGGACCTGGCCGATCAAGGCCGCCTGCGCAACAAAGAGGTACTGGAACAACAAGTGCGCCGCATGCTCGCGGATCCGCGGTCCAATGCCCTGGTGGACAACTTTGCCGGGCAGTGGCTGGCGATGCGCAACATTCGCCTGGTTTCGCCGGACAGGAGTGTATATCCGGATTTCGACGACGAGCTGCGAACGGCTTTCCATGAACAGTCACGGTTGTTCTTCCAGGCCATGCTGCGCGAGGACCGTCCGTTGATGGAACTGCTCACGGCGGACTTCACTTTTGTGAATGAGCGCTTGGCGCGGCACTACGGCATCCCGAACGTCTACGGGAGCGGCTTCCGCCGTGTCGCGCTGAAGGATGATGCGCGCCGGGGCCTGCTGGGCCAGGGAACGATCCTGACCGCCACCTCACGCGTCAACCGGACTTCACCGGTACTGCGAGGCAAGTGGGTGCTGGACAACCTGCTCGGCGTTCCCCCGCCGCCACCGCCGCCCGACGTCGTGGCAACCTTGACCGAACAAGGCGAAGACGGCAGGATTCTCACTATGCGCGAGCAGATGGAGGAGCACCGCCAGAATCCCGCCTGCTCGGGATGTCATTCCCTGATGGACCCCATTGGGTTTTCACTCGACAACTTTAGCGCGATCGGCGAGTGGCGGATGTCCGATGCCGGCCACCCGCTCGACGCGTCCGGCGTGCTGTTTGACGGCACGCAGTTTGATGGCCCGGTGGAGCTTCAAAAGATCTTGGTGGACCGCGAGAGATTGGTGGCCCACACCGTGACCGAAAAGCTGCTCACGTATGCTTTAGGTCGCGCGCTCGAATCCTACGACCAGCCCGCCGTGCGCGGGATTCTGCGGGAATCCGCTCCTCAGAACAACCGCTGGTCGTCCCTGATTCTCGCTATCGCTAACAGTACGCCTTTCCAGATGAGGAGGTCACAAGCCCAATGATGATTTTCAAGAAAGCTATTCCGCGACGTACCTTTTTGCAAGGAGCGGGCACCACTCTGGCTCTGCCGCTGCTGGACGCCATGATCCCGGCGTTCGCCCGGGGCGCCGATACGGGAGTCCAGCCGGTGACTCGACTATCCACCGTCTTCGTTCCCAACGGCCGCATCATGAACAAGTGGACTCCCAGTGGCGAAGGCGCCAACTTCCAGCTTGGCCCCACGCTGGAACCGCTGTCCCCCTTCCAGGACAAGCTGCTCGTGCTGAGCGGCCTGAACATCAAGGCTGCCGATGCCGTGGGCAAGGAGCCTGGTGGAGTGCATGCGCGTCCGGCCGCCGCCTTCCTCACCGGCATTCATCCGAAGCCGGGAGGGGCCGTTGGCATTTCCATGGACCAGATCGTAGCCAAGGAATACGCCAAGGAAACGCAGCTTGGGTCGCTCGAACTAGGGGTTGATTCGCCCGAGATCGCCAGCGACGACGGCGCCTATTCGGCCTACTACATGAACACCATCTCCTGGCGCACTGGCGTCAGCCCGCTGCCGATGGAGATCAATCCGCGCTCAGTCTTTGAGCGGATGTTCGGTGACAGCGACTCGACGAGCGCCGCCGAGCGTGTGCGCCGCGTCGCACGGCAGCGGAGCATCATCGACTCGGTGAACGAGGGCGTTGCCCGCCTGACGAAGGGGGTGGGGTCTTCCGACCGCGCCAAGATCAACGAGTATCTCTCGGCGATTCGTGATATCGAACGGCGCATCCAGGTCGCGGAAAACACCTCCGATTCGATGGCTACCTCCGAACAGGAAGCGATGGAGAGACCGGTAGGCATTCCCACCACGTTTGCCGACCACGCCAAGCTGATGTTTGACCTGCAGGTCGTAGCCTTCCAGTCCGACATGACCCGCGTCACTACCTTCATGATGGGCCGCGAGCAGACCGACCGTTCCTACCGCGAAATCGGCGTCCCTGACGGGCACCACCCGCTCTCGCATCACAAGGAAGTTGCCGAGGTGATGGATCAGGTGGCGCAGATTGACCGCCACCACACCGAGGTCTTCTCGTACTACCTCAATAAACTGCGCAACACCCAGGACGGCAACGGTTCGCTGCTGGATCATTCGATCGTTCTCTTCGGCAGCAGCCTGAGCGATGCCAACTACCACATCCACAACGACGTTCCGATCGTGGTGGCGGGCGGCGGTTCGGGTCAGATCAATAGCGGCAGGCACTTGAAGTATAACGGTGACCCGCTGTCGAACCTGCACCTGGCCGTGCTCGATATGCTCAAGGTTCCCGCAGCCGAGTTCCTCGACAATGAGTACAGCGATGTAACCGGTAAGCTGGAACATCTGTCCATTGCTTAACCAGGGCGCTGCAAGGCGCATACAAATACCGCCGGCCCAATTCGGGCCGGCGGACGGGAGAGAGCTATGAACGCCAAAGTTCAGGGATTGTGTGTCTGGGCAATTACAGGTTTGGTGTTTGCGTCCGTGGGTTCGGCGGCAGATCTGAGCCTGACGGAGGCTGCAAAGCAGGGTGACCGGGACACCGTGAGAACGCTGCTCGGAGAACGCGCGGATGTCAACACGTCGGAGGCGGACGGTACCACGGCACTCCATTATGCGGTCCACCGCCAGGATATGGATATGGCCAGCCTGCTGATTCAAGCCGGCGCGGACGTGGACGCCGCGAATGACTACGGCGTGACGCCTCTTTCGCTCGCCTGCGAAAACCAATATGAAGCGCTGGTCAACAGGCTGCTGGAGGGCGGAGCGGACCCCAATATGGCTCTGTGGACTGGCGAAACGCCCTTGATGACATGCTCGCGTACCGGCAGCGCCGAGGCCGTCAAGGCCCTCCTCGCCGCCGGCGCCAACTCCAATGCGCGGGAAACTCAGAAGGGCCAAACCGCTCTCATGTGGGCTGCGGCCAACAAGCACCCCGAGGTTACTAGGGCACTGATCGCCGCCGGGGCGGACATTCTGGCGCGCTCCAACGTGGAGACTCTGCCGGAGCCGTTCGTCGCTCCGTGCACACCGGACGATCCCTGCCTGACGAGCCGGACCGAAGGCAACACCTATCCGGACACCATTCATTTTCCAAAAACAGCGGGCGGATTTACTCCGCTTCTGTTTGCTGCCCAGCAGGGCGACATCGAGTCGGGCCGGGCGCTGCTCGCGGCGGGCGCGGATGTGAATGATTCCACGGCAGAAGAAGGAACCGCGCTGGTCATTGCCAGCGCCAGCGGCAGTGAAGAGTTCGGCATCTTTCTGCTGGAAAACGGCGCCGACCCAAACGCGAAAGACAGCTTCGGAATTACGCCGCTCCATTACTCCCTACACGCTGGATTGCTTTCGATCAGCAGCGCCAAGCCCCTGCCAACGGATCGCTTTGGATGGCATCGGCCCAACATGCCGAATCTGGCCCGGGCACTGCTGGATCACGGCGCGGACCCGAACGCGCAGATCGCTCACGACTTTCCGTTTTATGACTACGCCCCGGTCTCCCGCTCGAACGGGAACTTTCTTCCCCAAATCAGCCTGGTCGGCGCAACTCCGTTTTTGCTGGCCGCCGCGTCCCGCGATTTGGACTTGATGCGCCTGCTGGTCGAGCGACGGGCCAATCCGCGCCTGGCCGCCAAGGACGGCGTGACCCCGCTGATGGTCGCGGCAGGCATGGCCCATGAACGCGGTGGGGCCGGTTTCGGTGGAGTCCTGGAAGCTGAGTACATCAGCACGGAGGAGGAACAGCGCCGCATTCTCGAAGGCGTCAAGATGGCTGTCGATCTGGGTGGTGACGTCAATTCGGTGAACGAGTGGCGTCAGCAGACGGCTCTGCATTCGGCGACCTATATGGGATATGCCGACGTCATCCAGTACCTTGCCGAGCAAGGCGCGGACCTGAACGTCAAGGACAAGTACGGACAAACGCCCTTGACTATCGCGCTCGGCGACCCCGAGGGGTTTGTCTACCGGCAGCTCGGTGGTGCGCGCTACGATTACAGCTTCCGCCAGCCGAAGGAGCAACAAGAGATCGTGGACCTGTTGCTGGAACTGGGCGCAGAACCCTGGACCGGCGAGTATCGCGACCGGTCGGGACAGTAAGGCCCCCCGGACGTCAGACTACTTCCATTCATAAAAAGCGCGCGTCTACGACGCGCGCTTTCGCTTTTCGGATTAGAGCAGAAAAACGCCGTTTCTGGCGATTTTCGGTTCCTGCGGTAGATGCGGTTCTTGCGGTTCCTTCCGTTCCTTCGGAATACCAAATTCACTATAAAAACACTAAAAAAAGGGGCGTTTCGGGCCTTGCGGACGGTGCATGGGTGGGGCCGGCGGCAAAGGGAACCAGTACGGCACGCTGTGGCCTAAAAACCACCCCTGGGACTTGGATAGCGGACCTGCAATTCGGGACTCGGGACTTGGGAAAACGGAACGGCACGCCCGGCCACCCCAACCAACGGAGAAGCCGAGGCACGGAACATCCGGAGCGGGATTTGGGACTCGAAGAATCCGTGCAGGTCGGGGGCCTGCACAATGGGGACAGGCCAGAGGCCTGTCGCTACTGGCGGGCTATACAGCAACGCTGCAAATGGTCTAGCGCGGAACGGCCATGGCGCGTTCGAGCTGGTCGCTCAAGAGCGGCATGCGGACGCGGGGCAGGGACTGGCGGTCGAGGACCTGGTTCTCTTCGACGACATTGTTGAGGAAGAGAATGTAGGCGGTCAGGGAGTAGACCTCGTCAGGCGTGAGCCCCGGACCACGGCGACCAATGTCCGGCAACTGGCGGGGCATGGAACGATGGATGAAGTCCCACAGAATCGTGGCAAAAGGAAACTCCTCGACGTTGCCGCCCACCAGACGGTTGTATGGGCCGCCCGCGCCTTCAAGGCCGTGGCAGAGCTGGCACTTCGCCGCATAGATTGGAGCGCCTTGTCGGGCGGTTCCTCTTCCCTCCGGAAGCTCCGTTCCCCGAGGACTGACGGCCAGCTCAGTGCCGCCGAGCTCATTCGCAGCCGGCGGCCTGCCAAGGCCATAGGTGGGCATCTGGGCGGGCACAGCGGGCGCGCCCACCAGAGCGATTGCCAGAACCATCCAGAGTTGCCGCCAGAACATAATTCCTCGCAACGTTTTCGTCCTTCCGTTACAGAATGCTCTCAATTGGAAAGCGACAGACGAACCTCAGGGGGCTGCCCCCGCGTTTCTTTGACCGTTGCGGCACAACTGAAGCCGTGTCCCTGACGGAGAGACCCAAAAGGCACAGCACTCACCGCGTGCCGCAACTAGCCACGAACCGCTAACCACTATCAAATAACGACAATTCACTGTGGCTAATGGCTGTGCTCGGCAATCACGGCATCGAACATAGCCGCCACCTCGGTGCTGCGAGGCATCGACGGCATGTGGTTCACGACGGTTCCGTCCTGGTTGAGCTTCCAGGTGGTGATCACGGCATTGACCGTCCGGCGCGGAATGCGGGTGCAGAGGTCGCCCATCAGGTTGCGGCACTCGTCGCTATTGTCGGTGCCCCAGATTTCCGTTACCTGCCCCGGAGTCGGTTGCACGTCGCCGGTCTCGTCGGTACAGCGGGACTGCAACAGAGCCTCTTCGCCGTTCCAATGCCAGGCGAAGCGGAACCGCGTGTGTGCCTTCGGAAGAATCGGCTCCTGCAACTGTGCGTCCTGGTAGGTGCGACCGCCGTCGGTCGAGACCTCGACGCGACGAACTCGACCGGCGCCGGACCAGGCCAGGCCTTGGATTTCATACGGTCCCGGGCCGGGGAGCTTCTGTCCGCCGGACGGGAAGGTGATGACCGATTTCGGGTACATGATGAATTGGTACGTCATCGCCTGGTTGCCCGCCATCCACCAGGTGAGCGGGCCGACGGGCGAATGGTCCATGTGCGCGAAAATCTCCTGCCGCGGCAGGTAGGGATGATCCGAGACACGGATGCGGTTGATCCATTTTACATTCATGCGACCGCCCCATCCGGGCAGCACCACCCGCAGCGGGAAGCCCTGCTCCATGCGCAACGGCGCGCCGTTCTGCGCGTATGCCAGGAAGCCGTCTTCCATGGCTTTGAACACAGGAATGTCATGGGCATGACGGCTCGGGTCCGATGCCTGCGTGATCAGCCACTTCGCGCCCGGTTGCATGCCGGCCTCGCGGAGCAGAAGCGAAAACGGCACGCCGGTCCACTCGCTGGTGCTCACGCGGCCGTGCGTGTCCTGGGCCGTCTTGGCTTCAGCGTTAAAGATGCGGCTGCCGTTCCCGTTGCATTCCAGGAAACAGATACGGGACACGGAGGGAAGGCGCTTGATCTCATCCATCGTTAACACGAGTGGGCGGTCCACCATGCCCTGGATCACCAGCTTGAACTGGGTCGGATCAATGACAGGGATGACGCCGTTCTCGTGGTTGACCTCGAAATGGACTTCGTTTGGAGTGATGATTCCTTTCAGGTCCTGGAGCGGGGTATAAGCGCTGACGCCTTGCCCGGCGAACCCGCGCCGCGCGATGGTGTCATAGTCGGATCGCGTGCTGGATGGGGGCACACCCGTGCGCTGGATGTACTCCGGCTCAGGCGTTTGTTGCTGGCCGCTGGCCACCTGCAAGCCGCCCAAGCCGCCCGCAGCCAATCCGCCGACCAGCGCGGCGCTCCCTTTGAGAAACTGCCGCCGACCCGATTCCTTTGGTTTCATAAGCTACCTCCCGATCCTCAGAAATAAACTCCGAAACTGTGATGTCGCGACCCGGTTCTGCACAGAATCATCCCGCAGCGGGCTAGGGAAGTCAAGGAGAATTGGGCGTGGAGGAGGCCGGCCGGTTAACGGTCGGATGGAGAAACTTCCAGGGGCTTAGCGCCTAATCGCAAGAGAAGCTCCGCAGTCTCCGGATGGGGCGAGGCTGTGTAGAAACGTTTGTCGCGGCCTGGAACCTTGGGCGGAAGACCTCGCGCGATGCTCAGCGCCGTCTGGCCATAGCGGTCCGGGGTTTCGAGATCGGCTCCGTGGTCCGCGAGCAGTTGAACCAAGCGGTTCGCCCCCACGAACACGGCCGCAGCGAGCGCGGTCCGGCCGTCTTGATTGGCGGCGTTCACATCGTTGGCCTGCTCCAGAGCGAGACGCGCGGCTTGGAGCGCTTTCTGCTCCTCTTCATCCGTCAGGTCTTCCATCCGGCCCAGCCCTGCAGCCACCATCAGGGGTGTGGTGCCTTCATTCGTAGTGAGCATGGGGTCCGCCCCGTGGTCGATCAGTAGCTGCATCAGACGGGCATCGAGCGATGCGGCGGCGAGGAGAAACGGGGTCGCGCCGGGCTGCCGGATGCGCGGCATGGAGTTTCCCGTGGTGCGTCCGAACGGCGGATAGTCAAATACTGGAAAGCCGCCCTCGACACGGACATTCGGGTCGGCCCCGTGGTCGAGCAGCGACTCGACGAGACCCGGCATGCTGGGCCGCAGCCAGTAGCTGTCGGTGGGAATGCGCTCCCGAGACATACCGATGGCGGTGATGCCGTCGCGCAGCGCGTAGTGGAGCGGCGCGAAGCCCCAGCGGTCGGTTGCGTTCGGGTCGGCACCCCGCTCGACCAAAAACCGTGCAAACTCTTCCTGGCTGCTCGCAGCGGCAATGACCAGCGCGCTGCCGTGCTCCGGCGAAGAATAGTTGATATCGGTGCCCGCTTCGAGCAAAAGCCGCGCGGAATCGATATCACCCTGGCGGGCGGCGAACATCAGCGCCGTAAATCCGCCGCGCGAGGATGCCGGGTCGGGATGGACGTCGTTCGGGCCGAAATTGTCCGGTCCACTGGGGTCACGGTAGTAGACGCCGTAGGTCAGATACTGCGCGGGAGCGAAACCATCCGGCCTGTGCGAGACGGCGTTCGGGTCCGCTCCGTGAGCCATCAGCACTGCTGCAACTTCGGAGTGCTTCTGGGCGGCTGCCCACATGAGCGCGGTCTGTCCACGGCGGTTCTCTTTGGCGTTCGCGTCGGCGCCGCGTTCGAGCAGCAGCTTGACAGCCTCCGCGCTGCCCGTCCGCGCGCAGGTCATCAGTGGCGTTTCGCCGGTCCTGCGTGCAGCATTCGGATCCGCCCCGGCGTCCAGCAGCTTCCGGATGAGATCTGGATTCCCCTTAGTGCAGGCGAGCGACAGCGGCGTAACACTGTAGTCGTTCGCCCGATTCACGTCCGCTCCGGCCTGGATCAGAAGCTCCGCAGTTTCACTGTCACCCAAATGCGCGGCCCATGCGAGCGCGGTTGCGCCATCGCCCTGAGCGGCATTCACGTCCACGTTCTGACCGAGCAGCGCACGTACGGCGGCGGGGTTCCGGTTCTTGGCCGCTTCGACCAATGGAACATCAGCGGCGAGGGAAGCCGTCCCGAGCAAGAGAAGGACGGCGATCCCCCATCCGGTAATGCGGTTCAGGTTGCCTCGGCGGTTGGTTGTCATAGCTGTGCAGGTCCCTCTCCCGCATCGCGGAAGAGGGACACGAGTGAAACGTTACGCAATCGAAAGCAGATCCAGTTTCCCGGTACTGTCGCCGAAGTTCTCGACGGCGACTCCGGACATTTCCATGATGGTCAGGAAGAGGTTGGTCAGCGGGGTGTCCTGGGCGACGCGGAGATGGCGCCCGCTGTTGATCCGGCCGCTTCCACCGCCCGCCAGCACAATCGGGAGGTCCCGGCGCGAATGCGCGTTCCCGTCGCTCAAGCTGCTGCCGTAGAGAACGATCGAATGGTCGAGCAGCGAGCCGTCACCATCGGGTGTCGAACGCATCCTGTCGAGGAAGTAAGCGAACTGTCTGGAATGATAGGTCTCGAGCTGCTCGCATTTGGCGATCATGGCGGTGTTGCCGCCGTGGTGCGTCAGCGCATGATGCCCTTCCTGCAGACCGATCTCCCTGTACGCGCGCTCGCTCTTCTCGCGCGCCATGGAAAAGGTAACGACGCGCGTCATGTCACTCTGATAAGCCAGGACCTGCAAATCAAACATGAGCTTGGCGTGCTCTTCATAGTCGGAGGGCATGCCGGCGGGGCGCTCCATTTCCGGCAGGTCCATAGCCTTTGAATCTTCGGCCAGCCGCAAGCGCCGCTCGACATCGCGGATCGCCGAGAGGTATTCGTCGAGCTTCCTCTGGTCCCCGGCTCCCAGATCCCGGGAAAGGCGCGCCACCTGATCGGTGACGACGTCCAGGATGCTGCGGTCTTCGCGCATGAGGCGGAGACGCTCTTCCGCATCGGTG
Source organism: Terriglobia bacterium (assembly GCA_965198025.1). Lineage (GTDB taxonomy): Bacteria > Acidobacteriota > Terriglobia > 2-12-FULL-54-10 > 2-12-FULL-54-10 > CAYWWM01. The sequence continues at coordinate 2,749,867 of OZ240237.1, read as the reverse complement.
CTGTCGCTCTCCCCAAACAGCCGCTCAAAGATCTTGCGCGGATTGTTTTCCGACGGGAGCGGTGTCGTTTCGCTACGCCACGAAAGAGTATTCAGGAAAGCTTCGCTGTCCGCGCCGTCGCCGCCCTCGCCCGTCTCGCCGGATTCGAGCGACATCTCGAGGGACGCCAACTGGGTATATTTTCTGGTCTCCTGGGCGATGATCTGATCCACCGAGGTGCCCGCCTGGCCGCCCCGATGCGGGTATACACCGGTCAGGAAGACCCCGCTGGCTGTCGCATGCGGCCCGGCGTCGAGGCCAATCGAGGCCCGCATCAACTTTTCATCGGGCAGGGTCGCCAAGTCACTCACGACCAGCATGTGGTCGCGGAAGTCTGACAACGGCGCCAGAGTCGGAGGCATCGCATACCCGGCGCCTTCCTGCTGCGGCGTCCAGGACTTCATGATCCGCCCGTTTGGAACGAAGACGACGGAGAACCGCAACGGCGGTTTCCCGGCCGTGTCCGCCGCGCGCGCGAATGCGGGCATCATTCCATCGAGCAACGGCAGAGCCAGCGTCGCGCCGGCTCCTCGCAAGAATGTGCGTCGTGGGATCACCTTCTTGAATATCATCATGGCTCGCGTGACCTCCTCATTTGAAACGGCATGCTTTTGACAATTCCGGTAACCAGGGCCGACCAACGGTAATCGCCAGGAGCGGCTTCCCGCAAAATCTGACGGATGACGGGTTGGTCGTAGGGTTCGATCCCGCGGCCCAGGGCGTACATGAGCAATTTCCCGGTCAGGTTTCGGGCGAACAGTTCGCGCTGTCCCAGCAGGATTTCTCTCAGCTCGATCGGGCCTTCAAACTCGGAGCCGTCGGGCAGCACGCCCGAGGAATTGATCGGCGCAGAACCTTCGACGTCACGCCATCGCCCGACGGCATCAAAATTTTCAAGCGCAAACCCCAGAGGGTCCATCATCTTATGGCAAGCGGCGCAGGCCGGATTCCCGCGGTGCTGCTCCATCCGCTCGCGCATGGTCAGGACAAGGTCGCTCTCCTGGGTTTCCGTAAGGCCCGGAACATCGGGGGGCGGCGCCGGAGGCGGAGTCCCCAGGATATTCTCCAACACCCATTTTCCCCGCAGCGTCGGCGCCGTCCGGTTGGCGTAAGACGTGACCGCCAGAACGCTGCCCTGGCCCAGCAAGCCTTGGCGGGATTCGTCGTTCAGATCCACGCGGCGCATTGCGCTTCCGTAGATGTTGGGAATCCCGTAGTGCCGTGCCAGGCGCTCGTTCAGGAACGTATAGTCGGCCCGGAAAAAATCCAGAATGCTGCGATCCTCCCGGGCGATGTTCTTGGCAAACAGGATGGATTCCTGTTCCAGCGCCTGCCGCAAGTTTTCGTCGAAATCAGGAAACGCCTTGGGGTCCGGAGACATGGCCTTCAGGCGGCGCAGCCCCAGCCACTGAATCACAAAATTCTCGACCAAGGCTTCGGAGCGCGGATCCGCCAGCATCCGGTTTACCTGGGCTTCCAGAACCGCGTCCTCGCGTAGCCGACCCTGTTCCGCTACGCTGAGCAGCTCGTCGTCCGGGATGCTGCTCCAGAGGAAGAACGACAGCCGGGAAGCCAATTCCAGATCGCTTACCCGATACGGGGTTCCGACCTGGATGCCCGGCGGATCGTACTCGATCCGGAACAGAAATTCCGGACTGACCAGGATCCCGCGCACAGCCGTTGCGATGCCTTCTGCAAACCCGCCCTGTCGGCGACCCACTTCGTAGAACTTGAGCAGCGTCTCAACGTCCGCTTCCGTCACTGGACGGCGGAAGGCTCGGTGGCCGAGTTGAGACAGAATCTCCCGGGCACAGGCAGTCTCACTGTTCGGATTACCGGCTGTCGGTGTGCACACAAAGATCTTCTGTCGGCTCGGCGTGTCGCCCAGCCCGCTGGCGTTGTACGGGCCGGAGATCAAAACATTGTCCACAGCCGGCGCGCCGCCCTTGTAAGAAAGCAGTTCGTCAAAGACCTGCCGAGGCATCAGCTCACCTTCCGGCTCCGTGCGTTCCTCCAAGAACGCAACCTCTACAGATCGGGTTCCGGCCTGAGCCGTGAAGCTGACCTCCAGTCCCTCGTCCGCCCAGAACTCATAGATTTCCTGCTCCGGGTCGCCCACGTAGTCCTTATTGATAAATGAATAGACTGGACTCGACCGGCCCTGGTGGTCGCCACCGACCCGAAAGGACTGCAGCAGCTTGCCTTCCAGCCGGACATCCAACTGGTGCGGCTCGTTCAGGCCACGGATGTAGTTGTCATTATTGCGCTGCAAGCGAACCTTGATGACGTACTCGCCGTCGAGCGGGAAGTGATGGTGGATGACCATTCCGCCGCGTGTTCCGAAGGGAAGATCCTCGCTGACCCGGTCGTCCTGCACGAGACGCCGGTTGACGCCGTAAGACTCGCTGTAGGGCCGGGTGTCGGGGTCGCCGATGGCGAGCAGACTGACCTTCCGGGCAACGGCAATGTACCGTTCGACCAGCAGGGGAGAAACGGAAAGGATCTCGGCGATATTGTCAAAACCCTGCCCGGCGTCGTCCGCAGGAAGCAAAGCTTCGCCGTCAATCTCCACTGCCAGCAGATCGCGGACGGCATTGGTGTACTCGGTGCGGTTGAGGCGATGGATTACGGGTCTTCCAGGATTGGGATGGGCCTGAGCCGCCCTGTCGAGCTCCGTCTCCAGATAGTTGACGAAGGCATCATAGCTCGCTTCGTCGGGCCGCGGCATCCCGGCTGGGGGCATCTGACGGCCCCGCAGCTTGCGCACCACCTTTTCCCATATCTCGGCGTCTTCGGCGGGGTTCGCGACATTCATGGTGTCGAGCAGAAGGTTCGCCGTCTTCAGTCGTTCGTTGTGGCAGGTGAAACAGTAGCGCTGTATCATGGCGCGATGCTCGACGGCGGAGGAAGGAGCAGAGGCCGGGGTATCCTGGCTTGCCGCCCACAAAAAGCCCCCTCCAGACATCGCGATGAACAGGATTGCACGCAACACGAGCATGGCTACTTGCGCCTCCAATGAAGCGCCTTAGCTTACCACGCTTTGGCGGTCGGAGGACAGGAAAAATGTATTATCGGTACAAGCGGTCAGTGTACTTCTCGCACGAACCAGGAATCGGAACCGAGACCGAATGCCCATACTCGATTGATGTAGTCGAGCGCGTAGCCGATCTTATTGCAATCGTACATTGATTTGTTTGGGTTTTTCTTGTACTTCAGATTGACACAGCGCCGCCCCTTCGAAGAAGAGCGGCGCTGCTTGAAGGGTAGAGTTAGAAGGTGTAGCGCAGTCCGAACTGGACCTGCCGCGCCGAGGTACGGGTTTCGGTGATCTCTCCCGCCGTCGCGTCTTAAAGAAATGCAGATTTTCTCGCTCGGCGGTACTGCAACAGCAGTCCTTCTCAGAATAAGAAATTCTCTTTGCAAACTTCTAAAGTTGCCACTCATCTGTGAACCCGGCGAGGCCTGCCGCTTTGAGAGCAAGTTCCCATTGTTTCTATCCGTCGGGAGGATTAGAATGCTCTCACGGAGTCACGAGACAAGGGATACCCCGGCCGCTGCCGGGGGAGGGAGGGCCACGAACATGGCGATCACCAAGAGAATCCTGACGGCCTGTTGCATTGGAGTGCTGTTCTTCCAAGCCGGTATGGTCGGCCTAGCCGCCGATCTTCGGCTCGTGGAAGCGGTTGCAAAGAAGGACATGGAGGGGGCACGCTCCTTGCTGGGGGGGAATCCGGACGTAAACGCGGCCCAACCGGATGGCGCAACTGCCCTGCACTGGGCTGCGCACTGGGATGATCTCGAAATGGCCGGACAGTTGCTTCAGGCCGGCGCCGATGTGAACGCAGCGAACGACTACGGCGCCACTCCTCTCTCACTGGCGTGCATCAACGGAAACGCGAGAATGGTCGAGCGGCTGCTCGCGTCCGGGGCGAATCCTAATTCGATCCTGCCTTCGGGTGAGACCGCGCTGATGCGGTGTGCACACACAGGCAATGCCGAGGCGGTGCGGCCTCTGCTGGCCCGTGGAGCCGACGTCAACGCGAAGGATTCTGAGAAGGGTCAGACAGCTTTGATGTGGGCGGTAGCACAGAAGCATGCGGCTGCGGTGCAGGTGCTGTTGGAGGGCGGCGCCGATCTGAACGCCCGCTCGAACGGTGGATTCACTGCGCTGCTGTTTGCGGCTCGGGTCGGCGACGTGGCATCTGCGCGCGTTCTGCTGGCGGCTGGCGCCGACCCGAACGAGGCGACACCGGACGGGATGCCCGCGCTGGTGCTGGCGAGCGCCAGCGGCCGGGAAGACATGGGAATCTTTCTACTCGAGAACGGCGCTGATCCAAACGCTGCCGACAGCAACGGTGCGATGGCGCTGCACTACGCGCTGATCAAGGGCATCACGGCGCTGAACGGGGTGCGCTACGCGAACTACGTGGCGCACTGGTTCCGGCCGAGCCTGACGAATCTGGTGCGTGCGCTAATTTCGCATGGTGCAGATCCAAACGTGCGATTCGTGAAGCCCCCGCGAATCGGCGGATCAGCCGAAGAGGCCATAATTGGCGCAACGCCGTTCCTGCTGGCCGCGGCGAGTCCAGACCCCACCGTGATGCGCATCCTGCACGAGGGCGGCGCGGACCCACTGATTGCGACTGAAGGAGGACTGACGCCGCTCATGGTCGCGGGAGGAACGGCCCGGGGCCAGGACTTCGACGAGGACGAGAAGCGGCTGGCGTTGGAGTCTGTGCAACTGGCGGTTGACCTAGGCGCTGACATCAACGCGACCAACGAGAGCGGGCTGACGGCACTGCACGGTGCGGCGGTGAACGGGGCGGATGACGTAGTGCGGTTCCTGCTGGAGCGGGGCGCGGACATCAACGCCAAGGACAAATACCAGCAGACGCCGCTGAGCATCGCATCGGGCATGCTGCTGCCCTGGATTCCCTACGGAGATGAGCTAGGCGAGATCATCCAGCCGACGACCGCGGAATTGCTGCTCGAACTGGGCGCCTCGCCGCTCGACACGCCGGGCTACTTCACTCCGGTGGCAGAAGAATCGGAGGCGTTCCGATTCAACCGCAGCCTGCGCTACCAGAGAGAGGGCTCCGCTCCGAACCCGCCCCAGCAGCCCCAGTAGCATTTGTCTTTCCTCAGTACGGGCATTTCAGTACTGGCCGTCACCTTCGGACATTTCCTCGTTGGCGGTCCACGATAACGTCCGGCTGATTACCAAAACCGATCCTGCAGTCCGCACAATGCCAGACTACCGGTCTCTGGCGCGCGCGGTGCGGATAAGGAAAAAGAGCAGATCCCCCGTCACTCCGTTCCCTGGGACGACAGCATCGAGGATCAATCGAGCGGCTCAACACGCGCGATCTTCGACTTGTGGTTCTGGCTGAGCCAGATCGTTACAGGGTTGGTCGAGCTGTCGACGTCAATCCGCTGGACGTTCATCTCGAGGGTGGGAAGGGGGTAGGTGGTGACCTCGCCGGTGGCGGGGTTCAATCGATAGACGTTATCGGCGAACTCGCCGGCCGCCCAGACCTCGCCGTTCTTGTCGGCGACCACATCATAAGGACCCGACCAGGGCATCGGCGGGATAGGCCATTCCGTAATCTTCCTGGTGGTGGGATCGAACATCCCTATTTTGCCGGCGTAGTACTCGGCAAACCAGAAGCGGCCTTGGCCGTCCATATCGGCGCGGCGAGGTCCGGCGTCGGGCGTGGGGGTCGCGAAGTGTTCCCATTCGCCGGTCTCGCCGTTGAGTTTCCCGATGGTGGCGCTCTGCAGGCTGGCGCCGTAGACATTGCCGTGGGCGTCGGCTTCGATGCCGTAGAAACGAATGCGCCGGGCGAAGGGGTAGGTCTTGACCTCGCCGGTCCGGGGATTCAGGCGGTACATGGTATAGCCCCCCTGGTCCTTGCTCCAGACGATGCCGTCGGGTGAGAGTGCCACCATGCCGCCGGGCATATCGCGCCAGACGGTGAACTGCTCGGTCTTGCGATCAAACTTCAGGATTCCCGCCGAGGAGCCGACGAAGGGGTTGCCGTCCTGGCTGATTTTGATGTCGAAGGTGTAGGCAATCTGGCGGCTTTCCGGGTCAGGTTCGGGGACCTCCCATTCCTTGATTTCGCCGGTGCGGGGATTGAGGCGGCCGAGATAGCCGTTACCGACGTCGGTGTACCAAACCATTCCTTCCTGGTCCACCACGGCGTCATGGGGCTGTCCGTAGCGGCGGGGCAAATCCCATTCGGTAATGATGACGCGGGTGGACCGGCCAGTGACGCGGGGCAGGGTCTTCAACTCGAACCCCCAATCGCCATCCGGACGCGAAGACAGATTGATGGAGCTCAGAAACTCGGCGAATTCCCTGTCAATGGGCTTGCTGGGAACATGGTTCGGGCGGTTGACGCGAATGCGCAACTCGCCGGGCTGATAGATGCTGGCTTCGGAGTAATTGTGCATGCGGTCCAGGATGGGCAGCCACTGCTCACCCCTGTACCGACTGTTCATGATGACGGAGATGGGATGGCAGGCGACGCAGTTGCCGCTGTATACTCCACGCATGCCGTCCACCAGGACTTCCTTGATCGGCGGATGACTGAGAAACCACTCGGCGTTGGTCAACTGGGCCGCGAGGTTTTGGGTCGGCTGGAGCGTCAGGTTGACCTCGGCGGTCCGGCCAGCCTCGAGAGTCACTGCGCCCGGATCGGCGAGATCGTAGCCGACGGCGCGGGTCTTGAGACGATACGTGCCGGGCGCAAGGCGGTCGCCGGGGAAGGAGTAGCGCCCCTGGCTGTCCGTTACGACCGTCACCGTGAAGTGGCTCCCATTCTGGCGGGCGCTGACGAGGACGCCTTCCATGTCACCTTCCTGCTGCGAGCGGACGACGCCGCGCAGGGCGGCGGTCTGCTGGGCGAAGGATGCGGCGGAACCGATAAATCCGGCGAGTATGGCGATCGCACAAAGCGTCCGGGTGAGAAGGGTTTTCAGTTTCATCAGAGGATCTATTCCTTAGGTTGATTGGGCTTTGTTAGTAACCAAACAAGAGCTACGGCGAGCAGTTTGCTCACCGTGGCTGGGGAAAAGTTTGAACCGAGCAACCTAAACCGGCAAGAGGTCCAGCTTGCCGGTGCTGTCGCCGAGCGAGTCCACTGGAACGCCGAGCATATCCATCATGGTCAGGAAAAGGTTCATCGTCGGGGTGTCGGCCGGATAGCGGAGGTGACGGTTGCCCTTCAACTGACCTGCTGCGCCGCCCAGGAGCAAAGTGGGCAGGTTGTCGTGCAGGTGGGAGTTGCCATCGCTCAAGCCGCCGCCGTAGAGGACCAGCATATTGTCGAGGAGCGAGCCGTCGCCATCGGGCGTGGAACGTAGCCGGTCGAGGAAATAGGCAAGATGCTTGGCGTGGTAGATGTTGATCTGGATGACCTTATCAATCTTGTCCTGCTTGTACATGTGGTGGGTAAGGGCGTGGTGGCCTTCGGGGATGTTAATCTCCGGGTAGGTGCGGCCGCCGAACTCTCGGCCCATCATGAAGGTGATGACACGGGTCATGTCGGTCTGGTAGGCGAGCACCTGCAGATCAAACATCAGCTTGTTGTGCTCGGAAAAAGTCGAGGGAACGCCGGGGGGACGCTCTAAGGTGGGCAACTCGCGCTCGGATTGTTCTTCGGCAAGTTGCACACGGCGCTCGACGTCGCGGATGGCTTCCAAGTACTCGGTAAGCTTGGCCCGATCGGTGGGGCCGAGGTCACCCATGAGGCGTGCGGCCTTTGCGTTGACGGAGTCCAGAATGCTGCGGTCGCGTTGAATCTGGCGCAGGCGGACGGCGGGATCGGTGCTGTCGCTGTCGCCAAAGAGGCGCTCGAAGACCACGCGCGGGCGGTTCTCCATGGGCATGGGCGTAGTCGAAGTGCGCCAGCAGAGGGTGTTCATGTACGCGCAGGTGTAACCGGCTTCGCACTGGCCGAGCAGCTCGGGGGTGTCCATGCAGAGCTCGAGTGAAGCGAGCTGGGTCTCTTTCCCAAGCTCCTGCGCAACGATCTGGTCCATCGATATGCCGGCTTCGGTGTCGGCGCCCTCGGTCTTGCGAGGGTGGACACCGGTAAGGTATGTGGCGCCAGCGCGGGCGTGGTCACCTGTATTCTCGCCTGCCAGAGCGCGGCCGGTCTTGTGGGCGAGTCCAGAAATCACCAGCATCTGGTCGCGGAAGGGGGCCAGCGGCTCGAGAATGGGAGTCAGCGCAAACCCCGCACCTTCCGTGGCCGGCGTCCACTTGTCCATCATGATTCCGTTGGGGAGGTAGACGGTGGCAAGGCGCTTGGCGGGCTTGGTTGCGGCGCCATGGGCGAACGCGGGAACCATGGCGTCGAGCATCGGCAGCGCGAGCGTTGTGCCCAAGCCTCGCAAAAAGGTGCGGCGGGGAATCGCTTTTTGGAAAACCATCATGGAACCTCCTCTTCCTCGGATGCAGATCTTCTCATCTGAAATGGCATGCTCTGGGTGATGCCGACGATCAGGGACGACCAGCGGTAACCGCCTGGCGCGGCATCGCGGATGATCTTACGGACAACGGGCATGTCGTAATATTCGACTCCCCGGCCTAATGCGTAGGTCAGAAGCCGTTCGGTTGCCGTTCCAATAAACTGTTTGGGATGGCTGACCAGGAACTCCCGCAGGTCGGCGGGGCCCTCCATTTCGAATCCATCTGGGGTTACGCCGGAAGAATCAATAGGCTTCCCACCATCGGTGTCGCGCCACTTCCCGGTCCCATCAAAGTTTTCGAGCGCGAAGCCCAGCGGGTCCATCAGCTTATGACAACTGGCGCACACGGGATTGGCGCGATGGATCTCCAACTGCTGGCGGACCGTCAGCGGCTGGCCGTCGTCGCCCTTCTTTTCGTCAAGCGAGGGGACGTCGGCAGGCGGGGGCGGGGGCGGCATGCCCAGGATGTTCTCAAGCAGCCACTTGCCGCGGATGGTGGGCGACGTGCGGGTGGCATAGGAGGTGACCGTGAGAATGCTGCCCTGACCGATTAAGCCTCTCCGATTCTCATCGTCCAGCGTGATATGACGGAAATGGCTGCCATAGACATTAGGGATTTGATAATGCCTCGCCAGACGCTCGTTAACGAACGTATAGTCCGCGCGCAACAAATCGAGGACGCTGCGATCCTCGCGAATCAGGCTTTCGACGAAGAGCGAGGACTCCTGCTGGAAGGCGTTCCGCAGGTTGGCGTCGAACTCGGGGAAGGCATCCGGGTTGGGCCAGGCCCTCTCGACATTGCGCAAGTAGAGCCACTGGCCGGCAAAGTTGTCCACGAGAGCCTTGGAGCGGGAATCGGCGAGCATGCGGCTGGTCTGGGCTTCGAGAACGGCAGGGTCGTGGAGCTTGCCCTGCTCGGCGAGCGTCAGCAACTCGTCATCCGGGATGCTGCTCCAAAGGAAAAACGACAGGCGAGAGGCCAGCTCGAGATCGCTGAGACGATAGGCGGCGCGCGGGGCGATGCCCTCCGGGTCGCGCTCGATGCGGAACAGGAACTCGGGGTCGACCAGGATGCGTTGCAGGGCGGCCTGGATGCCTTCTTCGAAGCCTGCCTCCCGGTAACCCGACCGGTAAAGGGCGAGCAGGTCATCGATGTCGGCATCGGTAACCGGACGGCGATAGGCTAGGCGTGCGAGGCGGGAAAGAATGCGCCGGGCGCACGGTTCCTCTTCGGCAGAGTTGGCTGGCGTGCAAATAAAGATCTGGCTGCGGCTGGCGGTCTCACCATTTCCCTTAGCGTCATAGGGGCCGCCAATCGTGACCGTGGAGACGGCCGGAGGCATGTCCGGACGGCCGTAGTCCATAGCGTAGGCATAGTCGGTGACCGGGGGCTCAAAGATGCCCTCCATCTCCGAGGTCTCATTGGGGAAGGCAATGCCGATCAGCCGCGTGCCGGCCTTGGCCTGGAACCGAAACTCCAGGTGATCGTCGGCGTTCATGCGATAACGTTCGTACTCGCCCTGCTCGAACGACCGGACGCGACCTGCGGGGGACTCGCCCTGATAGTCACCGCCGACCGTGAACTCCCTGATTTTCTCCCCGTCCAGGCGAACATCCAATCGGTGCGCGCGATCGAGGCCGAGAATATAGGTCTTCCCGTTGCGCTGCAGGCGGATTCGCATGGTGTACTCGGCGTCCACGGGGAAGTAATGGCGGACGGCGATGCCGCCGCGGGATCCGAAGGGAAGGTCCTCGCTCATGCGGTCCCGTTGCATAACGAAGCGCGGAACGTCATAGATGGAGAAGGACGGCCGGGCGGAAAGGTCACCAACGGCGAGCCGAGAGATCTTGCGCGCCGCGGACATGTAGCCTTCCATCAGCATGGGCGAAACGGTGAGGACGTCACCGATATTGTCAAAGCCGTAACCGGCATCGTCGGCGGGCAGAAGCGAAGCGATATCTATGGCGTGCGGATCAAGAGCCAGCGTGTCGCGAATGGCATTGGCATACTCGGTGCGGTTGAGGCGATGCAGGGCCGGCCGGCCGGGATTGGGCGCAGCCTCCGCCGCGTGGTCGAGTGATGCGATCAGATAGGAAGAAAACGCGTCATAGATTGCAGGTTCCGGACGAGGCATACCCGCGGGCGGCATCTGGCGAGTGCGCAGCTTGCTGATCACCTTTTCCCAGACCGGAGCGTCTTCGCCGGGGTTCGCGATATTCCGTCCTTCCAGCACCATGCCGGCCGTCTTGAGCCGCTCGTTGTGGCAGGTCAGACAGTATTGGTTAACGACGCTTTGGAACTGTGTGGCCGTGGTAGGAACCGCGGGTGTCTGGCCCGCCGCCGGAAGAGATGCTGCCAACACGATCGCCGCCCCGGCGAGGATAATGCCGAATCGGCTGCCATAATGTCCGGTACCCATGGCCCCTGCCCCCTTGAAAGACTCATGTTGTTCGATGGTGCCAATTATACCATATCGAAAGCAAAGCAATGGCCTTTATAATGGACGGCAGCATGGCGTTTCAAAGCACACAGAGGAGGCCGAAAAGACCTATGGTTTGGTTGATATTTGTGGGGGGAGCCGTATTGTCATGGGGAGCCTACGGAGCGCTGCTGCATCAAGGGCAGGTACAGCTTGGGAATCCCTTGAAGGCGCTACTCTGCGTAGGAACCGCCTACTTCTTGATGGGAGTGGTCGTTCCGGTGGCAGGCCTGAGCGCCCAGGGAGGCTTGTCGGGGTTCAATGCGTCCGGCCTGATTCTGGCGACGGCGGCGGGCGCGCTCGGCGCCACGGGGGCGGTCTGCATCATCTGGGCGTTCAAGTCCGGGGGCCTGCCGGTTTATGTGATGCCGCTGGTCTTTGGGGGAGCGCCGATCGTCAACGTAATCCTTACGATGGCCATCCACCCTCCGAAGTCTGCCATCAACCCGCTGCTCTATCTGGGCTTTTTCCTTGCCTCGGTGGGGGCTGCGTTGGTGCTGTACTTCCGCCCCACGGCTTGATACAGTAGACAACAAGATGAGTGTGCGCTGCCGCGAGGGGCCATTCGCCAGGCGCGGATGGGCCGGGGCAGCGTATCAGAAGACCTTGTGGGGGTGAGTTATACCGAGACGGGTATTCTTGTGGGTCCTGATCCTGTGTTGCACGACGGTGGCGTTCGCCGAGGACTGGCCGCATTGGCGTGGGCCGCATTCTTCGAGCGTGTCGGAAGAAAAAGGACTGCCGACACACTGGAGCAATTCGGAAAACGTCGCTTGGAAGTCGCCGGTCCGGGGGCTCGGGGTTTCCTCGCCCATCGTATGGGGCGACCGTGTGTTTGTGACCTCGCAGATTGGGAGAGGTGTGTCACGGCCCGGTCCGCGTTTATATCAGGCCGGCGATGCCACCGCCGCCGGAGAGACCGAACTGGGTGCGGCCTCCGGTCGCCGCGCCGCGGTCGGCAGAGATGTGACCTTTCTGGTCGCTGCGTTTGACCGAGCCAGTGGCCGGACGCTCTGGGAATACGAACTGCCAGCTGAGGGAGAGCTGACTTCCGTTCACGAGAAGCACAACCTGGCTTCCTCGAGTCCTGTGACGGATGGCGAGCGCGTGTATGCGTGGTTCGGCACGGGCCAGATTGTGGCGCTCTACCTCGACGGAAAACTGGCGTGGCAGCGCAATCTGGTCGCGGAGTACGGGCCGTTCGACATCAACTGGGGACACAGCAGCTCGCCGATCGTACATGATGGCACGGTGATCCTGGTGTGCTATCACCCCTCGGCGTCCTACCTGCTCGGGCTGGACGCGGAAAGCGGGCGCAACCGGTGGAAGGTGGACCGGGACCCGGGGCTGATCTCCTATAGCACGCCGATGGTGATCGAAACCGAGAGCGGGGCGGAAGTGGTGGTCAATTCGAGCCAGGGCATCAGCGGGCACAGCGCTGCGACGGGCGAGCTGCTCTGGCACGTGCAAGGCCGTAGCCGGTTCCCAATCGCCACTCCGCTGAAGCAGGACGGACTGATCTACACCAGCCGGGGCTACCGGAGCAGCCCGTACATGGCGATCCGCCCGGGGGGCAGGGGAAACGTCACGGAGAGCCACGTGCTATGGCGGTCGGGTTCCGGCGGGCCGTATGTTTCCTCGCCGGTCTTGTATGATGGTTTGATCTATTTGGCCGGGGATGTCGGCGTAGTTACGGCTGCGGACGCGCGGACAGGCGAACGCGTCTGGCAGCACCGGGTCGGGGGCGTCTTTACGGCCTCGCCCGTGGCGGCGGACGGGAAGATCTACCTGCTGAGCGAGGGAGGAGAAACAGTGGTGCTCGCCGCCGGACGCACGCCGCACGTTCTGGCGCGCAACAAACTGGCCGCCCGACAGCTTGGGTCCCCAGCGATTTCGAGGGGGACAACTATTCATCCGGTCGGACGACGCGTTGTTCGCGATCGGGCAGTAGCAAGAGGGACTGAGAGCGGCGAAGCCGCGACGAATTCATGGGGAGGCTCGTATGAACCGCACACATCGGACGCTGGTCGGCATCGCAATCCTGGCGGGGGCGGTCGCGCTCGTGGGACGGGTCGCAGCCGAGGATTGGACGCAATGGCGCGGACCGAGCCGCGACGGCACGGTGACGGAGTTCAGCGTCCCGCAGACTTGGCCGCAGAATCTGACGCAGGTGTGGAAGCTCGAAATCGGGGAAGGCTATGCGACGCCGGTGGTCGTGGGCGACCGGATTTACATGTTCAGCCGGAGGGGGGGCGACGAGATGATGCGGGCGCTCGACGCCGCGAGCGGACGCGTGCTTTGGGAGACTGCGTATCCGGCTGCGTTTAGGATGAACGGCTCGGCAGCTATTCACGGTCAGGGGCCGAAGTCGACTCCGGTATACCACAACGGGCGGCTGTTCACGATCGGAATGACCGGAGCAATCAAGGCGTTCGACGCTGCGAGCGGCGAAATCTTGTGGGGAAAGCCAGGCAACCCGGACCATCTGCCGCTGTATACCACGCACTCGTTCTCGCCGCTAATCGCAGGCGATCTGGTCATTTTCCACCCGGGAGGGCATGACCAGGGGTCGCTGAAGGCGTATGACGTGAACACGGGAGAGGAACAGTGGAGTTGGAACGGCGACGGCCCCGGCTACGGGTCGCCGCTGCTGGTGGAAGTCTCCGGTGCCGAGCAGATCGTGACACAGACGCAGAACAAGCTCATCGGTGTGGAGCCAGCGACGGGCCAGCTCTTATGGGAGTACCCGTTTCGGAGCCAGAACGCGACCAACTCGGTCACGCCAGTGCGCTACGGGCAGTCGTTCATTGTCTCGAACAATACGCTCCCGACCACCGCCGTGGCGGTTTCCATGGAGAACAACAGTTGGATCGCGCGCGCCGGCTGGGAAAACGACGAGATCCCAATGCGTATGACCAGCGGCGTGATGATCGGGGACATCTTCTTTAGCCTGACAATCCGCAACTCGGGCCAATACTTCAGCCTGGACGCGCAGACGGGTGAGATCCTGTGGCAATCGGGGCCGCGACAGGGTGATAATGCGTCCTTGCTGAAACTCGGCGATCTGGTGTTGAGCCTGGAAAGCGATGGCGAGCTGGTCGTGTTCCGGCCCGGACGAGCTTCGTTCGAGGAATTGAAACGGTACAAAGTGGCCAACACGGATACCTGGACGCAGCCGGTCATTATGGGAGATGGCGTTCTGGTGAAGGACGTCACGACGCTGGCGTACTGGACTTGGTAAATCAGAATGAGACTTTCCTCGACTTCACGGGAAGCACGTGCAGTTGGTTTGGGCGCGCTTGTTTTGACGATGCTTCTGGCCGGTTGTAGCGCCCCTGTCGAAGTCGCCGAACCGGAAGCAGCTACCCCTATCTCGCCGGCGGGACAAGCGAACGCCAGCATCACCATACTCACCACCAACGCGGCCGACGTGGTCGGGCCGGGTCCGCCGAGCCAGGGCGAATGGAGTTTCTCCGCCTGGGTGGAAGTCGACGGGCGTTCGTTTCTGTTCGACACCGGGTGGTCGCCGCGAAACGTTCTTGCCAACGCCGAGGTGCTGGGCATTGATCTGTCCGAGGCGGAGGACCTCGTTCTGAGCCACCACCACCGGGATCACACCGGGGGCCTCGAAACGTTGCGCGCAGAGCTCTCCCGTCGCAATCCGATGGCGCTGTCGCGGATTCACGTGGCCCAAGGGATTTTCGCGTCACGGCCGAGACCGGACGGTTCCGAAGGGAACCCCATGATCGCCATACGGGACCGCGTCGAGGCGACAGGAGCTGAGTTCATCATTCACGACCAGCCGGCCGAGATCGCGTCGGACGTGTGGGTGACCGGCCCGGTGGAGAGAATTCACGACGAGCAAAACTACACCAGCGGCCCGGACCGGGTCGTCGTTCAGGAGGGTGCAACCGTGCCGGACGTTGTGCCGGAGAGCCAATCGCTGGTGATTCTTTCCCCGGAAGGTCCCATCGTGGTCTCCGGCTGCGGTCACGCGGGCCTCATCAACACGCTCGAGTGCGTGCGTGCGCGCATCTCCGACCATCCTCCGCAGGCGGCAATCGGAGGGTTTCACCTGTTCGGAGCCTCGGACGAAGTCTTGAGCTGGACTGCGGAAAGACTCGCTGCGATGAAGCTCGGCAACTTCGTAGGGGCTCACTGTACCGGCTTTGAGAGCGTCTATCGAATTCGCGAGCTGGCGGGAATGAACCGCGAGCGGGCGCGGGTCGGCGCGATCGGGACGAGGTACGAGACCGACCATGGGGTGGTCGCCGGGCGCGTGAATCGGTAGACCATTTTCCGGGTGGGTGTAGCGCAGCCGCCAAAGTAGGGACAGGCCTCCAGGTGTTTCCTCTTCAGGGCAGGCAGGAATGCCTGCCCTACCTGCGGGCTATACCGCAATGCTGACAATGGTTTAGCGGAACTTCATTACCCTCGGGCGTCGCCATCGATTTCGTACGCCGGAGCCGTGGCAGGCGCAACGGTAACTTGCGACAACCGTTTTCGGTTTTTTCGGTTCTTTCGGTTCCTTCGGTTCTCTCGACAGAGCATTTCCGTACAGTTTTATGGGGTATATGGATAGATTCGACCCTTTTCCGGGTGGGTGCAGCGCAGCCGCCAAAGCAGGGACAGGCCGCCAGGCATTTCCTCTTACGGGCAGGCAGGCCTGCCCCGAGCGAAGTCGAGGGAAATGCCTGCCCCACCTGCGGGCTATACAGCAACGCTGAAAATGGTCCAGGGACCGACGCTGAGGACTGGAGCAGAGCTCAGAGCAGTCTGTTTGGTCAGTTTCCAATCGCGTACAGATTCCGCTGTGTGCGGATATACCACTTGCCATCGACAAGTGCCGGGGAGGCGAGGGTGCGCTCGCCGATGCGGTTGACGTGAAGGAGCTCGAACTCCGGTCCGGCGCGCACCACGAACGTTTCCCCATCATCGTTAGTGAAGAAGACCTTGCCGTCGGCGACGACGGGGGAGGCTGAGAATCCTTCCCGGCGGGCTACGCCGAGGCGGCCTTGCCACAATCTCTCACCGGTCCTGGCGTCAAGCGAAGTGGCGATGCTGGCCATGTCGTTTACCAAGTAGAGTTGCTCGCCGTAGAGGATTGGCGAAGGCACGAACGGTGAGCCGCGCGGACTCGACCAGACGAGATGCGTGTCCGTGACGTCGCCGCGGCCGCCGGGACGGATGGCGAGCGTCGGACCGGCACGGCCGGAGGGGCAAAAGACCATGCCGTAGCCTACGACCGGCGTGGGGATCACTTCGTAGAGGCTTCCACCGCAGTTCCACAATTCCTGGCCCGTGTCGGGGTCGTAGGCGTATACGCTGCGCTGGCTGTGCACAATGATCTCGTCATGGTCAGCGACACGGACGGCAATCGGCGAGCCCCAGCCGACGCGCGCTTCGCGCGGAGTGCGCCATAGCTCACGGCCCGTGCTCGCCTCGTAGGCGGCGATGAAGGAATCCGAGTACTGATCCTGGTAGAGGATGACGCGGTCCTTGTAGAGGAGCGGCGAGCCTGCGGAGCCGTGATAGGCCCGGAGCCGCCCGAGGTCCTGATGCCACAAGACCTGGCCGTCGAGGCTGAAGGCTACCAGGCCGCGCGCGCCGAAGAAGACGTACACACGCTCGCCGTCGGTGACCGGTGTAGCCGAGGCATGGCCGTTCTTGAAATGTGAGGATTGGGTTCGGCCTTCCGGGGCGAATTGCTCCCACAGTCGTTGGCCGTCGGAGCGCCGGAATGCAAGCAGCGAGAGACGACGGCCGCCGTCGTAGGCCGTGGAAATGAAAACGCGGTCACCCCAGACGATGGGTGAAGAGTTCCCCTGGCCGGGAACCGGCATCTTCCAGGCGACGTTTTGGGTGGCCGACCAGGTATCGGGATACCCGCTTCCTGGGGCGAGTCCCTGACCCGAAGGTCCGCGCCAGCGCGTCCAGTAATCGGCGCCTTCACCCGCGACAGCGATCATGTGGACGCCGCCGTCCTGACTCGGCTGGCTGGGAAGCTGTTGCGGGCTTTGCGCTCCGGGCGGGCCCACTTGGTTCGCCACGGCGGCTGCAATTCCCGCGAGCACTGCGATGCCTGCCAGGGTGCGGTACTTTCGATTCATCCCGCCTCCGATCCCGTGGTAGTGCCCGACCCGGATACGCGGCTCACTCCGAGCGCAACGCACCGAGCAGCGGCGCCCGCAGGGCCGCCGCCGTGGCGACTAAAGATGTTAGCAGGCCGGCCGAGAGTACGCTACCCAGCAATAGAAGGAGCGAGCGGGCCGGAAGCCGGCCGGTTTGCTCGAGGAGCACCGGCGTGATGGCCAGCAGCGCGCAGGCCACTCCGATGAGGAGGCCGCCGGCCAGCACCAGCGCGTTTTCCGCAAGGACCATCGCAATGAAGTGCACCTGCTTGTAGCCGAGCGCGCGCAGTAGAGCCAGCTCACGCCGCCGCTCCATCACATTGCGCAGCAGAACGGCGCCCAGGCCGATCGTTCCGAGCAACAGTCCCAGGCCGCCCAGCATCTGGAAAGTGGAGAGATACGTGTTTTCGACCTGGTGGAACTCCGCCAGGCGCTGAGCCGTGGAGCGGACGTCGGCACCGTAGTCGGCTAGCGCATCCTCGATGGCAAGTGAGACAGCTTCGCTCTGCTCGGGGGGCGCTTCGACAAGCAGGAACCGGTACCCCTCCTGTTCGGGGAAGAGGTCAAGGAAGTGCTCCTGGGACATCAGCAGCTCGCTTTGAAAGATGCTGTCGGAAAGAGCGGCGACAAACCGAAGCCGGATGGGGCGCTCGCCGATCGTAACGACCATCTCCTCGCCGAGGCTGCGGTGCAGCACATAGGTCATGGAATTGGCGTCGGCGATCACGGGGACGGGGCCCTCCGGCTCGTCGCGCTGGAGCAGCAGCCACGGATTGGCGCGTTCCGCTTCGGTTTCAGCCAGCGAGGAGGCAAACGTGAAGCGGCCCTCGGCGAGGAAGCGGTCGCTGGGAGCAATGATGCGCGGATTCTGCGGCTCGTAGAGGTTCAGGCAACTGGCGTCGTCGCCCGGCCGCACGCGGAAGGGCTCAATGCCGACCGAAGGCATTTCGGCCAACCGGAGCAGGTCTCGCCCTACCTCGCTGTCAGGGTCGTGCGCGAGGGGAAGGAGCGATTCGACCAGCAAAGAGTAACCGCCGACGCCGGAATGCGGGTCGGTCTCGATGATACCGCCCTCCTTGCGGAAGGTGTCCACGGAAATGAGGATAAAGGTCGCCGAGGCAATCATGGCCATGGAGAGGACGCTGCGGGCCGGGCGATACGTGGCGCTGCGGAATCCCAGGCGAGCAACGGGCCAGGCGTCCGTACCACCTACCGTAGCTGTAGCCGGACGTGCGAGCCAGAAAGAAAACAGGAAGAGACACGAAGTCAGCAAGGCCGTGCCCGCGCCGAAGAATCCGCCGGCTTGCGGGATCAATCCCGCCGCCACAGCAACCATCAGAGCGGCGCCGAGCGCGGCAAACGCGATGGCAGCAAGCAATCCTCTGCCACCCTTTGACCGGCCAGTGCCGGACCCCGCTTCCGCTGCAAGTTGGTCCGCCAGCAAGCGCCGCTCGGAAACAGCCGACAGCCGGTGGAGCGTGGCCCACATGCACACCAGGGACGCGGCGATGCCGCCCAGCGCTCCCCCAATGAGCGAGGCGGGGGCCAGATGAAGAGAAAGCGAGGTCGTACCCATAGCATCCACCCACCAGGTGCCAAGGGCCGTCATCATCAAATGGGCGTAGCCAAGGCCGCCCAGCACGCCGAGGGCAGCTCCCAGGACAGCCAGCAACAAGCCTTCCCGCAGAAACAGCCAGCGGACGGATGGTGATCCGAAGCCCACGGCCCGCAGCAGTCCCACCTCGCGGGCGCGCTGCTCGACACTGACACGGAAGAACAACGCTGCCAGCAGCAGCGCCGAGACTACGAGGAAGAAACTGAAATAAACGAAATACTGCCCGAAATCGGTGGCCCCGCGCGAGGCTGCGAGGCTCTCCGTTCGGATGTCCCGGACGGCGATACCCAGCGTAAGAGGGTCGAGGCTGGCGCGCAGCCTCCCGGTGTAGACTTCGCGGGCTTCTTCGAGGGACTGACCGCTGCCGGGAGTGAACCGGATCGAGGTCATCGAGCCGTAGCGCGATTGCCAAAGCTGCTCGCCGACGTCGAAGGGAATGAAGGCTCTAGGCGTTGTGCGGTGGAGGTCCCAGTATTCTTCGTCGACCGGGCGGATGCGGCGCAGGTCAATGGGAAACGGCGGGTCCCAGTTTCCGAGCGACGGCGAATCGGTGATGCCGGGATAGATGGGAGCGAGGTCGCGGTCGCTAGTGTCGATGGGAACAATGCGGGCGACCCGAAATTCCGCCGTGCGTTCGACCAAGCGCCCGGGGTCCTCCCACACTTCGTATTCGATGGTCACGGCATCGCCGACGGATGCCCGGAGGTCCCGCGCAGCCCAGTCGTTTAGCACGATGGGCGAAGGCCCGGAGACGCCGGGGAGGTCCATGGCGCTCACCAAGGAGTAGGGAATCTCACGCTCGCCGCTGCGCAGCGTGGTGGCGAGATAGGTGAACACCGGCTGGACGCCGAGGCCACTTTCGCGGGCGACACTGAGTGCCGCGGCGGTTTTTTCTGGAGCCAGCAAGCCGCCATCCGCTTCGAGAGCCAGCGTGTTGCGGCCCTCAAGGACGCGAAGGGTTAGGCCAAGGTCTTCGAGTTGAGCACGGTTGCGAACCAGTTGTTCCAGCGCCGCAGCGGCGGACAATCCAGCGTCCGGTTTGGCGGAAACGAGCACCATGTTGACGCGGGCTGTGAGTTCGAGCTCCCGTTGCAACAGCGTAAGCGGAAGGAAGACAGCGCGGATTTCGCCTTGCTTGGCCTGGAGGGAAAACTCACCGAGCGATTCACGGGGAAGGACGCTTTGCACGGTCGCCCGAATCGTGTGACCCAGATCATCTTTGCGTCCGTGGAGCGACTCGATAGGAATGTCGGAGGGACGCTCGACACGCACCAGGATGGTTGTTCCGTTCGCAACCGCGAGTTCGCGGGCGAGGGCCGGGCTCAGAAGAGCGTCTCGGGCATTCGGGCCGCTGACTGCGTCCACCCCGTGAAAACGCCAGAAGCGTTCATCGACACCGTAGACCAAGACCTGACCCGCGCGGCCTCCGCCGCCCTGCACGCTGACAAATCCCTGGACCATGATCAGAGGAGCAATCGCGTCGAAGGCAGCAGCGAATTCCGGCTGCTCCGCCAGGTCCTGCGCCAAGTCTTCCCGCACGAAGGCAGCCGCCAAAACAACCTGATCAGTTCTCCCGAGCCGTTCGAGGACCATGTCGCGCAAACTGCCGCGCACGGAATCGCCCACCAGCAGCGCGCCGGAAAGCACGGCGACCGCCGTCGCCACACCCAATACCACGGCGGCATTGGTGCGCCAGTAGTAGGTCAGGCTCTCGAAGGCAAGCCGGTTCAGCTTCATTGCGATTCGCTCCGCTGCAACTTGTTGTCCACCAGCTCGAAGCGGATGGGAAACTCCGCCGCAAGGCGAGTGCTGTGGGTCACGACGATGAGAATGTTCTCTTGCCGGCGATGGAGATCGAGCAGCAGCGAAGCCACGGCGCCAGCCGAGACCGGATCGAGATTTCCCGTGGGCTCGTCGCAGAGCACCAGGTGCGGATTCTGAATCAAGGCACGGGCAATCGCTACGCGCTGCTTTTCGCCGCCCGAGAGCTCAGCCGGGCGGTGTTCGATGCGGTCGCGCAGACCCACCTGCTCGATCAGCGAACGCGCACGGCTGGTCAGCTCGGCGCGATGGTCTCCAGAGCGGGTAACCAGCGTCGGAATCAGGACGTTTTCGAGCACGGAGCACTGCGGGAGCAGACAATGATCCTGGAAGACGAAGCCGACCTGTGTGTTGCGGAATTCGGCGAGATCCGACGTCGGCAGAGCATGAATGTTGCGCCCGTCGAGGCTGACCGTGCCCGCCGAGGGGAGATCCAGGCCGCCGATGATGTACAGCAGGGAGCTCTTGCCGCTGCCCGACGGCCCGACAACGACCGCAGCATCGCCCGGAGCGAGCGTCAGGGACACTTCCGACAAGACCGTGAGCGGCCCTCGCGGCGTTGCGTAGTGCTTGCTAAGTCTTGAGACTTCCAGCAACTTCGTGTGGCCTCAGCACATCGTTGTACACGGCGAGCAGCCGTTCCACGGCGTGGCCGACCGTGTAGTGGGCGCGGACACCGTCGTAGGCCTGCTCTCCGAGATTGTCGGCCAATCTTCGATCTTCCCAAAGCGTGAACAACCCTTCGGCCAGTTTGTCCGGGTCGTCCGGTTCGACGAGCAGCCCGCCGCCGGTTCGTTCGACGATTTCGGCAAAAGCTCCGCGGCGAGGCTGCACGACTGGAACGCCGTTCGCCATGGCTTCGAGCAGAAACATTCCTTTGGGCTCGTTGTAGGTCGCCGGCACGGAGAGCACGTCGAGACTTTGCAGAAACGCGAGCTTGCCCTTGCGGTCTACGACGCCGTGGTACGTAAACTCGCCGGCGAGTCCTGCCTGATCCAGCATGCGGCGAACGTCCTGCAGGTAAGCCTCGTAAGGAGGCGCGAGATATCCGGCCGCTTCGAGCCGTGCGCGGGCCGTGCCGGTCTTCCGGCGGAAGCGAACATAGGCCTCGGACAGTACCCGCAATCCTTTCTCCGGCCCGATGCGGGCGAAGTAGCCGATGCGAAAATCTTCTTCAGGCGTTCGGCTGCGGCGCTCGTAGCCTGCCATGTTGATCCCTAGCGGCACGACCGAGATTTTGTCTTTGGGGATGGCAAGAAAGTCCGACATGAAACGGGCGCAGTAGTCGCTCACCGCGATGAAGCGGTCGATCTGCGAGACCTGCCGGCGAATCATTTCAATCGCCCGGTGGCGATAGGAATCGGTCAGGCCGTTGATAAAAAGCTCCTCGCCTTGCAGCGTACAACAGACGGGCCTTCCGAATTCCCGCCGCAGCGGCGCCGCCAAGGCAATCAGCAGCGAGTTCGGGATGTTTACGACGTCGGGCCGCGGCTCCCGGCGCAGCCAGCCCAGCATCTTATCGAACTCTTTCTGGAGCGTGCCCCGCTCGCCGCACAGCATCGAGAGCGTAAGGTCGCCAAGCAGTTGCGGGTCGTTCGAAACGGCGCGGCCGGCGAAGGCGTCAATAACGCGCGGGGAGTCCCAGAGGCGGTCGAGAAAGTACGGTGTCTTGCGGAACAGCGCAGAGTGTTGCTGCAGGTAGACACTGATCCCGCCGAAGAGCACACGCTGGCGGCTCATGTTGGGCTCGTCGGTGCGCGTCGGGGTGTAGACGGGCACGAGGGTGACGTCATGGCTCTGCCGGATCAGCTCCGCGGCGAGCGAGTTGTCGCGCGCGCAACTGCCGCAATACATCCCGGCGGCCCCGGCTGTAATCGAGAGGATTCTCATGAATCAAACTCTCTGTGTGCAAACGGAGAACCGGCGCATCCGTCTAATGTGCGAGGGCATGAAATCCAAACGGCGTCAGGCCGAAAGCGGCGCGCTCTGGAAAGCCCGCGCGCGGAACAGGAAGTCGACGATGTTGCCTTCGTGCGGTTGCAGCCAATTAATCTTCGTGGTCGGAACCGGGCCGAGGTTCAGCCGGTCCATCTGCACTGCGTTGATCAGGCGCTTTCGGAACCCTTCCTGGCACGTTATGGCGCTGCAGACCAGCGTCTGGCCGGAGGCTTCGACCATCTTGTCCTGCGGGCACTCGACGACTGTCACGAACGGGAACATGTATTCCTTCTTGGCGATTGCCGCCTCGGGGGATGCGCAGTGCACCACCGTCGGCAGGAGATAGTCCGCCCTCCCTTGTTGGACAACTCGTCCTCCGTCGCGATGCCGTGCCGTCACGTCGGTGACGCCCGGCTCTTTGAGATCCGCGTCAATCGCCTGCGAAATGGCCTCGGCTGCTCCCGGCACGGTGAAGGCGGCGAGTGCAGCGTTCGGGTCTTCGGGGGGCAGGGGCTTGAGAACGGCAAGGCGTTCCGCAACGGCTTCGGCGATTTCCCGCGTGTGCCGACTGGCCCAGATGCCCGAGCAGTTGATGCAACTCCTCCCGCTATTCAACGCGACGCTTTCAACCAGAACATCGAGATACCGCTCCCAATGGTCCACCTGATCGTCGCCGAACAGAATCTTGGAAAACCCGGGGCCGTGTGCGCGGACGCGCGGATTGCCGCGGTAGCGGTCCACGGTCGGCGCGCCGCCGAAAATGAGACTGCGTCCGCTGCTTTCGAGGACCGCCGCGCCTACGTCCGCCTCACCTGGGTAAATCGAGATGGCCTCGCGCGGAATCCCCGCCTCGAAGAAGGCTCCGGCGATGCGGTAGGGCGTCCATGGTTCCTGCGGTCCAGGTTTGAGCACGAGGCCCACCTGCATCGGGATGACCGGCAGCCAAAGCGTGTGCACGCCCGGGGAGTTCGACGGCAGCACGACGCTGAGCACCGGACTCTGTGCCTGGAAGCTGATCGGCACCCCGCGCTCTTCGCCGTATCCGCGCGTGAGCGCGTCCAGCTCCAGCCCCCGGGTCAGCGACGCGAGGATGTTCCGCATTTCCGAAAGCACGAAGGCGTTCTTCTGCATGTTGGCCCGGCACATGTTCTCAGGCAGGCCTGTGCTGGCCGACTGCGCGCGGACGAATTCTTCGGGGGTCTGCGTACCGTCACCAATCGGAACTGCTGCATTCATGTACAGTTCGCCCGCGTGCCCGACTTTCTCGATCAGCTCGTGGATGGGAATCGCCGTCAGGGCTTCGCGGGCCTGCCACCCCTTACGCAGGTCACGCTGAATGATGCCGCCATTGGCCCGGCCGATTCTGGCGATCGGCTCGCCGGTCGCAAAGTGGACCACTTCATCTACGTCGAGGCTCTTGTAAAGCTGCCCCCAGCGCAGAACCGGGATGTCGATCATCTCAATACACTCCCACCGTAGTCGTCGCGGCAAAGCCCCGGTAGGGCCGCACGCCGCTCACGCCGCCCCAGGGATAGCGCTCGCAGGGCGGCTCGCGCTCTCCCTCGTCGCGCTCCAGGAAACCGGGCATCAGGAATTCCTTAGTGAGCGTGGTGATCTTCACACGGCCGGACTCGCCGTATTCAACGATCCGGTCCGGATCGTCAAAGTCCACCACCTCGATCACGGCGCGAGGCTGCGGCGCGTAATAGGTGATCTTGTAATCGTTGTGCGGACCGCTGGGAGCGCTGGCGGCCAGCCCCATCATCGTGTTGCCGTAGGTCGGCGTCATGTAGGCGCCGTCGAGCAATTCCTCGTGGGCAAAGCGGTTCCACTGCGGCGTGAATTCGGTGCCGCCGGAGAAAATGCCACTGATGCCCATCTTGCGGATGGTCGTGCCCATGGATTCCAAACGCAGGGCCAGAGCTTCGATCAGTTTCGGTGTCGTGAACAGGCAACGGAAGTTGTGGTTCGCCTGCAACAGCGAGATCGCCTGATCAATGACGTGGTCGCGGTAGGCCATGAGATGCTCGGTCCAGCCCTTCTGGATCAGCTTGATGACCCAGCGCGGATCGAGGTCCACCATGAAACAGATGCCGCCGCGATGCTGCGCCAGGTGCTCGACGGCCAACCGCAAGCGCCGCGGGCCACTCGGTCCGACCATCAGCCAGTTTGATCCCCGGGGGAAGTACTCATCCGGCAGCGTCTCACTGAACTTCTCGTAGTCAATGCGAAAGTCCTCGCAGTTGACACGCGTCTTGGGGATGCCGGTTGTCCCGCCGGTCTCGAAAACATAGACGGGCTTGCCGGCAAGGCCGCGCGGCACCCAGCGTTCGACCGGCCCGCCACGCAGCCATTCGTCCTCGAACGAGCCGAGGTGCTTCAAGTCTGCAATGCCGGCAATTTCCCGGCGCGGGTCCCATCCCAGCTTCTTCGCGTAATCCAACCAGAAGGGGCACCCGGTCTCGGGGTCGAAGTGCCAGGCCACTACCTCACGCACCCGGGCGTCCAACGCCAATCGCGCTGCATGGACCCGGCCTTCGATTTCTGTGGAAGAATTCGATGAAGCCGTCTGCATACTCGTTTAGTATAATGGATTCTCCTCTTTCGATGGCGGGGAATCCATTCCTCAATTTCCGTGGAGTGTAGACGAGATCGAGTGAACAAGCGTGTGGATTGAATCCCGATGACGAATCCCAATCACTGAAACTATGGCTGATGCGACTAGAAAAGCTCCGCTTCGCCTGACCACTGTGCAATGGCTGATCTGCGCCATCGCCTCGATCGGGTTCGCCTTCGACATCTACGAACTGCTGATGCTGCCGCTGATCGTGCGACCGGCACTGCTGGAGCTGACCGGGGTCGTGCCCGGCACGCCTGAGTTCCAGATGTGGGTAGGACGGCTCTTCTACATCCCTGCACTTGCCGGAGGCATCTTCGGGTTGCTGGGCGGCTACCTGACGGACCTGTTCGGCCGCCGCCGCGTGCTGACCTTCAGCATTCTGCTCTACGCGTTCGCGGCGTTCGCCTCCGGCTACTCGACCTCGATCGAGATGCTGCTGGTGCTGCGCTGCCTGGTCTTTATCGGAGTTTGCGTCGAGTTCGTCGCCGCCGTGGCATGGCTCGCCGAGCTGTTTCCCGAACGGGAGCGGCGCGAGCGGGTGCTAGCCTACACACAGGCCTTTTCCTCGATCGGCGGCATCATGGTGGCCACTGTCAATGCCCTAGCCGTCGCTTATTCGACGGGCTTTCCGGCCATCCAGGGCTTTGGTTTCGATGCATCCGTGTATGACGCCCATGCGGCTTGGCGCTATACGCTGATGTCCGGCGTGATTCCCGCGATCCCGCTGATTATCATCCGGCCGTTCCTGCCGGAATCGCCCGTCTGGGCGGAAAAGCGTGCTGCCGGAACCTTGAAGCGCCCTAGCATCTTGGCGTTGTTTGCGCCGGAATTGCGGCGCACTACCATCGTTACGACCATCATGTTTGCCATGGCTTACGGTGCGGCGTTCGGCGCTCTGCAACAGAATCCGCAAATCGTTCCCGGACTGCCGCAAGTGCGGGCGCAGGTGCAGCAGGCCGAATCGCCGGAGGAGGTGAGCCGGATCGTGCAGGGAGCCGGGGCGCAGATGGCACAGGCCCAGGAAATCGGCGGTCTGATGGGGCGCGTCCTTTTCGCTCTGATCGCCGTCTACTTCGTCAGCCAGCGCAAACTGGTGCGGCTGTTCCAGGTTCCTGGGCTGCTGGTCATGCCCATCGTTTTCGCATTTTTCGGCACCACGAACCTGAGCGCCCTCTATTGGGGCACCATGCTGGCGGGAATGCTGACCATAGCGCAGTTCAGTTTCTGGGGCAACTACCTGCCGCGCGTCTATCCCGTCCACTTGCGCGGCACCGGCGAGAGCTTTGCGGCCAACATCGGCGGGCGCCTTTTCGGTACGTTGTTTGCCGCCGTCACCGCTACGCTCGCCATTACGCCCGACAGCGCTTTCGCACCCAACAAGATCGCTCTCGTCTCGGGCGCCATCGGATTTTCCGTCTACCTGGTCGGTTTCATCGCGTCCTTCTGGCTGCCCGAACCCAAGCCCGAAGGGCTGATGGAATAGTCGGGTAACTCTCAAACGCCATGAGCACAGGTGTTGTACGCTCCATTCGTTTCGCGTTGCGAGCAGCCGCAGCGATTGCTGCCGTCAGCACGCTCGGCGACTTCATCTGGGCGGGCCTGGGGCTGCCGCACCGGACGGCCTATGGCCTGATTCACGGCTCGCTGCTGTTTCTATGCATCGGATTTTATCTCGGCGCGCTCGCCAAGAAACGCTCGACCGGGGCTGTCGCCGGAGCGGCGATCGGCCTCTCCGCCGCGGGCGGCTTCTATCTGATTGCCCCCGTTCTCGGCCGTTCGGCGATGTTCTTTCTCTGGTTCGGGGCCTGGATCGCGCTCGGCTTCCTGAACCAACACCTGACGCAGCGGAGGATCAATGTCCGCTCCGCGCTTTCTCGCGGCGCCCTGGCAGCGGTGGGTTCCGGCGCGGCGTTTTATCTTGTCTCGGGAATCTGGTTTCCGTTTGATCCGCAAGGCTGGGACTACCTGCTGCACTTCGGCGCGTGGACGGTGGCCTATCTGCCGGGGTTCGCGGCACTGCTGAGGAAGTGAGATGCGTCCGCCTTCAAGCGACCATTGTCAACTGCTGCAACCCAAGATGAGAGAAGTTTGCCACGGTTCTCGCCTATTGCAGCTTCAGCGGTAGTATCGTCCTAATGCACGTCGGCCCTACCGTTCCTCAATCCGATACAAACTGCTATCACTCCGCAGGTAAACCGCCCCATCCGAGATAGCCATCGAAGCAAACGTCCAGCCGTCCACCGTGTTCGTGGCCAGCTTGCGGAACTCTTTGCCGGGGGCAATAACGCTGGTCACGCCGTTCTCATTTTGGAAATAAATTCGCCCTGCGGCGTAGACGGGCGAGGCGGAGAAGTTCCCACCGAGCCGCGACTGCCAGTGGATTTCACCGGTCTGCGCATCCACCGCGGTGGCGACACCGATGTCGCTCACGATGTAAAGCTCATCACCTACGAGCAGCGGTGAAGGCGTATAGGGCACGCCGCGGCGCAGCGTCCAGGCAATATGCGTGTCGGTCACATCGCCCTCACCGTCGGGACGCACCGCGAGCAGAATCGGCTGCTGGAATCCTGTTGTGATGAAAACCAGTCCTTGGCCGTAGACCGGGCGCGGAACGTTCGAGAAGCCATCTATCTGCGGGTAGCTCACGCGCCAGATTTCCTTGCCCGACTCGGGATCGTAAGCGGCTGCGCGATACGCGCCGATGCTGAGGATCTGATCCCGCTCGCCGACGCGAATGACGAGAGGCGTGGTGTAGGCCTGGGCAAACGGCCTGCGGCGGTGGGTGCGCCAGCGGGTCTTGCCGGTGTGTTTATCGAGCGCGACGACGTAGGCCGCATCGTGGCCGTCGCAACTGACAATCAGCAGATCGCCGTACAGGGCTGGCGAGCCGCCGCTGCCGTGCTGCGATGCGTAGGGAAGCCGCGTCTTCCAGACGACCTCGCCGGAGGTTGAGAGCGCCGCCGTGCCGTTCCATCCGAAGTGAACGAAGACGCGGTCCTCCTCGATGATGGGAGTGGGCGAGGCGTAGCTGTTCTTGGGATTCAGATACGGGTCGGCCCGGACGCGGAACACCTCGATGTTCACGATCTCGCGCCCGGTTTCTACGTCGAAGGCCAGGACGCGCAGCGACATTGCGCGCCCCGCTTCGGTCGCCGTGGTCAGCCAGACGCGGCCATCGGCGACTACGGGCGATGACCATCCGAGTCCCGGGACAGGAGTCTTCCATACGACGTTCTCGGTCTCGCTCCACTCCAGCGGCAGTCCTTTCTCGGTGGAGTGGCCCTGCCCACCGGGGCCGCGAAATTGCGGCCAGTCTTCACCGGAGGCCGCATGAGCCGCCTGAACGCCAAAGGCGGAAATCGCAAGAAGAAGTGAAAGAATAATCCGTGGGGCCATATGGATGACTTCCCGCCTTATTCGGACGCGGCCGGGATCAGAAAGTTCACGGTATGTGTATTGATAACTCTTGCCGAACTTGATGCAGTGACGGGTTCCAGGATGTGTCATATAGGGAATGCCAATTTCGCCGCTCGCCCCTTCTTGGGTCTCGTACTTTTCCCAAAACAATGTCAGAGCCACATTCTGGACTCTTGCAATGGAGCCCGTAGAAATGTGTCTCTGGAATGATTCCCCTCTCCTGTTCACGTCCCTAGGATCTTCTTAAAAGATCAGCCTTACCCCGAACTGGCACCTTCTGGGGCTTTCGGCCGAAACCACCTGCCCAAACGTGGCCGAGCCGACGAAGGCGTCAGGCAGGTGAAAGTTCGAGTGGTTAAACAGGTTGAAGGCCTCGGCGCGAAGCTGCACCTGCCACTCGCTGCTGCCGAGCGGCAGGTGCTTGATGATCCCCAGGTTTACGTTCTGGCGGCCCGGGCCGTCGAGGATATTTCGCCCGGCGTTGCCGAAGCTTCCGAAAGCGGGAATCGCAAAGGCTTCCGTATCGAACCAGCGGTCGGGTGAGCGGTCGTCGAGTGACGCGTCACCGACCAGGTTCGGCCGGTCGTTGGCGCCAAAGCCAAGCGTCGAGCGGCCGGTATTGCTGTTGTCGAACTCGGGCAGCAGCGCCACGGTGAACGGTGGGCCGCTCTGGAACGTGAGGATCCCTTGCAATTCCGTATCGCTCAGAATCGAGCCGAACGGCAGCTCCCAGGCGAAGCTCAGCGAGAAGCGGTGGCGCAGGTCGAAGCTCGAGCGCCCTTTCTCCGCTGCCAGGTTGTTGCTGTCCTGCGGAAAGTTCGGATCACCGGCGCTGGCAAAGAAGCCCGAGGCATCGTCGGTGGACTTGCCGAACGTGTAGGCCGAAAGCAACGACACGCCGCGGTCGAAGCGCTGCTGGAACTTGATCTGGAGGGCGTTGTAGTCGGAAGTTCCGCGTGACTCGATGAAGGTGATGTCGTCGAAGGCTGGATTCGGACGGAGGTTCGGCATAAGCGGACTCGGCTGCGGTTGGTTCAGGTCGCGCGCCGCGATCAGGTCATGGCCGCGCGAGCCGACGTAGGCCGCTTCCACCGCGCGCCGCGATCCGAGCTGCCGCTGCACGCTCACACTCCAGTGTTCCAGCCATCCGGTTTGGAGATCGCGCTGATAGCCCGTCGCCGATGCCGGAAGGATCACCGGATAGGACTGCGGAAACGGGTCGTGGAGCGTCAGGGGCGGCACCCCGGTCCTCGGGTCGAGATGTAGCGCGTAGAGCCGGAAATCAAAGTACGGCGCGTTGAAGTAAAGGCCCTCGCCCGTCGCCAAAGCACCTTGGTTGTAATAAAGGCCATAGCCGCCGCGCAGGACCGTCTGTCCCGCCGCGTCGGGTGTCCAGGCAATTCCAATCCGCCCGGCCCAGTTGTTGCGGTCCGGCTCGTAGCCGCCGCGCGGAATGCCGCCCGTCCCGACCTGCACCAACTGCCCGCTCGCCGGATCGTAGAGATTGGCACGGTCGTCGGCATCCAAGGTGGGCGCGATATATTCGTAACGCACCCCCGCAGTCAGGCTGACGTTCGATAGCAGCCGCCAGTTGTCCTGTGCGAAGGCGCTCCAGGCCGGCGCGCGCAGCCGCTGCGGATTGTCGAGCGTCGCCCCGCCGCTCACGAGTGGGAGCCCCAGCAGCAGATCGGCGAGTGCGTTCCCGGTCACGTAGCGGTCGGAGAAGTTCAGGAAGCCGCGTGACAGCACATCACGAAACGCCTCCTGCCGCACCCAGCGCAGCTCGCCACCCGCTTTGACCATGTGCGCGCCGCGTGTCCAGGTGACGGTGTCATGCAGTTGGAGCATGTCGGCGGTGCTCTCTTGCGGCGTTGTGAACTCGTCACCGAGCGGCGTGAAGCCGGTGACGGTGATCTGGCTCAGGCCGAAATCGCGCGGGTTGGACGAAAGTTCCGGCAGCCCCACTTCCTGGTTCAGGCTGAATCCCTGGCCTTCCTGAAACACGCCGATGGCTACGCGGGTGTAGCCGAAGCGGGCTTCGTTGACCACGGAAGACCCGAACGCCTGCGTCACGTTGACGCCGAGGTTCTGCCCCCGCCGCGGCACATCGGTCCCAAAACCGGGAATGCTCACGGTCGAGGCGAACGGTTCAAGCAAACGCCGGTCGTTGAAACTGTAACGCGTTGTCAGGGTGGATCCCTCACCAAAATTATGGTCCACACGAACGTCGAAGTGGTCAATATCGTCGCGCAGCGTCGGGGAGGAAACAAAGTTGCCTCGCGGATTTGTGCGGTTCGGCTCCGGGTAGAGCGCGGCAATCGCCCGGCCGACGGGATGCATGTAGAAGGCGGGAATGCTCCCGCCCGGGAACAGCTGCCCAGTCACCGGATCGCGCGGCGGGGCAAGCTGGCTCTGGGAGAAATCCCCGTTGCGCTCGGCGAGCGTCGGAACCGTCGCGACGCGCGTGATCCCCTCGCGCAAGCGAGTCCGCTCGTAGTCGCCGAAGAAGAACGTCCGATTCCGTGCGATGGGGCCGCCGAGCGAGGCCCCCAACTGCTGCCGGCTGTAGTCGGGAGCCGGTTCGTTCCGCGGCGCAAAGAAGTTCCTGGCGTCCAGTGCGCGAGTGCGGAAGAAGCTGTAAGCCGTGCCGTGAAGCGCGTTGGTACCGGACTGCGTCACCACGTTTACTTGTCCGGCGGCGTTGCGCCCGAACGAGGCGTCGTAGGTGCTGGTCAGGACTTCGAACTCGCGTATGGCATCCACGGGAGGACGAACGCCGGGCGTGTTAAGCTTAGGGTCCACGTTGTAGAGACCGTCGAGCAGGAAGCTTTGGGAGTCCTCGCGCGCGCCGTTCACGGTAAACGCGAAATCACCGCGAACAGAACTGGCGGAGCCTTGCGGTGCCGGCGCCGCGCCAGGCGCGAGCAGCGAGAGCTCCAGGAAGTTCCTGCCGTCGAGCGGGAGGCCCGCCACCTGCCGCCCGTCAATCACCACGCCGAGCGCCGCCGAAGCCGGTTCGAGCGGCACCTCCGGGGCAGTCACAATGACTTCTTCGGTCACATCGCCGAGTTCCAGACCGACGGGGAGCCACATCTCTTGATGAATCTGCAACTCGGTCCGCGACACATGCTTCTTGAAGCCCGGCCTCTCGATCTCGATCTGGTAGCCGCCCGGAGGAAGTGCCGCAACCGAGAATCGCCCGTCGGCTTCCGTGACAGCGGTTCGAGATTCGCCGGTACCTTCTCGCAGGACGCGCACTCCGACCTGTGCCACGGGGGCTCCGCTCGGGTCGACGACGATCCCCCGGATCGTTGCCTGATGCGATTGCGCCGGCGCGGAAACGGCGGCGAAGACGATTGCGGCGAGGAAGACGCCCATCGGCGAAATGAACCGTTCGGACATGCTGGAAGCCCTCCTCTGAGTACGGACTCCCATGTTATACTAGGCCCTGATTACGAACAACGCTTTCCCCCTCCGGAGATCTGGCGGGGGCGCTTGAGTGAGGGCCGCTTCCAACCGTCCTCGCAGCTTTCCCCATGAGGAGTATGGCGGTGGTAAGAACCCATCTTGCATTCCTGTTCATCTTCTCCCTGGCGGTGGTGTCCCTCGCCGCGAGACAAACGACTTCCGGATTCGACTGGCCGCAGTGGCGCGGGCCGGACCGGACGGGTCTGTCAAAGGAAACGGGACTGTTGCCGCAGTGGCCTGCCGGCGGGCCGCCGCGGGAATGGGTGATTTCAAACCTTGGCACTGGATACGGCTCCATCGCAGTCCAGGGGGACCGCATCTTTGTGCAATCCCAGCTTGGCGGACGAAGCACGGTGGCGAGCTTGAACCGTACCGACGGCTCGCTGGTCTGGTCGATTGCTCTGGGTGCAGCCGGGAACAACTATATGGGTTCCGGACCGAGAGGCACCCCCACGGTCGACGGCGACCGGGTCTATGTCCTCACAGAAAGCGGCGACCTGGCAGCGCTCGCCTTTGCGGATGGCTCCATGCTCTGGCAGCGCAATATTCTTCGGGATTTCAACGGCCGCAATATTGGCTGGCTGATCAGCGAATCGCCGCTCGTGGACGGCAACCACCTCATTGTTACACCGGGTGGACAGGGCGCCGGCGTGGTGGCTCTCGACAAGATGTCCGGACGAACCGTCTGGACCAGCCAGGAATTGAGCGATCGGGCCGGCTATGCTTCCGTCATTGCCGCCGACGTCGGGGGGGTTCGTACTCTGATGACGTTGACGTCGCAAGCCGGCGTAGGGATTCGCGCCGCCGATGGCAAGCTGATGTGGAAGTATCCGCGTGTCGCCAACAATACCGCCAATATCGCAACGCCTGTCTTCCACGACAACAAGGTCTTCTATACGTCGAACTACGGAACCGGAGGCGTGCTGCTTGCCTTAACGCCCCAGGGCGGGGAAGTCCGTGCCCAGGAAGTCTATTTCACGAGGGACCTCATGAACCATCACGGAGGCGTGGTTCTGGTGGATGGGTACCTCTATGGCTTCCACAATTCCATTTTGACGTGCCTGGAGTTTGCCACCGGCGAACGCATGTGGCGTGACCGCAGCGTCGGCAAGGGCTCGCTCACTTATGCCGACGGCCACCTGTACATCCTGGGAGAGAACAATGTTGTCGGACTGGCCGAGGCTACGCCTTCCGGATACAACGAAAAGGGCCGGTTTGAAATCGCAGATCAGGGGGCTCCCAGTTGGGCGCACCCGGTGGTCAGCGGCGGAAGACTCTATATCCGGAACCAGGGCACGCTTGCCAGTTACGACATCCGGGCGCGTTAGACGCGCAGAACGATAGACTTCTTTGACGGACGAGGTTCTCATGCTGAGAAAGCCGGTTCTATACCTAGCCATTTTCCTTATTCTGAGCATTGCCGTTCGTGCACAAGGCCCGAGCCGCGTCGCGCTCGGTGACTGGCCCGAACTGCGGGGGCCGAGCCGCGACGGTATCTCCAGGGAAACGGGACTGATCGACCGTTGGGCCTTGAACGGCGAAAACTTCCTGTGGCGCGCTCCTTACGGCGGCCGCTCCGCTCCCGTGGTGATGGGCAACCGCGTCTATGTCCAGAACTCCTCCGGCCGCGGCACGGAACTGCAGGAGC
Organism: Terriglobia bacterium; assembly: GCA_965198025.1. Taxonomy (GTDB): domain Bacteria; phylum Acidobacteriota; class Terriglobia; order 2-12-FULL-54-10; family 2-12-FULL-54-10; genus CAYWWM01. Next base: position 2,716,212 of record OZ240237.1, on the reverse strand, counting down.
GAGTCATGGCGCTCGATGCCGACTCTGGCAGCGTGATCTGGGAATACAAGTACAACCTCTTCCAGAGTGACGTGCCGTCTCACCGTATCGCATGGGCCTCGCCCGCCGTGGATCCCGAGACCGGCAACATTTACGCCTTCAGCGGCGGAGCTCAGGTGATCGCGCTCGACAAGGACGGGAACCTGCTTTGGAATCGCTCTTTTGGTGAGGAATACGCGGCGTTCACGACCCACGGCGGGCGCACCATGTCACCCCTGGTGGACGGAGATCTGGTCATCGTCGGCTCGCCGGTCTCCAATTGGGGCGAAAACGCAGCCCGCCGCCACCGCCTGATCGCGCTCGACAAACGGACCGGGGAGATCGTTTATGTCTCCCATCCAGGCGAACGCCCCTACGACACGGCCTACGCTCCATTCCTGATCACCACCATCGAAGGCATGCGCATGCTCATCACGGGCCTCGGCGATGGCGGTGTTCACGCCATCCAGCCGCAGACCGGCCGCAAACTTTGGAGCTTCCACGCGGCCAAGCGCGCTATCAACACCGGTGTCGTCGTCCAGGGCACCTCCGTCATCGTCTCGCACGCCGATGAGAATCGCGACAGCATCGAGTTGGGTATGATCGGTGCTATCGACGGCTCCAAAGTGGGCGAAATCCTGGAACCCAAATGGGCCAATAAGGGCATGGGGTTCGGATTTTCCTCTCCCGTGACCGACGGCACGACCCTTTACCAGATTGACAGCGGCTCGACCCTGCATGCGTTCGACATCCAGACGGGACGGGAGTTATGGACGCAGCAGCTGGGGAACGCCCAGAAAGCGCCGCCGGTTCTGGCGGACGGAAAGATTTATGTCGGCACCGATGGCGGGCATTTCTTTATCATCCGCGTGCAGCGGGACGGCGCGGAGATCTTGAGCGATGTGGAGCTGCCGGCCAGCACCAACAGCTGCTGCGGCTCGGAAGGTACGCCGGAGCAGGTCCTGGCCGGGGCCGCTGTCTCGCGCGGCCGCATTTTCTTCGTTTCGAGCGACGCCGTCTATGCCATCGGTTCGCGCCAGGCGACCTCCCTCAGCGGCTGGGCCGTGGACGAGCCGGCCCAAACAGGCCAAGGCGCACCGGCACATCTGCAAGTGGTTCCCGCGGAGGTCGTATTGGAGCCGGGGCAGAGCGTGAATCTCCGGGCTCGTTTGTTTGACGAACGGGGGCGCTTCCTGCGCGAGGAACTTGCCACGTGGTCCTTGGAGGACCTCAACGGGACTTTCAGCGGCGGCGCGTTCACCGTGGCGAACGATCCGGTCGAGCAGGCCGGTCTGATCAAGGCGGCTGCCGCCGGGCTCACGGGCGAGTCACGAGTGCGGGTGGTCCGTCCGCTTCCGTGGAACGAGGATTTCGAGGCCTACGCCGAGGAGGCGATTCCACCGGGTTGGGTCAACATCGAGGGAGCCAGGCTTCGCGTGGCCACGCTCGACGGCCAGAAGGTATTGTTCAAGCCGCCCGATAACACTATTTTCAAGCGGGGCCGGGTTTTTGTCGGTCCCACGCATTGGTCCAACTACACGTTTGAAGCCGATGTCCGCGCCGGGATGCGCCGCCGCCAGATGGGCGACATCGGAATCACCGCCCAGCGCTATTCCCTGGTCCTCTATGGAATTTCGCAGCGTTTGAAGATCGAGCCGTGGGAGCCGGAAATTGAGCGTACCGTCACCGTCCCGTTCCGTTGGACGCCGGACACCTGGTACCGCCTCAAAGTACGCGCCGAGAACCTGCCGGATGGACAGGTGCGCGTCCGTGGCAAGGCGTGGCCAGCCGGAGAAGCCGAGCCGCCGGATTGGATGATTGAGCGTGTCGACCCGATCGGGAATCGCGAAGGTGCGCCCGGATTGTTTGTAGACGCCCAGTTCGGCATTTATCTCGACAACTTTGCCTTGACCGCGAATCCCTAGTGGCTGGGAGAGCCACTCCTCAGTATCCGGATAAGGAAAACGAAAGGATTGCCTGACATTATGCAGAAGCGTTTGCTCCTTGGATTCCTGTTATCGCTCTGTATCGCAAGCCTGCGCCCCGCGCGCTTCGCCGCCTCCGAGCCTGGCACGGGGGATTGGCCCATGTGGGGTGGCACCTCTGACCGCAACATGGTTTCCGACATGAAAGGCCTACCCACCGAGTGGGACGTGGACACGATGAAGAACGTGAAGTGGGTGGCCAAGTTGGGGTCGCAGAGTTATGGGAATCCGGTCGTGGCCGGTGGCATGGTTTTCGTCGGTACCAATAATGAGCTCCTGCGCGACCCCAATCAGGGGGGCGACCGCGGCGTGCTGATGGCCTTCCGCGGAACCGATGGCGAGTTCTTGTGGCAGCAGACCCATACCAAGGTCGAGGCCGGACGTGCCAACGACTGGCCCTATCAGGGCGTCGCTTCCTCGCCTCTCGTGGAAGGCGAGCGGCTCTATTACGTCTCGAACCGCGGCGTGGTCCTCTGCCTTGATATCCAGGGCTTCCGCGACGACGAAAACGACGGTCCCATTACGGATGAAGAGCTTACGGGCGAGTTCGACGCCGACGTCATCTGGGCCTTCGACATGATGGAAGAAGTCGGTTCCTTTCCGCACAACCTGTCGAACTCTTCGCCGGTCATGTGGGGCGACCTCATCTTCGTCAGCACTTCGAACGGACAGGATGAGAGCCACGTCAACGTTCCCTCACCTCTCGCTCCTTCGATCATCGCGCTCAACAAGAACACCGGAGAGCTCGCCTGGGAGGATAATTCCGTCGAGGACCGCATTTTGCACGGCCAGTGGTCGACTCCGACCGTCGGCGAGATCGGCGGCGTTGTGCAGGTCGTATCCGCGCAGGGCGACGGCTGGGTCCGCAGCTACACTGTCGACGGTATGAAGCTCTGGGAGTTCGACACCAATCCCAAGGACTCCGTCTGGCCCAGAACTCGCAATGAGGTGATTTCCACTCCGGTCATCATCAACAACCGCGTCTATATCGCGAACGGACAGGATCCCGAGCACGGCGAAGGGGTGGGGCACTTCTACGTCATTGACGGAACCAAGCGCGGCGACATCACCGAGAGCGGCTTGATCTGGCACTACGGGGAGATTCGCCGTTCCATCTCGACCGCCGCCGTTGCCGACGGCTTGGTCTACATCTCGGATTTCAGCGGCTACCTCCATTGCCTCGATGCCGAAACGGGCGAGCCCTATTGGGTGCACGACACCTTCGCCGCCATCTGGGGTTCGCCGTTCGTCGCCGACGGCAAGGTCTATCTGGGCGACGAGGACGGCGACGTGGTCGTCCTCGAGCACGGCAAGGAATTGAAGGTCCTGGCGGAGATGAACATGGGCAGTGCCGTCTACTCGACACCCGTCCCAGCCCACGGCGCCCTGTTCCTGAACAACCGCAACGAGATCTTCGCTCTGGCCGTACAGTAGGCCTTCTGGAGCAGTTCGGGGATCATTCGGGGATCAAATGAAACGTCAACTTCTCTTATTCCTGCTCGCCGCTTCTCTGGCCGTTCCGCTGGCTGGGCAGTCGCCCGTAAACTCCGACTCCTGGCCCCAGTTTCGTGGCAATCCCAGCATGTCCGGCGTCGCCCCCACCACGCCTCCCTCTGATTTGAAACTGCTCTGGACTTACGAGACCGGAGACTCGATCGAATCCTCGGCTGCCATCGCTGGCGGCGTCGTCTACGTCGGCGTCGGCAACGGCGATCTCATTGCCGTGGACCTCGACTCGGGTGCGCTGCGCTGGAAGTATTCGACCCAAAGCTACATCGGCGAATCCTCGCCCGCTATCGGCGGCGGCGTTGTTTACATTGGCGATCTCGAAGGAACGCTCCATGCCGTCAGCGCAAGCGATGGCAAGCCGCTGTGGACCTTCCGGACCGAAGGGGAGATCAAGTCCTCGCCCATTTTTGTGCCGTTGCAGGGAGAAGACCTGGTCCTTATCGGCTCCTATGACACCCATCTCTACGCGCTCGAAGCGCGCTCCGGGAAGCTGCGTTGGAAGTTTCAGACGGACGGTCCGGTGCACACATCGCCCGCAGTCCACGGCGGACTCGCCTTTATCGCGGGCTGCGATGGCATGTTCCGGGCAATTCGCGTCGCCGACGGCACGCAGGCCTACGCAATCAATGTCGGAGCCTATACCGCCGCCTCTCCCGTGATTCACGGCGACCGCGCCTATTTCGGCACGTTCGACTTCGAGGTGCTCGCGACTGATCTGAAGGAGCAGCAGATTGTATGGCGCTACAGCGACCCCGGGGGGCAGTTCCCGTTTTACTCCTCTCCGGCGCTGAGCGGCGGCCGGGTCGTCATCGGCGGCCGCGACAAGCTGGTGCACGCCATGGACGCTGCCACGGGCAAGCCTGCCTGGACCTTCGCCACGCGCGCGCGCGTCGATTCCTCTCCTGCTGTAGCCGGAGGGAAGGTCTATATAGGCTCTGCCGACAACCGCTTCTACGTCCTGGATCTCGCTTCCGGCAGTAAGCTCTGGGAATTCGACACCGGCGCGTCCGTCATGACCTCGCCCGCCGTCGCCGCCGGCCGCATCGTTATCGGCACCCAGGACGGCGTCCTCTATTGCTTCGGGTAGCCCTGTATTGCCTTGAAACCCTTCGCCCATCCAGGTATGCTTTCAAAGTAGAGGTCCCGTGAATTCGGGCCTCTCCCCATTGGCTTAAACAAACCCGCCTCGGGAGGAGTTTTTGATGTCCAAGCGCATCTGCTTCCGTAGAAGTGCCATGATCATTTTGCTGGCCGCTGCTGCCGGATGGCTGCTGGTTGCCGGACCAGTTCCTGTACCCGAATTCGGCCGGAAAGAGAACCCCGTGCGACAGCCCACCGGTTTCGCTCAGTTGGTTTCTGTCGAACCACTGCCCGGCGCCGGCATGGACGGCGAGATGTGCCAGTGGATGCCCGCCAGCGCCAGCGGTTCGTTTCTGACGTCGTTTCAGGAGGTAGTGCGCAGGGAGCGCGCTGCGGAGGCCAACGACATGGACCGGGAGCCGGTCCGCACCATCCGGGACACTTACCCGACGTATAGCGCGGTGGCGGTTGACCTCAAGAACAATGAGATGGTCCTGCAGGACGAAAATCTCTTCCAGATCATGGTCTATGACCGGTCGGCGAACACGCCTCCCACAGCCACCATGACCGAGCCAATTCGGATTATCGGCGGGCACGAGACCAAGATCGAATTCAATTGCGGTATCTACGTGGATCCCGAGTCGGGTGACATTTATTCGGTGACCAACGACACTGTGGATACCCTGACCGTCTTTTCGCGCGAGGTGCGCGGCAATCAGCCTCCCACGCGCGAGCTGAGGACGCCCCACGGCACGTTCGGCATCGCCGTCCACGAACAGCGCCAGGAGATGTATCTGACGGTTCAGCACACCAACATGGTCGTGACCTACGACAAGATGGCTGAGGGCGAGGATGAGCCGCTCCGCTACATCAAAGGCCCGGCAACGCAGTTGGAAGACCCGCACGGGATCGCCGTGGACACCCGCAACGGCCTGCTGTTTGTCACGAACCACGGCCACGCCCGCGATCCTCAGGGCGTCGGTTCTTCTGGTCCCGGCGGCCGCATCGCAACGGCTCCCTGGCGCGAGGACACTGTAGGAGATGATGGTGAAGTGGGCGGATGGTTCGAGCCTCCCTCGATCACTGTCTATCCCCTGGAGGCCGGGGGGGATGCTGCTCCGCTGCGGGTCATTGAAGGGCCGCTCACGCGCCTCAACTGGCCCGCCCATGTCTATTTCGATTCCGAGAACCAGGAGATCTTCGTTGCCAACGACGCCGACGATTCGATCCTGGTCTTTGCCGGGGACGCCAACGGCAACACCGCTCCCATCCGTGTTCTCCAAGGCCCCAATACGGGCATCAAAAACCCCACGGGGCTGCTGGTGGACCTTGTAAACGACGAGTTGATCGTAGCCAACATGGGCAACCACTCAGCGACAACTTACCCGCGCGACGCCGACGGAGACACGCCTCCGCTCCGTACACTGCGCGGCGGGCCGCTCGGCAAGCTCGCCCTCGCGATTGGCAACCCTGGCGCGATTGCATACGATTCCATGCGCGAGGAGATTCTGGTTCCGAACTGAGTGGCCCACCCGCAGATTGCGACCTTCGCCAGGCTGGCGGGGGAAAATGCGACGCCCGCTCGCGTGATCTACGGCCAGAAGACTCTCATGGCTCGGACCATGCACGATATCCGCTACGATGCGGTGAATGACGAATTCCTGGTGACCAATCCCTTTGCTCTTGCCGTGCTCGTCTTTCCCGGCGGGGCGACCGGCGAAGAAGCTCCTATCCGCGTCATTCAAGGCCCCAAGACTCGGATCGGAGGCGCTGACCGGCTGGAAGTGGATCCGATCAACGACGAGATTCTGGTTCCCGAAGGGGACAGGATTCTGGTCTTTTCCCGAACAGCGGAGGGCGATGTTGCTCCGATCCGCGTCATCGAAGGTCCGGACACGCAGCTCGCATATGCTGAATCGGTGGTCGTGGACCCGATCCACGACCTGATCCTTGTCGGCACGCAAGACCGCCGCGGAACGCTCGGTGGAGGCGCGCTCATGGCCTACAACCGCACGGAGAATGGAAACGTTCGCCCCAAGACCGTAGTCCGTGGGCCGCGCACTGGCATCGTCCGCATTAACCAGATGGACGTTTATCCCGAGAAGGGTTGGGTGATCGCTACCATGCCGGGCCGCCAGGATCATCGCGAGCCGGAGGGCGTGTTCGTCGGCATCTGGAACGTTTCCGACGACGGCGACGTCGCTCCCCGCTGGAAGATCGGCGGTCCCAAGAGCGGCCTGCTCAAGCCGCGCGGCGTGGTCCTGAACCCGGCTCACAAGGAAGTAATCGTCAGTGACATGCGCCTGAACTCGGTCCTGACGTTCTACTACCCCGAGATTTTCTAGCAGTTTGTTGGCTAACATCTTGGATTTCATCCCGAACGAAGCGAGGGATCTGCTCTTCCTGCTGCGGGCGGATTCCTCAACCCGTTCGGCTCCGGTGTCCGACCCCGCAAGGGTGGACTGTCATCTCCGTTGAGCATGTCGTCTGAAAACCCCAACCCCCCAACGAAAAAAGCGGATCTGGTTATCCGCAATGGCTGGGTCGTAACGCCCAAGCTGACCTTTCGCGGCGGTGTGGCCATCTCCGACGAGAAGTTTATCGCCGTCGGAAGCGATGACGCCCTGCCCGGCGGTGAAGAAGTCATCGACGCCAAAGGGAGGCACATCCTTCCCGGCGTTATTGACGGCCATGTTCACTTTCGCGAGCCGGGACTGACCTACAAGGAGGATTTCGGCACCGGTTCTGCGGCCGCGGTCTGCGGCGGCGTTACTACCGTCGTGGACATGCCGAACGTCGTCCCTTCCACGGCCGACGCTGAAAAAGTCCGGGAAAAGCAACGCCTCGCGGAAGAGAAATCACTCGTCGATTTCGGCCTGCTCGGCGTCATCCTGCAGACCAACGATGGCCAGATTCTTCCCATGGCCGAAGCCGGTGTCATCGGCTTCAAGATTTTTTTCGGCGAGACCGTCGGTAGACTTCCGTGCCCCGATGACGGGATGTGCCTGGAGGCCTTTTCCCTCATTGCGCAGTCGAAGCTTCCCGTAGGAGTCCACGCCGAGAGCCGCGAGATCATGAATCATTACACCAACCGGCTGAAGGCCGAGGGCAAGAACGATCCCGTTTATTGGGAAGCCTCCCGCCCGGCGCTGTGCGAAGCCGAGTCCGTTTCGCACGCTTTGTTCTTTGCTGAGACGTTCGGCGCCAAGCTGCACATCCTGCACTTGAGCTCCAAGCAAGGTGCTTGGCTCGTGCGGGACGCCAAAGCACGCGGTGTGCGCGTCACCACCGAGACCGGGCCCCATTACCTGCTCCGCGACGCCAAGGAGATGGCCGACTTCGGTCCTCTGCTCAAGATGAATCCTCCGGTCCGCTCCTCCGAGCATGCCGAGGTCCTCTGGGATGGGCTCCGCAACGGATACGTGGATTCTATCGCCACCGATCATTCCCCGCACACCATGGAGGAGAAGGGCGCGGACGCAACGGGCAAAATGCTGAAGCCTGCCATTTGGGACTGCATTTCCGGCTTTTGCGGCGTCGAGACTGCCGTCCCGCTGATGCTCACCGAGGTCAACCGCGGCCGCATGACGCTCAGCCAGTACGTCAAGGTGGCGAGCGAGAACCCGGCCCGCATCTGGCAAATCTTTCCGAAGAAGGGCGTCATTCGCCTCGGCTCCGACGCCGACTTGGTGATCGTCGACATGGAGAGAGAGGCCGTCCTCGACAGAGCCCGCCTCCACAGCCGCAACAAGCCCACTCCCTGGCACGGCTGGAAAGTCCGGGGGCTGCCGGTATTGACCATCGTGCGCGGCCGCGTCCAGATGCGCGACGGCGAGCCCGTCGGCCAACCCATCGGCAGAATGCTGCGGCCAATGCCGACCTAGCCGTTATGACGCACACAACCCATTACTCGAGCTTCCGTGATTTCCTGACCCTCCTGGACCACGTCGGGAAGCTGGTCCGGGTGCGCAAGGAGGTGGACACCCGTTTCGACATCGCCGCGGGCATCCGCAAAGTCTCCGACTCCGACGGCCCGGCTTTGCTCTACGAAAACATCCGGGATTACCCCGGCTGGCGGGTTGCTGCCGGTGTCTTCGCCACGCGCAAGCTGCTCGCTCTGGCCCTAGGCGTTCCGGAAGCAGAGATGCTCCAACGATACGAACTGCTGGAACGGACACTCATTCCGCCCGCGTCCGTTTCGTCCGCCCCCGTCCAGGACGTCGTCCAAACCGGCGACGCAATTGACCTGCGCAAGCTCCCCATTGTCGTCCACTCGGAACTGGACGCCGGGCCGTACGTCACGATCGGTGTGCAGGTTGCCGCCGACCCGGAAACCGGCGCTCGGAACCTCAGCATCCACCGCATGCTGCTCCTGGGTCAGAAGCGCCTTACCGTCTGGGCGCCTCCCGATCATCACCTGGGTCGGATGATCGCCAGGGCCGAAGATCAGGGACACGGGCTCCCCATTGCCACCATCATCGGCGCCGACCCTCGAATCGTCATTGCCTCACAGGCCAAAGCGCCTTACGGTTGCGACGAAATGCACATCGCCGGAGGAATGAGGGGCGAGCCGATTCCACTTGTCCCCTGCAAGATGATTCCCCTATCGGTTCCCGCCGATGCCGAAGTCATCATTGAAGGCATTACAGTTCCGGGCGAACGTGTCACCGACGGCCCCTTTGCTGAATACCCCGGCTGCTACAGCGAATCAAAGGAAGCTCCCGTCGTAGAGGTAACCTGCGTCACCATGCGCCGTGACCCTATCTACCACACCTGCCTGACCGGGTTCCCCTTCACCGAGAACCATGTGCTCATCGAGCTTCCCAACGCCTCCCGCGTCTGGCAGGAGGTCCGCCGCGTCGCGCCCGAAGTGCTCGACGTGTGCATGACCGCCGCCGGAGGGTGCCGCCACCATGCGGTCGTGTCCATCCGCAAGCGCCACGAGGAAGAGGCTCGCAACGTCATCCTGGCTTTGCTCGCCACCGGCATCGGCATCAAGCACGTCACCGTCGTCGACGGAGACATCAACGTGCGCGATCCCTTCGAAGTCGAGTGGGCTTGGAGCACCCGCGTGCAGCCCGACCGGGACTTGATCGTGGTTCCACGCCTTGTCTGCTCTACGCTCGACCCCTCGGTGCCTGCCCCCAGAACCACCGCCGGCTGGGGCATTGACGCTACGAAGCCTTTGCGGAGTGATGCGCGATTCGCTAGAGTTCGGGTCCCCGGTGTCGATCGCGTCGATTACGTCTAGCAGGTTTTTCCGATACCGTTTTTCTCTACGATCATTCCGGTGTAGACTAGGCTCGCAATTTTAATTCCCCAGAGCGCGTGATGGAGAAGCTATGGCCGTGAACGTGCCTTCCGTTGCAGAAGATCAGCTCGCCCCGCAGGTCTATTCCACCAAGATGCTCGTCGGAGCGGTGCTCGGCCCCTTGGTCGCGCTCCTCATCTGGTTCGCTCCGCTTTCTCTCGAGCCGCTGGCCCAGCGCGCGCTGGCCGTCGTGGCCTTCATGATTGTTTACTGGGTCACCGAGCCCATTGATCACGGCCTGACGGCGCTCTTTGGGAGTTTCCTGTTCTGGGCCTTGAACATTGCCGAATTCGAAGTCGCCTTCAGCGGTTTCGCCGACTCAACCCCGTGGTTTCTTTATGGCGGTTTGTTGCTGGGTGAGGCTGCTGCGATCACCGGTCTGGCCCGGCGCATCGGATACGGCGTCATCCGCCTGGTGGGGACCTCGTATCCTCGCATGCTCATGAGCGTCATCCTGGTCGTGGTCATTCTGCAGTTCCTGATCCCCTCCGGCATGGCGCAGGTTGCCCTCTTGGCCCCGATCCTGATGGGTATTGTGGCGGCATTCGGCGTCGGCAAACTGAGCAATATCGGCCGTGGTCTCTTTGTCCTGGTCACCTACACCTGCGGCCTGTTCAACAAGATGATCCTGTCGGGCGGGTCGAGCATCCTCACCCGCGGCATGGTCGAACGGCTCTCGGGCGAGACCATCTTCTGGAGCGAGTGGCTCATCGCCTACATCCCGATGACGATTGCGACGATCTTTGTTTGCTGGGTCATCATCCCGAAACTCTTCCCCCCCGAGAGAACAGAACTCCCGGGCGGCCAGCAGTTTATCCAGGAGGCCGCGGCCAAGGTGGGTCCCTGGACAGCGGCCGAGAAGAAGACGTTGGCCTGGATGCTGCTGGCGATCAGTTTGTGGGCCACCGACCTGATCCACCAGATCAGCCCCGCCATCATCGCCATGGGTACAGGCCTGGCGATCACCCTGCCCAAAGTCGGCGTCCTCACCACCAAGGCCGTCAAGAAGGTAAATCTCCTGCTGATTGTCTTTATGGCCGGCGCCCTCAGCATGGGCGAGGTGCTGGTCCAGACGGACGCCATCAGTGTTCTGACCGGTGCCGCGATGTCCTGGATGACGCCTCTTTTGGACCAGCCGTTCGTCTCCACTGTCGTGCTGTTCTGGACCGGCTTTGTGTATCACTTCTTCTTGGGCAGCGAGCTCTCCATGCTCAGCACCTCGCTGCCGGTCATCGTCAACTTTGCCGCCACGGAAGGCTTTGACATCAAGGCCATTTCCCTTATCTGGAACTTCTCCAGCACCTCGAAGATTTTCGTCTATCAGTCCTCGGTCTTGATGCTGGGCTATGCCTACGGCTATTTCGAGACCAAGGACCTGTTCAAGCTGGGGATTACGCTGACAATTGTGGAAGGGATCCTTCTGTCGCTCCTGGTCTCGCTCTATTGGCCCCTGATCGGCCTTTGGACCCGCTGAGTCGGTTGTCCTGAAACATCGCCTCCCGCGTACACCGGCTGTCGCCCTGATGGCGGAACGAGATCTGGATCCCGTTCCGGTGGCAATGGGGTTGCTCTTTCCCGTCACTTCGGCTCCCAACGGACGATTTTTCCACGAATCTTTGTTTTGCTCTATAATTCTTCTGTTTCCGTGGCGCACTGCAAAGCAGTTTCGGTCGCCAGTTGATTCAGAGGGAGCCTGGAATGAAAACGTTCTTGAAGTTCGCGGCCGGCCCGGCGGCCTTCTTGTTTGTCTATGTGCTGCCGTTGGGGGGCTTGTCTCCCGATGCCAAGGTCGTCCTCGCCGTCTTCGGTTGGATGATCCTCTGGTGGATCACCAACCCCATTCCCTGGGCGATCACGTCGCTTCTGCCGCTCGCTCTGTTTCCGATTCTCCAGCTCATGTCGATCAACGCCACCGCTGGCATTTACGGCCAGACCATCTTTTTCTGGATTTGGGGCACCGTGCTGATGGGTTATGCCCTCGACCGGCACGGACTGGCGCGCCGCTTCGCTCTCTGGTTCATGGCCCTCCCCGGCGTCGGCGGACACTCCTTGCGCCTTGCCTTCGTCTACATGTTTGTCACCGGACTGATTTCGATGGTTGTGTCCGACGCTGCCACGGTCGCCATGATGATGCCGGTTGGCATGTCTCTGATTTTCTTTTCCCGCAGCGTTGCCAAAGCCTCCGCTTCCGACCAGACGAATTTCGCCGCCTTCATCGCCCTGGGAACCCTCTATGGCGCCGTCTCTGGCGGAACTGCGACGCTCGCCGGTCTCCCGCACAACAAGTTGAGCGCCGACATCCTGGCCGAGCTTACCGGACGCACCCTGGGATGGTTCGAGTGGATGAAAGTGGGCGTACCCGTCTTTCTCGCCTCCATCATCGTGCTCTATATCATCCTGCGAATCTTCCTGCCTCCGGAGTTCATTGAGCTCCCCGGCGGCGAGGAATTCCTACGCAAGGAGAAGGCCAAGCTCGGCGGCCTTACCCGCGGCGAGCGCACCACCTTGTTTGTGTTTGGAATGATGGTCCTCCTGTTCACCCTGCCCACGATCCTGGAATTCACTCTTGGCCTCACTCATCCCGTTACGGTCTGGAGCAGGATGGGACTTTCGCTCAACGTCGTCCCGCCCATCGTAATATTGCTCTTGTTCTGTACGCCGGTGGATTTGTCCAAGGGCGAGTTTGTGCTCGGGTGGCGCGAGACCATCTCGAACACTCCCTGGAACGCCATGATGCTTTGCACGGCCGCCGCCGGCGTAGTTGCCGTCCTGGTCGGTTTTGGCCTCGACGACTCGCTCGGAGCCGTCGTCAGCGACCTCGGCCTGGGCCGCTACTCTTTGCCCTACGTCTCCGCGCTTATCACGGCCTTCGTCACCAACTTCATGTCCGGTGTGGCTGCCACCGCGCTCTTCGGGAGCATCTTGATTCCTGCCGCCGAGCAGATCGGCTGGAATCCGGCTTCCATGGCGGTCATGCTGCCCAACGTAGCGATGGGTGTTGCCATGCCCTGGGCCGGCGCTACCTCCGCCACCGCCTTCGCATCCGGAGCGATCGAGCTCAAGACCATGATCCGCCTCGGCCTGATTGCGACGCTGATCTTCACGATCGTGATCGCGACCATCCACATCCTGATGGCCCCGTTTCTGTGACGGCGGATTGAAAACTACCGGATGTGATCATTCTGACTGAAGCGAAAAACCTGCTTGTTCTGAGAGTGAAAACGAGTTAGCCCTGGCAGGGGCGAAGGATGTTTGTCGCTCACCGGGATGTGCGTGCCGCTTCCTTTTCCTCATGCGGCTCTTCCGTCCAGAAGCGCTTCCAGATTTCGCCATTTTCGAATCCCGGCGGAACCTGTTCCAGCCGCTCGACCCACCCTTCGTAGTTTCCGTTCGCGTGCCGCCACGCGTGACACGGTTTGCCCATCGCAATCCAGAACCGCGTCTGGCCTGCGCTTTCCTTCCCGAGTTCGATCACCATGGACGACTGCGAGGTTTCCTCCTCGTAGTGCGTTCCGTGCCGGCAAATCGAGTTCGGCCCCGGACCGTTCGCGTGGTCCCGCGAAAACTGCCGCAGCAGTTCCGGAGTCAGCCTGCCGTGGTGCTCCGTGAGCAGTTCCTGCGCGCGCTTGTACCGGCAGCGGCTGGATTCGTCCTGGGGGTCGTTCAGTTCGCCCAGCGCCACAAATGCGTTCGCCCGCGACGCAACGCCCGATCGCACCACGTGCAGCGCCACGTGCTCGTACGAGCCTTCCACGACGAAACCCATCCTGGAATCTACGAACTCGAGGTTGCCCGGTGTCGCAGCCGGCTGCTGCGTCAGCCGCGGCGATACGGACGTGGCTGCCTCAAACGCGCTCGCTTTCCGCAAACCCTCTCGCGCCAGTTGAATCCGGTCGAGCGCCCGCATCTCGGTCGTGTTCACGCCGCGCTTGCGAAGTTCCGCCGTTCGGGCAATGTTCGTTCCCGCCGCCACACCGAGCGTGTTCACTCCCATCTTGATTCCCGTTGACCCTGCGGCGGTCACGCCGATGATGCCTGGCTCTTCCCCAGGCGGAATCGCCACAACCACGTTGATTTCCTTGTGTTCATGGAAATTCTCGCCCACCATCGACATCCCCCCGATCTTGTCGCTGTTCTTGAGAAACAAGACATTGCCCGAAGCTGTGGCGTCGCCCATTGCGAACAGCACCGTGCATTCGTCGGACAAGACCGCGCCATGGCATAGATTGAACGCCAGTAATCGCTTCTCCTCGACCTCCGCCCCCGCCGCAATGCCTCGGATTTCTTCCAGAATCCGGTCGCCGTAATCCTGTGCCCCCCGTCTGGCCGCTTCTGCCAGCACCGCCCGCGAGGGGCCCGCCGCACGGCACGCCGCCTCGAAGTTCGCGAGATTCGATCGCACCGCGCCTCTCCACCGTCGCCCGTGCGCCTTCCCGATCTCAAACGCTCTGCAAGCCCTAGTCGTAGGAGACGCGTCCGTCACGCAGACCTCCTTTTTGCAGAAGAGTAACGAATCTCCAAATTAGGGTATCGATAACCTTCTCGTCTGTGAACACTGAATCTGGATCGAAGCGTTCTCGGAACTCCGATATCGCCTGAGAAAGCAAGCCCCTATTCAGTATGCGCCCGTACTCCTGCACCAAGAACTGATAAGCCAGCAGTAACCTTTGAATCTTATCTTTTGCTTTTTCATTCTGGGGTCCCGGAGGGAAGAAGTAGAAAGCATCGACGGTGCTATCGTAAACGGGGGAGTGAGGTCGCAAAGTATGCACGAACTTACTCGCCAATGAAAACTGAACTGTCTGCTTCTCATTGCTGTGCGTAGGAATCTTATACAGCTCAAACACCACTGTCTTGATCTTCACGTCGTCCCTGTCTTTAAGTTTTTCGAGCAAGGAGAAATAGGAATCAAGGAATTCATTACTTACACGCGGGCGCCAATACTGCCGAAACTTCGTTTGAAAATCAGCGTCGACCTCTACGTTCACAATTGGAAATTTCTCCTTTAGCCAAATGTAGGGCCGTACATCCTCATAGGTTCTTATTGCATTGAGCACCTGTCGAATATGCGAATTTATGACGTGATACATGGGAAACTTTCCGTACTTCCATAATCTTCGGGTAGCCACGGCATGATTCCTATGCCGAAAATCTCCCATAACCTTGAGATTGCTTCAGACAGTCCCGGTCCAGAAGTGTGCAAGGAACGGAGGTCTGCCTCCCCAAGCAATTTGAGGGGTTCGGCAACAGAATCCAGGGTGTACTGCAACTCAATAGGGCTAAGAAGCGGTTTCGGTCGGCAAGCTTGCCACGCCCCCAAAATCCGCTTGAATTCATCTGCCACTCGAATCGGTGTCGCTCCCGTTTGAAAGTCATGATCCCCTGAAACGCGCATCCAGCTCTGCCAGTGCCGGACGTATCGCTCGCTGAAAGAGGAAATCCTCTCCAAGACCTGCAATGTGTTTAAGTGACGCAGTAAATGAGTCATCCTGAATGACTGCTAATACTGTTTTGGAATACCAGCCTGCTTCAGAACAACATTCGCCAAGTGTCGCGACAGAATCTTATGGTCTACCGGGAACCGCCGGTTCGTAATTGGGCTGTACCAGATTTCATGATCCCCGCGCCCTGGACGCTCAAAAAGCACCCGTTTGCCCGAAGGATTTCTTTGAGCTTGGTCGTGTAACTGGCCATCAAGGAGCTGTCGCAACCACGCTGCTCTCCTCGTACTGGTAGCGCACGCTAAATTCCACGGGCCCCGCATCTTTTTCCAGCACTCCGTTTAGCTCTAGCAGTTCCGGAATCAAAATGCGGAGTTTCTCTCTGATGAGATTGGGCGATTCGGCTTCTGCGGCCAAGCCGGGAACGTCATCGCTTTCCGCCACCCAAACGCCTCCCTCGCTATCCCATTGGGCCAGAACTTGGTAGACCTTCTTCATGTAATGCAATTATACCGAAATCCGTTAGGTGGCCACGGCATGATTTCTATGTCATCGGCACGTTCTTCCCCTGCATCGCCCGAAACACCCGTTCCGGCGTTATCGGCAATTCCGTGACCCGCGCTCCAACGGCGTCCTCGATGGCGTTGGCAATCGCCGGCGGCGCCGGAATCAACGCTGTCTCGCCCAGTCCCTTTGCTCCGTACGGCCCTTCGGGATGCGGATTTTCGACGAGGATCGGGATAATCTCCTCCGGAATGTCCAGAAACCGCGGCAGGTTGTAGTCGAGGAAGTTCGGATTGATGAGCAGCCCGTCCTGGTAGACCAGTTGCTCCATCAGCGCCAGGCCGATGCCCGTAATCGCCCCTCCGCGAAGCTGCTGTCGGCAGAGCAGCGGATTGAGTGCCTTCCCCACGTCGGCCGCTGTCGCGTACCGCACCACTCGCACCTGCCCGGTTTCGCGGTCCACTTCGACCTCAGCCGCCGCCGCCCCGATGCTCCAGAACACTGAAGTCTGCGGGTCGCCGCTTTTTTGGGTAGTCGCCGTCTTGAACAGCCCTCTCCCGTACAGATTGATGCCCTTGATGCCATAGACCTTCATGAACAAGGCCTTGTAGCTGAGTCCCGGCTGGCCGTTCGGCGGTCTCACTTCCTGGTTCTCGAATGTAATTTCCTCTGCGCCGACTCCGAACACCGGGGCGGCCAGGCACGCAAGCTGCCTGCGAATATCCTCTGCCGCAAGCTGCACCGCGCGCCCCATATGGAACGTGGACCGGCTCGACGACGTTGAGAGATCGTACGGCGCGTAGTCGGTGTCGGAGTGCACAACCTGAACTTTTTCCATCGGAATACGCAACTCTTCGCTCGCAATCTGTGCCAGCACCGTATCCGAGCCCTGCCCGATGTCAGCCGTACCCACGTAGAGCGTCACGCTGCCGTCCTCATTCAACCGAATCAGCGCGGAAGATACAGACGGCGTAACAGTCGTTTTGATCAGGCACGCCAGCCCCTTGCCGCGCACCACGGATGGATTGTCCGGATTCTCGGGCGCCTCCCGTTTTCCCCACTCCACCGCCGCCGCAACTTCATCCAAACACTCCCGCAGCGCCAACCCATGCAGCGGCTCGCCCGTGATGGCCGTGCTTCCTTCTGTGAGCAGGTTTCGCCGCCGCAGCTCCAGCGGATCGATTTTCAGCTCCCGTGCGATGATGTCCATTTCCGACTCATGCGCCCAGCTCGTCTGCGACACCCCATACCCACGGAACGCCCCCGATGGAGTTTTGTTTGTATACGCCAGATAGGAATCCACCTGCACGTTCGGAATGTCGTACGGCCCCGCCGCCGTGTAGGCTGACTTCTTGGACACGCGCGGTCCGATTTCCGCGTACGCCCCGGTATCCAGATAAACGCGGCACTGCCTCGCCACGATGCGCCCGTTCTTCTTCACTCCCGTCTTCAGGTAGATGCGCGCCGCATGCTTCGTCAGCGTCTGGAAGACCTCTTCCCGCGTCAGCGTAATCGCCACGGGCTGCCTCGCTTTGTACGCCAGCGCTGCCGCCAGCGGTTCCAGTTTGGGGTAGAGCTTCGAGCCGTAGCCCCCGCCCAGGTTGAGCGAAATCACCCGCACCTTCGACAGCGGCAGATGAAAAATCTCGGCCAGTTGGTCCCGGATCACGAACGGATTCTGCACCGTCGCCCACACCGTCAGCCGCCCCGGCTGCTCAAACGATGCAATCGCCGTATGAAGTTCAAGCGAGGCATGCTGCGCCGACGGCGATGTGAACACGTTCTCGAACACGTGGTCCGATTCCCGGAATCCGCGCTCGACGTCGCCCTTGTTCAGGTGCAGCTGGTTGCAGAGGTTCGTTCCGTCCGTCGGCCGAATTCCTCCCACGTCGGCGAATCCCTCGCGCCGCACCTCCACCTTGTCGTGCAGCACCGGAGCTCCTTCCGCCAGCGCCTCTTCCGGATCGAGAACCACAGGCAGCTCGTCGTACTCCACTGCAATGCGGTCGAGCGCTTCCTCGGCGATGTCTGCCCGCACTGCCGCCACCGCCGCCACCACATCGCCCACGTACCGCGCCTTGTCCACCGCCACAATCGTCTGGTCTTTGTAAACCGGCCCGTAGTGCGAGTCGTAGGCCGGATTGTCGACTATATCCTCGCGCGTCAGAACCGCCGCCACCCCCGGCAGCTTCGCTGCTTCCTGTGCGTCTATGCGGGTGATGTGGGCATGCGCCACCGGACTGCGAAGGATCTTAGCCTGCAGAACCCCGCTGAGGTTCAAATCCTCCAGGTACTTGAGCCGTCCCGTTACCTTCTCTTCGCTCTCGACGCGCGGAACAGACTGCCCGATCGCGGAGTGCTTTTCCATCAAGCTCCCTCCGGCTGCGACTCTCGAAGCAGAGACCGCACCGCATTCAGGATTTCGATATGGCACCCGCACCGGCAAAGATTCCCGGCCAGGAAGTGGCGGATTTGTTCCTCGCCTGCCTCCGGGATTTGATCCAGCAGCGCTTTCACCGCCAGGATCAGCCCTGACGTGCAGTAGGCGCACTGGAATGCCCCGTGTTCGATGAATGCTTTCTGCACGCGGTGCAATTCACCGCCGGCCGTCAGGCCTTCAATCGTTACAATCTCGCACTCCGCCGCGTCCGCGCCCAGCACCGAGCAGGAGCTTACCGGCAACCCGTTCATCAGCACCGTGCAAGCCCCGCACACCTGCTGATCGCATCCCAGCTTCGTGCCGGTCAGCTCCAGGCGTCTCCGCAGGATTTCGAGCAACGTTTCCCACGGCTCAGCCGCGACTTCCTGACTTGCTCCATTGACCGTCATCCGGATCATTCGCATCTGGCCTCTATTCTGCCGCCCACCGGAACCCGTCTTGCACCGCTCGTCCCACCAGTACGCCGACTATCGCACGTTTGTATCCTGCCGATCCGCGCAAGTCGTCGAGCGGCGAACAGGCTTCCGCCGCCACGCGTCCCGCTTCCGCAGTGATTTCTGCTCGATACGGATTCCCCTGCAGAACAGCTTCCGCTTCCCGGATGCGCAGCGGCGTCGGAGCCACGCAACCCAGGACGCACCGTGCTTCCACGCATTTCCCCGATGCCGGGTCCACTCGCACCCCAACGGCGCATCCCACCGCAGGCTTGTCCGATCCCACCGAGAACCGCAGATACCGAAACCCCCAGCCCGGTTTCATCCGGTCCACCTGCACTTCCGTAATCAGCTCGTGCGGCTGCAGTATGGTTTCGTAATAGCCTGCGAACAGCTCTTCCAGCGGAAACACTCGTTCGCTGTTCGTATCGGCCACCTTCACTCGCGCGTCCAGCGCGATCAGCAGTGGCGGCAGGTCGGTGAGCGGCTCGGCGAAACCCAGATTGCCCCCGATCGTCCCCGTGCTGCGCACCCGGATGTTCGCCACCTGCGGCTCGAGTTTCGCAATTGCCGGCAGTTGCTCCCGGATCACCGGCGACACTTCAAGATCGTGATGCGTCGTCAGAGCGCCGATCCGAATCGTTCCGCTTCCGTTTTCGATGTACCGCAGTCCCGGGATGCGCTTGATGTTCACCAGATAGTCGGGCCGCACGATGCCCTGCTTCATCAGCAGGAGCAGCGAAGTTCCGCCCGCGTAGATGCGTGCGTCTTCCGGATGCTCCGCCAGGAACCGCGATGCTTCTGCGACGCTTGCAGGCTCCACGTACTCAAACGGTTTCAGCCCCATACTGTGTCATTCCGAGCGCAGTGAGGAAACTGCTTTTCACTTCGATAGCAATGATCTCAGCCGGGCCATCCGCCCGCGCGTTCCCGGCGTGCCGGGCTCCGGGTCGGGGGCAGCCCCGAGCTTGCTCTTCAGATTCGCTGTCGCCTCGGCGAAAATCTCCTTCGACTTGGACTCGATCAGCTTGGCGCCCAGCACGGCCAGTTGCCCGCCCAGCGTGACCTCCGACATCACGTGCACTTCCGTTGCCTCGTCCGATCGCGCCTTCAGGGCAATCGTGTCGGTTGATTTCATGGTTCCCTTGGCCCCTGCGATGGTCTGCCCGCGATTGGAGAGCACCATGCGGAACGGAGCCTCTTTCTCGATCACCTCGGTCCGAATCTTGAATGTCGCCGTGATGAACCCGACCTTCTGTTTCACTACGGCCTCATAGTGGCGGTCGTCCACCACCACCACCGACTGCACCGCTGGCAGGCACGACGCCATCTTCTTCGGGTCGGCCACAAACTCCCAAACCTGTTCCACCGAAGCGGGAACCTCAAAGATCTCCTCGATTTTCATGTGCCCGCCCAACCCTTTCGCTGCCTACTATCCCACCTTCCCCACAATTTCCTCGGCGATCATCTGCAGGTATTCGATCCGCGCCTGCGGCGAACGTGGGAGGCTGTAGATGGTAAACCCAACGCGGTTCAGCCCGATTTCATCGCGAGCGCGCAGCAGGGTTTCCACGCAGTCCTGCGGCGACCCGTGCACCGTCCAGTCGTCGAGTGGCCGGTCGAACCCAAGCTGCAGCGGAACCATGTTTGGCTCCTGCATCTCCCACGTCCGGTACATGTAGAACGTCTTCTCGAGGTACTGCCGGGCGGTCTGCACAGCGTCCTCTTTGCTCTTGCCCACCATCAGGCTGCGCGACGCCCCCAAGATTCCGATCTCCCCATGACCCGCTTCCCGCCGGGCTTGGCGATACACTCCGGCCAACCGTCTCACGTCCTGCCAGCTCACCTGCGGCCCGAAGAAAACGCCGTCGGTGATCCGGGCGGCCCGCTTGGTGGCTCCTTCGCTCTGCGCGCCTACTTCAATCGGCGGGTGCGGCTTCTGGTACGGAGTAAACCCCATGCGCCCCTTCGTCACCTTCACGTACTTGCCTTCGAATGTCACCTCCTCGCCCGCCCACAGCCGCTTCATCAACAGGATGGATTCTTCAAGCTTCGGCGCTCGGTCCTTCCGCCCCAGGCGGATGGTCTGCAGCTCTTTCTCGCGATAACCGATCGCCACTCCCAGCAGCAGTCGCCCATGCGTGATGTGGTCCAGCGTGGCGATGTTTTCCGCCACCTCCACGGGGTTGAGCAAGGGCAACAGCAGCACCGACGTCTTGATTTGCATGGCCCCGGTTTCGGGCGCCAGACGTGCCACCAGCGGATACGGCTGCGGCCAGATGGTCGGGTACGAGAGCCAGTGCTGCCCCATCGATACCCAAGCGTAGCCCATGCCCGACGCCGCCCGCACCACCTCGATTGCCTCGTCGATGATCTCAGTCGGCGAGCGGTCTGTCGGGCTCCAGAAGGGCGTCAAGTGGAATCCGATCTGCATCACGATTGGTCTCTTTCAGTACCCCATCGGTTTGCTGCGAAGGCCTTCCTGCCCGTCCGATGGAATATTCAGAATTACGGGCAAAGGAGGTGTCGTCATGCGGGAAATGGTGAGTCTACGAAGGGGTGTTTTTCGTAGGCGATTCCGACGATGATTTGCCGTTCCTATTGTACAGGCGGTGGCGGAGCCGCCTCTCTGGGCGCCGACAACCCCCGCCCTGTCACCGTTTCACCGTCCTGCAAGGCTCGGTTAACCCCGATGCCGGTCTCCTGCGCCGGAAACAGTTGCGTCAGCAGGCCGCGCGCCGCTGCGCGTCCTTCCACTGGAGGAACCTCGGCTTCCAGCGCCATCACATTATATGCCTCCGTCTGGTTCCGGGCAAAGACTCCACGCGCCGCTTCGCTCCGTGGCCGCTTCATCCCGCCCGAAACGCTATTGACACCAACTGGGCATGCGCATAGAGTTTCCCTATCGGCTTTGGCCAGGATTCGGCTGCGCATCGTTACAGGCCGAAAATCTCCGCTTAGGATGTGCTCATGAAACCCTATGGATTCTTACAAGGCATGCCGGGCATCGTTGCCGGTCTCTGTGCGAAGTGCGTTCTGGTTGCCTTGGTGCTGTTGTTTGCCGCGGCCCAGGGAATCACGCAGCAGCGCGTCCCCCGCGACATCCCCACCAAGCCCTTCAACGTGATCGGTAACATTTATTATGTCGGCGTCACCGACCCCAGCGGCAAGGGTCCCCAGGATTCCGTCTCCTATTTGATCACCACGCCGGAAGGCCACATCCTTTTCGATACACAGTACGAGGACACCGTCCCGATCATCCGCGACAACATCCAGAGGCTCGGCTTCCGCGTTCAGGACGTGAAGTTCATGATCAACAGCCACGCCCACACCGACCATATGCAAGGCCACGCCCGCATGAAGGAGCTCACCGGCGCTGAGATCGTGATGTCGGAGATGGACGCCATCGTGCTGGCCGACGGCGGCGTCAGCGATTTCCGAAGCGATGGCCGCCAGCTCTGGGAGCCCGTTCCAGCCGATCGCATTATCCAAGATGGCGAGCAGCTCACCCTCGGCGGCGTCACCTTGACGGCCCACATTACCCCCGGCCACACCAAGGGCTGCACCACCTGGACCATGGTCACGCAAGAGGACAGCCGCGATTACAACGTCGTGTTACCCTGTGGCGTCCGCGCGCAGCAGAATGTTTCCCTGATCGGGAACTCCCAGTACCCCGAGATTGCCGACGACTTTCACCGCTCGTTTGCCAAGCTGAAATCCCTCCCCTGCGACGTGTTCCTGGGCGCTCACGGAAGCTGGGCTGCCCTCAATGACAAGTTTCAGCGGAAGGAGGCGGGGGAGACTCCGAATCCTTTCATTAACCCGGACGAGTACGACGAGTACATCGCTACGTTCGAGCAAGTATTCGTGGACCAGCTTCTCTCTGAGCATTCCCGCTAGAGCAGGAGTTGGGTTGGGACAGTGGAGCAATCGTAACCCCCAATGGGGCTGGCTTTTCAGGAGGTGACTTGTGAATCCCCGGTCGATTTCGTTACAGGGTGGTTTCCGTCTTAGGGTGGCGCTTCTGCCCGCCCTGTTCATTGTCGCGTTGCTCGGGTCGGCGCTCCATGGTTTTGCCCAGGGCGGTGAGCGCGGCCCGGACGGCCGGCGAATCAGCGAACCCGTAACGCCCTTCAACATCGTCGATAACGTCTACTACGTCGGCGGGACCGACATGACGATTTTCTTGATCGCCACCCCCGAAGGTCACATCCTCATCGACAGCACCTACGAGAAGTATGTCCCCTGGATTCGCCGGAACATCGAAGAGCTCGGCTTCAACGTGCGCGACATCAAGTTCCTGCTCAATTCCCACGCCCACGCCGACCACATCGAGGCGCACGGCCTGATGAAGGAGCTGACCGGCGCGCAGGTGGTCATGTCCGAGGGTGACGCCCCGGCTCTGGCCGCAGGCGGCGGGCCGGCCAGGGATGGTGTTGGAACCCGCTTCAAGCCCGTACAGGCTGACCGCATTATCAACAACGGCGACACCGTCTCACTCGGCGGCACGACGCTGACGGCTCACGTCTTCCCCGGCCACACCCGCGGCGCCACCACCTGGTCCATGCCCGTGACGGACAACGGCCGCCAGTATACCTTCGTGTTCTTCGGCGGCATCGGCGGCGTCCGCCAGCCCTTCGTGAACAACGCCGAATGGCCCACCCTCGCCGAGGACTACGCCGACACCCTGCGCCGCGCCAGCCAGCTCAACTGCGAATTCTTCACCGAAGGCCACGTGGGAGGCTTCGGCTTGATGGATAAGATGAACCGCCTGCTCGCCGGCGAGCAGCCCAATCCATTCTATGCGCCGGAAGAATGCCGCCAGGACATCGAGCAGCGCCAGAGCGATTTCCAGGCCGAGCTAGCCAGGCAGCGCGCCGAAGCCGGCCTCTAGCACGGC
This sequence comes from Terriglobia bacterium, assembly GCA_965198025.1. Lineage (GTDB taxonomy): Bacteria > Acidobacteriota > Terriglobia > 2-12-FULL-54-10 > 2-12-FULL-54-10 > CAYWWM01. The sequence continues at coordinate 2,692,590 of OZ240237.1, read as the reverse complement.
ATTTCTGCCCTGCCGTGTACTGTATTGCACGCAGAAGGATTGAGCGTGTGAAGATTGGAAGCGGATCAGAGCGGAAAAACGACTTTACGTGCTCCTGCTCGGGCTGGGGGATCCCACCGGCTGGGTGCGAACCTGCCGGTCCCCGAACCACAACACCAGCCGGTACCCCAAAAGCAGAACTACCGGAATCGCGTACTGTGTCGGCCGCGTAATGTCGGACTTGACGAGCCAGAAGAAGTGAATCACGCCCGCTATGGCCGTTAGGTAGATCGCCCGGTGGAGCCTTTGCCAGCGTTTGCCGCCCAGCCGCCGGATCCATCCCTTGGTCGAGGTAATCGCCAGCGGAACAAGCATCACCAGGCCAAAAAACCCGGCCGTGATGTACTTGCGTTCTGCCACGTCTTCCAGCATGGCAGCCACGTTGAAAAAGTGGTCGAACAGGAAGAAGATCGAGAAGTGCAGGCAGACATAGAAGAACGCGAACAGCCCCAGCATACGGCGGAACCGGATCAGCGCCGGAATCCCGAGCAGCTTGCGCGCCGGTGTCACCGCGAGCGTGAGAGTCAGGAAGATCAGTGTCCAGTCGCCCGTCTGGTGTGTAATGTACTCGATGGGATTCGCGGTCAGTTCCGCCCGGAAGCCTTTCCAGACCAGATGTCCAATCGGTCCCAGGCTCAGCAGAAACACTCCCACCTTCGTCCATTTGCTCGTCAGCATGGATCGCATGTGCTTCCGTCGTAGCTTAGTAGAATTTCCGCAAGTCCATCCCGGCGTAGAGGCGCGCCACCTGGCTGGTGTAGCCGTTGAAGGGCAGCGTGTCGCGTTTGAAGAGTTCCCCGAGCCGCCGCTCCGTCGCCTGGCTCCAACGCGGATGGTTCACGTTCGGATTGACGTTGGAATAGAACCCGTACTCGTTTGGCGCCGCTAGGTTCCAGGTTGTTGGGGGTTCATCTTCCTGGAAGCGGATTTTCACAATGGACTTGATGCTCTTGAAACCGTACTTCCACGGAACCACCAGCCGCACCGGAGCGCCGTTCTGCGGCGGCAGAATCTCGCCGTACAGTCCCACGCTCAGGATCGTCAGCGGGTGCATCGCCTCGTCCATCCGCAGTCCTTCGACGTACGGAAACGGGATGCCGGCATACCGTCCCAGCGGCATCTGTCCCCGGTCGTAGTAGCTCTCGAAGGCCACATACTTTGCTTTCGCCGTCGGCTCCACCTGCCGGATCAGTGCACTCAGCGGGTAGCCGATCCAGGGCACTACGATCGACCACGCCTCCACGCACCGCAGCCGGTAGATGCGTTCTTCGAGCGGCGCCAGCTTCATGATCTGGTCGAGATCATAGGTGCCGGGCTTCGCCACCTCGCCTTCCACCTCGAACGACCACGGGTTCGTCTTGAAGTCTTGCGCGTTCGCTGCCGGATCTTCCTTCCCCGTCCCGAACTCGTAGAAGTTGTTGTAGGTCGTCGCGTCGCGGTAGGAGGAGATTTTTTCGTCCGTGCTGTAGCTGCTCTTGGTGACGCCGGTCAGTTTCTGCCGGCCTCCCTGAGCCTGCGCTTCAGGCAGCAAGCCGCGTCCGGCCGCCAGGATTGCTCCTGCCGCCACGGTTCCGGTCAAGAACCTTCTCCGGCTCATGTACTGGCTCTGCGGCGTTACTTCCGAGTAGGGAATCTCGTTCGGGGAAGTCTTCCTGATGAGCATCGGCCTTTCACCTCCAGTCAGTGCCGCCATACGGTCGGAGAGCAACCGTTCTTACGGAGCGGTTCGGCCCCTTTGCAGAGGGGCACTTCTTTTGAAATTATCCCACTTCGCGCCTCGATCTGCAATCGCCGAAAAAGCCATCTCTCCCTTTGTATAGATTCATCCAATTCCAAAAAGTTGCACCGCACCAAACCACTATCCTCTTCCCTCCTACTTGCAGTAACATGTCTTGCGCTGGCTGCTTTGGAGGTGACCTGCATGCGTTTGCGAATTCTTTTCATGTGGCCCGCTCTGCTGCTGAGCATTTGGCTTGTTCCCTCGCCGGTTGCCGCCCAGGACTCGACAGCCTCTGCCGTTCGCTCCTGCAACGAGTTCCTGGTCCCCAAGCAGACCATTCGCGGCAGGCAGATCGGCCAGGAAGACTGCAAGCTGATCGAGACCGACTTCACTTTTGCCGGCCGCCGTTTTCGCCGCATGGACATGGGGGTCAGCGGCACCATCGACGGCTACCTGGCCCAGCAAGGCCGTTACCGCTTCTACTTCGGCTCGAACCCGGAATTCACCTACGCTCAGGGCGGCAACCCCAACCCGATTTTCTACGGCATCGGCCGCTATGACATGGACAAGGGCAGCGAAATTGTCTTCATGTACCCGCTCGATGCGAGCTCCTGGAACGGCAAGATGTTCGTCACGGCCCACGGCGCGGGGCGTTCGTTCGTCCGCGGCACTCTGAGGCGGTGGGACTTGAACCTGAACCCGGCCAGCCCCTTGTCCGACGTCAGCAAGTACGAACGCCTGATGCTCGAGAAGGGATTCGCCGTCGCCAAGACCTACCGTTCGACGCTGATGACGGGCGGCGACACCGTCGTGACCTTGGAAGACGGAACCGTCCTCGACGACCGCAACCTCACCGAGCAGCCTCGGCTGATTCTCAGCTTTGCCAAAGTCGGCTGGAACGTTCTGGAGCGGCGTCTGGGCCGCAAGCCTTCGCGCACCTATTGGTACGGCCACTCCGGCGGTGCGCGTCCCGGCCGTATCGCCCAGTTCCAGCCAGGCGTCAACGTCGACACCGACGGAACCCACATCGTTGACGGTTTCATTCTCGACGACGCCGGCGCCGGCCTCTGGCTTCCCATCGTCATGAAGGACGGCCGCGACATCCTCTTCACGGATCAGGAAGAGCTGCCCTGGTTCATCACCGACAACCCCGAGATGGCCCAGCTCGATCCCATCTCGTTTTCCGGTGCTGGCCACAAGGACTGGTTCGTTCCCGAGATCGAAATCGTGCACTTGAGCTACGTCAACGAAACGCCCGACGACCCGCCCGCCTGGGCCTCGACCAACTTTCTTACCAACAAGCGCCTGAACACCAAGGCATTGCGCGACAAGGACCTCTCGGTCAAGCACCGCAGCTATGAGCTCGCCGGCATCAGCCATTCCGGCGGCGAATATCTGCCCGAGGGTCGCCGCGGTGACGTCGTCATCTGGGACATGTCGCGCGTCATGGACGGTCTCATTGACATGCTCGATAACTGGGTCGAAAATGGCGTCGCTCCGCCCCCCACCAAGTCCGAATGGGCCGAGCTCGGCGACGCCGACCGCGATGGCGTCATCGAGAATGGGCCCCTGATGATTCCCGACGTTACCTGCCCCACCGGTGTCTTCCACCCCTTTCCCGTAAGCGCGGGGCCGAACGGCCAGGGCACCACCGGATTTGCTCCCTTCACCGGAGAGGGCCTGGAGCCGGTCGACGGCCGCGGCCCCGTGAGGCATGACGGCGACAACTGGTATCACAATTTCGTTGACATGAACCGCAGCGGCTACCGCGACTTCCGCGAGAACATGACCCAGGCCTGGCGCCGCCTGGGCCTGATCGGCCACAACGATACCTTCAGCCGCGACCACTACACCGCCTGCATCCAGAGAGCCGTGGACAAGCTCCTCGACGAGAAATTCATCCTGCCGCGCACCGCACAGTTCTATCTCGACCAGGCCGAAAGCATGGTTTTCCCCAGCCAGTGACCTTGCAAGCCCGCGGTCTATTTTTGGAGTTTATATTCCAAATTTCACCATTAGGTCATCTGCGGACCTTGTGAAGAAACGGAGTGGATATGAGTCCACAAGAAGGGTGTGGGTCATTGATGGGTGATCCAGAACAGGAATTTCTCGGTGAATTGGAATTGCTTCGGCAACGTGACGAATTTTTTCGTGAACAGCGGGCACGTCGTTATTTGGAGATTGATCGACAGGGGATCATCCCTAACCACTATTTTGCCCGAGCGTCTATGGAATGCATCGAACTCTACCGGGACGGTTATTTCATAGCGGCTGTGATGGTAACACAAGCGGTGAATGAAGGTATATTGAAGCTCGTCGCCGTGCGGAATGGCATTTCGGACAGGAAACCTGAAGGTTTCCTTGATCTCAAGACTTCCCCATTGTTGGCCGTTCTTCCTTATGCTTGTTTGGAGGCGTCAAGGAGGATTTGGCGAAGTTTTCGAAATGATGTTCATCATATGAATCCAAAGGTCTCACAGCTCGACTTCCAGGGATTGGCGAAAGAGAATATCCAGAGGCTTGCTCTTGTTGAAAACGAAGTTTTTGGCTGTGAAATCCAGGGAAGTAGACTTGTGCCGAAGTATCCGCGTTACTGGGATGTGAGCGAGGACGGCACTGTCTCTGTTTTTTTGAGACATCCTAGGATGTAAACTGGCATATCATTCCCCTATTTTTCGATCTGTTTTCTTCCGAAGGACAACGGTTCAGGAAACCCAAACAAATCCCTATGCTAGGCTGAAAGCGTCCGCCATCCACCGTTTCCGCCGCTCCTTTGCTCTCCGGCTCAGCGTGTACTCGGAATGCCGGGCGTTGCGCTCGCTCCCCAGCAGCACGTAGGACGTGGTGTCGCAAAAGCTCTCGCACACGTATTCCCGCCACAGCCGCGATGGGCGATAACCGGCGCCGCCCTCAGCCAACAATTTCTCCTTGCGCCACTCCGCCGAATGTCCCAGTTCGCCCCGCGTTCCCTTGCTGATTTCCGCCCGAACCACGTCCTCGTAGCTCTTTCGCAATGGATTCCCCAGCCGGGGCCACACGAAATGGCACAGCTCGTGGTAGAGAATCCGGCCGAGTTCCACCCGGCGGCGGAACAGGCGCCGGTGCAGCACCACGTAGCGTTGCGGAATAAAGCTTGCCGCGTGCAGATGATCGCGGGTCAGACTGGAACTTCCCTGCGGGAGCTCATTGATCAGCACGCGCCGTCGCGCCAGACGCAGTTCGTCCGCCACGGCCAGCTTCAATGGCGGCAGCCGGTCCGTGAAGCTTCCGGGCAGCCGCCGCAGCCAGAATGTCAGTGCGCGCTGTTCGTCTTTGCTCATCCGCGGCGATAGTTCCAGGCCGCCGACGCGCATTCCGGCGGCATACTGCACGCTCGCCAGTGCTGCTGGCTGCGCCCGTCCGGGTGGGTGCAAGCGTGGGCGTGCGCGGGATGACTGCATGGCAGCAACATTGGAAGCAATCTCCCGCGCTGTCAAGCGCATAAGTAGCGACATGCCTCCGGCCTGTCCCCTTCACCTACAGCCCGTTAGGGCTGTAGGTAGTGCTTTGGCAGGAAGCCCGGTACCGCCACTGGCCTGTCCCCGATAGTGCAGGCCCCACCCAAGCATGTCATCCCGAGGAACGTCCTGTCCCGCCTGTCCCGAGATCGGCCGAGGGGAGCGAAGCCGAGGACGAAACGACATATCGATGTCGTTTCGGACGAGGGATCTGCTCTTCGGCTTGCACTGATTCTTGCCCCAAGTGGCGACAGGCCTCCGGCCTGTCCCCTTCGAGCACAGCCCGTCAGGGCCTGTGCTCCCTTTCCTCGAACCTGCCATCCCCAAGACAAGTAGCGACAGTAGCCCCAGCGTCCCGCTTGCGTCGCCGCCAACGACTGCAACGCGCCGGGCATGCGGGACGTGGATGGGAGTGAGTAATTGACAGAAACCGGAAACCGGCTGGAGGCGTATAATTTATCCGTTGTGTTGGGGAGCCGGTAATTTATACTTGTTCCATCAGCCGGGCGGAGTTGACGTTGGGGGACAATGCGGTGGATAGCCCTGCCCATCGCGCGAGCTGAATCATTCGCTCGACAGGTTCCCTCAGATTCAGTGCAGTACGGTTGACGCTGGAATGATCTTAACGAATTTTCAATGAACTGGTTATGAAAGGAGATTCACGAATGATGAACCGAATTCTGCGAGCCGGGTGGGTTCTTGCTCTGGGGCTGTTTCTTGGAGTTAGTCTCCAGGCTCAGCAGGTAACCCTGCCTGCGGAGCTGGCAGCACATGCCTATCCGGATCTGATCATTTACAACGGCAAGATTGTCTCGGTAGATGATCATTCCTTGACGAACAATCTGGGAAACACCTACGAGGCCATGGCGGTGCGCGGGGAGCGCATTCAGTTCCTCGGGACCTCGGACGAGGTGCTTCGTTATGCCGGACCCGATACCCGAAGGGTTGATTTGAATGGCCGCATGGTGGTTCCGGGAATTATTGACTCACACACCCACCTGCATAACCACGCCTATTCTTGGTGGGCCAGGGAAAATACCGAGAAGTACGCGGACATTGCCAAGAGAATCTCGGTAACCGGGCAGACGTATGAAGACATCACCAGGGGAATCGAGTTGGCCGTCAAGGAAGGCATGACGGGTGAATCGATCGACACGTGGGCTGACATTACCCTCCCCGGCGGCACGGACCTGGGGATGCCCTACCTGCGGTCCGACTCATTGACGCGCGAGCTTTTGGATGAGTGGGCTCCGGAGCGGCCGGTCTGGGTTTCTGCCAATGTGGAATATCAGATCAATACGGCGGGCCGCAATATGCTGCTCGAATACTATGGCGTGGAACCAACCGAGGATAATCTGCAAAATGCCATCCCGCACGCCGTCACCATCAATCGCACCAAGATTTCCGATGTGTACTTCCAGAACAATGTGGCAGAGCTGGCGGATGCCATGGAGCATGGAATGAACACCGCAGCGGCGAACGGGATTACTACGTTCTCCTCCCACATCATCGGACTGCGGTTCATGCCCGCCTACTCGCTGCTTCGGCGGGAAGGGCGGATGCCCATTCGCTTCGGGTGGGCACACCGGCTGTGCCAGTTGGTGGATCCGAACATCGCCGGCTGCTTCCTGCGGGTGGGCGACCTCGCGGACGTCGGAGACAATACCTATTGGAACGTCGGGACGACGATGGGAGCCATTGACGGCGGCCCACCCTCGATCTGCACCACCATGGAAGCGCCTCCGAGGTTCAAGCAGCAGGAGAAATGTTTCCTGCAGCCCGGCAACGATTACGCCAAGGCCATTCATGCGGCGCTCACAAGCCGCTATCGGTACGTCGTGAACCACGTCTACGGGGATAAGGCAATGGACTACGTGATGGACATCATGGACCAGGTGATTGATGAGAACCCTGAGATCACTTTGGATTTCATGCGCTCCCAGCGGATCACCTCCGATCACTGCGGTTTCTATCCCAGGGCGGAACAGCTTCCGCGCCTCAAGAACTTCAATATGATTCTGAGTTGCGATGTCCGGTATCTCAACCGCAGCTTCCCGTGGTTGAGGGTCTATGGGGAGGAGCATGCCAACCGCATCGCTCCCATGAAGAGCATTATTGACGCGGGCATCATGGCCACACTGGAGTTTGAGCTCAGGACCGAAACCGGAGAAGGCCCGACGCTGTTTGCTCAGGGGGTCGCGGCGATTACCCGAAGGAATAACCGCGGCGACTTGGTCGCGCCGGAAGAGGCCATTGACCGCGAAACGGTGCTGAAGATGATCACCATCTACCCGGCCTATTACGTGATGCGGGAGAAGGAGATCGGGTCGTTGGAGGTTGGCAAGCTGGCCGACTTCGTGGTGTTCAACAAGGACTATCTCTCGGTTTCAGTGGATGATATCCCAACTGTATTCCCCTTGATGACAGTGGTCGGCGGTAAGACCGTGATTCTGCGGGAGGAGTTAGCCACGGAATTGGGCGAGGAGCCGGTGGGACCGCAGATTCGATTCATTTTCCAGGAGGAGTATGATCAAGGAGAGGTGCCCATGTAATGGCAAGGGGAGAATCCGGCATCGGAGGGTTCTGCGAAGGCAAACGATCCTCTGAAGCTGGTCTGTACATTTTGAGGGGGGCATCCTCAGTGTCCCCCTTTTTTCCAATCTCGAAGCGCAGCGTCGGGAGCAGCGCGAAATAGTGGACGACGAAAAAGGGAGAGTCTCTGATGCGAATAGCAAGGACGCGGCCGGCATGGTATGGGACGGTGTTGTTTTGTCTGCTTCTGCTCCCGGCAGCGCTTCAGTCACAGGCGGACGAGGAAGCCTGGAAGCGGCATATGGAGTCGGCTTCGGCTGCGCTCCAGGCGGACAATCCCGATGATGCCATTTTTGCTTTGAGCAATGCGCTGCGAGAGGCCGAAAAGTTCAGTCCGGGAGATCAGCGCTTGGTGAGCACCCTGGGCATTATGGCATCACTCCAGCGCTCGCAAGGGAATTTCGATTATGCGGAATCTCTGGGCCTTCGGCTTGTAGCGGCCTTGGAGCAGGGGCTCGGCGAGGACGACCCGTCTGTTGCCAATGCTCTGGACACGCTCGCCTCGCTCTACCAGGAAATACATGAGTTGCGCAGCGAGGAAGAGTCTTACCAGGAAGATCATGCGCACCAGGATGAACAACCGCACGAGCATGACCAGTCGTTGGATTCAGCCGTGAAGGTCCTGCTGCGCGCGCGCGCGATTCGCGAGAAGGCCTTTGGTCAGGACCATCCGAGCGTCGATGGCAGCGTCAATCGGCTCGTAGTGGTCTATGATGCGCAGGGCAACTATGACGAGGCAAAGCAACTGCTGGAGCGGTCGCTGCAAACCCGCCAGCGGGTGCTCGGCGAAGACGCTCCGGAGGTGGCCGCAGCCCTCTACAATATGGGAATCCTGGCGCAAAAGCAGGAAGATCTGGCCGAAGCCGAAACACTGCTGAAGCGCTCCTGGCAATTGCGCGAAGAACGATTCGGCCCGCAGGATCTGGAACTGGCCCGCAGTCTGAACGCTCTGGCTTCCCTTTATACGGAACAGCGCCGGTACCAAGAGGCGGAACAATTGCTCCAGCGCTCCCTTTCTATCCATGAGGGCAATCTGGGTGAGGACCATCCCGGCTTGGTTCCGGTGTTGGGGAGTCTTTCCACCCTCCATGCAGTGCAGGATCGTCCAGCTGAGGTCCAGCAACTGCTGGAACGCTCCCTTTCACTGGAGGAAAGGGCGTTCGGCGAGGAACACATTTTCCTGGTCTCCACCCTCAACAATCTGGCCCTGGCCCACATGGCGCAGGAGCATTTTGGAGAGGCTGCGCAAATCTGGGAGCGAGTCCTTGCCATCCAGAAGACCACGAACGGACTGAACCACCCCAGCCTCATTGAGACCCTCGGCGCTCTCGGCGAAGCACACAGGATGAACGGCAATACCCGGGATTCGATTCGGTTTTTCCGGGATCAGGAAGCTGTCATCGAGAGCAGCGGGCGGCATGAACACTAAGCAATACTCGTACTGCCTGTTCCCTCCGGTTTTAGGTAGCGCCAGCGTCCCGCTGGCCTTGATTAAGCAGCAACAGCCAGGTAGCGACAGGCCTCCAGGCCTGTCCCCTTTGGGCACAGCCCGGCAAGGCCTGTGCTCCATCAGCTAACCGACAAGACAGTAGGCAAAGCGAAGGGCCGGCGTCGCCGCCAGCCCCGATAAGGCTGATCCGAGGTTCCTCCCCCGGTGGCCGCTCCGTCCCAATCCATCCTTGGCAGGAAGGCGCTCTAGCCGATCAGGAAGCCGCCAAAGGGCCGAACGGGCCCCTCGCGACGAACCGGGCGGGCGCGACGCTCCATGGAACCCGAATGCTTGAATCGACGAGGACCTCATAGTAACATCAATTGGGGAATATAGGTTGCAAGGATGCAGCGTTCCTGCGGATCACTCCAATGCGCCTTCCCCCGCCATGCGTCGCTGACTCTCTCTTGTTCCTCTATGGCAGGACAGGGCCGCGTGAGAGAATGAGCTTAGAGGAAACGTGAACGAAGAAATCATTGCCATTGTCACAGTGGGGGTTGGCTTGGCCGCGTTGCTGGTCGGGTTGTTCGCTTGGCTGCGGCAGGACGTGACCAGAATGCGGACCGAGTTGCGGCAGGACGTGACCCGAATGCGGGCCGAGTTGCGACAGGACATGAATCAGATGGAGTCCAGGCTTGACGGGAGAATCACCGCACTGGAGTCCCGGATGGACAGTCAGATTGCCGAGCTGAGCGAGCGCGTAGAATCTCAGATTGCCGAGCTGAGCGAGCGCGTAGAATCTCAGATTGCCGAGCTGCGCGAGCGCGTAGAATCTCAGATTGCCGAGCTGCGCGAGCGCATAGAATCTCAGATTGGCGAGTTGCGCGAGCGCATGGCGCACCTGGAGGGACTGCTGGAAGGGTTGCGGGAGGCCATCACCCGGCGGGTCGCCAGCTAAACGTCCTCTCACGATGGCTCTCGCCAATGTCGACGGTGTGGCCAAGCCGCCTGTCGACACTCTCTGCTAAGACGATTGTCTCGACCCTCGTCCATGGTAGCTGTGGATGCCACGCAAAATCACCGATCCGTACGAAGTGTTGGGCTTGCACCACGGTGCAAGTGAGGCGGACGTCCGGGCGGCGTACCTGCGTTTGGCCAAGAAACATCACCCGGACAAGAACCCCGGAGACAAAACGTCAGAATGGATCTTCAAGGAGGTTCAGAGGGCGTATGAGACCCTATGTGGCGCTGAGTATGGCCAGCCGACGGGACAGCAGCAATCACCACGTGAGCAGGAGAATCAAGCACGGACGCAGCGCGAGCGACGGTTCGCCGCCTCCTGGTGATCGAGCAGAACATGACCAGCAGAAACGGGCCGAGCGTGCCCACCAGCGGGAGCAACAGTCCGAACAGACTGAACGAGAGGACTACAAACGGTGGGAGCACCAACAGGCCCAGGCTGCCCGTGAACACTGGAAAGGTGCGCGTGCAAAGCACACCGCTCGGACGAGGCTGCCTCCAATCGTCCGTCTGAGCGGGGCGTGGGTGAAGTGGGCACTGCGCGTGGTGGGGCTAGGGTTCTTCTGGAGCTGTGTTCTGATTTGGTGTGTGGGGGCGCTGATGGGGTTGTTGTTCTTTTTTTGGGAGAGCCGTTGCCGGACCTGCCTAGTGAAGTTTTCCTAGTAACATTTGTGCTGACGTTGGGATTGGTGATATGGGCGTGTGCGAGTAAGAGACCGAAGGTGTGGCCGTGCGGGTGCATCTTGTCGGAGTCCCCTCCTTCCAATACTAGGTGGCTCGAGTCGGTGTGCCCGCAATGCGGGTGCGTCTCGTCGGAGGGGGATTAGATATGCTGGCCCTGTGATGCAGGGGATGTAGCATAGCCTGATCCTGTGTCCGATCCTGCCATCCAGGTGGGCAAGCCCGTCGTCTCCGGCACACGATCAATCTCACCCAGGCTTTCTGCTATACTGATCCCTGCGGGCGCGTAGCTCAGGGGATAGAGCATCTGCCTTCAAGTGAGGAGCGCATCCGGGGAAATGAACTCGGATGCTGGACGCTGCGGTATGCTGGAAACCCCATCCCGCCTCGGCGGAAGGGCAATCAGCAGGCAACCCCGCCCGGGGTCAACGTTCCCGGCTGGGGGGTCCTCAGAGACTATGAGCAGCGCGGCTGCGATGCCGAAGAGATAGTCCAGCCCCTGCAGGAATGTGGGATCGGTTGCTAAGCAGAGGGTCGCAGGTTCGAATCCTGCCGCGCCTGCCAGTTGAATTCAGTGACAAGCGATGAGCGGAACGGCGGCAAGATGTCGTTCCGGGTGATCAAGGCACTTGGCTCGTCCCTCGTCATGATTCACTCATCGCGATGCTTCCCGAAAATACTCTCCAGGGCCGGGTCGCCGTCATTACCGGCGGCGGCACCGGGCTCGGTCGCGCCATGGCGCTTGAATTCTCCCGCCTCGGCGCCAGGCTGGTTCTTGCCAGCCGCAACCCCGAACACTTACATCCCGCCGCCGCCGAGCTCCGCGACCGGGGTGGGGAAGTCCTGACCGTCCCTACCGACGTCCGGGACCCGTCTCAGGTCGACAGTATGGTAGCCCAGGCCAAGGAACGATTCGGTTCCATTGACATCCTGGTCAACAACGCTGCCGGCAATTTCGTATGTAAGGCCGAGGACCTCTCCCCCAACGGCTGGCGCGCCGTCGTGGACATCGTGCTCAACGGCTCGTTTTTCTGTTCGTGTGCGGTGGGGAAGGAAATGATTGCCCAGGGACGCGGCGGAACGATTCTGAGCGTCCTCGCCACCTATGCCTGGATCGGCGGACCGGGAACGGTTCACTCCGCCGCAGCCAAGGCCGGTGTCCTGGCCATGACCCGCACCCTGGCCGTCGAGTGGGCGGCGCACAAGATTCGCGTCAACGCTATTACGCCCGGTGCCACCCGGACCGAGGGTGCGTCAAGCGCTCTTTGGGGCAACCCCGAGTCGGCCCGGAAGCTTCTCGCCAAGATCCCCGCGGGCCGCCTCGGCCAGCCCGAGGAGATTGCCCGCGCCGCCTCCTATTTGGTGTCGCCCTACGCCGAGTACATCAACGGCGAGAATCTCACCCTCGACGGCGGCGCTTGGCTCGGCCGCGGCTTTCTGGCGCTCCAGTAACGGATGTGTCATCCAGAGGACGAAACGACATATCGCTGTCGTTTCGGCGACGAGGGATCTGCTTTTCCTCCGATGCCGGAAACCGGTCTATTCCCCCCGCACCAGGTCTTTCAGTGTTTCCCGTCTGCGGGCAATCTGCCACCGCCGGCCATTGACCAGCACTTCTGCCGGCCGCGGTCGCGCATTGTAATTGGAGCTCAGCACAAACCCATACGCGCCCGTTGTAAAGACCGCCAGCAGGTCCCCCGGCTCGACGGCTGGTAGCCGCCTCCCGCGCGCCAGAAAGTCCCCCGTTTCGCACACCGGCCCCACCAGATCGACCGTCACTTCCCCGCGCCCATCGCGGACCACCGGCCGCACTTCGTGATGCGCCCCGTAGAGCGAAGGCCGCAGCAGGTCGTTCATGGCGGCGTCCACGATCACGAACCGTTTTCGCCCTGTGGACTTGACGTGCAGCACCCGCGTCAGCAGGGTGCCGGCCTCGGCCACCAGCGCCCGTCCCGGCTCGATCACCAGCTTCAACCCGCTTCCCCGGACAGTCTTCAGAAGCTGCTTGCAGTACGCCCGGATCGACGGCGGTTTGTCCTCCGGCCGGTAGCTCGCCGCCAGACCGCCGCCCGCATCGAGATATGCAACCGTCATTCCACCCTGGCTCAGTCGCGCCGCCATCGCCGCCAGTTTGCCCACTGCCTCGGCGAACGGAGCCAGGTCCATGATCTGCGACCCGATGTGGCAGCTCAATCCGCGCATCCTCAGTCCCAGCCAGTCCTGCGCGCGCCGGTAGAGGTCCTCCGCCGCTTCCATCTCGATGCCGAACTTGTGCTCCGTCAGCCCCGTGTGAATGTACGGGTGCGTCGTCGCCTCGACATGCGGATTCACGCGCAATCCCACGCGTGCTCTCTTGCCCAGACGCACCGCCCGGTCGCTCAGCAGCCGCAGCTCGCTTTCTGACTCACAGTTGAACAGCAGCACGCCTGCCTGCAGCGCGTAGTCCATCTCCGCCGCGGTCTTTCCGACGCCGGAAAACACCGTCCGGCTCGCCTTCCCGCCCGCCTCCAGCACGCGGTACAACTCGCCTCCGGAGACAATGTCGAAACCCGAATTCCGCCGCGCCAGCAGCCGCAGGATTCCCAGGTTCGCGTTCGATTTCACCGCATAGCAGATCAGGTGCGGATACTTCCCGAACGCTTGATGGAACTCGCCGTACCGCCCCACAATCTCCCGGCTGCCGTAGACGTACGTCGGCGTCCCGGCCGCTTCAGCGATCGTCCGGGCTGCCACCCCGTCGCAATAGAGCTCTCCGTTCCGGTACGCAAACGCACTCGGCGTTTTCTTCGTCGTTTTGCTCGCACGCATCCTGCAACTCTAGCCCAACGCCCACAGCGCGGCAAGCTCATCCCCGCTCAAACATGCTTGCGCGCCCTTGCAAGGTGTCATCCCGAGAAGCGGAGCGGCGAGGCATCTGCTCCTGATTCCCCCGTATCGCCAAGAGTTCCTGACCAGACGCTCCCGATTGCGCTCTCATTCGCTCGCGAACTATACTCGACTGTGCAACCCCGCAGGGGTTGACGATTGCCGGACCGTTGGCGGGAGAAGCTTGACGAAGAAGCGCAGGGCGGCCATCCTTCTCGGACTGATTGTGTTCGCCGTCGTGTTTGCGATCGTCTCGTTTCTCCGCGCGAACTGGGGTGCCAACCAGGCCCCCGGTCCCATCGAGAGCTTCATTGCGCGCTTGATTCGCGGGCTTGGCGTACAGGGGCGGGCCGACCAGCCGAATCCCTTCACGGCCACGCCCGAGACTCTTGCAGAAGGCCGCATGCTCTACGAGGAGCAGTGCGTCTTCTGCCACGGCGAGGACGGCCTCGGCCAGACCTCCGACGTCGGCATACAGTTCTACCCGCCTGTCCCTTCGCTCGTCGACTCGGAGCTCGATCTTTCCGACGGCCAGATGCACGCCGTCATCACCGACGGCATCCGCTACACCGCCATGCCCGCCTTCTCGATAGTCCTCGCGCCCGAGGAAACCTGGAAGACCGTACTCTGGATTCGCCGCCTCGCCCAGCAGCCCCCGCCTTCGTCCGCCGTTCCAGCTGAGCCTCCCGCCGCCAACCCCTGAACGCTGTCATCGCTGAGGAGCGAAGCGGCGCGGGACCTGCGTTCTCCCTCGATTGACACTCCTCGCCCGCCGCGTGTACATTTTTCTTGCGTTTCTTAAGTCCGGGATCTGCGTACGGCCTCGGCGGCCTGGAGGAGATTTGTGATGACCAGACTGTTTTCGAGAGCGAGCCTGCTGTTCTTCGTGCTATTGTTTGCGGCTTCCGCTCTTCCCGCCCAGCAGGAGCCCATTCGCATTCGCGTCAGACTGGGCGACGTATCGCTTAACAAGCTCATCTTTGTCATCGCGCAGGAACAGGGCATCTATGAGAAGAACGGACTGGAGATTGAGCAATACATCACGCCCCGCGCAGCGGCAGTGGTTGCCAACAGCGGCGTGCATATTCCGCCGGAGTACGTGCAGGAATTCACCGAGGAGCCTCCCATCGCCATCGGCGGCGGCTCTCCATTCATGGTCCGCTCGACCACCAGCGCCCGCGCTCCCAACCGCGTGATCGTCGCCTCCACGGACAACATCGTCCGCTGGCACATCATTGCCCAGCCCGAGATCCAGCGCCTCGAAGACCTCAAGGGCAAGCGCATCGGCTTCTCAGGCTACGGCTCCATGACCAACTTCATGGCCCGTTCGTTTGCCTTGCGCATGGGATGGGACCCGGACCAGGATATCTCCTTGATCGCTGATGCGCTGGCTGTCGACACGTTACGCGACCGCAAGGTCGATGCCTTCATCGGCGACGAAGTCGCCCGCACCATGGCCTCCGCGCAGGGCTTCACGCCCCTCCAGGACATGCGCGAGTGGGACCTCCCCATCGCCGGCTCCGGCATCAACGTCGAGCGCGACTGGCTCCGCAACAACCGCGACGCCGTCCGCCGCTTTGTCAAATCCGCCGTCGAAGCCCTGGCCGTCATGAAGCAGAACCGCGACGCCGGCATGGGCGGCATCGGCAAGTGGTACAACATCCAGGACCGCGAGCAGCAGCGCATGATCATTGACTACGCCGACGGCCTGCCCCGCAAGCCCTATCCGGCCGTCGAAGGCATCCAGCGCGTCATGGAGATCTTCGACTACCACGAGATGCGCCAGCGCAGCCCGGAAGAATTCTACGACGACTCGTTTATCCGCGAGCTCGACGAAAGCGGCTATATCGACAGTCTCTATCCCTAGAATCCCAAGACCATTGCACGCGGCTCTGGAGTGTCATCCCGGGCGACACAGCGAGGGAAGTCGTGTGCTCGGTTTTCCAGCCAAAAAGAAAAGGGGCGTGACGCCCCTTTCGTCCATCCTTTGAACTGGCCCCCGCCCGGGTTACTTCTTCCTCGCGTACTCGCAGGAGGTACAGCTAAGGTACATTCCGCCCGCAATTCCCATTTCGCGGTTCTTGACGCGCTTGACGAGGCGCATCGGCTTGCCGCACTTCGGGCAGGGAATCTCCTGCGCTTCCGCCGCCGCCCGTCCCCGATCTCCCATTCTCGCTCTTCCGACTGCCATATTGTCTTCGCTCCCTTCCGAATCGCCGCCGTTGCGACAAACCGCCAAACCTCCGCAACAGGCTACCGCCGCCCTTTTGCTGCCACCTGCAGGCGGATCAACGCTCGTTGGAGCGCGATGGCGGCCTGGTCGTTATCTACATCCCGCTCCGCACTGCGCAAGAGCTTCTCGGCCTGCTCTTTGGCGGCCTGCGCTCGGGCCACGTCGATTTCATTGGCTTTCTCGGCCGTTGCGGCCAGGATCGTCACCTGATCCGGCAGCACTTCCACAAATCCGCCGCTCACGGCCAGGTGCGTGGACTGGCTCCCCTGCCGGTAGATGATCTCTCCCACCTTCAATTCCGAGATCAGCGGCGCGTGCCCCGGCAGAATCCCGAGATAGCCTTCCTTGCCGGGCACCTGCGCCTCCCCTACCTCTTCCATCACCACTTCCCGGTAGGGCGTCACAATCCGCAAACGAAACGACTCATCCATAGTGTGTGCTCGGCAGTTCGATCCCGGCTTGCCGCCGCCATGCGGCGTTCTGCAAGGGACCTGCTCTTACACCGTCGCCAGCAGTTTCTTCTCTTTCTCCAGCACCTCGTCGATCCCGCCCACCAGGAAGAACGCCTGCTCGGAGACGTCGTCGTGCTTGCCCTCTGCGATCTCCGCGAATGCGCGGATGGTGTCTTCGAGCTTCACGTACTTTCCGGGCAGGCCGGTAAATTGCTCCGCCACGAAGAACGGTTGGGACAGGAACCTCTGAATCTTCCGTGCCCGCTCCACCGCCAGTTTGTCATCTTCGGACAGCTCGTCGATGCCCAGAATCGCGATGATGTCCTGCAGGTCTTTGTATCGTTGCAGAATTTCCTTCACCATCTTGGCTACGCGGTAGTGCTCTTCGCCGACGATGTGCGGATCGAGCACTCGCGACGTCGATGCCAGCGGGTCGACCGCGGGGTAGATCCCCAGTTCCGCAATCGCCCGCGACAGCACCGTCGTTGCGTCCAGGTGCGAAAACGTCGTCGCCGGCGCCGGGTCCGTCAGGTCGTCGGCGGGCACGTAGATCGCCTGCACCGACGTGATGGACCCTTTCTTCGTCGAGGTGATCCGCTCTTGTAATTCGCCCAATTCTGTCGCCAGGTTTGGCTGGTAGCCCACCGCCGAAGGCATCCGCCCCAGCAGCGCCGACACTTCCGACCCCGCCTGCGTGAACCGGAAGATGTTGTCGATGAACAGCAGCACGTCCGCGCCTTCTTCGTCGCGGAAGTACTCCGCCGCAGTCAGTCCCGTCAGCCCCACGCGCAGCCGCGCCCCCGGCGGTTCCGTCATCTGTCCGTACACCAGCGCCGCCTTCGATTTCTCCCAGTTGTGCGGATCGATCACGCCCGCTTCGGTCATCTCCAGCCACAGGTCGTTCCCTTCGCGCGTCCGCTCGCCCACGCCCGCGAACACTGACACGCCGTCGTGCTGCAGTGCGATCCGCTGGATCAATTCCATGATCACGACCGTCTTGCCCACGCCCGCTCCGCCGAACAACCCGGTCTTGCCGCCCTTCAGGTACGGTTCCAGCAGGTCGATCACCTTGATTCCGGTCTCGAACATTTCCAGATTCACGTTCTGCTGGTCGAACGTCGGTGCGTGCCGGTGAATGGGATGCATAGTCTCGGTCTCGATCGGGCCCATGTCGTCTACCGGCCGGCCGAGGACGTTCATCACCCGTCCCAGCGTCTGCCGCCCCACCGGAACCTGGATCGGCCCGCCCGAGTCGATCACCTTCATGCCCCGCACCATGCCCTCGGTCGGCTCCATCGCCACGCACCGCACCCGCCCCTCGCCCAGATGCTGCTGCACTTCGAGCACCACGTCCATCGGCTCCGGGACCTCGAACCCTTCGCTCGTCACGCGGAGCGCGTTGTAGATCGCCGGCAGCTTCTCTTCGCCGAACTGGCAGTCCACTGCCGGGCCCATCACCTGAATCACATGTCCGAAGTTTCCCGGCTCGCTTCCTTGGCAGCTCGTCTGCACGTTCGATTTCCTCCTTGCCCCCTCTGCCATCCCGGGGAGGGATACGGCATATGGATGCCGTTTCCGGCCGGGGATCTGCTTTTCACGTAGGGTGGAGACGGTCTGTGTCCCCGTAGAAATACCACTCAAAAGAATACACAACGCCCCGCGCGTTTGTCAAAGTAGGGCTGGCCTTCAAGTAGCGACAGACCTCCCTGCCCAGGTAGCGACAGGCCTCCGGCCTGTCCCCGATAGTGCAGGCCCCCACCCAAGAATGTCATCCCGAGGAACATTCTGTCCCGAGGGCAGCCGAGGGAAGTGACGAGGGATCTGCTCTTCGCCTGTCCTCAAGTAGCGGCAGCCAGGTAGCGACAGGCCTCCGGCCTGTCCCCTTCGAGCACAGCCCGCCAGGGCCTGTGCTCCATTCCTCGAACCTGCCTCCCATGGAAAGTAGCGACAGGCCTACTGGCCTGCCCCCTGTAGTGTAGGCCACCCCCCAAACTGTGTCATCCCGAGGAGCCCCGAACCGCAGGTGAGGGCGACGAGGGATCTGCTCTTCGCTTGTCCTGTCGTAGCGGCAGCCAGGTAGCGACAGGCCTCCAGGCCTGTCCCCTTAGAGCACAGCCCGCCAGGACCTGTGCTCCATCTCCATCTTCTTCGGTTAATAGCGACAGTAGCGCAGGATCACTTCGCTTTCTCGACCAGCGGCACGACCTTCGTCCGGAAAATTTCCAGTTGCTCCAGTTCGTCCGCCACCGGCCACACGAACGCCATCTGCAGTCCGGCGGCTTCGTACGCCGCCAGCTTCCGCGCGCATTCCTCAGCCGGCCCCACCAGCAGCCGCTCGCCCAATTGCTCCGGTGGCCGCAGAATCGCCCGCCCCACCACCTCGCGCAGGCAGCGGTCCCGTTCCTTCGGATCATCCGTAATGTAGAGGAAACCCGTTGACAGCGCGTTCGGAAACTCGCTGGGATTCTTGCCGTGCGCCGGCAACTTCTCCTGCAGCCGCTTCCACGCTTCTCCGAATATTGCCGGCGTTGTGTTGTACGCCGACGCCAGCCACCCGTCTCCCCACCGCGCCGTGCGCTTCAGTCCTGCTTCCGACCCCCAGCTCCCGATCCAGATCGGAATCCCGCCCCGCCGCGCCGGCTTCGGTTCGAGCGTGAGCCCTTCGGTCGAATAGAACTTGCCGCGCCACGCCGTTCCGTCGGCGCTCCAGAACGCCCGCAGCGCCGCAACCGAATCGTCGATCCGCTTCCAGCGTTCTTCGAAGTCGATCCCCGCCAGCGCGTAGTCTTTCGCCGACGACCCCGGCCCCAGCGCCGCCACCACGCGGCCTCCGGAGAGCACGTCGAGAGCCCCCAGTGTCTTCGCGAACGCTGCCGGTCCGCGCAGCACCGGCAGCCCCACCGTCGTGAAGAGCTGCATCCGGCCGCTGTGTTCGAGCATCGCCGCCAGCGCCGTCGGCCCGTCCAGCCACGGCCGCGGGAAGGCCAGGTGGTCGTTCATCCCCAGCGCCGCGAACCCCAGCCGCCCCGCTGTCCGTGCGTACTCGGTCAGCAGCCCCAGCGAGAAGCCCTTGCCGGTGAAATCAATCAGCGGTAGATGCGCTCCATATTTCATGCTGTCATGGAACCCGAACCGTCGCCGCAAGCAAGCGCTGAAAAGCCAGTGTCATCCCGAGGAGCGTTGTTGCTCGAGCGGATGCGAGCGCAGCGACGAGGGATCTGCTCTTCACCTGCCCTGACGTAGCAGCGGACAAGTAGCGACAGGCCACTTGCCTGCCCCTTATAATGCAGCCCCCCCAAACTGTGTCATCCCGAGAAGCCTGAGCCGCAGGTGAGGGGCAGCGAGGGATCTGCTCTTCCCCCGCATCCGAGCCGCGCGCGAAGCAAGCGGTGGCTTCTTTTGTCCTATGCTCTGTTCTGCATCTGCATCACGAGCGGCGATCCGAAGTGCCATAGTGATGGCATTTCGGAAGCGGTATTTTCCTTCTGCTCCTCTAAACTGCTTCACCGCCGAAGTCCCGCCTGTCCTGACGTAGCGGCCGGGAGTGAGCACGTGGCCGTGCTTGCGGACCTCCTCCAATGTCGCTGACTTGCAGAAATCTGGCACATCGGCGTACTCGCCCGCGCCATCCTCGCCGCGCCAGGCATGGTAGGTATCGGCGATGCGGGCGATGTCCTCATCCGTCAGCTCCCGGTGGGTGCGGTCCACCATGCGTCCCAGCTTGCGGGAGTCAATGAACAGCACTTCCTCGCGCCGGTCGCGGGCGAGGAACCACAGGCAGGCCGGTATCTGGGTGGAGTAGAAGAGTTGGCCCGGCAGTGCCGCCATGCAGTCCACCCGGCTCGCCATAAATGGTGGTTTCTCCAGCCTACCGCCGCACGTCGGATTCGTGTTCGAATGGATTCAGAAGATCTACTCCGAGTTGCTCAAAATCGCGCACGTTCCGGGTCACGACCGTCAGGCGATGCACCACGGCCGTCGCGGCGATCATGGCGTCCTCCATCAGAGTGTCTGAACGGCGATGCTTGAGCCGCGCCCATTCCCGGAATGTCGCTGCATTCATCGGGAGGACATTATAGGAGACCAGCACCGCGCTGAGCCACGCTTCCAGTTCCTCACTCTTGGCGGCGTCCTGCTCGCGGGTTAGTTCGATGCCCGCTTGGATCTCCCCGACCGTCACCGCGGACAGAAACAGTTCTTCGGCGGGAACCTGTTCAATCCATCGGACGACGCTTGGATGCGGATGAGGACGGCGCAGTTCCGATACGACATTGGTGTCGAGCAGATACATGGACTTACTCGAAGCTCGGGGACACGCGGTGGCGATGCCGCGGTCGCGGTGGCGTCAGCGCATCCGTGCGCGCTTCCGGAGCGAGCAGTAGTTGCTTGAGATCCGGTCTGGCCCGCTTCTCCAATCGCCGCCACTCGTCGATGGGCACCAACACGGCCGTCTCCACGCCCCGTTTGGTCACGATCTGGGGGCCTTCGGCCAAGCTCGTCTCCAGCAACTCGCTGAAACGCGCCTTGGCATCCTGCACCTGCCATGTCTTGCTCATGCAGCATTACCTCCATCAAGAGCCGCCAAGAGAATGACTAGATATAAAACTAGTCTAACTCCTTTGGAAAAGCAACCAGAACCGACCGAGTAACGCCATTTCATCCGGACCCTTGTCGGCGCCTCTGTGCCGCTGCCCGTGGGCATATTTCCGAGCCTTCCTACAGGGGTCGCTCCCGTCCGGATCCATCCTTGCAGGAAGGCCGTCGAGCCGACAAGGCCTTGTAGCTGATGCTGCTTAGCGGGTTATCATAGACGGGAGTTAGATACGCTCACGGCCTTACGGATGACTGAAGCAAATTGGCGTGCTAGGTGGTGCCGGTGCTCGAACAGGTCCGATCGCGCGTAGGTCGCCTCGACCTTGTTCTGAACAACATGTGCCAGGGTCGCCTCGATCACCTCGCGTGGATGGTTCGCCTCCTCGGCCGCTAACGTCGGGCGGCTCTATCTCGTCCGCGCCCAGGACGGCCTCATCGTCAAGCGCGTTTGTAAGATATCGACGACCCGCGAATGAAGCAGGCGATGCAACAAGAGTCCCATAGACACCACTTCGTGCCTGAGTTTCTAATGAAGCCCTGGGCGGTTGACGGCGAAGTGAATGGTTTTGGGTGGGATGAAAGACAAGGTCGGCTTTTCTGCAAACGCAAGGGCCCCAAGGCCTTCTGTCACGAAATTGACCTTTTGACGCTTGAGCACCATGAAAAGGGACGAGACGTACTCGAATGTGAATACTTTGGAGATGTTGATTCAAAGGGAGCGCTCGCGCGCGATCGTCTTGTCACGGATGGACCGGAGTCCCTGACTCACGACGAGCGTTGCGACTTTGCCAGGCTTCTCCTGTCCCTCGAAGCTCGTCGCCCACCCAATGTCAGACGGTTGCGCGATGGCGCCTCATACTTGGCAAAGGAGGTTGACATCGATCCAGATATACAGCGTACGATGGAACAGCTGGGACTCTCCGGTACAGCCTCGGAATTCCTGACGGAACAAGGCTTCTCATTCGAAGACAGAGCGCTCAGCGCAATTCAGAAGCTTGTCGATAATCCTCAGGTCGGCGGCACGTTGATCAACATGCGATGGCGCGTCAAGCATCTCGGCCCTGACGACAGCACCCTGGTGTTGTCGGATCGCCCATTGGTCCGTCTCAAAGGCTACGATCATCCTGATGCAAGATGGTTCCTGCCTCTAGATCCAAACTCCGCATTTTGTGCGGTCAATGACCCGCGTGAGCTCGACAAGACACCCCCACACAGGTTCGCAAGCCTGCTGAACGCTGTCAGTGCAATACAGGCGGAAAAGTACGTCTTTTGCGTAGACCACGCCCATCAACAGTGGCTTACGAGCTCTCTATATCTAGGAAGTTCAAAAACTCATACACAGAAATGCTCTACCAAAGCTGCCGATGAATAGACCCTTGGACGGTTAACCCCAGGAGCGGTACACATTTCCAGGTCATTTCACGAAGTTGCGAAGGTCCTTTCTGTAGAACGGCTGTGTTGCTAAGCCGTCCGTGGGTCGAAACACCTGTCGGCTCCCGCTCACAACATACAACTGTCGATACGGGTCCTGGATGTCACAGAATATTTCCGAACCCTCTCAACCTCCGTTCGCCGAGCCAGCCGCTTCCAGCGAACGCGCTGCGCGATCACTCCTCCGAGTTAAAGATTTCCCACTCCTCCGGCGACAACCCCGGATCCATGGTTTCCCATTCAAAGCGCGGCCGCACCCCGGGCTGCTTCTCCAGCACGTACAGGTGATCGCACACCACGTGCTCCAGTATTTCCAACTCCGGCCGCAGGATGTAATCTTTCCTCCCGCCCCACGCCCGCGTAAACGCCTCGGGGTCTTCGAACCGGAACTCGACCTCCAACCGGTCCTGCGCCGCCCGCCGGAAGCGCTCCACCACGCGCAACGCTTCGCTGTGCGGCGTCCCGACCCGGTCGATCCACGTTCTGTCCGTCAAGCCGACCGTATCCGCCACCAGCGTGTCTCCGTCCCATCGCCCGATCGAATGTCCCATCCACCCCGGCGGATAGCCCTCCGGATGTTCGCGCCCGTCCGTGTAGATGCGTCGCACCGCGTGATCGTACTCGAACAGCATCAGCACTTGGTCCGCGAGAGGAATGATCTCGAACACGCGCAGCAGCATGATCCGCGGCACCCCGGCCGGAAAGCAGTTGTTCACCGGATCGAGCTGGTCGATCGCGTTGAGCGCCGGTCTCCGCATGCCCACATTCCCCCGGTTCGCCCGGAAGATCTCCATGGCCCAGGGCTGCAACGGAGGCTGCTCCGTGCCGAACCGCCGAAAGTCCGGGTCGACGCTCTCTCCTGTATTCCTCTCCCGGTCCCAGAACCCGGCCAGCTCTCGCGCCGCCTCTCCCCCCGGTCCTGCTCCCTGCGCCAGCACAACGGGCGGCCTGATAAGCGGCCAGATAAGCGAATAGACGAGCGGGATGAGGAGCACCATCCCTGTCAGAACTGCACTGCGCAACCGATTCTCCATTTCCAAATCCCTCCCTTCTTTCGGCAACCACCTTCCCGTTCTGCGGGTTGAGTCACCTGTTGTAGCCAAGTAGCGACAGGCCTCTGGTCTGCGCTCGCTTTCCCCTTTTCCCGGTAACCACGGCACGGCGTTTGTGCCGTGGGCCTGTTCTTCCCTTTCCCCACATGGCAACAGACATAGGCAGGTAGCGACAGCCTCCGGCCTGTTCCCTGTAGCGCAGGCCCCCGGCCTGCACCGATTCTTCGAGTCCCGCTTGTCCCGCCTGTCCCGAGCATAGCGAAGTGACGATATGGTTTCCCGGTAGCCACGGCACGGCGTTTGTGCCGTGGGCCTGTTCTTTCTGCGAGTCCCGAGTCCCGAATTCGCTGCGCCGGACTTCGACATCAATCAGTCCCGGACCGTGCAGAGAGAACTGCCCCTTTGTATTCCCTGAAGCCTGCGACCAATTGTTGGAACGAGGCAGGCTTGTATTTCTTAAAACTCTCCTCGTCCACGTAAGCAAAGTCGTATTCCACGTCCGTCTGCGCTCGGTTAATGTCTTCGCACCATTGCCGTAGCCGTTGCATCTTCAGCGGAACGTCAAGTTCTTCCTGGCCTTTGGTTTCCACAATGAAAATCCGCTTCGCGGACAGCTTGACCAGAAAATCCGGGTAGTAGTTGGAAATGTCGCCGTTCGTGTTCACGTAATCCAGTTTGAAGCGTACCGCCAGATAATTCTTGGTGTAGGAAACCACGTCGCTGCAATCTTCCAGGAAGCTGGCAAACAGCAGTTCAAAATGGCTGTCCCCAATGATCTTGTTAAAGACGCTCTTTTTAGGAATAAGGTAGCCCTGATCTTTGGCTACGAAGGGCCGTGTCTGCCGCAGCTTGATGGTATCCCGGATTTCGGCGTCGCCTTTGTCCTGCACGGTGAGTGCGTTGATCGCCTTCTTGAACGTTTCGATCAGGGTTTTGGTAGCGGCCGGTTCCGACAAGTTGCGCAGTGTGTTGGGGGTTTCCAGTTCCACGGGACGGTCAAACAACTGCTCTTGCACAAACGTTTTGACTTTCCCGTACAGCACATCGTAACCGCTGACCAGCCGCAAATCCTTCATCAGGGTCTGCGCAAAGTAGCCGATCACACTGCGATAATCGGCAATGCCCGCCGTGTCGAGGATAGTGGTATGCGTCACCTCGCTGGTGGTAATGTCCTTGAAGACGATCTCCCGCTGTTCTTCCTCGCTGAATTGTAGGTAGGCCACGCGCTGATGCCCCAGCGCGCTCGCGTTCAGGTTGCTCAGGTTCTTGTATTCCCGATAGGCGCGCGGCGTAAGCACGGGGATTTCAATGTCCAGCGCCCCAATGTCTTTTTTGTCGTTCTCCTTGTCAATCTCCACTACCAGCGGCGTATTGGGCTGCGTGCCTTCGCCCATCGGCTTGCGTTCCAGAATCACGCCTTCCGCCTGAATGGATTCCACGAAATCCATAAAGGCATCCGTGCCGACTACGCTGACATATTCCTCCAGCCCGCCGGGGTACATTTTCCGCAGGCCGCGCCCCAGGGTCTGTTCAGGCAGGATGTTGCTGGGGGCGGAATACGCTCGCAGCCCTACTATGGTGGTCACGTTCCGCACGTCCCAACCTTCTTTCAGCACCATCACCGAGATGATGGCTTTGTAGGGGCTGTCCAGCCTGTCAATCGAGTTGGCTTGATCGCGCAGCTTATCCAAATCTTCTTTGTTCTTGCCTGACGTTGATTCGGAAATCTCGCCATTTTTCTTTGTGTGGATGACCAGCACAGCGTCTTTCAGGTCGGGGTAGTGGCCTTCGAGGTATTCGGCCACGTCGTCGCAGTTGCGAGTGTCATCGGTCATCACGAACAAGATGGCTTTCTTGCCCAGCTTTTCGTGCTCGGCATACGCCTTGCGCCACTCGATTACGCCCAGGTGAATGTAATCGGCGTATTTCTCGGTGTACTTGGCGCTCTTCTGTTCCGTCAACTTGGCGCGGCTGGCGGCGTCGGGCAGCACCGGATGCTTGACCACGTTTTGCGAGATGGCTTCCACCAGCGGGTAATCGGCGACGGTCTGCACGAAAATCGCGCCGTTGTTGTGCTTGGGCGTGGCGGTCACGTCCACTTGCAGGGAAAGGGCCGACCCTTTTTGCTTCAGACGGTTGTGAATGTCTTCGATGGATTTGAACCATGCCATGTTCGGGTCGTGAATATGGTGGGCCTCGTCGTTCAATACCGCCAGTTCGTCAATGTCGCGCACGATCATGCCCAAATCCACTTTGGAATCAGTGGTCGCGCCAGTGGGCCGCTTGCCCAGGAAGTAATCCATCGTGTCTTCATCATCCGGCGATGCGGGCATGTCGTCCCCGGCATAGACGCGGTGGATGTTGGTCAGGAAAATGTTGCCTGTGGGGCGGGTGATGCGCACCTCGTCCTGCCGGTGCAGGGTCAGTTGAAAATCGTCGCGCCAGTTGCGCCCGTCCACGCCGTTGTCCGGCAGCACCGGGTCCGCGAAAAAGATGCGCAGACCGTTGAAATCCTTGTAGATGCGGTCCAGCACGATAATGTTGGGCGCGATCACCAGGAAGTTGCGGGCCAGCCCGACTCCGGCTCATACAGCTTGTGGAAATAGCTCCAGGCCAGCACCAGGCTTAGCAGCTTGGTCTTGCCTGTGCCGGTCGCCATTTTCGCTACAAAGCGTCGCCAGGTCTCGTCAAACATGCCGCTGGAAACCGCTCCGCTACTGTCGAAGCGCATCAGGTCGTACTTGTCCTGCACGTCCACCACGTCGTACAGATAGACGATAGTCTCCAGCGCCTCGCGCTGGGCGAAGTAATACTGGAACTCGGCCAGCGTTTCCAGTGAAGCCCCGTCGGTTTGGGGGAGCAGGTGTGGCGTGTTGAACCACCAGTTGAGCAGGCTTTTGCTGGTGTCGCTCGCCCCCACGTAACCGCTGTCCCGCCATTCCTTCACTTTCTTGCGCAGTTGCGGCACCAGCGGCGGCATCAGCTTTTCGGAGCTGGATTCCCGCAGGGCTTCATCCGCCGGAAACCAACGGATAGACGGTTCGAGGATGGCATAGGGCGATTCCGGGAAGTTGGGATGGAGCGCCATTATTTCCTCCCCTCTCACATTGACTTCGACGATGGTCATGGTGTCATTGCCGAAGATGTCCACAACCTTGACGGCCAGCTTCCGCCGCCCCGGTGTGCATTCGTGAAAGACGCTGGTCAGTTCCAGCGAACGGTCTTTCTTGGTCCGGAAGGACTGCCATTCGTTCTCGAAGATGTAATCCCCCGTCCAGACTTCCTCATATTCCGGCAGATCCAACTGTTCGGGCTGCTCCATCCCGGGAATCTGAGATTGTTTCATCTTGTCACGCGGAATGCGGACGATCTCGCGCTTGCTCTCAAAGTTGAAATCCACCGCCCAGTAGTCAATCCAGTCTGTCCATTTTTTGGTGAGCCGTTCGCGTTTGACGATACCGTCTTTATCCTTGCTCACCTTCACGATCTGCCCCTTTTCCGCCACGATCTTGCTGCCCTTGTTCTTGAGCGTAGCCTCCACGCTGGCGATGGAGTCCTGCGAATAGAAAACCGAAAAGTCGGTCAGTTCCACCGCCACGCTGTTCTTCTTGACGTGCGGCTTGACCTCGATAGCCGCCACGTCGTGAAAGACCACTTGGTTCTTTTCCACCGCCCGCTTGTCGAACACCTCGGCGGGGATGTACTTGGGGGCGATGTCAATGCCCTTGGCGCGGGCTTCGTCCAGCACGTTGGGAAACAGTCCCATCTCGAATTCAAAGCCCAGAATGTCCACGCGGGTGATGTGCTTCTTGCGGCATTCCAGGATCACCTCTTCCACAAACAGGCGCGTCACCGGCAGGTTGACCGGCCCCACCGCCACCAGCCGCCCGGCCTTCTTGCCGTGGAAGGTCTGGAAGCCGTCGGTCTTTTCGGCGCGGTAGGCGCGCAGGATCAGGTCCACGAAGGCGGCTTCCTTTTCTTCCAACTGCTTTTGCTGTTCCGCCTCGCGCAGGTTGGGATTCACGCCGATGTAATGCTGGCGTTCGTACTTGCCCAGGTTGAGGATTTCAAAGGCGCGGTAGTCTTTGCCTTCGGCTTTGAGTTGCCGCTGCACGCCGATCATGCGCTTTCGCGTGGTGTGGATGGCGAACTTGCCCAAGTCGCTGACGATCCACTTGCGGCCCAATTTCTCCGCCACTGCCGCCGTAGTGCCGGAGCCGCAGAAGAAATCGGCTACCAGATCGCCTTCGTTGGAGGATGCTCTGATGATGCGTTCGAGCAGAGTTTCGGGCTTTTGGGTGGGTAGCTCGTGGCTTTGGCAAGTGCCTGCGAGTTCACTTCGAATATCCATCCAAATGTCGGTTACAACCTCACCCGCTTGCCTCATCCAGATACCGTATTAGACCGATTTTGCCCGAAGGGTAGTCATAAATTTTACCCTGTTCTCTGAATGCTCGATAGACCTCTCAGAATAGTCACCTATCGCATCATATACGATAGAGACGCGCCATCCTGGTCAGTCATGTGTAAACTTAGTCCAATGTAATTCTCACTGTATTCCCGATATTGTCGTATTTTGAAATCCCATTCGATGACTTTGTGTAATACAAAAGTGAGTCGGAAGACCTTGGCGAATATCGTACTGTTTCGAAATTGCTTTTGCGCCGTCGACCGATATGCGAGCGGCTGTCTTTTCCAGCGGATTTCGTTCTTAAATGAAAATCGTTAATAAACACCTCATCCAGCACTAGCCGGATCAAACTGTTCACCCGCCAATCACAATGCACATAAATACTGCCATCCTCCGCCAGCAAATCCCGCATCAGCGCCAGCCGCTCGTAGATCATGGCAATGAAGGAATCCGCGCCCTTGCCCCAGGTGTCGCGGTAGGCGATCTCTTCCAGGATGTTGGGCTTCTTGGTGAAGGTGTCGTCCCCGATCTCGATGTCCATTGAAAAATCCGCGCCCACGTCAAACGGCGGGTCAATATAGATCAGCTTGAGGCCGCCCTGCTTTTCAATCTCCTCGCGCAACGGCCCGTTCTTTAGAGATGACAGGATCAGCTTGTTGTCGCCCCAGATGAGCTTGTTCGTCCAGCCCTTGAGCTGGCGGCCCCGCGAATCGGTTGCGAACAGGTCCGCTTGCAGCGCCGTCTCTTCTGGCTTCTCGGCGCGCGGCTCGTCCACCTGCTCGATCACCTGGAAAGGCAGAACGATATTGCAGACCTCACTGGTCTTGCCGTTCCAGACCAGTTCCACCTCGCGCTTGTCCTCAAACAGCAGAAAGCGATACTTGTCCGGCAGGGGCTTATCAGCTTCGATATATCGGACGATCTCTTGTTGTTCTTGTTCGGTCAGTCGCGGCACAAATGTCCTCTTCTATTTGCAGTCTCCCCGCCTGGAGTCAGGCGGCGCGGACGCTCATCTGATTCAGAAACGCCTTGCTTGGCTTTTTGGCCTCCGGTTGCAAATCGAAGGACCTGCTCTTCGCCTGTCCCGCAGTAGCGCCATTTCCGCCTCTCACGCCCCCGAGTTCCGAATCCCGAGTCGCGAGTCCCGAAACCAGCGCCGGCATCGGTCGGATCAAGCGCCGCGCCCCTGACGAGGTTCGCTGGCTCGATCAGCGCCCCGTGAAACTCCCTCGTCTACCCTGGACCGGCGCTTCTGCAGCGGCCACGCGCGGATGAACGTTGATCTGCACGTCTACGTGCTGGCCGAGCTTATTGAGCACGATCATCAGACGGTCAATGGTGAAGCGGTCCAGCTGTACGTTGCGAATGCGGGTAAAGTCCGCATGACTGACGCCGGTACGGCCCTCGGCCTTGCGCGTCGAAAGCCCTTCATCGTCAAGAATGGCAATGATGCGGGCGGCCAGAAGCGCCTTGGTCTGCTGCACGTCGGCATCAGCCCGGCCGAAGTCGCGGAAGACATTGCCGCTGCCGCGCACCAACTCAAAATCGTCCTCCGTTTGGCTCATTGCCGTAACTCCTTCTTCAAGCGTTTCAGCCGCTCGCCGATGAGATGGATATACTTCTTGGGGGTCTTGATGCCCTGCTTCGCCTTTTTCTGGAAAGCGTGCAAAACCCAAACCTGTTCCGCAAGCTGCAGAGCGTAGACCGCCCGATAGGCATCGGTGCGGTGCTGGAGCGCCACCTGAATATGCCGGAGCCAAAACCCTTCAGGGGCTTGGCGATGTCGGCCTTGCGGCCTTCGGCCGCGACCGTCAGCGCTCCCAGGATCGCGTTCTGCGGCCCTTCGGGAAAGCTCTCGAAAGCCTTGCGCGCCGCCCTGACCCATGAGATCGGACGGGTATCTCTGCTTCTCATGGGGAATGATGGCAAATATGACACCAAGCGTCAAGAGGAACAATCTTTCTCGTTAGCGCGCGCCGCGAATCCGGCGTTGGTCCGTGTCATCCCGCCTGTCCCGCTTGTCCCGAAGCGCAGCCTCCGGCCTGCACTGGTTCTGCGAGTCCCGAATCCCGAGTCCCGAATCCCGAAACCAGCCACACGCCAACTAGTCCGGGCTTCGGTTCGCGACCGTTGGTTCCTTGGCCAGACGTTCACGCCAGTCGGCAAGGACACCCGCCGAGATTCCGTACGCCTCCGCGACGGCGTCATCAATTTCGTGCCGGACCGGATCAGCGTCGGCATGCGCCCAAGGTTGCTGCCGCTCGCGGCACAGACGGTCATAGACACTCACCAGCGCAGCCTGCTCTCCCGTATCACCGAGCAGCGCCGGTACGCGTACCGACCCGAGTTGCGCTACCGACCAGTTCAGGTACGTCAATTTCTTCGTGCGCATGTTCAGCAGTTGCAGGAGAACCGGAGTGCTGTTCCACACAACGCTCAGGGCCTGGGCCTGCTCAGGTGTCTCCGTCGCCACTGGCATTAGGCCAGACCCAAAGCCCTTCGCCGAAGCGCACACACCCACGACCGAGGCCGCATGCGTGTCGGCGCGGTTCATGAGCAGCATCCAGCCCGTCTGCGCAAGATACGAACGGACCATGCGCTCCTTTCCAGCTCTCGGCCGCCACACAGCATCGGGGTCGCCGGCCAGCGAAACGCGGAGATCACTGGAAACCGAATCGAACACAGCGACATCGCTCGCCATCGAGGAGCCGTCCGTCACCCGCTCGAAGGCGTCCCGTATGCGCCGGCCGGCCGGCCCCATGTTGCACAACGCATCCAGCCGGCACAGACCGGATGCCGCCCGAAGTTTCGCTGCCGCTTCCGCCAGTCTCGGGTCGAACCACTGCACCGGCGACCAGTCACCTGCACGCACGCGATCCGCCGGCCACTCGCACACGCTTCCGACCTCGCCAATCCGCCGATTCCGGATCGCTTCGACGACCTCCCGCACGGCATCGACGGACTTCGGGAAGCGGCGCAGGTTCACGAACAGAGTGTTAGCCCTGGAAACCCCGCCATGCCGCCTCGCGATCAACAGGCACTCGTTGATCGCCGTGTGCGTGGACAGATTCGGTTCCCGTGGATCGTGGCTGCACACGATCAGGTCAATGTGGAACCGCGAGGCGAAAAACCGCCGCTCGCGGAGGCCCGATGCCCCCGTACAGGCCGTCACCGGCATGATCTTCGCTAAGACACCGCTATCCTCGGCCAAGACCTTCTCGGCCAGCGGCGTGAACATCGTGCTGATGCTGTTCGCGTCTATGACGCTCCCTGCCTCGGCGTCGCTGGCTGCCAGCCGGTTGCGAACGTGAAGCTTCCGGTGTTGCAGTCGCTTCACGACTGCCGGCGTGAACTTCCTCCCCTGCTTGTAATTCGTGGTGAACGGGGGATTCATCATTACGATCCGGCGGCCCTCGACATCCTGCACGACCTCGGGGTCCACGGCTGAAGACTCGAAGAGTGCGGCCTGCTTTTGCTGGCCGCTGTCGTCGGAGGTCGACGCAGGACCCACTACGTCCTCGTCGGTCAGCAATTCCAACGATCCGAGCCTTACCGCCTCGCCCTCGACGGGGCCGTAGGGCATCGCCCGAAGGCCCATCTTGCGGTAATCTACCGTGATGTTGCCCAGCGTCATGCGCCCCGCCGCCATCTGCAAGGAGACTGGATTGATGTCCAGACCTGTCACGAGCCGTTCGACGGCGTACTTGTGGAACTCGGCTGCGCTCCGTTCGTCACCGCCTGCCTTGCGGATCCGATCCTTGACCGCCTCCAGGTAGGAGTTCAGCAGCGTGCCGCTTCCGCAGGCCAGGTCGGCCATCTTGAGGCGCCGCCATGTCCGTTGCTCCGCCCATGCGGTCTCGCCCGTCGCGTCGAGCGCCAATTCGGCCAGCAGCCGCGCAGCCGGCTGCCGCGTGAAGAACGCGCCGTCGGACGCTTGGTTGCCCAGGACCCGGCTGAAAAGCTCGCCCGCGTACTCCATGCCCATCGAGACGTAGATCTCGGCGTTCTCCTTCGCCCAGGCGGCGACCGCTCGCACCGTCTGATTGACGCCGCCTTGCGCGTCCGCCGCCGCCAGTGCCTCAAGAACATCGAGCGCAGGTCGAAACACCGGCTCGTAGTCGTAGCGCAGCACGGCCGTCCACGCTTCGCGCAGCACCTTGATCGGTTCGGCCCCGGTCGCCGCGTCGTGAAGTCCCCCGACACGGGCCAGGTCCGCCGCCTGTCCCTTCGTGTTTTCAAGCCGCGCGTGCAGAAGAGCCGCGTTCATCAGCAGCAACACGCTGACCGTGCATGCATCGGCATGGGCATCCGTTTCCTGCATGTGCTCCATGCCGAGCACCGAACGCAACCGCCCCTCCAGCTTTTCTCGGCGCAAGTAGTCCGATGCGCGACGCACCGGTTCCATCAGCAAGTTGAAGTCGCGCACCTCGTTACCGCGCAACCCGGATTTCTCCATCACCTCGACGCGTAGATCGCGTCCTACGCCATCCTGACGGATTTGTTCCAGAAGACGCTGCGTCGGCGACAACGATGCAGGACGCTCATCCTTGGACGTGCCGCTTCGGGAGGGGCGGCGGCGGGGGCGGCGCGGCAACGGATCGAGTTGCTCGGCCCGTTTGCGAGCCTTTTCCAGAGTTCTCGCCACGTCTACGCCCCCGTGTCGTTCCAGGGAGCGCTCTGCTCCCTGCACCGTGCAGGTGACACCGCCTCGCCGCCGCTGGAGCACCAACACCGGCGGGGATTCTTCCAGAATGCGCTCGTCGTCGCCTGGTGAACCGTCTGTAAATCGAGCCGGCGTGTCGGGCGACATCGGTCGCTCGCGCCACTGGAATCCCTTGTCCGGCGTCAAGTACTCCGTGATTGGGGCTGAATCATCATGCCACGCCGGCACATCGGCTTTCTTCACTGCGTCCTCCGCGTAGCCCCGAGGTCCCGTCCATATCCCCACGCGGGTGACAGCGCCGTCGCTTACCACGAGTGCCTGGCGAACCGGCTGCTCGTCCTCCGGCGGCACGTAGATTTGCAACAGGCTCGAGATCTCGTCCTCGATGCGTCCATCGTGCGCCCGCAACGCCCGCAAGACCTCTCCCAGCGCCTTCCACTCTTCGCCGAGCGTGTCCATTGACAGACTCGTCTCGGCATCAATGCCCCGCGGCAGCGGAACCGGCACGATCACATACCCGTATTGTTTCCCCGGCGCCCGGCGCATGCAGCGGCCGACGATCTGTATCACGTCGGTCGGACTGCGCCTCGGAGCTAGGAGCGCCACTGCATCGAGGCTCGGACTGTCCGTTCCTTCCCCGAAAATTCCGACGTTCGCGATCCCGCGCGGTTTCTCGGCATCCGCTGCCGCGAGATCACGCAGCGCTCGTCGCCGTTCACGCACCGGATGCCCGGCGTCGAGATGCTCCACGGCATACGGCCGCGCAGCCCTTCCGACGCCGCCCTTGGTGAAGTAGCGCTCAATTTCCGAGCGTCCCTCGTCGCTGTCGAGCCACTTCACCATCTGGTCGGAACGCCGGACCTTGTTCAGGAATGCCAGCGACCGGTTCACGCGCACGACGCCGTCCTCGCCTATCGTTCCGCCGGCAAGCGTCACGCCGTAGACCAGCCAGGAGAGCGCCTCGTTGGTCGTCAGTCCGCGCGACTCGTGCGACTGCTCGAACCGCTGGACAATGCGATTGGCCGCCGTCCACGCGCGCTCGTCAACGCCGATCGCGATGATCCGGTAGTCGGACAGAAAACCCTTCTCGACCGCCTCCTTGTATGGCAGCCGGTAGGCCACCGGGCCGAAGATCGACTGGTCCGACATGCTCGCCACGATCCACTTTGTGCGGTCGATCCGGGCAACCTTGGCGTTGCTGGCATCGTAGACGCGGGGCGTCGCCGTCTGGTACAGCCGGTACCGCGCTGGAAAAGCCTGCTGGTCGTGACACAGCGTGAACACCCGCATCCGCTCGGCCTGCCGCTGGCTTTTCGCCGGCCGCAACTGGGCCGTCCGGTGCGCCTCGTCCAGAATCAGGACCTGCGCGAACCTGCGCTCCGCCCGCAGTGCATCCGCCGTGTGATGCGCCGACTGATACGTCGAGAAAATGATGCTCAGATCAGTCGAGTCCGCGCCAGCGCAGAGCCAGGCCGCGACGGCCTCGGCGCTTTGAGCCACCCGGCAACCGACTTCGGCCGCGCGGACCTGCCCGGTGTCCCGCGTGGGGTCCGCCGCGAGATTAGGGTCTCGCTCGACATCGACATGGCCCGCCGTCGCGTCGCTGCACACCGCCAGTGTCCGCGCCGGACGCCCGATATGCGACAAATACTCGCGCCGCACCTGCGCTATCAGCGCGATGCTCGGCACGAGCACCACGCCGAGGTCGCCCGGCTCCGACAACTCCGACATGATCTGCATCGACACGCGGGTCTTGCCGGTCCCACACGGCAGCACGAGCGTCGCCCGCGCCGCGTCACGCGGCATCCAGTCCGCCGGATCCTTGCCGCGCCAGCGGTCCCGATGTTCCGGTAATCCGGCGCGAAGCGTCCTCACGCATTCGGCCACGGCCTCTTGCTGCATGGCCGTACGCGGGTCGGATTTGGTCGCGGCCCGCTCCCGTTCCCGTGCATCTTCCAGCGCGTCCGCCAGCACCGCCTCGAAGTCGACGAACGTCACCTCTGCGATGGCGGCGGCGTCCTCCGTCGCCGCGCTCCTATGCGCGTCCACCACCATCCAGCGCTCGGCGAAAACCGGCTTCGGTGCGGCACCGCCGAGTTTCTGCACCTGAGTTACCGTCACGGCTCCGGCGGCGCTGCGGGTCTTACACTGGATTGCCACGAGCGACCCGTCGTGCTTAACGGCGACAAGGTCGATGCCGGCGTCGTGCGACGGAAGGGGCACGCCGACCGACGTCCGATCCGGCCAGTCCCGATAGCGCCAGCACTTGGCTATCTCCCAAGTCGGAACATCCGGCGCGTGTCGAAGCACCGCCTCCTCGAACTCCGGCCCGTCAGACCGCCGCGCGTCCTGACTGGCTCGCAAAGACGCGAGCGTCTCACCAAGGTTGGAAACAAGGTCCGTCATGTTTTGTCTCTGCCCATGCCCCTATATAGTGCCAGTCCCAAGAGTGTCATCCCAAGGAGCGTTCTTGCGCAAACGCATGTGAACGCGGCGACGAGGGACCTGCTCTTCGCCTGTCCTGCAGTAGCAGCAGCCAGGCAGCAACCGACATTTCTGCCTGCTATTCCTTGCGCGCTCGAACTCACTCCGCGAAGGGCGCCGGCATCGGCCGGCTCAAGCGCCGGACTTCCGTTTACGGATACCTTTTTCAGCTTGCTGCCGTCGAAGCACCCCACCCTTTGGCCCTCGGGCGGAAAGAACGGATTGCTTGTCCTCCGCGTAGCAAACCGTTTCCAGCGAACACTCCGCGCAATTCGGCTTGCGCGCCGTGCAGCAACGGCGGCCGTGAAAGATCAACTGATGGGCCAAGTCGATCCACTTCGCCTGCGGGACGGCACGCATCAGGTCCTGTTCGATTTTCTGCGGCGTGGGCGCGCGCGTCAGGTCGAGCCGCCGCGCGATGCGGTGTACGTGGGTGTCTACGACGACGCCGGTTGCTTTGCCGTACGCTGTCCCCAGAACCACGTTGGCTGTCTTGCGCGCCACGCCCGGCAGCGTCAACAGTTCTTCCATCGTCTGCGGAACCTTTCCGCCGAACTCCGCAACGATTTTCTTCGACGCTCCGATGATGGACTTCGACTTGTTGCGGAAGAACCCGGTCGAGTGAATGTCCTCTTCGAGCACTTCTTGCCGCAGCGCGGCGAAGTCGTGTGGCGTGGGATACTTTTCGAACAGCCCCGGCGTCACTTTGTTCACCCGTTCGTCGGTGCACTGCGCCGACAGGATGGTCGCCACCAGAAGCTGAAATGGATTCGTGTGGTGCAGCGCGCAGTGTGCTTCAGGGTAAGTGCTTTCCAGGAGTCCTAGTATCTTGCGGACTCTTGCAGGGTCCTGTCCTCCACCGGCGCGCTTCCTTGGTTTCTTGGTCTGCCGAGGCCTCGCTGCCGACCGTTTCACACCCTTTTTTGGCACAAATTGGCCTTTTTTTGGCATGAATTGGTCTTCCGAAAGAATCGAGAGAACCGCAAGAACCGCGCGAACCGAGGAAACCGAATCTACCGCATCTACCGCAAGGACCGAATCAGCCCAGCGTGTCCAGTGTGGCCTTGATGTCCTTGAGGATACAGGTAAAAATCGGCGTGTCACGGGCCGTGTAGCGGCTGGTATCCGCCTCGCGCAGCTCCATCACCAGGTCCACGAAATCCGCCGGGTTGTCGCCCTCAAAGGCCACCACAAATTCCTGATCGTCCAGCCCGAAACTATAGGTAGTATTGAGTTTAATCTGCGGATACTTGTGCCCGATGGCGATGTGCTCGTTCATCGAGCCCTGCCGCGCAGGCAGCGTCATGCGATACCAGTCCCGCGTCTTGACGAACGGATACACAAAGAGATACTTGTGTTTACCGGGGCGCAGCGTGCCGCGCGAGTCCGCCTGTCCTTCGTGCTGATGCTCGATCACGTAAGTGGAGCGCTTGGTCATGGCCAGCAGGGAATGCGGCATGGTCATATACTGGCCGAGCTCGGTATTCAGCAGTGCGGTGGTCATTTCCTGTATTTCTTCCAGTTGGTAGCAGATCCGCCACAGCATGAAATCCACGTCCGGCCGCATGCCCACGGTAGTGTAGGAAAGCACGTTCATCTTGCCGGATGTAGCCCATTCCGTCGCCACCTGACAGAACTGCACCTTGCCGCGCTCGCGATCTTTGGATGGGAGTCTGCGCCAAGCCGGATCGACCTTAAAGAACCCGAAGTTAACGACCTGCCGTTTGATCTCCTCAGCCATTCCAACCTCCATTCCATACAACTCGAACGTTTCATCTTACATGCGGGAGAGCCATTGGTACAAGGTCGGAACGGGCTAGAAGAGAAGGAGCGCCACTTCAGACCTCCACTGACGGCGGGATCTCGATCTCAGCCGGGTGGTATTCCACAAAGAAGCGCAGCAACTGCAAGAAAATGGCGAAGATCACGGGCCCCACCAGGAACCCAATAAATCCGAACACTTCGATTCCGCCGATCATGCCGATGAGGATAACGATGGGGTGAACCTGCGAATGCGATGCAATCAGCCGGGGCTTGATGACGTTATCGATGTTCATCACGAAGATGCCTCCCCAAAGCAACATACCCAGTCCCTGCACCGTCTCGCCTGCCATCAGCTTCAGCACACCAGCCGGCGCCCAGACCAGCGTTGCCCCGACAACCGGAAGAAATGCCAGGACAGTCATCAGGCCGGCCAGCAAAAACGGCTGCGGGACCTGGAAGATCACCAGGCCGATGCCGCCGATACCTCCCTGAAGGATGGAGGTGAACAATTGACCATAGAATATACCGCGCAAAGTGCTGCTAACCCCGCCCTGAAGTTCCGACTTCAACCGAGCAGGAAGCGGAACCGCATTGAGCAGGGCTTGCCAGATGGCTGCTCCTTCTTTCGTGAAATAGTAGAACAAGAACAAGCACACGAAAATGCCCAAAAGAATGTTGAACACGGAGCCGAACAAGTTGGGGATGCTGCTGACCAGAAAGTTCTGACCTTGCTCAATGCCTTCGACCATCCAGGCAGCTACCATTTCGGCTTCATGGCTTTCGAGCCAGTTTCTGGAATCCTGCAGCAACCGCCGCATGCGTTCAACTTGGGCTGTCGAGGCCAGTTCCCTAGTTAGTCTCCGGACGACGTAGAACAAGGGCGCCATAATGAGGAGGGTCACGAGAAGCGTCAGCAGTCCGGCTCGCGCGCTGGCGGGGGGAACGATCTTCTTCAACCGGCTCTCCACTGGATGGAGCAAATAAGCCAACACGATCCCTAACACGACATAGGGGAAGACCGGCCAGACCAGCAGAATGGTCAGCGTAAGAAAAACCACGAGAAAGAATATGAAGTAGCTGGTGCCAACTAGCATTCGTTCCCCCGAACGTTAAGAGGCGGCCCGCGGACGTGGGCTACCCGATGGTTTCTTTCCCGCTCGCTGACGAGCAAGGCAGCGAGCGCTCGCAGTTCAAAACAAACCTCATTCTCTGTGAAGTAACCGGCAAACGCAAGGACTTCCGGCTGCCAAGTTGCCGCCAAGGACGGAAGTATGGTACAAGAATTTATCAGGACGTTGGAGCGAATTTAGGTGCCAATCGGGAGTCAAGGATGAGCGAGTTCGAACAGCC
Source organism: Terriglobia bacterium (assembly GCA_965198025.1). Taxonomy (GTDB): domain Bacteria; phylum Acidobacteriota; class Terriglobia; order 2-12-FULL-54-10; family 2-12-FULL-54-10; genus CAYWWM01. Next base: position 2,654,314 of record OZ240237.1, on the reverse strand, counting down.
GGGGGGCGGGCCCGATTCCTCCGCGGAACACGAATCCCGCGCCGGGACAATCCTGCCGCCGGGTCTCTGGACCTGGGTTCGGGACTTGGTGGTTTCCTTGGTGATTGCCGGGGTTGTGATTGTGTTTCTCTATCAGCCGGTGAAGGTGGAGGGGACGAGCATGATGCCCCGGCTGGTGGACCAGGAACGAATTTTCATCAACAAGTTCGTCTATCAGATCGAAGACATTGGGAGGGGCGATGTGATCGTATTTCGCTATCCTCACGATCCGACGAAGTCCTACATCAAGCGGGTAATCGGACTCCCCGGGGACACGGTGGCTATCGAGAAGGGCGAGGTGTTCATCAACGCGAAAAAGCTGGAGGAGCCCTATCTGACCGACGAGTACCGCGACCGCCAGAATCATGCGGCAATGGTGGTTCCCCCGGACGAGTATTATGTGCTCGGCGACCGTCGTAACTCGTCTAATGACAGCCGGGTGTGGGGACCGGTGCCGCGGAAATTCATCTATGGCAAGGCGGTCTTTGTCTACTGGCCTGTGGACCGCTTTGGGTTTCTTCTGTGAACCGATCCCCCGTAGCCCGCCTTCGGCACAAGGGTATTTTTCTTCCACTTCCTTCCGTAACATAGGAGGAGCGCGTGCAAGCGATCTTGGCCTTGGAGGACGGGCGCGTATTCGCCGGGAAAAACTGCGGTGCGGAAGGCGAGTGTTACGGCGAAGTCGTGTTCAATACCGCCATCACGGGATACCAGGAAATCTTTACGGATCCGTCCTACGCCGGCCAGATCGTCATCCTTACGCAACCTCAGATCGGCAACTACGGAATCAACCCCGAAGACAACGAAGCGACGCGGCCTTACATCGAGGGCCTGGTAGTGCGGGAATTCAGCGTGCTCGCGAGCAACTGGCGCAGCCGGGAACACAGCGAGGAATTCCTGCAGCGCTATCGCATTCCCGCCATCGAGGACCTCGACACGCGCGCTGTGGTCCGTCATCTGCGAAGTCGCGGTGTGATGCGGGGAGTGATCTCCAGTATTGAGAGCGACCCGGTGAAGCTCGTTGCAAAGGCGAATGAGATTCCTCTCATGTCTGGACGAGATCTGGCCAAGGTCGTTTCCACGAAGCAGCGTTACGTCTGGGACGCGCCGCCGATTCGCCTCAGCCCTCCACCGGATGATTATGAATCTCCCAAGCCGCGGTGGCACGTTGTCGCCTATGACTATGGGATCAAACAAAACATTCTCCGGTGTCTTGTCTCGGAAGGCTGCAAGGTCACGGTCGTGCCTGCGCTGACGTTGGAGGAAGACGTGCTGGGCCTCAAGCCCGATGGCATCTTCCTCTCGAACGGGCCGGGCGACCCGGCACCGCTCGAAGTGCAAGCGTCGAACATCCGCAAGCTCCTCGGAAAAAAGCCGATTTTCGGCATCTGCCTGGGACACCAGGTTCTGGCGCTGGCGCTGGGTGCGAAAACATATAAGCTCAAGTTCGGACATCGGGGCGGTAACCACCCGGTTTTGAACAAGGTCACCCACAAGGTCGAGATCACGGCTCACAATCATGGGTTTGCGGTGGACCCGGATTCCCTGCCCGCGGCCGATGTCGAGGCGACGCATTGGAATCTGAACGACCAGACGCTCGAAGGCATTCGCCATCGGTCGCTTCCGGTCTTCAGCGTGCAATACCACCCGGAAGCTTCCCCCGGCCCGCACGATTCGTACTACCTGTTCAAGAATTTTGTGGAGATGATGGAGCAAGACAAGAAATGATCCTCGCCGGCCTGCTTCTCCTAAGCGCACCTGCAGCCGTTGTTGAAGCCGCTTGGGATCCGAACGGTCCGGCGATCGAGCACGTCGGGGGCTACGAGAACTGGCGCAGCCCCGGTGAGAATCCATACGGCTACGGGCAGCAGCTCTGGAAGCAAGGGGATGAACTGTACGGCCTGCTGCGCATGGCGGAAGTCTCCCTTGCCGGTGATATTCCGGTTGGGCGTCCTCGAAGACATTGAGTTCGACTCGGCGACCGGAGCGCTTTTCTTCCGTTCCCGGTTGTTGGTGGGTATGATCTCGGCGAACGGGCATTCCCGGGACCTGTAGGTGTTCTCGGGGAGAATGCAAGCTGGAGGCGTGCAGGGAAACATGGAACGGCAGGGTGGGTCGACACAATGCGGCTCATAGGGGGCAGCGAAGTAACGCTAGTCCGAGACTTTTCAGCAACACGGAGACCGGCCACGAAGAAATATCGGCTACACAGATGCCCAAGCGGACTGACCTCAAAAAGATTCTGATCATCGGCTCCGGTCCGATCGTCATCGGACAGGCGTGCGAGTTCGACTACTCGGGCACGCAGGCCTGCAAGGCACTCAAGAGCGACGGGTACCAGGTGATCCTGGTCAACTCGAACCCTGCCACGATCATGACCGATCCCGACTTGGCCGACCGCACCTACGTCGAGCCGCTCGAAATCGAGTACCTGGAAGCGATCATCGAGGCGGAGCGCCCCGATGCACTGCTTTCGACGGTTGGAGGGCAGACCGGACTCAACCTCGCGGTCCAACTGGCCGAGAAAGGAGTTCTGGAGCAGTATGGCGTCGAGTTGATCGGCGCGGGCATGCGGGCGATCAAGATGGCCGAGGACCGGCTGATGTTCAAAGATGCCATGGCGCGGATCGGCTTGGACACGCCGCGCAGCAGCCTGGTGAATAACGTGCCGGATGGACTGGAGTTTGCCGGGCGCATCGGCTATCCCGTGATCCTGCGGCCGTCGTTCACGCTCGGAGGCACCGGCGGAGGACTGGCTTACAACCGCGAAGATTTCACCGAGATCCTCGCGCGGGGCCTGGACTTGAGTCCGGTACACGAAGTGCTTGTCGAGGAGAGCGTGCTCGGTTGGAAAGAGTTCGAACTCGAGGTCATGCGCGACCTGGCCGACAACGTCATCATCATCTGCTCGATCGAGAATTTCGATCCGATGGGTGTCCATACCGGCGACTCGATCACGGTGGCACCGGCGCAGACACTGACGGACAAGGAATACCAGCAGATGCGCGACGCCTCGATCGCAATCATTCGCGAAGTAGGAGTGGAAACAGGCGGGTCGAACATCCAGTTTGCGGTGCATCCGGAAAACGGCCGGCTGGTTGTCATTGAGATGAACCCGCGCGTTTCGCGCAGCTCTGCACTGGCCTCGAAGGCCACCGGCTTCCCGATCGCCAAGATCGCGAGCAAGCTGGCGGTGGGGTACCGGCTCGACGAAATTCCGAACGATATCACGCGCAAGACCCCGGCCTGCTTTGAGCCGACGCTCGATTACGTTGTGGTCAAGATTCCGAAATGGGCCTTTGAGAAATTCCCCGGCGCGGAATCGAACCTGGGGCCGCAGATGAAATCGGTCGGGGAAGTAATGGCCATCGGCCGGACGTTCAAGGAAGCCTTGCTGAAAGGATTGCGCTCACTTGAGACCGGCAAGCAACTTTCGGCGGTGACGGTGGATGAGGACTTGCTGGTGCAGAAACTCGTTACTCCGAATCCGGCCCGCTTGAACTACATCCGCTACGCGCTCCGGAGCGGGCGAAGCGTTGCCGAGGTCGCCCAGATGACCGCGATCGATCCCTGGTTCCTGCAGCAGCTTCGGGAGATCGAAACGATCCGAACGCGAATGGCAAAACGGAATCCACAATCCGTTTCCGGCGAGGAGTTTCGAGAGGCCAAGCGGACGGGTCTATCCGACCGGCGCTTGGCTTCGTTCTGGAACAAGACGCAGGAAGAGGTCTACGAGTTGCGGAGGGCACTTGGCGTGAAACCGGTCTATAAGCGCGTGGACACCTGCGCGGCCGAATTTGAATCCTACACGCCCTATCTGTATTCCTGCTACGAGCAGGAAAACGAGGCCGACCCGTCTGACCGCAAGAAGATCATGATCCTAGGTAGCGGTCCGAACCGCATCGGTCAGGGAATCGAGTTTGATTACTGCTGCTGCCACGCTTCGTTTGCGCTGCGCGAGGACGGCTATGAGACGATCATGGTGAACTGCAACCCGGAAACGGTCTCGACTGACTATGACACCTCGGACCGGCTGTATTTCGAGCCGCTCACATACGAAGATGTGATGTCAGTAGTTGACGAGGAGAAACCAGACGGCGTCATCGTGCAGTTTGGCGGCCAGACCCCGCTCAACCTGGCTCTGCCGCTGATGCGGGCAGGGGTCCCCATCGTCGGAACCAGTCCGGATTCGATTGACCTGGCGGAGGACCGTCGTCGGTTTGGGGATTTGCTGCGGCAGCTGGAAATCCCGCAGCCGGAGAACGGAACCGCCGTCGCCGCCGCCGAAGCGCGGGAGATTGCTGCACGCATCGGCTACCCGGTCCTGGTGCGGCCCTCTTACGTGCTCGGAGGGCGGGCCATGGTGATCGCCTACGACGAACCAACGCTTGATGAATACATGCGTGAGGCCGTGGCTTATTCTGATCCCGGTCGACCCATCCTGATTGACCGGTTTCTGGAAGAAGCAACCGAGGTGGATGTCGACGCGCTCTGCGATGGGGAAGAAGTGCTGATTGCCGGCATCATGGAGCACATCGAGGAAGCCGGCATTCATTCCGGCGACTCCAGTTGCGTTCTGCCGTCGTTCTCGATCGGCGCTGAGCAGCTTCGGACGTTGAGCGAGTATACGATGCGCTTGGCGCTGGCCCTGCGCGTGGTAGGGCTGATGAACGTGCAGTACGCGATCCAGAACGGCAAGGTGTATGTGCTGGAAGTGAATCCGCGGGCCTCGCGGACGGTGCCGTACGTGAGCAAGGCGACCGGCGTCCCGCTGGCCAAGCTGGCGGCGCGTCTGATGACCGGGCGAAAGCTGCGGGAGCTTTCCCTGCCGCTCAACGGGTCATCCAAGAGGGATGGCGCATTGTTAGGAACGCTGCCCGTGAAGCAGTTCTGCGTCAAGTCCCCGGTATTCCCGTTCGCCAAGTTTCCCGGTGTGGATCCCATCCTCGGACCTGAGATGAAATCCACCGGGGAAGTGATGGGCGTCGGTGAGGGATTTGGCGAAGCCTTCGCCAAGTCGCAGTTGAGCGCTGGGATTCGCCTCCCGCTTATGGGATGCGCCTTTCTCAGCGTTCAGGACAAGGACAAGCCCAAGGCCGTAATGTTGGCAAGAAAGCTTGCAGCGATCGGGTTTGAAATCGTGTCGACTCGGGGAACGGCCGAGTACGTTGCAGTCGAAGGTGTTCCGGTCCGCACGGTATACAAGGTTATGGAAGGCAGGCCCAACGTCGTAGACCTGATTAAGGGTGGCGGAATTCAGTTGCTCATCAATACGCCCTTTGGCGCCCGTTCCTTCCAGGACGAAAAGACGATTCGGAGGGCCGCCATGCAGCATCGCATCCCGTGTATCACGACGATCGCGGGAGCCTTGGCGGCGCTGGACGGCATTGCCGCTCTGAAGAGTCAGCCGATTCAAGTCCTGGCGCTGCAGGATCTCCACGCCATGACAGTAGGAACGAACCCCCGGGATCATTGAGTCCTTGGAGGGATTGCTGCCGCCGGCCCGCACCGGTTCGAGAAGTTTTCATGGAAACTCACTGCATCCCGTATACCGACCTCCCGCATTATTCGCGGCTGTTTGCTGACTATCTCTACGACTACCCGCGAGTCAGCGAGTTCTATGCGTTCAATCCACTGGAGGAGGAGAGCTTCCTTCGCGCCGCCCGGTTGCTGCAGTACAGTGATCCCCTGCGGAAGTCCGTTTCGGAGATCCTGGAGGAACAGAACCGGGGATTTTCAGCGGGAGAGGCATCGCAGGAAAGTCTGCGGAGGCTGGCCAAACCCGGTTGCTATGCTGTTGTGACCGGCCAGCAAACCGGGTTGTTCACCGGTCCCGCGTTCGCCTTTTACAAGGCGCTGACCGCGATCAAACTATCCCGCACCCTCACCGACCGCGGCCTCGAAGCCGTGCCCGTTTTCTGGCTCGCGACGGAGGATCACGACCTCGCCGAGGTCAATCATTGCTACGTTCAGGCTCGCGACGGAAGTCTACAGCGGCTCGAGTACTCCGGAGAGCCGCCGGTACAGGATGCCCCCGTCGGAACAGTTCGTTTCAATGAAACAATTCAGACAAGCCTGCAAGCCCTCTCAGAGTTCTTACCGGACTCGTCCGCTCGCTCCGAGGTACTGGACGCCTTGGCGGATTGTTACCGCCCGGGCGAAAGCCTGGGAACTGCCTTTGGCCGGTTCCTAGCCCGAGTCTTCGGGCCTTTCGGAGTGGTGTTTGTGGACCCTATGGACGAGCGTCTTCACGCGTTGAGTGCTCCTGTATTTGAAGCTGCCGTCGAATCAGCTGTTCCGCTTGGCGAGGCGATCGTGGCCCGGAGCCAGCGGCTGGTCGAGAGCGGTTACCATGCCCAGGTCCGCGTAACCGGAAACTCCACGCTACTGTTTCTGCATGCCGGGGGTCGCCGCCAGGCGCTGCGCCAGCGCGATGGACGGTTCGGTACTGTGGAAGGAGAATCCTTCTCACCAGAAGAATTGTTGGCTCGGCTGGGAAAGCAGCCGCAGGTTCTTTCCCCCAACGTACTTCTGCGCCCGGTGATGCAAGATTTCCTGCTACCTACGGTGGCTTATGTCGGTGGCCCCTCCGAACTTGCGTACCTGGCCCAGGCGGCTCCGGTGTACGAGCGAATTCTGGGCCGCATGCCGGTCCTGGTTCCGCGCGCCAGTTTCACATTTCTGGAACCCGCCGTCCAACGCTTGCTCCAAAAATATGGCCTGACGCTTCGGGACATTTGTTCCGGGAAACATCTGTTGCGGGAAAAGATGGCTGCTCGTTTCCTGCCCCCGGACCTCACCGCGTCGTTTCAGAAAGCTTCCGCTGGGCTTACCGAAAGTCTGAATGCTCTCCAAACCTCGCTGGCGAAGCTCGACCCCACGCTGGCGGACGCGGCAGCCAATAGCGGCCGCAAGATGCACTACCAGCTCTCGACGCTCGAGCGCAAGGCCGCCCAGTCGGCCCAGAACCGAACGGAACAGGTCGAGCGCGACGCCCTGCGTCTGGAGAACGCATTGTATCCGCAGAAAGCGCTGCAGGAGCGTGTCTACAGCGGAATCAATTATCTTGCCCGCTACGGTCCTTCCCTGCTCGATCAGATTTACAGCCAAGTCTCTACCCAATGCAGTAACCATCAGGTGGCCTTGCTCGGCTGACCAGTGCGGTGTTTACTGTTTCGCGGAAGCCGTCACCTGGATGGGGATATCATTGGTGGGAGGGGGTGATGGCGTTTTTCCCGGTGTGCCGCCAGGTATAGACGATTCGATGCACGACGGTTATGTTCGAGAGAACGGCGATGATCCATAGGACAGCGGCCATGCGGTTCCACAAAGCTCCAATGATGATCAGGACAATCCGCTCCGGGCGTTCCAGAAACCCGACCTTGCAGCTCGGAATCAAGGATTCCGCACGCGCACGCGAATAGCTGACCATGACGGAGCCCGCCATCACCACTGCCACCAGGACCACATAGAAAAACCGTTCTGCGCGTGCATAATGGACCAGCAGCCCCATGTAGAGAGCCATATCGGAGTAGCGGTCAATCACAGAATCGAAAAAGGCGCCGAATGGTGTAACCCGGTTCGTGACGCGCGCTACCCGGCCGTCCACCATGTCGAACACACCTGCCCCCACCACCACCAGGCCGGCGGCGAAGAACTGCCCTTGGCTGAACAGAACAGCGGCTACGATGTTGAGCACCAAGCCGAGCGAAGTCAGCGCATTGGGGTGGATGCGGGAAAGGGAAAGCGCTCGGACGATTCGCACCAACAGCCACTGGCATCCCGCTCCGATCAGCCAAGTCCCGGAGCGCACTTGCCGGATTAGTTGCGTCCAACGGCTAGTCCTCGCTTCGGCGTCGAGGTCAATTCGATGTGTTGCCATAATGATTTGAGGCAGTTCCTTCTTCTTGCTTGGGCTCTCCGTGGCGTCGCCCCCAGCCCTGCCCGGAGCCCCTGTGGGAATAGGTTGCGGGAGACCTGTCCGCTTCAGGCCTCATCGTGAATCGTCGTCAGTTTCAGAACCTCGAATTCTTTCCTTCCGGCGGGCGTCTGCACGGTGACCATGTCCCCAGCCTTTTTCCCCAACAGGCTGCGGCCGATGGGGGACGAGGTCGAGATCATGCCCCGCGCGACGTCAGCCTCTTCGCTGGCCACGATCTTATACTCGACTTCCACGCCCTTGCTCACGTCATAGAGCATGACGGTCGAACCGAAGGCAGCGCTGTCCCGGGGAATATTATTCAGGTTCACCAGCGAGATGGTGGCGAGCCTCTGGCCGAGCTGTGCGAGGCGGGCCTTTACGTAATCCTGGCGCTGCCGCGCCGCGATGTATTCCGCGTTCTCGCTCAAGTCCCCGAGTGCTACGGCCTTTTTCAATTCGAGAGGGAGCTCGCTGTTGAGCTCATGTGCCAGCGCCCGGGTTTCTTGTTCCAGCTTCCTTCGCAGAGCTTCCGACATATCCGTATCCGTTCCAATCGCCTGAAAACAAAAACTATTATAGCCCCCCCCGTTCCGCTCCGTGTTAGAATTTTCTGGACCAAACGGCCCGGCTTCCTCCAGCGTAGCCCCGCCGGAGCAGCATTTTGGCGCTTCCGGGCATTTTTTAGGAAATGTGATGAGCCGTCCTCCAGTCAATGCGGTTTCCCGGGCATTGGCGGTAGCGTTCGGCGGGGTTTTTCTGTGGACGTGCGTCGCGGTCGTACCCCTTCGTGCTTCGCTCGACCGTGCCCAGGAGCTTTACCAGCGCACGCAGTACTCGGAAGCGCTTCGCCTCATCGAGGCCATCCCGCAGAAAACCGGACGGGTCTACGAACTGATGGGCAAGTGTTTCTACCGTCTTGAAGAGTTCAGCAAATCGACCGATGCCCTGGAGAAGGCCGTGGAGGCCGAGCCCCAGAACGCGAACTACTGGAACTGGCTTGGGAAAGCCTGGGGCAGGCGGGCTCAGAATTCTGTTTTCTTCAACCAACCGCGCTACGCTGTCCGGGCGCGGGAGCGTTTCGAGCGGGCCGTTGAACTGGAGCCTGAGAACCGGGAAGCACTCTCGGACTTATTTCGGTATTATCTCGAAGCCCCCGGATTCGTCGGCGGCGGGCTGGATAAGGCGGCCGAGCTGAGCGAGCGCTTACGGGAGCTCGACCCTGCCCTGTATCATTCCATGCAAGCCAGCATGGCCGAAAAGCGCGAGTATCTTCCCGCTGCTGAGCGGTTCTTTCGGCAGGCTGCCGAATTGGCTCCCGAGCAGCACGGGCGCCTGGCGGACTTGGCCCGATTTCTAGCCCGCCAGCAACGCTTCGACGACAGCGACGCGGCCTTTGAAAGGGCCGTCCGAATTGCTCCCGACAATGCGGAGCTCAAGTTTACGCGCGCCCGGACGTATCTCGACTCGAAGCGCCACCCGGCTTTGGTTCGCCAATTGTTGGAAGAGTATCTGCGGGCTTCTCTCACGCCCGATGACCCGCCGCGAGCGAAGGCCGAGCGGTTGCTCCGATCCATCCGCGACTAGACCGACCGGTCATCCTAAGAAAGCCTTACCGCATCGATTGATTTGACAACAGCACTTTGCCGCCGCTACGCGTGACCACGTGCAGGCGGTCTGCACCGACTATCTTGCCTAATCTCGGGATCGCTGCTTCCGAAGCGAGCAGATACTGCCGCTCTGACCTTCGCCACAAGTCCCCGAACCGTTCGTCGTCAATGAATACATCTGGCGCGCCGGGCGCGTACGAGCCGTATTCCAGGTTGTTGATCCGGCCGTTCAGCAGCAGACCCTCCCGATCCGCGTAAAAGAAGACCGAAGAAAACGTATAGTACTGGTCGTCCACAATCATCCCGCCGGGCGGGGAATTCCGCAGCGCTTCGGCCAGCGGCCTCGACGACAGATGCGGGTCGAACGTCACCATCGCTAGCCGCGCTGCGTGGACCAAAAGCACCATCATCAGCGCAATTCCCAGATAGCTGCGCCCGCATGTGAAAACCCAACCGCAGACCGCGCCGAACAAGAACGCCAGCCCTGCAATGGCAAGCGGCAGGTGCAGATAGGCAAACGCCTCAACAGTCAGGTCTTGCATATGTCCGAGAGAAAGCGTGTAGGATTCGGGATTCCGTGTCAGTGCAGTCGCAATGTCGCCCGGCGCAGGCATGTTCCAGGTGAGGGCGAGCAAGGCCGCCGTAGCCAGCGCAGCTAGGCCCGCCACCGTCGCCGCCGCCCGAGTTCCCCACGTAATCCACTTGCCACCCTCCGCGATCGCGGATGCTGCCAGCAACGCCAGGGCAGGATAAATCGGCACGGAGTAGTATTCCTGTGTGGTCGAAAACGTGAAGAACACCAGCAGAAACACCGCCCAGCAAACCGCCAGCAGCCGAACTCGTCCCGCCCGTGTGACTGGATGATAGGAAAGGCGTGCCGCCGCCGGAAAATACATGCTCCACGGAAACAGCCAGACCAGGTGCAAGAGCCAGAATTGCACCCGCGGAACAGTGTTGTAATCGTGCGGATACCTGAGTCCAAGGAAGCGCAGGGCATGCTCGTTGATGAAATACCGCCAGAAGAACCCGCGGTATTGTCCCGGCTCACTGCCGAGTGTGAAATCAAAGTAGGGCGGATTCTGCAAAGTGGCCAGCACATACCATGGAGCCGCAATTAACAGCATCACCGCAATCACGACCAACACCCGCAGCCTTCTCCATATCTCTCTGCAAAACAACTGCCTCGTCACAAGCAAGTAGAGAAACGCGCCGCCCGCCGGGGCAACTCCGGCAATGAGACCCTTCATCAGGAGGCCTGCTCCGAGACTTGCTCCCATCAATGCTGCCCAGAGGACAGGCCGGCTGTGGTCGTCTTCGATCAGCTGAAGGAACGCCCACATCGTTACCGTTACGCTGAGCGTCAGCATGACCTCCGGAATCAGGATTCGTGTAAAGAGGAAGAGCCCCGCGCAAGTCGCAACCGCAAGACCGGCATAGAAGCCCGCCTTGCGGCCGAACGCCCACGTGCCGAACAGCACGGTAACGCCGCAAAGCAGGATTGCGCTCAGCGCCAGGGGAATTCGCGCCGCCCAGTCATGGGCCCCGAGCATCGCGTATGACGCAGCGATGACCCAATACGTCATGGGAGACTTATCCAGGTAAACGACTCCGTCCAGGCGCGCGCTCACCCAATCGCCCGAGCGCAGCATCGTGCGTGCAATGGTGGCGTGGACCGAGTCCACATCGTCCATTAGAGATGGCGGACTGAAAACGGTTCCGAGAAATATCGCCGTGGCAATGCCTATGATCAGCGCCACAGGATACTGCTCCGGCAGATTGACCCACCAGCGGTTTGTGAACATGCCGGAAGAGGAAGGTTTCATGGACAGTGCTTTCTCAGTTCGGAACGGTCGCGAGAACCCAGTTTATAATGAATGTGAGCCGTTCGGATAATGCCCTGCGTTGCGCGGGTGTACTTGCATTCACGGGGGAAATTCATCAAATTTCGAAAGGATTTGAATGAGTAAACAAACTCCCGCCCAGCCGCCAACGTCCCAGAAGCGCTGGGACCCGGCCCTGTATGACGGCAAGCATTCCTTCGTATGGAAGTATGGGATCGAGCTGATTGAACTCCTTGCGCCACAGCCGGGGGAGCGGATTCTCGACCTGGGTTGCGGGACCGGCCACCTCACGAGCCAGCTTGCTGTTACGGGCGCTAGCGTGATCGGCCTCGACCATTCGCCCGCAATGATCGAGCAAGCCCGACTGAATTACCCGGATCTTAGATTCGAGGGAGGCGACGCCGCCGACTTCACCTTTGCCGAACCGTTTGACGGCGTGTTCTCGAACGCCGCCCTGCACTGGGTCAAGAGGGCTGAGAGCGTCGTCGCGTGCGTGGCCCGGACGCTCAAGCCTGGCGGACGCTTTGTTGCTGAATTTGGAGGGAAGGGAAATATCCGAGCGATTCATGTCGCTCTGCTCTGTGCATTGGATGAGTTGGGATTGGCAAAGGAGTCTGGGTGGAATCCCTGGTACTACCCGAGCATCGGCGAGTACGCGAGTCTGCTGGAGCGGCGCGGCCTGGAGGTCCGTCATGCGATCCTGTTCGATCGCCCGACGCCGCTCGAAGAAGGCGAACGAGGCCTGCGGCTCTGGCTGGCGATGTTCGCGGGGGAGTTGTTCGACACGCTGACGTCCGAGGAGCGTGAGCAGGCAATCCAAAGCGTCGAGCGCCAGCTTCGGCCCTCCCAGTTTCGCGACGGCTCCTGGTATGCCGACTACGCCCGCATCCGTATTTCCGCCCGTCGCGAGTTATCCTGACAACTTCGCGAACGGGTGATAGCAAAAGTTTGCTTATCGACTTCTGTCGAGACGAGTGCCAAAAACAGCATCCACAACGGAACGAGTTCCGTGCCGAGGACTGCTAACTGCAAAATCGGCCCCGGGGGCAGATCTTCCCCGCTCGCCTGCCATCGTTGACAAAAGATGAATGAAACGACGACCAGCGGCGCCATTTACCAGCGGCCCCGAGAAGAGAAACAGACGGTTTGTCAGGACAGGCTCACCAGCCGCTGCGGTTCAATCCGCACTCTTCCCTGTTCCACCACCCGTGCCAGCGTCTCCTGTATTAGCCGTTCACTGTCGTGGTATTCGGTGTCCTCCGGCAAGCGTCCCGGAGTTGCGCTGCGGGGATGCCGAGGCTATACTATGTTTTTGCAAAGCTCGTGCAACGGAAGGGAACCATGAAAGCTGGCATCCATCCCGAATACCAGGAAGTGCGCGCAGTGTGCGCCTGCGGCAACGTCTTCAAGACTCGCTCCACCCGCAAAGGCGAGGTCCGCATGGAAATCTGCTCCGCCTGCCATCCCTTTTTCACCGGCAAGCAGAAGCTTGTGGACACCGCCGGCCGCGTCGAGCGCTTCCAGAGAAAGTACGGCCGTAAGACGGAACCCGGCGCTCCGGCCCCCACCAACCAAAATTAGAAAGTTGTCTGAAATCGAGTTTCCCCGTTATGGACGGCTATTGAAGTTGCCATTTGCCGCCACCTAGTTCTTACCCAGCTAATTTTCGGAGTACAATCGCGTCATGAGTTTGGCGGACGCAGCTCGGCTTCCGGAAACAACACGGCCGCGGGTAATGCTTCGCAACTGTTTCGAAGAGCCCTTTGACTCGGCCATCGCTGCGGCCCGCACTTGCTATTCACCGCGCATCATATCGCCCGACGAGATCACCGACAAGCAGCGCCTCGCCATCGGCGCCACGACGTTCAACGGCGGCCATCACACCGTTTTCCAGCACGCGCATTTTGAATTCGGTCTAGAGCACGTCTCGAGGCACTTTGTTTGGAATTTCCTCCACGGCCATCCGTTTTACAACTCCGAACAGCAGAGCCAGCGCTATGTACGCCTCGACAAGGTGCAGGCCTTTGTGCCGCCGTTTGCGAGTGATGCGCATGAGGTGTATGTTCGCGCTGTGGAACGGGCTTGGGAGTCCTACCGGGTACTGGCCCAGAAGCTGGCGCCCCGGACTCGTGCCGTGCTCTATGATATTTGGAAAATCACGGACAAGACAGCCCAGAAACGCCGCCAACGTATTGAGCGACAAGTGGATAAGAAAGCCATCGAGGTCGCCCGCTACGTCCTTCCCGTTGCCACCTTTACGGCCATGGTGCACACGCTTTCCGGAGTTGTGCTCCACCGGCTACATCGCATGAGTAACTCAGGAGACACTCCATACGAAACGGCGATCATCGTGAATCAGATGGTGGAGCGGGTGAAGGAGATTGACCCGCAGTTTTTTGATCGGATCGGCAGTGGCCCGCTCGCAGAAGAAGTTCTTCCTGAGCAACTCATTGTGCACCAGCAGAATACGGGTAGCCGCTCGCATGCGCGGGATGAGTTTGACCATGAGCTTGGCGGGCGCACTTCGCGGCTTGTTGCCGCCACGCCGGATGCTGAGTGGGTTCTCGGTACGTCGCTCCGGGCGGTTCTCGGTCTAAGCGAGAGCGATCTGGACGACGAACGAGCCGTGGACGAGTTGCTCAATCCAGCCCGCAACCGCTACCGGCTGGAGACGCTTAACGTGGGCGTACACTCGCCCATGATGCGTGCATTGCAGCATGTTTCGTACACGTTTTTCAAGAAACTGAGCCATACTGCGGACTCGCAGGACCAGAGACATCGCATGGTGCCGGGGTCGCGTCCGCTATTGGCGGCAACTTCCTGCCCCGAACCCGACTACATTACGCCCATGCTGGTGCGCGGGAACGCGGAGGTCGAGGACCTCTACCACCAAACCATGCAGGAGGCCTGGCAGGCCCGGAACCAGTTGCTCGACATGGGTGTCTCGCCCTCGTTTGCCGTCTATGTGCTGCCGAACGCGACAGCGGTGCGTTTGGTCGAGACCGGAAGCCTGCTGCACCTGCTCCACAAATGGACCATGCGCACGTGCTTCAACGCCCAGGAGGAGATCTACGCTGCTTCGATGGAGGAGTTGGAGCAGGTCCGTGCCGCGCATCCCCGCTTGGCGCGGTTTCTGGGACCGCCGTGCCATCTGCGGCATGGCATTGCGTATCCGGTTTGCACCGAAGGGAGCCACTTTTGCGGCGTGCGGGTGTGGGATTCGTTCCCGGACGTGGAGCGAAGGCTGTAGGGCGTCTTCTCGTTGTACAGACTGCGGTAGAGAAAGAACAAGCTCACGGCACAGAAAACGTGCTGTGGCTACCTCGTACCTCGACTACACGAAGCCACAAAATAACCCGCTGCAGCGAAGTCTTGCCCCGTTGCAGCGGCAATCTTGTCTTCTCAATCCGTCACGAACTGGAACGTGAGGCTTCAAGCCGAACTGCATTGTCGTGACGTTCGGAAACAGCGACCCCAAAGCCGTGGCTATAGGATAGAGTGTCCCGCTATGAGCGGGTCGGAGCATGGCCGCGGTTCGGTTCGACGATCACCTTGAGGGATCTGTCGCGAGGGTTAGAGGCGATCTGGAAGGCCTCGGCGATGTCGTCCATTCCGAAGCGATGCGTTACGAGGTCAGCGACGGCCACGCTGCCGGAGGCGATCAAATCCAAGGCCTCCCGCATGTCGCGGGGGGCGGAGCCGTAGCTGAAGCCGAGCGTGGGCTGCAGGTTCCAGAAGTGGGTAAGGGGAATCGACAATTGCTTGTCCGGGCCGTCGGTGGCGAAGAAGAGAACGTGGCTGCCCCGGTTGACGCAGCCGAGCGCGCTTTCGGCCGCCTTCGGAGAGTCGGTGCAGATGTAGATGCGGTCGGCTGACGGAAGCGTTTCCGCGGGAGAAATCACCGCATCCGCACCGGCCCGGCGGGCGATTTCCAGGCGGTTGGGGTTGGTGTCCACGGCGGTGATCCAGGCGGCACCCAGGTGACGGGTCAGCTTGACGTGCAGCAGACCTGCCAGCCCGCTTCCGAAGATCAATACCGTGCGCCCGTTGATGGGGGCGGTCTTGCGGACACTGCGCACGACGCACGCCAGCGGCTCGACGAACGACCCTTCCTCGTACGACATCTTGTCTGGGAGCGGAAACATGCCATTCGCAACACATTTTTCGAGGACCCGGATGTACTGCGAAAAGCCGCCAGGCTCGATGTACTTGTCCCGCATCTTCTCGCAGGCGGTCTCGTTACCGTCGAGACAGGGAGTACACTCCATGCACGGGAAATGATGGACCACCACGACGCGGTCGCCGGACTTGTAGGAGCGGACCGATTCGCCCACGGCGACGACTTCTCCCGCGATTTCATGGCCGGAGTTGATGCCGCCCATGCGCGCGACTGCCAGCCCGCGATACCACTGCATGGTGTCGCTGCCGCAGATGCCGCAGGTGGAAACGCGCACCAAGACTTCGGCCGGGCCAACGTCCGGAACGGGCGTTTCGGCTACACGGACATCGTACGGGGCGAAATAGAGGCCGAACCTCATTGTCGCGGGAAGCGTCATCCGCGGCTCCCCTTTCCCGCGGGCGCTCCCGTCAACTGGTCTTCCTTCAGCACTTGAAAGAGCTCGTAGGCAGACTCGGGCGAGCTGCCTTCCTGGACAACCGCTCGCAAGGCGCGAATCATGGGAATGGGGTGTTTGTGCCGCCAGACCCTACGGCCGAAATCAATCCCGCGCGCGCCGCGCTGGATGGAGTCGTAGGCGAGTTCCAGGCTGTCGCGGGTTTCGTCCACTCCTTTTGGCATCTTGCCGCCCGCTACGATCACCGGCACGCCCGCGGCCTCAATCACGCGCTCGAAGCCTTTGCCGCAGTTGTAGGTCTTGACGAAGTCCGCGCCGTGCGCAACCAGGATCGCGCTCGCACGCGTGAGAAAGTCAGAATCCTTTTCGAGATATCCAAGCGCACCCCCGACGGCAACAACTCCCAGAACCGGCAGACCGGCCTCGCGGGCTTGACGCGACATGGTGGCCAGATTGTCGAGTGTCTGCGACTGGTGTTCGGTCTTCAAGTAGACGGATACTGCTGCCGCTGCGCCGCCTTCGCTGACTACGTCCCGCGCGCTGATAATAAGGCGCTCGTTGGCGATGGTGTCCGGGAGGCTCACGACGCTTTCGAGAACTTGATACTCGTCGAACTCCTCTGGGGTGGCAGTGCCCCCGGCTACCTTAGCCTGGATTTCGCGGAACGCCTTGTCAAAATCGCAGCCGGTACGCTGCTGGTAGGCGAGCTTGGCAGGTTCCTGCAGGTAACCGGGGACGGGGACGCTCATGGTCGTGGTGCACCCGGAGGCGCGCAAGATCACGGGCCTTTCCACGCTTCCCGTGAAGGCGTTGCGCAGCACGCCCGGATCGGTCATCAAGGCATCGACGTAAGGGAGCAAAGGAGTGAGAACCTTGGCGGGACTTTCCAGACCCGCCACGACGCCGAAATAACGGTGGTCGGCCGCCAGAACCACAATCCGCTCCCGCCCGCCAAACAACCTCTTCAGTCCATCCAGCATGGTGCAATGCTCCTTGTCGTTTCGTCCGTCCACAACGATTCATCGTACAGAATGGCCGGGGTCTTGTAAAGAAATGCGACCTCAGCGCCGGCCGGCACGTTCGATGCCGATATGCGCGCTTCGGTAGCGGAAGACGTGCGCTTCCGGCGCCCGCGTCTGCTTAAGAAAGTCTTGCAGCTCATCGAGCGTGTAGGCTGCGCGGACGCTGTCGTCGAACAACTGCCGCATCAAACCGCTATAGTATCGGCCGTGCCGCCAGAGATGCCATCGCAGGAATAGGCGTGAAGGACGGCGCAGGTCGCGAATGAGCACCGGCGCGCCGGGGGAGGCTACGCGGAAGATTTCGCGCAGCAGTTCGGCAGGCGCGCGGGCGTGGTGGAGGACGGAATTCGAGATGACCAGGGCGAAGAAATGATCCGGGAAAGGCAGCGCGTGGCCATCGCCGACAAGGCAGCGGAGGCGGTCGGCAACTCCTGCCGATTCAGCATTTTGGCGGGCCTGGGCGAGCATATTGGGAGAGCGGTCGAGTGCGACGAAACGAACCTGGGGGAGGCGCGAGAGGATTTTAACGGGAATCTGGCCGGGGCCGGTTCCTACGTCTAAAGCCCAATGGAATGAATTCGATGCAGGGAATTCGGTTCTTTCGGTTCCTGCGGTTCTTTCGTTTCCTTCGGAGTTCTCGACAGACGGAAATTCACCCTTTGGGAGCATGCTAAGCAGATGTTCGACGAAGGTTTCGTCAATTCGGACGAGGTGGCGCGTGGCGGCGCCAGAGTTGTAGCTTTCGACCTCACCGTCGTCATCCATGACTTCCGATTCGGGAACGCGGGTGAGTTTCCAGAGCATCGGAATCTCTAAACGCTGTAGCGCAGTGAGAACTGAATCTGGCGCGAGTCGGTGACGGTGCGGAAAATCTGTCCGGCGTTGCCGGCGGGGGTGCCTGAGCTGTCGGGAAAAACAAGCACGCCGCCGACGATCTGCGCTCCGGTGCCACTCGACGGAGTCGCGAAGTTGGGGCGGTTGGTCAGGTTGAAGAAGTCAACGCGGAATTCGAACTCATGAGGCTCGCCGAGCACGAAGCGCTTGGCGAGCGAAAGGTCGAAGTTGGCGAAGCCGGGGCCGACCAGAGCGTTGCGCGGGACGTTGCCGTAGTAGCCGGCGGGCTGGAGAACGAAAGCTGCAGGATCGAACCAGCGGGCGGGGTCGCCGAGAATGGGGGCGCCTCGAAAATCGGGGTTCCAGTCGGGGCGGTCGGCGATGATCGAGGCGTCTCTTTGCTGGTTACGCGAGCGGTTGAAGCCGTCAACGACCGAGAACGGGTAGCCAGAGGAAAACGAGGCAATGGCGGAAACGGTCCAGTGGCCCAGAATCCTGTTCCAAGCCGCCGAGCCGCCGATGCGGGGGGCTTGCCAGAGGAAGTGCGTGGCGAGGCGGTGGCGTGTGTCGAAGGCGGAGAACGATTTGTCGAGCACGGGGTTCTCGGGGTCCTGGGTGTTCGAGGGCTGGCTGGGCAGCGTGGTGAAGGACGAGTCGCCAGTGCTCAGCGATTTTCCCCAGGTGTAGACGGCTTCGAAACCCCAGCCGGCGGCGTAGCGTTTCTCGAGGGTCAACTGCAGGGCGTTGTACCAGGAGTTGCCGTTCGCGGTGCGACCACGGATGGCGCCGAAGTTCGGGTTGCGGCGCAGCGTGCCAGCGGGGAAAAACTTGGTTCCGTCGGGCTCGATGACGGGGATGGCAGAGTTGGCATCGAGCGAGCGAATGAGGTGAACGGCGCGGTTGCCGACGTAGGCGGCGGTGGCGACCCAGTTCGGCGCGACGCGTCCGGTGTTCGTACCGCCCAGGACACCGACGAAGATGGGTGTCGGCGCGGGAGAAGGCCCCAGAGTCAGGAACTGGTTGAGGTTCGAGAAGCTGTACTGGCCGTTGAAGAATGCGCCACGCTCCTCGTTGGCCTGATTGCGTTGCACGGAGAAGCCGTATTTCTGCGAGTGGCGGCCGCGGCGGACGGAGACGCTGTCGGAGATCTCAAAGAGATTCAAGACGCCGCTGCGCACGAAAGTTTGCCCTCCGAGGTTCGAGATGCCGGAGACGATGAGCAGACCGAATCGCGGCCCGGGACGGGGCTGAGGGTGAGACCCTTCGGCGGCGGAGGCAACAGAGCGGCCTGGGCAGTGCGATTGAAGGCGACGTGGAACTCATTGACGGCGCTGACACGGAACGCTGTGGTGGCGCCGAGCAGGGAGTAAATGTTCCGGCGCGGCAGGGTTTGCGGAAACCCGGGCACCGGGGTACTCGGGTAGGGTGTCTCCAGGAAGCTGTCCTGGACAGAGACGCGGGCAACGAGGGACGTGTGGCCGCCAAACAGACCGGGGCGATGATCGAGGCGGACGAGGCCGAAGTCCTCGCGGGCGGGCTGGGTGACGCTGGTGGTGAGGCTGGCAGTCGTGCCGTCCGGATTCACCGGGCCGTTGGGAAGGGGATAGAGGTCCAGGAAGGAAACCACTGCAGGAACAGCCCGGGAGCGCACACTGGCGGCGGGAACGGTGGCGACCGAGGTGATGGCCTTGCGTTCGCGCAGCGCCTCGTAGTTCATGAAGAAGAAAGAACGGTTGCGGCGCAACGGCCCGCCGAAGGCGGCGCCGAACTGGTTGCGCTGGAAGGGCGGGATGTCGCCGGGCAGGTCAAAGAAATTCTTGGCATCGAGGACGCTGTTGCGGATGTACTCGAAGGCAGAGCCGTGAAACTGATTGGAGCCGGAGCGGGTGGCGGCGCGTACGACGACGCCGGAAGCGTCGCGGACGCGGCCACGAACGGCGCCGTCGAGAGACTGGCCGAGGGCGGGAGACGCGGTCAGCAGGAGCACAAAGAGCAGAAGATATCTTTGTGACGGAATGAGCATTTCCGGTTCCCGCAGAAATTATACAGCACACAGTTGGCAGCGGAGGGTATTAATTGGCGGCAGCCGAGATCTCACACCTGCGAGCAGGCGTGGGTCGATAGACGCCGTTGATTCCGCGCTTCCGATTGGCTAAGTACCCCTCGACCGTGTTCGTAGTAATGTACACGCCGTATCAGCGTTGCTGCGCCGCTCGGCTCCTGCTCGGGACAAGCAAGGGCCTACGGCAGTGAGGTACTTGGATTCCACAAGCTTTTTGCGGCATGGCTGAAGCCATGCCCTTACGAAGAGCAGCGAAGGAATGTCCGCAGATGCACGGATTCTGGCCGAAGAGCAGGTCCCTCGTCGCCCCTCACCTACGGCTCGGACTCCTCGGGATGACACAGTATGGGGGGGCTTGCCATAGGGACAGGCAAGTGGCGACAGCCAAGCCAGGCCAGGCGGCCGCCGCCTGGCCTATGAGGGACAGGCATGGAGGCCTGTCGCTACTTGTCGGTCGCTACCTTGGCGGAAGCGGCGGGGTGGGGTGGGGTGATATAATTCTGTATAGTTTCAGTTTGGTAACAGAAAGCGGACGGATGGCGAAAACGTTCTACATCGAAACGTTCGGGTGCCAGATGAACGTGCACGACTCGGAGAAAGTAGCGGGCACGCTGGTGGGGTCGGGCTACCAGGCGGTTGCCAGCGCGGAGCAGGCTGACCTGGTGCTCTACAACACGTGCAGCATCCGGGAGAAGGCGGCGCAGAAGGTGTTCTCGCGGCTGCGAAACTTTCGGAAGGGGCAAGCGAAGGGAAAGGTTTTCGGCGTGCTGGGCTGCGTGGGGCAGCAGGAGGGCGAGAAGATATTCGACGCCGCGCCGCACGTCAGCCTGGTGGCGGGGTCGGCGAGCTACGCGCGGCTGCCGGAATTGCTGGCGCGGTTGGAACGGGGCGAGCGGCGGGTGACGGGGCTGGACCTCGACACGGACGAGACGTTCGAGACGGAGTTCACGCAGCGGGGCAACCCGTTTCGGGCTTACATTACGATCATTGAAGGGTGCGACAAGCATTGCGCATACTGCGTGGTACCGTTCACGCGCGGGCCGGAGCGCAGCCGCACCAGCGCGAGCGTGCTCGAAGAAACGCGCCGGCTGGCAGACGCGGGATACACAGAAATTCAGCTGCTGGGGCAGAACGTGAACTCCTACCGAGACCCGTCACCAGCGGGGGTGACGTTTGCGGGGTTGCTGGCAGGGGTGGCGGAGACGCAGGGCATCCGGCGGGTGCGGTTCACAACGTCGCATCCGAGGGACTTTACGCGCGAGATCGTGGAGGCAATGGAGAGCCACGAGGCGCTGTGCAATCACGTGCACCTGCCGGTGCAGTCGGGATCGACGGAAGTGCTGCGGCGCATGGCGCGCGATTACACGCGGGAGCAATACCTGGAGCGGATCGCGTGGATGCGGGCGGCGAAGCGGCCGATCAGCATTACAACGGACATCATCGTGGGATTTCCAGGCGAAACGGCGGCAGACTTCGAACAGACGATGACGCTGCTGGACGAGGTCGGCTACGACCTGGTGTTCTCGTTCCAGTATTCACCGCGGCCGAATACGCCAGCGCTGGCGATGGAAGAAGTGGTTCCGGAAGAAGAGAAAAATCTGCGGCTGCGCATTCTGCAGGAACGGCAGAAACAGATCCAGTTGCGGCAGTATGCAACGATGGTCGGGCGCGTGGAGGAGGTGCTGGTGGAAGGGCGTGCCCGCGGCGACCAGTGGAGGGGCCGGACATCGCAGAATATCGTTCTGAACTTCACGGTTGCGGGCGGGATGGCGGCGGTGAAGCCCGGGGACTACTGGAAGGCGCGGGTGACGCGCGCGGGTCCGAACAGCCTGGTGGGGGAGGCCGAGGCGGGTCCGGACGCGTCGGGGCGGGCCACGATGACCGGATTGCCGGGCAGCCCGTTTCCGATTTTGCAATAAAATCTCGCGCGGCAGCCCCATTGGGATTGAGCATCGAGCCGGAGACCGTATAATGAAAGAAGCGTGCTGCGAGGGCACGGGATAGGCGGGACGGAGGCGCAAACATGGAAATCGAGGTCAAAATTCGCGGCTTGATGATGGACCCAGTGACCAAAATGCCGATCGTGATTCTGAAGGACTCGAACGGAAGCTCCGTGTTGCCCATCTGGGTGGGAGTGTACGAAGCCAATGCGATTGGACTCGAAATCGAAAAGGTAGCCACGCCTCGGCCCATGACGCACGACTTGATCAAGAACCTGCTGCTGGGATTGAATACGACGGTGCGGAAAGTGGTGGTGAACGATCTGCGGGAGGAGACGTACTACGCGATGATCTGGCTGGAACAGGACGGCGAGGTGATCAGTATTGACTCGCGGCCAAGCGACGCGCTGGCTGTGGCGCTGCGGCTGGATTGCCCGATCTACGTCGAGGAGTCTGTGCTGAAGTCATCGAAGCTGACGACCGCAGCGAACGAAAAGGCCGCCAGTGATGAGCTGCGCAAGTGGCTGGAAAACCTCAACGACGAGGATATGGGGCGGTACAAGATGTAAGAGACTTGCAGGACTACAGGCGCAGAGCGGGCTGGGAACGGCCCGCTCGTTTCTTTTTGGGAGGGTACGGGGAAGCGAGGGTTAGCGAATTTCCTGGACGACGGCGATGGGCAAGCCGTCGGGATCGTGCAGGACGGCGAGTTTCTTACGGAAGTCTTGCGGAGTCGGGGGGAGAACGCACTCGACTCCCTTTTCCTTCATCTCAGAGCAATACGCATCCAAGTTCAGGACCTCGAAAGAAAGCTGCGCCTGGCCGGGGAAGGAGGCGGGGGTGGATGGAGGTGTTGCGGCACCGGGCCGCGGAGAGCTCGGCGCGGTTTCAACGGCGCACAAAACGAGTGTGACGGGGCCGCAGTGGAACTCGGTCCGGTCCGCAAACTGGCGCTTTACGGGGAAGCCGAGCCGGTCGCGGTAGAACTCGACGGAGCTCGGGAGGTCGGAACAGTGAATGATGACGGACTGAAGACGCATCAGCATGGCGCGGGGAACCTCCGGGTGATCCCATGCGCCACTATAGCAAGGAGTGGGGAGTGGGAGTAGAGAGCAGGAACAAAAGCGGCGCGGCCGGCTTGCTCGCCTGCTCGGTCGGCTCGTATCGAATCGAACGATGAACATGCTGGAAAAGCTGGCGGCGGAAGGGTTCACGCTGAGGAGCCTGCCGCAGTATCCGCGGCACCTGCGGGCCGAGAAACATGACTGCGGGGCACTGCTGGAACTGACGCCCGAGGGCAAACTGAAACTGTTCAGCGCGTCTGGATATCTGCTGGACGGGCAGATCGCGCTGCTGGTGGAACGGGGCGGACGACAGGTGTTCGCCTATAAGACGAAACAGGTCGAGGCGGAAGGCGAGACGATGGAAAATTTCCGGCGGTTCCAGCAGGAACTCAATGCGCTGCTCGCAGATCCGTAGAGACAATCCGCAGGTTCAGCAAATTCCGTTTTCCAACTTTCTACACCATTTTCAGGGTTGGTGTAGCGCAGCCACAAAGTAGGGACGGGCCTGTGTTCTATGGGGGCAGGCAGGAATGCCTGCCCTACCTTGTCGCTGCGCCGAGGCTCCGCGACAGCCTTCGGCAGAGCGGAAGAGGATTCTTACAACCGCGTTTTGGCACGGTTGAAACCGTGCCCTTGCGCACGACAGAACAGCCCACGGCAGAAAAAACGGGTAGTGGTTACTCGCTCAAACCCACCGCTCCCTTGCGGTCGCGGCTCGGATGGACCGCTTGTTGACTCGCACGGCTCGGATTCAGGCGAAGAGCAGATCCCTCGCTCCCCTCGACTGCGCTCGGGACAAGCCGCTCGGGATGACACAGTCTTGAGGGGTGGCTTGCACTATTGGGGACAGGCAAGAATGCCTGCCCTACCTGCGGGCTATACAGCAACGCTGAAAATGGTCTAACTTCTTGCCGCCGACTCCTCCAATTGACTGCGGGCATGGTAGGAACTGCGAACGAGAGGACCGGATTCGACATGGCGGAAGCCCATGGCTTCGCCTGCGCGTTTCAAATCGGCGAATTCCTGCGGAGTGTAGTAGCGGGCGATGGGCAGATGGTCGCGCGAGGGCTGCAAGTACTGGCCGAGGGTCAGAATCTGGCAGCCGTGGGCAACGAGCGCGCGCATGGCGTCGAGGACTTCGGCGGCGGCCTCGCCGAGGCCGACCATGAGGCCGGACTTGGTGGCGATATCAGGAGCCATCTCGCGGACACGCGCGATCAGTTCCAAGGAACGTTCGAAGCGCGCGCCGGGACGGACCATGGGATAGAGGCGCGGGACGGTCTCGGTATTGTGGTCGAGGACGTCAGGGCGGGCGGCGAGAACCATGGCGAGAGCTTCGCGGGAGCCTTGGAAATCCGGGATCAATACTTCCACCTTGCATTCGGGGCGGATGCGGCGGATGGCTTCAATGGTCAAGGCGAAAATCTCCGCCCCGCCGTCCTTGCGGTCGTCGCGGTTGACGGAGGTAACGACCGCGTAAAGAAGGCCAAGGCTGGCGACGGCGCGGGCGACGCGCTCCGGCTCGTTGTAATCCACCGGCAGGGGCGCACCCTTCGGGACGGCGCAGAAACCGCAGCGGCGG
The DNA here is from genome assembly GCA_965198025.1 of Terriglobia bacterium. Classification (GTDB taxonomy): domain Bacteria; phylum Acidobacteriota; class Terriglobia; order 2-12-FULL-54-10; family 2-12-FULL-54-10; genus CAYWWM01. Next base: position 2,629,828 of record OZ240237.1, on the reverse strand, counting down.
GTGCAGACGTCGCCCAAGATCATGAAGGTGGCGGTGCGCTGGTCCCAGCATTCGCCGATGTTCGGGCAGCGGGCGCTTTCGCAGACCGTGTGCAGGCGCAGGTCGTTGGTGAGCACTTTCAGCTCGTGGTAGTTCGGTCCGCCGGGGAAGCGGGCTTTCAGCCATGCGGGGCGGGGATGAGTTGCTGTGGACATGAGTTTCAACCGATCCACTCTGTTTCTACGTTCATCGACGAAGAGCAGATCCCGCGAAGGACCCCGCATATGCGGCGAAACGAGATATTGATCTCGTTTCGCCCTCGGGATGACACGGAAATCCTCAAGAGCCAATATAACGCGCATAGAGGCTGCGCGCCAAGCCGGGGTCGCTGGTTCCTTTGATGATGGCGCGGCCATCGGGGAAGATGGTCAATTCATAGGGCGCGGCGGAGAATTGCATCACAAAGGGATTCGAGCGGACCGTGCCGAGAGATTCGAGCTTTGACGCGAGCTCGGCGAAATCGACGGGGCGGCGGCGCTCGTGGATCTGAACGGAGTTGCGGCCGCAGAGGGTGATCTGGACAGCGCGGTCGCCGGAAAGATATGCGAATTCGCGGCGGCGGCAGACGGGGCAGTCCTCAACAGGGTTGCCGGGATGGACGGCCTGGAAACGGTTTTCCCAGACATCGAAAGAAATCAGCTTTCCGTGAAGCGCCGGGATATCGCCGACGAGAAGCTTCAGGGCTTCGGCCACTTGCATGGAAGCGACGGCTGCGGCGGCCGAACCGAGGATGCCTTCGGTGTCGCAGGTGGCGTGCATGCCGGAGGGGGGCTCGGGGAAGAGGCAGGCGAGGCAAGGGGTCTCACCGGGCACAATCGTCATCGTCGCGCCGTAGCTTCCGACGGCGGCGCCGTAAACCCAAGGGATATTCTCTCGCACGGCGAGGTCGTTGATCAGGTAGCGCGTTTCAAAGTTGTCCGTGCCGTCGAGAATGACGTTGACAGCGCCGAGCAATTCGGCGGCGTTTTCCGGCGTGAGATCGGCAACGACGCCGCAGACGCGAACGCGCGAGTTGGCCTGTTTCAAATGCGCCTCGGCGGCGACGGCTTTGGGGAGCACCCGGGCGGCGTCGGACTCGGTGAACAAGGTCTGGCGCTGCAGGTTGCTCGCTTCGACGTAGTCGCGGTCAATGATGCGCAGCTCACCAACGCCGGCGCGGGCGAGCAGTGCAGCCTGAAGGCTTCCGAGCGCGCCGCAGCCGACAACGGCGGCACGGGAGGCCAGCAGCTTTTTCTGCCCGGCTTCGCCGATGGGCCGGTAGAGAATCTGCCGGGAATAGCGCTCGCGGTCGGATGTGTCCATAAAAGGATTATAGAAGAAGTGAATCGTGGATAGTGATTCGTGGATCGTAAGACAGATAGTCCGCAGATTACCCAGAGGCAGAACCAGGAAACGAGAGACAAGAGCAGATCCCTCGTCCGAAACGACATCGATATGTCGTTTCGTCCTCGGCTTCGCTCCCCTCGGCCGATCTCGGGACAGGCGGGACAGGACGTTCCTCGGGATGACACGAAGGATGCGGTGGAAGTGTTAGTCGCCGGGGTTCCAGGCGGGGGATGGGGCTTGGCCGGGGTCGGTGAGCGAGACGCGCTCGGCGTGCTCGCGGCCGGAGAGGTAGTACTCGCAGACGGGTTTTCCGAACTTGAGGAACAGCGCGGGAGTGACGGCCCAGTCGAGGATGGTGGAGCTGATCAAGCCGCCGGCGACGACGGTGGCGATGGGTTGTAGCAGCTCCTTTCCGGCTTCGCCTTGGGCGAAGACGAGCGGCAGCACGCCGAGGATGGATGAGAATGCGGTCATCAGGACCGGGCGGAGCCGTTCGAGCGTGCCGCGCCGGATCATCTTCTCATCAAAGACCTCGCCTTCGTAGCGGACGAGGTGGATGTAGTGCGAGATCATCATGATGCCGTTGCGGGCGGCGATGCCGCCGACGGTGATGAAGCCGATCAAGGAGGCGACGGAGAGGATGCCGTCGCTCATGAAGTAAACGGCGATGACGCCGCCGACGAAAGCGAGCGGGATGTTGGCCATGACTTGCAGAGCGACGCGCGTGAAGCGGAAATAGCCGTAGAGCAGCAGAAAGACGCCGAAGCACGCGAAAACGGAGAGGATGAGAATCAGGCGCGTGGCGACTTCCTCAAACTCGAACTGGCCGCCGTAGACGATGAAGTAGCCCTGGGGAAGCGAGACTTGGGCGGAGATGCGCTCGCTCAATTCGGTGACGGCGCTGCGGAGGTCGCGGCCGGCGACGTTGGCCTGGACGGCGATGCGGCGTTGGGCGTTCTCACGCCAGATCTGGTTGGGGGCGTCGCGGAGCGAGACGGCAGCGATCTCGCGCACCGGAATCTTGCCGCCTTCCGGCGTGTCGATCAGGACGTTGCCGATCGACTGCATGTCGTCGCGGTAGGGCTCGTCGAGGCGGACCACGACGTCATAGGCGCGCTGGCCGTCGAGGACCTGCGAGACGACGGAGCCCTGCAAGGCAGTCTCCAGAACCTGATTGACCTCGGCGACCTGCAGGCCGTAAGTGGAGGCGCGGCGGCGGTCGACTGCAACGACGACCTCGGGCACGAGCGTCTGGCGCTCGACGGACACGTCCACCATGCCGGGGACGGTTTTCATGACGGATTCCAGTTCGGCGGCCCTTTCGCGCAAGACGGGCAGGTCGGGGCCGAAGAGCTTGACGGCGATCTGCGCGCGGACGCCGCTCTGCATGTGCTCCAGACGGTGCGAGATGGGCTGGCCGATGTTGACGGCGATGCCGGGAAGGATGGCGAGCTGGTCGCGCACCTGGGCGATGAGGGCGTCCTTGTCGGCGACTCCGGGATCGAGATTGACTTCAATCTCGGTGTAGTAAACGCCCTCGGCGTGCTCGTCCAGCTCGGCGCGGCCGGTGCGGCGGCCAGTCGAGCGGACGCCGGGGACTTCCAGGATTTTGCGCTCGGCCAGGCGGCCGATCTCGTCAGACTCGGGGAGGCTGATGCCGGGTTCGGCGAGCAGGTTGACGGTCAAGGTGCCTTCGTTGAAGGGAGGCAGGAACTCGCGGCCCATTGGGAAGATGAACGCGACGGCGAACAGGACGAGAAACGCAGCGGCGATCAGAACTTCCCAGGCGTTCGGCAGGGTGAAGCGCAGGAGGCGCGTCTGCTGCCGCTTGAGCCAGCGGACCAGGGCGGCGTCTCCGGGCTCGTCCATGAAGCCGGCACGGGGCAGCAGGTAATAGCACATGACTGGAGTGAGGGTGAGCGAAACCAGGAGCGAGGCCAGCAGCGAAACGATGAAAGCGACGCCAAGCGGGGTGAACATGCGGCCTTCGACACCAGAGAGAAAGAAGAGCGGGACGGAGACCAGAATGATAATCAGCGTGGCGTAGACGATGGAGTTGCGGATCTCGGAGGAGGCCTCGAAGACGACCTGCAGGGCAGGCTTTGGCTCGCCGCGCTCTTTGTTCTCCTTGAGGCGGCGGAAGACGTTTTCGACGTCCACGATGGCGTCGTCAATGATGAGGCCGATGGCGACGGCCAGGCCGCCCAGCGTCATGGTGTTGATGCCCAGATCGAAGAGATGCATGAACAGAAACGTGATGAGGAACGACGCGGGAATCGCAGTGACGTTGATGAGCGTAGTGCGGAAATTCCAGAGAAACAGAAACAGAATCATGGCGACGAGAACGGCGCCAAGCCAGAGGCCTTCGCGGACGTTGTCAATGGCGCGCTCAATGAAATCGGCCTGACGGAAGACCTCGGTGTCGAGGCGGACGCCCGCCGGGAGAGAGCCTTGGAGCGAAGCGAGAGCATCTTCGACGCTGCGGGTGAGCGGGATCGTGCTGGCGTTGGGCTGCTTGTAGATGCTCAGGATCACGGCGGGGGAGGCGTTGAAGCCGGCGCTGCCGCGCGCGACCGGCGGACCGAACTGCAGGCGCGCCACGTCGCGGACGTAGATGGGCTGGTCGTTGCGGTAGGCGACGACGGTTTCGCCGATCTCGTCGAGGCTGGCGGTGCGGCCGACATTGCGGATCATGAACTCGCGGTTGGGACTGATGAGAAAACCGCCGGAGGTGTTCTCGTTGGAATTGCCGACCGCGGCTTCCAGTTCGGCGAGCGAGACGCCGTACTGCCGCAGGCGCTCGGTGGAGGCAAGAATCTGATACTGGCGGACACCGCCGCCAATGACGGTGACTTGGGAGACGCCGGGAACGGCGAGCAGGCGCGGGCGAATGACCCAGTCGGCGAGCGAGCGGATCTCCATGGCGTCGTCGGACGAGAGGTCGGAGGACGCATCGGAGGCTGAGGCCGCGTCATACTGCAGCGCAACGAGCATGATCTCGCCCATGATGGAGCTGATGGGGCCGAGAACGGGGTTGAGACCCGCTGGCAGACGCGAGCGCGCGAGCTCCAGCTTCTCGGCGACGATCTGGCGGTCCCGGTAGATGTCGGAGTCCCAGGAGAATTCGACGAACAGCAGCGAGAGACCGACACCGGACTGCGAGCGGATGCGCTCGACGTCGGTGGCGCCGTTCAGGGCGTACTCAAGCGGCAGCGTGACCTGGACCTCGACCTCTTCCGGAGCGAGGCCGGGAGCTTCCGTAAACACGGTGACGGTGGGACGGTTGAGGTCGGGGAATATGTCAACGGCAAGCTGCGTGACAACCACGTAGGAGCCATAGACGAGCAGAAAGACGGCCGCGCCCAGCACCAGGAGGCGGTGTTCCAGCGAAAAACGGATGATGCGGTTCAACATGCCGAATCCGGTGCCAGGCGTCGAAGTTTAGTGGGCATGGGGCGCGGGGGCGGCAGCCTCTTCCAGGCGCAACGACCCGAGCAGTCCCGCCCCCTGGGCGATGACGCGGTCACCTTCCTGAATCCCGGAGATGATCTGCCACCAGCCGTCCTGCTTGACGCCGACTTCGATTTCCAGCGGGAGAAAGCGGTTCTCTTCCCGGGCGACATAGACCTGGCGCGTGGTACCGTCATCGAGCACGGCCTGATCGGGGACGGCCACGGCCTGGCGGCGCTGCGGAAATTCGACGCGGGCGAATGAGCCGAGCGCGAGGCGGTTATTGCGGTTCGCTACCGAGACAATCACCGGGACGGTACGGTCGGCCGGATTGACGGTGTCGCCGACCCAGCGGACGGTTCCGGCGATGGAACCCTCGGCGCCTTCGGGAAAGACCTGCGCGGACTGGCCGTCACGGAGCTGCAAGGCGTCGGACAGATACACGAGCGCGCGCACCCAGACGCCACTGGTGTCGGTGATCGTGAAGAGCTTGCGATATTCACCATTGAGGTTCAGCTGACCGGGGACGAAATCCACGGAAGTGATGGTCCCGCTGATTGGGGCGAGGACGGGAGTGCGGCGTGGGTCACGGAACTCGATGACGCGGACATAATCCTGGTCCTGCTTGGCGATCTGCTGATAGGCATCCTCGGCTTCATCGAACAACTCCTCGGCCCACTGGAGGTCCTGCTCGAAGGCGAGGTTGGCGGCAGCGAGTGTCTGGGCGCGCTCGTATTCGATCTGGGCAGCGTCCCGGCGCTGGGTGGCCTGCTCGAGCGCGCTGCGGATGTCCTTTTGCTTGGCTTCCATAGGAGCGCGCTCGACGGCGGAGAGCTCAAGAATCACGCGGACCAACTCCTGGCGGCGTTCCACGTGATCGCCGACGGCAAGCGTCTCGGCAGGAAATTCGATGCGTCCCCAGAGCGGGGCGAAGACCTCGGCAACTTTGTCCGGATCGGGTTCGACCGCACCAAACCCCGTGATGGCCTGGTTCAGAGACATCTCTTTGGCTTCAGCGAGCACAAGGCCAAGGTCCTCCTGAACCTGCTCAGGGACCGTGAAGGTGCCGTCTTCATTCGGCGTGACAGCCAGTGCCGGGGCGGGCGGGATTACCGGCTCGCGCATGGCAAGAACCTGGTCGAGGACAAAAACGTTCATGCCCAGGACGACGACAACGAGAGAGCCGGCGCCGATCAGGGCTGGGCGCAGCAAAGCGGACTGGCCGCCACCCGCGGCGCGGGCCTTGCGCAACTGCATCCCGGTCAGGCCCAGAATCAGGCCGCAGAGCGCGAGATTGATCCAAACACGGAACAGGGCCGAGCCGTCGGGCTGCACGGTGATGGGAAGATCGACGGGGAACTCGTCCCCGGTTCCCGTGTCGACCAGGAAGCGAAGGCGATAGGAACCGGTGAAGGGAAACAGGGAGCGCAGCAGGAACGGGCCGCCGGCGGGAAACGGGTATTCGGCTATGCCAAAAATGCCGGCCTCCCCTTCGGCGTGCATGTGAATCTCGGATTCTATGACCTGGTCTGTGTAGGCATGCAGCAGAGACGCATGCGGGGCCTCGGTTATGGGAATTTCCGAGCCCAGCAGCGGGTCGGGCGTGGCCAGCAGCCGAACGACCTTGAACTCGACGTTGGTGGGCTCTCCGGCGGCGGGCTGCGAGGGAGAATACATCATCTCCACGCGGTAGGAAGAGCCCGCCGCTTCGATCTGCCGGACCAGATTGACCGCGCCGCCACCGACCACTTCGCCGTGGGCGCGAGCGAAGGTGGGGAGGAGGAGCGTGAGGAAGAGCGCAAATAGGGGGAAGATGTTTTTCACTGTGTTTCCACCTCCATGTAGCCGATCATGCCGTAGCGGAGGAGCAAGCCGGGGTTTTCGACGCTGAAGAGGACTTCACGCGTGCGCGACTGCGGGTCCACGAGCGGCGAGACCTGTTCGAGCGTTCCCGAATAGACTTCGTCCGGCAAGGGGTCGAAGCGAATGCGGACGCGCAGGTTCTCTTGCGTGACGCGCGGGTCAGACTCGGGGAAGCGCGCGGCGAAGGCGACTTTACGACGGTCTACGATGCGATAGAGGAGAACGCCTTCGGTAATCAATTGGCCCTGGGTGAAGCTGGCGAAGCTGACCTCGCCGTCCAAGGGGGCGAACAGGCCCCTGCGGGTGATCTCGCTGCCCTGCACCTGGGCGTCCTGATATTCGAGCAGAATCCTACGCTTCTGGAATTCTGCCTCGGCGACTTCTTCCGCTGCGCGCAATTCTCGCACTTCCTGCTCGGAAACGCTCCCTAAGCGGAGGAGCCGTTCGGCCTTTTCGCGCTCGACGCGAGCCGCAACCGCAACACGGCGCGCGTCCAGCATGACGGAGAGCAACTCCCAGCGGACGGTGCCCATGTGAGAAAGATCGTGAACGTTGTAACGATGCTCAATGACGGCCAAGGGGTCGCCTTGTTGCACCGTGTCGCCGACGGCGAAGGGACGCTCGCGGGCGGCAAGGATGCGGCCATCCGCCGGGGAATACACTTCCCCCACGGTGCTCGGCAGCGGGACGACCTTGCCCAGTACGGCGGTCTGCTGGGCATACGCGATCTCCGACACGGCGAGCGGCAAAGCCAGAGCCAGGAGAAGCGTTCGCATTGTTCTACCCAACGCCTGTCGCGGCGGCCTCGGAGCGGCCCCCGGGACAGGCGCGTGTGACATTCGCTTGCGCTGTTCCATGCGGGCGGTTGGACGGCTAGGGAGCCGTGGCCGCGGCGAGCAAATAGAGGGCGCGCCGCACCGCGTTCACGAGTGCCTGAGCCGCTTTGGGGTCCCCGGAATACTGCAAGTCCTCGCCGATCGTCCTCAGCGATTCCGCCGTGTTCCCCTCGATCTGTTTGAGAAACCCGGCGGCAGACAAGCCGGGTTCGTCTTTGTTCTCGACGACCACGATCCGGGCCACCGTTCCATCACGCCGGATTCCAACAGCGAGGTCGAGCAGACCCTTGGTGCCGCGCGTATCGACCATGACGACCGTCCCCAAGACGCCGGAGCCGTCGGGACTTTTTCCGAGGGCCACGTAATAGGACAACGGGTTGTCGTTATTCTGCACCTTGCTCTCCGACGCCTGCTCGACCTTCGCGATCTGGTCGGGCGTAAGAGTCTTCTTGCGCAGAGTGAAGCCCGTGGCCTCGGGGAAAGCGTTCTTCAGCGTGTGCTCCGGAAAACCTGTCTCGTGAGCGGGAAGCGAAACAGCCAGCGCCACGGAACAAAGCGCCGCGATCCATAGTTTCCTGTTTCTCATGTCCATAGCCTCTATCATACCTCTGCTTTGGCGGAAGGGCTAGAGTTTTGCGAATACATAAAGAGGGCGGAGAACATGAAAGCCGGGTGGAGACATGCAGCGATTCGTTATCCAATATGTCATGTGGGGAGATGGTCAGCCGTCTGCTGCACGGGATCGGTCGGCCTGGACCAGCAAGAGCCGGTACTGGAGCTCCGTCTGATACGTCTGCTCCTCCTGCCAGAGAAGCGCCGGGAGAGTAACGCCGCCGAACAGATAGTTTTGATACATCTTGGCGAGCAGCTCTTGAGCTTGAGTCAGAAGCTGCTCAAACCGCTCGATGCGGGCGGCGAGATTGTCGTTTGCGGACTGGAAATCCGCACTGGACGGCGAAGCGTTACTCGTTATGGCAATGAGAGGCGCGTGCGGTCCACGCCCCAGCAGGCCGTTGACTGATGTCAAGCCGACGTCCCGTTCTGCTTGCCATCGTTCGAGCCTGGCTTCGGCGTTGGCCTCGGCAAAGCGAAGTATCTCGACGTCGAGCAGCGGCGCGCTTTGTGCTTCGAAGCGTGCCTGGGCCGCCTTGGTCCAGCCCGCCAGCCGGTCAAGGCTCTGACGGGCAGCAGCTTCGCGCACCTGTCCGTCCACGAGCTGGAAAAAGTGGTCTTCAAGAACGGGGCGTGGCACGTTCGGGTCCTCGCTACGGGCCGCAACCTGGCGGCGGAATTCGGCGAGGGTTAATGCTGGAACTGGCTCGGGCGGGGTTTGCGCGAGGGCGAGGTGCGAAAGCAGGAAAGAAAGAAAGAACAGATTCCTTGCTGCGCTCCTCTCGACTTTGCTCGAGGCAGGCGGAACGATACCAGGAAGGTGACGCATGGGAACGAGGCGTGGCATCAATGCGTAAAGAAGAAGCAACTAATCAGCGGCTCCGTGCCGGGCGCGAGCACGTCGACCTGGGTTTCGAAGGCACGGAGGTTCGGAACGGGATCGCCGGAGCCGACCAGGGTGGCTTCGACGGTCGGGCGCAAGGTGACGCTCGCGGGTCGGCCGTCGTCGGTGATGTCCATCGTTATGTAGGCCAGCAGTCCCGAGGGAATGCCCGTGGCAGGCGGATCGGTGTTCAGGAAGGAGGCGGTAATCGTCAGGGTCTGCGTATCGAGGTCCTGTTCATTCTGTCCTTCCTCGACCTCGATGGCCACGTCGACGCCACCCAGCTCCGCGGCGATTCCCTTATCGAGATTGGAGTATCGCAAACTCACGCTGACATACGTCACTTCGAGACGCAACTGCGCTACGGCAACGCCCTGTGCGGGGGTGAAATAAACCGGAACGACCACGCCGCTGCCCGGAGTGCCAGAGGCGCCGCCGAGCGTCAAGCGGGTGGTGGTTTCGGGATCGACCTGATCGTTTGCTTGCTGGTTCCGGGCGCCGGCGGTGGAGCAAAACGCCAGCAATGCCAGAAGCGTACCTGCGATCCATACTGTGTCTTGGGAACGATGCATGCCACAACCTCCGTCCGTAAGGGGAAATAATAGCACGGGGAGCGGGGTGTAGGGAGCAGGGAAGAACAAACAGGTCTCTCGCAGCTATGCTCCTCGGGATGACAGGCAGCATTGTATGGGGGAGCTAGCTGAGCTCGACGAAGTTGGGGATGCCGTTGAGGATCATGCGGAGGCCGAGGCAGCCGAGCGCCAGCATGACGAAAATAAAATAGGCTGGCTGATTGTTGATCAACTGAATGCTGATGAAACGGCCCTTCTCAAGGCGGTTGATCTCTTCCATCGCCTCGTCGAGGTGGCGGGGGTTCGAGACGTCGAAGTAGCGGCCGCCGGTGGTGTAAACGGCGTCGGCAATCTGCTGGGAAGCACCGGCCTCAAGGGCCACGCCGATGAAATAAATGCGGGTGCCTTGCTGGCGGGCAAGCTCGACTTCCTGGACGGGGTCGCGGCCGTAGTTGTTATCTCCATCGCTGAACAGGATGATGACCTGCCCTTTGGCGCGGCGTCCCTGCTCGCGGGTGAACTGGAAGAAGTTGTTGGCCATGCCAATGCCTTCGCCGATGGCGGTGAAGCCTTCATTGACGAGCGTCTGCACGTTGACCATGCGGAGATAGTCGTCCAGGCTGTCGTGGTCGAAAGTGGACGGCGAGACCAGATAGGCGTTGTTCGAAAAGACGACCAGGCCGATGGCGTCGCCGGAGCGCTTGCCGATGAATTCATTGGCGCTGGCTTTCACGGCGACCATCTTGCTGGGCCCAACGATAGCACCCGGAGGGGTCTGCGGAGGACGGGGAGGCGGAGGCGTGCCCCGGCGGTGCAGGCCCTCCTCCATGCTTTGTGAGAGGTCCAGGACGATCATGACTTGCAGGCCGCCGCGCTCGATGCGGTTCAGGACGAACGGATATACGGGCCCGAGCAGAGCGACCAGCAGGAAGCCGACGGCGAGTGCCTCCAGCAGGGTCGGGAGGCGCAGAACCGGATTCAGCGCTCCGAGGCGCTCGGCAGCATGCTCGACGAGCGAGTGTCCCCAGTAGTGACGGCGCCAGAAGCGTACCACGACCATCAGCAACAGAAGCGGCACGGCCAGGTACAACCATTGGAGGTTCTGAAACGCCATGATACGCAGCTATCTCCTGGACGCGAAGATTTCGCGGATTTCCTGCGCGGTCGCCCGAGCCTCCTCCGCGCTGGGGGCGACGCCGTTGTTGGAATAGCGGTTTGTTTCGAGCGTCCCCAGGACTTTGACGACTTTGCCCCGCATCTCCCGGTCGGCGTTGAGGCGCTGCATTTCCTGGCCCAGCTCCTCGGCCGTCAGACCAACGGTGGTGGTCTCGAGAAAATGGCCGACGAATTCCTTGACGTCCTGATAGGACTGGTCATAGAAGCGTATGGCGGCCTCGGAGTTCGAGAAGTCTCCGGGGACGGCGCTCATCCAGCGCTCGCGGACCAGATTCATGGCCTTGCGGTGATCGGGTCCGCGCTGGCTCTTGCGGCGGCGGACGAACACGATGGTTTCCCAGCCCAGACCTGTAATCAGGAGGATCAGGGAAATGGTTCCCGCTCCAGCAAGAATCCAGCGGGACTGCGGCCAGGAGGAAACAGTCACGGGGTCGCGGATGTCGTTGGCTTCGGGAGGCAACGTGCTGCGCAGGGCAATCACGGGGCCGGGGACGGTCAGACTCTCGGCGGCGGCCTCTTCGGCGCGCAGGATGCCGGCTTCCCGCTCGAAGTAAAACAGCGTGAGCTGGGGAATTTCTTCGATGTCCTGGCCTGTGGTGAAGGTGGTCAGCACGATGTCGAGGTAAATGCGCTGGTCGCCGTTCTTCTGGGTGACGGTTTCCGTGGTTACATCCATGACCTGGAACGGGTCCATGTTGACGGTCTCTCTGGAGAGCGTGTCCAGCACAAACTCATACATCGTCGTGTGGTCCACGATGATGGTGTAATGAAACTGGTCGCCGACCCAGACGGCGGTGTGGTCCAGATGCGTGGTGAAGCTCATGCCTTCGGGCGGCGGCACGACGTCGGAAGCCGAGCTGGAGGGAGTGGGAGGAGCCCCCAAGCCTTGGAGGCTGCCGGCATGGCTGCCGGCCGGGGCCAAAGCAAACAGCAAAGTCATGATGGCAAGGACACGCAAGCAGAGCAATCGAAAATCCACCCGGGGGTCCTCCTTTCTTGGTTTCCTCAGGCCGTGCCGTGGGGACCGGACAGCGGAAGCGGCAAACTCAATATGTTACTTCAATTCGCAGGCAAAACCCTCATACTTTTCTTCGTCTTTCAAACAGCGTCATGATCGGGTCCATGAAGGATTCCCCGACCTGCAGAAAGAGGCATTCCATCCCGAGGGAGTAAAAGAAAGCCTGGAGCTCGTCCTGGCGGTTCGAGACGAAGTGGTCAAAGCGCCGGCGCAAGGTGGAGGAGAGGCTCAAGACCATCTCCTGGCCGCTTTCCGCAGAGCGGAAGCGCAACAGGCCGCGTCCGAGCGGGAGACGGTGCTCGATCTTATCGCCGAAGATCACGGGAACCAGGTCGTGCTTTTGGGCCAGGACCTTCAGGTCCGGCAAATCTTCCAGGGAGGGCTTCGCCGGGTCGGTAATGAAATCCGACAACATGAAGACGATGGACATGCGTCGCAGACGGCTGCGCAGGAACCGGAACGCCAGCTCCCAGTCGGTCCCGCGGCGCTTGGGCTTAAGGTTGTAGAGCTGCTCGATGGCGCGCCAGACATGACCGCGGCCCTTGCGGGGCAGCTCAAAGCCCTCCACGCGGTCGGTGAATGCCAGAAAACCAAAGTTGCAACTGTCGCTGGCGGCCGAGAATCCCAAGGTGGCTGCGAGCTGCAGGACGCGCATGCGCTTGGAGTGGGCGGCGGTCGAAAAGTACATGGACCGGGAAACATCGACCACGAGGAAAACCGTGATCTCTTTCTCCTCGAACTGCCGCTTGATGTAGAGCTCCTGCATGCGGGCCGAGACATTCCAGTCGACCTGGCGCAGGTCCTCGCCGACGGCATACTTGCGATGGGTCTCAAACTCGTAGCCGCTGCCGCGGATGGGGCTGCGGCTCTGGCCGTAGCGCAGGCTGCGAATGCGGCGCGAGGCGGCGATCTCGATGTATTGCAGTTCTTGAGTCAGCTCGGGGGCTAACATCGAACTCTCCTTCCAACCTTACCGCAACTCTCCGTCTGCCAGTACATTTCCCAAGCAGGACCGCCCGCTTACGGAATCGGGGTGTGCCGCAAAACCTCGGCTACCACCTCGTCCGTGCTGACGTTCTCGACTTCGGCGCGGATGGTGCGCACGAGGCGGTGGTGGAGCACGTCGGTGGCGATGAACTTGACGTCGGAGGGCAACACGTAATCCCGCCCGCGGAAAAAGGCCGTGGTCCGGGACATCGCCAGCAGGTGTTGGTACGAACGTGGCGAAGCGCCGTGCATCACCATATCGCGGACGATGGGAAGCGAATCCGGACGCGAATTCCGGGTGGCTTGGCCGAGGGCGACGATGTAGCGGCGGACTTTATCGTCTACGTGCACGTTGGCCACCATATGGCGGATCTGAACGACGGCGGATGGTTCCGCCACAGCGCTGACGCGGGCTTCCTCGAGACGGGTCACCAGCATCTGGAACTCGCTATCCGCAGTCGGGTAGTTCACACGAATCATCATGGCAAAGCGGTCGAGCTGGGCCTCGGGAAGTGAGAAGACTCCCTCCTGCTCGACTGGGTTCTGCGTGGCGAGGACCCAAAAGGGGTCTTCGAGTGCAAAGGTAGTCTCGCCGATGGTTACCTGGCGTTCCTGCATGGCTTCGAGCAGAGCACTCTGGGTCTTCTGGGGAGCACGGTTGATTTCGTCGGCCAGGATGATGTTGGCGAAAATGGGCCCCTTCTCGATGCGGAACTCGGCGATACGGCTGTCGAAGATCCGCGTGCCGACAATGTCGGCGGGGAGCATGTCCGGGGTGAACTGGATGCGCTGGAACTTGGCGTGGAGCGTATTGGCGATGGCGGAGACGAGCAGGGTCTTGGCGAGACCCGGGACGCCTTCGAGCAGGATGTGGCCGGAGCCCGCCTTCTCGCCTTCCCCGTGCCGGAACGAATAGGGAATTCTGCCGAACAGTCCGATCAGGATTTTTCGGACGAGCTCTTCCTGTCCGATAATGACCTTGTGGACCTGGTCCTCAATCTGGTGGATTAGTTCCCAGGCTTGTTCTTTGGTCTGAATTACTGGCACGCGCGTGTTCCTCGCTTTCCGGTGCTTTCCGGTTTACGTCGCTACAAAAAGATTCCCAGGATCAGACTGGCGAAGGCGGCCATCAGAAAAAAATGGTACAAATCTTCCCGGACGGGATTCGCCTGATAGCCCGAGATGGGGCGGCCTTGTACCAGGATTTCGTCCAAAGCCACGTCCACCTGCCGCTCAATCTCGCCGCGGAAGAAGCGGCCGCCGGTACGGTCGGCGACCTCCCGCATGGTCTGGGCCTGGGCCTGGCTGACAATGCGCGCTCCGCCCTCGCGAGTGAGATACTGGACGACCTGACCGCGGGACATCTGGAGCGGAACGTAGGCGCCGCTGGCGCTGCCCAAGCCGAACGTATAGACCTGGATCTCCCGCTGCTGGACCTCGCGCAGAGGCGCGGCCCACTCGCCAATGTTATCGTCGCCGTCGGAGAGCAGAACAAAGACCCGCCGGCGTTCCTCGGAGAGCTCGGGATTCATCTGGATATCGGTGTCGATCAGGCGCAAGGCGCTGGTCATGGCCGAACCCATATTGCTGCCGGCCTCCGGCTCCTCGGTCTGGTTGAGGTAGTCGAAATAGACCAGGATGGTCTGCGGATCGGCCGTCAGATAGGACAGCACGACGCTGGTGTAGTTGAACGTGACCAGGGCATAGCGGTCCTGCGGCTGCTTCATCAGGATGAACTTCTGAATGATCTCCTGGGCGCGGCCCAGACGGGAGGGATCATTGTCCCGGGCGAACATTGAAGGGGAAATGTCGAGCATGAATACCAGGTCAGTGGGAGTGGGAACCGGCCGCAACTCCCGAACCACCGTCCGCGGGTAGGCAAGGGCCAGGACCATTAGCAGCAGGCTGGTCACAAACAGGAGGCCGCGCAGGAATCCCCGGCCGCTCCAGGAAATCCGGGAGACCCCCTCCAGGTTTGTCAGGTTGCCGAAACGGTCCCGCACGCGCCACTGGTGCCAGACTCCCAAGCCCCAGAAGACGGCCACAAAGGGAATCAACCAGAGCATCCAAAAGTATTCCGGGCGAGCAAATTCCATAATCGTTCCCATTCCGGCCGGGCACCGCCGACGGGCTGAACCTGTTCGTTGCCAAGAAACCGCGCTCGCTTTCCGGAGCAATTTCCGGAATACGGTCTCCGTTCTACGCGATGGGTTCCTCGTTAACTTTGCTGATCGGGCGGGAGGGGCTTGGGCTGTGTTTCCTTGACCCTCACATTTTCCATCAGAATCCGGATTTCCCCGTCGTCGTTCTGCGACATCAAATTCCGGACATAGTTAATGAATTCGTAATTGTACTTGGCGTCCCAGTCCTCGGGACTCAAGCGGAGCGAATCGCGCAAGCTGTCTTCGGCGGCGAGCAAAGCCTCTTCGAGCAATTGCGGATCCTTGCGGGGTGAGTCCTGATAATTGTTGACGGCCGAGCGAAAGGTGATCTCGCCGCGGAGCAGCAGGAAACGGCCGTCCGAGTTCAACCCCGGAATCTCATTTTCGCGCTCCAAGCGCTCGGCGGCCTCGTCGTAGCGCTGCATGGCGTAGAGCAGACGGGCCTGATTCAAAATCAGGTTCCGGCGGTCCTGCTGGGGAATCACTCGCAGCGCGCCGTAGCTGCGCAGACGAGCTTCGGCGGCTTCATAATGCTGCAAGGCCGCCTCGGGGTCGCCCTGCCGGTATTCTTCCATGCCCTGCTGCATGTCGCGCAGCACGGAGCCATAGGTCAGGCCGATCACCGCCACGATCGCCAGAAATACACCCGCGAATATCTTGATGATGTCTTTCGTGTAACTCTTCTTTGCCATGCGCTTGTTCCTCCTCTATGGGCGAGATGGACTCGAGACCGAACTGTCCGGAAGAATCAGGCCGTGCTCAGATGACAGCCAACAAGCAGCCACTTCGCGGAACCTCTCCGGTTCGGTGCCAATTCCCATTCGTCCCAGACCAGGCAGCTTCTATATCACTCCTCAGAGAAAAAGTAAAGAAACTGAACCCACTCTTCCATCGCATCAAGATATTATAGCGAAGATAGGCGCGGAGCAAGAGAATCTTTTTTGAGGTCGCTCGGGTTGCGGCCCGCCGCCCGAAATCGGTTCCCAGTGCGGGGAATCCAGTCTACCGTCCTCGGCCTAAGTCGCAGGGATTCGGGCGGGAACTCGGCCGCTCGCAGGAGGCCAGCGAATGTCGGTGCGATTGAAACCGGAACTCCCGGACGATCTGTTCGAACTGATGAACGGCGGCGAAATCAACCGGCACCTGAACAAGGTGCTCCTGCTGATTACCCTCGATGAAGGAGGCTGGCCCTACAGCGCGATTCTGAGCTACCTGGAAGTGATTGCGCGGGACCGGCGGACGCTGCGGCTAGCGCCCTGGTCGAACAGCACTACGACGGGAAACCTGCGCCGGAAAGGGAAGGTCACCTTGCTGGTGATCGAAGAGGAAATGGCGTACTACATCCAGGGAACGGCAACGGAACTCGCGCCCGAATTGACAGGGTTTCCAGGGATGGCCAAGATTGAGGTGCGGATCGAGTCCATTCTGAAGGACAATGCGCTCGCCTACGAAGGCGCGGCACGCATTACGAGCGGCATCCGGTTCGAGAATCCGGACCTCGATGCCAAGCGGATCGAACACGGCCGCCGGGTGCTGGCGGCGCTGGTGGAAGGTGAGTGATGATTCGCAAATGGGAAACATGCCGGTCCTTCGCTTCCTCGGCTCCGTTCGGGACAGGCAGGATGACCGCATAAGACGAAATCGTTCTTTGAAAGACTTCAAGGGGAGAGCAAAACAGCATGGGATCGGCAAGACGCTTTTCGTTTTCGTGGGGTGACAGGGATTTGCGGGCCATCCGCGGCCCGGAAGACGTGCCGGAGCAGTTCAACTTCGCTACGGCGCTGCTCGACCGGCATCTGGCTGCAGGGCGGGGCGGGCAGATGGCGCTGTGGGGGCCGGCCGGAAACCTCACGTACGAGGAGCTCTATCATCTCGCGAACCGTGCCGGAAACGCACTGCGGGCGCTGGGCCTGAAGCCCGAGCAGCGTGTTCTATTGCTGTTGCGTGACTCGCCGGAATTCATCGCCACGTATCTGGGAGCGATGAAAATGGGCGCGGTTCCGGTCGGGCTCAATACGTTCGCGCATCCCAAGGATTACGAATTTTACCTGAACAACAGCCAGGCGCGGCTGCTGGTGGGGGAGGCGGACTTTCTGGAGCCGATCGAGCCGCTGCTGCGGAGCATCCGCTCACTGCGAGGCGTGGTGAGCGTGCGGGGTGAGGGGATCCGTAGGGCGCATTGCTTCGAGCAGGCGGTAGCGGCGCAGCCGGACGAACTCGAACCGGCGCTGACGCATCGAGACCAGCCGGCCTACTGGGTTTATACGTCAGGGTCGACGGGGGAATCGAAGGCGGCGGTGCATCTGCACCGCAATACGATCTTTGCGGTCGAGCCGTTCGTTCGCCACGTGTCGCGGCTGACGCCCGAGGACATCAACTTCTCGCTGGCCCGACTGTTTTTCTCCTACGGTCTGGTGAATTCGTTGTTCATGCCGCTTTGGGTTGGGGCTGGCGTGGCGCTGCTGCCGGACCGTCCGGAGCCGGAAGCGGTGCTGCGTATGATCGAGCAGTACCGGACGACGCTACTGTTTTCCGTGCCTACGGCGTACGCCAAAATGCTGCAGGAAGGCTTCGACGAAAAGCGCCTGTCAAGCCTGCGGATGTGTGTCTCAGCGGGTGAAGCACTGGCGGCAGCGATTTTCGAGCGCTGGAAGGAGAAAACCGGTCTCGAAATCATTGACGGCGTCGGCTCGACGGAGTTCGGCTACATTTTCCTCGCGAGCCGTCCGGGGAAAGTCGTGCCAGGGACGAGCGGGACGGTGTTCCCGGAGCACAAGTTTCGCCTGGTGGACCCGGAAGGCAAAGACGCTGGGCCGGGTGGGATGGGTGAGCTGTGGATGTCGGCGCCTTCGGTGGCGTCCTACTACTTCCGTAACCATGAAGCGTCGAAGAAGACGTTCCTCGGGGAGTGGCTGCGCACGAACGACCAATACGAAATGGACGAGGGCGGCGTGCTGACCTATCAGGGGCGCAGCGACGATTTGTTCAAGTCGGGAGGCATCTGGGTCTCGCCGATTCAGGTGGAAAGCACTCTGCTTTCGCACCCTGCTGTAGCGGAGGCTTCCGTGGTAGCTGAGCGCGATCCGCAGGGATTGGAAAAACCAATCGCCTACGTCGTTCTGAAGTCCGGCCACGAGGCAGGCGACAGCATGACGGAGGAGCTGCGCAGCTACACCCGGGAACGGCTGGCGGTCTATAAGTGTCCGAAAGCCTTTCACTTCGTCACGGAGCTGCCGAAAACGGCCACGGGCAAGATCCAGCGCTTCAAGCTGCGGCAGCGGGGAGCGCGCGGGCAATCTCAAGCACGAGAATCCTCCTGACCAACCCACTTGGCAGTCTCCCGACGATCTGGGTCGATTGGAAACGAATGCCCTCTTGACAAAGTTGCGGAGGGCTGCCGCCGAGGCGGTGGCATCAGCAAGTTCTAAGTCTACTCTGATTGCGATTCTTCGCAGTATTTGCGGAGGGCGTCGCGGAGGCGGGTCTGGACCGGTTCGGGGACGGGATAAGGCTCGCAACACTGGTAGATCTCGACCGTTTCGCGCGTGGTGTCGAGAATGACGAGGCATTCGGGACATTTGGCGATGTGCTCCTCGAGCTGCTGTCGGAGGGCCGGGTCGATATCAGCGTCGAGATAATTCGAGACTTCGCGCAAAAGCATCTTGCAACTCATCGGACTTTCCTTTCAGCCGGCCTTTCATCCGGCCTCTCTACCTATCTACCTATCTTCCGGCTTGGCCGTCTCCTGGCTTGTCGCCGCGCTTGAAGTATGGGGTCAGGTCCTCGCGAAGCCGGAGCCGCGCGCGCAACAGTCGCGATTTGACGGCCGGGACGGAAACGCCCAGCGCCTCCGCGGTCTCTTCGGTCGAGAGATGATCGAGGTCGCGCAGGACGAAGACGGTGCGGAAAATCGGAGGCAGGGCCTGCACGGTCCGGTCGAGAATTTCCCGCAGCTCGGTCTGCGCGTAACGTTCTTCCGGGTTGGGGTCCCAACTGGCGACCTCGCGGGGCATGAAATCGCCGTCGGTCTCGACGGGCTCGTCCAGCGAGACGGCCCGCGCCGTTTTGCGCTTGCGCAGCTTCATCAGCGACTCGTTGACGGCGATGCGCACGAGCCAGGTGTAGAAGCGGGAGTCGCCGTGAAACTGGTTTAGGCGTGAGTAGGCCTTGAGAAAGGTCTCCTGAAGGGCATCTTCAGCGTCCTCGCGGTTGCCGGTGATGTGTTGGGTCAGGCGGAAGATCTTTCTTTCATATCGGTTCACCAACTCAGTGAAAGCGTCCAGCTCCCCCTGGCGAGCTTGGTCCACAAGCCGCGCTTCGTCTTCTGGAAGGGCAGGAGGCGTCGGAAGCAGACTCGCGCCTCGGACCTCTTGCGCCTGCGAAGGATTGTCAAATGCCGCCATGGTTTCGACTCTATGGAAGATTGTGCTCGCAAGACTCGGGGAATTGCAAGCGGGCGGAGCGGAGATGGGGTCCGCCAGTAGCAATGCGGAGGCAGGCGGTATGATCCGGTCTGGCGCGGGCAAGAAAGAGTCGTGGGGGGCGGAATGCATTGTTGTATAATTTCCGCGTCAGGTCTATCGGGGATAGATGTTCGACAGGATCTGACGTGACAGAAAAGAATAGACCTCTTGTACCGGGCAGTAATCGAATCATTCTCAGCTCCGGGGTAGCACTCCGGGGGGAAGGGAAGCGACTTTCATGACATCCACGAGATCGGCTAATGGAAGCAACAAGAGCAGGTATGTTTTAGCGGCGGCTCTGACGATCGCTTTCGGGGTCTTGTTCTCCGCGTGGTGGTCGGCGGAATCCTCCGCGCAGGGCACTTCATTGCTCGCCGGGCGCGTGACCTCCTCCGCGGGAGGGCCGGTGGCGGCCGTCCCCGTGCGCGCGCGCCAGGCCAATGGCACCTTCGCGGTGAGCGTCTATACCAACACCAACGGCGAGTACGACTTTCCGGACTGGGCGGATATCTCCGCCGGGACCTACGCGGTTTCGATTACGTTGCCCGACTTTGTGCATGCCAACAAGGAAGGCGTGACGCTGACGGCGGGCGACACCACTCAGGTGGACTTCGCGCTCGAACCCCGGACACCGACCATTGAGGACGCCACGGCGAGCGAGATCATCGCGGCTCTGCCCGGCACGGACGAGCAGAAGCATTTGTTCATCCAGTGCGACAACTGCCACACTTTGCAGTGGGCGCTGCGCAACCCCAAGACGAAGGAACAGTGGATGCAGACCATCCGGCGGATGGCGGGAGCGAGAAACGCCGACTCGCACACTCCCGGCACCCGCTCGTATCAACAGAAGCAGTACATCGAGCCGCTGGCGGATTACCTGGCTTCGATTCGCGGGCCGGACTCTTCGAGCGAGATTCCGTTCCAGCTGCGGCCCCGGCCGACGAGCGCCGCCGCAACGCGCCAGGTTGTGACCGAGTACGACATTCCGCGCGGCGGGCAGCACGAGCTCTACATGATTCGCGGCGACCGGCGGTTCGTGTGGCCCCACGACGTCCTGGTGGACCCCGACCCGGCGGGCCCGTACGTCTGGTATACGGACCATTTCTCGAATGCGATCGGCAGAGTCAATACGAAGACCGGCGAAGCCCGGGAATTCCAGTATTCACTCAAGGAGGGGATGGGCCGGGAAGGCATGGTCGCCGTAACGGCTCCGGGACAGGACCGCGCGGGTAATCCGGGCGGCGGAGCGCACACGATCGTTTTCGATCGCGAGGGCAAGCTGGCGATTGGCGCCGACGACGCCACGCTCCGGTTTGATCGTGCGACGCAGGAATTCACGCTGTTGGAGGGCGGCTCGTCGCAGTTCGGAATGGGCCCGGCCGGCAAGGTCTGGTACCAGGGCGATGAAGGCGTGGTGCGGCTCGATCTCACCAGCGGCGAGAAAGAGCTGTTTCGGATTGCGCCTGAAGGCATGGAGCTGAACCGAGCCACCTACGGCATGGACACGGATTCGCAGGGGCGGTCGATCTTCAACCTGTGGCGGCTGGGGAAGATGGGCGTGTTCGATCCCCGGACGGAGAAATTCATGGAGTATCCCGTGCCGACGCCTGGAGCCGGGCCGCGCCGCGGCGAGATCGACGCGGACGACAACGCCTGGGTCGGCCTCTACTGGGCCGGACGGGTGGCGCGGTTCGATCCGGATACGGGCGAGGTCCGGGAGTTCCCGCTGATTCCCGACCACAGGGCGTACACTCCGCCGTTCCCGTCGCCTTACACGGCTTCGGTGGATGACAAGAACCAGATCGTGTGGGCGAACGACTTCAACAGCCGCCGGATCTTCAGCATTGATATGAGGACCGGCAACTCGACGGAGTACTTCATGCCGGGTCCGTACGAGATCCGCGATCTGGCGACCGACGAGGGAGCCGAGCGGCCCACAGTGTGGATACCGTCCTACCGCCCGCCATCGCAGATGGTGCGCGTGCAGTTGCGGTAGAACCTGCCCACCTTTCAACCTGCGCCGGGGAGGAGTGATCCTCCCCGGTTCTGTTTCTACAACCCGTGGGGAAAACTTGCCGCTCGTGCCATGCCTCGCTGCGCAGGTGGCGCCATTCACGGCGAGCAGGCAAAAGAAAAATGGATGGGATTGGCGTTAGGGGCGAGCGTCAACCGATCTCGGAAAGAATCGAAGAGAAGCCTGCCTCGGGACACACCAAAAACTTTGGTCTGATACGGACCGGGGCAATCGAAGAAGGAGCGGGAAGCCGCCGCGAACTCACTAGGCCGGCTTCCCGCAAATCTTATGCAAACTCAGCCAACTGCCAGTCAGCCTAGGGACACGTGGGTGAGACGTGCTGCATCGCCGTCACCTTCATCGTGTGACCCGGAGCATTCGGGTCGCGCGTGCCGGTGATCGTGACTTTGTGGCCGACGTGGGGTTCCAGGTTCGCGGTTGACTCCGCGATAGCAACCACATCCGGACCTCTCTCGAGATTCGTCAACTGGTAGTTGTCGCCACTCTTCGCCAAACACCCTGTCATGTCGTGCGGTCGCGGGGCATCCTGTGCCTGCGCGATTGGCCCCCCACCCAGCACAAACGCCATTACCAACACCAATCCGCCAATGGAAAACTTCATCTGAATCCTCCTCAAAGAATAAAGCATCCGAATCTTGGATTCCGGATACTAGAATTATGCTCCTGTCCGCCGGGACGAAGCAAGCCCCAAATTAAGAATGGCAGGTGACAAGAGTTTGCAGGACGGA
The DNA here is from genome assembly GCA_965198025.1 of Terriglobia bacterium. Classification (GTDB taxonomy): domain Bacteria; phylum Acidobacteriota; class Terriglobia; order 2-12-FULL-54-10; family 2-12-FULL-54-10; genus CAYWWM01. Next base: position 2,607,678 of record OZ240237.1, on the reverse strand, counting down.
CGCTAGCCATTGATGTGTCGTAAGAAAGATAGGACAAGCCCGGTGGGGTCGCAAACCAGAAAGCCCCGGCTGGTGAGACCGGGGCGGTTCATGTTCGGCTGATCCTGAGGTGGCTAGAACACGTACTTCAGACCGAGTTGCATCTGGCGGGACGGGCCGGTGTTGAACAGGCGGCCGAAGTTTGCGCTGCCGAAGAGCCTTCCGGGAGCGCCGACGAAATTGACCCGATTGAAGATGTTGAAAATTTCGGCGCGGAACTCCAGCCGGTTGGTTTCACTGAGCGAGGTGTTCTTGATGATGGAGATATCCACCTGGGCTTCGCCCGCTTCATAGACGATGTTGCGCCCGGCATTGCCGAAGGTGTACGGGACCGGCTCGCCCGTGGTGGCCACGCCGGGTAGAGCGAAGGCTCCCGTGTCAAACCACTCTTCGGCGGAAGCCTGGTCCCAGTTGGGATTGCGCAGCAGGTCGGGGCGTTGTGCCGGACCCGAGCCGATGTTAGCCCAATCCGTGGCCAGGTTGACCGTGATCGGAGCGCCGATCTGGAAGGTGCCGATTCCCGAGAGACTCCAGCCGTCCACTATCTTCCCGAGAAATCCCGAGGGATTGAAGCTGTGCCCCTGGCCGAGGGGAAGCTCGTAGGAATGCGTGAAGGTGAAGCGGTGACGGTGGTCGTAACTCGCCAGCCCTCTTTCCGGTCGGCGGTCGTAGACGTTCTGCGGAATGTTGAACTCGTGGAACGTCGGGCCTGGAGAAGACATCTCATCGATTGCCTTCGACCAGGTCCAACTGGCGTCGAAGGAGAGGCCGCGCGAATAGCGCTTCTCCAATTTCAGGGCGAGGGAATGGAACTTTGACCAGCCTCCCCAGTGGATGGTCTTGAACCCACTGAGGTTCGGATTGGGACGGCGCGGATCAATGGGTCCGGGACCCGGCAGCGGAACATTCGAGAAGGTGCCGTCGTCGGCTCCCACGACCTTAGACCCAAAATAGGTGGCCAGCACGGCCCAATTCGGTGTCAGTTCCCGCTGCGCGCTGAAGGTCCAGGACGCGGCGTATTCCGAGCGGTAGTCGTACAGCAAGCCGGTCCCGCCGATACTCCCTGTAGGGTTGGCGAGCAGAATGTTTTGGGTTGAAAGCGTCGGGACGAGCGTATCAGCGGACGTCGTAATGGTCTTGTTGAAATAGAAGGGGAGGTTCTGCGCCAGCGCTTCGTTGATGTTGTAAGCGGCCTGGTTGTAAAAGAGGCCGAAACCAGTCCGGATGACGGTGCTCTGCGATCCTAGGGGAGACCAGGCGATCCCAATGCGGGGCGCGACCCTGCGCAAGGTGAGACGTTGCAGCGAGTTGTCGTAACCCGCTTCCTCAGAGGTCACGTAGGGGACGGGGATGAAAGGCAGCAGTTCCTGCGTATCCGGGTGCATATTCCCGTCCTCGTCACTGGCAATCACAAACCGGTCGGGCTCAATATTGGCAAAGCGATTCTGCACTTCGCCGATCGGGGTGTTGATCTCCCAGCGGACGCCGAGGTTGACAGTGAACCCGGGCCGGACCTGCCAATCGTCCTGCGCAAACATGTGCGCCCATGTGGTGCGCCCGTCCATCTCGCCCCGGCCGATGCCGACCGTAGCGATCGAAGGGTAACCGAGCAGGAAATCGGTGAACCCGTTGCCGTCGCCCAAGCCCGCCGCCGAGGAAGAAAAGCGGGGGGAAAAGACAAACGATCCGCGTGCGTTGGGCGAGTTGCGCGGGTTGAAGCGCAGGCGGAACATATACCCGCCAAACTTGAGGCTGTGAGCGCCGTGAATCCAGGAGAGCGTGCTGAACAGGTCGAAACTGTTGTTGCGTCGCGTCACCAGGGTTTGCGGATCTCCCATGGTGCTGTAGGCATCCGAGAAGCTGAGCGTGGGGAAACCGGCTTTGCTGAGGTCGCGGGTGACTCCCTCCAGGCCGGACTGCCCGGCGAAATCAGTTCCGGTATTTTCGCTTTCCTGTCCTCCTGTAACGCGCAAGTAGCCAAGGCGGAGTTCGTGGATGATGCTGGGACTGAAGATATGAGTGTAATTTATGGCCGCGTTGTGCGTTCTGGTCGTGATGTCATACCCGAAGCCAGGGACCAGGAACTCCTGGAGGTTGGTGTTTCCGTAGGGCTGGAACGTCCTCATGTTGGCGTAGGTGAAGCGGCCGAACAACGTGTCGTTCTGCCCGAAATACTGATCGCCGCGCACTGTGAACTGGTCATGGTCGTTCGTAAAAGGAGACGAGACGATGTAGTTTTGTGTTTCGCCCGGCTGGTTCGGCAGCGGGATATTATCCAAGAAGGCCACGGCTACCGGGTTGAGGCGCGCGGCGGGAATCTTGTTGTCCGGGAATGCCTGCCTGCGGCCTGTTGCGTCCGTGGTGCGCGGATCGTAGATGGTTGCAAGCCCGGAAAAGTCACCGCTGCGCACTTTGGCCGAAGGAAGCGAAAAGGCGCGGCTTTGGGCACGCCGCTCGCGGAAGCCCTCGTAATTTCCGAAGAAGAACGTCTGGTCCTGGCGAATCGGGCCGCCAAGACTGACACCGAACTGGTTCTGCCGGAGCGGCGGCGGGTCCGGAGTGCGGTCAAAGAACGTCCTGGCGTCGAAGACATCATTGCGAAAAAACTCGTAGAAGGTTCCGTGCAGGGTGTTGGTGCCTGCTTTGGTCGCAGCGTTGACGTTGGCCGACGCTTTGCCGCCGAATTCCGCCGAATAGATGGACTTCTGAATCTTGAACTCCTGGATGGCTTCGACGGAAGGTGAAATGACCAGGTTGTTGAAGTACTGGTCGGTAATGGACGTGCCGTCGAACCAGTACATGTTGTGCCCGGCGCGCTGGCCGCCAACCACCACCTGGCGCCCGGTCTGGGCGAGGGCTGCGCCACGTGTCCCCACAGGTGTCGAGTAGACGTTGTCGCTCAGCAGGGTCAACTGGACGAATTGCCGTCCGTTGAGCGGCAGGTTCACGAGGCGCTGGTTGTTGATCACCTCGCTGACTTCGGCGTTGGTCGTGCGCAGTAGCGGCACGGACTCCTGGACGGTGATTTCCTGGGACACGTCGCCGAGCTCGAGCGTCATGTCCACGCGGGCGCGGTCTCCGACCTGCAAGACAATCCCCTGGCGGTTCTGGGGGCGGAAATTTGGGGACTCGGCGCGGACCGTATATTCACCGATCGGGAGTGCCGTGATCACGTAGCTTCCCTGGGCATCGGTCGTCAAGATGCGCTGCTGGCCGCTGGCGACATTCGTGACGGTCAGCGAAACGCTCGGCAGCACCGCGCCGGTGACGTCGCTCACGGTTCCCACGATCTCTGCCGTCCCCTGGGCGTGCGCAGGGGACGCCCGCAGACAAAGCAAGACTCCCAACAGTCCGCCGGCCAAGCCCCTAAGAAATGACGATGCCAGGCGCATCTTCGTTCTACCCTTCATTACTCTTCACCTCGCCTAGGATTCCCCCATGCTCTGGACGGAAACCACCGTCGCGGAGCAGCCCCAACCACGTAAGATCGGCACAAACGAATATTCTATCATGTATTTATTCGAGAGAGGTTCCTGGGTATCAAGAACAGTGTACCACGCGGAGCAGAGGAGCCCCAGCCAGGTGCTTTGCATTCAGCCAGCGGCCGTACGCAACAATATTCTGTGCGCCGGGGCGGGGCTGACTTATAATTCTCTATGGCCTGCATTGGAAGCGGCGTGGCTGCTTCGTCTGGAATTGCATGAGACCTGGGAAACACATCACTCGCCGTCCCGCGACAGGAATGGCTCTGGGGGCGCTACTGCTTCTTGCTCCCACGATGGTCCCGACGCTTCGGGCGCAGGACGGAGGCGCTCCGATTCAGGGCCGCGTCCTGAACGGCACCACGGGAGCCCCGGTCGCCGGCGCCGAGGTGTCCTACGTGCGGATGTCGCAGGGCATGATGCCGTTGGCCCGGGCGACCACCGGCGAAGACGGGCAGTTCCGGCTGGAGAACGTTCCCCCGGCAGCAGGTCCTGCTCCGGCGTTGCTGCGCGTGAACCACGAGGGCGCAACCTATTCTCATCCGATGCTGCCCGACGGCCCGTCGGATGGCATCCAGATCCGCGTTTATGACGCCATCACGGACCGGCAATCCGTCTCCATCGTGGAACAGGCGATCTTTGTCCATCCGGCAGCCGGCTCGTTGCAGGTGCTCGAACAGATCATCATTCAGAACCAGACTGCCCCGCCGCTTGCCTATGTGAATCCTGCGGGGACCTATCTGTTCACGCTGCCGGCGGAGGCCCGCGAAGGCATCCGTGTGACGGTGAACGGACCCGGCGGCATGCCCATCGGCCAGACGCCGACGCCGCTCGATGGCGAAAACCGATTCGCCATTGATTATCCGATCCGCCCGGGCGAGACGCAGATCCGGCTCGACTATTCCATGGACTACACTTCGCCGCTGGTTTTCGAAAAGCCGATCGATCTACGGGCCGATCAGACCCACATTGTCACGACGGGTCCCGAAGTCGAGATTCAAGGCGACGGCGTCACGGCGCTCGAACCGGACCCGGCATCCGGGTTCATGGGATACCTGGTGACCCCGCCCGGGGAGATGCTGCGCGTGAGCATCTCTGGCGAATCGGCGATCCGTGAGGGAGCCCAGACGGAGTTATCAGAGGGAGGGGGCGCCACGCTGTCCCCGATTCTTCCTCCGATTACCGAGCGGCGCTGGTTGGTCATGGCTGCGCTCGGCTTGCTGCTGCTGGGCGGGTTCATGTACCTCTACAGAAAGTAGTGCCGCGGAAGAGGCGGGAGCCTCGAAAAATTGCCCCAGGCTGCCATGATTCAGGCCAAGAAGCTTTCGAAGCTCTACGGCGACCTCCCGGCGGTTCAGAACGTTAGCATCCACCTGCTGCCGGGTGAGTTTCTGGGTCTGCTGGGCCGTAATGGAGCGGGCAAGACGACACTGTTGAAGCTGCTGGCGCTGCTCACGCGCCCGAGCTTCGGAACGCTGCAGATTGCGGATGTGGACGCGAATAGTGACCCAAGCCAAGCCCGCCGCTGTATGGGATTGCTCGGCCATAACAGCTTCCTGTACGATGAATTGACGGCGGAAGAGAATTTGCTGTTTTACGCGAATCTCTACGGAGTCCCCGACAGCCGCAACGCGTGCAAGGCGGCGCTGGAGTCGGTGGGACTGGCCCCTTTCGCCAAGGAGCTGATGCGCAACTTCTCGCGCGGCATGAAACAGCGGCTGGCTATCGGAAGGCTCTTCCTGCACGGGCCGGAGCTGCTGCTGCTCGACGAGCCGTTTACCGGCCTCGACGACCGTGCCGCCGCGCTGTTGGAAACGCTGCTGCGGCAGATGCACCGCCAGGGGAAAACCATCGTGCTCTGCACGCACCAGCTCGAGTTCGCGCTGAAGCTGGCGACTCGGCTGCTCATTCTGGAGCGCGGAAAGGTGGCCTACCTCGGCCCGAACCGGCCGGACGAGCCCGACGAGATGCGGAAGCTTTACCTGCAGTTTGCGGGATAGTGGGACAAAGAAAGGGAACCATAGTGGGATCGAGGGTCTGGGAAAGAGGGCTGGCGGTTCTGGCCGCGGTGGGCATCGTAGCGACGATGTACGGTGCCTTTCTGTGGGCGCCGACCGAAGCGACCATGGGCGATATCCAGCGTATCTTCTACATTCACGTCCCCTCGGCCTGGACTGCCATGCTGGCGTTCCTGATGGTCTTCATCGGCAGTACCGGGTATCTGATTACCAAGAACCTCAAGTGGGACCGGCTGGCGCTGGCCAGCGCCGAGATCGGCATCATCTTTTGCACGGCGGTGTTGATTACCGGGCCGATCTGGGCTAGGCCGGTGTGGGGAATCTGGTGGACCTGGGATGCGCGGCTGACTTCCACGCTCGTGCTGTGGCTCATGTACGTGAGCTACCTCCTGCTGCGGGATTTTCTGGAGGAGCCGCCGCGCCGCGCCACGCTCTCGGCGGTGTTCGGAATTTTCGCCTTTGTGGACGTGCCAATCGTCTACTTCTCGATCCGCCTCTGGCGGACGCAGCATCCGCAGCCGGTCCTGATGGGGGGCGAGGATTCCGGCCTCGACCCTCAGATGTTCCAGGTGCTGATGCTGTCCTGGGCGGCGTTTTCGGTCCTGTTCGCGCTGCTTGTGATGCTGCGCATGCGCCTGGAAAGAAGCAGCGAGGAGATACAGCAACTGCGGCGCCAATTGATGCTGGGCTAAGCAATATTTCTGGAGGCTGTATGGAAAACCTGTTTTGGGCCTATGCGGTGGTTTGGGTGCTGCACGTCGGCTATCTGGTGAGCCTGGCGATGCGGCAAAACGGCTTGCACCGAGAGATCGCGACGCTCAAGGCGTTGATCGAAGAGAAAGACCGCGCGCCGGTCGGGCAATAGGAGTTGACTCGACTACGACTGCCCAATTCCTGGACGGGACAGGCGATCCGGCATCGGAGGGGAATATGCGAGGCGGAATTTTCGCGATGATGATCGCTATGACATTCGTTATGGGTAGCACCGCTCTCTACGCCCAGTCTTCCCAACCCTGGCAGATGCCGCCCGAGAGCGAGCGCTGCCCGTCGAAATGGGGAGCGGGCGATGAGCGGGGCTCCGCCAACTGGATGAAGCCGGAGACGGTCCTGCGCGCAGCACGCTTGATCCGGACTGGAGAAGTCTTCGAGCTCGGCCAGGTCCTCTCGCCCGATCCGCAGGAGACGTACTTCAACACCGGCCGCAGCTTCAACACCTACACCAAGCCTTCGCTCCCGCAGCCGAACCGGCGCAACAGCAATGAAGAGCTGGTCGTGACGGAATTGGGGCAGATCGGCACGCAGTTTGACGGCTTTACGCATCAGATGTATAACGGCAGCTTCTACAATTGTTTTCAGTTCAACGACCTCTATACCCGGAACGGCTTTACGAAGCTCGGCGTTGAGAAAGTCGGCACGCTGATGACGCGCGGCGTGATGATCGACGTTGCGGCGCTCAAGGGCGTGGACACGCTGCCCGAGTCCTACGCCATCACGCCGCAGGATTTGCAGCAGGCGCTGGCTCGCCAGAACCTCACGCTCCAGCCCGGCGACGCTGTCCTGATTCACACCGGCTGGGGGAACCACATCGGCCGCGACAATGCGCGGTACGGTAGGAATTGGCCCGGATTGGGCTCGGCGGCGGGCGAGTGGATCGTGCAGCAGGACCCCATGCTCGTGGGCGCAGATAATTGCTGCATCCAGTTCCAGTCGCCTGTGCCCGCCGACAACGCGATCCACGGCATGATGCTGATCCAGCACGGTATCTATCTGCTCGAAAGCATGAAGCTGGAAGCGCTGGCCGCCGCGCACGCCTACGAGTTTGCCCTGATCCTGCAACCCTTGAAGATCAAGGGCGGCACGGGCTCGACCGTGGCCCCGGTTGCCATTCGTTAGCGGAACCAAGCGAGAGGAGTATCGAAATGCCCGAGAAAACCTGTCTTCTGGTCGCGGCCCTGCTGGCCGGTTCCACCGTTCTGATGGCTCAAACCGGCGCCGACGATCCCATCATGGGCACCTGGAAGATCAACGTCGCGAGGACGCAGCTTAGTCCCGGGCAGTCGGCCGAAGCCCTGACGCGGACGCACGAACCGATCCCGAACGGCATCCGGATCACGCGGCCGCTGCGCGACGCCGACGGCAACCCTACACGCGGGACATGGACCTTGTACTTTGACGGCGAGGACCATCCCGTCCACGGCGACGCCAACCTGGACACGCTTGCTTTGCGGCGCATCGACCGCTACACGCTGGAGGCGGTGGCGAAGAAGGACGGGCAGGTTCATAACCGCATGCGCTGGGACATTTCGAGAGATGGCAAGACGATGACTTGGACGGCCGATCGGGTGCTGCCGCCCGAGCGGGCCGGCAGGACCGTGCGCGTCTACGACAAGCAGTAGACCCGGCTCCTTGAAAAAGAGCAACCACTCCGGGTAGCCTTGGCGAAGCGCTTGGTACCAAAGTGAAGGAACGCAAAGGAGGATTCATAGATGCGTGCAACCAGCAGGAATGGAAACCGGATTGCGCCGATTACCCTGGCTTGGGTCGTCGGATTTTTCATGGTGGGTGTTTTGGGCGGCGTCCCGCAGGCCCTGGCGCAGCGCAGTCCGGAGTTGATTCGCCTGAAGGAGCATCCCCTGCGGATGGATACGGAGCTCGGCGTGCCGGCGGCGCGGCTGAGCGAAGGCAAGTTCCATCAGGCGGACGTCACGCTGATCGAGATTCCTCCGGGCGGGAATCTTCCGCCGCATCGCCATTTGGCCGAGGAGATGATTCTGATCGTTTCCGGAACCGGCTATACGCAAATGTGGCCGCGGCCGGAGATTCGCAAGGAGCGCTATGACTGGAAGGAAGGCGACCTGCTCTCGCCCAGCTTGAACGCCTGGCACCAGCATTTCAACAGCTCCCCCACCACCCCGGCCCGCTATCTCTCCATCACGACCGCTCCTCTGACCCGCAACGTGTTTCAGAATGCGGACTTTCTTTCCGCGATTGACTTCCAGTTTGAAGACCGCTGGAACCAGTCGGTCGCGCAGGACCCGGAGTACACGCCCGAGGACACCACCGGACCCGAGAACGTCCGCATGCAGGTCGGCCATATCCTGCCCGACCTGCGCGGCCGCGAGATGCTGCGGCGCAGCCGCGACCAGCTCGGGATCACCATTCTGCCGTTCGGCGACATGGCAGCCAATGAGTTGCTGGAGATGGAAGTGCGCGAGTTCACCGCCGCCGACGGCACCACCCCGGAACATCGTCACGTCTGGGAGACCGTCTATTTCGTCCTGAAGGGCGACGGCTACGTCACGCTGCAGAAGGAAGGACAGCCGGAGCGGCGGCTGGACTGGACCGAGGGCGACCTGTTCCTGGTGGAGGCCAACGAATACCACAACCATCGGCCGCGCGGCATCGGCGGGCGCTTCCTCCAGATCAAACCGTCCGGCTACTTCCATCGCGTCGGCCTGGAGCGCAACTTCCTGATGCAGAACAACCCGAACAAGCCGGTAACGATCGTCCGTTGAAGCAAAGCGCGAGACATTTCCAATTCGAACAGAATGAGTACGCCCGCTAGAGTTCCCGAGTCGGAGTCAGGTACAAAGAGCGCGCCGGCGTCTGCATCTGCGTCCCCCGTTTCAAGATCGAACTTCATCCGGGACATCATCCTCCGCGACCGCGAGAACAACAAGCACGGCGGGCGCGTGCATACCCGGTTCCCGCCGGAGCCGAACGGCTACTTGCACCTCGGCCACGCCAAATCCCTCCACATCAATTTCGGCCTCGCGCGGGAGTTCGGGGGCAAGTGCAATCTCCGCTTTGACGACACCAACCCGCTCAAGGAAGAAACCGAGTATGTGGACTCGATCATCGAAGACATCCGCTGGCTGGGCGGCGACTGGGAGGACCGTCTGTTCTATGCCTCCGACTACTTCGGGCAGCTCTACGAGTGGGCCGTGCAGCTCATCAAAGCCGGCAAGGCATACGTTTGCGACCTCGACGCTGACCAGGTGCGCGAGCATCGTGGCACTCTGAGCGAGCCGGGACGCAACAGCCCTTACCGCGACCGCAGTGTCGAGGAGAATCTCTCCTTGTTCGAACTGATGCGCGCGGGCGAATTTCCGGACGGCTCGCGTACGCTGCGCGCCAAGATCGACATGGCCTCCCCCAACCTGAACTTGCGCGACCCCATCCTGTACCGCATCCTGCATGCCGAGCACCACCGCACCGGTAAGACGTGGTGCGTTTATCCGACCTACGACTACGCGCACGGACAGTCGGACTCGATCGAAGGCATCACGCACTCGATCTGCACCCTGGAGTTCGAGGATCACCGCCCGCTCTACGACTGGCTCCTCGACCAGTTGGGAATCCATCACCCGCAGCAGATCGAGTTCGACCGCCTGAATCTGACCTGCACGCTCTTGAGCAAACGCAAGCTGCTGCAGCTGGTCCGCGACGGCCACGTCCGCGGCTGGGACGACCCGCGCATGCCGACTTTGTGCGGCGCGCGCCGCCGGGGCTACACGCCCGAGGCGTTCCGCAATTTCTGCAGCCGCATCGGCGTCTCGAAAACCAACGGGGTCGTCGAGTTGGCGCTGCTCGAACATTGCGTGCGCGAGGATCTGAACCTGCGCGCCCCGCGTGTGATGGCCGTCCTGCGCCCGCTGCGAGTTGTGATCGAAAACTATCCCGAGGGTCAGGTCGAAGAGCTCGAAGCCGTCAACAATCCCGAAGATGCCGGCGCCGGCACACGCAAGGTCCCGTTCTCACGCGTGCTCTACATCGAGCAGGACGATTTTCGGGAAGTCCCGCCGAAGGGATATTTCCGCCTCTCGCCGGGCAGGGAAGTGCGCCTGCGATATGCTTATCTCGTGACGTGCAAGGACGTGGTCAAGGACGCGGGCGGCAACATCGTCGAACTGCGCTGCGTCTATGATCCGGCCACGCGCGGCGGCAACACGCCCGACGGGCGCAAGGTCAAGTCCACCATCCACTGGGTCTCGGCCGGGCATGCGCTTGCAGCCGAGGTGCGGCTCTACGAGACCCTGTTTTCAAAAGAAGACCCCAACGATACCCCCGAAGGCGAAACCTTCCTCTCGAACCTCAACCCGAATTCGCTCGAAGTCATCGACCGCTGCCGCATGGAACCGAGCCTGCGTTCAGCGACCGTCGGGACCGTGTATCAATTCGAGCGCATGGGCTACTTCTGCGTGGACCGGGACTCTACTCCGGAGAAGCTCGTCTTCAACCGCACCGCCACGCTGCGCGACACCTGGGCCAAAATCGAGCGGAAACAAAAGGCCGCTGCCGGATAAATCCCAAGCAGCGTCCAGCACTGCCGCAATAGGGTCGAGAATCCGGCCTCGAAAATCAGCTGGTCCCGCCCCTCCCTCCTTTCTCCACGGCGGCCTTCAACTCCCGCACCGTCTTTTGCAATTCCGGCAGGTTCTTGAACGCAGCGATCGCGCGCAGCCATTGCTTGCTGTCGAAGGCCGGGATTCCCGACAGCCGGGCGTTGGCGGGGATTTCGCCGTGCGCGGCAGACTTGGCTGTCAGGATCACGTTGTCCCCGACCTTCATGTGTCCGGCCATGCCGCACTGCCCGGCGAGCAGGACGTTCCTGCCGAGTCGCGTGCTTCCGGCGAGCCCCGTTTGCGCGCAGAGCAGCGTGTTCTCGCCGACGTCGCAGGCGTGGCCCACCTGCACAAAGTTGTCGAGCTTCGCGCCCCGCCGGATGCGCGTCTCGCCGACCGTCGCGCGGTCCACGCATGACAGCGCCTGCACTTCCACATCGTCCTCGATCACCGCGATCCCGGATTGCACCATCTTGTAGTGTGACCCGTCGGCCTGCCGGGCGAACCCGTAGCCGTCGCCTCCGATTACGACGCCGTTCTGCAGTATGACGCGGTTGCCGATCTGGCAGAACTCCCGCACCACGGAGTGGCTGTGCGCCGTGAAGTCATCCCCGATCTTTGCACCACGATAGATGACGACGTGGCTATGCAGGACGGCGTTCGCGCCGATTTCGACATCGTTTTCGATCACAACATACGGTCCGATGGAACCGAAAGAACCGAGGGAACCGATTTTTGCCGACGGCGAGATCACCGCCGTCGGATGGATGCCTGGGGCCGGTCGTGGCGGCTGGTAGAAGAATTCGAGCGCCTTGGCGAAGGCGAGGTACGGGTCCTCGCAGCGCAGCGTCGGGAGAGGTGTCGGTCTGTCGGGCGCCGCAAAGTCCTTTGCTAGCAACACGGCCCCCGCTCGGGTCGTCTTGAGGAGCGGCCTGTAGGCTCGGTTCGCCAGAAACGTCAATTCGCCCGGTCCGGCACGCTCCAGACCGTTCGCTCCCGTGATCTCCAGTTCGCCGTTGCCCTCGAGTGAACAATCCAGTTTTTCCGCAATTTCCTTTAATTTCATAGAAAATCCTTCCACATTGCTGCCGTCCAATATATATTCTGTGGATGAGCCAAGCAAAGCCCTTGGCGGCGGCCGGGGAGCGAATCTTTCATGCCGGAGGCCGTATCGAGTGTGAACCAGAGATGAAAGCCACGACGCAACAAGATGATTCCAGGCAAGTTGCGACAGCAGAAGACCGGATCGCCGTCTTTCTGGATTACCTTCGAGTTGAGAAGGGCCTCTCGCCGAATACTGTGGAGGCATATGCCCGCGATCTGGGAAAATTCGCTCGATTCCTTGAAAAGAAACGCTGGGGGCTGGATGAGGCCGGACCGGCGGGGGTCCGCCAATTCCTTGCGGATCTCAACCACCAACAGCTTGAAAGCAGGACGGTTGCCCGCCAGATCGTTGCTCTGCGCCACTTCTACCGATACCTCCGCCGAGAGAACCTGGCATCGTCCAACCCGACCGAAAACCTGGTATCTCCGCGAATTTGGAAAGTGCTGCCTAAGCATCTGAGCCCCAATGAGGTAGAAGCGTTACTGGCGCAGCCGCCCAGGGACACCCCGCTCGGTGTTCGCGACCGCGCCATCCTGGAACTTCTGTACGGGACGGGCTTGCGGGTGTCCGAGCTGACGTCGCTGCGCATGGCCGACATGCACCTGGACGCCGGGTACGTCCGCGCGCTGGGGAAGGGGAACAAGCAGCGCATCGTACCGGTTGGCCGGATGGCAGTGGCGGCAGTGGAATACTATCTGGCCGGACCGCGGGCCAGGCTGCTCGGTTCGCGGTCGTCCGGGTACTTGTTCGTCAGCCGGCGGGGCGGCAGGCTCACGCGGCAGGCCGTCTGGCTGCTGCTCAGCCGCTACGGACGGCTCGCCGGACTTCGCCAGCCGGTTACTCCGCACCTGATGCGGCACAGTTTCGCGACCCATCTGCTGGCACGCGGGGCGGACTTGCGGTCGCTCCAGATGATGCTCGGCCACGCCGACGTTGCCACCACGCAAATCTACACGCACGTGGTGACCGAGCGTCTCCAGGAAATCTATCATCGCTATCATCCCCGGGCCTGACTATATTTCCCGGAGTGTAACCAGCATGCCCGATTATCTATTCTTGATGGAAAGCAGGCTCCACCCGGAGCAGTGGCGGATCGTGCTGCAGGTCCAGGAGGCTGCCGAAGAACTGGGCATGAACCTCTACTTGGTGGGAGGGGCGGTGCGCGACCTCATCGGCGGCTTTCCGCTGGAAGACCTGGACTTTGTCGTCGAGGGCAAGGCGCTGAAGCTCGTGCGGCAGCTCACCCGCCGGCAGGCCCGCGTCGTCTGGAAGAGCGACGCTCTGAAAGCGGCCGAACTGGAGTTTCCTCACGGGATGCTGCTGAGCGTGTCCATGGCGCGCGCCGGAAACGGCCTCAGGAAGTCAAGGTCTCGCGCGCGGCCCGGCAGCATTCTGGACGATCTGCGGAGCCGGGACTATTCGGTCAACGCCATTGGCATTTCGCTCAATCCGCACTCGCGCGGCCTGCTGCTGGATCCCACCAACGGTGTCGCCGACATGGAAAAGAAGGAACTGCGGGCTCTGCAGCCGGGCAGTTTCCTGCGAGACCCCATCCGCTTGTTCCGGGGCACGCGCTTTCGGACCCGCTTGAAATATAAGTTCGAGCCGAAGACTGCGGCGCAGTATCAAGAGGCCAAGGACGCCAAGCTGCTGGAGAAGATTACGCCCGAGGACCTGCAGAAGGAATTCCGGCGCATCGGCCGCGACTACGACCCGGAGGAGATTCTGAGGGCGCTGCAAGAGGAAGGACTGCTGACCGTTCTCCACCCGAAGCTGCAGGGGCCGCGGCTCGACTGGGCGGCCATGGCTCGCGCCACCAATGCGGCGCAGATGCTGGCCGTCGCCGGGCTCCCGGTACGTTCCTTCCCTCTGTTCCTGTATCTGCTGACTCACAAGCTTTCTCCGCGCGACCGCAATGCGGCCGTGAAGCGCCTGTGCCTGGAGCCGCAGGATTCCAACGACTTTCGCAAACTGCCCGCCGCCGCCAAGCGACTGGCCATGAACGTGGGCGGCCAGCCCGACTCAACTCCGGCGAAGCTCTATCAGCTGCTCTCTGCCGCGAGGCCGGAGTTGATCCTGCTCGTTCTGCTCTCGTATCGAACAGCCAAGGTCTCGGCCCGCGTCCGCAATTACTTGCGGAAGTACCTGCCGATGCGCTCGAAGCTGCCGGACACCGAATTGCAGGCGTTGGGCATCGCGGCGGGCACGCCCCGCTACGAAAGAATCCGGGAGCAATTTTTCCAGGCCATGCTGGAGAGAAAAGTGCGTACCCGGAGCGATTACTCGAGACTTCTCAAGAAATTCGTGCAGTCCGGAAAATAACGGCCTTCTTTTTCCCTCAGAACGAAAACCGCAGTGCAAATTGAATCTGGCGGGATGTCGTGCCGGTGCTGTTGATGCGCCCAGCCGTCGAGGTGCGCTCCGCGGACTCGCCAGAGAAGACCGTAATGCCGCCGCCGGTAGGAACATCGAAGTTCGAGTGATTGGGAAGGTTGAAGATCTCGGCGCGGAACTGCAGCCGCTTGGTTGCGTCCAGGAGAAACTCTCGCTGCAAGGAAAAATCCATGCTGAAGACGCTCGGCGCAATGATCGTATTGCGGCCGAGATTGCCGAGACGCCCCGGCGGCGGAGCCGCGAACGAGCAGGGGTCATAGTAGAGTTCCGGCCCGCCGAGTTCACGGCCGGAAGCCATCCTGCCGCAGCCCCCCGTGGTCCCTTCGGTCGGATTGTTGTCGCGGCCCGGAAGCAGGTCCGGTCGGCTGGCTGCGAACAGGTAATTCGGGTACCGGACGTTCATTTCTGCTGAAAACGGCGTTCCGGACCGAAGCGATGCGATGCCGCCCAGCCGCCAGCCGCCCAGCACCTTGGCCAGAACTCCCGATACGCCGCCGCCCTGCTGGCTGCCGAAGGGGAGCGTGTAAAAGTAATTGAAGACGAGGCGGTGGCGGAGATCGAAGTCGGAAGGACCGCGGTCCAGTTTCCGGTCGAGGGCGTACTGCAGGTTGCCCCAATCAATGGTCGAGGCGTCGTCCACGGACTTGCTGTAGCTATAGCCCGCTCGCAAGGAAATTCCGCGCCCCACGTTCCGGCTGGCCGAGAGCTGCAATGCGTTGTAGAAGGATTGGGCATCGGTGCCGAGGAGATTCACGGAGCCGAACGCCGGGTTCACCGCGGACCGCTCCTGTTCGGAGGGGAAGAACAGGGAGCCGTCCGGTTCCGTGATCGGGGTTGGGAACCGGTTCGACTCGTAGCGCCGGAACAAATGATTGCCCCGTGCGCCGGCGTAAGAAGCCTGGAGCTGCCAGCCTCCGGGAGCCTCCTGGCGTATGGAAAAATTGTAGCGCAGTAGCATGGGAGTCCGCATCCCGTCGTAGTCCATAACCTGAATCTGGGGCTGCCCTCCGGCAGCGGCGCCCACGGCGTCGGGAAACACGGTGGAAGAATCAAAGTTGAAGTTGTTCACCACCTGATAGTAGGGCGCCGAATTCTTTAGCGGGACCGCCGCATAGGCGAGCACTTGGTCATAGTACACGCCGAACCCGGCGCTGATATTGGTCTCCCCGCTCGCTCGTGGAGACCACGAAATCGAGACGCGCGGAGCGAAGTTTCGCAGGCTCGGGTTATCTCGGGTGAACTCCCCGATCCGGACGTCGCTGTCCCGCAGCCGGTCCGGGATGAACGCAATGCGGTTCTGGGTGTCGCGGATCCTGGTGGTGAATTCATAACGAAGCCCCAGGCTGAGCGCCAGGTTGGGCCGGACGCGGTATTCGTCCTGCACGTAGAAGCCCGCCAGGGTCTGCCGGTAGCCGTGAGCGCTCTCGGAACCCGGCAGTGACACCCACAGGCTGGTGCCCGCCGGTCCGGCTTGCAGAAAGCCTTCCAGGCTGTTGAAGTCCCAGAAGCCGTGTTGGCCCCAAGAGTTGAAGACGTCCGTGCGATAGCGGTGGACCTCGAGCCCCAGTTTGAGGGCGTGCAACCCGCGTTGCAGGAACACGTCTTCGGCGAACTGGAACGAATTCACCAAGCTGGCTTGAGGCAATCCGCCGCGCGGCCCGAAGTCGCTCAGTCCGGGTACCTGAATCCGCCCGAACTGTGGGGAGTCGGGAACAAAGTAGAGTTCGCGCGGAATCGCCACGTTCGAAACATCTTGCTCGGACAAGCCGGGACGGCTGTAGCCCAGCCGGACGGAGGTCAGCGTCCGGGGGCTGAACGTATGGCTGCCGACCAGCGTAAAGTACTGCTGGCGGCTCTGGTTCTCCCCCTCAAACAAGTACGACTCATCGGGAACCCGGCTGCTGGCGTCATCGAACGTATAGCGGGCAAAGAAACTGTCGCGGTCGGTTAGCTTGTGGTCCACGCGCACGGTCAGGAAATTCTCGTTCGTGGGCTGGAACTGCGGAGCCAGGTTCCGGCCGATGCCTCGGCCCAGGCGCACGTCATTCGGAATGGGGTAGAGGTCGAGATAGGGCCGCACGCTGGGTCGGACCGGGATAATGCGCCCGTTTCCCAAATCGCCGGTGCGGGCTCCTTCGTCGGGGAAATAGTTCACCGCCGTTTCGGACAGCCGGTCCCGCATGGCTTCGAAGCTTGCCATGAAGAACGTCCGGTCCGGGACGACCGGTCCGGTGATCGTGAACCCGAACTGGTTGCGTTTGAACGGGGGAGGCTCGGCTTCCTTGTCGAAGAAGTTGCGCGCGTCGAGCTTGCTGTTGCGAAAATACTCGAACAACGTTCCGTGGATCTGCGGCGTTCCGGAGCGCGTGATGGAGTTCAGCACGCCGCCGCTCGTCCGGCCGTACTCCGCCCCATAGTACGTGCTGAACACTCGCACCTCGTAGACCGCGTCGGAGCCCAGTTGCACGCCGGCCGCGCTGCGGGGCGCTCGGTTATCCGCGTTCATGATGCTGGTGCCGTCCAGCAAGAAGTTGTTGGACAAGGACCGGCCGCCGGCCATGGTCAAACTGCCTCCGCCGGTGCCGCGCGAGGCCGATCCGGATTCCGTATCCGTTACGTCCGATTGCAGTGTCGCCAGTTGGCTGTAACTGCGGCCGTTGAGCGGCAGGCCGACGAGCTGGCTTTCCTCGATCAGGTTGCCGCTCGCAGAGGACAACGGGCGGGTCGCCTCTTCCTCTTCTCGCCGCATTCCGGGGAATTCTTCTTCGGGCGGGCCGCTGCCGGCACGCTGGGAACCGGTCTCCAGCACGAACGTAATGGCTCGGGTTTCGCCGCTGCCCAATTCGATCTGTTGCGACACCGGAGCCTCATCGCCGCTTGCCGTAATCTCCACTTGATAGGGGCCCGGCGGCAGTTGCCCAATCTCAAATCGTCCGTCGGCCCCACTCACGGCCGATCGCGTCTCGTCCGAGGCGAGGTTTCTCGCTGTCACCCGCGCGCCCGCTGCGGGACTGCCGGCAGCATCCTGAATCGTGCCTCGAACCAGGGCTTCGTCGCCCGAAAGTGGTGGCGCGCCGGCCGCCGATTGGGTGAGCAGCAGCAACACAATCCAGGCTGCTGCCGTTCGGAATTCACTTCTTCCTGCAATCGTTTCGCAGATCATGCTATTTGCCAAGTGTGCCGCTAGACTGATCGGAGCGAATGCCCAAGAGTTGGTTTTCCGCGGAGAAGGAGTCTCGTGCCGGAATCGTCCTGCATCCGAACTTTCCATTAGTAACATGGAAACCCTGCGTTCGGCAATTGCATTCGGGGAAGCCGTGTCTTGCGGGCGGTCCAATGGGGTGTCGTCGGCACGGGCATGCTTTCCCTGCTGTCCCTTCCGCCGCGCTCGTTCCGTTGCAGAAAAAGCCTTTCGCGCCGAATCCATCTCCGTCTAATGACTTGACAGATGCCTGCTTCTCTTGTTATGCAAGTAGCTGAGTCCGCACGGGGCTTGCCACTCCTCAGTAGCTCAATGGCAGAGCATCCGGCTGTTAACCGGAGGGTTGTAGGTTCGAGTCCTACCTGAGGAGCCATTTTTTCAGTGGATCAGCTCGCTCGTCCCCTTGCCCGACTGAACAATACTGAACAATTCCTCGCCGATGCGGTCTGCCGCGACACGTACCGAGTCGTGCAGGACCTGAGTGTACACGTTGAGGGTGGTGCTGACATTGGAGTGGCCCATCAGCTCCGCGACGATCTTTTCTGGAACATTCTTGTCGTGAGCCCATGAGCAGTAAGTCCTGCGGAACGTGAGCCACGTGGCGTGCCGCAGATTCAATGCCTCACATGCTGGGAATACCCAGCCGCCGATGGAGGCTGGTTGCTCATTGTGGAATGTAAAGCCTGCGGGCGTCAGTCGTGGTTGGAGCCGCGCGACATCCTTGACTGCTGCCCGTTCGCGGAGCGTGGAATGCGCCTGGAAGACATCGAGAGCCATCTTCTCTGCTGGGACTGCCGCCGCCGTCAGGCACACCTCGAAGCGGTTCCACGCCTACCGAAATTACCACTAACGTCACGCGCTCCCGTGGTCTTTGAGGGATTCGAGCGCCAGCGCGCCGGGAGGGAGCGAAAAAATCGAGCTTGACGATGCAACTTGGGAGCAGGATACAGGATATGTGTTATTATATGTGTGGAAAATAACACAATGGCAACGAACCTTGCGATTGATCCGGACCTGCTCGACAAGGCATTGAAGATCGGTGGCGAGAAAACCAAAAAAGCCACCGTCAACCGCGCCTTGCGGGAATTCATCGCGCGCCGGGGGCAGGAACGGCTGCTCGATCTGTTCGGGAAGCTGGATTGGGACGGCGACTACGACTACAAGCGCGAGCGGACTCGCAAGTGAACCTGTTCGTGGATACCAGCGTCTGGTCTCTGGCACTCAGACGGGATTCGTCGCCGGAATGCTCCGAGGTGCTGCGCCTGCGGGAGGCGCTCAGCGGCGGCGAGATAGTCTACACGACCGGCCTGGTACTCCAGGAATTGTTGCAGGGCAGCCGCGGCCCGCGCGTCGGGGCGCGAATCACCAACCGCTTCGCTGACATTGCCATGATTGTGCCGACGCGCGACGACCATATCGCCGCGGCCCGCCTGCGCAACGAATGCCGCCGACACGGCATTCAGGTCGGAACCATTGATGCGTTGCTCGCCCAGCTTTGCATCGGCCATAAACTTGTCATGCTGTCGACCGACCGGGATTTCAGCCACATCGCGGACTACACTTCGCTTCGGCTTTGGCGCGGACCATGACCTTGCGGTTTCAGACCCGAACGGGAGTAAGGAAACAACGGGTTGCGCGAACTCAGCGGTGCAGCACCATCTGATCGGTTACAGGTCAATGGCCGCCAAGCTTTTGAGCAGTTCCGCAGGCGATGACCGAGGCGACGGGAAGGTTCATAAGCGGGAGACTCTAGCAGGATTCCCACGGTCGCGCAACCGCCCGGCGGGCGCCCAAGGTGAGTTCACCTCTCCTCACGCCAATTCCTCTGCGAACCTGCGGTTTACCAGCCTTCAGGAATCTTCTCTGTCCAGGTGGTATAGCCGACCGGCTCCATGCCGATCTCGCTGCCCAGGTCGGCGGTGAGATGAACGGTCTTGCCGCCGACGACGGTCATCAGGACCTTCAGGTTCGGGATCTCGTCCTCCGGGACGGTGAGGTAGTCGCGGTCCAGGATGATGAAGTCGGCGAACTTGCCCGGCTCCAGCGTCCCGAGCACGTCTTCCTTCAGGAGGTAATAGGCGCCCCAGCGCGTGATCGCCTTTAGCTGGATGATGCGGTCCGTGCGCTCGCCGGGCCCATAAACCGTGCGGTCGCGCTCGTTGTACCGGGTCATGCCCTTGTGCAGGAAGAAGAAAATCTTGTTCGCAAACGGGCGGTCGATCTCGAACGTGCTCATCACGCCGGCCTCCGTTAGGCTGTTGCGCGGTGATACCCAGCTGGTGTATTCGGTGCCGTGAATCTGCGCGAACATGGATGTGCCGGCCATGTTCGGCACCACGCCCGGGGGCTCCCAGAGCAGGTTGTTGTTAAGGCTGGCCATCATGCCGAGCTCCTTCATGCGGGGGATCTGCTCGTGGCGCGGCACGCCGGAACTGTGATCGAAGGCGTGGCGCTTGGCGCGGATCTCTTCCATGGTCATGCCCTCTTCCTTGCTGATCTTCTCGATGGCGTCCATCAGGTTGTCGACCTCGATGTCGCCGCTGACGTGAATGCCGGCCACGCGCATCCCGCCACGGATGGCGTTTTCCAGTTCCTCGTTCCAGGGCTCGCCCTTGAAACCGTCAAAACACTCGCGCCGCCGGAGGATCTGCAGCGGGTTGTCGCGGTACTCCTGCCGGATAGGAGCCGTGGAGCAGTTGCCGCCGTTGGCCCCCTGGAAAATGCCCATCAGCCAGATGTAGTCGGTGCCGGTGCCGATCAGGCTGGCCATGTAGCGCATGGTTTCAATGTCCATGGCGGGGCCGGGATAGGCCCAACCGTATCGGACGGGCATCTCCCCTCGCTGGTCCAGATAGCTATAGGCCGCCATGGTTCCGAACGAGTAGGGGCCGGAGGCAAAGGCGGACATGCCGTGGGCGGCCCACCATTCCAGCTCGGCCTTCAGGACGGCGGCCAGCTGCGACCGTTTTCCCCGGAACATGGCGTTCGGTTCCATGGGCCGGCTGAAACCGCCGCCGCGGGTCAGCAGCACCTCGTCGCGAATCACCGGATGGACGGCCTTCAGCGCGTCCAGCGCCTTCGTGTTTACGATCGAGGAGATGAATCCATTGCGGACCTTGACAGGAGTGTTCGGGGCGAGCGCGTCCAGATATTCCTTGGTGATGGAGATGTCGAACAGCTCCGCCATCTCCGTGGCGTGCTCGTATTCCGGACCGTAGTTGAAGCTGAGAAAGACCCACTGTCCCGGCTTCGCTTTCGCCAGCGCCTCCTTCATCATCGGGTCGAACAGCGCCAGCTGCTCCGTCGGAGTCACGTTCGGCATCCAGCGATGGATCACCGTGTCGTTGTCGTCGGTGGGGAAGATATGCGTCAGGGCGCGGGGCTCCTGGAAGGCCCAGTCCATGGGGTGCTCGTGCGTGATGATGAAGCTGGGCAGCACGGTGCGGCCCTTCAGGTCGATGCGCTTCGTCTCCGGGCCGGCTAGCTCCAGCACCTCGGTGTTCGTGCCGGTGGCGAGGATCTTTCCGTCCCGGATGGCCATTGCCTCGACAATCGTTCCCACGCGGGACTCAAACGAGTCGTCGTCCATCGTGACAATCTTGCCATTGTGTAAGATCATCTGCGGATAGACGAGCCGGGATGCGACCGAGCCTGATTGCGCCCAGGCGCCCACAGTGATCAGCAAGGAAAGGGCAGCTGCCAGTAGCACGTTCCGGTACATAAGGATCTTTCTCCCAGGAGGATGAAGTGGCCGCCGGCGGAAGGGATCGCTCCCGGTGATGCGGCCGCCCCAGGCAAAGTCTACAACACTGCAGCGCACAGGAAAACAGCATTCCTCGATCTCCCGACAATTCGCATCCGAATGTAATCGAAACCGTACCCACTAGGATTGCGTCCAATCAGGCAACACAGGGAGGCGTGGAGACGTTTTCTGTTGTCACGATAAGGGTCCGGGAAGGGTAATTGTGTTGAGACAGGGACTGGAACCATCTAAGCCCGCTTTTTCAATTTGGTTCCGACGTTTCAATTTTGTAGTGGCCTTCAGCGTCCTTGTTGATAGGGGCTCAAGCCCCATCAACGTGCCATGTAGGTCAGCACCCAATGGGTGAGAAGGTGAGCTTGCCGAGTCGCTCGATTGTGGGCTTCTACAACAAGCGGGGCACGGCGGAGCAGTGGATCAAAGAAGCCAAGCAGGCCACGAACTGGACGCGGCAATCCTGCCATCGCTTTAGGGGGAACGAGGTTCGCCTACAATTGAGCGTACTGGCCTACAACCTTGGGAATCTATGGCGGCTGGTGCTGCCGAAGCGGATTGATAGATGGTCCTTGACGAGCATCCAGCAGCGGCTCGTCAAGACGGGCGGCGGCGTGGTCAAGCAGGCGCGATACTATTGGCTGATGCTGGTGGAGAGTCACTTGACCCGTCCCTTGTTCGAGGCGATGCCAGGACGAATTTGGGCTTTGTAGGTACCTGAAGGCTGAAGTATGATCGATTGCCCCAAGACCTTATCGGCGAAGAAACAGCTTCCGAGCGGTGACGTGTCGATGAATGCCCCCGGAGTCGTCGCCTCCTGTGGGTTGATCCTCAATTTAGAGGCACTGACGGGGCTTGGGCTGCTAAAGGAACGTGTTGATGAAAGATCTATTCTTCTATCAGGGTGTCGGAGTAGAAGAGTCGTAATCCGACGTAGCTAAAATGGAAATCACAGATACAAAGGCATCCTCTCGAAAGTCCCGCAGGCTGCCGCAGATCACAACCCGACGGCTGACGCTGCGAGGGCTGCGGCTGGACGACGCCGGGCGGATTCGGCAATTGGCGGGGGATCGCGCCGTCGCCCAGAATATGGAGCAGATTCCACATCCTTACGGCAGAAAAGAGGTGGCGGAACGCGCGATCCGGAAGCAACGAGAAGCCTACCGCGCGGGGCAGAGCGTCAGCTTTGCCATTGTGCCGCGGAACCGCAAACAACTGATCGGCATGATCGGCCTGGAATTTGCGGAAGAGCACTGCCGGGCCGAGATCGCTTTCTGGATCGGTAAACCGTACTGGAACCGGGGCTACATCACCGAGGCAGCGGAGGCGGTGCTGCGCTACGGGTTCGAAACGCTGAGACTGAACCGCATCTGGGCGGCGCACTTCGGAGGCAATCCAGCCTCCGGACGGGTGATGAAAAAACTGAGCATGACCTACGAAGGGACTTGGCGGCAGCACGTCCTGAAGTGGGGAACGTTCGAGGATTTGTGCAGCTACGGCATTCTGCGGGAGGAATTCGAGGCGCGGGAGAGTTGCTAAACGGGCACACCGGTTTCCTCTCCCTCGCGAGCAGCGCACGGTCCGATCAAGACCACCCGGCCGGGGGCCTATACCCCTGTCCGGAACCCAGTTTCACAGCCCCAGATTGTGATATAACTCTCTCACAACGACTGGTACAAAAAATCGGTCTGGTCATGCTTCGATTCGCACGAGCGTTACTTGAACGCGGCATCCGGGAATCATTTCCCATTCGCGGAGGGATCACTTACGGTAACGTGACATGGGGGCCTCTCATCTCCGGAAAACCCGTGATCGAAACTCACAAATTGGAGAAATCGCAGGACTGGATTGGCATTTCGTGCGCGCCCCCTTCCTTTTTGCACCTCGACCCCGACTGAACAATTTCCCGCCGAATACCGTGTAACACCGTCCTCTGACCCAGCCAAAAGGCACGAAGAACCAACAAGATGCTATATCTGGATTTACCTGTTAACCGGAGGGTTGTAGGTTCGAGCCCTACCTGAGGAGCCATTTTTTCATGCAGTGAATCGGCTTCCAGGCGAGAACGCCCCTCACCCCTCTGCTACAGGCGATCCGAAACTCAATACGGGCGGATGGTGGTGCGGCCGTCCAGATAGTCGAAGTAGATCGGCCGGCCGTTTGAGAGCAGGTAGTGGAGGTTCCGGAGGTTGCGTTCGCGCCGCGCGGAACCCCTCCAGCCCTCGTACTGCTCGAACGTGAGCGTTCTGGCGGTCTCCTCGGCAGTCAGGCCTTGCGCGATGGCGCCTTCCACGGCAGCCTGGATCTCGCGCAGGAACACAATCTCCTCGTCGATCTCGGCCCGGTCGGTGACCCTGTGGGCGTGACCCGGCAGGTACGTGTCCACGTCAAGCGCTTTGATCTTCTCCAGCACCTCGATCCAGCGTTCCACAGAGGACGCGTAGGCGGTGCTGGACCACGACTTGGGCGCGAACGCGCCCGAGGGATAGGCGGCGCGCGCGTGCGGGAACAACACGACCGTATCGCCGGGGTTCTGTCCCGCGCCGATGTGCAGGAGGATGACCTCGCGCCCGCCCAGGCGGATAGTCATTTGTTCTTCGAACGTAACCTCGGGGACCACATGTTCTCCAGCCTGAGCCGGATCCAGATTGCGCCACTCGAGCTCGTACTCGTAATTCCGTTCAATGATGCGGGCTGTCTGAGCCTCAGCCACGATGACCGCGCCTTCGCGCTGGAAGACGGCGTTGCCGAGATAGTGGTCCCCGTGGTCCTGCCCGTTGACGACCCATTGGATGGGGCCTGCCGTCTTCTTCCGGATCTCCCCCAGCAGGGCTTCGGCGGCGCGCCGATTGGGCTGCGAGTCGACGATCAGAACGCCTTCTTCCGTGATCAGAACGGTCGAGTTGGACGCTCCACCCGTGTAGTAGAAATAGAGATCCGGGCCGACCTCTGTGAGCGTGAACCCGCTCTGCGCCCTCATTGCTGACCGGTCTCCGCTGACGGCGATGCCGAGCAACAGCGCCAGCAGAACCACGCGCGTCGTGCCCGCTAGTGTCATGTGCCTCCCTCTAGCCGGAACTGGGTTTTCGCTCATTCCGATGGGTGAGCAAACACCCGCCTGCCTCCGACCGGGCCCTTCCAGCCCCAGATGGTCCCCAGCCTATGGGCGAAGCTGATCGGCCACTGCCTCGAGACCCGCCTGCACGCAGGTCGAATCCGCGCCCATGCCGGCCCCGGAGGCGCCGATCCCGCCGATTACCTCTTCGCCCACTCGGATGGGAAACCCACCCTGCTGTCCGGCCATGTCGGGCAGCATCAATTGCAGCTGCGCGCCGATCTGCCCGTCCTGCAGCCGTTCGCCGAAGGTGGAGGACGGCCGGCGGAACGTCATCGCCGAGTAGGCCTTGCGGTACGAATTCACGAATGTATGCACCCCCGAGTCCTGCCCGCGATACGCCACCAGCGTATCGCCCGCGGCGTCCACCACATGGACCGAGATGCTGTAGCCCATCTCCTGGCAGGTTTGCTGCGCCACGTTCGCCATGCTCTTGGCGGTTTCGATGGGTAGCGAATGCCGGACGATCAATTGCGCGCTGGCCGGCGCGGCCAGGGCGATGGCCGCCAATACCAGGACTGCGATGGCAGCGGCGGATTTACGAACAGCACGATTCGCGGACATGGGCATGGTTTCCTCCGTTTGCTTGGTTTGGATTGTCAGGATCATTAGGCTCCGACGCGAAACCGGCCCTGGAGGCCGGGTGGCAAGAGTTTGGCACGGAGCTGATTCCGCAGTCAGCTTATCGGAAGGCCGCAGCGCAATGCAAGGGACTTGGCAGTTCTTCCGTCACTGCTTTCCCTGCGGCCGCGTGGAACCGCGCTCCGTTTCGCATCAGGAAGGATCGCGAGAATCAACACACGATGGATGCTCTGGCGCGAGGGGGCGGCATGCCACAATCCGCTCTAACCCGGAACGGCCTTTGTCGCAACCGGATCGGACGCCAACAGAGTCAAGGCATCGGGTACGATTCCGATGAAACAGGGAAGTTGGCCGGCCAGTTCTCCGTCGACCTGCAGGTAGATCGTGCCCGCTTCCGGGTGGATCGGCAACCAAGCGCCCCGCTGCGCTCTGCCTGCATTCTGGTTCTCAGGTCCAGGATTTTGGGAATTGTCTCCTGCGGGGTTGCAGGGATACAATCGTTGCAATGCGGGAACTACAGACTGATGAGGAGGCAACGTATGCGACTCACCGTAACCATCATCGTCCTGGCGCTTGCGATTCCCGGTACGCTCTGGGCCCAGGGCGGACCGTCGGCAACCAGCGCCGAGCCGTTCAAACTCGGAACTTTTGAGATCGACGGTTCGCCGGCTGTCGGCATCGTCCTGCGCGACAGCCTGGCCGTTCATCTCGGCCGTGCCAACGAAGCGCTCGAAAAGGATCCGACCTACCCGATGATCCCCATGCCGGAGGATATGCTCGATCTGATCAGCCGCTATGAGTACGGCGTCAAGTTGCGGCTGTATGAGATCGTGAGCCACTTGGTCGCCCGGAACCAGCTGGCCGCCGGCTCGCGCCCGGACTACGTCTACGAGGTCTCCTCGCTGCATACGCTTCCGCCGATCCTCTTTCCCGGAAAGATCCTCAACGCCGCGGTCAACTTCTATTCACACGTTAATGAGCAGGGCACGCCGGAAGAGAGAGCCGCGGCCCGCCGTCAGCGGCGTGAGAACCGTGGCGTTCCCTATCTGTTTCTGAAGCCCAGCCGCGGCGCTGTGATCGGCCACGGTGATGAAGTCATGCTTCCCTATGGCCGCGACCGCATTGACTGGGAAGTCGAGCTCGGTACGGTGATCGGCCGCACTGCCAAGTACGTCTCCGCCGCCGACGCCCAGGACTACATCTTTGGTTACACCGTCACCGTGGACATCTCGGACCGCGGCCGCCGCCCGCCCGGAGGCAATCCGCTGACCTCCGACTGGTTCGTTGGCAAGGGCCACGACACCTTCGCCCCCATAGGGCCTTGGATCGTCCCCAAGGAATTCTACGGCGACCCCATGCAGCAGCTCCGCCAGACGCTCACCGTGGACGGCGAGCAGATGCAGGAAGCCCGCGCCGGCGACATGATCCACACGCTCTATGAGCTGGTTGAATACGCCTCGTCGATCATCACGCTCTATCCCGGCGACGTCGTCAACAACGGCACCTCCGGCGGCACCGGCGCCGGCACCGCCGTGCGCGGCTCGCAGCGCTTCTTGCAGCCGGGCGAGGAGATCGTCGCCGCCATCGACGGCATCGGCGAGTTGCACCTCTCGGTGGTGGCCGAGGAGCAGCCGCCCGTTCCCGGCACCGGCGCCCGCCTGCCGCCCGTGAACTCCTACCGGCGGGATTAGTCGAGCTCGGGAACCGCGACGAGGCCCCCGGGAGGGCTGTTTCCTGGGGAAATGGTTCTAACCACAACAGGAGGAAATACGTATGAGTACACGCCGAGTCATTGCTGTCCTGTTTGCTGCCGCCTGCCTGTTCCTCGTGGTGATGGTCGTCGGATCGAACCGTGCTGTCGAGGCTCAAACAGACCGAACCAGTCATGCTCCAGAATGAGATCGGGACCTGGCAGATGTATGGAGCGAACGTCGCCGGAACTGGCGGCACCGATGCATATACCGTCGGAGGGTTTTCGGTACCCGGAAAGAAGGGCGACGCAGTCTATGGCCGCACCTACATCTTCAACACGAAGACCGGATCGGTGTACAGGATATTTACCGGCTGTGGCGATGACCAGCCGAACGGCTGTCTCGTTCCGCTGCCGGTCCGTGAATAGTGGCCGCAGACCTGCCTGGCCCATCCCCCCCCTGAATAGGAGGATAGGAGGATAGGAGGCTGGGAGGATGGGATGCGTTCACCGCCGCCGCCGGATCGCTTGTCTCGAACGGGACATCTCCCGGCGGCATCCTTTGTCTCAGGGAGCGGAAACGCTTGACGCCTGACGGGTCAGTTACTGGGCGGGAATCAGTCCGAGGTGGGCGAATCGCTGTTCGGTCTGCTCTATGAGCCTGTCCCAGAGCGTTTCGGGGTCGTCATCGAAGACCAGGTCGGCGCTGCCGTCGAAGATGTACCAGGACCTCTGCCGCATTTCGTTGTCCAACTGCCCCGCGCTCCACCCGCTGTACCCCAGGTAGAAACGCGCTTCTCCGGCCTCAGGTCCTGCAGCCAGGATCTTCTCGAGAGCCGGTCGGCTGGCCGCCCAGTAAACCTCCTCCAGGACCGCTTGCATCTCTTCCTGCGCGTCGCTCGACCGCAGCAGGGCGAACACCGCCGACATCTCCACCGGACCGCCCAGGTAGACCGGATCGGACCATTCTTCGCCGCCTCGCAGCGTCTCGGATATCGGGGTGTTCGAGCTTCGATTGATCGTCAAGCCCACTGCCCCTTGGCTGTCGTACTCGACCAGCAGGATCACCGTCTCTGCGAACCTTTGGTCGGTCTGGCGCGACACCAGCAGCTTGCCGGCGCCCAGGTCGCTTGCCTCCAGCGATTGCGCCCGAAGCCCCATCGGCGCCAGCAACAAGGCCGCCATGATCACGATCGGATGCTGCAACCTGACCATAGGCCCGAATTTCCCGTTTCTGTATCGCGGACACCCCGAGTATAGCAAACGCGGATTCAAGTAGCGGCAGCCAGGTAGCGACAGCCTTGCGGCCTATCGTCAATAGGCCAGGCGGCGGGAGCCTGCTGGCCTTGCCCAAGCAGCCTGTAGCCACGGCACGCTTGTTGTGCCGTGGGTCTGTTCTTTGCTGTCATCCCGAGCGAGCGCAGCGACGAGGGATCTGCTCGTCGCCTTTCCCGCCTTCCGTTGTATCTCGTAAGGGCACGGCTTCAGCCGTGCCGCAAAGAGCTTGCGGAATCAAACTACCTCACTGCCGTAGGCCCGCTTGTCCTTAGGTAGCGACAGGCCTCCGGCCTGTGCTCCATTTCTTCGGACAACACAGGTAACGGCAGTAGCGACGGATGTTTGGGGGTCGTCTTGCAACACCGGCTGTGGGCTTTCCGTGGTGCCCCGAAAGGCTGAACAGCACTTTGCTGGTCCGCGCTCCCCCATTGAGGAGTCCACCGACTCACTCGGATCACTACCATGACGTGTCTTGTCGACGCCAATGTGCTGTGCGAGGCGGCCAGGCCGAGTCCGGCAAGCCAGTCATGGGCAGCGTCTGGGAAGCTGTGGGAAAAGAGGTGACGTAGAGGGTGTTATCGGAACTTGGGAAGCGTTCAAAGCAGGTTCAAGCGGTCAGATCGGTCAGTTCGTCCGCGCGGAACTCGGTGCATCTCGTCCAATCCTGCGAAGACGAACGTTGACCGTCACATTCCATGAGCCAGACAAACCAGGTACCATCCCTTGAGCTGGTTTCTGTAAAGTAGATTTCGTCCGGAAAGGGCAGCTTGCCGGTGAACTCTCCATGCAGGAGAGCTAGAGCAGCGCCTACAAGGCTAGGTTCCAGGAGGACGCCGTCATTTTCCAAAACCAAGACGGTTCGTGCACCTTCATTCTTGCATTTGTGCAGCTTGGGAAGCTTTTTATTTAGTGCCCGCCGCAGCCGGCACGTAGTCAAAGCCTCTAACTCTTCTGGAGTCATGCGGCCGGCTCCAAGAAGCCCTGATTTCTTCCCGGAAGGACGCCCGAGGAGCTGGCAGCCCAACTTGATTTCGTATGGGAAGCCAGAAGGTGTACCGGTGATGGAATCTCGATAATATTTGCGGGGAACTATCGACTTGCCGCGGATTGTCTCTTGAACCCTGTCGAATAGGCATTGAGCGTTGTCTCGAACCCAAACTTCGAGGCTCTGCTGGCATTTTCTGAAGTTAAATTTATCCAAACCTCGTCCGCAATCCGATGGGAAGGTCATAGAATAGTATCCCGGTCCGGACAGCTTTCCGCAGAGAGCCTCTTCGACGGGACCGACGAGGCGCTCTAACAACACCCCTCTACCGATTTGCTCCTCGAATGCTTCGATCTGTGTGTGTTCGATTGCATATTCCTGGGGGCCGATTTTCAGGCGCAATTCCACCGGGGGACCTTCACGGTCTTTCTCGGGCAGGCGGATATCTTTGCGCGCTTCACCTGTCCGCTGCTCGATCGCTTTCACAACGGCGTCGCACGCCTTCCCCTCGTTACTGTACCTATGTTGGCGCTGACGCTTTTCCGTGTGCTTTCCACTCACGTTATCAGAACCCCAATTTAGTAAGTTTCATAACGTCATCCACAAGTGCAACCACCGCGCAGCTTGCGAGGGGCTAGACTCCTTCAACAGTTCATGGAAGCACGTCCGGCAGTGTCAAGTGAACGCATCACGAGCTGAGACAGCCCCAAAATATGGGCAGTAACCAGTGTCTGAATACTCGCTTTGGTGGCTTGGTCCCTCGGAAATCAGTTAACTGGACAATGCCCCTCTACCCCCCTTCCGGCTCCCACGCCGGCGTGGCGTCTTCCCACTGGTTGTCGGTAAGCTGCCGCACCTCGCTCCCGTCGTAGCGCATCAGGAACAGCTCGCCGTAGGGCTGCGGCGAATCGCTGTAGATCGCTTCGTCCTTGAAGCCCGTGCGCGAGCTGGAAAAAATCATCCACTCGCCGTCCGGCGACCAAGCGCAATGTGCCTCATTGCCCGGTGCGAAAGTCACCCGCTGGAGTTCGCTCCCGTCCGGACGGATCGTAAACAACTCGAAGTCTCCCTCGATCCGCCGCGTGAACACGATCCGGTCTCCGCGCGGCGCCCACAGCGGAAAGTTGTCGTAGTCCTCCGTCAGCGTGCGCACCGACCCGTCTTCCAGATTCATCACCCGCAGTCCCTGCCCTTGCGGCCCCACCGTCCGATACACGACCTCTTTGCCGTCCGGCGAGTACGACGGGAACCCGTTGTTGTTCGCCCCGCTCGTCAGTTCCCGGAATCCCGTGCCGTCCGCATTCACCCTTGCCAGTTGCGCTCCCCGCGCCCGCGCCACGAAGAACGTCCCCAGCCCGAACATCACCTCGCTCCCGTCCGGCGACCACTGCCCCGCCATCGCTCTCTTTCCCGGGTCCTCGTAGAGCACCTTGGCCTCGCTGCTCCCCGCTTCCACCACCTCCAGATTGCTCGTCGCCAGCGGCGTCGTCACGAACCGCTCTCCCGACGGATGATACGCCGGCATCTCCTTCGTCAGGATCAGTTCGAAGTCCGCCTCCTTGCTCCACGTTCTTCGCCAGTTCACCGCCTCGATCGAATGAATGCGGTGGAACACCACGCGCGTCCCGTCCCGCGTCCACGACGGCGAGCGCACGATGCCGCGCGGCCCGACGCTTCCGTCCGAGTAGAGAATCGCCGCCTGCCGCGGCGACTTGCTCACGAATCCCACCCGGTCCGCTCCCACGAACGCCGGCGCCATCTTCACGGCCGGAGCAAACCGCGGCAGGGGAATCTGCGCCACCGTTCCTGCGGCCACGTCGATTTCTCCCAGCAGCGTCTGCCCGCCCGGATCGAACACGCGCGTGTACCAGGAATGCTCTGCGGGCATGCAGTAGACCGCCAGGCGCGTTCCGTCCCCCGACCACTTGGGGCTTCCGCACGCCCCGCTCGCCGTCGTCAGCCGCCGCAGCCCCGTCCCGTCCGCCCGGATCACGTACACGTCCAGCAGGTGCAGTTGCTCCCAGCGTCCTTCCGCCGCCCGAAACTCCGTTTCGCGGTCTGAGGAAAACGCAATCCACTCGCCGTCCGGCGACCACGCCGGACGAAAATCCCCCCACTCGCCTTCGATGGATTCCGCTGCCAGCGGCTTCGCTGCGCGCGTCGCTGCGTCCAGAATCCACAGCTTCGCCCGCCCGCTCTGGCGCGTTGAGATGAACGCAATCTGACGCCCGTCCGGAGAAAACGCCGCCTGATCGTCATACGCCGGATCGTCCGTCAGCCGTTCCAGCTCCGTCCCGTCCGCCTTCACTCGGTAGAGCTCCGCCGAGCCGTCCCGCTCCGACGTAAACACCACCCACTCGCCGTCCGCCGAAAACGCCGCGTTGTAATCCATTCCTCCCGGCTCTCCCAGCAGCGGCCGCTCGTCCGATCCGTCGGCGTTGGCAATGTAGAGAGCCGTCTCGTACGGCCCGATGCGGTTGAACAGAATGCGATTCGGCTCCTGCCCGAACACGCAGCCCGCCATCAGCAGCACCGCCAGCCATCGCATCCGAAACCTCCTGCCCCCGAATCAAGCCAGAGATTGAGATGGTTGGATTGTATAGCATTTCTTCCGTTTGTGTCTGCGAGACTCCGCGACGGTCTCTTGCCTGCAAGTGCCGCGAAGCGCATCCTGAGACGACCGCCAACCCGTTATGATAGTCTCTGAAAGTTCGTCCTCGGAAGTTCGTCCACGGACACGCAGATGGACCCGCACTGGAACCCGCCCGCCGAGCCTGATGAAATCGTCTGGCGCCCGACGCCCGAGTTGGCGGCGTCGAGCCGCCTTGCCCGATTCATGCAGGCGCACGGGATCGAAACCTTCGACGAGTTGATGCGCCGCTCGACGGACGACATCGCCTGGTTCTGGGACGCTGTAATCGAAGACCTCGACATTCGCTTTACTAGGCCCTATACGCGGATCGTGGACCTCTCGCAAGGCGATCCCTGGGCGCGCTGGTGCGTCGGCGGCAAGCTGAACATCGTCCAAAGCTGCCTCGACAAGTGGCTCGCCACGCCGACCGCCAACCACGCCGCTCTCCGATGGGAAGGCGAGGACGGCTCCGTCCGCTCGCTCACCTACTCGCAACTCCACGCCGAAGTCTGCCGCACGGCCGCCGCGCTGCGCCGCCTCGGAGTCAGGAAAGGCGATGTCGTTGCGGTCTTCATGCCGATGATCCCCGAGATCGTCGTTGCGGTGTTCGCCGTTGCCCGCATCGGCGCCATCGTTCTGCCGCTTTTTTCCGGCTACGGCCCCGAAGCGGTTTCCTCGCGCCTGAACGCCTCGGGCGCGAAGGTTCTCTTCACCGCCGACGGCTTCTACCGCCGAGGCCAGACCGTTGCAATGAAGGAACTCGCCGACCGTGCCGCCGCGCTTTCGCCCTCGGTCGAAATCGTCATCGTTGTCCGCCGCACCGGCAGTTCCGTTCCGTGGACCCCGCGCCGCGATTTTTGGTGGGAAAATATCGTGAAATCCGTGCAGAATTCATCTGTCGAGAGAACCGAAAGAACCGAATCTACCGAATCTGCCGAATTTACCGATTCCGAAGATCCCTTGATGCTGATCTACACCTCCGGCACCACCGGAGAACCCAAGGGGGCGGTCCACACCCACTGCGGCTTCCCCATCAAAGCCGCGCAGGACATGGCGCACTCGATGGACATCCGTTCCACCGATAACGTCTACTGGATCACCGACATGGGCTGGATGATGGGACCCTGGCTGGTCTTCGGCGCGACGTTGCTCGGCGCCACCATGGTGCTCTACGAGGGCGCGCCGGACTACCCCGCCTCAGACCGCTTGTGGAGCCTCGTCGAGCGCCACCGCGTGACCGTGCTCGGCGTCTCCCCCACGCTCATTCGCGCGCTCATGCAGCACGGCGAAGACCCCGTCCGGCCGCACGATCTTTCATCACTCCGCATCCTCAGCTCCACCGGCGAGCCCTGGAATCCCGACCCCTGGAACTGGTTTTTCCATGTCGTCGGGCACGGCCGCCTGCCGATCCTCAACTACTCCGGCGGCACCGAGATTTCCGGCGGCATTCTGTGCGGCAACCTGTTGCTCCCGCTCAAGCCCACCTCCTTTTCCGGCCCCATTCCCGGCATGGCCGCGGACGTGGTAGACGAGACCGGCGGCTCCGTGCGCGGACAGGTCGGCGAGCTGGTCATCCGCCGTCCGTGGATCGGCATGACGCGCGGCTTCTGGAACGAGCCGGAGCGCTATCTCGAGACCTATTGGTCGCGTTTCCCGGGACTCTGGACGCACGGCGACTGGGCCGCAGTCGACTCCGACGGCATGTGGTACATCCTCGGTCGCTCCGACGACACCATCAAAGTCGCCGGCAAGCGTCTCGGCCCCTCCGAGGTTGAGTCCATCCTGGTCGCGCATCCTGCCGTCACCGAGGCCCTTTGCGTCGGCGTGCCGGATGCGCTCAAGGGACAGGCCGTCGTATGCTTCTGCGTCTTGCAGCAGGGCCGCCAGCCGAGCGACGCGCTCCGCGCCGAATTAAAGGAGCAGGTCTCTCGCAGCCTCGGCAAGCCCTTGCAGCCCCGTGAGATCAAATTTGTCCGCGATCTTCCCAAGACACGCAACGCCAAGCTCATGCGACGCGTTGCCCGCGCCGCTTATCTCTGCCAGCCCACCGGTGACCTTTCGGCTCTCGAAAACCCCCAGTCCGTCGAAGAAATCCGCCGGAGTGTCTGACCGGAACCCAGGCAACTCCCTGCTCCCACCTGCATCCAATTGTGATAACCTTTGGATTAGGTGAAACTGGTGCAGCTTCGCGCACGGCAAGACCGAAGAGCTTTCGTGAAGCCTCTGCCGCTTCTCTGGCAGCGATGCGGCGCTCTACTGCTGTTCGCGTTCGTCTGGGACATCGGATTCGAGCTCCTCGCGCCGCTCTATTTTGGGCATGAGCATTCCGCCGCCTCGGTCAGCGTGAGCACGCCCGTGACCGATCCTCACCCGGACTGCGGCCTTCCGGACCACGGCTGCGCCCTCTCGCATCATCACCACTTTCCAGCGCTGCTCGCCTCGGTCCAGTCCATCATTCTTCCTGTCGCGACCGAACAGCTTGTCGCAATACTGCCTGTCACGGGGCATCACCGCACGGGCGCAATCCGCCTGATCCGCGGCCCTCCTTCGTCCCTTCCTTTGTAGATTTCGTTCAGCTCTCGTCCGCTCTCTGGAAAGCAATTGCGTTCGCGTACACATTCCCACGTGCCCATCCATTCTTCCTAGAGAACGGCCTCACCTTTGGCGATTTCGACTTTTGGAAGGAGATTCGATCTAATGAGGACCTGCACTTGTTTTCTTCTTGTTCTGCTGGTTGGCATTTCTGCTGC
This sequence comes from Terriglobia bacterium, assembly GCA_965198025.1. GTDB lineage: Bacteria > Acidobacteriota > Terriglobia > 2-12-FULL-54-10 > 2-12-FULL-54-10 > CAYWWM01. The sequence goes on along the minus strand of OZ240237.1, from coordinate 2,573,307 downwards.
GTTTGCTCAATCCACCGGAGCCATCGAGGGCCAGGTGTTGCTCCCGAACGGCCAGCCCGCCCATCGCACGACGGTCCGAATCGTACAGCTCGGCCTGGTCGCGGAGACCGACGAGGAGGGGCGCTACCGTTTCGATGATGTTCCGGCGGGGACCTACAACGTAGTGGCCTCGCAGACCAATCTGACCTCATCCACCCAACTCGTGGAGGTCTCGGCAGGAATTGCCGTCGTTGTGGACCATCGGCTGGCTATCTCGCCTCTACGGACCCAGATCACGGTAACGGCTAGTGGCGCGGAGGAAGTTACGTTTCAAGCGATCCCCTCGGTCAACACACTGGACGCCTTCGATTTGTCCGAGTCCATGTCTACTTCTCTTGGGGAAGTTCTCGAAGGCGAGCTCGGCATCGCCAAGCGCAGCTTCGGGCCAGGTAGCTCACGCCCGGTCGTCCGAGGTTTCGACGGCGACCGTGTTCTGGTAATGCAGGACGGCATCGGCATCGGCTCGCTCGCTTCCCAGTCCGGTGACCACTCCGAGCCGATTGACGCCGCGAACGTCGAGCGCATCGAAGTCGTCAAGGGCCCGGCCACGCTGCTCTACGGCAGCAATGCCGTCGGCGGCGTCATCAACGCTATCAGCACCCATCAGGAAGTCCACGGCCAGCCGCATCAGGGACTGACGGGCCAGATCTCTTCCGCCTTCGGTTCCAACAACGGGCAGGCCGGGGCGAGCTCCAACATTCAGTACGGCATGGGCCCCTGGATGGTCTGGTTCGGCGGTGGCGGCCAGCGCATCGGTGACTACAACACCCCCCTCGGCGAGGTCCCGAATTCCAGGGCACGCATCTCCAACGGTTCAGCCGGCTTCGGCTGGTTCGGCGACCGGATCTTCTTCAGCGCGGATTACAAGGCCAATGAGGGGCGGTACGGCATCCCCTTTGCCAACGAACTCCACGCCCACGGCCACGAAGAAGAGGAGCACGAAGGTGAAGAACACGAAGAAGGGGAACATGAACACGAAGGGGAGGAGGAGCACGCCGATGAGCTCGAGGCCGTGAATCTTCAGTTCCGCCGCCACAACGCCCGCTTCTACGGCGGCTTCCGCAATCTCGGCGGCGCGATCGACGGCTTTGCACTGCACCTGAACTACAGCGACTGGAATCACGACGAGGTTGAAACCCTCCACCCGGACATCCAGGTGATCGGCACAACCTTTGAGAACCAGATGTTCAGCTATCGTGGCGTGTTTACGCAGGGCCGCAGCGGACCGTTCGGCGGCAGCTTCGGTTTCCAGGGTGCGACCCGAAACTACGAGGCGGTCGGCGAGGAAGCCCTCTCCCCGCCCGTGGACCAGAGCACCTTCGCCGTGTTTGCTCTCGAAGAACTCAGTTTCGAGCGTGTACAGGTCCAGTTTGGCGGCCGCATCGAAACCAGCCGCTACACTCCGGTCGGTCCCGTTGAGCGCGTGGAACACCACCACGAAGGCGAAGAAGAGCACGAGGAAGAAGAGCATGAAGGCGAAGAGGAAGGGGTGGAGCTGGTTCACCTTCCCAAGCGGGACTTCACCGGCTTTTCAGGCGGTGTCGGCGCCCGGTTTGACCTGTGGCGCGGCGGCGCCTTCGTCGCCAACTACACCCATTCTTACCGCGCTCCGGCCATCGAAGAGCTATATAACTTCGGCCCCCACGTCGGCAACCTGACCTTCGAGATCGGCAACCCCGATCTCGAGCGCGAGCGCTCGAACGGATTCGATTTCTCCCTCCGGCAGGAGCACGACCGCGTCCGGGGCGAAGCCAATTTCTTCTTCTACGATTTCTCCAACTTCGTGTTCCTCGCCCCCACCGGCGACGAGGTGGATGGACTCATCGAAGCAGAGTACGCTCAGGGCGACGCCCGTTTCCTCGGCGCCGAGTTCAAGCTGGATGTAGGCATGCACCAGAACCTATGGCTCAACCTCGCCTTCGATGCCGTGGACGCGCGGCTCACTGACACCGACGAGTCGCTGCCCCGTATTCCGCCCCTCCGCGGCCGGGTTGGCCTCGACTTGCGTTATGCCGGCCTGAGCGTGAAGCCGGAGCTCGTCATGGCCAACTCCCGCACTGATATCTTTTCGACGGAAACCAACACGGCCGGCTACTCCGTGCTGAACCTGAAGGCCTCCTACACCATCCCGCAGCAGCACTTCTCGCATCACCTTTCCGTCGAGCTCTTCAACATGGCCGACCGGCTCTACCGCAACCACGTCAGCTTCATCAAGGACCTCGCTCCCGAGATCGGCCGTGGTGTCCGATTCGGTTACGCCGCGAAGTTTTTCTGAAGAAGGGTAGCCACGGCACGCTGTTCGTGCCGTGGGCTTGTTCTGGATCCTGGCTTTTGGCTGGAAAGGAGGGACCGGGCAACACAGCTCTTGTAAAGCGTCCCGGAAGTGGCTGAGAAATGGGCGCTGTGGCCGGAAACGCTCGGCCGTTCACCTCGTTCCGATTCCAGGCTGACCACCATCGAGATCCTCAGCACCCTCGCCCAGTAGTGGGAACGCTGTCGAACGTTTGTTGGATGTCGGGCATCCTGAGGAGGGAAACGCCAGCGATGGCGTTTCGCCTGCTTTCGCTGTTCCTTGTGACCCTTGCTCTCCTCTCTCTTCTTCCTCCGCCTCCTCCGCTATTGCACACCCCACCAGAACACCACGTCCCCGATGATCGGGTTCGTCTCCGGCGATTCCATCACGATGTCCTCGTACTCCGGGTTCTCCGAGCGCAGCACCAGACGGTTTTGCCGTGTCTCGCGAGCCAGCCATTTCACCAGCACGCCTCCTTGCGCCAGGGCCGCCACCATCCGCCCCCGCAACCGCAACGGATCGCGCTGCATGTGGTCCACCACCACGATGAAGCGGTCCCGCAGCACCGGCTCCATCGAGTCCCCGCGAATGTAGATGCCGCTGTATGCGCCCGTCCCCTTCGGCACGAACTTCGACGGTACGGCGATGAAGCTGTCAATGTCGCGTTCGTTGATCTCGCGCGGTGACCCCGCAGCCGCCTCGTCGCGCAGCACCGGAACCTGCACCTGGAAGCGGAGCCGGTCCTCGGTCCCCGGTTTCCATTGCTCGGTCGTGTAGATGCGGATTTCCGGCGCTTGAACACTCGCTTCCGCAAACTTGCCCAGCACCGTCTCCCGGTCGAGCCCCAGCTTTCCCAGGAAGTACCGTGCCTGGTTCGGCGGGGCCAGCCGCGCCAACTGCGCGTAGTGCTCTCCCGAGGGCTCCCACCGCCCCTGCTCCCACGACGACACGGCCCACGGCAGCACCCTCAGCCTGCGTGCCAGCGCGTGCTGCGTCATGCCCAGCGCTTTGCGCAACCTCTTGATTCGCAAGGAGTATTCTTTGGCCATTTTTCTTACGAGCCAAGCCGCTTTTTCTACTTGACAACTAGGTGTTTACACCTATATGATGACACATAGATGCTAGCACCTAGCAGGGCGCGAGTCAAGCGAATTATGGGGAACCCGACAGCAACCGGGTGGTTCGAAACCAGCATAGGCCAAACACTTTGCCGATCCGGCCGCCCGGCGGCCGGTCAAGGGAGAATACCATGAGCACGAAGACTCTTTTCCCCGAAACCAAGCTAGACCATCCCTCCGGAAATTCAGCATCCAGCCCGACCACACGCACCAAACGCCGGCGCTATGGTGCGCATGCTCCGCCCGACCCCAAGGATTGGGACGACGTCAACCAGCGCCTCGGCTATCTGGGAGAAGTCGACCGCCAGCTTCGTGCTCTACGCGACGACTTCGAGCAGAAGGTTGCGGTTCTGAAGCAGCAGTGGCTTGAATCCAGCCGGTCGCTCACACAGGAACGCAACCGTTTGCAGAACCAGGTCGAGCAGTTCTATTGGACGCACCGCAAGGAATTGCTTTCCCGGGAACGCAAGTCGGTGGCGCTCAGCTTCGGCCGTTTGGGCGCACGGCTTTCGCGCAGCGTAGTGATCGAGGACGCTACCTTGGCGCGACTATGGCTGGAGGCGCACGGCCTCGAGCGTTTCTTGCGCACCCGCACCGAGGTCGACCGCGAAGCCATCCGTTCCACGCTTCTTACCTCGGGCGGTTTCGGCACCTCGGTCTCGCACGCTCTCATGGCCTGCCCGGCGATCCGTCTCGAAGAGTCTGAGCAATTCTGGTGCACGCTCCGGCAATCGCCCGCCGAGAGCGTGCCGCCGCAATCTGCCGGCCACTGTCGCCGCAGCTTGCAGACTGGAACCGACTCCCACGCATCAAGCTCCAGGAAGAAGCGGCTCCGTTCTCTCAACTCAATTCCTGTATTGCCAGAATCTGTTGCGCGGGGAGGATCCCATGACCAAGCCGTCCAGTAACACCAGCCGTCTAGTGCCGGTTTTCACTCGCCATCGCTGGATCAGTCCGCGTCAGGAGGAGATGCTGGAATCGCTATGGAACTCCCGGCTGCGAGGCACGGGCCGGCGCCCTCGTCCCGAGCGTTGCCGTCTGGAACAGTTCCAGTACATCGCCGAGACCGTCGGGCGCAAGGTGGCGAGCCTACGCGAGCTGACCTGGCGCGAGGCCAACCGCGTCCTGCGCCGACTGCTCGAAGAAGTCCGGTCCCCTGATCCCTTTCCAGCACCGGCTGGCGATTCCGACGCGACGACTTGCTCGGATGTCTCTTCTGTTTCGCGCGGCCGCGTGGTCAAACACCCACGAAAGCCGGCTCCATCATCTGCTTCCGGAAAGAAAGCCCGGCGCCCGGCCACGAAAGCTGTGGAACGGAGGAAGAAAAAATCATGACCAGGCCAACCGCCATGCCGAACCGACGCCCGGTGCGAGCCCGCCCGCGCCTGCCGCGGGGCCCGAAACCTGCAAATGGACAGCGTGTCCCTTTGCAGCCAAATGAACAGGCCGGGTCAGGCTTGCTTCTTGGAAAGAAGACGGCTCCGCCATCCAATACCCCCACCGCACCAATGGTATTTGACCGCGAGTCAGCTCGAACTCTTTTGGTCAAGGAAGCCGCATTTCGACTGCAGAAGAGCGAAGACACGGTCCTTTCCTGGCTGCGCAAGGGCCGTCTGCGCGGATGGCAACTCGGTGGGCCGCGCTGCTCCGTTCTGGTCTCGGAAGAATCGGTCGAGCAAGTTTTGCTGCGGGCTTCGGAATTTAACCGCAAGGGCCGTCCCGCGAGGCAATCCTGATTGGGGAAGTGCCTTGCCGTTCTTCCCTGCAGGCCTTTACCGCTTTCCCACGCTTTCGGCAATCCAGCCGAGGTAATTCGGGGAACCTTCAATGATCGGCAGGGCGATGATTTCCGGCAACGAGTAAGTGTGCTGCTTTTCGATTTCGGCCTGAAGCGCCGGAAACAGCCCACGGCTCGATTTGAGCACCATGAGGCATTCGCTTTCGTCAGCGACCCTTCCTTCCCAGGTGTAGAGTGAGCGGACTTGCGGGATGAGATTCGCGCACGCGATGAGCCGTCTTTCGAGCAGATGCCGGGCGATACGGCCGCACTCGCCGGCATCACTCCCGGTGACTAGCACTACGATCTTGTCCGTCATTGGTTTCTCTCTGTGTTTCCGCCTGTGAATTCGATCTCTGATCCTTCTCTCCAGGAATACAATATGTGATTGCGCGGTATATTGTACGACAGGGCGGCAGCGTGCACAGCCTCTGGAGCCGCCAGGAAGCAGACCCCCGTTTCTATGAGCTCTCCCCTTCGTTTCGGCACGTCCGGGTGGCGCGCCATCATTGCGGATGAATTCACGGTTGCCAACGCACGCCGGGTCGTGGCAGCCATCGCCCGCCATGTCGTATCGGCAACGGGTAAGCAACGCCCGTCGCCCCGCCCCTCGCTGGTGGTTGGCTACGATCCGCGCTTCCTCTCGGAGACGTTCGCGGCTCTCGCCGCTGAAGAGGCTGCGAGCCACGGCATCTGTTGTTACCTTTCCCCCGATCCTGCTCCGACGCCCGCTGTAGCTTTCGCCATCCGGCAGTGCGGTGCGGACGGCGGGATCAACTTCACGGCCTCGCACAATCCCGCTGAATACAACGGCATCAAGTTCTCGATGGCCAACGGAGCGCCGGCGCTTCCCGAGGTAACACGGAAAATCGAAGCGGAGATCGCAAACCCTTCTGACGTTCCCTTGCCCGTCTCTTCCGCTCCGATTGAATCGATGGACCTGCGCCCTGCGTATCTCGACGACCTTGCGCAGAAGGTGAATCTGGACGCGATCCGCTCCGCTAGCCTGCGCCTCGTCTGCGATCCGCTCTACGGCGCCGGCCGCGGCTACTTGGACGGGCTGCTCGACCGAGCGGGAGTCCAAGTTACTTCGCTGCACGATCGGCGAGACGTCCTGTTCGGCGGCCATCCACCCGACCCGGCTGAGGAGCGCCTCACCGAACTCCGTCAGGCGATGACGGAATCCGGGGCCCATCTCGGACTGGCCACAGACGGCGACGCCGACCGCTTCGGCATTCTGGACGAAGGCGGCGCATTCGTGTCTCCGAACCACATCCTGGCGTTGCTTCTCGATTATCTGATCGAATCCCGCCACTGGACGGCGGACGGGACCTGGCCAGGCGGCGTGGCCAAGAGCGTCGCGACCACCCATTTGATAAACGCCGTTGCCAGGTATCACAGGATTCCGCTCTATGAAACTCCGGTCGGGTTCAAGTACATCGGAGAACTGATCGAGCAGGACAAGATCATTCTGGGTGGCGAGGAAAGTGCCGGGGTCAGCATCCGGCGCCACGTTCCCGAGAAGGACGGTATCCTTGCCTGCCTGCTCACCGCTGAGATGGTCGCCACGCGCCGGATGCCGCTCTCCCGGCAACTCGAGGCACTGTTCCGCAAGGTCGGCAGCTACTACCCGGGCCGTTGGAATGTACCATTGACGGAACCCGTACGAATCCGGTTCACAGAACGCAGCCGCGAAGAGTATAGTTCTTTTGAGGGACGGCGCGTTGCCAAGACAGACCGCACCGACGGGCTGAAGCTGATCTTCGAGGACGGCTCCTGGGTGCTGTTCCGGCTTTCCGGCACCGAGCCGGTTTGCCGACTGTATTGCGAAGCCCCTACCCGGCAAGGCCTGGGGGAGCTCGCCGCCACAGCTCGCAAGTTCTTGTTTGGCTAAGATGCAGATCTTTCACAGAGCGTACCCACGGCAGAAATTCCAACGGTTCTGGCTCCCGGCAGGCTGTGGAATTGTGATCCTCACGCTGGTGCTGCTCGGGATCATGGGTGACAATGGGTACCTGGAACGCCGTACGCAGCGCCGCGAGATTCAAGCTTTGACCGCCGAAATCGAAAACCTGCGCCAGGGAAACCTGCAGCTCGGCCAAACGATCAAGGATCTGCGCAGCAACCCGGACGCCATCGAGGAACTCGCCCGCGAACGCCTCCGCCTGGGACGCCCCGGCGAAGTCATCATTACTCTCCCGGAAGAGCCGCCCAGCGCGCGCTAGGGTCCGTTTGTCCCGCCATCGGCGAACACCGCCGCAAGCCGATTCTCCAAAATCTTTTCCGGCGAGAAATCAGCCAGCCTGATATCTTCCGGCCCGATGCCATCGAAAGCCCGTTGCGGGGCCAGACCGACGATCTCGCTCGAAAGAATCCGAATTCTCAGTCTGGCCGTTTCCTTCTCCACAGCACGGTAGGCTTGAGCAAGAGATGTCTGATCGAGATCCGTCAAATTCATTGATACCTGCGCCTGGGCACTTTGTCCCTTCACTTTCCTCGATGAGAGCAGCACGCCCATCGCTTTGATTCCCGGGAGGCCTCCGCTCGATGTCCGAACCGCACGAGCGATCGAATCGGCTGCTGCGCGGTCCGCGCAGTCCAGATTGACATTGAAAGCAATCAGGTACGGGCGCGCCCCCACAATCGTCGCTCCGGCGGCCGGATGCAGTCGAGCCGGTCCTGCGTCGGGAGCTCGCGGTGCATCATCCAGTCCCAGTCTGATCAGCCGCTCGTATCCACCCCGCCGCACGTCTTCGAGCTTCACTCGCTCGGGGCGAAGAGCCGCCGCCCCGTAGAAGTACACCGGTATCCCAAAGCGTTGTGCTATTTCGTGTCCAGCCTTGCGAGCAATCTCCGTGCAATCTTCGAGAGTCACCCCGCGCACCGGCACGAACGGAACCACATCCGTGGCTCCAAGTCGCGGATGCTCGCCCTTGTGGCGGCTCATGTCAATTCGCTCCAACGCCTTGCCTGCCGCGCGCACGGCAGCCTCTCCTACGCCTTCTTTGCTTCCAGCGAACGTGACGACCGAGCGATGATGATCGGGGTCCATGTGCAGGTCGAGGACAAAGACACCGGTGACCGATTGAATCGCCGCTGCAATTTCATCGACAGTCCGCCGGTCCCGTCCCTCGCTGAAGTTCGGCACGCACTCAACAATCATCTGCATGGATGTAATGCCCAGTTCCCCGGGCGCCAACCAGGCGGCCGGCCGACGGAGAAATCACTGGCTCAAGAGCAAAGGGCTTGGAGCAAGTTCTCTCCACCCTCGAAAAGCCGTGGAGCCAAAGCGGCACAAAGATCGGGGAGACTTCGTCCTAGGAAAGGATCAGCCTTCTTCTTCCACCTCTCCTTCCCATTCCACTTGGATTCCCCGTTGCACGCTTTGCGCCACGGGACATCCCTTCTCATGGACCTCGATGGCGCGCTCCGCCTCCGCCCGCTTGCCCTTCGGCACTTTCACGTGGTACCGGACGCGGATGCGGGTGATGAGGGGCGTCCCATCTACGTTCTCAACAAAGCCTTCCACGTCGGAGGAAAGCTTTTCGGGATGGGTGGGGATCTTGCGGGCTGCCAGCGCACCGGCCAGCGTACCGGTCATTCAGCCCGCCACGGCCGCCACGATGTGATCAATGGTCGCGGGCAGGTCCTCGGGCGGGGTCACGCCGTAGAACTCCTTGATGCCTCCGTGCAACCCGTACCGCACTGGTTCCGGGAAATTCTCGATGTAGGCCCGTCGCTGAGGACCTTTGTCCTTGAAGATTTTGACATGCGAAACGTGAACGACATCTGCCATCTGCAATCTCCTTATGAGCGTTTCCTGAATGCTCCATCCTATCAGTTTCTGGTTCCTGCAGGAAAAGCCGCTCCCTACCATCCCCTGAATTACGCGATACACGGTCCGGGTATGGCGATGGACCAGCGGCGCGAAGGCGCGCTTTCGCCCTCCGGACGCACTGGACCAGCTCCGAGTCGGCGGGTTCCCAAACTGTGTCGCCGCGCTGGTCCATGGAAATCAGCAAACTTTCTCGCAGGCGTGTGTCGGACTTTCCTGGCCTGATAAATTTGCCAGCCGGCAGAGTCAGTGCAGCCGAACGCATTGGTTTGCGCACGGTTTCCCAATAAGCAAGATCCGTGTTTCAGGGAAAGTTTCAAAGAACGGAAGGCCCTACCGCAGGCTGGCGGCAGAGAGGCGGGATTGCGTTTCGTGAGGCCAAGTGTGCGGAACTCTGGGTGTGCGATTACAAGGTGAAGACACGGGCGACACCCATGCGGACACGGGCGAAGCCGGCCTGGAGCGCGTACATGGGATGCTTCTCTTCCAATTCTGCAAACAAGGAGTAGGCGACCGGCGTCATCAGCAGGGTCAGCAACAGGCAGAGCGTCTGGCCACCGATAATCGTCATGGCAATCGCCGAGCGCTGTCCTGATCCTACTCCAATCCCGATCGCAGTCGGGATCAACCCGGCCACGATGGATGACGTGGTCATCAGGATTGGGCGCAGCCGTACGTGATTCGCCTGCAGGATTGCTTCCCGCAGCGGCACGCCCTGCTCCCGCAGCTTGTTGGTATAGTCCACCTGGAGGATTCCATTCTTCTTTACGATACCGAGCAGCAGGAAGACGCCCAGCGCGCTCCACAGGTTCAGTGTCCGGCCCGTCAGCAGGATCGTCAGCAGCGCGAACGGAATCGACAACGGCAGCGCCAGCATGATGGTAAACGGATGGAGGAAGCTTTCGAACTGCGCCGCCAGGACCATGTACATGAAGATGGCCGCCAGCAGGAACGCTATCATGAGGTTGCTCGTCGTCTCTTCTAGCGCCCTGGCAACCCCGCCGAATTCATAGCCATATCCCACGGGCAGACTCATCCCGGCGATCTCTTGCCGCATCGCCTCGATGCCCGAACTCATGGGCATGCCCGGGGCTGGATTGGCGGTTACGCTCACTTGGAACTGCCGGCTGCTACGTTGAATCCGCAACGGTCCGCCGCCGCGCTCGAGCGTGGCGAGACTATCCAACCGCACCTGCCCCAGCTTGGACGAGGGGACCATCAGCCGCCCCAAAACGGCCGTATCCTGTTGCTGTTCCGGGAGTAACTGCATCGTCACGTCGTATTGCTCGCCGGCTTCTTTGTAAGTAGAGATCTGGTCGGTCCCCGCGATCATCAATCGAACGGCCGTTCCGACATCCTGAGCGCGGACACCCAAGTCCGATGCGCGTTGCCGATCCACTCTCACCTGCAACTCTGGGCTGTTCAGAGTTGCAGCCGCCCCCACGTCCACCAGGCTGGGCGACTCTCGCATCCGAGCCACCGCGTCCTGCCCGTATTGGATCGTCTGCTCCAGATCCGGCCCCACGACAGTGGTCCGCAGGGAACCAAAAAATTCGCCTCCTCTGCCGATCCCCGAGGGTTGATTGATTTTCGCCTGGATATGGGGGTACAGCCCGAAGAACCGGTCGCGGATGTCGTTCCCGATCGCCTCGTATGATCGCTGCCGCTGCGCGGCGTCCACCAGCCCGACAAAGACATGGGCATGGGTCGCATTGCCCACGCGCGGCGCCGCGAACTCCACCTCGGGAAGTTCGACGATCCGCTTGGCCATGTCGGTGGCGATCCCTGCGGTTCCTTCCACGGAGTAGTCCACCGGACTGTCAAAATGCAGGTCGATATAGCCCATATCGTCAGCAGGAACAAAGTCCCGGCCCACCATGCGATTCAAGGGAATCGCGGATGCCATCACGGCAACCGCCAGGATCACAATTGCAAAGCGGTGGTTCAGTGACCACTCCAGCAGCCGCCCGTAGTTTCGGTCCAGGAATCGGAAGAATGCGATATCCTTCGTGCTGTGGTGCCCGTGCCCGTCACCCCCGGTTTTCCCTCTTTCCCGATCGAACGCCTTACGCTTCAGAATCCTCGAGCCGAGCATGGGGGTCAGCGTGAAGCTCACTAGCATCGACACCATGACCGCAAACGCCATGGTCCAGCCGAATTCGTACACGAACCGCCGTGCGAACCCGGTGATGAATGCGATGGGAACGAAAATAATTACCAGGGAAAACGTTGTCGCCATCACCGCCAGGGTGATCTCCCGGGTGGCATCGATCGCCGCCCGCTTTGGTTCTTCGCCCTTCTCCTCCACCCACCGCACGATGTTTTCCATCACCACGATCGCATCGTCAATCACGATGCCCACCGAGAGCGTCAGCGCCAGCAGGGTCATGTTGTTCAGCGTGAAGTCCATGGCCCGCAGCAGCGTAAACGTGGCGATGATGGAGGTTGGAATCGCCAGCCAGGACACCAGCACCGACCGCCAGTCCCGCAGAAACGCCAGAACCACGATGCCGGCAAAAATGCTCCCGAGCAGCAGGTGCTCCTCCAACGCTTCCACCGACGCCCGAATGAAGCTGGACTGGTCGCGCGTGATTTGGATCTGGGTTCCGGGAGGAAGTGTCTGGCGCAACCGGTCGAGCTGCTGCTTGATGTTCTCGGCGACCTGGACCGTGTTGGTTCCTGCCTGCCGCCGGATATCCACGGCGACCGCTTCATGGACAACGCCGTCCTTGTAGATGATCCCTTCCCAGTTCAGCGGTTCGGCGTAGCTGTCCTCGACCCTTCCGAGGTCACGGACACGGATGGGCGTGCCGCCTATGTTGGTGACGACCACGTCGGCGAATTGCTCGGCTCCCTCCAGACGGCCCATCGTCCGGACTCCAAACCGCGTCTCGCCCCGCACGATATTCCCGCCCGGGATTTCCACGTTCTCGGCCTGGATGGCGGCTCGGAATTGATTGATGGTGATCCCGTACGCGATCAGCCTCTCGGCGTCCAGATAGATCCGGATCTGCCGGTGCCTTCCTCCCTGGATCAACACTTCGCCGACGCCGTCCACCGTCTCAATGGTCGGCCGAATCTCTTTGTCCACGATTTCCGTGGTTTCGCGCAGGCTGCCGGCTCCACCCACAATGAACGTTAGAATCGCGTCCGAATCGGGGTCGGCTTTTTGCACGATTGGGGCATCGGCGTTGGGCGGGAACTCACGCTGCGCGCGGGACACCTTCTCCCGCACGTCCTGCGCGGCATCCTCCATGTTGCGCTCCAAAACGAAGCGAATCCGGACGTTGCCTCGCCCGTCCATGGAGTTCGAGTTCATCTCGTCAATGCCGCTGATAACGCTCAGGGAGTTCTCCAGCGGCAAGATCAGCTGCGTCAGGACTTCATCCGGACTCGCACCCGGCATCTGGACCTGCACGTTCACGCTTGGAAAATCCGCTGAGGGAAACAGGTCGATGCCCAGGTCACGGAAGGAGAAAACCCCCAACACAACCAGGAACGAGATCAGCATTACGGCAAAGACTGGCCGCTTGACGCAGACTTCAGAGATTGTCATGCTTTTTGCCCGGCACAGCCGCGCGCCCTAGCCCTCCTACTGGCCCAGCGGATCATCCAGCGATCCCACCTGCCCAATTACCTCCACGGGGGATCCCGCAAACAAAACCTGCCCCTCATTGATGGGAATCGCGATGTTCTCCCCTTCCGTCAGGCCTTCCACAATCTCGACATCCTCCCCCAGGCGGTCTCCAATTCTTACTTCCCGCTGCTGGACCTGGTTGTCTTGCAAGACATAAACGGAATAGACCCCGTAGGCATACGAAAGCGACCTCTGAGGGATCGTCAACAGGCGTTCCACCTGTTCCGATGGAATGCTGGCCCGCACAAAGAAACCGGGCTTGAGAATCCCGTCCGGGTTTTCCACGCGGGCACGGGTCGTAAAGGTGCGGGTTTCAATATTCACCGTCGGGTTGATGCGGGTAATTCTTCCAGTAAACCGGCGGTCCGGATAGGCGTCCACGGAAATTGCCACCTCTTGGCCTACGCGAACCCACGCCGCCATTCTCTCCGGAACCTGGAAATTAGCCCGGACCCAGTCTGCCCGTACGATCGTAACGACGGGAGATTGCACTGGCACGTATTGTCCCGTACTGACGTCCTTCCCCTCGACATAGCCGCTGAACGGAGCGCGAATTTGGGTGTCTCGCAATTTCTTCTCCGCCAGTTGGCTCGTGGCGATGTATTGTTGCAACATCGCCTGCAGGTTCCGAACTTCCTGCAGCGCGAGATCGTAGTTGGCCTGCGAGGACTTCAGTCGCGCCTCGGCGTCCTCGTATCCCTGCCGCGCCAGCAAACCCTGCTCCAGCATATCCTGCGCCCGCTCGAATTTATGTTCCGCGTCGGCTAGGTCCGCCGCTGCCCGCTTGACTGTGGCGGCATTCCGGATGTCCGCAAGCGTCGTTTCGCCGTTGTTCAAGCCAAGCTGGGCCCGGATCTGCGACAGAGCGGCCTTTTGCTGTGCCGCCGCCAGTTGGAATTCTGTTGGCGCAATCTGCACGAGCACGTCGCCCTCTTCCACCCGGTCTCCCATGCCCACATGCACGTCAACAACTTGTCCGCTGACTTCTGAACTGACGACGACGTCCTCGGCGGGGGAGAAGGACCCCACCGCTTCTATGGTTCGGCGAACTTCGCGCATGCTGACCTCGACCGCCTCCACTGGAATCGGCAGCGACGAGTCTGCCAATGCCGCCCCAGCTTCCACCTGGCCTGGCTGCTGCGTACAGGAGACTCCGGTTAGTCCGATCATTGCCAATAGGAGGGCCCACTGGCGTGTTTTCTGGCTACTCATTTTCACCCTCGAAAGCCTAACAAATTCTGGGATTTCCCCTGAATCCACCGGGGCCAGCGAACCGCGCGTCTCTCTGGCCGCTTCCGCTATTTTCCTCAGGCTCTTCCACTCTTTCGCAACTGCCCCGGATTTGCGCCTGCCGCTAGCAGACACACGCTATGCTCTGCACAATACCACACTACCATGACGAATCGGACGGCAAAAGGGTTCCCAAAAAACGCCAGTTCGAAGGGTTCCCGCCCCTTTATTGCCAGTATGGCGTTAAGGTGCTAGGATGAGGCGGAGCCGCCGGCCTTCGGTCGGCGCGCTGCATCAGGCTTCGGGCTCTGTGCAACGGGAACCGGCGAACCCCGCCAGGTCCGGAAGGAAGCAACGGTAGCCGTCCTTTCCGTGTGCCACAGATCAACCCGAAGTCTGGCCAAAGAGTGCCCTTGCGGTTGCTCGGACTTCTCTTGTTTAGAGACCGGCTCTTGTATCAAGTCATTGCACGGACGTGGCGGCCCCAGCGCTTCTCGGAAGTTATCGGCCAGTCCCATGTCACCCAGACCCTCCAGAACGCCATTCGCATGAATCGCATCGGCCACGGCTACATCTTCTCGGGTCAGCGCGGCGTGGGCAAGACTACTCTGGCCCGGCTCCTGGCCAAGTCCTTGAACTGCAATGTCGGCCTGGAGCCGGAGCCTTGTGGGGAGTGCGATTCCTGCCGCGAGGTTGCAGCCGGCCGCTCGGTCGACGTCCTGGAGATTGACGCCGCCTCGAACCGCGGCATCGACGCCGTCCGGGAGCTCCGCGAGAATGCTCGCTACGCCCCGGCACGCGACCGTTACAAGGTCTTTATCATTGATGAAGCCCACCAGATTACGCCGGAAGGCTTCAACGCCCTGCTCAAGACGCTCGAAGAGCCTCCTCCACACGTGGTCTTCATACTGGCCACGACCGAGGCCCACCAGTTCCCCGAAACGATTCTGTCGCGTTGCCAGCATTTCTCCTTCCGCGCTGTTTCGTTCCCGGAGATTTACGCGCATCTGGAAAAGGTCTGCGCAGCAGAGAATGTCTCGGCCGATCCTCAGGCTCTGTCGGCTCTCACTTCGGCTGGGGAAGGCAGCTTGCGGGATGCTTTGTCCCACCTCGAACAGGCCATCGCGGCCTTTGGCTCGCAACTGGAAGGCGACGCCGTCCGACAGCTCCTCGGCTCGGCCCCTTCCCGTATGATCGAGGAAGTCTTTGAGGCGGCTCTCTCCCAGGACCGCCCGCAAATGCTGGATATCGTGGAACGTCTCGTCGCCGAGGGTTACCAACTCCCGCACTTCTGTTCGCAGTTGGTGCGCACTGCCCGCAATCTTCTGGTCGCCCACGTCGCCGGGCCTCACCCGCAGTTGCTGGAGGCGCCTCCCGAAGAGATCGAACGGTGCGCAACGCTCGCGTCGCGATTCTCCGAAGAGCGTCTGATGCGCGTGCTTGGGACTTTTCTTGAGCTGCACCAGGAGCTCCGCGTCAGCGTGGAGCCGCGGTTCCAGATGGAGCTTGGGCTGCTCAAACTCGTGGACGCCGAGCGCCTGGTAGCTATCGAGGACCTGCTGGCGCGGATGGAGTCCCGCGGTCCAGGAGTGACGGCTTCTGGGGAAATCCCGAGAACAGTTGGACGGGAATCGGCAACCCGGGAATCTTCCTCACCGCCCTCTTCCCGAACTCCCGCCTTGAAGGGCCCCAGCCCCTTTGAGCAAGACTTGGCTCGCAAACAGCAAGCACAGACTCCACCGGTCTCGCTACCGATGAAGCGCACTGATTTGGAAAGCGCGGTGGTCGAACTGCCGCATGGTTCGATTTCGGAGGATTTACCCTCCCGAGAGGTGGCTTGGGTGCAGGATGTGCTGCGGCGCCTTGAGGAAGGCTCCAAACCCCTGCTGGCCTCCTTGCTGGCCGATCACGAGCGATGGGAGTTTGGCGAATCCGAGGTGCTCGTCCGGCTGCCCGACAACGGAATTGCCCGCCTTCTGCCGGATGCCGATCGCCGATTTCTCGACCGCTTGGTCTCGGACGTCGTCGGTCGCCCGGTACGTGTCCAGTTTGATGAAGATTGGAAGGCGTCCAACCCGTCTGCTGCGGGAAGCAAAGCTGACTACGATTCCGGGTCGTCTTTCGAAGACCGGGTCCGTGGCGACCCCGAGATTTTGGAATTTGAATCGTTGTTCGGAAAACATGTCACCGATATTCGCCGCCGGAAGGACTAACCCTATGCGAAATTTGCAGCAAATGATGCAGCAGATGAAGAAGATGCAGGAGGACATGCAGCAGCAGATGGAAGCGATGCGCATCGAGGCCAGCTCCGGAGGCGGCATGGTCACGGTCCGCATAAACGGTGCTAAGCAAGTTCTCGCGGTGAAGATTGAACCGGAAGCGTTTCAGAGCGGTGATGTGGAGATGCTCCAGGACTTAGTCCAGGCCGCATTCAACCAGGCGCTGCGGCAGGTGGACCAGGTTCTCTCCGAGAAACTCGGCGGCATGGTGGGATTGCCGGGAGGCCTGAAGCTTCCAGGGATGTCCTAAGAGAGGCTCGCGTCGGAAGACCTATTCCTATTCCCTAAAGTCAAAACGAATCCCAATGACTCAGGAGCCGAATTCCAAACCAAATCGTGTGCTGTTTTGGTTCGGGTTTATGATCTGAAGTTCGGAGAGTCCGAATGCAAGAATATGCGGAACCCATGGCGCGGTTGATTGACTCGTTGCGGCGATTGCCCGGCATCGGACCGAAATCGGCACAACGGATCGCGTTTCACCTCCTCAAGGCCGAACCTGAGGAAACCGATCGCCTCGCCTCGGCCCTGCGGGAGCTGAAGTCGAGAATCCGCCTGTGCGAGGTCTGCAACAACTTCACCGACGTCAGCCCGTGCTCCTATTGCTCCGACGACTCGCGCGATGCGCGCCTGGTCTGCATCGTGGAGGAACCGGCCAACATCGTCCCGATTGAGAAGACCGGCAAGTACCTGGGCCTCTATCATGTGCTGCACGGCGCGCTCTCGCCGCTCCAAGGCGTCGGGCCGGACCAGTTGCGGATTGGAAACCTGCTTGCTCGAATCAAAGGGGACAGTGGTGACGGCAGCGGCGGCAGTGTCGAGGAAGTGATCGTCGCCACCAATCCCACCGTCGATGGGGAGGCGACCGCTCTTTATCTCTCCCGCTTGTTGAAACCGCTCGGAGTCCGCGTCAGCCGCATCGCCATGGGCATCCCTGTCGGCGGCGAGCTCGAATATTCAGACTCCGCGACCGTTGCTAAGGCCATGGAAGGGCGAAAAGAGATGTAGAAGTCCGGCAGTACCGCACAAAGGCAAAGAGCCGGACCATTGCAGTCCGGCTCTTCTGGTTTCCGTTCCATTCGACTACATCCTACCGAAGCGCGGAACTCGTCGTCGCCTACTTTACTTCGACGACACCGATCTTATTCACACCGCTTTCGGCGAGCCAGATGTTGCCGCCCTTATCGGGCATCATGTGGCGCACCACGCCTCCGCCCGACGGGATGATCCAGCTCTGGAACTTCTCTGTCTTCGGGTCGAAGCGCACGATCGTGTTCGGCCGCACGCCCGACTCGTTGTACCAGATGATGTCGTTGAACTGCGTGATCCCATAAATCTTCGAGTCCGGCCCGCTGGGAGTCGCCCATTCTTTGTGCCGCCCGGTCTTGGGATCGTAGCTGCCCAGATAGCCGCGCGCATAATCGCCATACCAAAGCACGTCGTCGGAGGTAATGGCGATGCGCCGGGGACGGGTATCCGGATGGGGCAGCATGTATTCGGTCACTTCCATGGTTACCGGATCGAGCCTGCCCAGCTTATTGGTGCCGTTCAAGGTAATGAAGGGAATTCCCTCGGAGTTCAGTTGGATGCCGTAGGGATTGGGTCCCTGCTTGATCATCGTCATCTCCCCGGTCTTGGCACTGATCCTTCCCAGCATGTTGCCGCCTGAAGTTGTGAAGAACACGTCTCCGTTCGGGGCGACGATGGGCGTGTGCGGCGAGCGGCCGTCCGGGTGCGACAGCTTGTACTCGGTCACAAAGCCCGTCTTCGGATCGAGCTTGCCCATGTAGTGGCCGTGCTGCCCGGTGAACCAGATGTTGCCCTGCGCGTCATCAATCAGCCCGTGCGGGCCGGTCTTGGCTTTCAGCTTATATTCCCCGAACCGCTCCGTCTTGGGATCGAAGTGGCCCAGGATGCTCGCATTGATGCCAGCGTACCAGATCGTGCCGTCCCGCGCGACCAGCGGATCGTGCGGCCGCGAGCCAGGCGTAGGCACATCCCACTCTCGGATCGTGACCTCAACCGGTCCCGGAACCAGCACCGGCTTGGGAGCTGTGTCCGGGAAGTTGCCGGACAAATACTGGTGAACAACCTGGACCTCGTCGGGGGTAACCTGTGCGCCCAACGTCACCATGTTGTTCAGGATCATCTGCCATCCTTCCGGGGTGTTCCCATCCCGCCGCGCCACCCTCTCCAGGTCATGGCATGAAACACACTTGGCTTCCAGGATCGCCTTGGCTGGCCCCTCCGGCAATGGAACCGGGTTCTGATTCTGACTGAGGGCCGGCAGTGAAAAAGTCAAAACAAGTGCCCAAACCAGCATTGCTGCTTTCATAAAGTCCCCCTTCACTAAAACTGCTTAACGGCGAAGAATTCGCCGCGAAACCGGATGGTTGCCTCGACGCTCCGGTCGTACAAAGTATACACGAACTTCCTTCCAGGGAGGAAGCTGAAATAGTTGGAAAGGAATAGTTCCGGACACGAGGGGCTAGAGGCCGCTGGACTGTTCTCGGCCTTCCGCCGATTGGAGCTTGGGCTCAGCGTAATAGCCGCCACGGGAGCGCACAGTGAGCCGACCATACTTGCGCGGCGCCTTGAGCTTGACCTCGACTCGGCGGAACTTCCCGTCGAGCACCTGGTTGGTCGGCGTGTAGGCGAGCACGTACTGGTTGCGTATGTCATCGGCTATGTCGTTCGCCACGACCTGGACATCCTCCAGATTCTTTGGGAAATACGTCGATCCGCCGCTTGCCTTGGAGACATTTTCAAGCGCCCGCTTGGCGCGGCGCATAGAGCGCCGGCTTTCTCCACCGAGGAGCCCCACGGTGTAGATCATCACGTTGGAGCGCTGGACGGTTTTGACGAGATCTTCCAGCGTGATCCGGCTCGCGTTGTCCTCCCCATCCGTGATGAGCAGCAAGACTTTCTTGTCCCACGAGGCCTTCTCATTCAGATGATCCAGCGCCAAGTACAGGGCGTCGTAGAACGCTGTCCCGCCGCGTGAGTCGATTCGCTCCAGGCCCTCTTCCAGCAGCTTGATGCTGTCGGTGAAGTCCGTATCCAGGTAGGACTCGTCATTGAAATTCACGATGAAAACTTCATCCTCCGGATTGCTCGACCGGACAAATTGCAACGCGGACGCGTTGACGCCTCGCCGCTTGTTGCGCATGCTGCCGCTGTTGTCTACCAGAATCCCCACGGAAACTGGGATGTCCTCTTGCTTGAATACCTTGAGCTGCTGCTCCTCCCTGTCTTCATAGACCTGGAAATGATCCTGCTGGAGGTCCGTGACGGGACGGCCGTCCCGGTTGGTAACGGTTGCGTGAAGGACCACCAGGTCGGTTTCGATGCTCAGGCGGAAGTCATTGGGATCCCCGTAAACCTTGTCTTCCTGCGCAGCGGCTTCGATGCCGCCTGACAGGCCGACGAGCAGGCAAACGGCTACCACAAGACGGAAAGGCCACAAACACCGCCCGAGAAGATGCCGGCTAGATCGTTCACGGTTGAGGAGCATAATATCCAGACTTATTGAACAATTGCAGGGGGGGCAGTCCGCGCGGAACCTGGAGTTTCACCTGAATCTTTCTCCACCTTCCGTCGCGACCATCGTTGGTCGGCTGGTAGCCCAGCACGTAAACGCTGCGCAACTCCCGTCCGATCTTGCGGGCGATATCGGGCAGATCGTTCAGGTTTTCCACCGGGAACTGGCGTCCGCCCGTAGATTCGGCAATATCGGTCAGCAGCGAGGGGCCAGCCAGTTCCTCTGGCGTCCGGCTCCGGTTGGAGTACGGCTCGTAGATGCCGATGGCGTAGATCTGCACGTCGGATTCCTGCACCGCCCGCTTGATGTCCCGCTCGCTGTAACGACTGTGATTGTCGCCGCCGTCGGAAATCACCAGCAAAACCTTCCGCGCGTATTTCGCCTTCGACATTTCGTGCAGCCCGAGGTACATGGCGTCAAACAGCGACGTGCGCCCCTTGGCTTCCGTGAAATTCAGTTTGTTTTGGAGCTCGATCGGGTCCATCGTGAATTCGGAAACCTGAAACGGGCGGTCATTGAATCCAATCAGGAAAAACTCGTCCGCCGGGTTCGCCATGCGGAAAAATTGCATCACGGACATGCGTGCTTTGTCGATCTTGTCGGACATGCTGCCGCTTGCGTCAAACAACAGGCCAATCGAAATCGGAACGTCCTCGTTTGAGAAATGCGAAACCTCTTGCGCTTCCTTGTCCTCGAAGATCTGGAAGTGCTCCTTGCCGAGGCCGGTTACAAAGCGGTTGTAGGGATCAATCACGCTGACGTTCACTAAGACCAAATCCACGTCGACCCGAATGGGGCGCTGGGTGGCCAATTCGGGGGCCGCTTCCTCCGCCGACACAGATTCGTCTTGATTGTCGGAAGAGTTTGGGGTCTGCGGAACGTCTTCGGCCAGAAGGAAACAGGCAGAAAACAGGGAGATGAGAAATACCGTCCCGATTTGTCGCCTGCGTCGTCCGAGCATCGGGCTCCTCGCTTCTACTTTCTCGAGATTAGGATACCCCAGAATGTAGAGGACTGCAAGAAGGTTTTCCACGTTCCCCGTTTCTCGGAGGATACCAGAAATGCTGGCAGGGGGCTCCACGTTGCAGTGTGGGAAGGACCAGACGTGCTCTGGAATCGGCAGGATCCCCTATCCCTCTCGAAGTACTCCCGATCTCCGGCTCTGTTGTGGTAGAATCCTGTCCCGGGATGCCAGACAGCAGGTTTCAGCTTGAACCGGACAGCAAGACCGACATGTCCGGAGGGCGTCCCTCCCGTTTTCATTTCCTCGAAGCGGTTTGCAGCACGAGGCTTCCAGAACCAGCGGTTGACGATACCTCAATCAGGGTCGTTGTCGCACGCATGGATCTGCGCGCCCTCGGTTGCAGGACGGAGGAGTTTGAATGAGCTTGAAATACGTATTCGTAACGGGTGGAGTGGTTTCCTCGCTGGGCAAGGGATTGGCGGCGTCTTCGATCGGTGCTCTGCTCGAAAGCCGGGGACTGCGCGTGACGTTGCAGAAATTCGATCCGTATCTGAACGTGGACCCCGGCACCATGAGTCCGTTTCAGCACGGGGAAGTGTATGTAACCGATGACGGAGCGGAAACGGACCTCGATCTGGGCCATTACGAACGGTTTACCCATGCCCGGCTGACCCACGACCACAACTGGACAAGCGGACGAATTTATGAGTCGATTATTACCAAGGAGCGCCGCGGAGATTACCTTGGCAAAACCGTCCAGGTGATTCCGCACGTCACCAACGAGATCAAATCCGCCATCAAGAAAGTTTCCCAGGATGTCGATGTGGTGATCGTCGAAATCGGCGGAACGGTGGGCGACATCGAATCGCTGCCGTTCGTCGAGTCGTTGCGGCAAATGCGGCAGGAACTGGGGCGCCAGGATACGGTGTTTGTTCACCTGACGCTGGTTCCGTTCATCCAGGCGGCTGGGGAGTTGAAGACCAAGCCCACGCAAAACAGCGTCAAGCAGCTGCTCGAGATCGGGATTCAGCCTGACATCCTGCTCTGCCGGACCGACCGTATCCTCTCGGCAGACCTCAAAGCCAAGATAGCCCTGTTTTGCAACGTAGCCACTGAAGCGGTCATTACGGCCCGGGACGTTGATTGTGTGTATGAAGTTCCCTTATCGCTTGGGCGCGAGGGGCTCGACGGGATTCTTTTACGCTATTTGAACCAGCCGGCCGGAGAGCGCCGCATGGGGAAATGGGAGCAACTGGTGGAGCGCATCCGGAATCCCTTGGACTCGGTTACGATCGGCGTGGTCGGAAAATACGTCGAGTTCGAGGACTCCTACAAGAGCTTGAAGGAAGCTCTAGTGCATGGCAGCCTGGCGCATGACCTGCGCGTGGATATCCGATGGATGGAAGCCGAGGGAGTGGAAGGACCGGATTGGACTCGTCAGCTCGAAGACTTGGACGGAATCCTGGTGCCGGGAGGTTTCGGGAAGCGCGGCATCGCCGGCATGATCCGGGCCATCGAATACGGGCGGACCCGCAAGGTGCCGTTCTTCGGCATCTGCCTCGGGATGCAATGCGCGGTGATTGAGTTCGCGCGGAACGCCTGCGGCCTCCAGGAAGCCGACAGCTCTGAATTCAATCCAGCAACTCCACATCGCGTGATCTACAAGCTGCGCGAGTTGCGCGGTGTGGACGAACTGGGCGGCACGATGCGGCTCGGCGCTTGGCCGTGCCGGCTCGTCCCGGAAACCTTTGCGCATGAGGCCTACGGCGCCCATGAGATTTCCGAGCGCCACCGCCACCGCTACGAGTACAACCGCGAGTACGAAGACGTTCTGGTGGCCAACGGGTTGCGTCTATCGGGAGCTACCCCCGACAACACCTACGTCGAGATCGTTGAGATCGCGGACCACCCCTGGTTCCTTGGCTGCCAGTTCCATCCGGAATTCAAGTCCAAACCCTTGCAACCGCACCCCCTGTTCCGCGCGTTTGTCGGCGCAGCTTACGACCACCGCAAACGGCGGCTGGGAAGCGCAGCTAAGGAAACCGTGCCCGCACACGAGGGGTCGGTCTAGCAAGAGCTGGTGGAAATCAGGCCGGCGGCCGATGGGCGACCTCCCCATTAAACCAGATACTTTCTCCATTGGTTTGACTGCATCGAAAGCCGCAAGAAAGGGCCAGAAACTTCGACAAATCAGGCTTGGCTGCTGTTATGTGATTATGTGTGCTGGTTCACCAGCGATTCGATGTTCCCGGCATACTGGTCCGGGCTACGGCGCTCCGACCGCCTTCTGGAACGCGCGGCGCAGGAACACCTGAATGAGGTTCCGCTTGTACGCGGCCGAGCCCTCCGAGTCGTCCGCCAGTTCGGCCGCATCCGCGAGTGCATCCGCCGCCGGAAGCAGGTTGCCCTCGACGTCGGACCGCGAACCGGTCAGCAACCGCTCGGCTTCCGCGGACCGCCGTGCGAACGAACTGACGCAGCCGACGGCAACGCGCCCGCTGCTGAAGCTTTCGCCGTTATCCGGCGTTTCGAACACCACCGCGAGGCCGAGCATGGGGCGTTCATGCACCTGAAACTTGAGATACGCCATCCGCTGCTGCGGCTGCGCGGCAGGAACCTCGACAGCGGTCAACAACTCGTCCTGCCGCAGGCAGGTTTCATAAGCCCCCGCAAAGAACTCTGCGACCGGGATTTCTCGCCGCCCCTGCGGACTCTCGGCGATCACGCGCGCGCCGAGCACGGCAAGCAAGGTGGCAGGATCGGAATGCGGCTCAGCGAAGCAGAGATTGCCGCCGATGGTGCCGGTGTTGCGAACCCGGATGTTGGCTACAAGGCGTTCCATTTCCACGAAAACAGGAAGACGTTCTTGCAACACAGAAGAGCGTTCCAGACTGCGGTGCGTGGCGGTGGCGCCGATGCGGATCATTCCGTCTGTCAGCTCGACCGAATCGAGGCCGGGGATGACCTTAACGTCGATCAAGTTCCGGTAGCGCAGCACATCGTGCTTCATGGCCAAAAGCAGTTCGGTCCCGCCCGCATAGAACGATGCTTCCTCGCCGAAACGCGCCAGCATCTCGGCCGCTTCGCTCACGCTGGCGGGCTGATGAACCTCGAACCGACGTAACAGCATCATGGGAGTTACTTCGCCGCCAGTTTCCGAACGCGCGGCAGCACCTCTTTCCCCAGCAGATCGATGGACCGCTCCCACTCGTCATACCGGAACCGGAGGTCGAAGACGATGTGGTCAATGCCGACTTCCAGGTACTTCTGCACCTCGTTCACTACATCGTCCGGACTGCCGACGATGAAGGATCCTTCGAGATCTTCCCATTTGGTGAACGATCCCGAGGGCGGCTTCACCCAGAACCTCTGCTTGTTGGCGTTGCCGAGCAGGCCTTCGACGTTCACCTTCTTGAGTGCAGTGGCGCGATCGTCATCAATGCTAGTGATCGGGATGCACCCTTCGTGGAGTCTGGCCCGACCCTGAGCCGCGGCTCCGGCGCGGAGTTTCTCGACGCGCTTGCGGTAGGTCGCTAGGGTGATCCTTCCCGGTAGCCAGCCGTCGCAGTATTCGAGCGCGCGGCGAACTGCGGCGGGCGTCGCTCCCGCATACCAGATTTCGAGCTTGCCGGGATACTTTGGCTTGAAGCCCACGTCTTGGAAGCGGTAATACTTGCCTGCATAAGATGTCTGGTCCTGGCTGGTGACTTTTCGAAGGATGTCCACCTGCTCGCGGACCACTTCGTCGCGCGGCCAGTCGCCGATCCCCAGAGCGTCGAATTCCTGTTGAAACGTCCCCAGGCCGAAGCTCAACACCAAGCGGTCGCCGACCATGTAAGCGAGCGAGTTCAGCAGCAACGCCAGCAGCAGCGGATGCCGATGGGGGATCAGAGAACCTGTGCCCAGCTTGATCTTCGATGTTGCCGTGCCCACGGCAGTCAACGCGACAACGGCGTCGATGTGCGTATTGTCCTTCCCTTCCATGCCGTGAGGCTCGAACACCAGATGGTCCCGCACCCACACGGAATCAAACCCCAACTCCTCGGCGCGCCGCGATCCCTCGATAATCTTGTCCCGTGTCGCCTCCGCCCCAAAGTGTGGCAAAAGCAACCCGTATTCTGTGGCCATAGTTCTCTAGTTCCCTCCAAACGATTTCGATGCCAACGGACTGGCCAGCTTCCCGTAACCCGGCCGCCCGGTGACTTTCCCATCCTCGAACACGAACTGGCCACGCACCAGTGTATGCACCGGAACGCCGCGCACTTTGCGCCCGGCGTAAGGTGTCCAGCCGCACTTGCTGAGAACCTTCTCGTCGGTGATGACGTCCTCTTTTGCAAGGTCCACCACCACGATGTCGGCGTCGGCGCCCACTCGGATCGCGCCCTTCTTCGGATAGAGATGGAACAGCTTCGCCGGCCTGAGCGAAACAATCTCGGTGGCGCGCTGCAGCGAGAGTCGGCCGGCATGGACCTCGGTCAGCAGCAGCGAGAGATAATGCTGGGCCGAGGGCGTGCCGGTGTGCGCTTTCCAGCCGTCGGTCCAGCCCGGCTCCTTTTCTTCCCTCAAGTGCGGCGCGTGATCGGTGGCGATGATGTCGGCGGTGCCGTCGAGGAGCGCGTTCCACACGGCTTCGGAATGGTGCGGCGCCACGTAGTAGGACAGTGCGTAGGACCCCAAACGCTCGATTCTCTTCCAGTCATTGCCGAGCCACAGCGCCCACGGGTTGACCTCCGCCGAAACGGTGCGCCCCTGCGCCTTAGCCGCCCGCAGCATCTCCACGCAGCCAGCCGTCTGGAGGTGCAGAATGTGCAGGCGCACTCCGCTCGCCTGCTGCAGCCGCAGCAGCACCCCCACGGCCACGTCCCAGACCACGCCGTCGTGCTCTGCGTAGGCCTGCGCGTAAGCGCGGAAGTCGCGCTTGCCTTCGGCCCAATAGCCCTGCTCGATCTGGTCCATCACGGCCTGATCGTGCGGGTGCATCATGATCGGGATGCCTGTCTTCTCGACCGCCTGGAAGATCGCCAGAAGTTTCCCGTGGTCGTGTACGCCAATGCCTGGCATGTGTGGATACGACCGTCCCGTATCGACCACCATGAAGACCTTGAACGCAAGAATCCCCATGGCCGCCATCTTGGGAATTTCTTCGAGCACCGTGCCCGCCGCGTTCATGTTGTAGTCCACGATAGCCTTCTGGTCGTAGAGGTCCAGGATGTCTTTCAAAACTTCGGCTGTAGTGGGCGAGGGGCTGATGTTCGGCATTCCCACCGTCACCGTGACCCCTCCGGCGGCGCAGCAGGTCGTCGCTGTAATCAGGTCTTCTTTGTGCGTGAAGCCGGGCTCGCGGTGATGCGAGTGCATGTCGACCAATCCCGGAAGCAGATGCAGGCCGCCGACGTCCACCACGCGTTTGGCTTGGCTGCTCTCGCCCGGAGCCATGAGGCCCACAATCGTTTCCCCGGAAATCGCCACATCGGCCCGGACCACGCCGCCCTCTGTAACGACTGTGCCACCTTTGAGCAATAGATCAGTTGCCACTCTTTTTCTCCTTCGATTCTTCCTGGAGCGCGCGCCAGACCCGCTCCGGAGTCAGCGGCAGCCGCCGCAGGCGCACACCGGCTGCCCGGTACACCGCGTTCGCCAGGCAGGCGGGTATGGGATTCAAGGACCCTTCGCCGCCGCCTTTAGCTCCGTATGGTCCCACGCCGTCCTGGTTTTCGGTCAGCATCAGGTCCATCTTAGGCGCAAGGTCGGAGAAGCGCGGAACGCGGTAATCGAGCAGGTTGCCGTTGAGCAACTGCTGGCCTTCATAGTTCAACTCTTCGTAGAGGCCGATGCCCAGTCCCATGGTAGCCGCGCCCAGGTCCTGTCCTTCGGCCATTGCCGGATTGATCGCCAGACCCACGTCTCCGACCGCGGCCAGTTTTTCGAGACCGACCCGCCCGGTCTCGGGGTCCACGTTCACTTCGACGCCGACGCAGCCGATCTCCCAGAAGACCGGCAGCATGCACAGATCTCCGACGCGCCGCAGGTACGCTCGCCCGGCGATGGCGCAGCTTGACATGCCGAAGTAGCGTTGCAGCACCTCGGCCCAGGTCAGCCGCTGGTCCCGGTATCGGACGCCGCCGCGTTCGACGGTCAGGCGTTGCGGGACAGACTGCATGACCTCGGCCGCCATGCTTCTCAACTGCTCGACGGCCTCCTGGCAGGCTTCGAGCACGGCCCGTCCCATCAGCGTCGTGGTGCGGCTGGCCCCTGTCGAGCGCTCGAACGGAGAGATCGCGGTGTCGGGCCCGACTACGCGGACTCTTTCAATCGGCGCGCCCATTTCTTCTGCTGCAATCTGCCGCAGCACCATGTGGCTGCCCTGCCCCAGCTCCGTGCTGCCCGTCAGGACCGACACCGAGCCGTCGCCATAAACCTGCACCAGCGCCGAAGTCACGGGGTCCGAACCCGCGTCGCTGGCCGAGACCGCTACACCCCAGCCGTGATTTGGCGCGGATGGTTTCTGGGTTTCGAGCGCGTCTGCGATCATCGACAGATCGCTCGCGAGGTCGGCATCGAGTTCCCGCAACCCCGGATGCACCGACTCGCCGCGCGCCGCCAGATTCTTCTGGCGGAACTCAATCGGACTTGCCTTCAGCTTTTCGGCTAGCTCGTCCATCTGCGACTCCCCGGGGAACGTCACCTGTGTCGCCCCGAATCCCCGGAACGAGCTGGCCGGAATCGTGTTCGTGTAGACGGCCAGGCAATCCACGCGGACGTTCGGAATGCGGTAGGGTCCGATGATGCGGTTCGCGGCTTTCTTCGCAACGAGCGGACTGTTCTCCGCGTATGCGCCGGTGTTCAAATGGATCATCGCCTCGCGCGCCAGCAGCCGGCCTTCGGCGTCCACGGCCGTCCGGACGCGCACCCGCGCGTCGTCGTTGCGGATGGTGATCATGGCTTCCTCGACGCCCAATTGCAGCTTCACGGGCCGGCGGACTTTCCAGGAACACGCCGATGTCAGCGGCTCGATCTTGGAGTAGGACTTGCTGCCGTAGCCGCCGCCCACAAAGGGCACCACCATGCGCACGCGGTTGAGAGGCAGACCGAAAATCTTCGACAGATCGTGCCGCACGATGAACGGATGCTGCGCTGAGGAATAGACCGTCAGTCCGTTCTCCGTGTAGTCGGCAACAGACACGTACGGCTCCATGGCGTAGGCATAGGCCATCGGAAAGTAATACTCGCCTTCGACCACCTGCGCCGCCTCCTCGAACGCCGCGGAGACATCGCCCCACTCGAAGTGGATGTTCTGGCAGATGTTGCTGGCTTTGTGACTCTTGTCCTCCTCGAAACCCCGAAACGCTCCGCCCGCGTATGCCTTTTCGTGCAACAGCGGAGCGTCCTCCGCGAGCGCCTGGTCTACGTCCAGCACCGACGGCAGTTCTTCGTATTCCGCCCCAATGAATTCGAGCGCCTCGAAGGCAGCCCGCTCGGTTTCTGCGATCACGGCGGCAACCGGCTCGCCCAGGAAGCGCACCTTGCCGATCGCCAGCAGCGGATGGTCTTTGACGGCATGGCCGTAATACGGATGAATTCCTTCCAGGTCGTTGCCGGTCAGCACGGCGATTACTCCCGGCTGCCGCGCCGCCTCCGCCGTGTCGAGCGACCGGATGCGTGCGTGCGCGTACGGGCTGCGCAAGACCTTTGCGTAGGCCATGCCGTCCAGACGCACGTCACTCGCGTAAACTGCCCGCCCGGTCACCTTGGCAAAACCGTCTTCGCGCGGCACGGAGTGGTTGACAACGTGAAACTCGCCGGGCTTCTTCCGTCTGGGTTCGCCGCTCATCGGATTCCCCTCATGCGCCGTTCTTCTCCTCCCGCAGTAGGCCCGCCGCCCGTCGAATCGCTTTGACGATGGGAAGGTATCCGGTGCAGCGGCACAGGTTGCCGTCCATGTAGCGCACGATCTCGGCGTCGGTTGGATCGGGATTTTCGCTCAGCAGCGCCGTGGCCGTCAGGATCATGCCCGGCGTGCAGAACCCGCACTGAAAGGCGAATTCCTCAATGAAGGCTCGCTGCATGGGGTGCAGCCGCTCCCCGTCGCTCAATCCTTCGATGGTCGTCACGCGGCGATGGCGCGCCTCGTAGGCGAGGAACGTGCACGCGCTTACGGGCTGGCCGTCCACGAGCGTGGTACAGGAGCCGCACACCTGCACTTCGCAGGAAATTTTTACGCCGGACAACTGGCAGCGGTTGCGCAGAACCTCGGCCAGCGTTTCCTGAGGCTCGATCTCGAGTTCCACCGGCCGGCCGTTCACTTCGAGCGAGAGCTTCATGTGGCCGGTCCCTCTGCTGGCGATTGTAATGCACCCTTCAAGCGCTGGATAAACTGCTCGAACAAATCGTCCGCCTTCTTTCGGATCGGCGACGCGCCCAGGGCCGCAAGCTTGCCAACGACCTCAACGGAGGCATCCATGTTGAGCAACGTCGTCCCTGGTCCGCGCTCCTTCAACTCCGCGCGCAGCGTGCCAGACAGCCGGTTCTCGCTCCTGGCATCAGCCCCGTTCAACTCCGCCTCGATGAGCGAAGGTTCGTCGGCCCGGAGAACCGTCACCGCCATCTTGAGCTGCAGCCGGAACGGCCCCACTTTCTCGGCGACGTCCGCCAGATGTTTTTCGAGCGCGCCGGCGGTTCCGGTAGCAGCTCCGTTCTCGGATGTGACGCCTTCCACGCCGGGCATCAGGACTGCCAGCCGCGGGGTGTCCCGCAGAAGACGCCACGCCTCCTGCTGAGGCGCCTCCAAAAGCAACGTCCGGTTCAGGTTCACCAGCATCGTCCGCCTCGCCCGTTACGTTTCCTCGCGCCACTCGACCCGCTCGTACTTGAGATAGCGGTCATACCAGTCGATGATCTGCGGCGTGACGACATCGAAGCAGTCCCCGTAGGCCGCGTAGTGCGATGTTTCCTTTTGCAATATGAGTTTCTTGGGTTGGCCGGCCTTTTCATAGAGCCGAAAGGTCTGGTCTTCCGGTGTCACTGCGTCGTGCTCGGTCGAAATGAACAGGATCGCGCGCGGCGCAACGCGGCTGACGTAATCTTCCGGGTTGAATTCGAGCAGGCCGTCGGCCGAGCGCAGCGAGACGCGGTTCGGAATCAGGTGCTCGACATCCTTCTTGACTGTGGTTTTCTTGCGCTCCGGCGTCGCCACCATCAGGCCTTCGCGCGGGTCCACCATCTCACCCGTCCCCTCGAGAACGCGCTTGCGGCGGTCCTCTTCGAGACGCTTGAGGAACTCCAGCCACTCATACTCGCGGCGCATGCTGCGCAGCCACTCGCGGCCGGTTGCGAAAGCGTAGTTGCTGACCACGCACTGCACCCGCTGGTCAACCGCCGCCACGTAGATCGGGGTGGCGCCGCCGGTGCCGCCGGACCCGAACAACCCGATGCGGCGCGCGTCCACCTCGGGCCGTGTCTGGAGGTAGGTAATCGCGTTGCGGATGTCGTCAGCCTGCGATGCGGGCAGAATCACGGTACGGTCGCCCTCGCTGCCGCCGAAGCCGCGATAGTCGAAGACCAGCACTACGTAGCCGGCGTCCGTAAAGCTCTGGTGATAGCGCGCGTAGAGCTTCGAGTCCTTCAGCCCTAGCCAGCCCGGCCCCTGCACGATGCCCGGCCGCGGCTCCGAGCCCGGCTCGTCCGGCAGCCGCAGAATCCCCGCCATCTTTGCTCCCTCACTATAGAAGGAGACTGCTTCGCTTTTCATGAGAAGAGCCTTTCTGAGCTAGAAAAGCTCCGGGAAATAATACGTCAGAATCGTATTGAGGCGCATGTCAGCGACGATCATCTCCTTGTGCGCCGGGTTCAGGACCACGCCCCGGGGTTTCTTGATTTCCGTGTTCTCTCCCCCGAGTTTCCAGCGCGGCGCGACGTCGCCTCGGTCGTGGATGCTCCAGACGCCGACAAATACCCCTTCCGGCTCCTGCTCTTCGTACTTGCCCGGCTGTGTTGCGATGATCCACCCGTTGTGGATCTGAATCTGGTTGATGCGGACGATTTCGGCCTTGGGGCCTCCGATGATCCCGAGCGGCCGGACGTTGCCGTTGTCACTGCGTCGGAAGAGAATCAACTCCCCGCCGCCGCCTTCCGTCTGCCCGCCCCCGCCGGTTTGTCCCGGAGCCACTGCCGGGCGCGCCCCAGCCACAACGAGTATGTTGCTCACCGGATCCACCGCGATCGACTCCACGTCATCGAGATGCGTATCCGGCCCCTTGATGATCCGGATCGGCGCCACATCACCGTTGCCTGTGCGCGGATAGACAAGAATCTGATCGTGGTTGGGCACAAAGATTTCGTCGTTTATAGGATCCACGTCGAGCCGGTCCACTTGCGCCTGAATCTCGGTGCTCGGACCCTGAATCACCCGGATGGGCGGTTCCTCGCCCTCCGCGCCGCCGCGAAACGTCATGATGGCCTGCGCAAAGGGATTGGCTACAAGGATTTCGTCATTCACGGCATCGTAGCGAATGTCATGCATCGTCCGCGCGAGCAGAGTCCGTTGTCCGGCGATCACGCGGCTGGGCTGTGCGTTTTCCCCCGCCAACCTGGCGAAGATCACGATCTGCGGATGCGCCACTCAGTTGGGCACCAGGATTTCCTCCCGCCGGCTGTCATAGGCGACCGCGCCGGGGTTTCCGATGATCTGTGCCTGCTTCCCGGCCGGCGCGCTGCGGATGGTCCGCAACGGCGCCACGTCTCCGTTGGCATCCCGTGGGTACACCGTTGCGGAGTGATTCCCCATGTTGGAGACGAACAGCTCATCGTTCTTGGTATCGACGAACAAGCCAGTGGGATTCGACAGACCCGTATTCGGTCCCTTGAGGACCCGCGTCGGGGCCACGTCGCCCTCGTCGGTTACCTGGAACACCAGGATGGAATGGTCGGCGTCGTTGGCCACGAACAGCTCATCCCGCTCGGGGTCCACGAAAATGTGCCCCGGCCAGTTGAGCTGCGTCTTCGGACCCGCGATGATGCGCAGCGGCGGGGTATCCCCGCTCGCCTTGAGCGGATAAACGCTGATGGACGGGGGATTGAACCACCCGCCCCGGATTCGCGGGCTGCTGGAACTGCCGTGATTGCTCACGAACATCAATCCCCGCTCGGTGTCGAGCGCAATGCCGTGCGCGTCTTCGAGCTTCGTCCGGTCCCCTTCCAGCACCCGGATCGGCTCATCCTCGCCCTCGGCCGTCTTGTGATACACCACGACCTGCGGCGGATGCTGCACCGTCAGGAACATTTCCTGCGCCTCTTCGTCCACCGCGATCCCGTAAGTTCGATGCGGCGAATGCAGTTCCCGCATGGGTGGCACGTTGCCCTGCGCGCCCCGAGGGAAGACGACCAGCCGGTCGACCGTGTCGTTGTTCACCGAATACAGATCGCCGTTCACCGGATCGATATACAATGCGCAATTGAATTCGAGCTTCGTCTGGACCCCGCCCAGCATCCGCTTCGGCTCGGTGAAGGCGGCATTGGGAGGCGTGTTGGCCAGCCGGTCAAACACCTTGACCCCAAACAGATTCTCATCCTGCAGAAAGACTTCGTTGGTGTTGACGTCGACGGCAACGGCGCTGTAGGTCGGGTAATTGTCTCGGATCTTCCGGATCGGCGCGCGGTCCGTAAAGCCCTCGGCGTTGATGTCCGAGCCTTCTTCCCGGGTCTCCTGCGGGAATGCGGCGAACAACGCGCTACTCGCGCTCGCCGGTACCCATTCGCACATCGCACCGTCCATGCCCGGAACCGGTTCGACGGACACCAGTTGTGGCTGGCCTGTCGGCTGCCGCTGGGCGGCCTTCCCTCCTGCTACTATATCCTTCCGTGTGCCTTGACCTGTAAACAACACCCCGGCAGCCACGGCAAGCAACAGCGCCACAAGAACGCTTCGGTTGGATGATGGCTTGTTTCGTCGCATCGCAAACACCTCCCTCGCAGGCATCGAACTGATCGCTCGATGCAGTATATGACGTTTGCACGGATTGGCCAACCCTGTATCCATTTATGGGCAGCTGGATCCCCCTCCACGCACTCCGATTCGTCGCCGGGCTCAGATCACCGCCATGCTAGAATGCCATCGTATCTGTAGGGACTGATCGGACAGAGGAGGGCTACGGAATGCCAAGGGGACGACGCTTTGGGTGGATGAGTTGCGCAATCATCATTTCCTGCTTGGGAGCGGCTGCCTGGGTGCTGCTGTCCGGTGACGCGACACGGGTGAATTGGAAAGCAGCCGCCGGTGCCGCCTTGCGCCAGCCAACCGGGGAAGCCCAGTTGGTTGCGATCGAACCGTTTCCCGCCATGCAGGACGGTGCGATGTGCGAATGGATCCCGGCCAGCGCCAGCGGCAGCTTTTTGGCCTCGCTCCCGCAGCAGGACTCCACCTTCAACGAAGGGTCCGACGCCGGTGTGGATCTCCCCCCGGTGCGCGTCATCCGCGATTCTTACGCCACCTACAGCGCGATCGCGCTCGATTTGAATACCAACGAAGTGCTCCTGCAGGATGAGAATCTCTTCGGCATCAAGGTATTCGACCGGTTGGACAACACGCCGCCGACTGCCGCTTTCAGCGAGCCGAAGCGGCTGTTGGGAGGCGACCTCACCAAACTGGAATTCAACTGCGGCCTCTATGTTGATCCGAGCTCTGGTGACATCTATTCAGTGAACAATGATACGACGGACCTCTTGGTGGTGTTCCCGCGCGGCGCGCAAGGCGACATTCGGCCCGCCCGCGAGCTGGAGACCCCCCATGGCACCTACGGGATTGCTGTGGATGAGGGTGGGGAGGAAATGTATCTCACCGTGGAGCACGCCAATTCCATTGTGGTCTACCGCAAGATGGCAGAGGGCGATGAGCAGCCGTTGCGGGAGATCAAGGGCGGGAATACGCAGTTGGAAGATCCCCATGGAATTGCCATCGACACGAAAACCCAGTTGATCTTCGTTGCCAACCACGGAAACGTCGGCGGGCGGGAAACGCCGGAGATCGAGGCGCGATTCGATCCCCCTTCGATCACCGTATATCCGCTGAAAGGCGAGGGCAACATCGAGCCCTTGTGGATTATTGAAGGTTCGAACACACGTCTGAACTGGCCCTCTGCCATGTTCATGGATGAGGAGCGGGGCGAGCTCTACGTCGCCAACGATGCCGACGATTCCATCCTCGTATTCCGCGCCGCCGACAGGGGAAACGCCACGCCGATTCGTGTGATCCGCGGCCCCACGACGCAGCTCAAGAACCCGACCGGCGTCTTCGTCGATTTTCAGAACGACGAGGTTTGGGCCTCCAACATGGGCAATCACCGCGCCACGGTCTTCGACCGGACCGCCGACGGAAATGTGGCCCCCAAGCGCGTCATCCGTAGCGCGCCGGCCGAGAAGGTCGCGATGGCGATCGGGAACCCGGGTGCGGTCGGCTATGACAGCCTCCGCGAGGAAATCCTGGTTCCCAACTGAGTGGCCCATCCGCAGATTGCGGCCTTCGCCAGGCTGGCGGGGGAAAATTCCAGACCCAACCGTCTCCTTGCAGGGCAACTGACCCGGCTCAGCCGCACCATGCATGATGTCCGCCATGATCCCGTGCACGATGAGTTGTACGTCACCAATCCGTTCTCTCGGGCCATCCTGGTGTTCCGCGGAGGCGCCGACGGGGAGGAACCTCCCATCCGGATCATCCAAGGCGCCAATACCATGCTGCGCGGGTCCGACCGGCTTGATGTGGACCCCATCCACAACGAGATTTACGTACCGAACGGCAGGGACATTCTGGTGTTCCCGCGGGAAGGCCAGGGCAATATCGCGCCGCGCCGCGTCATCACGGGTCCGGATTTGACCAGAGACGATGTGGGAACACTGGCCGTGGACCCTGTCAACAATGTCTTCGTTACCGCCAAGGACATCGTCCGCGCGGGGCAAACCCAGTTCTCACGGCTCCTGATCTACGACCGCACCGCGAACGGGGAAACCGATCCACTGCGCATCATCGCAGGCCCGAAGACGCAAATTTTCCGCATCAATCAGCTCCAGGTCCATCCGCCCAAGGGCCGGATCATCGCCACCATGCCCGGTGCTTATGATATGCAGGAGCCCGGGGGTGTCTTCATCGGCGTCTGGAACATCACCGACAACGGAGACGTTCCCCCGCGATGGAAGATTAGCGGCCCCGGCAGTACCATGCTCAAGCCGCGCGGCGTCGCCATCAACGCCAAGGACAAGGAAGTCCTGGTCGCGGATATGCGCATGAACGCCGTTCTGACGTATTATTTCCCGGAGATTTTCTAGCCAGTTGCATAGCACTCTCTGACCCAGGCGTTGGCGCCTGGGTTGGGGATTGCTAGCGTCCTTCCCCCTTTAGGATCGCTACCGGCGAAGTGCGAAGCGTCTCCGCCAGGGGTAGCTGTGCCGCATCGTCTGCTCGCGGTGGCTCGATCTCTTCTTGCGTCAGAACGTTGCGGAACTTCCGCCCCGCCAGGTTCTGCGGCAGCACGAGAGCGCTTTGGCCCCAGGCGTGGGATCCCAACGGCAGGCGGGTCTCCGTCCCGGCCAGTCCAGCAACCAACCGGGACACAACGGCCACGACACTCCGGTCCCCCAGAATCCGCGCGAAGGCAACCACGTGGTCCTTCCGCTCTCCTTCGGCGGCCAAGGGCACATACTCGCCATCGAGAAAAACCGAGGCAAGCTGTTTTCGCAGGCGGAGCGCCCGGGCCGTGATATAGAGTTTGATTCGACCGTCCTGCCAGTTCGTCAGCATCTCCGAAACCGCCGTGCCGGCCTCTGCGCCTGCAGAATCCGCCAGCAGCGGCTCTATCTGATCCAGCAGTGCGCGCGGCTTTCTGTAATCCACTGGCGCGCGGTTGTCGGGATCGACCAGGGACAGGTCCCACAACTCCGTCCCTTGGTAAAAGTCCGGAACCCCTGGAGAAACGATCTTGAGAACCGCTTGTGACAGCGAGTTGAGCATCCCGAGCCACGCAACTCGGTGGGCGAACGGCACGAAACTACGCAAGAATCTCTTGGCTCGGCTTCCCGTCAGCGTGCGCCACACGAATTCAGAGATCGCCGTCTCGTAGGCCTCGGATGGATTGATCCAGCTTGTATGCTCTTTCTTCTCCCGGATCGCTTTGAGCATGAAGCGGCGAATCCGTTCCACGTACTCCGCGTCGGGTTCTTCCAGGCCGGGCGGCCAGGAGCCGATCAGGCTTTGGTAGAAAATGTACTCGTCAGCTCGGTCGGGCGCCGGGGACCCGTCCACCTGCGCGCGCATACCGGCGTTCGTGCGTGCCCACCGAAACACGCCCACGCGCCAATCTTCGGCGATCTCCGAAAGCACGTTCAGGCGAGCCCGGGCGTCCTCCCCGCGTTTGGTGTCATGTGTCGAGGTCGCCAGCATGGCCAGCGGCCAGGAACGTCGCCGCTCTTGGTTGGCGCGATGAAACTCTTCGACGGACCGCCCGAACTGTGCCGGATCGCCCCCCACTTCATTCAACGAGAGCAGCACGCCGTAGCGGTAGAAGGCCGTGTCCTCCATCCCTTTTGCCTGCACCGGGCCCGTGTACTGCTGGAACTTCATGGCAAACTGCACGCCACGCTCGTACTGGTTCTCGGGCAGGACCGTCCCCGGTGTGGGCAGCAGCAGTTGCCGCAAAAACTCGAAGATGGAGGCCTCCATGGCCGGGTTGCGCCGCAGCGCGCGCGCCACGGCGGTGTCCACGGTCTTCTGGTCGAACTCGTCCCAGCCTTTGGCGGTGCAGTAGGTGCGGTAGTTCGGGAAGCTGGCTACGACTTCGCGCAGGGCTTCCTGGAGGCTGGACAGCGTGAAGTCGCGGAACTCCCGGTTGATCTCGGAAATGCGGTTCAGCTCCCGGGCCAGCATGTTGAGCTCGCTGACCATGGACGTCGTGATGATGAGCCGCCGGCTCTCGTAGGCGATGTCCGCATAACGCTCTGTGCTCCCTGCCATGCGCGCGTAGAGCCTCCGGAACGCCGCCGCCTTGCGTGAGTCCACGAACAGCCCGTTCAGGTCGTTTAGGAAGTCGTACCCGGTCGTCCCGTGGATGGACCAGTCCTGGCGCAGCGGCTCGCCGGCCGTCAGAATCTTCTCTCCCACGATGTATATCACCCGCTCGCCGCAGGCGGCAATCAACCGGTCGAAGTATTCCCTCGGATCGAACAGCCCGTCTACGTGATCCAGCCGCAGGCCGGTGACGATGCCCTTCCGGATCAAATTTAGAACCAGCCCGTGCGCTGCGTCGAAGACTTCCCGGTCCTCCATGCGAATCGCGGCCAGCTCGTTGATATCGAAAAACCGCCGGTAATTGATCTCGTGCAGCGCTGTGCGCCAGTACGACAGCCGGTAGGCCTGCGCGTCTAGCAGGCCGTGCAGCAGATCGAAGCTCCCGGGATTGCTGGGCTCGCCGTTGAACGCCCGCACGTTTTCTTCGATG
Source organism: Terriglobia bacterium (assembly GCA_965198025.1). Taxonomy (GTDB): domain Bacteria; phylum Acidobacteriota; class Terriglobia; order 2-12-FULL-54-10; family 2-12-FULL-54-10; genus CAYWWM01. The sequence goes on along the minus strand of OZ240237.1, from coordinate 2,536,119 downwards.
TGTCTCCGGATGCGCTCCGAATCCGCAACCAGCCGCGCCAGCCGCTCCTGAACCACTTCTTTTTCCCGGTGCCGGTCGAGGACCCGTTGCAAGTCGGTTTCCGTATAGGCCGGCATGTGCTCCAACTGGAAGAGGATGCTCATGAACTCCCGCAGGTCGGGGGCTTCGAGCGCGTCCTGGCCTCGCAATCCCTCCAGGTTGTGTTCCAGCAACTGCCGCATCTGCCGGGGATTCAGTGGCAGGTTGTGCTCGAAATATTGCAGCGAGAACGTGCCGTCTTGAAACTGCAGTTGTAGCTGCCCGCTCTCCAGCACGGAGCCGTACTGATCGCCTAGAATCGGCAGCAAGAGCTTGCCCCGCAATTCTGTCTTCACCGGGTCCCAGTCGATGTCGAAGTACCAGGCGAACAGCGACGACGGCCCGTTTTCCAGAACATCTCTCCACCACTGGTTGGCGGAAGGGTCGATCCCCATATGATTGGGCACGAAGTCCAGGATCAGGCCCATACCGTGGCTCGCCAGCGCCTCTGCGAAAGCAGCGAAGTCCTCCTCTTCTCCGTAGGCCGGATTCAGTCGGCTATGGTCGCAGATGTCGTATCCGTGCGAACTGTTCGGACACGCCGCCAGCAACGGCGAACTATAGCACTCCGTGATTCCCAGGCGCGCTAGGTAGGGAATCAGCGCCTCGGCGTCCCGGAACCTGAACTCGGGATGGAATTGCAACCGGTAAGAACTGGTGGGGATGCGGGAAGGCTGCGGCGCGGGCACTTATGCCTCCTTCCCTGGATGCGAGGGCTGCAGTTGGAAAACGGCCGCGCCGGGCCGCCGGAATTCGATGGCCGGACCGGCCGCGCCAACCCGGAATGGCATCGCATCGGCCGCAAACTCATTTTCTTCGCTTGTCAGAAGCAAGCTCCATCGCACGCCTGAGCCGATGTTCGCGTACGGGTTCCCCTTCAAATCCACCAACCCAGCGCCGCGCAGCCGAATCACGGCGAGCAGGTCACCGCCGGAAGGTTCGCGCCGTCGTAATAGCAGCGTATCCCCGCCCAGGGCCCCAATCTCAAAACTCTCACTCTTCGCCAACGCAGGCTGCGACCGCCGCAATGTCAGAAGCTTCCGGTAATACCGGATCATGGAGGCGTGCGGTTCCGTGTCGCGTTCTCCCCAATCGAGGCGGCTGCGCTCGAACGTCTTCGGATCCTGCGAGTCTGGAATCCGCTGCCGCGTTTCCGGATCAGCGAAGGCGGAAAACTGGCTAAACTCGTTGCGCCGGCCCTTAGTCACGAGCTGCCCCAGCTCTGCATGGTGGTCGGTGAAGAACTGAAACGGCGAACTGGCCGCCCACTCCTGACCCATAAAGAGCAACGGCGTCTCCGGCAGCAGCAGCAGCAGAGCCGTGACGGCGCGATACGCGGGGAGAGCAATCTGATGATGTAGCCGCTCGCCGAAGGCACGATTCCCCACCTGGTCGTGATTCTGCATAAAGAAGATAAACCGTTCGGGCGCAATCCCGCTGGGGTCGGTGCCGCGCTCGGCGCCGGAGAAGGGAGCATATTGGCCCGTGTAGAACCAGCCGTGCCTCGCCGTGGAGGCAATCTCCTCTGCTGAACCCGCGAAGTTCTCGAAGTATCCGTCGGAATCTCCCGCCAGAAAGCGCCGCATCTCGTGATGGAAATCATCCGACCAGACACCGTCCAGCCCCCAACCGCCCTCGGCTTCCGGTTTCACCATGCAGGCCAGGTTCCGTACGTCTTCCGCGATTACCAGTACCGGCCGCCCGAGGCCGTCAAAAGATTCGCGCACTGCGCCGGAAAGCTCCGCCAGGAAGTGCCGCTCGCTCGTATCGGCCATGGCGTGCGTCGCGTCCAGGCGCAGCCCATCCAGGTGATACTCATGGATCCAGTGCAGCGCGTTTTCGATGAAGAACTCTCGCGCCGCAGCACTTTGCGGCCCGTCGAAGTTCACCGCAGCCCCCCATGGGCTCTTGTGCGTCCGGGAAAAGTAATACGGGCTGAACACTCCGTGGTACGCTCCGTCCGGTCCGAAGTGGTTGTACACGACATCGAGGTGGACCGCCAGCCCGATGCGGTGCGCTTCGTCGACGAAGCTCCGCAGCTCGTCCGGGCTCCCGTAACAACGCGCGGGCGCGAACAGAGCCACCCCGTCGTAACCCCAGTTGCGGTCTCCCGGGAAGTCCGCCAGCGGCATCAACTCGACTGCCGTCACGCCCAGATCGAACAGCAGCGGCAGCTTCTCCGCTGCCGCTGTGAAGGTTCCAGCCGGCGTGAACGTTCCCACGTGCAGCTCATACAGGACCAAGTCTTGCAGTCGGATTCCGCGCCACGCTCCATCCCTCCACGCAAACGATGCGGCGTCGACAATCTGTGAAGGTCCATGCACCCCCTGCGGCTGGCAGCGCGAAGCCGGATCGGGATATGGCCCCTGGCCGTCGATTCGATACCGGTACAGGTCCTCTGCACGCAATTCCGTGCTGCTTCCTTCCCAAAAACCCTCCGCAGACCGGTTCAGCGGCAACGTGAAATCACTCACCCCCGGTGTTTCGCGGACTACATCAATCTTCCCCGCTTCCGGAGCCCAGACGCGAAACTGCGTCTCTCCGCCGGCCCGCCACGCTCCCAACGATGGTCTCCAACGCATGCAGCCTGAGTCTCATCCCCTCTTTTTCGCTGTCATGTCCGTGTGTCCTGGTGCGAAAGGCGTCGCTCTTCGGACGCTCCTTCACTCTGCCGGGCGCCGGCCCAGTCGGCACACGGCGACCGAACGTCCGCGCAGCCGGTATGTCTGGTCGCGGAGGCTGTACTGTCGGCTCCAGCGCGCGTCCGCCGTGTCCAGCAAGCGCACCCAGCGCTCGTTGGACTGCAGCGCAGGCAGGACGAACGCAATCGGCTCGTGGTGCGCGTTGAACATCAGGAACAACGTGTCTCCCACCAGGGTATAGCCATCTTCATCGGTCTCTTCCATCGCTTCCCCGTTCAGCAGAACGCCCAGACATCGCACGAAATGTGCGTCCCAGGCTTGGTCGTCCATTTCCTTTCCGCTGGGCTCGAACCAGGCAATGTCCTTGACGCCCGCGCCGCGGATGCTCCGCCCCAGGTAGAATTTCCGTCGCGCCAGCACGGGCTGCTCCTTGAACAGGCGAATCAAGTAGCGCGTGAACTCCACCAGGTCTTTCTGCTCCGCCGTCAGGTCCCAGTGAAACCAGCTCAGCTCATTGTCCTGGCAGTAGGCGTTGTTATTGCCCATCTGGGTGCGGCCCATTTCGTCCCCGCCGCAGATCATCGGAACTCCCTCGGCGAGCATCAGCGTGGCCAGGAAATTCCGCTTCTGTTTCTCCCGTAGGGCCCGTATTGTTGGATCGTCTGTCGGGCCCTCGGCGCCGCAATTCCAACTCAGGTTGTCATCCGTGCCGTCGCGGTTGTCTTCCCCATTCGCTTCGTTGTGCTTCTGGTTGTAGCTCACCAGATCGTGCAGCGTGAAGCCGTCGTGCGCGGTCACGAAATTGATGCTGGCGTAGGGACGTCGCCCGCTCTGTTCGTACAGGTCGCTGCTGCCGGCCAGCCGCGTAGCCAGCTCGGAGACCACTCCCCCTTCTCCCTTCCAGAACCGCCGCACGGTGTCCCGGTACTTGCCGTTCCACTCCGTCCATCCGACCGGGAAGTTGCCGACCTGGTAGCCTCCTTCGCCGAGATCCCACGGTTCGGCGATCAGCTTCACCTGCGACAGCACCGGATCCTGGTGAATGATGTCAAAGAAGGCTCCAAGCTTGTCTACGGCGTGCAGCTCGCGTGCCAGCGCGCTCGCCAGGTCGAAGCGGAATCCATCCACGTGCATTTCGAGAACCCAATAGCGCAGGCTGTCCATGATCAGTTGCAGAACGCGTGGATGGAGCATGTTTAGGGTATTCCCACAGCCCGTGTAGTCAACATAATAGCGAGCGTCTTCGGGCGCCAGGCGGTAGTAGGCCTTGTTGTCAATTCCACGCAGCGAGAGCGTCGGCCCCAGATGGTTCCCTTCCGCCGTGTGGTTGTAAACCACGTCGAGAATCACTTCCAGACCCGCCGAGTGCAGGTTGCGGACCATGGTCTTGAATTCGCGCACCGCGCCGCCGGGTCCCGCCATCGTGTACCGGATGTCTGGCGCCAGGAACGCCAGCGTATTGTAGCCCCAGTAGTTGCTCAGCCCCCGCTCGATCAGGCGGCGGTCGTAGGCGTGATGATGCACCGGCAGCAGTTCCACTGCCGTCACGCCCAGCCGCGTCAGGTGCCGGATCGTCTCCTCGGACGCCAGCCCTGCATAGGTCCCGCGCATCGTTTCCGGAATGTCCGGCCGCAGCTTCGTGAAACCTTTGACGTGCACTTCGTAGATGATCGTCTTGTGCCAGGGCGTGTTCGGCGGATGATCGCCGCCCCATGTAAAGGCCGTGTCGATCACTGCCGCCAGCGGCGCGTATGCTGCGCTGTCCCGCGCATCCATGGCAAAGTCTTCCTCGGGCGCTCCGATGCGATAGCCGAACAGCTCATCCGCCCACCGGGTCGTCCGCCCGATCGTTTTCGCATAGGGGTCCAGCACCACCTTGTTGCGATTGAACCGGTGCCCCGCCGCCGGATCATACGGGCCATGGACCCGGTACCCATAGAGCTGCCCGGGGAGAACCCGCGAAAGGTACCCGTGCCACACCATGTCGGTCTGCTCCGATAGTTTCACCCGCAGCGATTCTTGCTGCGAGTCCGGCGAGTCGAACAGACAGAGCTCAACCTTTGTGGCATGCTCGGAAAAAATGGCGAAATTGACACCGGACCCGTCCCACGTAGCTCCCAATGGATACGGATTTCCCGGACGGATTTTCATCGAACTGATTTCCTCAAGAATTCTCCCGGCAGTCTTTCGGCCTGCTCGGGCCGGGTTTCGGCCAGGTTTCAAATTGGCGGGCGCCGGATTTGCTCCATGGCAAAGAGAACCCCTTTACGAAGCGAATCGTATGATCGGACAACGCTTCGAGCCACTTCGGAACTCGCGTTCGAGGTTCACTACCGCTGCCTGCCGGTTGGCCACTGAACGCTATCTTGTAGCAGAAAGGGGTATAGCGTTGTCAAGGCGGGAAGGCCGATCCGAACCTGCTTCCGCCCGCTCCCAGTCCTACCGCCTTTCCCTGTTGCTGCAAACGTTTCCAGCGCCCGGTGGTCCGAAAACAATGCCGGATGCCTCGTTCTGGCTTATACTAGGTTATTGGCTTTTGGACATGGCGGTCTCCGTCTTCAGGCACTGGAACGGCGAACGGTTGCAAGCGCCGCAGTCATGCTGCCCGCAATCGCAGCACCGCAACGGGTCACAGGGAAGACCGCCCGGACGGTAGCTCCACCTACGGGATGAGGAGTTCACGTATGATGGAATCGGAGGAGACCAGACAGCCCGAGGAAGGGTCTCTCCAGTGTCCGATCTGCGGCGGCCCTTTGGTCGGCAGCAACTGTCCCCAATGCAATCAGCAAAAGGTCTACCCCCTGGTCCGCCGGGAGATTTGGCTGTTGGTGCTGATTGCAGCGGCAACGATCCCACTCTATCTGTTTACTCGCGAAGTCGCGATCGACAACCGCGCACGGAAGACTCGCGCGGCCGCCTATTGGTACGAGCAGGGACAGGAGGAGCTCCGCGGAGGAAATCCCGAGGCCTCTGCTTCCTTGTTCCATATCGCCACCATGAACGATCGGGAGAATTTCGAATACGGCCTGGCGCTGGCAAACGCCCTGGCTGCCAGCGGCCATCCCGACGAGGCCCAGTTCGCGTTGTTGCGGCTGCGGGACTCGGCTCCGGAAAACGCCGGGGTCAACCTGCAACTGGCGCGCTTGGCCGCCAGGGCAGGCGGGTTGGACGCGACCCTGCATTACTATCGAAACGCCCTGTACGGCGTCTGGCAGAACGGTAACACCGGTCAACAACGGCGCGAAGCACGCAAGGAACTCGTTCTCTTCCTGCTGGAACGCAGGGAAAATAATCTCGCGCTTTCCGAACTGCTGTTGTTGAGCGCCGAACTTCCTCAGGACTCAGCCTACTACGCAGAGGTGGGGCAGATGATGGCCGCCGCCGGGGACCCGCAACAGGCCCTGGAACACTTTGACGAGGCCATCCAACTGGATGACGACAACTCCACCGCCATGGCGGGAGCGGGATCGGCTGCCTTTCAGTTGCAGGACTACCGCACTGCCATCCGGTATCTGCAAGCGGCACTTGCCGAGGATGAAGCTCTGGATGAGTCGCGTGAAATGCTCGATATCAGCCGGCTGATCCTCTCGCGCGACCCGGCGGCGCCCCGTCTGAGCCAGCAGGTGCGCAGCCGCCGACTCATTACCAACTTTGATTCGGTCTTTGCCAAGCTGCAGACCTGCCTGGAAGGTGACTTTGCCAACGACCTGAGCTCCCGGCTGGACCTGGAAGTGCTCCGCTCCGAAGCGCTCACTCTCAAGCCCGAGATGGTTCCCCGAGCTTTGCAGGACCAGCCCGAGCTTGTGGATGTCGCCATGAACCTGATCGTCGAAACCCTGCAAGCAGCGGGGCTCAGTTGCGGCCCGTCTTCCAACCTGGACCGGGCTCTGCTCATCATTGGACGAAATTATCTCGGGGGCGAAGCGTGAGTCTGCCGCTGCTGTCTCTCACCCAGCGTCTCAGCGTCCGCGAAAACCAAATTTTCCTTGCTCTGACGATTGTCATCGGCATCGTCGCCGGCCTCGCCGTCGTCTTGTTTACTCTCGCCATTGAGATAACCCAGGCCGGTCTGTTTGGATTTTCTCCTTCCCCCTTGCGGCTGATCGCTGTACCAACCCTGGTCAGCATCGGAACGGGGATTATGCTGGCGCGGTCATTTCCCGAAGCCCGTGGCAGCGGCGTGCCGCAAACCGAGGCCGCCTACCGCCTTGGCGAGGGAAGAATTCCCGCCCGTGTTCCCATCGGAAAGTTCATCACGGGAGTTCTTTGCGTCGGGTCTGGCCACTCGTTGGGTCGTGAAGGGCCGTCCGTGCAGATTGGCGCTGGCTTGGCTTCCGTCCTGGGAAGCTGGTTGCGCTTGTCCCCCGGTCGCCTCCAGGCGCTGGTCCCGGTCGGAGCCGCCGCTGCTCTTTCGGCGGCATTCAATACTCCGGTTGCGGCAGTGTTGTTCGCTTTGGAGGAGATCATTGGCGACATGAACGCGGCTTTGATCGGCTCGACCGTTCTCGCTTCGGTCACCGCGGTCGTCGTGGCCCGCTCCATCCTGGGCAACGAGGTCCTGTTCCGCGTTCCGGACTATGAGCTCGCCGCACCCACCGAATTGCTGGCCTATGGGTTCTTGGGACTGATCGGTGGAGGACTCTCCTTGCTGTTTTGCAAGGGATTGCTCCGCACCCGCCGCTGGTTTCGCTCGCTGCCGTCGAAAACCAGAGTCTTCCAGCCTGCCTTGGGCGGCCTGCTGTTGGGAGGCATTCTGATCTCCTTCCCCCAAGTCCTGGGCGTCGGCTACGAGTACGTGGACCAGGCCCTGAACGGCGGTCTGGTGTTACAGACGATGCTCTTGCTGTGCGGCGCCAAATTGGTCGCCACGATCATTTCATACGCCTCGGGTAATGCCGGCGGAATTTTCGCTCCCACGCTGTATTTGGGCGCAATGGCGGGGGGCGCTGTCGGTGTGCTGGTCAATCAGACGGCTTTTTTCCCCACCGCCGACCCCGGCGCCTACGCTCTGGTCGGCATGGGGACCCTGTTTGCCGGCATCATCCGCGCTCCCATGACTTCGGTCTTTATGGTGTTTGAAATGACGCAGCAATATCAGATTCTGGTCCCGTTGATGGTAGCCAATATGCTGAGCTATATGATCTCACGCCGCTATCAGCCGGTTCCCATTTATCACGCTCTTCTCGAACAGGACCACGTTCACTTGCCCGGCCCGGATAGCCGTCTGGCCCACGGCGCATGGCGCGCCCGCGACGTCATGACGCAGGAGATGGTCTTCGTCTCCCCGCAGCTCTCCGTGGATAGAGCTCGAGAATTGGCTGCCTCCGATCCATCGCAATGCTTGCTGGTGGGTACCCGGGAGAACTTGGTTGGAATTTTGCCACCCGCTGTCCTGCAGGAGGCCGCCCAATCCGGCAAGGGTTCGGAGCCGGTCGCTCATCAGCTGACCGGGGGTTGGGCGCATGTGCACGCGGACCATCCGATCGATCTGGTCCTGGAACGCTTTCGGCAGAACCCAGGATTGTTGCCTGTCCTGGACCGCCACAAGACCACCCATGTCCAGGGCGTCATTACCCTGAAAACCATCACCCAATTCTTGGCTGCAAACCCGCAGAGTGTGCGGCAACCGCATACGGCAGCCACCCCGGATTCCGGCTCCCCTTCACCGAAGCAATGATCTCCCGGCTCCTGGGCCTTTTCTACTCTGCCTCCTCCTGCTGTTTGCTGTAGGACTCCCAGTGGCTCCGGAATTCATCCGTGTGGGTGCCTTCCCAGAACTGGACTCCCATCCAATACGCGGCGCGCGCCAGCAGATGCGCTCCGACAGGAGCTGTCAACAGCAGGAACACGGTGGTGGCCACCGCGCGCGTGGTCGTCTCCAGACTCCAGAAGTGGATGGCCACGGCCGCCATTACGCACCCGACTCCCAGCGTGGACGCCTTCGTCGCCGCGTGCAAACGCGTGAACAGGTCGGGCAGCCGGACGATTCCGAACGCCGCCAGCAGGTTGAAGCAGGACCCCGTAAACAACAGGAAGGCAGCCAGGGTTTCGGTCACCGCGAAAGCCCCCTCTCGATAAATTTCGCGAACGCGACTGTGCCCAAAAAGCCGATCAGGGCCAGCACGATTCCTGCATCCATGAATCCCGCATCTCCGATGACCACGCAATAGACCGCAATCATCCCCACCACGATCGAGCCCATCAAGTCGAGCGCCATCACGCGGTCCGGCAGGCTCGGCCCCTTCGCCAGCCGCGCCAGCGCCAGGAACAGCGCCAGCGCCAGCATCCCCAGCGACACAGTGGCCACGATCCCCAGCACCGAGTTCCCTGCTTCGCTCATCGAGTCACCTCCAGGATGCGGCGTTCGAACGTTTCCTTGATCGCTTTCCGCGACCGTTCCAAGTCGTTCACCGCGATGTTATGAATGAACAGATACTTGCGGTCCGGCGAAACGTCCAGACTCAGTGTTCCCGGCGTCAGCGTGATCATGTTCGCCAGCAGCGTGATGGAGAGGTCCTTGGCTGGCTCCAGCGGAATCGCCATCACACCCGGCCGCATTCGCTCGCGCGGACCGATCACATAATAGGCCATGCTGAAATTCGCCACGATCAACTCTTTGAGGAAGAAGAAGGCGAGTTCCAGCCCTTTCCCTACCCTGGTGAAATACGTCGCTTTCCCGGTCATCGGTTGCATCAGCCACAAAACGGCGAACCCCAAGATGAAGCCCGCCACCAGGTTCATCACGCTGAACTCCCCGGACAGCGACGCCCAAATCAGTGCCAGCAATACATTCCATAAGAACATCGCAAGCGCTCCTACTGCCGCAGCACGGCGTTGACATATGCGGACGGATCGAGCAGTTGCTCCGAAGCCCGGACCGCCAGCGCAAAGATCGTCTCCGCTCCCAGCCCCAACGCAACGGTAATCGCCGCCAGGATGCTCACCGGGAGCAGCAGAATCCGCACTACCTCATCCGCCGTCAGGTCCGGCCCTTTGCCTTCTTGTTCCGGCTCGGGATAAGGTTTCCAAAACACCTCGCTCCAGATCTTGGTCATCGAGAACATAGTCAGCAGGCTCACCAGCAGCGCCACGGCCACGATTGCGTAATCCCCCGTCGCCAGGCCCGACCGCACCAGCGCCAGCTTGGCAAAAAATCCGGAGAGCGGCGGAACCCCCGCCAGCGAGAAAGCTGGGATCAAGAACAAAATCGCCAGCAGCGGGTATTGGTACATCCCTCCGAGCTTCTTCAGGTGGTAGCTCCCCCGCATCTGGTTCACGATCCCCGCCACCAGGAACAGGTTCGTCTTCACGATGACGTGATGAATGATGTAGAACACCGACCCGGCCAGCGCCAGCGGCGTGTACAAGCCCAGGCCCATGATCATGTACCCGATCTGGCTGATGATGTGGAAGGAGAGGATGCGCCGGAACTCGCTCTGTGCCACCGCTCCCAGCACCCCGGTCAGCATCGTCAGCCCCGAGATGGCCACGATCAGTCCGTGCGTGAATCCGATGTCCTGGGTAAACAGCAGCGTAAATACTCGGATCAGCGCGTAGACGCCCACTTTCGTCAGCAACCCGGCGAACAGCGCCGACACCGCTGCCGGCGGTGTGTGGTAGGAAGACGGCAGCCAGAAAAACAGTGGGAAAATCGCCGCCTTGATCCCGAAGGCCACCAGGAACAGCGTCGCCAGAGTGTTGGACAGTCCCACGGGTATGTTCGGCATGGCCCGTGACAGGTCCCCCATGTTCAGGGTCCCCGCCACCGCGTAGAGAATTCCCACGCCCACCAGGAACACCGCCGAGGAAAGAAGGTTCAGCGTGACGTACTTCAAAGCCCCTTCCAGCTGCGGCACCTCGCCCCCCAGCGCCATCAGCACGAACGACGCGATCAGCAGCACCTCGAACCAAACGTACAGATTGAAAATATCCCCGGTCAGAAAGGCTCCCGAAACCCCCATCATCAGGATCTGGCACAGCGGATAGTACCCGAACGCCTCGCGCCCCGGCCCCACGTTCCGCAGCGAATACACGTTTGTGGCCAGGCCAATAATGCCTCCCAGCAGCAGCATGAAGGCGCTGAAAATGTCCACCACCAGCGTGATCCCGAACGGCGCCGGCCAGTTCGATGCCTGCAGAACCAGGATCTCCCCCGATGAGGCCGTGATCAGAATCTGCACCGTTACCGCCAGCAGTCCGGCCGAACCCGCCAGGCTGATCCAGCGCTGCAGCCGCAGACTCTTCCACGCAAACAGCCCCGCCACCGCTGTAAACAACGGAATCAGGATCGGCAGGACAATCAGATTGTGCATTTGTTCCTAGTCCAAACGGTCCGTATTCTTCAATGCGTCCAGATCATCGGTTTCAATGTTCTGGTGCACGCGATGAATCAGCACTGCGGTAAACGCCAGTACTCCGAAGCCGATCACGATGGCCGTCAGGATCAAGGCCTGCGGCAGCGGATCGGCGAAGGCTCCGGCGAGCCCGGTCGCCTCGGGCGGAATCACCGGTGCGGCGCCCCGCGTCAGGCCGGCGGCCGTAAAGATCAGCAGGTTCGCCGCGTTCCCCAGCACCGCAAGCCCCAGAATCACGCTCACCAGGCTGCGCCGCAGCAGCAGATAGATTCCCGCCGCGTAGAGTCCTCCGATCACGAATGCCATCAGGACTTCCACTTATTCCTCCGCCAGCGAAAACACGATGCTCAGCGTCACCCCGACCACCACCACGTACACGCCCACGTCGAACAGCATCGGCGTTCCAACGTGCAGGCCTCCCTCCTCCGGTCCCAGCGTTCTCCACAACCCGGTCATGAAGGGGAATCCCCCCAGCATCGCCGGCAGGCCGCTCATCGCCGCGATCGTCAGCCCCGCTGCGATCAGCGTCCGCGGGTCGAACCAAAGCGTCCGGCGTGCGGCTTGGACGTCGTAGGCGTATACGTACAGAATGAACGCCGCTCCCACCACCAGGCCGCCCACGAATCCCCCGCCCGGCGCGTTGTGCCCGCGCAGCAGCAGGAAGAGGGAAAACAGCAGCAGCAGCCTCATGATCAGCCGTGTGGTCGTTTGCAGAATCAGCGACTTCATGGGCTCTCTCCTCCCGAACCCCCCGGCAGCCGCAGTTTCAGCAGCGCGTAGATCCCCACGCCCGCCACTCCCAGGACCGTGATTTCTCCCAAGGTGTCCAGGCTCCGGAAGTCCACCAGAATGACGTTTACGATGTTGCGCCCGTGGCCTTCCGGGAGGCTGCGCTCGGCGAAGAATGCGGTAAGCGGCCCGAAGCGTTCCTGCGCGCTCGCCGTCAGCACCAGTGCGGTCACGATGCCGCCGCCCGCCAGCGAGGCCGCCAGGTCGCGGGACCGCCCCGGGCGTGTTGCAAACCGGGCAAACTGCGGCAAGTGGTAGAACACCAGCAGCAGCAGAATCACCGTCAGCGTCTCCACCATGAACTGCGTCATCGCCAGATCGGGCGCTCCGTAGAGGATATAGATGAGCGCGACCCCGTATCCCACCACGCCCAGCGCCGTGATCGCCCCCAGCCGCGACCTCGACCGCGCTGCCACCACCGCCGCCGCCAGGATCAGCACCGCCACGCCGGCCTCGTGCAACAGGATCGTGCTTACTCCCGCTGGAGCGGCAAAGCCTCCTCCTGCCGTCAGCGCAAACCCGGTCAACGCTGTGACGGTTCCCACGATGAACAGCAAGTACCAGCGGAGTGATCCGTTTTGCAGTATGCGTGTCTGCAGCCGCGCAAACCCGTTCAAGCCTTCCATCAGGGCCTCATACGCCGCCGACGGCCCCCAGCGCGCGGCGGCCGACACGCGCCCAAACGCTCCCCGCACCGCCGCCGAATTCCATGCGATGGCTCCCCCCAACGCCCAACTGATCCCGCTCAACAGCAGCGCGCTTCCCGGCGGATGCCACAACTCTTCGCTCAACTCCGCCGCCGTTGCAACCGATATGGCTTCCGCCGCCCGGGTCAGAAACCCTTCCACGCCCGTTGCCAGCATCAGCCCGAACATCAGGTCCGTCGCTCCCAGACACACCGGCCCCAGCCACATGCTCACCGGTGCTTCATGCGGTCGTTTCGGGGTGCTCTTCGAAGCCCCCTTCGAAGCCCCAAAGAACGGGAGTGTGGCCATCACTCCCGCCACCGCCGCAAACCCGATCCCTGTCAAGAGCGCTGTCCCGATCCCAGCGTAGCTGCCCTCCAGGGCCGCGCCGTAGAACGTCTCTTTCCCGATAAACCCCCAGAACAGTGGCAATCCGGCCATCGAGCACGCCGCCGCTACCGCCGCCACCGTGGTAATCGGCATCGCTTTGCGCAGCCCCCCCAACTGCCCTACGTCCCGCGTGCCCGTTTCGTGATCGATCGCCCCCGCCACCAGGAACAGCGCGCCTTTGTAGAGAGCATGCGCCACCAGAAACGCCATCGCTCCGACCATCGCCGCAGGGCTCCCGACCCCCAGCAGAAACGTCAGAGTGCCCAGCGAGCTGACCGTGGAATACGCCAGGATGCGCTTGAGGTCGGTTTGCGCCAGCGCCAGGTACGCTCCCACCAGCATGGTGGCGCCTCCGGCGGTTATCAGCGTCGTCTGCCAGATTTCCGTGCCGCCCAGCGTCGGATGCAGCCGCGCCATCAGGTAGATGCCCGCCTTGACCATCGTCGCCGAATGCAGGTACGCGCTCACCGGCGTCGGTGCTTCCATGGCGTTGGGCAGCCAGAAGTGGAACGGGAACTGCGCCGATTTGGTGAACGCCCCGGCCAGGATCAGCAACAGCGCCGGCAGATAGAGCGCATGATTCCGGATCGCTGCGGCCTGCGCGCCCATCTCGGAAATCTCCAGGCTGCCTGCCATCTGCCCCAGCAGCAGCAATCCGGCCAATAGCGCCAGTCCGCCCAGCCCGGTCACCAGCAACGCCTGCAGCGCCGCCTTCCGCGCGCTTTCCCGTTCGCGCTCGAAACCAATCAGCAGATAGGAGCTCACGCTCGTCAGTTCCCAGAAGACGAACAGAGCGATCACGTTGTCGGCCAGCACCAGGCCCAGCATGGACGCCAGAAAGAGGAAGAAGTAGGTGAAGAACCGGCCGAACCGCCGGTGTCCGTGCAGATACCCGCCGGCGTAAATCACCACCAGCGTGCCGATCCCGGTGATCAGCAGCGCGAACACCAGGCTCAATCCGTCCACCGTAAAGGAAAGATGGACGCCCAGGCTGGGAACCCAGGCCACCGTTTCCCGGACCGTCTGCCCGCCCAGGACCTCTGGAATCAGGCTCAGGAAGTGGACGAAGAGGCCAGCCGGTAGAATCGCAAGGGTCCACCCGGCAGCCCCAGGCTGCCGCCGCGCAATCGGCGGCGCGACGAGAGCCAGCACATAGCCGCTCAGGACTGCGAGGAGAAGGGACATGTCTCAGCTAAGCACAGCTCGCAACATGAGCGTCGGGCTTCGTATCGCTCCCTGCTACGGATGTGGAGATTCGCCACAAGTCACTATAGTATGCCGTGCTTCCGGGGACAAGCTTCCACGCCCCGCGCCGGGAATCGCTGGTTGCGACATGCACTGGCTTAGACCGGCACAGTATGATTATTATATTTACAGCCGACAATAAGTATATTAATATTTATATATCTGTTAAATAGTTTTTATGTTTGGAGAGTCCCGTGTTATTCAGAGCCGCCAAGCTCGGGCCGCAGGAAAACAGAGTTGGAGAGGCAATCTCAAACATGTACCGCTCTCTCCACGCGCGCCTTTCGACTCCCGCCCGATGGTATGGAGTGTTGAGGCGAAACACGGCTGCGAGAGCTGTACAGGGGTCCAATAGCATCGAGGGCTACCGCGTCACGTTGGAAGATGCGATGGCGGCAGTCGAAGGCGAGGAACCGCTCCATGCCGGCGATGAAACCTGGGCTGCGGTTACAGGTTACCGTCGTGCCATGAGCTATGTGCTGCAACTCGCCAAGGACGGGAACCTGGTGTTCAATGAGGGCTTCCTGCGAAGTCTTCACTACATGATGATGGAATACGATGGGAATAGGCACCCCGGGAGCTGGAGGCCCGGCCCCATCTGGGTCCGGGACGAAGCGATAGGAGAAAGCGTCTATGAGGGGCCGCCCGCTGGCCGCATCCCGGAGCTGGTATCCGAGCTCGTGGACTATCTGAACGGCAAGGAGGACAACGGCCACGCCATTGTGAAGGCCGCGATGGCGCATTGGAACCTCGTGATGATTCATCCCTTTTCGGACGGAAACGGAAGAATGGCGCGGTGTCTCCAGACCCTTGTATTGGCAACCAAAGGAATTGGCGATCCGACATTTTCCTCGATCGAGGAATACCTTGGCCGCAACACGCCAGACTATTACAACGTTCTGGCGGAGGTCGGAAAGGGTTCTTGGAACCCCGGAAATGACACCAGGCCTTGGCTCCGATTCAATCTGACTGCGCATTATCGGCAAGCGGCCGCTTTGATTCGGCGCGTCAAAGTGATTTCCCGGTTATGGGATGAATTGGAGAAACAAATAAGATCCCATGGACTTCCCGAACGCTCCATTCTGGCGCTGCACGATGCAGCGGTTGGATATTACGTTCGGAGCGCGCACTACAGACATATTGCCGATGTCAGCAAGGTTGTCGCCAGCCGCGATCTGAAGGCCTTGGTCAAATCCGGATTGTTGTTGGCCAAAGGGGAACGGAGAGGAAGGATTTATCTGGCTTCGGATGATCTCAGGCAAATTGCGCTCAAAATCAGCCGGGAAGAACCGAAGCACACCGCGGACCCCTTCCAGCTCAAAGGCGAACTGACCGTGTACTGATAACCGTAGGACGATCCGCCGACATTCGGGTAGTTTGACTGGCGGTACAACGTGCGGCGGCTCCCGGATATGAAGCGCGTAGGAGTATTATTGAAAAAGACGGGCAGCAAGCGGCTCATGCTAAAATCTTCAAGAGTCTAAAGAATCCCAAGGAAGGCACACACATGACAGAAGCTGAATATGGCGGCCCGTTTGTTCAAATCGCTGCTCTATGCGAAAAGGTTTTACACGAGCAGGATGGTGTCGTAAGTCTAATCAGGATCGTAGATCGTTACACCGTTGCTGCGCCTCAGAAGGGGAAGCCTCTTACGCCAATTCAGCCCACGGCGGTCATATTATTTAAGGCCGGGTTTGCAACAGGGAAATACTTAGTGAAACTAAAGGTTCATACACCATCCGGGAAGATTCTCCCAGAGCAGGAATTCCCGGTCTTATTCGAGGGGCATGATCGTGGTGCTGGTATCGTGGCGGTAATGAATCTGGCCTTGGAAGAGGAAGGCCTTTACTGGATAGATGTAATTCTGCAGGATAATCCAGCGCCAATCACGCGTATTCCACTGAGAATATTGCACCTAACTGCCCCACGTGCACCGGCAACGGCACAGGATTAGAAGCCCCCGTCAGCACCGGCAATGCAGCCTTTTCTGGAATTGAAAAGTAAACGAATTGCGGTTGAATCAACGTATGTAACTCTTCGCGAAGTTGTGCATCTGAGAGATGACCACTAGAATGCTCAGCGAGTCTCAGTTCGATGGCCGAAATCATCCTAAGAGCAGATGGATCGTCCTCACTGTGCGCATTCCAGCTTCCAAGGACAAACCAATCCTCAAACTCGTCCAATGAAACTTGGTTTTCCAGAAAGAGCAAGAGTTGCTTTTGAATTTCGTTTTCGCTAATCATGCCCCAAATACCTCTTGTTCGCATTTCAGTGGAAAAGATACGTGCCCTATTCAATGGCGGACGATATTGGGAACGAACCGCAACATCCGAACTGAGCACCGTCATTTTGGAAACGCGCCATCCATCCCTGGTTGCAGCTAACGAGCCTTTCTGTACTCAGAGTCAAATGGTTTCGTATCGAGATCAGCGCGACAATGAGGTTGCTAGAGTACATCAATACCTGCGACCAGATGGGACAATTGGCGCATCTGGCAGACCAGATCCAAAACGCTTGCTCCAGGATGGAATCCTCTATCGCCTGGAGAAATCAGCAAAACCTCCCGCCAAATAGGATGCCATTCACCCAGCATCCGTTGCACCCGCCACTGACGAGCATACTAAACTATCACATACCGGAACGATTTCGCTATAGTACTTTTTGCTCGTCCTGGTACCATTAGTGCTCTCATGCCTAAACCCAGCAACAAACCGCACGCCCCGACGGAGGATGAAATCCTAGCGGCGATCCTGCAAGTGAAGCCGACACCGCATATGCCCTGGCCCGGCGCTCGGTCGTCGGAGAAGAGGCCGAAGTCGAAGTAAGCCTGCCTGTCATCACCCCAAGACTACCCCTCCCCGTTTGGTAATACTCAAGTGCACAATTCCCCGGAAAATCCTTGACAACCGGCCGGATTCCTCCCACAATACTCCGTTTCTCACACTGGGAAGTTACAGCGGGGCCAGGCATGGCTCTGGGTTCCCTTCTGCGCCGGTGGTATCCAAGGTTCCCATGCAGGTTCACGAATATGATGTCGTAATTGTCGGAGGCGGCGGGGCCGGTTTGCGCGCGGCCATCCAGTTGGGCGAAGCGCACCCCAAGCTGCGTGTCGCGGTCGTCTCCAAGGTCTATCCCATGCGCAGCCATACGGTGGCTGCCGAAGGCGGTGCCGCCGCCGTCATCAAGTCCCACGACAGTCTCGACCACCATGCCTACGACACCGTCTCCGGGTCCGACTGGCTTGGGGACCAGGACGTCATCGAGGCCTTCGTCAACGAAGCGCCCGCCGAGATGATCCGCATGGATCATTGGGGCTGTCCCTGGACTCGCGAGCCTGACGGCCACGTCGCAGTCCGACCGTTCGGCGGCATGAAGATCGAGCGCACCTGGTTCGCCGCCGACAAGAGCGGCTTCCACATGCTGCACACTTTGTTCCAGACGGCGCTCAAGTTTCAGGCCACCGTCTGGCACAACGAATGGTTCGCCACCAAGCTCCTGGTCGACGAGGGCCGCTGCCAGGGCGTTACCGCCATTGAGCTGCTCACCGGCCAGTTGCACGCCGTGCTCGCCAAGGCCGTCATCCTGTGCACCGGCGGAGCGGGCCGTCTTTATCCCTTCACCACCAACGGCGCCATCAAGACTGCCGACGGCATGGGCCTCGCCTACCAGGTCGGCGTGGCGCTCAAGGACATGGAGTTTGTGCAGTACCACCCCACCGGTCTGCCCGGCTCGGGGATTCTGATCACCGAGGGCGCGCGCGGCGAAGGCGGCATACTCACCAACAAGGACGGCTATCGCTATCTCCAGGATTACGGCCTGGGACCGGCCGATCCCTGGCCGCGTCTGCGCGCCATGGAACTCGGCCCCCGGGACCGCCTCTCGCAGGCTTTCATGCAGGAGGACGCCAAGGGCCGCACCATTCCCGGTCCGTTTGGAACCGTGGTGCATCTGGACCTCCGGCGCCTGGGAGAGGCCAGGATCAACAAGAAGCTCCCCTTTGTTCGCGAGCTCTCGATGAATTACGCCGGCATTGACCCGGTCCAGGAGCCGATCCCCGTGCGTCCTGTCGTACACTATTGCATGGGCGGAATCGATACCGACATCAACGGCGCCACGCCCGTCCCGGGATTGTTCGCCGCCGGCGAATGCGCCTGCATCAGCCTGAACGGCGCTAACCGCCTCGGCTCCAATTCCTTGACCGAGTTGCTGGTCTTCGGCCGCCGGTCCGCCGACGCCGCGGCCCGATTCGCCAGGGAGCATCCGAATCTGGCGGCGCGGAAACTCGAGGCCCAGGCCAACGACGAGCAGGAACGCATCGCCGCCCAGTTCATCCGCAAGACCGGAGGAAACGAGCGCGTCGCCACCCTTCGCACCGAGATGAACCGGATCATGGAGGAGGCCACCGGCATCTACCGCGACGGCCCCACGCTCGAAGCCTCCCTTTCCAGGATCGCCGCCTTGAAGGAGCGCTACCAGAACGTTGCGCTCGATGACCGCACGCTGTCCTTCAACACCGAATTGATCTCGGCCATCGAGCTCGGCTTCATGCTCGAAGTGGCTGAAGCCGGACTCCATTCGGCGTACCGTCGCAAGGAGTCGCGCGGCTCCCATCAGCGCACGGACTTCCCCAAGCGCGACGATCAGAACTTTCTGCGGCATTCCATGGCGTACCGCACCGGCGGCGCGCCCCACATCGATTACAAAGACGTGGTCATTACGCGCTGGCCACCGGCAGAGCGAGTCTATGGCAAATGAAACCGTCCGCCTGGAAATTCTGCGCTACGACCCGGACAAGGATTCCGAGCCGCGCTTCCAGACCTACGAAGCTCCCTATCACGAGGAGTGGGTAGTTCTCGACGCCATCAACTACATCAAGGACCAGATCGACGGCACGCTCACCTACCGCTGGTCTTGCCGCATGGGCGTCTGCGGAAGCTGCGGCATGATGATCAACGGCACGCCCAAGCTGAGCTGCTCCGCCTTTCTGCGCGACTATTATCCGAACCCCATCCGCGTCGAGCCGCTCGCCAATTTCCCGATCCTGCGCGACTTGGTGGTCCAGCTGGACGACTTTATGGACAAGCTCGTCAGCGTCCAGCCCTGGATTGTCCGAAAAGAGGGTGAGAAACCGGTTGCCGAGGGCGAGTACCTGCAGACGCCCGCCCAGCACGCTAGGTACAAGGACTTCAGCATGTGCATCAATTGCATGCTCTGCTACGCGGCGTGCCCGGCCTACGGCCTGGAGCCCGAGTTCCTCGGCCCCGCGGCGATTGCCCTGGCGCAGCGCTACAACCTGGATTCACGCGACGAGGGCCGCGATAGCCGCCAGGAAGTTGTCTCGGCGCATGACGGAATCTGGAAGTGCTCTTACATCGGGGAGTGCTCCGTCGTCTGTCCCAAGCACGTGGACCCCGCCGGCGCCATCCAGCAGGCCAAGCTCGCCAGCGCCATCGACTGGTACAAGTCTGTGCTCTGGCCGTTTGGAGGAAAGTCATGAAACCGTACGTGCGGCAGACTCCCGCCGGTTGGTGGCTCAAGCGCTCGTCGTATCTGTTCTATATGGTGCGCGAGTTGAGCTGCGTCTTCGTCGGCGGCTACGCCGCGCTGTTCCTGATGATGATCCGCAGCCTCGCGCAAGGCCCCGCCGAGTATGAGGCCTTCATGGCGATGCTGCGCTCTCCGCTGGCGGTCCTGTTCCACGCCGTCGCGCTTCCCTTCGCCTTGTTGCACACCATCACGTGGTTCAGCTTGACGCCCAAGGCCATGGCCGTGTGGAAGGGCGAGGAGCGGCTTCCCCCGGCCATGATGATCATTCCGAGCTACATCGGTTGGATTGTCGTGTCTGGAGTAATCGCCTGCGTTCTGTTGGCTGGTTAAGGAACCGAAGGTAAGCAATGGCTCGATCCAACGAACCGATCTGGTGGTCGCTGTTCTCCGCGGGCGGCGTCGTCGCGGCGTTCCTCGTCCCGATCCACATTATCCTGCTCGGCCTCGCCGGCCCGCTCGGACTGCTGCCCGAAGGCGCGCTGGATTACGGCCGCATGGCCGACCTCGTCGCTCATCCCATCGTCCGCCTCTATTGCTTCGTCCTGATCTCGCTGCCGCTCTTCCATTGGGCGCACCGCTTCCGCTTTGCGCTCTTCGACCTGGGTATCCACGGCCTGAACACGCTGATCGCCGTCTTGTGCTACGGCGCCGCCATCGCCGGCGCCCTCATCGCAGCCAGCGTCCTCTGGTCCTTCTGATGCATGGTCTTTTCTTTCGCATAGCCTAAGTGCTCTGGGCCGGACTCAAACAACTCCGATCGAGTAGCTTCGCGGCGGATTCAGGGGCAACTGGATCGAACCATCCGACGCGGCCTGTCTCCTCCTCCCTCCGGCTCCGCAGCCGCTATGGATAACGCCGGAAAACTGCGCCAAACGGCCTCTAAATGGAATGTCGAAAGAAGCGAAGGAACCGCAAGAACCGCGAGAACCGCAAGAACCGAAGGAACCGAACAAACCGAAAGAACCGAAGAGAGCCTCTGATGTGAGGACTCCGGAGGTCGTCTCAAACAGGTGTATACTTTGAACCACCGAACTCAGGCAGAAGCGCTATGGGCGGGACTCTGTTTGTGGAGGACATAGCTTATGAGGAAGAATGGATTTTATCGGAACCAGTTTCGTAAGTGTCTGATCCTGATGGGGTTGGTAGTTTTGTTGAGCACGGCGGGGTCTGCCCAGCAAGGGACAAAGCCGATTGTCAAGATCGTTGCTACGGGCGGAACCATTGCCAATCAACCGGACGGGCGGGTTGCGATTGACAAAGTGATCACGGACATACGCCGGAACTTCCCCGAGACGCACGCATTGCTCGACAGCGTTGAGCTCGAAGTGGAGGACATCTTGCGCGTTGGCAGTTCTTCGCTGAGCGGCGCTAATTTCCTCGAGATCGCGCGCACAGTGAACCGCGTGATCCAGGAGCCGGGAGTCCGCGGGGTGATCGTGACGCACGGAACGAGCACGTCGGAGGATACGGCGTTCTTCCTGCAAATGCTGGTCCAAAGCGACAAGCCGGTTGTGGTGGCCAATTCCCAGCGGAGGCACACCACGCTCGGCAACGACGGCGACAAGAATTTCATTGATGCGATTCGGGTGATCCTTTCGCCGGACGCCGCGGGCAAGGGTGCCATGGTCGTCTCGAACCAGACGATCAATTCGGGGCGGGAGGTTCTGAAAACCAGCGTACGGCCTGACGCATTCGTTTCGGGCGAGCACGGACTGCTGGGCGTCATCGAGGCGGACCGCGTGGACTTCTATCGCGCCCCGACCCGCCGGCATACGGTGCGGTCGGAATTCGACATTACCTCCATCACCGAGCTTCCGAAAGTCGAAATCGTGTACGCATACTTTGACGCCGACCCGGCTATGATCCGAGCAGCAGCGCAGGCGGGGGCGAAAGGGATCGTCGTGAACGGATTCACCACCGGAGGCGCGCCGTACCGGACGCAGCTTGCAGCACTCGAAGAACTGGCGGACAAAGGAATTGTTGTAGTCCAGACGGCGCGGGGCGGCATGAACAACCGCATTCCGTTCGACGACGGGGACAAATTCATCGAAGGCGACAACTTGGTAGCGCACAAAGCACGCATCCTGCTGCAACTGGCGCTCACGAAGACTTCAGACCCCAAGGAGGTCCAGCGGATCTTTGACGAGTATTGATCTGGAAATGGAGAAGCCGATGTTTGTAATCTGCAACCGGATTCCGGTGGCCAAAGGCCACGAGGAAGAGTTCGAGAAGTTGTTTCTAGAGCGGGACGACTCGAAGAGCCAGCACCCGCTTAGGTCGTTTCCAGGATTCATTCGCAATGATATTCTGCGCCCGACCAAGGAAGAGCCGTATATTGTCCTGACCTATTGGGACTCGCTCGAAGACTTCGAGGCGTGGACGAACAGCGAATCGTTTCGCGAAGCACACAAAGGACGGGGACGGTCGGAGATTTTCGCAGGCCATCCAAATCTCGAGATTCATCAGGTGATCAAGTCCACTGTGCGCTCGTAACATCGAGTACAATGTAGGCTGGCAACAATAGAAAACTCGAAGTCGGAGCCTGGCGGTTCCGATAGCAAGAAACCATAGGGGGAACATTATGAAGCAGCGGATCGAAGTAGGTTTGGTAATGCTCCTGGCAGTATTGTTTGTGGGATGTCAGGGAGCGAATGAAAGCCCATCCATCGGCGGCGACCCGGCTCCTCCGGAACCGACAGCGATGACGTTGTTTGACGGTTCGAACCTGAACGGCTGGACCACGACCGGCGACGCGAACTGGCACATCGTGGAAGACTACGTGGAAGCCAACAGCGGCGGCGGGCACCTGGTTTCGGCCGACTCCTACAGCGACTTCCGGCTGACGCTAGAGTTCTGGGTGGATGACGACGCTAACAGCGGCGTTTTCATCCGGTGCTCCAACCCCGACGACATTGGCTCGGATACCTGCTACGAAGTGAACATCTTCGACAACCGGCCGGAACAGAATTATCGCACTGGTGCGATCGTCGATCTCGCGGAGCCCATGGCGCAGATCAACGCCGGCGGCCAGTGGAATATGTACGAGATCGTGGCGCAGGGGTCCCGCCTGATGGTCACGCTGAACGGGCAGATGACAGTGGACGTCATGGACACCAAGTTCGCCTCCGGTCCCTTCACTCTGCAGTACGGCAGGGGGATCGTACAGTTCCGGAACGTCCAGATCACGCCGCTCTAGAGAGCTTGCCGGCAAGGGCCTTCCCGCAACCCCAGGGTTGAATCGCCCTTGCCGGTTTTCCGCAGCAGCGAAGAGCCGGAAGAGCCTTGGCTAAGCCGTTTTTTCTTCGCAAGCTCGCCTGGAGGGCCAAGGGAAGAGCAGATCCTTCGCTGCACGCTTGAAGACCGAGTTCATCGGAAACCGCCGTCAGGAGGAGAGCGGCTCAATCGGCTGCCGTTTCGGTATTACGGCGCAGCCTGGGGCGCGGCCTCGGAGCGGCGGAGCAAATCCAGTTCCTCCTCCACAACCTTATCAAACGCCGCCAGCGGCTGGGCGCCCGTAAGCGCAACGCCATTGATGAAAAACGCGGGGGTTCCGTTGACGCCGGCTCGGTTCCCGTCCTGCAGGTCCTGTTCGATCAGCGCTGCAAACTGATTGGCGGAGAGGCATTCGCCGAACTGGGCGGCATCCAGCCCCAACTGCGCAGCGTGCTCCACAAATGACGGCCGATCGAGTGGCAGGTCCGATTCGAACAAACGGTCGTGAAACTGCCAGAACTTTCCCTGCTCGCCCGCGCAGCGAGAGGCGGAGGCGGCTGCGTCCGCCTGCGGGTGAATCTGTCGCAAAGGGTAATCCCGATAGGCCAGCTTCACCTGATCGGGGTACTTGGCGAGGAGTTGTTTGACGACCGGGTAAGCCCGCTGGCAGAACGGACACTGGAAATCGGAAAACTCGACGATCATGACGGGAGCGTCGGGATTTCCCCGGACACGAGCGGGATCGTGGCTGACTTCCACACGCGGTGGTTGCAGATGAACGGCGACGTCGGCGCGGTCGCGCAGGGCGTTCAAATAAGCCGTCCGAGCCTGCTCGATCCGCGACTGGAGCAGCATCTGTTCAATCTGCGGCTTCACCTCTTCGAACGGACGGTTGATGCGGTCCTCTTGCGCCGTGTAAACCGCTTCCATCTCCCCGCTGGTCGGGGGAGTCACGGTGGCGTCCGCTTCACGCGCTAGGAGGTCCGCGGGCGTGACGTTTTGCCGGGCGGCTTCCGATTCGAGCAGCTTTTGATTGATGAACTCTTCGAGAGCCTGGGCCTTGATCTCGTACTCCTGCCGACGAAGCTGTTGCATCCGTCCCGAAACCAAAGGCGCGAGGTCGGCATCGTGAATCACCTCGCCATCAATGACGGCAACCGGCCGCTCTGACTGGGCGAAAACCGGGCCGGCCGACCAGAGTATGGTCAAGAGCCAGACGGCTAAGCCAACCTGCCAGGGAGATACGCCCACGAACGAAGCGGAAAAACCTCGACCCTGGCACAAACGTGCTTGTTCCTGTCTCGCGACCATAATGTTCCACTCCATTCCGAAGCCTTAGCGAGCAACGGCAACCGCCACGTTGAGGACGACCGGGGAAGCCCGAGGACCAGCAGACAGAGTCTCCGCTTCCCGGTGCGACTCAGACTCAGCTTACTGTAAAAGATGAGCGCGAGGGAAGCGGTTTCTCCATCTGCCAGAGCGGCGTAGACGTAAAGTGAATTGCTTGACTCCCTATCGACGCTGATATATATAGGAGTTACACGATCATCAAGGAAGGAGATTATCGCACCATGCAATCCTGGATTCGATTCATCGTGATCACTACCGTCGCTCTGATGGCAGTTCGGAGCGAGGCACAGTCCCTGCCGCCTGAGGTGGCCCGCCACGGCTACGCGGACATGATTGTTGTCAACGGCCAGATTATTTCAGTGGACGACGGGGGTCTCAATCAGAGTCCCGGAAACATCTACGAAGCCATGGCCGTCAAGAACTCCCGTGTCGTCGCGCTGGGAACGAGCGAACGAATCCGGACTCTAGCCAATGGCGACACAGAGGTCGTGGACCTGCGCGGACAGACGGTGATCCCGGGAATCGTGGAATCGCACGTGCACATCTTCGGAGACCCGCAGGTCACCGCGCAGATGGGGCTGCGCAGCCCGGACAGGGGTGTCAACGTGCGAGTGATGGCGGACCGGAATATTGAAAATACGCGGCTGCGCGTGGAGAACGCTATCCGGGAAAACCTCTCCCGGGTGCAGCCCGGCGAATGGATTCGCGTCGGGATTGAAGCAAACCCGGAACAAAGGTTGAGCAGATCGCAAGTGTTCAGTTGGGTGACGCTGGGCGACTTCGAGCCGCGCGAGCGGCTGGACCGCCTCGCACCGAACAATCCCGTGATCGTGCAGGTAGCCAGCCGTGCCACCGTGAACAGCGCCGCATGGACGCTGATGCAGGACTACTTTCCGGAACTCGAAGACTATTACCAAACGGCTCTGCCGGACGTGAACGACTCCCCGGAGAAAGGGGTGATCGGTGTCGAGGGCATGGTGGCGCTGCAATGGGAGATCTGGTGGGGCCAGGCACCGCTGACGCTGCTGGCCGACATGATGCGGCGGACGCTCGAAGTCGCGGCAGGGCATGGGATTACGACGTTCAGCTCGCGGCTGACGCATCCGCGGCTGATGGACACTTACGCCATGCTCAACCGCGAAGGGCAGATGCCGATCCGCTTCGCCGCCCTGATGGAAGCTCATCGCCGGCCGCGTGATTCGGACACGGTCCGCCAGGTGTACCAGATGACCGGCAATCTGACCGGCGTTGGGAACGATTACTTCTGGATCAACGGGGTTGCGAGCGAACTGTGGGATTCGAGCTTCCCGCAAGGCTGCCTGGGGCCGGACGTTCCAGCGCCGCCCGAGATCAAGCGCCGTGAGATGTGCCCGCAGCCGGGGAAACTTTATTACGACACTCTGAAGAATGCACTGTCCGCTGGCTGGCGGCTGGCTGGCATTCACGGTGTGGCGAGCCACGGCGTGCGCCTGTTCCTGCAGATGGTCGATTCGGTGGTCGAAGAAACCGACATGACGGTCGAGGACATTCGCAAGCTGCGCCTGACGGTCGAGCACGCCGAGGCCTTAGGCAACAAGCCGGACGTGATCGAAGGACTGAAGAAGTACGGGATCATGGTGAGTGTGCACCCGCCGCGCTTGTTCCGCACGAACGACTACCTGCGCGACTACGGGCCGCAGGTCGAGGAGTACATGCAGCCGATCAAGAGCTGGCTTGACGCCGGCGTGCGCGTGGTCGGCCAGATGGAGCGCTACCGCAACGTGGGATACGTCTGGACGATTCCCATGACTCGCGAGATCATCGACGGCAAAGTCGTTCTGCCCGAACAGGCCATTGACCGCGTGACAGTGCTCAAGATGTGGACCAAGTGGGCCGCCGAGTACGTCATGAAAGAAGGCGAGCTCGGCTCACTCGAGATTGGCAAGCTGGCGGATTTTGTGGTGCTCGACAAGGACTACCTCACCATTCCGGTGAATCAGATTCCCGAGATTCGACCGCAAATGACCGTTGTCGGGGGCGAAGTTCGCTACATCACGCCGGAGTACGCTCTGTCGCTCGAGCGGGACGTGGTCGGGACGAGGTTTGACGCGAACTACAAACCCTGGGGTCCCTATATTCCGGAGTTCGGCGGCCCGCTGACACGGGACTAGGCCGGGGCTTCACAAACGCACACGGTTTGGATATGATGCATTTGGGCTCGTCTGCGTCCGATACTTTTCCTACGCGCGAACAGGCTTGGGCAGCCGGCTCGATCGAGCGCCGCAGTTCCACGTCAGGAGCGCGAAGCAGGCCGTACGCTCGGGGCACACGAGCATCCCAGCTTCCTTGTGCGCGGCTATTGTGGCCTGCACCGGTGCTTGGAAATCTCGGGCATGAGGAGGTGGCTGCGGCTATATGAAGGTCCTGGTGAACCAGCACACTGACTCGGGGAGCGGTCCCTTCCATGCCACGATGCGCATTCAACCGGCGTCGCGCATCGAGCTGTTTGACGTGCGAAGCCGGCTCCGCGCGGAGTTCGGATGCCACTTCACGCAGTAGTATCCCAAGACGTTCTACATCTCGGACCACACTACGGCGGACTATCTCGACCAGTGCCTCGCCGAAGTGCTCGACCACGACGCCTACAACATTCAGGACTACCTGCAGGTCTTTCAGAAGCTCTTTCCCCCTGCCGCCGGCTACATCCACGACAAGTTGCATCTCCGGACCGAGCTCTCCAATCGCAAGCGGGCCACCGAGCCGCTCAACGGTGACTCGCACCTGACGTTTATGGACGGCGGACTGTGCAACTGCGCATCCTATGATCTGTGCGGCGACGAGCCGGTTTGGTTCGTGGAACTCGATGGCGTGCACGCGGGCGGCTCCCGCACGCGGCGCACGACGGTGATCGCCTACCAGCGAGAGCAGAAGGTCCGGCAGATGCAGGTACAGGTGAAGGCCTCACCGCACCCGATCGATGCGCAGAATCTGCGGGATCCGCGGCTTGGATTCATCGATCAGCTCGAGCGCTTGGTGCGGGAGCATCGTGTTTCGTTCGGTCGTCTCGACGTATCGCTCCCAGCCGGGGAGCATCACGCGGGCCTGACGGTGAACGAGTACGAAACGCTGCTCATGACACACGACCTTCGAGAGGTACTGCGGAATCCTCTTCACTTCATGGCACGGATGGCAAAGAGCGCGCTGCAGGCCCCCTTCGCCGTTCCCGCCAAGGCCCTCAACTACGCGCAATACGATGCTGTACAGCTCTTCACGAGCTCATGGATAGGGTGGGTATACGCCGCTCCCAAGTGGAGCGGCTCATCAACTGGGCCCTGGCCGTTCCGGTATCACATTTTCTGTGCATGAAGCGCGGAATCAGCTTCCCGATCCTGGATCGCCAGGGCGAGGGGATCGGGGAGATAGGCTGGGGCACGTACCAGAGCCCCATCCTGGTCCAATGGCGGAGGGGCGCCGCGCGTGCAACGCGGGCCTTCGATGTCACGCTGGTACGCTTCCTGTAGTACCGCTATCCGGGTCCCTCCACCGCAACGCGAGTCAAGTCGTCGTTGAGCGCGAACTCTCGCTGAGTCTACGGCTCCCGGCAGACCGCCACTCTACAGCGGAGCAGCCGGAAATATCATTTTTGCGCCGGGAAGCAGCTGGCGAAACACCGAGAAAAAATCTTATCCGTGTCAGCGCCAAATTGATCCGCCAATTGCTGAATGGGCGTCTCCGGGTCGACCCTGTCTTGAACAACACATCGAAAAGCTCCGGGCTATTCGTTGATCTTGAGCACGGCCAGAAACGCTTCCTGGGGGATGTCGACGCGGCCGATGCGCTTCATGCGGCGCTTGCCTTCGCGCTGCTTCTCCAGGAGCTTGCGCTTGCGTGTGATGTCGCCCCCGTAGCACTTGGCGAGCACGTTCTTTCGCATTGGTGGGATGGTTTCGCGCGAGACGATCTTGTTGCCGATGGCGGCCTGGATCGCCACTTCGAACTGCTGGCGCGGAATTAGTTTTCGCAATCTCTCGGCCAGCGCCTTGCCGCGCTCGTGAGCAAAGTCGCGGTGGACGATCGTGCTGAGAGCGTCCACGGGGGCACCCGCGACCATCAGATCGAGCTTTACGAGAGGAGCCTCCTGGTAACCCGCCAGATGATAATCGAGCGACGCATAGCCGCGCGAAACGGTCTTCAACCGGCCATAGAAATCGAGGACGATTTCATTCAGTGGCAGATCGTACATCAGGATGACGCGCGTGGACGAGATGTAGTCGAACTTCTTCTGCACTCCGCGCTTTTCCTCAAGAAGTGCGAGCAATCCGCCCAGGAATTGGTCGGGAGTAATGATTGTCGCGGCGATAATCGGCTCCTCGACTTTCTCAATATCGGTCGGGTTCGGGAATTTGGTCGGATTGTCCACGTCCACGATGCCGCTGCCGTGTTTCGTCACGAGATAGCGCACGCCGGGCGCCGTGGTGATGAGGCTCAGGCTGAACTCGCGCTCCAGGCGCTCCTGCACGATCTCCATGTGCAGCAGCCCTAGGAAGCCGCAGCGGAACCCGAAACCCAGCGCCGCGGAGCTCTCCGGCTCGTAAAAAACCGCTGAGTCGTTCAGGCGCAGCTTGTCGAGCGCATCTCGCAAGGGCTCGTGGTGGTCGGCGTCCACGGGATAGAGCCCCGCGAAGACCATCGGCTTGATTTCTTGGAAGCCCGGCAGTGGCTTGGCAGCAGGTCGCGCGTCGTCCGTAATGGTATCGCCGATGCGCGTGTCGGAAATCTTCTTGATCGTCGCGATCACCCAGCCGACTTCGCCGGCCGAGAGCGAGGGAACCTCGGCCGGTTTTGGTGCAAACACCCCGAGCGACTCGACGATATAGACCTGCTTGTTCGACCAGAGCTGGATCCGCATTCCCTTCTCGATCTTGCCCTCTTTGACGCGGACCAGGACGATGGCCCCTCGATAGGGATCGAACCACGAATCAAACAGCAGGGCGCGCAGGGGCGCACCGGCTGAGCCGACCGGCGGTGGGATCCGCTGGATGATCGCTTCCAGTACCTCTTCGACGCCCTGCCCGGACTTCGCGCTCACCAGTAGCGCATCCTGGGCATCCAGGCCAACGGCGTGCTCGATCTGCTCCCGCACGGCCTCTGGTCCCGCGCCCGGCAGGTCGATCTTGTTGATGACAGGGATCAGTGCCAGATTGTGTTCGAGCGCCAGATAGGTGTTGGCGAGCGTCTGCGCCTCGACGCCCTGCGAGGCGTCCACGACCAGCAGCGCTCCTTCGCAGGCAGCCAGGCTGCGCGAGACTTCATAGGAAAAATCCACGTGCCCCGGAGTATCAATGAGGTTCAACTGATAGGTCTTGCCGTCGCGAGCCTTGTAATGGAGCCGCACAGCATGGGCCTTGATGGTGATGCCGCGCTCCCGCTCCAGGTCCATGCTGTCGAGCAACTGCGCCACGCGCTCGCGCTCGCTCACCGCGCCGGTCAGATCGAGCAGCCTGTCGGCGAGCGTGGATTTGCCGTGGTCAATGTGCGCGACAATCGAAAAGTTGCGGATGAGCTGGTTCTCCATAAACCATCCATGCTAGCAGATGACGGAGAAAGAGAGGAAATTGGGGGAGGGGAAACGGAGATGATTGGCTATAGGGTTGAACCCCAATGAGGCAAATCCGCCACAACCTGCGCAATCGCAAAGCCGTTATATCTCTTGCTGCGCACGGTCTGGATAGCGCCAGCAGCTTGCCTTGCAGGCAATGAGAAAATCAATAATGTGCTTGGTCAACTGCTGCACAATGCTCAATGAAGAAGCCATGCCCCCACAACAAAAGGCATTCCATTATTTTGCCATTGGGAAAAAGGTTCCCCCTGCCTGCAACCACAACGTGCGTCGACCGCTAGAAGATCTCCGGGAAGTGGTACGTCAGAATCGCATTGAGCCGCTTGTCGGTAACGATGATGTTCTGGTTTGCCTCGTCAATCGCAACGCCGCGCGGCATGATGAGATCGCCCCGCGGACCTCCGATGGTCCACTGCGGCGGGATGTCGCCGTCGTCGAAGACGCTCCAGACGCCGGTAAAGCTGTCGTCGCCACCCAGCACGCCGACCTCGCGCGGACGCATGGTCATGACGATCCGGCCCTTTTCCGGGATGAGCGCAAACGGGCCGCCAAGACGCGTGATCATGCTGCGGGGACCGCCCACCTGACGCAGCGGCCGCGTGTTGCCTTCGGCCGAGCGCGGGTACATGCGGATTTTCAGGCCTTCGTCTTCGTACGGCCCTACGACTACCAGGAGATTGTTGACTGTGTCCACGGCCATGGCGTCGCCGCCGAGCTTGGTATCCGGTCCTTTGATGATGCGCTTGGGAGCCACGTTTCCTTCGTCGAGACGGTTGAATACGATGATCTCGTTGCCCTGCGGGACGTAGATTTCGTCGTTGACCCAATCGACGGTGTGGCGCTCAGGGCCGTTGAGCATCGTATTCGGACCTTGAATGATGCGGATCGGCGCATCCTCGCCGTTGGCGTCACCGCGGAACGTCATGATGGCATGCGCGAAGTCCTGCGGCACGCTCAACTCGTCGTTCAACGGATCGTAGATGATGGAATGCATGGTGCGGCCGAGCTTGGTGTTCTGGCCTTCGATCTTCCGCACCGGCATGTCGTTGCCGTCCGCCAGCCTGGCGAACGCCGCGATCTGCGGGTGGGCCACTCAGTTGGGAACCAGAATCTGTTCGCGCCTGCTGTCGTAGGCGACCGGGTGCGGGTTGCCGATCATCAGAGCCTGCCGGCCCAGAGGCCCGCTGCGGATCACGCGCTTGGGGGCCACGTCGCCTTCGGCATCGAGCGGAAACACCGTGGCCGTGTAATTGCCGAAACTGGCAACCCAGAGCTCGTTGTTCACACGATCCACCCAAACGCCGGTGGGATTCTTGATCATCGTCTTGGGGCCTCGCAGCGTGCGCTTGGGAGCCACGTCGCCGTCGGAGTCAGCGTCGAAAACGGCGACTTCGTCCCGCATGTCATTGGTGACGAAGAGCTCGTTCTCGACCGGATCGTAGGCCAAGCCGGTGGGCCAGTCGAGATTCGCGTTGGGTCCTTGAATGGTGCGGATCGGAGCCGTGTCCCCGCTCGCGTCCTTGCTGTACACGGTGATCGACGGAGGATAGAAGCGGCCGCTGCCGGGGATGGCGGCGTTGCGCGTCAGGGGCCAGTTGGGCTTGCCTTCGCCGCGGCTGTACATGGGCCGTGAGGGATTGTCGATATTCTCATCGTGATAGTGTACCGACCCGAAGTTGGCCACGTACATCAATCCGCGCTCTTCGTCGAGCGCAATGCCATGCGGGTCGGCTAGCTTGGTGTTCTCCCCCTGCAGATAGCGCAGCGGGGGCTCATCCTTCTCGGCGTACTTGTGGAACACCACCACGGCGCTGTCGTGCTCGATGGTAAGGAACAGCTCCTCGTCGGCTTCATGCACGGTAATGCCATAGGTGCCGTGTGGTGTGTAAAGCTCCCGCGTGGGAGGGAGATTGCCCCGAGCATCCCGGTCAAAGACGACCAGCGTATCCACGGTATCGTTATTGATAGCGTAGATATCGCCGCTCCCCGGATCAATGTAGAGGCCACAGATATAGTCGATCTTCGTGTCCAGGCCGCCGATCATGCGCTTCGGCTCCGACATACTCGCCGCAGGCGGAGTGTTGGTCAGCCGGTCATAGGTGAGAAGCTGGAAGAGGCTTTCGTCGGACAGCACGACCTCGTCCCGAATCGGGTCCACGGCGACGGCGCTAAAGGATGCGTAACGGTCCTTGATGACCCGCAGTGGCGGCCGCTGGCGAACTGCTTCCCGCTCGGCGGCCCGGTCTTCCGAAGTGTCCTGCAGTGATGTGAACAGGTTCGCCGGTGCGCTGGCTGGAATCCACTCGCACATTGGGCCCATATCCGGCAGCGGCTCCACGGCAATCAACCTGGCGGAACCAGCTGGCCTCAGACCGTTTCCATTGCCGGCGCTGCCGCTGGAAAACAAGACTCCGCTTCCAGCCGCAAGCAATGCGAGCGCTGCCACCACGCCCAGCCAGTTGAGTCGTCCTGAGGCCATTGCCGCTTTCCGTATGGTCATCTGTTCCTCCTGTGGATGCATCTTCGCCGAACTCCTTCTCAAACCAAACTCCTATTATAGACTGCAAGCCAGTTCACTCTCATCCTTGCAATCCAGAAAAGTTCGGGGAATCCTTTGCGGGTGATTGGTGGTATCCATCCTTGCCCTACGGCCCTCTCAGCGCTGGTGTTTTTTCGGTGACAGCGCAAAATATTGCGTGTAAAACCGTGATTGCCGCCATATACTGTGTCTTTGGGTGGATCACGGAACTGGCATAATCCTGAATGGCTCGGATCTGGAGGCGATTGCTTTGCTCCGATTTCTCCGGCTGAGCCGGGTTTTCGAACCGAGAGGTGCAAGTTGCTGAAGCTACAAAAGATCGAACTGCTTGGATTTAAATCGTTCGCCGAACGAACCGAAATCGCCTTCCATGGCGACGGCATCGCGGCCATTGTGGGGCCGAACGGCTGCGGAAAGTCAAACATCAGCGACGCGATTAGCTGGGTGCTCGGCGAGCAGTCAGCCAAGAGCCTGCGCAGCGGACGGATGCAGGACGTGATCTTCAGCGGCACTCCGAACCGCAAGGCAACGGGCCTGGCTGAAGTGCGGCTGACCATGGTAGACCCGGAAGCCGGGCAAACGGAGCGCAAGCCCGATTCGGAGGATTCGGTTCCTTCGGTTCCTTCCGTTCTTTCGACTGACAAAAAGATAGGGAAATTCCCCGGCATAATCACGGTTTCGCGGCGGCTGTTTCACTCCGGCGAGAGTGAGTACCTGCTGAACGGCCGGGCGTGCCGGTTGCGGGACATTCAGGAAATTTTTCTCGGGACCGGACTCGGGCCGGACTGCTACGCGATCATCGAGCAGGGCCGGATCGGGCAGATTCTGAGCGCCAAGTCTTACGAGCGTCGCGCGCTGATCGAGGAAGCGGCCGGCGTGACGAAGTTCAAGGCGCGGCGGAAACTGGCATGGGCGAAGCTGGAATCATCGAAGCAAAATCTGGCGCGGGTGAACGACATTCTGGAAGAAGTCAAGCGGCAGGTGAACTCGCTGCAGCGGCAGGCATCCAAGGCGCGGCGGTACCGCGGGCTGCTGGAACAGCTGCGCGCCGAGCTGAGGACGGTGCTGGCGAGCCGGTACTGCGAGCGCGAGCAGGAGGCCGTGCAGGCAGTGGTCGAGCTCGGGATGCTCCAGAGCAGCTTCACGGAGCGGCAGGCGGGAATCGCGGGCGTCGAGGCGGAACAGCAGCAACTTCACCAATTGGTGGAGGGCGAGGAAGCCGAGCTGCGCGGCGCGGTGGAAGAACAGTCGAAATTGCGCGTGGCTGCCGGGCGCGCGCGGAGCCAGGCCGGTTCGCAAGCGCAGCAGATCGGGTATCTCGAAGCGCGCATGTCGGAAGCGCGGGGGGAGGAAACCCGGCTGCAGGAGCGGCTCGAATCGCTGCGGCAGGAGTGCGAGGAGTCGGCGCAGGTTCTGGACGAGCTGTGGCGCGACACGGAATCCATCGCCGGGCAGGTTTCCACGTTCGAGGGGCAGTCGCGCGCCTGCCAGGAAGGCATCCAGGCCAAAGAAACGCGGCTGGGCACGCTACGCATGGAACTGCTGGAAGCGGTGCAGGAAGCGGCGGCGCTGCGCAACCAGGTGACGCAGCTTGATGCATTCCTGGCGGCAACCGAACAGCAAGTCGAAAAGACGAAAAGCCAGAATGAATCGGCCGAGCTCGCACGGTCCAGCGCAGCGGCGCGGCACGAGGAATGCCGTGCGCGATTGCAGGAGCGGCAGGAGGAAGCGGCCCGGCTGGCCGAAGAACACCGCTCGCGGGAAGAAAGGCTACGCGGGGCCCGGGCAGAAGAAACGCAACTGCGGGTGCGGCTGGAGGAATTGCGCGCGCAGCTTTCGGCAGACCGCGCGCGCCAGGCGTCACTCGAAGAAATCCTCTCGCAGCATGCATACGGAAGCGAGACGGTGCAACGGCTGTTCGAGCTGCAGAGCACGGGAAACGGCGATGAATCGGCAGGAACGGGCGCCGCGCGGTTCGAGCCAGCGGGCGTGCTGGCCGATTTCGTGGAAGTGGACGCCGCGCATGAGCGCGTGGTCGAGGAGTTTCTGCGCGAGGAGCTGGCCTACGTGGTCGTGAAGGACTGGCAGGAGGCGAGCGAGGGAGTACGCCTGCTGCAGCAGGAGATTGCAGGACGGGCCACGTTCCTGCTGCATGGGAGCCGGGCCGGAAGCGAGACCGTTGCGGCCGCGAAGTCGGCGGCGGCGCTGCTGGCGGGCCATCCGGGCGTGCTCGGATCGCTGGCCGGATGCCTGCGGTTTACGAACGGACTGGCTGGGACGGCCGGAGGGCTGCTGCCGAAGCTCGAACGAAGCTGCCTGGTGACGGATTCGGAGACCGGGCGAGCGCTCGCCGAGGAGCATCCGGAACTTTACTTCCTGACGCCGCAGGGCGAGTGGTTCCATGGAGGAACGGTGACGGCGGGAAAAGCCGGCCGGGGCGGACCGCTGTCGATGAAGCGGGAATTACGCGAGATGACACGAGCCATCACGGACCGCGCCACGGCAATCGACCAGACGGCGGAGCGGCTGCAGGACATCACGGAGCTCATCGCCGAGCAGGAAAGCGTCGTGCAGCGACTCACGCGGGAACTGCAAGAGAGCGAGAAAGCGGCACTCTCGGCGGAGCGGGACGTGAAAGAAGCGGCCGAAGCGGCGGAGCGGGCTGGAGAGCGCGTGATGCTGATCGGGTTGGAAGCAGAGCGGTTGCAGCAGGAGGCCGAGCACGCACGGCGCCGCCGTAAGGAAGATGCGGCGGAAATCGCGGAGCGCGAGCAGCGGCGGGCCCGGATGGAAGCGGAAACCGCCTCGCTGCGGCAGGAAATGGCCGAGCTCGAAACGGCCCGGGAGCAAACCCAGGAGCGGGCGGCCGAGTTCCGCAGCCGCCTGGCCGTGATGCAGGAACGGCACCGCGCGGGGCGGGAAGCCTTCGAGCGATTGCAGCGGGAACGCGACGAAGTGTCGGACCGTGCGGCGGGAATCGGACGGCAGTACGAGGAGTGGGAGCGACAGAAGACGCGCTACGCGGAGGACAACCAGCGGCTGGAGCAAGAGGCGGCAGTGGCGGAAGAACAGTCCGAGGCGCTGACGGTTCGGATGGCTGAGCTCGAACAAAGCAGCACGCGAAACCGGATGCGGCTCGCCGAGCTCGATCAGGGACTGCAACGGCAGCGACAAGAACTCGAGGAGCTGCGCGAGCAGAAAACGGCGCTGGAAGTGAAGATGGCGCGGCTTGAATCGGAGATGGAGCACCTGAAGGAGTCCTGCCGGAACGAACTGGAAATGGAGATGGAAGCGCTGGCGGCGGAAGGCATCCCGGCGCTTTCGGCGGAGGACCTCGCGGCAGCGGAAGAGCGATGCCGGCAGATCAAAACCAATATCGGGAACCTGGGGCCGATCAACATGCTGGCGCTCGAAGAGTACGAAGAGTCGAAGCAACGGCACGACTTCCTGGAAGGGCAGCAGCAGGACCTGCTCGACTCGATCCGTGACACGACGAAGGCCATCGAAGAGATTGACACGGTCACGCAGAAACAATTCAGCGAGACATTCGCGGCCATCAACGCGAACTTCCAGGAGACGTTCCGGCGGCTGTTCGGAGGCGGGCAGGGCTTCCTGCGTCTGACGGGAGCGGAAGATCCGTCGGAAGCGGGGATCGAAATCGTGGCGCAGCCGCCGGGCAAGCGCCTGCAAAACGTGCTGCTGCTCTCGGGCGGCGAGAAGGCGCTGACGGCGCTGGCGCTGCTGGTGGCGATCTTCCGCTACAAGCCGAGCCCGTTCTGCGTACTCGACGAGGTGGACGCGCCGCTCGACGAGGCCAACATCGAACGCTACACGCAATTGATCCAGGAGTTGAGCCGCCAAACGCAGTTCATCCTGATCACCCACAGCAAACGAACCATGAACGTCGCCCCGGTGCTCTACGGCGTGACCATGGAAGAGCCCGGCGTGTCGAAAATCGTCTCAGTGCGGTTCCACGGCAACGCGGCCGAAGAAGCGGCGGCGTAAAGGGGCTTCTCGGATCGTTGAATCCGCTGGGCTGAGCCCTGATCTGACAGTGCGTGTCGGTAGGCAGAGTCTTTTTGATCCCGGAACAAGTGAAGGAGACGAGGATGACGCAAGCGCAGAAGGTGATCAAGATTGCCTGTCAGGTCAGGTCTTAACTAATCCAGATAAGCTATGCTTCCGCTTCCATTAGATTTGCTTTCCTGATGGTATACTGTTTTGGTAAGAGTCAGCTTACCTTTGGCGCCACGCTTCGCGTTGGCTTGATTACCGATGAATTGATTCAGAGAGCCGGATCGGGGACGATATCGTCCTGGAAGAGCGAGAGAGAAAGCGATGTGGCTGAAAGATACGGAATTGGCGGAGCTTATGGATCAGGGCGAGAGCTTCCGCGTCGAGTACAAGGAAACGATTGGCGGCGATGCACCGACCCGGATCCGAGAGGCAGTCTGTGCGTTTTCCAATGACTTGTCCGGATCCGGGCAAGCTGGGGTTGTATTCGTTGGCCTAAAAGATAACGGTGAATCCAGCGGCATCGATATCAACGATCAGCTGCTGAGACAACTGAGTGATATCAAGACAGATGGCAACATAGTCCCCCCTCCGTCCATGCTTGTTGAAAAAAGAACCCTACATGGCAAACAAGTCGCCGCGGTCATCGTGCAGCCTTCAGACTCCCCACCCGTTCGTTTCAAAGGTGCCATTCACGTGCGGCACGGCCCCCAACGGGGGATTGCTACCGAGCAGGATGAACGTATTCTGAACGAAAAGCGGCTGGCGCACGCCATTCCGTTCGATATTCAGCCCGTACCCGGGACTAGTGTCTCCGAACTGAACCTTCGCCGGTTCGAAGAGGAATATTTGCCGCTGGCATTCAGCGCCGAGATCCTCGAAGCGAACGAGCGAAGCACAGAACAGCGCCTAGCTACGACAAAGATGATCGCTTCCGTTGCTGACCCTACAACCACCGTGCTGGGCCTGCTGATGTTTGGCAAACGCCCTCGGGATTTCATCTCCAACTCCTATATCCAGTTCCTGCGCATCGACGGAACCGACCTGTCAGATTCTGTCGCTGACGAGGAAACCATCGACGGAACGCTTCCAGAGATTTTGCGGCGCATCGACGAGAAGATGAAGGCGCATATTAGCATGAGCATTGACCTGACCGGAGCGGACCGGGAGCGACGCGAGCCGACCTATCCCCTGGAGGCACTGCAGCAAATCACGCGCAATGCCGTAATGCACCGGGCCTATGAGGCCACCAATGCACCGGTGCGGGTCAACTGGTTCAACGATCGCATCGAAGTCCAGAACCCAGGCGGGGCGTTCGGCGTCGTGACCCGACAAAATTTTGGCCAACCCGGAGTGACCGACTATCGAAATCCGAACGTGGCGGAGGCCCTGAAAGTGTTCGGATATGTACAGCGTTTCGGGGCCGGCATTGCCATCGCAAGAAAGGCATTGAGGAACAATGGCCACCCCGATCCGGAATTCTTCGTGGAAGATGCCCATGTTCAGGTGACCATCAGGAGGCGCTCATCGTGACCATTCCTGTACTGACCTTTTTCAACAACAAGGGCGGCGTCGGCAAAACGTCCCTTGTTTACCATCTAGCCTGTATGCTATCGCAAACAGGCCAACGGGTGCTCGCCTGTGATCTGGACCCACAAGCCAATCTGTCGGCCGCGTTTCTAGACGAAAAACGGCTGGAAACACTTTGGGATGAAACGAAGGATGAGAGCGGTAAGACCATTTTTGGGTGCATCGAGCCACTATTGAAGGTCGGGGATTTGCTGCCTCCCGTGCTTCAGGAGATCACACCGTCTCTCAAACTGATCCCCGGCGATCTCGCGCTGTCCGGCTTTGAGGATACGTTGTCCGGTGAATGGCCGAACGCAATGGGCTCGACCAACCTATATCGACCGTTCCGGATCCTGACTTCGTTCTGGACCGTGATGCAGCGTGGTGGGGAAGAGATGGACGCGACGGTCATTCTGGCTGATATTGGTCCCAACCTAGGCGCCATCAACCGCTCCGCCCTCATCGCTACCGATCACGTCATCGTTCCGCTGGGCGCCGACCTGTTCTCCCTCCAAGGCCTACGCAATCTCGGACCGACTCTGCAGCGTTGGCGTCTGGAGTGGCAAAAGAGACGGGACAACAAGTCAGAGGAGTTGTTTCCCTTGCCTGAGGGGACCATGAAACCGATCGGATACGTCGTGCAACAGTACGGTGTCCGGCTCAGCCGCCCCGTCAAGGCGTATGACCGATGGATCAATCGCATGCCAAAAGAGTACGCTAAGAATCTGTTGGGTCTGAACAACGAGCCGTTTCCCGCCTCACCGAACCAGGACGGCAATTGTCTGGCCACGGTCAAGCATTATCGCAGCTTGGTCCCGATGGCTCAGGAGAGCCGGAAGCCGATCTTCGAGCTCACCCCGGCCGACGGGGCCATCGGGAGCCACGCTGCCTCGGTCAAGGATGCACATCGTGACTTCAAACAGCTCGCGACGCGGGTCATCGATTTAATCGAACCGAGGTATCCTCGAACACAGAGGTACCTTCGAACACGATGAGGCTATTGCCTTGGGCTTTTGCGGCTGCGGCGATAGTTCGGTTCGTCTCCTGATCTCCCCTGACTTCGGCCAGGGGAGCGGAGTGAAACCCGATGCACACTTTGCGCCATCGATCAGAGGCTGCTGGCGCCAAGTCAAGGCGCTACGCGCACTACCTCCGCTTGCGCTGCGGGTGACTCGCGGTTCGCCAAAACTCCAAGCTGGTTATTGCCAGTTGATTCCGTCCAGACACCGACCGCAATTCGGCTCGCCGGACTCCGAAGCTGACGCTCGACAATCTGTCCGAGATCGTCTTCAATGGTCCAATTGATTCCCCTTTGGAAAGAGGGGTGTAATGAGAGAATTGTTGTTGGAAAAATTTATATAAATCTTTTATTAGTAATTATTTATAGTCGATACCAGGTTACCGCTACTTGGGGACAGCAAGACGTTGTCCCTAGGGAGATGTCTGCCGCTACGTCAGGACAAGCAAGAGCAGATCCCTCGTCCGGGACAGGCCGCTCGGGATGACACCCGGGAGCAGAAGATACCCGTTTCGGGGTGCCGAAACGACACATTCCCCTCAGCCTTGCGTAAGCAAGGAATTTACTGTAAATTAGATGCATGGGAATTGATGCAGAAAACATTCATGCATTGAGCGCGTTCCAGAGGAATTCGAAAGGTTTCATTCGCAAGCTGAAGCAATCCGGCCGGCCGGCCGTGCTGACCGTGAATGGCGAGGCAGAGGTCGTAGTGCAGAGCGCAGAAGCATATCAAAAGCTGCTGGAAAGCCACGAGCTCTTGGAGCGGCTCCGGGGAATCAGCCGGGGCCTGGATCAGGCAAAACGCGGTGAAGGACGGCCGCTTCGATCACTCCTCCATGAGTTAGCGAAGGAACACGGGCTCTCCCTGAAGTGAAGAAGTACCAGGTGATCGTCACTCCCGAGGCGGAAGCCGGCATCCTTGCCGCCTTCCGCTATATTCATGACGACTCGCCCCGGAACGCAGGCAAGTGGCTGCGCGCCCTCGATTCGAAGATTTCGACGCTCGAGAGATTTCCTGGACGCTGCCCCATCGCCCGGGAGCAGGAGTATTTCGAAGAGGAACTGCGGCAACTCGTTTTCAAATCGCACCGGATCGTTTTTCAAATTGAAGAAAAACCAAGAATCGTGCGAGTGCTCTACTTCGTGCATGGGAGACAACGGGCTATCGGGGAGTAAGAGGAGGAACCGGTGTAGCGATGGGCGCGCTTCAAACCGATTGCATCCAGAGGCTGCCGCCGCGGTGCTGGATGCAGAGCGGCAGGCGAAGCAAGAGACCGCCCGGCGAGGATGTATACATTGGTTCGGAGTTGAGAGGATCGAGAGCCATAGGCGCGCAACGGGTTCCGGGAGCGAACGGACGCCGGGGGCAAGACACAGGAGGGGTGCTAGTGCTGCTGTCGCTACTTGAAGGGCAGGTTCGAGGAATGGAGCAGCCTACGCCCTGTCGTGGTACTTGCCTTGGGGAGGGCAGGTTCGAGGAATGGAGCAGCCTTCGCCCTTATCGATGGTACAAAAAGGGCCGGTCAGGCCATTTCCGTTCGACGGCAGCCAAATTCTGCCGGGTTGCCATCCTGCAAACTCTCAGGACCGAACAAGAAAACCCAGCCGAACCGTGCCACTACGCCCGGACCAAAGCCTGCACAGTAGAACACCTTAATGCTGACGCAAACGGCGGGCTCAAGTCGCCTGCGGTCCGATCTCCGGTTCCAATTCTGAAGGGGAGGTTGGCTCCTCGGACGTAGCCTTACCTTCATGCGCAAGTTTTCTTTGCGCCCGGCGTTCCTCTTTCATTTGCCGTTTTTCTTTCTTCGCCAACTCTCTCTGCCGCTTTTGAAACGTGGTCCGCACCCTGTTTGCCATAGGCCCCTCCCGAGATGGTGTTTGGGGGCGACGGGAATCACCCCCAGAGGAAACTTCGTTGCTTGCTACCAGCGCGATTCGCGTGATTGGTAGCCGCCACGACCGCGGCCTCCTCCTCCTCCCCTCGGTCCGCTGCGCTCCGGCTTGGGACGCGCTTCATTCACGTTCAAGGCGCGTCCGTCCAGCTCTTTGCCATTCAACTCCGTAATTGCCTTGGCCGCTTCATCGTCATCGGACAATTCCACGAAGGCGAAGCCTCGGGGCCGGCCTGTGTCGCGGTCCGTCATCACTTGGAGGCGCGTGATCTCTCCATACGGCTCAAAGACCGACCGCAGTTCATCTTCCGTGGTTTGGAAACTCAGGTTTCCTACAAACAGATTCTTCATTCTCTTTTCTCCTTAAGTTTGCCGCACCGCTCTTGTGAAGCGATCGGGTAAGCCAGCCATAGAGCGGCTTGCCCCGTAACGGCTATTGGCATTTGATGGAGTCAACTAGGCAGGAAGCAAACGTCTGGCGTGTATGGTTTCAAGCAAACCGACCTTCTCAAATACTGGCGTTAGTATAACACCGCGAGAGACCAAATTGGAAAAATAATGAAGGATGCAGAAACCATGTGGTTTTTGGAGGCGTAGAGATACAAGCTGGCCGCAACCTGGCTGTCGGGCCAAGCCAGGATCACCATCCAGGGCCGTTTCGATTTCCGCACGCAGTCGCAGCTCAACCTGTTCGATCTGCGCATCCAGTTCACGGAGTTGGAGGCCTGTCGCTACTTGGGCAGGCAGGGAAGAGCAGATCCCTCGTCCGAAACGACATCGATATGTCGTTTCGCTTCTTCCCTCGGCTGCGCTCGGGACAGGCGGGATGACATGGGCGGGCTGGGCTGCTTTACTTTTGCTGGAGCAAGACCAGCGAGACGCTGTTCCTACTTGGCCCGTCTTTTTTTCTCCCGAATCTCTTCCAACCGCTTCCGAAACGATTGTTCCAAGCCTTCGGGCGTGGGGTGGTAGTAGCGGCGGGATTCGAGGCCCGGGGGCAGACAGGGCATGGCGGAGACCTTCCGGTCGAGGTTGTGGGCGTACTCGTAGCCCGCGCCATAGCCTTCGGCGCGCATGAGTGAAGTGGGAGCGTTGCGGAGATGCAGCGGGACGGGCTCGTTCGTTGTCGTCGAGAGGTCCTGTTGGGCTGCGTTGTAGGCGGTGTAAAGACTGTTCGACTTGGGAGCGAGCGCGAGATAGATGGCGGCTTCGGCCAGAGCGAGCGCGCCTTCGGGCATTCCGATCAGGTGAACGGCCTGCATGGCGGAGACGGCGAGCGGCAGGGACTGGGGGTCGGCGAGGCCGACATCCTCACTGGCGAAGCGGACGATGCGGCGGGCGACGTAGAGTGGGTCCTCGCCGGATTCGAGCATGCGCGCGAGCCAATAGACCGAGGCGTCGGCATCGCTGTTGCGCATGGATTTGTGCAAGGCGGAGATCAGGTTGAAATGTTCCTCGCCAGCCTTGTCGTAAAGAAACGTCTTGCTCTGGAGCGTGGCTTCGAGCAAGTCGTGGGTGAGGCGAACCGGTTGCCGGGTTTGGGGCGCGGCGCGGACGAGGGCTTCGAGGACGTTCAGGGCGATGCGCGCGTCGCCGCCGGAGTAGACGGCGATCTGACGCAGCAGAGAATCGCCGGCGTCGGTCTTCTGCGTTCCGAAGCCGTGTTCGGGGTCATCGAGGGCTCGGCGGAGCAGAAGCAGAACGTCGTCGGGGGCGAGCGGCTGCAGGCGATAAACACGGGCGCGGGAAAGCAGTGCCGAGATGACTTCAAAGGACGGATTCTCGGTGGTCGCGCCGATCAGGACGATGTCGCCGCGCTCGACGTAGGGGAGAAACGCATCCTGCTGCGCTTTGTTGAAGCGGTGAATCTCGTCCACGAAGAGGATCGTGCGGCGACCGTAACGGCGGGCGCGGGCGGCGTCTTCCATGACCGCCTTGATTTCCTTGATGCCGCTCAGGACTGCGCTGAAGTTGACGAAGCCGCTCTTGGTGCGGGCGGCGATGATGCGGGCGAGCGTGGTCTTGCCGGAGCCGGGCGGTCCCCAGAAAATGACCGAGGAGACCTGGTCGCGCTCGAGCTGCGTCCGCAACGGCTTGCCGGGGGCAAGCAAGTGCTGCTGGCCGACGAACTCGTCAAGCGCGCGGGGACGCATGCGGTCGGCGAGAGGGCGGGGGAGGCCTTCGCCGGAAGAAGATGGGGGAGTGGGGAAGAGGCTCATGGTAGCCGGGGTGAACGGGAGGGCGGCGAGGGAAAGCCGCTCGTACTATGCTCCCATCACTCACCCCGATTCACTGCGTTTCTTTGCCTTGCGATCTCATACAGTATCACAGAGGCGGCTGAGGCGACGTTGAGGGATTCGGAGCGTGGGGCGAGAGGGATCGTGAGCGGGTGGCCGGGGGAGCGGAACTCGGCCGGGATGCCGGCGGCTTCCGAGCCCAAGACGACGGCAAGCGAGACGGAGAAATCGGCGCGCGAGGGCGCCGAGCCGCCGGAGACAACGGTGGTAAACAGCTTCACACGCTTGCGGCGGAGCAAGGATACGGTTTCCGACGGGGACAGGCCGCGCAAGAACGGGATGCGGAAAATGGCTCCGGCGGTGGCACGGATGGCTTTGGCATTGTACGGACTGACGGCGCCGGGGGGAAGCAGCACGCCGGTAACGCCGAAGGCTTCCGCGGCGCGGAGAATCATGCCGAGATTGCCGGGGTCCTGGAGGCCGGCCAGAACCAGAAGGAGCGCGGGCGCTCGGGAAGGGAAAAGATCCCGCTCACGCCAGGAGGGCGGCTCGGCAAGGGCGAGAAGACCGGGGCTGGTCTCGGTCGTGACGAGGGAGTCCAAGACTGCCGGCGCGACCTCGTAGAGCGCGGTCGCAGACGGAAGGCGTTCCACGAGGCCGCCGAAGCGAACTTTGGCGTTGCTGCGCACGAGCAGAGCAGAGATCGGAACGCCTCCGGCGACAGCGTCTTCGATCATGCGCGGCGTTTCGAGCAAAACAGCGCT
Organism: Terriglobia bacterium; assembly: GCA_965198025.1. GTDB lineage: Bacteria > Acidobacteriota > Terriglobia > 2-12-FULL-54-10 > 2-12-FULL-54-10 > CAYWWM01. The sequence goes on along the minus strand of OZ240237.1, from coordinate 2,492,190 downwards.
GCCGTCGAAGAGTTCGCCGGAGCGAAGCATGCGGCGCACACGTTTGGCCAGGGGATGATGCCGGCCTTCGAGCTTGCGGTAGATGGACATTCGGGGCGCCGCCGCCCGACTATTGTAGAGAGGGAGCGCGGAATAGGGAACAGGAGGAATCCGGAAGTCCGGTGTAGTATGGGAGGCGAGCGAGATTCAGGGGATCGGTGGGTGGCGAAGATCGTACAAGTGAACCGGGAAGCCCCGGAGCTGGAAGTGATTGCGCGGGCGGCGGAGTTGATCCGCAAGGGGGAAGTCGTCGCGGTCCCGACAGACACGTTCTACGGGTTGGCAGCGAACCCGTTCGACGCCCAGGCGGTGGAACGAGTGTTTGCGATCAAGGGACGGCCTAGAAGCATGCCGCTGCTGCTGCTGGTGGATTCAGTCGAGAGGGCGCGCGGACTGACGGCAAATCCGCCGGAGGAGTTCAAACGATTGGCGCGGCGGTTCTGGCCGGGGCCGTTGACGATCGTGGTGGAAGCCAGCGCGAAAGTGCCGGCGGCGGTGACAGGCAATACCGGGCGGATCGGGTTGCGATGGCCGCGCGCAGCGGAGCCGGTAGCGATTGTCCAGCAGGCAGGTGTTGCGATCACGGGCACGAGCGCGAATCGGACAGGAGAACGGGAATGCTCTACGGCGGAGGAAGTCGAGCGACAAATCGGGACGGTGATCCCGTTGATCCTAGATGGCTGCGACGATGGCCGCGACAGCGGGACGAGCGTTCCGACGCGTGCGTCTACGGTGATTGACCTGCGGGAGGATGGCTGGGAAGTGCTGCGCGAAGGAGCCCTTGCATGGGAGGAAATCGCACGGGTGATTGGAACGCCGGGAACCCGTGGATGAATGCGGAGGGAGCGAGACTGCAAACGAAGGAACCCCCAGCCTACCAGCAGAGGCCGGGGGATCGCGAGGAACCAAAGTATTGCCCACACGAGCGTGGGGCCGAAGGAAGCTACAACTTCATGACTTTCTCTGCCTGAGGACCCTTCTGGCCCTGCGTTACCTCGAACTCGACCAGGTCACCCTCTTGGAGGGTCTTGTAGCCATCACCCTCAATAGCGGAATAATGAACGAACACATCCGCACCGCCGTCCTGGCCGATGAATCCGTAACCTTTCGTGTTGTTAAACCACTTCACTCTGCCTGTTGTTCTTGACAACTTCCCGTTCTCCTTTACTCAAACAACGGTTGCGGGACTGGACCGTCAGGCTGACTAGACTTCGCTGGCTGCAAACCAATAAAAAAAACCACCAGTCGCTCTGAGAGCTCCGGGTGGCAATCGAAACTATTCCTCCGGCCGGTTCACTGCACCTACAACTCCAAGGGGATGCTACCCATAGAGAAGATGGGTTGTCAAGAAGAATCACAGGGAATTTAGCGCTAACCCAGTACCCCTAGGACTATATGTAAAATGTACGCTTTCGAGCCGCCCGGGCACACGCCGGGGTTGCTGCAGCGGCTTGAGAAAATAGTTAGCCGCAGACGGCGCCGCGGGAGGCGGAAGAAACAAGACGGGCGTACTTGGCCAGGGCGCCGGAAGCATAGCGGGGCGGAGGCGGGCTCCAGCGCTTTAAACGGGCTGCGATCTCCTTTTTCGAGAGGCGCACGGAAAGCACACGCTTGACGGTGTCGACGGTGACCCAGTCGCCTTCTTGGAGAGCGGCGATGGGGCCGCCGACAGCGGCTTCGGGGGCCACGTGGCCGGCCATCAGGCCGTGGGTGGCGCCGGAGAAACGGCCGTCGGTCAGCAGAGCGACCTTGTCGCCGAGGCCTTCGCCCTGGATGGCGCCGGTGACGGCGAGCATTTCGCGCATGCCGGGGCCGCCTTTGGGACCCTCGTAACGAATGACGACGACGTCGCCAGCGCGAATCTTGCCCTTGAGGATCGCCTGCATGGCGGGCTCTTCGCCGTCAAAGACGCGGGCGGGACCTTGGTGGCGCAGGTTGTGGACGCCGGCGGTCTTGAGGACCGCGCCCTCGGGCGCGAGGTTACCCTTGAGAACGGCGAGTGAGCCGGTGGGGGCGAGAGGGTTCGAGGCGGGATGGATGACCTTGCCCCGGCCGTTCGGCTTGACGCGCCGGAGATTGTCGCGGATGGTCTTGCCCGTGACAGTGAGCGCGTCGCCGTGGATGAGCCTGGCATTGAGCAACTCGCGCAGGAGGAGCGGAACGCCGCCGTCGCGGTCGAGGTCAGCCATGACATAGTTGCCGCCGGGCCGCAGGTCGCCGATATACGGGGTACGGCGGCTGATGCGGTCCATGTCCTCGAGCCGAAGCTTAACGCCGGCCTCGTGGGCGATGGCGAGCAGGTGAAGGACTGCGTTGGTGGAGCCGCCGGTGGCGACGACGACGGTGACGGCATTCTCAAAGGCCTTGAGCGTCAGGATGTCGCGCGGGCGGATACCTTTTCGGAGAAGGTTCAAAACGGCGGCGCCGGACTGGAAGCTGACTTCCTGGCGGCGCTCGTCGACTGCCGGGGGCGTGGCCGAGCCGGGAAGCGCCATGCCGAGCGCTTCAATGGCGGCGGCCATGGTGTTCGCGGTATAGAGACCGGCGCAGGAGCCCGCGCCGGGGCAGGCGGCGTGCTCCAGCTTGCTCAACTCTTCGAGCGACATCTTGCCGCGAGCGTGCGCGCCGACGGCTTCAAAGACATCCTGAATCGTCACGTCCTTGCCGCAGTAGTCGCCGGGGAGGATGCTGCCGCCGTAGAGAAAGATGCCGGGAATGTTCAGGCGAGCGAGAGCGATGAGCATGCCGGGCAGGCTCTTGTCGCAGCCGGCGATGGTGACGAGGGCGTCGAAGCGCTCGGCGAAGGCCATCAGCTCGACCGAGTCGGCGATGACCTCGCGGCTGACGAGCGAGGCCTTCATGCCTTCGTGGCCCATGGCGATGGCGTCGGAGACGGCGATGGTGCCGAACTCGAACGGGGTGCCGCCGGCGCCGTTGACGCCTTCCTTGACCTTCCCGGCGAGACGGTTGAGGTGATAGTTGCAGGGCGTAATCTCGTTCCAGCTCGAAGCCACGCCGACGTGCGGGCGGGCGATCTGCTCGTCGGTGAAACCCATGGCGTGGAACATGGCGCGGTGCGGGGCGCGCGCCGGGCCGACGGAAACTTCCGAGCTGCGATGCTTCATGTTGCTGTTGCGGGCGGTCTTCATGTTCACCTCAATGGAGAGTTGCGAGGACAAGCGAGTCCCGATGCGACGGGGAGGGCGCGAATCGCTGCCAGTTCACCCATGCTCATTCTACTGCGGTTTGCCTCTTGTGGTACAGGCAAGGCGCATGTCGTCTGGCAGCAGTCATGTTCCATCCGGTTCCATTCAAGAAGATGCCGAGTTCCTTGTGAGTGTGAGTTGACTTCGCAAAGTTGCGGGATCGCTGGTGGGGGACTGGCAGGCGTAGTCGCGGCAGACGAAGACGGTGGGATTGCCCCGGAGAGGCTGCTTGCCAGTGAGCAGCGGGACGCGCTCGGCGATTTGAGCAGCGTCGGGCCAGGCAGGGTCCAGCAGGGCTACGACCTTGTTGGGAATGTAGGACTCGTGGACGACGCGCAGCAATCGTCCGGCGAGAGGAGAGGCGAGATCGCCGACGAGGGCGATTTCCTGGAAGCCTTCGTGCCAAGCGTCGAGTCCGGCCAGCAGGCGCTCGTGGCCGAAGGGCGACTGGGCGGCGGCGCTGCCGTAGAGAGCCAGCGTCCGTCCGGCCTTGTCGCGGAGGTCGGAGCGGTCGAGCAGAACGCCGAGGCGCAGGAGGTTGGAAACCATCACGGAATTGCCGGAGGGAATGGCGTTGTCGCTGGCGAGCTTCGAGCGAACGATCAACTGCTCATGATCCGAAGCGGTGAAGAAGAAGCCGCCGTGTTCGTCGTCCCAAAAAAATTCCAGAACGATGGCCATGAGGCGGTCCGCTTCTTCGAGCCAGCGGAGGCAGCCGCTGGCTTCATAGAGCGCGAGCAGGGCGTCGATCAAGAAGGCGTGATCGTCAAGATAGGCCATCAGGTGGGCGCGACCGTCGCGGCAAGAGCGCAGAAGGCGGCCGTCTTCCTGCATGCGGGAGAGGACGAAGTCGGCGGCGCGAGAGGCGGCGTCGTAGTACCTGGGCTCGTCGAGGACGGCGGAGCCTTTGGCGAGGCTGGCAATCATGAGGCCGTTCCAGGCGGCGAGAATCTTGTCGTCGAGGCCGGGACGGACACGCTTCTCGCGCTCGGCAAGGAGCTTGCGGCGGGCGTCGGTTAGGCGACGTTCCACGTTGTCGAGGCCGTTGGGGCCGTTGGGCTTGATGCGGGCTTCGCGCGCAGCTTCTTCGACGGAGCGGACGATGCGGAGGATGTTCTTGGGCCCGGCGGGAACGTGGGCGTCGCCGGGATGGTCCCAGTTGCCGCGCTCGGTGACATCGTAGCGGGCGGAGAAGAGGCGGGCGTCGTCGTCAGAACTGGAGCCGAGGATGCGCTCGATCTCGTCGAGAGTCCAGATGTAGAACTTGCCCTCCATGCCTTCGCTGTCAGCGTCTTCCGTCGAGTACAGGCCGCCGTCCTGGCTGCGGAGGATGCGAAGAACGTAATCGAAGATGCCGCGGGCGGTGGCGGCGAACTCCGGGCGGGCGGCGCCGACATAGCCATCGAGGTAAATCGAACTGACGAGGGCCTGGTCGTAGAGCATCTTCTCGAAGTGCGGGACGAGCCACTGCGGGTCGGTGCTGTAGCGGTGGATGCCGCCGCCCAGGTGGTCATAGATGCCGCCGCGGGACATGGCCTCGAGCGTCGTCTCCACCATGGAGAGCGGATAGCGGTCACCGGATCTGCGGTGCTCGCGGAGGAGCAGGTCCATCGCCATGCTGGGCGGGAACTTGTTGGGTCCGCTGGAAACGCCGCCGCGCCGGGCGTCAAACGCGCTGGCCATTCGGCGAGCGGATTCGGACAGGACTTCGGGAGGAAGAATGCCGGCTGGGTTGGAGGCCTGCATGCCGGCGAGAATCTTGGTGACTTTGCCGGCGTCGGCGGCGAGCTCCGGGCCGCTATCCTTCCAGAGCCGGGCGAGGTGGTTGAGCACTGTCTTGAAGCCGGGGCGTCCGTAGGCGTCCACGGGAGGGAAGTAGGTGCCGGCGAAAAACGGCTGGCCGTCCGGGGTAAGCCAGACGCTCATGGGCCAGCCGCCGTGCCCGCGCGTGAAGAGGATGGTGGCGTTCATGTAAATTTCATCAAGGTCGGGGCGCTCCTCCCGGTCCACCTTCACCGGGACGAAGTGCTCGTTCAGGGCGGCAGCTACGGCTTCATCCTCGAAGCTCTCGTGCTCCATAACGTGGCACCAGTGGCAGGCGGCATAGCCGATGCTCAGGAAAATGGGCTTGTTCTGCTCGCGTGCGAGGCGCAGGGCCTCCAGTCCCCAAGGACGCCAGTCAACGGGATTGTGGGCGTGTTGGAGCAGATAGGGGCTCGTTTCGTGGATGAGCTGGTTGGTGTATTGCGGGTTCATCAAGCTCGTGCCTTTCGATTGCAGCGGAAACCACCACTACTACCTTAGCACCCGGAAAAGGAACAGGGAACAGAAAGAACACGGCTCAGCAGCTCAAAAAGCTTGCACGCATTGACTTTGGTTCTCTCTCGCGAATACCATGAAGGTTGCTTTCCGAGCCGCGTCCGTGCAGGCGAAATAGAACTCACAACAGGGAATCGGGATGGACAGCAAGACGTTTGTGAAGGAACTCGAAGAGACAAACCTCCAGAGCCGTGAGGGCGTTCTGGCGGGACTGGAGGAGGAGCCGGTGGCAGCGCAGCCGACAGCCGAGTTGCGGCAGTTGCTCCAGGTGGCGCTGAACAATGAAATCAGCGTTAGCGAGCTGGCGGCGGCGTGGATGCCTACGACGCGGGAGATGGACGTGAAGATTGCACTGGCGCAGCAGACCGGCGACGAAGCGAACCATTTCACGCTGATTGCGGGAAGGCTGCAGGCGCTCGACATCTCGACGGCAGATTACGCGCCGCCAGCCCTCAACCCGCTGTTCGCGTATCTGCGGAGTCTCGAAACGACGGTGGAGCGTATCGCGGCCGGACAGTTCACGCTGGAATCGATTGCGTACCGGGTGAACGAGCGGTTCATGAAGTATTGCGCGGCGCTCGGCGACCAGGAAACGGTGAAGCTCTACCAGCACCGAATCCAACCCGACGAATTGCACCACCACCGGCTCGGGAAGCAACTGCTGGAGAAATACGCTGTGACACCCGAGGCGCAGGAACGGGCGCGGACGGCGACGGCCCGGACACTCGAAATCGCACAGCAGGTGCGGCTGCTGGCGACGCAAAAGTTGGGAACGTCGTGCTTTCCGGGGTGTTAGTCTCGACCACAGAGACGCAACAGCACGGAACCCGATCCGAAGAAGGGAAGCGCAGGCGTCCTTTCCCCTTGTGACTTCATGCCTTTGTAGTCCCACTGTTTTCTGCATGTCCAATCGAGATACAGACGCGGTCTGGAAGTACCACAACGAGACGAAACACTCGTACTGGAGCATTCGGACGGGCGGGCACCGGCTGGATTTTGCGACCTATCCTGTGCCGTTCAAGGTCTATCCGGAGATCGAGTCGGCGCCATTGCCGCGGCAGTGGAAGGATTCGGAAGCAGGGGCGTTGCGGGCGATCGCTGCAGGAGGGATGCGGACAGAGCGAGGCGCGCCAATCGATTCGAAAGCATTGGCCGCGATGCTCTACTACGCGGCCGGGATCACGAAGCGGCGGCAATATGCGGGCGGGGAATTGTACTTCCGCGCGGCGGCTTGCACGGGAGCGCTCTACGAGGTGGATCTGTACCTGGCGTGCGGACCGCTCCAGGATCTCGAACCGGGGCTGTATCACTTCGACCCGGCGGGGTTTGCGCTGAACAAGCTGCGCGGCGGGGAATGGCGCGGGGTGATCGCGCGAGCAACCGGCAACGAAGAGGCGGTCGAGCAGGCGGAAGCGATCATCATCTCGACGGGGACGTACTGGCGCAATGCATGGAAATACCGGACGCGGACGTACCGTCACTTCTTCTGGGATAACGGGACGATTCTGGCGAACCTGCTCGCGATGGCAGCGGCACTGAAGGTCCCTGCGCGCCTGGTAATGGGGTTCGTGGACGAGGAGGTGAACCGGCTGCTGGACCTCGACACGCAAAGAGAAGTTGCGATTTCAGTGGTGGCGCTGGGGAGCCGGGCAAGGCAGGCGACGGGGGCTGCCCCCGGGGTCGAGGGGCTTGGATTGCCGGCGGGGCCACCCGCCAAGGGGGAAGTAGACTATCCGCTGATGCGGGAAACGCACGCGGCGAGCTCCCTGGCAACGTTCGAGGAAGTGAAAGGGTGGCGGGAAGGGGCGGTTGTTCCCCGCGAGGCGGAACCGGCAGGAAGATTGATCGACTTGAAGCCGCTGTCCGAGGCGGATGCCCCGGGAGATACGATTGAACAGGTGATCCAGCGGCGGGGTTCGACGCGGCGGTTTGCGCGCATTGCGATCCGGTTCGAGCAACTGTCGACGATGCTCATTGCAGCGACGAGAGGGATCGAGGCGGATTTTCTGAGGCCAAGTCCTGAGCTCAGGCCTGATCCGGCCGGGAGCCGATGGAATGATCTCTATCTGATCGTGAACGCCGTGGAGGGCCTGGCAGCGGGATCGTACTACCTGCGGCGAGACAAAGCAGCGCTGGAGTTGTTGCAAGAAGGCGAGTTTCGGGACCGGGCCGGATACTTGGGGTTGGAGCAGGAACTGCCGGCGGATGCGGCCGTGGCGGTGTTCTTCCTGGCTGATCTCAAAGCGATTCTGGAAGGGTATGGAAACCGGGGCTACCGCGCTGCGCAGATTGAGGCCGGCATCATCGGAGGAAAGCTCTATCTGGCCTCTTACGCGCAGAAGATCGGGGCAACCGGTCTGACGTTCTACGACGACGAGGCAACCGAGTTTTTCTCACCGCACGCGGTGGGGAAGAGCGCGATCTTCCTGGTGGCGGCAGGGATACCGGCGCGGAGGGTGCTACGGACGGTGTGAGTAAACTCCGAAACTGTCACTTTACAAGGCGTGGGCTGCCCCCTATGGTTTTTCTGGGCCGGTGGTGTAATGGGAACATAGCACCCTGTCACGGTCGCAGATGCGGGTTCGAATCCCGTCCGGTCCACACCTGGGGATTGATTCCATGGGTGGGTAGGAATTGAGGGGGAAAACACAGGGATAATCCCCCGCAATAGTTCCACTTGACTACAGGGCAAATCAGATCGATCATATTATTGACCGTGACAGGGTGCTGAGAAACACCCGAGATTCATTTTGAGAGGCCGGGCGTCCTTTGGCGTCTGGCCTTTTGATTTGTGGAGGACGGATGCCGAGAATAACTATTAGAAAGGAACATCTTCGAAAACCAGAGAACTCCGACGAGATAATGATTGGCTATGAGAGTCCTGGACCGTGTGAAGGGGCTGTTTGTGGTCTAGCAAATTTGATCATGCCAGAAGATTTTGGGAAGCTCCATTTTCACGGACAGATTGTGGTGTATTCGGAGAAGCCAAAGACTGCGCCACGTTATTTCGCATTCAATTTTGAAGACCCGGAAATTCATGGTCCCTATCATCAAGAACGCATATTTTTCAAGCCATTAAGCTAAAGAACTGCAATTCCGAGCTGCCAGCAGCGTGGCCGTTGGGGAGGGGCCTGATATACTGAGGGGCCGGCTTCCGGGGACGCGGTCCCGGCCTACTACTCCATTCGAGGGAATGTGGCACATTCGACCATGCCAACTGCACCGCCCGCCCGCACCACGGCAACCCTAGTCCGGTCATTCGGGGTGCTAACGGCCTCCAGCGTGGTGGTGGCAAACGTAATTGGGGCAGGCATCTTCACCACGCCGGGATTCCTGGCGCGAGACCTGGAAAGCCCGTTTGCGGTGCTCTCCATCTGGATCGTGGGGGCGGCTTTAGCACTAGCCGGGGCGCTCTCCTATAGCGAACTCGGGGTGGCTTTCCCGCGGGCGGGCGGCGAATACATTTATTTGCGCGAAGCATACGGACCGATATGGGGGTTTTTGTCGGGCTGGACCTCGTTTTTTACGGGGTTTGCGGCGCCAGTGGCGGCCGCGTGCATCGGTTTCTCGGCTTACCTTTCGATCTTCGCTCCGGGGCTCGGCCCGGACTATATCCTGGGGACGGTATCGGTCGGTTCGTGGAGCTTGTCCCTGAGCGGCGGGCACGTGACGGCTCTGCTGGCGTTGTGGTTCCTGACGATCGTTCATGTGAGCGGAGTGCAGCGCGGCGGGCGAATGCAGGTGTGGCTGACGGGGGGGAAGATCGCATCGATTGTGGCGCTGATCCTTTTGGGTCTGTTTGTGGGGACAGGCGACTGGGGGCACTTCGAGACTCCAGAAGCGGGGTTGATTCCTGCCGCGGCGCTGAGCAACGGAGCGGTGTCGCTGATCTTTGTGCTGTATTGCTACAGCGGATGGAACGCGGCGGTGTACCTAGCAGGCGAGGTGAAAGAACCGAACCGCACGATTCCCGTTTCCCTGCTGGCGGGAACGGTGGTTGTGATGATTCTCTACATGGCGCTGAACGTGGTGTTTCTGTACGCGCTGCCGATTTCGGAAATGAGCGGGGTGCTGGAGATCGGCGAAAAGGCTTCGCTGGCGCTGTTCGGTCCTGCGGCCACGTACCTGGTGTCGGCGATCCTGGCGCTGTCGATCCTGGCATCGGCGAGCGCGATGGTGCTGGCTGGGCCGCGGGTCTATTTCGCAATGGCTTCCGACGGCTTGTTTCCGCAGCGGCTGGCCAACGTTCATAGCGAATACGGCAGCCCGGCCACGGCGATCCTGGCGCAGTCGATCTGGATTTCAATCCTGATCCTGACGGGGACATTCGAGCAGTTGGTGATTTACTCCGGGTTTGCGCTGGTGCTGTTCTCCGCGCTGGCGGTGGCGTCGGTGATGGTTCTGCGGTGGCGGCGACCGGAGGTCGCGCGGCCATTCCGAACGCCGCTCTACCCATTGCCGCCGCTGCTGTTTCTGGTATTTTCAGCCTGGATCCTTTACTTCACACTGCAGGGTCGTCCGGCCGAAGCTCTGTTTGCCATTGCCACCATCGCGCTGGGTTTGCCCCTGTATTGGTATTGGAGAAGGCAGGGGCAGAGATAGTCCTTCAACCCCTTCCAGTCCATGCCTGCGCGAGACACCCAAAACTTTCCTGAACAGACCGGTCTAGTTGTGGTATTTCTTTAGGAACGATGACTGAGGCTCTACTCGGAGGTGAGACCGTGAAACAACCGACTCTATTAGGATTCGGGCTAGCGTTTGCGTTGTGCTTCGGAGCGGCGCGTGTCGCGGCGCAGACAGAGATTCCCCCAGAATTGATTCAGTATCCCGACATGATCCTGCACAACGGCGAAATCCTGACGGTGGACGAGGATTTCAGCGTTGCCGAGGCGGTGGCGATACGGGACGGCGTGTTTCTGGCGGTGGGAACGAACGAGGAGGTGCTGCGGCTGCGCGGGCCAGAAACGCAAATGATTGACCTCGGAGGAAAGACCGTTACACCGGGACTCATCGCCACGGACGCGGATAACGACCTGGTGGCCGGGAATCTCTACAAGGAGACGCTGGTTGGGGGTGAGATTTTTGGGACGATGCGGATCGAAAGCAGGGAGGACATCCTGCAGGAAATCGAGAGCCGGGTGAACTCGCGGCCGGAGGGCGAAAGCGTCTTCTTCCGGTTGATGGAAGAGAGTCAGGACGCACTGCAGCTTACCCGAGATGACCTCGACTCAGTCAGTCCGCGCCATCCGATTGCCGCGAGTGTGACATCGTCGGATATGATCGTCAATACATTGATGCTCGAACAACTGGCCGCGCGGATGCCGAGAGGGATGGATCATCCAGGGATCATCAAGGACGCGGACGGCAGGCCGAACGGCCAAATCTTTGGGCAGGCCACCGGCGTGGTGGGATGGGACCTGCGGCCGTGGCCGAGAATTGACGAGGCGATGATCGCGGAACAGAAAGAAATGTTCCGGAACCTGAACCGGCAGGGCGTAACCACCATGGTGGCGCATACGCAAGGGTTCAGCCTGTCAGTGGTGAACGTGCTGTGGCATCGGGACGATCTGACGATGCGGATGTACGCGGCCCACGATTTCATCCGGCAGAACCCATACGCGGAAGCGTATCTGCGGCGGATCGGGAACCTGGTGGACTTCGGCCTGGGCGACATGGTGCGGATCGTGGGAGCGGGGCTGGCATCGGCGGACGGGAACGCCGATATCGGAAGCGCGCTGACGATTGATCCCAAGCTGCGTTCGGGCGGCTACGCGTTCGCGCCCGACGGAGAGAACAAATGGATCGGGTTCGGTGCGCACCAGGATAGCTGGACCAACAGCACGGTTCCCAAGGAATTCACCGAGTGGGCCAACGTACAGGCCGCGGTGAAGTACGGATGGAACACGGCGGGAATCCACAATGTAGGAGACCAGGCGACGCAAATGTGGCTCGACTCGATTGAAGAGGCACTGCAGCAGCCCGACGTGGCGCTGTGGCCCCAGTGGCGTCCGTTCGGGCTTGACCACAACATGTTCTGGCACCCGAGCCAAGAGGACCAGATCAAGCGGCTCGACGTGCGGCGCGGGCTGGGGAAGGTATGGCAGAGTCCGGGGCAGGCAGTGGAACTCTACGGCGACCGCATCCACGACGTACAGCCGGTGCCGGAACTGATTGCGAATGGCTTCCAAGTGCACATCGAAGGGACCGAGCCCTTCGAGGAGATGCAAAAGTACATCACGCGCAAGGACGAGCAGGGACGCGTCTGGGGACCGGACCACGCCATTGACCGGCCGACGGCCCTGCGGATGAAGACGATCTGGGCGGCGCGCTACATCGCCGAAGACCAGAATCTCGGCTCGATTGAGCGGGGCAAGAAGGCCGATCTGGTGGTGCTGGGCGCAGATTTTCTAACGGTGTCCGAGGAAGAGATTGAAGACATCCCGGTAGCGATGACGATAGTGGACGGGAAGGTTGTGTACGAAGGGCAGTAGCAAAGGAACAGGAGACAGAAGAGCAGGTCCCTGGCCGGGAAACGACATCTGCATGTCGGTTCCCCTCCTCGGGATGACATCTTTGATGGGCTGGAGAAACGGAGGAATCCGATGAGAAGAATCGCACTGACCGTTCTGACAAGCATCTTCGGGATCATGCTGACGGCACGAGCGCAGGTTCCGGCGGAGCTGATCCAGTACCCCGGCATGATCCTGCACAACGGGAAAATCCTGACGGTTGATGAGGACTTCCGCGTCGCCGAGGCAGTGGCAATCCGGGACGGCGTGTTTCTGGCGGTGGGAACGAATCAGGAGGTGCTGCGGCTGCGCGGGCCGGAGACGCGAGTCATTGATCTGCAGGAGAAAACGGTCATTCCGGGATTCGTGGGCACCGATGCGGATAACGACTTCGTAGGCGGAAACCTGTATAAGGAAACGCTGATCGGCGGGGAAGTCTTAGGCACGCTGCAGGACGTGACGAACCGGGAGCAGATTCTGGACAAGGTGCGGGAAGTCGTCGCGTCACGGCCGGCCGGCGAGAGCATCTTTCTGCGGCTGCCGGACGAAGGTGCGGACGGCATGCGGTTGACCATGGCCGACATCGAACCGCTGAGTCCGAACCACCCGCTGGCGATCAACGTGACGTCGTTCGACATGGTGGTGAACTCGCTGATGCTCGAGAGGGTGATCGCACTGATGCCGGGCGGCGCCGATCATCCTTCGGTGGTGAAGGACGCGCAAGGGCAGCCGACCGGGCAGATCTTCGGACATGCCATGGGCGTGGCAGGTTGGGACCTGCGGCCGTGGCCGGTGATCGACGACGCCGTGCTCGCGGAGCAGAAACAGATGCTCCACGACTTGAACGGCAAGGGCATCACGACCATGGTGGCGCACCTGCAAGGGTTCAACCTGACGGTGCTGAACGTGCTATATCACAACGACGAGCTGACCATGCGGGTCTTTGCGACGCACGATTTTCTGCGACAGAACCCGAACGCAGAAGCCTACCTGCGCCGGCTGGGGACGCTGGTGGACTTCGGGCTGGGGGACATGGTGAAGATCGTAGGGGCGGGGCTGGCCGCGATGGACGGAAACGCCGATTCGGGCAGCGCGCTGACGATTGATCCGAAACTGCGGTCGGGCGGGATCGCCTTCGGTCCCTACGGGCAAAACACCTGGATCGGGTTCGCTGCGCACCAGAATCCCTGGTCGGAAAGCACCATTCCCAAAGAGCTGACGGAGTGGAATAACGTGCGGCAGGCGATCAAGCATGGCTGGAACACGACAGGGATTCACAACGTGGGAGACCTGTCGACGGAGATCTGGCTGCAAACGATCGAGGAGGCGATGGAGCAACCGGACATGAAGCTGCGGCCGGAATGGCGCCCGTTCGGACTCGACCATAACTTGTTCTGGCATCCGCAGAGCTTCGCGAAGATCGAGGCGCTGGACTTCCGGCGCGGGCTGGGGAAGATGTTTCAGCGGCCGGAAGTGGCGGTCGAGCTGTACGGTGACCGCATCCACGACGCGCAGCCGGTGCCGGAGCTGATCCGCCGAGGATTTAAGGTCCACATTGAGGGGACCGACCCATTCGTGGAGTTGGAGCGCTACATCAGCCGGCGAGATGCCCAGGGGCGGACCTGGGGGCCAGACCACGCGGTCGACCGGCCGACCGCGCTGCGGATGAAGACGGTCTGGGCGGCGCGTTTCATTGCGGAAGACGAGAACCTTGGATCGATCGAGCGCGGCAAGAAGGCCGATCTGGCGGTTTTGGGGGCGGACTTCATGACCGTTCCCGTCGACCAGATCGAGCACATCCCGGTCGAGATGACGATCGTGGGAGGGGAAATTGTCTACGAAGGCCAGTAAGGCGCCGGCTTGGGGGCTGGCTCTGTTGCTGAGCGTGTCGCTCGGTCAGCTCGGATACGCTCAGCAGCCGCCCACGGATCACGGGCCGGACCCGGAGGACCAGGAAGAGCGGGACTACTCCCTGACATTCGGCCGGACGGTCGGGATGCCGGGCCAGCCAGTGGCCGTGTCCGTGTTTTTCACGCGGCGCACAGGAGTTCCGAACATTCAAACGTTGCAGCTGCGGCTTACTTTTCCGACTGCGCGGCTTTCCTTCGACCGGTCCGAGGCGGCCTACCTGGCGCGGCGCGCGGGTGTCGAACTCGAGACCCTGCAGGGAGGGTCCGGCGATGAGGGCACGCTCGAGCTTACGTTTACGCTCCCGCCCGACTCGGAACGAGAATTCCCGAATGGGCAGATTGCTTACGTCCACTTCACCGTCACCGAAGAGGCGCAAAGAGGGGGATTTTCCCTGCAGCCGGAATTGTGGATCGAGGATCAGCCAGCCATCGGGTCCGACCTGAGCGCCCGCGTTGCCGACTCCCGCGTGATCATTTCCGACACCCCTGTCCTGGTCGGGTGTTTCTTCTTCACGCATTGAATCACCAAACCCAACCGCGAGAGCACCCAGACAAAAAACGCGGAAGGCGATCCGGCAGCGAGATCAGTTCTCGCTGTCTTTGCCGAGGCTGATGCGGAGGAGCTTCAGGAAATCGGCATCGCGGGGAGTGAGGCGCAACTTGCCGGAGGGTGCGTTGGAGCTGCGGGGCGAGATTTCCTCCTGGGAAATCGAGTGTTCTTCCACCTCCGAGCGCTTGTTGAACCCGATGGTGGCTTCGAGAACCAGGAAGACGTCATAGCCGGCGCCGCGAATGTTTGCAATCGCGTCCGAGATCGGCTCGGACTCCGAGAGCGACTCGTTGATTGCCATCCCGAGCTCTTTCATTAGCTGCTTGAGATCCTCATTCATTTCCATGGCGATTCGTTTGACCGGCTCCTTCCTTTTCCCCCAGCGTTCCATCCGCGGGAAGCGGCTCGAAACGGGACCTACTTTGATTCTAGGGGCCACTTCCATGCCGTGTCAACGCGTAACGGATGAGCAGGGGCAATAATCGGAACAGAGCACTGCCCCTTCCAGGAAAAGGTGCGGGCTCAGTAGGGCGACGGAAGAAATAGAGCAGCCAGATCAGTTGCTGACGGCCATGGTGACAGTGTTGCTGGTTTGTCCTTCGAAGGTGGTGATGACAACGGGGACTGCCTCACCCGTCCGCCCGGACGGTACCACGACGTTCAATTGGTAAAAACCCACAAACCCCGGCGCAAGACCAGCGAACTGGATCGCAGCTTCCCGGCCTCCAATCGTGACCGAGGGAAAATTGTTCAGTAACGGAATTGCGGTGCCGTTGGCGCCGGAGGCTATGCCGCTCGGCAAGGCTGGAGTCACCGGACCGAGGCCCGCGGCGTAAATTACAACTACATCGCCGGGGCGGGCCGGATGCGAGCCGGGAAACACGCCCTCGGGAGCCGCGACCGTGTTGTCCGAACCGTTGAGGATGGCTCCCCGGTCCTCGCGATCCCCTCCGACGACAAAGATCCCCGGGGCAGTAGGACTGAGGTTGACCGTGACGGTGTTTCCGGCTGCATTCGGTCCGGTAACGACCGTGATCGCGGTGGCCGAGCCGGTTGTCTCGTAAGGAATGAGAGCGTTGATCTGACCCGGCGAAGCGAAAAAGACAGGGGCGAAGCGTCCGCCCACCTTGACCCGGACTCCGCCCAGCCGGGTAGGAGCCGGCGGGCCGAGCCAGCCTTCCGTTCCGTTGGCGAGGTCGGTTCCGAAAATGGAAACCAGCGTCCCGGGAGCGAGACTTGTGCCAAACCCTCCGGAATTGCGTAAAGGAGTTCCAATTGTCGGATTGACCGTGGTGATGATGCCACCCGGGATCACCGAAGTGGAACCGGGGTTGGCGAGATGCAAGTTGGAAGGGCCGAGCTGGGCCGAGTTGCTGAGGGTCAGTGTTTGCTGGCGGACGCGCCGGCCGTTCGGCAAAGTGGCATCGGTGGTCGGGCCGGCAGTCAAGCCGTTTCCGAGAGCCGTCAAATTGGCGTCGCCCGAGAGGTTTTGGCCTGTGACGAAGATATCGTAGGAGTTACCCCGGGGCAGGAAGAGCGGGGAAGTGCCGAACAAGAACGAAGTTCCTCCCGAGCCGAGCCGAGTGCTGATCCCAAGTTGAGCAATGTTCAAGACGTTGGCGGGACGGTCCGAGGCTGTGATGTTTGCGGTGGCCGACCCGCCGGCGGGAACGGAGAGAGTCGTGAAGGCTCCCTCGGCGGGCAGGAACGTGGTGGCGAAATTGACCGAGCCGTCCGCATAAAAACCTGGGAAATTCAACAGGCTGATTGGTCCGTCGAGTGGTTCGACGAAGACATGATAGTCGCCAGGCGGCAGGCCGTCCATGCTGTACTTGCCGTCGGGACCGGTCAACTGGGAACCAACCGAAACGCCTCCCGTGGTGCTGAAGGCGACGACGTTGGCGGATTTGATGGGAGCGCCTCCAGAGTCCGTCACGGCGCCGGTGATGGAGCCACGGGCGGCGGCAAACGTGGCCGCCGGATAGAGCCATGCAATGGTGTTCGAGTCGTCCGTTCGGACAGCGCGGCTCGCGAAGCCCGCACCCGATTCCGCGAAGGGGTTCATGATGGAACTGAACACGCCCGTGTGGTCAAGGCCCAGCAGGTGGCCGAACTCATGCGCAGCGACTGCGACCAGATCAATCGAGTTGTCGGCGCCGATGGGAGAAAACGACGAGTCGCCAGGATCCGGATTGAAAGTGATGTCGACCTCGAGGATCTGGCCGGCAAATTCGGCATTGTATTGATGGACCTGGGGACAGGTTTCCGAAGGAAGAGAATTAATGGATCCCGCGCCTGGGGCGAAGATCAATTTCGCAAACGCCAGGACGCCGGGGGGAAAGGGAATGGTTTGGGAGTCCTGAAACGTGACCAGGTTCTGGCCGTCCGGGCAACCGAGCGTGGTGTCCGCGCTTCCTTCTTCGACAACGACAACAGCCGAATCCGGAATTTTCGTCCAGGGGCGGAAGGCCTCCTCGACGGCGCCGAGAACCACCAAGCGCTCCAGCTCACCCGGGAACCTCGTGACGCCTCCCGGGTTCACGACATACGGAATGGGGGTGTTGAGCTTCCAATGAAGGGGCTGCCCCTGCGGCGTCCGCTGAACCACTCCAGCAAAGCATCGTAAGGTGAACAGACCAAAGCAGAGACAAGGAACAACAACATCGAAAACGCGCAACGGTTTGGGGGGCCGGTTCATGGCAGTGTTCTATCGGGGCCGGGCGGCGTCCGCACGAGCATTGCGCACGGATGCGCGGACCTGATTCAAGAATTGCAGAAGAAACCGGCTGGACGGAGAAGCAAGAGCCTCCGTCGTGCGGACCGACCCGAGACGGACTACGCGATCGAGCACCTTGGCGCCGGTCCGAGGTTCCGTGCGGACTGGAAAGGAGCCTTGCTCGAACCCTGTCACCTGATGCTGTCCGTGGTTGTCGGTCCAGACGAACAAGACCGCTTCCTGGCCGACGGAGAAGGCCGGGACGCCCGCAACGCGCATGCCGATGCCGTCGAGCACGCCGCCCGGCTCGTGCAGCTCAAACACGGGTCCGAGCGCACTCTTGAGATACTGATCCGCCACCACGGTATAAACGGTGTAGATCATGGTCCGGTTGCGGTTCCACTCGACACGGCTGGCTACAATCTTGCCGTAAACTACCGCCGAGGATTCGGCAGTCAGGTCCTTGAGGTCGAGGCGGGTGAGCGTTGTTCCTATGGCCTGCGGCATGAAGATGGAGCACACAAACAACAGAACGGCGACTTGTTTCATCGAATTTCTCCTCCGCGAGACGGGCCACGAAGTATCGTTCGGAGGCGCACTACGTTAGCACGGCGGAAGCGAGGCCGCAATCGCTTTCGTTGGAAGAGAGACGGAGAATCTTACACCGGAATGAAATGAAGGATGGCAAAGTGGCCTCCCGGAGTCTGCCGGTTCCGGGAGGCCCAAGATTACGGTGTCGAGCCAGGCTGGGCGGGGGGCGCAACTGCAGCCGGAGCATCGGTCGGCGTAGAGGTCGTGCTGGCCGCCGGTTCGGCGGTCGCCTGGTTGTAGATCTCGATCACGGTGGAGGTGATGTCGATGGCGGTATCCGCGTAGAGAACAGGGGTCTGCGGCGAGGAAACATCGAGGATCATCGCAAGGCCATTCTCCCTGGCATATTCATCAATCACTCCCATCATCTTGCGGCCGATTTCGGTGATGGCGTCCTGCTCGGCCTGCTGAAACTCCGCTGTGGCGTCCTCATTGTTGCGGTTGAACTGTTTGGTCTTGTCGTCAATGCTGCGCAGCAACCGGGTTCTGGCCTCGTCGCTCAGTGTGGATTGCTGATTCTGCAACTGGGTTTGCAGTTCCCGGAGTTCGGCTTGCTGTTGCTGTAGTTCTTCGCGGGTCGGCCCAAACCGGGTCTGGAGTTGCAGGGCGGCGTTCTGCCCGTCATTGCTCTGGGCAATGGCAGCCTGAATATTGACAATCGCCACATTCGCTGCACCACCCTGGGCGAAAGCGTTCGTACCAAAACAAAGAATGGCCACAGCAAGAATTGCCGGAGCTATTTTTGTCATCCCGTCTCCTTTTCCCGTTTCCATCCTGGTGGACTCGGCTCGAAAGAGCTTATTTTCTTGAGTCCATGATAAGCCGCTGCAGCGCTGCACGTCAAGAATGGCTGGGCAGCGGCAGCGGGTTTTGGCGGGGCCTACGGCGCCTGCAGTTCCTGATTGAGCGTATTCATGAACTTTTCCTCCAGCTGGGTCTTCGCCTGGGCGAATTCGGCGTCTCCCGGTTCCAGGGCGATCGCCTTGTCGATGGCGGTGATCGCTTCAGTGAGCATGTTAGCGCGATCGTAGGTGACTGCCATGTTGTAATACACGTTCGCGTTCGTGGGATTGAGCTCGATCATCTCTTCGTATTTCCGAATGGCGGCGTCGAAGTCGTTGTTTGCCCTTAACTGGTCGGCTACCGTGCCCATGGCCCTCATTGTAACCAACTGGACTCTAGCCTGGAACTGTGCGGGGTTGAGCTCCGCGGCCTTTTCGATTGCGGCTATGGCTTCCTGTTCCTTTCCTCCTGAAGCATAGGCAACGGACAGCACGAAGTGCGCGCTGGCTTCTTCCGGCATCAGTTCCACCGCTTTCAACCCTTCCGCTTCCGCTTCCTCGAGATTCCTCTGCCGGGTCAGCGTCTGGACTCGTTGCAGCATGGCGTTGGCATGGTTCACGCTGACGAGCGTATAGTTGCACGGCTTGGTGATGTCTCCAGAGATCTCCATGGGAGGGGAGTCTGAAACGATATAGCCATCGACGTTTCCGCGGATGCGGTAGGCTCCGTCGTCCAATCCCCGAAACTCGACCCGCCCATCGTCGTTGGTATCGCGTTCCCGTTCCCTGCCGTTGCGAACCTCGGTCAGGACCATTTCGCCATCTTGGATAGGATTGCCGTTCTCGTCCACGACCGTACAATCAAAATTGTTCCTCGCCGCGGCAGTTGAAGCCAGCGACCCTAGGAGCAAAATGGCTCCCGCCCATCCCAACAAGTTTCGCACTCGATTCGTAAGCACTTCATCCTCCCTCTTGAGGGTTGCCCCCGTAGAATTGAGCAACAGGTTTTCGGGAAGCCTGTTACGGCCTCGGGCGTATTCGCATCCCTGCGACAGTCTCCGCAGTGACTAACTCACGAGCCTGGGCGACCGCTTGCCGGGCCGCCTGCACTTGCGGGTCCGCCTTTACCTCGACTTCATTCCCGCGCGTAATTCCGAAGACCAAGTTGAACAACTCGGTCTGGATACGCGCCTTAAAAAACGGCACGTGGTCTTCCCACGAAGGAGCAATCATCACGCCGGATTCCTCCAGAAACCGGCGGAAATCCTCGATCACGGAATCGCCAACAACAAAATCCTGGCCAATCCTCCCACGCCGTTCCAGGTGGCGCTGCGAAAAATTGATGAACGCAGTGCTCTCTTCCAAAAAGCGCGCCCAAGGATCGAGCTGCCACGACTCCGCTTTTTGGTCCGGCTCCACGCCCCCGAGCTCTGTGAGTGGGCGACCGCGGCCGGTGGTAAAGGCCCTTTCCGTCCCGCTTAGAATATCAGCCAAAGCGGTTCCGGGCAAGGGGCGTTGTACAGATCGTCCGGAGGGGGTGAGATAGCGGGCAACCGTGAGAACGAGGGCCGTGCTTTCGCCCAGCGGCATGACGGATTCCACCACACCCTTGCCGAAACTGGCCTCACCGACCAGCCAGGCCCGGTCATGTTCCTGCAAGGCTGCTGCGATGATTTCAGCCGCGCTCGCCGTCCTACGGTCCAGGATCACAACCACGGGGAGTGAGGGAACCAGCGGTTGCTGCTCGACCCGATACTCCCGCACAGGCATGGACCGGCCGTGTAGGCTCGTGATCAGGGAATCGTGCGGCAGAAACAGACCGGCGACCTCAACGGCCGCGTCCAGGGAACCGCCTGGAACGCCCCGCAGATCGAGGAGCAAGGCACGAAGGTCCTGCGGAATCCATTCCGCGAGAAGGGAGCGCATTTCTTCGGGGGTGCTCCGCTCGATATGGGCCACGTGCATATACCCGATGCCGGGCTCGATCCAGAATTTCTTATCCACCGTCTCAGTAGGAACTTCCGTGGGGTCGAGGTCGAAATCTTCTGAGACGACCTGACCGCTGCGTATCACGGAGAGCTGGACCCGCTCGGAGCGGGCTGCCTGGAGCAACTCGACGAGTTCGCGCAAGTTCATGGCCGCCACTCGATGGCCGTTAATCCGGATAATGCGGTCGCCCGGTCCCAGGCCCGCTCTGGCAAAGGGAGCCTCCGGTATGGCTTGCAGTACGGTGACCTGTCCGGTCTGCAAGCTGAGGATGGCGCCAAACCCTTGCTGGACGCCGCGCTGCTGCCGCTGGAGGGCGAGAAACTGGCCCGAATCGAGGAACACGGAGAATGGATCGAGCTTCGAGAGAGCGCCACGGATGGCGCCTTCGTAAACAGCTTGTTCCGGGTCTACGGGATCGGCTAGGTGCGTTGAGGCCTCATGGTAGACACGCGTGATTTTCTCAAGGCTGCGGCGAATTTCTTCATCCGCCCGCTGCTCCGCAGCCCGGTCCTGAGCAGTGGAAGATGCAACCGGGAGGCAACAGAGGAGGGAAGCGAGAATCCAATACTGCATACTTGTCTATTGTACCCCTACTTGCACAGGACTCGGGTCAGTTCCATCCGTTGTGGTGCGGCTGCCGGGTGTTGGCCGGGGCGCTGGGTTGCTCTTTTGAACAAAAAGAGCACGGGTCACTTCCTGCTGCCAAGAGATCGGAAGCGGGATGGAACGGACCGGTTGCCTTGAGGACTGGAATTCAGAGGAAAGCATGAGATGGATGACCAGAAGAGGCCCAAGGCAGCGAGCACCCATTGAAAGGGAGATTTCGTACTATGATTTACCTTTCAGGGACGGGAGACCTGGGGCGGCAACGATCCCGGCACACTCCTCGGTAATCCGGGAAAGTGAGGGCTGCGCGAAGCGGAGAAGAGATGGAGTTGAAGGCTAGAATCCAAGACCCGGCACGGCCTGTGATTTTCTTTGAATTGATTCCGCCGAAAGCCGGAGCCTCGGCCGAACTAGAAACTCAGTTGGAGCTGGTCCGGGACCTTTCTGAAACCGTCGATGCGATCAACATCCCGGAAATCATCGAGGAGTCCCGTCAGGGAGAACGGCGCACACGTCTGCCAGAGCGCATCGAGCCGCGTGTGTTTGCGCGGGCAATCCAGGAAGCGGTCGGCATGGAGACTGTCGTCAACCGGGTCACGGTGCGGGAGACGGCGGAGACGCAGCGCGACTGGTTCCAGGAAACCTATGAACGATACGGTGTGCGGAACGTCATTCTGGTGGGGGGCGAGTCGGCGGCGACCGAGTATTCCGGGCCCAGCGTTTTGGAGGCGGGCGAGCTCGCGTCGGCAACGGGCATCGACTTCTTCCTCGGCGGCATTGCCATCCCGAGCCGCTCACGGGAAGCGGCTCGGATTCGCAGCAAGTACGAGCACGGGCTGCGGTTCTTCACGACGCAGGTGCTGTTTGACCCGAATGACACAGTGGACCTGTTGCAAGCTTTGAACGGCCTGGACGTGCGAATCTTCCTGAGTTTTTCTCCGATAACCAACCTGCGGGACGTGGAATTTCTGGAGTGGCTGGGAGTGGACGTGCCGCGGAACGTAGCATGGGGGATCGAGCAGGCGGGCGAGCCGGCAAAGGCTGCCGAGAAAACGACGGCGATGGCGTCGAGGATCCTGACAGATATTTTCGATAATCTACCCTCCCATCCTCCGGCGCTCGGGATGAACATTGAACAGATCACGCGGCGAACGCACGCAGCCGCCAGAAAAATGCTGACGGAACTGAGCGGGGTCTATCCGCGTCATATCCGGGGGCGCGGGGTGGGGAGCAAGGAATAAGGAAAATAGAGTAGGCATGAAAGCTATGAAGGGGATCGTTAGGAAACCCAAGAGGAAGACGGGCGCGCGGTCCAAGAAGAACCCGGATGCGATGGCGCAGTTGCGGGAAAAGATCTCTTCCCGAACGGCGCATGTAGGCGTAGTGGGGCTTGGGTACGTCGGACTGCCACTGGCAACGGAGTTCGCCCGCGCTGGATTCCACGTGACCGGGATTGAAGTGGATGAGCGGAAAGTGTCGGCGATCCATCAAGGAAAATCCTATGTCGGCGACGTTCCGTCTGCGGAGGTTGCGCGGCTGGGGCAAGAAGGCTTGCTGCAGGCGACAACGAATTACGGGGAGATCGCACGCCTCGATACCATCAATATTTGTGTACCCACGCCGTTGCGCAAGACCAAAGATCCGGATATGTCGTTTATTCTGGGGGCTGTCGAGCAGATTCAAAGACATCTGCATCCGGGGATGCTGGTAGTCCTGGAGAGCACGACGTATCCCGGGACGACGGAAGAGTTGGTTCTGCCGCGCTTAGCGGAAACAGGACTGGAAGCAGGACGCGACTTCTTCTTGTGCTTTTCGCCGGAGCGCGTCGACCCGGGCAACCTGCGGTTCACCATGCGCAACATCCCCAAAGTGGTCGGCGGGGTCACGCCGGCATGCTCAGAGCTGGGTGTGCTGTTTTACAAGCAGGCGCTCGAAACGGTCGTGCCGGTGTCCTCGCCCCGGGTTGCCGAAATGGTCAAGCTGCTCGAAAATACGTTCCGGTCGATCAACATCGGGCTGGCGAACGAGATGGCGCTGCTATGCGACATGATGAAGATTGACGTGTGGGAAGTGATCGAGGCGGCAGCGACCAAACCGTTCGGGTTCATGCCGTTCTTTCCGGGTCCGGGGCTGGGCGGACATTGCATTCCGGTGGACCCGTTCTACCTGTCGTGGAAGGCGAAACTCGACGGGGCGGAGGTCCGGTTCATCGAGCTGGCCGGGCAGATCAACGGGTCCATGCCGCGGTTTGTGGTGAACAAGGTGCAGTCTGTGCTGAATGAGCTCGACAAGGCCGCCCGCAAGGCGCACATTCATCTGCTGGGCGTCGCCTACAAAAAGGACACCAGCGATGTGCGCGAATCACCCGCGCTCGATGTGATGACGTTGTTGCGGCGGCTCGGAGTGCGCCTGTCCTACAGCGACCCGCTGGTGCCGCGCATCGAACTTGGCGGAGAAAAGCTGCGGTCACAGCCGGTTCTGGAATCGTGCCGGCGGGCCGATTGCGTCGTTCTGTTGACGGACCATTCCGCATTCGACTACGGGGCCATCGCCCGGGCAGCGCGGCGAATCGTGGACACACGCAACGCGTTTCGGGCGCATCGGATGGAGAAGATCGTCCGTTTGTAAGCTGCAGTACAGGGCGACAATTGGGCGGATAGAAGGTGGCTATGGAGTCCGACTGGAAGCATGCACTCGATCAGGAAATGGACCGGGGCTTTGCAGAGATGGTGTGCATTCGCAGGCATCTGCATACATGCCCGGAGGTCAGCGGCCAGGAAACGCGAACCACCCAGTACCTGAAAGACTTGCTGACGGACAAGGGGCTGAGCGTCCGAGTTGCTCCGGATGGCCGAGGGTTGATTGCCGAACCGGAGGGACAGGACTCCGGTCCGCTGGTCGCTCTGCGAGCCGACATGGATGCTCTGCGCATTCAAGACATGAAGGCTGTCCCTTACCGGAGCCAGGTACCCGGTGTGATGCACGCATGCGGGCACGATGCGCACACCGCCGCCGTGATGGGCGCGATGCTCGGGTTGGCGCGAGCCGAAGCTGCCGGGGCATTGCCCTGGCCCGTGGCTTGGCGGGGAATCCTGCAACCCGCAGAGGAGATCGCGACAGGCGCCCGGAATATGATTGCCGCGGGAGGCCTGGAACGCGTGCGCTCCATCCTGGCTCTGCACGTTGACCCATCGCTCGAAGTCGGAACCATCGGTCTCCGCACGGGCGTGATGACAGCCGCGTGCGACTGGCTGGAAGTCAGCATTGCGGGAAGAGGCGGGCATGCCGCGCGTCCGCACGAATCGCGCGACCCCCTGGCGGCGGCCGCGCAAATGGTCACGTCCTTGTACATGTTCGTGCCGCGTGCGATTGACAGCCATCAGCCGGTGGTGCTGACGATCGGACAGATCCTGGGCGGTGACAATGCGAACGTGATTCCGGAATCGGCCGTTCTGCGGGGCACGTTGCGGACATTGGGAGGGGTGGTGCGGGAACAAACCAAGGAGCATATCCGGCAACTGGCGCGCGGGATTGCCGAAACATCCGGTACATTCATCAAGGTCGAGTTCCAGTCGGGACCGGAGTCCGTAGTAAATGACGCCGGATTGGCAGATCTCATCCGGGACGTGGGAGGAGATTTCCTGGGGGCGGACCACGTGGTCGAAATCCCCCGACCCAGCATGGGCGGGGAGGACTTCGCCGCCTACGGCGAATTCACCCGTGCCTGCATGTTTCGTCTGGGGTGCCGGTCCACCCCCGCCACCGGACATTCGCTGCACTCGCCGCAATTCGATGTGGATGAGAAGGCTCTGGCGATCGGAGCCAAGATGTTAGGACGAATAGCGGTGCGGGAATCGGACCCCCGCCGGCGAGCATAGAGGTGTTCTGATGAAACTGGAATTTCAATCCAATGCGCAACCGACGCTCGGCGTTGAGATCGAACTGGCCCTGGTCAACGCCGAGACGATGGCGCTGTCAAGCTCCATCACAGATGTCCTGGCGAAGGTTCCAGACGCTCTGAAGGGACGTATCAAGCCGGAACTGATGCAGTGCTACTTGGAGATCAATACGGATGTTTGCCAATCGGTGTCGGATGCGGCATCCGATTTGCGGGAAAAGGTTTCGGTGGTGGAGGAAATTACCGACGAGCTTGGTTTGCGACTCTACTGGTCGGGCACGCATCCGTTCTCGCCCTGGCAGGATCAGACACCAACCCCCAACGAGCGCTATGCCCGGATGCTCGAAGCTCTGCAGGACATGGGCCGGCAGTTGGTCACGTTCGGATTGCACGTCCATGTCGGCGTGGAATCCGGCGACAAGGCGGTGATGATCTGCGACCGGATTCTTCGCCATTTGCCCGATTTGCTTTCCGTGAGCTGTAACAGCCCGTGGTGGAACGGCCGCGTGACCGGGTTGCGATCCCACCGCTCGAAGATCATGGAAAGCCTTCCCACGGCCGGGCTTCCGAGCCTGATGAGGAATTGGAGCGAATACGTCTGGCTGGTAAATCACCTGGTCGATACCGGATTCATTCAGACGATTCGGGAAATCTGGTGGGACGTTCGGCCACACCACTATTTCGGCACGGTGGAGGTGCGGATTTGTGATATGCCGGGCCGTCTGGAAGATGTCCTGGCCGTCGTGGCACTGGTCCAGAGCCTCGTAGTCGCTCTCTCCGACCAAATTGACGACGGAACTTACCAACTGGACTGCCATCCGATGATGGTGCAACAGAATAAGTGGCGGGCGGCACGGTTCGGGCTGGACGCGCCGCTGGTGGACTCAATCACGCTGGAATCCAAGCCGGCCCGGGAAAGACTCCTACAGCTGGTGAAGCTGCTTCGGCTGACTGCGGATCGGTTGGGCTGCCTTGAGCATTTGGAGCAATTGCGTGAGATGGCGATGGGACCTACCTGGGCGGACCGGCAACTGATGTTGCTCGAAGAAACCGGAGACCCGGCCGAGGTCGTACGAAAGATAATCCGTTTGTCTCGTCTGACAACTGATCCACAGTCGTGATGGGATAGGGTTTGTGGCGAACAGACGAAGCCTGGCAGGGGTTTTCTCCTCCCTGGTGCTTGTAGCTGCGGAAATGGGTCTGACGACAGTGACGGGAGAACGCCATGATAGAATCACTGGAAGGACATTGAAGCGGCTTATGTCTTCGAACATTTTCTGGACGTGCCCAATGTGCGGCGCGCAATTGCCGGCCGAGAAGATAGAGTGTCCGCGCTGCAAGAAGAAGGAAGCGAAAGAGGCGAAGGCGCAGGCCAAGGCACAACAGAAAACACTGCCCAAGGCTCAATGGAAGGAGCCTCCGGTGGCTGCCAGGACGAAGCAGCAGGGAAGCTTTGCCCGGCATCCGGAACTCTACGAGTGGGAAGCGAAGCGGGAGGCTGAAGGGCGGGACCGGATGAAGACCGCCGCCGGCGCTGCCCTGCTGATGGGGGTGTTGTTCGCGGGGTTGGTCTACCTTCTGACCGACCAGGCCTATCCGCAAGCCCGAATCGTCACCACCGCCGTGGCAGGCGGCTTGATCGGCCTCGCCGTGTACCGCTGGTCGCACGACAGCGGCTTTCAAATGGTTGTGGAGGCACAGCGGGCGTTGGTGGCGATCGAAACCGAGGAGAACACGCGCGAGATCACTCGGCTGCTGCGTGAGCCCAAGCCGGAGGAACCCCCCGCACCGAATCCCGAGGAACAATCCCAGCCTGCGGATGGCTGAGAATCACAACGGCTGGTGCGCATTGCGCAGCAAGGTCTGTCCATTCGTATCTTTTCCGGTGAAGGAGGCTCTGACGATGGGAGCAGCAATCCGGATGTCAATCCTAGCCCTCGTGAGCGCGATCGTTTTGTCTGCAGCGGCCCAACTATCTGCGCAGAGCAATCCGCTCTATGTGCCGTTTCGGGACGGCGTGGCGGGGGCTCTTTACAGGCCGGACTCGGGACCTGCACCGCGCATGGGCATCATTGTGATGCATCGGGAAGGGAACTTCATGCGGCACATTTCCTGCACGGAATTCTCGAAACGCGGCTTTCTGGTCCTGTGCATGAACTCGCGGTTCCGGAACAACGAATCCGCTGTGAACTGGGAGTTAATCCCGCTCGACGTGGCGCAAGGAGTGAACTACTTGAAGAGCGTCCAGGGTGTGCCGCGGGTCGTCCTCTTCGGAGCAAGCGGCGGCGGCGTGACGATGAGCTTCTATCAGGCAGTGGCCGAAAACGGCCCTGCGGTTTGCCAGGGGCCAAACAAACTCGTGCAGTGCAGCAACGACCTTGCAGGACTGACCCCGGCGGACGGGATCATTCTCTCCGACGGCCACCCCGGCAATCCCATCATGCGGCTGCGAAGCTTGAACCCGTCCATTGTGGATGAAGCCAACCCAGCCCGCCGCGGTCCGGCGCTCGATCCTTTTCGCACGGAAAACGGGTACAGATCGAGCGGCTCGTCGGAGTATTCCGAAGATTTCAAGAACAGATATTTCGAGGCGCAGGCTGAGCGCATGAACCGGCTGATTGACATGGCGGTGCAGCAGTTGCAGGAGATCGAAGCGGGCCAGGGGCCGTACACAGACGACGCACCGTTCAATAGCTTCGGGTTCGACGGAGCGCGCCTGCAGTCGCTCGACTTGAGCATCCGCCATACGACGCTGCGGCCGGCCCAGTTCCTCAGAAACGATGGGACCGTTACCACCGAGATCGTGCCGAGCCTCGCGCCGCCGCGGCCGAATCTGGCCGAACTGAACGCCACGTTTCACCAGGGTACGCAAGGAGGCCTCACACTACGGTCGTTCCTGAGCAGCAACGCGATCCGGGCGACGCACTCAATCGACGAGCGGAGAATCGATCTCTGTTCGACAAACAATTCGACCCCCTGCATGCTCCAGCGCGTGACCGTGCCGGTGCTCGTTGCGGCCATGCAGGCCTCGTTCCAGAATCTGGTCCAGGATATGGAGAGCAATTATTCCTACGCCAGGAGCGAGGACAAGGACTTCATCGTCGTCGAGGGTGCTACAACGGGCATCACGCCGTGTACGACATGCGGGGGATCGCCAGGACAGTATTCAAACGCCACGAAAAACTTCTTTGACTACGCCGCAGGGTGGATTCAGGCGAGGTTCTAGCAGGCGCAACGGCAACTTGCGACAACCGTTTTCGGTTCTTTCGGTTCCTTCGGTTCCTTCGGTTCTCTCGACAGAGCATTTCCGTACAGTTTTATGGGGTATATGGATAGATTCGACCATTTTCCGGGTGGGTGTAGCGCAGCCGCCAAAGTAGGGACAGGCCGCCCGGCATTTCCTCTTACGGACAGGCAGGCCTGCCCCGAGCGAAGTCGAGGGAAATGCCTGCCCTACCTGCGGGCTATACACCAACCCTGAAAATGGTCTAGCAGCTTCCCTATTCCACCCCCATGGCAAGAATTTCCCGCCGGCAGGCTCCGGGACTCGGAACGGCGATTTCAGCCAACTGAGCATCCGAAATAGCTCATGACGGAAGAATCGAGAAAGGGGATGGCCTTCCGCGGCGGCCTGGCAGGAACGGTGTCGCGGCAATCTGTCCCTGAAACGAAGATGCCCAGCGTCCGGGGATCTCATACCCGCAGGATGGGCAGGTGCCGCTTGCGGTAAGGTTGTACCGCAAGACGCGAAAGCTGAAACGTTCGATCAGCATCTCGTTGCAATTTGGGCAGCGAGTATTTTCCCAGTCCTCTGTTCTGCCGGGCCGATTCCCCGCATAGACGAAGCGAAGTCCCGCCTGCTTACCGATCCGGGCGGCGCGCAAGAGTGTCTCGGGCGGTGTATCCTCGGTACTGCTCATTTTGTAGTCGCTGTGAAACGCCGTGACGTGCCAGGGAATGTCGGCGGAAATTCCTGCCAGAAACTCGGCCATGCGGATCAGCTCCTCATCGGAGTCATTGAAACCGGGAATAATCAGCGTGACGATCTCAAGCCAAAACCCCATTTCATGGAGACTGCGAATGGTTTTGAGGATCGGCTGGAGGCGCCCGCCGAGCTGACGGTAGTGCCGGTCGTCGAAGCTCTTCAGATCGACCTTGTAGAGGTCCACCCAGGGGCGCAGGTATTCGAGAACTTCCGGGGTGGCGTTGCCGTTTGAGACGAAACCGGTAACCAACCCGGCGGCTCTCGCTTTCCGGAACACGGCAACCGCCCACTCGCTGGTGATCAGCGGCTCGTTGTACGTGCTGACGACAACCTTGGCTCCCAGCTCCACGGCCTGGGCGACAAGCTCTTCGGGTGAAGCGTCCAGTGGCGGCGAAACCGCGCCCGGATCACGCAACGACTGCGAGGTTACCCAGTTCTGGCAGTAGGCGCAGTGCAGGTCACAACCGAGCATTCCAAAACTGTACGCGAGTGCTCCCGGGTAGGCATGAAAGAACGGCTTCTTTTCGATGGGGTCGCACTGGACTCCGCCGACGTAGCCCCAAGGGACGTACAGCGTTCCGCCGCGATTGAAGCGAACTTTGCAGACGCCGGGCTGGCCTTCAGGAATCGGGCAGCAATGCCCGCAGGCATAGCATCGGACACGGTCGCGGTCGAGCCGCTCGTAGAGGTCACCCTCGCGGACCCGTTCATCGAGGATGGCACGGAACGCCGCCATATCAGATGCTTCCCTTTCTCGATTCTATCCACGCACTCCCCGTTCGGAATATCCCATGCTTGCTATCCCAGCCCGTGCGGGCGTTTCGGGGGCAGCGCGCAGAATAAGAAAAGGGAAGCGGCTATTGGCCGGCCGTTTCGGGAGGATACTGCAAGTGGCAGCCTTCACAACTGTTGTAGATCTCATCCCCGGCTGCCGTGATGGCGTCCATGTCTTGCTCTTCGGCAGCATGGAAGGCCGTCGTGCCCGCGTCCACCAGGGCCTGCGCCGCGCGCATCCAAGCGTCCTGGTCCTTAGCGCGGCCCTCAATCATGAGGAGGTTTCCTGCTTCGGCCAAGGCCAGGGCATTGTTTCTCACGGTGGACCATTCCTCATCGTTCGTGGGTTCCTCTGCGGGAACGTTCCAGACAATGTCTGCGGAAGGAATGATCACGGCTTCCATGATCTGCATGATGGTTCCAACCGGCTTGAAGGTGGGCTGCGGCGGCGCGGCCGGCTGCTGCTCAGACTGCGGCGCACCAGTACACGCCCACATGAGAATCGTGCTTGCCAGAACAATCGAATGAATCGTTCGCATCCTAACACTCCCTAAATTGCAACCCTATGTTTCCGATCCGCCTACCATACGGCCGGCGGCCGGCTCTTCCACTCTGAGAATCCGCCGGCTTTCCCCTTGCCGTTTCTACTACAACCCGATGCTATACCTAGCGGCCAGGTCATTCAACCGGATTTCTTGAGCCTTTCTGCAACGGGGTTCGACGGATGTCTTATCGAAACCTTTGGCGGCAGCCTGAGAATCAGCCGGTTTCAAAATGAAATCAGGTGCGTGTACTTGAGCGTCAAGGCTCGGTCGTTCTGGCCGGCTCCGCTCGTGTCGCGCTGCTCGTTATAGACCACGAACAGATCGCTCAGAGGGTGGTGGATGAAATTGAAGCGGATGTTCGAAGTAACGTGCTTCAGGTCGCTGTTGTACTGGATCAAGGCGCTGAGGAACATGCGCGTGCTGAAGTAATAGTTGACCCGGGAACCGATCAGGTCATTGGCAAAGGAGCCTTCCTGCAACCGGACGTCGTTGTATGTGTAGCGGCCTTCCACGGAGAAGCGCTCATTGGGCCGGAAAGCGCCCGTAGCAACCACAGTGGTCCGGTCCCCTGTGTAAAACGCGCCGGTGCGATAGTCGAACAATCCGGAAAACTTCTTGCTGGGGTCGGACTCCAGCTCCAGACCCCACAGGCTGAACTGGTAGTCTGCGGCAGGAATCGTAATCGCAGGCGGGATCCGACGAATGCGGAACGGCTCGTCCAACCGGTCAAAAAACGTCTCGTGCTTCACTTCGATGACGCTGGAGTTGTGAAACACAACGTCGAAACCGTAGTGCAACGTCCGGGTCAGCAATCGGTTGTCTTCATCCATCTCATAGTTGGGATAGACGTGGGGGCGAAACTCCCGGATCAGAGAGTTTCTCGGAGGACGCGGGGTCAGCTCCAGCCGGCTGCGAAACGTCCGGACGCCGACACGCTCCGTGAAACCCACTTCCGGGTTGAAGTTCTCCTGCAGCTCGGTGAAGACCGTTTGCACGTTGACGAGATTATCGCGCCACTGGGTCGAGATCTTCCGGGCCAGACCGTGGTCGTGCAGGTTGTCCGTAAACGTTTTTGCCAGGTATCCGTTGATGGTGAAGTTCTGGCCGAACCGGAAATTGGCGTCGAAGCCAACAGCACGGTTATAGTCCTTGCCCTCCGCAGCCTGGCGGTTGACGAAGATGGCTCCGATGTCCGAGTTCGCCAGAATGTTTCGCTTGACTCGCGCCACGGAAAAGTTGTTGCCTGGCTCGAAGCGGGTCTCCTTGGTCTGCATGCTGAGAAATCCCAGGCGATACTGGCCAGCCTGACCCGACAGCCGTGCCCCTCCCCAGATGGGGATGGGCTCTCCTTGTTCGGACAATCCAATTCGACGGCTGAAAAAGAGCTGCGTCTCACGGGAGCGAGACCCGCGCTCACCAGGAATGTCGCCGAACTGAAAGATGCCGGAATTCTCCAAGAAAAATTCGCGCTTCTCAGGAAAGAAGAGCGGGAACCGCGTCAGGTTGATCTGCTGCTCGTCAACTTCCACCTGGGAAAAATCCGTGTTGCCTGTCAGGTCGAGGGTAAGGGAAGGGGTGATGCTGTACTTCAAGTCGAGTCCCGGCTTTGCCCGCGTCACGATGTGATCGCCGGACGCGAACCGGCTGAAGTCCGTGGCGAGGAACGGTTTCAACCGCAGATTGCGGCCGCGGGCGATTCCCTCCAGTTCGCGCAATTCCCCGGCAAGCGATAGCCGGGTGATCTCGTACCGCCGCGGAACCGGAGACCAGTAGACGATTTCATTCTTGCGCCGGATGCGGCGGCTAAAATTGACGCCCCAAACCGGCCGCACTGAATCTTCCTCGAAGCTGAGACTCTTGAATGGAATGACGATTTCCGCTGTCCACCCTTCGCCGTTCCGCTGCGTGCGAACGTCCCATACCGTGTCCCAGTCGATATTGATCTCACGCCCTTCATCGGTTACCTGTGCGTCCCGTTTGGCTCCGTGCGGATTGGTGCTGAACAGATAGCCGTTGCGATGGTCGAGAAAGGTGTCGAGGATGATCTCGAAGCTGTCGTCATCCTGCGGATCGAAGTCTTCTCTCAAGGAGTTGGTCAGAATCCGCTCGGGTTCCGTGTCGCGGCAGTAGACTCCGATGAAGAGAGATTCGTCGTTGTAGAGAACCCGAACCTCGGTTGTTTCCGTCGCGGGGCTGCCTTCGTACGGCTCCGCCTGCACGAAGTCGCGGGCAGGTTCGGCACTTCCCCATGCGCGCTCGGACAACTCTCCGTCGAGCCGGATCGAGTCCACGGTACGCACCGCGCGCAGAACTTTGCGGCCGGACGCCATCCCAACCAAATCCGGGACTTGCCGGGCGTGGGCCGCGCCGACGAGGCACGCCAGGAACAACAGGATTCCTCCA
Organism: Terriglobia bacterium; assembly: GCA_965198025.1. Classification (GTDB taxonomy): domain Bacteria; phylum Acidobacteriota; class Terriglobia; order 2-12-FULL-54-10; family 2-12-FULL-54-10; genus CAYWWM01. Next base: position 2,459,368 of record OZ240237.1, on the reverse strand, counting down.
GTCTGCTTCCACCGGCTGGGCAGAGAGAATTTCAGGGAACGCTTGATGGAGGAGAAGCTCATAGGCTGTTGCCCGGCGGCCGGCAACCCGGCGGTTCGAAAATGTACCTTTCGGAGGCGGAGCGTACCGGTCGATTTCGGACGATACACGATCCAGACGAATGATAGCAAGATCGCCGGACTCTTTCAGTGTCCGTCCAGTCTGGACTTCCATTTCCTCGGTTGTTTCCCTAGAATGGGCGGCATTGCTGCGAATGGTGGAGCAGGATGTGAGGTTACAGTACTTCTTAAGATTGGAACAAGTCATTTATCCTGCCCGGATTCTGACCGTGCTCCTGGCCGGAATGGCGCTTGTTGGGTGCTCACCGGCGGGCCCACCTGCAGCCGATGCACCCAGGACGTTCAGCTTAGGATACCTGGCCGGGGCCCAGGACTTCATCATCTTTGTGATGGACTCGGAGGGAATTCTGGAACGGCACCGACTGGAGCCGCGACGGATAAAGTTTCTGAATCCGCCCAGCGTACAACTGATGATTGCGGAATCGCAGGTGGACATCGGGTTCGGCGGATTTACGACGATGGCGAATGCCCGCGCGCAAGGAAAGGACGTGATCATCGTGCGGGGAATCTTTTCTCCAGCCAACGCCGTGTTCGTGCCTTGGGACTCGCCGGTCCAATCCATCTCGGACTTGCGGGGGAAGAAAATGGGATCGTTCGGCGGTCCCGGGTCAACCACCCTGGCCTTCTTCGGGGTAATTGCAAGCGAGTGGCACGGTCTGGATATTTTTAGCGAGGTGGAGCAGATCACGGCTCCGGGTCCAGCGCTCGACAACCTGCTCGCCCGCGGAGAGATTGACGCCGCGCTGATGGGAACGATGGAATCCATCAAATTCGCCGCCCAGAACAAGTACCGCGTGCTGGTGAACCTGAGCGAGGAATATCAGGCGAGGCAAGGACGAGCGCCGGCGCACGTCATGGTCACCACCAGCGAGCAGTTTGCCCGCGAGCATCCGGATATCATCACGGATTTTCTCCGCGCCTACGAGGAAGCGTTGCAATTCTCGAAGGAGAACGCCGAGGTCTGGGCGCAGTACGGCAGGACCATCGGCATGACCTCGGACGCCGAGGTCGAGCTGCTGCGCGAAAAGATGTCGGCCAATCTGATCGAGCATTGGGACGCCGAGCAGCTCGCAACCCAACAGGAATACCTGCAATTCGTCCAGAGAGTGCTGGGCGAGCGGGTGCTCGGCTCGATCCCGGAGGGTTTGCTGCGCGATGATTTCAATCCATAAGATCTATTCCCTGATTACTCTTCTGGTCATCTGGTTTCTGCTGTCGGAGGCGCTCTCCCCCAACATAGTTCCGGGACCGATCGCCGTGCTGTCGGCGGTGATAGACAATTTGCGCACGGGCGAGCCCTGGACGCATATTTCGATCACCGTGCTGCGGGTCACGCTCGGACTCGCGCTCGCCATGACGCTCGGCCTGGCAGTGGGACTGGTGATGGGGCTTTCGCGCAAAGGAGAGATGTTCTTTGACTCCTGGGTGATGATCGGCCTGACGGTTCCGGCCATCGTCTACGGAATGATCTGCCTGATGTGGTTCGGGCTGAACAACTTAGCCGCGGTGATCGCCATTGGGATCACGGCCTTTCCAGCCGTGGGCATCAACCTTTGGCAAGGAGTCAAGGATGTGGATCTGCGCCTCGTGTTCGTAGGAAAAGCGTGCCGACTTTCGCGACGCGCCATCATCTGGAAAATCATCTTGCCGCAACTGGTTCCTTATCTGCTCGGGTCGTCGCGGTACGCGCTCGGCATCTGCTGGAAGATTTGCACGACGATCGAGCTGATCGGCCTTTCCAGCGGCGTCGGATTCATGCTGAACTACTGGTTCGGCCTGTTTTCCATGACGCAGGTATTCGCCTGGACGTTGATGTTTCTCATCGTGATGCTGGTGATCGAGTTCGCGGTGTTCCGGCCGATTGAGCAGCGACTGACGAGCTGGCGGCCGGCAGCCGCAACATCCTTGCAATTTTGATCGGGCATAGATGACCCAAATTACTGTCGAGAATCTCCGCAAGATTCACAGCGCACCCAACGGAGAATCGCTCGAAGTGATCCGAAACCTGAGCTTTGATCTCGCAGGGGGAACCTTCACTTCCATCCTGGGCCCTTCCGGTTGCGGCAAGTCCACCCTCCTGAATCTGATCGCTGGACTCGACGACCAGACGGAGGGGCGGGTCTTGATTGGAGGAACCCCGGTCGGCAACCTGCGAGAACTCAATGTAGGCTTCGTGTTCCAGGAGCCCCGCCTGCTGAACTGGCGTACGGTGAAACGCAATGTGATGCTGCCGCTCGAACGCGAATCCTTGGACCGCAAACAAATGGAACAGCGGGCGCAAAGCAAGCTGGAGCTGACCGGTCTTGCAGGTTACGAGAACTACTATCCGCTGCAACTGTCGGGTGGGATGCAACAGCGCGTCTCGATTGCCCGCGCTCTCGTGACAGAGCCTGCCATTCTCTTGATGGACGAGCCGTTCAGCAGCCTGGATGAGATCACGGCGCGGAAGATGCGCGCCGAGCTGGTGCGCATCTGGCAGGAGACCGGCAAGACCGTCGTGTTCGTCACGCACGACATTGGCGAATCGGTCTTTCTTTCCCAGTTGATCTTGATTGTTACCCAGAAACCCTGCACGGTTTCCTGCCGGGTCGAGGTTCCCGTTCCGTATCCGCGGCAATATGGCGACGACCGGCTGTTCGAGATCGAGAAGCACGCGCTGCGGGAGTTCCTGAAAATGGACGGGGTGTCTTAAGGAGACGAAGAGGTCCCGCCGCTCGAAGAAGCGAGCGGGGCGGCAGGTTGCGCAGAGCCGGTTCCGGCCTGCTGCTCTCGGCGCCGGCGGGCCGCCCGGACCGTATTGACCATCAGCATGGCGATGGTCAGCGGCCCCACTCCGCCGGGAACCGGCGTAATGGCTCCCGCCAAAGGCAGCACGCTGACCGGGTGTACGTCGCCGATCAGCGTGGACCCTTTCCGCGCGAATTCTTCCATCCGCTTGGCATTCCCTGGGAAAAACCGTTCAACGTCGGGGCGCTCGGTGAGCGGGCTGATCCCGACGTCGATCACGGTGGCCCCGGGCTTGACGAAATCTCCGGTGACCATGCCGGGCTTTCCGAGCGCTGTAACCAGAATGTCCGCCTCCCGGCAGACTTTGGGCAACTCACGCGTGCGGGAATGGCAAATCGTTACCGTTGCGTTGTGGTGCATCAAGAGCAGCGCCACTGGCTTGCCGACGATGTCGCTGCGGCCGAGGACGACGGCGCGCTGTCCCTCAATGGGAATCTCGCTCCGCTTGAGGATCTCCAGAATGCCGGCCGGGGTACATGGAACGAGCCCCGGACGCAGCGTCAGGAGATTGCCCATGTTCACGGGATGAAATCCGTCCACGTCCTTTTCCGGATTCACCGCGAGCAGCACCCGCTTGGAGTCCACCTGGGGAGGCAACGGCAACTGCACCAGAATTCCGTCGATCTCATCCCGCCCGTTGAGCTCTGCGATTCGGGAGAGCAAATTCTCCGTCGTGATCTTCTGCGGCAGAATCAGCCGCTCACTGTGAATTCCCAGCGCTTCGCACGACTTCACTTTGTTCCGGGTATAAATCTCCGAAGCGGGGTTGTTCCCCACCAGAATGACAGCCAGACCGGGCCGGATGCCGGCTTCCTGCAAGTGCTGCAACTCTTCCGCCAGCTCCTCCCGGATCTGATCGCGGATGATGGTTCCTCTTAGCAGTCGGGCAGACACAACGGTTTTTCCCGCTGGACGGTTGCGAGTTGCATTCGTTTCGTAAGCCTTCATCGTAGCACAGGCACGGTTAGCGGGACGACGCGGGAACCGATCACAGCCGAGGTGAGATAAGGGAGAGATTTCTCCGGGCTTCGGAGGCTGCGGCTGACAAACCATCCGATCATCGCGTATGCTGGTTTCGGAAACGTTCACGGCAAACTGTATTGGACGGAAGCCCCGATTCATGAACCGTGTTTCGCTTGTGCTCGTTCTGCACGCTCACCAGCCTGTCGGCAACTTTGACTCGGTGGTGGAGCAGAACTACCAGCTTTCCTATTTGCCGTTTATCGAGTGTCTGGAACGGCATCCCACCGTCTCGGTGAATCTGCACTATTCGGGCGTTTTGCTGGAATGGCTCGAGGAGCACCGCCCGGAGTACATGGACCGCTTGCAGGCGTTGCGGGAAAACGGCAGCGTCGAGTTTCTGGCAGGGGGATTCTTTGAGCCCATCCTGATCTCGATTCCGGAACACGACCGGCAGACGCAGATCGCACAACTGCAGGAATTTCTGGAGCAGCGATTCGGCGAGCGGCCGCGCGGTCTTTGGCTGACCGAGAGGGTGTGGGAACCTACGCTCCCGGAAACGCTCGCGCGGGCCGGGGTCGACTATACGCTGACGGATGACCTGCACTTTCTCGGCGCCGGAATCGAACCGGAGGCGCTCTACGGCTACTACCGCACGGAATCCATGGGGCGCTGGGTCAGCGTGATTCCCGGATTGCAGTTCCTGCGCTATTCGATGCCTTGGAAGCCGGTCGGCGAAACCATCACGGCGGTGCAACAGATCGCCGGCCGGCACCCGGACTCGCTGGTGGCGGTGGGAGACGACCTCGAAAAGTTTGGAGGGTGGCCTCATACGTATCACTCTGTGTATGAAGAGCACTGGCTTGAGGATTTTTTCTCAGCCGTCGAGGCCAACCAGTCCTGGCTGAACTGTTGCCGTGCTTCGGAATATATGGACTCGCACGAACCAGCGGGGACGGCGTACCTGCCGACGGCTTCCTACCGGGAGATGACGGAATGGGCGCTCTCCGGACGCGCTGCGGAGTCCTATCAGCAAGCCCTGGAGCGCGTTCCAACCCTAGAGCGAGGAGAGGAATTCCTGCGATTTTTTTGCGGAGGCACGTGGCCGAACTTTTTTGCTAAGTATTCCGAATCGAACCTTCTCCACAAACAAATGCTTGCGCTGAGCGACCGCTTTCGATCAGCCCGGCCGGAACTGTCGGACGCTGCCGCGACGCGTGCGTGGCAGTTCGCGTATCGGCACTTGCTAGCGGCACAATGTAACGACGCATATTGGCACGGCATGTTCGGGGGGCTGTATTCCCCGCATTTGCGGCATGGTGTCTATTCGGAGCTGATCCAGGCGGAGGCCATGCTCGAAAAGATCGAGAGAACGTTTCGCAAGGATACCGTCGTTTGTGGACCCTTTGCATGGCTCGGGGAAGAACGCAAGACCATCGAAGTCCGCACCGAGCGCGTCAGTTGTCTGATCGATCCCGCCGACGGAGCTACCATTGCGGCGTTGCGATGCAAGGCGTCAGGCGCGAACTTGGTGAACTCGCTGCGGCGGCGTCCGGAGGGATATCACCGTAACGTGCCGGCTGAGGCACAGAACGACGACAAAATGGTGTCGATCCATGAGCTCGTCGCCAGTAAGGAAACAGGACTGGACCGGTTTCTCCTCTACGACCGATATGACCGCCATGCTTTTCGGACGTATTTCTTTTCCTCGGCCAGGAATTGGGAAGACTTCGCATTACTGCGGCTTGGCGAATCTTTCCCTTGGGCTTCGGGACAGTACGACCGGGAGGAATCCAAGGACGGTGGCTGTCTTTTCACTCGGACCGGGTCGCTTTCCTACGAAGAAGCCGACCTGCAGGTCTCAGTGCAGAAGGAATTCGCCGTCATTCCCCAGTCTGGTGGCACGGCGATTCGCTGCGCGGTGCGGATTGATTGCATGCAGGGAAGCGGCCGCTTCCGGCTTGGACTGGAACTGGTACTGAACCTGCTGGCCGGAAACGCACCGGACCGCTACTACCTCGCGGACGAATGGAAAGAAACTCTCGACTGGGCCGGAGAGAAAACTCTGCACGGACCACTGCAGCTGCGGGACGAGTGGCTGCAGCTTGATCTAGAGCTGACCGGCAGCCCGGCCGCCGACCGCTGGTGGCTTGCGCCGATCTTCACGGTGTCCCAGTCCGAGGGAGGCTTTGAAAAAATCTACCAAGGCGCAGCGATTCTTCCCGTGTGGGATCTGGAATTCAAGACGGCCGACTCCTGGGAAGGATCGGTCACGTTGACGGTACGAAGCCTCAAGTAACTCCTCTGGAGAGAGGAAAGCTATACAGGAAATCGCCGGGAGAGTCGTGCGGGACACTACTCCAAGTCCGGTGGCGTGACTTTGGCGATCCAGGTGTTGTAGTCGCCGATGTAGCCGACTTTGGCCTGTGCCGCTCGGACTCGTTCTTCCAGTGCTCCCAGTTCTTTCTCCGAAAGTTTGGGCAGAGCGGAAATCTTTGTAAGAACAGCCTCGGCCTGGGCAACGCCTCGTCCTTTCACCGCGGCGGAAAGTTCCGAAAGATCGCGCTGGCCGTCGCCTTCCGCAACTCCCATGTATTCCGCCAGGAGCCGCTCAGTCACCTTCTTACTGTGAACCAGCGAAACGCGGATGTTGCCTTGACCGGTCACAACATTCCCCACGCCAAAAAGCCGTTCATTGCCTGCGTATTGGGGCATTTCCCAATCCTTCCAATCGTAGTATTCACCTTTACTGATGATCCCAGGAATCATCTCGGGAACCGAGCCAATTGAGGAAATGACCAGTGATGTGCGCAGTTGCTGCTCGGTGCCGGGGATGGGAGTTGCTTTGCGGCCTTCGACCTTCGTTTCGACTACTTTGAGTCCGGCAAGCCGTCCGTTCTCGACGAGGATTCCGGTCGTCAGACGACGGTCCTGTACCCGGAAGAGAAACTTCTCGCGGGCCAGGCGCAGCAGTTTCTGTCGCACGCCTTCGGTGCGCAGAATTTGCTCCGGCGTCGCGTTGGGAGGAGGCTGTTGCAGCGGCATGTCCTGCTGGCGGCGCCGGTAGATGAGCAGGCACCCCTTGATGCCCAATTCCTTGGGATCGATTCCGTGCATCTTGCAGATGGCTGGAACACCCTTCTTTTCGAGCATATGCATCGTCACGGCAATGCCGCGCGCCTTGAGTGCCTGCTCGTAGGTCTCAAGCTGCAGAACTTTCACGACGTCAATGGAAGCCAGGCCGCCGCCGATCACCACCGCCTCGTCCGGAATGGGGTCGTAACGCGGGCCGGAGCAGCTTTTTTCGTTCTTGTGGTTGTACCAGTAGATGAATGGATTCTGGTACAGCAAACCATTGCCGACGTATTCCTCCGCGCCCGGCACTCCGATGTCACGGTCGCGCCAGGCTCCGTTGGCAAGCACCACGGCAGAAAATCCCCAGTTGTTTGCGAGGTCGTCAAAGCTGATGTGCTGTCCGAGCTTGGTCAACGGCAAGAAGGAAATTCCCGACTTCTTGAGGCGGGCGTCAATCTTGGCGTATTCCTGCTTCCGCTGCTCCACGTGCCAGCGCGGCAGCCCGTCTTCAATCTTGCCGTACGGCCGCGAATTCTGCTCGATGACGACCACCCGGACGCCGTGGTCCGCCAGCATTTCAGCCGCCACCGAGCCTGCCACAGCGCCCCCGACTACGGCCACTGCGTGCCGCCCACTCTGCGACATAAAGACACTCCTCTCCTTCTATTCCGTCCGCACCATCGCCGAGCGAAGCGCAGGACCTTCATTTGGCCGTGACCGAATGGTTGCAAGCCTCCCCACACGCACGAAAAACCGCGCTCAGTCCAGCCATTCCCAGTGACCCGCCGTGGAATTTAGTCGCCGTTCTGAGGAGTCAGTATAACATAGGCAATGGACCGAGTCGGGCGGGCCGATCTTGGGTACTGTTATAATAGAAGCGCCGGGCGGAGAGAATCGCATGCAAAAACAGCCAGTCATACACAGCGATCCGGATATTCTGGGGGGCACTCCAGTGTTCGTTGGGACTCGCGTGCCGCTTCGGAATCTCATTGATTACCTCGAACGCGGCCACAGCCTCGACGAATTCCTCGATGCCTTCCCGTCCCTCTCCCGCGATCAAGCGGTGGCTGCTCTGGAGGCCGCCCATGAGGTTCTGAGCACCCATGCGCCTCCTGCTCGATGAGCAATTGCCACGGCAACTGGCGCGTTTGTTCGAGGGACATGAGGTCCGAACGGTTCAACAGGTGGGGTGGGCCGGTTTCAAGAACGGCGAGTTGCTACAGCGAGCCAGCGAAGCAGGCTACGCTGTGTTTCTTACAGCCGACCAGAATCTCGCGTTTCAGCAGAACCTCCGACAGTCGGGCCTGTGCGTGGTCGCTATAGAAGCAGTCAGCAACGCGCTGGAGGACCTCCAGCCATTGGTCCCGGCCATTCTGGCGGCGATCCGGAGAGGGAAGCCAGGACAAGTGATTCGTGTAAGTGCCTGACTTGGCGTTCCAGCCGGCGCCCCCCAGGAAATGCGAGTGCGCGAAGCCTTTCGGCGATGAGGGAGCGGTGAACGAAGCGCTGCGGCTGGTGATCGAGTTGCGCAAGATTGGAAGGCGACGCTCGGGGAGTTCCTAGCGGGTGTCGAAAACAGGAGGCCTGGGAAGAAAGACCCCCGCCAAGAAAAGGAGCGTCCGATGGAAGATAGGGGTGGCAGCGAATCACCTCTTGTGTTGCATGGAGGCGAGAGCAGTGAGTTCCTGTCTCGCATGATTACAAAGCCTGGATTGGCCCTCGCAGTCCTCTTTATAGCAACAATCGTACAGATCATTCGATATGGGCCAAGCCCGCGGTACTGGCTATTGCTGATCGGCTCTTTTTTGGCCGCTGTATTTCTCTTTGCTTTCGGAATGCTAATCGTGATCGATGCCGGGAAAAAGCGACGCGGCTTAGTACCAATGCTAGTAGCCCTTGGCGGCTACCTCCCTTATCTGTTCGGATGCTACTTGGTGTTTTAGGAGGGCCTATGGCGGCTTAGAACGCTGGTTTCCGACTTCTCCATCGGGACAGTCCTTTTCTCGCTCCTTTTCGTGGTCGTTGGATACATGGTGATCAACGGAACATATCTCGTTTCGGAGTTCGGTCGGAAGGTGGACAACGGCCAAATCATGATCCATGACGGCAAGCCCGTGCAACATCCGCAGCGGGATGCCAAGCCCAACCGTTAGTGTGAGACATTTTCATGCAACGAGCATTCAGTGCTGAACTCGCTGCCATTGTTGGCCTCCATGCGGTGCTCGAGCGCCCCGAAGACCTGATGCTCTATGAATATGACGGCTCGACCGAGCGCGCGCTCCCGGAAGCGGTGGTGTTCCCTGCAACAACGGCGGAAGTCGTGGCGCTGGTCCACTGGGCCAAGGAGAGAGGGATTCCCATCGTGGGCCGCGGCGCGGGAACTGGATTGAGCGGCGGCGCGGTGGCGGCGCAGGGCGGACTCATAATCGGGTTTTCGCGGATGAAGAAGATTCTTGAAGTCGATATCCCGAACCAACGGGCTGTTGTGCAGCCCGGCGTCGTCAACCTCGACTTGTCGGAGGCCGTCCGGCCGCATGGCTATTATTACGCGCCCGATCCATCGAGCCAGAAGGCTTGCACGATCGGCGGGAATGTTTCGGAAAACTCCGGAGGGCCGCACACCCTGGCCTACGGCGTGACCACAAACCACGTTCTGGGTCTCGAAGTGGTCCTCCCGAATGAGCAGTTGGTCCACACCGGCGGCAAGTTTGCAGACTCGCCCGGCTACGATCTCACGGGGATACTCGTGGGCTCGGAGGGAACGCTTGGCATCGTCACGGAAGTGGTCGTACGGCTGTCTCGCCTCCCGGAGGCGGTCAAGACGCTGCTCGCGATTTTCGAAAGAGTAGATGATGCTTCGGAGACTGTGGCCGAGATAACCGCCCGCGCCATTACGCCGGCGGCGCTCGAGATGTTAGACCAGTTGACGCTTCAGGCCGTCGAGTCGGCGACCAAGGCCGGCTACCCACAGGACGCAGCCGCCGTGTTGCTGATTGAACTGGAAGGCTTGCGGGAAGGAGTCGCGGCTCAGGCGGAGCAAATCCATGAGGTTTGTAGCCAGCATGGCGCCCGACAGGTCCGTGTGGCACAGTCCGAAAGGGAGCGCCAGTTGCTCTGGGCGGGACGCAAGAACGCCTTCGGCGCGATGGGCCGCATTTCATCGAGCTTCTACGTCCAGGACGGGGTCATCCCCCGTACGCGCATCCCGGAAACGTTGCGATTCATCCAAGACGTGAGCGACCGCTTCCAACTGAAGATTGCGAACGTATTCCATGCCGGGGACGGAAATCTTCATCCCATGATTCTCTTCAATGGCCGTGATCGCGAGGAGTACGCGAGGGTTGTCAAGGCGGGAGCCGAGATTTTGGAGTTCTGCGTGTCGATCGGCGGCTCGCTGACCGGAGAGCACGGAATCGGCATGGAAAAGAACGAACTCATGCCACTGCTCTTTACGGAAGACGACCTGACGGTGATGGGGAAAATCAAAACCGTGTTTAATCCCAATGGGCAGCTCAACCCTGCGAAAGTCTTCCCCACCACGAAAGGCTGCGGGGAGATTCGCGTGCCGCCGCAGATCGGAACGGCTTCCCGCACAGATTGAGAAGGCGAGGATGGTATTGCGAGAAGATTCCCGTTCGAAGCAATTGGGCGCAATCGTCGGCGAGGAGCATTTGACCTTCGACACCGCGCAGCTTAACGGCGGCTGGCCCGGGGCGCCTCCGAAAGCCATTGCCCGTCCGGGCAGCCGTGAGCAGGTGGGGGAACTCTTGCGATTAGCTCACGCCGAGCAGCTGACGGTCTCCGCCGGCGGAAGCCTGACCAAGCAACACCTGGGCGGCATTCCCCGACCGATTGATTTGATGGTATCCCTGGAGCGGCTCAACCGCATCACCGATTATCAGCCGAATGACTTGACGCTTTCCGTAGAGACTGGAATCCGCATGGCGGACTTGACGGCCACACTGCGAAAGAAAGGGCAAATGCTGCCGCTCGATCCGCCGTTCGGAGCGCAGGCCACCGTCGGTGGCGTCATTGCCACCAACGGGAGTGGTCCGAACCGCTTGGCATATGGCTCTGCCCGCGACATGGTTCTCGGAGTTCACTTCGTGACGGGCGATGGAACGTTGGCCAAGAGCGGCGGTAAAGTCGTCAAGAACGTGGCCGGTTACGACGTGGCGAAGCTGTTGATCGGCTCGCTCGGTTCGCTCGGCATCGTTACCGACGTGACGTTCAAGACGTTCCCCGTTCCGCCCGCCCGGGCCACGTTTCTTGCCGGGTTCCCAGACCTAGGCCAAGTGCTTCGAGCCGCACACCGCATATTGCATTCGCCTTTTGCAGCGGAGGCTCTTGATTTGCTCGACCGGGAAGCCTGGAATCTCCTGCCAGTGCGTCCGGAGCTCTCATCTGCTTTTGTGCTGGCAGTGCGCACGGCGGGCCCGGAACCGGTCGTCGAGCGCATGGGGCAGGAAATCCCGACCCTCCTTCACGCCGCCGGTTCTTTGGAAATCATGCCCCTCGCCGGCCAGGAAGAATCGGACTTGTGGACTGGGATTCAGGAGTTTACCCCCTTGTTCTTGGGCGCTCAAGACAACGGGGTGGTAGTCAAATCATCTGTTGTAATCACTCGGATGGAGGATGTCTTGGCGGCAGCGCGACGGATTGCGTCGGAAAGCAAATTGGCCTCGGCAACTCTCACACGGGCAGGAACCGGTATTGTGTATTCCTACCTCTGGACCCAGGCGGATGCTTCCGATGCCGCGCTGGCCAGTTCCTGCGAGTCCCTGGTTCGACAAACCGAACAGCTTGGAGGCAGAGCAATCGTCGAGTGGGCGCCAATGAATGTAAAAGAGAAGATCAATATCTGGGGTTCGCTGCGAGATGACTTTGCCCTCATGCAGCTCCTGAAGTCGCAGTTCGATCCGCATGGTATCTTGAATCCCGGCAGATTCTACGGAGGGATTTAGCGAAGGGGTGGAACGGTTGGCAACAGAACCAGCACATACCGATGCAACATTCCTGTTGGAGGCTGAGCGGAGCAAGGAGTGGGGCTTTGCCGGACCCGACCAGCCCCAACAGGAGGATTACTCCCGCTGCATCCGCTGCGGCTTGTGCCTGAACCAGTGCCCCACATACCGGGAGCTGGGCGTCGAGATGGATTCGCCGCGCGGGCGCATCTACCAGATGGTGCAGGTGGCTGAGGGAAGGCTCCCGCTCGGCGAAAGCTTTGTCCGGCATATTGATTTGTGCCTCGACTGCCGCGCGTGCGAGACAGCCTGTCCGTCGGGTGTCGAATACGGGAAACTGGTCGAAGGCGCAAGGGCGCAGATTCACAAGCATTATCGGCGCCCGCTGCTGGAACGCCTGCTGCGGTATCTCGCCTTCCGGCATCTCCTGCCCAAACCGGCCAACTTGCGGATCATGGCGGCGTTGCTGCGCTTCTATCAAGCGTCGGGGATGCAGGAAATGATCCGCCGGGACGGGCTGCTCCAATCCTTCCCTCGTCTTGCCCAGCTCGACCTGCTTTCGCCCACTATTGAGTCGCCTACATTTTCCCCGCAGATTGGAAAAGTGTTCCCATCTCGGGGAAAGCGCCGTTTCCGCGTGGCCTTTCACGCAGGATGCATCACTAACGTCGCTTTCGCTCGAATGCAGGAAGCAACAGTGCGGGTGCTGCAGGCCAACGGCTGCGAGGTCCTGGTTCCCGCCGGACAAATCTGCTGCGGGGCTTTGCATGTTCACGCCGGACTGGTCGAGGAGGCCCGTCGGCTGGCGCGCCGGAACATGGAAGTGTTCTTGAATGAGCCGGTGGATGCCATCCTGACCAATGCCGCCGGGTGCGGCTCGACTCTCAAGGAGTACGATTATTTACTGCGACGTGATTCCGTCTGGCGAGAACGCGCGGAGTCCTTCTCGGGAAAGATGAAAGACGTGACGGAATTCCTTGCCGAGATCGGGTTGACGCAGCCGATGCGCCCTGTTCCGGCTACAGTTACATATCAGGACTCCTGCCACCTCTCGCACGGACAGAAGGTGCGCCAGCCGCCCCGTACGCTCCTGCACGCCGTCCCCGAACTGCGGCTCGTCGAAATGCCGCTTTCGGACCTCTGTTGTGGCAGCGCGGGGATTTATAACGTTACTGAAACGAATCTCGCGATGCAGTTGCTTCAGAACAAGATGGAAGCGGTCAACAGTACCAGCGCGGACACGATCGCCACGGCCAATCCCGGCTGCATTCTGCAACTGCGTGCTGGCGTGAAACTCCACGGCCGAAGCCAGCGCGTCGCACACGTCGTGGAACTGCTCGATCAGGCGTGCGTACGAGAATGATCTGTCGGTTCAACGCTTGCGGCGCGGCGCCAGCAGATCCTCGACCAAGCCGCAAACGATATGCCCGATGGTGATGTGTGATTCTTGAATCCGCTGTGTGTCGCTGGAAGGAACCAGCAAACAGAGTTCCGCAAGTGTCTTGAGACGGCCGCCGTCTATCCCGGTCCATCCGACCGTGCGTGCATTGCGCCGCTTGGCCACCTGGATGGCCCGCACAATGCTTTCGGAATTCCCGCTCGTGCTCAGTCCGATCAGCATGTCGCCGATTCGGAGTTGTGCTTCCACCTGCCGGGAAAATACCTCGGCGTAGGACGTGTCATTAGCCACCGACGTCAGGATCGATGTGTTAGTGGTCAGTGCGACGGAAGAAAATCCGCGCCGCGAGCGCCGCAGACGACCTACTAACTCCGCTGCCAGGTGCTGGGCGTCCGCCGCGCTGCCACCGTTCCCAATCCAGTAAATGGTTCCTCCACCGGAAAGGACTCGGGTCATTTCCTCCGCCAGACGAACGATCTGGCCTTTCAGTTTGTCGGAGAACACCTGCTTGACTCGGCAGCTCTCTGCCAACTCACTTCCCACGCGCTCCAGCATGGCTTGTTGGGTTGTCTTCTTGCGGACAGTCATGTCACCGTCCTAGCTCGTGCGTGCCGCGGATTTTCTCCACCAACTGGGTCGTCGAGATACCTTGTCGGACCGGAATCAGGCGCACCACGCCTCCGTAGCTTTTCAGGAACTCGGCTCCTACGACTTCAGACTCTGAGTAGTCGTCGCCTTTCACAAGCACATCCGGACGAATGAGCTGAAGCAGAGACATCGGGTTCTGTTCATCGAACACAACCAAGTGGTCCACGCATTCTAGCGCGCCGATGGCATCAGCGCGGTCCTCCTCCGGAACGATCGGCCGGCTGTTTCCTTTGAGCCGTGCCACGGAGGCATCGCTGTTCAGGGCAACGATGAGGATGTCACCGAGCTTCCGCGCTTCCTGAAGCAGATAGGTATGCCCGGCGTGCAAAAGATCAAAGCAACCGTTGGTGAAAACGATCTTCCTATTATCGCGATGCGCAGATTCTGCGAGTGCTCCCACATCGTCGCGCGAAAGAACCTTCGACCCCGCAGAGCGGTGGCGCGCGTCGAGCTCCCGTTCGACTTCGAAGGGGTGAACTGCCGCTGCGCCTGCCTTCCCAACCGCGACGCCTGCCGCGAGGTTTCCCACCCGCGCGGCGTCGGCAAAGGATGCTCCCGACACTGCCGCCAGAGCGAAGGCCGCCAGCACCGTGTCGCCCGCCCCGGTTACGTCATAAACCTCCCGCGCGCTGGTGGGGAAGTGATGGAAACCGTGGAGGTCAATTAGACTGAGGCCCTCCGGGCCGCGCGTGACGAGCATCGCGTCAATGTTCAAGTGTTTCAGCCGATTCTGCACGACTTGTTCCCAGCCCGTGCTGGAGAGCTCTTCCGGCCTGTAGAAGGAAATTCCGAGCGCGGCTTCGGCCTCGGCGGCGTTCGGCGTCAGCACGGTAACCCCGCGATAACGGCTCAGGTCCTGTCCTTTGGGATCCACAAAAACCGGCACGCCCGTCCGGCGCGCCACTTCAATCAACTCCTGCAGGAACGGGGGAGGCAACGCCCCCTTCGCGTAGTCAGAGAGGACGATTCCCTGCACCTCGCCGATTACGTCCGCCGCGAACCCGAGCAACTGTGCCGTCGTCTCCGGAGTTGCCGTGTGGGGCGACTCTTCATCAAGGCGCAGGATCTGCTGATGTCCGTAAAGCGCCGCGCGCTCCGGCGCGGAGTCCCGCCCGCGATTCGGCGCCCGTCCCGCCTGCACCGCCGCCACGCGTGTCTTCAGCGTAGTCTTGCGGCCGGGTTCTTGCACCATCGAACACGCCCGGCAGGCGCGCACTTCGCACAGTAATTGCTTCAGGATTCCACCTGCCTCATCCTCGCCCACTACCCCCGCGCACCAGACCTGCCCACCCAGACTGTCAATGTTGCGAACCACATTGCCCGCTCCCCCCAGCTGCTCCCGCACCTCCTGTACGCGGATGACCGGTGTCGGAGCTTCCGGCGAAATGCGGCTGGCTTCGCCGTAGATCGTGCGGTCCACCATGAAGTCCCCGATGACGAGCAAACGGGATCCCGCCATCGCGCGTAACAGGGTGCTGACGGATTGGCGGTCCATAGACATCGGGCGACGATTATATTATATACAGAGGAACGGAACGAACCGGATTGGCCAGGTAGGACAGATAGCAATCAAGAGAGCCTCCGGTTGGTTTGGAGACGGACTGAACCGAATTCATGAATGACGAGACCAATTCTGCTGCACAGCGCCGCGCGTTCCCGTTCACTTCCAAGGAAATCGCCGCGGTCCTGATCATCGTGTTTCTGTTTGTGCAGGGGTATCTGGCGGTTCGGGACCGGGGTTTCCGGGTTGCCATCGATAGCCATGCCGCCTTCGCGCAACCGGCACTGCCGCTCGAGTTTTCGCGGACGATGGACTACGATCCGCTCTCGTTTCTAGGCCGCGGGCGACAGGCTGGATTGTGGGATTGGACGCCGGAGGGACTAGTTTTGACGGAAACGGGAAGAGGGTTTTTCGAAACCTCCGGCGATCGGTTCGTCAGCCGCACTTCCGCAGGCCAACGGAAAGTCACGCGCTTGAGCAGCATCGACGACCGCGACGGGCGGCGGGAGATTTCCTTCTTCTACGAATGGACGGAAATCACGCCTCCGGCAGCGGCTCTGCTGTTTCCAGCTCCGCGTACCGGGACGGAATATCTTGGCCGCGCCATCCTGGAGCAGCAAGAAGGAGACTGGATGGTCTCTTCCTTTGAGGCTCGTGATTTCGAGGAGCCGCTGGCGCGTCTGCAAGACATTGCTGCCGGCGTGCAGCGATAGAGCTCCAGGACTGCTTCAGAGATCAAGTGCGAACCACCCCAGACTTCCGCTCCCCCCGAACTTTCTCGTCACGGAATTGAGAATTGGCGCGCAGAAAGCGAACAGCACAAAGCACTCGGCGGCAAACGGAGGGAAGCCGAGATAGCCGGGCACGGGCATCGCGAACAGATTCCATTCCTGCAGGGGACTTGCCAAGCAAGTAGCGTTGGGATAAGATGAGCTTGGTTCCATTGTCTTAGATCCTATGCAGGAATCGAAATCAGGATCGTCTTCAGGAGGGGAACCCGCTTCCTGAGATTCTCGGAGAATCTTCCGCGCAAGACCAAGAATTCTACTAACTGGTCACTTCAGCAGGACGATCCAGAACCATTCTTCCACCTCACTCCTCCCATCGTGAAAGGCCGCCCATGACGATTGCCGAATTGAAAGAGAAAAGCATAGTAGAGCTGACGCGAGTCGCCCGTACCCTGGAGATCCCCGGCGCTACGGGCATACGAAAAGCGGATTTGATTTTCCGGATTCTGCAGGCGCAGGCGGAGAAGGAAGGGTTGATATTCGCGGAAGGAGTGCTGGAGACGCTGCCGGAGAGTTTTGGGTTTCTGCGGTCGCCGGATTACAACTATCTGCCGGGGCCGGACGACATCTACGTATCGCCGTCGCAGATACGGCGGTTCGATCTGCGGACGGGGGACACCATATCGGGGCAGGTGCGGCCGCCGAAGGAGGGGGAGAACTACTTTGCGCTGGTGAAGATCGAGGCGATCAACTTCGAGTCGCCGGAGGAAGCGCGCAACAAGATATTCTTCGACAATCTGACGCCGCTGTACCCGCAGGAGCGGATACGGCTGGAGGTCGGCAAGGAGCATCTGTCCTCGCGGGTGATGGACCTGCTGACGCCGCAGGGGAAGGGGCAGCGGGCGCTGATTGTGGCGCCGCCACGGACGGGCAAGACGATGCTGCTGCAATCGATAGCGAACTCGATCACGGGGAACCACCCGGAGATCACGCTGCTGGTGCTGCTGATCGACGAGCGGCCGGAGGAAGTGACGGACATGCAGCGGTCGGTGCAGGGGGAGGTGATCAGCTCGACGTTTGACGAGCCGGCGGCGCGGCATGTGCAGGTAGCGGAGATGGTGATCGAGAAGGCGAAGCGGCTGGTGGAGCACCGGCGGGACGTGGTGATACTGCTGGACTCGATCACGCGGCTGGCGCGGGCGTACAACACGATTGTGCCGCCGTCGGGGAAGGTATTAAGCGGCGGCGTGGACTCGAACGCGCTGCAGCGGCCGAAGCGGTTTTTCGGAGCGGCGCGGAACATCGAAGAGGGGGGGAGTTTGACGATCGTGGCGACGGCGCTGATCGAGACGGGCAGCCGCATGGACGACGTGATCTTCGAGGAGTTCAAGGGGACGGGCAACTCGGAGATCATTCTGGACCGCAAGCTGGTGGACAAGCGGGTGTTTCCGGCGATTGACATCAACCGTTCGGGGACGCGGAAGGAAGAGCTGCTGCTGGCGAAGGAGGAGCTGAACCGGGTCTGGGTGCTGCGCAAGGTGCTGAATCAGCTCGCGCCGACCGAGGCCATGGAGCTGCTGCTCGACCGCCTCAACAAAGTCAAATCCAACGCCGACTTCCTCAACTCCATGAGCGCCGGGTGAGATTGTTCTCAAGCGGGACAAGCGCTAGAATTGTCATCATTCCAAAGAATGCAGCAACTCCTCTAGATACTCCCCCCAAACAACGGGCCATCGGTATGTGCCATGCCCGCGCGTCAGGTCGCTGGTTGGCAGCAGGATGAAGCGGCCGTTCTGGACCTTCTGGATCTCGCGCTCAGCGATTTCCAGCTCCGGCGGATTGATGATGTCATCGGCAAAATTGATATAGAGGACCTGCGCCGTGATCTTGTGGAGGTCGGGCGAAGGGTTGTAATTCCGCGAGGCGTTGACCGCGTACAGCATGTCGTTGGCGTCACGGCGCGTCATTTCCCGCTCGATATACTCTTCCAGGAACTGGTCGGCGGCCTCGCGAGTCGGATAATTCTTCTGCATCTGAAGCTGGGACTGTGTGACCAGCAGGCTCAGGTAGATCGCGGCACGCAGTCCCGTGCGGGGCTGGCTCGTATAGTTGCCGCCGTTCCATTTCGGGTCGTTGCGGATCACGTCGAGCATCATCTTGCGCCGCATGCGGTTCAGGCCGCTCACCTCCGTCGGCAGGCACGCGAGCGGCACCAAGGCATCCATGAAGTCCGGGTAGGTCACGCCCCACAGCCAGGAATGCATGCAGCCCATCGACGTGCCGATGATCAGCCGCAGCTGATTGACGCCTAGATGGTCCGTTAGAAGCCGGTATTGGAGCGCCACCGCGTCTTCATATTCAAACTGCGGAAACCGCATTCGCAGCCCGTTGCTCGGCTTGCTCGAACCGCCGTGCCCGATGTTGTCGGGAATGACAATGAAATAGCGCTGTGCGTCCAGGAGTTGGCCCGGACCGAACAACACGCCGGCAAAGTCGGGCGTGAGAAAGCTCGCTCCGGTACCGCCGGTACCGTGCAGGACCAGCACGGCGTTTGTGACGCGTCCTTGAGCGTCATGCGCAGGCGTGCCGAAGGTTCGGTAATGGAGGCGGAGATCAGAAAGCGTCTCGCCAGACTGGAAACGGAAGTCACGCAGGATGTAGTCCCCCTCCTCCGGAAGGGGCTGCTGTGCGACAGCGATGACCGCTCCAGGGCCCAAAATGATGGCAAAACAGATTGGCAGAAACACTCTACGACATGCGCTCATGGACCTCCTCCCGCTGATTCAATTGTGGGTCAATCGCTTATCCTGAGCAGGGAAAGACTGGCTAAGCGGTCCCAGGTGGCACAGGTTGGTTTCGTTTCGCAAAAGCAACTTTCTTGCAGGATTCTTCTTTTCTCTTGTCATCGCCAGCGCCACACGCCACCACCCGCGCCAGTATGGAGGCAGCTGAGAACTCGCGCAAGAAGATTCTACGGAGAGTTTCGAATGTATCGAATCTCCCGTCATTGTGTTTCGGGTGGTATGGAGATACGCAAAGGAGCGAGGTTTCCAGGCATGATGGAACAGGCTATAATTTGCCCCAAAGCTAATCCTGAGGGTTGCGGGGTTTTGCGCCCGATCCTTTGCCGGAGGAATGACCATGACGAAAAGCTTTCCAGCGACAGTATGGGCCGTAACGGTACTGTTTTTGCTCTCCACTGCGTGCCAGCGTACGGACACTGCTTCACCGGTTACCGTCGTTGAGGGAGCGACCTTGATTGACGGGATATCGAATCAGCCGGTCCAAGACGCGGTCCTGGTGATCGACGGAACCACGATCCAGAGCGTCGGCCCGTCGGGCAGTGTTTCCGTTCCCGATGGCGCCGAGAGAATCAACGCCGCCGGGAAGACGATTATTCCGGGACTGTTTGCCATGCATACGCACGTGGCGATGGGCGAGGGGATGGAGCGGAATCCGAGATTCTACAATCGCGAGCGCATTCAACGCGATGCCAACGCATACCTGTATTACGGAGTCACGCACGTGCTTTCGCTCGGCATGGACCTCGAACCCATGCGAGGGTTTCTGGCCGACCAGCAGCTCGGAAGAACCAGCGGGGCACGATTGTATTCATCCGGGATCGGGTTTGCCGCAGAGAATGGCTTTGAGCCGGGCGGATTCGCGGACGTAAATCGTCCGAGGACGGTTTCCGAGGCGCAAGAGATGGTCCGGCTGGAAATCGAAGACAAGAACGTGGATGCGATCAAAATCTGGGTGGACGATGTGAGGGGAAGTGTACCGAAGCTGGACCCGGAGATATACGGAGCGATCATCGAATACGTGCGCATGCGGAATATTCCCGTCTTTGCCCACATGCGGGACCTCGAAGACGGCAAGGAGCTGATCCGGAGAGGGGTAACGGCGCTAGTTCACACGGCTCCGGAGGTGGACGAGGAACTCCTGCAGCTTGCCAGCGATCGAGGAGTCACTTTGATGCCGACCCTCGCGGGCGCCTACGGAGCCAGGGCATACGCCGAAGGGGCTTCCTTTCTTTCCGACCCGGGTCTGCCGCACCTGTTTCCGGCTTCGGTTCTGGAGACGCTGGGAAGCGCTGAGTATCAGGAACGGATTGCCAATAGCACGAACCTGGACGAAGCCCGCGATCAGTATGAGCGGGCGACCGATTTCGTGGCCCAGGCGGCGGAGGCGGGTATCCCATTCTTTATTGGAAGTGATTCGGGGCCTCCCACCCGCTTTCCGGGGTTTTGGGAGCACCGGGAAATGGAGCTGCTCGTCGGGGCTGGACTTACACCCATGGAGGCGATCCGTGCAGCAACTATAAACGGCGCACGCGTTCTCGGGGTGGATCAAGAGTACGGTTCGCTCGAAGCGGGCAAGACGGCGGACTTTGTGATTCTCAACGCCAACCCGCTTACGGACATCATCAACTCGCGGAACATTGACTCGGTTTGGATGAACGGACAGCCAGTAGACCGCGCCACGCTGGGGGCGGCCGGCGACGGATCATAGTCCATGTCACCGAAGAGTCAAATCTACAAACCCCGGTCCGAAACACAGTTCCTTCACGGAGAGGCGAACGAGAGCCTTGGCCTTGCTCCGGGCCACAATTTTCCTGTATCTTGGAAAGCCAAGGGAAGGGTGTTCAAGCCCCTGTTCGTTCGAGTTGAGGGCCGGAAGACGCCCTGTGGGGGCGGCGTAGCTCAGTCGGCAGAGCGAGGGTCTCATAATCCCTAGGTCACTGGTTCGAGTCCAGTCGCCGCTACCAATTCTTGCCAGTTTGATTCCCACGGCTCCAGACAACAGAGCCTTTGTGGACTGGGGGTCTCACGATGCGATACCATGACCCCACCATGGTACTGCGAATACAGAAAGCAGTCTTTTCAATACGGACCGGTCTGGCAGTGGTGGTGCTTCTGGCAGCTTTTCCGGTGCGTGCAGAGGGGCAGCGTCTTTTCTTTCAGGCATTGGACGCGGCCTCGCCGATTCCTGCCTACATCTCTCCGGAAAAGCCGGGCAACCGGTCGGGAGACCGTCAACTGGCGGAGTGGGCGCTGGAGGCTTGGGCCCAGGCGAGCGGGGGGGGCCTTTCGTTTCGTTCTGCAGAAGAGGAAAGTTCCCGGTTGCGGCTTTATTGGGTCTCGGCGCAGAACAGTCTCTATGGGGAAATGCGTCCCATTCAGGTCGAGGGCAGGCGGGGAGCAGCCGTTTTCGTGCGGCCGGAAATAGACGGATTAGGAGGTGAGATTGCGGCGCTGGCCCGGGCGGACCCTCTTTTCCGGGACACCATCGTTTATCTCACCTGCCTGCACGAGTTGGGGCACGCCCTGGGGCTCGAGCACACGGCCAATTACGACGACATTATGTTTTTCTTCGGCTATGGAGGGGACATCCCGAATTACTTTGGGCGTTATCGACGAAAGATTGAGAAGCGCGCAGACATTGCAAAGAACTGGGGTCTCTCGGAACCGGACATCCGGAGACTTCGCCAGCTTTATCCTTCCCCTGATGCCCGGCTCGCCATACCGGAACAAGATTGACGAACGATGCGAAGATCCCATCCAGCCAGACGTGAGGTTGCTTGGCCAGGAACGATTCTTGCTGCCTTGCTTTCCCTGCTTCCTATTGGAGTAGTGGCACAGAACAACACGGCGGAGGAGCCCCGGGATTCCGACGGCCAGATATCGGCGCTCGCTCCCGCCGCGACTGCAAGCCAGATTGATCAAAGCCAGCTCGTGGGGCTTCCGCTGAACGGCCGCAGCTACAGCCAGTTGGCGACCTTGCAGGCCGGCGTCAGCGACCCCTCGGCGGCATCGGGATCGCGTGGGGTCGGCGGTGGGAGCCTGACCGTGGCTGGCGGCCGGTCCGCGTCCAACGTGTTTCTGCTGGATGGGACCAACATCATGGATGCCCGCAACCAAGTTCCGCGCAGCGCCGCGGGCGTGCAACTGGGATCAGACGCCGTGATCGAGGTGCAGGTCTTCAGCACCAACTACGGCCCCGAGTACGGGCGTGGCAGTGGGGGCATCCTGAACTCAATAACCAAGTCCGGCACTTCGGAGTTCCATGGAACGTTCTTCGAGTTTCTGCGCAACAGCAGTCTCGACGCCAAGAATTTTTTCGATCCGGCGGAGGAGCCCATCCCGCCTTTCAAGCGCAACCAGTTCGGATTCACGCTCACGGGCCCGGTCGTGAGAGACAGAACTTTCCTGATGGGCAGCTTCGAGGCGCTGCGCGACCGGCTGACGCTGACCAATGTGGACTTCTTTCCGGACGAGCAGTCCCGGCAAGGCCGGATCACCAATGAAGCGGGGGAAGTCGTCACGACGGTTCCGCTGCATCCCCGCATCCCAGAATACTTGAAATTGTATCCCCTGCCGAATGCGGGGCGGGTGGGGGAAGGGATTGGCCGCAACATCGCTTCGCAGTTTCTGCCCACCAACGAATCGTTCTTCACGGTCCGCCTGGATCACCAGCTCACGGAGCGGGACAGCTTCTTCGTCCGGTATACGTTCGACGACGCCACCAGCGAGGATACCCAGGATTCGTATCTGTTCAATATGCTCACCAATACGCGCCAGCAGTATCTGACCCTGGTCGGCAGCCACCTCTTCAGCCCTTCACTGTTGACGTCGTTCCGCATCGGGTACACGCGGCCGTCCTGGGACAGGAAAACCACTTCGTTGCAGGAAATTCCGGAGCGGCTGTTTTTCGTGCCCGGAGCGCCGCAGTTCGGAACGATTGGAATTCCCGGCTTGAGCGAATTCGGGCCGAATCGCGCCACGCCCGGCGCCAATACCATGAACACGTTTCAGTTCGCCGACGACGTGTTCCTGCAAAAGGGACGCCACGCGCTGCGCATGGGAGGCGAGGTGCATCGCTACCGCTGGGACCTGTTCTCGAGTTCGCGGCTGGGTGCACAATGGGACTTCAACAGCCTGGAGGACTTTCTGCAGGGCGGCTCGAACGGAACCAACCTGGAGGTCGCTTTGCCGGGCGCGGACAACCGCAAGGCCTTCCGGCAGACCTTCTTGGGGCTGTATGTGCAGGATGCCTATGCGGTTCGTCCCGACCTGCGGCTGAACCTGGGCTTGCGCTACGAGTATTCCTCACTCATCCGTGAACGGGACCGCAAGACGGTGTTTCTCGCAGACCGGCTGCGCGACACCGCAGTCCAGGTGGGTCCTCTGTTCGAGAGCAATCCATCGGCGGGAGATATCTCTCCCCGCGTCGGCCTGAGTTGGTCTCCGGGAAGCGGCAATACGGTTCTGCGAGCGGGTTTCGGCGTTTACTACGATCATTTTCTGGAGTACGTGGCGGACCAGCTAAAGAATACGGCCCCGTTCTTCAACGTGGCCGTAGTTACCAATGTGGACAGCTCCGGCACCTTTCCTGACGCGGTGGCCGTTGCCGAAGCTGCCGCGGCAGAGGGTCCACTGCCCCTGCAGGCGCTCGTCGCGGACCACCGCAACACGACCAGCTCCATGGTGTTGCGCTACGACTTTGCGCTCGAACGCCAGCTTCCCGAGGGCTGGGTGGTCGGAGCCTCGTACGTCGGGGCCAGAGGAAACCACCTGTATCGCACCTACGAAACAAACCTGTTCCCGATTCCCGAGACGCGGGAAGACGGCAGCCTGTTCCTCCCGCCCGATCAGGGGCCGATCAACCCAGCCTTTCAGGGAGGAATCACCGTCCTGGCCAGCGATGCGCAGTCCTTTTACAACTCGCTGCGGCTGGCGGCGAACAAGAGTCTCGGCGGAGGAATCTCCCTGCGGGCGAGCTATACCTTCAGCAAGTCCGTGGACGACTCGTCCGTGTTCGGGGGGTCGGCCGCCAGTCCCGTGCAGTACGGATTGCAGCGCACCCTGGAGCGGGGCCTGTCCAACTACGACATCCGGCATCGCGTCGCCATCAACTACCTGTATGTGCTTCCGTTCGGGGGCGGCCAGCGGTGGTGGACCTCCGGCCCGCTGAGCCACCTGTTGGGAGGCTGGCGCATCGGGGGCATCTTGAGCCTGCGGAGCGGCACCCCGATTACCCCGCGGGTCAGGAGCCGTACGCCGGGATTTCTGTTTGCGGCCAACAGGCCCAACTTGCTTCCGGGCTTCAGCAAGAATCCCACGGAAGGGGTGACCGCTGGGTGTAATCTGGGTACGGGCCAGGAAGTCCAGCCTGGCCGCAAGCTGGGAGGGCCGGACCTTTTGTTTGATCCCTGCGCCTTTTCGCCGCCCGAGCCGGGCACGCTGGGGAACGTCGGGCGCAATACGATGATTGCTCCGAGCGTGTTCAGCGCCGACATCTCCTTGCAGAGGGAATTCGCGCTGGATTCCAGCAAGCGGCTACAGTTCCGTGCCGAGATCTTCAACCTGCTGAACCATCCCAATTTCGGCACACCCGACCGGGTGTCATCGGTAGTCTTCTCCGGTACCTCCGCCCGCAGGAATCCCAGTGCGGCGAAGGTCGTCTCGACCGTCACCACGGCCCGCCAGATTCAATTTGCGTTACGCTTTTCGTTTTAAGAACGCAGGAACAGTACTTGCTCAGTGTCAACAGACATGGCGTATGGGCAAAGTCTCCGCTCGCTGTTTGGGCGAGCGGAGCGATTAATTGGATACGGAGTTACTGGCCTGGCGCAGCACATCCGCGGTGCTCGGATGGGGGCGGCGGATCCGTTTCGTCCGGGGCAAGTTCCCCTGTGTGATCGCTTCCGCGATACCCACGGGGGTCATTCCGTAACTGTCCACTGCCTCTATGTTGGCTCCCCGTTCCACCAGGAACCGGGCGACCCGATCGGAGCCGATATAGGAAGCGGCATGCAGCGGCGTTTGTCCGCTGGCGTCGGATTCGTTAACGTCGGCCCCCAACTCCACCAGCAGCTTGACGGTTTCGAACGCCTTCTGCTCGTCCTCCTCCGGGCGCTCTGCGGTCTGGCCGATTCCCGCTGCAATCATCAGCGCCGTCGTGTGGTCTTTCGTGGTTAGCGAGACGTCGGCGCCGTTGTCGGCCAACAGGCGCATGAGGCGGGTGTCGTACGAAGCGGCCGCCAGCAAAAACGGAGTCGCACCGACAGGGTCGATCCAGATTAGCTCCGAGGAAAACTCCGGAGCTATCGTTGTAGTCCGAGCATTCGGATTCGCTCCCCGCTCCAGGAGTTCCTTGGCCAGTTCCATCATGTTGGGCCGGAACAAATAGGAGTCGACTGTGCTGTACCGGAGCCGGCCGAGGGTAGGAAGTCCTTTAAGAGCCGCGAAGTGCAGCGGAGTAATGCCGTTGGCGTCGGGGGTGTTGGGGTCGGCACCCGTTTCGAGCAGGAAGATGGCCAGATCTTCATGGCCGCTGGCGCTTGCCACCAACAAGGCGCTGCCATCCTTGGGGGTGGACTCATTTACGCTGGCACCGGCTTCCAGCAGCAGGCTGGCCGATTCCCGGTCGCCTACGCGGGCTGCAAACAGCAGCGGCGTAAAGCCGCTCTTGGACCGCGCATCCAACTCGGCTCCTCCCTCTATCAGCGCCTGCGTGACTGCGAAATGCTTCTGCGCCACGGCCCACATCAGGGCCGTCTGGCCGCGACGGCTTTCCTTTGCGTTCACGTCCGCCCCGTGAGCCAGCAGCGACTGCACCGCCTCGACGTTGCCCGTGCGGGCACACGTCATGAGCGGGGTTTCTCCACTCTGCAAAGCGAGGTTCGGATTGGCCCCCGCCGACAGCAGCAGCTGGACCATCGGGGAGCTGGCATTGGTGCAGGCAAGTGAAAGGGGAGTGACGCCTAGGCTATTTTCCGCATTCGGGTTCGCACCGGTTTGGATCAGCAGGTCGGACATCTGGAGGTCATTGCGATGGACCGCCCATGCAAGCGCCGTCGCCCCGTCGGGCAGAGCGGCGTTGACGTCAGCGCCCTGTTGCAAAAAAGAGCGCACAGCTTCCTGATTTCCGCTCTTGACCGCTTCCAGCATCTCTAGATCGCTGACTGGGGCGGCGAAGCCGACAACCGACACCAGCATCACGCAACCGAGCAACCCGCCGAGTCTCGTTCGACTTTGGGCGTCCATAAGCAACCATCCTTCCCTGGCTCTGTCAGGCGTTACCGGCCAGTCTCTTCTCTCGCCCCGATCCCGTGGTGGCGGGACCGGGGCTTAACTCCTCTACCGTTCCGTCAACGAACTAAGCAACATTCAACACATCGAGCTTTCCGGTGCTGTCTCCGAAGCTGTCCGTAGGACCTCCCATCTTGTCGAGCAAGGTCAAGAACAGGTTCGTCACCGGCGTGTCCTTGGGATACCTCAGGTGACGGCCTCCCCGGAGCTGTCCACTTCCCCCTCCCATCAGGAGGATGGGCAGGTCAAAGTGCCAGTGCACGTTGGCGTCACTGATGGAGCCGCCGTAAACGATCATGGTATGGTCGAGCAGGTTGCCGTCGCCATCCGGGGTAGCCCGCAGCTTCTCCAGGAAGTAAGAGAACATCCTGGCGTGATACTTCTGGATCTCGACCACCTTGGCAATCTTTTCCTGATCGCCGGAGTGATGCGTCAAGGGGTGATGCGGATCGTGGATCCCGATCTCCGGGTAGGCCCGGGTGCTTTGCTCGCGGGCCACCAGGAAGGAGATGACCCGGGTCTTATCGGTCTGGTAGGCCAGCACCTGCAGATCATACATCAACTTGATGTGTTCCTCGAATGTGGCTGGAATCCCGACGGGGCGTACCAGGCTCGGCAATTCCTGCGAGCTCTGTTCCTCGGCTCTCTGGATGCGCCGCTCGACATCACGGACGGCGTCGAGATACTCGGTTAGCTTCCGGCGGTCCGTTGGGCCAAGCCCCGTTACCAGGCGAGCTACGTCCTCGCTGACCGCGTCTAGAATGCTGCGGTCTTTGCGCATGCGGGCTTGCCGCTCGGCCGGATCAGTCGTGTCGCTCGGCCCGAACAGGCGTTCGAACACCGCGCGCGGATTGTTTTCCATCGGGATTGGGGTGGTGGGGCTGCGCCAGCTAATGGTGTTGGTATAAGCGCAGCTATATCCAGGGTCGCAGCCGCCAACAAACTCTGCGAAGTCGAGCGTGAGCTCGAGCGACGACAGCTCGGTCTGATCGCCGAGCGACTTCGCGGCGATCTGGTCGATCGATGTGCCCGCCTGGATGTCGGCGCCGCCGGTCTTCTTCGGGTGCACGCCGGTCAGGAACGCGCCGCTGCCGCGCTCATGATCGCCGCCGCCCTCGCCGGGCAAGGCGTTGGCGTTCTCGCAGGCAAGTCCGCTCAGGACCAGCATCTGGTCCCGATAGGGTGCCATCGGCTCCAGAATCGGAGTCATCTCGAACGCGGCGCCCTCGCTAGCGGGGGTCCACTGGTCCATGATGATCCCGTTCGGAATATAGACGAATGACAGGCGGGTGGCAGGCTGCTTGTCGCCTACCGCAGCAAAGGCTGGAACCATTCCGTCGAGCAACGGCAGAGCTAATGTCGCACCGATCCCCTGCAGGAATGTGCGGCGGGGAATGGCCTTCTTGAATATCATCATGGTTCTCTTGACCTCCTCATCTGAAATGGTGTGCTGTTCACAATACCCACGACCAACGCTGACCAACGGTAGTCGCTGGGAGCAGCCTCCCGGACGATCTTGCGGATCGCCGGCTGGTCGTAATACTCGACTCCCCGGCCCAGACCATAGGTGAGGAGCCTCTCGGTCACGGTGGTCACGAATTCTTCGGGGCGGCGCAGCAGGATCTGCCGCAACTCCGCCGGGCCATCAAATTCGGTGCCGTCGGGAAGCGTTCCCGACGCGTCAATCACGGCGCCCGCGTCTTCGGTTCGCCACTTGCCGACCGCGTCAAAGTTCTCCAGCGCGAAACCCAGCGGGTCCATCCGCGCGTGGCAGCTCGCGCACACAGGGTTTGCCCGGTGTGCCTCCAGCCGATCGCGCACCGATAGAGTCTTCCCGCCCGCATCCGGCTCCGCCAGCGATGGAACATCGGGCGGGGGCGGGGGCGGCGGAGCGCCCAGGATATTCTCAAGCAGCCACTTGCCGCGAACGGTCGGGGAGGTGCGGTTGGCATACGATGTCACCGTCAATATGCTGCCCTGCCCCAACAGTCCATGCCGCGCCGGATCGGTCAAATTGATCCGCCGGAAGTGACTCCCGTAGACATTTGGAATCTGATAGTGGCGCGCCAGCCGTTCATTCACAAAGGTATAGTCCGCCGTCAGCAAATCAATCACGCTGCGATCGTCCCGCAGCATGTTTTCGAGAAACAGCTCCGTTTCCTCTTGGAACGCCTCGCGCAGATTCTCGTCAAAATCGATAAACGTTTCTACATCGGGCTGGATCATGCGCATGTTGCGGAGGTACAGCCACTGGCCGGCAAAATTGCCGACCAGAGTCCGCGCGCGCGAATCAGCCAGCATGCGCCGCACCTGCTGTTCCAGGACCGCGGGGTCCCGCAGTCTGCCGCTGGCGGCGACTTCCAGCAGTTCATCGTCCGGGATGCTGCTCCAGAGGAAAAACGACAGCCGGGAGGCCAGTTCGAGGTCGCTCAATTGATAAGCGGTTTCCGGCGCCAAGTCGGAGGGATCGCGTTCGAGGCGAAACAAAAACTCGGGCGAAACCAGGATCTTCTGAAGCGCCATAGCTATGCCGGCTTCGAAGTCCCCCTCCTCGCGGCCAGTTTCATAGAGGGCAAATAGAGCGCGGACGTCTCCTTCGGTGACGGGCCGGCGATACGCGCTACGTGCCAGCTTAGAGAGAATCTCGCGGGCGCAGCGCGCTTCGTCGTTGCTGTCGGCCGGCTGGCAGACGAAGATCTTGCGGCGGCTGGCCGTGTCGCCCGACCCAGTTGCGTTGTAGGGACCTCCAATCGAGATGCTCGCCAAGGTCGGTTCATCACCCTTTCCGAGGTAGGCAAGGTCCGGCAGAAGCGGTGTAAACATGCCCTCCGGCTCCACCGTCTCCTTGCGGAAGGTGACGCCGACGAGCCGCTCACCCGCCTTCGCCGGGAAGCGAACTTCCAAGTTCGCATCCGCCGTGCGTTCGTATTCGAGTTGTGCGGCATTCTCCGTGTTATGTTCGTACATCACGTTCCCCAGCGTGCGCTCATAGATCCCACCGACGGTGAACGTCTTGACCGGCTCGCCGTCCAGCAGCACCAGAAGCTCCTGCGGCTCGGACAGTCCAACGATGCGCTCATCCTTGTCTCGTTGGAGAACAATTCGGACTACGTATTCGCCGTCGAGCGGGAACTGATGCTGAACTGCGATGCCGCCGCGCGACCCGAACGGGAGGTCGTCGCTCATGCGGTCGTCCTGCATCATGAGCCGCGGAATGCGGTAGGTTTCGAACGTGGGGCGAATGGAAAGATCGCCGATGGCAAGGGAAGTGATCTTGCGCGCCGCCGTCAGATACCGTTCGAGCAGCATGGGCGATACCGATAGAACAGCCCCGTTGTTGTCGAATCCATAGCCCGGGTCGTCGGCGGGAAGCAGCGATTCGCCGTCAATCTGCAAGTCCAGCAAATCCCGAATGGCGCTGGCGTATTCCGCGCGGTTGAGACGATGGGCAGGGGGCCGGCCGGGGTTCGGATTGGCCTCTGCCGCCTGGTCCAGCTCCGTTTCCAGGTACGTGGCGAACGCTTCGTACGTAGCCTCATCCGGCCGCGGCATTCCCGCTGGGGGCATTGCTCTCCCTCGCAGTTTCCGCACCACCTTTTCCCAAACGGGCGCGCCTACGGGTACGTTCTCAATGTCCATCTGGTCGAGCAGCAGCTCGGCCGTACGCAGCCGTTCGTTATGGCACGTGACGCAATATTGATTGAGAACCGTCCGGTAGGTGGATGCGGATGTTGGAGAAGGACTGGCGGACTGTAATTCGGCCGCCGGGATGTAACCGACCCCCGCCAACAGAATTACGATCCAGGCCACTAGGGATCTGGGCATGTGCAGCCTCCCTTACTTTTCTTGACCAAGATCATAGGCAAGGGGGGACGAGATGTCAAGCCGAAATATTCGAACCAAAAGGGCAAGAGAAAAACCGCAACGCAATGCAAGTCTCGCACGCGCTGCGGATAGAGAAGGGGCCCTGGCCTGGCTGCTCATGACCCCAGCGCGCCCGGATTTCTGATTGACATGCCAAGTGTGTTTGCTACCCTCAGTAGCAAAGAAGAATTCAGGAGGGCCTGGAAATGAAACGGAACAGGGTCGAGAAGAACGGCTTGGCTTCGGTCTATTGGACAGTGCTCTTATCTCTCCTGGCAGTGCAAGGCACGCTGCTCTTCGGACAGCAATCCTCCGTCCGACCGGAAACCGTGCAGTTGAAGACGGTCCGCGTGGAGTACGACAACGAGTATGGAGCGGCCATCGCCAAGTTTGGCGCGGGCAACTACGGGGAGGGCCGGCTGCACCAGATGGACGCGACGCTGGTGGAAATCCCGCCCGGCGGCATGCTTCCCGCTCACAGGCACTTGGCCGAGGAGATGATCTACATTGTGTCGGGCACAGGCTACACGAATATGTGGACGGGGTCCGGCGCCGACAAGAAACGATATGACTGGTCGGAGTCGGACGTGTTGTCCCCGTCGTTGAATGTATGGCATGAGCACGGGAACGCCTCCACAACGGAACCCGCCCGCTTCCTATCTATGACGTCTATGCCTCTGATGAAGAAGATATTCGGGGATGCAGCTTTCTTTTCCTCGAGCGAGTATGTTTTCGAGGAACGGTGGCGGAAAGGTCTGCAAGAGCCGAGATTCCTGCAGATTGAGAGACTACGAGACGGCCGGATGCTGATGGACGGATCGAGCATGTCCATTGGACACATGATTCGCAACATGGCCGGTATCGAAATGCCGGCGGTCTGGGGAGACGTGGATTATCCGGAGACCGGGATCAATGTCGTCCCGCCCGCCTACGAGGCCGAGGGCACACTGGCACTGACGGGCATGGCCGGCAACCGACTGTTTGAATGGCAAAATCGCGAATACCTTCGCGAATACATCACCCACGAAGGCTCCAACCACCATCATGCGTGGGAGGTCGTCTACATTTGCCCCAAAGGGGAAATGGAAATGATTCTGCAGCGTGCGGGCGAAGATGAGGTGAGACACATCCAGTGGCAGGCAGGCGATATGCTCATCGTGGAAGCCGACGAGGTTCACTACCCCGGATCCAAGGCCGTCGGCACACGGTTCCTGCAATTTAAGTTGTCGGGATACTTCCGGGGCACGGGAATTCCCGGAGGCGGAATGGGCGGTGGCGGATAGCCCCTGTCGGCAAGGAACAACTCAATCTTACAGGGCAAGCCATCCCGGAGGGTTCCGGGAGGCTTGCCTGTAGACCCTTCAGCTTCTTTTATGCGGTCGAATGATCGGCCGGACGGAGTTTCTTCAAACTAAGGGGCCAGCGAGGCGACGTAGGCGACGAGGTTCAGCATATCCTCTTCCGTCAGGGGTGCCACGACCGGCGCCATGAGCCGAGTCCAGTCTCCTGCCCGGGCGCCCACCTTCATGTCATACAGCTGCCGCATCAAATAGCTCGGCGAACGGCCGGCGATCCCGGGAACCGGACCGAGGCCCTGGAGGCCGGGTCCGTGACAGACACTGCACTGCGCCGTTTTCGAGCCCGAGTCAGCCAGTTCCTGGCCTTTCTGGACGCTGCCGACTGGCACATAAGCGATGAAGCCCGAACGCGGATCGCGCTGGATCTCGGTGTGCTCGACATTCTCGGGAGTCTCGATAATGCGGTTCCCGATCGGCTCCCTTTCATTGCCTTCCAGCGGAAGGAACATTCCGCCCGAACTGCGCGTCTTGGGAACCGATTCGGTTTCCACAACCCGGATCCAGGGTTTATGCGGCATCGAGCCGTAGTATTCCGCCGCCGCCCGCATTTCCTCTTCGGTCATATTCTGCGCGAAGTGGATCATCCTCGTGCCATTCCCTTTGCGCGGGTCGCCGGTAGTCCGCTTGCCATCCCGAAAGTCGTACAACTGCTGCATGAAGTACTCTACGGGCAAGCCCACTACGGGGGCGTTCTCCGGGCGCCCTTGGCCGTTGGGCATATGGCACAAACCGCACGCAAACACCTCGACTGCCCGCTTGCCATAAGCTGCGATATTGGGCATCACCGGATGATCGCCCGGAAACCAGTCGGCCGGCGCATATCGATCGCTGATCTGCGATCTTAAGAACTGCCGGTCACTTCCGGGAAGGCTGTACCGATTCATGTCCGTCGCGCGCTGAGCCCGAGCTGCGTCCGTAATGGCTACTTCCTCAGGCGAGGGAATTGCGTACGCCCATGCCGGCGGCTGCTGCGCCCAGACGGGGATGCCCGCCGCCGATACGAACAAAAGCAAAATCATCACAAACGCCAACATCTTCCTCATGGATCCTCCTTATGTTTCGAAAAACCCCAAACGCCGCCCCTCAGTGTACAGGAATTTCGCTCAAATTGTACTAGAGATTCTTAACCCAGTTCCCCCATGCGGACTTGTCGTATCTGTGCCGGGCTTTCGCGTGTCAGGGGCAGTCTGGGGCGACGAGGTGGAAAGAACTCATGTTGAAAGCCTGGGCCACGGCGGAAGAGCCGGTCCCGCCGTAGCCAGCCAGAATGTCAAGCTCTTCCTGGGTTGGCGCTCGATCATTCAGGTCCAGATCGGACAAAACATCGAGAGCCGCACGCAGATTCTTGATCGTGGAGCGCGGCCGCACGGCCCCCGCAGAGGAAGGGAGCTGATAGGCATAGCGGCTCCTGGCTCCGTCCTTTACCTCCGCTACTCCCACTCCCAGGGGTTCACGTTGGCTTGGCGCTCCTCTCTCTCCCTCAGCTCTTCCGGTGACAGGTACTTGTCCGGCAGGTCTTGTAACAGCTCCTCCCTCAGAGCCGCCTGCTGTCTTTGGACTTCGGCTTCCAGCTTTTGGGGTCCAGGTCCCCGCTCGCGTTCCGGTACTTCTCCGGGTGTAGTCTCGCGTTCGTCAGGACCCTCTCCCTCTCCTGTTCCATGTACCCCCTCACTTCCTCAGTCTCCAGGTAATCTGTCGCGTCCATTTTGTGCCTCCTTTTCGGGTAATCCGGTTCATCCCCGCGCATGCGGGGAACAGGTAGGGCCGGGGCTCAGCCCGGCACGGCCTTTTCTCCGGTCGGGTACCGAGACCCATCTGCGTATTGAGCCACAAGATATCCAGGAATACTTGCAACGGCACCCTCCGCGTAGGCGCTCGTAAGATGGGAGCTGTCACCGCCACCGACCACCTTCCGGCTGTGCCGGTGACCGTGTCATCGCGATGGACTCCCGTCTCGAGCTTTTGTGGGCAACACCCGTCCTTCCGGATAGCCCTGCGGGTGACATTTGTGGTAAATTCGGACGCAAGCATTTCATAGCTACATACATTAAAGACATTCTTATGGTCACGCACTTTTCCAAGATCTCAGGTGTTTACAATGACATCCGCACAACGGACATCGAACCCATCCAGTTTGTCAGCGAACAGATGGGGGGCCGGGGCGAGATAACCGGCGCCGATATCGGAGTGGGTGCCGGGCGATATTCTCTTCTTTTGCTGGAGGAAATTGAGGACTTGTATCTGACTTGCGCTGATAACAACGAAGCGATGCTCAAGCAAGCCGGCCACTTCTTCGCTAACATGGGGGCCAAGAACTTTGATTTGGTCCGTGCGGATAGTGCAGACTTGCCCTTTCAGCGTGGGTATTTCGATTGCGTGTTTACGTTCAATTCCATCCATCACTTCGATCTTTCATCCTTCTTGGCGGAATCAGCGAGAGTGTTAAAGGATCATGGATTGCTCTTTGTTTACACGCGGCTGAGAGCCCAAAACGAGACCAATATTTGGGGCCGGTATTTCCCGGACTTTAACCGGAAAGAGGGCCGCCTCTACGACCTGGACCAACTTGAGAGTTCGATCCGGAAAAGCCAACATCTTGCTTTGGATTCCATTAAATTTTTCCACTACGAACGTTGTGCACCCTTGGAAAGGCTGGTTGCTCAGGCGAATGCCCGCCACTATTCAACCTTTGCCCTGTACGAATCAGAACATCTTGAGCGTGCCCTCGGACAGTTCAAGCAGGACCTGCGGAGAGCATTCGATGACGAGAACAAGATTACTTGGACGGATGAGAACATCATGCTAACCGCCCGGGCCCGCAGATAAATCAACCTGATGTCCGCCGTTGAAAGCCGTACCTGGAGCCTTTAGAATGGTGCTTGTTCATGGGACAGAAGGGTAGCGGTACGCAGGGGGCTCGGCCCCCCCATTCCCTCAGGAACAATCCTGAATTGTGAGCCATACGTACTCCAGATCAAGCTGGTAGTAGTCGTGCAGCGCTCGATTTTCACAACAGCATCCACAATCTGCAGGCGGCGGATTTTAGATGCGGGCGCAAGGTCGAGCTATCCAAGTGCCTGAGCCAGTTTGCCAACTTTCGACTACTCAGGCAGACAATTCGGCGGATCCAGGACCTCCGTCGACCGTTTTTGAGATGGAGGTACTAGGCTGCCTCCGGGGCACCCCAACTACGCTTGGTGGGCGCCAATCCAGACGCCGCGTCCCTGCCTTGCCGGGGAGGCCCACATCGTCAGAAACGTGCCGTGGACTATGCGGTGGGTGTGAGCGGTGGAAGAATAAAGTCAGTGTCCGGGCAGATACGGAGAGAAGCGCGATTTCGAAGGAATTTCAGAAATACAACCATGTTAGAATACCGCATGCGAATTCGGCGCCTCACCCGCCGTCTTACAAAAGGGGGGAACATGAACAGATCAAAAGGGTCTCACTTCAGTGTATGGCCGGCCAGCTTCGCTCTCCTGCTGTCCATCACGCTGCTGGCGGGCTGCCAGGGCGGAGGTGTGCCCATTGACAGCGATGACATCGGCGGCGTGGTTACCAGCACCGAAGGGCCGGAAGCCGGTGTGTGGGTGATCGCCGAAACGACCGACCTGCCCACCAAATTCGCCCGCATCGTGGTCACCAATGACCAGGGGCAGTATGTAATCCCCGATCTTCCGGACGCAAGCTACAGCGTTTGGGTTCGGGGCTACGGCCTAGTGGATTCCGAAAAGGTACAGGCCGCTCCAGGGAGCAGCCTGAACCTGACGGCAGTGCAAGCTCCCAGCGCGGCCGCTGCGGCGGAGTACTATCCGGCCGTCTATTGGTTCTCCATGCTCGACATCCCGGCCAAGAGCGAGTTCCCCGGGACCGGGCCGGGCGGGAACGGGATTTCGCCGGACGTGGAGTCACAAGAAGATTGGCTGTGGAGAATCAAGTTGGCTGGCTGCCTCACCTGCCATCAGCTTGGCAACAAAGCCACGCGGGAGATCCCCGAAGAACTCGGACATTTCGATTCCTCCGTTGCTGCCTGGGAACGCCGGCTGCAATCCGGGCAAGCGGGCGGGCAAATGATCGGGCGGATCGTGCAGAATGGCCAGCAGCGCTCGTTGGAGATGTTTGCCGATTGGACCGACCGAATTGCCTCTGGTGAATTGCCGCATGAGACCCCGCCCCGCCCGCAGGGTATCGAGCGAAACGTAGTTGTCACGTTGTGGGATTGGGCAGACCCCAAGGTGTACCTCCATGACGAGATCTCGACTGACCAGCGCAATCCCACGGTCAATGCCGACGGAAAGGTGTACGGGACACTGGAGCTGGCGGCCGACTACGCTCCCGTGCTCGATCCCGTGACGCACACGGCAAGCCGCATTCCGCTGGAGGTCCGGGATCCGAATACTCCTTCCACCGCCGAAGGCGGCATGCCCGCGCCTTCCCCCTACTGGGGCGACGAAGTCATCTGGGACAGTCAAGCCAACGCGCACAACCCGATGCTTGATCAGGAAGGACGCCTCTGGCTGACGGCCCGGATTCGTCCTCCGGTGAGCCCGGACTTTTGCAGAGAGGGGTCCAGCCATCCATCAGCCAGGGCTTTCCCACTCCCTGCCCGCAGCCCCAACCGCCAGCTTGCCGTATACGACCCGAGGACCGATGAGTACAAGACCGTGGATACGTGCTACGGCAATCATCATCTCTACTTCGCAGAGGATGAGAACGACACCCTGTGGTCGAGTTCCGGCGCTGGGGGCGGTCCGATCATCGGCTGGCTGAATACGAAGATGTACTTCGAGACCGGCGATGAGGCCGCCTCGCAGGGCTGGACTCCGTTTATTTTGGACACCAACGGCAACGGGAGGCGAGACGACTACGTCGAGCCTGATCAACCCATCGATCCGACCAAAGACAAGCGGATTGTCGCCGGGTACTATGGCGTTGCGCCGAATCCCGCAGACGGCACGATCTGGGGCTCGACGCTCGGCTTCCCCGGCGCGATGGTCCGTCTCGATCCCGGATCGAACCCGTCCGAAACTGCTCTTACGGAGATCTACGAGCCTCCGTACAACACGCCGGACCCGAACGACGTGGAGGGATACGGCCCCCGCGGAATGCATATTGACCGCAACGGCGTCGTCTGGGCGCCGCTCGCCAGCGGCCACATGGGAAGCTTCGACCGCAGCAAGTGCCAGGGTCCGCTGAACGGGCCAGAGGCGACTGGACAGCATTGTCCGGAAGGCTGGACGCTCTATCCGTTGCCGGGGCCGCAGTTCAGCGGAGTAGATGCGCCCGGTAGCGCCGAGGCCAGTTACTTTACCTGGGTGGATCAGTTCGACACGTTGGGACTGGGTGAGAACGTGCCGATCGCCATGGGCAACCTGAACGATGCCCTGCTCGCTCTGCAGAACGGCCAGATCGTCACCTTGCGTGTTCCCTATCCGTTGGGATTCTTCCCCAAAGGAGCCGATGGCCGCATTGACGACCCGCAGGGCGGCTGGAAGGGCCGGGCCGTGTGGTCGACCTACGCCAATCGCACGCCGTTCCATCTCGAAGGTGGCAAAGGCCAAACCAGCAAGGTCGTTAAGTTCCAGATTCGGCCCGATCCGCTGGCGAAGTGAAGTGAGTGGTGAATGGTGAGTGGCGAGTGGGGGACAGCAAACTGTTTGCTGTCCTCTACGAAGGCCAGAGAGTCTTTTCTCGCGAACCCCGAGACTTATCGGTTTATTCGGTTCCCTCGGTTCCCTCGGAATTCTCGATTGCTGAATTCGGGTCTTTCCAGGTGGAAAATCGAGGACTAATCATTGGTGCGACCGAGGGAGAGAGAGTAGCGGGAGGAACCGGATGATGGTACTGCGGGTAGTATCACTCTGGTACTACCGGTGGTATCGCGTCTTGCTGGGCGCTGCCTCTTCGTTGCGGACCAGGCGAACCAGATTTGCGATCACCTTCTGCTCGATCCTTTCCTATGGTTCTTTCGAGTCACAGGGAGGACCTCTGCTTCATCCCTTCAACACGCCAATGGGAACCAGCCGCGCCGCTTTGCGGGCAAGGCCGGCCTCGTGGACCACTTCGACGACCTCGTCCACGTCTTTGTAGGCTTCCGGGATTTCCTCCAGGATGCCGTTGCGGCTCCCCGACCGCACGTAGATTCCCTTCCGATCCAAATCCTCTTTGACTTTCTGAATATCGCGCCCTTTCTTGGCAGCGGTGCGGCTCAGCATCCGGCCCGCGCCGTGGCAGACGCTGCCGAAGGTTTGCTCCATCGATTTCTGCGCGCCTACGAGAACCCAGGACGCAGTGCCCATGCTTCCGGGAATCAGCACCGGCTGGCCCACGCCGCGGTAGCGGCCGGGAGTTTCCGGGTGTCCGGGCGGGAACGCGCGCGTCGCGCCTTTACGGTGGACCAGGACTTCGCGCTGCCTGCCGTCCACGGCGTGCCGTTCACGCTTTGCGATGTTGTGCGCCACGTCATAGACGACGCGCAGGCGGGAACTCTTGCCGAACAGCCGCGCGAACGCCTGGCGTACAAAGTGCGTAATCGCCTGGCGGTTCGCCCAGGCGAAGTTCGCCGCCGCGTCCATCGCGCCGAGATAGCTCCGGCCTTCAGGCGACTGGATCGGCACGCAGGCAAGCTGGCGGTCGGGCAGCGTGATCCCGTACTTCTTCATCGCCGCGCCCATGCGCGCCAGTGAGTCGGTACAGACCTGATGCCCCAGCCCGCGCGACCCGGTATGGATCAGAACGACGATCTGATTCTCGACCAGACCCAGCGCCTCGCCGATCTCCGGGTCCAGCACTTCCTGCACGTACTGAATTTCCAGGAAATGATTGCCGCTGCCGAGTGATCCTGCCTGCGGCCGGCCACGCTCCTTGGCTCGCTTGCTGACCTCGTCCGGGTCGGCGCCGGGCATCTGGCCGCGCGCTTCGCAGAACTCCAGATCCGCCGGCTCGCCGTAACCGCGCTCGACCATCCAGCCGACGCCGCTCGCCAAGACATGATCCAGATCGGCGTGGCTCAGCCGCAGCAGGCTTTCCTTGCCTCGACCGCAGGGGACGTCACGAAAAAGCTGATTCACCAGATCACGCACGCGCGCCTCGACATCCGCCCGCACGAGAGAGCTCCCCAGCAGGCGGACGCCGCAATTGATGTCGAATCCCACCCCGCCAGGCGACACCACCCCGGTCTCCCAGTCCGTCGCCGCCACACCCCCGATCGGAAAGCCGTATCCCTGATGCATGTCCGGCATGGCGAGAGACGGCCCGACGATACCGGGCAGGGTGGCGACGTTTACGGCCTGTTCGAGCGAATGGTCCTTCAGGATCGCAGCCAGCAACTTCTCGTTGGCGTACACGACGGCGTCGGTCCGCATGTCGCTGCGCGTGTCCTTCGGGATCAGATATCGCTGGCCGTCGAGTTTCCGGATGCGCGATGTGTCCAACATGACGTTCTCCCGCAACTGACCTTCTTCCTAGTATTATATGAAAGTCTTGCCCGGTCGCCGATCACTACAAAAAGGAGGGTAAATGGAGTACAAACGGTTCTTCGCTGAATTGGTCCCCCGATTGGACAGTGCGAGAGTCCTGAAACGCGAGCTCGACCGGAAACTGGCGCACCGGTTTAACGTCTTCGACTACCTCCGGCACGACAGTGAACAGGAACGGGTTCCCGAATTGCTACTGTCCCGAATCATCGCCGATTTGCTCAATCCCAAGGCAAAACATGGTCAGGGGAAGCTATTCCTCAGAGCGTTCCTGGATGCGGTGGGGCTGCACGGTGATCGAAGCTGGCCCGCCCTCGACAAGAGCCGGAAGATTTTAGTTGATGTCGAGCGGGTGATCAAAGCCGACCAGCGTATTGACGTCTCCGTTCACATCGACAGTGCCGATGGAAAAACCTACTGCCTGGCCATCGAGAACAAGCCTTACGCCGGTGACCAGGGAAATCAGGTCCAGGACTACCTCGCATGGCTCAATGGGAAATACCCGGAACGGTTTCTTCTCTTATACATCTCTCCCAACGGCGAAGGCCCTTCCGAAGAGAGCGTTCCCAGCAAGAAACTCGTCGAATTGAAAGACCGCTTTGCAATCATGCCCTACTGTGGAGGTCAAGAGGAGCAAGCGGACAAATTCAAAGACTTTCGCATTCCACACTCGCTCGCCGACTGGCTCAGTGAGTGCCAAAAAAAATGCGAAGTGGACCGACTGCGCTGGTTCCTGCGCGACTTCGAGACATATTGCCAACAGAAATTTGGAGGCCAAGCCATGATTACGGATAGTGAAAAGACGGCTGCTATTGACTTTGTGTTGTTGAATCAGAGCAATCTGAAAACTGCTATGGCGGTGCACGAGTCTTGGGCTGATGTCGAGAAGCGCATATGCAAGAAGTTTCTGAATCGATTGTGTTCTCGGATCGAGACGGCCATAAAAGGAAATGAGAAGCTGAAGGAGTTCGCCGGCGACATGCGCTTCTGCTGCGAGTATGAGGATAAGCAGTGGGGAAGCTACGTCTGCCTATATAGTGTGTGTTGGATTGAATATCAAAATCCTGTGGAACAAAAAATCAGTCGGACCTGCATTAAGCTAAACAGTGATGGCAAGGTTCCATCTGCCTGGTACATCGGTGTGTGCTCTCCAATGGAGAGCAACAAGATGCCGTCTGACCATATGAAACGGCGACAGCGTCTCGACGAAGGACTCAAGAAGGCTTTCCGCAAAGACGCCGGCAAATGGTCGGTTTGGTGCCCGTGGTATGAATACGTAAATGCGGACAAGCGTGATTGGAGACAACTCGTCCCGGAGTTGCATCAGGAGTGCAAAGGGCAAAGCGACGAGATCACGAGTTATTTCGTTGTCAAGTTCACTGAAGTCGCAGAGAAAGCGATTCCGATCATCAACGGCATCGAGGGTCGAACTGACGTCGCCGCCTCAAGCGATAAGGCAACCGAACGCCCCCGCCCGGCCTGATTTTCCATGACGTCCTCCGGCACGTCGCTCTCCACAAACAGGTTACCCCCGTTCGCCATCTGCACCTCAATCTGCCGTAGGATCGTTACGATCTGGCTTGCTTGAGCTTCCAGTAAACATCGGTTCCTTTGAGTTGCGCGTTGTCTTCGGCGTAGTCGAGAGGCAGTTTGCCATCTTTGTCCCGTGCGTTCCGGTCC
Source organism: Terriglobia bacterium (assembly GCA_965198025.1). GTDB lineage: Bacteria > Acidobacteriota > Terriglobia > 2-12-FULL-54-10 > 2-12-FULL-54-10 > CAYWWM01. Next base: position 2,418,719 of record OZ240237.1, on the reverse strand, counting down.
GCGCCTGCATTTAGCAGTGCTGTCACAGCTTCGGTAGTCCCGCGCTGCGCCGCACTATGTAGGGGGGTGCGTCCGAAGTCGTCTCGTGCCGCAAGGTCCGCGCCCGCTTCCAGCAGCGCCGATATGGCTTCGGTAATCCCGCGCTGCACCGCCAAATGCAGTGAGGTGCGGCCATCATCGTCTCGCGCGTTCCGGTCTGCGCCCGCTTTGAGCAGCACCGCTACGGCTGGGGCAGTCCCCATCGCCGCCGCCAAATGCAGCGGGGTTGAACTACTTTTGTCCCGTGCGTTCCGGTCCGCTCCCGTTTTCAGCAGCGCCGTTACGGCTGGGGCAGTCCCCATCCCCGCCGCCAAATGCAACGGGGTTGAACTACTTTTGTCCCGTGCGTTCCGGTCCGCTCCCGCTTCCAGCAGCACCATCACGGTTTCAGCAGTCCCCATCCCCGCCGCCAAATGCAGCGGGGTTAAGCCATTTTTGTCCCGCGCGTTCAGGTTCGCACCCGCTTCCAGCAGCACCATCACGGTTTCAGCAGTCCCCATTGCCGCCGCACGATGCAGCGGGGTTAAGTCAGTTTCGGTTCGCGCTTCCAGGTCCGCGCCCGCTTCCAACAGCGCCGTCAGAACTTCGCCACTCGTAGCTGCGCCACCCACCGCAAAATGCAGCAGGGTCCAACCATCGTCGGTTCGCGCGTTCGGGTCCGTGCCGGCCCTTAGCAGCGCTGTTACGGCTTCGGCAGTCCCAAAATACGCCGCAAAATACGGCAGGGTCCAACCATCTTCAGTGCGCGCGTTCAATTTTGCATCTGCCTTCAGCACTGCTGCTATGGCTTCGGCAATCTGTGCTGGACTTTGCCGGGTTAAGTCGACTTCGGTTCGCGTGCCCTGGCCCTGGCCTCCGAACAGGAGTGCCATCGAAGCTTCAGTAATCCCCATTGCCGCCGCACGATGCAGCGGGTCTACGCCTTTTAACTCCTGTTCGTTCATGTCCGCTCCCACGGGTTTGCCTTTTCTCCAACGTCGCAAGCAACAAGCGCCACGGGGACAATAGCCGCGACAAGACAGGTGCTTGGTTGCATGGTCGCCTCTCTACCATTTCTACAAATGAAGTTTGCCCATTCTCCCACACTTCCAAGACAAGAACCTCACAGAAACAAGCCCGGCCACAAGGGGGGTAAACGTCCCTGAGAGAGAGCTGGCGGCTGGGGCCTTTAGTCCCGATCTAGTATTATAAGCCTTTCCCAGAATACCCCGTTTTCACGGGCAGCTTTCGATGGGAGGGATAGATGGCTTCTGTGTTTCGGCGATACTTGCTATTCCAGATTCCCAGCTGGACTCTGGTCATCATTTTGCTTGGAAGCGCTCACCGCTGGTTGGGTCTTTCCATCCCAACGGCAGTGGGATTATTTCTATTGTTCGTCGCGAAGGATTTTGTCATTTACCCCTACGTCCGGAAGGCCTATGAGGCCGACAACCGGACTGGCGCGGAACTGCTGATTGGAACCATTGGCATGACGAAGCAGGCCCTCGACCCGGAAGGCTACGTGCTGGTCAAAGGAGAGCTCTGGCGGGCGGTCGCCGAACCGCCAGAGCAGCCTATCCCCCAGGACAGGCCTGTTCGGATTCGGGCCGTCTCGGGCCTGACGCTGATTGTCGCGCCCGTAGAATACCGCCCGAACGGCGATTAAATCCGGACCAATTCGCAACCGGTTCCTTACAGTTGAATTGCAGGGAGCGGGGGGGTGACGACAGAGAACTCGGTCCGGTTTAGGTTGATAACGCCATCCTAGACCATTTTCAGGTCTTGTCTTAGAGGTATGAGAAAATATGTAGACTGATTGGAGGAAGAAGGGAAACGGGGGAACCACGGGGAGATGGAGGTCCGAATGGACGTGATAGAAGCCGTGCAAACGGCGAAGGAGTACATAAACAAAATTTTCGAGAATGAAAACATCCAGTGGGTAGGTCTCGAAGAGATTGTATTTGATGAAGCCAGCGATACCTGGAAAGTGACCATTGGCTTCTCTCGGGCATGGGGTTTAGTGCCCACCATTTCGGCAGCCGCCGGAGACAGGAATGCGCGACTATACAAGGTCGTTAAAATTGATGACCATACCAGTCGTATCGTATCCTTGACCGATCGCACTCTGGGCGGCTCGAATTGAGATGATGCACCGGACGGGATCATTCATAGATGCGAATCTGCTTGTGTTGCTTGTCGTTGGCTCAGTAGATCGAAAGTTGGTCGGCGTGCGCCGCCGGACGCGGACATTTACGCCGGAAAATTACGACCGTCTGCTCGTGGAGATCGGGGACCTCCCAGTATTTGTTACGCCGAATACGCTTACCGAAGCGTCCAATTTGCTTAAAGATTCCGAAGACACCCGATTTCTTGACCAGCTCCGAAGACTCATCGAAATATGCAAGGAGATTGTCGTCGACAGTTCCACAGCCGCGCAGAACAGCGATTTCACGCGGCTTGGGCTGACCGACACCGCGCTTCTAGAGGTCGTCTCGGCAGAAAGGCCAGTGATCACCGTGGATCTCGGTCTTTACCTCGCTGCTCTGTCAAAAGGAGAGGAGGCCGCAGTCAACTTCAGTTATCTCCAGAACTTGTAGCCTGGCGGTTGACAGCTTCTTCCGTCGGCCCGAACGGCGATTAAATCCGGACCAATTCGCAACCGGTTCCTTACAGCCAAATAGCAGGGAACGGGGGGGTGACGACAGAGAACTCGGTCCCCCAAAATGTTTCGGCGCGCAGCGGTGTCTAAGGAATCCGGCTTCGGGAGTGGTGGCAACTGGTCGCGAGGACTTCTGGAAGGGCGGTTGGGAGGCGATGGGACCCTCTGGGAGAAAACCGGTGCCCGGAGGGCTCGACTGGAAGCGAGCAGTATATACTTGCAACCGGCGGAGGCCAAAAAGTTAATTCCGGTATAATCAGTTTGTATGAGACGCCACGAAGAACAATTAGCCGGGGTGCTATGCTGGCTTCTCATTTCTGCAGCAACGGGCCTTGCGCAGGAAATTCCATACTTTTCTGCTTCGAGCGTTTTACCCGCCAATTCAGACCGTCGGATGCCACTTGCCCCCCGAATGCTAGTGTCCATCTATGGAGAACACTTGGGTCCCCTGACAAGTTGTAAAGGGGAGCGCAGGCCGGAAACATGGGATTTCCCGACCGAACTCTGCAAAACGCAGGTTTTGCTAAGGGATGTACCAGTTGGGCTGCTGTACGTCCATGAGAAACAGATCAACTTCATGGTTCCTGAGAACTTTTCAGAGGGACCAGCCGATATCCGCGTTGTCTACCAGGGAACCTTGAGTCAACCAGTATCCCTGGAGGTGAGGGTTCTTTCTTTAGATGAGCCGGCCTATGTCCACATGCCGGTTTGGATACGGGTGGAATTGAATTATGTTCCGGGGGTCTCGATCCAATATCCCTGTACGGACTTGCCCTGGGAGTTCACCCCCTGGGGCTCTGCGGAGAATGAGCTTCGGGTGAGACGCAATGGCAACCTACTGCCGAAAATCGCGCTCCCGACGCCGTCAGGAATACGCTCCGGGGCTGGTTGCTGGATTCCCGGTCCGCGCCAATCTGAGAATGAACGTCGCATTCCCCTTCATCTCTGGTATCGGTTTGACGAGCCGGGAGTTTACGAAGTGCAATACACTGCTTACCGGGAAGCAGGGCCGAATCGTGGTGAGGTCCTATACCAGTCGACGTGGACTAAGATCGAAGTCTTTCCTTTCGCGGTGGCCCAACGGCAGGAATGGTTGAGGATGAGGAAAGAATCTGCGCCAACTGACGCGCCGGAACTGCTGAGCGATTTCCTGCCGTCCATCTTGGCGTACGCAGACGAACAAGTATTTTCAATTCTATTGCAATACATCCACCACCCGGACCATTCCGTCCAAGAATATGTAACCAATAGCCTGCGTGGATACTACCCGGACAAGGCCATCCCTGGTGCAGAAACGGTCCCATAATATCCAAAGCATCTCTGCGTAAGCCGTCTAAGTGAATGTTACACTATCCCCGATGAATAGCCAGAATGGTTGTGGTGGGCGGCTCGTAGCTAACCGGAGCACATCTCGGCATAACCATCAGATCGTAACAGGCCTATTTTGGTGTGCTGTTCTTTGTCTTGTTACGGTGAGCGCCGATGCGCAGTTGCTGTCTGTCGGGGTCAAGGGCGGCATTCCGCTAAACGACGCATTCCTATTCACCAGCTCAGGCACGAGTCCTCGGGGGCCAGTCGTTGACCGCGAATCGTACTTCGCTAAAACAAAGAGATATGTCGTGGGCCCGACGGTGCAAGTCCATCTGCCGTTGCGCCTTGCCCTCGAGTTCAATGTTCTCTACAGGCGGCTGAACTACGACAGCAATTACTATTTTCGCACTCCATCGTCAGGGGAGTATTTCATCAACACGAATAATGTAGCCAACAAGTGGGAATTTCCTCTTCTGATGAAATACCGTTTTTCGGGTGCCGCCGTACGTCCCTTTGTGGCGGCAGGCGTGAGCGTGAACCGGATCAACGGAACCGGGCAGGTTAGAGCTACAGGTCGGCGAACCTTTACCAGGTGGGACTATACGCGCACAGTAAGCCCGTCAGGGTTCCCTTTGGAGGAGCTTGCGCGTTTGTCCACCGGAGGATTTGTGCTTGGAGGTGGCGTGGAGATGCCGTTGAGTTTTATCCGTATTTCCGGGGAAATACGCTATACCCGCTGGGCACACGAGAATTTCCGCGGGGTGTCGGGGACGAGCGTGTACAGGGAGGCAATCTTCAGTTCCAGCCTTAATCAGGCGGACTTTCTGTTGGGAATATCATTCTGATAGTGCCTAGTCGGCAGACATACCAGCTCCGCAGGAGATCGTCGACAAGCTTTACGGCGAGATTCTGGAGAAACTTCAAGAGGGTGCGGACCCCTACAAGATTCAAAATGAAGAAATGTATACAGCACTGCCGTAGACCGTTGCAAAGTCTTCGGCGGAGCGACGCGGTGATTGTTTGAACCCGCATCAATATTGACGTTGGAGATTAGCAGAAGGATGCCGCCGACCATTCATAAAGAGAATCCGGTTTTACAATAAGCGCGGGAAGGCCGAGCAGTGGATCAAGGAAGGCAAGCAGGCAGTGAAGATGACACGGCTGAGCTGCCACCGGTTGCGGTCCAACGAGGTCCGGCTGCGGCTGACGATCCTTGCCTATAATCTCGGCAACCTGTGGCGGCGACTGTTTGCCAGCATGTTGGGGCGGATCGATGGATTGGCGCTTCCATCAGGATAGCTCTTGCGGCGGCACCCAAGAAAGCGATTACGATATCCTCCAGGAATGGAGATGTCTGAAAAAACGGCTTCTGGATGACCCGGAGACGAGTGCTCAGGGGCTAAGGAGAGGTTTTGGGCAGCCGGTGTACCCACCTGGAGATAATAGTGTGATCGGTTGCACCCAAGTGGGTGTATATTTTCAATCGCCGGAGGGCCAAAAAGGAAATTCCGGCTAGACTGAGGGCGTCATGATCGACCAGCGGTTCGTCGACCGATCGCGGCAGTTCCTGACGGCCACCTACCTGCCCAAGATCGAGGCCGCCGTGGCACAGCTCTCTGACGATGAGATCTGGTGGCGGCCGAACCCGGCGTCGAACGCGATCGGCCACCTGCTCCTGCATCTGGCCGGCAACGTCCGGCAGTGGATCGTCAGCGGCCTCGGCGGGACGCCGGCCTCACGCCAGCGCCACCTGGAGTTCGCACCGGAAGACACAGCGGCGAAGGCCAATCTGCTCGCCGACCTATCACGCGCGGTGGCCGAGGCAGACGCGGTGCTCGCGCGGCTCAACCTGGCCACGCTCGAGACGCGCGTGGAGATCCAGGGCTTCAACGTCACGCGCTTCGGGGCCCTCTATCACGCCGTGGAGCACTTTGCGATGCACACCGGGCAGATCATCTGGATCGCGAAGGCTCGCACCGGTCGAGACCTTGGCTTCTACGAGGTCGAGGGTGACGTGGCGCGTCCCCGCTGGCCTGGGCAGACGGGCGATCCCTGAGGTCCCGGTCCAGTGCCAGGACTCCCCGGCTGGGATGCAGCCTCGGTGGAGCGGGTCTGACGCTCGAGCTGGATATCGAGGATCAATTCTAAAAGCCGGGTGTTAGGACAGGCTGCCTAAAGCGGGCTGGATGCCGGACACAGTTTTTTCACGGCCGCATCGATCTCCCGGCCCAGCTTTCCCAGCTCGTTGGCCGGCAGCTTCGCTTGGATCTCCTGAAAGAGCTGGCGTTCTTCGGTCCGAATATGATTACCGAGAAGCTCTCCGAACTCTCTGAGCAGACCCACACGCTCCGCGCCGGATGACCCAGCAATGCGGCCTATGAGGATTGCCAACTCCCGATGCTGCGCAACCAACTCGTCCAGGAGAGATGTTGAATCGAGTGCTTGCCGGACGGCGGGAAACAACACATCCTCTTCCACCTTGAAATGGCCCAGCAGTTCCACTTGTGCCAGGGACGCAACTTTTTCGGCCAATTGTCCGGCCTTCTCCGCGGATGAGTCCGCTTTGAGCCCGCGCTCGATTAGCACGGTGAGCGCCAAGCCGTGCTGATGCTGATGAGAAAGCGGAATGAGGCTTGGATCGCGTAACATAGCACCTATTTTAACTTGGGTTGCCGAAGGCGGCAACGGAAAGCGGTTCCCGTCTCGCCAACCTTACAACGTCGCCATGCCAGGGCGGATTGTGGCGTTGTCGCTTCCGGCCGGATGAAGTTGCTCGTTGTGACGACAGAGAACTCGCCCCCCCAATGCTTCGGCGCGCAGCGGTGTCCGAGGAATCCGGCTTCGGGAGTGGTGGCAGCGGGTCGCGAGGACTTCAGGAAGGGCGGTTCTGAGCCGATGGCCCTCTCGGAGAAACAATCGTACTCGGCGGGACGCAGATGGATGTATAGTTCTAACCGCCGGAAGGCTAAAAGGGAAATCCCGGCAGAAATCATATAGGAGGAATGTAATGAACGGAGTCGATGATGGCAAGGGACGTGATTCGAGCAGAAACGGGAAGGTGTTGATGCTGGCAGCAGCCGTGGTTGCCTGCGCGCTTCCGGCCCAAGCTCAGGAATTGCCTGCCGGGAACGGCAAGGAGGCCGTAGAACGCACATGCCAATCGTGCCACGACCTAGAACGGGTAGTTGCCTTCAAGCATGCCCGGGAAGACTGGGAAGCCGTGGTCACGTTGATGGCGAATATGGGAGCGCCTCTCACGGAAGACGAAATTCCGGTGGTGATTGACTATCTGGCTTCCAATTTTAATGGGCCGGCGAAGCCGCGCCCGGTGGTGATACCGGGGAACGTGGAGATTTCCATCCACGAATGGGACACGCCGACCAAGGCAGGGGCTCACGATCCGCTCGTAGCGCCGGACGGGTCGGTGTGGTGGACGGGGCCGACGGGCAACCTGCTGGGGAGGTTTGACCCCCAGACGCAGCAGTTCAAGGAATACACCTTGAAAACACCGAATTCGGTGCCGCACGGGCTGGTAGCCGACAAGGACAACAATATCTGGTTCACGGGGATGCATGGCGGGTACGTCGGGAAGCTGGACCCGAAGAGCGGAGAGATCACCGAATACCACATGCCGGATCCTCCTCCGAATGTGGGCCGGCGCATTCCGTCGGGCGAACGCACGCTGGACCCCCACACTCCCATCTTCGACCAGAAGGGATTCCTGTGGTTCACCATGCAGCAGTCCAACCGCGTGGGAAGACTCGATCCGAAGACGGGCGAGATTCAGATAGCCGCCATGCCGAGCAGCGGGCGGATGGACCCCTACGGCATCGTGATCAATTCGAACGGGGTTCCCTATTTCGCCAACTGGCGCAGCAACCGCCTGGGCAGCGTCGATCCGGAAACGATGCAGATTACCGAACACGTGATCCCGTACGAGGACGCCCGTCCGCGGCGCATTGCGGTGACTCCCGATGACATGATCTGGTACGGCGACGATGGCCGGGGCGTTTTGGGGAGGTTCGACCCGAAGACAGGCCGGTTCAAGGAATATCCGTCTCCGAGCGGGCCGACGTCACGCCCCTACGGAATGACCGCGGTGGGAGACGTCGTGTGGTACAGCGAAACCGGCGTGTCTCCGAATACGGTTGTGCGGTTTGATCCGAACACGGAGCAGTTCCAGTCGTGGGAGATTCCCTCCGGCGGTGGGACCGTGCGGTTTATGACGCACGACCCCACAGGCAATCTGTGGATGGCCGAAAGCGGTCTCAACCGAATCGCCAAGGTTGAGGTGAAGGAAAAATAGCCCCCCTGCCCTTCCCTTGCGGAAACGTAAGAAGTGGCGGGAAGAAATATAACGGAGGGCCTTTATCTTGTTCACTCAGGCTAGAGGCCCTCTCTGGGTTTCGCCGAGTCGACCTGTCTTCCAGGAACGATCCGTTCCGCAAATCTTCCAAGCTAACCTTGTCGGCTGGCTCTCTTATTCGGCGACGTGCCTCAGCCACATCCATGTGATCCTCGAGAAGTTGCAGCAACTCTAGATCTTCAACGACTTGCAGGCGCTTTTCGCGGTATGGGTCCGGGTGCATAAAAAAAACGGGGACAGACGGTTGCGTCTATCCCCATGCTGGCCCCGGTTGCAGTCAGTTAGAGCAACATTAGAAAATGTACTTCAGCCCGAACTGGATATCGCGGGGATCATTCACGGTCCTTGTGATTCTCCCGGACGAAGGATTGATTGCTCCGCTGTTGTTCCGAAACGGGTACGGGTCGGGCAAGCCAAAGTTGGCCCGGTTGAACAAGTTGAAGAACTCCGCGCGGAACTGCAGGTTGGTGGTCTCGGAAATCGAGGTATTTTTCACAATGGAAAAATCGAAGTTCACAAACCCGGGAGCAATCACGGAGTTGCGGGCCAGGTTCCCGAAGTAGGCTCTCGCAAAGGTCCCATCCTCCGATGTGACGATGGGCGCCAGCATAAACACGTTCGGATCGTAGTACGCATCCGGGTCTCTGGAATCGAGGATTGGATTGTTGCTTGCGCCGGGTCTCAGATTGGGACGGTCCGTCCGCCCTCCCCCGCTTACTCTGGATCGGGTCCGATCGAATCGCAGCCTGATGTTCATCGGCATGCCGTCTTGCAGGCTCACAATGCTGCGGAGGGACCAGCCGGCTACCACCGCCCGCGAAAGGCCCGTGGTACCCTGGCCGAACGGCAACTCGTAGGTGAAGTTCGCGGTGAAGGAGTTGCGCATGTCGAACAGGGACAGGCCCGTGTCAGTCGACAGGTCATACGGGATCATTGAGGCATCGACCCCGGAGAGGGAGTCCACGGTTCTGCCCAATGCGCCGTCGGAAGTCGACATTGCCTTGGACCAGGTGTAGGAGAGTTGCGCTTGAAATCCCTGTGCCAGGCGCCGCCGCAGGCCTAACTGCAGCCCGTGATAGTTCGAGAGCCCCGAGTTGAAGATGTAGACGCTGAGCTGGCCCAGGTTGGGGTTCACCCGCTGGGCGTTGCTGCGCGGCGCTTCGATTCCTCTGCCTCGGAAGTTCGCGTGGCGAATGAAGGGCTGCCCGGCAGAGTCGAACTCGACGGGGGCCGAGTTGCCGTTGGTGCGGGCGGGCAGGTGAGAGGACTGCGATCCGGAATAGGTGGCGGTCACGACCGTTTCCCGGGCGACTTCCCTCTGGACGGAGAAGGTCCAATTGACCTTGGTCGGGTCTTTCATCTGCGGGGCGAGCGAATAGTTCGTGAACCGGAACGGATCGGGCTCCGAGGTCAATGACAGGTCGAGGCGCGGAAACTGACCCGCTAATACGTCTTCATCATCGAAGGTTGCGCTCCCATGAAACGGAAAGACCCGGGCAGTGGCGCGGTTGTAGGGCAAGCCGGAAATGTGGTCGAAATAAACGCCGAAACCGCCCCGGATGGAGGTCGTGCCATTCGAGGAAGGATCCCAGGCGAAGCCCAGGCGAGGGCCGAAGTCTTTTTCCCCGCCGTCGTACCAGGGGTTGCCGATATGCGGCGCGTCAGCAAAATCGTTTACCGGGTCCGGGTAATTGGCAAGTCTTCCATGTTGTTCGGTGGGGACGGTGGCCATCTCCCAGCGCAAGCCCCAATTGAGCGTCAGGTTCGGCCGGAGCTGGAAATCATCCTGAATGTAAGCCCCGAATATGCTCTGCCGCCACCCGCGATGCGGATCGTTGAAAGCGGGCGGGAATGAAAACTCCAGGGGTTCATTTGCCAGAAAGCTCGCCACGGAATTGAACTCCCAGCCTCCGCCAAACTGCCGGTGCTTGGTTGTGTTTTCCTGGATGCGATCGAACATGAAGCCCGCCTTGAACGTATGGCCTCCTTTGAAGAAGGTGACATCGTCGGAGAGCTGCCAGACGGTCCGGCCCCAAAGTTGAGGCTGGCTGGTCACGTTCCCAAAATCTTCCACGCTGTCCTGGGCAAAGACGATCTCGCCGAACTGTTGAGCTGGGAGGAATTTCAGCGCGTCGGAGTTGTCGAACAATAGTGTGTTGATGGAGTCGGAGAAACTGCGGGCCACGCTGGCGCGGACCACGTTGACGACAGTCGGCGAAAAGGCCGAAGTCTCCTCCACGGTGACATACTGGTTGCGGGCGATCCGATTGAGCGTATGAACGTGATTGTTGTTTGGATCGGACGTGTCACTGTCGCTGATGGTGTAGCGCCCGAACATCGAATGGTTGTCACCGAACCGATGGTCGAACTTAATGACGAAGAAGTCTTCGTTTGTCGGCTTCCCTGGGGCGGTGAAGTGGTCGGCAACGTTGGACGTCGGCGTCAACTGAGGGCCGTTGGGCACCGGAAACAGGTTGATATACGGCTGGATGGCGGGATCGACGCCGATGTCCGTCAGCACTCCGTCCGCGTTATACACAAGCCCGTTCCGGGCTGACGCGATCGGCACGCGGCCCGTCGCGACAAAACCCTTGCGTTCCCGCAGCCCTTCAAAGCCGGTGAAGAAGTGCGTCCGGTCCGTTACGATGGGCCCTCCCCCCGAAGCGCCGAACTGGTTGCGCTTGAATTCCGGTTTCGGTTGGTTGCCCTTGTTGAGGAAGAAGTTGTTCGCATCCAAATTGTCGTTCCGGTGGAAATAGAACAAGTTTCCATGGAAGGCGTTGGTGCCGGATTTGGTGACGGCATTGACCACGCCGCCCATATGGCGTCCATATTCGGCGCTATAGGTGCTCGTCAACACCCGGAATTCCCGCAGAGTTTCCACCCCGAGCATCACGTTGGCCGCGCTGCCGGGACTGAAGTTCTGGGCATCGTTGATGATCGTTCCATCGAGCAGGAAGCTGTTGGCATTCGCGCGGCTTCCGCTCACGGAAAATTTGAAGCCGGCGCCGCTCTCTGTGCTTTGGGTGCCCCGATAAAAGGGAGTCACCCCATCCTGCAAGAGGGCCAGGCCTTCGAAACTCCTGCCGTTGAGCGGGAGGTCCTGAATCTGTTGGGTGTCTACCAGGCCGGAGACCGTCGAGCCGGTGGTTTGCACCAACGGAGCTTCCGCCGTTACCTCGACCCGTTCGCTGACGGCGCCGATGCTGAGCGTCAGGTCCACTACCACTTCGGCGCCCACGGTCAAAGTGATTCCGCTGCGCACGGACGTCCGGAAGCCTGCCAGCGCCACGCTCACCTCGTAGCCCCCGAGGGTCAGGTTCGTCGCCCGGTAGCGTCCCTGCGCGTCGGTCTCCATGGACCGGGTGCCGCCTGTGTCCGAATTGAATACCGTAACCGCCGCTCCGGGGACTATGCCCCCGGTTTCATCGGACACGGTCCCCAGGATCGAGCCGGTTGTCGTTTGGCCGTGGCCCTGTGTCCCCAGTAGGGCTGCCAGAACTGCAAAACTAAAAATCTTCCACACTAGTCTTGATCCAAACATTTCGCCCCCTTTGCTTGAGTAATCGCGGATGTTTGTAGACGACGAGTTTCGGGTGTGTTGCAGAAACGCCGTTGGATAAAAACCCTCTTTGAAGCTATGCAGTGGTCGAAAACGAACGGGCACATACCCTCGATTTGTCCAGTAATAGCCATTTCGTGAACCAAGTTGCCGACAATGAAGAGTGCTGTCTCTTCAACGCATCCAACACGATTCCGCCCAGAGCTCTATGCGCACAAGGGTATCAGACTTTCTCCACAAGAGAGCATAGAAAATGGGAGCTGTTGCGCGGTTCCATCCCGGCGCGAGTGGGCCGCTTTCCCAACCCCTCGTTCACGACACCACGGCGCAGGATTTCGGCCTACCGAGCTCGGCCATCCGGTTGAGGATGTGACACTCGATCACGGCTCCTGAGGCCACGCTCGTACTCCGTCCAGTTCCGGGTTCTGAACTTCGCCTTGTACCGGCGGTTGACTCGGCTCGACTTCCCTGCGGCCATGACGTTGCGCCCTCGATCTCCATCGACGGACCGGCGATGGACCGGGGTTCTGGTGCAGACAGCGAAGGGACTTGGCGATAATGGGTTATGGCGCATCGCAAAACTGAACGGAATCTTCTATTTGCCGGGCGTTGGTTCGAAGACGACATCATTCTCCTCTGCCTTCGCTGGTATTTTCGCTTCAAACTGAGTTACCGAGACCTGGTCGCGATTTTAGGTGAGCGGGGTTTATCGATTTCGCACTCCACAATCTTACGTTGGGTGGTTCGCTATGCCGACACGCGCGAAAAGCGCTGGCGCCGATTCGAGCGACCAGTGGGTGGGAGCTGGCGGGTTGATGAAACGTTTATCAAGGTGCGGGGCCAGTTGATGTATCTGTACCGCGCCGTGGATGGAGAAGGCAACACCGTGGAGTTCTGTCTGAGTCGAACACGCGGCATTGCGGCGGCGAAGGCATTCTTTCGCAAGGCACTGAAGCATCATCGGGAGCCACACAGCATCACCTTGGATGGCCACCGGCCGAGCCATAGCGCCCTGCGGCGCATGGGAATGAACGGTGATTCAACTTCCGGGGGCGGAACCCGGTGAAGATTCGTGGCTGTCAATACCTGACCCAGCGCCGGGTTGTCGTGTGGTCCGCCTCCAGGTCGCGCTCGCTGAGCAAGCTCTTCGACATCGCGGAACCAGAGCGAGTACCGAAGGTACCAGCGCACAGCGCAAAGAATCAGCTCGGGCTCGATTTGTCTCCACTTGCAGATCGCCGGTCGGATTGCCTTCTTCATGATCTCTTCAGGCTACCAGCCGCCGTCGGCCAAAGTTGCAGCAACACAACCTCTGCGCTCGACCTACGCGGCACGGTTGAGCGCCGGCGGAGTGGCGGACGAGTGGGTGACCCAGCTTCTCCGTCAAGGGACGCGAGAGTGTTCAAGAAATATTCGCAAATGAAGCTGCAAATGAAGCGTGAGGCTTTACAAAAGCTGAACCGGATGGCAAACGAGGCCAACCGGAGTTTTGTCACGGAGCGACCAAATTGAGGGGTTTTGTCACGGTTTTGTCATGGTCGAGGGGTATTTGGCCCTTTTTGGGGGCGTTCTGGAGTTTTGCAATATTCGGAAGTGGTTTAGAATCAAAAGAGCGATTTCAGTCGGGGCGTGGCGCAGTCTGGTAGCGCACCTGCCTTGGGCGCAGGGGGTCGGAGGTTCAAATCCTCTCGCCCCGACCATTTGAACCCATATTCCGTTTTGCCTGGAAGGTACTATGTTCCATCGATCGTGGGTCCTTGCAATGATTCTTATTCCGGTGTTGCAACCGGTATGCGGTTGGGGGTGGCCCGAGGAAAGACCAGCACAGTTTGAATATACCTGTACCGAGGTACAAGTTCCGATGCGCGATGGATTGGAACTTGCTACGGATTTGTATCTTCCCATGGGAACGGGACCTTTTCCCGTCGTCATTGAACGGACCCCTTACGATAAGAATGACTGCAATTGGAGACGCGCTCCCTACTTTGCTGAGCGCGGCTATGCCGTACTGATCCAAGACGTCCGCGGGCGATTCGCTTCGCCGGGAACTTTCTACCAATACCGGGATGAGGGTTGGGGCCGACTCCAGGACGGATACGACACCATCGAATGGGCTGGAACGCAGCCTTGGTCCACCGGCAAAGTCGGCACCTTTGGGACCTCGTATTCGTGCTTCAACCAAAACATGACGGCGCCCACACAACCACCTCATCTCACGGCGATGTTTTGCAACGATTCTTCACATAGTTGGTTTATTCACCGATACGGCGGCGGAGCGCTGGGAATGACCGGAATGAATTGGTTTCTCGGTTACAACGAAGCGGCTCGGCCGGTTTCGACGAATATGAGGGGAGACGAACCGCAGGACTGGCTCAACTGGCATGTCCGGCGGATCGAGCGAAATCAGGGCTTTTGGGAAAGCTGGCAATCCCAGAACATGGCCGATACGCTTGCGAATCCCGTCTATAACGATTTCTGGCGCCAGTATGCTCCCATCGAACATGTCGATAAATTTCAAGTGCCAGTATATTACAAGAGCGGCTGGTATGATCGTTACCCTCATTCGGCAACAGAGATGTTCAACGCCATTCGCAATAAAGCCGCTACTGAGCTGGCGCGCGATTCCGTCAAGCTGATCATCGGAGCTTGGCTTCACGGTGGTTCCAACCGCCAGATTGGCGACTTGGATTTCGGGCCCGATGCAGAGATCAACCATCCCGCATTGATGGTGCGCTGGTTTGACTATCATCTGCGCGGCGTGGACAACGGCATCATGGACGAACCGCGCGTGCGCATCTTTTTGATGGGATCGAACCGCTGGCTTACAGCTGACGAGTTTCCCTTAAATGATGCCGTGGATACTAAATTCTATTTGTCATCGGTGTCGAGCGGTTCCGCCGATTCATTGAGTGACGGCTCTTTGCTGAGACAAGAACCGCCTGCGAATGACGAGCCGGACACCTACACATTCGATCCGCGCAACCCAATCCTCTCCATTGGAGGCGATCTGTTTACCGAACCCATGGGAGCACGCGATCATCGCCCAGCGGACAATCAAAGCCTGACATTTACGACGCCTGCGCTGCTGGAAGACCTTGCCATTGCCGGACCGAGCACGGTCGAATTGTACGCCTCCTCATCAACCGACGACACCGATTTCGTCGTGACTTTGATTGACGTTCACACCGATGGTTATGCGCAAATTCTGCGGCAAAATATTATCCGTGCAAGCCGCAGAGAATCATTGGAGCAACCTACGGCGATTGTTCCGGGCCGTGTTTACAAGTACACGATACCCATCTATCCGGTTGGAAATGTTTTCAAGAAAGGCCACCGATTGCGGCTTACGGTTTCCAGCAGCAGCTTTCCCCGCTGGCTGCCAAACCATAATCGGTTTATGTTTGATAATGAACAAGCGCCTTGGACCACTGCCATCAATACCATTTATCATGATGAACAACGGCCTTCGGTACTGATTGTGCCCGTCATTCCGGCCGGACGATAGCCCCCATAAAGGAATTATGTAACCGGCACAGGCAATGAAATACTCCCCACCACCCTAGATCAAAGTCGCCGTCAAAAAACCGTCAGAGAACTCGCCCATCAAGCGGGCATCGCAAGCGTTGCGAGCGAAAGCAGACGCCGGCCTAAAGCGAGTTCAGTAACTCCCTGGCGGCCCGGGCAGGAGGGGACTCGGGGAATTCCTCCACAACGGATGTCAGCGTTTGCCTGGCCTTCCTCTCATCCTCGCGCAGCAAGTAAGCACGGCCCAGTGCCAGCATGATTGCGGGTTTACGGCCGCTGGCGGGGAACTCCTTCAGGCAACGCTCCAAGGAGGACACTGAGGCTCTGCCGTCCTGCAGGACGAGCGAATTGAGACCCATGCTGTAGAGGATCACTTCACGCTCGACTGTCTTCTGCTTCCCCTGATCGTGCCGGAGCGCTCTTTCGAAGAACTCATTGCTGGTATCGTAGAATCCTGTTTCGCGAAGCTTCTGGGCCATGCCCACAAGGGCCGGGAAGTGATCTTCGTCCTCCTGCAGGATTCGGTCGATACGGTTGATTTCAGCCATATCGGTTGGGAATGCGTTCACGATGTTCGTCATGCCGGCGGCATCGAGCATCCCCTGATGAGCCAGCAACACGGTTCCATAGGAGTTCGTGAAAACCAGATAGGGCAGCGCCAGAACATCGAACTTGCGCACCATGTCCGGCTGCAGATCGAAGTGAATCCGCACGCCGATCATTTTCTCCTGGAAGACGGTGATCAGGTCCGGGTCGGTGTAGACCTCGGCGTCCATGATCCTGCACGGGGCGCACCAGTCAGCCCAGAAGTCGATCATCATAGGCCGGTCGGTTTGTCGGGCTGCCTCGACCGCCTCATCCAGGTTCTTGTACCAATAAATTTCATTATCCTGGGCCTGCAGGGATTGGCCTGCAAACGCCAGCAGAAAGACGATCAGAAAACTCAACATGGGAGCACTCCCTTATTTACTCCAGTCGAAAGAGGCGGCCAAGCAGCGTGCTTGCAGCATTCGATCTTCCCTTCGCATGGGCCCGAGAAAGAGCAGTCTCCCAAAAATCTTACGCCACTGACGGCCGAATGTCACCTGAGTCCCGAGGTGGGAGAGGCCGTTTGGAACCGCAGGGCTCCAAACGACCCCTTTACCAGCCCTAGAACTGGAACCGCAGACCCAACTGCATCTGGAAGGGATCACCGGGGTGGTTGTCCTGGTAATACTCTCCCGAAGGATCGCGCAGTTTGTTGAAGCCTGCCGGCGGCGGAACCGACATCAGTTCGCCGTTCCGAAACACCGTTCCCGGTCCGTAATGCATATGAGGATGGTCCAGCATCACATTATCGAACCCGAACAGGTTGAAGAACTCCACCGACGCCGTAAATCTTCCTTTTTCGTCCGGAAGAATAAAGTGCCGCTGGAAGCGCAGACTGACATCGTAAAAGGCCCGGTTCCGGTACGCATTTCTCGGGATCACCGCGCCGTCAATCACCGGACGATCGGTGAATACATCGTCCTTGTTGTAGTCCAGAAACGGCAATGCATCGAACGGGCGCGCCGAGTTGAACCGGGCAGTGCTGGACACCTCGAAGTTCAACGGCAGCGTGTACATGCCGTAGGCGACGAGCTGATGCCGCTGATCGGTAAGCGACCACCAGTATTCGTTATTCAGATTCGCAGCGCTGTCGTAGGCGATCGCACTGTAGTCCTGTTCCTGATCATCGTCGCTGAGTTTCCACGACAACGTGTAATAGGCGTCCAGAATATAGCGCGCCCGCCGTATGTTGAGCGAGGTAGTGAAGGCGCGATACAGAGAACGAGCCGAGGACTCGGTGATCTGCACGTTGTAGTATTCCGGGGCGTAGGGCCGTTTTCTATTGGAGTAGCGATACCGGCCGGTTGCATCCTTCACCGGAACTCCCTGATTGATGTCACGCTGCCGGGAAGCACGGGCCGTGTTGATCAAAGTGAAATCGGTTCCCACAAAAATCCCTTGAGCCAGTTCATGCTCGACTCCGAGCTTGAACTGCACGGCGCGTGGATTTCTGAAATTCGTGTCGAAGTAGTTTGCACTTCGCCCCCACCGGGGGCGGTCTGGACGTCAGCCAGCTCAGTTGGGAGCCTTGAGCACCAGATCGGGTGTGACCGAATCGCCGAAGAAATCCGCTACCTGCGAGGCTGTAAAGGTTGGCAATTGATTCAACGGCGCTGTTGCCAGATCGTGACCAATCGCGGAAAAGGCATCCTGGAGACCGGGGAGATGGGTAACCAGCACGCGGCTGGCCAGCTCCGGATTGCCTCCGTTGAAGAGCATTGACTGCGCCAAGAGGCCGAGATGGATCGAGCCATAGAACAATCCGCCGCCAGCGCGGAGTACCGTCCGGTTGTTGTTGCCAAGGTCCCAGGCAATCCCGAGGCGCGGAGCGAACATCCCGGTGTCGTCCGGGATGTGCGTGGCCAGCGGGAAACGGGCGTCCGGGACTGTGGGATCGAGGTAATCCGGGTTGAATTGGGCTTCATACCGGAACCCCGGGGTGAGGGTCAGGCCAGGAAGCGGCCTCCACTCATCCTGCACGTAAAATGCGAGCATGTTCATGCCCAGGTCCAGAGAGCCGGTTCCAACGAACTGCTGGTATTGGAGCGGTCTTCTGGCCATGTAAGATTCCAGACTGTTGAAATGGTAGAGGGCGTTCGCCCCGGGCGTGAACAGCATATTTCCGTTGACGCGGAAGGCATCGAATCCCAACTTCATCGAATGGCCGCCCTGGACGATCGAAAAATTGTTCACCAATTGAATACGGTCGTCCGCAGAAGAAAAACCGAGATTCCCAAATCCCAGTCCGGAAGCTTGCGGTCCGTAGGTACCCACCTCTTGTACTCCGTGCCAGATGGTAACTTCCGGTCCGGTTCCCACGGTGCTGCGCGGACGCGATTCACGAGCCCACTGGAACCGCAGTTCATTGATGTGGTTGGGGGACAGGAACGACGTCAACTGCCCCACCGCCGTATAGTTTGTGTTTTCGAGAACAGCTTGTCCACTGGCCGCCCGGTTGGTGATGCTTTGAATGCTAGGGCCGGTGGTCTGGAAGTTCCTCCCGGGATTGTTGTTGGATGCGTTCTGGATGTAGTCAAAGCGGCCGAACAGGGCGTGGTTATCCGTGATCTGGTGATCGAGCCGATTGATTACGGAAAGAGAGTCGCTGATGGCGGTGATCTCCTCTTCCGGAGCTGCCCCCAGCAGGGCAATCGCTCCGGGCGTAGCACGGAGATTCTGGTGGTCCAAAGCGGAATACAGGACCTGCACCGGCTTGCTGGCTTGCTGCATTTCCGGCGCAAAAAACCAGAAGGTCTGGTCCTGCGCAATCGGTCCGCCCAGGGAGCCCCCGAACTGGGAGATCTGGGCGAGAGCTTCCTGTCCGAATGGATCCACAGCGGAGAGCGTTCTGTTGCGGCCATAGTAGTAGGCGGAACCGTGCCAATTGTTGGTTCCGGATTTGGTGGACATGTTCACCAGTCCGCCGGTGGAACGGCCGAACTCGGAAGAGAACACGTTCCGGACGATGTGGAACTCGGAGAGCGCCTCCATGCTGAACGCCGGGGCAGCCTCCCCGCGGCCGCGCAAACCGCAGCCGAACGTGCTGTTGTAGTCTGCGCCATCGACGTTGATGTTGGAGTAAATGCCCTTCTGCCCGGAGATGGAATAACCGGCGCACATCGGTTCGATCAGCGAACCGGGCGTCTGCACCAGCAGGTTTTCGATCTGGCGTCCGTTGGAGGGCAGGTTGTGGATCTGCAAATCGGTGAGAATCGACTTGGCCGATGCGGCCGTGGCCTCCATATAGATCGGTTCCGCGGTTACATCAATGGATTGACGGACCGCGTCCGCCGCGAGGGTGAAGTTGGCGGCGACCGAGCTGCCCAGCGTAATGAAGACCTGCTGTATGGCAGATCCGAATCCGCTGCTAGACGCCGTCACTTCGTAGGGGCCACGCGGCACGAAGGGGATCACGTAGCGGCCAGTCGCATCGGAGGTGACCACCCGCGCGAGGTTCGTGTTCAGGTTCCGGATCCTTATCTCGGCGTTGGGAATTACGGCGCCCGAGGGGTCCAGAATCTGGCCCAGAATCTGGCCGGTGTTGGCGGCCGTCTGCGAATACAGGCGACCGGGTGCAAAGACGACAGCAGTCAGCAATACCAGCAGAGCGATCGCCGTTGGACCGTCTCTGCGGAGCAACCGTGATACAGCTTCCATGAAATCCTCCACTCGATTAAAAGTCTGGCGGCTCAAAACGGCCGGCGAGTTCGATGAAATGGCTGCAGCCGCCTCGCGGCAGCATGCAGGTATGGATGGTTTGAACCCGAATTCCGATTCTTACTGCACAAATCCGCCTGATCAGCGGACTCGTGAAAGATGCGGGCTAGGCGTTCATCACGGTGAATTTAATCGTTGCGGAACGCTCCGTGGAGTCAGGGTCGCCGATGATCGCCTTCTCCCACCAAGTTCCGACATGGCCGGAAGTAAACATTCCAGTGAGCGTCCACATGCCTTGAGCATCCGTGACACCCCAAGGCCCGGTCACCCCACCCCCGTAAGGGGTCGCCACTCCGTCAACCTCTTGCCAGATCTTTATGTAAACGGGGGCATTGGGCGTGGCGCCCATGACGTCCAGACGAAAGGCATCGCCCGCGAGCGCATTCATGCCGCGAACCGGGTAGTGGTGTTGGAAATCATCAGCACGGGTACCTGGCCATCCACGCCTTTCTCGATGACGATGTTGCCGCTCGTCAAGGTGCCCGCAAACGTGAATTCCGGCCCAAACAGGTTGTGATGCCCTCCTGCCGGGTCAAAGTATCCGGTCATGGAAAAGGAGTTCTTGCTGATCCCCACCTCAGCCGGGGTCCCAAAAGGGTCATCATCCGCCACGCAGCCATATGGAATCTCTTCTTCGTCGAATTCGTACAGCGTTCCGCCGACGTTGGCCCGGGTTATCGAACGCATTACGCCTTCATAGATTGCCCGGGGTTGACCATCCGGACCATCCACAATGTCCAGCCGATCGATCCGCGTGCTTTGCATGTCCATAAAGAACGAGTGCGCATCCAATCGGGGACCCTGCCGAAGGCGGGATTGAAGGCAGGGAATATAAACGGCTCGAAGTTCGTGGTCACCTTGCAATAAACCATCGTCTCGTCAAAGCCAAGATCCGTCGTCAGGGGCACTTTATTATCCGGATTATCCGGATCGTCACGATGATCGAACGGGCCCAAATCATACGAGCCGGACCCACTGATTCTCCTGCCGCCTGTCGCCGCGTGAGCCGAACGGGGGAGCGCAAGGACACCCGCGGTTGTTACTAAACCCGTCCCCGCGCGCTTCAGGAACCTTCTTCTGGAAACACTCATCAAATTACTCCTCCATTGTCTTGAGATCAAAAATTACGAAAACGTTTTAACCTAGATCGTCACTCCGACCCACGTACAAAGGAAGCCATGGCCGCCCTGATAGAAAGCCTGACATCCGAGCAGCGAACACGTATAGACCGCCAACTCCGCGCCAATCATCAGCCCAAGTTGCGACTCGCCTCAACATTTGGTGAATTGCAATTAAGCCTGATGGGGAGACGAACTGTCAAGTAAATTGTTGGTAGTTGACTATAGATTAGCTTGGAAATTTTTCTTGACAGGGTCCAATGGGGTCCGCCCTACGTGACGATCCGGGGCCAGAAAACATCTTCCGCAGTTTTTCAGTTCATCAATAGTTCCGGCATCAGGAACGTTGTTCGGGGCGAGAGGATTCATTCGGGCGGGAACAAGCGCCGTTCCAACGCGTAGAGCGTCAGTTCCAGGCGGTCTGCGACCCCCAGCTTATGGAAGACCGCCGAGAGGTGGTTCTTGACCGTTTTCTCGCTGATGAAGAGCATTTGCGCAATGTCCCGGTTCTTGTAGCCATGGATGACCAGTTGGATCACTTCCATCTCGCGCCGGGACAATTCGGCCTTTCCGCTGAGCTTGCCGGGCGCCTGCTGGCTGCCGAAGGAGCGCAGGACCGCTTCCGTCAGCCGTCCGCTGAGCCAGATCTCGCCGGCGTGGACTTTGCGGATACATTTCAGAAACAGATCGACCGGGCATTGCTTGTCCAGGAATCCGCGGGCGCCAAGCCGCATGGCCTCGACAATGTCGGCCTCGACTTCGCCGTCGGAAATCACAATCGTGCGGGACGCCGGGGAGAGCGAAGGCACTTCGCGCAGCAGGTCCCGCCCGCCCCGACCGGGGAGCACTAGCTCGCACAGAACCACGTCCGGCTTGCACTCCGCCAAGCGCGGCTTGGCTTGTTCCACCGAACTGCCTTGCCCGACCACCTCGAGATCCTTCTCGGCACGCAGCACGGCCACCATGCTGTCGCGGTACAGCACATGATCGTCGATCAGGAAAACCCGGATTGAACCGGCAGGCATATGGTGTCGATGGGAAATTGTAGCAGCGTACGGAGGAATTTCGAAAACTCTTCGCTTTGGCCATGATGGTTCGAGGCAGCTTCGTCCTGGAACGACAGGATAGCGCCGTCTTGCGTTGCTTGCTCGCCAGGAGGAACAAGCCGCCCCGGTGGCGAACGATTCGACCCGAGGTCCAACGATCCCCGATCGGAAAGGTTGGCTGAGAGGCTGTGCTATTCTTAGTGGGATTCAGCCGTTCAGAAACTCAGCCTGAGGAGCGGACACATTCCAGGACTGAAAAGAAAACCGACGCAACGGTCTTCCGGGAGAGTTTCTGACGGGGCGGTGGCCGAACGCCTGCGGACAATTCCTTCCGTCGAGGAAGTCCTGAACTGGCCATCAATCCGGGAACTGGCGGAAGAGACAAGCCGCCGGTTCTTGAGGGACCGTGTGCGCGAGACGCTGGCGGCCGTGCGCCAGGAAATCCGCGACGGGCGGTGGCCTTCCGCGGAGGCGATTTCGGAAGCTTGGCTGGCTGCCCGTGTGCGTGAGGGGACCGAGCAAGCGCTCGCGTATTCGCTTCGCCCGGTCATCAACGCCACGGGCGTGATTCTCCACACGAACCTGGGCCGGGCCCCGCTGTCGCGCGAAGCACTCGAGCACGCCGCACAGGTGGCCACACAATACTCGAACCTCGAATACGAATTGGACAAGGGGCGGCGCGGGGAGCGCGATGCGCACGTCCGGAGAGTATTGGACGCGCTGCTTGGGGCTCCGGCCTCGATCGTGGTCAATAACAACGCCGCGGCGGTGCTGATTACACTCAACACGCTCGCCGAGGGGGGCGAGGTCATCGTCTCTCGCGGCGAGTTGATCGAAATCGGCGGCTCGTTCCGGATCCCGGAAATCATGGCCAAGTCCGGCGCCCTGCTGCGCGAGGTCGGGACCACCAATCGCACCCGGATCGGCGATTACCGCAAAGCTCTCAACGAGCACACGAAGCTGCTGCTGCGGGTGCATCCGAGCAACTTCCGCGTCGTAGGATTCACGGAAAGCCCCGCGCTGGACGAACTCGTCTCCCTGGGCCGGGAAACGGGCATCCCCGTGTTTGAGGACTTGGGGAGCGGGTGCCTGCTTTCCATGGCGGAGCAGGGAATCCCGGACGAACACCCGGTGGGCGAGAGCATTGCCGCGGGAGTCGATGTGGTGAGCTTCAGCGGCGACAAGCTGCTGGGTGGTCCGCAGGCGGGCGTGATTGCCGGCAGGAAAGAACTGGTCGAACGCATCCGACGCAACCCGCTATTTCGCGCCATGCGCGTGGACAAGCTGACCTACTCGGTCCTCGAGGCGACCCTGCGCGACTACTGGCTCGGCCACCCGGAACGCATCCCGGCCATGCGCATGATTCGCATGACGCGGGACCAGATCGAGCAAAGAGCCAACCGCCTGATGGCGGCCTGCGGAGAAACCAAGGGAGCCTGGAGCATGGAACTGACGGACGGAGAGTCGGTGCTCGGCGGCGGCTCGGCGCCGGGGCAAACGATTCCGACTCGCCTGGTGGCGCTGCGGCATGCGAAGCACAGTGCGGCTGTACTGGAGAAACGACTGCGAAGCTGGCAGCCCCCGGTGATCGCCCGTGTAGAGGAAGACGCCGTGCTGCTCGACTTGCGTACTGTGCAGCCGGGGCAGGAAGAGGACTTGATTGCAGCCGTGCGGTCGTTGGCGGCGAGTTGAAGCGGCGCGCGGATTGTGCGTTGTTGTCTTCTCTTTCATCATGGACTGGAGAGCTTTTTTCATCGCGGTCGAAGGGAGCTGGCTGAGCGTATGGGTGCGGGAGTCGCCGTCTATGCTGGCGTTTCCGACGATCCTGGCACTACATGCTCTCGGGATGGCTCTGCTGGTAGGAGCGAATGTGGCCATGGACTTGCGCGTCCTTGGGTTGGCGCCCCGCATTCCCTTCTCTGTTCTGGACGCTTTGTTCCCCGTCATGAAGATCGGCTTCTGGGTCAACGCAGTTTCGGGAATCCTGCTCCTGTTGGCATATCCGACAAAAGCGCTGACCAACCCGCTGTTCTACGCCAAGCTGGTGCTGATTGCGGCGGCCCTGCTGTTCGCCCGAAGCATCTGGAGGCGAATGCCCGGCAAGCACGAGATGGTTGCATCGCCGGTTGCTCCGCCTCGAGTTCTAGCAGGAATTTCCCTGGCCACGTGGGCTGCCGCGATTTTCGCAGGCCGATTTCTCGCCTACACCTATACGTACTTGACGGGGTATGATCTGTAGAGAGCGAGGCAGCCGGCAGGCCGTTGTCCCGCAGGTTGGGAAACCGTCTGAAGAATGATCCCGTGGAGACCGTACCGTGGACCCTTTTCTCGACCCCCTGCAGGCGTGGCTGACCAGCACAACCGTCTCTCGGGTGATGAATGACATGCAATGGGCCTGGCCCATCAACGAGAGTTTTCATTTCATCGGAGTGAGTCTCCTGTTCGGCGTTATCGCATTGTACGACTTGCGGCTGATCGGCTTCTTGAAGCGAATGCCGATGGACGCGCTCCACAGGTTGATTCCATGGGGCATTTCCGGCTACTGTCTGAACGTCCTGACCGGCTTTAACTTTCTCGCAGCCCGGCCGGACCAATACCTGCACAACCCCGCCTTTCAGACCAAACTCCTTTTCATGACCGGGGCGGGAATCAATGTTGCCGTGTTCTACTGGATGACCTACCGGTGGGTCCGGGAAACGGGCGCCGATAGGACCGCACCCGTTCCGGCCCGGATCGCTGGGGCGGTCTCCCTGGCGTGCTGGACAGGAGTCATCGTGTGCGGCCGGCTCATCACATTTTACCGGCCTCCTGCCTACTATTGGTGTTTTTGGTGTTAGCTCGTTTTATGGGCTGGTTTTTCGGAATCTACTCGACCGCGAGCCGTCGCCACGTTGCTTTCGGCTCAGGGCTTCTTCCGAAAGCGAGTCGCTGGGGTGGAAATCGAAACAGGCACAGGGGGCGAATGTTGGTGTACAATCAGGCCATGCGTAGATCGGGCAGAATGATCCTTCTGGCGGGACTTGCGACGTTAGCCGTTGCGGGGGTGGCGCACGGGCACGGTGTGGCAGGACAAGATGCGGCATTCCTGCAGCGCAACGCCGGAGCTCAGGCCGGGCCGTTCTTTTATCTGGGCGCGAAACACATGGTCACCGGCTATGACCATCTGGCTTTTCTGTTCGGCGTGATTTTCTTTCTCTTCAAGATGCGGGACGTGGCTGTTTACGTCACTTGCTTTGCCGTGGGGCACAGCGTGACCCTGCTGGCGGGAGTGCTCGGCGGTTGGCAGGTAAACCCGCACGTGGTAGACGCCATCATCGGATTGTCGGTAGTCTACAAGGCATTCGACAACCTGGACGGATTCAAGACCGTGTTCGGCTCCCAGCCGAACACCAAAGCGGCGGTACTCTTGTTCGGCCTGTTTCACGGACTGGGTCTGGCAACCAAGCTGCAGGAGTTCCAGCTTTCGGCTGAAGGGCTGATCACCAACATGATTTCGTTCAACGTCGGCGTGGAAGCCGGACAACTGGCGGCGCTTTCGATCATACTGATCGTCATGCAGCAGTGGCGGCGGACGACCGACTTTGTCCGCCACGCAGTGACGGCGAACGCCGTCCTGATGAGCATTGGGTTTCTTCTCATGGGCTATCAGCTGGCAGCCTACTGGACGGAGTTGACACTATGAACTCTTCATCGAAAATCAGGGAATCCGGAAACGACGTAACCGCCCCACCCGCGATGCCTTCACGTGCCGGGCTGGCGAAGCAAGCGGTCCTTTCGCTGGCCGGGGCGGGGCTTGTGCTGGCGGTCTTCATTCTGCCGGCCGAGTTTGGCATTGACCCCACAGGCCTCGGCGAGCGTATGGGTCTGCTGGAGCTTTCCACGGCGAACGCAGCCGTTCAGTTCGACGAAATTCCGATGGCGGCGCCAGAGACGGCTCGCTTCTACCCCACACCCGTCCAGTCGAACGTCATCGAGATTCCGCTGGAGCTCGACGGAGCTCTCGAGTACAAGGTGCGCATGAAGGAAGGCGAAACTCTGGTGTATTCCTGGAGCGTGGACAACGGTACGGCGTACTACGACTTTCACGCCGAGTCGGAACCGGACGGCGCGGACCTTCGATACAAAGAAGAGCAGGAAGGCGCCTCGGCCGAGCACGGCTCGCTGGTCGCTCCGTTTGACGGCATTCACGGCTGGTACTGGCTGAATCTCGAAGACCACCCCATCACCATCACCCTGCGCGTCAGCGGCTTCTACGAATTGCGTCCTCGCGAAGAGCAGGACATCGGCACCGTCATTGAATAGAGCGTCCCCACGCCGACGGGAGTCACCCGTCAACCACCGGGGGAAGTCAATGAGGTACAAATGAGATACGGCGGAACCAGCGTATGGCCGCTAGTCGGTCTGTCGGCAATCGCCGTGGCCCTGCTGGCGCAGGGGCCACGAGGCATTGTCCTCACCGATATGCCGCAGATTGCATTCGAAAAGTATGAATTGGAGAACGGCCTGGAAGTGATCCTTGCCGAAGATCACCGCCTGCCGAGAGTAGCCGTCAACGTCTGGTATCACGCCGGACCAGCCAACGAGGAGCCCGGACGCACCGGCTTTGCCCACCTGTTCGAGCACATGATGTTCCAGGGGACCAAGCACGTCGAGGGCGATTCGCATTTCCGCCTGCTCGCGGGAGCCGGTGCAACACGCATCAACGGCACCACGAGCCTGGACCGGACCAATTATTTCGAGACGGTTCCATCAAACCAGATTGAGCTGGCTCTATGGCTCGAATCGGACCGTATGGGCTACATGCTGGATGTGCTCGACCAGGCGAGCTTGTCAAACCAGCAGGACGTGGTCCGCAACGAGCGACGGCAGAGGACCGAGAACCGCCCTTATGGGATTGTCGAGGAAGGCATCTATCACCTGCTCTATCCGCCATCCCATCCCTACTACGCCAACGTAATCGGCTCGCACGCCGACATTCAGGCCGCAAGGCTTGAAGACGTGCAGAGCTTCTTCCGCGCCTACTATGGACCCAATAACGCCACCATCGCGATCGCGGGCGATTTCGACAACGCCCAGATCAAGAATCTGGTGGAGAAATACTTCGGCACTCTGCAGCGGGGAGCGGAGGTCCCAGAAGTCAGCGTCGAGACTCCGAGGATCACCGAAGAACGCCGCGCCGTGATTGAGGACCGCGTGGAGTTGGAGCGGGTTTACATGGCCTGGATTACGCCGGCAGCCTACGAGCCGGGAAACGCGGCAGGCGATATCGCGGCGCAGATCCTCGGCGGCGGCACGTCCAGCCGTCTTTACAAGAAGCTCGTGTATGAACAGCAGATCGCCCAGGACGTCGAAGTCAGACAGCGGGCGTTGCGGCTCGGGTCGGTACTCCGGCTGGAAGCCACGGCCCGGCCGGGACGCACGGGGGAGGAGATTGAACGCGCGATCAATGAGGAATTAGAGAGGTTCCGCCGCAGAGGCCCGGAAGACGAGGAAATCGAGGCGGCGCGAAACCTGATCGAAATGCGGCTCATGACGCGGTTGGAAACCCTGAACGGCGTCGCCGATCGTTTGAATCTTTACAACCACTACTCTGGAGATCCGGGGTACCTTACGGAGGATATCGGCCGCTACCGAGGAGCCACTGCAGCGGACGTCAGAGCGTTTGCGGAAGCACACTTGAAACCCACTGCGCGCGTCGTGGTCCACGGCGTTCCCGGCACGCCGGACCTCGGTCCGGAGGTTCCGCGGACAGCACCGGAGGCTGGTTCCGAGCAGGCGGCCGTGGAATCGGCCAATCCCGATGAGCCGTGGCGCAACGAAATGCCGCAGCCGGGACCGGAGCGCCCGTTACGCCTCGCAACGCCAAATGCGTTTACGCTTCCGAACGGCTTGCAAGTCATCCACATCGAACGTCGCGGATTGCCATTGGTAGCGGCGCGGCTGGTGGCACGGACCGGAAGCGATGCCAACCCGCCAGACAAGCCGGGCTTGGCAAGCTTCATGGCAGCCATGCTGGATCAGGGGACCTCCAGCCGCACCGCGTTGGAGATTGCCGATGAGGCGGCACAGCTTGGAGCATCCCTCGGGACTGACTCGGACATGGACAGTGTTCACGTCAACGTCCGGTCCGTGAAGCGAAATTTCGAAGCGGCGCTCGATCTGTTGGCCGATGTCGCCCTGTACCCGAGCTTCCCGGAGGAGGAACTGGAGCGGCAGCGGGCCAGCCGCCTGGCAAGCTTGGTACAGCGCCGGGAAAACCCCACACGGATGGCGGAAACAGTCCTGGCAGCCGTGCTCTACGGGCCGCAGCATCCGTACGGCTATTCGGAGATGGGCACCGAAGCTTCGGTACGGGCGATGAAGCGGGAAGACTTGCAGGCCTTCTGGAAGAGGAACCTTGTGCCCAATAACACGGCCCTCGTGGTGGCGGGTGACATTAGCCGGGGGGAGCTGGAAGCACTTGCCCAGCAGAAGTTCAGCGCCTGGGAGCCGGGCACGCCCGCACGGCCGGAACTGGACGTGGAGAGCAATCCGGCAGCCCGCATCGTGCTCGTCGACAAGCCGGGCGCGGCACAAACGCAGTTGCGCGTCGGGATGATGGGAGTGCCACGGTCCACGCCCGACTACGCGGCACTCCAAATGCTCAACCGCACCCTCGGCGGAAGTTTCTCGAGCCGCATCAACATGAACCTGCGCGAAGAAAAGGGTTACACCTACGGGGCCTACTCCCGGTTCGCCTACCGGCGGGGGGCCGGACCGTTCGCGGTCGGTTCCGGCATCCGCACCAACGTCACGGCGCCTGCCGTCGCAGAGGTGTTCCGAGAAATCCGCGATATTGTCGAACGTCCCGTGACCGCAGGAGGAATTCCGCCAGGCGCGGAACGCGCTGCTGCTTTCCTTACCCGGACGCTTTGAGACCACGCAGCAACTGGTCGAAGGCTATGCCGACGTTTTCCTCTACGACCTGGGCGCCGAGTATTACTCGCGTCTGCCCAGGGTGTATTCGGGGGTTCGTCTCGAAGATGTCCGCGCAGCGGCGGCCAAGTATTTCGCCCCGGGAGAGCAGGGCCCGCCGGAAAAGATGGTTGCGGTCACCGTAGGTGATTTGGCCCGCATCGAGCCCGAGTTGAGGAAGCTCAACCTGGGCCCCATCGAAATCCGAGAAAGCGACGGCAGCGTAAGAAGAGAATAGGGAATGAGAAGCAGGGGAGTCGTCGCTCCGGCGGCAGGCAGTCTCTGAAAGACAATTCCGACCTGAGAATCGTTTCAAAGAAGGAGTAACTTCATGGCGATTGTTGCCCCGTTTGCCGCTCTGCGCTACGACGAGCAGAAAGCTGGGCCGCTGGATGCGCTGCTGACGCAGCCCTACGACAAGATCACCCCCGCAATGCAGCGCGATTACCTGGCGCGCAGCCCGTTCAACCTGGCGCACTTGGTGAAAGGCGAGCTGAAACCGGCAGACACGCCGGAGAACAACGTCTATACCCGCGCAGCGGCGTTGCTGGAGAATTGGTTGGAGCAGGGGATTTTCGTCGAACGGAAAGCTCCCGCGGTCTACGTTTATTGGCAGCAGTTTTGCTCTCCCGGAACAGACAAAGGCAAAACCCTGGTTCGCAAAGCCGTGGTGGCATTGGGGAAGCTCGAACCGTACGAAGCGGGCGTGGTCTTCCGCCACGAGCAGACACTGACGGGTCCGAAAGCGGACCGACTGGAGCTGCTGCGAAACGTGCGTACGCAGTTCGAACAGATCTTCATGCTCTACAGCGACCCGGAAAAGCAGGTGGAAAAATTGCTCGAAGGGGAAACGGGGCGGCCGCCGGACGCGCGAGTCGAGGACGATTATGGAGTGGTCCACATGATGTGGGAGGTGACAGACCCGGTCCAGATCGGAGCGGTCCAGGAGGCGATGCGCTACAAGAAACTGGTGATCGCCGACGGGCACCACCGCTACGAAACGGCGCTGAACTTCGAGCGGGAATGCCGCGCCTCCCGGCCCCACACGGGAGCAGGCGACTGCTCGTACCTGCCGATGGCGTTCATCAATGCGGAGTCGGAAGGAATGGTGATCTTGCCGACGCACCGGCTAGTAAACGGCATCGAAGGTTTTAGCCGCGAAAGTTTCCATGCCAAGGCCGCTCAGTATTTCGAACGGAGTCAGTTCCGGTTCTTCGACGCGGAAACGCTGGAAGAGGCCGGGCGACGGTTGCAGGAAGCAATGGCGGCCAGAGCCGCCCAAGGCCGTAGCGCCGTTGGCGCCCTCTTGGAAGGAGCGGATTCCTTTGACTTGTTGGAGTTAAGGCCGGAAGTGAACCGCGAGCAGACTTGGCCACAATTGTTGCCGGCAGAGCGGGCGCTCGACGTGACCCTGCTGCACCGATTGATCTTCGAGCGCTGCCTTGGAATGGATGAAGAGGCGGTGCGAGAGGAGCGGTTCCTCGCATACGTCCGGGAATTCGACGAAGGAGCACAACGGGCAATGGCGGGTGAGGCACAGGCCTGTTTCTTTGTAACTCCGGTAACAATCTCGCGGGTGATGGAGATCGCGACGGCGGGACGCGTAATGCCCCAGAAATCAACCGACTTCTATCCGAAGGTGCTCTCGGGACTGGCGATGTATCGGGTGCGGAGCTAGTCAGGCAAAGAAACAACTCCAACCCTGCACAACGAGGCCACGGCACCCGACAACAACGATGCTTGCTCCGGACACCCGGAAGGTTCCCGGGTGTCCGGTATCAGCCTTTAGTACTCTTTGTCGGTAAATCTCTTGGAGGTGACCGACTCGACCAGGCAACCCGTGGAGCCGTCCTTGAGGGGGTTGCACTTTACTTTGAGGACCTCACCGGGCGAAACGTCTTCTTTCGTCCAGCCGTTCCGCATGAGCCCGCGGGGACTGCCGCCTTCCAATACCCACACTGCCGACTTGCCCTGGTCCATGACTTCCAGGTAAATCCAGGTGTGCGGGTTCATCCAACGGAGTTCCTTGACGGTGCCCTCCAATTGAGCGAACTCGTCCGTGTTGTAGTTGGCATGGGAATGGTGCGCCCAAGCCGCCCCGGTCAGGAAAACCGCAACAACAGCAGCAAAAATCAGGGAATGCAACTTCATTTCATCCTCCTCCTAATCTCATATCAACAGAAATAGATTCTTCTCTGGATTACCCTGGTCCAGGGCCAGCGTAATTATCGTCGGGGCCGTACTCGACACGGTTGGTCCGGTTCCCATTCTCGTCAAGATCGTAACGAACCCTCGTTCCCTGGGAGTCGATAATCACCAGGGTCTGCTGGAACTCCGCCGGCGGCGGATAATCGACCGGGGCGGTGCCTTCCACAATGTACAGACGTCTGGCGTGCTGATGAATGGCCGTGAGCAGGCGGGTGTTGTCCGGGTACACGACGTGGAGCTGGTGCCCCTCAATGCGGTCGTTTTGATTGAAGCCGTCGTGTGTGATGTCACCGCCCCTCTTTCGGATCTCCCACGACGCCCAAGCAACGGACCCTCTCAAGTCCCCTACCTCGGCGTCTTTGTAGTCGACGACGGTAATCTTATAGCGCGACGGACCGGATTGGGCGGTGTAAACCCGAGCGGGGAGATCGAGGCCGAACTCCGACTTGTAAGTCGTTTCTTGGATATCGGGCTGACCCGGGAAATTAATGACGAACAGATCGTCCCGGTTGACGTACTCGAACCACTCCTGGGCGGAGGAAACTCCCGCAACAAGCAGCATCAAGGCTGCAACTCCGAAAAGGCGCATGACACAACCTCCCGTGATTTACGCTGGCAGCAATATTGCCACAAAACCAGCCGCGCACAAAGACTTTTTCAGTCGAATTCTTTGTCGTCGTACTGGTCGGTGGTCACAAAGCCGAGCAGGCAACCGTTGGCACCGTCTTTGAGCGGGTGGCAGCGCACTTTAATCGCCCCGCCCACCGGGATGTCCTCTTTCTTCCATCCTTCCCGCGTAAGCGCGTTGGGACTGCCGCCTTCCAGAGTCCACACGGCCGGATTGCCGTCCTGCATGACTTCCAGGTAGATCCAAGTGTGCGGATTCATCCAGCGGAGCTGCTTGACCGTGCCCTCCAAATGTGTGAATGAATTGGTGTCGTAGTTACTGTGGGCGTGGTGCGCCCATGCCGACCAAGTCAGGGTCGCGGCAGCAACGGCGGCAAAAAGCAACGATTTCAATTTCATCTCACCCTCCTAAACGTACGAACAACGAAACGGTTTGATCCTACGGTATGGATTCGTAAAGCCGGCGACCGTCCTCGTTGAGGCCGATCCTGTTTCCCTCATCGTCAAGATTATAGCGAACTCGATGTCCCTCTTCGTCGAGGATTGAAATAGTCTGCGGAAAATCCGACGGCGGGGGATAACCCGGGGGCGCGCTGGATTCCATGATGTACAAACGCCTCATGTGGGGATGAATCCCAATGTAGCTGCGGGTCCCATCCGGGTTCGTAATCTGAAGTTGGTGTCCGGCGATGCGGTCCGTGACCGCGTAGGCGTCAAAGGTCACTTCGCCGCCGCGCTTGCGGAAGTTCCACGCCTCCCAAGCCGTGGCGCCGTGGTAATCCCCTCCTTCGGCGCCCTCAAAGTTAACTACCGTGAGAACGTACGTAGCCGGACCGTCTTTCGCGGTATAGACCTTGGCGGGAACCATATCGCCACTCCGCGTTTCGTTGGAGATCTCTGTTACCGTGGGATCACCCGGAAAGTTGATTTGAAAGAACTCCTTCCGATCCACGTACTCGATCCACTCTGGAAACTCTTGCGCAACGGCAGGCCCCGCCCCCAAAAGGATCGATCCTGCCAATAGGAGTCGAGCCAGGTACATAGCTAACCCTCCCCAACTTGTCTTGAGGTAATACTGCCACAAGCGCGGCGGGAAATAAAGGTTTTTTGGCCCCTGTGTTCCCAGGGTCCTCCTTCGGCCCCAAGCCGGCGATGCTGTTTGTTCGCCCGTACCAGGGAGCGGCAGGAGATTTGGAAGGTGTGGTATAGTGAGCTTCCCCTTCTGAGGTGAGGTGGTGAGGACTGATAACGATTGACGAAGAAATCACCCAACTCAAAAAAATCCTGCGGCGGCTGAAGATCGAATCCGATATCTAATTTTGGCGGGGCCTCGCCGCGCCCCCGAGCGACACGCACTGGCGCGTGGATAAGCTGGTCAACCGTGGCTTCTCAGTTCCATGAGCCGAACGCTCTAAACTTGCCTCAGATCATTCCGGTTTACACCATCCAGGAGGAGAAGGAGAATTGGGCAATATTTCTCGTGCATTGATCAGTGTGACGGAAAAGAAGGGTGTGCTTGAGTTCGCGCGTGGATTGCAGGAACAGAACGTCGAGATTCTTTCGACCGGGGGCACCGGACGCCTGCTCCGGGAAGCCGGGATAGCGGTAAAGGAAGTGTCAGAAGTAACCGGGATGGCGGAGATGCTGGACGGACGGGTGAAAACGCTGCACCCCAAGCTGCACGCAGGCATCCTGGCACGGCGTGACAACGCCGAACACCGGCGAACGCTGGAGGAGCAGTCGATCGGCCTCATTGACATGGTGGTAGTGAACCTGTATCCGTTCGAAGAGGTTGCGGTGCGGCCGCAGACAACCTTCGGGGAGCTGATCGAAAACATTGACATCGGCGGGCCCACGATGATCCGGGCGGCTGCCAAGAACCACGCAGATGTGGCGGTGGTGACGGCGCCCGACGACTACCCGGCGGTCCTGGCCGAAATGAAGCAGTGCGACGGCCGACTGTCCCGGGAGACGCTCTGGCGGTTGGCGCAGCAGGCGTTTGCGTACACGGCGCGCTACGACGCGGCAATCACCCGGACGCTCTCCGGACTAGATCATGCGGGAATGCAAGCAGGGAATGCAGGAGAATTGTTTCCGGGGCGATTGACTCTGGGGTTCGAGAAGCTGTGCGATTTGCGGTACGGAGAGAATCCGCACCAAAAAGCGGCCCTGTATTCGTTGGCCGGCAATGAACGGGGAGGGGTGGCGCGGGCGCGACAGCTTCGGGGAAAGGAACTGTCCTTTAACAATCTCGTGGATCTCGAGGCGGCTTGGTCGCTGGTACAGGAATTTGAACAACCGGCTACGGCGATCATCAAGCACACCAACCCTTGCGGATGCGCAGAGCAGGCGACTCTTGCCGAAAGCTACCGCAAAGCGTTCCTGACGGACCCGGTGTCGGCCTATGGCTCCGTGCTGGGATTCAACAAGCCGCTGGACGGGGAAACCGCGGAGGAGGTGGCCAAGAATTTCGTGGAAGCGATCGTATCGCCGGGATACAGCCGCGGAGCACTGGAACGACTGGCAGGAAAGAAGAACCTTCGCTTGGTGGAATTGGACGCTTCCGCATCGATGGAGAACGAACTCCGACTGGAGCAGGTGAGCGGAGGGGTGCTGGTGCAGGAGCGCGACCGGCACGTTCTCTGCCAGGACGATTTGAAAACCGTAACCGAGCGCCAGCCGACGAAGGAACAAATCCGTGGATTGCTGTTTGCCTGGAAGGTGGCCAAGCATGTCAAGTCGAACGCGATTGTCTACGCATGTGAGGGGCAAGTCGTCGGCGTCGGGGCCGGGCAAATGAGTCGCGTGGACTCGGTACGCATTGGGGCGAGCAAGGCGAATCTCCCGCTCCAGGGAACCGTGCTGGCGTCCGACGCATTCTTTCCATTCCCGGACGGAATTGAGGAGGCGGCCAAAGCGGGTGTGGTAGCCGTGATCCAGCCGGGAGGGTCCATCCGGGACAGGGAAGTGATCGAGGCCGCCAACCGACTGGGGCTTTCCATGGTGCTGACCGGGGTGCGGCATTTCTGGCATTAGGGACTGTCCTGGTTGCGTAAGGCGTGCCGCCGGGCTGACATTTCCTTTGAAGTAAGCGGAATTGTTCTAAAGTTTTGGGCCTGGTTTGGGATATACTGTCGGGAATTGGGATAGCGACGCAGGACTAGGAAGAGCATTCCGCCGCTCGCGCAATGAGGTTGCCTATGAATGGCCTGAGACAAGGGAAGACCGTAGTGATGTGGATGGGATTGCTCGTAGCGCTCGCCGTTCCGGCATCCGCGTTCGCCGCGCAACAGACTGCTGTCGGGGGTTCCAGCGGAACGGCAGGAGGTCCAGACAAGGCGCAGGCGTATTACCACTTCACATTGGGGCATCTCTACAAGGAACGCGGGAGACTGTTCAATCGTCCGGATTTGCTGTCTCGGGCGATTGAGGAGTTCAACATTGCAATAAGACACGATCCGAATTCCGCCTATCTAAGCCTGGAACTCGCGGACTTGTACGCGATGACGGGGCGCTGGAGGAATGCGGTGGATGAGGCCGAAGCGGCCGTCAACCGCAATCCGGACGACGCTACGACACGTCGGCTGTTGGGTAGGCTCTATTTGCGGCTGCTGGGAGAGGACCGCCGGGGACAGGCTCCGGAAGGCCTGGAAGAACGTGCTATCCAGCAGTTTGAGGGGCTCGTCGAGCAGTATCCGGATGATGTTCAGTCCTATTTGGTGTTGGCGCAGCTGTATCGAATGAACGACGATACTGCGAAGGCGGAGGAAACTCTACGACGGGCTGTGGCTCTCGACCCGGACTCACCGAACGCAACCACGCAACTGGCCCTGCTGTATGTAGAGCTAGGGCAGTACACGGCTGCAGTGGACCTGCTGGAAAGCATTGCAGGGGAAAACGCGAGCCTGCAAGTACTGGCTTCACTGGGACACGCCTACCAACAACTTCACAATTATCAGGCGGCGGCGGACGTCTACCGTCGCGTGCTCGAACGCGATCCAGACAATACGGCCATCCGGAAGGAATATGCGGAGAGCCTGCTCGACAGCCAGCAGTACGAACAGGCGCTTGAACAATACCAGGCGCTGGCAACGGTGAATTCCGGCGACCCGGAAACGCATCTGCGGATCAGCCAGATCCACCGGTTCCAGCGCAACTTCGGGCAGGCGCGGGAGGCGTTGGCCCGGGCCCTGGACCTTGCGCCCGACAACCTGCAGTTGCAATACAACCAGGTCCTTCTTGCGGAGGAGGAAGGGAATTCAGGAGAAGCCACACGGCAGATCGAGAGAATGTTGGATTCGATGGCGAAGAGTGATCCCTCGACCTATACTCCCCAAGAACGATTCAACCGGAGCATTTTTCTCGAGAAGCTGGGAACGCTCCAAAGCGAGCAAGGAGAGCATGCGGAGGCAGAAGAAGCTTATCAAGAGATAGTCGCGTTGGGAGGGGACGGAGCCGTCCGGGGTGAGGCACGGCTGATCGAGCTCTACCAGGAGATGCGCGACTACGACAAAGCGCTCGAACAGTCGGAAGAGGCTGTGCGTAAGTTTCCGGATAGTCAGGAGTTGCTGATGACGCGGGCCTCGCTGCTGGCCTCCACGGGGGATGTGGAGGCGGGCGTAAACCTGCTGACGCCTCTGCTCAACAACACAGACGAGGACCGCAACATCTGGATGGGTGTGGCGCAAGTGGCCCTGAGCGGAAGTGATTACGGGCGTGCTATGGAGGCGCTCGAAAAGGCGGAGAGCTACCCGCAATCCGACCTCCAGAAGTCCTATATCCATTTTCTGTACGGGTCGGCGTGGGAGCGACAGGACGACGTGCCGAAAGCCGAGGAAGCGTTCCGGCAGGCGCTGGACCTGAACCCGCAAAGCGCCAACACGCTGAACTACCTC
This sequence comes from Terriglobia bacterium, assembly GCA_965198025.1. Taxonomy (GTDB): domain Bacteria; phylum Acidobacteriota; class Terriglobia; order 2-12-FULL-54-10; family 2-12-FULL-54-10; genus CAYWWM01. Next base: position 2,382,125 of record OZ240237.1, on the reverse strand, counting down.
GGCTACATGTTCGCGGACCGCGGAATCCGACTGGACGAATCGGTCGAGTTGATTCAAAAAGCCCTTGAGATGGAGCCAAACAACGGGGCATACCTTGACAGCCTCGGCTGGGCGTATTACAAGCTGAATCAGCTCGATCTAGCCGAGGAATATCTGCTCAAATCGGTCGAGCGGGTTCCCACGGATTCAACGATTTTGGATCACCTGGGAGACCTTTACCACAAGACCGGACGGGTTCCAGAGGCGCAGGAGCAGTGGCGGAAGGCTCTGGAGCAGTGGCATCTCCTGCCGCCCAGCGAGTTCGAGGCCGATGAAGCCGACAAGATCGAGCAAAAGCTCAGAGACTCCGGCAGCGAGCCATAGCTGGAGTCCTGGATTTCCTTTTTTTCGGTTCGTTCGGTTCTCTCGGTTCCTTCGTCAGACAAAAACGGGTCTCGTTCCCGCCCGGCCGCATGCCGTTCGCGACGATTTGGATTCAGGAAGTCCAGTTCATTTGGCAAGCGTGAGAGACCGCGCCGAACGGGCTGGACAGGCTGTCCGGGCTCCGGTCACCTATCCCCACCGTGAAACAGATTGCGCTCAAAGCCTACGGAAAAATCAACCTGGGACTGGCAGTGCTGGGGCGTAGGCAGGACGGTTACCACGAGCTGCGGACTGTCTATCAGACCATTTCGCTGGCGGACCGGCTAGGGGTTCGCCTGACTCCGGGCCGCCAAGAGGTACGGCTGGAGATCAGGGGTTTTGAGGTTCCCACAGGCAGGAGCAATCTTGCCGTCCTGGCCGCCGAAAGCTTGCTGGCGGAACTGAAGCTCCGGGCCCGGGTCGAGATTCTGCTCGATAAACGAATCCCTCCCGGCAGCGGGCTGGGAGGAGCGAGCAGCGATGCTGCCGTTGTTCTGAGGGCTGTCGCGATGCTGGCCGGACGGGCGTTGCCGAGAGAGCGCCTGCTTCGCCTCGCGGTGAAGCTTGGTTCCGATGTTCCGTTCTTTCTCTACGGGGGCAGGGCGCTCGGGCTGGGCCGTGGAGAGGAAGTGTACCCTTTGCCGGAGGAGGCGCGCCGCCATTGCGTTCTATTCTTCCCCGGCGAGGGCATGAATACGGCGGAAGCCTACCGGAGTCTCCGGCGGGCCCAGTTGACTCCCCAGAGGGCTGGCCCTAGGATAGAAATGTTCTGCAGCGCGGTGAACGAAAGCACGGAATCCGCGCGCGGCGAGTCGTTTCGGGAGCTCGACAACGATTTCGAGACGCCGGTGTTCCGGAAGTTTCCAGTGCTGGCGCAGGTGAAGAGGATGCTGCGGCGGGCGGGCGCCGAAACGGCTTCGTTGTCGGGGAGTGGGTCGGCAGTGTACGGTCTGTTCCGGGACGCTTCCCAAGCGCGCCGCGCCGCACAGCAATTGCGAGGGCGCGCGAAACCCTCGGGGGAGGTGTTCCTGGCTCGAACGGTGTCGCGCCGGGAATGCCAAGCGCGGCCGGCCGCGTAGCCTTCCTATGAACTGGGGCGTCGTCCAGCGGTAGGACACAGGCCTTTGGAGCCTGGTACCTAGGTTCGAATCCTAGCGCCCCAGCCAATCTTTCCTTTCACGGCCTTTCACGGCCCACAACAAGCACTGTCGGGCAGCCCTGGGCTGGATCGAAATACTCTTCTGGTACCGCCGTTTTCGCAGTGTACCCACGGGTGCCGGTTCCCCGCTTGGTTACTCCGCCGCAGACACCGTTTTATCTTGACAGACCATCCAGTGCGTTATATTGCTACTCGGTGTGTTATTGGGGTGGCGCCAAGTGGGTGTGGCGTAGAGCAGATCTGATGGGTGAACGGATTCGGTGGGTCAAGTCTTAGGTAAGGATCATTGAAGAAACGGGGTTTCCCCTGAATGGAGGGATAGCATGGCATTGAGAAGTTTGTTGGGTGTTTTGTTGGGAATTGTTCTGGGGGCGCAGCTTGCGGCGGCCCAGGTAGCAACGGGCTCCATTTCGGGCGTTGTGTCGGATGAGACAGGAGGGGTGGTTCCTGGGGCGAGCATTACCGTGCGGAACGTAGAAACGGGAATCAGCCGGACGCTGACGACCGGGCCGCAAGGGCGGTATCAGGCCCTGAACCTGAATCCCGGCAGTTACGAAGTCGAAGGACAAGCGGCCGGATTTCAGACCGAAATCCGCAGCGGGCTCACGCTCACGATCGGAAGAGCGGCTGTAGTGAACATCACGATGCGGGTGGGTGAAGTGACGCAGACCGTGGAGGTCACCGGGGAGGCCCCGCTGATCGAGACGAGATCATCGGCCCTGGGCGCGTTAGTGAACCAGCAAACCATCGAGAGCATGCCGCTCAATGGGAGAAGCTGGGATCAACTGGCGCTGCTGCAAGCCGGTGTCATCGAATACGGCGGCGGCTCGGGGAGCGGCTTTGGGGGCAACTCGACGGGGACCAAGTTCAGTGTCGCCGGGGAGCCGCAGCTACTCGAACAGCTTCCTGCTGGATGGAACGGACATTAACGGCCACGGCAACAGCACGCCGGGAGGAGCCGCAGGCAACAATCTGGGGGTGGACGCGATCCGGGAATTTCAGGTGATCACGAACACGTTCAGCGCCGAGCACGGGCGGGCGACCGGCGCGGTGGTCTCGGCCGTGACCAAGTCCGGGACGAATCAGTTCCATGGAAGCCTGTTTGAATTCCACCGCAACGACGAGTTCGACGCGGCGGAGTATGGGTTTTTTGACGACCCCGCGGAAGATATCATAGCGAGACCTCCGTTTGTGCAGAATCAATTCGGTGGCTCGATCGGAGGGCCGATCGTTCAGGACCGGACCTTCTTCATGGCAGCCTATGAGGCCTTGCGAGTAAGGAGAGGCACGCCGGACGTGCCGATCGTGCCCTCGGTTGACGGCAGGAATGGGATTCTAGGCCGCAACCCGGACGGGACGCCGAAAACGCAAGTAGAGGTCAGTCCCAGAATTAAACCATTTCTGGATCTCTACCCGACGGCAAATGATCCGGAGAGCGTCACGTTGTTGAACAACGGGTTGGGATTCTTCATTACGGCGCCGTCGATCGCAACCCGGCAGGATTATGTCGTGGGGCGGATCGATCACCAGATCAATGACAACCACAGCATCTTCGGAAGATATGTCTTTGACGACGACATCGTTAAGCGGCCGGATTCAATTCCTGGCTTTACGTCGATACCGAATTCTCGACGGCAGTATGTGACCGCTCAAGTGAACAGCATCATTTCTCCGACGGTGCTCAACTCCTTCCGTGTGGCCTACAACCGCACGGCGCAAGTTTCGGATAAGCTGCCCGACACGGATCTGGGGCCGGAGTACTCCTTCAAGCCGGGCCTACCCATGGGACTGATCACGGTATCCGGGACCGTGGCAGCCATCGGAGGCCGTGGTCTCAGCAATCTGGGAACAAGCAATGGGGTCCCTCGATTTTATTTTTACAATCTGTTTGAGTATGGGGATGACCTAAGCGTGGTTCGAGGAAACCATACCTGGAAATTCGGCGGAAGCGTGAAACGGATGCGGGACAACGCCGCCGTGAACACGTCCCTGCGCGGCCGGTACAGTTTCCCGAACTTTACGCGGTTCCTGCAAGCGGACCCAAACCGGTTTGATTTCGCCGTGCTGGCTAGCGATCCGCGACAGCCGCTTTCGGTGGGCCACGCGTACCGGGGCTTCCGGCAGTGGTTCCTTGCCGCCTACGTGCAGGATGATTACCAGGTTTCTCAGCGGCTGACCTTGAATCTGGGCTTGCGATGGGAAACGGTCACCAATGCAAAGGAAGCGAACAATCTGGCAGCGCGCCTGGTGAATGTTTCAGATCCGGAGTTTACTCTGGAGCCGGAGATTGACAGCTACTTTGACGCTTCGAAGAAGAATTTCCAACCCCGGTTCGGGTTTGCCTTGCAGTTGAATGACAACGCAACGACGGTGCTGCGGGGCGGAGCCGGCATTTTCCATGACCAGGTGCTGCCTCACCTGTATGCCGTGAATGTCGGAAAATATCCTCCCTATTACAACCTGGCGCGAAACAGCGGTCCGTCATTCACGCAGGATGATCTGACTGAGGGGGGCATCCGGGTTTCAGTGAATGGTGTCTCTACGTCGATACAGATGGCCACAAAATACCATTGGAACATCACGCTTCAGCAGCAGTTGAGCGAGAGTAACGTGATCGAAATCGGGTATATCGGAGCCAAGTCCCACAACCTGCCGAAGTTCAACGAACTAAACACCCCGATCCCGGGGCGAACGCCCGACGGCCAGAGGTGCTTTGGCCACAGGAATTTTCCGGGCGGGGCGAATCCCTTGTGCCCCGAGGTTTCCAGATCTCTCCGGAATCCCAATTTTCAGCAGCTGCGTACGATTGAATGGGTCGGCCAGTCCCTCTACAACGCCATGCAGGCCAAGTTCACGCGACGCACCACCGCCGGAGGGCAGTTCCAGTTCCTCTATACCTGGTCCCGGGCGATGGACAACGCCTCCACGGTGTCTACGGGAGATTTCCGGCGGGAACCGCAGAATTCGCTCGATCCAGTCGATGCAAACCGGGATTATGCCCGGGCGAGCTTTGATGCCGTCAACAACTTTGGCATCAATTACACCTATCCGCTCCCGTTCCAAGGGGAAGGTGCGGCGGGGGCATTGTTCGGCGGTTGGGAGATTGCCGGGATCACGACGATCTCGTCGGGGTCGCCCTATACTGTCAAAACAGGATCGGACACCGACGGGAATGGGGATGGCGGCCGGGCGGACCGCCCCCATCTGATTCCGGGATTCTCTCAAAATCCCACGCAGGGCACGAGCGCGGGCTGCGAAGGCATCGAGGGCGGCCCGGTCGGACGCTCCGTAGATTCCTGGAGCAAGACTTCCCGGTGGCATGATCCCTGCGCCTTCAAGCCCTTCCCCCTGGGAGTCTATGGGGACGTGGGTAGAAACACCCTCCTCGGGCCGGGACGGATCAACTTCGACTTCTCCGTGCACAAGACCTTCACGCTGAGTGAAAGCACCAACGTCCAGTTCCGCGCGGAGTTCTTCAACATTCTCAATCGGAACAATCTTGGCCTTCCTGAGATTATTCCCTTTGACGGATTGGACTATGAGCCGTCGGCCGGCACGATTCTGCCGGGAGAAACGGTAACGAGGCCGAGAGAGATCCAGTTCGGACTGCGGTTCGAGTTCTAAGCTGGATCACTGCGGAAGCCTTTTCAGCAAGAACCAGCCCGGGGGCCACTACATGATCCCATGCAGAGGCGCCCGGGTTTTTTATAAGTCTTGCCAGAACTTCCCAAAACGGTTAGCATAAGCGCCACGGAGAACCGGCGGCTCCGGAACCGACCGCTGTTGAGACCGGCACGTTTGGCGACACCAACTCAGGCTCCTGGGAGGATTTCACCATGAAGAGCAGATTGAGCCCCATCCAGATGGTCATCTGTGTTGCCGGCATTCTGGCGGTCGTCCTTGGCGGCGTCAGCCTCTACGCGCCGGATCCTCCGACTTTGCGGGGCGTGGTGCAATCGCAGCAGGAAGGGCAGATGGAGGGGGTCCTGGTGAGCGCCCGGAAAGAGGGGAGCCACATCACGGTATCCGTGGTGAGCGATCGTGAAGGCGAATATTCGTTTCCAGGTGAACGCCTCGAGCCGGGAAACTACCGCTTGCATGCACGCGCCACCGGGTACGACCTGGATGACCCGGGCGTGGTGGCGATCGAAAACGGCAAAACGGCTGATCGCAACCTTACGTTGAGGCCGACCAATGACCTGGCTTCTCAAATGACCAATGCGGACTGGTTCCTCAGCAACCCGGAAATCAAAAAGCGGCTCATGGATGACTACAAGTACGGGAACAATTGCATTGGCTGCCATTCGCTTTCCGTGGTCATGAAGAGCCGGTACACGGCGGCGGAGTGGCCCCCGATTCTGATGGACCGGATGTGGCAGTATGCCGAGGCGGCCATCTACGAGCCCGCGGATGACTTGCGCATCCCTGTGATGCGACCCACGCGGCAGCCCGAACGGCCTCAGATGAAGGAATTGTCGGAATTCCTCAGCTCGATCAACCTGAGCGCGCGCCCCGACGGCACTTGGCCGTTCGAGCTCAAGACAATGCCTCGCGTAACGGGGCGATCCACGAGAGTGATCATCACCGAATACGACCTGCCGCGGCGGGAGGCCCAGCCGCACGATGCAGCGGTGGCTCCGGACGGAATGGTCTGGTATACCGACGTGGGAAACCCCTACCTCGGGAGGCTCGATCCGCGAACCGGGGAGATCGAAGAGTGGCGGATTCCTGACCCTTCAGGCCCTGGCCGAGGGCCCGGCAACACGTTCGACATCAAGTTCGATCCGGAGGGGAATCCGATTGTCGGGTCCAGTCTGGGGATGCTGCGATTCAACAAGAGCACGGAAGACTTTACCGTTTGGGGTGATATGCCGGGAGGCATGGTGGCGATCTCACCGAACGGAATCGTGTGGAGTAAGGATCAGGGGAATTACACCATGCACCGTCTGGACCCGAAGACGGGCCAGATCAAAGAGTTCCCCTACCCGGAGGCGCGGCCGATGCGCTTTTATGGCATCGAAGCGGACTCCCAGGGCAATCTGTACGGGGCCAGTTTGCAGCTTGGTACGGTCGGGGAGCTGAACGGAGAAACGGGCGAATGGAATCTCTATCCGACTCCCACGCCGGACTCCGGCTCCCGCCGCGGCGATATCGACAGCCAAGATCGTTTCTGGTTCGCGGAATACTACGTCGGGAAGATCGGTATGTTCGACACCAGGACGAAACAGCTCGAAGAATGGGATATTCCGCCGACGCCATGGTCGGGTCCCTATGACGTCGTGGTCGATAAGAACGGCGAGGTTTGGGCGTCCGGTGAGTTCACGGACAATCTGTTTCGGCTCAACCCGGCTACCGGCGAAGTCACCACGTATCCGGTGTCTTCGAAAATCTATATGCAGGTGCAAAGGGTCGACGTGGACAACTCTACGAACCCGGTTACCGTCTGGCTGGGAGAGAACCACCTGGCCAGAATCGCGAGAGTGGAACCTTTGGATTAGCCGGGGCACTCCAGGCGAGACGGAAGAGCTGTTTCCAATTGCAACTGCCGTGAGGATATTCGGTGCAGCGATGCTAATGAAAAGAATTCGAGAATGCGGACTTCTGCTGCTGGGGGTAAGCCTGTGGAGCGGCGCGCTGCCTGCCCAGGAGCCGGTGGTGATTCGTGGCGGGACTCTGGTGGACGTTCGTGACGGCAGCCTCACACAGGATGTCGAGGTGGTCGTTGCAGGGGACCGCATCGTCTCCGTTTCCGCTGGAGCAGCACAGTCGGCGCAGAGCGGAACGGTGATCGACGCGCGCGAGAAGTTCATCGTCCCGGGCTTGATCGATTTGCACGTGCACTACCGGGACTGGTCGGCGGAGTTATACATGAACCACGGCGTGACGACAGTGGTGGATCTGGGCACGCCGCACGAATGGGTCAAGGCCCAGAAGGATGGGATCGATCGGGGTGTCATTCCCGGTCCGCGCCTCTTCTACAGCACTATGAATCTGGAAGGGCTGCAGGACGAAAACTACTACCAGCGCGGATACGTGCACATCCTGGACGACCCGGAAGACGCGATCGCCGCCGTGCGGCGGTATGTGTCAGAAGACGTGAAGGCCGTCAAGGTGTATGACGGGCTCAGCATCGCAGTGCTACGGGCCGTGGTGCGGGAAGCGGACAGGGCCAATATTCCGGTGATCGGCCATTTTCCTGATGTGCGGCTGGCAGCCGATGTGGGCGCCCACGGGATTGAGCACAACGGAGCCGTGGCCAATGCGATCCTGGATGAGCGGGCGCGAGACGAAGCCATGCAGAAGGTTCGCAAAGGACTGAATCTTCCCGCGGAATCCTTCATGGACCTGAATGAGCTGCCGGCGATCGTAGCACTGATGGTCGAAAGCGGCCTGTATCTGAATCCGACGATGCGGATGTCCTGGGGCGGGGATCGGGCTCTGCGCGAGAAGGGTTTTCCGTACGAGGATTTTGATCTCCTGCTGAACGACTGGCGGTTGCGGTACGTGCCGCTGAACTGGCGGCTGGCAAACCTGAAAGAATATCAAGAGATTGGACTCTGGCACTGGAGCGATCTTTCCCAGTTCGAGCGCGATTTGTTCCACCAGGGATACACGAACGCGCAGCGCCTGATCAAGGCGTTCGTGGACTCCGGGGGCAAACTCTACGCGGGAACCGACTCGGCCAGCATGACGACGCCGGGGCTGTCCCTGCACCAGGAGATGGAGCTGATCGTGGATGCGGGCGCCAGTCCGCTCCAGGCGTTGCAGGCTGCAACGATCCACCCCGCCGAGTTGTTGCGTATGGAGGACCGCTTGGGGACGATTGAGGCGGGCAAGGCGGGTGACGTGGTCGTGCTCGACGCGAATCCGCTGGAGGACATCCGCAACACGAGGAAAATTCACCGGGTGATCAGCCGGGGGCGGGTGCTGGACGGCGAATACCACGCGGACTTCCGAAACCCGATTCCAACCAATGATTGGGAAGGAAGCAGCCACTTTTTCCCGTCCCCGCGCATTCGGTTTGCCTCGCCCGAAGCCTTTGTAGCAGGAGCCCGCGATGCCACGTTAACGGTGAACGGCACGGGCTTCATTCCCTATTCCTTAGTGCGGCTGGGCGGGCAAAGCCTGCAGACCGAATTCATCAGCGGGTTCGAACTGCGAGCCCAAGTTCCTGCCGAGTTGCTGCGGATGGGGACGTACGCCGTAACAGTCGAGAACCCGGATTTTGGCTGGGGATCGAATCTGGCTCGAGGCGCGGGCGATATTTCCCACCTGGGTCCCCGGGGCTATATCTCGAACGAATTTCTTGTGCTGGTGAAGCCTGCCGGGGGAACTGCGATCAATCCGCATCCGCGGGAAAGCGCCGACAACTAACTCACCGTCCAGCCACTAGATCTGCGTCGCTTTCCATGTACCACGCCGGAACAGCGCGACGGCCACCAGCGAGGCGGTTGACTCTGCGACTACGACCGCCCAGTACACGCCAGTCTCTCGGGTGTCCAGCTGAATCGCCAGGAAATATGCCAGCGGAATTTCCAGCAACCAAAAACAGACGAAGTTGATCTTGGTGGGCGTGATCGTGTCGCCCGCCCCATTGAACGCCTGCGGCATCACCAATCCCCAGGCGTAGATGGGATAGCTGTAGGACATGATCCGCAGACACTCAGCCCCAGTTGCCACCACAGTGGGCTCGGAGGAGAAAACCCGCATCAAAGGCTCATTGAAGAAAACATAGACCAGCGCCACCGACGCCAGGAAAGCCATATTGGCCAGGCCCGTCATCCAAACGGACTGCTCGGCGCGTGTCGGCTGCCGGGCACCCAGGTTCTGACCCACCAGCGTGGCGGCAGCGTTGGACATCCCCCACGACGGCAGAAGGGTTAGCAGGAAAATGCGAATCGCGATCGTGTAGCCCGCCACAGCCTCGCTTCCGAACTCCGCCATGATTCGAATCAGCCCGATCCAGGACGAGGTGGCGATGACGAACTGCCCGATCCCGCCAATCGAGATGCGGATCAGCCGGCGCATAACATCGGCGTACACCCGGATCTGGGATGCCAGCACCCGAATGTGCTGCGCTCCCCGCAAGAGCACGACGAGTTGCACGACGACCCCCACCCCCCGGCCGATGTTGGATGCAATGGCGGCGCCTTCGATTCCTAGTTCCGGAAACGGTCCCCATCCGAAAATGAGGGCCGGATCGAGCACGATGTTGATCGCGTTGGCCAGCCATAACACCCGCATGGCAATGGCGGCATCGCCCGCGCCGCGAAAGATGGCGTTGATCACGAAGATCAGCATCAGCACGAAGTTGCCGCCCAGCATCCACTGCGTGTAGCGGTAGCCGTACGCAATGCTCCAGGCGTCGGCACCCATGATTGCCAGAATCTCCTTGGCGAAGAATATGCCCGCCAGCGAAAACGGGATGGAGGCAGCCACGCCCACCAGGATGGACTGCACGGCCGCGTCGGCGGCCTCCCGCGGTTTCTTTTCCCCGATGCGCCGCGCCACCATCGCGGTGGTCCCCATCGAGAAGCCCAGCGCCACAGCGTAGACCAGCGTGAGCACCGATTCGGTGAGGCCGACGGTGGCGACCGCCGACGGGCCCAGCGACGAGACGAAGTAGACATCTACAACGGCGAAGACGGACTCCATCACCATTTCGAGCATCATAGGGATGGAAAGCAGAAGGATGGAGCGACGGATGCTTCCCTGCGTGTAATCCATCTGGCTGCCACGGATGGCATCGGCCAGATCGTGGACAAGCGCTCGAAACAAGGACATGAATTGAGTGTACGGCAACTGGGCGAGAGTTTGCCTAGTGGCACGGACCGCTACGGGTGGACATCTGAGAAAGAGCCGCTGCCTTCCGCTTCACCAAAGTTGCTTACTCTGCCCTTGGTATCTCGTAGGATCGGCGATCCCGGCCTCACGAAATCCCTTTCTGCGCAGCAAGCACGAATCACAAGCGCCGCAGGCCTCGCCGATAGGTGAAGGATCATAGCAACTGCTCGTGAGGCTGTAGTCCACGCCGAGCGCAAGGCCCTTCCGGATGATTTCAGCTTTAGACAGAGATATGAGCGGAGCGTGGACTCGGATATGCTGCTCGCCCAGCACGGCAGCCTTGGTAGCCAAATTCGCCATCTTCTCGAAGGCTTGGATGAACTCGGGACGACAATCGGGATAGCCGCTGTAATCGAGCGCGTTCACACCGAGGAATATGTCGCTGGCCCGGAGGACCTCCGCCCACGCCAACGCATAGGACAGGAAAATGGTATTCCGCGCAGGGACGTAGGTGACGGGAATCCCTTCTGTGATTTCGGTCAACGTGCGGCCCTTGGGGACCTCCAGGTTGCCGGTCAGCGCCGAGCCACCAAACGCCCGGAGATCAATGTCAGCGATCCGATGCTCGCTGACGTTCGCTCGTGCCGCCAGCTTTCTGGCGCACTCGAGTTCCCATTGGTGCCGTTGTCCGTAGGCAAACGAGAGCGCAAAGACCTTGTACCCTTCGTCCAGGGCAACGGAGAGAACCGTCGCGGAATCGACCCCGCCGCTCAGCAGCACCACCGCTTTCCTGCGTTCGCTCATCTCAATCCATTATAAGGCGTCACTCGCATAGAGTGTCTCGCGGCAGGAAGCTCTACCGCTCTTCCTCTGATTCCCTCGAAGAGTTCTCATTACTCCACATTGCGGAATGCATTGCGGCCGAAGAAAAGGATTGACGAAACAATCCTGTTGGAGGGATGCTAGGAGCAAGAAGGGAGGCGCGATGGCGCACATTCGGGTTCCAAGAGGCTGGGAGATTCCCGAACGGCTGGCGACTCCCGAGCATGTTTACCTGAACCGGAGAAAGTTTCTGGCCGCGCTCGGCGTGGCGTTGGGAACCGTGGGAATGCCACGTCAACTCCGGGCCGCCGAAGATCTCTATCCGGCGAAACGCAACCCGACTTACGCGTTAGACCGTCCCATCACGGACGAGTTTGTAGTGACTCGCTACAACAACTTCTTTGAGTTCACGCATCTCAAGAGCGAGGTCCGGAATCTTGCGGTCCACTTGCAAACCGACCCCTGGACGGTGCAAGTGGGAGGTCTGGTTCACAAGCCCCAAACGTTCGACTTCTCCAAGCTGGTTCGCCAGTTTCCCCTCGAAGAACGTCTCTACCGATTGCGCTGCATTGAAGCATGGTCGATGGCCGTGCCCTGGGCCGGCTTTCCGTTCAAGGCACTGATAGACGCCGTCCAGCCGACCTCGGACGCCCGCTTTGTCCGCCTGGTCTCGTTCCACCGGCCCGACCAGGCATTGAACCAAAGGCTTCTGCCTTCCCACCCCTGGCCGCACTCGCAGGGCTTGACCCTCGCCGAAGCGACCAATGAGCTGGCATTCCTCGTAACCGGGATGTACGGCCACGAGCTCACGAAACAGAACGGTGCGCCCATCCGCCTGGCCATCCCCTGGAAGTACGGTTTCAAGAGCCTGAAGTCCATTGTCTCCATTGAATTCACCGCCACCCAGCCTCGCACGTTTTGGAGCGATGTCTCGCCGCACGATTTCCACTTCACCGCCAACGTGGACCCCAGCGAGCACTATCAAGGCGAGCCGCAGAACACCGAACAGGACATCGGCACAGGAGATATCCACCCAACGTTCCTCTATAATGGTTATGGGTCGTTCGTCCAGCACCTGTATGAGAATGTCCCGCAGCGCAGGTAGATCAAAGAGGGATCTTTCCTGTGTATGGCGACCCAGAGTGCATCCTCCCAGCTCTATCGGAGGGCAAGTTTCCCGGCTAGAATAGTTGTTTGAGTATCGTTGCTCACTGGGAAGGGAAGTGCGTTTCGTGCGGACCCAGACTACCCGTCATCCTCAGACATCTTCCAAGCAAGAGCGCGGCGGTGCGGACAAGCCGATGACGATCGGCAAGGTAGCACGCCTTGCAGGAGTCAGTATCGAAACGATTCGCTTCTACGAGCGCGAAGGCCTCGTTGCCGACCCGCCGCGCAAGCAGTCCGGCTACCGCCAGTACGGTGCGGAGACGGTGTCGCGCTTGCGGTTCATTCACCGGGCCAGAGAGCTCGGGTTCTCACTCGGCGAGATCAAGGAGCTCCTGTTTCTACGAATGGGTCCGAACGATACGTGTGATCAAATCGTGGAGAAAGCGGAAGAGAAGGTCCTCGAGATCGATGAGAAGGTCCAGACTCTCCTGCGGATGAAGAAAGCACTGGAAGCCCTGGCCAGAGCCTGCCCCGGCCGCGGACCGGTGACCGAATGTCCGGTGCTTGATGTGACCGACGATTTCTACCGCATTGTTTACGATCCGGTTCACCGCCAGGTTCCCCGGCGCCGCAACCCCTCTCGGGGCAAGCGCACTCTGCGATCCAAATCCTGACAAACAGGTTTTGTGTAACCCGGATAATTGAACGAAGCATCCTCTTTTGGGGTCTTGGCAATTTCGGCTGCGAGCGAATAAGAACGCGTTCTGTAGAGCCAGCGGTCCTCGCAGTTGACCCGTTCCGGCAGCGTGGCAGGCACTCCCGCCGTCATCGCGGAAGTCGTTCTAATAGTCCCGTGTCTGGAACAGCCAGCGGTACTCGCAGTTGACCCGTTCCATCAGCTCCCCGTCGGGCTGCAGCTTGAAGACAATCCGTCCGCCCCAGGGCTTCGCGTACATATTGGAGTCTTCAAAAGCAAGGTCGATCGTCAAGGTGTCCTGGTCCGGGCGGCGGATACGCTCCACCACGTGCAAGTCGTCGGTGTGGGGATGGCCCTGAGGGGTAAGCCAGGTTTCTTTGTGGATCCCGACCGTGTCCACAACCAGCGTATCCCCATCCCATTTGCCGATGGAATGCCCCAACCAGGAAAGATCCAAATCTTCCGGGTCCGGATGCTCGCGCCCATCGGTCCAGATTTGGCGAATCCAGTGACCGTACTCGAAGAGCATCAACACCCGGTTTGGACTCTGAACGATCTCCGTATACGAGTTGCCTCCCTGCGTGTTGAGCAGCAGCCAGGGGAGACCGGCCGGCGCGCATAGCGTCTCGGGATCCAATTCCGCCCGCCCGCCGCCTCGGAGGTTCTGGCGGTAATCGAAGGTTTCCTGGGTCGGAGGGGTCATCTCAGGATCCTCTCTCGGGAAGACCGCGCCGTCCTGGGTCCCGGCCCAAATTCCAGACAGGTCTGGGGTTTGAGCGAGCAGCACGGGCATGATAGCGTACACGGCCGCCACCGCAAAGAATGAACCCATCCAGCGATTTCCCATTTCGCGTTACCTCCTTTCATGATTGCGTACCGCCGCCCGGCAGGGGTTTGACGGGGACACACAGAGCGGTTCACCTCCGCACGTTCACGGCCTGGCCTCACCCCGTACGCTCGCCGGAGCCACTCTCAATTGCTCGAAAGTTTCTTGACCCCCGGCTCTCCGTCGTCCCCGCCTCTCTGGCCCCACAGCATTTTGCCGCCATCTTTGCGGGGATTCCCCGTCACACTGACCCGGTCGCCCGACTGGAACGTGTTCCTGCTCCACCCATAGTTGCGGCGCAGCGTGATCGGAGAAGAGAATTCCGTGCCCCAATTTTCGACCCTGCCGTTCGCGTCCCTCACGTCGAAAAAGAGGAAGATGTGAGGATTGGCCCACTCGACCTTGGTGACCGTTCCCTCCAGGGTGACTCAGGAATTTCTGTCGTAAGCGGACTGCGCATGGTGGGCGAACAACTGGCCCGAAGCAATCAGCAAGCCAAGCGCCAAGCCGAAACAAGCGAAACGCCTGCTTTTCATCGGAGACCTCCATGTCAATCGTTTTGAACTGCCCGTTGATCTACGCTAAGTTCGGTGTAAGTAAAAGTGCCCACCCTTGCCCTCTGTGGACCTTCCCCAACGCGCTTCTTTTTCCCGAGCAGCCAAGTTTGCTCCTAGCAGCGTCGGCAGTAAGAAAATATTCTCTTTTCCGAAGAGTGTCAAGCGGAAGGCTAGATACTGCAGTCACGTGCGGACATGGGACAATCTGGGTAACGGCTTCCCCTACTGCGCCCAGATCGGCAATTGGTTTACAGTAATATCGAACAGCGCCGTTCCCAGCACCCAGACAAACACCGTGATGATAAGAATGCCGATGAGGTCCAACCACACGCCGGCCTTGGCCATTTGCGGGATCGTGATCCACCCGCTGCCGAACACGATGGCGTTGGGCGGCGTCGAGACCGGCAGCATGAACGCGCAGGAAATGGCAATCGTTGCAGGAATCATCAGCAGGAAGGGATGAATCTGCATTTGGATAGCCGCCGCGGCCAGCACCGGCATGGCCATCACGGCGGTCGCCGTGTTGGAGGTCACCTCCGTCAGCGCCATCAGGACCAGACAAGTCAGAATAATCATGACGACCGGAGAAAGCCCTCCCATTCGGCCCAGAATGGTTCCGATCCAGTCCGACAGGCCGGTCTGCTGGAATCCCGCAGCTATGGCAAATCCTCCGCCGAAGAGAAACAGCACTCCCCACGGGATTCCGTACCGGATTGTGCGCCAATCAATCAGGTGATACCCCATTTGGGGGTCGCTGGCACGCGCCGGCGTGAGCGCAAGCACCAATGCCGTTGCCATGGCCACCGTGGCGTCGGACAAGAAGCCCGGCTGCCCGAAAAGACGCGACCAGCCCGGGATCATGAACGAGCCGAGCGAAATGTCAGCGCGGAAGATCCATAGAAGCGCCATCGCGCTCCAAACCACGAGAATGTACTTCTCCTGCCAGGACATGGGGCCGAGCTTGCGGATTTCCTCCGCGATCACCGTTTGGCTTCCGGGGAAGCGGATATTCTTCACCGGAACCGAAGCCCCGAACCGGCACAGGTAAAGCCACATAATCGGCAGATAGACCACCACCATCGGGATGCCCAGCCACATCCAGTCGACAAAGGCGATCGGTGGCGCTTCCGGGAACAGGTTCGTCACGGCCCCGGCAAAGATCAGATTCGGCGGCGTGCCGATGAGCGTGCCGACCCCACCAAGGCCAGCCGAGTAAGCAATCGCCAGCATCAGCAACGACCCGAAATTCCGCGTCACCGGGTCGTCCGGCATGGCGCCCTCGCCTGCTCCCCCGGCCGGCTGTCCCGCCAACTGCAGCACCACCGCCATGCCGATCGGGAACATCATCATGGCGCACGCCGTGTTCGACATCCACATCGAGAGGAACGCCGTGGCGATCATGAAGCCCAGCATCAGCCGCTCGGGATTGGTTCCCACTACCGAAATCGTATGCAGCGCGATTCGCTTGTGCAGGTTCCAGCGCTGGATCGTCAGCGCAACCACGAAGCCACCGAAGAACAGGAAGATGATATGGTCAGTATAGTGCGGCGCCACGCGCGCGCTCGGCAGGATGCCCAGGACAGGGAACAACACCAGTGGCAGCAGGGAGGTCATTGCGATGGCGATCGCTTCGCTGATCCACCACGTGGCCATCAGCGCTGCCACCGCCGCCATGCGCTGCGCTTCCGGCGTCATCCCCGTCGGCGCGGGCAGGATCAGGATCAAGCCGAATAGTGCCAAGCCCAGCACCAGACCGATTCTCTGGCGAAGCGAGCGGGCCGTCGAGGAATCTTCAGACATCGGTGGGGCGTCCTTTAGAGGACCACAAGAAATCTTGAGGTTGAGATTGCCTGCCTGGTTCGAGGAATGCCGTATCTCGGCCTTCCGCGGCCGAGCGGCCTAGAGAACAACAATGGGATCGCTGGCTCGGATCGCGCCCGACCCGACCACCCGCGCACAGATCCCGCCGCGCCCAACCATCGCGCGGGTCATCCCCGGTTCGGTGAGCATTTCGATGTAGCCACACGGCGGACGCGGCCGGTCGTATTCGAGCACCGCCGTTCCCACCTGAAACCGTTTTCCGAGCAGCGAGTCGAGCTGGATGCCTCGCGTTACGATGTTCCTCCGGTGCTCGCCCCCTTCGATGCTGATTCCGGTCTTGGCGCGAATCTCCTCCAGGCACTCTGACTCGATCAGCGTGACCTGGCACTCATCCACCTCGGTCCAGTAGCCGCTCCGGTCCGAATACCGGTCTCCCTGAATTCCATGTCCAGCCACGGCTTGGATTTCCTCGACCGGCTGCATGGGCGAGCCGCCGGCCGGCGCCACAAACATCCTGACTACAGCAGAGCTCATTACTTCGGTCCTCCCCCGGCATCTGCTCCGCAGCCGCGCTTCCGCAAACTCGATCGGCGTCGGTGGAGCAGCGACCATTGTACATCCGTTCGCTTCCACACAAAGTCGGGAGGCAGCGATGCCTAAATCCTTCCCGCTCGCCGTGCCAACAGGTCCACCCCTTCCCGAAACACATCGAGCGGCGTGAGCAAACTCACCACAAGGAACGCTTCCGACTCAAAGTCGTAGAAGAATCCCGGCTGCACCAGCACGCTGTCCCGCTCCAGCAATTCCGCACACCATTCCTCCTCGGTACGCGTGCGCGGAACTTCGAGAATCGCGTACCAGCCCCCCTCCACGTCCAGAGCACGGCAGGGCGTCCCGTTCAAAGCAGTCCGCAGAAATTCGAGATTGGACCGCGTGCGCGCGAGGATCTGGTCCCGAACTTTCGCACCGAGCGACAGCAAACGCGGCAAGGCTTTTTGAACCGTCGTTCCCACCGATAGATACGTATCGGCGATCAGTTCCAGCCGCTCGCCCGCCGTGTTGCGCCACGACTGCGGTCCGGCCATCGCAATCCACCCCAGCTTCATCTGCGGCAGCCCAGCTGCCTTCGACAATCCACCCAGGCAAAACGCCGCAACCTTCTCGGCCACCACAACCGTCTCCGCACGCCCCGCATCCTGCTCGAAACCGTAATCGGAAAACACTTCGTCTGAGATCAGGGCGAGATTGTTCCTCGTGCAGACTTCGACGAGTGGTTGCAGTTCGTGTTTCTTCAAGAACGACCCGGTGGGATTGTTGGGGTTGACGAGGACAACCGCTCGGGAACGCTCTGTGACCGCCTGTGCCAGCGCATCGATGTCCATCTCCCATCGCCCGTGATACACGAGCGGATAGTGTGCGATGCGAACCGATTCGAGACCGGCCAGGAACTCAAACAGGGGATAGGAGGGCCGCGGCACAAGCACCTCGTCGCCTGGGTCGGCGAGCAGCTTGAAGAGATAGGAATAAGCTTCGCTCGTGCTCGCGGTCAGCACGATGCTGTCCGCCCCGACCGTTTGCCCGCGCGCTGCGAAGTGCGCCGCAACTGCTGCGCGCGCCTCCGGCAGTCCCGCCGAGGACGGTTCGTAAAGCAGGGAACTCGGGGCAGAGAGTGCCTCGGTGATCTCCTTATCCGGATAGGAGAAACCGGCGCGCGTTGGGTTTGATTCGGTCAGGTCGAGAATCGCGGCTC
This sequence comes from Terriglobia bacterium, assembly GCA_965198025.1. Classification (GTDB taxonomy): domain Bacteria; phylum Acidobacteriota; class Terriglobia; order 2-12-FULL-54-10; family 2-12-FULL-54-10; genus CAYWWM01. Next base: position 2,364,200 of record OZ240237.1, on the reverse strand, counting down.
CGGAACAACGCTTGACTTCGAGCAATTCGTTCAGCCGGTTTGGCCTCAGATCCCAGGATAGCCGCGAGGAAAACATGGCTCTGGCTGTTACAACCACCGTTCCAGAAACGAGCAGATCCGCTGTCCGGCGATAAACCGAAATGGCGCCTGCCCCAGCGTGTAGTGTCCGCAGGGCAGAACGAGTTCTTCAAAATCCGCCCCTCGCCGCCTGAACTCGTCGACCATCGGCTGCGAGTGCTCTTGCAGAAACGTCGTGTCATAAGCCGTCGAGACGAGCAACGATTTCTTTGCCTGCCCGATGTAGCGCTCGGTGTAACTCTGCGGCGTGATCGGCATCCAGGCTTCCTGCAGATGTTTCAGCTCGATCTGTCCGTGCAGCTTTTCACGGATGTGCCGTGTGCTCAGCCCGTTCCAGACAACGTCGGCGAAATAGTACGAGTAGAGCACAAAAACATTGGCCCGCAACCGTGTGTCATGAGCGCTGGCGAGGAACGCATAGCAAGAACCGAGGCTTGTCCCCACGATGCCTAGTCTCCGGTAGCCCTGGCTTTCCAGCCAATCAAGACAAGACCTCGTGTCGATGACGGCCTGCCGCGCCGCGTTCACCGTGCGCCCAACGTTCGATGACACCGCGTAGTCAGCCCGTTCGAGTTCCGGCGGCATCCGCTCGTCATGGTACGGTAGGCTCAGCCGCAGCGCCGAGATGCCCAGCAAGCGAAGCAGACGGCACAGCCCCACGTGCTGCGGAATCTTCGCATTCCATTGCGGCAGCACGACGACGGCCTTCGTCGTTCTACCCGGCGCCGGGAACCACAGTGCCGAGACAGTATTGTTTTCCTCGCTCGGCGTCCGGACGGCCGACGTGAACCGCAGGACGAAATTGCTTGCTGAGTTTGTGCCGCCGTGTAGCCGGAAGTCTGTCGGGATGCGGTAGCCATAGAACTGGTCGCTTGCCCGCGTGGCTGCTTGCGCAGCCCTGCGTACAGCTTCCCCTGGATCACCGTTGGCGCTCCGTTCGCTCGCTTCGCCGAGGGACCAGAGCCGGCTCCACTCCTCGCCCCATTCGAATTCCCGCACCACGCGATTCGTATCCCGCGACGCCAGGCGCAATTCCCAGGCTTGAATATGGTCTTGATAAGCCTGAGCCATAAGCTCCAAAGGCCGCCTGACTACGCTGAAGTCAGCCAAAGTGCTACCGAGCCTCCTGCTCAATTGCGCGGCACTGTGCGCAAGTAACGCACCGTCCCCGCCGCCGCCGCCGCCGCCGACTGAATGCAATCGGGAATTCCCACGCCACGATAGCCATTTCCAGCCAGGAACAAGCCCGGCTGGCGGGCGAGGCAAGTTTCGATTTCCTGAAGCCGCTGCAGATGTCCAATGGCGTATTGCGGCATGCACCGATCCCAGCGGTAAACGCGGTGGAATGCGGGCCGCGGACGGTCTCCCAAAATCTCCTCCAGCTCCTGAAGTGAGATCGCTACCAGTTCGTCGTCCGCCATTTTCAAGACGTCAGGATCGCGCGCTCCTCCCAAAAAACAACGCACCAGAAGCTGGCCGGGGGGGCTGCGGAACGAAAACTTGGTCGAAACCCAAGTCAAAGCTACCAGACGCCTTCCCTCAGTGCGGGGCACAACAAATCCGAAGCCGTCCGTCCGGGTTCGAAACGCTGCCTGGTCGAATCCAAACGCCACGATGACGGAAGAGTGGTACCGGATCGTCTCGAGCTGCTCCCCAAGTCCGCGATCCAGGTCGAGCAGGAGCTGCGCGGCGGAATGGGCCGGAGTGGCCACGACGAGCGCGTCTGCGGCCGTCTCAGCCACGCGTGATTCAATCGTGAATCCTCGTCCGTCCGTCGCACGGCGAGCGCGAGTGGCCTCATTCCCGGTATGCACGGTCGTTCTCTTGAGTCGTGCCTGGAGGGTCCCAATGAGCTTACCTACGCCGTCGCGGAGCGTGATGAAGAGGCTTCCTTTGTGCCGCCCCCTGCCGTCAGCGGCTACGGCGCGAAGGCCTTTCCAAAGGCTCCCGTGTTTCTCTTCCAGAGCCACCAGTTGTGGCAGAGCAGCCCGTGCGCTAAGCGAATCCACGTCGGCTCCGTAGACCGCGGCGAGGAGCGGTTCGGCGAGCCGTTCCAGGACTTCGCTTCCAAATCGTCGGCGAATGAACTCTGCCACGGAAACGTCCTGCCCCTTCTCTTGCGGCGTCGGACGCAGCGGTGAAGTCACAAGGCGCAGCTTAGCCCCCCAGGACAGGAGATCGCTTGTGAACAACGGCCATACACGGCTTGGGACCACAAACAGTAATCCTTCGGGAAGCGCGCGCAATCGGCCATCTTGCAATACGCAGGTTTTGCGGCGCACATCGTTGCTCGGTAGCAACTGGTCGCCCAAGCCGAGCTCGCGGCAAAGGTCGGCCGCCGCCGGCTTGGCCGCCAGAAACGATTCAGGCCCGCCTTCGACGAGGAACTCCCCCCGCCGCTCCGTGACGATGACGCCTCCCAGACGGTTCCGAGCCTCGAACAGGTCGACTGCAATCTCAACTCCTGCGTGGGCAGCCTCTTTTTCCAAGAAATAGGCGGAGGATAAACCGGAAATTCCTCCCCCAATGATGACGACTCGATGCAAGCGGCGCACCTCAGCGGGAACCGTGCGTATCTGCATTCGCCGAGTCCAGGTGCTTTGCCACGACCGCGGCGAGCGCGCGGACAAACGTAGGGCTGTCGTTCAACGATTCCGTGCGGCGCAGCCGCATTGCCCGCTCTTCGGTAAACTGGCGGAAGGCGATATCTATGTCGTAGAGAATTTCCACATGGTCGGAAACAAACCCGATGGGAGCAATCAGCACGCGTTTGTCTCCTGCTTGGGATAGCTCCTCAATTACGGATTCGACCGTCGGCCCGAGCCAGGGGTCGCTGGTTGCTCCCTGACTTTGGTAGGCGAAGCGCCAGCTGGCCAGGCCGCATCGCTCGGACACTGCCGATACCGTCGCGCGCACTTCGCGGTCGTAGGGGTCACCTTCGGTCACAACTCTTTCCGGAAGGCTGTGTGCTGTGAAGATGACGACCGGTGGCTGTTCTGCCCCGTTGGCTGCGCCATGTGGTGGGAAATCGGCAAGCCCCTTACGCACTTTCTCGGCAAAGGCTTCGATCAGCAGCGGCTCTTCGTGCCAGGTTTCGACAAACTGCACCGGAAACTCTGCCGGAATCTCTTCCTGTGCTTCCCGCACGTGCTTGAAGTAGAGCCCCACGCTCAGGCGCGAGTTCTGTGGCGCCAGGCATAACGCCAGGGCCTGCTGAACGCCGTCTGCCGCCATTACCGCAACTGTTTCCCGGATGAACGGGTGCCAGTTTCGCATTCCCAGGTAGACCCGGAAGCGCTTTCCGTCGTGGTTCAGCGAACGTTCGAGTGCCCGAGCCTGCCGTTCCGACAGTTCGAGCAGCGGCGACCGCCCGCCGATCTGTCGGTAGCGGTCACGAATTTCCTCGAGCAAGCGAGTTGGAAAGGGCCTTCCACTTCGAATGTTCACCAGAAACGGCTCGATGTCTTCGAGCGAGTTCGGCCCTCCATGCGCGAGCAGCAGGATACCGGTAAGCGGGCTGGACGAAATATCGGACGTCATGATCTGGTTGTTTTCTTCCATGTATCGTTTGGTTCGAACCGGTGCACCATCTCCACGACCGCTTGCACGTTCTCAACCGGGGTCTCCGGGAGAATGCCGTGGCCGAGGTTGAAGATGTGCCCAGGACGGCCTGCGACGGAGTGTAAGATTCGCTCCACTCGCTCGCCGAGCATCTTTCGTGGTCCGAACAATGCCACGGGGTCGAGATTTCCCTGCACGGTAACGTCGTAACCTACGCGCCGCCAGGCCTCGCAGAGTTCGATGCGCCAGTCCACCCCGATCACATCGCCTCCTGCTTCTCGCATGAGTTCGAGCAGGGTTGCCGTTCCCGTCCCGAAGTGAATGATGGGCACGCCGGACTCTGCCACGCAGGCAATCAGATCGCGCGAGTAGGGTAGCACGTACGCGCGATAATCCTCCGGGCTCAGGCAGCCTACCCAACTGTCGAAAATTTGGACTGCTCCTGCGCCTGCCGCAGCTTGACTTTTCAGATAGGCAGCAAGAACCGGGACCAGTTTCTGCATCAATGTCCGCCAGACGTCCGGGCGCTCGTACATCATCCGTTTTGTGTTCAGGAACGTGCGGCTGCCCCCTCCTTCGATCATATAGCTCGCAACCGTAAACGGGGCGCCGCAAAAGCCGATGACCGGCGTCGACCCATTCAGTTCGCGGCAAACAATCTGCACAGCTTTTGCGACGTAGGAAAGCTCGCCATCCTGGACGGTTCCGAGTTTCTCGACGGCCTCCGCGCTGCGGATTGAGGGTGTAAGCACCGGGCCCTCGCCCTCGGCGAACCGGAGATCCATCCCCATGGCCTGAGCAGGGAGTAGCAGGTCCGCAAAAATAATCGCGGCGTCCACGCCGATCTTGCGGATCGGTTGGAGTGTGACCTGCGCCGCAAGCTCAGGAGTTCGGCAGAGTTCCAGGAGCGAGTGCCTTGCCCGCAAGTCCCGGTATTCCTTCATATACCGGCCCGCTTGCCGCATGAACCACACCGGTGTCCGTGGGACCGGTTCGCGCCGGCAGGCACGCAAAAACACGCTATGATCGCTGGTCGAAGGCATGGGTGGCAACGCTAGAATTCCTTCCTTCTAATCCTAACATGAGAAAAGCAGGGTCAGTGCATTGTGGTGAGTCGAGGCGTGAAAGGCTATCATGGTTCGTATGGGGACGGAAAATCGCGGACTCGAAGGGCTACGGGTACTTTCGCTCGAAAGCCGCCGCGCCGAGCAGATGGCTGCTTTGATCCGGAGCCATGGCGGGACCCCTGTGACCGCTCCCTCCATGCGGGAGATCCCCATTGAGGAAAACGTCGCCGCCTTCGCCTTTGCGCGAGAGTTGTTTGCCGGCCGGTTCGATGCCGTCATCTTCTTGACCGGTGTGGGAACACGAATTCTGTTCAGCGCGGTCGAGATACAACACCCCCGGGAGCGACTCGTCGAAGCTCTTTCGCGCGTCCTGGTGGTGGCACGCGGCCCGAAGCCTGTCGCAGTCTTGCGCGAGTTCGGAGTTCCCGTCAGCGTCACCGTTCCCGAACCGAACACCTGGCGCGACATCCTGAAAGCTCTGGACGGCCTCCTGCCGGCGTTCTCACTGCAAGGAAAGCGGATTGCGGTGCAGGAATACGGTGTCTCAAACGGCGAGTTCTTGGAGAGCATGAGATCAGCGGGCGTGCAATTAACTCCCGTGCCGGTCTACCAGTGGGCGTTGCCGGAAGATCTCGGCCCGCTGCGAAGCGCGATGAATGAGATTGTCGTAGGGAATATTGACGTGTTGCTCGTGACGAGCGCCAATCAGCTTCATAATCTAATGCAGGTGGCTAGGGATGCAGGCCTCGAGAAGCAAGTTGGCGAGGGCCTGCGCCATATGGTGGTTGCATCGATCGGCCCGATCTCATCCGGCGCACTTGCATCGTATGAAATCACGTCTGATCTTGAGCCAACCCACCCCAGGATGGGCCAGTTGGTGTTCGAGCTTGCTGAGAGGGCCAAGGAATTGCGGAAGAGAAAGGCGTGATTGCCTCATAGCCGCAGGCTCTCTGGTTCGGAGGACTCTCTTTCCTCCGGCTCCTCTTGGTATTCCTTCTGTTGCTCGAATACCTCTTCGTTAACGTAGATTCTGGAGCCATACCGAAGGCCGATGGCCACAGCATCACTCGGGCGGGCGTCGAAGATTTGCGTTTCGTCGTTTCGTACGAGGATCAGGTTGGCGCGGAATGTTCCGCGTACGAGGTCGCGGATCAGCACACGGTCGACTTTCCAGTCGTTCCGGTCGAGAAAGTTCTTCATCAAATCGTGTGTCATCGGGCGCTCGCGCTGCCGTCCGCGCATCGCCTGCATGATGGACTGGCCTTCGGAAAAGCCGATCAACATGCGAATGGTTTTTCGCGAGTTAATGTCCCGGAGCGTAATGTTCACCCCAACCGGAGTGGGCTGCAGTTCCGAGATCTGGACCTCCACGGGCTCGGGTCGTTGCTGGCTATAGAGTGGTTGACCGACAACCAAAAATGCTGCCCAAGTCGCGGTCAGCAATAGCCGTAGGCTTCGATTCATGCTGCCTTCCTTCCCGGGTTGGTTGTTCGATTTGCTCCAACCCACTGGATTGGAAACCCTCGTTCGTCCGCGCTCCCGTGAATCTCGTCCGAAAGCGTGCGAAACGCCCGACGAGTTCTCTCGCGGCTATTGGCGAGCCTATTGTACCGCGAGCCCTGATCCCCGCAAAAGCGGAAAAAGCCAAGGCCTGGATTGTTCCCGTAAAGTACAGGAATGCTCCGGATCTGCGTCAGGACGTTGGATCTGTCTCTTGCGGCGCATCGGAAGTAGAGGCTTTGCGAAGCAAGGAAGCAGCAACCGAACAGCCCAAGATCATCACAACGACGGCGAGTGAAATGGAAATCGGAATCGGGTAGATCCCGCTAATCAGCATCTTGACTCCGACGAATGCCAACACCAGCCCCAATCCCAAGCTCAGATAATGGAATCTCTTCATGGCGGCAGCGAGCAGGAAGTAAAGGGATCGCAAACCCAGGATCGCAAACACGTTGGATGTGTAAACAATGAACGGATCCGAGGTCACTGCGAAAATCGCCGGTATCGAATCCACTGCGAATATCAGGTCGGTCGCCTCCACGACCACCAGCACCAGCAGCAAGGGCGTTGCATAGAAGCGTCCCCCTTGGCGAACCCAGAAGCGGGCACCGGAGAATTGGTTCGACAAGGGAATGGTTCTCTGAACCAGGCGGACCGCCGGATTCTGCTCGGGATGGATTTCGATTTCGGTTCCCCGCATCATCTTGATTCCCGTGAAGAACAGGAATGTTCCAAAAAGATAGATGACCCAGTGAAATTGCTGCAGCAGAACCGCACCGACAAGTATAAAGGCGGCCCGCATGACGAGCGCGCCTAGAATTCCCCAAAAGAGCACTCGGTGCTGTGCCGCGGGCGGGACGGCAAAGTAGCGGAAAATCAAGATGAAGACGAAAATATTGTCTACGCTCAGCGATTTCTCGATGATGTAGCCGGTCAGAAACTCCAAGGCATTCTGCATGCCGAACCAGAAGTAGAGCAGTACGTTGAAGACAATCGCGAGCCCGATCCAGATCAGAAACCAGATGAGAGCTTCGCGCTGGCTGACCTCGTGTGCCTTGCGGTGAAAGACTCCCAAGTCCAGAGCGAGCATGCCCAGGACAAATGCTGTAAAGCTCAACCAGAACAGTGGCGATCCAATCGTCTCAGGCAAAGACGTTCATCCTCCGGGAGTTTGTGCTTTCTCGGTCGCGAAAGATGCTCGAGCAGCATAGGCAGGACTACGGTTCAACCAATTACTGGAAAGCCACTGGCGGCGCACAATGGCATTCGCGGGGCTTTCCCGTTCATTTTACCTTGAATGGACAGCATTCCGTTGGACTAGTGGGCTCGGGCGATGCCTTGGTCAACGAATTCCATGCGTGGTAAGATAAGCCAGTCTGATTGGGGAGAACGCTGAACACCAGGCGCGTAGCTCAGTTGGTTAGAGCGCTACCTTGACACGGTAGAGGTCAGCGGTTCGACTCCGCTCGCGCCTACCATCCTATGCAAAGCTTGTTGCAGCATACAGTGCGATGGTGTTCTTCATGGTGAACTCGGCTGCCTGCGCAGTCTACACCGCCCGTGCCCACCCGCTTGAGGCAAACCTCATAACCCGCATCCTCATGTGAACCACATCTCTTTCCCCCTGCAGGTTCACAGAGGACGATTGCACACGACCCCGGCAGCTCCCACTTCGTCCGACCATCTCCACACATAAAATCAACAGTAGCGCTGGCGGTGTTCATTGTGACGCCCCAATCGGCGCCGACACGCGGACTGAAAGATGTTATGCTAGTCGGGAATTTTTCCCGAATGGGGCCAGAAATCCCATATGTCCGAATCCATCGTTCCAGAACCAGAGGCTGCGACCGAACCGACCGAGTCGTTTGGAGACATGCTCGCGCAGTACCAGGCGAGCCAGACCCGCACCTCCAGCAAGGATGGCCGCGAGGGCACCGTGATTGCGGTTTCCGAGCAGTCGATTCTGTTGGATGTCGGCTTGAAAATAGAGGGCATGTTGCCGCTGGCGGACATCCAGAAAACCGGCGAGATGGCAAAACTCGGTGATAAGTTGGTGGTTACCATCACGGGGCGCGATCCGGAAAGCGGCTACTACCGGCTGGCTCGGGGCAAGGTGATCCGGCTGACGGACTGGGAATCGCTCGACAAGGCCTTCGCCGACAAGACAACGATTGTCGGTATGGTGACCGGCGTTGTGAAAGGTGGACTGACCGTGGACGTGGGAACACGAGCTTTTTTGCCGGCCTCTCGCAGTGGTGTGCGGGACCCCACCGAGATGGAGAAAATGGTTGGACAGGAAGTCCGGTGCCGCATCACCAAACTGGACGTGGCGGATGAAGACGTGGTCGTGGACTGCCGCGTCGTGGCCGAGGAGGAGGAGCACGCCAGGAGGCAGCGCCGCTACGCTGAGATCCAGGAAGGCGAAACAGTCCGCGGAACGGTCTGCAACTTGAAGGATTATGGAGCGTTCGTTGATATCGGCGGCGTGGATGCATTGCTACACGTAAGCGACATCTCCTGGGGCCGTGTGAACAAGCCTGCCGATATGCTCTCGGTGGACCAGGAAATCGAAGTCAAGATCCTCAAGATCGATCCCCAGAGGCGGCGCATTTCATTGGGGATGAAACAGCTTCAGCCCCACCCGTGGGATTCCGTAGGCGAAAAGTTCAAGGCTGGCGACCGCGTGCAGGGGCCGGTGACTCGCATTGCCAACTTCGGAGCCTTTGTGGAGCTGGAGCCGGGGGTTGAAGGCTTAATCCACGTTTCGGAGATGGCGTGGTCCAGGAGAGTGAACCATCCGTCAGAGGTAGTGAACGCCGGAGAGACCGTGGAGGCCGTGATCCTCGGGGTGGACAGTGCGAATCGCCGGATTTCCCTGGGTCTAAAGCAAGCTCTAGGGGACCCCTGGGCGGATGTTTCCCAAAGATTTGCTGCCGGCACGTTGATTGAAGGACCGATAACGAGCCTCACCAAGTTTGGCGCCTTCGTGCAGCTTGCGGAAGGCGTCGAGGGCATGGTTCACATCAGTGAGATCACTAACGAGAAGCGAATCGAGCACCCGCAGGAAGTGCTAAAGGTCGGGGAAACGGTGCAGGCTCAGGTGCTCGAAGTCGATCTGCAGAAGCGTCAGTTGCGGCTGAGCATCAAGCAACTGGTTCCGAGCAGCCTGGACGAATATATCGCCGAGCACAAAGAAGGCGACGTAGTCAGCGGTCGCATGACCGAAGTTTCGGGCGGATTCGCGCGCGTGGACCTGGGCGAGGGTGTTCAGGGGGCCTGCCGCATGGCCGCGGACAATGCAAAGGAAGAACAACCGAAGGCCGAAGCCAAAGTGGACATATCCTCCCTAACCTCCATGCTGAACGCGCGCTGGAAGGGCGGGGAAGCCGTCGGCAGGTCCGTCCCGGAAACCGCCAGTGCCGGTGAAATCCGAAGCTTTCGAATCGTAAAGCTCGATCCGGCTGCGAAGAAGATCGAACTGGAACTCGCCTGAAGACCCGGCATGCCCCCCTGGTTACCTCGGGAACAACTCAGGGCTGAACCAGCCATGTCAGCGCGGCGAGCAGGCCGCCAGCCAATTGCCGCGGCTTTTCCACGTGCCCAAAGTGCGTTAGAGGAACGTCGAACACTAGGACTCGGATCGGGATGTTCGGGTTGTTCTGCCGGAACTCGTCGGCTACCTGTAGTTCTCTGGCGTCTGACGGGTTTTCGTTCCAGTGTCCATCATCGAGCTGTGACGTGGTCCAAATCATCTTGCGGTAACCCGTCACAGGAGAGCGCATCGTAGAGAACAGGTCCGCAATCACTTCGTCCGCGTCAACTCCAAACTCGTTTCCTTCCAGAACCTGCCGAATTTGCGACGCCACATGGTCGCGCAGGTTGCTGGCGCTATTATGCTCCATGTCCTGCAGCGGCTGCTTGAACAGTGGCTTACGCTGTTCTTCCAGGGCTATCCAGCGCTGCGCGACCGCCAGCCTGGACTGGTTTGGATCCCAAACCGGGTTCAGCGGGCCGAGATAGCCGCGCGAATAGCCCTCGGCGAAACGCGGTCGGACTTCCCATACGTCCAGGTAATCGTCCGGGGTTCGAACTCCCCGAAACTCCTGCATGCTCGCCAGCCCCGCCGGCCCGCCGGTTCCCCAGCCTAAGGAAAGTCCTTGCGTGCGGTCCCGGAGGCTGGAGTCGTGCAAGATGAACTGTATTTCTCCACCGGTGGAGTGCCCCATCAGAATGACCGGACCGGTCGTCACGGTTTCCACCAGTGTCTTCACCCCTTCCGTCACAAGCCGAAACGTGTAGACTGCATTGCGAACCCGGAGTTCCTCCGCCGCAACGTCCCGGTCGAGCAGGTAGCCGGGGATTCGCCTGGCGTAGTCGGTTTCGCGCCAGCCCCCATGCCGGTAGTTGCCCGGAATGGTCACCAGCAGGACCGGGATTCTTTGCGCCAGGTACTGACCGAGCCCCGGGCGGTTCAGCGCATCCAGAAAAAACTCATACCAGTTCCCGGAACCTCCATGGATGATCACCAGCGTCGGCATTCCCGGCAACGGATTGTTCGGGATCAGGTGCAGCCCAGGGATGTTCCAGTCCAAGCCGTAGAACCTGTAGCGTACCTCGTGCCACTTGGCCTGATAACCCAACTGATCCGCCGGCAAGCTTTCGAGTTGTCGGGGATCCAGAGCGCTGCCCGGCGCTGCATCCGCAAGTGCCTTGACATTGGACCCATCGTCAGGCAGGTCCCAGCCCAGCCGTTCAAACAGGTCAGGCGAAACGGAATGGTAAGGCCGGTCTTGCTGCAGCATTTGGAGGATCTGTGCCTGTCCAGGCTCCTGTGACAGAGCGAGGGGAGCTGCAACGGATAGGACCGTTAGCAAAGCGGCCAGTTGGATCAGTGGGTTCGGCATGGGATTATCCTTTCGTGTTTCTTCGTTGCCTGCCAGTATACCACCAGGCAGTCTTCCATCAGCAGGCTGGCCGGAGGTCCGTTTGGTTGATTGGCGGCACCAGAGTCTCGTCTCCACGAGGCTCCAATTCTGCTGATCAGAGTGGTATACTCGCTTTCACAGAGAAGCCATCGGTTGTGATTTCCGGCACCATGGCTTTCGGATTGCTGTCAGAGGAGGTCGACGATGAAGCTGACGATCGTTCGAGTGTTGATGGGAATGTTATGTGCCGTTGGAGCATGGGCCCAACAGATTGATGTGCCCACCACGTTGGGTTATCCGCAGATGATCGTGTACAACGGCAAGATCGTTTCGATGAATGATGCTTCCTTCACCCCGAACGTGGGAACCATTGTGCAGGCCATGGCGATTCGCGATGGGAAGATTCTGGCCATGGGAACCGATGCGCAGATGCGGGCCTTGGCTGGTCCACAGACCAGCCAGATGGACCTGAAGGGGAGAACGGTTCTTCCCGGCCTCATCATGACCCATGAACATCCCACCGATTGGATCTTCATCGAGCCGCGCGCCTTCCGGCATGTGCTGCCCAACGATGATGAGATCATCTCCCGCTGGATGCCCAACGTGCCTCCGAGGCAGCAACTGGCGCAATTTGACGGCGTGATGCGGGATGCGGTGTCCAAGGCCAAACCGGAGCAGTGGATTCGCGTGATTTTCAACTGGGGTCCCGACTATGAGTGGGCGCAAGAAATGGAAATTTTGTTCGAACGCAGCATTACCAAAGCCTATCTCGACCAATTGGCCCCCAATAATCCGGTCACAGTAAAGGATGGGTTCATCATTTCGATGGTGAATTCCAAGGCCATTGAAGAGTTCCGCAAGGTGCGTGATGACATGGATTTCTACACCACTGGGCGACGGGGAGTGGCGATGGACCCGGCGCGCAGCCTGCGGGCCGAGCGGGCAGGACTCCTGGGCCGTCCCGTGGACCCCGATGCGATGCTTTTGGGGAAGATTCCCCTTCTGGCAGATCTGCTGGGAGCCGAAATGGAACTATGGGCCCGCTACGGCGTCACCGGGTTTGGTTCCGGGCCATATTCGTTTGCGAACCTGCAGGCACTCGACCTTCTGGACAAGCAGGGCCGCATGCCTGCCCGATTCGGGTGGAGCTATCAGGGTCCCAAGTGGGACATGGAAACGTTACGAGTGCTCGCGGGCATCCAGGGACACGGCACAGACCATCTCTGGATGATCGGCGCTTTCAGCGGCTCCGGAAGCGGCTGCATGACGGTTCCCATGCGGCAGGAATGGATCGAGCAGATGCGGCAGGAAGACCCCTCGTATAGCGGGGAGACGAGATGTAGCTTCGAGCCCGGCAACGAAAGCCGGACGATTAACGAGCGCATTGTCGAAAGCGGCCTGCGGCTGGCGGCCATCCATACGGGCGGGGATAAGGATATTGACTATTTCTTGGATTCGATTGAAGAAGGAAGCAGGAAGGCGGGTTTCACTCCGGAACAGATTCGGTCCAAGCGGCATGCCTTCGACCACGCGGCGGGAGCACCTCGGCCAGAGCAAATCCCTCGCATCAAGGACCTGGGCATGATGGTCAGCATGATCAATACCATCCTGTGGGAAACGCACCGTGGGGCCTCGCAGATTGCGCGGCAGTATGGGGTCGAGTACACCAACTGGGTGGCTCCTCGCAAGAGCGTGTCCGAGGCGGGCATTATGACCGGCTTCGAGATTGACCGCCCGCTTCCGCACAAACTGTTTTTCTTTATCACCAAGGGCATGAACCGCTACAACGACCGCGACCAGCGAGTCTACGGTCCGGGAGAGCGGACGGACCGCGTCACCCAACTCAAGGCGCTGACCGTGTGGGCCGGCTATTACATGCTTCGGGAGGACCTGCTCGGCACGCTCGACCCCGGCAAGTTCGCCGACTTTATTGTGCTCGACCAGGATTTCCTTACGATTCCCGAAGCGGACATTCCCAAGATCGATGTTCTAATGACGGTCGTCGGTGGGAAGACCGTTCACCTGTCTCCTTCTCTGGCGACGGAGTCCGGGATGCAGCCGGTCGGTCCTACGACTTGGGAAGAGCCCATTCCTCCCGGCTGGGAGCCGAAACGCTGGCAGTAAGACCCAATAGGGATCCTGCCCAATGCGGGGTTTCGGAGATTGCGGGACAGCCTTCATAGCTTAGCCCTCACGCTGATAGCAGGGCTTGCCGCTTCGTTCCCAACGCTTGCCCAAACTGCTGCAACGCCACCCGGAGCAGGCGTTGGGAAAAACCTGTCCGGCATCTGGCTGCTGGCCGGGGGGATGAACGAATGGGAAACCGGTGGTCGCCGCTTCAGCCCCCTGGAACCTCCCTTGCAGCCTTGGGCCCTGCAGCGATACAAAGCCAACCGGGCGGGCCTGCCGGAAGACTACGACGGCGCCTTGGACGCCAGGGACCCCAACACCTATTGCTTTCCCCCGGGCCTCTCGCGCAGCCTGCTGATGCCGTATCCCTTCGAAATCGTGCAGCGGCCGGATCATCTGTACATCCTCTTCGAATACGGCTCGGGCGTCCGCCGAATCTACACCGACGGACGACCTCGTCCTCCAGATCTTCCTCTGACCTGGATGGGCTACTCGATCGGGGAATGGGATGGAGAAACGCTCGTCGTGGAGACGGACTCCCTACGGCCGGAAACTTGGCTGGATCGCATTGGGACCCCGCACAGCGACGCCCTCCGCATTCAGGAGCGCTTCCGGCGGGGGAACAGTGCAACCTTGGAAATCGAGTTCTTGTTTGAAGACGCCAAAGCTTTTACCAGACCTTGGGGTGGCAGGAAGCTGTTTGAACCTCATTTTGAGATCACCGAATACATCCTCTGCGAGGAGTTCTTGGAGATGGGGAAAGTTCGCGGAGCGAATTGACATACAGTCTCCAGCCCCGTGATCTCCGGTCGTACTCTAGGGGGTGAGCTCTTCCGGATTCCTCGTCGTGCCCATTCTCAAATGCTCTTCGCAAATGATGTGCTCCATAATATCGAAGCCCCGCGGCATCAACTCGAAAACCTTTCGGGCTTCCCAGGGTTTCGTGTACGCCGTCGGGTCCTCCACGCGCAGGTGGTATTCCAACTGGTCGTGCTGCGGGCGCCGGAATCTCTCTATAAAGCGCGCATCTTCGCTGTGCGGATGACCCAGGCCGTCCACCCACGTTTCGTCGTGAACCAGGATGGTGTCCACCACCAGCGTATCTCCCTCGTACTTTCCGATGGAGTGCCCCATCCAAGTGACGGGATATCCGTCGGGATGTTCCCGCCCGTCCATGTATACCCGCCGAACCCAGTGATCGCGCTCGAAGAAGAGAAACACCACGTCGCTCATCTGCCGGATCTCAAACGGCCAAGCCCCGCCTGTAAACATTCGGGTCGGACCTCGTGGAAAACAGAATCGCTCATGATCCAGATTGTCGGGCGGTTGTTCGTCAAAATCGGTTAGCCCCAGCCGCACGGCGTCGTACCGTTCCTGACCCCAAGGCGTCATCGAGGGCCGCTCGCTTAGGATAAACGCCCCGCCATCCGGCGAACCACCACCGCTGGAACTAAGCGCTTCCGGCCCGGTTGGCGAAATGCGGGCCAGGTCGCCTCCTCCCTGCCGGTTCCACACAGCCGACAGATCCGGAATCCCCGCCCCAGCAGCCGTTTGCGAAAATCCTGTCTGCGACAAGACGGAAACCGCCAGTGTCAGAATCAAAACGTTTACTTCCTTCTTCATCCAGCACGTTTCCTTTGCGTCGAAAATTGGAAGGTTCCTGAGTCTAAGGCAACATCTCGATATAGCCCATGCGATTGCCCCACTCGCCGGCGTACCAGATCCGATTTGGATTGTTCGGGTCCACCTGAATCCGTCTCACGTCCGATTCCGGATAGGGCAGGGGCAGTTCCAGAAACGTCTCGGTTCCGGGATCGAACCGTGCGATCTTGTCGGCGTGCTGCATGGTCATCCAAGGAATGTTATTCTTCAGATCCACGCTAACCATGTACACCCCGCTATTCTCCTGTTGAGGCGTGTAGACCGTCATATTCGTCGTCTTGTAGTCGACCTTCAGCAGCTTCCCGACACCATGTAGCCCGATCCATAGGTTGCCGTCCGCATCCGCTCCCATCCGCCGGGGCATGATGTACCTGTCCGGCAGAGGAATGGAGAACTCTTGTATCTCCCCCGTATCCGGGTCGATCCGCCCGATGCGGTCCGCGCTGCGCTGCGCAAACCAGATCATTCCATCCGGCGAAATCGCCATGCCGTACGGGTCGGCGCTGTGGCCCAGCCTTGCTCCAGAAGGAACATCGAAGCTCTTGAATTCCCCGGTCTTGGGGTTCAAACTCCAAACCTGATTGCTCCCGATGGCTGTCCCCCAGCGCGTTCCGTTGGGGTGGAAACCCATCGTATTCGCTCCCATCGCTTTCATGCTTTCTTTGGGAGCCTCCCAGGTGTTGAAGTTCCCGGTCTCCGGGTCATACTCAAGGACCAGCCGGTGCGTGCTATCCACCGTCCAGATCGTGCCTTCCGGCGACGTCCAGACGTTGCTGACGTTTCCTCGCACCGATCCTACGCGCGGCACCGGAATCCGGGTGTACTCCAACGTATTCACGTCCATTTTCCCGAGGTAACCGGTCCCGGTTTCTCCGACCCAGCCGTTTCCTTCGAAGTCTACCGTCCCATCGTGCGGCATCGAAGCGCTGACCGGAAGCTCGAAATCCACCACCATATACTTGAGTCCGTCGCCCGACATCAAACCCCTGGGCAGCCGGCTGTTCGGATGCGGCTGCTCCAACGGTCCATAGTTCGTTACCATATAGTCGAGCAGCGTTTCCACCTCCTGCTCCGTCAAGTCCTGCGTATTCGGCATGCCCTTGATGTAATTGCGCATCTTGGTAATAGCTGCCGTCCAACCGTCTCGATCCACCCGGTAGATCAGGACACGAGAAAGGTTATGGCACTGCATACACTTGGTTGTCAGGATTTCCCGACCCACGCCGGCAACCGGTTCCAATGCAGTCTGGTCGTACCGCCACATCTGCCGCCCGCCCGGATCTCCGGGCCATCCCGGCGGATAGGCCGGTCCCAGCCGCGTCGTCAGAGAGACATCCACCGTCGCGGATTGGTTCGCCACTTCCACGGGAGCAGATAGCGGGCTCTCAAACCCGTTCCCGATTCCTTGCACCGTGTAGTTGCCGGGAGGGAGACTGTTCGCAGTGTAGTGCCCCTGGGGTTGGCTGACCACCATAAACGTCAGCCGCCGCTGTTCGTTCTTCACCTTTACAAACGCTCCGGTGACAGCCGCTCCCGAGGCATCCTTCACGGTTCCCCGGATGCTTCCGGGATAATTTGCCGCACGGACAGAGCCGCAACAAGCCACCACAACAGCCATCATAATTGCTGTCTTCAACCCTTTATGATTCAGCATGGAGTCTAGCCTCCTCATCGTGTGTTTGTTTGCAATGCCCATCGCCCTATCCGACCGCGAGCATACATGAAAATCAATAGTTGGTTCTGTTCCCCGTAGCCCGAACGCGGTTCACCAAACGGGACCCCTCCGGGCGAGGAATCCGCTGGGGCCAAAATGGAGCGGGAGACGGGACTCGAACCCGCGACGTCCAGCTTGGGAAGCTGGCATTCTACCACTGAATTACTCCCGCTCTGTTCAAGTCCTCTTATGAGAAGCTTGCGGGGGCTGCGTCTAGCAGAAGTTCTGGAAAATGAAACAAATCGGTTTCGATCTGGCACGGCACGAGCGCCCCTTGCTCCTCACTGCCGCTACTCTACCCCCCTTCGGTTTGGTTTGCAAGTCCTTCGCGGCTGCTCAGAATCGGACTTTTGCGGGTCGCTGGCAGGGCGAATCCCCTCGCAGCAATGTGGGCCAGATCGATTCAACGATCGCACCCTCGCGGCAGATCCAGCTCGCGCTGCGGCTGGAATTCTAACCCGAGCCCCGCACCGACTAACGGGTAAGCAAACGAGCCACCCGCCTGGGCGGCTCGCTTTTCTAATGGCAGGTGGGATACCTTCAGCCGGCCGGCACTTGCTTGCGGCTCGGTTCGATCATGGGGACGGGCGCATTCGCAGCGTCTTTATTGCCCGTGTTGGTGGAGGCCCATTTGGGCTCCTGCTTTGCAGGCACAGCGCCTCTTTCTGCGTCCGCAGACTCGGTTGCAATACGAGGCGGATTGGACTACAGAAAAAACGGCAATCCGCCAGGATTTTTTCCGGAGCGGGCGGTAGCAAGCTGAGCCGGCGCGCAACTGCTCGCTCCTCATATTCTCTGCCGGGCGGCGGAGGGAGGGCGCTTTCGTCCCTTGCGGGATGGCGCTTCGTCTCCCCGTTTCTTGCGGCACTCCGCGCAGTATCCTCCGATCTCGATTCTGGAAAACGAGACTTCGAACCCGCATTCTTTCGCCAGCTCCCGGTCGATGCGCTTCATCGCGGGCGTGTAGAATTCGAAGACTTTCCCACAGTTCAGGCAAGCCACATGCGAATGGGCCCGGACCTGCCGGGCTTCGTAATAGTGCTGGTCTCCTTTGAGGTGTAATAGGTCGAGTTCGTCCACCACGCCCAACCGTTTGAGCATGGCCAGATTGCGGTAGATTGTCACCTGGTCGATCCCTAGATCGACCTTCTGCGCCTCTTCCAGAATCTGCTTGGCGTTCAGATGCGTTTGGGCAGATTCCAGGATGGAAAAGATCAATCGGCGCTGCCGCGTCAGACGCAGTCCATTCTGCTTGGCGAGCGCCGCGAGGCCGCGCTGGCGGCGAACTTGGCGGATAAGGGGCATATCCTTATTGCAATTCAGATGCGATTCATTATTGCAACTGAGGTTGCATTGGGTTATAACCTTGTCCCCCCGATCTTGTCAAGCGAAAAACATTTCGCGGGCTCCCAACCAATCACAGCCGCGACGCGAGGGAGCGGTGCTCCCTGAGGCGAAAACGAGGTGTACAATAGCCTCGCACATTCGGATTTTTCAAATCCAGACCTGGCAGCCACCGCGCCATAGCCGGGCTGCCCCCGGGAGGAGATCATGGCGGAAGGCGTCAATGCGGCGATCAACGCAGAGATGATTCGTACCCTGGCCGAGGCCAACGGATTGTCGATTCCGGACGATCGACTCGAAGTCGTCCTAGAGCAATATCAAACCTATCTCGATCTTCTGAACCAACTCGACGCGTTCCTGCTCAGCCGCGAGGCAGAGCCCTCCGTGAAGTTCGAGCTGCCGGCGGACGGCGTGGCCCCCGCTGTGGCCGACCAGAGGTAGGGACACATGGCTGAAAAAAAGGAAAACGAGACATCACGCAGAGCGTTTCTCAAGGACTCCGCCACCACATTGGCCGGAAGCTTTATGGCGCCGCTGGCCGGGTCTTCCGCAAGCCGACCCGCAACCCCGCAGCCGCCTCCCCAGTCAAACGGACTCGATCTCGCTTCGCTCACGCTGGCCACCGCCGCCGAACAGCTCCGCGCGCGGCAGCTCTCGCCGGTCGAGTTGACGCAGGCTGTGCTCGACCGCATCGAGCAGTTGAATCCCCGCGTCGGCGCCTTTATTACTGTTGCGGCCCAGGAAGCGATGGACGCCGCCCGCGCCGCGGAGCGGGAGATTGGTCAGAGCCGTTACCGCGGCCCGCTCCACGGCATCCCGGTCGGCGTCAAGGACACCCACTACACTGCCGGCATCCGCACCACCGCTGCCAGCCGTATGCTCACCGGCTTCGTCCCCGACTTCGACGCCACCGTCGTGCGTCGCATGAAAGATGCCGGCGCCATTCTCATCGGAAAGACCAATCTTCCCGAGTTTTCTTTCGGCGGATATACACCCGGCACCAACAACCCTTGGGACCTGTCGCGCAACGCCGGCGGTTCGAGCGGCGGATCGGGCGCGGCTCTGGCTGCCTCGATGCTGCTGGGTGCTACCGGGGGCGATACCTCAGGTTCGATCCGCAATCCGGCGGCCACCTGCGGTGTCGTAGGGCACAAGCCCACCTTTGGCCTCGTCAGCCGCTACGGCATCATCCCGATCAGTTGGACGCTCGACCACATCGGTCCCATGGCCAAGACCGTGGAGGACTGCGCCATTCTGCTCCACGTGCTCGCTGCGTATGATGCGCAGGATTCCTACAGCGTTGATGTGCCCGTGCCCGATTACGCGAGCTTTCTGCGCAGGCCGGTTCGCGGTCTGCGGTTGGGGACGCCTCCGGCTGCCAACCTGGCGGAGTTCCATCCGGATACGCAACAGGCCTTCCTCGAAGCCGTTCGGGTATTCGAAGGCTTGGGGGCGCGGGCGGAGGAAGTTACGCTGCCGCCGTCGTTCGAACTGGCCGCCGAGGCACAGACGATCATACGCATCTGCGACGCAGCGGCGTATCATCGCCAGTATCTGCGGTCCCGGCCGGACCAGTACGGACCGGATAATGCGTCTCTTTCCCCGGTGTCGCAAGTCCGCACCACGGTCGAGGCTGGTTCTTTGCTGACGGCGGCCCAATACCTCAAAGCCCAGCAGTTCCGCCGAGTGTTGATCGAGGAGACAATGGAAATGTATGCGGGCTTCGATTTCTTCCTCAGCCCGACCATGACTGCGCCGGCGGGCGAACAGGCCACTCCCCGGATCACCTTCCGGTCCGAGTACAATCTCTTGGGTTTCCCTGCAATTTCAGTCCCGTGCGGATTCTCGACCTCACCTCCGGGCCTGCCCATCGGCCTGCAGATCTCCGCGCTGCCGTTCCGCGATGCGGAGGTCCTGGCGCTGGCCTACGCCTACGAGTCCGCCACTGAATGGCATCTGCGCAAGCCCTCGATTGGCGGGTTGCGATAAGGGGTTATCGATTCGATCAGCAGACGATTATGGCAGGTTCGGGAAAGACGTGAGTGGTGAATCGGTGAGTGGCGAGCAAGCAAGGTTGGGGAAAATGCCGGGCGACTCGCGGGTATCGCTGCGATAGAATGAGCTTGGCTGATTCCTGAATGGGAACGCGGTTGACGAAAAAGCTATGGTAAGTCGCCTTGGGACCCCCGGGATCGGCTTGGTCGGCCGGTGGGACGCGGAGAAACGAGAGTACACGGTTGCAGACGATTATCTCCGAGCGGTCGAGGCTGCTGGCGGCGTTCCGGAATTGCTTTCCCAAGATCCGGGAGCATGGGAAGAGGCCATGTCTCGCATGGACGGGTTCGTTCTGTGCGGCAACGCCAGCGACATCGACCCCGTGCGCTACGGGCGGCCGCGCCATCCGCGGACGGAAACGATTCACGTGGAGCGCGATGTAGCCGACTGGCGAGTCCTGGAACATGCGTTTGATGAACGAAAACCTGTGCTCGGCATTTGCTTCGGCATGCAGTCGTTGAACGTGTACCTTGGAGGGACGCTGCTTCAGCATATCCCGGAGCAGGTGCCTGGCGCATTGGATCATGAAAGTCACGAGGCCGAGCACGCCATCCTGCTCGATCCGGACTCACGTCTGGCTGAGTGGGCGGGCGGGATGAGAGAGCTTCGCGTGAACAGCCGGCATCACCAGGCGCCGGACAGGGTCGGAAACGGTCTTCGCGTGGCCGCGCGGGCGCCAGACGGCGTTATGGAAGCCCTGGAAGGTGATGGCGCCGGCCACTTCGTAATTGGCGTCGCATGGCACCCGGAGCGGATTTGGGAGAGGGAAGCGCTTTCAGCGCGGCTCTTTCAAGAGCTGGCTTTGGCTGCCGACAAGAGGCGTTTGAACGGAGAGACTGGGTCGCCCGTTAGTACCCATTCGATTATCGGAACGGCGCAATGAAACTTGTCGTCATACTGCTGGCGTTCCTGGCTGCTCCGGCGTTCGGGCAGTTGCCGGTGAATCCGGAGTCGGCAGCGAAGGCGCAGGAGCTGTTGGACCAGGCCGTGGAGGCGCTCGGGGGCGACGCCTTCGTCAATGTCCAGACGTCTTACCTCGAAGGGCGGGTGTACGGATTTCGGCGCGGCGACCTGACGGGTCTGGCACAGGTGGTGCAGTATATCCGCTACCCCGATCAATCCCGTGAGGAATACGGGGAAGACAAGGAAGAGATCCACATTACGAACGGGGACCAGGGGTGGATGATCGACATCAACGGAATCCATCCGGTCCCGGAAGAGGAAATGAAGTCCCGGCGGGAGGCAGCTTCCATGCGCGCCTTTTACGTCCTGCGCTACCGGCTGGGCGAAGAAGGCAGCATCGTGGAGTATGTACGGCGCGATCTGTGGGAAAATCGGAACGTGGACGTGGTCCGGTTCGTGGACCGAGAGAACAACGCCATGACGATTTCGCTCGACAGTCTGACGGTGCTGCCCGTTCGTGCAACCCGGGTGTACCGCAACCCGCAGACCCGCGAACGGATCGAGGAGGTGGAGACGTTTGCGAACTACTTCACCCGAAACGGCATCGCGACGCCGCGCCGCATGATGCGGCTGCGAAACGGAATTCGCGTGTTCGAGGCTGTGATCGGGGAGGCGCAGTACAATACCCCGCACCGGGATTCACTGTTCCAGCCGCTGGCGGGACAAGCAAACTAGCCAGAGAGGGCCATGACGAAGCGTTATTCCATTTGTGGAGGGCACGGGAGCAAGGCAGCGAGACGGGTTTGGCTCAGCATCTTGCTGGGGCTGGCGCTGATTCCGGCGGCCGGCTGGGGACAGTATGTTCCGGCGGCGCGAAGGCCGTTTGGAGACTCCTATGCAAAGGAAAATACGGAGCGGATTCGAACCTACGATCTCGAACACGTTCTGCTCAAGCTGCGGCTGGACGAGAGAATCCAGTCGGTGGCGGGGACTTCGACGCTGCGCCTTCGTCCACTCCGTCCGGGACTGGAGACTGTGGAGGTGGACAGCGCGGAGCTGTGCATTTTATCGGTAACGCTTCCGAACGGCAAAGAACTGCCGTTCGACCTGGACGGTGAGAAACTGCGCATTCATCTCCCACAGCCCGCAGAACCGGAGGACTTGATTACGCTCACCATTGCCTACGATGGTAAGCCCCGCAAAGGACTGTACTTCTTCCAGCCAGACCAAAGTTATCCGGGGCGGCGGCCGCAAATCTGGTCCCAGGGAGAGATGGACGATTCGCACTTCTGGTTTCCGGTCTACGACTTCCCGAACGACCGCACAACCACCGAGGGCTTCTACACAGTCCGTTCCGATTTCACTGTGATCTCAAACGGCCGGCTGGTGGGCGTGACCGAAGATAGCACCCTCGGCACTAGAACGTATCACTGGAAGCAGGATGTCCCGCACAGCACCTACCTGGTGTCGGTCGTAGCCGGGCAATTCGAGAAATACACCGGACGAGAAGGAGATGTGCCGCTCGAATATTTCGTGCCGCCCGGGACGGGGCGCGACAAGGCGATGCGGACATTCAGCGAAACGCCGGCAGCGCTGCGGTTTTTTGAGGAACGCATTGGGCTGCCCTATCCCTACGCGAAGTATTCGCAGACTACGGTGCAGGAGTTCACCTTCGGCGGGATGGAGAACATCAGCGCCACGACGCTCACCGACCGCACGTTGCACGAAGCGGCTTCCGAGCCGCAGTCTTCGAGCATCGACTTGGTGACGCACGAGCTGGCGCACCAGTGGTTTGGGGATCTGCTGACCTGCCGGGACTGGGCGCACCTGTGGCTGAACGAGGGATTTGCGACCTTCTGGGCAGCCGTTTACCGGGAGCACCGCTTCGGCTGGGATGAGTATCTGAACGAAGTGCGGGAGGACCGGGAACGCTACATCAGCGAGGACCGACAGCGCTACCGCCGGCCGTTGGTTACTTCTTACTACACCGACCCGGTGGATTTATTCGACCGCACGACGTACCAAAAGGGATTTATGGTGCTGGACATGCTGCGGTACCTGCTGGGCGACGAGCAGTTCTTCGAGGCGATCCGGCACTACGCCGCTGCGTACCGGAACCAGACCGTCGTCACGGACGACTTGCGGAAAGCGATCGAAGAATCCACCGGCGAGGAACTCGGTTGGTTTTTCGAGCAGTGGGTCTACAAGGCCGGATACCCGGAACTGTCTGTCACGCAGGAGTGGAACGAGAGCGCGAAGCAGGTCCGGCTGGTGATCGAGCAGACCCAGACGCTCGACGCCATGACACCGTTGTTCCGGATGCCGGTGCAGGTGGAGTTTACAGCGACCCGCATGAAGAAAACGGCTCTCCTGGATGTGTCACGGAAGCGGCAAGAGTACACCTTCGCGCTGGACGAGAAACCGTTGATGACTCGTTTTGACCCCGACGGGCGGGTTCTTATGACCGTACAGTTCCGGAAACCGACTGCGGAGCTGCTCTATCAGTTGGAGCACGACCCGTCCATCGTGGGGCGTATCTGGGCGGCCCGGCAATTGGCTTCGGCGAGCGGCGACCGGAGAGAGATCGTGCGGGCGCTGCGGGAGCGCCTGGAGCGAGATTCCTTCTGGGCGGTGAGCGCGGCCGTTGCGGGAGCCTTGGGCGAAATGAGGACCGATGAGACCCGAGAAGCACTGGCCGAAGGGCTCAAGAACCGGGATCCGAGGGTGCGCCAGGCGACGGTACGGGCCCTCGGCAGGTTCTTCCGCGACCGGGAGGCGGACGAGCTGGTGCGGAAAGTCTACGAGTCGGATCGCAGTCCGGTGACGGCAGCCGAAGCCGCGTATGCTGTCGGAAGAATTCAGGGCCAGGGAGCGCGCGAGTTTCTGGAACGAGCCTTGCATCGCGATTCCGACCAGGACGTCGTTCGCCGGTTTGCGCTGGCCGGGCTGCGCGATCTGCGAGATCGGCAAGCATGGGACATCGCCGCGGAGTGGGCTCAATACGGCAAACCCACGCAAACTCGCGTCGTGGCGATTGAGGCGTTCAGTCGGCTCGGCCCGCGTGAGGAAAAGACCGCGAACTTGCTGATTACGCTGCTCGATGACCCGAATGTGTTCGTGCGCCAGCGGGCGATTCAGGAGTTGGGGCAACGCGGGTTTCAGAAAGCGCGGGAAGCGCTCACGCGGATTGCCCGAAGGGAAGTGCATTCGGCTACGCGCCGCGCGATTCAGAGAGCGTTGCAACGCCTGGGAAGCGCCGCCCGGGCGGATGCCCCCACGGAGATAATTCCTTCGAGCAAATCGGACGGCCCTGCTCTGCCTGCCTATCAGGCTGTTCGCGGGCGGGAGACGGCGTCACTCGTACCGTAAGGCCTCGACCGGGGTCAGGCGCGCCGCCCTCATGGCCGGCCAAAGTCCAAAGAATAATCCGACAGCCGGGGATACCAGCAGTCCGGCGGCGACGGCCCAGACGGGAATCGCCGTCGGAATCGAAGGGTAGAGCCATCGCAGAAAAACCCCGACGGCCGCTCCGGTCAGCAGTCCGAACAGACCGCCGAGTCCGGTGAGTGTGATCGCTTCCAGTAAGAACTGCTGCCCGATGTCGCGGCGGCGGGCTCCGACGGCTTTGCGAATGCCAATCTCGCGCGTGCGCTCGGTGACCGAGACCAGCATGATGTTCATCACGCCGACGCCTCCCACCAGGAGCCCGATCGAACTGAGTAGCAGCATGACGGAAGTGACGGCCGCGGTGATGGCTTGGAACTGCTCGATGACGGAGGCTGCGGTCGCGACGTAGAAACTGTCGGGCTGGTCCCAGGCATCCTGCCGGCGGCTGCGCAACAGCCAGCGGACCTGGTCCACGGCCTCATCGAGCTGTCCGTGCATAGCCTGCGCCATCAGGAAATGATCCCGCGCGTTGGGGAAGAGCCTCCGGAACGTCTGATAGGGAACGACTACGAACTGGTCAGCCGACTCGGTACCGAAGGAATTACCCTTGCGCCGGTCGAAGACACCCAGTACACGCAGCGTCTGGCCGTTTACCTCAATCAATTTTCCGACCGCGCTCTCGTTCGGGAACAACGCCCGGTCAATCTCATATCCGAGGATCGCCACGGGCAAGCGGCGCCGGTCTTCGCTTTCGGTGAAGAACCGGCCTTCACGGATGATCATGTTGGTGACGCGAAGGTACTCGATCGTGACGCCGGAGAAATGCTGTCCGGGAACGTAGGCTTCTTCGGTCTGGTGGCGAACCGTAATAAAGTTGGCGCGCGGACCATCACCCTCGTCATAGACGACGGCGGCGACACGTTCGACTGCGGGACTGAGCTCCCCGATGGCCTTGGCGTCGTCATAGGTCAGTAGTTTTCGCAGGCGCTCGTTCTGGCCGCGGCGCTCGGTTTCGATGCCAGGGGACCTGCGGGAGACCAGCACCGTCTGCGTCCCGAGGCGTTCGAGAAGGGCTGTGATGTTCCGGTCCAGACCTGTAAGTATCGCCCCGATTGAGATCACCACGGCTGTTCCGATGACGATGCCCAGCACAGCCAGAGCGGTCCGCAGACGGTGGACTGCCAAGCTGCTGAGAGCAAGGTCCAGATTGTTGCGAAGCGGGTTCATAGCTAACTGCTGGTCTCCGCGCGCAGCGCCGCGATCGGGTCTAAGCTGGCGGCGCGGCAGGCCGGGTAGATTCCAAAAAACAGGCCGACCGACGAGGAGACCGTCACCGCCGCCGCCACCGCCGGAGCAGAAAGCGTCGCGGGCACGGGACTAAACAACGCCACCAGCAAGATAAAGCCGCCAGCCAGGGCGATGCCCAGCAACCCGCCCAGGGTGGAGAGACAAGCCGACTCTATCAGAAACTGCCGCAGCACGTCGGTGCTCCGTGCCCCGACAGCTTTGCGCATGCCGATTTCCCAGGTACGCTCAGTGACGGCCGCCAGCATGATATTCATGACGACGATCCCGCCGACGAGGATGAACACAACGGTGACGACCAGGGCGACGCGCGAGATAGTCCCGGTCAGGTCCTGCCACAGTTCGAGAACCGCGGCGGGACTGATCAATCCAAAGTCATCCTCCTCGGAGTAGCCCAGGCGATGCCGCGTGCGCAGGATGAAGCGGGCCTCGTCCTGTGTGGCGGTCATGCGCTCGATGGAAGCGACCCGGATCTGAAACCAAAGGCTGCTGCGCTGGCCAAAGAGCTTCCGCGCGGTGGTGAGCGGTATGTACAGGAAGTCGTCCTCCGAATCGCCGACAACCGAGCCAACCTGTTCGGCCACGCCGACCACCTGAAACGGCTGTCCGCGCAGACGCAGCTCCTTGCCGAGGGGGTTTACGTTCGGAAACAGGCGTGTCGCGATTTCCTGCCCAATGACGCAGACTTGCCGCCGGTGACGGTAATCTAACTCTGTGAGGAAGCGGCCCGAGGCGAGCGATTCGGACCGGATATCGATCATGTTGGCGGTGATGCCGCGGACAGCGGCCTGCATCGTCTGGTCGGCGAAGCTGGCGTTTTCGCGCTCCAGGAGCGTCGCGCCGACGAGCGCCGGCTCCCGCATCCCGTCCCGGATGGCTTCATAGTCGGCGAGCGTCAGCTCGGGCCGCCGCTGGGCCGCGACCCATTCCCGGGCGTTGGTGATGATCCCAAAGCGCGAAAGAACAAATACGTCGGAGCCGAGGCGAGAGACGCGCTCGGAAATGTAGCGGTCCATGCCGCGCAGAATGGAGAGGACCGAGACCAACGTCGCCACCGAGATCACGATGCCCAGCAGGGTCAGGAAGGTGCGTAGCTTCTGGGAGCGCATGTTGTCCCAGGCCATGCGAAGCGATTCGTAGGTGTGCATTCCGTTGTCCAACCCTTCGTTTGCACTCGGGAATCACGCATCTTCCAGTCCAGGTCCTTCGCTGCCCTTCGCTCTGGATTCCTCTGAATGACACCGAAAGAAACAATCTAACCGCGCGGGCGGCGCTCGTCGCGGACGACGCGCCCGTCGCGGATGTGGAGCATGCGGTGAGCGTGTGCAGCGACCTCGCGCTCGTGGGTCACGACGACGAGCGTGTTGCCCTGCTCGTGAAGGTGGGCGAACAGCTTCAGAATCTCCGCTCCGGTGGCCGAGTCGAGGTTTCCCGTCGGCTCATCGGCGAGAAGGATCGAGGGATTGTTCACGAGAGCGCGCGCGATCGCCACGCGCTGGCGCTGCCCGCCGGACAGCTCGTTGGGGCGATGGTTCATGCGATCCGCCAGTTCGACCATGGCAAGCGCCCGCTGGGCAATCTCGCGGCGCTCGGCCAACGGAATCCCGCGATAGATCAACGGCAACTCCACGTTGCCGAGCGCGGTTGCGCGCGGAAGCAGGTTGAACGTCTGAAAGATGAACCCGATCTCACGGTTGCGAACGCGCGCCAGTTCGTCGTCGTTGCGATCGCTTACCAGCCGCTGGTTGAGCCAATAACGCCCGGAGGAGGGCGTGTCGAGGCAGCCGATCAGGTTCATGAGAGTGGACTTGCCGGAGCCGGACGGGCCCATGATGGCGACGTATTCGTTCCGCTGGATTTCGAGATTCACTTCGCGTAGCGCATGAATCTCCTCCGTTCCCAGGCGGTAGGTTTTGCCCAGCTCCTCGATGCGGATCATAACGGTGTCGCGCAACTCGGAGGAGCCGATCGACTCGGCCGCGGGATGGGTGCTCAAGGACACTAAAAAAACCTGCCTGGTTCTTCGGGCGGCGAGTTGTCCACACGAACGCGCGCGCCGGTCTGGAGGGTGCGCAGCACTTCGTAGTTGCCCGTGATGATTTCTTCTCCCTGCTGAAGCCCGGCGATGACCTCAATATCCGACAGGCTGCTGAGGCCGGTCTCCACGGACTGAAAGAAAGCCCGGCCGTCGCGAACCACAAAGACGCCTTCCCTTTCCGTCTCCGGATCGAGTGCAGCAGCGGCTGGGAGTTCAGCCGCCTCGGTCACTCCCGACCGGGCTTCCAGCTGAAGGTCGCGTTGCAGGCGAATTGTCAAAGACTGCAGCGGGATCGCCAGCGCCTTGGGGCGCGTGGCCGTGGTGACGTCGGCGGTCGCCGACAGGCCCGGACGAAGATTGATGCTGGGATTCGCCAAGGTAATCACAACCTTGAAGTCCTTGGCCTGCTGGCTGGAGATAAGGCTTTGCGCAGCTGCCAGGCCGGTCGAACGAATCACGGCGGTGTTGCCGATCTCGGTTATTTCCCCCGTGAACGTCCGGTCCGGAAACGCGTCCACCCGCACCTCTGCGATCTGCCCGATCTCGACTGAGCCAATGTCGGTCTCGTCCACCATCACTTCGGTAGTAATCACGGAGAGGTCTGCGATGGTCATGAGGAGGCTGCCGGGGGCGTTCTGAATTCCCACCACCAGGTTCTCGCCCTCGCTGACGGGAAGAGCAGTGACTACGCCGTCAATCGGCGCGTAGAACGTGTGCTTGGTGAGGGTGTCGCGCGCGCGGTCAAGCGCGGCACGGGACTGTTCGATTCGCTCCCGGACGATGCGGGCCTGAGCCCGTGCCTGATTCAACTGCGCAAGGGCCTGCGCGTGGCGCGCTTCGGCTTCCTCAACGGTCGCCACCGCCACGCTGCGATCCGCCCGGGCCTGCTCAAAGGCCGCTCGCGAGATCAACTGTTCCTCATGGAGTGACTGCGACCGCTCGAAATCCTGCTGTGAACGTTCCAGTTGTGCTTGGACACGTGCCAAGGCCGCCTCTCCGGTCCGAACGTTTGCCTCCATGGAGCCGACAGCAGCCTCGGCGCTCTCCAAATCTCTTTCCGTCGCGGCCAACTGGGCTTCCTGCGCTCGGACGCCCGCGGCCGGCTGGACGGCTTCCAGCTGCGCCAGCAACTGCCCTTTGCCCACCCGGTCGCCTTCCTTGACGTGGATCGCGGTGATGCGCCCGAAGGCGCTGGCCGTGATGTGTACGTAGTCCCGGGGCCGGATCTCGCCGGAAGCCGTGACCACGGCCACTATATCGAGCCTTTCGGCAGGCATGGTCTGAACCGTTGGGATCCCGCGCCAGTACCGATAGAAGCCGCCCGCTCCCGCAAGCGCTGCGGTGGCAAGGAACAGGACGAGGTAGAGCAGCCTGTTCTTGTTTTTAGCCATGCGCGTTGGATGCGTGGGAAGCGTGGCGCGCTGTATGACGAGCGCGGCATTCCTGGGTCTTCCCAAACAAACCCTTTCCGTTCTCCTTCAATTGCTAGGGAAATTATAGCATCGGCTTGGAATCGGCCCCCAACCCCCCCTACCCGAAGTCTGCGTCCTTCGTCAGTGGCGGGAAAGGTGTGCTTCTCGGATCACCCGGTTCTGCGGCGGGTTTGCGAACTGGGTTTTCATCAGTTGATCTTTGCCGCGTTCGAGCAGGCGTAGAAGGCGATCTTGGACCATTTTCAGCATTGCTGTATAGCCCGCAAGTAGCGACAGGCCTCCGGCCTGTCCCCTTAGAGTACAGGCCGGTAAGGCCTGTGCTCCTGCTTTGCCTGCTTCAGTCGTGCGGAAGGGCAGGCATTCCCCTCGGCTTCGCTCGGGGCAGGCCTGCCTGCCCGTAAGAGGACAGGCCTGGAGGCCTGTCCCTGTAAGAATCCTCTTCCGCTCTGCCGAAGGCTGTCGCGGAGCCTCGGCGCAGCGACAAGGTAGGGCAGGCATTCCTGCCTGCCCCCATAGAACACAGGCCCGTCCCTGCTTTGGCGGCTGCGCTACACCCACCCGGAAAAGGGTCGAATCTATCCATATACCCCATAAAACTGTACGGAAATGCTCTGTCGAGAGAACCGAAGGAACCGAAAGAACCGAAAAAACCGAAAACGGTTGTCGCAAGTTACCGTTGCGCCTGCCACGGCTCCGGCGTACGAAATCGCTGGCGACGCCCGAGGGTAATGAAGTTCCGTGGTTGGATTATGCCCCTTTGTTTCGTCGGACCCGATCAGGGCAGGCGAGGCGCGGGCAAAGACACCTCTTGGAGCTCGAATGTCATTGCGCCTTTTTCGAGGTCGGCGCTGACGGAGACCGTGTCTCCGGCCTGGATGTCGCCATCGAGCAGCTTCAGGGCCAACGGGTCCTGAATGAGGGCTTGGATGGCGCGGCGGAGCGGTCGGGCGCCGAAGCTTGGATCGTAGCCGCGTTGGAAGAGCAGTTGCTTGGCGGCAGGCTCGAGTTCGATATGAATCTTCTTCTCCGCCAGCAACTTCTTGAGCTGCTCGATTTGCAGATCGATGATGCTGGCGAGCTCTCGCTCACCCAGAGGATTGAAGTAGATGATGTCGTCAATGCGGTTCAGGAACTCTGGCTTGAAGGTCTGGCGCAGGGCTTCCTCCAAGCGGCGGCGTAGTTCATGCACCTTCCCATCGACCTTCCCTTTGCGCTCCTCCACCGGTTGATAGCCGATTCCGCCGAGTTGCTGCAGGTAGGCGCTGCCGACGTTGCTGGTCATGATCAGAATCGCGTTCTTGAAATCCACCGTGCGGCCTTTGCCGTCGGTCAAGCGGCCGTCTTCGAGAATCTGGAGCAGGGCGTTGAAAACATCCGGATGCCCCTTCTCGATTTCGTCAAACAGCACCACCGAGTAGGGCCGGCGCCGGACGTGTTCAGTCAGCTGGCCGCCTTCTTCAAAGCCCACGTAGCCCGGCGGTGCGCCGATCATCCGCGCCACCGAATGCTTTTCCATGTACTCGGACATGTCGAGACGGATCATGGCGCGCTCATCGTCAAAGAGGAATTCTGCGAGCGCCCGCGCCAGCTCGGTCTTGCCGACGCCGGTCGGGCCCAGGAAGATAAAGGAACCGACGGGACGGTGCGGGTCAGAAAGTCCGGCCCGGCTGCGGCGCACCGCATTGGCGACGTGCTCGACCGCTTCGTCCTGTCCGACGACGCGCAGGCGCAGGCGATCTTCCATGTGCACCAGCTTGGCGATCTCGCCCTCGAGCATGCGCGTTACCGGCACGCCCGTCCACTTCGAGACGATGCGGGCAATGTCCTCTTCGTCTACCTCCTCCTGGAGCATAGGGGAGGACTTCTGCACGTCCGACAAGCGGTCTTGGGCGGTTTCCAGTTCTTTCTCCAACTGCGCTAGCCTTCCGTACCGCAGTTCGGCCACCTTGCCGAGGTTTCCCTGCCGCTCCGCCTGCGCTTCCTCGAGTTTGATCTTTTCTATCTCTTCCTTGAGCGTGTGGACCTTGCCGATGGATTCCTTCTCGGTCTGCCAGCGGAGCTTCAATCCGTCAGATTCTTCGCGGATGTGCGCCAGTTCGCGCTCGATCTCGGCGAGACGCTCGCGCGCGCCCGGATCGTTTTCGCGAGTCAGTGCCTGGCGCTCGATCTCCAGATGACGCAGCCGCCGCTCCAGTTGATCAATCTCAACGGGCATCGAATCAATTTGCATGCGCAAGGCGGCCCCGGCTTCGTCGACGAGGTCGATGGCCTTGTCGGGCAGGAAGCGATCGCTGATATAGCGGTGCGAAAGCGTGGCCGCAGCGATCAGGGCAGCGTCTTTAATGCGGACGCTGTGGTGAATCTCGTAGCGTTCCTTCAGGCCGCGAAGAATGCCGATGGTATCCTCAACCGAGGGCTCCGCAATCAAGACCGGCTGAAACCGGCGTTCGAGAGCGGCATCTTTTTCGACGTGCTTCTGGTATTCAGTGAGAGTAGTGGCACCAATGCAATGGAGCTCGCCGCGCGCCAGGGCGGGTTTGAGCATGTTGCCGGCGTCGATGGCGCCCTCGGCCGCGCCAGCTCCAACCAAGGTGTGCATTTCGTCAATGAACAGAATAATTTGTCCGGCGGATTCGTCTATCTCCTTGAGTACTGCCTTCAGGCGGTCTTCGAACTCGCCGCGGTACTTGGCACCGGCCACGAGTGATCCGAGATCGAGCGCCACGACGCGCTTGTTCTTGAGGATTTCCGGCACGTCGCCTTCGACAATGCGCTGTGCGAGGCCTTCGACAATTGCTGTTTTCCCGACACCGGGCTCGCCAATCAGCACGGGATTGTTCTTGGTCCGGCGGGCGAGGACTTGGATGACGCGGCGAATCTCTGCGTCGCGGCCAATCACTGGATCGAGCTTGCCGCGCCGTGCCAAGTCGGTCAGGTCCCGAGCGTAGCGCTCCAGCGCCTGGTACTTGGCTTCCGGGTTCGGGTCGGTGACGCGCTGCGTGCCGCGCACTGAAGCGAGCGACTCCAGGATGGCGTCACGGGTGGCGCGGGTTCGCTTCAGGATCTGTTCCGCCGGATCGCCGGAAAGCCGTGAGATCGCCAACAGCAGATGCTCGGTCGAAACGTATTCGTCCTTGAACTGCGTGGCTTCCTCCGTCGCCATCAGAAACAGGCGATTGAGTGCAGGAGAAACATATTGGTCGACGTTTCCGCTCACCTTCGGCAATGAGCTGAGGGTGCGTTCCGCCTCCAAAGCGATGCGATCCGGAGCGATCCCCATTTTATCGAAGGTGGGGCTCACTACTCCCTCCGGCTGTACCGCCAGCGCCCAGAGCAGATGCACCGGCTCCACCGACTGGTGCTGGTGCTGGAAGGCCTTCTGCTGGGCCTCCTGAACCGCTTCCTGTGCCTTGGCCGTAAATTTGTCAAATCGCATCGCGGAATTCCTTTCTGGAACTCAAATTAGCCACGAGGTACGCGCGGAGAACACCAGTCGTTGTTACTCCGTTTCTACCCGGTGTTCTCCGTGCCGCAATGACATGCTGCTTACTTGCCGTTGCCAGTGACCTGAACGCGAATCTGCTTCGGCTTCGATTCCTCCCGCTTTGGCAGAGTCACGGTCAGCACGCCACCGGTGAAACCGGCCTCGATCTTCTCGGAGTCCACGGTGCCGGGCAGGGTGAAGCTGCGAGTGAAAACGCCGTGGCTGCGTTCCATTCGATAGAAATCCTTCTCCTTCACTTCCTGCTCCCTTTTGCGCTCCCCGCGAATCGTCAAAACATTGCCCTGTACGGAAATGTCCACCTCTTCCTTGTTCACTTCCGGCAAGTCGGCCTTCAGAACGATGTTGTCGTTGGTCTCATAGACATCGACCGGAGGATTCCATATACCAGCCGTCAGACCCTCCTCGGTCGGCCAGGCGCGGCCGGTCTCTCCAAACAACCGGTTCATCCGGTCGCTGAGAGTTGCAAATTCGCGAAACGGTTCCCATCGAATCAGCGAAGACATCCTTGTATACCTCCAAAACCAATTTTCTACAGCGCGCCATTGATTAGCGCACTTAAATAATAAAATATGAGTGTAATACTGTCAAGTATTTTATTATGTTTATTATCAATAAGATAAGACGCCTTGTAATATGATTCTTGTCAGGTCAGGACGGCTCCGGCAAGGCAATATGGTCCGGGGGAACCTATTCGGGTCTGGGAACTTCTGACCCTCTGGGGATCCATGGAGCCGCTCGAGGCGCATCCAGATAATCCTCGAATATACGAAAATAAAGGGGCCGGCTGGAAGGAAGACAAGGGTGGCGAGGAGGAAACTGCGGCCCAGGGGGAACCGAAGCCAAGCAACCAGCGAAGCAAGCTAATATGGAAAGGGGCGGCATCCCGCAGTTCAGGCAGGACTTCATGCATCGAGGCGCCTTTGCGAGACAGTCTTCCTTGCTTTGGATTGGGGAATTTTGCAAGAGGCCCCGCTTCAGGCAGAGACCGTCTGGCTTGAAACGTTTTGCCAACCAGGCAAGCACTAGTTTTGCTTGACTCCGGGGTACGCGGAAATCTATGATAAGAGACACGCGGAGGAGAGGAGGATTAACGAACGAATGCGACCAATACTCCGATGCTTGTTGATAGCGAGTGTGTGCGGACTCGGCGTCTGGCTGCCGCTGACCGCCTATGCCCAGGAGACCGAAGGTGGCCTGATTGAGACCGATGCTCCGGGTCTCACCGACAGCGAGCGACGGCAGCGCCAGGAATCTCTGGAGCGCGAGCTCGAAGGCGCCTTCAAGAGATGGCTGGAAGAAGACGTCACCTACATCATTACCGATGAGGAGCGGCAGACGTTCCAGCGTCTATCCAATGACGAGGAGCGGGAGCAGTTCATTGAGCAGTTCTGGCTGCGCCGCAACCCCGATCCTGAGTCGCTGGCGAACGACTACCGGGAAGAGCACTACCGGCGCATCGCGTACGCCAACCAGCACTTTGCCAGCGGGATTCCCGGATGGAAGGCCGACCGGGGACGCGTTTACATCAGGTATGGTCCGCCGGATGAGATTGATTCCCGTCCCTCGGGCGGTTTCTACCAGCGGCCGATTGAAGAAGGCGGCGGATCCACCTCGACGTATCCCTTCGAGCAATGGCGCTACCGCTACATTGAGGGCGTCGGGCAAAATATTATTCTGGAATTCGTGGATCCCACCATGACGGGCGAATACCGGATGACGATGGACCCGGCGGAAAAGGACGCGTTGCTGTATGTTCCCGGCGCGGGCCTTTCCGAGATGGAAGCAATGGGTCTTTCGAGCAAAGTAGACCGCTTCACGCGCACCGACGGCACGCGGCTGCCGCGGCGCATGATCGACAGCAGTCCTGGGGCAGGCTACGCCACGATGCACGGAACGCAGTTTGACCGTCTGGCTCTGTTTGCCAACATCAACCGGCCGCCGGTGATTAAGTTCAAGGACCTTGAGGAACTGGTTTCCACAAACATCCGGTTCAACCTGCTGCCGTTCCAGGTCCGCAGCGATTACGTCAAAGTCACCGAGGACACGGTGCTCGCGGGATTGACGATTTCGCTGAAGAACAAAGATCTCTCCTTCCAGAACAACACGGGCGTGCAGCACGCCACAGTGAATATTTTCGGGCGCATTACGACGCTGACGCGGCGCGTGGTGCAGACCTTCGAAGACACCATGGTTCTGGATATTCCCGATTCCCTGCTCGAACAATCCCTCGAGAGATCGTCGGTCTACTGGAAATCGCTTCCGCTGCGTCCGGGGCTCTACCGGCTGAGCATCGCGGTGAAAGACGTCAACAGCGGAGATACGGGGACGGCAGAAGTGCGCATGGAAGTTCCGCAGTTCCCGGCGGACCAGCTCGCGACCAGCTCGCTCATCTTGGCCGACCAGATCGAAAAAGTTTCCACGAAGCGGGTGGGGCTGGGCCCATTCGTGATCGGCGACACGAAGGTGCGGCCCGCGGTGGAGGAAACGTTTACCCGGGATCAGAAGCTGGG
Organism: Terriglobia bacterium; assembly: GCA_965198025.1. Lineage (GTDB taxonomy): Bacteria > Acidobacteriota > Terriglobia > 2-12-FULL-54-10 > 2-12-FULL-54-10 > CAYWWM01. The sequence continues at coordinate 2,329,083 of OZ240237.1, read as the reverse complement.
GATTTATCTTCAGGTCTACAACATGAAGCCCGACCAGAGTGGCAATAAACCAGCGGCGACCATCGAGTACAGTCTATTGAGGGGAGACCAGTCTATCCTGGAACTCCAGGAGGAGGTTGCTACGCTCCCCGACGCGTCTCCGTTCCAGGCTGTGGTGGCGAAACTGCTGCCGCTGAACGCGCTCGAGCCGGGCAAGTACAAATTGCAGATTCGAGTTACCGACAACGTGACCAATCGGACGGTTGCTCCTTCGGCCGAATTCACCGTGCAGTAATGGTTTCAGGGCATGTGTTATGCGGAAATGGAGCTTGCTTCTGGCGGTTGTCCTTGCCGTAGCGGAAATAGCGGCGGCGCAGTCGAATCCTTCCAATCCATCGGGTGCGGGTAGGGAGGCCGTCGGCGGGACGATTCAAGGCCGGGTGACGGGACCGGGCGGAGCGGCCGAGGTGGGAGTGCCGGTTACCGTCACGAGCCGGGACGGGCGGTTTACGCGAAAGGTGGAGACGCAGGCGGGCGGGCACTTCTCGTTGCTGCGCCTGTCGCCGGGCATCTATTCGGTACAAGTTCTTCTTCCCACGTTCCTGCCTTTCTGGAAATCCCCGATTCAGGTCCTTCCTGGCGCTCAGGTCATGCTCGACATTAACTTGCAGGCTCTGGCGGATTCGGTGAACGTGAGCTGGCCGGAGAATACGGCTGACGCGCGCGACGACTGGAAATGGGTTTTGCGGAGTGGCGCCTCGTCCCGTCCTATTCTGCGGCTGCTGGAGGAGAAGCCGGGGGGCGACGAAACGGCTCCCGAGAGCAGTGCGAGACCCTTGCACGGCACGGTGCAGTTCGTAGCCGGCAGCGACGCGCGGGGGTTCGCGAGTGATCCGGGTTTGCGGACTTCCTTTGACATGGAATATGGGGCAGGAGGCCCGAACACTCTCGGCCTGTCCGGATTGGCAGGCTGGGAGCAGGGAACTCCGGCGGCGGGCTTCCACGCCGCTTGGAATCGCAGATTCGGGGACCGCTCGAACACGAGCTTTTCGGCTGCTGTGCGGCAGGTGTTTCTTCCCGGGGAATATTGGAGAAGCATAGGAGGTTCGGGAGAAACCGCCGGCGAGCGGCTCCAGTCCGTTACCTTCGGCTACGAGCATGAGAGCGCTCCTACGACGCGCTTGCGGATGCGGTACGGCGCGCTGCTGGACACCGTCAGCATTGGCGATCGGATGACCCGCTGGAGTCCCTTCGGACAGGTTACATATGCCCTATCGGATTCCTCACGGCTGGTGTTTTCCTACACCGGCACGGCGCCGCGAGTCCTTCCCTCCGAGACCGACTATCGCCAGCAAGAAACTAATCGGTCGCTGACCATTCCACAACTCAGCAGCGGAGCGGACTTGGATCCGGTCCTTGAAGAAGGCCGCCACCTGGAGGCCGACTGGGAACAGGAATGGGGACCGCGCTACCGGGCGCAGGCGGGAGTTTTCTATGATTCGCTATCCGATGTTGCCCTTTCCATGACGGGAGTCCAACCTGCCGGGTTCTTTCCGGGTCTGCTGCGCGACCCGTTTTCTAACCGGTACTTTTTGAGTGGTGGGAACTACTCTGGCGCTGGAATGCGGGCGTCATTTGCAATCATGGTGTCGGACCGTTCCGACATGGTGGTCGGCTACAGTTTCGCGGAAGGTTTGCAGGCAGTGTCGGGCAACCTCGTGGCGGCAGGCCCACAGGCGCTGCGCGAGATGGTGCAGGCCCAGCGAGGCCATTCGGTCGCCGTGAAGCTGTCCACAACTGTGCCCCGAATTGGTGCTCACATCATTACGTCGTATCGCTGGATTCCCAGCCATTCGGTGGTGGCCTCCGATCCATACGATCAGAGCATGGGCCGCGCTGATCCCTACATGAACGTGATCTTGCTACAGCCTCTCCCCTCCCCCAACATCCTTCCCGGCCAGTTCGAGGCGGTTGTCGATATCCGGAACCTGCTCGCCGAGGGCTATATGCTTGTGCAGACACCTGAGGGTGGAAGGTCTCTGCTGTTCCCGGCCGCGCGTGCCTTCCGCGGGGGATTCAATTATATTTTCTGACGGGTCTAAAGACTTCCTGATTTTTGGATTGCTCCCGCGGAATCTATAGAATCTTAAGCCTTTCATCCATCAAAGTTTTGACAGCAAAATCCCATTTACTGTAGACAAATATACGGTTTTTGAAAGCGGCTTGCGCGAGAGCTCCCTCCAAAAGTTTATAATTAAAGATATTTCAATTGGTTAGAAATATGAAATAGACTGTATGGGATGGCACATGACGTGCGCTAGAGTGACGGTTGAAGTCTAGGTATCTTTCTGCGCTGAGTTTGTTTATGAGTCGGTTTCTAGTTCCATCTTCGGTCTTGACGGTCGGTGTTCTGACAGCGGCACTCGCCTTGGTGGGCTTGCTGAACCTGATCGAGCAGCGGCGGTTTCGCCTGCCGAACGATGGTGTTGTTTGGAAGGATGCCGTCGGTGGGGTGGTGGCGGATACCGTGGTCGAGGAAGGGCCGGCTGCCAGAGCGGGTGTCATGGCAGGGGACTTTCTGGTGGGAATCAACGGCCGAGGAGTCAGCAACACCGAAGAGGTGGCTCAGGAATTGTTCGCTCTGGGTACCGGAGCAGACGTGCAATACCAGGTTATCCGGCTAGGTTTCCCGGAGGAGTTTGCTCTGGTTCTGGTTTCCGAAGAACGCCCTACGGTTCGACTGTATCTGCAAATTGGCGGGGTATTCTACCTGGGCCTGGGGTTGTTCGTTTTGTGGCGGAGGTTCCGCGCGCCGGCCGTGATGCATTTCTATCTGTTCTGTCTTGGCTTCATTCGTTCTGTTTGTCTATTCCTACACCGGCCGGTTCGATGCTCTCGATTGGACCGTGTATTGGGCTTCGGTGGCTGCGATGCTGCTGCAGCCGGCGCTATTTTTCCACTTCTGCCGCACCTACCCGCATTCGGTGCCGGGGTATGCAGGACCACCGCGCTTGCGCTGGACGGGACTACCATGGATTTACGGGCCGGCGATTCTGCTGGGAACGCTGCATACGGCGGTCGCACTGGGTGTGCTGCAGGTGGCAGCCCCGCTGGGGGACATCCGGTTGTGGATCGACCGCATCGAAGTCGCATACCTCGCGACGATGTTTCTGGGCGGCGTCACGTTACTGAGTCTGACGTACGGCAAGGTGCGCTCCCGCGCAGGGCGAAAGCAGGTGGGATGGGTGCTGGGCGGTGCCGCACTGGCGGCGGGGCCGTTTACACTCGGGTACGCCGTGCCGTATCTGTGGGGAGTGACGCCCAGCGCGTGGATGAATCTGGCGGCGCTGTCCTTGGTGATTCTCCCTGTCGTATTCACGTACGCGATTCTGCGCCACCGGCTGCTCGACGTCGAGATCGTACTCGAGCGCGGACTGGCCTACACGCTGGCGACAGGAACGCTGGTCGGCGCCTACCTGGGACTAGTGGCGCTGGTGGGAGATTATTTCCGAACGTATTTCCCGGGGGCGGGGACCGCGGGTCTGGTGCTGGCGGTGATCGCGACGGGCCTGCTCTTCCAGCCGTTGCAGCGTGGCATTCAGGCACAGTTCGAGCGGTACTTTTTCCGCAAGCGGTACGATTACCGCAGCGCCCTGCTAACCTTCGGGCGAGAATTGAGCTCGACAACCGATCTCGACCGCACGATTACATCTTTGCTGGACCAGCTCAGCGAGCGGCTGCAGGTGGCCCGGGCGGCGGTCTTCGTCGCCCAGGATGCAGAAGGGCGCTCCTTCACTCTGCGCAAGGCAACGGGGGTCTACGTCAAAGAAGACTGCGACTTCGGTTTTCTCGGTTCTTTCGGTTCCTTCGGAAGTCTCGATTGGTCGAATGGGGCTAAGAAAGACCATGTTTTCATGCCGGACTTGCGCGAAAGCCTGGAGCGGTTGACGAAAGGCGTTGAAGAAGCCGATCCAAGGCGGGGGGCGTGGTATGAGAGCGCGGCGGGTTTGGGACTGCATTATTATTTCCCCTGCCGCTCGAAGAACCGGCTGGTGGCAGTGCTCGGCGTGGGGAAGACAATCGAAGGGGAATTTCTGTCGGATGAGGACACGGCGCTGCTCGAGACGCTGGCGGGATACTTGGCTGTGGCGGTCGAGAATGCGAGGCTGGTCGAGTCGCTGGCGACGAAGGCAACCCAGTACGAACAACTGCAACAGTTCAGCGAAAACATCCTGGAATCGATCAATGTCGGGCTGTTAGCCGTGGATTTGGATGACCGGATCGACGCGGTGAATACGCCGCTGGAACTGATGTATCCGCTGCCGTTCCGGGAATCGCTCGGAAAGAAACTCGGCGAAGTGCTGCCGGCGGAACTGATGGTCCAAATGGACCGCTTCCGGGAGGACGACGAGATCCACAACATCTACCGGCACCGCGTGCGCGACGAGAAAGGCGGTGAGCGGGTGTTCAACATCGCCGTGGCACCGCTGCTTTCGAAGACCTGCGATTCGATCGGACGGCTGATCATTTTCGATGACGTGGCCGACTGGGTGGCGCTCGAAACGCAACTGGCACAAGCCGAGAAGCTCTCGTCGGTGGGATTGCTGGCGGCGGGAGTGGCGCATGAGGTGAATACGCCGCTGACGGTGATCTCGACGCAGGCGCAGATGCTGGCGAAGCAAGTGCCGCACGGGGAGCGGGCGTCGAAGATTCTGGAAAAGATCGTCGGGCAAACGTTCCGGGCATCCGAGATCGTGAACGGGTTGCTGAACTTCTCCCGGACGCAAGGAAGCGAGCTCGGGCCGCTTGCGGTGAACCAGCTCATCTCGGACACGCTGCTGCTGCTCGAGCATCCGCTGAAGGCGGCGCACGTCGAAGTGGATACGCAGCTCGAGGGGCCGCTGCCGGCGATTTCAGGCAGCAGCGGGAAGCTCCAGCAGGTGTTCTTGAACCTGATCCTGAACGCCAAGGACGCGATGCCGGAGGGCGGGCAACTGCGGGTGGCCACATGGGCTGAGGACGGGGCGGTGCGCGTCGAGATCAGCGACACGGGGGCGGGGATACCGCCGGAGCATTTGAGCCGCATCTTCGATCCGTTCTTCACGACCAAAGGACCCGGGCGGGGCACCGGGCTGGGGCTTTCGGTGTCCTACGGGATCATTCACGAGCACGCCGGAAAGATTCAGGCGGAAAGCTGGCCGGGGCTGGGAACGAGGTTCCGCCTGGAGTTCCCGGCACTGAAGGCCGTGGTGCATGCGTGAAGGGTTCGCGCCAGACACATCACACGCCCAGGCGTGTCCTACCTGTCATGCCGGAAGAGAAGGGTTCCCTACTAGTCATTGACGACGAGCCGGAGATTCGAGAGAGCCTGGAAATGCTGCTCTCGATGGAAGGCTACGCAATCGAGACGGCAGCCGACGCGCGGTCGGGCGCCGAGCGCATGGAGCGCAAGGCGTTCGATCTGGTGCTGCTCGACTTGATGCTGCCGGACCGCGGCGGGCTGGACCTCTTGCAGGATATTCGCAGGGCCAATCGGACTCTTCCGGTGGTGATGATCACCGCATACGGCTCGGTCGAAACGGCGGTGCAGGCGATGCGCAGCGGGGCGTCGAGCTATATCACGAAGCCGTGGGACAACGAGAAGTTGCTGGCGGAGATCGGAGCGCTGGTCAGCCGGCAGCGACTGACCGAAGAAAATCTGGCACTCAAACGAACGCTCAAGCAGCGCTACAGCTTTTCGCAGATCATCGGCAAGAGCGAGGCGATGCAGAAGGTGTATGACCTGGTGACGCAGGTGGCGCCGACGCGGGCGACCGTGCTGATCCAGGGGGAGAGCGGAACGGGAAAGGAGCTGGTCGCGAAGGCGATCCATGCGAACAGCCCGCGGGCGGACCGTCTGTTCGTGCCGGTCAACACCGGGAGCCTGCCGGTGGACCTGCTCGAAAGCACGCTGTTCGGGCACGTGCGCGGAGCGTTTACGAGCGCGGTGTCGTCGAAGAAAGGCCTCTTCCAAATGGCCGATCGGGGGACGCTGTTTTTCGACGAGATCGGGACGGTGGGCATCGAAACGCAGACCAAGCTGCTGCGCGTGCTGCAGGAGCGCGAGTTCCTGGCGCTGGGGAGCACGGAGACGATCAAGGTGGATGTGCGGGTGCTGGCGGCGACGAACGTGGACCTGGAACAACTGGCGCAGGAAGGGAAGTTTCGCGAGGACCTGTATTACCGCCTGAACGTCATCATGATTCCACTGCCGCCGCTGCGGGAGCGCAAGGAGGACATCCCGCTGCTGTGCGAGCACTTTTTCTGGAAGTATTGCGAGGAGAACGGGAAACCCGCGCGACAGTTTTCCGGAGCCTCGATGCGGGTCCTGCTCGACTACGACTGGCCGGGAAACGTGCGGGAGCTCGAGAACGCGGTCGAGCGGGCGGTCATACTGTCCTCCGAGAATGAAGTGGGGCCGGAACTGCTTCCGGAACAGGTGACGCGAGGCGGCAAGAAGACGTGGGGATTGTGGCCGGCGCTCGGGGAACAACTGCAGGCGTCGCTGTTCGAGATCATGGAAGAGTGCGAGCGACGCATCATCAGCGAGATGCTCGGGCGCACACACGGCAACCAGACCGAGGCCGCCGAACGGTTTCAGATTCCTCTGTCCACCCTGAATCAGAAAATCAAACGTCTGCACATCGAAGTGAAGAAGAAGCGGGGAGGCAACGGGGGCTGAGGGGATGGTTGCTTAAGTCCTGTTTCCTTTCCGAATAACGAGGATAGTCTCTTGCAGTGCGTTCGAGTCCTTCTCCGCGCACGGCGATTGAGGCGATTAAAATGTGCTTCGCCGGGTGTCACCGGAGCGCCAGGGCTTGTGCTCCCAGGCTAGCTGCTTCCGCAGCGACCGCCCAATGGGCCATGATCCTTAAATTGAAAATGCGGGATGAAATCTAGCTCTGGCGATGTTCCGTCTTTGCCCACATCCAGAACACAATTGCATTGAAGATGGCAATGGTCCCTGTGACAAATGAGGGAACGCTCCCAAAGATGCTCTCGATGACCGCCAGGATCATTGATTGCCGGAGTGGCGATGATGCCGAGCGTTCAGCGTCGGGCCTCCGACGTTGCGCCAGATGTTTAGTGCCCCTTGTTTCCTCGCCCGATTGCAGAAAGGAATGAGCGTTCCGTGGCAACGAAGAACATCCACGCTACAAAATCTTCGCATTCGTCCATATTAGACCAGATCACATCGATGTTCGCAGGCAGCGGTGCTGCCCGGTCGTCTCCAGGCTACCGCTGGTCCATGCTCACGCGATCATTTCCAAAACTCCGTTACGCGCCCGTCCCGAAGGGATATATCGACTGTGCTGTATCCGTAATTCCAGGACTCGTAGCCTAAACGGTTTCTCGTTTGGATTTTCAAGACTCGAAGGGCTGTGAGAAGCATTCAGCTGGTCGTTCCATCCGTGCGCCCGTCACCGAAGGGATATATCGACTGTTCCGAAGCAAGTCGCGTAGTGTCGCGCAAAGCGTCGCTGAGCTGCAACAGCCGTGGACATCCCCCGCGCGGTCGCAGCACATTTTGTCCCGGTGCGACCACGTGTGAAGTAGAGACTAGATGCTCCCGATGCGCCGATATGGTTCCCGTACCGCCAAAACCGGATTGGTGGAGTCCGCACCCAAATCAACGTGGGAACTTGTGCCGTATCAGCATCAGTTATTGGGCTTGCCAGCGTGAATTTCCCGTCGCCCCTTTCGAGGTCGCTAAATTCACTGATAGGTTTTCCTGGATTTATGAATTCGGCTATATCCAGGCCACTGTTCTCTGGGAACCCTGGCCATGCTCAACAGATCGGTGGGTTGCTGCGAACCTGTCCGCGGTTCGCTCATCCGGGTCGCAGATGATCCAGGTTGGGAGTCAGGATTGAGGGTTTCCTCGTCAGTCGATCGCTTTCTGCGCCTGCTTCCAGTGTGGTTGTTTCCGCCAGTTGCACCGATGGGGACACTTGGACGGCCCGTTTCCTGCTTGATGGGCAGCCATCTGTCGATTGGGGACTGTGCGCTCATTCAGCAACCCTGCAATCACCGCAAGAAAGAGCAGGCCAGCAAATCCAACCCAAGCGCGGACAAAGGTCGACGGGCCGATTGCCTTCGAGAACTGAGACATCTGAGTGTTCGGCAGACGACGTAGCGGTACTATGATTCTTTGTTCGGCTTCTCTGTCTCTGTGTTCCGGATTGCTCTGTTCCAGATGCACCGTGCTTGGCCTCGGTGTGCTTTGCCCTCGGTTCATGAGCCCTTGAAGGTTCGTATCGCACGATTGAAGCAAAGCATATGCGGTGTTGATCTCTTTAAACCTCCACAGACGCCTTTTCCTGCAACTGTGTTATGCAAACCGATCAGGATGCCAAACCAATGCTAGATCGCGGTATGCCTGCTTGATCTCCCGGAAGGATGCGCCGTCGTGAAGCTCCAACGCGAGGGCCTGCTCTCTTGTCATGGTATGCCGCCGCCTCTCAGACAACTCTACGCGCTGTGGGATGTTCGGTTACTTATTATAGTTGAAGGGGCAAGAACCCGCGAAGCGATTTCACAAAGCCGGCAAGCTGGCGCTACTGTCGCTGCCGGGGGCAGAAATCAGTGCAGGCCGGGGGCCTGCACGATGGGGGCGGGCAGGATACCCGCGCCCCAAGGGGGCTGCCGCTACTGGCAGACAGGCGAAGAGCAGATCCCTCGTCGCTGCGCTCGCTACGGCGAGGTCCATTGCCTTCCGTTTGCTGAGAGCCACCGCTCAGCTCCAAAAAAGGCATCCTGAAGAATTGCCCTTTGCTTCCGGAATACGAATGTAGTTTCTTGCGCCCGGAGTTCCTTTTGCGAAAAAGGACGTGGAGGATACAATCGATGCTGACGCGGAGTTGAATCTGGAGAACCAGACGCCCTGAAGGAGGTGACCCTGTGAGCACCTGGCAGTCCTGTCCCGCCGTCGAACGGGACCCCGAGAAGGTCAGCGGAGCCTGGGTGTTTTCCGGCACGCGAGTGCCCGTGGCGACGCTTTTCGAGAACCTCGGGACGGCGCCAGTATCGACCAGTTCCTGGATTGGTTCCCCGGAGTGGAACGCTTGCAGGTCGAAAGCGTTCTCGATCACGAGACCCGGGATCTGAAGGAAACGATGGCTTGAGAATACTGTTCGATCAAAGGCGTGCCGGTGCCCTTGCGCAGGCATCTGGCCGGACACGAGGTGACACCACCTTCGAGCGGGGCTGGTCGGGTCTTGGCAGGTGCGTTGCTCGACCGCGCCGAGCGGATGGTTACCAGATCCTGGTAACGACGGATCAGAATCTCCGACATCCAGAACCTCGCCGGCCGACAACTGGCGATCATGGTATTGCTGGCCGCATCATGGCCGCGCATTGAACGACGCGTTGACGCCAGTTCTGTTGTGAAACGGATCAAGCCGGGGCAGTACATAGAGGTTTCGATTGAGGGCGAATGCACTAATGGCAAAGAGAACGGACACCTCCGAATGCGGTTTGGAATGCCTCATCTGCAGCTTCGAGCAGAACCGCTTCACCGTCGTGCGGCAGCTTCGCTGCTGCTGTGGAGACACAGCGCGCGCTCGACATCGGGCTTTTCATCAACGGCTATAACATAGGGGACAGGCCGGAGGCCTGTCGCTACTCCAAGGCAGGCGAAGAGCAGATCCCTCGTCGCCCTTCGCCTACGGCTCGGCGAAACGACATCAATATGTCGTTTCGTCTCGGGATGACACGGCGGGTTGGGGCTGCTTTACTTTCTGCTGGAATGCAAAGCGATGGCGGAAGCAGCTGGCTTTGGAGCACAGGCCCTGGCGGACCTGTGCTCGAGGGGACAGGCCTGGAGGCCTGTCGCTACTGCTGTCGCTGCATCAGGACAGGCGAAGAGCAGATCCCTCGTCGCCCTTCGCCTTCGGTCAGGACTCCTCGGGATGACACGGCAGGCTGAGGCTGCCCAGCTCGGCGAGGACGAGGCGGGAAACCTCCTGGAGGGTCTCGAAGATGCCGATGCCCTTGGAGGCGACGGCCTCGATGACGGGTTCGTTCTTGCGGCGCAGTTCCTTGGTGAGCTGCTCCACGGAGAGGACGTTGGGCAGGTCGCGCTTGTTAAGCTGGAGGACGTAGGGGAGGGGCATCAGGTCGTAGCCGTGTTCCTGCAGGTTCGCCTCGAGGTTCTCGATGCTCTCCAGGTTGGCGTCCATGCGTTCGGCCTGGGAGTCGGCGACAAAAACGACACCGTCGACGCCCCGGAGAATGCGCTTGCGGCTGGCGTCATGGAAGACCTGACCGGGGACGGTGTAGAGGTGAAAGCGAGTCTTGAATCCGCGCACGGTCCCGAAATCGAGGGGAAGGAAATCAAAAGAGGGCGTACTGCCGGTTTCGGGGGCGAGCGAAAGGCTCTTTCCCTTGCCGGGGCCTTCGCCGGGTCCCTTGTGAGGGGACATTTCACAGAGCTTTAGGAGATTGGTGGTTTTTCCGCCGAGTCCTGCCCCGTAGTACACGAGCTTGCAGCTAATCTCCTTCGCGGCAAAACTGATCCAGCACAAGGAATCCCCCGAACGTCAGAAATACACGCGGCTCACCTGCCGGCGGCAACCTTCGCTTATACCACAGGGAACAGGGAATAGGGAATCAGGAACGAGAAGGTCCGTTCCGAGGAAATGGTATCGGCAGGCTCGCTTGCAGACCGGAGGCCGCAGGTAGAGCAGGTGAAACGCCCTCGAATGGCGTTCCGTGTCAGAGACGGCATCAACGTTTCGTCCCGCGCAACGGGATGACACGGAAGCGGAGTGTGGCCGCAGCACGGAAAAGCGATATACTACGGGGACGGAATCGGGAGAACTACGCCAGGGGGAATACGATGAAGAACCGACGGTGGGTTCCAGCATTCATTCTATGGGGTTTGGCGGTTTCAGGAGCGGCCACAGGAGTGGCGCAGCAAGCCCCGCAAGACATGATCCTCTACAACGGTAAGATCGTGACCGTAGACGACCACGGGTTTACGGAGAACCTGGGAACGGTGGCCGAAGCCATGCACATGCGGGACGGGAAGGTGCTGCACGTGGGTACGAATGCGACGATCCGGCCGATGGCGGGGGAGGGGACGCGAGAGATTGACCTGGGGGGGAGAACGGTGATCCCCGGGGTGATCCTGACGCACGAACACCCGTGGGACTGGACAGCCGTCACTCCGCAGATTCTGAATCATGTGCTGTCGCAAGACGAAGTCATCATACGAGTGATGGACGGAAGCCCGGACGAAAACCTGCAGGCTTTCCCAGGCGCGCTGGCGGATGCGGTGCGGCAGGCAAGACCGGGGCAGTGGATCTATTTCGTCTTCACGCTCGGGCGCAATTACGAGTACGCGCCGCGGGGAAACGGCAACTTCGGACGGGGCGGGCTGGTGCAGGGGGTCTACGACGTGCTTGACGGCGAAAGGATCACCAAGCAGCAACTCGACACGATGGCCCCTGATAACCCGGTGCTGCTACGCGATGTCTTCATATCGGTGGTAATGAATCAGAAAGCAATCGAGCAATCGCGTGAGGTGTTTCCGACGACGGACATCAATCCGTTCGCGGAAGGCGGGGCGAACGTGTACGTCTCGGGGTTTCCCTTCCAGACGCCGATGCGGTGGATGTTCCAGGATGTGTTGATGCGGGACCGGCCGGAGCAGTTGCGGGAAATCGAACGGCTGGGACTGGAATGGTGGGCCGGCTACGGGATGACTTCCTTCGCGTCGAACCTCTACGCGCCGTCGAACCTGCGGGTGTTCCGGGAACTGGACGAGCGGGGCGAGATGCCGGTGCGGAACATGTGGACGTGGAACTGGCGGCCGGACTACTTCTTTGCCGATCCGATGATGATGACGGACTTGGTGACGCGCACGGGTGTTGGGTCCGATTATCTGTGGAACGGCGGCGGGATCATCGCCATCGGAGGCCAGTGCACGCAGGCGCAGCCGCTGCCGAATTCGCGGTTGGCAGCCGACGACGACCAGATGATCGCGGCACGAAGGCGGGCGTGCCTGTACTCGCCGGGATCGGCGAACGCCCAACTGCTCTACGACTACATCCATGCCGGGGGCCGGTTCGTGAACCTGCACACGGTGGGAGACGAGGACATCGACAATATTCTGAACATCATCGTGCAGGCCAGCCGGGACGCCGGAATGACCGATGAACAGATTCGCGCCAAGCGACACGGCTTGGACCACGGCGTGATGTGGCCGCGGCCGGACCAGATTCCTGTGCTGCAGCAGCTCGGAATTCTGGCAAGCGGTGACGGCTTTGAAGTAGCGCAGTCGTCTCCGGCGGTGTTCGAAATCTACGGCGAGCGAGCCGCGAGCTGGGTGGTTCCGAAGAAGCGGCTGGTGGAGGCGGGCATCCATACGACCCTGGAAGTCGACCGGGCGCTGCCGACGACGGACCTGGATATTTTCTCGGGGAGCCTGGCGCCGCTCATCACACGACGGGCGTGGGACGGGAAGGTCTATGCCTCCGACCAAGCCGTAGACCGGCAGACGGCGCTCAAGATTGCAACCATCTGGGGTGCGTACTACCTGCTGCGGGAGAACGCGCTGGGATCGCTCGAACCGGGCAAGTGGGCCGACTTCCTGGTGCTCGACCGGGACTACCTGACGGTGCCGGTGGAAGAGATCGCCGATACCCGTGTGCTGATGACGGTGGTAGGAGGAAAGGTGATTCACCTCGTGCCTTCGCTGGCGCAGGAGGCAGGCATGGAGCCGGCCGGAGCGATGGTGGAGCTGGGGCCGGCGGGGCAATGGTAGGTCCCTGCGGGATCGTGAGTGTGAGCTGCAAGCGGTGAGCAGAGAAGTGCCGGTCCCTGGTCCAAACGACATCGATATGTCGTTTTGTCCTCGACTATGCTCTGGACGGGCGCTCGGACGCGATGTCACAAATCAGGAGGAACCTGTGATGCGGAGATTTGGGATTGCGTTGCTACTGACGGCAGGCGGGGTCTGGGCAGGGTGCACGCAGGCTGGACAAAGTCCCGCACCGGCGGCACAGGAAACACCGGAGGCCACGTTGCGGGAGCTCGCGCCGGGGCACTACGTTTTCATAGGCGGGCGGTTCAACAGCGGAGTGATGGTGACGAACGAGGGAGCGCTCGTGGTGGATGCAATCGCGCCGGAAAGCATGGGGCGGCGGCAACGAGAGATGATCCGCAGCCAGCTTGGGCAGCCCGTGCGGTACCTGGTGTCTTCGACGTTCCACAACAATTACTCCAGGGGAAACGTGGCGTATGACGACGTGACGAAGATCGGCTCGGAGCGCTACCGGATGGACTTGCTCGCTCTGATGCAGAACGAAAACGTTTCCGCCGAGGAACAAAGGGCCAGGATGCCGACGCAAACGTTTCGCGAGAAGATGACCATTTACCTGGGCGGCAAGGAAGTGCAGGTTCTGTATCTCGGCAAGGGGCATACGGGAGGGGACAGCCTGGTCTTCGTCCCGGAGGACCGGATCGCCTACGTGAGCGAGTTGTACTTCCACGAGGAATATCCGTTCATGGCTGACGGGTACGGCGTTTCCTGGATCGAGACGCTCGAAAAGATCGAGGCGCTCGACGCCGACATTTTCGTGCCCGGGCACGGAGCGATGCCGGCAAACCCGCGCGAGACGCGGGAGGGACTGCGGCGCGCCAAGCAGAGATTGATCGCCACTCGGGACGCCGTCCAGAGGGAGATCGCGCGCGGGGCGACGGTAGAGCAGGCCGTGGCCGCAATCCAGTTTCCGGAGTACGAAGGCTTGCGGGGATATCCGGCGCAGAAGGACGTGGCCGTGCGGCGGATCTATCAGGAATTGAAGGGGCAGTTGCAGTAAACGCTCAGTTTACCTTGCCCGTCCGTGGAACCCGAGGTCGTGTGGCCCGGTTGCTGCAGTCAGGCATGGTCGTTCGGGTCGAATTTTTAGCACTTGTGCTGGCGCCGGAAAGTGTTGCAAAATTGTGGGCAGAGGGCGTCACTACGATTGAGAGTTGAAAGGGATGCCGAGAAGTTCAGGCGCCACCGCAGAGGCTGCAATAGACCATAGGTTGTCAGCGGGACCGAGCCCATGGCGGAGCCGGTCCGATGCGACCAAATACAAAGGAGCGAAAAAATGAGCAGAAGGAAAGTCATGTACTCAGGGCTGCTGGTGGCCGGGATTGTCGTGATGGTCATCTTGCTGACCCGAGTCAGCGCCCAGCAAGGGGTTCGCATTGACAACGATGACATTGGCGGGGTGGTTACCAGTACCCGAGGGCCGGAAGCAGGGGTTTGGGTGATCGCGGAGACGACCGACCTTCCGACCAAGCTCAACAAGATTGTAGTAACGGACGATGAGGGACGCTACCTGGTGCCCGACCTTCCGGATGGCAACTACGAAGTGTGGGTGCGCGGATACGGGCTGGTGGATTCCCCGAAGGTGCAGTCCAGTCCGGGCAGGAACATCAACCTGACCGCGGTGATCGCACCGAGCAACGAAGCGGCGGCGGAGTATTACCCCGCCAGCCATTGGTTTGCTTTGATGGAGGTACCTGGCGAGCACGAGTTCCCAGGCACGGGACCGAGCGGCAACGGTATCTCGCCCAACATCAGAAGCCAGTCGGAGTTCATTGCCGGCATCAAGACTGATGGGTGCGTGGGATGCCATCAGATTGGCAACAAGGCGACGCGGGAACTTTCCCCAGAGCTGGGAACTTTCGCCAACTCATCGGAAGCGTGGAGAAGGCGGCTGGGCTCCGGGCAAGCCGGAGATTCCATGCTGGGCCGAATCGGCCGTGTCGGGACCCGCGTGCTGGATGTGTATGCAAATTGGACCGACCGGATCGCAGACGGCGAATTGCCATCGGCGCCGCCTCGGCCGCAAGGCGTGGAACGGAACCTGGTCATCACGCAGTGGGACTGGGCGCGACCGACGGAGTACTTCCACGATGAGGTCTCGACCGACAAGCGGGATCCAACCGTTAACTCGAACGGTCCCATCTACGGAGTGCATGAGTTGAGCTCGGATAACCTGAGCGTCCTGGATCCGGTCAGCCACACGGCGACACAGATAACGATTCCGCTGCGCGACGTGGAGACCCCCATTGCGTCTGCACGGGAGATGCCGCAGCCGTCGATTTACTGGGGAGACGAACTGATCTGGGACAGCAAGGTCAACGCGCACAATCCAATGATGGATCATATGGGGCGCGTGTGGCTCACCTCGAAAGTTAGTCCTCGTCCCAATCCGGCATTCTGCAAAGAGGGGTCCGACCACCCGTCAGCCCAGCTGTTCCCGACGGAGGCGGCAGGCCGCCACCTGGCCGTGTACGATCCGGAGACGGGCCAGTTCAAGCTGATCCGCACGTGCTTCGGCACGCACCACCTGTTCTTCGATGAAGATGAGAATCACACGCTGTGGACCAGCGGCGGCGGGCAAGTGGCCGGCTGGCTGAACACGAAGATGTACGACGAGACAGGCGATGAAGAGGCATCCCAAGGTTGGACACCGTTCATTCTCGACATTAACGGCAACGGCCAGCAGGACGAATGGGTAGAATGGGACGAGCCCACAGATCCCAACAAGGACAAGCGGTTCCCGGGCGGCTTCTACGGCGTGATGCCGAGCCCGGCGGATGACTCGATTTGGGGATCGGATACCGGTTTTCCGGGAGCGGTGATCCGGCTCGATCCGGGTTCGAATCCTCCGCACACCGCCTTGACGGAAGTCTACGAGCTGCCGTGGGGTAACGATGGCGCCGAGGTATGGGGGTATTCGCCGCGCGGGATGGATGTGGATGCCGACGGTGTTGTCTGGGCACCGGTGGGAAGCGGGCATTTCGCAAGCTTCGACCGGCGGAAATGCACCGGTCCGCTCAACGGACCAGAAGCCACCGGCCAGCATTGTCCTGAAGGATGGACGCTCTATCCGATGCCCGGGCCACAGCTCAAGGGCGTGACCGAATCCGGGAGCTCCGAATCCAGCTATTACAGTTGGGTGGACCTTTTCGACACCCTCGGACTGGGCGAAAACGTCCCGGTCGCCACCGGCAACCAAGCCGGCGGTCTGCTGGCCCTCGTGGACGGCGAGTGGGCGGTCCTGCGGGTTCCCTATCCGCTGGGGTACTACACCAAAGGGATGGATGGCCGGATCGACGACCCGGACGGCGGATGGAAGGGGAGAGGCATCTGGACGACCTATGGAACGCGCACTCCGTTCCACGCCGAAGGCGGCAAAGGAACGCTGAGCAAGGTCGTGAAATTCCAGGTTCGGCCCGACCCGCTGGCGAGGTAAACGCTTGACCTGTGCCGGAAGAACGGAGGCACGGCCCCGAAGCATGGAGGCCGGGCGGTCGTTCTTCCGCACACTACTCTCCTGCCCGGAAACGCCCGCACTATTCGAATGTTCTTGCGGATTTATCTTGCCGCCACCCAGGCCATGCCGTCGGGGTTGGAGTCGGTCGGCACACGTCCGGTTACTTCCAAAGTTGTGAGATCCACGATGGCGAGGTTATTGTCGTCCTGCACGGCTACATAGGCGATGGAGCCGTCCGGGACGATCAGGATCCCAGAAGGACGCCTGCCCACCGGAATGCGCTTGACGAGTTCCCGAGTCGCCGCGTCGAGGACCAGCAATTCGCCGCCGTCCCGGTCGGTGAGAAGCACGCGCCGTCCGTCGGGAGTGAACTTCAGGCGGTTGGTCCGCTTGGTTCCGAGGCGAAGAGTCTGCACGACCCTTTTCGTGACGGCATCAATCACGGAAACGCCTCCGTCGAGCGTGTGTGCCGTCCAGACTTCCGTGCCGTCGGGAGACAGGTCAATCGCCATCGGTCCCTTTCCAACCGGAATGGCGGTCACGTTCCAATCGGGCGAATCCGGAACTCTTTCCATCGCCGTGATGGTGTCGGAACCGACGTTGGAAGCGAAAATGCGGTTCAGACCGGGGTCCAGCACAAGCATATGAGTGCGGTCCTGGCCGTTTCCGAGCATCCAGTCGATCTGGTTGCTGGCCGGGTCATAACTGGCGATCATCTTGAAACCCTCGGCAGTAAAATACGCCTTGCCACCAGAGAACGTGATCCCATGCGGACGAGCGGCGGCGCCGATCCGTACGCGGCGCAGTTCCTTGCGGGCGGCCAAGTCAATGACGGAAATGGAATCCCCTGGTGCAACCGGGTCCGTCAGTCCATAATTCGTGACGAACGCCAGCTTGCCGTCATCCGACGCCGCCACTTCATGCGGGCCTTCGCCCGTCCGAACCCGGCCCACAATCTGCTTGGTTTGAGGGTCGATGATCGCCAGCGAGCTAATATCCTCGCTCAGGACCAAGAGAGCGGGTGAGGGCACCTGAGCCGGAACCGGCCTCGCAGCCAACGACAGGAACCAAAGAAGAACCACACAATGACTGAGTATCGTGACGACTCCGGGCGAAATTTGCATGATGGCCTCCGATGGGAGAAAGTGTACACCCGCTGCGGTGGATTGTGCGCCCGTTTTTCGGATACGATTGACTAGCAATGCTTCTTTGCGTTGAGAGGACGTGAGGTTGGTTACCTTGCAGTGGGGAGGGAACCCGATGAGCCTGAGAAGAAAGAACGCGCTGGGGTTAGCAATTTGGGGCACCTTTGCGCTCCTAGTCAGTCTGGCAGCGGCGCAGGATTCTCGACCCCTGCTGCTGGTTGCGAACAAAGGCGAGAATACGCTGGCGATCGTCGATCCCGAAACGCGCCAAGTGCTTGGCCGCGCGCCGACCGGCGTGCGACCGCACAGCGTGGCGGCGTCGGATGACGGCAAGCTGGCGTTCGTCGCAAACTACGGATCGGACACGGGATTCGGCGCGACCGGCTCCCTTTCCGTGATTGACCTTGCGACCCAACGGGAAGTGCGCCGCGTGGAGATCGGGCCCAATAGCCGTCCCCACGGCGTGGTGTTCGCCGGAGGCAAGGTGTACTTTACGGCGGACGGCTACAAGATGATCGGGTGCTATGACCCGACCGGCAACCAGATCGAGTGGCTACTTGGAATCGGACAGGACCGCGCGGAAACGATCGTTCTCAGCCAGGATCAGAATCTGATCTTTTCCTCGAATAACGAGTCGGAAACCGTGACCATCATGGAGCGCGCGAAAGAGTCTCCCGGCTGGAGCCTGACCCACCTGCGGGTGGGCGACCAGCCGCAGGGGATTGATATCTCGCCAGACGGAAGAGAGGTCTGGGTCTCGAACGAAGGCGACGACATCGTCTCGGTGATCGACGTGGCCGGCCGGAAAGTCAGCGGGAGGTTCCACGTGCAAACGCAGAGCTCCAGCCGGCTGAAATTCACACCGGACGGAAACCGCGTGGTGCTGACAGACCGGGACCGGGGCGAGCTGGTGGTGATCGATCCGGAGTCGCGGAGCGTGATTCGGCGAATCGCGGGCCTGGGAAACCGGGTGACCGACCTGGTGGTGTCAGGCGACGGCTCGCGGGCTTACGCGGCAGCACAACTGGATCACGGAGTCGCCATCATCGATCTGGAGAAGCTGGAATTTGCGGGGCAGATCCCGACCGGGGCCGATCCGGAGGGAGTAGCCTGGGTCGAAGCGAGGTAAGAGCCTCCGATCAACAAGCCTTCCCGAAAGCAAGCAAACAAACAGTTAGCCCTTGGATGCCTTGCCCGTAATCGGGAAAGCGCCCAAGGGCTATTCAGTCAGAGGCTCAGCAAGAACCGGAAGCTGAACCAAAACGATTCCGCGCGGCCTACTGGAATCGCTGTTTCCCCTTTCTTTGGAAGATGCGATTCGGTAAAATCAAATATTATTCTTTACTATGTTACAGCGCTTGTTTGAAGTGAAACGTGGCCGACCACAGGTTTGTTGCGCCGTTATTGCCCCGTTTCAGCCGGGCAAGAGGAATGACGGAGTTCATACAGCAGAAAGCAATTCCCGAGAAGTCATAGTTGCCATACTCCTCCCAAGCGGCAGGCGATTCGGAGGCTGGCCTGTGTCGGTTTGAGGCCTACCTTCTCTTCCCATCTCGCCCGCCTGGGCCTTCTCGCGGAACCGATTACGGAACATGACCAGACATAGGGCATCAACCTGTCTTCACGAATCAGCGCTTTGCTTGCCGGCGGTCCTCGTCTCCGTATTGCTGCTGGCGGCGGTCGCAAGTCCAGCTCAAAACGTTGCCCAGAATGGCGCCACGCATGGCAATCGAATGGTCAGGGCTTTGCGGACCGACTTGCCGATGACTGTCGATGGCAATCTGGATGAGATAGCCTGGCAGGAAGCTCCGATTTCACTGGGGTT
Source organism: Terriglobia bacterium (assembly GCA_965198025.1). Lineage (GTDB taxonomy): Bacteria > Acidobacteriota > Terriglobia > 2-12-FULL-54-10 > 2-12-FULL-54-10 > CAYWWM01. The sequence goes on along the minus strand of OZ240237.1, from coordinate 2,309,812 downwards.
TGTGCAACGAGACCCACAGGAGGGGATGGAGTCCACGGAACGAACGGAATTCCGGGTCGTCTACACAGCGACCACGGTCTATGTGGGGGTGATTGCTTACGATTCCGACGCCGAAGGAATCCGGGCCACGGACCGGCGCCGGGACAGCGAGTTGCAGAACGACGATATTCTCAGCATTGTGTTCGATACGTTCCACGATCACCGCAACGGGTTTCTGTTCCGCACCAATCCTCTGGGAGCCCAATACGACGCTCTCATCACGGATGAGGGTAGCAGCGTGAACGTGACCTGGGACGAGCTGTGGGACGTTGCGGTGCAGATTACCCCGGCCGGATGGATCACAGAGTTTGCCATTCCGTTCAAGAGCCTGCGGGTCCCTGAGGAAAACGGCGAGGGCTGGGGCCTGGAACTGGAACGCGTGATTCGCCGCAAGAATGAGTTTGCGTATTGGAACGGCTACCGCCGGGGATTCACTCTGGAGAGCCTTTCGCAAGCCGGGCACTTGAGCGGGATCGAAGAAATTGAGACGGGTCTCCGGCTGCGGATCAAGCCGTACGTGCTGGGCGGATTTACCAATACCGTGCGCCAGGATCCACTGGAGACGGGCCAGTTTCGCGGGACCACCCAGAACGCCTCGGACGTGGGCATTGAGGTGATCAAGTACCGAATCACTCCGAGTCTAACCGCCGATCTCACCTGGAACACGGACTTCGCCCAGACGGAGGTGGACGATCAGCAGGTGAATCGCGACCGCTTTCCGCAGTTCTATCCCGAGAAGCGCGAGTTCTTTCAGGAGGGCGCGGGAGTCTTTGACATAGGGATTCAGTACGGCGAGGCAAGGCGGAGACCGACATTGAAATTGTTTCATAGCCGCCAAATCGGCCTCTCGCCGCGCCGGAGGCCTGTACCCATATTGGGAGGAGGGCGGATAACCGGGAGGATGCAGGGGGTTACGCTGGGACTGATGAACGTGCAAACGGAGGCGCTGCCTTCCGAGGGAATACTGCCGAGCAATTACGGTGTGATGCGAGTCAAACGGGACATCTTCTCGCGCTCGTTTATAGGAGGATTTGTGATGACCCGCGAGCAGGGGGGCAGTAGCGACTTCAACCGCGTCTACGGGGCCGACGCAAATTTTGTTTTCTTGGATCACTTTTTCGCAACCGGGTTCCTGGGACAATCTCAGGCTCCGGAAACGAAGAAGGACAACTGGGTGACTGCCGGTGCCGTGGGGTGGGACAGCGACCGGTTGAACCTCACAACTTCCTGGACCGTGGTGGACCCGGATTTTCGGTCCGACCTGGGCTTTATTCCGCGCAAGAACATGCGCCAGATTTCTCCGGAAATCGCGTTCCGGCCCCGGCCAAACAGCGATCTAATCCGTCAAATCGTTATGCGGTCCCGGGTCGATTACATTATGAACCAGGAGAATCGGCTCGAAAGCCGCACAGTCCACTTGGCATTCGAGTTTCTATTGGAGAACGGAGGCGAATTCGCCTTTACGCCGCACGGCAACCGCGACACCGTTCCGGAACCTTTTCATATCCGGCCGGGAGTCGTCATTCCGCCCGGGACGTACAGTTGGTGGCACACGGGGACCCGCTTCCGATCGAACCCGGCAAACCGCTTTGTCTTTTCCTGGAACCTCATGCCGATCTGGGGCTATTTCAACGAGGGATTCTTTCTCGGCAGCGGGTTCAACACACGGTTCAAGGTGAACGAAGAGGTCGCGCTAGAATCCGAGTATGACTACGGAAGAGCCACGCTGCCCGAACAGTTCTGCCCGGAGCTAACCGATGACGAGTGCGGATTCACGGACCACAACGTGAGCCTGCGTCTCAATTACAACTTCAACAATCAGTGGCTTACCAGCACCATCGTGCAGTACAACAATTCGGAAGACTTTTTTGGATTTAATTTCCGCCTAAACTATATCTTCCGCCCCGGCGACGACTTTTTCCTGATTTACAACGAGGGCCGCCTCTACGGAGGGCCTTTCGACGGCCAGAAAGACCGCACGCTGCAAACCAAGCTCACGCATTCGTTTGATTTCTAGAGTCACGCGCAGCGCTCGATGGCTCGTAGAAACCTTGAGGCCGGCAGGGTATTGAGGACGTCCTCTTTCTCCAGCCAGGCACGCCGCGCCTGCAGCACGCCGTAATGGATGTGGTCGAGGTGCCTGGTGTGGTGCGAGTCGGTCGAAATGACGAGCTTGACGCCGTGCTCCTTGCACAGCCGCGCGGAGTGATCGCGCAGGTCGAGACGGTCCGGGAATGAATTGATCTCCATCGCAATGTTCCGGCGCTTGGCCTCGGCAACAATACACTCCAGGTCGAAGGAAAACGGCTCGCGGCGCAGGATGAGGCGGCCAGTGGGGTGACCGAGAATCCTGAGGTGCGGGTTCTCAAACGCCCGCAGGAGGCGCTCGGTCATTCGCTCCGGCGGCAGATTCATGTGCGAGTGGACGCTGGCAACGACCACATCGAGCTGCGCCAGGACCTCGTCGTCGAGATCGAGCGAGCCGTCCTGGTGGATGTCCACTTCGGTGCCTGGGAAGATTCGAAATCCGTTCATTTCCTTTTCCGCTTCCCGGATTTCCTTGATCTGGGCTAGCACGCGCACTTCGTTCATCCCGTTGGCCATGGCGAGCGCCTTCGAGTGGTCCGTAATCGCGATGTATTCATAGCCCCGTTGTTTGGCGGCGCAAGCCATCTCCAGGATCGAGCAGCGGCCGTCGGTGGCCGTAGTATGCATGTGCAGGTCGCCGCGGATGTCTTTGGGCTCGATCAACCGGGGCAGGGCATCTGATTCTGCTGCGGCGACTTCGCCCCAGTCCTCGCGCAGCTCCGGCTCGATGTAGGCAAGCTGGAGCGCCCGGTACACCTCTTCCTCGGTTGCGCCGGCTACTTTACGGTCGTCGGGAACCCGGAACAGCCCATACTCGCTCAGCTTTAGCCCGAGGCGCTTGGCGCGATCCCGCAGCGCGACGTTGTGAGCCTTTGAGCCGGTGAAGTACTGCAGCGCTGCTCCGTAGCATTCCGGCTCCAGCATGCGCACGTCCACCTGGATGCCTTCCTTGAGTTTGACGCTTACTTTGTTCGCGCCGTGTGCAACGACTTCGGCGATCTTGGGGAACTGGAGGAAATGGGCGGCAATTTCCTCGGGCACGCCGCCGGTCACAAGAAGGTCGAGGTCTCCAATGGTCTCACAGCCCCGCCGAAGGCTCCCGGCGGGCGTGACGCGCTCGACGCCGGAACATTGAGAGAGATACGACCGCAACTCCTCTGCCAGACCATCAGCGACGTTGATCATAAAGCGCCCCGCGCGGCGGTGGTAGTCCTCGATGGACTTCAGAATTTTCTGTTCGAGCTTCTCACCAAAGCGCGGCAGGTCGCGCAGCTTTCCCTCGCGAGCCAGAGTCTCGACTTCGTCGAGCGAAGAAACTTTGTAATGGCTGAGCAGGGTCGCGACGCCCTTGGGTCCCAGGCCCTGGATGTTGAGCAGGTCGAGCGTTACGGACGGATACTTTGCGGCCAACTCCTCCCGGAAACCAAGTTTTCCGGTGCGGCACATCTCCGCGATATGGCTCGCCATGGTCTTTCCAATCGAGGGAATGTCCGTCAGCTTGCGGTTCTCGTCGCTGAGAACGTCCTCGATCCGCTCGGTCAGATTGTCAATGGCCCGGGCGGCGTTGCGGTAGCTGCGGATGCGGAACCCGTCTTCCCCGGCAACCTCCATCAGGTCCGCTGTTTCTTCGAACAGTGTCGAGATTTCCTTATTTTCCATGTCCTGACCCGATCCGCCGCATTCCCGGGTTCTAACCGGAAGCGCAGCCTGCTATGCAATGATAGAATAAATCACAGCTTTGAATGTGGCCTAGTCTCTCAGGTACCGCGGTTGAGCGGAAGGTGGAGAGGTGATCGGGTTATTCCTGCTCATTCCTGTTCTGACGGGCCTCGGCTTCCTGGTCTGGTACGTCATCGCGGCGCCCGGATCGCAGGTGCTTGGCAAGAGCCTGGTCCGCGGCCCGCAGGGGTCGGGGAAGCTCGCGCTGACCTTTGACGACGGCCCGGGCGAGGAGACGCCCGCCATCCTGGACTTACTACGGCAGGCCGGCATCCGCGCTACGTTTTTCCTTTGCGGCCAGAATGTCGAGCGGTACCCGGACTTGGCGCGCCGCATCGCCGAGGAAGGCCATGAGATCGGCAACCATACTTATGCCCATGCGCGCCTGCTGGGAAGAACCCCCGGGAGAATAGCCTGGGAGATCGAGCGCGCGCAGAGAATCATCGCGCACCGGACGGGGCGCACACCGGCTCTCTTCCGCCCGCCCTACGGGCTGCGCTGGTTTGGATTGTTCCCTGTCCTGAGGCGAAACCGACTCACCTCGGTGATGTGGTCCGTGAACAGTCTGGACTGGAAACTGCCTCGTGAGCAGGTCGTCGCGCGCGTTCTGAGAGAAGAGCAGCCGGGCGCGATCATCCTATTCCACGACGGCGTTCCACCCCGCAAATCCGGCAACCGGCAAGTGACCGTGGAGGCCTTGCGGGACATCCTCCATGCGACACTGGGCCGCTACCAATGCGTCCCGGTTTCCGAGCTATAACCAGGGCCGCCAAGCAGACGGTGTCATAGCTTCAACAGTTCGCGCAGACGTCTCGTTTGCGCGCGGCTGACGGGAATCTCGGTGTTCTTGCGGTCCGCCATACGTAGTTGGTAGGAGCTCTTGAACCAGGGAACGACTTCCTTAATGTGATTGATATTGACCAGGAACGAACGGTGCACGCGCCAGAAAACGGCCGGATCGAGATTGGCTTGCAGTTCCTCGATGGTGCGGTAATTGGATTCGCCCTCCAGATCCCTGCTGACGAGCGTGATCAATCCGCCGCCGATCGTGGCGAATATCAGATCGCTGGAGTCCAGCAACAAGAGGTGGTTGTTGCTGCGCACGAGAAGCTTGTTCTGCTGCGGGGTAGGAGTCTTCAGGGTCTGCAACAACCGTTCGAGCGTCTCAGCGGGGCTGGCCGGAGTGTCCAGCAAGCGGCGGACGCGCTGCAAGGACTTTGCCAGCCGCTCTTTCTCGATCGGCTTGAGGAGGTAATCAATCGCGTTCAGCTCGAAGGCCTCGACGGCATACTGGTCGTAGGCAGTGACGAAAACGACGTGGGGGATCCGGACTTTGCTTTTTTTGTTGAGCAGTTTGCGAACCAGCCCCAGTCCGTCCTGGCCGGGCATGGCGACGTCGAGAAAGATCACGTCCGGCTCATGCTCCTTGATGAGTTGGAAGGCCCCCAGGCCGTTGCGGGCTTCCGCAACGATCCGGATTTCCGGGTGCTCGCGAAGCAAGAAGACAAGCTCCTGCAATCCCAGTGGCTCATCGTCCGCCACGATCGCGGTGATGGTTGTCGTGGACGCCGCCGCAGGCTCGTTTTTGCCGGATCCTTTCATCGTGCTATCTCCCTGTGCGAGCCAGTATAACATCATTCCTCGGGAGGTCCTGGGAGAGGTCGGCGCCGAAGGGCCGCTCGTGACGTGTGTTCCTGGCAGCCCGCCGGACGCATGATATAATGCGCCCTGTCGGGCTGGGAATATATGCGTTCCCGCCGCAGCGGGAGAAGAATGAGCATCAGGAGTACGGCGATTCGGAGGTCGGGGAAGCCACCTCGCAGCAAGAAACAAACCACCCAAACCGTTTTCCGGGGCAAGGTGTTTTCCGTTGCCCGCCACACGGCGATTGAGCCGGGAGGCGTTCCGGTGGTGCGCGACGTGGTTCACCATCGCGGCTCTGTCGCCATCTTGCCTCTTTTGGAGGATGGACGAATCGTGCTGGTCCGGCAATTCCGTCTTGCTGCCCGGGCCTATCTGTGGGAATTGCCGGCAGGATCGCTGGATCGGGGCGAAGCACCGCGCGCCGCGGCGCGGCGGGAGCTGGCGGAAGAGACCGGCTATCGGACCTCTTCCTGGAGAAAGCTGCTCGAATTTTTCCCCAGCCCGGGATTTCTGGATGAGCGATTGACGCTGTTTCTGGCGCGCAATGTCCGACCTGGAGAAGCGTCCCCAGAAAGTGATGAGCGAATCGAAGTCCAGCCGTTCGGGACGGAGCAATGGCAGGCGATGATCCGCTCGGGGCAGATTCGGGATGGGAAGACGCAGGTGGGGCTGCTCTACTGGCATGCAGGATAAGGAGTGACCATGGCTCTAGCAAAGCAACTAAGCATCCAAGTGGAAAACAAACGGGGAATGCTGGCGGCAATTTGCAGCGAACTGGCGAAGGTGGCGGTAAACATCGGCGGCATCTCCGTGCGGGACTTTCCGGGGAAGTATCTGATCCGCATCGTGCCACAGCCGCTCGATACCGCCAAGAAAGTCCTGAAGCAAATGGGACATCCCTTCAAGGAGGACACGGTGATCACGGTCCACCTGCCGGACCGCCCTGGTGCGCTGGGAAGAGTGACCCGCAAGCTCTCCGAAAAGGGGATCGACATTCAGTACGCCTATGGCACCATCGAGCGCCGGTCGGATCGCGCGATGGTTGTGATGGGCGTTTCCGACCCTGAGAAAGCATCGCAAATCGTGAAGTGACCGGCGACGACAAACATTCATGTCTGACTACACTTCGGATCACGCCCGATCGGGACTCGACACCGCGCTGCCGGAACTGGCGACCTGGCCGAATCAGTTTCGGCAATACGAAATCACGGTCGTGGTCCCCGAATACACCTCGATCTGTCCGAAGACGAATCTGCCTGATTTCGGAACCGTCACGATACGATACGTTCCCGCCAAGCTGTGCGTTGAGTTGAAGTCGTTGAAGTACTATCTGCTCGGATACCGGAACCTGGGGATCTTTTACGAAAACGCCATCAACAAAATTCTGAAGGATCTGGTAGCTGCGTGCCAGCCGGTGACGGCGAGCGTGACGGGAGAGTTCAACGTGCGCGGCGGGATGAAGAGCATCATTGAGGCGCGGTACGCGCGAGAGTCTGATTCGTAACTTCCAATTTGACAGAGTGGCGGGTTGCTTCCCGATGAGGGGAGTGATCCCCTGGAGCGACCCCAGTGCGCCGAATGTCTATTCTTCGGGTGCTTGCCCGATCGGGAAAGTGGCAGGGTTGCTGAAGATATTGGTTTGCGTTACAGAGCCGAACACAATCAGGTTTTGGAAGAGGGTCAGTTCGGCTGACGGGTTCGGCTCGGCATCGGCCGGAACAGCGAAGTTCACCTGGTAGAGACCCACAGTTCCCTCGACCAATCCGGAGAAGGAGACGGCAGTAAGGGTAGAACCGCTTGTCTGATTGCTTTGGGGAATCAGGATCAGAGTGGACCCGGCCGACAACGTTGCGGTGAAGGGTATCTCTGCCTCCGACTCCTCATCCCGGAGTCGAAGCTCAAGGCTGACCTCGGTGGTGTTGGCCGAGGCGGTGACGTTCGGGTCGCGGTCAATCCGTTCGGCCAGTTGAGCGATGATGGTCAGGAGCGTATCATCTTCTACCGTTGTATACGAGTAGACCGTTTCCGCGAGCGTGATCGTCACCGTCTGGCCAGCCTGCGGCGTCCCTCGGACGAAGACAGATCCTGGAACGAGAGGCAAAGACCTCCCGATGTTCGCCTGAACGGGGTTTTCAGCGTTCCCCACCCCAGGCTGCAGGAACGGAGTCTCGAAATCGATAGTCAGAGAAGAACCTTCGGAAGTAGAGAGGCCGATGGTGATGGGCGGGGAAGCGGCCGGTTCTCGGTGTTGCAGATGATGCGGGAGCGGTCCGGCTCGGCTGTGGGGACAACGTTGGGATCATTGGCCATCAGTTCGACGAGACCGTTGATGACCGAATCCAGTGAATCCCCGTCCCGGATCGTGTATTGGAACATGGTTTCCTGGAGCGAAATCGTTACGGTCTCTCCCGGCACCGGCGTGCCGCCAATCACAATATTGCGGGGCACTTGATCGCTGAGACCTGTCGATAGCGCAAGCGTACCTTCCCCGGAGACGGAGGCGTCATAGGAAATATAAGTGCCTTGCGGCCCGAACTCCCGAGCGCGGAGGATAATCTCCAAATTATTCGGACCGCCAATGGTAGCCGTCACATCCGGATCGCTGGAATTGACGGCCTCCACGAGCGCTTCCGTAATGACGGACAAATTATCGCCTTCCTGAGTCGTATAGCTGTAGTCCCGTCCGTTGACCCGAATGGTTAGGGTCAGGCCGCCGCTGGGCGACCCGCGGACGGTAAGGCGACCCTGCGCACCAAAGAATGAGGGAGCCCCAGTCTCGATCGGAGCATCCACTTCTCCCAATCCGGTGACATAGGCAATGAGAGTCTCACGCGGAAGAGCGGGCGATTCCTCCGTGACGGGAGTGAAATCCGAATGAAAAATCAGTCCCCGTCCCCGGCCATCTCCGGAGTAGGTGTAGATTCCCGGGGCTCCGGTGGAAAGGGCTACCGGGACGGCGGCGGAAATGATTGTGCCTTCCGGCGTGTCCTTCTCGATCGTCACCGAGGTGCTGTATCCGGTTACTTCGAACGGAACCTGGACGTTGAGCTGAGTGGGAGATGCATAAAAAATTGGCGCGAAGTGACCGCCGAACTTCACCCGCACTCCGCCCAGTTGGGAGGGTAAGGGCAGCGAATCCGCTGCCTCCGTCGTGTCCCCCATGTTTTCGCCGAATATGCTGACGATGGCGCCGGGAGCCAACGGAGCCTGGGGCAGAACGACGCCGCAGGCTCGGGATTGTGGTTCCGTCGAAAAACTGGCGGAATTGACAATCCCGTTCAGATTGACGAGATCAGGGCCTGGCTGAAAACCCATGACGCGACGATTGAAACTGTCGCTGACGAACAAGCGGTTTGCGATGTGAAACGCCGTGTAAGGCACCGCAAAATTGGATGCCGCACAGCTCTCCAGAAGGCCGATAAAGTCCGTCTGCCCCAGCACGGTAGTTGGCACCGCGCCATGGGTCGTGGGAATCGGGTCATAAATCAGGATACGGTTGTTTCCGGAGTCCACCACGATAAGGCGCTGGCCGTCACTATAGGCGTAGCGGGGGAAATTCAGGGTCGTAGCGGTATTCCCCGCGCCGCTGAAAGCAAAGTCGGCCTGGCCGATCACGACGTCAGCCGAGGCGCCGTTCTCCGTTGGAATCTGGTTATAGATGAGAATACGGTTGTTTCCCAGATCGGAAACGATGAGCCGCTGGCCGTCCGTCGTGGCGCTCATTGGGGACGACAACGTGTCGGCGGCGGGCGGATCAAGTTTCTGGCTGCTGTCGAAATTCGGCTGTCCCAAGACCAAATCGGCGGATGCTCCGTTCTGCGAGGGGATCTGGTTGTAGATCAAGACACGGTTGTTCAACGTATCTGTTATGAACAGCCGGGTTCCGTCGGTGGAGACGCTGTTGGGACGCCGCAAACGGTCCGCTCCGGTGCCGAACTCCGAAGAGCTAAATCCAGCTTGGCCGATCACGACGTCGGCTGCAGCGCCGTTGCTTTCCGGGATTTGATTGAAAATCACGATCCGGTTGTTTCCCCACTCGGCGACAAAAAGACGCGTGCCGTCGCTCGCCACGGAGACCGGCTGGTTCATCTGGTCGGCGCCGTCCCCGGGATCAGAAGATATGAAATCAGGTTGGCCGAGGACCACGTCGGCGTGCCGCAGGAAGGCTCCAATCCAGTTCTCGAAGGTGTCAAATTCGTGATAGATCAGAACCCTGTTGTTGTTCGGCGGAGCCAAGTAGGAGCTGTCGGCGACGATGAGCTTCTGGCCAGCCAGAGTGATTCCGGAAATGGCTCCGAGGCGCACCTGTTCCGTCCCAAAGGTAATGTCGGAAAAGTTCTCCTGGCCCATGACCCAGAGGGATGCTTGGCCATTCTGAAAGCCTTGGGGAATCGGCGGTGCTTGGCTCCGGGCTGCCGCAGCCAGCAGAAAAAGTCCCAGAATCGGAAGTACTATCTGATCAACTCGCTTCATTCCCACACGCGCAATCCTCGCCTCTCCGTTCGAGGTGCGTCGATCCGTGGGATGACCCTCTTGAAGCCCGGGATGCCCCATGCACTGACGGAGTACTATGTCCTATCCATTCTATGCAAAGTCCGACCTGTTCGGCAACATCCCCAATCTCAGGCGGCTCCCCTTGCTCCTTCCATGATAACATCAGATTCAAAGGGGCAATGTTTGGGAGTTTTCCTCGTGCGTTTTCAAGCAGTTATCTGGTGTTTAACCATGGTCCTGGGCCGAAGCCTGCTGATTCTGTTCGGGTTTGGGCCCTCGAGCGCCGAAGCCGTAGAGTTTTCCGTGGACTCAATGTGCGGAACCTATCCGGGCCGTGTAGTAGACGAAATAGCTCGCCATCGAGTGTTCAGGGGACAGTCTCAGTGGTCGTGATCGCCGATGGGGTTGCGAGCAATGCAGTGACGATAGAAGTTCGATGACCGGAGCCAAATCCTGCTCGGAGAATCCAGAACTATTGCGCGGCGGACTCAGCCGCCGGCTCTTCCGGCGCCGCCGGAGGATTTAGGTTCGGCGGCGGGATGTAGGCTGCGGGGAGGCTGGTACGTTTCCAGCTCATGACCAGCATGGTCAAAGCTTGCGTTTCCCGTGGTCCGAAGTTGAAGTTCGGCATCACCGATTCCGGCGCAACGTCTCTCGGATTTCGGAAGTGCACCATGTGCCAGTTGAAGACCGCCAGTTTCCCTGGCACGTTCGTGTAGTCATAGTGTTCGGGAGACTGATCGCCGACATAGGTAAGGTCCGGGCCGACCAAAGAGCCCTGCCCGTTGATCTTGTGGCAAAGCGCGCAACGCCGCTCCTCGACCAGCTGCTTCGCGTAATTTATATACTCGGCCCCTTCCGTATGCACTTCGTAGCGGTGGCAGATGTTGCACTTGATCTCCAGGAGTTGCGTCGGACTCTCGACCTGGAGCGACTGGCCGATTTCCGTATAGAGGAGAGGGTCTTCCCAATGCAGCTCACTGCTGGTTGCATGCGCGCCTTCTAAGTCGGTGGCGAAGCCCTGGCCACCGTGGCACACCGTGCACCCATATTGAGTCAGGTTGTGTGCCTGCAGGATTCCTGGGGGATGCGCCCGGAATGGGTTCGGGGCGTCTTCCATACCTTCCCACTCGACGCCCAGGTGGCAGGTGACGCAGCGGTCCACGCGATCCAACTCCGGCACCCAAATCTGTTGCAGACCCGTAGGAACCGCTTGTGCGCGTTCCTCACCGAACCGCTCGGTGATCATGGCTTGGAACTCCGCCTGGTACTCCTTCCATTCGGGGCGATAGTAGTCCCAAAAGACCCACCCCGTCACCACCAGGAGAAACAACCCTGTCAGGTATGCCAAGCCAATATCGCTGTCTTGAGATTTCATCACACTCCTTAACGAGTCTGCCGTCAGAAGTGCCGGGGCAATAACTCCCAGGCTTCCCAAGGCCAGTAGAGGACCCAATACGGTCCTCGCATGAACGTTCCTACGATGGTCAAGATGACGATTAACAGAACGATGAACAGAAATACGAGGTTCTGGCGAAGGCGTTCCGGACCGAACCAGACGCCTGTGGCGCTGACCGGGCTGCGGTCCAGATACGGCCACATGAGCAGCAAACCCGAAAGAAGGCCTGGAATGATAATGCCGCCGATGAGCGCCCCGTTAATGGTCATGTCGCCGATGCGCACCGTGGTGTCCGCCACCAGTTCCTGGAGCCACAGAAAATACCACGGCGCCTTGGCCGGATTCGAAGTGACCGCCGGATTGGCCGGTTCTTCGAGCGGGGCTTCAATTCCAATTGCCATGAGCGCGGTAATGAGGGTTGTTGCCAGGATGGCCACCAATAGTCTGCGGGTCAGATACGGCGACGAATTCGTTGCATAGCGGTCCTCATCCACCAGCGTCGTCTCCACGTGGACGGTCCGTGTCCCGGCGATTCCCAGAAGGGAGTAGGTCTTGCTCTTGACCGGCTGTGTCTTTTCTTTCTTCTGCGACAAGGCCACTTGGTCGACACAAGCCAGACCTCCGTCCTTCCGAATGCGCCACATATGCCAGGCAAACAGCATCAGGACTGCCGTGGGGAGAACGAAGCAGTGGAGCACGTAGAAGCGGATCAGCGCACTCTGCGCAATTTCGTTTCCGCCGAGAAGCAGAAATCGAATTTGCTCTCCGACCAGGGGAGCTGCCAGGGCGATATTGGTCCCGACCGTAATGGCCCAGAAGGCGAGCTGGTCCCAGGGCAGAAGATATCCTGTGAAGGAGAGCAGCAGCGTGGAGAGCAGAAGCAGGACCCCAATGATCCAGTTCAGTGGGCGGTTCTGTTCGGGGGCCACGCCGTTTTTGTACCCGCCGGTCAGAAACACGCGAATCATGTGGACAAACACGATCAGAACCATCAAGTGCGCGCCGATCCGATGCAAGCCTCGCATAAACCAGCCGAAAGCAACTGCGTATTCGATATCCTTGACCGAAGCGTAGGCTCGTTCGACAGACGGGACATAGAGGAACATCAAAATGATGCCCGTGAGCGTCAAAACGGCGAACAAGACAGCGGAAGCGGTCCCCAGCCACAACGAGTAGCGGAAACTCATGCTCTCAAACGCAATTTTCGAGGGGAACCAGTGCAGGAGGAGATTCCTGACGATCGAGTCGCCTGCCTCAAACTCGCTCTCCGGCTTCCAAGTCCAGGTTAATTTCTTCCAGATGGTCTTCGCGACCAGCATCCAATCACCCTACACCGTCAGCCGGAAATCCTGATTTACCGGCTCCGTAAGATTCACGATAATTTGCCCGTCATCCGGCGCCAGCTCCATGTGGTACCAAGCCAGGGGGACCGGCGCGGGTCCTTCGTACGGGGTTCCCTCACCGTAGTACTTCGAACCATGGCACGGACAGTGGAATTCCTGTTCTTGCTCCACGGTCTCGCCTCGGATTTCGACCTGCTGCGGCGGGTTCATCTGGATCATATTGACGGTGCACCCGAGGTGCGTGCACACGGCGGAGATGGCATGGAACGCCTGCTGGTCGCGGAGAATGAACAAGCGCTGGTCCACCAGAAAGGTAACGCCTTCCGGAAACTGTTCCGGCATTCCAATCTTAAAGCGCCGAGGCGGCTCATAGAGGACATTGGGCACCAGCGCCCGCAGCATCATGGTGGCCTGCCCCCCAACGGCTGCGAGCAAAGCCCCCAGTCCCAAACGGTCGAGGAACTTCCTGCGGCTCTGGCCTTGAGCTTGGTCGCCATGCGGCGGATGGGCGGGATCAGGCGGGTTGGTGATCTTCATAGGAAAAAAACTCCATGGTCATCGCGTCGGTGGGACAACGGATGGCACACAGTCCGCACCTGATGCACTTATCGTCGTCCTTGATCATGGCGGATAACAATTCCGGGGCTGCCCCTTGCAAACCGGCTGATTCGAGCAGTTTGTCTTTCGTGCCCGACTCCATCTCCAGTTGGTCGAGCGGGACCAGCTTCAGACAATCTTCCGGGCATACATCCACGCAGCGGTTGCACAAGACACACTTTTCCGGATCGTAAATGGTTTGGATGTGACAATAGAGGCAGCGATCAGCCTGGCGCTGAGCCTCCTGGTCGGAATAGGCAACCTCGACCTCGGCGACTCCCGTCCGGCGGTCGAGCGGAAGGCTGGGAGGGGCCAGGCGCCTCTCTTGTTCGTACTCCTCCGGCATGCGATAGTTCCGCGTGGGTATCTTCTCAATCGAAAGCCGGAATACAGGGCTGGACTCCCCGCCGCGCAGGTAGTCGTCAATCGAAAGCGCTGCCTGCTTTCCGTTGGCGATGGCGTCAATCAAGTTCTTGGGCCCAAAGGCCACATCGCCGCCTGCGAACACCCAGGGCGCCGAACTGCGTAGGGTTTCGGGATCGATCTTCACAGTTCCCTGCGGGGTTACCTCCACGCTGTCTTCCGGCCGGATGAAGGAAAGGTCGCACCGCTGGCCTATCGCCAGGATCACGGTGTCGGCTTCCATCGTTTCCGAGTAGTCGGGATCGTAGATCGGGCTAAACCGGCCGTTCTCGTCGTAGGTACGCTTTACGCCGATAAACTCGACGGCGCGGACTTTGCCGTTCTCACCGACAATGCGCTTGGGGCCGCGCTGCGTATGAAACGTGATTCCTTCCTTCTCGGCTTCCTCAAACTCCTCCCGACCCTGGGCGGTTTTCCACGCCGGCATCTCCGCGAACGATTCCAGGCAAACCATCCGGACATCGCGCGATCCGTAATCCACGACATCGTCGGGCGCCAGGGCCGTCGGCGTTTCCTTATCCGCATCCAGCTGCAGCCGCAACGACATGCGGACTGCGTCGAAGGCCGTGAATCCGCCCCCGATCACCAGGACTTTCTTTCCCAAGCGCACACGCTCTCCGCGATTCGCCCACAGGAGGAAGTCGACTGCCTTGACGACTCCCTCGAGTTCCGACCCTTCAATATTGAGGTCGCGGCCTCTGGCAGCCCCCACGCTCAGAAAGACGGCTTCAAAGCCCATGTCTTTCATCTCCCGCAGGCCGAAGTCTGCGGTGAGCGGGGTGCTCAGCTTCAGTTCCACGCCGAGGCTGAGAATCTTCTCGATTTCCTTGTCGATCAGCTCACGGTTCAGCCGGAATGCGGGGATTCCCTGAGTCAGTACGCCTCCCGGGATGTCACTGGCTTCAAACACCGTAACGCGGTAGCCCATCAGCGCCAGGTCATGCGCGCAGGATAGTCCTGCCGGGCCGGCGCCCACGACAGCCACCCGTTGTCCTCGCGCGATCTTCTTGCGGCTAGCTGCCAGAATCGGCAGATGGCCGAATGTCTTGTTTCCCTGTTCGTCGCCGCCCTCAAACAGCACATCCTGCGAGTTCGGCTCGAGTGACTCGACGCCGTATTTTTCTGAAACGAACTGCTTTAGAGCCCGGATTGCTACCGGAGAATCGATCTTGCCCCGCCGGCAGCGGTTCTCGCAGGGTGCGGCGCAGACCCGTGAGCATACTGAGACGAATGGGTTGGAGGATCGGGCGGTGAGATAGGATTCTCGGAACTTGCCCTCCGAGATGAGCTGGACATACCGCCCGGCGTCGGTGTGCGTGGGGCACGCCGCTTGGCAGGGGATCATATCCTTCCAGAACTCAACGTCGGGAACGATCGTCGGGTACGGGTCCCAGTCGGTGGTCACATTATTGGCGGGCATGGGAGCAGTTCCCTCCTCAAATAGTCCAGAAATCAAAGCCTGCGTCTTGGCACGCGAACCTCCTCCGCGCTTCCAAGTGGCAGGACAAGATTTCAGGGTGCGTTCGACTTATATGAGCCCAAGAGGCTACGAAACAGGCACACCGTTCAGCATCGACCGCCTGTCCTTAACGAGCTGGTCTTACAAGCTCATAACGTAGGCGATGAGATCGTTCATCTCTTCCTCGGAAATCAGGCTCCCCATCGGAGGCATCGAGGCACTGCCGTCCTGGATCTGTTGCCGGAGTGTCTCTTCACTATGCGTGTGCTCGCTTCCATTGAACTCGTGCGGAGGCTGATTGGACCAGTCCAGCAATCCCGGACCGACCTTGGTAGCGTCTGATTCTGCCTCGTGGCAAATTAAGCAGTTGGTGTCGAAGACCGCCTTGCCGTTTGCTGCATCGCCGGATTGAGCAAACAGATCGCCCACATTAATAGCGAGTAAACCAATCATTC
The DNA here is from genome assembly GCA_965198025.1 of Terriglobia bacterium. Classification (GTDB taxonomy): domain Bacteria; phylum Acidobacteriota; class Terriglobia; order 2-12-FULL-54-10; family 2-12-FULL-54-10; genus CAYWWM01. The sequence continues at coordinate 2,294,152 of OZ240237.1, read as the reverse complement.
CCAAATAACTAACCTGCTTCCACACGTCCATCGTGGCCTCCAATTCCTTCCAGACATCCCCATTGAACTGTCAACGGGTACACTAATCCACTAAGGATAGTGATATTGGGGAGCGGAGTCAAGGCGGGAAACAGCAGGGTAGTGTCCTGATTTGGCAAATCAATACACTACCACCATCAGTTCAGTGAGTGAAGAAGAAACAGCCGATCATGGGGATCGTTTCATCGAGACCGAAAATCTCCACTTGCCCGTCGCGGCCCTGGGAGAGCGGCTGGGGTTGCCCGTCCAGGGTCGTAGCCTCGACGGATCTTGGCTGTAACGAGACCATCCCCTTTTCGGCCTCCGCAGAAACCCGGAAGTGCATGTAGGCGAGAATTCCGGGTTTGATGGGCTGATCCGCTTCGACCGAGACAGTAAGGAAGCTGAGTCCGGAAACGTCGGGGGCATCCTGGACCGAACCTTCCACAGCTGCTCCCGCCATTTCGCCGGAGAGTCCAGCCGAGGCTCGTACGTAATGCAGAGTGTCTTTGGGAAACGTAAGCTGGAGCGTAATGGCGCCCATCTGCGGCTGCTCGGCTCCCGAGATCGTCAGCGGGATGTCCACCGGGTCGCCGGGTTTGGCTGTGGAGATCCCGATGTTCAGAATAGGCTCCTGCGCTCCGGCCGCGACAGCGGCGCCGATCCAGACAAAAGCGAACAGGATGATTCGGCTCTCCCACCACCAGGGTCTCAGGGACTGGAAGGATATGGTCATAATTTCCATTTCTCGATTCGGCTGCTTCGACCGCCTACGGCCTCCTTGCGATGAGATCTCCATATGTGGAGACCAAGGCACCAGCGGGTCGAAGGTTATGCTCCTGGGCGAACTGCGAGTGGACGAAGACAATCCTCCCGTCAAACACGGTCAAAAGGGGCTGAATCTCGCTAATGTCGTCGTCCGGAATCGTAAGGTAGTCACGGTCGAGCACGAGAAGATCGGCGAGCCGGTCCGTCTGAATCATACCCAACTCCTCCGGCTTCAGGACGTACTCGGCCGCCCAACTCGTGACCATGCGCAGCGCCGAGGTCTTGTCGACGCGCTCCTGGGGAGCCCACACCCGCCCTTGCAGGTCCTTTCGAGTGACGCCGCGTTCGAGGTCGGTCCAAATGTAGGAATCCCGGTCGGTCTCGAACACGACTTTGATTCCGGCGTCCAGCATGCTTTTTAGCGGGCTGGGAAAGGTGTTCGCCACTTCCTCTCCATAGGCCTGGGCGATTTCGGCGGAACCCTCGACGGACATGGCAACGTAGCAGCTCATGGTAATGCCCAGCCGGGCGATGCGCTCGAAGTCGTTCGGGTTGACCATGTCACAATGGTCGAACGCCCAGTCCCGAGTGGCCTCCGGACCGTACTGCTCCTGGATCTGCTCCACGGCGTTGAGCATGAGGCTGACGGAGCGGTCCCCGGCAACGTGGGCGTTCCCAAAGCGAATCCCTTCGCGGCCGCTGGCCATGACCCAGTTGCGGAAATAATTTTCCTGCAGTCGTGCGGTTCTGCCGGCGGCACCGCTGAACTCCAGATCCATATAGCACTGGCCGAAAGGATACCAGTCATCAATGGCGCTGTAGGTGCCGACCCGCTGTTGATCGGTGCAGGCCCGGCTGGTGGCGCCGTCCACATTGGTCGGTCCGATGCCCGTGATCCAGATATGGTCGCCTCCCGATCCAACTAGCTCCGCCAGTCCGTCCATGCCGTTCTCGAGGTCGGTGATGTTGCCAAAGCGCTCGATCGGGCCCTGGCCGAGCCGGTAAGTGAGCTCACCTCGGTCGCGGAGATACTCGTAGGCCCGCAGGCTGTCGCCGGGGAGGCGCGAAGCCAGCGTGGTGATGCCCATGGAGGCGAGTTCTTCGGCGTCCAGTTTGTAGATAACCGAGAGGACTTCCGGGGCGCGGGTATAGGTGTAGGGCAGCACCAGGCGGCTGGCCGGCGGCTCCAGGTGACCCTCGGGACGGCCCGAGGAGTCAATCCAGTAACGTCCGTTGCGGGTGATGAAGTCGCCATGGTCGCCCCAGATGATGTCAATAGCCTTGCTGTTGAGCAGAACACCGCTGAAATCTGGAATGCCGACAGTCATCGCTACCGGATTGTTCGGCGTCACCTTGTCCAGCTCGTAGCGCGTGAGGTCGTTGAAGAGAATCTGCGCTTGCTCTCCGGTGCCGGCTCTGATGAACGACAACTGGTTACGGAAGTAAACCCATTGGCCTTCCGGGAATTGATACCGGTCCATCCAGGCCTTCATCTGGTTCAGGACGTCTTCCGTGGAAGCGACGCCGCGCCAGTCGATCGGGTAGCGATCCAATTCGTGCGGCTCGAGCTGTTGGCCGTAGGTCCGCTCCGCGTAGGAGTACATGTGGCGGTGAGTGTCAATCAAGCCGGGAATCACGGTGCGGCCCCGGAGGTCAATTACGCGTGAATTGGGTCCCGCCAGAGGCATTACTTCAGCGTCCGTCCCGACGGCCGCAATCCGGTCGCCGCGCACAGCCACCGCCTGCGCAATCGTGAAGTTTTCGTCCACCGTCAGGACTTTCCCGTTATGCAGGACAAGGTCGGCCGGCGTTTCTTGTCCTTGCAGCGGCGCAGAAGTGAATGAAACCCAACCCAACGCGCTCGCGACGGCAGCCAAGCCGCTGCAGAGAAGAACCCGCCGGAGAAGATTGCTGGTGGAAAGCATACGATGATCCTCCCGATCCGAAAATTTCCGCGCCTGCCGTATCCTTTCAGAATAGCCAGAAAGATTGCAGTACCCGAATGCTGCTGGATTATATCACTTAGAACAGAAGAGATGGAATACAGAAGGGGGAAGTTCCATTCCGCACCGCTGCAGTCCTTAATGGGTGAAGAAAAAGCAGGTGGCTTCCGGCATCATGTCCACTAGCTCGACCACCACCAGGCCGGGGAGTGTGCTTACGTCGGTAATGGTCTGGGATGGAGTCTCGGCGGTTTGGGCCGACACGACGTTGGTGTTCAGGCGGATGGCGAAAGGGCGGGCTTCAACGCTCACGTCGAACATGAGGAACGAAAGCAGGCCATCGGGGATGCCCTGTCCCGCCTGCGACTCTGGGATTTCCACGTCGATCCGCAGCCTGGAGCGGGTGAGGTTGTTTTCGTCCGGCTCCCCGTCCGTCAGTGTGGCGTTCAGAGTGGCCCCGACCTGCTCGATGGCGGTTCCGGAAGCGGCATTCCGGAACTGCAACGAGTTGCTGACATAATCGAGTTCGACCGTGAGCGAGCGCAAGGGCCTGTCCGGGTCGGGCGTGAAGTACAACGGCACCATCAGGCCCGAGCCGGGATTGCCGTTAATCTCGCCGACGGCCACGCGCGGCACACCCGCCTCCTCATCGCCATTCTCCTGTTGCGCTGCGGCGACAGGAACCCGCACAATGCAGAACGCCACAACAACCGTAACACAGCGAAGGAGACTCCTTTGCAAAAACATCGTTCTCCTTCCGACGCAAGCCATAGGTTTTTCTGACAGAGGTTGCTGAGTGAACACGTTCATGGCCTCGCTATCCATATATATGCGTTTCAGGGGCGGCAAATTGTTCCACCGACCGGAGCTCACATGAAGAGCTCTGGGAAGTAGAAGGTCAAGATGGCATTCAGCCGCTTGTCCGTGACGATGATCTCCTGATGGTTGGGATTCACGGCCACGCCGCGGACCATCTGCAGGACACCTTGCGGGCCTCCAATGGTCCACCGGGGCGGGACATCGCCGTTGTCATTGATGCTCCACACCCCGACGAAGCCTTCGTCGGTGTGCATAGGTTCGCCCATCCCGCCGGACCTCCCTTGCGAGCGAATGGTCACGAGGATGCGCCCGGTGGGCGGATAGATTCCATGGGGCCCGCCGACCTGCCCCAGCTGTGTATTGGGTCCTTCCACAACTCGCAAGGGCGGGGTGTTCCCGTCCGCTGTGCGGTCGAAAATCTGGATCCGGCTGCCGTACTCGCCGCCCTGTCGCTGGCTTCCACCGAGAACGGTCAAGAGATCATGGATAGGGTCCACAGCGACGGAGGAGGCCACCAATAGGGTATCCGGCCCTTCGATTCTCCGGATGGGGGCCACGTTTCCGTTGCCGAGCAACGGGTATACCTTTACATGATCCCCCTCCGGCACGAAGATTTCGTTATTCACAGAGTCAATGGCCAGCCGGTCCGCCTCGATCAGCCCGGTCCGGGAACCTTGAATGACACGGATCGGCACGGCCTCGCCGTCGGCGTCGCCGCTGAAGGTCAGGATGGCCTGGCCAAACTGTTGCGGGACCACGAACTCATCCCGGATTTCGTTGTAAGCGATCGAGTGCATGGTGCGTCCGAGCATCGATCTCTGTCCTTCAATGGCGCGCACCGGCTGAGCGCCGCCCTCCGCCAACCTGGCGAAGATCGCGATCTGCGGATGCGACACTCAGTTGGGCACCAGGATTTCATCGCGCTTGGTGTCATAGGCGACCGGGTGCGGATTGCCGATCATCGGAGTGGGAGCATCGGCCGGGGCGCTGCGGATGGCGCGAAGCGGAGGCGTATCACCCTCAGCGTCGCGAGCGTACACAGTTGCCGTGTGATTTCCAAAGTTGGCGACCCACAGTTCATCGTTGACGAGGTCGAGATACACCCCCGTAGGGTTCTGGATCCTTGTATTGGGGCCCTTCAGGACGCGGATAGGAGCCACATCGCCGTTCGCGGACGCGCGGAACACCAGGATTTCGTCTCCGTTGTCGTTCGAGATGAACAGTTCGTCGCGTTCTGGATCGACCGCAATCCCCGTAGGCCAGTTAAACAAGGTGTTGGGGCCTGCAATGACGCGCACGGGGGCCGCGTCGCCTTCCGCACTCTGCTCATAGACCGTGATGGAAGGACCTTCATGCCGTCCGGAGCCGGGAATGGCTACGTCCTGGCCGAGCGGCCAATTCGGCTTGTCGCCGGCGCGGTCGAGGCTTCCTCGGCTCGGACGATCCGTGTAACGGGAACTGACCGAGCCGTGGTTGGTGACGTAGATCAGATTGTTTTGTGAATCCACGGCGACCCCGTGAGGATCGGCCAGCTTCGTCCGGTCGCCTTGAAGCAGCCGGATGGGAGCGGCGTGCTGATCGGCATATTTCTCGTAGACGACCACGGCGCTGTCGTGCTGAACCGTGAGGAACATCTCCTGCTCTTCCTCATCCACGGCAATTCCGAACGTCCCGTGCGGAGTGTAGAGCTCGCGGGTCGGCGGGACATCACCCCGAGCCTCCCGGTTGAAGATCGTCAGGGTGTCAATCGTATCGTTGTTCACAGCATAGATGTCGCCGTTGGTGGGGTCGATATAGAGGCCGCACTGGAACTCGATCTTGGTGTGTTCACCGCCGAGCATGCGCTTGGGCTCGGTCATGCTGGCTGTGGGGGGCGTGTTCGCCATCCGGTCGTATACGAGAACCTGGAACAGGTTCTCATCCGTCACGATCACTTCATTGTTGGCTACGTCCACAGCGACAGAGCTGAAAGCCGCGTAAGAGTCGCGGATCATGCGCACGGGATCGCGCTGACGAATCTCTTCGCGCAAAGCTGCCTCGGAATCGCTAGTGGCTCCCTCCTGCCAAAGGGAAGCCGCCAAAGCGGAACTAGCGCTGGCCGGCACCCATTCGCACATCTCGCCATCCATCGCAGGCAGCGGATCGAACCGCACCAACTGCGGGCTTCCGGTGGGCTGCCGCGAGCTGTTCTCGGATGCCCGGACCAGTTGCGATTCCGTAGTCTGCGTTTCCGTGATGACCCACCCGGCGAGCAGGCCAATGAGTGCCAGTGTCAAAGTTATCCGGAGCGCGCCGGATAGCTGAGTTCTTTTGCCGCCCATTCTTCCCCCTTTGTTCGGTCTCAAAAGTTCAGCCAAAGTCCCCTTTACATAACTCGCGAGCAGGATAATACAGGCTGCCACACTGGGTCAAGATGAATCGGAACAGACAGTTCTCCGGAAAGGAAGAAGGAAACCAACAATAGTCTGGGCTTCAATGGCAGCCGCAGGAGGATGGCGTGCAGGAGCAACCCGAACCGTTGGAGGTGCCGGAATCGGTTTTGGTGGGAGAAGCGATCACCGAGAACTGCAGACTGGAGCGCCCGCTTCCACAAGAGGGACAGCAAACCGCCTCACCCTTGCGGAGGACAAGTTTCTCGAAGTGCTCCCGGCACTCATCGCAAACGTATTCAAAGATCGGCATCTCGTCAAATCGCTACAAGGGTGCGAAGGAAAAAGAAGCCAGGAACCGGAGGAAGCCCTTCCTGTTCCGGTGCCTGACTTCTGGGTTTTCTGTTCGCTCTTCCTCTGTGCTGTTGTGTCCTGGCAGTGAAAGCGGAACCATCAATCTCCCGAGGTTCCGACCAACTCCTCTTCCTTCTGAGCGGCAGGCTTGGCAGATGGCGGGGCGATCTGCACGAGGTCTACGGTTTGTTCCTTGAGGACTTCCTTCCGATAGAGCCGCATCATCTCGCGGTTCCGGAGTTCCTCGTTCTTCATCGCCTTCTCATCGCGGGCGCACTGAGGGCCTTCCGTGACTTGCGGTCCGCGGCTGACGTGCTCTGCATTGAGGGACAGCGAATGATCTGCATCGGGCAAGGGAACGGCCTTGCCGCCGGCGTAAATGGCGTGGCGGCCATGGTCTTCGTACCACTTGGTCAGGGTCGCCGTCATGTGCATTTTCTCGATGATGTTCCTCCAGCCGACGCCGGTGTTGTAGGCGCAGAAGGAAACCTCGCCCTTCTGGGTGGCGTAGGGGATAATGCACATCTCAGTGCGCCGGAAGTCGTAGGTCCACAGATCCTGGAACCACATTCCGGCGATGAACAGGAAGTTCCAGGGATCTTCCCTACGCTGCACACCGACGCCGTAGGTCTTCCCAGTCAGGTTGAACGACTTGTCGAACTTCTTCAGAAGATCAGACAGGTGAAGGCTCGGAGGCGCTTTGAAGGGTTCGTAGTTCCGCAGGATCGCCAGTCCGGTCTGTAGGTTCGAGAACCATTTGCCGCGGGCTGCGTCCGTGATGCGCCGCAGGTCCGCGACGAGCTGCGGAACATTCAGGAACTGCGGAACGGGCGCCCATTCGTTGTTCGCCTTATTGACCATCAAGGCGGTTCCGACACCGCAGTTCGGGTGGCAACTACAGGTTACCTGTCCCCATTGTGCGTCCGGACCATGGATCAGGTCTGCCAAATCGGAAAACGTCCCCATCAGAGAAAGCGGGAACCAGTCGCGGGTTGGCTCGGTGATGCCGGTCTGGCGCTTTAAGTCGTGCGCCATGTGAGACAGCGTGTAGCGCTGCCGCAGCCGGCGCTCGTCGGTAACTTCCTCGTCGCGCCCGGTAAAAGAGACTGGCTGGAAGGCAACGAAAGCGATCCGCTTCGGGTTGGTTCGGGCGAACTCAACGATCGGACCAACCTGCTCATTGTTGACGCCATTGACCAGCGTCGTGACGAGAATGATCGAAATGCCGGCGTTGTGGCAATTCTCGATGGCCTTCAGCTTCACATCGAAGAGGTTGCCGACGCGCCGGTGCTGGTTCGCGGCGTTGCCGACACCGTCGAACTGAAGATAGACGTAGCGCAAGCCGGCCTCGTAGGCGCGCTTGGCGAAGTCGGCGCTCTTGGCGAACTCGATGCCGTTGGTCGCCGCCTGAACGCTGTTGTAGCCAACCTTTCGGGAATAGGCGATGGCTTCAAAAAAGAAGGGCGAAAGCGTGGGTTCGCCGCCCGAGAACTGCACCGACATCTGGCGCCGCGGCTTGATCTTTACCGCGTTGTCGAGAAGCGATTTGACATCTTCCCAGGCCAGCTCGTGCACAAAGCCGACCTGGTTGGCGTCCATGAAGCAAGGGTCGCACATCATGTTGCAGCGGTTGGTGAGGTCGATCGTCAGCACCGAGCCGCGGCCGTGGCGGATGGAGCTTGATCCGTGGTTGTGCAGCCCTTCATCGTTGTGCGCCGGCAGATCGCGGCCCGGGAACATCTCTTCAATATGCCTCAGGAAGTCGGGGTCCATCGCCAGCATGTCTTCGAAGTGTCCGTGCTCGGGGCAGTCCTTGACCATCCAGATCTTGCCGTCGCGCTCGATGATCTGCGCCTTGATCTCGCCGACGTGGTCCGTGGTGAGCGTTTTCCAGTCCTGCTCGCCGCTCAGAATCCGCTCGCGGGCTTCCCGCACACAGACGGGGCAGAGCGAATCGGTGGTCCGGGGCCAGCCGAGCGTCGGCTTGGTCTTCTGATGGGACTTCAGCAGAGGCTTGTCCGTCCACTTCGGTGTGAACGAATTATTAGGCTTGAATTGATTGAAAAACTGCACCGTATTCCATGCAGTGTTTGCCGCCAGCGTAATCCCTTTGTCCAAATACTTGGTTGCCTTTTGCATCTTGCGCATCCTCTCCTGATCCCACCAGATTTCCGATCCCTCAACGATCCAATTCGAGCCGGGATGACAATAGGCCTCCAGCGGCCGCGAGCCTGCCCGGAGGAGAACCCAATTCCTGATCCAAAGTAGTCAAGTTATTTTACTGCAAGCGAAAGGCATCGTAATAATCGAATTTCGCCCAAATGTGACTTTTCATAGTCGTAATGCGGCAATAAGTGCCTGAGTGGAAAACGACAGTGCTCCCCAAAAGTCCCCTAACTCCTTATAATCTGAAGAGAGGTCAATGGTGAGTGACTCTCGCAATCTGAAAGGTCTGATCAGCGACGCGGCACGGCACCTGGGCTTCGGCCTGTGCGGGATCGCGCCCGCCACGCTTCACGAGCAAGACCGCCGACAGTATCTCCGCTGGGTGGGACAGGGCTTCCATGGAGAGATGAAGTACATGGAGCGCCGCGAGCGAGAAGATGTCCGGCGGTTGCTGCCGGGCGCGCGGTCGGTGATCTGCGCCGGGATGGTCTACAACGCGCCGCAACCATCGTCGGTGGATTGCGATGACCCGGAACGGGGCTGGATTGCCCGCTACGGGTGGGGCGAGGATTATCACTTCGTTTTGCAAGAGCGTCTCGAACGGCTGCTCGAAGAGGTGCGTGGCATAGTGGACACGCCGTTTGAGGCCAAGATTTACGTGGATACCGGCCCGATCCTCGAGCGCGCCCTGGCGCGAGCGGCGGGTCTCGGCTGGATCGCCAAGAACACCTGCCTGATTCATCCCCAGGCCGGGTCCTGGTTCTTCCTGGGGGAAATCCTGACGACTCTCGATCTGGAACCGGATCAAACGATTCCCGATCAGTGCGGGACGTGCATCCGGTGCATCGAGGCGTGCCCGACCGGGGCGATTGTCGAGCCGTACGTGCTGGATGCCACGAAGTGCATCTCCTACTTCACCATAGAGCTCAAGGGAAGTATCCCGGAGGAGTTTCGTGCCGGGATGGGGCATCACGTCTTCGGGTGCGACATCTGCCAGGACGTCTGCCCGTGGAACCGCAGGGCCCCGGTGACGGAGTTGTCTGCGTTTCAGCCGCGGGCGTTAGGGAACGGCAGCGAGAGGCCCGCAAGCACATTCCATCCGCCGCTCGAAGTTCTGGCAGGGCTGACGGAAGAGGAGTTCCGGGAGGCCTTTCGTGGGAGTCCGGTTAAGCGGGCCAAATATCGTGGGTTACTGCGCAACGCGGCAGTAGCGATGGGCAATTCGGGTCTTGCCAGGTTCCGCCCCACTCTGGAGAAGCTGGCCGAACACCCGGACCCGGTGGTTCAGGAACATGCAAGATGGGCTCTGGCAAGATTGGCGAACGAATAGAATTTAGCAAATTATTGATTATAGAAAACTTACACCTTCTTCGTCTTCCAGAAATACAACTCGATACGAAAGACGGAAAGGCTAGGAACTCAGCTCTGGGTGCCGGCGCACTATCGTCCCTCTTCTCCGATGGTGGGCACCAGGTTGATGATGTCCTTTTCGTTCTCAAGGCAGGAGTGATCCATGATGCGGTCGCCAATCTGGCGCTTGGCGAGTCTGCGCGTGGTAAACGGCTGAACGAAAAACACCGGATCGTCGTATGTGACGATCATCTCGAGGGTATTGGGATCAAGCAAGCGGTATCGCTCGGTCATCTTGAGTTGCTCGCTGTGCTCATGCCCGGCGGTATCGAGCCAAGTGCGTTCATTGACACCCACCGTGTCTACCACAAGCGTGTCGCCTTCCCAGTGACCCATCGAACTGCCCATCCATTCGGGGTAATCTGCTATGTCGTCCGGATGACTGCGGCCGTCGAGATAGACGAGCCGATAGGTGCGCTGGGATTCCGTGAGCATGGCGATGACGTCAGGCCGCTGAATGATCATAGAGGGATGCGCCATCATCATCATCCGAGCAGGGCCGGCGGGGAGACAATAGGTGTTGGGGTCCTTGGCGTGATCGACGGTATCGTAGCGCGTCTGGCCATAGGGCGTGAGAATCATTTCCTGGCCCGGCAGCGTGTACTGGGACAGGTCACCGCTGCTTCCGCCGTACCAGACCCCGGTAAGATCAGGAGGATCAGGGATAGCCGGCGGGGCGTCTCCGGTGTACCACCAGGCGCCGTGAGGCTCCGGCTGGGGCAGGGCCATGCGAGCCTCGGCCATGGAGGCGGGTTCCTGTGCTGCAGCGGGAGTCGCCGACAGCAGGATGCTTCCGGTAGTCCAGAAGACCGCGGTCGTAGCCAGAATAAGATGGTATCGATCGTTCATGGGAGGGAAACCTCCGATTTCGGATTTTGATCGACCAAGGCGACACCGCAAGAGATTAACGCTGTGGGCCGGGGCCGCCGTCGTCGGGGGATGCGGCGAATACGCGGCTTCCATCGGGGAAAGTCACAATCCTGCCGCTGAGGAGGTTCGACCTGTTCTTGGCTCGGAAGCCGGAGACAGTGATCACGTCGCCGACACGCAGCGAATCCTTTCTCCAGCCGAGCCGGTAAAGGCGGTTCGGAGTGCCACCCTCCACGGCGTAGTTCGTCACGTTGCCGGGGTCATCCTTCACGTCAACGTAATAGTAAATGTGCGGGTTCATCCACTCGACTTTGGTGACCGTTCCGGTAATTTCGATGGGCTTCTCGCGGTCGAAGAGCGATGCGAAAGAATGGTGCGCCGGCGCAGGGAACGCGGCAAGAAGGAAGCCGAGGATGATTGCAACCGGGGCAAAAAGGCCGCAAGCTTTCCCTCTCATGGGAACGCCTCCTGGGCAGGAATTCCGGGTCGGCCTCGTGTCGGGACCGACTGTGGAAATGATACACCTGCGGGCAGGGAATCGGGCCGCGTTTTTTGGCGCGCGGCTAGCGCCGGTCCAGCAGGCCGCGGGTTTCGCGGATCATTTCGACGGAGGAGCGGATCATCTTCCAGCCTTCTTCGAGACGTCGGACGGCGTCGGCGGCGCTGGTAGGCGTGATGCCGCAGGCGACGTTATGAGCCAGGCAGGCGCGAAGGATCGTCTGTCGGGCGGCTTCGACTTCGGGTTCGCTGCGGGGAACGCCGAGCGACATATGCAGATCGCCAGCCGCCCCGATGAATGCCATGCCGACGCCGGGGACGGAGAGGATCTCATCCAGGTTCTGCACGCCTTCGGCAGATTCGATCATGACGATGGCCAACAAGTCGCCTTCAGGGTTGAGGGGCCAGAGGTCGGCGCGACGGACATACTCTTCGCTGGAGACACCCCAGGCCCAGGAAGCGTTGGCGGCGCCGGAGCCACGATTGCCGACTGGCTCCGGGTAGCGCGAGTCGCGCATCTGCGGATAACGCATGCTTTGGACGGCGGCCAGGGCCTGCTCCCTGGTATCCACCCCGTTAAAAATGACGCCCATCAGGCCGATGTCGAGCGCCTGCTTCACGACCCAGGCCCCCTCGTCGGCTTCGGGTGGAAAACGTGCAAACAGAGCGACGTTCGGCTGCAGGCTGCCTTTGCGGAGAATCAATCCTCGGTCGGACATCCCGAGCAGAAACGCCTGCAGGGAAGGGAAGTCGAGGGGGTTGTGCTCCATGTCCACATAGATGAAGTCCACATCCGCGCGGGCCGCCGAGCGAGCGTTTTGGAGCGACAGGTCGCCGGTGTTCAGGCCGAAAACGGGCTGACCCTTCGACAGTTTGTCAATCACGGGATTGAGGTGCTGCGTGGACTGCTGGGCCAGGGGACGGCCCGGGATGAGGAGCACGAGCGCGATGACTGCAGCGAAGGAAACGGAAACGGGGGATGGATGCCGCATCCAGTGCGTTCGTTGCAATGGCATGACTCACCTCCTCCAGCGGGAGCTGGGATCAACCGCCGGCATTCTTCTTAACGGCTCCCGGCAGCCAGCTGGGCGAGCTGCGCCTGCGCGCATTCGTTGGCGACGGTCAGAAGATTCAACTGGCTCTCCTTGCCGACAACGAACGGATGCGGCTCGTAGTCCTGCCGTCCTCGGAGCATGGTGATCTTCTCGAACACACGGCTGTTCTGGGGATGGTTTGTCAGGACTACGTCGACCGGATTGTTACGGACAACGTCGGCGAACCTCTGCGCGGAGTTGGCGTAGATGCGGAAGTTCTCCGCCGCCGGCGTGAAGTTGAAGGACGTGCCGCCCCACATGGCGCCGAGGTGCTCGCCGCGCCCGTCGTGCAACGGGACCAGATAGGAAATCGTGCCGGGGGTGTGGCCGGGGGTGAGATACATAGTGATCGTAGTATCGCCTAGGGTGAGTTCCTGGCCATCGGTAACGGCGATATCGCGGCGGGGTTTGTTGGGATTGCGCTGGTCCGCCAGATAGTCCCAGTCCGGCCCACCCAGGAGGATGCGGGCGTTCAGGCGATTCTGCAGATAGGGGGCGCCTGCGTAGTGGTCGCCGTGAGCGTGGCTGACGATGACGTACTTGATGTCAGCCGGGTCGAGCCCCAGCTTCCGGAGGCCGTTCACGATTTCTTCTTCGACAGAGTACTCAAAGAGGGCGTCGAGGATGATGATGCCTTCAGAGGTGGTAACGGCCCACGCCGCGACCGTCTTGCTGCCGACATAGTACAGGTTGTCAAAAACTTTGTGAGGTTCGGCGTCCCAATCCGAAGCGGGCGGCGGGTAGGGCCTGGCCGGACGCGGGCCGCGCGGCTCCAGCACCGAGGCTGAGCAGAGGTTATCGAACATGCGGGTATAGTCCTGCCCGGCGGCGGCGCGGGCTGCGGCGACGTGGGCTTCGGCCGGGTCCTGTGCGTCGGCATGGGGAGCCACGGCGAAAAGCGCGACAACCATGCAAGCGCAATACATCTTCCTGTTCATGACGTTCCTCCTCGTCAGCCCCGTCTGGGCCGGGATGCGTTGCAGATGTATGGACCGAGTATCAGAAGACCTCGGGGAAATAGTACGAGATGACCGCGTTCAAGTACTTGTCCGAGACGATCAGGGTTTTGTTTTTCGGATCGAGCGTCACACCGCGCGGCTGGCGGAGCATGCCGCCGGGGCCCCCGATGGTGTAGAGCGGCGGCGCATCTCCGTCGTGCTCGGCGTAGTTCCAGACGCCAACGTAGCTCTCAGCGGAAGCGACTTGATTGCCACGGACAGTCCCGAACGCCAGACCGCGGTTCGTGTTAATAGCCATGCGCGCGCCGCCGTGGAAACCGCTGTTCGGACCGGTAATCATGGTGCGGGGTTCGACGTCGCCCTGGGCGGTGCGATCGAAGGTCATGAGAGCGTGCTGTCGCCCTCCTCGATTCCGCGTGGACCCGCCGACCACAAGCAGGTTGCGGATGGGGTCGGTGTTCACCTCGCCGAGGTCGTTTCCAGCGCTCGTCAACACGCGGATGGGGGCCACGTTGCCGTTTGCTTCGCGGGGAAATACGAGGATCTTGTCATCCTCGGGAATGAGAATTTCGTTATGGACGGGGTCGACATCGACGCGGTCCGGATCGTGCAGCATGGTATCCGGTCCCTGGATGATCCGAATGGGAGGCACTTCTCCGTCGGAGTCGCCGGCAAAAACCAGGATGGCCTGGGCAAACTGGTTCGGAACGATGAATTCGTCATGCATGGCGTCATACCGGATGCCGTGCATGGTCCGGCCCAAATAGGTCTTCTGACCGGAAACCGAGCGGGTGACATTTGCTGGTCCATCCGCCAACCTGGGGAAGGCCGCAATCTGCGGGTGGGCCACTCAGTTGGGAACCAGAACCTCTTCGCGCTTGGTGTCGTAGGCGATGGCGCCGGGGTTGCCGATCATCAATGCGGACTTGCCGGACGGGGCGGCGCGAATCACGCGCAGCGGCTCGGTATCGCCGCCTGCCGAACGGCGGTAGACGGTGGCCGAATGGTTGCCGAAATTGGTGACCCAGAGCTCGTCGTTCTGAACGTCCACAAAAATGCCGGTGGGGTTCTTGATCTTGCTTCGAGGCCCTTTCAGGACCCGGATGGGAGCTGTGTCGCCGTCGGCGTCTGCATCAAATACCAGCACGGAATCGCCGGCATCGTTGGCGACGAAGAGCTCGTTCCGCTCGGGGTCAAAAGCGATGCCAGTGGGCCAGTTCATTTGGGTCTTAGGGCCTTCAATGACGCGCAGGGGAGGTGCGTCGCCGCTGGCGTTGATGTCATGGACGGTAATCGCGGGAGGCAGGAGCTGCCCGGAGCCGGGCACGGCGTAGCGCCGGCTGAGCGGCCAATTCGGCCTCGATTCAGTCGGGCGCGAAGGGTCCTGATAGCCATCCTCGCTGACATCATGCACCGAGCCATGATTGGTAATGAACATCAGGCCGCTCTCCTCATCCACGGCGATGCCGTGGGGATCGGCCAGGCGGGTTCGGCTTCCCTGCAGCAGGCGAATGGGCGCCTCTTCTCCATCGGCCATCTTGTTGTAGACCACGACGGCGCTGTCATGCTGCACGGTGAGGAACAGCTCCTGTGCTTCCTCGGCTACAGCGATGCCGAAGGTGCCGTGCGGCGTCTCCAGATGGCGGTCGGGCGGCACATTCCCCCGGGCCTCGCGAGAAAAGATCACGAGTTTGTCAATCGTGTCATTGTTGACGGCGAAGATGTCGCCGGAACCCGGATCGATATAAAGACCACACTGGAACTCGATTTCCGTGGCGAGGCCGGCAATTCTGCGCTTTGGCTCGCTCATCCTGGCGGTGGGAGGAGTGTTCGTCGTGCGGTCATAGACCAGGATGCTGAAGAGGTTCTCGTCGGTCATCACGACTTCGTTACGAGCCACGTCCACGGCAACCGAACTGAAGGAAAAGGTATTATCGCGCACGGCGCGCAGCGGCTCGCGCGTGGCGGTTTCGGCCTGGGTCTGGGAGGGGCTGTAAACGGGGGAGTCCTGCGGGAAGGCTGTAGCCAGAGTTGAGCTGGCACTCGCTGGGACCCACTCGCACATCGCGGCGCCCATGGCCGGGAGTGGCACGTAGGAAACCATTTGCGGTTGCCCGGTCGGCCTGCGGAACAGCGTTGCCTGTTCTCCGATTGGAGTGCTCGTCAGCACGGCTCCAGCAGCCGCGCCGAGAGCAAGGATCAGCCCCGTCGAGATTGCGGCCCGCCGCACTCGGAAGCGCTTCGTCATTTCGTCCCTCCTTGAATGCACCTGCGGATTCTCAGCCTCTCCTTCGACGACTGCCGAGCTAGATCGATGTTCCTACCTTAGACGAGGAACTGATGGCAAGCCAGATCGCGAGCAAACCCATTCCCCCGAAGACAAGCAAAGCGGGGAAATCAATCGCGCCGAAGTGGCTCGGCGCAAGCATTCCGAACAACATGGGACCCGAAAGATAGGTGTTGGTCCGGGACGCGAGGAAGGCGCGTCGGCGGAGCGGGGGAAGCTCATCCGGGCTGGCCTTGCCGCCTAAAATCTTCTGCTGGGCGGGCCATATAATGAACCACACGTTGAACCACATCACTGTCGCGAGCAGCATGCCGAACATGATCCACCAAGCTCGGTCGGCGACGGCCCCATCCGCCTCGAAGAACTGGGAACTCGGCCCGAAGCCTGCGCCCGGTGTGTACATATAAATGAGGGTAAACAGGACGAGTCCGGCCAGAAAGGTGAACATCGCGCTCCAGCGGAACCACCAAAGAGCCCGCGGCATCAGCTTCGGGTTGACGGCCTTTTTCCCTGCGTCGTCCAAGGCGGCCTGCAGAGGCACATTGACCATGTTAAAGAAGTACAGGAGTCCAATCCACATGATCCCTGCAATCACGTGCAGCCACCGAAAGAACAAATGTATATCGCCGAACAGATCTGATAGCGCCATTTCCGCCTCCCTCTTCTAGGATGATCGAATTTTCGCGAGCGTTCGCGGGCCGCCTCCCAAACCGTGTCTCAATATACTCCAATCTGCCTGTTGTTCCAAGGGCATGGTGCATGCAGCGCTCAAGACTGGCCTGAACCCGCAGCGACTTTTCGACCAAGCCACTGAAAACCATGCGCTGAATGCCCGTTCATGGTCGTGACCTGGATTTCCTCGAGCGATACGAGATCGAATTGGCTGGTCAGGGCTTCAATCCACCGGCGGTCGTGGTGCCGCACGGTAACCCCCTCCGGCAAGTCGAACACACCGTACACGCCGTACTTGTCCACGTCACGCACATAGCGCTCGATGTTGCGCGCGTCCGTCTGCAGCCACAAATCCGTAATGTAGAGAAGGCCTCCGGGTTTTAGCACCCGCTGCGCTTCCTGAATCACATCCGTCTGGCCCTCATCAGTCGGAACGCAGGTGAGGACGCTAGTGAGCAGAAAGGCGTCAACCGACCAGCCGGGCAGAGGCAAGCGCGGAGGATCTTTCAGCAATTGAAATTGGACCGCGGGAAGGTTCCGTTGCGCTTCGTCCACCATGGCCGGAGCTGGGTCGAAGCCGATGAGGTTCGTGAATCCTTCGGCAAGCAGAAGCCCTAAGACCCGGCCGTAGCCGCAGCCGAAATCGAGGATGCGACTGTCCGGGGCAAGCAATTCCCACAGGCGGTCGAGGTCAACCGGATGACGAAACGGTTTGGTAGGCCCGACACGATTCCAGTAATCGATCTGCAGATCGAGGTCGTGCATGGGCGCCGCACCCTATGGCCGGACCAGCCACTTGAGCGCGGCCACGAGGCCTCCAGCGACCTGTTTGGGTCGCTCCATGTGGCCGTAATGGGTGATCGGCGCATCGAACTCGCCGACGCGGATGGTGGACTGCGGGTTGTGCCTCCGGAACTGGTTGGCCACCTGCACTTCGGCGGCTTGCTCCGGGTCGCGGAAATTCCAATGGCCGTTGTCGAGCCGCCCCACGAGCCAGATCATCTTGCGGAAGCCGGTGACGGGAGCACGGTTCGTGATGAACAGGTCGGCGATTACTTCCTCGGGGTCCACGGGCAAGCCGCTGCCGGCCAGCGCGTCACGGATCTCCCGCTCGTAGCGTTCCTGCATGACGTCGGCGCCCTGGTGCTCGGCATCCTGGAGCACCTGCTTGAATTGCGGCCGTCGGCGCTCCTCCTGCCGGAACCAGCAGCGGGCCACTTCGGCGTCGTTCGCGCCAGGGCACGGATTGAGCGGGCCGATGTAGCGGCTGCTGATGTAACTGTTATTTCCTTCGGGTGCGCGCGCGCGCAGGTCGGCCAGTTTCGGGTAGGTGGAAAACCGTTCGAGATTCCTACGCCGGTGTTCCTCGGGGCCGCGGATGGCCGCGCCCAAGCCTGCCGGACCACCGCTGCCCCAGCCGAGGTAGATACTGTTGAAGCGGGGCCGCAGATTGGTTTCCATCAGCAGGAAGGGGATTTCGCCGCCGGTCGAGTGGCCAACGACCACGATCGGGCCGTTGGTGGATTGCTCGATCAACTGTCGCACGCCTTCGGTGATGACGCGGAAGGTGTAGATAGCATTGCGCGCCTTGGCTTCCCGGGCGGAGATGTTCTCGTGGAGCAGATAGGCCGGAATGCGCTCGTCATAGGGCTCCTCGGGTGGCTTGCCGGCCCAACCGCCGTGCTTGTAATTGCCAGGAATGGTGATGATTAAAACGGGGACCTTCTGCGCAAGGTACTGCCCCAGGCCGGGGTTGTTGAACAAGTCAACATAGAACTCATAAAAGTTGGCCGAGCCGCCGTTGATGATGGCGATGGTGGGCAGGCCGGGGACAGGCTGGTTGGGCGTCAGGTGAAGGCCGCCGATTTCCCACGGAATGCCGTAGACGTTGTAACGCACCTCCTGCCACTTGGCCCGGTAGCCGAGCTTATCGGCAGGAAGGGACTCAAGCTGCCGCGGGTCGAAGGCCCCGCCCGGAGCGTCGTCCGCCAAAGCCTTTACCGTCGCGCCGCCGTCCGGCAAGTCCCACCCAAGCTGGTTGAACAAATCTGCAGGCACGATCGCGTAAGGGCGGTTTTGCTCAAAAATCCGGATCAGGTCGGCTTCCGCTTGAGGCGCTTGCGCTTGGACGGCTTGCGCGAGACAAACCAGCAGCATGGCAACCGATGCCACAAAGAAACCGAATCGATGAGCTGTTTTGGCGTGCCTGTTGGCCTGGTGCTTCATGGAAAGCCTCCGTCGGGCAGGGTTGTTCTGGTCTTCGTTACGATACCACAGGTCCGGGGCGGCGGCGGCGGTGGAAATCTGCCGTGTCATCTCCTCGGGCGCACGCTTGAGCTGGAGCAGAGGCTGGCGGTGCAGGCGTGGAAAGAGTCGGACGGAGGAGGTGTGCCGAGTATCTCTGGAGAAGTTCCGGAAAAGATTACCGCGCCACGCCTTCGAGCGGGCTGGAGGCGGTGGCATAGAGCTTCTTGGGCATCCGGCCGGAAAGATAGGCCAGACGTCCGGCCTCGACCGCATGCCGCATAGCCTGCGCCATGGCTTCCGGCTCCTGCGCGGCCGCGATGGCGGTGTTCATCAGCACGCCGTCAGAGCCCAGTTCCATCGCGATGGCCGCGTCGGAAGCCGTTCCAACGCCGGCGTCCACGATCAGCGGGACGGCGGTGATGCGCTCGAGCAGGATGCGGATGTTCGAGATGTTCTGGATACCCATGCCGGAGCCGATGGGCGCGCCGAGCGGCATCACGGCCGCGGCGCCCGCGTCAATCAGCCGCAGACAACTGATCAGATCGTCGTTCGTATAGGGCAGGACGACAAAGCCTTCCTTGACCAGCGCTTTGGTTGCTTCCACCAACTGGAAATTGTCGGGGAAGAGCGTCTGTTCGTCACCGATCACTTCGAGCTTGATCCAATTTGCCAAGCCCACTTCGCGCGCCAGCAGTGCCGTGCGCACCGCGTCATCGGCATTGTAGCAGCCAGCGGTGTTCGGCAGGATAAAGAACTTCTTCGGGTCGATGTAATCGAGGAGGGATTCCTTGCTGCGGTCGGTCAGGTTGACACGGCGCACCGCGACCGTGACCATGTCCGCGCCCGACGCTTCCAGGCACCGCGCCATCTCGGGAAAAGAGCGGTATTTGCCCGTGCCGACAATCAGCCGCGAGCCAAACTCGCGGTCGGCAATCTTCAGTTTTCTGTCTGTCATGGATGCAATTTTAGGCTTCCATTGTCGGAAAAGCAATTGCAGCGCGCCGCTGAATTCTATTCCCCTCCGCCCGCATTCCGTTTATCCTGGAAGCAGGTCCGGAGTCTTCGGCGGGCCCCGGTTTTGATGGGCAGGCGCCAGCTCTCCTCTCCGGTGGAAAGGAACTGATAATGAGAAGCGGCTCGCAGCTATCCTCCTGTGCTCGATCTGCTGCCCTGGCGGTTACCCTGGGGTTCGTCTGGCTTGGCGTGCTTCCCGGTGTTTCGCGCGCTCAGACAGGCGACCAGACCGTCCCGGACGTCCAGTTGGACGTCATCGAGCAGACGCTGCCGAACGGCATGCGGATTCTGATGGTGGAGCGACACGACTCGCCCACGGTGGCTCTCTATCTGCGCTTCCGGGTGGGCAGCGTCGACGATCCACAAGGCAAGACCGGCATCGCGCACGTGCTGGAGCACATGATGTTCAAGGGCACGCGGACCTACGGCACAACCGATTACAACGCCGAGGTCCCCCTGATGGAAGAGATCGATGGACTCTACGCGGAGCTCGATGAGGAGCTGCGGAAGCAGGACGTGGTTTTCGACGATCCGGATGAAGCCAAGATCGAGCGGCTGCGCCAGGAGATGGCGGCGGCGCAGCTGAAACAGAAGCAGCACGTCATCACCGACGAGTTCTGGCAGACCAATCAGCGCATCGGCGGCGTCCGGCTGAACGCCAGCACCGGCTGGGATTCCACGCAGTACTTCGTGCAACTGCCCTCGAACCAGCTTGAGGTCTGGGCGTATCTCGAATCGGACCGTCTCGCCAACCCGGTTTTCCGGGAATTCTATTCCGAGCGTGATGTGGTGCACGAGGAGCGCCGTATGCGCACTGACACGCGTCCGCAAAACTTGCTTTGGGAGAGCTTCCAGGCCGCGACGTTTTTGGCGCACCCCTACCGTAACCCGATAATCGGCTGGCCGTCCGATATTGACCGCATGACCCGGGAAGAAGTCCTGCAGTATTTCAAGACCTACTACGCGCCCAATAACGCCATCTTGGCCATCGTCGGCGACATTGACCCGGACAAGACCTACTCGTTGATGGAAGAGTATTTTGGCCCGATTCCGTCGCAGCCCATCCCGCCGCGCCAAATCGCGAATGAGCCGCAGCCGCGCGGGGAGCGGCGCGTGGTTGTGGAGGCCGACGCACAGCCGCGCCTCTATCTCGGATATCTCACGCCGCAGGTCGGCCACGAGGACGGCTTCGCACTGGACGTATTGGCACAGGTCTGGACCGGCGTGGGTCGGGGCTCGCGCACCGGAAGGCTCTACAAATCTCTCGTGCTGGACCGCAAACTGGCCCTCAATGTGGGCGCCGGGAACAACACCTCGCTCTACCCGAACCTCTTTATCATCACGGCCACTCCGGCAGAGGGGAAGTCCGTGGAAGAGCTCGAAAGAGCGATTTACGAAGAAATGGCCAAGGTCCAGACGGAACCGCCTACGGAGGAAGAGCTGACCCGCGTCCGCAACGGTGTGGACGCCTCATTGATCCGTTCGTTGCGCTCGAACAACGGGATTGCCCGAATGATCGCCTCGGTTGAGCATTTGGCCGGGTCCTGGCGGTACCTGCTGACGGAACGCGAAAAACTCAAGGCAGTAACCGCCGAGGACGTGCAGCGCGTAGCCAAGCAGTACTTCACGGAAACAAACCGGACGGTCGCCGAGTTGCGGCCCAAGTCCGGCGGCGAGACGGAACCCGGCGGTCCCGGTCCGGCAGCACAGCGTTGGGAGGAAGAGCGGTGAGAACCATGAATCGCAGCCAGATTATTCCAACGGCAGCAATACTATGCGTCCTGTTCGTACGGGTCGGCTTCGCTCCGGCGCAAGAGTTCCGCGGCGCAGCGCCTCCCAGCGATCGACATTCGCCCGGCTGGGAAAAGGCCATGGCGCTCAAAGGCGATCCCCTGCCGCCGAAGTTCCCGAAAGTGGGAGAGGAAATCGAACGCGTGGTCCTACAGAACGGCATGGTCCTCTATCTGCAGGAAGACCACCGCCTGCCGCTGCTCGACGTCGTGACGTTCGTGCGCACCGGGACCTACTATGAACCCGCTGACCAGATCGGGCGGGCGGGGCTGGTCGATGAAGTTCTCCGCACGGGCGGCACCCGGAATTATCCGCCGGAGCAGCTCGAGGAGCGCCTGGACTTCATCTCCGCCCAACTGAACGTTTCCATGCGTGCTGAGGAGTGCGTGGTGACGCTCAACGTGCCGCAGAAGGACGCTGACGAAGGCCTGCGCATCCTGGCCGACGTGCTTCGCAATCCCCTGTTCGAGGAATCGCGTGTGGATCTCGCAAAGCAGCAAACGATGTTCCGGCTTCGCAGCGCAAACGATAACCCAGGTTCGATGATGCGCCGCGAGTTCAACCGCCTGTTGTTTACCGAAGCGCACCCGTCCGGCCGCACTCCGACGATCGAGCAGATCGCCCGCTTCACCCGCGACGACCTGGTTGCGTTCCACGGGGAATACTTCCACCCGAACCAGATCATGATGGGCATCACCGGCGACTTCGATAGAGCGGAGATGCTGGAGAAAATCCGGAAGCTGTTCGGTGACTGGGCCAGCGCGGAAGTCAACCTGCCGCGGCTGCCCCGGGTGAACCCGGAGCCGAAGCCCGGCGTCTATTACATTCCGCGCCCGCTCAACCAGTCCACCATCCGCCTCGGCCACTGGGGCACCAACCGAGACAATCCGGACCGCTTCGCCATCGATCTGATGGACTCGATCCTCGGCGGTTCGTCGTTTAGCGCGCGGCTGGTCAAGCGAATCCGCAACGACGAAGGACTCGCCTACAGTGTCGCCAGCGCCTTCCCCACCCGGCAACGCGACACCAGCTTCTTTATCGTGGTGGCGCAGACCAAGACCGAATCTACCGTCCAGGCCGTGGACTCAGTTCTCGACGAGGTGCGCCGCATGGCATCGGCGCCCGTTTCCCAGGACGAATTCGACACGGCCAAGGAGATGTTTCTCTACAGCTACGTCTTTCGGTTTGCCGAACCCGGTCGATCCATGAGCGCGCTGATGAACCTCGAATACGACGGCTTGCCGGCCGATTACCTGGAAAAAGAGTTCGCGGGATACCATGCCGTCACTCCCGAGGACATCGAGCGCGTCGCGGAGGAGTACCTGCACACCGACCAGCTGACGATCTTCATCGTCGGGGACTTCGCGAAGTTCGCCGAGGGCATGACCCAGCACGGCGAACCACAAGAAGTCACGCCGCTGCAGTTCGGCGACGGCGATGCTCGTCCCGGTCGCGGGAGTGCGGGGGCGGGCGGAAATTGATCAACGGAATAGTGAGACGTGGCAGCGAGGTTCAGTGGTTCGGGAGTTCATCAATCTTCGCGGCCAGGATGAAATCGCTTTCCGTCAAGCCGTCAATCTTGTGGGTCCAGGTCTTGACCTCGGCGCGTCCCCAGGCGAGGTAAATGTCGGGGTGATGGCCCTGCTCCTCAGCGATCGCTCCTACCTTGTTCACGAAATCGAGGGCCTGCTGGAAGTCCGGGAACGGGAAGATGCGGATGAGATGATGCTCTTGGACGACCTTCCAGGCGTCGTTCACCTGGGCTTGGAGCTCCTTTAGCTCTTCGCCCTTGAGCGGCGGCACCCCGCCCCGGCACGGTACGCAGGTCTTGCTCGCCAGCTCAGACGCCATCAGTTTCCCTTCTGGCTTTTGATTGATCGCCGAACAATTCTATCACGTGCGTTTGGCAGCGACGTCTGACACGGACTTCCTGCGCGAGACTCCGGAAGCGGGCCCCGGTTTTTCCGGGCAAATTTTTCCTCGAAGAGATACCATAGGGATGATGCGGTCTGTCGGATGCGACATGCCGGCAGAAAGGGCTTGGAAGGTGATTCGGGGAGGCTAATAGCGTGCGCGGACTGAAACTGCATTGGCAGATTTTGATTGCCATCGTTCTGGCGTGCCTTGCCGCTAGTCTCACCGGCCGGGATGCAGGTCTGCTCGGAGTCACTTACTATCAGGTGTACGACTTCCTCGGCACTCTCTTTCTCAATGCCCTCCAGATGATTGTGGTGCCGCTGATCATGGCCTCGATGATTATCGGCGTTTCTGGCATGGGCGGCAAAGGCGGCCTGGGCCGTCTGGGTGTCAAAACGGTCGTGTATTACATGTCGACCAGCCTGATCGCGGTCCTCGTCGGGTTGATTCTTGTGAATCTCGTGTCGCCGGGCATCGCAGACGGCCAGCCAGCGGGTGAGCGTCTGGGTCTGGCCGAAGACACCGAGACGGTGCTGGAAGGCATGGAAGGCCGGGGCGCCGGCGAGGTGGCGACGGTATTTCTGCGGATGGTGCCGCCCAACATCATCGCCGCCGCCGCGGAAGGCCAGATGCTGGGCTTGATTTTCTTCAGCATCCTGTTCGGCTACTTCATGACGCGCATTCAGCCGGAGTACGCAGCCTCGCTCCGGCGCTTCTGGCAGGGCGTGTTTGAGACGATGATGATGGTCACGCTGTGGATCATGCGGCTCGCCCCGCTGGGAGTTTTCGGACTGGTGGCGCGAACGGTTTCGACCACCGGATTTGAAGCGTTTGCCCCGCTCGCAGCCTTCGTCGTCACCGTGCTCGCCGCGCTGGGGATTCACGGGCTTGTCACGGTTCCTCTGCTGCTGCGCTTAATCGGCCACGTCAGTCCCCGGCTGCACGTGAAAGCGTTCTTCCCGGCGTTGCTGACGGCGTTCTCCACGTCCTCTTCCTCCGCCACCCTGCCGCTGACCATGGAGTGCGCGAAGAAGGCCGGCGTCTCGAACCGCACCGCCAGCCTCGTGCTGCCTCTTGGGGCTACGGTCAACATGGACGGAACCGCCTTGTACGAGTGCGTGGCGGCTATGTTCATCGCGCAAGCCTACGGAATCGAGATGGGATTCGGCGCGCAGTTCACCATCGTATTCCTTGCCTTGCTTACTTCCATTGGAGTGGCGGGAGTTCCCGCAGCCAGCCTCGTCGCGATCCTGGTGATCCTGAGCGCGGTCGGCCTGCCGGCGGAAGGGGTGGGCCTGATCCTGGCCGTGGATCGCATTCTGGACATGTGCCGCACCTCCGTGAACGTGCTGGGCGACTCCTGCGGCGCCGTCGTGATCGCGCGCACGGAGGGAGAAACGGATGTGTTGCGCGGCGGGCCGGCGGCCATCGAGGCGTAGCTCAGCGCCGGTGTGGACATTGGAAGGGAGTCGGCGGCGCAGTGGCCGTCTTTGCTATGCTTCGAGAAAGCGCAATGCGCGAGTCTTGGAACCGTGAACCGACCGACCTTCACCGAACATCAACGCGAACTCCTTGAAGAACTGCTGTGCGCCGGTGCGGTCTTGATCGGCGAAGTGGTTCGCGAGCGCTTTGGGCTGAATTCCCCGGTCTACTTCGACCTGCGCGAGACACTGTACAACCGTCCGGAGCTGCTCTGGAGCGTGGCGCGGGAATTCGTTGAGCGAATTTGCGAGTTGGCCCAGCCGAACCCCGTCCCGCAATGCGTGGCCGGAATCCCGGACACTGCCACGCCACTCGCGCTCGCCACGGCGCTCTATTCCTGGCAGCACCGCACGAACCCTGAGGTTTTTTACGCGTTGCTGCGGAAGAAAGGGAAGTCTTATCCGGGCATGCCGCCGAGCTACTGGATCGGGAAGAAGGAAGCCTCCTGCGAGTACAACCTGATTGACGACGTGCTCGCCTCAGGCTTGACCAAGCGCGCCGCTGCCGAGCGAATGCGGCAGGAGGGTGTGCCGGTCACCCGCATCCTCGTGCTCTTCGACCGCGATCAAGGCGACGGCCTTCGCAACGAGGGTTTCAAAGTCCATGGGATTTTTTCCGTTCCAGCCGTGCTCGACTTTTATCTGGAACGAAAGCTGATCAATTCAGCGGACCACGCGCGCATCCGGCGGTTCTTGGAGACGCGGCGGTTCGATGCAGCGCCGGTGAAGCGGTGAGTGTTGGTTCCCCATTCACCATTCGATTTCGCCCCGCAGCATAATTTCCCGTCGTGGAAAGGAAAGGTCCGGTTCTCCGCCGGGCACTACGCCGTGAAGGATGCGATTGATGGCGTGGCCGGCCACCGCGCTCATCGAGCTTTCCAGGATTTCTGCTCCCGGCGTGTTCAGCAACAGCATCTGTCCGCCGAGATCCGTTGGGACCAGCTTGCCGCGCATGCTTTCCACGATGCTTTGAAATTGGGACTCGGAGCTCGGAATTTGGTGTTCACCCGGCGTCTTGCGGCTGGGGCTCTTCGTGGAGCTTTTCGAGCTTGACCCGGGCGACGCGGTGGTTGTCCAATTCGAGAACCGTAAACCGGTGGCCCGCGTATAGAAATCCCTCGCCCGTTTTGGGAATGCGCTCGATTTGCGAGAGCACAAACCCGGCTAGGGTTTCAAACCCTTGGTCTCGGGGCAGCTCGACATGGTACTGATTCTCCAGGTCGCGGACGTTGATCCGGGCATCGAGCACCAGCGTGCGCTCACCCAGCCGCAGCCCCGGTGGGCTTTCCCGGTCGTACTCGTCTTCGATCTCGCCGACGATCTGTTCCAATACGTCCTCGACCGTCACCAATCCAACCGTGTTGCCGAATTCGTCCACCACCAGCGCAATGTGCCGCCGCCGCATCTGAAATTCCTGCAGAAGCTGTGCAATCGGCTTGGTCTCTGGAACCACCAAGATTTCCCGCAACAGGCTGCGCACCGTGAACGGACGCGGCACGCGACCCCGCTCTCGCATCATCTGGTGTTCCTGCCACACCCGCAACAGGTCCTTCACGTACAGCACACCGATGATCTGCTCGGGAGTTTCCTCGTAGACCGGGAGGCGCGAATGCTGGTCTTCGTTCACCAACCGGACTAGCTCCACCAAGGGCATCCTCACTGGGATCGAAACGATGTTCGGCCGCGGAACCATGATCTCGCGCACGGAGACCTCCGGCAGATCTATTACCTTGTGGATCATTTCCTGCTGATTCTCCGGCAAGCCGCCACTGCGATAGCTTCCTGTCACCAACAGCTTCAATTCTTCAGTCGAATAGGCGTGGGAACGCGGACCCGCCGCTGTGGCGCCCATATGCCTTGCCAGAAAAAAAGAGCTGGCATCCAGAACCCGCAGCGGGACCTTCACGACATTCATGAACAAAGACATCGGCCAGGCAATCACCAGGGTCAGCCGCTCGGCTCGTTCCAGCGCTACTTGCTTGGGGACCAATTCTCCCAACACGACGTGCAGAAACGTGATCAGCAGAAATGCCAGCGTCAGCGCGATGCCGTGGACCACGAACGGTCCCACCGACCCGGCCTCTCCCACTGCTCCCTCGATCATAGCCGCGAAGGTTACCTCGCCGATCCAGCCCAGCCCCAGGCTGGTCATGGTGATGCCGAGTTGCGTGCCGCTGAGGACACTATTCAGATTGCCGAGCAGTTTCAGCGCCGTCTCTGCGCGGCGGTCGTCCTGGGCGGCCTTTTGCTGCAGCCAGGTTCTCCGCACAATGACCAGGGCGAATTCGACGGCCACAAAAAAGGCGTTGGCCAGAAGCAGCAGGACGACCAGAAGGACTCGGAAAAGCGGAAGGGAAGGCATAGCTCGCATCCCGGCACGGATACGGCGGGATTACGGAGTGCATTGTATCACAGTACACCGTTTCACTCGGGTGGTCCCCAAACACCGGGATCAGAAGGAAGTTCAAACCTCCAAGGATGCGCCGTCAGTGTGTGTGAGGTGGCATACCCGGTGCGTGGCTGTGAGTTGGCGTGCTTGGGCCGTGCGTGTGGGCGGGCGTTCCTGGCGCATGAGTATGGCCCTCCGACTGTTCCGATGGCGCTGCTCCCTCTGTGGGCTCCCCGAACGCTCTGCGCTCCAGTAGCGCGAGTTCTTCCGGGGACAGTTCGGGCAGCCGGCGGATGTAGGACACCAAGTCCCAAATCGCTTCCGCGCTGTCCTCCTCGCCCCACGCCGGCATCCCTGTGAACCGGATTCCGTTGGAGATGATGTAGTACAACTCGCCGTCGCTCAGCTCCTGAGTCATACTGGCGGCCATGTCGGGCGGTTTGGGAAACAGGTTCCGTCCGATCGCCGTATTGCCACTGCCGTCCAGCGCGTGGCAGCCCGAGCAATGCGCCACCCAATGGTCCTGCGCCGCCGGCAGCCTTTCCGCCGTCAACGGATACGGATTCGTCGTTTGCCTGGCATCGGAAGGAATGGCCAGGCTGCGCAGATTCTGTGCCACGAAGGTCTCAAGCCGCGACGGCTCGCCCCGCGCGCTGAAGCCCCGCGCCGTCAGCAAATAGACGAATAATCCGCCGCCTGCCAGGAAAATTCCTGCCGCCAGACCGACCCCCGTCCACACTCTCATGACGCTACCTCGGTTTCTCAGCCCCCGTTTTCGAGATAGGGGGATTGTCGACATTTTCTCCGGGGAAGTCAACCGCAATGGGTCCCGATGGTATAGTTAGCAGATGCGCAGGGCGGGAGCTGTGCGGCCATTATTGCTGGGCGCGGTGAGTACTGCCGCCCTGGGCGTGGGAATTCTGATGTCGTTTCCGGAGAGTCCTCGACAAGAGACGAACGAGGCGTCGCAGGGTCCTTCGTCGAATTCCGCCCGCCGCACGGGCTTCGTTTTTTCCGACCTTTATCTGCGCCATCTCTCCAGCGGCACCGGCCATCCCGAGCGTCCCGAGCGGTTGCGGGTCATCCGTGCGGCCCTGGAGCAGGAAGGTCTCCTTAGCGCTCTGGTTTCCATTGACGCCCGCCGCGTAACCGACATCGAGTTACGCCTCCTGCATACGCCCGCCTACATCGCCTTGGTGCGCCGGGAGTTGTCGAACGTACAGGGGCTCGCCGAACTTAGCACCGGCGATACGCTCGCCTCGGCGGGCACGCTCCAGGCCGCCGAATTCTCTGCAGGAGGCGTCCTGAGCGCTGTGGACGCAGTCGTGGAAGACAGAGTCTCGAACGCCTTCGTCGCGGCACGTCCGCCGGGGCACCACGCCACGCCCAACCGCGGCATGGGCTTCTGCGTCTTCAACAGCATTGCCATCGCCGCCCGCTATCTCCAGCAAGTCCACGGCATCCAGCGCGTGTTGATCGTGGACTGGGACTACCACCACGGCAACGGCACCCAGGACTCTTTCTATGACGACGGCTCTGTGTTCTACTTCAGCACGCACCACTACGGTGCCTATCCCGGCACCGGCTCGCCTGAGGAAACCGGCTCCGGCCAAGGTGCCGGAACTACTCTGAACGTGCCGCTCCCGGTCGGTGCCAGCGACGCCCAGATCCTCGCGGCGTTCGAGGACAAGCTCGTTCCCGCGGCCCGCGCTTTCCGCCCTGACTTCATTCTGATCAGTGCCGGATTTGACGCCATGCGCAACGACCTGCTCGGCCGTTTTGACGTCACTCCGGAAGGCTTTGCGGCCATCACCCGCGTCGTCGTTCGCCTTGCCGACGAATCCGCCCAAGGCCGCATCGTCTCGATGCTCGAAGGGGGCTACCGCCTCGACGGCCTCGCTGAAAGCGTCGTGGCTCACGTGAAGGTGCTGCAAGGAAACTAGCTGATTCGTCTCTCAGTTACCTGGCCGGGAACGGAAAAGGCTCTGTCGTTTTCGCCATGCTTTCCCCTGACCGACTCGCTGCCTTGCCCCCCGCACCGGGCGTCTATCAGTTCAAAGACGCTGTGGGCCGCGTCATCTACGTCGGCAAAGCGAAGTCGCTGCGTGACCGCGTGCGCTCGTATTTTCTCGAAAGCCGCGCTGCCGACGCCAAGACCGACACGCTCGTCCGCGAAGCCGTCGCCGTCAGCACGATTCTCGTTGACAACGAGCGCGAGGCCATGGCGCTCGAAAACAATCTCATCAAGCAGTTCCAGCCGCGTTTCAACGTTCTGCTGCGCGACGACAAGACCTATCCCTACGTCAAGCTGACGGTCCAAGAGAAATATCCGCGCGTCTATGTCACCCGACGCTTGAGGAAGGACGGCGCGCTCTACTTCGGCCCCTATTTCCCTGGAAATCTGGGGCGCCGCATCGCCCACTTCATTCACCGCTATTTCAAGGTGCCTTCTTGCACCGTAGACCTCACGCGCCCACACCTGCGCCCCTGTCTGGAGTACCACATCCATCGCTGTTTGGGACCTTGCGTTCCCGGTCTCACCACCGATGAGCGCTACGCTCGCGCCGCCCACGACGTCCGAATGTTTCTCGAAAGCCGCCACAGCGATCTGCTCCGTGAACTTCGCAGCCGCATGCAAGTCGCCTCCGAGCAAGAACGCTTTGAGGAAGCTGCCGGGCTCCGCAACCTGATCACCACCGTCGAGGAGTTGGACGATCGCCAGAAGATGGCCGCCGCCACCGGCGACGACTCCGATATTTTCGGCTACCACCGCGAAGGTCCGCTCGTCGCCGCCAACATGTTCCACATGCGCGGTGGGCGCGTCCTGGATCGCCGCGAATTTTTCTGGGAGGACCGCCGCGAGTTCGACACCTGCGAGTTCTTCTCCTCGCTGCTCAAGCAGATCTACCTCGACCAGCAGTACATCCCCGCCATGATCCATGTTCCCGTGGACTTTGAGGATCGTGATCTGCTCGAAGAGCTGCTCTCGGAAAAGCGAGGCCGTCGCGTCGAAATCCACACGCCGCAGCGCGGCCCCAAGCGCGCCATGCTCGGGCTGGCGGAGAAGAACGCCGCTCTCCTGTTTGATCAGCGCTTCCGCATCCTGAAACCCAGCTCCCGCGTCATCGCCGAGTCGTTGCAGGAGTCGCTCGGCCTCCTTGAGCCGCCGCGCCGCATCGAGTGCTTTGATATTTCTCATTTTCAGGGCAGCGACACCGTTGCCTCGATGGTGGTTTGGGAAGATGGACGGATGAAGAAGAGCGACTACCGCAAGTTCGTCATCAAGACCGTCGAAGGCGTGGATGATTTTGCTTCCATGCGTGAAGTGGTCGGCCGCCGCTATCGTCGGCTGCAAGAGGAGGGGAAGCCACTGCCCGGCTTAGTCCTGATCGACGGCGGTATCGGCCAGCTGCGCGCTGCTGCCGAGTCGCTCGAAGCCCTCGGCATCATCAACCAGCCGCTCGCCAGCATCGCCAAACGCGAAGAGATTCTCTACGTCTACGGGCGGGAGCACGAGCCGGTTCGCCTCGACCCACATTCCCCGGTCCTGCACCTCGTCCAGCAGGTGCGCGACGAATCCCACCGCTCCGCTGTCCGCTTCCACCGCCAGCGCCGGGACTCGCGTCGCCTGCGTTCGGAACTCTTGGAGATTCCGGGCATCGGCGATAAAACAGCACGCCGGTTGCTCCAGCGCTTCGGCAGCCTGGGGGCTGTCCGCGCGGCGAGCGAAGAGCAGCTCGCCCAAGTCGTAAACCGTCGCCTGGCCACCCTGGTTCGATCCCATTTCCCGCAGTGATGGGATTTTTTGCTTCCCGGACCAGATTCTTTGTACGTGAGGTTATGATGACCGACTTTGAAATCCGAGCCGCCGGCGAGGCCGACGTGCCGGTACTTCTTGCTCTCATCCGGGAGCTGGCCGAGTACGAGAAGCTGTCAGACAAGGTGGTGGTCACTGCGAGCAGTCTTCGGCAACGGCTCTTTGGTGAGGGTCGCGTAGCTGATGCCGCCCTTGGCTATTGCCGCGGCGAACCCGTCGCGTATGCGGTGTGGTATCCAACCTTCTCGACGTTCTCCGGCGAAGCAGGATTCTACCTGGAAGACCTCTTTGTCAAACAGGACTATCGTGGAAGAGGGTACGGTCGTGCGATTCTTCGCCACATTGCGCGCGTCGCCCGACGCCAGGGTTTCGGAAAGGTCTCCTGGGCGGTGCTCGACTGGAATCAGTCCGCGATCGGCTTTTACTGCAGTCTTGGGGCCCGGCCGGCCCCGCGGGAGTGGCTTGTCTATGCCCTCGAAGGAGAGGTCTTGGCCAGTCTGGCGCAGGAAGTGTAGCGGCGATTCACGCTGAAGCTGGCATTCTGTTCTGCCTCCACGCCGTTGTAATGCAAGGTGTTCAGTGCTATCATCAAACCGAAGTTTAGGAGATTCCGATGAACGATGACAGTGGCTCGAAATTCCTTTTTTTCCTGACGGGTCTGGGCATCGGAGCCTTGGTTGGCATTATGTTTGCTCCCCAGACCGGTGAACAGACCCGCGAACTGATCGCTGGACGGGCTGAGGAAGGCCGCGATTACCTGTCGCGTAAAGGCCGCGAAGTCCGCGAGCAGGCGAACTCCGCTGTGGACCGTGGGAAGGAAGCCGCGGCCCACCAGAGCGAACAGCTTGCCTCCGCCATTGAGGCCGGCAAGCAGTCTTACCGCACCGAATCTAGCTCCAAGAGCAATGGAGAGTGAACCCTGACTTTGATTGGCTTTGACAGATCGAAGGAGGCGGGATTGCGTCTCATGATTGCCTCTTTCGACGAGGAGAATGGGGATGGATACTGAAGTCCAGACCACGTTGCTGGCTCTGGTGATCGTGATCGTCGCACTGCTGGCTTTCCAGACGATCGCACTGGTGGGGCTCGTGCTTGCCCTGCGGAAGTTGTCGGTCCGGGTCGCTGCGCTGATGGTGATTGCGGAAGACACGGCGCGCGACGTCGGGCCTGTGCTCCGCGTGGCTCGCGAGATGATGGTCGAGAGTAAGGAAAAAATGGGCCTCGTTTCGCAGAATCTGTTGGAGGTCAGCCAGCTGACCAAGCAACAGGTAACCCGGTTTGACGGAGTGATGTCCGACGTCTCTGACCGGCTCCGCCTGCAGGTCATCCGCCTCGATCAGCTCGTCAGCGATACTGTGGCCCGCGTGGAAGAAACAACCGAGCTGGTCCAGAACAACGTCGTAAAGCCGATCCGGGAACTCTCCGCCGTCCTCACCGGCGTCCGTACCGGCCTCGAGTTTCTTTTCCGGCGCAACCGTTCGCGCGCTGACCGCACTGCTCCTGGCCAAGCCACCCAGGAAGAAGAGCTGTTCATCTGATCGGCCCCCTGGCTGTTGGCTGGGTCTTCCAACCCATCCAATGAACCTGAACTTTGAAGCGGAGTCCGTTCCACTCTGCAAACCGAACGGCAATTGCGCGATCCTGTTTGCTCGATCGCCTGTTCCCGGCCGGGTCAAGTCGCGCTTTCAGCCAAGGCTTTCGCCCGAGCAGGCTTGCGCGCTCCATTGCGCCGCTACGAGCGACACGGCCGCCCTGCTTGCGGAAACTCTTCCGGAGACCCCTCTGTGGTTATTCCTCAGCGAGAAACCAGATGGAAGCGGGACAACCGGGCTGGAGCTTCCGTCACGTTTCCGCTGCTCGATCCAGGCCGAGGGAACTCTAGGCGACCGCATGGGCGCCGCCTTTGAGCGCACTCTGTCCGGCGGCGCTCGCCACGTCGTCATCTTCGGAAGCGACAGCCCCACGCTGCCGCGCTCCGTTCCTCCGCTGGCCTTTCACCACCTCGAGAAATCTGACCTCGTAGTGGGGCCAACCGACGACGGCGGGTATTACCTGATTGGCTGTCGGCGCATGGATCCGGCCCTGTTTGAGAACGTCGAATGGAGCACCCCGGACACCTGTGCGCAAACTCTCGCCAACGCCGCCAGGCTGGGGTACAAAACCGCTCTACTCGAACGTTGGTTCGACCTCGATTCCTGGCTTGACGTAGGGCGGCTGCTAGCCGACACACAGCGCGGCATCCATCTCCCTTCCCATCTGGCGGCTTTCTTTTCGCAGCTGCCTCAGTCCCACTGACCCGTGGCGCCGTCCCAAGGCTTGTCGCGCGCCGTGTTACACTGAACTCTCAGGCCTGGGAGGAATCAGTTGCCGGAAGCGGAACACTACGCACAGCGCATTCAAACCCGTCTGGCCGAGTTGATGCGGCAGTCCGAAGAGCAGATCAGCCTCGCCGAAGCGGCGCTCGTGATTGCCTTGACTGAGTACCCTTCGCTCGATCCCGCACTCTATCTGCGGCGCCTCGACTCCATGGCCGCCGCCGTCCGCTCCCGTCTCGGTGGCGAGACCGATTCCTTCCGCATCATCGACGAGATCAACCGTTTCCTGTTCGAGGAGGAGGGCTTTTTCGGAAATTCCAAGGAGTACTACGACCCTCGCAACAGTTTCCTCAACGAGGTGATGGACCGCAAGACCGGCATCCCGATCACGCTTTCGACCGTTTATCTCGAGATCGCCGAGCGCCTCCAGTTTCCCCTTGTCGGCGTCGGGCTACCCGGGCATTTCCTCGTCAAGCACCCGTACTTCCAGATCATCATTGATCCGTTTGAGCAGGGCCGCCTGCTTTCGGAATCCGACTGCCGCGCGCGCATGCAGCAGGTCTTGGGCGACTCCATCG
Organism: Terriglobia bacterium; assembly: GCA_965198025.1. Classification (GTDB taxonomy): domain Bacteria; phylum Acidobacteriota; class Terriglobia; order 2-12-FULL-54-10; family 2-12-FULL-54-10; genus CAYWWM01. Next base: position 2,260,376 of record OZ240237.1, on the reverse strand, counting down.
AATTTCACCCGTCGTTCCTCGACGGCGTCGGGAAGCGTCACATCCTCGTCCGCATCCTGAACAATCTCCGCACCGTTTACTATAACGCCCGCCAGTACCGCAAGGCACTCGACTTCACCGGGCTGGTGCTTGCCGTGCAGCCCGATTCCCCCGACCAGCGCAAGCAGCGCGCCGGGCTGCTGCTGCACCTCGGCCGCTACGCCGAAGCCGCTTCCGACCTCAACTTCTACCTCAAGCAGACCCCTCCCCCCGACGATGCCGACGAAATTCGTGAAACGCTCGCCAAACTCCGCCGCACTATAGCCCAGATGAATTAGCTAGGGCAGGCATCCCTGCGAGATCTCTAAAGAACGGTTATCATCCCTTTCGGCAGGATTCTCACAGCTTCTCGCACACCGCGAACCCGTCCCGTACCGGCAGTATCGTTGGGTACAGCTCCGGTGTCGAATAGATCAGGCGGTTGAATTCCAGAATGCCGTGCGTGGCGTCGTCCTGCGGCGGCGCGACCACCCGCCCGTGCCAGAGCACGTTGTCCGCCAGCAGCAGCCCGCCCTTGCGGATGCGCGGTACGGCCTTGCGGAAAGCGTCCGGGTATCCGCCCTTGTCGATGTCGCAAAACACGATGTCGAACGTCCCCGGCGTCCGGTCGAACAGCGTCAGCGCGTCGCCCGTCCGGATATTCACCCGCTCCCGCACCCCGGCGCGCTCGATGTAACTCGTCGCCCGTTTCGTATTTTCCGGATCGCTGTCGGTGTAGTAGATCGTCGCGCCCTCGCCCGCCGCCCGCGCGCACCAGATCGCCGAGTACCCGATCGCTGACCCCAGCTCGAAAATCGTTTTCGCCCTTACCAGTCGCACCAGTTGATACAGGAAGCGCCCCACCACCGGTCCAATGATGGGGATGTCCCGCTCGGCCGCAAAGGCCTCCATTTCTTCAAGCACCTTGTCACGCCCCGGCAACAAGGAATCCATGTACGCTTCAATCGCAGGAACGGTTATCTCCATAGCGGCTCCTGAAATCGGAATCTTGGACAGTCCATAAGCATACCCCCGGTTCTGCAGGAAAACCACGCCCACATGTCGTAGAATAGAACCTTCTGTTTGCCGGGCCTCACTTCTGCCTTGCAAGGCGTGCCGCACAGTTCAGGAGGGCTTATGGAAACGATGGAATCGGATGCCCCGGGAGATGCACTCTGGCTCCTGGCCGGTGTCGTAGCTGTCGGCCTGGGTCTGTTCCTCTTTGGCACGGAAGACGGCCGCCAGGTCCGCCGCCAGATCCTCTGCTGGACGGAAGAAGCGCAACGCCGCGTGGCCGATGTTCAGGAAGTGCTGGAAGTAACCCGCCAGCTCTGCGAGGGTGAGCTGCCCGGCGAATCGGGCGATTCCTCTTCCCACCGCCTGCGAGTCGCCGGGGGAGGATAACGCCGCCAACTTGACCCATGGAGAAATCGGAACTATGACGCACCGGATACCACTTCTCATGGCTTCTATCGTAACCGGGAGCTTACTCGCTGCCGCCGAGACGCACGAGATCAAGCTGCTTCCGCAGAACGTCCACTGGGGATATTACTCCCGCAGCGTGCCCCCCATTCTGCGCATCGAGTCCGGCGACACCGTCCACGTCGAGACCATGCTGGCCGGCGGCCTGGAGCGACTTCGCCTGGCGGGAGCGTCCGAGGCCGAGATTCCGGACGCGCTCAGGGAAGTCGAGCGCGTCGTCACCGACCGCGGCTCCGGCGCCCATCCGCTCACGGGCCCCATCTACGTTGAAGGCGCCGAGCCGGGTGACACGCTCGAGGTCCGCATCGTCGGCTTCGAGTATCTCCACCCCTTCGGCGTCAGCGGCTTCATCCCCAACGGCGGCACGCTCCCGAACGACTTTCCCTATAACTATTTCAAGCTGATCCGTTTCAACGCCGCAGCTGGAACCGCTGCTTTCCGCCCCGGCGTGACCCTGACGCTCGCTCCGTTCTTCGGCTCCATGGGAGTTGCCCTTAACATCCCGTCACGCGTCCCCAGCGGTCCGCCGGGACCTCACACCGGCAATCTCGACAACAAACACCTCGTTGCTGGCAGCACACTGTATATTCCTGTGCACGTTCCCGGCGCGCTGCTCTCGATGGGCGACGGCCACGCCATGCAAGGCGACGGAGAAGTCAGTCTCACGGGGATTGAGACCTCTATGCGTGGCGCCGTTGAAGTCCGCCTCCGCAAAGGCGAGCGCCTGCGCTGGCCCCGCGCCGAGACCCCCACGCACTTCATCACCATGGGCTTGCATCCCGACCTCGATGAAGCCGCCCGCATGGCCACACGCGAAATGATCGACTATTTGGTTTCGGAAAGAGGCATCCCCCGCGACGACGCCTTCATCCTGGTTTCGATCGCCGTGGATCTGCACGTCACGCAGCTTGTCGACGGCACCAAAGGCATCCACGCCATGGTCCCCAAGTCACTCTTTCAGTGAATGGCGTCCTCCGAGGAATCCGCTTGTCTTCGTGATTCCCATATGTAATTTCTACGTCCCTGTGTCTTTGCCGCTCCGGGAGGAGGATTCTAGACCATTTTCAGCGTTGCTGTATAGCCCGCAGCTAGGGCAGGCATTTCCCTCGACTTCGCTCGGGACAGGCCTGCCTGCCCGTAAGAGGAAATGCCGGGAGGCCTGTCCCTACTTTGGCGGCTGCGCTGCACCCACCCGGAAAAGGGTCGAATCTATCCATATACCCCATAAAACTGTACGGAAATGCTCTGTCGAGAGAACCGAAGGAACCGAAAGAACCGAAAGAACCGAAAACGGTTGTCGCAAGTTACCGTTGTGCCTGCAACGGCTCCGGCGTACGAAACGAAGTGATGGAAGACGTCACATGCGAGGATTATTTGGAGATCGGAAAGAAGCGGTAGCCCTTCACAAGTCCGGTACTGTCTCGCGTTCGCACCTGGCGCGCACGTTGATCACTGATCCCTCTGTTTCCGGCACCCGCGCCGTAACGTCGCCGCGCACCACGGCCCGGCAGGCCAGTCGCGAATGCACGCTCAGGTTCGGAACTCTGTAAAGGCGGTCTTCCTCGTCTCTTTCCATCGGACTCAAATTTTCGTCGCCCTGCTCGACGATCACGTGGCAGGTAATGCAGGCGCAAATGCCCCCGCAGAGGTGCCGCAGGTCCTCTACTCCGGCATGGAGCGCCACATCGAGAAGCGACTCCCGCAACCCTTCTCCCTGGTATTCGAGCTTCCCTGGTTCGAATTCAATGCTTTGATTGGAGGGTAGAAACGTGATCTTCGGCATCGTGAGGGGGTGTACCTCACACGTGCTCTCGCGTGTGGGATGACTGCTTATGTGACGGAGAACGACGTTCCGCAACTGCAGGAGTGCTTGGCGTTCGGATTTTCGAACAGGAACGTCTGCTGCATAAGGTCGGCCTTGTAGTCAAGCCGTAGGCCGTCGAGAAACTTGAAACTCTTTTGATCCACGAAAACCTTGGCACCGTGCAACTCAACAATCTGGTCGTTCGGGCGCGGCTCTTTGTCGAACTTGATGACGTAGTTGAAGCCCGCGCAGCCACCGCCCTGCACCGCCAGACGCAAGCCGCCCACTTCGTTCTGCTGCTTCATCACCTCTTCGATCCGCTTCGCCGCGCTTTCTGTCAGCTGAATCATAATCTCCTGATCCTCTAGCTCTTCCTACTCCATCCTACCACGCGCTGCTTCCCGGCTGCATGCATAGACCGGCGACAGCTCCCGCAACCGCTCGACCGTCTCGATGACGCGGCGCGCGACATAGTCCACTTCTTCTTCCGTCGTGAATCGTCCGAGGCCGAATCGCAGGGAGCCTTGCGCCAGTTCTTCGCTGATGCCCATCGCCCGCAGCACGTGGCTCGGCTCCTGCTTGGCCGATGTGCAGGCCGCGCCCATGGAAACCGCTACGTCGCTCAAACCCACGAGCAGTGCTTCGCCGTCCACGTACCCGAAGCTTACGTTCAGGTTGTTCGGAAGACGCTCGGACGGATGGCCGTTGACGCGAATCTCATCCAGCCCCGCCAGCAACTTTCCTTCGAGCCGGTCGCGCAGCCGGCGAAGCCGTTCGGTCTCGCTTGCGCTCTCTTGCGCCGCAATCCGGCATGCTTCGCCAAACCCTACAATGCCAGGGACGTTGAGGGTACCCGAGCGCAGACCACCTTCGTGCCCTCCGCCGTCGATCAGGGGAAGCAGTTCGACCGGGGCGTTCCTGCGCCGAACGTACAGCGCACCGACTCCCTTGGGGCCGTACATCTTGTGCGCCGAGAGCGAAAGCAGGTCTACATTCATCTGGTCCACGTCAATCGCAACCTTGCCTGCTGCTTGCACGGCGTCGGTATGAAATAACACCCCGTGCTGGTGGGCGATGCGTCCGATCTCGGCGACGGGCTGGATGGTTCCGATTTCGTTGTTGGCGAGCATCACGCTCGCAAGAATCGTTTGCGCCTGGAGCGCGAGGCGGACAGCTTCCGGGTCAACGCGGCCAGCGGTGTCGACGGGCAGATGGGTTACTTCGAACCCCTTCTGTTCCAATCGGTTAGAGCTATCGAGGACGGCTCGATGCTCGGAGGCGGCGGTGATGATGTGGTTGCCCCGGGAGCGCAGGGCCTCCGCAACACCCTTGATGGCGAGGTTGTCGGCCTCGGTGGCTCCAGAGGTGAATATGATCTCGTCCGGCGCAGCGCCGATCAGGGCGGCAACTTCTTTCCGTGCTTTCTTTACGGCCTCGGCGGCTTCCCAGCCGAAGGAATGGCTGCGGCTGGCGGCGTTGCCGAACTTTTCCGTAAACCAGGGCGCCATGGCTTCGAAGACGTGCGGGTCCACAGGCGTGGTCGAGTGGTAGTCCATGTAGACAGGTAGCTTCATCCGATCCGATATGCCTCCAGCCTGACCCATCCTAGCATATGTGCCTATTTGTGTCGGGCGGACCAGTAATCAGAAGTCAGAATCGGACAGCTGCGGAAGATGCTTGGCTTGCGCGGGGCGCAGCTTCAAGAGAAGTAAACGGCGCCAGCGGCGGGTATAGAGGTAGAGAGCGGTGAGGAGCAGGAAGAGCAGCGTGAAAGGAAAGAGCAGGGCACGCACCACAGTGGCAGCGATTTCGTCGCGGTTGACGCCCCATCGGACGGCGAGAAACTGGCGCAGGTTGCGGCGGTGGGCCCAGTCGAGCCAGAAGAAGTCAGCGTTCTCGTTGACGACGAGGACTTTGGAGGGGAAGATCACGAGGGCCAGCAGCTTCCAGCGCCACAGAAGCGGCTCGCCGGTGCAGAGGATGGCGAGAACGCGCCAGCCGCGGCAAGCGAGCGAGAAAAGCAAGCGCACCTTCTCCATTCCGGTGGGGAAGTCGGAGGCGCGAAAGATACTCTGGTAGCTGGCGGAATGATGCTGCGCAGTGGTTTCCGGCCAGCAGGTGAGCAGATGATATCGTGCCCCGGGAAAGAGCTTGCGAATCTTTTCTACGACACGCAAACCAACGCCCGGCGAGCCGCTTTCGATCAACAAAACGTCATCCGTGCCGGGAAAATTCCCAAAGAGATATCTCATGTGTCAATAATAATCCGAACAGGACAGGAAATAGCCGCAGCGAGGGCACTTCATTTTGCAGGAGTGGCCGACGAGCTTCATCGAACAGTTGGGGCAGAATTCGATGGCGAGGTCGGGGGCGGCGGGGGCGCGGGCAGGTACATCGGTTGTGGCGGATTCCGACTGTAGGCGGTTCTTCATAGCAAGAGGGCATTGTACGAGGAGGATCGAATGGAGGCAAGCGGGCATATGCTTCCAACCAGCAGGGTTCAGAAACTAATTTCAAGAGAGGTCATGTCGAGAACCCTCCGATGCCTGCGGACCACTCTTGCGCTGGGCGCCGCGTTTTCTCTGATAGAAGGTCTCAGAATATCCTATTCCTGCCGTTGAGGACGAGGGATCCGAGCGAAGGAATATCGCTTGACAGCGCAAGGCAGTTCCTTCAAATTCATTAGAGGAAACGGCGGAATTCAGTTTGAATCGTAGTGGAATCGAGACTAACCAGCAAGAGGGAGATGGAGATGACTTCTTGGAACATGGGAACACTGAAGACGCTAGTGGCGGCAGGAATGATGTTCGGCCTGCTGTCGCCAGCGCAAGCGCAGAACCAGCTGCCGGACGGAAACGGCAAGGAGATCGTGCAGAGAGCCTGCACGGTGTGCCACGGGCTGGGCGATATCTTTCGTTCGGGCTACCAGGGCGACGACTGGAAACGGATTGTGCCTTTGATGGTTGGCTACGGAGCGCCCGTGTCGGGAGACGAAATGCCGGTGGTTATTGACTATCTGGCAAACAATATCGTGCCGACTCCGAGGCCGGAACCGGCGATGGTTCCGGGCGAGGTGGAGGCGCAGATCACGGAATGGCCGCTGCCGACGGCGGGCTCCTGGCCGCATGACGCGCACGTGGCCCGGGACGGCCGGGTGTGGTACACGGGACAGAACACGAACAAGCTGGGCGTGTTCGATCCGCGGACGCAGCAGTTCAGGGAATTCGACCTGAAGACCTCGCATTCCGGGCCGCAGGGGATGGTGGACGACGCCGATGGAAACATCTGGTTCACGCCGGCCGACGCCAAGTACATCGGGATGCTCGATCCGAGGACGGGCGAGATTACCGAGTACACCATTCCCAACCAGAACGTGAGCCATCCGCACACGCCGGTGCTCGACGGGAGGGGAAACCTGTGGCTGACGATCTCGGGGGAAAGCCACGTGGGACGGATGAACCTGCAGACCCGCGAGATCCAGGTGGTGTCCACGCTCACGCCGCGAGCAAACCCCTACGGGATCGCGGTGAACTCCCAGGGCGTGCCGTGGGTGACGCTGTTCAACACGAACAAGCTGGCGAGCATTGATCCCGTTACCATGGAGGTTCGGGAATACGCGCTGCCGAATCCGGAAACGCGGCCTCGACGCATCGCAATTACGCCGGATGACGCGATCTGGTACACGGACTACGGCCGGGGCTATCTGGGACGGTATGACCCGAAGACGGGTGAAACGAAAGAATGGCCGTCCCCGAGCGGTCCGCAGGCCGGGCCCTACGGGATTACCGCTGTAGGGAACGTGCTGTGGTACGCCGAGAGCCGGACCAGCAAGAACAACGTGGTGCGGTTCGACCCGGCGACGGAGAAGTTCCAGACGTGGGTGATTCCATCAGGGAAAGGCGTACCCCGCGTCATCAGCTCGGACCAGGAGGGCAACCCATGGTTCGTGCAAAGCCACTCGAACACGCTGGCGCGGGTGGAAGTGAATTAGAAAGCTAGTGTGAATCGTGAGGAGCAAGCGGCGGCCAGGGATGCCGCCGCTTTTGCTTTGTGGGACGGTCACGATCCTTGAGAAGCCGCCAGCGAAACGATCCCTCGGAGCTGGATCGGTTCGCTTCTGAAGCCGCTCGCCTATTGATTGTTGCGGTTCCGACGAGGATTCAGTTCCTTTACGGCTTCAATCTCTGCGGCATTGATGTCGTCCAGTTTCTTGCCGTAAAGGATGGCGTTGACCTGCGGGTTCCAGCCGATTGCGAACCAAGCTTTGAGCAATTCCATCTGTTGCGGGTTGAGCTTGGTTTCGGCATCTGCAAAGAGCTGCTCGGTGGCGGCGTTGACTGTCCGATTATACTTGCGGGCCCAAGTGGTCCACTCTTCGGTGTCCTTGCCGGTCAAACCAAGAATGGCGGCCGTGCCGTGTGTGCAAACCTGGCCGGGCCGCATCGTGGGGCAGAAAATGGATTCCTTCTCCACGGCAACCTCCTGCGCTTCATGTCCGGCGTGTTGCTCGGGCTGGTCTTCAAACAGGCTTTGGGCAAAGGCCGGAGTGCTCAGTGCAAAGATGAAAACTGCAATCATTGGGGTAACGGTTGAGACGAATCGCATAGAAGAAAACCTCCACAAAGATAATTCTTATGGCTGAAGCTGCGCGCTGACTGGAACAAACCCACAGCACAAACAAAGCCGTGTTGTGTCTACCGCCTACTGCCCTGGCGGCAGGGTCTGGACGATCTTGATCCGCGACGGGTCGACCGAATCATCAAAAGAAGCGACCACAGCGACAGTCTCGTCCGGGGCGGGCAAGGGCTGGGACGAGGGCCCGGGCTCCATGACCAAAAAGCGGTCCTCTCCCGCAATAAAGAAATGCTGTTTTCCTTCTTCCACAACATGACCGCGGGCGACGATCTGCATCAAAGGGAAAATGGTGTCAGCTTCTTTGGCCGCGTCCCGCAGGACCTTCGGATCAAAGTGCGTGTCCGGCTCGTAGACCACAAACACTACATTCGAGCGCATGTCGATCAAGATATCGGCAACGCCAACCTGGCGTTCGAGGGCCGCCTTGATGGTGGCCCCGCAAGACCCTCAGAGAGGACGCGCGGAACGTGCCGCCACCTTTTCCACCTGTGCGCTGGCCGACACGCCAGCGGCCAGCATCAGGAATACTGCCAGAATCAGCCGCGATTTGGACCGCATCACAATACTCCTTTCGACCGGATCGAAGGACTTTCAACTCCGGCAATTTCAGTATACACCGAATTGCAAAAGTCTGTAGAAAAATGTAGCTCCGAGGCAGGGAACACGGACGGCGAACAGGGAACAGGGGAAGCAGGTGACTGCCTTGACAGGTTCTTTGGTTTGGGCGTCTAATGAATCTTCACGCAAGAACAAGAAAATCGGGGAGCAGACCCATGAATCGACAGGCAGTAGAGGAGCGAGCGGCGACGGAGTCTTCGGAAGAACCGGGGAGCGAGGTGGCCCGGGAGTCAGCCAAGGACGTACGGAGCTTTATGGAGACGCTCGAAGAGACCGGGGACATAGTGACAGTGGATCGCGAAGTTCACTGGGACATGGAGCTGGGAGCGATCAGCCGGCGGTTGACGGAGATGGACGGGCCGGCGGTCTGGTTCCGCAACATTACGGACTACCCGAACCAGAGCCTGTTCGTGAATCCGATCTCGACGTGGCGGCGGGCAGCGGTTACGCTGGGACTGCCGGCGCATGCGCGCATTCCAGAGATCTATGAGGAGTACATCCGGCGGGATTCGAACCCGATTCCACCCGTCGAGGTGAAGGACTCGCATTGCCGCGAGGTGGTAATCCAGGGCGAGGACGTGGACGTGTGCGACCTGGCGACGCCGATGATTCACGACGGGGACGGCGGGCGGTACATCGGGACGTGGTGCATCGTGGTGTGCAAGGACCCGGACACGGGGTGGGTGAACTGGGGGACGTACCGGTTCATGATCCACAACTCGGAGTACTTGGTGGGATGGCCGTTTCCGCCCAGCCATTGCGGGAAGATTCTGCAGGACAAGTACGTGCCGCAGAACAAGCGAATGCCGGTGGCGATCGTGATGGGAGCGGACCCGGCGAGCCACCTGGCGGCGACATCGACGACGCGTATCGGCCGCGACGAAGCGTCGCTCGCGGGCGGGCTGGCAGGGCATCCGATCGAAGTGGTTCGCTGTCTGGACAGCGACCTGATCATTCCGGCGTCGGCAGAATGCGTGCTGGAGGGCGAAATCCTGCCGGACCAGATCGCGCATGAAGGGCCGTACGGTGAATATCCGGGCTACCGGTCGGGCGAGATGGGGCGGGGAATCCTGATGAAGGTGAACACCATCACGCACCGCAAGAATCCTGTGCTGACGATGGATTGCACGGGGCTGAAGGACTGCAGCTCGATCGTGACCGCGCTCGGCGGCGGCGTCGGAATCCGGCGGGTGCTCGAACGTGCCGGCGTTCCGGTAACGAACGTGTACGTGCCGGCGGAAGGTGCAGTGCACCTGTGCATCGTGAGCGTGCATCGCGGCGGGCGGGCTGTGACCGAGCGGGTGCTGCACGCGCTGACCGGGCGGCGCGCCTACATGACGAAGATCATCGTGGTGGACGACGACGTGGATATCTTCAATCTGGGCGAAGTGCTCCACGCGTTTGCGACACGCTCGCACTCGGCGCGCGGCGTGATCATCAAGCCCTATGAGGGCAACGCGCAGACGCTGACGCCGTGCTACGACCAGGAAGAGCGGTCGCGGCGCGCCGGCGCGACCGCAGCGTTCGACGCCACTTGGCCGCCGTCGTGGGACCGCACGGAGATCCCGGTGAAAGCGACGTTCGAGGCGATCTTTCCGGAAGAGGTCAAGAAGAAGGTGCTCGATAACTGGAAAGCGTACGGGTTTTAGGAGGAGTGAAGTTGGAATATGAAAGCCACGTGAAGCATCACAAGGACCTCGCGGAAAACAAGAAGGTCGTGCTGACAATCCGGGATCTGACGCCGGGCAAGCACAAGTACAATGCGCGGGTGGCGCGGGTCCAGGTGTCGCGGTCGGGCGAAGCGTTGGCGAACTGGGACCGGCTTTGGGTACGCTCGATCGTGGGCGTCAGAGACCCGCAACCGTGGGGCATGAAGATCCTTGAAGAACTGGGCGCGACCGTGCCCGGGAAACCCTATAGCGACATTTACGAGGCGCTGGAGAAGCTGTAGAACAAGCGCTATCTGCGCCGAGGCGATGGCTCATTGTGTCATGATAACAAATTGCTGTAAACTGTTACCATGATTCGAACGCAGATCAGTCTGTCCGGACGGGAATACGAAGCGGCCAAGCGCGAAGCAAAAAGACAGGGCATTTCTCTCGCTGCATTGTTGCGCCGTTCGCTTCGGGAGCTTCTGCCCGCTGATGAGTCCAAGCCGTGGATGCGGTATGCCGGGATGATTGAGACGAGCGATCCGAGGTCTTCCCGCAAAATTGACGACGTCGTGTATGGGCAGAAAGACTGAAGTCTACGTGGACACATCCGCGCTGATTGCTTTCCTGGATCGGTCGGACAGTCATCATTCGCTCTTCCGCCGATTGTTCGCAGATCCGCCAGACCTCGTTACGAGTACTCTCGTGGAAGCCGAGGGGCACGGGTGGTTTCTGAAGCGCTACGACCGTACTCGGGCGCTTCAGTTCCTCTCTTTTTTGGAGGACGTCAAACCCTTGCGCCTAGTGGCGGTGGGACCGGAAGAGCACGCGGGCGGCGTCCGGATGCTGCGGAAGTTCTCGGATCAGGACTTGACGCTGACCGATGCAGTTGGTTTACACCTGATGAAGAAACGTAACATCAAGCGGTGCTGGTCCACGGATCGTCATCTGCGGCTAACCGGAACCCCACTCGTTGTTGACGAAGGGCTGTCACGGTGAGGGCGAAATGGGTTTGAGGGTAGAAGGCTTGGAAGCGATTGAACAAGCATCGCGTGAGGAGATTGCGGTTCTGCAAGGGGAGCGGCTGCGCGCGCAAGTGAAGAACGCGTGGAGCGACGTTCCGTTCTATCGCAAGCACTGGGAAGCGGCGGGCGTGCGACCGGAAGAAATTCGAAGCATTGCGGATCTCACGAAGCTTCCCCTAGTGACCAAAGAAGATTTTGAGCAGGACCTGACCAAGACCCCTCCCTTCGGCAGCTATCAAGGTGTCGCTCATCCCGTCCGGATTCATGCTAGCTCGGGATCGACTGGATCGCCGAAGCCGTTTTTTCACACACAGTCGGATATCGACTGGATCGCGAAGCTTTCGGCGCGGCGATTGCGCGCGCAGGGAATGACGCCGGACGACCTCGTGCAAGTGACACTGCCGTTCAGCCTCTACATTGGCGGGCCGATCGCTGTAGAAGGAGCGATGCGGCTCGGGGCGTGCGTGATGGCGACGGGTACGGGCGCGATGACGCCATCGCGGCGGCAGATCGAAATTGCGTACCAGTGGGGCTCGACCGTCCTGGTTTCGACGCCGTCCTATGCGCTGCGGCTGGCGGAGGTGGCGCGGGAGATGGGATTCGACCCGGCGCGGGACTTTCGGTTCAAGATGATGTATGTGACGGCGGAGGTTTGCTCGCCGGAAACGCGGACGGAACTCGACCGGGCCTGGAATACGCGCGTTTACGACAATTACGGCAGCGTCGAGGCACCGGCCTCCACCTTCGAATGTCACCTGCGCAACGGGTGGCACATCTCGGAAGACGCCTACATTTTCGAGACGGTGGACCCGGAGACGAAACAGCCGGTCCCGGCAGGGCAGGATGGCATGCTGCTGATTACGTCGCTGTTCCGGGAGGCGTCGCCATTTATCCGCTACCGGGTAGGGGATATTGTCTCGCTGCGAGACGATGCGTGCGAGTGCGGCCGGACGCTCCGGCGCATGAGCGAGGTAAAAGGGCGCGCCGATGAGATGCTGAAACTGCGCGGCGTGAGCGTGTACCCGAAGTCCATCGAGCAGGTGTTGCGGACGATTCCCGAGCTGGGTCTCGAATGGCGGCTGGTGGAGGAAAGCCGGGGATCGGTGCAGGACGTTCTGGTGGAGGTCGAGGCAGCCCGGCCGATGCCTGCCGTGGAGCAAGAGCAAATGGGGGACGCGGTGTCCGAACAGTTGAAGCATCACCTGGGCATCCGGCCCGAGGTTCGGATCTTCGACCCGGGAGCGCTGGTCTCCGAGGAGACCGCTGACGGACGGGTGAAGGTGCAGCGGGTGGTGCGGCGGAAGAGAGGATAGGCGACACGAAACATCGGACCAGCAAACAGCGAAGGCGGTTGACAGGGCGGAGGAAAAAGAGAGTACAATAAGTTAGAGCCAAACGGATGCAGAGGTTGGCGGGCGTCTGGATTGGGCAGGGCGTTTGCGCCCGGGCCCCAGCCCGCGAATGCGTCGAAGGCAAAACGTGAGGAGGAATCTGTGGGCATTACGTTAACTTCAGGGGCAGTGAACAAGGTGAAAGAGATCATGGAGCAGCAGGACCCAGCGCCGGCCGGGCTGCGAGTGGGAGTCATGGGCGGCGGGTGTTCCGGTTTCAGCTATGCCATGACGTTCGAGAGCAACGGGAACGGCGACGAAGCGGGCATGGACAAAGTGTTCCAGTTCGGCGAGCTCAAGGTGTTCATAGACCAGGCCAGCCTGCTGTATCTCGACAGCACCGAGATTGATTACGTGGAAACGCTGGAAGGCTCGGGATTTAAGTTCAACAATCCGAACGTCAAGAGCACGTGCGGCTGCGGCAGTTCCTTCAGTGCCTAGGCGTTGCATAGGCAGCGGGTAGGCGGCCTATCGCATTCGGTGGGCGTGCCACCTCCCGGGAGTGGCTGCGAGTGAAAGACACAGTGTTTCGGGGCTGGGTTCTGCGCTCGCAAGCCAGCCCAAGCCACGCCCGTTCCTTGATGCGCTTTAACTCTCCTCATCCCCGGCGGAGCGGGTCCAGCGAAGCGGTCAAGCGATCCATTGAGCTGTTTGGCGAGGCCCGGTTTCGACGGGCGGGACCGAAAGCAGGCACATGCCGCTAGACCAATACCAACGCGAAATCAACTACCTTCGCATTTCCCTCACCGACCGTTGCAACTTGCGTTGCGTCTATTGCATGCCCGTCAACGGGTTGCAATTCCTGCCGCATGAGGACCTGCTTTCGCCGGTCGAGATTGCGGACGTGGCGCGGGTGGCGGTTTCGGTCGGTTTCCGCAAGTTCCGGCTGACGGGTGGAGAGCCGACGCTGCGGCACGATCTGCTGGAAATCGTGCGGCGGATGAGCGAAGTCGAGGGCGTGGGCGACTTGGCCATGACGACGAATGGCATTCTGCTGCCGGACTTGGCCAAACCGCTGGCCGAGGCAGGCCTGCGGCGCGTGAACATCCACGTGGACACGCTCAACCCGGAACGGCTCCCTGCGATCATGCGCTGGGGGCGTTTCGAGCAGGTCTGGCGCGGAGTGGAGGCGGCAGCGGAGGCTGGGCTGGTTCCGCTCAAGCTGAATTCTGTTGTGGCACGCGGCTTCAACGACGAGGACGTGACGTCGCTGGCCGGGCTGACGCTGGAGCGCGACTGGCATTGCCGCTTCATCGAGATGATGCCGTTCGGAAGCGGCGAATGCGCCGGAGTAGCGCGCGATAAGTTTGTCTCGAACCGCGAAGTGCGTGAGAAGATCGAGCGGGAATTCGGGGCGCTGACACCGCTGCCGGCAAGCGACACGTCGGACGAGGCGCAGAACTTCCAGCTCCCAGGCGGGCGTGGCGTGGTGGGCTTCATCAGTCCGGTGTCGGAGCCTTACTGCGGAAGCTGCAACCGCATGAGGCTGACCGCCGAAGGAAAGTTTCACCTCTGCCTGTTGAACGACGACGAGATGGACATCAAGAAGCAGTTGCGCGAGAACGGGCCCGACGCCGTCCGTGACATCCTCCTGAAAGCCGTGCATCTGAAGCCCGTGGGACACCGCCTGCACGAAGGCATCTTCACCCAGAACCGCCGGATGTTCCAGATCGGGGGATGAGCGGCGCCAACCCACTTCACGAAACTCTTTGGAACGAGAATCAGGAATTGGCGGCGGCGTGCCGCAGTCATCCCTTTGTGCGCGGATTGGCGGAGGGGACTCTGGACCGCGAAGTCTTCAAACGATACGTCGCGCAGGATGCGTTCTTTCTGCGGGCGTTTGCCCGGGCGTACGCGTCGGCGGCAGAGCGCAGCAACGATGCCGAGACGGCGCAGGCCTTCCTTGACCTGCGGGATGCGGTGATGGAAGAGCTAGGATTGCACGCTTGCTACGCGGAAACTCTGGGAATTGATCTCGAACGGGTTGCGCCATACCAAGCGACGAATGCCTACACGGACTTCCTGCATGCGACAGCCTCCCAGGCGCAGGTGGATGATATCGTGGCCGCGATGACTCCCTGCATGCGGTTGTACGCCTATCTCGGGAAGGAACTGGCTGCGGAAACAGAGGGTGATTCATGGGCTTCGCATCCGTACCGGCAATGGATTGAGACGTACAGCGGCACGGAGTTCCAGGCGGCGGCGGCGCGCCTGGAAGCCTTGCTCGACCACCTCGCGACGGAACGGCCGGCCACCCGAGAAGCTTATCGCTACGCAATGGAATGTGAGTTGCGGTTTTTCTCCGCGCCGATGGAGGGAGTTCCATGATGCCCAGCGCGCTGACCATCGCGGGTTCGGACCCATCGGGTGGAGCCGGGATTCAGGCCGATCTGAAGACGTTCCATCAGTTCGGCGTCTATGGTACCAGTGTCATCACACTGCTGACGGTGCAGAACACCTGCCGGGTAAGTGCGGTCGAAACGGTCAGGCCGCAATTCTTGCTGGACCAACTGCACGCCGTGCTCGAAGACCTGCCGCCTCAAGCCGCCAAGACCGGGGCGCTGGGGAGTTCGGAGATCATTCGGGCGGTGAGCGCGTGCGCCCCGCAGTTCGATTTCCCGCTGGTCGTGGACCCGGTCATGATCAGCAAACACGGGGCGGCGCTGCTACAGGATGACGCCCGCCGTACGCTCGCCCGCGAGCTGCTTCCACATGCTTTTCTGGTGACGCCGAACGTGCACGAGGCGATGGCGCTTTCAGGCAAGCAGGTCAGCCAGGAAGAACCCTCTCAGTCCGTGCTCGAAGAAGCCGCGAGAGCCATCGCCGGGCTGGGTGCGAAAGCGGTGCTGATCAAGGGCGGCCACCTCCTCTCCGACGCCACGGATTTGCTCTTCACGGAGGGGCGGTTCGAATCCTATCCGGGCAGGCGGATCAAGACACAGCACACCCACGGAACTGGCTGCACATATTCGGCGGCCATCACGGCGGAGCTGGCCAAGGGAAGCGAATTGACCGAGGCGATCGCCGCCGCGAAGCGGTTCATTACGCGCGCGATCGAAACCAATCCCGGACTCGGTCACGGGTATGGTCCTGTCAACCATTTCACTCCGGCGTGAAGTCGGGAATCACGCGAAGATAAGAAGAAGGGTGTGCGGGCCTCAAGTGGAAAAGGCCTCAGCTTCGCTCCGAGCAGGCCAATCAGAATGACCACAGGAAATTCACGACAATCAGAGAAACCACGGCGGAGACGTGTGCTGATGCTGTTTACGAAGACCGGCTATCAGGCGGCAGCGTTTCGCGAAGCCGCGGAGAATCTCGGCGTAGAGCTGGTGGCGGGGAGCAGCTGCTGCCACGAGCTCGAAGAGCCGTGGCGCGAGGGGGCGATTGCGCTGCGCTACGAGGACCCCTATGGGGTGGCACAGACGATCGTGGAGTCCGCGGAGGAGCATCCGCTGGACGCGGTAATTGCCATTGGGGACAGGCCAACGATCCCAGCGGCCATTGCCTGTGAGACGCTCGGGATCCCCTCCCACCAGCCCTACGCCGCGTTCGCGTGCCACGACGAGTTCGAGTTCCGCAGCCTGCTCGAAAGCGCCGGGCTGCCGGTGCTGCGGTTTGCGCGGCTGCCGGTGGATACGAAGTCGCCGACCTTGCCGTCCGAGCTGAGCTTTCCTTGTGTGCTGAAACCGCTGCTGCTTTCTGCAAGCCGAGGCGTCATCCGGGCCGACAATGCGGAGCAGTTTGCCGAGGCTTTCGGGCGGATCCGCAAGCTGCTCGAAACGCCGGAGGTCCAGAGGATGATGGACGATGCGGCGAACTGGATTCTGGTGGAGGAGTATCTGGACGGCAAAGAGGTGGCGATCGAAGGCATTTTGGACCGTGGAAAGTTTTACATGCTGGCGCTGTTCGACAAGCCCGATCCGCTGGAAGGACCGTACTTCAAAGAGACGATCTACGTGACACCGTCGCGGCTGCCGGAAGGGACGCAGACAGAAGCGGCGCGAGGAGCCGCGCTGGCGTCGCATGCGGTAGGACTTTACCACGGGCCGGTGCACGCAGAAATCCGCCTAACACGCGACGGGTTGCGGGTGCTCGGAATTGCGATGCGCCCGATTAGCGGCTTGTGCGCGCTGGCGCTGCGGTTTAAGAACGGATGGTCCTTTGAAGAGTTGATCCTACGGCATGCGCTGGGCGAGGCGGTCGAGCAGGTCGGGCGGGAAGCAGAACCTTCGGGAGTGATGATGATCCCGGTTTCGAAAGAGGGGGTTTTGGACGAGGTGCTTGGGGTGGCCGACGCGCGCGATGTTCCCGGAGTGGAAGACGTTCGCATTACGGCCAAGCTGAAACAGAAACTCGAGGCGAGGCCGGAGGGAGCGAGCGACCTGGGGTTTATCTTAGCGAGGGGACAGTCCCCGGACGAAGTTGAGACGACGCTGCGGGAAGCGCACCGGAAGCTGGAATTTCGGATTACGCCGGTTTTGCCGGCGGCGAGGTAGTAAACGGGAACAGAAAAACAACGCAACTATCCGTAGATTACGCGGATTCTTACGGAAAAAGAAAACAGGTCCTTCGCTCAGGATAACCGCATTGAGGGAGACCAGATTCCGCGCCAGAAACGCCATCAGTGTATCGGTTTTCTCCTTGGGATGAGACGAAGAAGGGTGGGAGTTACTGTTTGGCTTGGGGGGGTATGTAGTCCGGGGGTAGGGCAGAGCCTTCGCCAAAGAAGTACTCTTCCATCTGCTGTTGGATGAGATGCTGGGCCTGACGATCCATGAGATTGAGGCGATACTCGTTGACGAGCATCTTCAGGTGCTCGAGCCAAAGCTGCCAGGCATCTCGCGAGATGTTGTCAAAGATGCGCTGGCCGAGCGCATTGTTGAAGGGAGGCTCGTCGAGACCCGGCAGCTCCTTCTGAAGCTTCACGCACTTTACCATCCGCTCGGCCATTTACTTTCTCCTTCAGTTCCCAGGCTGGTACCAATCGCAATGCCCGCCATCGTTTCCAGGCTACGAGGATTGTTTCCAGTTTGTCAACCTTGCAGTATGCTGGATTCAAAGCAGACAGTAGCTTGCGAGGGGGTGATGCGGTGAAGATCGCCATTTCAGGGTCGCATGGGTTTATCGGGTCGGAGGTGAAGGAGTCGCTGTGGGGCGCGGGGCATCAGGTGACGCCGATTGTGCGCGAAGAGAGCGCCGTTGAAAACGGGATCGCCTGGAACGCGGAGACGGGTTACATGGACGCCGCTAAGCTGGAAGGGATCGAGGCGGTGGTGCACTTGGCAGGGGAATCGATCCAGGGGCGGTGGACGCCGAAGAAGAAGGCACTGATTCGGGAGAGCCGGACCAAGGGAACACAAGTGCTGTCAGAAACGCTGGCGCAACTGGGGAAGCCGCCGCGGGTGTTAGTGTGCGCCTCGGCGATCGGATATTACGGCGACCGGGGAGACGAGCTGCTGCGAGAAGAGAGCGAGCCGGGCGGCGGGTTCCTGCCGGGCGTGGCCCGGGAATGGGAAGCGGCGACGGAACCGGCATCTCAAAAGGGAATCCGGGTGGTGAATCTTCGGACAGGGGTGGTGCTGGGAGCAGGAGGCGGGGCGCTGGCGCAGATGCTGCCGCCGTTCAAGCTGGGAGTGGGAGGGCGTGTGGGCTCGGGCCGACAGTACATGAGCTGGGTAGCGCTCGACGACGTAGTCGGCGCCGTCGAGCACGCCCTGGTAACGGAAAGCCTGCAGGGTCCGGTGAACGTGGTGGCCCCCAATCCGGCGCGGAATGCAGAGTTCACGAAGACGCTTGGGAGAGTCCTGTCGAGGCCCACGATCTTTCCGCTCCCGGCGTTTGTGGTGAAGCTGGTGTTCGGGGAAATGGGCGAAGATCTGCTGTTGGGGAGCCAGCGGGTGGAGCCGGCGCGGCTGGTGGCGTCCGGGTATACGTTCCGTTATCCGGAGCTTGAGGCGGCGCTGCAGCGGGCGGTAGGGTGAACCTTCGTCGCTCGCTCCTCCCCTCAACTGCACCCGGGACAGGCAGGATGACACGGAATGAGAGGTATTCCCGAACGAGTATTTGTGCGGGCTGGGACACGGATGCTACTATTCTTGCTTAGAAGGGTTCTAACTGAATCAAGGGTTTACGAGGGTCAAGAGCAGCTTCCGTTCGTAAAGGTGAAACCGGGGCGACCGCGTTTACGTAACGGATAAAGAGAGTGCGCCGGGCAGGGCGCGACTGAACAAGAAAGCAATCAGGAGGTTCGACATGCAGACGAGAGGCCGAAGCATGATTTGGGCGCTGGGAGCGGTGGCGTGGGCACTGTTCGCCGGGATACCGCTTACCTGGACTCCTCTCCGTGCCCAGGCGCCTGCCCAGCCGTTCGTGCGGGACTTGTCGGTCGGACCGAGCTGGTTTCCGAATTTCTACCTGCCGTATAAGGAGCAGCCGCTGGAGCCGATGACGCTCGAGAACTCGACGCGGCTACGCGACCTGATGCGGGACGGGGAGATGGAGCTGTCGCTGTCAAGCGCCCTGGCGCTGGCCATTGAGAACAACCTCGACATCGCGGTGCAGCGGTTCGTGAAGCCGATGGCGCAGGCTGATGTGCTGCGAACCCGGTCGGGACAAGCGGCGCGTGGATTCCAGGGAGCGTTTGTGCCAGGCGGTTTGCAGACCGGGGCGATTGGCGCGGGAATTACGGACGCAAGCGGCGGTGGTGGATTGGGCGGAGCCGGCGGGATCACGGGCGGCGGCGGAGCCGTTTCGATCGACCAGGTCGGAGCGTTCGACCCGGCGCTCAACTTCAATTTCAGTTGGGACCGCGCGTCGCAGCCGTTGAATACCTCGGTGGTGGCGGGCGTTCCGACGGTAACACAGTACTCGACCGCGTATACGGCCAGCTACGCGCAATTGTTTCCCACCGGGACGAGCTACTTCCTGGGAATGACCGGCGTGCGGACCAGCTCGACGCAGCAGAACCTGCTGTTTAACCCGGCCGTGATCACACGCTTCGCGTTCGGGTTCAACCAGCCGCTGCTCAACGGATTCGGACGCCTGCCGAACGAACGGTTCGTGCTGGTGGCGCAAAACAACCTGCGCGTGTCCGAGGAAGTGTTCCGGTCGCAGGTGATTGCGACCGTTGTGGCGGTGACGAACGCCTATTGGGATTTGGCGGCCTTCACGGAAGCCGTGCGGGTGGCGGAACAGTCGCTGGCCGTTTCGCAGAGGCTATACGAAGACAACCAGAAACGGGTGGAGATCGGGACGCTGGCGCCGCTCGACGTGGTGGCGGCGGAGGCGGAAGTGGCCGGGCGTGAGCGTGACTTAGTGGTGGCGCAGACCAACCTGCAATTGCAGGAGACACGGCTGAAGAACTTTCTGAGCAAGAAACCGGACCCGGAGCTCGACGCGGTGCGGATCGTCCTGACGGACCGCATGCCGGTGCCGCGGGACGCCGAAATCCCGGATGTCACCGATGCTTTGATCAACGCTTACAACAACCGCCCCGATCTGCGGCAGTTCGAGACGAGCGTACAGAATCAGAATCTGTCCATACGGTTTACGCAGAACAGCCTGATGCCGAGCGGGTCGCTGTTCGGGCTGTACGCGGGGTCAGGGCTTGACGGGAACGCGCCGCTGACGGCCGGCGGAGCCGGGGGGTCGCTGGGACAAGCCTTTACGGCGGACTTCCCGGAATACGCCGGCGGGTTCAACCTGAGTCTGCCTCTGCGGAACCGCGCGGCCCAGGCGGACAACTTGCGGGCGCAGCTCGAAGGTAACCAGTTGGAAGTGGAACTGCAGAACAGCCGCAACCAGGTGGCGCTCGAAGTGCGACAGGCCATCATCGGATTGATTCAGGGCAAGGCGCAGGTCGAGGCGGCACACCAGGCTGTCCTGCTGGCACGCGAAACGCTCGACGCGGAGGAGAGGAAGCTCCAGGCCGGAGTCAGCACGCCATATGAAGCCGTGCTGCGGCAACGGGATCTGATCAATGCTGAGAACGCGGAGGTGCAGGCGGTGGCGAGTTATGCGAAAGCCCTGGTGGAGATGGACCGCGCCATGGGAACCACGCTCGACCGCAACGGAATCGAAATTGACGACGCGTTTACCGGGACGATTTCCCGGATGCCGACGCCGCCGTTCAGCGTAGTAGGGTTCACACCGGGAGAAGAGACTGAATGAGGCTCGATCGCAACGCCCGAAGGAAACGGCCTTCGGGTTGCCGAACGGCTGGGGCTGTACACAGGATGGCGGCATGGGGTGGATTGCTGCTATTTCTGGCGGCAGGCGGTTCGGCCGCGGCACAAGGTCCTGCACCGGTGGTGTTCGACTACAGTGAGATCCCGCCGACGTTTCCCCGGCTGTACAACCTCTACAAGATGCGCGAGGTGCCGGATCCCAACCTGGAGAACTCGCTTTCGCTGACGCAACATGCGCAGAGCGGGACGCTGCGATTGTCGCTGGCGCAAGTCCTTGGTGCAGTGGTCGAAAACAACTTGGTGCTAGCCGCGGCACGCTATAACCTTTCGATGGCGGAGACCGACATGCTGCGGGCGCGGTCGGGGCAGGCGCCGCGGGGAACGCAAGGGACGCCGATTCCAGCAGGGCTGTTTGCCGGGGCGATCGGGGCTGGACTCAACGACACGGGTTTTGGCGGGGGACCCAGAGGCGGAGGGGGCGGTAACGGCAGAATCAGCGGCAACGCGCGGGTGGTACAGGTCGGCCCGCGCGGGAGCTACGACCCCCGTCTGAACATGAACTTCAGCATCGACACGGAGACAAGCCCGCTCAACACCACGCGGGTATCGGGAGTCGCCACGCCGACGAGCCACACGACGGCGTTCCAGGTGTTCTACGCGCAGGCCTTCACGACGGGAACGAGCTTCAGCCTGGGCTGGAGTATGCAGCGCGGCAGCACGACGGAGCTCAACCAGCGGTTCAACCCGTCGTTCTCGGGGCGGCTGAATTTCTCGATCAACCAGCGGCTGTGGAACGGTTTCGGCTATTCGGTGACGCAACGGTTCGAACGCGTGGCAGAGAACAATACACGGCTCTCACGCGAGGCCTTCCGGCAACAGGTCATCCTCACCCTGGGAAACGCGCAGAACCTCTACTGGGACCTGGTGGCGTCGCGAGAACAGGTGCGGGCGGCGGAACAGGCTCTGGCCGTTGCGGAGCGGCTGCGGGAGGATAACGCCAAGCAGGTCGAGATCGGGACGCTGGCGCCGCTCGACGTGGTGGTGGCCGAGGCGGAGGTGGCGGCGCGGCAGCGGGACCTGATCGCGGCGCAAACCAACGAGCAGCTCCGGGAAGTCGAGCTCAAGAACGTGATGGCGAAGAGTCTGGACAGCGACCTGGGGACGGTGCGGATTGAAACCACGGACCTGCTGCCCGACCCGCAGGATGCCGACATCCCAAGCCTGCAAGAGGCCCTGACGGCGGCGATGCGGAACCGCCCGGAGATCGCCCGCGCTGAAGGCGGCATATTCAACCAGAGAATCGTGACCGAGTTTACGAAGAACAATCTGAAGCCGAGCCTAAACGTGTTCGCACAATATGTGGGGTCGAGCCGGGACGCGGGTCTGAGCGGTGCGTTCGGGCAGATCGGGCGATTCGACTTCCCCGAATACGCCTTCGGCATCACGCTGACGATTCCGCTCCTGAACCGCAGCGCGCAGGCCGATGACCTGCGGGCGAAGCTGGAGTTGCGGCAGGCGGAGACGGCGCTGCAGCGAACGCGGAACCAGATCCGGCTCGAAGTCCGGAATGCGCTGATCGGCGTGGTGCAGGCAAAAGCGCAGGTGGAAGCCGCACGCAAGGCGCTGGAATTGAGCCGCCAAACGCTTGACGCCGAGCAGCGCAAACTGCAGGCCGGTATCTCGACCCCTTACAATGTCATTCAGATGCAGAGGGATTTCGAACAGGCCCAGTTTGCCGAGGTATCGGCGCGAGCCAACTACGCCAAAGCACACGTCATGCTCGAACAGGTTACGGGCGCTATGCTTGTGGAACACGGGATCGCGCTCGACCAGGTGATCCGGGGCCAGTCCTGAGCAGATCAACCCCCACCCGATTGTTGCCAGGGAACATCCCGCGTTGACACGCATTAGGATGTTTCCCTATGATGCGATGGTCCGAGGGAAACTTGCATTCGGAAAACCAACGGCGAATTCGAGTGATCGTCGCCAAGCCGGGGTTGGACGGCCATGACCGCGGTGCGAAAGTGATTGCGCGCGCGCTGCGGGACGCGGGGATGGAGGTCATCTACACCGGGCTGCGGCAAACTCCGGAGCAGATCGTGACGGCTGCGCTTCAGGAAGACGCCGACGCAATCGGTCTGTCTGTCCTTTCCGGGGCGCATACCACCATTGTTCCCAGGCTAATGGCATTGCTCAAGGAAAAGCGCATGGACGACGTGCTGGTCGTGCTGGGCGGAATCATCCCGGATGCCGAGGTGCCCGCGATGAAGGCGCTGGGGGTGGCGGAAGTCTTCCAGCCAGGGGCATCGCTCGATAGCATCATCGAATTCGTGCAGTCGCATGTGCGAGGACGCACGCAGGCGCCAACGGAGTAAGGGACAGGGAATCGGGATCGAGATCGGAATGCCGGTCAAGGCTCAATTCCTATAGGGATTCAACGCTAAAGCCACGGACGTGTATTTCGTCCCGGCCCAATTGGCATTTTTCCCTTCCAATCCGGCTCCGGATGGGATAGGCTCTAGCTAATCAAATGGCTCCAAGGGCGAAGGGGGCGAGAATGACCAAAAAGATCTGGATTTCCTGCATCGTAGTCCTGCTAATTGCCGGGATGATGCCCACGGGATTTGCGCAGAACCGAGGCGGAGGATCATCCTCCGGTGCCAGCACCGGGAGCACCAGAGGGACGACCCGGCCGCGTCGGTCGACACGACCGATGGATCGACCGCGCGGACCGCTCTTTGTGAGCGGGCAGGTCCTGATGGAAACAAACCAACCGGTCCCGGAGCCTGTTACGGTGGAGCTCAGTTGCGGACTCAGGCCGCTGCAGGTGATTCATACCGACCTGGGAGGGTATTTTACGTTTAACCTGGGCGGCGGCATGCAGAGCAATTTTGACTTCAGCGCCAGTAATGAAGCCCCAGCCACGTTCGGCTCGCGGAGGCAGTTAGGAGGGACGACGGCCGGATTTGCCGGCTCGTTGCGCGGATGCGAATTACAGATCAGCGTCGCAGGTTTCCATCCAATTAACCGCATCATTTCGGAGCACACGGATATGGGTCGTGTGGATGTCGGTACGCTCCGGCTGCAACGGGTGGCGGAGGCGCAGGGTTCGGCGATCAGCATGACTTCGTTGCTGGTGCCGGACGACGCCCGCAAGGAGTACGACCGGGCCGTCAAGGACTTGCAGAACAATAAGGCAAAGTCGGCGCGGGAGCGTTTGGAGAAGGCCATCGACAAGTACGACCAATACGCCGCGGCCTATTATCAGTTGGGTCGGATTCATCTCCAGGAGGGGGAACGGGAGAAGGCTGCCGAGTCGCTGCAACAGGCAATTGCACTGGATGCCCAATACGTCCCGCCTTACATGGACCTTGCCGTAATGCAGGTGCAGGACCAGCAGTGGCAGGCAGCGGTTGATACGACGTCGAAAGTGTTGTCTCTGGACCGGAGTCTCGGCTATGCCAGCTTTCTGAATGCGATCGGAAACTTCAATTTGCAGCAGCTAGGCGATGCGGAGCAAAGCGCTCGGGACGCAGAACGATGGCCGCATGAAAACATCCCGCAAGTCCACGCTCTGCTGGCCGATATCCTGCTGCAAAAAGAGCAGTACGTGGATGCGGTCGAGCATATGCGCGCGTACCTGGAAGAATCCCCCGACGGTAAGTTTGCCGAGCAGATCAAGGAGAACCTGGCGCAACTGGAGCCCTATTTGCCGCCCGCTGAGCAGGTTGCCCCGAGTTCCTCGTCGGAGGAGTGAGGGCGGCGTTGCCGGGCCAATAACCGTTTCGTAATACATCAGGGGCGCGAGCCCCTTTTCTTTTGAAGCCTTCTTCCAGCATCGCGCGAACCGAGCGCGCCATCCTTTTCGGAGGACAGTATCATGGATTGGACCCGCATTCGACGCCGGGAATTCTTGAAGACTTGGGGAGCAGGAGCGATGGCTCTCGCGTCGCCTCAAACGGCGAGCTTGCTTCTAGCAGCCCAGGCGGGGACCCAGGAAACACCCTTGCGTTCCGCGGGACGCCGACAGACGACTGTGGCCGAAGACATGGGGGCCTGGGTGGCAGAACTTCGGTATGAGGACCTTCCGCAGAAGGTCGTAGAAAAGGCCAAGCGGGTACTGCTCGATACGACCGGCTGCGCCCTGGGAGCTTTTAACGCCGAGCCAGTCCGCTTCGCGCAGCAAGCGGTGTTTCTGCAGGGGGGCCATCCTCGGTCAACGATCATCGGGCTGGGCCGCAAGGTTTCCTGTGATCAGGCCGCCTTCTTGAACGGCATGGCGATTCGGTATCTCGACTACAACGACTACGCCGCGCTGGGCGCCCCGAACCATTGCAGCATCAACATTGCGACGGCTTTGGCCGTGGCGGAAATGCGCAACCTGACCGGGAAGGAGCTTCTGCTGGGCGTCACGATCGGCCACGAGGTGCAGCTGCGGCTGCGCGATGCCACCGATGGAGGTTCGTTGAGTCGAGGGTGGGACCTTGGAACTATCACGACCAATTACGCTTCCGCCGCGGTGGCGGCCAAGCTGCTGGATCTCGACGCCACGCGCATCGCCAACGCCATGGCGATCGCCGGGGCCCACGGAAACACGTTGGGAGAGGTCCGCGGTGGAGCGCTCCTGAGCGGCGGGGAGATGACTCCCTCGAAAGGAACTGCGGACCCTATGTCCGCGCGGAACGGAACGTTTGCTGCGCTGCTAGCGCAGGAAGGCCTGACGTACCCCCTTACGATCTTCGAGGGTGTCTACGGCTTCGGCAAGAAAGTCACCGGCGAGCTTCGCGAGGACATTCTGCGGGAACGCACGGGTGACTTTCAGATCCTGAAGAGCTGCACAAAGATGTGGCCTTGCTTCGTCTATGGGCAGGCGCCGATTGCGGCAGCAATCGAGGTCCATGACCAGGGTTTGAACCTGGAGGAAATCGAGAGCATTGCGGTGCCCTTGAGCCAGGGAGCCTACGAGAACCAGCAATCCTATCAGGGCGAGATCACGACTCGGGAGCATGCTGACCACAGCGTGCCCTACGTGGTGGCGAGAGCCCTATTGGATGGCGCGGTCACAGTGGAGGATTTCGAAGAAGACCGCTTTCGTGACCCGTGCGCCGTTGCGCTGATCCGGAAGGTAACTCTGCGGCCGGAGCCTTCGCTCACGACCGCCAATCGGGAAGCGATGGGAGCGCGCGTGGAGGTAAAGCTTCGGAGCGGGGAGGTATTGCGTGCGGAAGTCCCGTATCCGCCGGGAAGCATGCAGAACCCGGCGAGCGATGGCAGTCTGGTCCGGAAGTTTCTTTCCCTGGCGGAAGGACCCCTGGGAAAGTCACGCGCCGAAAACGCTGCCGAAGGGCTCCTGTTCGTTGACCAACTCTCTGATCTCGGCCCGCTGCTGCAAGTTCTTACGTTCTAAGAGCGATTCGGGGATTCGGGGCTGAAGGCACCTGCCTGTGAGCCATCCCGCAATAGTTTTCCTGAGCGAAGCCGTTCGACCAGCGGACGGTCCGCTTCCAGGAAGTCATATAGCGTCAGATCCTGCGGATATACCCAGAGAATCTTCTGAAACACGCGGTTTTCCGGCGTGGAAGAATATCTCCGCACGGAAAAGAAGAGCAGCCGAACGGGAGAGTGTCCTGCGTACTGGTGGTCAGTGTGCCAGACCTCGTCACCGATCTCTGCGCTAATTCCTAGCTCCTCCAGCAGCTCGCGGTGCAGAGCGTCCTGTGGAGCTTCGCCAGGGTTGACTTTGCCACCCGGAAACTCCCACTTGTTCGGAAATTGGCCATGCGGTGAGCGCTGGCAGATCAGTAAGCGGCTCTGGTCGAATAGTAGCGCAGCAACAACGAGCTTCCTGGTTTGAGTACTCATGGCGTAAATCACTCGGAAACAAAATGGGCTTCCCAATTGTTACAGAACGAAGTTTTCAAGCACAATTGTAGAGTCAATCTTCCCACAAGAAAGGGAGCGACTGTGTATAGCCCAGCGATGCTCGACCACTTTCAGAATCCCCGCAACGCGGGCGAGCTGCCGCCGCCGGCAGTGACGGTCGAGGTCAGCAACCCTGCTTGCGGAGACATCATGCGCCTCTCCGTGCGGGTGGAAGAAGGGCGGCTGCAGGACGTCCGCTTCAAAACGAGCGGCTGCGTAGCGGCGATCGCCTGTGGGTCTCTACTAACGGAACTGATCCACGGAAAAACACTCGAAGAAGCCGAGCGCACTTCGGCGTTCCAGATCGCGAAGAAACTCGGCGGGCTGCCACCGGAAAGTGGGCATGCCAGCATCCTAGCCGAAGACGCCTTGAAAGCCTTCTTCAAGGCTGTGTGCAGCTAGAGCCGCCCTCCCCTTTCTTCCACCGTTCGAGCAAGAGTTCATAATCGTCCGGGCGGTCGATGTCGAGAAGGATCCCCTCCTCACCGGTTTCGACTAGCTCCACTTCGTCGCCATGGCGGCGCACTACGACGCGTGCCCCCTGGTCGAGCGGCGCGTCCAACAGTTCCGCAAATAACTCTGCGGAGAAGAACACAGGGTGGCCCCGCCGGCCATCGCAGGTGGGAATGATGATGCGTGACTGCCCGCCTCGAAACCGTTCGAGCAGAGCGCGGATAACGGCGGTGGTGATAGCCGGGTGATCGACGAGGCAGACGATTACTCCGGCTACGGGTTGGCCTTTGAGCGAGCGCAGGGCTGCCCGCAGCGAACTAAGCTGCCCGAGTTTGTAATCCGTGTTCCGGAGGATCTGGACGTCCGCAGGGCGGGGAATTCGGCCGGCAATCTCATCGGCATGGTGCCCAAGCACGAGGAGCAGCGGGCTGACCTCGTGGCGCAGGGTTTCGATGAGGTGCTCCAGGAACGTTTCCCGCCCGAGGGGAAGCAGGGCCTTGTCGCGCCCCATGCGGCGGGATTCCCCGGCGGCCAGGATGATGCCTGCAACCGTTCCGCGAAATGATTCGGAATGATCCGGAGGAGACAATCTTCTCAGGAGACGGCAAGAATGGATTTCGGATGGGGCTTCGCGTCCTGCAAGGCGCCCCGGCGGACGGCGACCATCTCGGCGACGATGCTGACGGCGATCTCTTCCGGCGAGATGGCGCCGATGTCGAGGCCGATGGGGGCGTGCACGCGGGCGAGCTGCGTGGGTGCAATCCCTTCCTTCTCCTCGAGATACTTGATGATCTCGATGACCTTGCGCTTGCTGCCGATCATGCCGACGTAGCGGGCTGTCGTGCCGACCCCCCAGCGAAGCACGCGCATATCGTCGCGGTGGCCGCGCGTCACGGCGATGAGGAACGACGAGCTGTTTGGTAGCAGGCGCTCGAAGACTTTCTCGTACTCGTCAGCATAAACCTCGGCCGCCTCGGGAAAGCGCTCACGGTTGGCGTAAGTGTCCCGGTCGTCAATGATGATGGTGCTGAAGCCGGCGAGGGTGGCGACCTTCGAGAGCGCCATCGAGACGTGTCCCGCGCCAAAGATGTACAAATAGGGAGTGGGAAGGATCGGTTCCACGAATATGTCGAGCGTCCCGCCACAGAGGAGGCCGGTGTCATAGGAGGGATCGTTGTTCAGGTTGAACGTGAGTTGGCGGGGCTTTTCCTCCTCGATGACCTTGCGGGCGGCGGCCCAGACTTCGCCCTCGACACAGCCGCCCCCCACCGTACCCATGATAGACCCGTCCTCGCGGACGAGCAGCTTGGCCGACTCGTAGCTCGGAATCGAGCCGCGTACGTTGACAATTGTAGCTAGAGCAGCCTTAATGCCTGCATGGCGCAGTCGCGTGATTTCCTCGTAAATGTCCATCTGTGAATATCATAGCAGAGGACGCAGAGGTTCGCCTATCCTCGGCGACCCTCTGCAACCGGAACAGCCGACTAGTTCCCAGAAACGCGCTCGATCATGACTCTTTGTAGCACTGGAGGCTCTATCGGCTTTGATCCCTCCGGATTTGTCGGACCCCTTGGAATTTTCGGTACGCGAGCGATCCTCCGGACGACGTCCATGCCCTCGACCACCTGGCCGAAGATCGTGTAATCCCTGGCGTCAAGCCCTACAGCGGCGTCTGTAATGAAGAATTGGCTGCCGTTGGTATTCCGGCCGGCATTCGCCATTGCCAAACGGCCGGCTCTGTCAAAACTCAGATTCGGCGAGTATTCATTCTCGAAACGATACCCCGGGCCGCCGGTTCCGGTTCCGGTCGGGTCCCCACCTTGAATCATGAAATCCGGGATCAGCCGGTGAAATACGGTTCCGTCGTAGTACCGCCCTGTCTTCTTCTGGCCATCTCTAGGGTCCGTGTACTCCTTCATGCCCTCGGCGAGTTCCACAAAATTCGTTACTGTAATGGGAGCTCGGTCTTCGAAAAGCTCGACCACAAACTGTCCTTGGTCCGTTTCAAAAACCGCATAGGTTCCCGGGTCGCGTTGCGCCATCGCGGACGGAGAGAAGCCCGCCATGGCAAGCACAACAACGAAGCAACCCAGCATCCAAATCTTCCAGTCCATGAATCCTCCTGCCCGGCACGCCCGTCCGTCGAGTCGAAAGAAAGTCGCGGTCGCGAGCGGCCTGGTTTATTGGAGATCAGTCCCACACTGGGGCGGCGGTTGTCAGAACAAGGAGAAGCCACGGCCCGGAGCGAAACCGATCGCTGCCGGTGAGGGACAGCACAGAGAGATTATCCCGGTCGGCAAAAAGGTGTGTCAACAGCAATTTTCTTGCATCGCCGAAACAATTTTCTTATCATCCGCTGTCAAAGGAAGGCGTAATCGCTGCGGTGCGACGAAGGATGAACAGCGCGTCTCAATCGGACGGGAAAGGCTACAGCAGAAAACAAGTGCTGCGAATGCTGGGATTGAGCAACCGCCAGTTGGCTGCCTGGGAGCGTCAGGGTTTTGTTTCGCCGCAAACGGTGATGCGGCCGGTAGAGAACACGGGGAAGTGCGTTCGCGCAGCCGCTCCAAAAAGAGAGGGGATGGCCCGCAGCCGGTCCACGGAATGTGTGTATACGTTCTCGGATATCGTTTCCTTGCGAACCCTGCTGCAGTTGCGGAAAGAAGGAGTTCCCCCGGCCCGCATCCGGTCGCTGCATGCTGCTATGAAGAGGAAGCTTGGAGATGTGGAAAGGCCGTGGAGTGAACTCCAGTTTCAGAAACGAGGGAAGCGCCTGTTGGTCCACTTCAAAGGCACTTCGCTGGAGCCGATGACCGGACAGTTCGTGCTGGAGTACGCACCGAAGGATCGTGCGACGACAGTTCGAAAGCTCGAGAAGCCGGCGCACCCCCGAGGATTGAGCGAGACCGACGGGAAGGTTCTTGCCGACCGATTCTTCCGGGCAGGGCTGCGATACGAGGAACGGAAGGACACGCTGCCGAAGGCCATCCGCGCCTACCAGAAAGCAATCGATCTCGACGCCCACGCTGCCGGAGCATGGATCAATTTGGGGACCGTATTCTACAGCCTGGGGAAGCTCAGTGAGGCGGAGCGCTGCTATCGCGCCGTCCTGGCGTTCGATGCAGACTACGCATTGGCGCATTTCAACCTGGCGAACGTGTTTGATGAGCGACAGGAGTGGGAGAAAGCGCGGCGGCACTACGAGGAAGCTGTCCGGCTCAGCCCCAACTCTCCGGACCCACATTATAATCTTGCACTGGTGTATGAGAGATTGGGACTGCACGGTCGGGCTCGCCGCCAGTGGCTGGAGTACTTGAAACGCGATCCAAATAGCCAATGGGCCGCCTTCGCCCGCCAGCAACTCGAAAAGACGGCATGGAGGCTTGTTGCGAGGCCAGAGTCCGTTCCCGGCGCCGAATAGAAGGCTTACCGGCCTGAGTTTCCTTCCAGGGTCCCGAGCCGACGGATGCGGCATCAGGAAACCGCCCGATCCTTCCCGCGTCGCGCAAACTGATTCGAACGCTGCTACACTGGATTCGGAGGTCCAGGAATCCGTCGTGTCGCCGGTGGTCGAGTTGGTGCAGGCGAGCAGGGCATATCCCGCCGAGGGAACCGAGGTCTATGCCGTGCGGGAGGCGAACCTGACGCTCGAGGCCGGATCCTTTACGGCAATCGTGGGCCGGAGCGGATGTGGCAAGAGCACGCTACTCAATCTAGCGGGTGCAGTGGACCTGCCTACCAGCGGCGAAGTGCGGATTGGAGAACGATCGACGGGTCGCATGACTGATAGCGAGCTGAGCCGCTTGCGCCGAACCCGCGTCGGCTTTGCGTTCCAGTTTTTCAATCTGCTTCCGACGCTGACGGTTGCCGAGAACGTAGCGGTGCCGCTCTGGTTGGATGGGAAGAGCCGGGGAGACGAAGTTGAGCAGCGAACGGCCGGGCTGCTTGACCTGGTCGGCTTGGGGCATAAGTCCCCATTCTTTCCGCATCAGCTCTCCGGCGGCGAGATGCAACGCGTGGCGATCGCGCGTGCTTTGGTACATGATCCTGCCGTCCTGATCGCAGATGAGCCGACCGGAAATCTCGACAGCAGCAATGCGGAGGTGGTGCTGCAGTTGCTGGACCGGATCAGCCGCCAGATGGGCCGGACGGTGTTGATGGCCACACACAGCCGGGAAGCTGCTGCATTCGCCTCCCGTGTGTTGTCCATGCGCGACGGCCGGCTGATCATTCCCTAAACGTTCGATGCCGAGGCTCAACCAAGTCCTGTATGCCCCGAACCAGATCACGCTTCTGCGACTGATCTTTATCCCCTTCGTCATTGTGTCGATTGTCGTGGACGAATACGGGATGGCCTTCGCGCTGGTGCTGATCGCCGGAGTCAGCGACGGCCTCGATGGCTTGCTGGCGCGCCGTATGGGGCAGCAGACCGAACTGGGG
Organism: Terriglobia bacterium; assembly: GCA_965198025.1. GTDB lineage: Bacteria > Acidobacteriota > Terriglobia > 2-12-FULL-54-10 > 2-12-FULL-54-10 > CAYWWM01. Next base: position 2,228,750 of record OZ240237.1, on the reverse strand, counting down.
AAATATCTGGACCCGATTGCCGACAAACTGCTGCTGACCTCTTCCTTCGTGGCGCTGGGCTTGGACGGCAGTATTCCGCTGTGGCTCGTGATCCTGGTTGTGAGCCGCGATATCATTATTCTGATGACGGCTCTGGCGATGGTCCTGGCGACGCCAATCCGAAGCTTCCCTCCCACCCTCTACGGAAAAATCAATACCATTGGACAGGTGGCGACGGTGCTGTGCACCCTGCTGGTATTGATCTATTTCAACGAGCCGCTGCGATGGCTCCAGCAAGCAGCCGTGTACACGACAGGTATCTTTACGGTGGTTTCGGGGCTTCATTATGCGTTCCGGACGGCTGGCCGGTTCCGGAACCTGGATTGAGAGTGGAGGGACTGCTGCGCCGAATTGAACGAAAAGTAAAGCCGCACGGTCCACTATCCCCGAAATGACGATTGCGCTGGACGCCACCGAAGCAGCCTATCCCGAACCGACCGGGACAGGCATCTATTGCTGGAAGCTGATTCAGGCTCTCGCAGCTTCTCTGCCGGCTGAAGCATCTCCGGACCTTCGCTTGGCGCTTGGCGTGCGGATCGGCCCGTATTGGCGGTGGGGACGGCGGAAGGCCTGGCCGGCTGAGTGCTCGGCCTTCCCGGTCTGGGAACCATGGTTGCCGCCTCGCTCGGCTTCCTTGTTTCACGGCCTCAACCAGCGGCTGCCGCGCCGCTCCTATCCAGTTTCCGTTGTGACCATCCATGATTTGTTTCCGTTGACTTCCACGAAGTACTCTGCTCCGTCGTTCCAAAATCGCTTTACGGAAGTTCTGCATGACGCGGTTTCCCGGGCCGATCGGATCATTGCCGTATCGAATGCGACCCGGGGAGAACTGCTTCGTCACACCAATGCTTCCGAAGAACGCATCCGTGTCATCTATCACGGTGTGGACCCGATTCCGGCGGCAAGTTCCGAGGAGCGGAATCTATTCCGGAAGGAAGTTCTCGGATTTTCCCTCGAGGAGAAATTCTTCCTGAATGTCGGCGTGATCCAGGTGCGCAAGAACATCGCCAACGTCGTTCTGGCCGCCTCGAAGCTCTCGGGGTACCGCTTGGTGCTTGCGGGAGGCGACGGTTACGGAGCCGATGCGATCCATAGCTTGATCGAACGGGAGGGCCTGAGCGAGCGTGTCGTACGCCTGGGACACGCTTCGACGGAGACTCTCCGGCTGCTCTACTTGACTGCCTCCGCATTAGTCTTTCCTTCTCTGGAAGAAGGATTCGGAATGCCGGTGCTCGAGGCCATGACCTGCGGCCTGCCGGTAATTACGTCCAACTGCTCGGCGATGCCGGAAGTGGCGGGCGATGCCGCTGCGTTTGTGGACCCGCGTGATGTCGTGCAGATTAGAGAAGCCATGCGGCGCGTGATCGAAGACGAAGCCCATGCAGCGGATCTGCGCCGCCGCGGCCGGGAGAGAGCGAACCTCTTTACCTGGGCAAAATGCGCCGAACAGACGTGGGAAGTGTATCGCGAGGGTCTCGGCGCAGGGCGTCAGTAGAAGTAGAGGATGCGTGCGGACTAAGTTATAGGAAGATTTCGCCTCGGCAATCGCCTCCGGGTCCGCCACCCGGGTCAAGCAACTACAATCGACTGGCTGTTCACCAACCTTAGACAAATCCCCGTCACTGCAACGCTCCAGCGCGCAGGCCCACCATTATGAAACCGAACAGAACCACAAAGAACGCGACCGCGCGGAGGGTCGTCCACATCTGAATGCCCGTCTGCGTGACTTCGGGAAGGTCGGAGACCAGTGCCCCGAACGCGATGCCCGACACAAGGCCTCCGATGTGCGCTGCATTGTCGATTCCCGGAATGATGAGCCCGAATGCGAGCATATACATGGCCCAGCGGACGAACATGTTTCGGACCGCATCGCCGACACCGTGCCGGTTGCGATAACCGTAGGCAATCATGACGCCGATCAGGCCGAAGATGGCCCCGGAAGCCCCCACGCTCACCGACAGAGGACGCCACAAGAAGCTGAAAATGAAACTTGCAGCGCCCGTCGCGACGTAGAGCACCAGAAACTTCTGTGGCCCGTAGATTCCCTCGACCGCTGGGCCCAGATCGAACAGAACCCACGAGTTGAAGGCAATGTGAATCAGGTTTGCATGCAGAAAAACTGGTGTAACGAAACGCCACCACTCTCCTTCAGCGATCAGGAACCCGTATTTGGCGCCGAACCGCACGAGCGTCAGAACGTCAATTGAGCCGAACAGAAGATTCCCGCTGAATTCTCCCCCGCTGCTGCGGATCGTTGCGAGGAGCATGAGCCCGAACAGGAATACGTTCACGCTGAGCAAAATTGTAGTGTAGCGAGCCTGTTGCGGGAGGATTGAATCGAGTGCCCGGCCGACCCCGGCCTGCGCCACCTGTGAGACCCGTTCACCGCACAGCGGGCAAACCCGTTCCTTGCGATCGATCAGCGCCCGGCACGCCGGGCACATGCGCTGTTTGTTTGCGACCGACTGGAAAAAGCCGCGCACCCGCTCTATGCGCTCTTCGAGTTCCATCCGGTAGCGGTGGATTTTCCATTTCATGCGTGGAGAAAGAGGCATGGCAGCGATTCCGAGAAAGCATCTCTTAGGTCACTCATTATATACCGATGGTGAAACTTCGTCTTTCCCGATCCCTGACTTCCTGATGCGTTTTCTATAATCAAGAGTGACGTGAGAACTCGGACAATTCTCGTTGTCTGTCTTCTTGCCGTGCTGGCGGGGTCAGCTTGCGGACGGCGCCAGACCGTTTCCGGCCCTCCCTCGGCCGGGCGAGTGCCGGTGCCATTGTCTGGAGGCGGAACTGTGGAGACTCTCCCGCCAGGTACCGTTGAGACCGGTTACGCCAGTTGGTACGGCGACCCGTATCACGGCCGCCGCGCGGCAAACGGAGAAATCTACAACAAGAATCAGCTCACGGCTGCACACCTGACAATGCCCTTCGACACCTGGGTGAAAGTGACCAACCTTGAAAACAGTCGCTCGGTCACGGTGCGGATCACGGATCGCGGGCCATTCGTCAAGGGCCGGATCATTGACCTCTCGCAGGAGGCGGCGCGGCAAATCCGTATGATTGGATCGGGAACGGCCGTCGTGCGCCTGGAAGTTATTTCTGCGGCCGATGCGCCTCCTTCGGGCTTGTATGCTGTGCAGGTCGGAGCGTTTCGCGACCAGGCCGCCGCCGAGCGGCTTCAGAGCAGTCTGCAGGCGCGCTATGGTGGGGCGTTCGTCGAGCGTTACGAAAGCGGTGACGGTCTGTTCTACCGCGTACGCGTCGGCCCGAAGACGTCGGCCCTGGAAGCCCGTAACCTTGCAGCCCAACTGGGACGAGAAAACCTGTCGGGTTTTGTAGTACGGTTGAACGCTTTTTGAGGTGAGTATGGCGGATTGTATTTTCTGCAAAATTGTGGCCAAGGAACTTCCCGCCCGGATCATCTACGAGGACAAGGCCTCAGTTGCTTTTGATGACGTCAACCCGCAGGCCCCGGTGCATGTGCTGGTGATTCCACGCAAGCATTTTGCATCCGCGGCAGAAGCCGCCGAGACTGACGAGCCGGTCATCGGGCATCTCCACCGGGTCGCCGCCCAACTGGCCCAGGAGCGCAACCTGACCGGCGGATACCGGACCGTCGTGAACACCGGGGCGGAAGCCGGGCAATCAGTTTTTCATCTGCACCTCCACCTGCTGGGTGGCCGCCCGATGCGCTGGCCTCCGGGATAAGGCGGTTCCTCTTACGCCGAATTTCTGATCTCCTGTTCCATCCTTGTGCCCTTTCGTGTCATCTTATAGACCAGCAGCGCTGCTGTTTCGAGGACGGGTGCCATGAATCGAGTCGCGGGAGCAATGGGAGGAGTCGTCCTCAGCTGGGCCCTGGCTGCGGGTGCCAGCGCGCAAGCGCCCGCTCTTTCTCCCGACCAGGTCCGGCGACTTTCTGCCACGGGCTTTGATCATTTCTACAGCCTGGAATACAACGAGGCCATCCGAACCTTTGAGCGCCTGCGGGATGCCGACCCCGCCAACCCCTACTCGCACCATCGGGTGGCGGTGGCGTACTTTTACAAACAATTGTTTATTGCCGGCGTTCTTGAAGGCGACCTGTTTGGGGCGTCGAACCGATTCTTCCGGAGGCGCAAGATCGAGGTGGACCCCGTGCTCGACCGGAATTTCCACCAATCCAATCAAACGGCAATCCGGTTGTGCGAACAGCGCCTCCAGCGCGACAAGACGGACCAGCAGGCCCTGTATTCCTGTGGAGTTGCTTACGCGACCAAGGCCACCTATCAGGGCTTGGTTGCACGCGCCCTGCTCGATTCCATGGGCAGTGCCAGAAAGGCGAACGGCTTTCACACCCGCCTGACTCAGCTCAATCCCCGGCAATACGACGCCTATATGGTTCCGGGCCTGTTCGATTTTGCGTTGGGAAGCATGCCGGGGCCGCTAAAGGTATTGCTTTATCTCATCGGATTGTCCGGTGAAAAAGAGAGCGGCATGGAGCTGGTTGAGAGCGTGGCGCGCTGGGGCAGCGGAGCGAGGTACGACGCCCAGATTCTGCTGGTCGTCATGTACCGCCGCGAAAAGAGGTTCGCGGATGCCCGCGAAACCCTGGAGCGGGTGGCCGCTGCGTTCCCGCGCAACTTTGTTTTCCCTCTGGAAATTGCTTCGATTCATCGGGCAGCCGACGAAACCGAGGAAGCCATTGCGGAATATGAGGCTGTGTTGGCGAATGTCCGGCGGGACACACCGGGCTATCGAGAAGTGCCCGTGGCCCGCGTTCATTTCGAGTTGGGGGATCTATACCGCAAACTGGACGATCTGGAGGCGGCCCGGCGCCATCTGGCCCAAGTAGCGGGCTCGCGGAGAAGCACTCCCGACCTGGAGAAAGAAACCCTGCTTTTGCTACAGCAGATCGACGAAGCGATCCGGAGGAAGCAGAGCGTGGAAGCGGCGGTTCCCACCGCAGCCCGATAACTCACCCCGAACCAAGACCCGATGCACCCAGATCCAGTTAGGTTTCTTCTGCCTCAGGTTTCACTTGATCGACGCGTGCCATGAGCTGTCCCCGCGCCAGACGCAGAGTGATCGGCTCTCCCTTGGCGGTGTTGGCCGCATCCTTGAGCACCTTGCCGGTGGCGTCGAATGCAATCGCATACCCACGTTCCAGAATCGTCGCTGGATTGAGCTGTTCCAGTTCCGCCCGCAGCGACTCCATGTGCCCCCTCTTTCTTGCCAACAGCAGCCGGACCGGATGGACGAGCGCTGCACTCACGCGATTCAAGCGCAGCTGCTCGCGTTCCTGCCGCGCCCGCAAATCGAAATGAGTCAGAAAGGCATGCGGTTGCTCCCAGCGCCGGAGCACCTGACGAAGCGCCTCCCGCGCTGCTTCCGTCAGGCGGTCTGCCAGATCGTCGCTGCGTTGCGCGGCCTCACCCAGCAGAATGCGCAGCGTCTGGAACCCGCGGTGCGCGACGATCTCGGTCAGCTCCTGGCGCCGCTGCAGCAGATTGTATCGGATGACTTTTCGGAGATCGTCCTCGAGAATCGCAATCTGTTCGGCGAGCCGCTCTTGCGTTTCGATCACCAGTTCCGCCGCAGCCGATGGAGTCGGGGCTCGGAGGTCGGCAACGAAATCGGCGATACTGAAGTCCGTTTCATGCCCGACAGCCGAGATAACGGGAACCGAAGAAGCAGCAATGGCCCGCGCGAGCCGCTCTTCATTGAATGCCCAAAGGTCCTCCATCGAACCTCCACCGCGCCCTAGGAGAATCACGTCCACGCGAGGTTGCTTCAGGGAATGGCGATTGAAGAACGAGAGGGCGCTTACCATCTCATCTGCCGCTCCGTCACCCTGAACGCGGACGGGATAGAGCAGCAGGTGCAGGTTCTCGTGCCGGCGGTGCAGAATACGGATCACGTCTTGGATCGCTGCCCCGTGCAGCGAGGTGATGATTCCGATCCGCCGCGGAAGCCGCGGTAGCGGCTTTTTCCGTGCGGCGTCGAACAGGCCCTCAGCCGCCAGCTTTCGCTTCAACTGATCAAAGGCCAGTTGCAGCGCACCCAGTCCCCGGGGCTCCAGGAACTCTACGGCAAGCTGGTATTCGCCGCGTGCTTCGTAAACGCTGATCCGCCCGCGTGCCGTCACCAGCAGGCCGTCCTCGGGCCGGAACTTCAGATACCGCGCGTATTGCCGGAAGCAGACGCACCGCAATTGCGCCGTCTCGTCCTTGAGCGTGAAATACAGGTGGCCCGATGCAGCCGGGTGAAAGTTCGAAACTTCTCCCTCGACCCACGCGTCCGGGAACTCCGCTTCCAGTTTTTCGCGGATCAGCCGGCTGAGCTCGCTCACCCGGTAGATGCGCCTCTCGACCGCGAAGTTCAGTTGAATCTGGGACACGATGCTTCCTTATCGCCGTCCGAACACGTAGAACAACAGCGTCAAGATCAGACTGATCGCAATCGAGGTGACGATCGGAAAGTAGAATGTAAAGTTGCCGCGCCGATAAACGACGTCTCCCGGCAGGCGTCCGATGCGGAGGAACGACAGGCGGTCGGAGAACAGAAGAAGAACGCCCACAACTACGAGAACGATCCCGATGGTGATGAACAGTTTCCCGAACTGAGGCAGCATCTGGTTGCCTGCCTTGAGGAATGTGCGCGCTTACGCCGGAATTTCCATCTCGCTGAAGAAATAGCGAATCTCGAAGGCGGCGGTTTCCAGCGCGTCGGAGCCGTGGATGACGTTGTGTTCGATCGAAGTGGCGAAGCGTTTTCGCAATGTCCCCTCAGCGGCGTTGGCTGGATTCGTCGCGCCCATGACGGTACGCAGGTGGCTGATGATGTCATTGCCTTCGAGCACCATCACGACAATCCGCCCCGAGCTCATGAACGTCGTCAGGCTGTCGAAAAAAGGCCGCTCGCGATGCACGGCATAAAATCCCTCCGCTTCCTGCTTCGTCAGCCGCAGCATCTTCATCGCGACCACTTTGAACTGGTTCTGTTCGAAGGCCTGGAGCACGTCGCCGATGTTGTTCTGTGCGACTCCGTCTGGCTTGATGATGGTGAGGGTCCGTTGCACTGCCAAGTGATCCGCTCCCGCATGTGGGGTTGATCTGGTACGAACAAGTGCTACGTTCGGGAGGTCGAAATCGCGTCAAGCTTCACTTCAGCTCCCAGCATCAGGCGCGCCGCGACCGCGCCTCCGATCTCGGCGGGGCTTTCGACGACCGTAATGCCCGCCTTGCGCATCGCCGCCATCTTGTCCGCGGCCGTTCCCTTACCGCCGCTGATGATCGCGCCGGCGTGGCCCATGCGCCGTCCCGGCGGCGCGGTCTGGCCCGCGATGAATCCGATCACCGGTTTGACCACGTTCTCCTGAATGTACGCCGCCGCCTCTTCTTCCGCCGTGCCGCCGATCTCGCCGATCATCACTATGGCGTCGGTTTTCGGGTCGGCGTTGAACAGCTCGATAGCGTCGCGGAAACTCGTTCCGATGATCGGATCGCCTCCAATGCCGATACAGGTGGACTGCCCGATGCCAAGCGCAGTCAACTGCCCCACAGCTTCGTAGGTCAGAGTCCCGCTGCGCGAAACCACACCGATCGAGCCGGAGCTGTGGATATGCCCCGGCATGATCCCGATCTTGCACTTCCCCGGAGAAATGATCCCCGGACAGTTCGGACCAATCAGGCGCGTCCGGGTCCCTTTCAAATACTCATGCACGCGGATCATGTCGAACGTGGGAATGCCCTCCGTGATGCAGACCGCTAATGCGATACCGGCGTCGGCGGCTTCGAGAATCGCGTCCGCTGCTGCGGGGGCAGGAACGAAGATGACTGTCGCCTGGGGATCGACTTCTTGCCGGGCCTGCGCCACCGAATCAAACAGAGGCAGCCCGTCCTGCTTTGTTCCACCCTTGCCGGGCTTCACTGCCCCGACGATTTTGGTCCCGTAGGCGATGCACTGCTGCGCGTGGAAACCGCCCTCGCGCCCCAGACCCTGCACCAGAACGCGCGTTTGTTCATCGACCAAAATGCTCATGTTTCCAGCCTGCTCAGTTCGCCAGCGCGACTACCTTCTCGGCCGCGTCCTTCATGCCGTTCGCGACCGTGAAGTTCAGCCCGGACTTCTTCAGGATTTGCTGCCCCTGCTCGACGTTGGTTCCTTCGAGCCGCACTACTACGGGAACCTGCACGCCCAACGCCCGTGCCGCCTCCACCACGCCCGTCGCCACGATGTCGCAGCGCATGATCCCGCCGAAAATGTTGATCAGCACCGCCCGGACGTTATTGTCCGAGAGGAGAATCTCAAAGGCGTGGCGCACCTGTTCGGCGCTCGCGCCGCCGCCCACGTCGAGGAAATTCGCCGGACTCCCGCCGGCGTACTGGATGATGTCCATTGTGCCCATGGCTAGACCCGCGCCATTGACCATACAGCCGACCGTGCCGTCGAGTTTAATGTAGTTCAGCGAGTGCCGGCTCGCCTCCACTTCGAGCGGCTCCTCCTCGTCCAGGTCGCGCAGCGTGCGAATGTCCTCGTGTCGGAACAGCGCGTTGTCGTCAAAATTCATTTTGGCGTCGAGCGCCAGAAGCCGTCTGTCCTGGGTGAGGACGGACGGGTTAATCTCGACAAGCGACGCGTCGGTCGCTTCAAACGCCCGGTAGAGCGCCGTCATGAACTGGGCTGCGCGCTGGATGCTTTCTGCAGGTAGCCCCAGGCCGAACGCCAGCTTTCGCGCCTGGAACGGCTGCAACCCGAACCCCGGGCGGATCGTCTCGCGCAGGATCAGCTCTGGCGTCTCCGCTGCGACCTTCTCGATCTCGACACCGCCGGCCGCGCTGGCCATGAACACCGGCGCTGCGCTCGCCCGGTCCAACACGATGCCGAGGTAGAGCTCCCGATCGATCGGCACCGTCTCCTCGACCAGCACGCGCCGCACGAGTTGCCCCTCCGGCCCCGTCTGGATCGTTATCAGCTTCTTGCCCAAGATCCTCGTTGCAACGGAATGTGCCTCGTCGGGGGTCTTGGCGATCTTGACTCCACCGGCCTTGCCGCGTCCTCCGGCGTGAATCTGGGCCTTCACGACGACCTCGCGCCCCATCTGCTCGGCGACCGCCCGCGCTCCGGCGGCGCTCTCCGCGACCGAGCCTTCCGGAACGGCCACGCCGAAGCCTTTCAGGATTTGTTTGGCTTGAAATTCGTGAATCTTCATCGACCGATCCGTCTGCGGAAACAGTACTATATAAAAAGGCTGGAACAAAAGCAACAAAGCCAGCACCGAGCGGCGAGTAGCGAGCGATGAGTGAACAAAGTGCGAAAATTGAGACCGTAGGAGCCAGAGGCTCTGAAGGCGAAGACGTTCTGACCCTTGCGATCCGGCAGGCTGCGGCCCGGCGAAGCTTGACGCGCGACGAAGCCCGCGCCGTGATGGAAGCAATTCTCTCTGGCGCCGCGCCGGTCCATCGCGTTGGAATGTTTCTTGCTGCGCTCGCTGCGAAAGGAGAGTCGGTCGAAGAGCTGATCGGTTTTGCCCAGGCTATGCGTGCTAAGGCGTCCGCTGTCCGGCTTGCGTGTCCCGTGGAGGAGGACCTGTCCGGCACCGAACGCGACGCCTTGGTGGACACGGCGGGCACGGGCGGCGACTTAATTGGAACGTTCAATATCTCGACCGCGACCGCACTGGTCGTGGCTGGCTGCGGCGTCCGCGTCGCCAAGCATGGAAATCGCTCCATTTCGAGCTTCTGTGGCAGCGCCGACGTCATTGAGGGCTTGGGGGTGAATCTCCACCTCTCGCCCGAGCAGGTGGGCCGCTCGATTGACGAAGTCGGTATCGGATTCCTGTTCGCTCCGGCGTTTCACAGCGCGATGAAGCACGCCATGCCCGCGCGCCGCGAGTTGCGCATCCGCACCGTATTCAATCTTCTTGGACCGTTATGCAATCCCGCCGCCGCCAATGCGCAGATCATTGGTGTCGCCGACGGCAAGCTGGCGCCGCTTGTGGCGAGGGCTTTGGCGGAGCTCGGGCTCCGGCGCGGATTTGTCGTGCACGGTGCCGACGGCCTCGACGAAATCACCAACACCGGCGAGACGTATTTCTTCGAAGTCACGAGTGGCCGCGTCACTGAGAGCACGCTGCGGCCCGAGGACTTGGGTTTGCCGCGCTGCACGCTGGCTGACCTGCTCGGAGGCGACGTCGCCGAAAACGTGCAGATCATTCATGACATCCTGAGTGGGAGACGCGGGCCGAAGCGCGACATCGTTTTGATGAACGCTGCCGCGGCGCTCGTGGCCGCAGATCATGCGAGTGCTTTCCAGGAAGGCATGCAGCTTGCCGCCGAGTCCATCGACTCTGGTGCCGCCCGGCAGAAGCTTCTGGCACTGGCCGAATTCACAAGCCGGTTTGCCACATCATAGAAGTGGCATTCTTGCTGGGTGACTTCTTCCCTCTGCGTACTCATGTAGACTGCGGATGATTCTACTTCCGCACCGCCACCAGGTCGAGGAAGTTCGTGAGCAATTGTCGTCCCACGATGGTCAGGATGGACTCCGGATGAAATTGTACGCCCTCGATCGGCCACTGCCTGTGGCGCAAACCCATTACTGTACCGTCGGCCGCAGTCGCAGAGACTTCCAGTACATCGGGAATGTTGTGCCGGTCCACCACCAGCGAATGGTAGCGCCCTGCCGGGAACGAGTGCGGGAGGCCATGATAGATCGTCTTGCCGTCGTGGGTCACCTCTGTCGTCTTGCCATGCACCAGGCTTGGCGCCTCAACCACAGCCCCGCCGAACGCTTCGCCGATTCCCTGATGGCCGAGGCAGACGCCCAGAATCGCGACCTTGCCCGCAAAGTGCCGGATCACATCCATCAGAATGCCCGCGCCCGCTGGCCGCCCGGGGCCGGGCGAGAGAACCAGCGCTTCGGGCCGCCGGGCTTCTATTTCCGGCACAGTCACCCTATCGTTGCGGTGCACTTCGAGATCCGCACCCAATTCACCCAGGTACTGGACTAGGTTGTACGTAAACGAATCGTAGTTATCGAGTACGAAAATCATACGTCATTTTGACTTGCACTTTCTGGCTCCGGACTCCTGGCTTCTCACTCGTTTCTTCTCCGGGCCTTGGTGACTCCGTAGCAGTCCGGCTGTTTGACTACTCTCCTCATGCGCCATCTCAATCGCCCGGAGCATGGCCTTGCCCTTGTTCATGGTCTCTTCGTATTCGCGCTCGGGCACCGAGTCGGCCACGATTCCGGCTCCCACCTGCACGTACGCCTTCTTGTTCCTCACCACGACCGCCCGGATTGTGATGCAGGAATTCAGGTTCCCAGCGAAGTCCAGGTACAGGACGGACCCGGCATACATGCCGCGTCGCGTTGGCTCGAGTTCCGAGATGATCTGCATGGCTCGCACCTTGGGAGCGCCCGTCACCGTGCCCGCCGGAAAGCAGGCCCATAGCGTGTCCCAGGCGTCGAGCCGCGGACGCAGCTTTCCTCGGATACTCGAAACCAGGTGCATCACATGCGAGTACCGCTCCACGAACATCAACTCCGGCACCTCGACGGACCCGTAGTGCGACACACGTCCCACGTCGTTCCGTCCCAGGTCCACTAGCATCACGTGCTCGGCTCGCTCCTTCTCGTCGGCAAGCAATTCCCGCTCGAACTGCTGGTCCTCTGCCATATCCTTGCCGCGCGGGCGTGTGCCAGCGATCGGCCGGTATTCGACGTCTTCCCCCGTCACTTTCACTAGCATCTCTGGCGACGAACCTAGCACACAGTCCTCGCCCATCTGGAGGAAGAAGAGGTAGGGCGCCGGATTCACACGCCGCAGTGCACGGTAGATTTCGAAGGCGCCAGCTTGGATCTTCGTCTCCAGGCGCTGTGACAGCACCACCTGGAAGATGTCCCCGGCTCGAATGTGCTCCTTGGCGCGGAGAACTTGGCGGATAAACTCCTCACGGCTGACGTTGGAGCGAAACGATAGCCTGGAGGCCTGCCGCGATTTCGCTCCAGCGGGTTGCTCCAGAAGCGGTAACGGGGCCTGCAGATCACGCTCGACCTTTCGGATGGCCTGCTTGGCCTGATGGTACGCGTCGGTCAACGCTTTCTTTGATCGGTCTTCGCAGTGCACATTGTGGAGGATGATGATCTGGTGTTTTACGTGATCAAACGCCAGCATCGTGGTGGAAAACATCAAGACCGCCTCCGGCATGGCCCCGGCCGAGTCCTTGGAAAGGTTGGTTGGCGGCAGTGGAACCGGCTCCTGCAAAGCGACCATATCGTAGCCCACGCAACCGACTGCTCCAGCGGCGAACGGCGGGAGCCCTTCGATCCGCACCGGCTGAAACGACGCCAGCAATTGCCGCGTCGCTCCCATCATGTCTCCTTCCAGCCGCTGCGTACGGCCCTTGCGGATCAGTTCGGTTACGCCGGAATCCGGTCCGCGGTCCCCCATCCGGAAGCGCAGGATCAGAAACGGATCAATGCCCAGATAGGTGTAGCGCGCGATTGTCTCGCCGCCTTCCACGCTCTCAAGCAAGAACGAATAGCTGGACTTGGCTGCGCGACTCCTGCTCCGATGCCGTGTGAGCTTCAGGTAGGCTGACACAGGGGTCAGTAAATCAGCCGGCACAGAGGTCCAGACCGGGATCAGGTTCCCTTCCTGAGCCAGAGTCGAAAACTCCCGTAAATCGGGAAAGATCATACGTTTCCTCTGTCGATCGTATCGTCTGTTGGAAATCGTCTCAATTCCTCAATAGCCACCCGCCTCATCAAGCGTACCGGAGCTTCTAGTTTCGTCCAATATCCAAATTGCCCCGCTGCCTGCGACAGAAACATTTCCAGGCCTGAAATGATCTGGCATCCCTTGGACCGCGCCAGTTTCAACAAGCGCGTCATAGGCGGATTGTAGACGAGGTCGAACACCACGCGCGCAGTAATCTGCTCCGGCTGCAGCGGTGATTCCGTGATGCGCGGCCACATACCCACGGGCGTTGTCTGCACCAGTAGATCAACCTCCTGCTGAGCAAGCCGTTCGAGCGGTATTGCGCTTACCCCCAATTCGCGGACAAACCGGCATACTCGAGCGGGATTGCGTCCCGTCACCTGGATTGAGCTACATTGCAGCAGACGCAGGGCCAGTACCGCCGCCCGCGCTGCACCGCCGTTGCCGAGGACTACAGCGCGAAAACCCGACCTCAGCGGCGTGCCCTCCGCGAGACGGAAAGCGTGCCGCAAGGGCGTGACGATGCCTTCGATGTCGGTGTTGGTTGCTTCCCAATGGTTGGTGCGGGTGATGCGCACGGTGTTGGCCGCGCCTGCGGACCGGGCCAGCGGATCGGTCCTGTCCGCGGCGCGGCGAACACGCTGCTTGTGGGGTATGGTAACGCTGAAACCGGCCAAAGGGTACCGCGCGGCAGCCTTGCGAAAGTCTCCTAAATTATTCATAAGAAATGGGATATATACTCCATCGAGGCGGCGGGAACGGAGCGCGGCATTGTGGATCGCGGCCCCGATGGACTGTGCGACCGGAGACCCGACCAAGCCGTAGATTGCCGACTGAGGGGTCAGTTTATCGGCTGAATATCTGTAACGCAGTGAGTTCCAGTCGATCTGTCCCGGGGCGGCCAACGGATTCGGTTCTTTCGGTTCCTGCGGTTCTTTCGGAGTTCTCGACAGCACGAATTCGGGGGGTAAAGCGGCATAAACAAAGCGGCTGCCGCGCGAAAGAGCCAAAATCCGGCTGGGAATTCCAGTTTCACCCATGCAGAAGGCGACCCAGGGGCCGGATTCGGGGCGTTCGCGGGTCTGAATTCGTTTTGGCGTCAGTCGGGACTGCAGGAAGTCGAGCACGGCACAGTTGTCGGACTGGCGCGTAGCGGTTCCGACCAGTTTGTAAAAATCGGCGGGGAAGCGTTGCAGCCTGCGAGCGACCGGTTCGGGACGGGGCATGCGCTGGAAGTCGTGGAAGGAGAGAATCAGCCCGGCGCGTCGGCGCAGGGAGGCGACGCGGGCTTGGCCGAGGGATTCGGCGGACTCGATTTCGAGGTCGATCAGGCGGCAACCGGCGTCGGCAGCCTTTTCCAGGACGGCGAGCTGCGCGGCTACCGTTCCACGGAACTTTCCGCCGTTGGGTTTGCGGCGGCAGGTGGCGATGCAGAGGGGGCGTTTGGCGGAGAAGCGGCGCAGCAGCGCGGGCAGGGCGCGCAAAACCTCATCCGGGTTCGGGACCCAGTCGAGCCGCAGCTCCACGAAGCGCGTATAGCCAAGCGCGCGGCGCGCTGCGTCGAGCAGGGCGGCGGTGGTGCGGCCGGTGGCCGTGATGGCGATGCGAGGGACGGACGGCAGTTTGGGCATGAGGCGAATCTGTATGATACCGCAGTGAGGAGCGGCCGGGAGCGAAATGGGGTAGTGCCTCAGTTTGAGACACTACCTGAAATGAGAAGTGGGGAGAAAGGGTACTGCCAGCATCCTCTTCAGCCTCCAGATCCCCGACGATGCTGTCCCCAATGCGGGCGGTGGAGTGACCCGACCGGCTGTTTTCCCCATTCACCACGGGGAACCCAGAGGAACTCATATCGGAAGTTGATATAAGGAATGTCGACTTAGAGGATACTACTTGATAAAAAGGCCAGAGAAGGCCGGCGGCGGAGAGGGTGGGGCGCGATGATTGCAGGGGTGATGAAAGCAGCGCCGATATGTTAAAGCAAATCTCCATCGCAGATAAGTGCGGTGCCTTCGACTTACGAATGGGTCGGTGGTGACGTCTATTTGCTTGTCGGAAACTTGTTAATCGAAGGATAGGTCTTCTGCGGTATCTTCAACTTTCTTCCGGTGTGCCTCCGATTGCTGGCGACGCTTCTCGTCTTCTCTGTGTTTGCTTTCAAGGATCTCGGTTTCCTTCTTGTTCGCCTCATCGACGCATAGAATCAGTGTCTCGCGATGATATTTTTTAACCTCCTCGATTGTTGTGCCTTCCAAAATGATCCTAGCGCCTCGAACTCTCGCAATGCCTGGACGATGCATGGTGGTAAATCGTGGGGGGCGATTCCAAGTCTGTACAAATATCTCAGACCATAGAGACGAAGGCTCTCGGTTAAGTCGAAGAGGTACGCTGTAAAGGGCCGAGCCGTGCGTGCCATCCAGCGCTGGCTCTGTAACTTCATCGACAACGACACCAACGATTTTAAGTGGCTCGTCCGGAAGCGATTTTGCTACGGGGTTCCTGTGGACAGGTCGAGGCGATGTCTGGAGCGGTGGGGCGACTGGTCTCGTGCCTAGCAGTGTGGCCGTAAGGTCGGAATAGTTATTCTTATATTGCTCCTTGGTGCTCAGATCGACGTAATACTTTCCCTTCAGCCATGATGGAGCCGAGTCTTCCCATGTGCCCCGCGCGAGAATTGGAATGAATTTGCGATGATTGCGTTCGGTACGCACCTCAGCGGTCATGATGTCTCCCTCATATCCAACACCGCCTTGCCTCTCATCTGACTTTAACCGATAGTTGGGGGTGCAAATGATCAAAACGTAGTCATTCTCTCGGATCTCTTTCTCCATGAAGGCTGGCAACTGATCACCAGGAACCGCGTGCCACTGATCCAGAGTCGTTTCAACTCCGTCGCCGCGAAGGGCAGTCGCTAAGTTGGCAACCCATTTCTTGTGAGAATCGTCGTCCCATGAATAGGAGACGAAGGCCCTTGGAGCACTCATGGGTCGTTACTCATCCTCGTCGAAACTCTGACCACGTATTATCCCACATTATTTAATCTTTTCTCACTGCGTATCCAGATAGATCGCTATATGTAGCGCCCCTATCCGCCTTGTCGTGTCGGTGAAGTGCTGGATTTCATCCATTGTTAGCGGGCGGGCGAGGATGGGGCGTTCGCGGTAGGAGAGCCATTTCTTGAGGACCTGGTAGCCGCCGAGCTTGTAGCTCCAGACGGCGGCGGGGACGTTGCGCCAGAAGGCGCGGGAGTTGAGGTGGATGTCAAAGGTAGTCTCCCCGAGAGCGGGCAGGGCGTCGCCCAGTGCGGCACGCTCCTTGGGCGTGTAGGCGCGTTCGAAGGCGCGGCCCTGGCCGGGCATGACGGCGTCGCCCGATCCGAGATGCCCCCATCCCGCCGTCACTGCGAAGTCGTCGCCGGTCATGTTGCGTCCGTCGGTGGTGGCGGGAACGGCGATGGAGGCGATCTCCGGGCGCAACGGGCCTTGGGTGACGCCCGGAACGGGCGTTTCGGGGTCAAGCAGGGCTGCCAGCTCGCGGCCCCGCGCGGCTGATTGAGCGAGCGCCGCTGCCGCGCCGTCCACCTCTCCGTCGGGCCAGCCGGGAAGCGGGATGCGCGGCCATCCCATGCACAGCGCCTCGGAGTTGGTTTTGAGGTAGGCGGGATCGTGGAGGGTGGCGAGGACGTGATGGAACAGGTCCTCCACTCCCGCGCCGAGACGGTCGAGGTAGCGTTGGGCATTCGTGGAAAGGTTCTGGCGGCGCGTTCCCTCTACACCTTCGGTTCCGAGACCATCGTCGCGGAGCCATACGGGGAACATGCTTGCACTCCATTCAATCAGATGGAGTGCCGCCAGATCTGCTGTGACAACGGCCTGTGGTTCGGCTGCATATCTTCGGCGGCGAGGAACCTCGGAGAGCCACAGGTTCCCCTTGAACACATGTTGTGGGTAGCGGGGACTTTTCTCGCGCAGCAACTTAGTTTCTGCTTCCCAGTAAATCCACCGAATATCGAACGGCCGATAAGCATAGCGGACAAACCCAGCTTCATTCGGCCCGTCACGCGTGAGCAGGGTGTCGCGCACTCTCCGTGCATCGAATCGCGCTGTGTCTGCCATGACCCGTGGATAGAGTTGTGCGATCTGGTCATGGGTTAACGAGGCGTTGAAGTAATCGCCTATACGCTTCTTCAGTCGAGCAAGATCAACATCAACGACAAAAGTATCGCGTCCAGTCTGTACGCCGGGGAACGACGCCGGAAACAGATCGGGCAGCGCTGGCCAGTCGAACCAATCCTCGCTCACCGCCGTTCTCGCGAAGGGCAAGCCGAGCGGCAGAACCGGCTCGATGCCATCATAGAGCGCGTCCGGTTCCGCCTCCGCCGTCTGATTCAGTTCCTCACGCTTCGTCTGTCCCCAGAGATGACGAAAGCCGACCTTCCCGGCAGGCGCATGGTCTGCCTTGCGCACCAAGGTTGCGATGGCGGTCCCGACCTGGATGCCGACCGGATCGCCCGGTGTCGAGAAGATGCTTGGGTCCGGCGAACCGTCCGGCGTCGTCTTGCCGGTCTTGTACTTGTCCCCGTTGAGGCAGTCAATACGGACCGCGTCGAAGGCTTCCAGGTATCGCTCGCGCATCCCGGTGAAGGAGAGCCCGTCGAGCCAGGAGTAGTTGGAGATGAAGCAGACCACGCCCCGGCCCGTCCTCTCGACGATGCGCCGCTCCGCCATGCGGAAGAAGCGGACGTAGAGATCGTTCAACCCCTGCCCTTCCGGTCGCCGGACCTGCCTGGTGGTGCGGTAGGCTTCCGAAAGCTCCCGTTCCTCGTCCACGGCCATGCCGGCGAAGCCGTTGTAGGGAGGGTTGCCGAGGATCACGAGGATGGGCGTCTCCTGCTTGACCCGCTCGGCGCGGTCGCGTTCCTCCTCCAGCTCGGGGAAGGGCAGCGGCTTGGTGGTGCGCGGCTCCCAGCCGGTGAGCGCATTGGTGAGGAAGACGCCGACGCGTTCATCCCCATCATCCGCCAGCGGCGCGTCCAGGTTCTGCATGGTCAACCCGACTTGCAGATGGGCGACGACGAAGGGCGCGGGCATGATCTCGAAGCCGAACACGCGCTGGGTCGCGGCCTGCTTGACCCTTGCGCCGGTGAGCGCGCCGAGGCCCCGATTTTGCAGATTGGCCGCAATACGGCGCAGAACCTCGGCGAGATAAGCCCCGGTGCCGCAGCAGGGGTCGAGCACATAGACGTTCTCCGCCGCGAGGCCGTCGGCGATGCCAAGATCGTCTTGGAGCGCTTTGTCCACGCGGGCGACCATGTAACGGACCACTTCGGTCGGGGTGTACCAGACGCCCAACTGCTTGCGCAGAGCGGGGTCGAAGGCTTCCAGGAACGGCTCGTAGAAGTAGGGCACGGCCTCGCCCTCGTTGAAGCGGGCGAAGAAGGCGGGCCGGTCCACGCGGTCGAGCGCCGCCGCCGTCCAGTCCAGCACCTCGACGAGGCCGAGCGGTTGCAGGCGTCCGGGGTCGGAAAGCTGCTGGAACAGCGCCCGCAGCACGGGGGCGCGGAGATGCCAGACCGCCGTGCGCCAGTCGAACCTGCCAGTCGGCTTCGGGCGCTGCCGCGCCCACAG
Source organism: Terriglobia bacterium (assembly GCA_965198025.1). Classification (GTDB taxonomy): domain Bacteria; phylum Acidobacteriota; class Terriglobia; order 2-12-FULL-54-10; family 2-12-FULL-54-10; genus CAYWWM01. The sequence continues at coordinate 2,210,372 of OZ240237.1, read as the reverse complement.
CACCCAGGCGGAGAAAACACCGTAGAACAGGGTCTGCACCAAAGTCGAGTGAAAGAACCGCGCGCCTTTATCGCCCTCAAAGCGGACGCCCAGCGCTTCTTCCAAGGCCGAACGCACCGCCGCGAGCGAGGGAGCGTCGCCCGCCGCCTGGACCCGTGCGAGGCCGTCGCGGGCATAAGAGGCCAGCAGCCAAGCCAAGTCCTTCGGCTCGGCCAACGCCGCGCGGTGGGACAGCGCGCGGGCAAGATATTCGCCCAGGCCCGCGCCCACGTTGCGGGCAAAGGCGCGCGGCTTTTGCAGCCCGCGGTGGAAGTCTTCCGCACTTTTCGCAAGCCGGAAGGTTTCGAGCTTCGCCGGGCGACCGGACGGGTCCTCGCCCAGCAGCACGAAGTCGCGATAGTTGGTTACAAGCACTAGGCGGTAGCGGCCCCAGTAGCGGCTGACCTGAGCGCCCTGCGCCGTGAGCCAGGCGTCGTCTGCGGCAGACTTTACCTCGACCACGCCGCGCTCCGGCGTCTGTCCCTCACGCGGCCGGCCCTTCTGCACCTGCTTGGCCGCGTAGAGGCCGAAGTCGGGATGGCCCGCGCCCTGGTCGGCAAGCTCGCCGACGCAGAACACCTTGGGCTTGAGCGTGGTGCCGACGGCGTTGAGCAGGTTCGCCAGCGGCCCGTAGCTCGACCGCTCTCCGGTCGCGCCGCCGGAGGCGCGGACTCGTCCGAGGTCGGCGAAATATGCCTCGACCGCCGCCGTCAGTTTGGTGTTCGTTCCGCTCATCGTCTCTGTTGTCGCCGAGGATGGTGCGGCATGCAAGCCCCGCCGCCGTGCCGTAATGGCAATTGTCGCACACGTCGTCGCCGATGGTGACCGGGTGGGTGCGCATTATGTGACAGGCGCTCCCGGCTCGGATTCAGAACCACCGCTCCCTTGCCTGTCCTCTCAAGAGGCAGGCAGGAATGCCGACAGGCCGGAGGGTTGGCGCTACTTGGGGAAAGGCGAGACTTCGGCGGTGAGGTGCTTTGCAATGCTCGGGACTCGCAGAATCAGTCAACCCCTGCGGGGTTGATCCCTTCTGTTGGGGCCTGGTTCCGCAGGTTGAAACCTGCGGCTATTCACGGGAAGCCCCTTCGGGGCAGGAAAGCACAGGAAACGAGAGTCCGCAACGGCAGGCAGGAATGCCTGCCCTACCTTGTCGCTGCGCTGACGCTCCGCTTGGGCCTTCGGCAGATCACGAGGAGACGCGCGGCTTCTTCCAGGTGGAATTGGCGGAGGTGCGAGAACGGCTGGCAGTGCCGACGCGGAAGGCGTAGTCCGGGGCCTTATGCCGGCCTTGCACGTCCAGGCTATCTTCCGGGACGACTTCGCGATACTGGGGGGCGGTCATCTTCCGGTTGCGGCATCCCAACCAAGGGCTTCAAAGAAGGGATCAATGAGAGACTGGCGGACGTGGGCTTCCTTGACGACGCCCGGAGCTAGAAAACGCTCGCGATTCGTCTGGAAGTAGCTGCACAGTGATTTGCTCTTTGCCTTGCTCAAACGGCGCGGTCATATGCGCTCTACTTTAGCCGATACGGCATTGCAGCAAACCATGTCCTGCGGCGACACCTCTTCGGCAGATCACGAGGAGACGCGCGGCTTGGTCCAGGTGGCGGAAGTGGAGCACAGGCCTTGCGGGCCTGTGCTCGAAGGGGACAGGCCGGAGGCCTGTCGCTACTTTGGGACAGGCGAAGAGCAGATCCCTCGTCGCCCCTCACGCTCGCGGCTCGGGGCTCGGACAAGCGGGATGACACAGCAAGGCGGGGCGGAGGGCTGGCGCTTCCTGGGGAAAGGCGAGACTTCGGCGGTGAGGTGCTTTGCAATGCTCGGGACTCGCAGAATCAGTCAACCCCTGCGGGGTTGATCCCTTCTGTTGCGTGGTTCCGCAGGTTGAAACCTGCGGCTATTCTTCGGGGCAGGAAAGCAAAAACGAGAGTCCGCAACGGCAGGCAGGAATGCCTGCCCTACCTTGTCGCTGCGCTGACGCTCCGCTTGGGCCTTCGGCAGATCACGAGGAGACGCGCGGCTTGGTCCAGGTGGCGGAAGTGGAGCACAGGCCTTGCCGGGCCTGTCGCTACTTGAATGGCTGCGTTACTGCATTTGCCAGCGGGACGCTGGCGCTGCTTGTGGACAGGCGAAGAGCAGATCCCTCGGCGCCCCTCACCTACGGCTCGGGGAAACGACATCAATATGCCCGAAACGACATCAATATGTCGTTTCGTGTCCTCGGGATGACACAGCAGGCTGGGAGAGTTGTCAGAAAAAGCTGGTCTTGGATGCTGATTGGACGGTTTTGGGGGACCCGGAAAGGGAGGCTCGGAGCCGATGGCCCTCTCGGAGAATAAAGCGTGCTCGGTGGGACGCAGATGGGTGTATAGTTTTAATCACCGGAAGGCAAAAAAGGAAATCCCGGCCAAACTGAGGAACAGATTATGTTTCTTCATTTCCAGGCTTCCGACGCGGAAAGGCGTTAGAAGGGGTGCTGGCGTGTGCCAGTGGTCTTTTTGTTTGCGCGAAAGCGCGAGTGCGGTTTCGTACTGTCTTCATAACGGGGATACGCAAAGAGTATTAAGGAGGGCAAGATGAAGAGGAAAGCGAATTTGTGTAGCGTGCGTAGTGCCAGATGGGGCAGGCGAGGCTCCGCTCTCTTGATGTTTCTATTATGCGCCTCGCTGGGAATGGCCCAACTCGATACCGGAACCATCTCGGGGACAGTGAGGGATCAGTCCGGCGGGGCCATCCCCGGCGCGGCGATTACCATCCGGAACGTGGAAACCGGAATCGCTCGAAATTCAGTGACCAATGCAGCCGGGCGCTACGAGGCGCTGGCTCTGCCGGTCGGCGAGTATGAAGTATCCTCTACGCTCGCGGGATTTCAGACACTTGTGCGGAGCGGCATCAATTTGACGGTAGGCCGCAACGCGGTGGTGGATTTGGTTCTGCAAGTGGGGGAAGTGACCCAGACGGTTACCGTCACAGGAGAAGTTTCCCTGGTCACAACGAACACGGCCACCGTGTCCAACCTGGTGGACGAGGAGCGGATAATGGACGTTCCCCTGAATAACCGGGACTTGACGCAACTGGCCTTTTTGCAACCCGGCGTGATCAAGATGCCGATTGATCCGGACAGGGCAGGCGCTGCGGTGGCGGGCTCGGGCGAGAAGATGTCCGTGGCCGGCAGCCGCGCAACGTACAACATTTTCCTGCTGGACGGGGTGGTCAACTCGGACCAGACCGGCAATGTGGCCTCGGTCGGCGGCAGCTACCAGGGCGCGGAGACGATTCAAGAATTTCAGGTCATTACGAACAATTATTCCGCGGAGTATCCCACCAAGCCGGGCGCGGTTGTCAGCGCGGTGACTAAATCGGGGACGAATGCGTTCCACGGGAGCGCCTTCGAGTTCTTGCGAAATGACAACCTGGATGCTTTCAAGTGGGAAGACAAAGCGTTCACGTCTAACCCGGAAAAACCGGAATTCAAGCGGAACCACTTCGGAGGATCGTTCGGCGGTCCCATCCTGCGGGACCGAACCTTCTTCTTTATGAGCTACGAAGGCATGCGAGAGAGGCAAGGCAGAACGGGCACGGCAACGACCATCAGCGCGGCAGCTCGGACCGGGGACCTGGGACCGGACGGGCCCATCAATGATGATACCGGCACTACCGACTGGAGCAATCGGTTGAACCCCGAAGTAGTTCCCTATCTCAATCTTTATCCTCTGCCCGGCGAGGGGAATACCGTGAAACGGGATTTTGGAGATGGGACAGTCGATGTTACCGGCACGCTGAAAAGCCCTGTCCGGGACGACTTGGGCACCATCAAGATGGATCATCAATTCGGGAGCCCCAAGGCCGGATTCCTCTCAGGCACGTACACTTCCAGTTCCGCCGAGCGACAAAACCTGCATTTCTTTCAGACGGGCGGATCCTTTATCGGGGGGGGCGCGTCAAGCCTGGGGGTCACAAGCCGGAAGCACGTGGTCTCGCTGCGCCACACCAGCGTGCTTTCCCCCACTGCGGTGAATGAGTTTTCCTTCGGGCTCACAGATAATAAAACAACGGAAGATATTCCCATCTCGGATCTGGACTGGAGCCGCTTTCTTTGGATTGACGATTCAAAGACAATGGGGAACCTAGCCCCGGGTTCCGGTGTCAGCGCCATTGGATTTGGGTCTGACGCATCGTTTTTCGGAATCGATAGTCTGGTGTTCAAGAACAACGCGTCGATTACACTCGCGAATCATTCGATCAAGTTTGGAGCGCAGTACCAGCGCCTGCGCTACCCGGTTCTCAAAGAGCCTGACGGCGCCAACGGGAGGTTTGATTTCGATGGTCTGGAATTCTTCCTGCAAGGCCTGCCGGAGCAGTTCGACGCGTCCCTGCCAGCGGGAGCAGAAGTTCTGGGATTGACAAATTTGGCAGATCCTAGGTGGACTCTTGCGGAAAGCAAATTCGCTTTCTTTTTTCAGGACAACTGGAGGGTGACTCCGTCGTTGACGTTGAATCTGGGCTTGCGATACGAGCCCCAGACAACTCTCGGGGAGGAACGGGATCATCTGTCCTCGTTCAGAGACACTTATGGGGACACGATCACCGTTGGGGGGCCTTTCTTTGAGAACCCCACGCTTCGGAATTTCAGTCCCGTGTTTGGGGCGGCATGGTCTCCGGATCAGAGGACCTCGCTCCGAGGCGGCTTTGGGATCTTTTACGTGCCTCCGACGATTGTTCAGTACCAATACATCCTGGGGCAGTTGGCGCCTTTCTTGGGCGAGGGAGGCTTAGTCGATAGGAGTTCGTCAGGAGAGATCGATTTTCCGAACGCGTTTCGGACGCAACCTGACGAGCTTGCCGGATCCCCCAATTACCGCCAGTTTGAGTTTGAACCGAATCCAACGCGCTTTTACCGATGGAGTTTGACGCTGGAGCGGGAGATGAGTAATTGGTTTGTTTCTACGGGCTACACGGGATCGCGCGCGACGCACCTGCCGGTTACGGGTGAAATCAACCTGAATCGGTGGGCGGGTTGGCCGGAGAATGTTCCAACGAAGGACAAGCAGTATGTAGACGGAACGCTCATCAATCCGTTGATGAGGCGACTTACCGGCACTTACATGAAGGGCAATAGCTGGTATCACGGCTATACCTTGAATGTTATGAGGCGGCTGACGGGCGGCCTGCAGTTTCAGGGAGCCTATACCTTTTCCAAGAACATTAACCAGGGTGCTTCCTCCGTGGGGAATAACACTGAAGGTTTTGCTCAAGGCCAACGGGCGAACATGCAGTGGGATATGGATCACTGGAAAGGACGGGCCATTTTCGATGTCCGGAACCAGTTCGTCAGCAACCTGACCTATGACCTTCCACAGACGGGACTGACGGGGGTCGGAGGAGCGGTGCTGAACGGCTGGGAGGTCAATGGGATCTTGACCCTGACCGACGGACATGCGTTCAATGTTCTGGATGAGGACTGGAGGGCGCAGAGGCGCGCGTTTGAAAGAGATGACGACATCCGTCCGAATCTCATCCCCGGCGGGGACATTAATCCCATACGAGAGGGGAACCCGTCGAGGTATTATGACCCAAGCCAGTTCATTCCTAACGTCTGCCGTGGCACAAATAGGCTTTGCCAGCCAGGTGATTCGGATTACGCGACGGGGTTCTTCGGCAACCTCGGCTATAACACACTGACCGGGCCCGGATTGGTAAATGTAGACTTTTCCCTTAACAAGAGATTCCTGTTGGGAGAAGAGAAAGCACTGCAGTTCCGGGCGGAATTCTTCAACCTGTTCAATCGCGCCAATTTCGGTCTTCCCGATGCGGAACCTTTCCGGGAAGTCGGCAGACGAGTCGAGGAGAATCCTACGGCTGGAGAGATCACTCGAACCCGCACCACCGCGCGGCAGATTCAGTTCGGGTTGCGGTTCACCTTCTAAACTTAACCTTCGGCACGCACGTACTGCCCTTCTCTGGAAGGGCAGTACGCTGTGCGATTCACGTCGCCGGGAAACGCTGCCGTGAAACACCCAACAAATCTGTTCTAAAGCGCGATCCACGTCCGAATCCAGACTGCGGATGATAGTTCAATTGAATGCGTGAGATGTACATTGCTTCCCAGGCTATGCGTCTGGGTTTCGTGACATATCAACGGATATCGTGATTGCGTCACAAAATATCGGCCTCGTCACCCCCTCTTGCCGTGAACACCCCCGCAGGGCCGTTCGATTCACGATCCCCGGGTGGCCTCCGGGTGCACAAAGTACATACAATGGCAGGTGGCCGGTTCGATTCCTAACAAATCCGTGCAATCTAAGGAGGCAGCGATGACGAGAGGAAGGCTGGGAGCAATCATAGGCGTCTGCCTTGTCGTGCTGACGATTACCTGGGTGGTTGGAAGCAGAGCGCTCCAGCAAGCCGGAGGAACGATCAGCATTGACAATGACGATATCGGCGGAGTGGTCACCAGCGTAAACGGACCCGAGGCCGGCGTTTGGGTGATCGCGGAAACCAGAGACCTGCCCACCACGTTTGCCCGCATTGTCGTAACGGATGCTCAAGGCCGCTACTTGCTGCCGGACCTCCCCCAGGGCAATTTTGACCTCTGGGTGCGCGGCTATGGGCTGGTGGATTCCCGGAAGGTGCAATCGTCTCCCGGCAGAATTCAGAACCTGACTGCCATGGTGGCACCCAACGCCCGCGCCGCAGCCGAATACTATCCTTCCAACTACTGGGCCGCTCTGCTCGAAATGCCGGATGAGAGCGAATTTCCCGGCACGGGCCCCGACGGCAACGGCATTGCGGAGGGCGTCGGGACGCGGGCTCAATGGATGCACCACACCAAGACCGGCGGCTGCCAGGTGTGTCATCAGATCGGGAGCAAGGCGACTCGGGAGATTCCCGAAAGTCTTGGGCAATTCGAATCCAGTGCTGCTGCCTGGGACCGACGCATCCAGTCCGGCCAGAACGGATTCAACATGGTCCGCCAGGCCGAGCGCTTTGGCTACCGCCGGTTGATGGAGATGTACGGGGATTGGACCGACCGAATCGAGGCCGGCGAGCTGCCGCCTGCTCCTCCCCGTCCGGAAGGCATCGAGCGCAACGTGGTCGTCAGCCTGTGGGACTGGGCCGGGCCGATGGAGTATTTCCATGACGTATCCGTCACGGATAAGTGGAATCCCACGGTCAACGCCAATGGTCCCGTCTACGGCGTTCATGAGAATGCCAACGACAAGATGACCATCCTGGACCCTGTGCGCCACACCGTGACCCAGGTGGACGTTCCGGTCCTGGATCGCGACAACCCGCCGCCCTTCTCGTTGGATCAGAGGGTGCTACAACCTTCGCCCTACAATCAGAGCGAGATTACCTTCTCCAGCCACACTACCGGCCACAGCCTGATGATGGGTAGCGATGGAAGGGTCTGGGTTGCCTCCGCCGTCCGCGGACCGGATACGGCGGCCTTCTGCAGAGAAGGGTCCGACCACCCGTCGGCGAAATTCTTCCCGATAGAGAGGAGCACCCGTCACCTTTCCGTATACGATCCCAACAGCGAGGAATTCACGCCCATCGACCTCTGCTTTGGCACGCACCATGTCCAGTTCGCCCGCGATGACGACCACACGCTCTGGTTCTCGGGCAGCCGGAATGTCGTCGGCTGGTTCAATACCAATATGTACGACCAGACCGGCGATGTGGAAAGGTCGCAGGGTTGGATTCCCTTCATCCTGGATACGAACGGGAACGGAATGCAGGATGAGTTTGTCGAGCCCAACCAGGCGATCGATCCCGCGAAGGACAAGCGGGTGGCCGGCGGCTATTATGGCGTCGTGGCCAACCCCGTTGATGGGTCCATCTGGGGGTCCGAGAACGGATTCCCGGGCCGGTTGATTCGCGTGGTTCCCGGTTCCAATCCGCCGAATACCTCGCTGACGGAAATCTACCTGCCGCCCTGGGATGACCCCACGGTCGCGGTCCGGGGATACTCGCCGCGCGGCATTGACGTGGACACCAACGGCGTGATCTGGACGAACCTGCAGAGCTCCCACCTCGCGAGCTTCGACCGGAGCAAATGCCGGGGGCCTCTGAATGGCCCCACCGCCGCTACGGGAAAGCATTGTCCCGAAGGCTGGACGCTCTATCCGATGCCGGGTCCCAACTATAAGGGAGTCTCCGAGTTCGGCAACTCCGATCCCACTTACTACAACTGGGTGGATCAGGCCGGGGTATTGGGAATGGGCAGGAACGTTCCGGTCCTTCTCGGCAACGGGTCCGATTCGCTTCAGGCTCTGGATACGGGAACGGGCACGCTCGCTGTCTTCCGAGTACCTTATCCGATGAATTTCTACGCCAAGGGACTGGATGGACGTCTGGACGACCCCAACGGTGGCTGGAAGGGCGGAGGCATCTGGTCGCTCTATTCCAACCGCGCGCCTTGGCACATCGAAGGCCCCACGGGCGTGACCAGCAAGGCCGTGAAGTTCCAGGTCCGGCCCGACCCGCTCGCCAAGTAGGCCGCGCGGAATCGTTTTGGTTCAGCTTCCGGTTCTTGCTGAACCTCTGACTGACTAGCCCTTGGGCGCTTTCCCGATTGCGGGCAAGGCATCCCAAGGGCTAACTGTTTGCAGGCCGGAGGTTTGTCGCTGCTTTGGCTGTCGCTACTGCACTTGCCAGCGGGACGCTGGCGCTACGACAGGCAGGCGAAGAGCAGGTCCCTCGTCCGAAACGACATCGATATGTCGTTTCGTCTCGGGATGACACATCGGTTACGGGAGCGCCAGAAAGCCTCGGCGGGGACAGGCCTGGAGGCCTGTCGCTGCTTGAGCGGATCAGTTGCCTTCGAGGCCCTCGGGGCCGCCGCGGTTGTTGAAGAGGTCGTCCATAGGAAGGCCCTGCTCACGGCGGTTGCAATAGGCTTCATACTCCCAGGCTCCGGTGATTTCACAGACGTCGGAGTTGATCATCTCGACGATGCGGTCCTCGCAGTTCACCCATTCGACGATCTCGCCCTGAGGGATCAGCTTGTAGACCAAGGTGTTGGAGGTGACGGGGCGGGTGTAGATTTCCGGATCGTGGACGGTGAGCTGGACCTCCAGCGTGTTGTAGTCGACGCGGGTGTAGCGCTGCACCAGGCGCAGGGATTCGCTGTGCGGGTGGCCGGGGCTGTCGAGATTGGTGAGGCCGTTGAAGCCGGTGGTGTCCACGACGAAGGTGTCGCCGTCCCAGTGGCCGATCGAATGGCCGGCCCAGGTGGAGGGCGTGATGGAGAAATCGGGATGGCCGCGGCCGTCCATCCAGACGTCGCGAATCCAATGCTCCTGCTCATAGCGGAGAATCACGCGGCCGGGAACGTGCAAGACCTCAAACGGACGGCTTTGCTGAATGATGCGGGCGGTGCCGAACGGAGCGCAGGCGCGAATGGCGGAGTCAAACAGGTCGCGCTCCATGGTGCGGAGCTTTCCGGCGGCGAGCTGCTCCCGGTAGCGCTCGCGGACTTCGGGGCGCATGGCTTGCTCGGCGGGCGTGACTTCCTGCTCGCGTCCGGTGCCGCCGCGGCGCACGCCGAACAAGCGATTGTCGCTTTCGATGGTCCAGACGCCGCCGACGCCGAGGTCGGGCTTGCCGTCGGGCTGGCGGGGAGTGGGCCGGGACTCTCCGGTGTCCAGGACCTGCCCGCCGCTATCGTCATTCGGGTTGTACTGGGCGAAGGCAAGAGGCGCGAGGGCCAGCAGTGCTGCGGCAAGCGCTGAACTCAACAAAGGGTTTCGCATAATGCAAATCCTCCCACCCAATTCTTGTAATGCCGGGAACGAGCCATCTGAACGCGTCAGTCAACCCCTCGCGGGGTTGATTTTCATTCCCTCGATTTCCGTAGGTTGAAACCTACGGCTATTCACCGCTTGCCCTTCGGGCAAGGCAACAAGAGCGATTATTCGCCGCGCAGACCGTCCGGGCCGCCGCGATTGTTGAAGAGGTCATCCATGGGGAGGCCCTTTTCGCGGCGGTTGCAATAGGCCTCGAACTCCCAGGCGGCGGTGATCTCGCAGACATCGGTCTCGTTCATCATGCGGATGCGGTCGTCGCAGATGACCCATTCCTGGATTTCGCCGTCGGGAATGCGCCGCAAGGTCATCTTATTTCCGACCAGCGGCTTGGTATAGATTTCCGGGTCTTCAAAGGTAATCTGGATTTCCATGGTGTCGAGATTGATCCGGCGGTAGCGCTCGGTCATGCGGAGGGACTCGCTATGCGGGGTTCCGTAGGTATCGATCCAGGTCAGGTCGTTGAAACCGACCGTATCCACGACGAGCGTGTCGCCGTCCCAGCGGCCAACGGAGTGACCCATCCAGGTGGTCGGGGTGACATTGGGATCGGGATGCGAGCGACCGTCCATCCAGACCTGACGCGGCATGTGGCCCCATTCATAGTGGAAGAAGACACGGTTGGGGAGATGAAAAATCTCGAAGGGACGCCCGGCGCCGCCGCCCTCCGTGATCAAGCGGGGGATGCCGACCGGAGCGCAGGCCTTGACGTAGGGGTCATAGAGATCGCGCTGAATGGTACGGATGGTCCCGGAGGCAAGCTGGTCCTGGTATTTCTCGCGAACCTCCGGGTGCATGGCGTCGACGGCGTAGTTTTCACTGAAATACCGACGCACGGAACCGGTCCGGGACCAAACGCCGGAGAGGTCGGGCATCCCGTCGGCCTGACGGGGGGCGGGGCGGACATTCTGCGGCTGCCCTCCCTGAGCGGAGGCCGAAGGTGAGAGGACCAGCAGTGCTCCGGCAAGCGCTGAACTCAACAAAGGGTTTCGCATAATGCAAATCCTCCCACCCAATTCTTGTAATGCCGGGAACGAGCCATCTGAACGCGTCAGTCAACCCCTCGCGGGGTTGATTTTCATTCTCTCGATTTCCGTAGGTTGAAACCTACGGCTATTCACCGTCTTGCCCTTCGGGCATGGCGGCTGAACGCGCGTGCCCTTTGCGAACCAGCCCGAGCCGTAGTCTGCGATCCGGCTTAGTCTTCGGTGCGGTCGCGAAGCACTTTGCCGTTGACCACCAAACGGATGAACCGGATGCGGTGCAGACCGTCCTTGTGCGGATAGGACACCATTTCAATGTCATCGCCCGGCTTGATGGTGGCTTTGTTCCATCCGCCGCGCACAAGGCCGCCCAAGGGACCCATCTCGGCGATCCAGTCCTCGTCGACACCCTGATCGTTCTTGACGGTGAAATGAATCGCCGCGTGGGGGTTGGTCCAACGAAACTCGGTGACCTCGCCCTTGAGCTCGATGGTGCGCGTGTGGTCATAGACCACCTCGGCATGGTGGGCGAAGAGGGCGGCGGAAGCCGTGAACAGGATTCCCGTCAGCGCGAAGGCAGTGAACCAGTTGGTTTGCATTCTCTGTTTCCTCCAGATGATGGGCTGCGCAGGAGCCAGGAACAGCCCAAACTCAGTAGCCGGGCGGGGGAGCATCGGCGCCGAAGTCGGTGTCGAGCCCCGCCTCGCGGCGGCGGCAGTATGCCTCAAATTCCCAAGCCTCGCGGATTTCGCAAACGTCCATCTGCATTAAACTGCGAATGCGTTCATCGCAGGAAATCCATTCGATGATCTCGCCGTCCGGGACCAGACGGTAAATGAAGGTGTTTCCGATCAGGGGCCCGGTATAGATTTCCGGATCGTCAAAGGTGACCTGAATCTCGAGGCGGTCGTAGCTGGCGCGGGTGTAGCGCTCCACGGTATGCAGCGACTCGCTGTGGGGATGGCCGGGGCTGTCGAGCCATGTCATGTCGTTAAAACCGACCGAGTCCACAACGAGGGTGTCGCCATCCCAGCGGCCGGTGGAGTGGCCCATCCAGGTGGAAGGCGTGATCGTGAAGTCGGGATGCGAGCGGCCGTCCAGCCAGATGTCGCGCGGAAAGTGATCCACCTCGTAGCGGAAGAAGAGCCGGTTGGGGAGGTTGAGGATCTCGACCGGGCGGCCCTGCTGGATGAGACGCGGGAAGCCCAAGGGAGCGCAGGCCTTGATATAGGGGTCGTAGAGGTCGCGCTGGATGGTGCGAGCCTTTCCGGCAGCGAGCTGGTCCCTGTACCGGAGTCCGGCCTCGGGACGCATCAGAGCTTCAGCCGTCGTTACGGCGACTTCGACGCGGCCCCGACGCTGACTTCCATCGGCACCGTTAAAATGACGCATGGGACTCTCGGAGGCGCGAACCCAGACGCCGGAGAGGTCGGGCTTACCGTCGGGAAGGCGCGGGGCCGGCCGGGTGTCGCGGTCCTGTCCGTCCTGGGCCAGCAAAGCGGGCGAGAAAACAAACGCCGCCGCAAAAAGAATCCGGCTGACGACATGATTTGCCATAGAGCAGGTCCTCCTCGGAATTCCTGCGAAAACGACTGGAGATGATGCAAGTTGTACTCGGGCGAATCATACGTCGCGCACAGAAATGGAGTCAAGGAGAAAGTGCAAGAGCAGATCCCTCGTCGCTGCACTCGTGTGCGCTCGCGCAACAACGCTCCTCGGGATGACACGGCAGGTTGGGGCTGCTTTACTCTCTGCTGGAATCCGAAGCGACAGCGGAAGACAGGCAAGAATGCCTGTCGGCGCCTCGGGGGTGGGGGAGATGGAGCACAGGCCTTGCGGGCCTGTGCTCGAAGGGGACAGGCCTGGAGGCCTATCGCTACTTGGAATGGCTTGGGGCAGGGGTGACAGGCAGGAATGCCTGGTGCTACCTGGACAGGAATGCCTGTCACGACCTAACTCTCTGAGGCAGGCAGGAACACGCACACTCCTGTTCTTGAAACTTGAGAAAACTCACCCCTCTCAGGCAAGTGCTCCTCCTTTTCGCTCATCGAAAGAACTTACTTTTCTTGGTTCTCTGCGTCCCCGTATGCGCAGAATTTGGCACAAGCCGGTTGGCTTGTCAATCGAATCAAGTAACCGGTCTACGCATGGGAGGGAATCAGAGCTTGCGATTGGAATGAAGGCGCAGAAAATCTGGTCCCGGAACGCTTTCCGCTGTACCCGGTATGCATGATATGGTACTTTGAAGCTTATAGCGGGTGGGAAACTTTCATGAACAACCGCAGTCGCCTCGAAACCGGTCGGTTGTTGTGGGCTTGCCTAGGAATCGGAGCCCTGGCGTGCGGAGCGCTCGCCTGGCAGCAAGGCCCGCCGTACTCGCGGTCTTTCCTGCAAGGGCTGCTGGCCATGGACCGGGCCGAGCCTGAACCGGTGGTACCCGAAGGGCCGCCCGCAGACTTCAATTATGTGTTTTCCCGCCTCTCATACCGCTCGCCGGGCGGGCGGGTGTTTGAGGGACATACCTGGGACACAGACTACCCGAAAGCCGACCGGCAGTTTCTGATGGGCGTGCTGCGCTATACGGGGGTGCATGGGCGGAAACAGGAACAAGTGCTGCACTTGGACGATCCGGAATTGTTTCAGTTTCCGTTTCTCTACGCAGTGGAGGTCGGGTATCTGGACCTGTCCACGGAGGAAGCTGCACGGCTGCGAGAGTATCTGGAACGGGGCGGGTTCTTAGTCGTGGACGATTTCCACGGATCGCGGGAGTGGCAGAATTTCGAGTACCAGATGAAGCGGGTCTTCCCCAACCGAAGGATCCAGGAAGTGGATCTCTCCGATCCGATCTTTCATTGCTTTTTCGACATTGAGGAGAAGAAGCCGGTGCCCGGGCTGCAGTATTTGTTCACCGGGCGTATTTTCGAGCAGGACGGCCAAGAAGAGCACTACCGGGCGATCTACGACGACTATGGGCGGATCATGGTGATGATCAACTACAACGTGGACCTGGGAGACGCCTGGGAGTGGGCCGACCTGCCGCAGTATCCGGAAGAATGGACGTCCTATGCATACCGGCTGGGCGTCAATTATATTGTGTACTCCATGACGCATTGAGGAGCGAGCACGAACCAGCGGAAGAGGAGTGACGAGAAGGGCTGATGTTCGAGGCGATCTTCCAGTTTCTGTTCAAGTATCCGTCGGTTGCCTATGAGCGCGGGCAGATGGCGCTGGCTTCGGGATGGCCGAGCTGGGCGTTGGGGCTGGCGATTGCGCTGGGCGCGGCGGCGGTAGGCGTCTACCTGTGGCGGATGGGGCCGAAACTGCCGCGCTGGCAGGGAGCGGTGGTGTGGGTGCTGCAATCGCTGGTGCTGGCGGTCCTGCTGACGCTGCTGTGGCAGCCGACGCTGGTGATTTCCACGGTTCTGCCGCAGCAGAACGTGGTGGCGGTGGTGGTGGACGATTCGGCGAGCATGGCCATGGCGGACAGCGGCACGCCGCGGGTGGAGCAGGTGCAGGAAGCGCTGCGGCCGGACGGGCCGTTGATGACTGGCCTGCGGGAGAAGTTCCAGGTCCGCACTTATCGGTTTTCGCAGCACGTGAACCGGCTGGCTTCGGTGGACGATCTGGCGGCGAACGGCGCCGCGTCGCGGATCGAGGACGCGCTGGCGGAAGCCTATGCGGAGATGCGGCACCTGCCGCTGGCGGGAATCGTCCTGGCGAGCGACGGGGCGCAGAACAGCTCGGAAGCGCCGCCGGAAGCTTTGGAGGAAATGAAGGTACGGCAGATTCCGGTGTACGCAGTGGGCGTGGGCGAGGAAGAATTCCAGCGGGATTTGCAGGTGGACGATGTGGCAATGCCGCGGACGGCGCTGCCGGGTTCGCTGGTTTCGACGACGGTAACGCTGCGGCAGCGCGGATTCATCGGGCAGACGGCGCGGCTGGAAGTGCGGGAAGGGGCGAGCGTGCTCAGGACCCGGGACATCCGGTTCGGGCCGGCGCCGGTTGAAACCGTGACGCTGAATTTCACGCCGCGCACGGAAGGGTTTCGGGAATATACGGTCCGGCTGGTCCCGCTCGAAGGCGAGGCGGTGATCCAAAACAACCAGCAGTCGCGGCTGCTGGAAGTGCAGAGGCGGACGGCGCGCATCCTTTATCTGGAGGGAGAGCCGCGCTGGGAGTTCAAGTTCATCCGGCGGGCGCTCGAGGAAGACGAGAACCTGCGCCTGGTGAGCATGCTGCGGACGTCGGAAAACAAGTTCTACCGCCAGGGCGTGGAAACGCCGCAGGAACTGGCCGACGGCGTTCCGGACACGGAGGAATTGTTCCAATTCGAGGCCATGATTCTGGGGAGCCTGCAGGCGTCGTTCTTCTCGCCGGCGCAGCAGGAAGCGCTCTACGCGTTCGTGAGCCGGCGCGGGGGCGGGCTGCTGTTTCTGGGCGGGCGGTACGCGCTCAACGAGGGCGGCTACCAGACGACGTCGCTGGCCGATCTGCTGCCGGTCCATCTGCAGGGCGGGGGAGACGGGACGTCGCTCAAGCGGACTCCGGCGAAGTTCCAACTGACGGCGCGCGGATTCGACCGCCTGCAGTCGGCCGAAGATGAAGCAGACAACCGGAGAAACTGGGAGGAGCTTCCGGAGCTGGGGAATTACCAGGTGACGGGCGAACCGAAGTCCGGCGCAGTGATTCTGGCCGAGGCCATCCCGCTCGACGGGCGGCGGTATCCGGTACTGGTGTCGCAACGGTTCGGGCGCGGGCGCACTTACCTGTTCGCCACGGATGCTTCCTGGCGCTGGCGGATGGACTCGCCCCACGAGAACCAGTCGCATGAACTATTCTGGCGGCAGATCGCGCATGCGCTGCTCAATGAAACGCCGCGGCAGGTGAGCGTGACGCCGGAAAAGACTCTCTACATGGACGAGCAGCGGGTGCGGCTCACGGCGCAGGTCCACGATGAAGAGTTTCAGCCGGTGAACACGGCAACGGCGATGGCGACGATCCACGCACCGGACGGCTCGACGCATGAAATACCCGTGCCGCCGTCGCTCGAGGAAGACGGCGCCTTTCGGGCCGAATGGCATGCCGAAGCGCCCGGGATCTACCGGGTGGAGCTGGTGGCGCGGCGCGGAGACCAGGAGCTGGGCCGGGCGAACGCCTTGTTCCAGCGGGCCGACGGGCAATCGGAGTTCTTCTCGGCGGAGCAGAATACGGCGCTGCTGCAGAGACTCGCCGAACAGACCGGCGGGGCGTATTTCCCGATCGAGGATGCCGAAGCACTGCCGGAGCAACTGACTTACTCGCCGGCGGGCGTGACGGTTCCGGAGGTGCGCGACCTGTGGGACCTGCCTGCATGGTTTCTGCTGCTGTTTCTTCTGAAGGGGACGGAATGGGCATTGCGAAAGATGTGGCGCACGATTTGACGGACTCAAGACTCGGGAGTTGGGATTGGGGCCTCGGCCGAATTGCGGCCCTAGTGCTGCTGGCGGTCCTGGCCAGCGGAACAACGCTATGGGGTCAGGCGGCGGAGAGCCGGTCCTACGGCGTAGTGGTGTCGAGCCTGGGCGGCGACGCCGAGTATGAGCAACTGATCCAGGGCTGGGGCAAGGACCTGGCGGCGGCGCTGCGGAAAGGCCGCAACGCGGAAGGCCACGTCTACTGGCTGGCAGCGGTCCGTGAAGAAGGCGTGCACGCCGTATCCCGGAAAGAAGAAATCGAGAGCCTGTTCGAGCAGCTCGCGGCGGAGGTTGGGCCAGAGGATGCATTCGGGCTGTTCCTGGTGGGACACGGCAGCTACGACGACTACGACTATAAGCTGAGCATTCCGGGGCCGGACCTGACCGGGCAGGATTGGGCGGACCTGCTGAACCGGATTGCGGCCGAGCGGCAGGCAGTGGTGAACATGACCAGCGCCAGCGGGGCCAGCCTGGAGCCGTTCCAACGCCAGGGCCGGGTGGTGGTCACCTCGACAACGGCCGGACGCGAGCGGAACTTCTCAGTGTTCGGGCGCTACTTTGTGGCGGCGCTGCAAGATGAAGCCTCCGATGCCGATAAGAACCAGGTCATCTCGGCGCTCGAAGCTTTCCGGTACGCAACGCGCGAAGTGACGCGGTACTACGAAACGGCGAAGCGCCTGGCCACGGAGCACCCGATCCTTGAAGACACGGGAGAAGGAGACGGTGAGCGAGAACCGGGCCCGGAAAACGGGCAGGGGCTGCTGGCTTCGGCTTTTCCGCTGGTGCGGTTCGGAGGAGCCGAGACGGTGGCCGGCTCGCCGGAGGTGCAGCGACTGCGCGCCATCAAACGTCAGCTTGAGGAAAGCATCGAAACTCTGAAGTACCGCAAGGCGGGGATGGATACCGAGCAGTATGGAGAGGAGTTGGAGATGCTGCTGCTCGAACTGTCCCGGACGCAGCTGCGGCTGGACGAGGCGGAGAGCGGGGAGTAAGGAACGGGGAACAGAAGAGCGGGTCGCGGAATAGTCCCTCGGGATGCCGCGATCGAGCATGACGGGTCAAGAAACAATGGCCGGAGAACAGGAACAGTACGGGATGCCGGCGGGGCCGAAGCCCATCGGGCCGGCGGGCACCTCACGGCTAACCTGGGTACTGCTGGCAGCGGTGGCGGCGGTAGTGCTCTGGAGCGCAGGCAGCGCCCTATTGCCGAGCGTGCGGGCCGTCATGCAAGGCGCCCTTCCGGAGCGCGTCGCTCCAGATGATCCGGCGGAAATGGTGGCCAAAGGGTACTACCAAGAAGCCATCACTGCGCTGGAACCGATCGTCGAGCAGACGCCGTTCAACGCAGAAGCAGCCGCGCTGCTGCTCGACGCGAGGCTCGAAACCGGCGGCTATCGCCTGGCTCTTGTGCAGGGCCAGGAGTGGCTCGCGAATGGAGAAAATGCGCCGATTGCGGAGCGCACGGCCGAGGCGGCGTACCGGATCGGGGAATACGAGACCGCGGAGCAAATCATTGAACTCTATACGACGCTGCCGGCCGAGTGGCTGAAGGGAACCCTGGCGCAGAATCGGGGCGAGAAACTGGAGGCGCGGGCGGCGTTCGAGCGAGTGGTGCGGCAGGCGATGCTGCGCGTTTCCCTGCGGCCGGAGGAAAAGGGAATCCTGGCGGCAGCGCAGACGGAATTGGGACTGTTCAAGGAAGCGAACGAAACCTACCGCGACGCGACAAACCAGACGCCTGAGAATTCGCGCCTGAAGAGCGACTGGGGCTGGTTGATGCTCGAAAAGCACAACCCGGGTGACGCCGGGGGCCTGTTCGGGGAGGCGCTTGAAGCCAACCCGAACCAGACGCGTGCTCTGCTGGGGATGGCTGTGCTGTCGGCCGACCGTTGGGACAGCCGGGCATCGGACCCGCTGCAGAAAGCCCTCGAGATCAATCCGAATCTGATCGACGGGCACCTGCTGGTGGCGCGCATCCGGATCGAAGAAGACGACTACGAAGCCTCCGAGCAGGCGGTTGAGCGGGCGCTCGCAGTGAATGCGCGCTCAGCGGACGCGTTGTCAGTGAAGGCCGTGGTGCAGTATCTGCAGGGCGCCATTGAGGCCGCGGAGCAGGAAACCATCCCGAGCATCCTGCGGCAAAATCCGGCCTACGGGCGGGTCTTTGCGGACCTGGGAGACTTCCTGGTGATCAAGCGGCGGTATGAAACCGCGGTGGCTTTCTTCAAACGGGCTGTTGAGACGGACCCCGATCTACGGGACGTGTACTCGAACCTGGGGATTAATCTGTTGCGCCTGGGCGAGGAAGCCGAGGCGCGCCGGACGCTCGAAGAGGCCTACCGGCTCGACCCGTACAACGTGTGGACGGTGAACACGCTGCGGCTGATGGACAGCTTCGTGCGGTTCGACGCGTTCGAGACGGAGCGGTTCGTAGGGAAACTGCACCAGGATGAGTCGGAGCTGCTCGGGCCGTATGTCACAGAACTGCTCGAGACGTCGTTCGCGGACCAGATGAGCCGCTACCGGTTCACGCCGGACCGGAAGATCGTCTTTGAGATGTATCCTGACCACGAAGACTTCGCAGTGCGGACGCTGGGACTGCCGGGCCTGGGGGCGCTGGGCGCGGCGTTCGGCAATGTGGTGGCGATGGACAGCCCGTCGGCGCGGCCCACGGGAGCGTTCCATTGGGGGAGTACCTTGTGGCACGAGTTGGCGCACGTGGTGACGCTGAATCTGACCGACAACCGGGTGCCGCGCTGGTTTACGGAGGGGCTTTCGACATACGAGGAAACCAAGGCACGGCCCGGATGGGGCGATCCGATGGGGCCGGAGATCATCCAGCCGCTCAAGGAAAAAGGGCTGATCCCGATGGAGAAGCTGAACGGCGTCTTCGTGCGGCCGGAGTACCCGGCGCAGATCGGTTTTGCGTACTTCCAGTCGGGGCTGATCTGCGAATTCATCGTGGAACGCTATGGGTTCGAGAAGATCCTGGAGATGCTGGAGTCCTACCGCGAAGGCGCGGATGACGAGGAGGCGATCCAGGCAGTGCTGGGGATGAGCCTTTCGGAGTTCGACGAGGTGTTCCGCGAATACGTCCGCGAAAAGACGTATAACTTCGCCGAGGCGGTGGTGCTACGGCGGGCCGAGCTTGCCGAGCACGGGGGAGCGGGAGCGGAAGGCGAACAGCCGGAAGTGGAGATCGCTTCGACGCCGCCGGACGGAAACGACTTCTTCAGCCGTTTGCGCCGCGCCGTCCAGTTGGTTGAAGAATCAAAGTTCGACGAGGCCGTCACCGAGGCGCAAGCCGCCAAAGAGCTATTTCCTCTGTACACAGCGCAGGGCGACCCGTACCGGCTGCTGGCCCGCGTGCATGAGGAACGAGGCGAGAAGGAAAAAGCCGCGGCGGAGCTGATCGAGTGGCACGTGCAGAAGGGGCGGGACCCGGAGACGTTCAAGAAGCTCGGGAACCTGCTGCATGAGTTGGGGCGCACGGAGGAGGCCATCCGGACGCTGGAAGCGGCGCTCTACATCTCGATGTACGATCTCGAGATTCACCGGCGGTTGGGGGAGTGGTATTTCGAGAGCAGCAATCCGCAGTCGGCTGCGCGGGAGTACCGCGCGGTGCTGGCGCTCGATCCACCGGACAAGGCGGAGGCGCATTACCGGCTGGCGACGGCCTATCAGTCGATGGAGGACCCGCAAAACGCCCGGCGGCAGGTGCTGGCGGCGCTCGAAATTGCGCCCGGCTTCCGGGACGCGCAGCGGCTGCTGCTCGAACTGTCTGGAAATTAAATCTACTTTCGAAGGAATTGCCCGCGCATGACGACGCAACCGATCCCGGAAATTGCCGAGACCAACATCCGAGAACATCTGCAAAAGCTGCAAAGCTACCGCGAGTCGATTGTGCAGCAGGTCCGCCGCGTGATTATCGGCCAGGAGGATGTGGTGAACCAGCTGCTGGTGGTGCTGTTGGTGGGAGGCCACGCACTAATCACTGGATTGCCCGGCCTGGCCAAGACGCTGCTGGTGCGGACCGTGGCGACGACTCTGGGGCTGTCCTTCAACCGCATCCAGTTCACGCCCGACCTGATGCCGGCCGACATCACCGGCACGGACATCATCGAAGAAGACGTCACGACGGGCCACCGCACGTGGAAGTTCGTGGAAGGGCCGGTGTTCACCAACGTGCTGCTGGCCGACGAGATCAACCGCACACCACCGAAAACGCAGTCGGCGCTGCTCGAAGCGATGCAGGAGAACAGCGTGACGGTGCTCGGGAAAACGTACAATCTCCAGCCGCCCTTCTACGTGCTCGCCACGCAGAACCCGATCGAACTCGACGGCACGTATCCGCTGCCCGAAGCGCAGCTCGACCGCTTCATCTTCAACATCATTATTGGGTACCCCAGCGAGGAGGAGGAGTTGCGTGTGGTCAGCACGACGACTTCGGGAGACATCCCAACGCCGGACGCCGTGAGCGGTGCCTCCGAAGTGCTGCTCTTCCAGAAGCTGGTGCGCAAGGTGCCGATTTCAGACAGCGTGGGACGCTACGTGATTCAGTTCGTGCGGGCGACGCGGCCGGGGAACCCGGAGGCGCCGGACTTCATCAACCGGTACGTCAGCTACGGCGTGAGCCCGCGCGCCGGGCAGTACCTGGTGTTGGGGGGCAAGGCGCGCGCGCTGCTCGAAGGACGCTACAACGTCTCCTGCGAGGACGTTCAGAAACTGGCAGCGGCCATCCTGCGACACCGAATTCTGCTGAACTTCCACGCCGAATCCGATGGCGTAACCTCCGACGAGATCGTGCGACGGCTGATCGAAGCCGTGCCAGTGCCGAAGTCAGGAATTTGAAAGGCAGTGAGCAGTGATTCGCGAGTAGTGAACGGTAGGAGCCAGACCCAACCAGCTCGTCCGGGCATTCACTAACTACACATCACTCATCACTTCTCGTCCATGCCAGCAGACGTCCATGCAACGGCGCCAACCGATCTGCAGCGATTCCTCGATCCGAAGGTTCTGGCGCGGCTATCGAAGAATCTGCATCTGCTGGCCAAGACCGTGGTGGAGGGCTTCCTGATCGGGCTGCACCGGTCGCCCTTCTTTGGGGTGAGCATCGACTTTGCCGAGTATCGCCCGTATGCTCCGGGTGACGATCTACGCTCCATCGACTGGAACGTATACGCGCGCTCAGACCGGCACTACCTCAAGAAGTATCACGGCGAGACCAATGCGGAAGTGCACATCGTGCTGGACGCCAGCGCTTCGATGGGGTACCGCTCGCCGACCGGTCCGAAGGACGCTTTGAGCAAGTTCGAATACGGGTGCTTTCTGGCGGCTTCGCTGGCCTACTTCGCCATCCATCAGCGGGATTCGGTAGGGCTGCTGCTGTTCGATACGGATATCACGGGCAAGATGCCGGCGCGCGCGCGGCGCGGGCAGCTCTCGAGGATCCTGCATGTGCTGGACCGAGCCCGTCCGGGGCAGGCGACGGATTTTACGACGGCGCTCCAAAACGTGGTGCAGTTTCTGAACCGCCGTGGCATCATTGTATTGATCTCGGATTTCTATGAGACGCCCGAGACGGTGATGAAAGCGGTGCGGGCACTGCAGTTCGGCGGGAACGATCTGATCATATTTCATCTGCTTGATCCGGGCGAGCTCGAACTACGGGTGGACCAGCCGTTGATCCTGGAAGACGTTGAAACGGCAGAGCGGATGGAAGTGGTTCCCGAGTACGTAGCGCAGCAGTATCGCGACCTGCTGCAGGAGCATATCCGGGCGCTGCGGCACGAGTGCCGGACGTCGCGCATCGACTACACGATGCTGGACACGAGCCAGCCGCTCGATCACGCTCTGTTCGCGTATCTGCTGGGGCGGCAAAAGAGCAAGAGGTAAAGGCAAGAGAAAGAGGCAAGGCATGGGATTTCTTTCACCTTGGTTTCTGGCCGGGGTCCTGGCCGTGGGAATTCCCATCTGGGTGCACCTGATCCGGCGCGAGCAGGCGATCCGGCTGCCGTTCAGCTCGCTGATGTTTCTGCAGCGCATCCCGATCAAGACGATGTCGCGGAAGCGGCTGAAGTATTTCCTGCTGCTGTCGATGCGGATGCTGATCCTGGTGCTCTTGGCGCTGGCGTTCGCGCGGCCGTATTTCCCGTGGCTCACCGGGCCGCTGGCTGGGGGCGCGAGCGACCAATACGGCGTGATCCTGCTCGACACGTCCATGAGCATGCAGTATGGAGACCGCTGGGAGCGGGCGCTGGCGGCAGCCGACGAAGCGATCGGCGAACTAGGCAACACGGAGGAAGCCCAGATCGTCACGTTCGCTTCCGACTTCCAGATCCTGAATCTGCCGACATCGGACAAGGCGGCGCTGCGCGCAGCTCTCGAACAGGCCGAGCCGACGGCGGCCCCGACGTCCTACACGCAGGCTTTCCGAGCCGCGGAGCGGATTGCGGAGGAAGCCGGCCAACCGCTTTCGGTGGTGCTGATCACAGACCTCCAGAAGGCGGGGTTGAGCACCGGAATGCAGGGGGCGCTACCGCCGGTGGCGGAGTTTCGCGTCGTGAACGTCGCCGAGGGCGAAAGCCCGAACTGGACTGTGGAAGGGGTGCGCAGTCGCCGGACGGTGTACCGGGCGCGCTATCCGGACCGGCTGTTGGTGCAGTTGCGGGGCAGCGGCACGGCGCAGGCCACCAAAGAAGTGACCTTCACGCTGCTGGGCAGAGAGATCGAACGGACAACCGTGGGCATTCCGGCGTCCGGCGTGGCGACGGTCGCGTTCGAAGGATTCGACGTGCCGCTGGGGGAAAATCCGGCGGAGATCACGATCGGGCCGGGCGACGATCTTCCCTTGGACGACACCTTTTACTTCACACTGGAGCGACGGGAAGCGAACCGGGTGCTGTTTCTTAGAGAATCCGGCGCGGAAGGTGAGCTATACTATCTGCGAAACGCCTTGGCGGCGGAGACCGACTCACCGTTCCTGATGGAAGCGCGGTCTCCGGCGGTCGCTCTCAGCGTGCCGTTGCGCGAATACGCCATGGTGATCCTGAGCAACGTCCGGCAATTGCCCGGAGCCGTGGCGTCGCAGTTGCGGGAGTACGTGGAACAGGGCGGCGGGCTGCTGATTACTGCAGGCAGCAACACCACGCCGGGTCTGGCCGCGCAGCTCCAGGAGGTGTGGCCGGGAAGGACGCTCGAAAAACGGCTGATGACGCGCGAAGGAGAACGGTTGGTGCTGTTGGGCCAATTCGACCGCGACCACCCCGTGTTCCGCGATTTGCGGGAAGCGGGAACCGATTCGCTGCGCTCGGTCGAAGTATACGCCTACTTGCGGTTGGAGTCGGATGGGGCGGTCCCGCTGCGGTTTTCCAACGGCGACCCCGCCCTGGCGGAAAAGACCGTGGGGCAGGGACGCGTCATGCTGATGACCACCTCGTTCGACAACGTGTGGAGTGATTTTCCGCTGCACCCCGTTTTTGTTCCCCTGGTTTACCAGATGATCCGGCATACGGCGCAAATGAGTGAGGAAGCGCCGTCGTACGCGATTCCGAGCACGGTCTCACTGCGCGAACTGGCGCGAGGCCAGGGCCCGCAGGACGAAGGTGCGTCGAACCGCATCTGGACGATTCTGGGCCCGGAGGGAGAGCGGGAACTGCCGCTGGCGAGTGAGACGGAGCAAGATTTTCTGGTGTTGCGGCGCCCAGGCCTCTATGAAGTGCGGCAAGCGAACCGGACGCACCGGCTGGCGGCCAATCCCGACCCGCGCGAGTCGGATCTGACGCCGTTGTCGCCTGAAGACGAGGCGCTATGGCTTTCCGCCGCACGCGCCCCTTCAGAAGAAGCCGCGGCGCAAGCGGCGGCGGTAGCCGGACCGGAGCAGGCCCAGAGACAGGCCGTGTGGTGGTACCTGTTGCTGCTGGCGCTGGCGGTCGCGGCGGTAGAGGCGTACCTGGCGAACCAGTTCCTGGGACCGAAGCGGGTCGCCGTTTCGTCCGGCCTGACTCCGCTCACGGCGCAGCCAGGAAAGTAAGGGTAAGTTGGGTGTAGCAAGAGATCGACTAGTAAACGGCGAAGGAGAAGCCCATGTCGTTTCGAGAGCAAGTCAGCAGATACGTCCAACAGATTCGGCGCCGGCTGCGGCTGGAGACAACAGTACGCGGGCTGGGCCTCTGCGGAGTGGTCGCCCTGGCAGCGACCCTGGTCGCAGTGCTGGGGGCGAACGTCTGGCGATTCTCGGAGACGGCGGTGCTGGTCTCGACCGTCGGACTGTGGGTTGCACTGCTGGTGGCGGTGGCGTACTTCCTGGCTTGGCCGCTGTTGCGCAGGCTGGATG
This sequence comes from Terriglobia bacterium, assembly GCA_965198025.1. GTDB lineage: Bacteria > Acidobacteriota > Terriglobia > 2-12-FULL-54-10 > 2-12-FULL-54-10 > CAYWWM01. The sequence goes on along the minus strand of OZ240237.1, from coordinate 2,185,753 downwards.
ACGGGCGGGTAGCCCGATACGTCGAGGAGCAGCATCCGGAACTGCGCGAGCGGCTTTCCACCGCGGTGGATCTCTCGAACAAGCCGGTGGATGAGGAAACAACGCGCCTGTTCGGAGAGTTGGTGGCGGAAGACGCGGTGAATCGGTCCGCTCCGTATCCCGCATCGGAACTGGTCGAGGGGAAACGAATCATCAAGCCATTGCTCTGGGCCACGGGATCGGTGGCCGTGATTCTGCTGCTAGGGTTTTACGGGCCCGGCATTTTCCGCTACGGCGTCAACGCACTCTGGGTCGGCTGGGCGAAGGCCGATACCACTCCACTCTATCAGCTCCACGTCACCCCTGGGGACTTGACCGTGGGGCGCAATTCCGACCAGGAGATCACAGCGCAGCCGGAGGGCTACATGCCCCGTTCCATCCGCCTGTTTGCGCTGCACGAGGGCACGGCCGACTGGGAAGCAGTACCGATGCTTCCGCGACAGGAGGGCGGGGGATACCACTTCCTGTTCCTGGGGATCCAGGAACCGATCCAGTACTATGTGGACGCCGACGGCGTACGCTCGCCGCAGTACCAGATTTCGGTGATTGACATCCCGCGCGTGGAGCGCATGGAAGTGCGCTACGAATACCCGGCCTACACACGCATGGATGTTTCGGTGGACGAGAACGGCGGAGACGTGATCGCGCTCAAGGGAACGAATATTACGCTGACGGCGCATACGGACGTAGATTCGCCAAGCGGCCGGATGGTGCTCGACGACGGCAGCGAAATTCAGCTTACCAAAGTGGGTGACCGGCAGTTCCAGGCTGCCTGGACAATGGAAAAGGACGCGCTGTACCACATACGGTTGGAGGATCACCTGCGGCGTGAGGCGCGGGCCAGCGAGGAATTCCTGATCCAGGCGCTCAACGATTCACCACCCACCATTCGCCTCGCGCGTCCGGGGCGCGATCTGGATCCGACGCCGGTCGAGGAAGTGGTGATCGGCTTCTCGGCGCAAGATGACGTGCGGGTCGCAGACCTCGAGATGCGCTATTCCGTCAACGGAAGCCCGGAACAGGCAGTCATCCTCACTTCCGATAACCGGATGCAGGAAGCGGGCGGGAACCATACACTGCAGCTCGAAGACTACAATATGGTGCCGGGCGACTTAGTGAGCTACTACGGCGTGGCCAAGGACGGCACCGGCGTGAGCACGCAAACGGAGATGTACTTCCTGCAGGTACGGCCGTTTGAGCGGAATTACATTCAGGGCCAGGCGGGTGGCGGCGGTGGCGGCGGAATGGGAGGGGAGAACACGTTCCTCTCAGAGAAGCAGAAGGAGATCATCGCCGCAACCTGGAATGTGGTCCGCAATCAGGAGCGGCAGAGCCCGGATCAACTGAAGGAAGCCGGCGAGGTGCTTTCAGAGGTCCAGCGGGGCCTCAAGGAGCAGGCCGAAACGCTGGCTAGCCGCGTCAGCCGCCGGCGTTTGAGTGGTGTGAACGAGGAGTTTGCGGGACTGGTGGAGAACCTGCGGAAGGCCGTCGAGGCGATGGAGCCCGCAGCGAATGAGCTCGATCGGCAGGAGTTCCAGCAGGCCCTTTCGCCGGAGCAGACTGCGTTGCAGTATCTGCTGCGCGCCGAAGCGCTGTTCCGGGATATACAGGTGGCCTTCAACAACGGCGGCGGGGGCGGCGGAGGAGGCGGCAGCGCCGGCCGCGATCTTTCCGACCTTTTTGCTCTGGAACTCGACACCAACAAGAATCAGTACGAAACGCTGCAGCAGATGAGCAGCAACCAGAATAACGAGGAGCTGACCGAAGCGCAGCGAAAACTCGAAGAGCTGGCACGGCGGCAGGAGAACCTGGCGCGGCAGAACCGTGACCAGCGCGATTCCATGCGCTCCGCTTCGCGGTGGGAGCAGGAGCAACTGCGGCGAGAAGCCGAAGAGCTGGCACGGCAGTTGGAGCGCCTCTCCCGGCAAACGAATTCACAGCAATTGGGTCAGGCCAGCCGCATGGTGTCACAGGCGGCGCGGGACATGCAGCAGGCCAATGGCCAGGGCCAGCAGGGCGGCTCGGAGAGTACGCGGGCTTCCGACCGTTTGCGCGAGGCCGGCGAGATGCTTTCCGGCCAACAGAATCAGATGGACCAGCAAGCCATGGAGCGCCTGCAGGAACGTGCCGAGGACCTGGCCGCACAGCAGCAGCAGATTGCCGACGACGTTCGGACCATGGCACGGGGCGGGGAACGGCCCCGCAATGATCCCGCGGCACGGCAGGCGCTCGGCGAGGTCTTCGACAAGAAGCGGGCCCTGCTGGACGGGCTGCGAAACATGGAACAACAACTCAGCCAGACTGCGGGCCGCATGGCCGACAACCAGCGCCGAACAGCACAGCAGCTTCGCGAAGCATCCAGCTCAATCCAGGAGGAGCGGCTGGGTGACAAGATTCGGCAGGGCGCCTGGCTCGAGCAGCAAGGGCTGTGGCCAACCGCCGCGCCCGTGGAAGACGATTTGAGGGCTGATTTCGATCGGTTGGCCGAGCGTGTCCGGAACGCCGAGCAGGCGCTCGGAGAGCGTGGCACGGGCGACAGGCTGCGCGAGGCTTTGACCGCTGCCGAGCGCGTCCGGCAAGGCCTGGAGCGCATGGACCGCGGAATGCAGCCCGGTTCGCAACAAGGGCAGCAGGGACAGCAAGGCCAACAAGGTCAGGCCGGACAACAGGGCGGAAACCAGCCGGGTTCGCAGATGGCCGGTGGCCAGCCGGGCGGTAATCAGGCAGGAGGCGTTGCCGGTCCGGGCGGGCCGCGCAACGGCTCCCAAGGTGGCTGGGGTGGACTCTACGGAGACGCCAGGAACTTCGGCGGGCTGAATCCTAATATGCAGCCGCTGACCGAGGAAGAGCGCCGGGCGCTGGCGCAGCAGTATGCGCAACTGGCGCAGGAGGCCTCCGATCTGCGCGGCCTGCTGGCCGACGAACAGGAGCTTTTGCGCATGGCTCAGGAGTTGAACCGGGCTATGCGGGATCTCGATCCGCGTGCGATACCTGGACCGAGGGAGCTCGAGACCTTGCGTTCTGAGCTAGTGGAACAGTGGAAGGAACTGGAATTACGGCTCCGCCGCCAGTTGCAGATGGATCAGCCCGAGGCGGCTCGCGTCGCCAGCCAAGAGCGCGTCCCCGAGCGTTACCGCGCCATAGTGGAGGAGTACTACCGGTCCATCTCGCGGGGCAATCAGCAAGGGGAAGAGTAGCGACGAGCGAAGAGCCGGTGTTCCGAATCCCTCTTCGCAGGGTAGTGGTCACGCGCCACTGCCATCGGGCAGGTTCATTAGGGGTTGGTCAAGTCAGGAGAAACGAAAAACACAAGCGAAGGTTGGAATCCCTGGATTCAACCGCACCGAGCGCAGATTGGCGCTGCTATTTCCGGCGCCTGCCGTCGTGCTGAAGCTATTCGTGGCGATGCAGGACCCGGAGCACCTACCGTCACTGAGCGGGCGTTTCGTATGGCCGCACCTCATTCAGACCTTCGAGGTGCCGGAATTCCTCTGCATACTGTTCATCTGCAAAGATCCGGCGAACCCGGTTTCCTTCGTCGTCCAGCTCATAACGGATCGCGCGTCCCTGCTCGTCGAGGATCGAAATGGTCTGCGGAAAATCCGACGGCGGAGGATAACCCGGAGGTGCGGTGGCTTCCATGATGTACAGACGCCTCATATGGGGATGAATCCCGATGTAACTGCGAGTCCCATCCGGGTTCGTGATCTGAAGTTGGTGACCCGCAATCCAGTCGGTAACAGCGTGGGAGTCGTAGGTAACCTCGCCGCCCCGCTTGCGGAGATTCCATGCCGCCCAATCCGTCGAACCGCGATAATCCCCTCCTTCGGCGTCCTTGTAATTGACCACAGTAATCGAGTAGATGGCTGGACCATCTTTTGCGGTATAGAGCCTGGCCGGAATAGTGGCGCCACTCTGTGTATCGTACGAAAGCTCCGTTACTGTAGGCTGACCGGGAAAGTTGATTTGAAAAAACTCCTGGCGATTCACGTACTCGATCCACTCTGGAAACTCTTGCGCAAAGGAAGGCGTTGACACAAACAGGATCAAACATGCCGACAGGAGTCGAATCGGGCTCATAGATATCCTCCCAGGCTTTTCGTTGCCCTAATACTGACACAAAAAAAGGCCTTGTGCACAGCATCTTGCTTGGTGAACTGCCTTGATTTTGGTCGTAGTTAGCTGCTTAGACTAGCGGAACTTCATTACCCTCGGGCGTCGCCAGCGATTTCGTACGCCGGAGCCGTGGCAGGCGCAACGGTAACTTGCGACACCCGTTTTCGGTTCTTTCGGTTCCTTCGGTTCTCTCGACAGAGCATTTCCGTACAGTTTTATGGGGTATATGGATAGATTCGACCATTTTCAGGGTGGGTGTAGCGCAGCCGCAAAGTAGCGACAAGCCTCCAGGCATTTCCTCTTCAGGGCAGGCAGGCCTGTCCCGAGCGAAGTCGAGGGAAAAGCCTGCCCTAGCTGCGGGCTATACAGCAACGCTGAAAATGGTCCAGCTCTTCCGCCACGAACCCCCTGCTCTGTGCCGCGGCCTCCGATCAGCTCACTGCGAACATAGCCTAGACGATGTCCTGGGGCAGAGGGCAAAGCCGCGGCTTCTTTTCAAGGTCAGGGGTTGAACCTGACGATCCTGCCCTTCCGGATGACGTACCGCAAGTCCTTCGTTGCAGCGATTCCCTCAACCGGATTGGAACCCAGGACCAGAATATCCGCTTGCTTGCCTTCTTCCAGTGTTCCAATCATGTCCGCCTTCCGCATCATCTCGGCACCGTAGCGCGTAGCGCCCAACAGTGCCTTGTATGGCGGGACTCCTGCATCGACGAACAACTGCATTTCCCGGTGAATGGAGATTCCGGGAATCCGACTGTTGCCCATGTCGGTTCCGGCCAGGAGACGACCTCCGTGCTCGCTGAATTCACGAACGAATCGCTGGACATTTGCATAGCCCTTTTCTCGTCTGGCCCGTTCCTCCGGCGACATGTCGTTTCGCGGACGGCCGCCGTTCAGATAGCGTGCAACGATCTCCTGGGGCACTTTGGAAAACAATTCCGTCTCCACCAGTCTCTGGTCTTCATTATGGAATTCTTCCACGCGGGGACTCATGGCCCCGTAACGGCCCAATAAAGTCGGGTTCAGGTACACATTATTTTCCACCATCAACTGAATCAATTCCTGTGCCTTGTCAAAGTCCATCTGGTCGGCAGGGTCAGCCTCCTTGGCAGCCTCTTCCGGGTTTGTGGCCACCGAGCGAGAGATCGGATACATATGCTCAATAAACTTCATCCCCACTGAGATGGATTCCTCAGCATCCCTCGAATGACCCACAACAGGCAGGTCACGCCGATCGGCCTCCTCCATGACCCTTCTCCGATACTCTACCGGCAGATTCTCTTCGACTTTGATTCCGCTTGCTCCCAGTTGTACCAACTCGTCTATCTTTTCCGGGATTTCCTCCAATGACTGCAAACGGTGGACTTCCACAGCCTCGAGTCCATCGGGCCCATCCAACTTAACTCCCGTGTAGTACATGGTGGGCCCGTCGGCATCCGGTCCATTCGCCAGCTCGGCATGCCCGACGATGAATCCATTTGGATCATCCCCGCATTGGGCCCCGCAGGGTGCTGTATCCATGACTGTGGTGACTCCGTAGTGCAGCGCAGGTTCGAGCACCCCGGGCCGAAAGTGAATATGGGAGTCGATCAAACCCGGCATCACGGTGTTCGTTCCAGCCTCGATCACCTCCGCTGCATTCGGCAGTTCTTCGTTTGAGTCGGCCGCGATGATCCGGGCAACTCTTCCGTCGGATACAACCAGTCCCTTGATCGGCCGTACGTTCGGTTCGTCGGAGGTCATGTCCAGCAGTTGGCCTCCGCGAATGACCAGGTCCGCATCCGATTCCACACCCACGGGACTCGAACAACCCACTGCCCATAACGCTCCCAGAACCAGCATCAAAACTCGTGTCGCGCTTTCTATGTAGTCTCGCATTGTTTCTGCTCCCTCTCCTTTTCCTCCCGGCCGTGGGAGTCCAGGGCGGTTCGTGCCGCCGCAATCAAAGGTTTGCTGAAGCAATTGTAACCCGGCAGGGCGTCGCTCTCAGAACCTCTTTCAATCTTGACAATCTTATATTTTAATCTTGACTCAATTGTATGGATTCCATAGAATGGACTCTGGAGGAACGCATGAGCTCAACCACAGAGAACTTGGAACTCCTTGCAAATCAAGAATATAAATACGGATTCGTGACGGATATCGAGCAGGAATCGGTAGCGCCCGGTCTGAATGAAGACGTGGTCCGGCTGATCTCGGCCAAGAAGAAGGAACCGGAGTGGCTGACGGAGTGGCGGCTGAACGCCTACCGGCAGTGGCTGAAAATGAAGGACCCGAAGTGGTCGGCGGTGGAATACCCGCCGATTGATTTTCAGAGCATCGTGTACTACTCGGCGCCCAAGATGAAGAACCGACCGAAGGACTTGTCGGAGGTGGACCCGAAGCTGCTGGAGACGTACGAGAAGCTCGGGATTCCGCTGCACGAGCGCGAGGTCCTGGCGGGGGTGGCGGTGGACGCCGTGTTCGACAGCGTCTCTGTGGCGACAACGTTCAAGGAACGGCTGGCCCAGGAAGGGATCATTTTCTGCTCTTTCTCCGAGGCCGTCGAGAATCACCCGGAGCTAGTGCGGAAGTATCTCGGCTCCGTGGTGCCGTACACTGACAATTTCTACGCGAGCCTCAATTCGGCGGTGTTCAGCGACGGGTCGTTCTGTTACGTGCCCAAGGGAGTCCGCTGCCCGATGGAACTCTCCACGTACTTCCGCATCAACGCGAAGTCGACGGGGCAGTTCGAGCGGACGCTGATCGTTGCCGACGAAGGAAGCTATGTGAGCTACCTGGAAGGCTGCACGGCACCGATGCGGGATGAGAACCAGTTGCATGCCGCAGTGGTCGAGCTCATTGCGCACGACAACGCCGAGATCAAGTACTCGACCATCCAGAACTGGTATCCCGGCGACAAAAATGGCAAGGGGGGCATCTACAACTTCGTCACCAAGCGCGGTAAGTGCCAGGGCGTAAACTCCAAGATTTCCTGGACGCAGGTTGAAACCGGCTCGGCGATCACCTGGAAGTACCCGAGCTGCATCCTGCAGGGCGACAATTCGATCGGCGAGTTCTATTCCGTGGCCCTGGCGAACAACTTCCAGCAGGCCGACACCGGCACAAAGATGGTTCACATCGGCCGGAATACCAAGAGCACAATCATCTCCAAAGGAATCTCCGCCGGCCACGGCAAGAACGTCTACCGCGGCCTGGTGAAGATGCTCAAGGGCGCCGAGGGCGCGCGCAATTACTCGCAATGCGACTCGCTGCTCATCGGGGACCAGTGCAGCGCGCACACGTTCCCGTATCTGGAGGTCAAGAATCCTGCGGCGCAGGTTGAGCACGAGGCCACGACATCGAAGATCGGGGAGGATCAGATCTTCTACTGCCAGCAGCGCGGCCTGTCGAACGAAGACGCCGTATCGATGATCGTCAACGGCTTCGCCAAGCAAGTTCTCAAAGAGCTGCCGATGGAGTTCGCCGTCGAGGCGCAAAAGCTGCTCGGGGTGAGCCTGGAGGGTAGCGTCGGGTAGGAAGAAGGGAATATGCTGACCATCAAGAATCTACGTGCAAATGTCCCTGGGCGGGAAATCCTGCGTGGGGTGGACCTCGAAGTCAAGGCGGGTGAAGTCCACGCCATCATGGGACCCAATGGTTCGGGTAAGAGCACGCTGGCCCAGGTGCTGGCCGGACGCGACCTCTACGAAGTGACCAGCGGAGAAGTGTCCTTTCAGGGCAACGACCTGCTGGCGCTGCAGCCGGAGGAGCGCGCCCACGAGGGAGTGTTTCTGGCGTTCCAGTATCCGGTGGAGATCCCCGGCGTGAGCAACCTGTATTTTCTGCGCGCGGCGGTCAACTCGGCCCGGAAGGCGCGAGGCCAGGAAGAACTCGATGCATTCGATTTTCTGCAAGACTGCGACGCGAAGATGAAGAAACTCGGCATGGACCCGAGCTTCCGCGAGCGGCCCGTAAACGCGGGGTTTTCGGGAGGGGAGAAGAAGCGCAACGAGGTGTTCCAGATGGCGATGATCGAGCCGCGCCTGGCCATCCTCGACGAAACCGACTCGGGACTGGACATTGACGCTCTGAAGACGGTCGCCGACGGCGTGAACGCCATGCGCTCTCCCGAACGCGCCATCCTGGTAGTGACGCACTACCAGCGGCTCTTGAACTACGTCGTCCCGGACTTCGTCCACGTGCTGCTCAACGGCCGCATTGCGAAGTCCGGCGGCAAGGAACTGGCGCTCGAACTCGAGGAGAAGGGCTACGCCGGAGTTGAAGGAGTGGCGGAAGCCGTGGTGAGCGGATAAGGAAACCATGTCCGACGTAATGGAACAACACGATCTATACGTTGCCAGCTTCCGGGCGCTGGAGCGGGAGTTTGCCGCGCGGGACCCGCAATGGCTGTTGCGGCTGCGGGAGGAAGCGATCCAGTCTTTCGCCCGTCTCGGGTTCCCGACCGTTCACGATGAGGAGTGGCGGTTTACCAACCTGGCGCCGCTCACGAGGGTGCTGTTGCAGGCGGCGCCGGACGAGACGGACACGTGGAGCGACAAGGGGCTGGAAGAGACTATGCCGGGTGACAGCGACCACCGGCTGGTTTTTGTGAACGGTTTCTACTGCGAACGGTTGTCAGCGGTTTCAGGCTTGCCCAAGGGAATCGAGGCGAGGAACCTCACCGCGCTGTTTCAAGAGAAGGACGGCGCGGCGGAAGCCCACTTGGCGCGCTACGCAGATCACCGCAAGCGTCCGTTTGTGGCCCTGAATACTGCGCTCTGGCGAGACGGCGCATACCTGCGGTTCCCCAAGGGAACCGTCCTCGACAACCCCGTCCACGTCGTGCATGTTTCAACGGCCGGAGAGGCGCCGCTCGTCTCGTTCCCCCGCAACCTAATCGTGGCGGAGCGGGAGACGCAAGTCACCGTGGTCGAAAGCTATCTCGGTCTGGGGCAAGGGATGAGCTTCTCGGATGCTGTGACCGAAGTCGTGGTCGGAGAGAACGCCGTGTTCGATCACTACAAGCTGCAGCGCGAAAATGAGCGGTCCTTCCACATTGGCGCTCTCCAGATCTATGCGGATCGCAGTGCGAACGCTGCGTCGTGCTCGGTCTCGCTCGGCGGAGCGCTGGTCCGGAACGAGGTGGCGGGAGTTCTCGATGCGGAAGGCGCCGAATGTGCGTTGCACGGCCTCTACCTCGCACGCGGCCGCGAGCACGTGGACAATCATACGACGCTCGACCACGCCAAGCCGCACGGGACCAGTCACGAACTCTACCACGGTATTCTGGCGGACCACGCAACCGCGGTGTTCAATGGGCGGATTATCGTCCGGCCGGGCGCTGAGAAAACCGATGCCGTGCAGAGAAACCGGAACCTGCTGCTGTCGCCGGATGCCGTCATCGACACCAAGCCGCAGCTCGAGATCTACAACAACGACGTGCGCTGCACGCACGGGGCAACGATCGGGCAGCTCGATCCCGAGGCGCTCTTCTACCTGCGGTCTCGCGGCATCGGCGCCGCAGAGGCGCGGGACATCCTGATCTACGCGTTTGCGGCCGACGTTGTGGAGCGAGTGAAAGCAGCAGGTGTGCGGGTGTGGGTGGAGGACGCGGTCCGTGCGCACCAGGTGCAGGGCAGGAACCGCGGTTCGCGGAAGGAGGCGCCATGACTCCGACAGGAACCAGCAGCGTTGTAGCCCAGCCGAAGGAGGCGAAGCCAGGGAGCTTCGATGCGGACCGGATCCGGGAGGATTTTCCGGCGCTACGGCAGACGGTCAACGGCAAGCCTTTGATCTACCTCGACAATGCGGCCACATCGCAGAAGCCGCAGGCGGTGCTGGACGCGCTGCGGAAGTTCTACGAGACCGAGTGCGCCAACGTGCACCGAGGACTGCACTGGATGAGCGAGGAGGCGACGCGAGATTACGAAGAGAGCCGGGAAAAAGTGCGGCAATTCCTGGGGGCGGCGGACGCGAAGGAAATCCTCTTCGTGCGGGGAACCACGGAGGCGGTCAACCTAGTCGCTCAGAGCTTTGGTCGGCCCCGGCTGCAGGCTGGAGACGAGATTCTGATCACGGCCATGGAGCACCACTCGAACATCGTGCCATGGCAGATGCTCTGCGAACAAACGGGCGCGGTGCTGCGGGTGGCTCCCATCAACGACGACGGCGAGCTGTTGCTGGACGAATTCGAGCGACTGCTGACGGAGCGGACACATCTGGCGGCGATTTGCCATATCTCGAACGCGCTGGGGACGGTGAATCCGGTGGCGCGGTTGATCGAGATAGCGCACAGCCGCGAGGTTCCGGTGCTGCTCGACGGGGCGCAGGCCGCTCCGCACGTGCCGGTGAACGTGCGGGAACTCGATTGCGACTTCTACGCATTTTCCGGGCACAAACTTTACGGACCGACTGGGAATCGGAGTGCTTTACGGGAAGCAGCAGTGGCTCGAGGAGATGCCTCCGTACCAGGGCGGCGGCGACATGATCAACACCGTGACATTCGAGAAGACAACCTACAACGCACTACCGTACAAGTTCGAAGCCGGGACACCGCATGTCGCCGGCGCCATCGGCCTGGGGGCGGCGGTGGATTACGTGAACCAAGTAGGCCTGGAACAGGCTGGAGCCTACGAGAACAAGCTGCTAGGATACGCCACGGAGCGCGTGCGGCGGATTCCAGGGGTGCAGTTGATCGGGACGGCACGCGAAAAGGCAGGCGTACTTTCCTTCGTATTCGAGGGCATTCACCCGCATGATGTTGGGACCATCCTGGACCAGGAAGGGATCGCAGTGCGGGCGGGGCACCATTGCGCCATGCCGGTAATGGACCGGTTCGGCATACCGGCAACGACGCGGGCTTCATTTGCTTTCTACAACATACCGCGGGAAGTGGACGCCCTGGTAGCCGGCATGGAGCGCGTGAAGGAGGTGCTCGGTTGATGTCCGAGCTCAGGGACCTCTACCAAGAGCTGATCGTTGAGCACAGTAAGAAGCCCCGGAACTTCGGAAAGCTCGAAGGAGCGGATCACACGGCGACGGGCTACAACCCTCTCTGCGGAGACAAGGTGACGGTGTACTTGATGGTCGAAGGCGACCAGGTCCGTGAGATCCGCTGGGAAGGCTCCGGGTGCGCGATCTCGACAGCGTCGGCGTCGCTGATGACGGAACGCTCGAAAGAGAAACCTCGATCTGAAACCGACGCGCTGTTTGCAATTTTCCACAAGCTCGTAACCGGGGGCTCGCTGAGCGAAAACGAGGCGTCCCAGTTGGGTAAGCTGGCAGTGTTTTCCGGCGTCAAGGAGTTTCCTGTGCGGGTCAAGTGCGCGACGCTGGCCTGGCACACGCTGCGGGCTGCGCTCGAAGGCACACAGTCGGTAACATCGGAGTGAGAGAGCAGGAGCCGGAAGAGAGAAGGAAGAAGAAGTGAGGTAATACCATGTGGAAACTTTTTGACAAGGCGTTGGGGCGAACCGAGGCAGAAGAACCGAGCCAGGGTGAGGCGGCAAACGCGCAGGATTCCGGAACCCCCATTCCGAATTCCGGAGTCGTGGCTCGGGACCCGAGGTTCGGAGATGCAGGTGCGGATTCCCAAGGAAGGGACGGAAGGAGTGAGCTGGCAGAAGGCGCTGCGAACAGTGCAGAACGAGCGGTGAGCGGAACGCAACCTGCAGCGATCGCTGCGCCTGCAAGCACCTCCCCGGCCAGCGCAGCGACAGCAGACCTTGCAGAACTGGAGAGCAAGGTGAAGGACGCGATGCGGACCGTTTATGATCCGGAAATTCCGATCAATATTTACGAGCTGGGACTGATCTACGGGTTGCAGGTCGAGCCGGGAGGAACTGTGCAAGTGCAGATGACGCTTACCGCGCCGAGCTGCCCGGAAGCGCAAACGCTGCCGGCGCGCGTGCAGGAGGTGGTTCAAGAAGTGCACGGAGTCTCCGAGGCGAAGGTCGAACTGGTTTGGGAACCGGCCTGGACTCCACAAAGAATGAGTGACGCGGCGCGGTTGCAATTGGGGATCTTCTAGAGAAGGAGCCAGAACAGAGAACCAGCGCAGCCACGGAGGAAAGGGTTAGCGGATAGAAGGCTTCTGTTTCAAAGGGGGGGCGGCGATGAAGTTCACGGCGCCGGAAGAGTACGGTCTTCGGTGCTTGCTGCAAATCGGCCGGCAGGGCAATGGAGGTAGCCTGACGATCCCTGAGGTGGCGGCCGCCGAAGGTATCTCGGCCCCCTACGTTGCGAAGTTGGTCCGCATTCTGCGTCAGGGAGGGTTCTTGAGGAGCATGCGCGGACAGAGCGGTGGGTACACGCTGGCGCGGGCTCCGGAACAGATCGTGATCGGCGAGGTCCTGGCGACGCTGGGCGGCCGCCTGTTTGAGAGCGAATATTGCGAACAATATCCCGGAAGCCTAGCGAGCTGCACTCACACGGTGGACTGCTCGATCCGGTCGCTATGGCGGGCCGTGCAGACGGGTGTCGACAGAGTCTTGAGCCGGACCACGCTGCGGGACTTGCTGGGAAGCGAGGAAGAGACCAGCGTCTCGGTCGGGGAACTCGTGCGGATCGGGGATTCCCAATCCGAACCGGCGGTGAGCAGAATCGCGGCGAGCGCAGAGTAGCGAAATAGCAAACGGAAGAAGGAACACATGGCAGATCATGAGATGAAAAGCGGGATGCACCCGGGAATGCCGCAGCATGGCGTGGGCGGCGCAAATGTTCTTCCAGGCGTACGCAGCGTAATTCCAGTCGGCTCAGGCAAGGGCGGGGTGGGCAAGTCCACGGTTTCTGCGAACCTGGCGGTCGCATTGGCACAGGAGGGCGCGCGAGTCGGATTGCTCGACGCAGACATCTACGGGCCCAGCATCCCCGCGATCATGGGAACGAAGGAGAATCCGCAGCCCGGCGAAGGAGGCATCCGGCCGGTTCAGGCGCACGGCGTGCAGGTGATGTCGGCGGGCTTTTTCATTCCTCCCGACCAAGCGGTGGTGTGGCGCGGGCCGATGCTTGCAAAGCTCGTCGACCAGTTCCTCACAGGCGTGGCATGGGGTGAGCTTGACTATCTGATCGTGGACCTGCCGCCGGGGACCGGCGATGTGCAGCTGACCCTGTGCCAGCGTGTCCCGCTGACCGGTGCAGTGGTGGTCTCGACGCCACAGGACGTGGCGCTGCGCGTCGCGGAGAAAGCTCTGCTGATGTTCCGGCAGCTCCGGTGCCCGATTCTAGGACTGATTGAGAACATGAGTTACTACGTCTGCCCACACTGCGGGGAGGCAGACAACATCTTCGACACGGGCGGAGCCGAGCGGGCAGCGGGGCGCTGGGAGATTCCGCTGCTCGGCAAGATTCCGCTCGCCACGGGCATCCGCAAAGCGTCCGACGGTGGGCTGCCGGTGGTGCTCGAAGAGAGGCAGTCGCCTTCCGCGGCGGCGTTTCTGGAGATCGCGGGTAACCTGACAGCACAGGTGGAAGTTCGGAATCGGGATGAGGGCGAGCCAGCGATTCGGATTACGTCGTAAGAACAAGAAGTCTCCTTACCACGAAGACACAAAGCAACAGAAAGTATCCTCGAACGAGAAGAGTCTCTTGATCCATGCGAGCGATCCAGATTAGCGAATTCAGTGAGAAAGCAGAACTGCGACAGGTGGACGTTCCGGAGCCCGAGCCGGGGCCGGGCGAAGTATTAGTGGACGTGAAGGCCGCAGGCGTGAACTATGCGGACCTGCTGATGTGCCGGGGGCGATATGGCGGAAAGCGGCTGCCGCCCTTCATTCCGGGTTTCGAAGCGGCGGGCGTGGTGACGGCAACCGGGGATGGAGTGAAAGACTGGCAGGCGGGGCAGCGCGTAATGGGCACAGTGCTGCGCCAGACCTGCGCTTGCTATGCGGAGAAGGCATGCATGCCGGCGTGGCTGCTGCAGCCAGTGCCGGGGCACCTGAGCTTCGAAGAGGCCGGCGCGTTCCCGGAGGCTTTCATCACAGCGCAGCTTGCGCTGCACGAGTTCGGACATCTGAAGGCAGGTGAAGGCGTGCTGATCCATGCGGCAGCCGGCGGGGTTGGAACGGCGGCGGTGCAGGTGGCGAAAGCGGCTGGGGCGCGCGTGTTCGGAACGGCGAGCACCGATGAAAAGCTGCGACGGGTGAAGGAACTGGGCGCTGATGTCTTGATCAATTACGCGCAGCAAGATTTTCTCGAAGAGGTGAAGAAGAAGACGGGAGGGAAGGGCGTGGACCTGGTGCTCGATTCAGTCGGCGGCGAGGTGTTCGAAAAGAGCCTGCGGTGCCTGCGGACACTGGGACGCGTGGTGAGCTTCGGGACGTCGGCGGGAAAGGAAGGGACGGTGCAGCCGATGAGCCTGCGGCACCACGCGATCACAATCAGCGGGTTCAGTTTCGGGTCGCTCAGCGTTTCCAGCCCTGCCATCGTAATGCGGGCGATGGACGCCGTGCAGAAACTGCTGGAAGGACGCAAGGTTCGCGCAGTGGTGGGACACGCCATACCGCTCTCCGAGGCTGGCGCCGCCTTCGAACTGTTTGTGAACCGGGAGAATTTCGGGAAGACAGTTCTGGTTCCGTAGTCAGCCACAGAGAACACAGAAAAGAATGAGGGAAAAAAGCAGATCCCTCGCTACGCTCGGGACGGCACGGAAGGCTAGTCGCCGCGGGGGGCGTAGTAGCCTTTGCGGGCCTGAACGCGGTGACCGCGGCCTTTGACGCGGATATCGACACGGCGATAGCTACCGTCGCGAGCGGCGTTGTTGGGGGTGTAGCCGAGACTGTACTGGCTGCGGAGCTCGTTCGAAATCTGTTCGAAGGCCGAACTCAATTCGCGGTCATTGTCGGCCTCGAAGAGGCGGCCACCGGTCTCCTCTGCCATATCTTTGAGGACGCGGTCGCCACGATAGGCACTGCCTCCCCAGCCATAGAATCCGCGGTCGTAAAAGAGAATGGCGTAGAGAATCACGTCGGCGCGCTGCGCAGTCTCAATGGCAAGCTCGCGGTCAATCATGCTGCCGTGGTCCTGGCCGTCCGAAATAATGATGAGAGCTTTGCGGCCGACCTCCAGCTCGAGGATCTCGTCGGCGGCGAGGAAAACGGCGTCAAACAGGTGCGTCCCGCCGGACTGGACCTGAGGGAAGGGGCCTCTGGCCGCGCCAGCGCTGCCACCGCCGTTCACGCGGATGCGGTCGAGCCCCTGGCTGAGAAAATCGACGCTCCCGGTGATGTCCTGCAGCAAATCCACATTGACATCGAAGCTGATCAAGAAGGCAGCGTCCTGAGGTGTCAGCACCTGCTCGAAGAAAGCAGCAGCAGCGCGCCGCTGGTCCGGGATGAGGCGCTGCTGGCTGATGCTCGAATCGACCAGCAGGCCGAGCGTGAGCGGAAGCTGGGTTTCGCGGGAAAAGTAGACGATCTCCTGGCGCTCCCCTTCCTCGCGGATGTCAAAGTCGGATTTGTCCAAATTCGCAACCAAGCCGCCGTCCCGGTCGCGAACCGTGCAAAGAATGTTTACGACCGACACGTCCACTCGGATGGTGGGCGAGGGAATTTCCTGGTCCTGAGCGAGAACCGGCGTAGCCAGCAGGCCTGCAACAATGGCTAGAAAAGAGAATCCTTTCACAATTACCCGTCCGTCAACTGCCTCCGTTTATTCTAACCCCATTAGACGAGGAAAGACGCGGAAAGGTTGGCGGAATCGAGTTTGTGTCGCGGAGTGCCCCTTAGACCATTTTCAGGGTTGGTGTAGCGCAGCCGCCAAAGTAGGGACAGGCCTGTCCTCTCAAGAGGCAGGCAGGAGCACAGGCCTTACCGGCCTGTCGCTACTTGAAGAACAAGCGGCAGGCAAGAACAAGCCGCAGGCAGGCCTGCCTGCCCTACCTGCGGGCTATACAGCAACGCTGAAAATGCTCTAGTAGGGACACGCTTTCGATAAACCACTAGCTATTGAGGTCGAGCAGTTCGAGTTCGGTGCGAGAGTTGCCCTGAAATGTGTTTTGAGTCGGGGAGAATGCGATATCGAAGGCTCGATCCGAAGCTCCGAGCCGATTCAAACGCTCAAGCCAGGAACCCTTGCGCCAGCCAAGAGCTGTAAAGACGCACTCTCCCTGAGCGACCTGCATCTTGACGTGTTTCTCCTTGAGCAGGCGCGGGCGCCCTACGAGACGAACTTCCCGGCATCCAAACACAGGCCGGGGATTTCCGTAGCCGTGGGGGGCCAGGCGGTCCAGCTCCAGGACGACTTCGGGAGAAAGATCGGCGAGCGAGATCTCTGCGTCGATCTTCAACTCGGGGACGAAATCTTCCGGGGTGAGGCGGCTGGCGGCGTAGGCATTCATACGGCGGCGCAACTCGGCGATGCGGTCGGCTGGCAGACCGAATCCGGCAGCTTGGCGGTGTCCGCCAAAACGGTCAAAGACCTCTGCACAGGCGGTGAGGGCGTCAAGGAGGTGGAACTTCTCAATTGAGCGTCCGGAGCCGTAGCCCGTGCCGGACTCCACGGTGATGACCAGGGCAGGACGATGAAAACGGTCCACCAGGCGGCTCGCCACGATGCCGATCACGCCGCGATGCCAGCCTTCGCCCGCAACGACCAGACAGGGGCCAGTGAATTCCTCGGGGGTCTTCTCGATCCGCTCATCGATTTCAGCCAGAATCGCCTGTTCGGCGTTCTGCCGGTCGGAGTTCAAGCGGTTGAGCTTCAAGGCAAGTTCTTGTGCCTCGGCAGGACTGGCGCGTGTGAAGAGGACGATCACATCCTGGGCGCTCTCCATGCGTCCGGCGGCGTTCAGCCGCGGCGCGAGGCGGAACCCAACGTCCCAGGAAGTGATCGGCATTCCGTCCAGTCCGGCAGCCTCGATCAGCGCTTTCAAGCCCGGATTGACCGGCAAGCGCAGACCGTCAAGACCCAGGCGCACAATGACGCGATTCTCTCCCACCAGCGGAACGCTGTCCGCAATCGTTCCGATGCAGACGAGTTTGAGGAGGGAAGGTAACAGGCGCGGAAGCCGGGACGAAGTTTCCGGGCGGGCTGCGAGCAGGGCCTGCGCCAGCTTGAATGCGACACCGGCGCCACACAGGTTCTTGTCCGGGTAGGCGCAGCCGGGCTGCTTGGGATTCAGCACGGCCAGAGCACGGGGGACGTCCGCGGAACCGGGAACGCCGTCAGCATCCGCATTCGACTCGCTTGCCGGGAGATGATGGTCGGTGATGATGCAATCGAGACCCAGCGTCCGCGCCCGCTCCACGACAGCAAACGCGCGGATGCCAGTGTCCACACTTATGAGGACGGAGAATCCCTCAGAGTGCGCCTGCTCGACGACTTCAGTGCGCATACCGTAACCGTCACGCACGCGATGAGGAATGTGATGATGCGCCTCGGCACCGACGAGCTTCAAGGCAGCGTCGAGGACGACGACGGCCATAGCGCCGTCGACGTCATAGTCACCGTAGATGAGAATCTTCTCCCGCCTCTCGACGGCTTGCATAATGCGGCGGACCGCTGCGTCCATCGAGAGCATACGAAACGGGTTGTGGAGATGATCCAGATCGGGTGAGAGAAAAAGCCGGGCGGACGCCTTGTCATGGACGCCGCGCAACGCGAGTAACCGCGCGAGAAGTGCTGAAGCACCTAAAGACTCAGAAAGAGCGCGGACGGACGCTGGGTCAGCTTCGCGGATTACCCAACGCATAATAGAACCAACCGCTGTCTGATTACCGTTCGATCTCCAGCGCTAAGCCTCCTCCGATATCGGGTTTGGAGGCGGGGTTCTCGGCAGGTTTGGCAGCAGGTGCAGTCGCAGCTCCCTCGGTGCGCGTTCAGCCGCTTGTTGTTCATCGACGAAGTCTCCCAATGGCAGGCGAAACCGGTTTGGAGGTCTTAGCTACGGGCGTTTCCTCACAAACAGCAAAATCGGCCCTACGGAAGCGGTCAAATTTCCAGCCGGTAAGCGAGCAGAAAATTGTTGCGGACTTCCGAAAAATGCCGCTTGTGGCGAGTCTATCCCAAAGCCCCTAGTCCTTCAACCCTTTCCCTTGACAAGGAAGCAGAGGAGATAACGGATCGCGATACGAACGGCAACAAATGCCAGACAGTGCCAAATCGGCCGATTTCCTTCATCAGCAAGTTGTACGAGCCGCGCTACATCACGCGACCGCATAGCGGAATCGCAGCGGTGGAGGGCCACGCTCGAGAACGATCTGAATTCCCTGATCGAGCGAATGGACTCCTGGCGGCAACGGATGGAACAGTGAAGAAACCAGCAAGAGAAACGAAACTACTGGAATAAGAAATAGATTCCGCTGGTGAAGCCGGCTAGGGAAACAAACACCCGGACCGCTCTGACGCCGACGGCGCGCGCGATGTAGGGTCCCGCGTAGCCGCCGGTGATGGTTCCGGCGGCCAGCAGCCCAGCCTCCGTCCAGTAAATCAGTCCCCCAAAAATAAAATAGACCGCGGCAACCGTGTTCATGATGGTCCCGAGACACACCCGAAGCGCATTCATTTCGTGAATATTCTTGAGGCCTAATACACCCAAAGCCGCCAACAGCAGGATGCCGATCCCGCCCCCGAAGTAGCCGCCGTAGATCGCCATGCAGAAGACGAATCCGATGGCAGCCGTCACGGCGCGGGGGGACTGTGCGACAGCGGTGGCCTCGATCCGAAACCAGCGGGAGACCTGGCCGCTGAAGGTAAACAGCAGTGTTGCGAATAGGATGAGGAACGGGACGAACCCGCGAAAGGCTGTCTCATCGGTATGGAGAAGCAAGAACGCGCCGAGCCCGCCTCCCAGGAAACTGGGAATTGCAAAACGCCACAGCCACTGCTTCTGGGGGGCCAGTTCCCGTCGGTAGCCCCAAAGGGATGACATCACTCCGGGGACGACGCCTACGGTATTGGTGGCGTTGGCGCTGACTGCCGGAAGTCCGTAGAAAAGGAGTGCAGGGAAGGTTAGCAGCGTTCCGCCGCCCGACACAGCATTGATGAGGCCAGCGATCACGCCGGCGAGAAAGAGCCACAGAGGTTCCAGCGCAGAAGACATAAGCGAGAAAGTATACACGACAAAGGGCGATTTGACGGCGTCCTGCGGAGTGAACCGCGCGTGACACGGCACAAAGAAAGACGCCTCGGTGTATACTTGCCGCTGATTCTGCAGCCGACGTAAAAGGCAATCGGTCCGACTTCTAGGAAACCTCCGATGGAACAACACCCGACGGCTTCTTCCACGACAGAATTCCCGGACGCCCTGCAACAGTTGGAACTCCCCAGTCTCAAGCCGCGCGGCCTGATAAAACACTTCGGCCCAGGACTGATCCTGATGATGACCGGCATCGGGACCAGCCACCTGGTGACAGCGCCGGTGGCCGGAGGGCGATTCGAATATGCCTTGCTCTGGTGCATTCCCGTCGCGTACGTGTTCAAGTACTACGGGTTTGAGATGGCGTTCCGGTTCACGAATGCGACGGGCAAGAGCATGCTGGACGCGTACGGTACAGCGTGGAAGCGCTGGCCTCTGTGGTACGTGCTGGGCACGACGCTGCTGCAATGCATGATCGGGCAAGCGGGCAGGCTGGTGGCGACAGCGGCCGTGGCGTTCTATCTGTTCAGCGAGATGCTGGGTGTAATGATTCCGCTGGCCGTGTATGGAACTGTATTGGGGGTTCTTTCCGTTGCGATCATCCTGGGGGGCAGATACGCCGCTATGGAAACGGTTACGAAAGTCCTGGCGGGGATTTTATGCATTTCCACTCTGGCGGTTTACGTGGTTGAGCCGGCTCCGCTGTCCGCCATGGGGCATTTCTTCGTCGTGGAAACTCCCGGCGGGTCCTGGCTGGTGATTGCGGCGTTTCTGGGTCTGTTGCCGACGGGGATTGACGTTTCGCTGCAAGCTTCCGAGTGGGGCAAGGCGAAACGGGTGGGTATGGGAAGAATCCGCGAATCGCTCGAAGGCATCGGCGCGGCCAAAGCAGTCGACCCGTTCCGTGCCAAGAAGGAGGACCTCAGCGTAGATACCTCGCGGATTCCGCCCCACGCTATGGAGTACTGCCGCCGGTGGTTCCAGATTGGCCTCTGGGATTTTCGGATAGGGCACTTGGTTTCTTTCCTAATTGCCTGTGCGTTCCTGCTGCTGGCCGCCACCTGGCTCTATCCGAGCGATGTGGCGGGGAACGACGTGATGGGTGAGATAGCCCAGATCTTTACCCTGAGCGTAGGTCCTTGGATGATGACAATCTTTCTGCTGGGGGCGTTTGCGGCGACCTTTTCGACTGCATTCAATTATTTCGACGGGTGGCCGCGGGTGGTCGGCGCTTGCTGCCGGAACCTGTTCCAAGGGACAGACCGGCTCCGCGGGGTTTCTCGGGATGAGCTCACAGAGGAGCATCGCAGGACCTGGTACTCGGAATACAACATCTACCGGGCAACGATGTTCTTTTCCCTGGCCGCCTCCATCGTGATCGTCGCTGGTGTGCCAAGGCCGGTGTTTCTCGTTTTGGTTGCTTCGGCGCTGGCCCTTTTCGTCGCGCCGGTCGTGTTCTTCCTGAACCTGCGCTATTGCCTCGCCGTAATTCCAAAAGAAGACAAACGGCTTTATCCTTCCACGTTCGAGACATGGGCTGCGTGGGGCAGTCTGGTAGTGTTCACCGGGCTGACCGCCATCACGATTCTGGCAACCGTGTTCCGGGTCGATTTCTTTCTAGGATAGAGGAAGGCAAGCCTCTATAGGCAGACACAGTACTCCTCTCGGTAATCTCCAACGCGAAAAAAGAGTACAGAGTTCCTCGCGGACGGTTACGCCGGCTGGGGAGATTTTTCAATCTCGGTACGGAACGGAATCACGCCCGGGATGAGCCACTTATCCCACATCTCATCTATTTTACTCTGGAAGTAATCGATGTCGTCGTCGGTGAAGTGAGCGAAGCGGCCCTGTTTGAGCAGGTAATCCCGCACATGCTGGCGGCGGATGCGGCCGGCGGCGATTTGCTGGGTTCGCCCGGTCAGGCGCAGCACGCCGTCTTCCACTTCATACAGCGGCCAGATGCCGGTGTTGACGGCCAACTCGCCTAATTCGTGCGACAGAATGGGGTCGTAGTCCCAGCCTTTGGGGCAGGGGTCGAGCGAATGGATGAACGTCGGGCCGCCGATGGTGAGCGCCTTGCGGATGGAGTTCATGGCATGCAACCCGTAGGACATGCAAACAGTGGAGACGTAGCGGCAGGTGGGATGGCCGGCGGCAATCATGCCCGCCATGTTCTTCTTCCAGCGATGGTGCATGATGCGCTTCACCTTGCCGGGAGTACTGAAGGTCGTGTTCGCGCCCCAGGGCGTGGAGCCGGAAAGCTGGATGTCGGTGTTGGCGTACGACTCATTGTCATACATCAGGATGAGGCAGTTGTAGTCGGGGTGCGTGAGGGTGGCAGAAATCCCGGCCAGGCCCATGTCGGCACCCCCGCCGTCGCCGCAGAAGGCGATGACGTTGATAGGCTCGTTCTTGATCTTGCCCTTGCGCATGAGCGCCTTCAGGCCGGCGGATGTGCCGAGCGCCGCCGCGCCGCTGCTGCCGAGCTGCGTGTGCATCCACGGCACCACCCAGGACGTGCTGTAATATGTGGTGTTGGCCACGTACATGCAGCCGGTGCTTCCCAGCACGACCGTCCGCGGCCCCGCGGCCTTTACCATCATCTTCATCACGAGCGCGGACTCACAGCCCTGGCAGGTCCGGTGACCCGACGTGAAGAACTCGTCGAGCGGTAGCTTTTTGACTCCCTTGAAGGGTTCCAGCGTCTGAGTCGGATCAATTTGCACATACGTAGCCATGATTCCTCATCCTTTCGTGGAGTGTTGCACACTCCCAAAAACCATTTCCCGCAGTCCGCTTATTCTCGCAATCCCAGCCAAGTGGTCAGCGGCTGTGATTTTCCTTCCGCAGCCTGGAACACCAAATCGGTGGCCCGGCGCACGTCCGGGACGGTGACTTCGCGCCCACCGAGCCCGGCGATGAAGCCCAGCACCGGCGGTTTCTCGCCAGGGGAAGAGTAAAGGGCGCTGCGCACGTCGTTCGTCAGGACGCCACTCATGTAGGGGGAGCCGAACGAGTAATCGCGGTCAATGACGCCCACTGCCCGGAAGCGGCTCAGGCAATTTGCCAGATCCTCTCCGGCGAACGGACGGAACCAGCGCATCCGCACAAAGCCCACTTTCTTGCCTTCCTTGCGCATTTCGCGGATGGCGACCTTCGCAGAAACCGAAATCGTGCCCATCCCCATCAGCACCACGTCGGCGTCTTCGGTCATATACTCCTCGAAGAAGGGGTTGCCGTAAGAGCGGCCGAAGATCTGCTCGAACTCGGCATAGGCTTCCTTGATGATGTCCGAGGAACGCTCCATGGCGGCGTAGTTCTGGCGGCGAATCTCCATCACCCAGTCCTCGTTGCCCTGCGGGGCGACAGTGATCGGGTTGTCGGGATGCAGCAGCAGATCGGCCCGGTCATATCGCGGCAGGAAGGAGTTTACCTTTTCCTGAGTGGGAATCTTCACCATAGCCTGAGAGTGCGTCAGGAACGCGCCGTCGCAGCTGATGGCGCAAGGGAGGAAGATGCGGCGGTCCTCAGCGACCCGGTAGGCGATCAGGGCCGTGTCGAGCGCTTCCTGCGCGGTGTCCACCCAGACGAGCTGCCAGCCGAGGTCGCGCACGGCGAGTGCGTCGTTATGCTCGACGCCGAAGGCGCCCGGGTCATCGAGCGCGCGGTTGCCCACCATGACCACCATCGGAATGCGCAGCGCCGGGGTGACGGTCAAAGCTTCCATGGCGTACATCCATCCGACCCCGCTCGATCCGGAAAACACCCGTGCGCCGACCGCCGAGGCGTGTTTCACAATCTCGAACTGGGAGTGTTCTCCCTCGGCCACAATGTATTCGCAATCCATCTCGCCGTCCGCCACGAGCTTCGAGACGTACTGCATGACGGTGTCATAGGGGCGGATCGGGTAGGCCGTGATTACGTCCACGTCGGCGAGCTGGCAGGCGACTGCAATCGCCTCACTCCCGGTGATGAGAGCAGTTTTCTCGGTGCTCTCCTTCTTCTCGACCGCTACGGTTGTTGCCATTCTGATTCTCCCTGCGTACTTCGGATTCTGCTGTTGGTCTTCTCTGGTTCTATTTTCCCTCGGCCTCCGCCATTTCGGCGACTTGTTCCTGATACTGGCCTCGGTAGCGGAATCCGTGCGACCGCTGTGGCCGGTTGGAAATCTTTTCCTTGAGCCAGCTTTGGTAGCCATCCTTGTCCTTGAGCCACATCTCCCACTGGCTGTCGTTGTCCCCGAAGGCGACTTCGTTGACCATCGTCACACATTCGTTCACGGGACATACGGCCTCGCACACACCGCATCCGCAGCAGGCCTCCATGTTGGCGTCGTAGAGCCCTTCCGGCGTTACGTCGAAGCAGGAGTCCGGGCATTGCAGCCAGCATAGCGTGCATTTGATGCAGGTGTCGAAGTTCACTACGGGGCGCATGGTGCGCGTCGCGAACTTCTTGAAGGTTGGATTGCGGGCCGGCTGGAAGCCGCCGGACGCTGCGGTCTGCGGGTCCTGGACCTCGTGTCCCGGAGCGATGCAGGGAATCGCGATTCCCTCGCCCATTTCGTGCCACTTGGGCAATGTGAACTGATACGGCTCTTCGGGGTTGCCCTGGTCTGGCTTGACCGTTACCGTCGTCAGCCGTTCGTGGGAGCGGGCGGCGGAGGTGGCCTTGAGCTCGTTCTTCGTATCGTCCAGGATCAACTTCTGCACCGTCTCCAGGCTGAAGAGGTCTGGGAGTACCTTGGCGATTGCACCCAGGATGCGGACATCCGTGTGGTCGTCTTTGTAGACCCACAGACCTGAGAAGCTCGCGATACCTTTCACAATAGCCAACTGGTATGGAGTCTCCTTGCGGTGGCACATGGCGATGATCGCGTCGGGCTCCTCGCGGGAGGTGATGATCAGCGTGCCGTTCGGCTTGGTCAGGCGGTTGATGGGCTGCAGGCCGTACCAGGCCCAGGATTCGACGCCCTTGCACAGCGTGTCGTCGACACAAATCGTCACGTCCACTTCCTTGGGCTCGTACTTCGCCATGCCCTCTTCGAGTGTCACGTCATCCGTGGCGACAATCGCAAAACTCTTGGCCGGAATGCCATTGCGCTCCGGACTGTCGCCGTAGCGCCCGAAAGAAATCCCCGGCTTGCCTTCTGCATGCGCCGCAAGCACAATGGCGCGGCTAATGTTCTTGGCCAGCGTCTTTTGATAGATTCCGCGATATACGATCTCGACAGCAAACAGCCGTCCCATTGGGTACTCTCCCCTCTTGTTTGTGGCTTGAATCCGCCCTTGAGCCTCGGAAACCAACCATTATACACCCGAACGTCCAATTTTCAACTTGCCCAGTTGCCGTTTTCCCATGCGGCGGCCGCCGTCACAACAGCGTCCTTCCTGAGTACACAAGTTGAGGCATCCAAATCCTGCGCTCCCCCGTTGGCTACCCTGGATTCTCAGGACACGCAACTCGGGCTAATTCTGCGCCGCGGCGGCGCTCGCCCGGCGGCTCAGCAAGTAGCCTCGGATGAACGGGTCGAGGTCGCCGTCCAGGACTCGGTCGGTGTCGCCGACCTCGACGCGCGTGCGCACGTCCTTGATCAGTCGATAGGGATGCAGCACGTAGGAGCGGATCTGGCTGCCGAACTCGATGTCCATTTTGGCGTCTTCCATCTTCCGCGACTCTGCGCGTTTTTTTTCGAGCTCCGCCTCGTAGAGCCTGGAGCGGAGAATTTTCATCGCCACGGAGCGGTTCTTGTGCTGCGAGCGCTCGTTCTGGCAGGAGACGACAATGCCGGTCGGGATGTGCGTGATGCGCACGGCTGAATCGGTGGTATTGACGTGCTGGCCACCGGCCCCCGTCGAACGATAGGTATCCACGCGCAGGTCCTCGTCCCGAATCTGGACATTGATCTTCTCGTCGATTTCCGGCAGCACGAAGACGCTGGCGAAGGACGTATGGCGCTTGTGGTTGGCGTCGAACGGCGAGAGGCGCACCAGGCGGTGAACGCCGATCTCGGAGACGAGGAGGCCATAGGCGTACTCGCCGGTGATGGTAGCGGTGACCGACTTAAGACCCGTTTCCTCGCCCTCGGTAAAGTCCACCACTTCGGCCTTGAATCCCTGGCGCTCGGCCCATCGCAGGTACATGCGAAGCAGCATCTCAGCCCAGTCGCAGGCCTCGGTGCCGCCGGCTCCAGCGTGAATCGCGAGGATGGCGTTCGAGCGGTCGTTTTCGCCTCCGAGCAACGTGCGCGTCTCAAGGCGCTCAACCTCTTGCCGAAGTTTCCCCAGGTGGCTGGTCAGGTCCGCGCCGACGTCCTCACCCTCTTTGCCCAATTCAAGTAGGACTTCAATGTCGGATTGCCAACGGGCAAGCGCCGTGTCGGTTTCGATCACCTCTTGCAACCGTTTGCAGGCTTGCAGAATTGTCTGGGAGGAAGCAGGGTCGTTCCAGAAGCCAGGATCAGCTATCTTCTTCTCAAGCCCATCGAGCTCCTGGCGCTTGCGTGGGGCGTCAAAGAAAACTCCGCAATTCGTGGATTTTCTCTTTCAATGGCTCAAACTCTCGTGCTCTTTCTTCCAACATGAATTTCTCCTTACTATTGTCAGTACCGGTCTCGGTCCATTACGTTCTGCTCCTACCGGAACCGGATCTCTTCGACCCGCTCCTTCAAAGAGGACTGCGGAAGTCTTTCATCCAGTCGCAGCTCGAAGCGTCCCGGCGTGCCCTGTGCGGGAACGCTGCCGACCACGGAAAGCTTCATCAGATATACGTGTCTCTTATCGCTCAGAAACGACTCTGGCACTTCTAAGCGGCCTGCAAAAAGGATCTGTGCACCCTGTGAGGTTACTACGGTCAGTGCATCGCTCAAGTAGCGGCCGTCGTTGCGGTCTGGATTCAGCCTCACGCCATCGTTAGGGCCCGGGCCGCCACGCCATTGAATCCGGATGCCTCGCAGCGCGACCTCCGGGAGAAGGAAAGGCGCACGCGCGGCGTCGCTGGGACCCGGCAGCGTTCCGATCAGGATCAAATCCCTTGTGATCTTGACCTGGGCAAAACACGAGTTCTCATCATGAGAAGGCCTCGTGCAGGTGGCTATGTAAGCCGGGTCCAACGGTGTGTCACTTTCCAGAAACTCATATGCAAAACGCCAATCACTGACCATCCGATTCGTCCCGTCCGCGTAAACTACGGCGATTACGCTCTCGGTATCCTGGCCTGCGGCCAGTCGCGGAGCTACCCAGAGACTAACGGCCAAAACAGCCAGGGCGGCCGCGCAAGCGCACACGGACACCATCATGCTTCCGGTCGCGTTCCTTCGTCGAGGCATCTTTCACCTCCCAGCTAAACGTTCCGTGGGCGCCCTCGCGCCGCCAGCAAAGCAACCAACGAAACCAAGCATGCCAAATACGCCAACCAGTCGCCGTACCGGTTGTAAAACGTCTGGCGCTGGATGAATCCCCAGCGAGCTGCGAGCACGCCGGGGCGGTCGGGAGGCAGTTCGTATCCGATCTGCCCGTCGGGCCGGATCACAACAGTAATGCCGGTGTTCGTGGTGCGCAGCAGGTAGCGGCCGTTCTCGATGGCTCGCATGCGGGCCATCAACAGGTGCTGGTAGCGGGCTGCGGAGTTTCCGAACCAGCCGTCGTTGGAGATGTTGACCAGAACTTCGGCGCCATCCTGAACGAAACGGCGGCTCAGCTCGGAAAAAATTGCCTCATAGCAAATGATCGAGCTTACGCGGCCGCCCGGCAACTCCGTCACGACAAAGCGGCTTCCGGCGACGAAGTCACCGCCTTCCGCAGTCAGGCTTGCGGCGAAACCCAGAAAGCGCTCCCAGGGAATGTATTCCCCGAACGGCACCAAATGAATCTTATCATATTGAGCCAGGAGCTTGCCGGATGGAGCAAGCAGGACATTGCTGTTCAACGGCTCGGTGCGGTCGGACCCTGGTACGAAGGCTACGATGCCTGTCAGAAAGTAACTGTTGGTCTGCCGTGCAATTCCCTCCATGAACGGACGCGTGAAGCCGTCGTCGTGGAAGTAGAATGAGGCGGGCATCTCCGGCCAGATGACCAGCGCCGGGGACTCCCGGCGCCCGACGGCGTCGGTCGTGAGAATCTCCAGCCGGTCGAACAATGGCCGCTGCGCTTCGGGGTTCCACGGCGTATATGCAACCTCCTGCGGAATGTTGGTCTGTACCAGGAAGGCCTCTTGATCCTCGGTGTAGGTTTCTTCGGTCACCGTAAAGTGCAGCAACAATGCACCTGCCAGCAACACCCCCAAGTGCGCAGCGCTGTACCGGGGAAACACGTGCTCGCGGGATCGCTCGATCCAAAGCCATCCCAACGCGACGTTGCATGAGATCAGCAGGAACGAAAGCCCATACACGCCCGCCCAGCTCGCCAGGCGTGCGATGCCCGGATAATCCGTCAGAGCGTAGCCCAGCAGGAGCCAGGGATAGCCTGTGAAGAGATGCGCGCGGGCCAGTTCAAGCGCTACCCAAAGGAACGGTATCGCAACCGGCCCCCAGCGATTCCGCCAGAAATACCCAGACAGCCACGCAAAGCATCCCCAATAGAGCGACAGGATGAAGCACAGAAGGCTGAGAACCCCCCCCGCTGCCAATACTCCCAACCCGCCGAACTCGCGCATCACGGTGTAGATCCAGGTGCTCGTTCCGGCAAAGAAAACAAACCCCGCCAGACTGCCCCACAGAAAGCGCTTCCCGGCCTTCGTCTCTTGCGCGGCCACAAGAATCAGCGGTGCCAGCGCCACTGCGCTCAGCGGATAGAGATCGAACTTGGGGAAGGAGAAAACCAGCAGCAAGCCGGAGAGAACGGACAGAAGTGCTCTCGATTGTAACTGAGTTGGTTTCACGGAAACCTAACCCTGGTGAAGATCTAGTTCTCGTAAAGCCATCGTCTCCATAAGGCTTTCCTCAGACTGAAACAGAGAGAACGCATTTGTATTGTAGTCGTCGTTCAAGAATCTCAGGAACTTCAGCCGCTCCGTTGACGGGATGTAAATTTCCGAAGAACGTCTACATTGGGATCGCCGCGCGCAAATACGTTCGCATCCCTAAACTCCTTCCAAGTGACGACGTTGATAGTTCTGTCCAGGTGCGTGTTGCGGTTTTCTGCAGCAATCGGTACTTGCTCACTCTCGATCACGCCAATATAGAAAGGGCGGAGTTTCTGATGTCTTCCTTCATTATACGCTATTCGGATGAGGTGCCTGCGAGTGGCCTAATAGTACGCCAGGTAGTGTTCGACTTCCCAGGGATGGACGTGCATGGAGTAGTCGCGCCAGTGCGCCTGCTGAGCTTCGAGGAGGTACTTGTAGATCACGGGACCGAGAGTTTCCTGAATCAGCTTGTCTTTTTTCAGCGTCTGAGTGGCTTCGCTCAGATTGCCGGGAAGCGGGTCAATGCTGAAGCGGGCGCGCTCCCGAGCGCTCATACGATAGATGTTCTTGCTGATCGGCGGGCTGGGTTCGAGCTTTTGCTGCATGCCGTCCAGGCCGGCCCGCAGCACCACGGCGAACGCCAGGTAGGGATTGCAAGAAGGGTCAGGGTTCCGCAACTCACAGCGGGTTTGCAGTCCCCGATTCGGCGGGACGCGCACCAGGGGGTTGACGTTCCGCTCGGACCAGACCGAGTGGGTTGGAGATTCAAATCCCGGCACCAGACGCTTATAGGAGTTGATCAGGGGATTGGTGACGGCGGAGAACCCTCGCGCATGACGCAACAGACCGGCGATGAAGTGTGCCCCCACGTCGGTCAGCCCGTACTTTCCCTTCGGATCATCAAAAACGTTTTGCGTTCCCTCGCGAAGTTGGATGTGCAGGTGCATGCCGGACCCATCCTGGCCGAAAATCGGCTTTGGCATGAACGTGGCGTGCAAACCCTGCGTGGAGGCAACCGCGCGCGCAGTCATCCGCAAGGTTGCAATCACGTCCGCCGTTTGCAGTGCCGGCACTTCCTTCAGGTCAATCTCGTGCTGCCCCGGAGCAATTTCGTGATGCCCGGCCTCGATGCCGAATCCCGTCGCACGCAGTTCCGAAACGATCTTTCGGCGGGTTTCTTCGCCTTTGTCCATCGGCACCAGATCAAAGTAGCTGCCCGGGTCGGTGGTCTGGGTCGTGGGACGCGCGCTGGCATCCTTCTGGAACAGGAAAAATTCGATTTCCGGGCCGACCAAAACGGTGTATCCTTTTTCGGCAAATAGTTGCAGCACTTTTTTCAGGCGTGTCCGCGGACACCCCTCGAAGGGGCTATGGTCGAGATTTTCGATGTCGCAGATGAGCCGCGCCGTGCGAGTCTCCCCGGTTCCAGGCGGCGAGATCCGAAGCGTTTCCAGGTCTGGCTTCAGCAACAGTTCGGATTCGATGGTGCGGTGGAACCCTTCCAGGGCCGAGCCGTCAAAGGCCACGTCACCAGTCAGAGCTCCCTCGAACTTGTTGGACGGGATCTCCACCGTTTTGATCGAGCCCATGATGTCGGTGAACTGCAGCAGCAGAAATTCGATCTTTTCATCCAGAATTTGGGTCAGGGTGTCGGATTGGTTCATTGTTTTGCCTTGCGAGTGCTAATTTGCGACAAAACTGCAACTGAAACACTAGCATTCTATCTGCAAGAAGTAAAGCGCAAAAGCCACGATTTGTCACTGTAAAGAGGGATATAAGATAAAATTATGCCAGATATAAGCACTTTTTCTGCAATTTATGCAAAAATTGATTGACACCTGCTTCAAGTCCCGTTAACGTATCTCGTGTTGGATCGCGATTCTGACAGACCGTTCAGATGGACCAGGGGAATCCGATTGGCGAGGCGGTTTGGAGAGTGTAGGATGGTTGGACTCCTAGCTGGCGCGCCCGCCGGACGTTCCTGGGAATGCTACTGGATTGATAACGTATCGCCCAGGAGGACGAAGGAAGTCGTATGGCAAAGGCAAAGTCGACGCAGAACACAACTTGTTTAGGAGACGCATCACCGAGGGAGGTGGTGGCATTTGCACGCACTCGCGGGATCCAGATGGTGGACCTGAAGTTTACCGATCTGCCCGGCATGTGGCAGCACTTTTCCATTCCGGTAGAGGAGCTGAACGAAGAGCTTTTCAAGGAAGGCGCAGGCTTTGATGGATCCAGCATACGAGGGTTCATGGAAATTCATGAGAGCGACATGCTCCTGATGCCCGATCCGTCGACTGCGATCGTCGACCCCGCCCTGGAAGTTCCTACCCTCAGTCTGATTTGCAATGTGAAGGACCCGGTTCTGGGATCCAGTTTCACGCGGGACCCCCGTAACGTGGCGCAGAAGGCGGAGACATATCTGGTCAAGTCCGGGATCGGGACGGTGAGTTATTGGGGCCCGGAACTGGAATTCTATATCTTTGACGACATTCGGTACGAACAAACGCAGAATGGCTCGTTCCACCAGGTTGATTCCGTGGAGGGAAGCTGGAATACGGGTGCGGATGAAGGTCCCAACCTCGGATTCAAGCCGCGCTACAAGGAAGGCTATTTCCCCGTACCTCCGAGCGACAGCTATCAGGATTTCCGGTCACGAGCGGTCATGAAGATGAAAGAGTGCGGGATTGACGTCGAAGTCCATCACCATGAGGTCGGCACTGCGGGCCAGGCGGAGATCGACATGCGCTTCCAAACATTGACCCGCATGGCCGACCAGACGCAGCTGTACAAGTACATCCTGAAGAATTATGCGCGCGCTTGCGGCAGGACCATCACGTTCATGCCCAAGCCCATCTTCCAGGACAACGGCTCGGGGATGCACGTCCACCAGAGCATCTGGAAGAGAAAGAGCAACCTGTTTTTTGACCGTGGCGGGTACGCTTCCTTGAGCCAGACCGCTCTCCACTACATCGGCGGTTTGCTCGAGCACGCTCCGGCGTTGCTCGCGTTTTGCGCGCCCACCACCAACTCCTACCGCCGCCTGGTGCCCGGCTACGAAGCTCCGATCAATCTTGTCTACTCGCAGCGGAACCGCAGCGCCTGCGTCCGCATCCCGGTCTATTCCCAGAGCGAGAAATCCAAGAGATTGGAGTTCCGTTGTCCAGATCCTTCCGCCAACACCTACCTGGCCTTCGCGGCCATGCTCATGGCGGGACTCGACGGTATCAAACGGAAGATCAAGCCGGGCGACCCCGTCGACCGCAACATTTATGATCTTGATCCGGCGGCGGCCGCCAAGGTGAAACAGGTCCCGGGCTCTCTCGAAGAAGTTTTGAATGCCCTCGAGGCGGACCACGCTTTCCTGCTCGAAGGCAGCGTCTTCACCAAGGACTTGATCGAGACCTGGATCGCTTACAAACGTGAGAAAGAGGTGGATGCCATTCGGTTGCGCCCGCACCCGTATGAGTTCCATCTCTACTACGATATCTAAGCGATATCGGATCGGTTTTCCGGAGGCGTAGACTTCAACCGAAGAGCGCTCCGCCCGACGGGGCAGGGCCCTTTTCTATTTTGCCTTCTTCATGAGAGGCAGGCGCTAGGGAGCGGTCGCAGATGAAAAAACTGGAATGCGTGATCAGACCTCATAAGCTCGAGGAAGTTCGGGAAGCCCTGGAACGCGTAGATGTGCACGGGATGACCATCACGGAAGTGCGCGGGTTCGGGAGACAGAAAGGCCACGTCGAGCATTACCGGGGTGTCGAATACAAAGCCGAGTTTCAGCCCAAGCTGAAGCTCGACATTCTGATTCGGGACGACCAGGTGGACGACGTATCCAAGGTGATCCAGGAGACGGCCAAAACCGGCAAGTTCGGCGATGGCAAAATCTTTGTCAGCGACGTCAGCGACGTCCTCCGGATCCGCACCGGCGAGCACGGCGAGCAGGCGCTCTAAGGCTCCGAACGATCTTTCACCTCCTGGGCGAAGCCGAGACCGAACTGGAGAGGAGGTTCCTCTCTCTTTGTCTGTTTCTCCTCCCTGGCAACCTCGGTCACTCCTGAGACCTGACCCTTCCCGGGCTGGTCGGAATCGGGAGGTCCTGCTCCGCGGCGGCGAATACTTCCCGGAGCTGACCCCCGCCCATTGGCACGGCGCGACCCTCGGCGGATCGTTCTGCCGAATGCGTGGTATCTACTGCGGATTTTGAATGGAGTTTGCCGCCGACGGCCGGCGCATTATCCCCTCCCCGGTCCGAACCGTCATTGCCCACACACGCGACGACGGCGCCCCGTGTGGCTCTCTACGGCGAGTCTGAAGGCTCTACGCCACCCAACGACCGTACGCAGTGACGCGTTTCTCCTAGTCGTAATACTCCAGCCCCAGGTGGGTGATCATCTCTTCGCCTTGCAGGTAACGGAGAGTGTTCTTGAGCTTTATCAGTTGGATGAAGAGGTCGTGCTCCGGGTAAACCGTCGGGGCGCACATGGGACTCTTGAAATAGAAGGACAGCCACTCCTGAATCCCGCGCATTCCGGCCCGCTTGGCGAGGTCAAGGAACAGCACCAAGTCCAGCACGATGGGTGCGGCGAGAATGGAGTCCCGGCACAGGAAGTTGATCTTGATCTGCATCGGATAGCCGAGCCACCCGACGATGTCAATGTTGTCCCAACCTTCTTTATTATCCCCGCGCGGCGGGTAGTAGTTGATTCGCACCACGTGGTGGAAGTCCTTGTAGAGTTCCGGGTAAAGGTCCGGCTGCAGGATATGCGACAGCACCGAGAGCTTACTCTCCTCTTTCGTCTTGAACGACTCCGGGTCGTCGAGCACCTCACCGTCCCGGTTACCTAGGATGTTCGTCGAAAACCACCCGGAAAGCCCGATGAGTCGCGCCTTCAAGCCCGGCGCGATGATCGTTTTCATCAGCGTCTGGCCGGTCTTGAAGTCTTTGCCCGCAATGGGCACCGACTTCTGCCGTGCCAGCTCCGTGAGCGCCGGAATATCCGCCGTCAGGTTGGGCGCCCCGTTGGCGTAGGGAATCCCCGACTGGAGAGCCGCGTACGCGTAGATCATGCTCGGCGAGATGGCGGGGTGGTTTTCCCTGAGGCCGCGCTCGAATGTCTCGATGGTTTGGTGCACGTCCTGCGGCTGCAGGAAGATTTCTGTCGAGCCGCACCAGACCATCACCAATCTTGAGACGCCCGTCTCGGCCCGAAAACGCTCGATATCCTCCATTACCTGCTTGGCGAGTTCGGCCTTGGTCTGCCCGCCCTTGACGTGCGTCCCGTCCAGGCGCTTGACGTAATTGCGGTCGAATACGGCGGGCATCGGCCGGATTCCTTCCAGGAACCCGCGCAGTTGCCCGAGCAGAGCCGGTTCCAACACGCCGCTCTGCATAGCGATTTCATAGCAGTTCTCGGGGCGGATGTCCCAGCCGCCGAAGACCAGCTCGTCCGGCGAAGCCAACGGAACAAATTCCCGGATTGCCGGAACGCGTTTCTCCGACCGTTTGCCGAGGCGGATCGTTCCCATCTGCGTGAGTGACCCGATCGGCTGTCCGATCCCACGGCGCACCGCCTCGACGCCGGCAATAAAGGTTGTCGCCACAGCCCCCATTCCCGGTAGCAGCACTCCCAGCTTTCCCTGCGGTGTTTCGATTGGCATTGCTTTACCCATTCGGTTGCGCCTTTCCGTTCCGCTGGATTCCCTCCAAAAGGCAAGCGAACCATCATGCGGGAAGAGGCATGCGCTTGACAAGGGGGATCGGAGGAGAAGCCGAACGAGAAGAGAAATCGCGGTGCCTCCTCCGCTAGTTCTCAGGTGCGGGAGCGGCCAATTCGCGTATGATAGGATGGATTGCTGGACTTCTCGGACTTTCGATTTCTCCGGCGGAGAACCTTGGCATGTGCAAAAAACAGCTTCGTTTCAGCCTGTTCCGGCAAAGGGCCTTCTATGCATGGACCTTACTCTGCGCGGCAACCCTGACTTCCTGTTCGCTCGACCCGCGCGCGCTCGAGCCGGTCGCCTCTGAATCTGGAACCGTGGGTGCCGTCACGCGGGTTGCAGCCACCGCCGGCCTGGACTTGGCTGGCGAGGTGAAGGCGGATGAATACAACGATCTAGCCACCGGGAACGAAACCCCCGTCCAAGGCGGCCAGGTTGTCGTTCAGTTTCTGTCTGAGCCGGACTCGCTCAACCCCTTCACCGACAGCTCGGCAGTCAATACGTACATCAATGACTATGTTTTCAGTTCGTTGATCCGCCAGAACCAGGAAACCTTTGAGTGGGAGGCGAGCCTGGCTGAGCGCTGGCTGGAAGAGGATGTGGTGGTTAAGAAAGATGGCAGCAAGCTGCGGGGCAAGGCTACGTTCTCCGGTCCTGGGGACACAGGAGGCATTACGCTCCAGACCTCATCTGGCGACTCGCTCCGCATTGCCAGTGAAGAGGTGCAGGAAGTCCAGCGCGGCGCGTCGTTTACGTTTTTCATGCGACGGAACGCCACGTTCCACGACGGAAGTCCGGTTACGGCCCACGACGTAAAGTTCACCTATGACACGATTCGAAACGAAACGGTAGATGCTCCCTCGCTGCGGAATTACTACATTGACCTGGAGAGCTGCGAAGTGCTGGATGACTATACCGTGCGGCTCACCTATTCCAAGCAGTACTGGGAGGCGCGCATGTTCGCGGGAGGCTTCCCGGTCCTGCCGCGACATGTATACGATCCGGACAGTTTGAGTGAAAAGGACCCGGAGGCGTTTGGCAGGCACTTCAACGAGGCCGCGCACAACCGCCAACCGGTCGGCTCCGGGCCTTACAAGCTTGAGCGATGGGAAACGGGTATTCAGGTGGCCTTGCGGCGCAACGACGACTATTGGGAGGAAAGCCGCCGCGGCTACCTCGACCGCATCATCGTCAAGTTCATCTCAGATCCGGTCGCCGCCTTGCAGTCGCTGAAGAACGGCGAGGTGAATTTCGTCCCGCGCATCCGCGCCGAGCAGTTCGAGGAAGAAACCAGGAACCCGGAGTTCATCCAGAGGTTCGCCAAAGTCGAGTTCTACATCCCCAGTTTTAGCTACATTGGTTGGAACATGCGCCGTCCCCCGTTCAACGATCAAAAGGTTCGGCTGGCGATGGCCTACGGGGCGCTGAACATCCAGGAGTACCTCGACAGGATTCTCTACGGACGCGGCGTGCGCATTGCAGCATACCAGTACTTTTTCGGCCCCGCTGCAGACCACAGCCTGACCCCCTATCCGTACGACCCCGAAAAGGCCAAGCAACTGCTTTTGGAAGCGGGCTGGTATGACCGTGACGGCGACGGCATCCGCGACAAGAACGGGCAGCCGTTTCGCTTCGAGTTCCTGAAGCCCTCCGGCGGCACCTCCCGGGTCGCTCCGTTCATGAAAGAGAGTCTGCGAAAGCTCGGGATTGATATGACCATCCGTGAACTGGAGTGGGCTACGTTCCTGGAGAATATCTGGGACCGCCAGTTCGACGCCTGCGGCCTGGGGTGGGCCATGGACCCGGAAAGCGACCTCTACCAGATCTGGCACACCTCACAAAGAGAGAACCGAGGTTCGAACCATGTGGGCTTTGGCAACGAGGAGACCGACCGGCTCATCGAGCAAGCCCGCCAGACGCTCGACGACGAGGCCCGCCGAGAACTCTTCCACCAGTTCGACCGCATCCTGTATGAACAACAGCCCTACTTGTTTCTCTACTCTGCTCCGGACCTGGGGGCTTACGACAAGCGGTACCGAGGTGTGAAATTCTACAAACTGCGGCCCGGCTACGACTTCACTGAGTGGTTCCTGCCCCGGCAGGAGCAGGCCACGGCGGCGAATCGGATTCGGCCGTAAACGGTGCGCCCGTTTCGGAGACCTCCCGGAGGCCAGTAATCCAAACAGATGCGAACGTATATCCTCAAGCGGTTGCTTCTGATGGTCCCGACCATGCTGGGGATCACGGTCATTACGTTCGGCATCATCCGCCTGGCGCCCGGTGACCCGGCCGCCATGAGGGTCGGCAGCGGCGCCTCGGGCATGATCGGGAATCAGCAACTGGCCAGCGATATCATCGAAAAGACGCGTGCGCAGTTCGGTCTCGACCAACCGTTGCACGTGCAGTACTGGCTCTGGCTCCAGCGCATTGCCACGCTCGATTTCGGGCTTTCCTACCGCGATAACCGTCCCGTGATGGACCGCATCTGGGAGCGCCTGCCCGTGACGCTGCAGTTGAACATCATTTCGATCTTTCTCGTTTACCTGATTGCTATCCCCCTCGGCATTCACTCCTCCACGCACCAGTACTCCCTTTCCGACAAGATCACCACGACCACACTGTTCGTTTTGTATTCCATGCCGAGCTTCTGGGTGGCGACGATCTTGATACTCTTGCTCGGGGGCGGGGATTACTGGCAAGTGTTTCCGATTACTGGCATCAGCTCGCTCGACGCCGAGCAGTTACCGTTCTTCGAGTGGCTGCTCGACCGCATTTGGCACCTCGTGCTGCCCGTCTTTTGTCTCACCTACACGGGCCTGGCCTACGTTTCGCGCCAAATGCGCGCCGGGATGCTCGAAACCATCCGGCAAGACTACATTCGCACGGCACGCGCCAAGGGCCTGAGCGAAAATGTCGTCGTCTTCAAGCACGCCCTGCGCAACTCGCTCATCCCCATCGTAACGCTGCTCGGTTTCCTGCTGCCGGCGATGCTGGGCGGCAGCGTTATCATTGAAAGCATTTTCACCATTCCCGGCATGGGGCAACTGGGTTTTGACGCGATCCTTTCGCGTGACTATCCGGTGGTCATGGCGATTTCGACCATCGCCGCCTTTCTGACGCTCATCGGGTTGCTGCTCTCCGACATTTGTTACGCACTCGTCAATCCCACCATCTCCCTGGAGGCGCAGTAGCAGCGCATGGCGAGCCCGGTCATTCCCCCCGCTCCAAAAGGAGAAAGCTATTGGGACCTGGTCATCCGCCAGTATAAGAAAAACCGCCTCGCTGTCGTTTCACTCTTCTTTGTCCTTTTCCTGTTCTTGGTTGCCATTGCCGCGCCGTTCCTTGCCAACAACCGGCCGCTGGTCCTGGTGGGCTCCTTTCGGACCGTTTACGCGGACCGTTTCGAGGAATGGAAACTCGGCGGGCATCCCGAGTTTGTTGCCGCCTTGCAGGAAGCCCAATTAGCTTCCACGCCGGAATTTGCGCAACAGATCCGGCAGCGGTTTCTCGTTGTCGAGCGGCAGCTCGCGTATCTTGGCTCGCAGCTCTCCGAAGAAGACGCGGCGCGCTTGCGTGAATATCTTGCGGACTACGAAGCAGCGGCGGCCAGTGCTGCAGATGGGGATCGCGCCGGGATTACTTCGCATCTCGCCACTCTGGAATCGGATTTCGACCGCATCTCCGCGGAGTTTGACCCTGCTGCTGTCGCCTTCGTCGAGAGACTTTACTGCCCGGCTTTTGCTGCCCTGACGCCCATCGATTTCTTTTTCATCTCGCTGGCAGTCCTGTTCCCGCTGTTGCCGTGGATTCGCCGCCTCTTGCCCACCGATTTGGGCACAGGTTGGAAACATGCGGTGCTGGCGGTTTTTCTTGTGGCGACCCTGCTCTTCGTGCTCCGCAGCGGCCGCCAAACCGTTTTCGAGACGCTCGATTACAAGACCCAGATCCTCCGCGGAGGCATCACTGCCAGCCTGGCTCTGTTCCCTCCCATCCCATTCGGGATCAATGAAGACCATCTCGTGGACAAGTATCTGCCGCCCGGCTCGCGCTACTGGATGGGAACCGACGGCAACGGCCGCGACCTGCTGACGCGCATGATCTGGGGCTCCCGCATCTCGCTTTCGGTCGGCTTCGTCGCCGTCGCCATCTATGTCGTCATCGGCATTCTCGTGGGGACGATGGCTGGCTATTTTCGCGGCTGGATCGATATTGCGCTCTCGCGCCTGATCGAAATCGTCATCTGTTTTCCGGCTTTCTTTCTGATCCTTGCCGTCCTGGCCTTTCTGCAGCCGAGCATATTTAACATCATGATTGTCATCGGAATCACCGGCTGGGTTACCGAAGCCCGTCTGGTGCGCGGCGAGTTCCTGCGCCTGGCCGACCAGGAATTCGTTCTTGCGGCGAAAGCCCTCGGCATTTCCGAGTGGCGGATCATTTTTCGCCACATCCTCCCCAACGGCCTCGCTCCGGTCCTCGTAGCAGCCAGCTTCGGTGTGGCCTCGGCGATCCTGATTGAATCGAGCCTGAGCTTCCTCGGCTTTGGCATCTCGATTCCGACCCCGAGCTGGGGCGGCATCCTGAACGAGGCGCGCCAGAACTTCCGCTATTGGTGGATCACAATCTTCCCCGGTCTTGCCATTTTCTCGACCGTCACGGCGTACAACCTGGTCGGGGAAGGAGTTCGCGACGCCATCGACCCGAGGTTGAAAGTATGAGCGCACCTCAGCCTTCGCCATTCCCGGCTCCCTTGCGTTCCGGCCTTCCGGAGCAGGGCGCTCCGGGAAGCTCTCTCCTCGAAGTTCGCGATCTCAAGACCTACTTTTACACGGACCGGGGCGTGGCGTGCGCTGTGGACGGCGTCAGCTTTTCCATTCCGCCGCGCTCGACACTCGGCTTGGTGGGCGAGAGCGGCTGTGGCAAGAGCGTCTCCGCGCTTTCGATTCTGCGTTTGATTCCATCGCCGCCCGGCAAAATCGTCGGCGGCTCGATTCACTTCAACGGTCGAGACCTGCTGGGGTTATCCGAAGAAGAGATTCGCCGCGTGCGCGGCAACCGGATTTCCATGATTTTTCAGGAGCCGATGACCTCCCTCAACCCGGTCTTCACCATCGGAGACCAGATCGTCGAGGCCCTGCTGACGCACCAATCCGTCAGCCAGGCCGAAGCCCTCGACCGCGCCATCGAACTGCTGCGCCGGGTGCGCATTCCGTCCGCCGAAACGCAGGTCCATCAGTATCCGCACCAGATCTCCGGCGGCATGCGCCAGCGTGTCATGATCGCCATGGCGCTCGCCTGCAATCCGAAGCTGCTCATCGCCGACGAACCGACTACGGCGCTCGACGTCACCATCCAGGCCCAGATCCTGGAGCTTCTGCGCGAGCTGCAGCAGGAGTTCGGCATGTCCATTTTGCTCATCACGCATGACCTTGGTATCGTCGCCGAAATGGCAGATTTCGTCGCCGTGATGTACGCTGGACAGATCGTCGAGTTCGCGCCGGCCGAGGAATTGTTCGCCTGCCCAAGCCATCCGTATACGCTGGGGCTCTTTCAGTCCCGTCCCAGCCTCGGACAGCGGAAAGACCGGCTCAATGTGATCCCCGGTGTCGTTCCCAACCCGGTCCATTTCCCTTCCGGTTGCCGCTTTCATCCGCGCTGCTCCTACGCCGCCGATGTCTGCCGCACCTCTGATGTTACGCTCAACGAGGTTGCGCCCGAGCACACGTCCGCGTGTTTGCTCGTGCAGAAGGAGCAAATTACCCTCGCCCGGACCTAACTGAAGATGTCCACGCCCGTCCAACTTGCCAGCCGCAATGACCTTCTTCTCCAGGTCTCCGACCTGCGGAAGTACTTCCCGGTGAAGAAGGGATTGTTCTCCACGGTCTCGGGACACGTCAAAGCCGTGGACGGGGTCTCCTTCGAAATCCGTAAAGGGGAAACGCTCGGCCTGGTAGGGGAAAGCGGCTGCGGCAAAACCACTGCGGGCCGCACTATTCTGCGCCTCATCGAGCCGACTTCCGGCCAAGTACTCTTCAACGGCACCCCAGTATTTCGTTTGAGAAACGAAGAACTGCGCCGAGCGCGCAAGCAGATGCAGATTATTTTCCAGGACCCCTACGGCTCGCTCAATCCGCGCATGACCGTAGGAGGCATCGTCATGGAAGGCATGATTGCCCATGGCATGTACACGCGCCCCGAGCGTATCGAGCGCGCTCAGGCGCTGCTCCAGCGTGTCGGACTCGACCGTGACCATTTCTACCGCTATCCCCACGAGTTCAGCGGCGGCCAGCGCCAGCGCATCGGCATCGCCCGCGCGCTTTCCGTCGAACCACAGTTCATCGTCTGCGACGAGCCGGTTTCCGCGCTCGACGTCTCGATCCAGGCCCAGATCATCAACCTGCTCTCAGACCTCAAGGGCGAGCTGGGCCTCTCGTACCTTTTCATCGCGCACGACCTCTCCGTCGTCGAGCACATCAGCGATCGCGTCGCCGTGATGTATCTTGGCCGGGTCGTCGAGCAGGCACCGAGCGAGGAGATATTCCGCAGCCCGCTGCACCCATATACGAAGATTCTTCTTGGGTCCGTCCCGTCACTGGAAGCCCGTCGTGAGAAGCGCCACGTCATCGCGGGCGACGTTCCTTCGCTCCTCAATCCGCCTCCCGGCTGCCCGTTCCATCCGCGCTGCCCCGAAGCAATGGACGTCTGCCGGACCGAGGTCCCCACGGTCATCGAGAAATCCCCCGGCCACTCTACTGCATGCCATCTCTACACAATCGATGGTGCGTCACAGCGTGGCTCGCAAGACAAGCCGCAGGCTTGAGCAGTCGGAATCGGCTAAGCGGAAAGTCTTCATTTCCGCCGGATTGCAACGGCCCTGTATGCCTTGTGTCCAAAGATGACGAATTTCCGGCTGCGATAGAAGCGACGCCGGCAGTAACGCAACAGGCAAGTTGCACAGGATTTCGCGAGCCGCGTCGAATCCCCGGTTCCTGATCACAGTCCGGTGTGCCTCGAATTGACTTCCGGTTGCTTTCCTCGTATCGTGAAATCGAGAGACCCTGGGGGTCCCAGGGGAGTCTGCGATGCCAAACCTGTTCCGAAAACTCGAAGAAATCGAGGCCCGCTACCACGTGCTGAACGAGCAGTTGGGGCAGCCGGAAACCATTGCTGACACGGCGCTTTATCAGAAGACGGCAAAGGCTCACCGCGAGCTGCAGCCCATCGTCGAGAAGCACCGCCAGTGGAAGGAACTGGAAGAGTCCATCGCCGACACACAGGCGATGCTGAACGACTCGGAGCCCGAGATGCGCGCTCTTGCCCAGGAGGAACTTGCCTCCCTGGCGCGCCAGCGCGAACAGGCCAAAAGTGACCTGAAGATCCTGTTGCTCCCGAAGGACCCCAACGACGAGAAGAACGTTGTCCTCGAAATCCGCGCCGGAACCGGCGGTGACGAAGCGTCGCTGTTCGCCCAGGAGTTGTTCCGTATGTACGCCAAATATGCCGAATCGCTCCGCTGGCGCCTGGATGTTCTATCGAAGAGCGACTCCGGCGTCGGCGGCTTCAAGGAAGTGATTGCGTTGATCGAAGGCTACCGCGTGTACAGCAAGCTCAAGTTCGAGAGCGGCGTGCACCGCGTGCAGCGCGTCCCGCAAACTGAGGCGCAGGGCCGCATCCACACCTCGACCGTCACGGTCGCCGTGCTCCCCGAGGCCGACGATGTAGACGTCGTGATTGATCCCAAGGAAATCCGCATCGACACGTTCTGCTCGTCGGGTCCCGGCGGCCAGTCCGTCAACACCACCTATTCCGCCGTCCGCATCACACATCTGCCGACTGGCTTCGTGGTTTCCTGTCAGGATGAGAAGTCGCAGATCAAGAACAAGGCCAAGGCGCTCAAGGTGCTGCGCAGCCGGCTGCTCGAGGCTGAGCAGGAAAAGCAGCGCCAGGCCGTCGCCCAGGAACGCCGCTCGATGGTCGGCACCGGCGAGCGCAGCGAGAAGATTCGCACCTACAATTTTCCGCAGGACCGTCTCACAGACCACCGCATCGGACTCACGCTTCACCAGCTCCCTGCGCTCTTGGACGGCCGCCTCGACCCGCTTGTCGAAGCACTGGCCACGCACTTCCAGGCCGAGAGCCTCAAGCGGGAGCTCATCACCGCCTGATCCGTTTTCACCGGAATCCTCTGTCGGCCCGCGTTATACTACCCCGGAGCACGCGCCGGGGCTGTCATCCCGAGGAGCCTAGCGACGAGGGATCTGCTCTTCATACTTTTACGAAACCGATCGAGGTGCCGGCAAATGAAATCGCATATTGTCACTCGTGCAGCGCTTCTCCCGATATTCCTGTTCTGTGTGCAATGGCTGACCGCGCAGACCAGTTATCCGCTCGAGGGCCAGCCCCATGGCGGCGACCGTCGCGGGATCTATGTCTCTCCGGATGACGCCCAGCGCATCTACAACGAAACCGATGAGATTCCGCGCCTCTATGCCGACCCCAAGACGTATATCCACAATATGGAATTGCTCGGCCACGTGCCTGGCCAGTTCCGCAATGTCGGGATGATGACGGTCGACGGCAAGCGCTACATCTTCGGTGGCGGGATGGCCGTTGACGTCACCAACCCGGAAGAGCCCATTGTCGTCAACCGCAACGCCCCCGCAGCTGGCGTTGAGATTGCGTATAACCAGTCTTTGGGAAAGTGGATTCTGATCCAGGCGCATCAATGCTGTGGGGTTGACCTCGACGTTGTGCAGGGCCGCGAACCGTTTCAGACCACCCCGCCGCCGGGCACCAAGGTCGGAGTCACGTTTTGGGATGCCTCCGACCCTGCCAACCTGGTCGAGCTGTCTCACTTCTCGACCGGCCCGGGCAGTTTCGGTAGCCGCTACGACGGCAATTACTACGACGGAGGCCGCTATGCCTATCTTGCCTCCAAACTTGCCGGCACCCGCGGCCAGCCCCCTTTCGAGGCCACCGACCCCATCCTCCAGATCATCGATCTTTCCGACATCCGTAACCCCAGGGAAGTCGGCCGCTGGTGGGTGCCCGGCCAGATGAAGGGCGAAGAGGAAGAGTTCCGGCAGTGGCCCGAATCGGAACGCTATCTCAAGCAGGCGTCCGAGGAGTGGTCACCCTCCTGGAGAAATATGTATCTTTACTTCCACGGCCCCTGCATCGTCCCCGAGCGGATCGAGGACGGCGGCAACCGCGGCTACTGCTCGTTCTCTGCGCTCGGCATGAGGACTCTGGACTTGACCGACGTCCGCCAGCCCAAGCTCGTCTCCACCGTGGACATCTCGCCCCCGTTCGACGGGGGTTTCCCGGTTCACACGGTCTATCCCATTCCGGAGCGCCGCCTCGCTTTCATCAGCGGCGAGACTACGCGCACCGACTGCCAGGAAGGGCTTTCGATTCCCTGGGTCGTGGACATGCGCGACGAGCGCTACCCGATGACGATCGCGGCGTTCCCCATCCCGAAGCCGCCCGCCGAGGCCCCGTACACCGACTTCTGTTTTCGCGGAGGCCGTGTCGGAACCCATGCCCCGCAGGAATTCAAGGCTCCCGGCAAGCAGCGCATTGACCTGATGGGTTATGCTTTCTACGATGCCGGTTTCCGGCTCTTCGACATCTCGAATCCCTTCCGCCCCGAGGAAGTCGCCTGGATCGTGCCTCCCGCCGGTCCCCATCGCGGCGCCGAAGGCGCTCTCATCGAGTGGGACCGCAACATTGTCCATGCAGCGACCGATACCGGCCTCTATATACTCTCGACGCCCGTCCTCGGCGAACCTGTCCTAGGCCCCCTGAAACCCGAGCGCTGGAACGCCGAAGGCCTCAACACCGACGCCCCGTAGTCCGAGCCGCGACCGAAGGGGAGCAGTGGCTTTCAAGCAGAGCCGGGAGCGTCAGCGACCGGGAGTTTGTGTTCGATGTGCACGGCGTGTAATCACGGCACGCTTTCGTGCCATGGGCTTGTGAATCCGATTGTCTGTCCTCCCGAGGAGCATTGCGACTCGGGACCTGCACTTTGTGTTTCTTCCTCCGTGCCTGCCATGCAACTGAAAACTGCCCTCTCCCAGGCCGTCACCCTCCTCGAAAAAAGCGCCATCCCGTCACCGCGCCTCAC
Organism: Terriglobia bacterium; assembly: GCA_965198025.1. GTDB lineage: Bacteria > Acidobacteriota > Terriglobia > 2-12-FULL-54-10 > 2-12-FULL-54-10 > CAYWWM01. The sequence continues at coordinate 2,141,792 of OZ240237.1, read as the reverse complement.
CGCCGAAGTCCTGCTGATGCACGCCGCGCATTGCGACCGCCCCCATCTCTACGCGCACGGCGAGCGCGAGCTGACCGAGCTCGAATGGATTCACTATGGCCGCTACTTGCGCGAGCGCCTTGACGGAAAGCCCACGCAGTACATCACTGGCCGTCAGGAGTTCTGGGGCCTCGACTTCCTCGTCAACCCCTCGGTCCTGATCCCGCGCCCGGAAACTGAACTGGTCGTCGAAACGGCCGCCGCTCTGGCCCGCAAGCATTTCCCTCATGATGCCAGGCTCAACATCGCAGATGTCGGTACAGGCTCCGGCTGCATTGCTGTGGCTCTTGCTAAGGAGCTGCCCCATGCTCGCATCTACGCCGTGGACCAGTCCGCTCAAGCCCTCGAGACAGCCCGCAAAAACGCCGCCCGCCTCGGCGTCCAGCAACAAATCGTTCTCTTGGAATCCGACCTGCTCGCAGTTTGCTCCGGAGATGATCTTCCTCCCTTCCAAATCGTCGTCTCCAATCCCCCCTATGTTTCCCGTGACGACCAGACAACGCTCATGCGCGAAGTCCGCGATCACGAGCCCTCCCAAGCGCTCTTCGCAGGCGAGTCCGGAGCTGACGTGTACGCGCGCCTCATTCCCCAGGCCGCCCGCGCGCTCCTGCCCGGCGGATTTCTGGTCCTCGAACTCGGCCACGATTCCCAAGAAATGGTCGCCGCGCTGCTTTCCTCTCCGGAAGGTGAGAAACAGTGGGACAATATGGAATGGTGGCGTGACCTTGCGGGCATCATCCGCGTCGTTAGCGCCTGCCGCGCACGCAGATAGACCATGGACCCCGTCATCTTACACGTCGACATGGACGCCTTCTTCGTTTCGGTGGAGACGCTTTACGATCCTTCGTTGCGCGGCAAGGCTGTGATCGTCGGCGGAAACCCGAACCAGCGAGGCGTGGTCGCGGCGGCTTCGTATGAGGCTCGCCGCTACGGCGTCCACTCGGCCATGCCGACACGGACGGCGGCGCAGCTTTGTCCCCATGCGGTCTTTCTGCCGCCGCGCCGCGAGCGCTACAGCGCCGCCTCGCACCGCATTCGGGAGATCTTTTCCGAGTTCTCGCCGCAGGTCGAAATGGTCTCTGTTGACGAAGCCTACTTGAACCTGACCGGAACCGAGCGCCTTTGGGGCCCGCCGGTCCAGGCTGCCCATCGCCTGCACGAGGAAGTGAAGCGCCACACGCAGTTGCCTTGCTCCATCGGGATTTCTCGCCGCCGGCGCGTTTCGAAGATCGCCTCCGACCAGGCGAAGCCAAACGGCATTCTCTGGATCATACCCGGCATGGAGGCAGCTTTCCTCGCGCCGCTCCCTGTCGGCAAGATTCCCGGAGTCGGCAAGGTCACGCAGACGGTCCTGCGCGAGATGGGAATTCAGACCATCGGCGACGTGGCGCGCTCCAGCCCGGAGTTGTTGCAGTCCCGTCTGGGTCAATACGGTCCGGCGTTGTTCGCATTCGCGCGCGGCCAGGATGGTGAGGATGCACCTTCGGACGATCACGATTGGAGACGGGAGGACGCCAAGAGCATCGGTCATGAAGAGACGTTTGCAGACGACATCGCCGACGCGGCGGTTCTCGAGACCGTTCTCGCCGATCTATCCCAACGCGTTGCGGCCCGTCTGCGCGATCACGGCTGGCATGCCCGGACGATCACACTGAAGCTGCGCTACGGCAACTTTCAGACCATTACCCGCGCGGCGACATTGTCCGAGTCCACGCAGCTGGATGGAGTAGTCCTCGACACGTCCCGGTGCCTGCTCCGCCGTCATTGGAACCGCCGCCGATCGGTGCGTCTGCTGGGCGTTCAGGCCAGCGGCCTCGCCTCCGTTGGAGGGCAGGCGAATCTTCTTGAAGCTTCGCACCGCCAGAAGTGGAGCCGCGCCCTCGCGGCCGCTGACCGCCTGCGCAACCGCTACGGGTTTGAGAGCGTCCAGTTGGCCTCCGCGCTCACGGAGCCGGCCGAAAAAGTCGGAGGAACCGAGAAGAAAACGTCTTCATGACTTGGTCCGCGGAACGAACCAATTCGCACGATCTGCCGGACGGCGCGCCAAGTCCTTCTCCGGCGCGGCAAGCAGCCGAGCGCGTGGCCGGCGCGCTTCATGCGCATGGCTTTCAGGCGTACTTCGTCGGCGGCTGCGTGCGGGATCTGCTGCGCGGCGTCGAGCCGAAGGACTATGACGTCGCCACCGACGCCCGTCCCGAGCAGGTGCTGGATCTGTTTCCCGGTGCCCTGGCGGTCGGCGCGCAGTTCGGCGTGGTAGGCGTGCTCGACGCCGAGCAGCGTGTAGAGGTCGCAACGTTCCGCAACGACGGCCTCTACACCGACGGCCGGCGTCCGGACGATGTCAGCTATTCGGCCGACCCGCGCGAGGACGTACTGCGCCGCGACTTCACGATCAACGGGCTGCTGTTCGATCCCCGCACCGGCCAGGTGATTGACTTTGTGGAAGGGCGGAAAGACCTCGAGGCCGGCGTCGTTCGCGCGATCGGTGACCCGGAGCGGCGCTTTGAGGAAGACCGCCTGCGCATGCTGCGCGCCGTGCGCTTCGCAGCGTCGCTTGGCTGCGAGATCGAGCCGCAGACTTTTGCGGCCATCCGCGGGCGCAGCGGCAAGATCACGACGGTCAGCTACGAGCGCGTGCGGGACGAGTTGTTGCGCATCCTCACATGCGGCCGCGCGCGCTGCGGCTTCGAGCTGCTCGATTCAAGTGGCCTGCTGGAGCAAGTCTTGCCGGAAATCATGAAGATGAAGGGCGTCGAGCAGCCGCCACAGTACCATCCGGAAGGTGACGTCTGGACCCACACGCTGTTGATGCTCGAAGCGCTCCCGGCGGGCTGCTCGCCGACGCTGGCCCTGGGCGTGCTGCTGCACGATGTGGGCAAGCCACCCACGTTCCGCGTCGCTCCGGATCGCATCCGCTTCGACAACCATGTCTCCGTCGGCATGGTGATGGCGCGCGAAACTTGCAATCGCCTGCGGCTTTCTCACGGCCAGGTCGCGCAAGTCGTGGCGCTCGTCGAGCACCATCTGCGCTTCCGCGACGCGCCGCAGATGCGCGCCAGCACCTTGAAGCGTTTCTTGCGCCTGGAGAAATTCGATGAGCACCTGGAGCTGCACCGCCTGGACTGTCTGTCGAGCCACCGCAATCTCGACAACTACGAATTCGTGCGGTCGAAACTCGCGGCGCTTCCGGTTGAGTCCATCCGGCCCGCGCCGCTCGTCAACGGCCACGACCTGATCGAGATGGGATACAAGCCCGGCCCGCGGTTCAAGGAAATTCTTTGCGCCGTCGAGGACGCCCAGCTCGAAGGGCAATTGACCTCGCGCGAAGAGGCGATTCAATTCGTTCGGGAACGGTACGCCTGACGATTTGACGCACAAGTCCCATGCCCCAAATGACCCAAATGCCCAAATCGGATTCCCAAACACCCGCTTCCAGCCATGCTTTCACTGCACGGGACATGGCGGCGCGACTCACGGAGTTTCGTGAACTGCGCTCGCGCGGAGCGCTCTGTACGGAAGTAACCGAACAGTTCGCCGCGGAAGCCGCAACGGAATTCCTGCGCCGCTACAGTGAGCAGGGGGGATATCTCAGCGACGCAATCACATTGCTGGCGGAAATCGCAATGCTCGAAGAACCCTGCCTCTCGCAGCCCGGCCAGCAAGCCACGTTTCCGTTTCTGGTCGAGCGTTTGAGCGACTCGTTCGACCCCGCGTACGGTGACCTCTACGACCGCGCCTTCGCACAGATGATCGAGACATGCCGCCATCTGCCTGCTGCGGCTGATCTCGATAAGGCGCTGCGGCGGTTCGGCCTTGCCACCGAGCGCAACCTGCTTGACCGCAAGGCCCGCATGCGGCGGCGTAGGCCGCTGCTCGATCCCGAAGCGCAAACGAAGGTACGAAAAGTCCTGGTGCTCTCGCGTGTCACGCTGGGGGCTGACGTCGCGATTTCAAGCGTGGCGCTGCAGAAAGCGCAGCAAGTGTTTCCCCAGGCGGAGCGCGTGCTGCTGGGATCGGCGAAGCTCGGCGAATTGTTCGGCGGCGATCCGAGCCTGCGGATCCGTGAAGTGCGTTATGAAACTGCCGGGGGACTGCTGAACCGATTGCACAACTGGCTTCCGCTCCTCGCGGCGGTTGAGGACGAAATCAAGGGTGTGCCGGCAGACCAGGTCGTGCTGCTCGATCCCGACTCGCGGCTGTTGCAGCTCGGGCTGCTGCCGGCGCTGGCAGACGATTCTGGCTACTTTTTCTTCGAGAGCCGCCGCTACGGTGCGGGCAGTTCCGCCAGCCTCAGTGAGCTCACGCTGCGCTGGCTCAACGAACAATTCGGGGCAGGGGGTCCGATTCTGCCAGCAGTCAGCTTGCGGCAGCCCGACCGGTCCTTTGCCCGGGATCTGGGCCATCGGCTTCGTGAGGTCGATACGAAGCCCCTCGTGGCAATGAGCTTCGGCGTGGGAGGGAATTCCAGGAAGCGCCTTCCGGACCCGTTCGAGCAAGATCTGTTGCGAGCCGTGCTGCAGGACGGTTGCACGGTGCTGCTCGACAAAGGAGCGGGAGGGGAGGAGGCGGAAAGGGCGAGCCGGTTGGCTGCGAATGCCAGGCTGCTAGGTCTGCCGGTGCTCGAACTCGTCCCGGACGGCCTGCAGCCGCCGTTGGAAACCAAACCGTTTCATGCTCGATTGATTACATGGCATGGCGGAATCGGAGCGTTCAGCGCTCTGACGGCCGAATGCGACGAGTACGTGGGCTACGACTCGGCGGGACAGCACATTGCCGCGGCGCTGGGCGTGCCGACGGTCGCCATCTACAGCGGGATCGCCCCGGAGCTCTTCCGAAACCGCTGGAAGCCCACCGGCCCCGGTGTTTCGAAGCTGGTTGCGGAACTTGGCTGGGATGGCGCGGTGCGTCCCCCCCCCGCCATCCTCAACGAAGTAATCAAACTCCATCGGGAAATTCTGGCAAAACGCTAGCGATCTCCGGCCCTTTCCAGCTCAGTGGTCGGAATTCTTTCCGTCAACGCTCGCCCATAAGTACCATGCCGCGACCGATCGATAGGGCATCCAGCGCTCCGCCAGTTGCGCCAGTTCGCGCGGCGGAAGCAGCGCCGGTTGTGCATAGAGTCTCTGTACGGCCTTGCGGATGCCGAGGTCCGTCGCTGGGAACACATCCGGGCGGCCGAGCGTAAAAATAAGGAACATCTCCGCCGTCCAGCGGCCGATGCCCTTGATCTCCGTCAGCCGCCGGATTACTTCCTCGTCGTCCATCGCGGAAATGCGCCGCAGAGGGAATGAGCCGTCGGCAAGCCGCTGGGACAGGGCGTGAAGATAGGAAATCTTTTGTGGGGAGAGACCGGCTGTCCGCAATTTCCGCGCCGATGTGCCCGCAACCACCGCAGGCGTCGGAAAGCCCCCTCCGGGATAGAGCGCTCGAAACCGCGCAAGAATCCGGCCGGCGGCCTTGGCCGTCAGTTGCTGATAGACGATTGCTTCCACCAGGGCAGGGAAGTACCGGCCCCGCCGGCGCATCCCGAGCTCGCACGGCCCTACGCTCCGGATCAGCGCTGCCAGCGCCGGATCGGCCTGCGAAAGTTCGCGCATGGCACGCTCCACGGCGGACGCCGTGCGGGGATGCCGTTTGGTTTCGAAAATCATTGCGGTAGCATAGCATGGTGAATCGGAGCACTGCCCGGGTCCGAAATCGTATCCGAATCGTAGCGGGGAGTCGAACATGCGCGTGCTGATGGGGTTCTTGCTGGGTAGCTTGCTGGTTGGAATGATTCTGATCGGACTCGTTGCCGCGGAAAACTTCTTCATGGTGGACCGGCTGCTCGAATCACCCACGCCTGCCGAGTTTCAAGAGAAGATCGCGCCGCTCTCCGGCGGCGATGCGCGTATTGTCCTGCGCTATCTGTCGTCGGAGCTCAACCGCTTCTACTTCCGTGTCTGGGGAGGGGCGGAGATTTTTCTCGGTGCCGTGTTGCTGGGCTTGGCCCTGCGGTCTGGTCCAAAGGGTTGGAACGATCGTACGTTCACGATCGGCGCCGGCGTGATGCTGGGCCTCAGCCTGTTCATGACCTTTTATCTGACGCCGCAGCTGGTCGAGATCGGCCGCGGGCTGGACTTTGTTCCGCGAGACCCGCCGCCGCCCGGGCTGCGCCGGTTCGGCATGCTCCACGGCGCCTATTCGGCGCTCGATCTGCTCAAACTGGTGCTGGGAATCTGGCTGACCTTCCGCCTCGTCCGGCGGCCGGCCGAAGGCTAACTCGACCCTCTGGGGGCTCCGGCCGGGGGCATCGAGAGTAAGAATTCCACATACGACGACGAGTACGCGGTTTCGTTTCCGATGCGCGCCAGCACGATCACGCAACCCACCTGCTCGCCCACCGTCCGCAGCATTTCGATCTCGCTGCCGCCGTGCTGATGCGGCTGGCGATGTTGGACGTTGATTACGCCCACGACCTCGTCGCGCACGATAATCGGAACCGACAGGAATGCCTCGAATGAGTCTTCAGGAAGGTCGGTGAAGGCGTGGAATCGGAGATCCCGGTAGGCCTCCTGCGGGATCGACACCATGCGGCGTTCCTGCGCCACCCAGCCTGTCAACCCTTCACCCAATTTCAGCCGGATGCGCCCGATCTGCTCCGGGTGGGCCGGGCTGGACCCGCACAGCACCAGTTCGTCGGCGTCGATCAGATAGATCAGGCAGGCGTCCCCGCCGGTCGCTTCGCTGACTACGTCCAGAATCGCCTGCAGGGCCTTCGGCAGCGTGAGCTTCTGGGCCACCAGGCGGCTGACTTTCTGGATCACCACCATCTGCCGTTCGGTCCGCGCCAGCTTCTCTTCGAGTTCCTGCGCTTCCTTGCTGCTCGCCATACAAACCTCCCGCGTCTTGCCACGGGCAATCCCCCCGGCCCCCGTCTGGCGATTTTTCCTGCACTTCCACCATAACCCGAGACCGTCCACTGGCCAATGCCGAAAACCACAGGCCAACCCGGCGGCATCCGCCCGCCAAACGGCTTTCCGGCATTCCCGCAAGGAACTATGAGGAGCTATAATGGCAGAGGGTCGGACCGGATGACACAGACTCACGCCATCACCCTTCGGTTTCTGCCCGTCGTCTTCTTGGCGATGGCGCTTTCTCTTCCTGACTCCTCCGCCCAGGACGCGTCTGGCCGCTCGCTTTATCAGCGCATCGGCGGCTACGATGTGATCGCCTCGATCACTGACACGTTCCTGGCGCGCTTGCGCGCTGACCCGCGCTTCAGCCGCTTCGCCGGGGGCCGCAGCCTCAACTCCCGTACGCGTGCCCGCCAGTTGAGCGTGGACCTGCTCTGCGAAATGGCCGGAGGCCCCTGCTCTTACATCGGCCGATCCATGAAAGCCGCCCACTCCGGGCTTGGCATCACCGCCGCCGACTGGGACGCCCTGATGCAGCACGTCGCCGCCGCCCTGGATGAACTGAGAGTCCCCGCGCGCGAGAAACAGGAATTCCTGGGACTGTTTTCTGAAATGAAGGCGGAGATTGTCGAGGGAGACAGGAACTGAGGTCGGCATGTTGACGCTGGCCTTGCTCAAGCAGCTACAGCCAGGTAGCGACAGGCCTCCGGCCTGTCCTCTTCGAGCAAAGCCCGCCAGGGCCTGTGCTCCATCTCCTCGGACAAGGCAAATAACGACAGTAACGCCAGCGGATACGAACAATTTTTTCAAAGGCTGGCTTCTGTGCGTACCATCGTAACCAGGTCCCCGGGCACGTGGTGCTCGTCTGTCCATGCGGTAAGAATTCGCCCTGCCGCGTCGTGCAAATCTCTGCGCTTCGCCAGAACGCTCTGTTCCATCTCCGCCAGCGCCGGAGGCAGAGATACTCCCTGCTGCTTCATTCGCTCGACGCTGAGCCAAATCGCCGCCAGCGTTTCCTCCCGCGTTCCGACGCACTCGAACGGCTTGGCGCTGTCCATGCCCAGCAGCGCCCGCAGGCCGTCCGCTGCCCCCTCCCATGAAAACGTATCCTTCCCGAAAATCGCCGATATCTCTTCCCGCTCCACAAACGGATAGAGCACGGTATAGACAAACAGGCACTTCGAGCACTCGCCGCACCATGCGTTTGCCTTCATTCCCCGGTTGCAGCTCCGGAAGATTGGAAAGTACGCCGGGTGCCGGGCGAACTGCCGCGCAATCTGCAGTTCATAGAGCGGCCGCAGCAAGCTGAAATATTCGATTTCCCCGCTCAAATGCTTTCCGCAGTATTCCCGGAACTGCGTCTCGAAACGCAGCGTCTTGCTGTACTGGTGATGGACCGGCTCGCCCAGGTATCGAACGCTCGCCTCCTCGGCGCTGCGCTCGTTCGAGACGATCACGCGGCCGTAGCCGTACACCGCGGCCGCTGCCACTCCCAGGCAAGCCAGTAGCGCCGAAAACGGCGTGTGGCCGTTCAGGTATCCGGCCTCGTTCAACGCGAGCAGGCGCGGATCAATCGTTCGCTTCAGAAGGATCGGCTCCGCGCAGCCGGCCTGCCGCGCCACGGCCATGGCGGCATCGGTCGGGTTCAGCAACAGGCAGTCGAATGGTTCTCCGGCTTCTCGCAGGAGTTCCAGCGTCACCACGGAATCCTTGCCGCCGCTGCTCAGAACCAGGTTCCTTCTGCTGTCATCCCGGGCGGGCGGCTGGTCCCGCGCGGAGTCGAGGGACGCGGGTCGGGGGATCTGCCCTTGCTTGCTCTCCCCGTCCACCCGCACAAACTCCTCTGTCCGCCAGTCCATTCCGTTGACGTAGAAATACTCCCTCATCCCATGACGCAGCAGATCGAGGAACCAGGCGGTCTGTTCGGGGTCCAGCGCCCCCGCTTCGACCCGGATTTCCGGCGAGCACACCGCCTTCCAGTAGCTCAGCGTCTCGACCAGCCCGACGTGGAACAGGAGGTTTTCGAGCAAACCCTCCGGCAGTGCATCCACGCGCCGCCAGTCCACGCCCGGAAAAACCGTCTCCGGCGCAAACTCGAGGTCCGGTTCCGCACGGAAATGGAACCGCACCCGCAGGGCATCGCCCGTGCGCTCCGCCTGAAACCTTTCATAGACGAATCGCGGATAGCGGCGCCGCAGCTCCTCGGCACGCTCGGCGCCCGTCCCTGGACCAGGCCGGAACATGGCAGATCGACTCGTCATGCCCCCGATTCTCTCACTAGACCGCTGTCGGGCCAACGCATGCTCGGGCGGCCCGCGCCGGATACTCTTCGTCCCATTAGCCCTATAGAGTACCAGTTCATCGTAATTCGTCAGTTTCCCCCAATCCTTCCCCCAACACCACTAATTGGGGGATTCTGCTTGACATGGCACAATATCTTGCTATAAAGTCCGAAAATACTATTACAAAGGAGACTGGTATGGACGATTCGAAGCTTCGCGAAATTCAATCTGCTCTTGAAAACGCAGAAAATTTCATAAATCAGAAGAAACCTGATCTGGCGATAGAGAGTCTCAACGGAATCAAAGATGATATTGAGCTTTATCCAAATACTGTCGAGTTGATGAAGTTCTTTTTACTGTTGGGTGAGGCGTTGTCAGCAAAGCGCAACCCGCTCGCTCAAGACTATCTAAGGGAAGCCGACAAGAAGTCGGCACCCTTTGAATTGCTTTATCCCGAGTTGCGAATCCGGTGCCTCGAACACCTTGGGGATTTCTACGAACGTTCCAGGAATTTCGCCCTCGCAATGTCAGCGTTCAAACGGGCCGAGGAAATTGGCGTGGAGCAGCATCGCGAACATGCCAGAGACCGGGTCCAGTTAAAGATCATACATGTTGACCTTAAGAAGAAGGATCATGTTGAGCTTGAAAATTTTCTAACACTTTGGAAGATCTGTAAGGACAAGGCCTTCACATGGTCGGAACAACTCATGGCCTGGCGCCTGCATCTCGGCATAGTCAGGGAACTTAAACAGGGAAACTCGATTTGCTAGAGGCTTCCAAAGGATGACTGAGAAATACTTCCTTGAATTGTTGTTGTCCGTGCGGAACCCTCAGAAGGACTAGACCAACCATCCCTTTTTGCTTGACTGTTCCCAATGCGAACCACCGCAAACCGGAAACACAGAAACAATTACGTTCTATCGATATGCGAGTCTACTGGTAGAGGCCTGATCCACTTCCATGCCGTTGCGCAGACTATGTTAATCGGTATCGCAAACCCGGCATGACGCTGGAGCATCTCGCAACGACTTTGGGCGTTTCAGCAATCGTTGAAGAGGCTCCCCGTTTGATGGAGGAGTCTTTTCTCAAGGAACAAAATTGGTCATAAAGATAAACTCTGAAGGTATCCCGACTCGCCGAAGATTTACGCTAGCGCATGAACTTGGGCATTTGATTATTTCATCCGGGAAATGCGCGATCGGCCCGGCGCTGCCTTAACTCGAATCCCCTTGAGCAAGCGTGTGACTTTGTCGCTGCCGAGCTCTTGATGCCCATGGACGAAGCTTTGGAATCCATCGAAAGGCCCCCTTCCATGGGAGCCCTCCTTTCGTTTGCAAGTCGGTTCAACGTTTCTCTTTACGCTGCCGCACGCCGCATAAGGGAGCTCAATGGCTGGAAGGAGTCTATCTACCTTTGGAAATGGGAAGGGAATCCGCGACGGCTTTGGTACGTGGGAGATCGTTACTGGGCCGATGACCAACTTCCAACTGAACCGTTCACTCGCGCAATGGAAGATACGTCTGCGGTCCAGACTCGCGAGTTGTATCGCGATTACAGGGGAACACGGGAGGTCTCCCTGAAAGTGCAAAGGCTAGGCCGGGACCATGTTCTGGGTTTATTGCGGGGCTAGCAAACTGCCCGCAATATGTTCGCCATAGTTTGTCTAACCAACACATCCTGTTTGGGTTATTTACAAAGAAGGAGAATTCATGGGAGAGACCACTGCCAAGACCAGCGTCACCGAGACTGCGGCCACCCCCAAAGCCGTGGCCCGCAAAGGGCTGCAGTTCCCGCGCTATTTCACGAAGTCCAAGGTCTCTCCCTACGACGAGGTGGAGTGGGAGCTGCGCACGGCTTCCATCGCGAACGAAAAGGGGCAGGCGATTTTCGAGCAGAAGAACGTCGAGGTCCCCAAAAGCTGGTCGCAGACGGCGACGAACATTGTGGCCAGCAAGTATTTCCACGGCAAGCTGGGCACGCCGGAGCGCGAATCCTCCGTGAAGCAGCTTGTCAGCCGCGTCGTGGACTCGATTGCGAACTGGGGCATCGCCCAGGGCTACTTCGTCACGGAGGATGAAGGCGAAAACTTCCGCGCCGAGTTGGCGCACCTGATGCTGACGCAGAAGGCGAGCTTCAACTCGCCCGTCTGGTTCAACTGCGGCGTCGAGCGCTGCGAGCCCGAAGCCCGCTTCCAGAACTGGCACTGGAGCCAAGACGGGCAGAAGGTCGTTTGCGAGGGCACGGGATACCGCAATCCCCAGTGCTCGGCCTGCTTCATCAACTCCGTGCAGGACTCCATGGATTCGATCCTCACCCTGGCCAGGACCGAAGGCATGCTCTTCAAGTGGGGGTCGGGAGCGGGCTCGAACCTCTCCGCCATCCGCTCCGCGCGCGAAGGTCTGGCGGGTGGTGGCACGGCCAGCGGCCCGGTCAGCTTCATGAAAGGCTTCGACGCCTTCGCCGGCGTCATCAAATCCGGCGGAAAGACGCGCCGCGCCGCCAAGATGGTGATCCTCAACATCGACCATCCCGACGTCGTCGATTTCATCGAATGCAAGGCCAAGGAGGAGCGCAAGGCATGGACGCTCGTCGAGGCCGGCTATGACTCCTCGCTCGACGGCGACGCCTATAGCTCCATCTTTTTCCAGAACGCCAACAACAGCGTGCGCGTCACCGACGAGTTCATGCGCGCCGTCGAGAGCGACGGCGAGTGGCAAACGCACGAAGTCACCACCGGCAAAGTCGCCGACGCCTATCGCGCCCGCGACCTGATGCGCTGGATTGCCGAAGCTGCCCACCAGTGCGGCGACCCGGGCATGCAGTTTGACACCATCGTCAACCGCTGGCACACCTCCAAGAACACCGGCCGCATCAACGCCTCGAACCCCTGCTCGGAGTACATGTTCCTGGACGACACGGCCTGCAACCTGTCCTCGCTCAACCTGATGAAGTTCCTCTCGCCCGCTGGGTATTTTGACTCCGAGGCCTTCCGCCACGCCGTCGACACCATGATCGTCGCGCAGGAAATCATCGTGGACAACGCCAGCTACCCGACCGAGCGGATCGGCATCAACTCGCACAACTACCGCCCTCTGGGCTTGGGCTACGCCAACCTCGGCGCGTTGCTGATGGCCTGCGGCCTGCCGTATGATTCCGATGCCGGGCGCAACTTCGCCGCCACCGTCACCGCCCTGATGCACGGCCAGGCTTATCGGACCAGCGCGCGTCTGGCCGCCGCGGTCGGCCCCTTCCCGCACTTCGAGCGCAACCGCGAGCCGATGCTCGAAGTCATCGCCATGCACCGCGACGCGCTCGAGTCCATCGACCCGCGTCTGCTGCCGCTCGCCGCGCAGCCGGTTGCCGGGGGCGAGCAGGACCTATACGCAGTCACCGAGCAGGTCTGGCGCGAGTGCCAGGAGCAGGGCAAGCGCTACGGCTACCGCAACTCGCAGGTCACCGTCCTGGCTCCCACCGGCACCATCGGCTTCATGATGGACTGCGACACCACGGGCATCGAGCCGGACCTGGCACTCGTCAAATACAAGAAGCTGGTCGGCGGCGGCCTCGTCAAGCTCGTCAACAACACCGTGCCCGACGCGCTGCTCCGCATGGACTATTCTTCGGCGCAGATCGACGCCATCGTGGATTACATTGACCGCCACGACACCATCGAGGGCGCGCCGCACCTGAAGCCCGAGCACTTGCCCGTCTTCGACTGTTCTTTCCGCCCCCAAAACGGCACCCGCTCGATCCATTACATGGGCCACATCCGCATGATGTCGGTCGTGCAGCCGTTCATCTCCGGGGCCATCTCGAAGACCGTCAACATGCCCGGGGACTCGACCGTCGAGGACATCATGGAGACCTACATGGTTTCCTGGAAGATGGGCCTCAAGGCCGTTGCCATCTATCGCGACGGCTCCAAGCGCGTCCAGCCGCTGAGCACCGGCAAGAGCAAGTCCGAGCCGGCCGCGGCAGCCGGCGGGCCGTCGCCTGCTCAGACCATTCCAACCCATGCCGAAGCATCGGCGAGTGGGCAAGCTCCCTCTGCCGCCGCGGCCCCTTCGCCGGTGGCCGTTTCACCTGTGTCTGGAGCCGCGCCATCCGTCTCTTCACCCGAAGACGCCTCAACCGTTGCGGCATCCCCCCGCCAAATCCCCCGGCAACCCGTTCGCAACAAGCTCCCCGACGAACGCAACTCGATCACGCACAAGTTCTCCATCGCCGGCCACGAGGGCTACATCACAGTCGGCAAATACCCGAACGGGCTGCCAGGGGAAATCTTCATCGTCATGGCTAAGGAAGGCTCCACCGTCAGCGGCCTGATGGACAGCTTCGCCACGGCCATCTCGCTCGCCTTGCAGTACGGCGTCCCGCTCAAGGTCCTGGTGGAAAAGTTCTCGCACACCCGCTTCGAGCCCTCCGGCTGGACCGGGAACAACGATATCGGCTACGCCAAGTCCATCATGGATTACATCTTCCGCTGGCTGGCCTTGAAGTTCCTGCACGGCTACGAGTCCCAGGAACCCGCCTCCCTCGCCGAAAACGGCGACTCCGACCCCGCCAGTCCCAGCCGCGACCCGGAACGGCATATGGATCTCGTCCAGGGAGCTGCGGTTGGGATCGGGGATGCTCGGACTCTTCCTGCCCCAGCCCCTCGCTCCATCCGCCTCCGCGACTTGCCCGCGCCCGTCTATACCTCCGACGCCCCCACCTGCTCCGACTGCGGCTCCATCATGACCCGCAACGGTAGCTGCTATAAGTGCGAAAACTGCGGTGCCACCAGCGGCTGCTCGTAAGAGAAATCAGTAAGCAAATACTAAGGAAGGAAATAGATATGGCTAAGATGATCGATGTAAATGAGCTTCAACGAAAGCAGCAAGATGATAAAATAGAAAGAGGCGTCAACCTTACTCGGCTGGCAAGAACACACCTTGAGAATTCGCAACGTCAACAAGCTTGGAGGACATGTGAGGACGCCGAAGAAATCCTGAACCAGTACCCCGGAAACGCATATCTTTCGAAGTTGCTGACTTTGAAGGGTGTCATTGCAGATAAACTATCCATGGACGCCGAGCACTACTTTATTAAAGCCAAAAGCGAGAGTGCCCCTCCTTTTAAGGACAAAATCCAGAAAACTTCATCCGCAGAAGCGAGCAAGCATTACGGGGTGTGGCTCAGCAGCAAGGGACGCTCACTGGAAGCGAAGGAGGAGTTGAGAAAGGCAGCGACGATCTACAAAGAGTTGAGTGATAGGTCCGAGGCACTGATCTGTCAAAAGAAGCTATACAGACTTGATTCCCAGGGAAAGGGTACCCTGCTGGTTTTTAAGGATTTCTTTCGCTCGGTGGAAGAACTGGAATCGAACCTAGAAATTTGCCTTCTGGCCTGGCAGGGGCATTTAGATATGGCTTCCAGTCGCGTCGTTGCCAAGCGGTCCAATGGAACCATTCGCTTGGGCTTGGGTACTGTAAAAAGCGGATTGAGGAAGCTCGTGAGAAGTGGCGAAACGGATCGAGGTTGCTCTGATGTCCTCCCCAAAAGTGTGGCGTAGCCGGACAAGCCAGCAAATCTGCAAGCTGACCGGTTCCAATGATCCGAGAGAGGGCATTCGATTTCTAGTCAGACAGCTCCTTCCGTCGCAGACTAAAATACCCACGGATCTTGAAGCCATTGCCAAAAGATTGAAGGTCGAGTCCGTCATGGAGGAACCTCTCTCTATTGACGGTATGTTGATACGGGAAAACGGAGTTCTTTCAATCAAGCTGAATTCCGACAGCAATCACCTGCGTCGACGGTTTACATTGGCTCACGAGATCGGCCATATCATTTTGGCTAGCCAGGGAACCCACAACGCAAAATGGCAGAGACATACGTGTAGCGGATTAGAGGTGGAGAGGTTGTGCGACGCGGCGGCAAGCGAACTCTTGATGCCGGAACGGAAAGTCAGAGATTTTTTTGCAAGGAACCAAATATCACCTAAGATAGCATGTGATTTTGCTTCAAGATTTCTGGTCTCCTTACAGTCTGCTACTACTCGGATAACAGAGTTGAAGCTCACCAATGGTATCTTCTCCTTGATGCAGAGGGAAGAAGATATTTACTTCAAAATGCTTTGGCCAAGAAGGATCGGGAATTTGCGATCAAGCTCTTCACTGTTTCTTCCGCCTTTGAAGGAATGCTTTACGGTTAAGGGTCAGTTCCGAGGACGCATCTATTTGGATGTGCTGCGAAGGCAAGTAGGCTTGCAGGCGATCAGACTAGGTTCCTCGGATTTCGTTCTTGTTCTGCTCAATTCTTGAATCACCATAGAGCATTCGTCACGCACTGCACCGACAGGTGCCCCAGCTAACCACGCCCCCGCCAGCCCTTGGTTGAAGCGCGGGCGCCCCACAACTGCTCGCGCGTATCGGACGGGCTTGCCCCTTCCCTCCGCTCCACTCTCACCCTCTCCCGCACCACTCCTTCAACCTGTCATCCCGAGCGAGGGAAATGACATACCGATGTCGTTTTCTGACGAGGGACCTGCACGTTCAAACTGGGTGGCTAATGCAAAACATGATGTAGAATCAACAGCAGGAGATTGCCCATGACCATGCAATTGACGGCGGTATTCGAGCAAGTGCCCGAGGGCTATATCGGCTTCGTGGAGGAACTCCCCGGAGCTAACACCCAAGGCGAGACTCTGGAAGAGGCCCGCGCGAACCTCGAAGAGGCGGTCGAACTCATTCTCGAAGCCAACCGGCAACTGGCCGAAGAAACGCTCGGAGGACGGCCCGTTATCCGCGAACCCTTTGTCATCACATCCAAGTGAAACGTCGCGACGTCCTTCGACACCTGGAATAACACGGTTGCGAATTTCAACGTAAAGGCGGCAATCACACTGTCTACGTAAACCGTTCCCGCCGCAAGGCATCCTCTGTGCCCCGACACCGCGAGATCAACGATTATCTCATTCGCAAAATCTGCCGCGACCTGGAAATCTCCGAACCTCGAAGCTCATAATCTCTTTCCCCGCATCACTTCCGTCACCCTTCCAACCTCCGCAATCCGCTGCCTGTGCTACAATCGCCCTCAGAACGACACCACGACAGGGGGGGTGTACCATGACGGCAAACCGATCGATTCCATTGCAATCGCTCGCCGTGGGACTTGTGGCAAGCCTTTTGCTGGCCGGCGCGGCGCTGGCGCATCACGGCTGGACGGGATATGACGACAGCCGCGAGCTCACCCTCACCGGCACGATCCAGCAAGCCAGTTATTCGAACCCGCACAGCATGATCCGCCTCCAGGTAACCAGCCCGATGGCCAAGACCTGGGTCGCCGTCCTCGCGCCTCCCGCGCGCATGTCGCGCCGCGGCCTCACGCAGGAGATGCTGCAAGTTGGTGCAACGGCCACCGTCGTCGGCTACCCGCACATGCAGAAGAACGAGGAAATGCGCGCCGAGCGCATCCTCATCTCCGGCAAGACCATTGAGCTTCGCTGATGCTCAGATGACGCTTC
Source organism: Terriglobia bacterium (assembly GCA_965198025.1). GTDB lineage: Bacteria > Acidobacteriota > Terriglobia > 2-12-FULL-54-10 > 2-12-FULL-54-10 > CAYWWM01. The sequence goes on along the minus strand of OZ240237.1, from coordinate 2,125,071 downwards.
GCTGACGCCCCGCCCCGTCTGCCCCCTCGTGTCCCCTCGCGGGACGCGTTCCGTAGTCTCTCGGATGCTCGCAAGCAGACTCGATCTTCGCGCCCGTCCCGCATCGGGAACACTGGGTGAGCGCTTCGTTGCATAACTCTCCCGCCTGGCCTATATTGCACTACAACTCCATTTGCGCGCGGGGAGGCGCCATGAACGAGCTGGCCGTTGCCAACACGCTGGTCATCAGTCAAAAAAAGGAATGGGCCGAGATCGTTACCGGCTTCGAGACGGTGAACCGCTATGTGGTGTTCGATGAGCACGGCGCTGTGCTCTACGACGCGCAGGAAGAATCCGGTTCGATGCTGTGGCGGCACATTCTCAGGGCGCTGCGGCCGTTTTCGATTGTGCTCTCGTCGCCCAACCGGCGGCTTGCGCTGTTCGTCGAGCGCCCGTTTCGCTTCTACTTCCACCGCATTGAAGTCAAGACCCCGGAAGGAAAACTCCTGGGGACCGTCGAGCGCCAGTGGTCCTGGCTGGTCCGCCTCTTCCGCGTCTCCGACGCCGCCGGCCACGAATTCTGTCGCCTGCACGGCCCGCTGTTTCATCCCTGGACCTTCGAAATTCGCCAACACGGCCGCCGAGTTGGCAAGATCACTAAGAAATGGAGCGGCCTGCTCAAGGAAGGCTTCTCCGACGCCGACACCTTTGCCGCCATCCTGCCGCCCCAAATGACTCCCGAGCAAAAGAGCGTTCTGCTCGGCGCTGTGTTCTTGATTGACTTTGTCTACTTCGAGAACAATTCCTGAACTGTATCCGGCTCTTCCCGCGGGAATGCCTTTCGCTTGCGGCGCTTCTCAAAGAGGAGGGTATTTTGTAGCGGGTCCCGGCTCTATTTCGGCGGCTTTGGCGGGGAGGCAATTCGGTAGCGGTTCAGTTCGTGGTCGCCTGCCCGGCGGCAACTGATCCAACGATACCAGCGTGCGCCTTCCACGGTGAAGCCGGTTCCGCCGAAGCTGGTCGGGCGGGTGGTGGTGCCGCTCGGGGATTCCCATTCCGCTGTTTCCTGTTCCGCCGGGATGCCGGCTCCGATCTCCTGTGGCGCGACGGTGATGAACTTCTCGTCCACCCAGCCGCCGCGCGCCAGACTCCCGTAGAGCGTCGGCCCACCCTCTGTCAGCAGATGCCCGATGCCGTCTTTGCGCTGCAATCGCCGCAACAGCTCGCCGAGATCCGGAGTCTTGCCGTGGCCCGATACCAGCACTCGTGTCTTGCCGGTGTCCCCCAGTCGTTCGCGGCCTTCCGGAGTCGTCGCGATCCAGGCCTCGACTTCTGCCGAGTCGAACAGCCGATGGTCCCCCGGGCGCAGCCTTCCGCTCCCCGTCACGATCACGATGATCAGCTTCCGCTTTGCCAGGCATTCGCTGCGGTAGCGCGCAAGCTCCGGATGCACGATGCGGTAGACCGGTCCGCGCGGAATCGGTCCGGCGATCGTCTCCAGCCGTAGCGACTGCGCCCCGCACAGCACGGCGTCGGCGTGCGCCCGCAGCAAGTCCATCATCCAGCGGTCGTGACGGCTCTGCGCGATCCATCCGCCGCTGTGCCGCCGCCCGCCGAAGCTCACCAGCCCGTCCAGGCTCTGCACGAAGTTCGCGTACACCCACGGCCGCTCCTCCGGCGGTTCTGGAAATCCCAGGTTCCCCACAAACCGCAGCAATCCCTGCGGCAGCGCCCGGTTCAGTTCGCTCTTGTCAAACAGCACTGCAAAGGGATGTAACTCGGGTGGCGGAAGAATTTCCATCGCTCCCAGGACGAACGGCTAAAGGCTCGATCTCAGAGGCATGCCGGTTAGCCTCCATTGCGCCCTGCCTAGTATAGAATGGAGAAACCGGAGATCCCCGAATGTCCAACTTTGCGACTGTAGTCCGCCGACAGGCCGAAAGCAAGTTCGGCAAAGAGAACGAGCGGGCGATTGCCGAATGGGTGGGCTACTGGCTAGACACCGGGGCGCGGAATCGCGAACTGGTGAACATTCTTTCCTCGCAGACCGAGGTGAATTTTTCCGGCAAGACCGTCCTCGACATCGGCTGCGGAACGGGCGGCCTCGCCCGAGTCGTTGCCGAGCAAGGCGGCTCTTACATTGGACTGGACTGCTACCCCGGCACCCTCGAAATGGCCCGCGCCTTTCTCAGCGATCTTCCGAATTCGCCGAAGGCCGGCCTTCTGCAAGCGTCCGGCCCCAGCCTGCCGTTGCGGGACGCGTCGGTGGATGTGGTCGCCGCCTTCGACGTGATCGAGCACCTGGTTGGCGGGGAGCCCTGGCAGCGCGCGTTCCTGCTCGAAATCCGTAGGGTGCTCCGGCCGGAGGGCATTCTGCTTCTTACTACCCCGAACCGTCTGCATCCTTTCGAGCCGCACACGGGGCTCTACGGCGCGCACTACCTGCCGGTCCCGCTCGCCGATCGCTACATCCGCTGGCGCAATCCGAGCTTCCTGGAAGAGTATTCCACCTATGGCGAAATTCACCTCCTCACGCCCTGGAAGATGAAGAGCCTTCTGGAGGGGGCCCGCCTGCGGCTGATCCCTGATTTTCCCGGCGGCCTCCCGCTGGAACGTTATTCTCCCCTCAAGCGGACTTGCCTCCGACTGCTCTGCTTACTCGGTCTCGGTTGGATCGCTCCCACTCAGTTCTGGATTGCGGCTTCCTCCTTCGGACCCGTGGAGTCGAAAGCAACCCCCGAACCTGCCCACTCTACGGTCCCCGTTTTAGCCAATAGCCATACCGAGAAGACAGAGGTTGCTTATTCGCCGCGCGCTAAACAGGAAATCGAGCGCTTTCAGTCGGTCGAAGATGTCCATGCCCTTCCGGAAATCTTTCACTTCTGGTCTCTGCGTTACGTTCGGCCCAAGTTAGAAGCCGTGTTCGGCGTTTCGACCCTTGAGGATTTCTATCTGAAGCACATTTTCCAGTATCGGACCGAACATCCGGACCAGACCGTGGAGATAACAAGCCTCGGGGCCGGCAATTCCGATATGGAGATTCAAATCGCCAAGCTGCTGCTGGACCGTGGCCTTGCTGACTTTCGCTTTTCCTGTCTGGATATTAATCCTGCCATGCTCGTGCGAGGCCGGGAACTTGCTTCCGAGAACGGCCTCGCCGATCATTTCGAATTCCTGGAAACAGACGTGGAGCATTGGCAGCCCGCCAATCCCGTTTCGGTTGTCATGGCGCACCACAGCCTCCACCACATCGTAAACCTCGAAGTAGTATTCGAGAGTATCCGCAAGGCCATTGGCAAAGAAGGCTACCTGGTCTCCTGCGACATGATCGGTCGGAACGGCCACATGCGATGGCCGGAAGCACTCGACATCATCCACAATATCTGGCGGACCATGCCCGATCGCTACAAATACAATCACCCGCTCCGGCGCTTCGAGGAAATGTATGAGAACTGGGACTGTTCGAAGGAAGGGTTTGAGGGGATTCGTTCCCAGGATATTCTGCCCCTCTTAGTTCAAGAATTTGCTTTCGAAGCCTTCATCGCCTACGGCAACTTGCCGGATATCTTCACCGACCGCAATTTCGGACATAACTTTGACGTCGGGAACCAAGAAGACACCGAGTTCATTGATCGGATCGGCGCTTTGAATGATCGCTTGATCGGGGAAGGCGTCGTCAAACCCACTCAGATGATCGCCTCGTTGCGTGGTTTCTCGGCGGGGGAAGTGCGCTGTTATGAGCACTGGACGCCGGAATTCTGTATCCGGAAAGTCCGGCAATCTCGAGGTCTCGGAAGCTGGTTGTCCCGGTGCCGCCCTGTTCGGCCAAACCCGCGACGCGACAAATGGTGACGGCTCCCCTAGCGGGCGGCCATTTCCGGCTACTGCCATTCCTTCCACTGCTGCGCCTGCGGCGCTATCCGGCCTCCGGCGGAACCAATAGCTCCAATCGGGCAATCAAAACCGGGAGATCATTGCAAACCGTATCCCAGACAAGCGGCAGATCTATGTCGAAATAGGCATGAACGAGGCGGTTGCGCATGCCGACGATCTCCGACCAGGGGATTGCCGGATGCGCCTTCCTGGTGTCTTCGCTTACACGCGCAGCAGCCTCGCCGACGATCTCCACCGACTTGAGAATGGAAAGTTGAGTCCGCCGGTCCCCTACGAATTCGGCGTACGACATCCCTTCCGCGAAGGCCACGGCATCACGCGCTGCAACCAGCATGTCCAACAGATATGCCGTGTCATCACGCGGCATAAACCACCTGCGCGGAGTTTAGAATGGCCTTTCGGCGGATATAGTTTCGGCTGTTCTCGACTGCTCCCCGAGTCACAAGATCAACTTGGCGGTCTAACAACTCGCTCAACTCCCGCTCCATTCGAACGATCCCGAAAAGCCCGGGAGTATGCTCGGATTCAAACCGGACCAATACATCCACGTCGCTTTCGGGGCCGAAGTCGTCACGCAGTACGGAGCCGAACAGTGCCAACTCCGTCACCTGCCAGCGTTTGCAAAAGGCGGTGATTGTGTCCAGAGATATATCGATGTGTGGAGTACTCATGTGCTACAGCACCTTCTTCGGATTGATCTCGAATCCGGCATGCTTCAATTCGGTGATGAGTTTCGTCGTCCATCCGCCCGAATCATCCAATGGAATATAGAGCATTCCATCGTAGTCCGAAGGCTTTTCCACGTCGTCCTTCACCAAGGCGCAGACTCGTTCCCGACCGAGTTTTCCGATGAAGTATCCGAACTCGAAAATCACGTTCTGTCTTGCGCACTATCTCCACAATCTTCAAGCTCTCGACGCCTCGGTCATCGACGATCTTGACCGTCGCTCGTCCGTGTTCACCGGCTTTGAAGGGCAGGGAGGCGGTGCCGCGATAGGCAGCGACGGCACGGGAGTCTGGGCAGGTCCTGTCTTTAGCGGGTGACCGGCTCCGGCCACTGCCATTGCTTCCACTGCCGCGCCTGCGGCTCGTCCAGCCGGTCCACGCGGTCCACGCCCACCGTGCTTTCCAGTTCCCGCACAATCTGGCTCAGGGTAATCGGCGGTGCTTCGACGAGCACCGTGGCCAGGTGATGGTCTTCCACCGGCGCGCACCACACGGCTTCAATCAGCAGGCCCCGGCGCGTGAAGCAGTTGAGCACCCGCATCATCGCCCCCGGTATGTTGTGAAACGAAATTGCTAGTCCATCCATAATCTGTTCACTGGCCGCCAATCACAGCTCTTACTTTTTCTCTTCCAGGATCATCTCCGAGAGCGCGGCGCCCGACGGCACCATCGGGTAGACGTTGGCTTCGGCCGGGCACTCGACCGCGAGCTGCGCCGGTCCGGGCATCGCCAGCCACTCGTCGATCATCCGCTCCATGTCCTCGCCCTTGTTCATCAGGATGCCCGGGATGCCGTAGGCATCGGCGATCTTGGCGAAGTCCGGGTTGTCGTACAAATCCACTTCCGAATAGCGCCGGTCCCAGAAGAGCTGCTGCCACTGCCGCACCATGCCCAGGTACTTGTTGTCGATGACCATGATCTTGATCGGCAGCGAATAGCGCTGGATCGTCGCCAGCTCTTGAATGTTCATCTGGTAGCCGCCGTCGCCCGCCACGCAAACCACTTGCCGGTGCGGGTAGGCGAGCTGCGCCCCGACCGACGCCGGCAGAGCGAACCCCATGGATCCAAGCCCGCCCGACGTAATGTGCTGGCGCGGGTCGGCCAGACCCGAAGCCCGTTGCGCAGCCCACATCTGGTGCTGGCCCACGTCGGTGATCATGATGCCGTCCGGATCCATCTTCCGGAATAGCAGTTCGAGCGCCCGCGTCGGCGAGGGCTTGCCGCCCGCCACATTTTCCTTGTGCCGCGGATTCGGCGTGGCCCGGGTCTCTTCCAGCCAGCCGCCCCAATCCGGCAGCGGTCCCGTCAGCGCTTCGAGCAGTTGTGGCACGGTATCGGCCAGATCGCCCACCACCGGCATCTCGTAGGTGCGCACGCGGTGCAGTTGCCCCGGGTCGATCTCGAAGTGCACGATCTTGGCGCCGCGCGCGAAGCGTGTCGGGTCGCCGGTCACGCGGTCGTCCAGGCGCGCCCCCAGCACCAGGAGCAGGTCCGAATGGCTCACGGCCAGATTCGACTGCCGCGTCCCGTGCATCCCCACCATCCCCAGGTAGTAGGGCCTCTCCTCGGGAATCGTTCCCAGACCGTGGACGGTCTGCACGGCGGGCATCTGCAGCCGGTCCAGCAATTCGCGCACCGCCTCCGTCGCCCTGCACCACTTCGCGCCGGCCCCTACCATCACCACCGGACGCTTGGCCGCAGTCAGCATCGCCGCCACCTGCTCCATCTTTCCGGTGGTCTTATGTCCTGGACGGTAGCCGGGGACCTCAGTCTTCTCCGGGTAGTCCACGTGCTCCAGCTTGTCCCGGCATACGTCCACCGGAATGTCGATCAGCACGGGCCCGGGCCGCCCCGTGCGCGCCACGTGGAACGCCTGCGCAACCAAGCGCGGCAGATCCTCCGTCCGCATCACCACGCAGTTGAACTTCGTGATCGGCAGCGTCATGCCCACTACGTCGGTTTCCTGGAAGGCGTCGGTCCCGATCACCGGACGCCGCACCTGTCCTGTAATGCAGACCAGCGGCACGCCGTCCATCTTGGCGTCGGCGATGCCGGTCACCAGGTTGGTCGCGCCCGGACCGGAGGTCGCCAGGCACACTCCGGGCTCGCCGCTCGCCCGCGCGTAGCCTTCCGCTGCGAACGCCGCTCCCTGCTCGTGCCGCACCAGAATGTGCCGGATCGGGCTGTTGTAGAGCGCATCGTACAACGGAATGTTCGCCCCGCCGGGATACCCGAAAACCACCTTGACCCCTTCGCGAATCAAGCATTCGAGCGCTATCTGTGCTCCTGTGATCGCCATGGCAAGACTCCTTTGCGACCTCGAACGGTCGCCCGATCTTTTCTATCCGCTATTCACGAACCCCGATTCACTGCCTTCGCTGCTGCCGTCTGGCCGGCGGCCGCGGCGGGGTCAGCCCGTTCATGCGCACGTAGACCACGATGTTGCCGTAGTGGTCCATGTTGTCCCAGATGTTGTAAAGAACCGCGTACCACCGCAGCACCTGCTGTCCCCGCATCTCGATGTACTCGGTTGCCGTTTCGTCGGTCATGTTCGCCAGCGTCTGGTTGCCGAAGTCGTAGCTGTCCCGCAGCGCCTGGAGTATCTCGTCGCGGTCCTGCATGGCTTCGATCTCGTCGCGGTCCGGCGCCGGCACTCCGGCCGCCATGGACATGTAGAGCGCGTTCTCGCTCACGATGTGCGTCAACTGCTCGCGAAACGACCGCACCTCCGGCGTGGGCCGGTAATCGTAGAGCGACTCGGGGATGATCTCGGCAATGTTCGTCACCAGGTCCGCAGTCATCTGCCACTGCGTGCGCAGCGGACCCACGATCACGTCCTCCGTAGCGCGTGCGCCCGGTCCCGATTGCACGCTGGCCGTCGCGGTCAGAACGCCCAGCCCCAGCAGCAGCAACGCTGCCCGACACCTGAATGATCCGATCCAATTCATAGGTCCGTGTGATCCTGCCTGTCCCGAGTGCAGTTAAGGGGAGGAGCGCAGCGACGAGGGATCTGCTCTTGCAAACACGAGAAGATTTCTCAGTCCTGCCCCGAACCCCCATTCTCCCTTTCGCCCGTTATTTCTTCAGCCACGACATCATGTCCCGCAGGTTCTGCCCCACGCCCTCCACCGGATGCGCCGCTTCTTTCTCGCGCAACTGGTTGAAGTTTGGGCAACCCTTCTGGTTTTCCTCGATCCACTCCTTGGCGAACGCGCCGCTCTGGATGTCGGCCAGGATCTTCTTCATCCGCTCGCGCACCTCCGGCCCGATCAGCCGAGGCCCGCGCGTCAGGTCGCCGTACTCTGCCGTGTTGCTGATCGAGTAACGCATCCGCGCCAGGCCGCCTTCGTAGATCAGGTCCACGATCAATTTCATTTCGTGGATGCACTCGAAGTACGCCATCTCGGGCTGGTACCCAGCCTCGACCAGCGTTTCGTAGCCGGCCTTCATCAGCGACGTCAGTCCGCCGCAGAGCACCGATTGCTCGCCGAAAAGATCCGTCTCCGTTTCTTCCCGGAACGTCGTCTTCACGACGCCTGCCCGCGTCGCGCCGATCCCGTAAGCGTAGGCGAGCGCGTAGTCCGCCGCCTTGCCGGAAGCATCCTGCGCCACCGCCAGCAGCGACGGCACGCCGCCGCCCTCCTGATACACGCGCCGCACCAGATGCCCCGGACCTTTCGGCGCGATCATCGTCACGTCCACTGTAGGCGGCGGCTCGATCTGCTTGAAGTGGATGCTGAATCCGTGCGAGACCATCACGATCGCATCCTTCTTGAGGTTCGGTCTTACCTCGCTCTCAAACAGCGCCCGGTGATGCTCGTCTGGAGCCAGGATCATCACCAGGTCGGAGCGCTTCACTGCCTCTCCCGGCGGGAGGACCTCGAACCCGTCGGCCTTGGCCACCTGCGCCGACTTCCGACCCGGCGCCAAACCCACTACCACGGAGTAACCGCTGTCCCGAAGATTCTGCGCCTGCGCGTGTCCCTGGCTGCCGTAGCCGAGCATCGCGATCTGCTTGCCGCGCAACAGCTCCGGATTGGCGTCCTTCTCATAAAAAATTTCCATCGTTCCGACTCTTCCTCCTCCAAGAATTAAGACAGTCCGCTATCTTCCAACCTTCCGCCATCCTAGCACCACGCAAGCCAAAAATCATTAGTCAAATTCATAATAACTGATTTTTAGATAACAATTATTTATAGCACAAGGTGTCCGCCCTGTGCAGAAACACTTCGGCGAACAGCCGCACCGCAAGACCTGACGGCTTACGAATTCTGCCGCATTAGTATCAGAATTTGGTATGACGAAAGAACCGAGAGAACCGAAAGAACCGAGAAAACCGAAAAAGTCCGCACGGTCAGTCTCGGGTCAGACGTTTCGGTGCCAGGAGGGTCAACGATAAGAATCCAGCCCCGCCAAAGTTGAAAAAACCGTCTTGTGAATTCAAGTCGATTTCCGATAGTCTTGAATCATGGGAGATATAAGCTGCTCGGTGGTCGCCTATCTGCCCGGCCCGCTCGGTGAGTTTGTGAATCGCCTGCGGGCACGGGTGAATCCGCCATTCGCACACTGGCTGTCGCACGTCACGATTCTGCCACCTCGGCCGTTGCCGGAGCGGCCGGAGGAGGTCGCGGTGGAAATGCAGGAGAAGTGCTTGATGGTGGAGCCATTTGAGGCGAGGCTCTCGGAGGTGCAGACGTTCTGGCCCGTCAAGGGAGTCGTATATCTCTCCGTTTCGTTCGGTTCCGAGCGACTGGTTGAATTGCACGACCTGCTCAACTGCGGCCCGCTCGGCCGCGTGGAACCCTTCCCCTATGTCCCCCACATCACTTTGGCCCAGGAGCTCGACGAGTCAAAAACCCGCACCGTGCTCCACGAAGCTTCCCAGGCATGGGCCCACTATGCCGGCCCGACGACCTTTCGGGTGGAGTCGCTCTCGCTCGTCCGCCAGCGAGAAGACCAATGTTGGGTAGACCTTGCTCCGGTCCCACTCGGCGGCGCCCTCAAACCCGCGGGGCACTGAGTAAAGTGTCGTATCCTTTCCGGCAATCCAACAGGTAGCCCATCGCCGCCTCTCAACTACAACCGCTAGCGTTCGCAATCGACTCCTGGAGCATTTTTTCTAACATTTTTCCTTGACACAGGGCCTGATAATGGGTTACAAAGTGGGTTCGAGTGGGGTGAAGTAGAAAAATTTGGAATATAGGGCCGCAAATCGCATTCGCTCAAGCCCTTTTTCATGACTCTTTATGCTGCGCGGAAACTATCCAGCCCGGATCGACGACAAAGGCCGACTGAAGATCCCCGTTCCGTTCAAGACGGAATTGGAGCAGACCTACGGCGACACCTTCTGCATTACAAGCCTGGACGGGCAGTACGTCCGCGTTTATCCCGCCGAAGAGTGGTTCCAGATCGAAGAGAAACTGGCACGCAACGCCAGCTTCAACAAGACCCGCCGCAAGTTTCTGGATCGGTCGAACTATTACGGGCAGATGGTGCAGTGGGACAAGCAGGGGCGGGTACTGATTCCGGCGGTGCTGCGGGAAGCAGCCGCCATGCAGGGTGAAGTGGCGGTCCTGGGGAACCTGACGTATCTGGCGGTTTGGAACAACGAACGCTTCCTCGAGGAGATCCGCAATAACCCGATTACCGAAGAGGATGAACGGATTTTGGATGAACTCGGAATCTAAGGCGCGTTTGCTGGTCCGGGCGGGACGATGCGGGTTCGCACGGCATGCTGGAAAACGCGCCACAGGCGATACCGATGCACATCCCAGTGCTGGCGCAGGAAGTAGTGGAATGGCTGGCGATCAAACCCGACGGAACTTACGTGGACGCGACGGCGGGAGCCGGCGGACACGCGCGAGCCATCCTGGAATGCCTGACCACGGGGCGCGTCGTGGCGCTCGACCGCGATCCGTGGGCTATCGAAATCGCTCGGGAGCGGTTGCGCGCGTATGAAGACCATCTCACGTTCGTACAGGGAAATTTCGCCGACTTGCCCGACTTGTTGCGGCAGCAGGAGTTGACTGTGGTGGACGGAATTGTGGCTGACCTCGGCCTGTCACAGATGCAGATTGACGCACCCGAGCGAGGATTCAGCCTGAAGGCCGCCGGGCCGATCGACATGCGGATGGATCCGCGCCAACGGCTGACGGCAGACGAGATCGTAAATCGGTGGTCCGAGCGCGATTTGGCCCAACTGATTTACCAGCTTGGAGAAGAAAGGAGGTCGCAAAGAATCGCCAGAGCGGTTGTCCGGGCGCGGCCCGTCCGGAATACGGTTCAGTTGGCAAACTTGATCGAAGCCTGCCTGGGGGGCAGGCCGAGGGCCGCGCTCCGGTCAACCGGAAAACGGATTCATCCCGCCACGCGCACCTTTCAAGCCTTGCGCATGGCTGTCAACCGCGAGCTCGAATCTTTGGAACAGTTTCTCCGGCACGCACCGGAGAGCCTCGTTCCAAGTGGTCGGCTTGTCATCATTAGTTTTCATTCGTTGGAGGACCGTCTGGTCAAGCAGTCATTTCAAAGCTGGAACCGGGAGGGCCGGATGCGCAATCTGACGCGTCACGTCGTACGGCCCAACCCGGCGGAAGTACGAGCCAACCCGAGGTCGCGCAGTGCGCGATTGCGGGCCTCGGAACGTTGGAACGGCCGGGTGGGAGCAAACAAGCGCTAGCGATCCTGGCCCTCACACTAATTCGTAGAGTAGGAAAAGCAGATGCAGGAAATTTATTACGTGAAGCGAGTGGAAAACTCACGGCTGGCTCCGCCGGCGGAATCGCTCCCGTGCCGAGGGTACTTATCGATGGCGCTGTATGCGGCGCTGGCGCTTGCCGCCGCTCTGTTTTGCGCCGGACAGCGTTTTGCCAGCGTGCAGGACGGCTATCGGCTCGAAACGCTGCAGCGGGAAAAGCGGGAAGTCACGGAGGAGAACCGCAAGCTGCGACTTGAGGTTGCTGCGCTGGGAGATCCGGTGCGCATTGACGCGATCGCGCGACAGGAGCTGGGCATGACGAATCTGTTCCCGCACCAAATTTTCCCAGCTGAGCCATCCGCAGCGGTTGTTTCCGCCATGGCGCAGCAGCGTTCGGAGGCGGAGCCATTGCCCACCCCAGCCAGGAACGTAGCCGCGCTGGTGCCATGATCCCGGTCCGGACTTTCGTTAAGTCCCGCCGGTTCCACTTGAGGAGTCGTACTGATGCCGGGGAACAGGATCGAGTTCCCAACTTTTCGCTACCGTATCCTACCCGCATTATTAGGCATCTGGGTTGGGATCGTCGCCTTCCGCCTGATTCATCTTCAGACTGTTCAGTTTGAAGAACTTACTCGGCAGGCACGCCGTCAGCAGGAGCGCACCGTCGAGTTCAGCCCGCCGCGCGCTGTCATCTACGACAGAAACCTGCACCCACTGGCCATCAGCGTGGGAGTTGAGTCTTTGTTCGCTGTTCCGGGAGAAATCTCCGATCCCGCTGAAACCGCCCAATCCCTCGCCTCGGTGCTCAACATGGAAAGGAGCGAGGTGCGCAGCCGCTTGAAAGGGACGGGATCGAAGCATTTCAGTTGGATCAAGAGAGAGATCACTGTGCGCGAAGCAAAGCGCATCCGAGAGCTGGACCTCCCGGGCATCTATTTCCAAGACGAAAACAAGCGGTTCTATCCCAAGCGCGAGTTGGCAGCGCACGTTCTGGGCTATGTGGGCGTGGACGACCAGGGTCTGGCTGGGATTGAGCTGAGCCATGAAGAAACGATCCGTGGTAAGCCCGGGCAGTTGCTGATTGAGCGAGATGCACGGCAACGCTGGTTCCGCCGCACCGGGCGAGCCCCGGAGCCGGGCCAAAGCGTCGTCCTAACGCTCGATGAGACCATCCAGTACATCGCAGAGCGCGAGCTTGCCGGTGCCATGAAGGATTCTCGCGCACTCGCCGGCACCATCCTTGTCCTCGACCCGTTCACGGGCGAAGTGCTTGCAATGGCCAATGCTCCGACGTTCAATCCCAACAGGTATTCTGATGTCCAGCAGTCCGTGCTCCGCAACCGGGCCATTGCTGATGCCTACGAACCCGGATCCACCTTCAAGATCGTTACGTTGGCTTCAGCCCTGGAGGAGGGTGTCACCAATCCAAACGAAATTATCGACTGCCAAATGGGCTCGATCATGCTGGCCGGTCGTACCATTCACGACTGGAAAGCGTTCGGGATGCTGAGCGTTTCCGAGATCTTGAGGAACTCCAGCAATGTCGGGGCAATTAAGCTGGCCATGCGCGTGGGGAACCAGCAGTTCTACCGCTATTGGAGGAGCTTCGGCTTCGGCTCTCCCACTGGGATTGAGTTGCCGGGCGAGGCAGCCGGACTCACCAAGCCCCCAGAGCGTTGGTCGCAAATTTCAATCGGCGCCATGGCCATGGGCCAGGAAATCGGAGTGACTCCCCTGCAGCTTGCTACAGCGGCTTCCGTGGTTGCTAATGGCGGGTGGTGGGTACAGCCACACATTCTTCGAGAGGAGGTGCCCGAGACAACGTCGGGAAGAGTGAATCCTGCGGCCGCACGGCGCGTCCTTAGTCTCAGAACAGCGGACCAGCTCCAGCGGATCTTAGCGGAAGTCGTGACCTTCGGTACCGGAAAGCTTGCCCGCCCCGAGGGCTACACCGCGGCGGGCAAGACCGGCACGGCGCAGAAAATCGATCTCTCGACTGGTCGTTATTCTCCCACCGACCATGTGGCTTCGTTCGTCGGATTCGTGCCCGCCGATTCGCCCATGTTTACGATCCTGGTGGTAATCGATTCTCCTCGCGGGCGGTATCATGGCGGCAATGTGGCTGCGCCAATCTTCCGGAGCGTTGCCGAGCAGGTGCTTGCTTACCGCAACGTCCCGGCGCTCGTCCCGGGCGAGGCCCCGGTGTTCCAGGCAGCAGCATCTCAGCCGCAAGACCTGCCGCCGATGTCTGATTTTGGGGAGCCCAATCCCACTGCCCTGATCAGCTTGACCTCCTCCATCCTAACGCCAGATATTTTGGGCAAGACGGTTCGCGCCGCAACGGAGCAAGCGTTAGTTGAGAGGTGGACGCTTCACCCGATCGGAAACGGCATCGCAGTTCGCCAATTCCCGACGCCGGGTACGCCGGTGGCCGAGGGGGAGAAGATCACAGTGTGGTTCCGCATCAGCAGCCGGGCGGAGCAGGAAGAACCGCACCAAAATGAATCTCCTTCTCCTTCTAACCCAATCGCTCCCGCTCCTGCCGAGGCGCCCCCAGCAAGCAATCCGATGCCACCGGATTCCGCTGCTGATGTCTTGCCCGTCCCTGGATAGCGGGGCAGGATGGAATGGAATTGGCGATCACGCTATAATCAAAGGAAGGGGTTTCCCGCCGGATTTGCTCCCTCGGAGGGAGGAACGAAGAGTGGTGGCAGGTCACTCGGTGAGTCCGAACACGCTGTCTAGTGGGATGAGACTCCAGGAATTGCTGGCTCGACTCCCTGAGGCACGTCTTCGTGGAGACCCGAATCTTCTGGTTACAGGCCTCGAGTACCACTCGAAGCGGACTGGCCCGGGCCAGATGTTTTTCGCCATCCGGGGATGGAAGGAGGATGGCAACCGGTTCATCCCGGAGGCAGTTGCGCGAGGTGCCGCGGCCGTGGCATCGGAATTGCCTCCCAGTTCACTGCCCGGGACCGGGCCGGAGGCGTGGGTTGAGGTCCCGAATGTCCGCCGGGCGCTGGCGCTCGCCGCTTGCACCTATTTCAGGGAACCATCGCGTGCCCTACGTTTGGTAGGCATTACCGGGACCAACGGCAAGACCACCACAGCATTCCTGGTGGCCTCGATTCTGGAGCAAGCGGGAATGAAGCCGGCCCTCTTTGGGACCATCGAGTATCGGTTCGACGGTGATAGAGGGTTACCTGCAATGGCGTCGCACACCACTCCGGAATCGATCGACCTGCAGCGAATGCTGCGTGAGGTCGTGGCGAAAGACGGGCGCTCGGCCGTCATGGAAGTTTCCTCGCACGCCCTGGCGCTAGACCGCGTGACGGGTTGCCGGTTTGAAACTGCAGTGTTTACGAATCTTTCACCGGACCACTTAGACTTCCACAACGGTATGGAGGACTACTATGCCGCCAAGGAAAGGCTATTTCTGCCGCCGGAAGGCACGCCGCCACCCGCCCATGCCGTTTTGAACGCCGACGACCCACGGTGCCGGCTCCTTCAGAAGAAGCTGAGTGGGCCGGTTCTCACATACGGCATGGAGGCGCCAGCCGATGTGACGGTGCGCAAGTGGAAAACAACCCCAGGCGGTCTCGAATTGTTGGCGGCGACCCCAGCAGGGCCGGTTGCTGTTCGCTCCCTACTTGCCGGGCGACACAACATCAGCAATCTGTTGGCGGCGGTCGCAACGGCCCTCACGCTTGGGATTCCGAGGGAGGCGATTTCGCGCGGCATCGCCCCGGTGCGTGTTCCGGGACGCATGGAAGGCATCGAGGAAGGCCAGCCCTTCCGCGTCATCGTGGACTACGCGCACACGGAGGATGCTCTGCGCACACTCATCACCTCCGCACGCGAGCTCAACCCGGAGGGGCGCGTTCTGCTGGTTTTCGGTTGCGGAGGCGACCGCGACGGCACCAAGCGGCGTCGCATGGGCCAGGCCGCCGGAGCATGCGACTGGACGGTGCTGACCTCGGACAACCCGCGCGGCGAAGATCCGCTTGCCATCATGAACGACGTGACCGTCGGGCTCCAGAAAGCCGGAGCAAAATACGTTGCGGAGCCGGACCGTGCCCGCGCCATCGAGCGTGTTCTCCGCGAAGCGCGCGGAGTGGACATTGTGCTGATAGCCGGGAAAGGCCATGAGTCGTATCAGGTCGTCGGAGATCAGAAGATCCCCTTTGACGACCGCGCCGTGGCCCGCACCGCCCTCCGGGCTTTGGGATTCGCCACGTCGGGCAAGGATCGCGAAGCATGACCTTTACGCTCGCCGAACTCGCCGAGATTCTGCACTGCGAGCCGCCGCTTCCGGATAGCGTCCGCATCGCTGGCTATTCCATCGACTCGCGCACAGTCCGACCCGGGGAGCTCTTTTTCGCCGTCCAAGGGCAGCAGCTGGATGGCCACGATTACGTCACCAAGGCGCTCGAGGCCGGAGCTGTTGCGGGTGTTGTGGCTGCGGAGAGGAGCAACGAATTTCCGGCGTCGGTGCGTCCGAAGCTGCTCAGAGTGCCCGACACGCTGGAAGCTCTGCAACAGCTCGCCGCCCAGGCGCGCCGTCGCTGGGGAGGACCTCTGGTCGCGGTGACCGGAAGCATGGGGAAGACAACCACGAAGCAGATGATCGCCGCTTTGCTCCAGACTCGATACCGGGTACTCGAAAACCGTGGCAATCTGAACAATCAGTTTGGCCTTCCGCTCTCGCTGCTGCGTCTTGAGCCGGAGATCGAGGTCGGCGTGTTTGAGATTGCCATGTCGGGTCCGGGGGAGATTCGATTGCTCGCGTCCTTGGCCGCGCCCGATCTCGGTGTGGTAACCAATGTCGGCCCGGTCCATCTTGAATTCTTTCCGGACGTCGACGCGATAGGTAGTGCGAAGTATGAACTGATCGAAGCTCTCGGGGAACGCGCTTGGGCTCTACTCAATGCGGACGATCCTCGGGTTGCACGGTTCGGGGAACAGATGCCCGGCCGCGCGCTCTTGTTCGGGACGTCCCAAGCAGCCGGCTTTCGCACGGAAAACCCTTCACCAATCGGCCGCGCAGGATGGACCTTCGCGCTTGCATCGCCCCCTGCGCAAGCGTTCGCAGCTGTCCGTACACCTCCCGGCTGCAAGGGGGCTGATCCCTCAGATTTCCCTGTCCGGTTCCTCTTGCCACTCTTGGGTCGGCACAACGTGCTCAACGCATTGGCAGCCTTGGCCACTGGGTATCTGTTCGGAATCGCACCTGCAGAACTTCGGGAGGCTGTCTCGCGACTGCATCCCGGCGTAATGCGAGGCGAAGCGGCAATGCTCTCAAACGGAGCATTCGTGATAAACGATTGTTACAACTCCAACCCCACGGCCCTGGAGGCGATGCTGGCTGCCGTCCAATCGCTTCCTGCCCGCAGGCGGATCGCCGTGCTCGGCGGCATGCTGGAGTTGGGACCGGCTACCGAGACCTTGCATGCTCAGTGCGGAGCGCGCGTAGCCGATCTCGGGTTTCATTGGCTGGTGACGGTGGGCGAGGAAGCCAAAGCCATCGCGGAAGGGGCACTTTCCCACGGATTTCCCACCGAACGGTGCATCTGCATGGCGGAGCCGGAACAGGCAGGTGATTGGCTTCGCAACCAACTACGGGAGGGGGATGTGGTTCTTCTGAAAGCATCCCGTGCTGTTCATCTGGAATCAGCCTTTGAGCGACTGGCTGCCCTCCGCGCTGGCATCGATGGAACCCACGAAATAGGGAGCAAAAGAGGGGACAAATCTGCTTTAGGTGCCTATAGGTAGATAAAGCAGAGCTTGGCGATGTTATTGATCTATATAAGGTTATAACCTGTGCTGTACTATTTGCTTTTTGAGGGATTGTTTCCATATTTCAGCCCCTTCCGGGTCTTCCGCTACCTGACGTTTCGGACTGCGTTCGCCACTATTACAGCTCTGGTGATTTGCCTGCTGCTGGGCAGGTGGCTGATTCCGAAACTGAAGGAGTTTCAGATCGCCCAATACGTTCGGGAGGAAGGGCCGGCCTCGCACCAGGCCAAGGCGGGCACGCCTACGATGGGAGGCCTGCTCATCAACGCTGCGATCGTGATTCCTACGCTTTTGTGGGCGGATCTGAACAACGCTCTGGTGTGGCTTGTCCTGCTATCGACGGTCAGTTTCGGTCTGATCGGTTTCATGGATGACTATTTCAAGATTAAAAGCCGCAACAACCGGGGGCTCGCTGCACGAACGAAGCTCTATTTTCAGATTCTGGTCGGTTTCGTGGTCGGGGTCACTTTGCTGCTGCTGACGGCGTACGGCGCGTATTCTACCAATCTGATCGTCCCGTTTTTCAAGACCTTCACACCAGACCTGCTGATCCACCCCCTGATGGGGAGTGCCATCACCTATCCCTTCGCATTTGCCTTTTTCCTGTTGTTTGTGGTGTTGGTAATCGTAGGTTCGAGCAATGCCGTAAACCTGACGGACGGCCTGGACGGCCTGGCTGTGGGATGCACAATTGTGGCGGCCGGTGCGCTGACGGTGCTGACCTACGTTACGGGTCACTCTGTTTTTGCGCGGTACCTCGAACTACAGTATCTCCCGCAGGTGGCCGAAGTGACCGTCTTTTGCGGCGCGATGGTGGGAGCTTGTCTGGGATTTCTCTGGTACAACGCGCATCCGGCGGAGATTTTTATGGGCGACGTCGGATCGCTCGCTCTGGGCGGGGCCATCGGTACCGTGGCCGTTGTGGTCAAGCAGGAAATTCTCCTGCTGCTGATTGGGGGCGTCTTTGTGGCTGAGGCCGTTTCCGTCATCCTGCAGGTCGCCTCGTTCCAGTTGTATGGGAAGCGAATTTTCCGCATGGCCCCATTGCACCATCACTTTGAAATGAAAGGATGGAGCGAGTCGAAGGTCATTATCCGATTTTGGATTGCCTCGGTCATCCTGGCGCTGTTTTCGCTTTCGACGCTCAAGCTGCGGTGACGGTGAGAAGTGACGAGCGGGAGAAAACAATGAAAAGAGAAGCGAGCTCTGATGTGCGTTAGCTGTCCAGGTGGCCCGTTGCGGTTTGTGGAGGTTCGGTGACCAGACGAATTGCCTCGGACCCCATTCTCCTCTCGGCGACGGGCTCCTTGGTTTTCCTGGGGCTGCTGATGGTGTACAGCAGCTCTGCTGCGGTTGCCGCAGACAGTTACGGCAACTCCGCGGCGCTGTTCTGGCGGCAGTGTGCCGGAGCCGTTCTGGGAGGAGGCGCGCTACTGGTGCTCATGCGGTTGGACTATCACCTGTGGCGCCATCCGGCGATCGTGTTCCCGGGCATCTTTCTGGCTGTCGCGTTGCTCGTTGCGGCGCTGCTCTCCGCACCACACCAGCAAACGCATCGCTGGCTGCGCTGGGGTTCGTTGTCGTTCCAGCCTTCGGAGTTTGCCAAGCTGATATTAGTTATTTTCCTGGCGTACTGGCTGGAAAAGAACAGCAAGGGGGTCAATCACCTGCTGAAGACTGCGCTGCCCGCATTGCTGCTGATGGGCGTGGTCCTGGGCCTCATTCTGAAGGAACCCGACCTCGGAACGCCCGTCGCCATTGCGCTGGTCGCCGCGGGCATGTTCTATCTCGCCGGATTGCACTTGCGGTATTTCGGCTATCTGTTCTTATTGAGCTTGCCCACGTTCTACATCCTGGTTCTGCGTGTTCCGTACCGCCGCAACCGGGTGCTGGCGTTTCTCGATCCGTACGCCGACCCGTTAGGGAGCGGCTTCCAGATCATCCAGTCGATGATCGCCGTGGGTACAGGAGGAGTCCCAGGGCTGGGGTTGATGAACGGCAAGCAGAAACTGTTTTTCCTGCCCGCTCCGTATACCGACTTTATCTTTGCGGTGACGTCGGAGGAACTCGGCTTGTGGGGGGCGATGCTGGTCCTGGTCCTCTTTGGAATCTACTTCTGGCGGGGGTGGCTCGCGAGCCTTTACGCCCCCGACGAGTTCGGACGCTATCTCGCCGCCGGGCTGACGCTTACGATAATCTGCCAGACGTTGATCAACATGAGCGTAGTGCTGGGTCTGGTACCCCCCAAGGGAATTCCTCTGCCGTTCCTGAGTTACGGCGGCACCTCGATGGTTCTTTCTCTGGCTGCGACCGGAATCTTGCTCAACATCAGTCGCCATGCGGCGTGGGGGAAGCGTATTCAGTCGGTCGGAGGTCATGTTGAGTGAGAAAGGCGGTAGCGTGTGACCAGTGTCAAGGGACAATAGCAGCACGGTTGACACGGCTTCCGGCTCGTCACTCGAAACGCCATCGAATCGGCGTTCTGCTCGTCACTTGTCACTCGACACGAGCCGGCCGTTGCGGCTCCTGATTGCGGCCGGAGGAACCGGAGGGCACGTGATCCCGGCTCTGGTCATTGCCCGGGAATTCCGCCGTCGCCACCCCGAAGCTGAGGTCGTCTTCGCCGGCACACCACGCGGTGTCGAATACCGCTTGGTCCCTGCGGCGGGGTTTTCTTTGGAGCTATTGCGAGTCGGTCTGTTGCAAGGTCAGAGCGTTGCCACGCGCGTCAAGACGCTACTCGAGCTGCCGCGCGCTTTATGGCAGGCCGGTCGCATGCTGGAACGGTTCCAGCCGCAGGTAGTTCTGGGAGTGGGCGGTTACGCTGCAGGACCGGTGATGCTCATGGCGGCCTGGTCCGGAATTCCGCTGGCCGTGCTCGAACCGAACGCCCATCCTGGCCTGACGAACCGCTGGGTGGCACCCTACGTGTCACTCGCCTTGATCGGGTTTCCCCAAGCCGCGGCGTATTTTCACCCCAACAAGGTGACGGAAGTCGGCATTCCGGTGCGCGAGGAGTTTTTTCGCATTCGCCCCAAAACGCACCAACCTCCGTTCACCGTTCTGGTGTTTGGAGGCAGCCAGGGCGCGCGCTCCATCAACCGGGCCGTCGTCGACGCGTTGCCCGAATTGGATCAATTCGGAGAAAGCCTCCGGATTCTGCATCAGACCGGGGAAAGCGAATATAATGCGATCAGGGACGAATACGCGCAGCACACGGTGCAGGCGGAAGTGGTTCCCTACATGGATGCGATGCCAGAGGCATTCGCCGGCGCAGACCTGGTAATCTGCCGGGCCGGCGCGAGCACGGTGGCCGAACTCGCGGCGTCGGGCCGCGCGGCGATTCTGGTTCCGTATCCCGCGGCGGCGAACCGGCATCAGCTGCGCAACGCTGAATCACTGGCGGCGCGCGGCGCGGCGCGTATGATCCTCGACCACGAGTTGAACGGTGCAGGGCTTGCAACGGCGATCCGGGATCTGCTGCTAGATCCGGCGACCCTCGAACGAATGGAAGCGGCCATGCGGCGCGCCAGTCATCCCAATGCTGCTGCTCGGATTGTGGATGAAGTCGAGCCATTGGCTCGCAGAGAGTGATCTTGGGAAGAAGCTATGTTTTTTCCGGCCAAGCGGGTACATTTCGTGGGCATCGGAGGAAGCGGCATGAGCGGCATCGCCGAGGTGCTGCTCAATCTCCGGTACGAAGTCTCAGGCTCCGACGCACGGCTCACACAGGTGACGGAGCGGCTGGCGCGGCTCGGCGCGCGCGTCTGGGAAGGGCACGACGCTGCGCATGTGCATGGAGCGGAAGCTGTCGTCACCAGCTCGGCCGTTCGGCCTGACAATCCGGAGGTCGTCGAAGCCAACCGGCTGCAGCTTCCCGTGATTCCGCGCGGAGAAATGCTCGCGGAGCTAATGCGGCTCAAGTTCGGCATCGCCGTTGCCGGAAGCCACGGAAAGACAACCACGACTTCGATGGCAGCTTCGGTGCTCGCTGCCGCCAACCTCGATCCAACGATGGTGGTCGGCGGACGGCTGAACAGTCTGGGAACCAACGCCCGGCTCGGAAAAGGCGATTTCATGGTAGTGGAGTCGGACGAGAGCGACCGGTCGTTCCTCCACCTTGCGCCGATCCTCGCGGTCGTCACTTCGATTGACCGTGAGCACCTGGACTGCTACGGGTCGCTCGACGAGCTGCGCCGTGCCTACACGGAGTTCGCCAACAAGGTCCCCTTCTATGGTGCTTCGATCGTGTGCCTCGACGATGAGAACGTGCGATCGATCATCCCGCTGCTCAGGCGGCGGGTGGTCACGTACGGGACGCAAGCGGGGGCGGATTCGGCAGTCTGGCCACAGCCGGACCTGATCGCGGATCAGATTGTCTGCGGGCATTTCCATTCGCGGTTTCAATTGCGCCATAAAGAGCGGAACCTCGGCTTGTTTTCGTTGCGGGTTCCGGGGCGACACAATGTCAGGAACGCCATGGCCGCGATCGCTGTCGGCCTGGAGCTGAAGATCGAGATCGAAACCATCCGCGCCGCCCTGACCGATTTCGGCGGTGTAGAACGGCGCTTCGAGGCACGCGGCGTCGTGGATGGCGTCACCGTGGTGGACGATTACGGGCACCATCCGACTGAGATTCGCGCCACGCTTGCCGCCGCCCGCGACTGCGGCTACCAGCGCGTGCTGGCCGTGTTCCAGCCGCACCGTTACACGAGGACGGCGCTTCTACTCGACGACTTCGGCTCCTGCTTTGCGGATGCCGATCGGGTGTTCGTCCTAGATATTTATCCCGCAGGGGAACCACCGATCGAGGGAATCTCGACGCAAGTTCTCGTCGATAGGATGCGGTCGGTAACGGGCAGAGACTTCGAGTATCAGCCGAGCGCGCCTGGGACAGAAGAATTCTTGCAAAGCCTCGCCGAAATAATCCGGCCGGGAGACCTGGTATTAACGCTCGGCGCGGGCAACGTTTGGCAATTGGGGGATCGGTTGCTCGAATTGCTGAAGGGCAGGAGCCAGAAGTTAGAAGTCAGGGGCCGGGAGCAGGCAGCATGGAAGTGAGTCGGTGATGACTTCGAGGTCCTCTATTCGACATGATTCTTCAGGATCCTCAATTCGTAGCGCAGCTCGCAGGATGGGGCGCGCGGTTCCGTCCAGATGAGCTTTTGAGTGAGCATACCTCGCTCGGCGTCGGCGGCCCGGCGGACCTGATTGATATCGAGCGCCCGGAGGCGCTCGAACCCGTCGTTCTGGGGCTGCGCGAGCGCAGCATCGCATGGGGACTGCTCGGAGGCGGCACCAACGTGCTCGCCACCGACGAACCGCATCACCGCGTCTATCTGCGTCTGGCTCGTCCTTCGCACGGAATCGAGTTTTGCGGCGACACCGTGCGCATCGCGGCCGCAGCCGACCTGGGCCGCTCAGTGATGGAGTGCGCCAAGCGGAATTTCGGCGGTATGGAAGGCCTGGTGGGAGTGCCGGGCTCGGTGGGAGGCGCGCTGCGTATGAACGCCGGCGCGTACGGAACCGAGATCGGGCCGCTCGTGCGCTCGATCGCCGTATTTCGCGCTTCGGTGGCCCGGTGTGAGGAACTGGCTGCCGGTGAGGTTGGTTTTCATTATCGCAAATCGAGCTTTGCGCCCGACGACATTATGCTGCATGTGACGATGAAGTTGCAGGAGCGGCCTTTCCGGAAAATCCTCGATCATGTGAAACTGCTCAATCAGCGCCGGCGCGGGTCGCAGCCGCTCAAGGAGAAGAGCGCCGGGTGCATCTTCAAGAATCCGCCGGGTCTCTCGACCGGCAAGATGATCGATGAGCTGGGAATAAAGGGCACACGCGTGGGAGGCGTCGTGGTAAGCGAGCGCCACGCCAACTTCTTGGTCAACCGTTACGAAGCCACGGCCTCGGATTTCTTCCGTATGATGGACCTGATTCGCGAGCGCGTGTTGCGCGGGTATGGCGTTGAGTTGGAAGAAGAAGTGATCGTCTGGAAGAATTAGGTTGGATCGGAAAGAGCGACCGATGGCAACAAGGTGGGAAAATCTGCAGGCGTTTTGGGAAGATTCGGCGACGCGCTCTCTGCGCAGGCCGGCCGGGGCGGGCCGCTCGCGGAACTGGGGCGCTATGTCCCTGGGACTTGTGATACTCGTTGCCCTCGGCGGAGCGGCATGGGTAGTGACCCGAGTTGTTCTTGAAAACCCGCACTTCTTTCTGTCATCCGTGGATTTGCATGGCGCGAAATATGCTGCGCGGAGCCAGGTCGAGGACCAGTTCGTGCTTGACCGAGGGCGCAGCTTGCTGCGAGTGCCGCTGGAGGAGCGCCGCCGGGCGATTGAGCGGATTCCCTGGGTTCGGTCGGCAGCCGTCACGCGTGTATTCCCGGACCGGATCGAGGTGATGATCGAGGAGAGGACCCCGGTTGCCTTTCTGTGGACCGCCGCCGGCGTCGCTCTGCTTGACGGCGAAGGCGTCATCCTCGACCTCCCTCCCGGGGCGAGGTTCGAGTTCCCGGTTGTTCAAGGAGTTTCAGCAGACCAGTCACTCGAGGAGCGGCGAGCCAGGATGGAACTATTCATGGAACTGATGAACGACCTCGATCGGGGAGAAGGGAACCTGCGGGACGAGATTTCCGAGGTCGACTTGAACAATCCTCAGGACGCCCGCGTCATTGTGGTAGATGATTCCGGCGCCGTCTTGCTGCATTTGGGGCGGGAGGACTTTCTCCCGCGCTACTTGCTCTACGCCAGCCAGATCGATCAGTGGCAGCGGAAGTTCGCCAACGTGCGCTCGGTGGACCTGCGCTTTGAGAGACAGGTGGTCATCAACTCCGATGCCCAGACCCCGGCTCGCTCTTCCGGGGCAACCTCCCCATGAATCGCCGAACAACAGTCCCCTTGAAACAGGAATGAGTCAGGAACGAGATTTCCTTGTAGCAGTCGATCTCGGGAGCGCCGTGACGCGCGTCCTCGCCGCCGAGATGGTCCCGGTGAGCGAAGACCTTGTCTTGCAGTTTGCGGGGTTGGGGGAAACCGAATCCGAGGGCTGGCAGAAAGGCTCTATTGCTGACCTGGATGCTGTCGCGGACTCGGTGCGGACGGCGGTGGCGCAGGCGGAAAGGCAAACCGGAGCCGCGCTGGAAGCGGCCGTGGTAGGCCTGGGTGGTCCGCATATCCAGGGCATTGCCCGCCGTGCGATTCTAACCCTTTCGGCGCGGCCACGCGAGGTCACTCGCGACGATGTCCGGCGTGTAATGGAGGCGGCGCGCGAGCTGCCGCTGCCGGATGGCCGCGAAATTCTGCATATCCTTCCGCAGGAGTTTGCTTTGGACGCCCAGTCTGGTGCACGAAATCCCATCGGGATGCAGGCGTGTTCGCTCGGCGTTCAGGTGCACCTCGTCACGGGTTCTGTGGCGTCTTCGCAGAGCGTCGTGACCGCAGTCAACCGGGCGGAGATCGTCGTGGAAACAGTCGTCGCGGAGTCGCTGGCCGTGGGCGAAGCCGTGTTGACGCCGGAAGAACGGGAGTTGGGATCGATCGTCGTGCTGCTCGGAGGAGGAAGCACGGAACTCGCGGCGTACCTCCAAGGCAGTCTCTGGATGTCTTCCGGAATTCCGGTAGGTGGCGATCACTTTACCAACGACATTGCCATCGGCCTGCGCGCGTCACTGCCTGAGGCCGAGACCATTAAGACCATGTTTGGGTCTGTGTACGCCTCCTGGGACCACGACGGAGTGCTCTTTGAAGTTCCCGAACTGGCCAGCCGGTTGTCCCGGACGGTTCGCCGGCAGGAGCTGCTCGACATTCTTCTGCCGAGGGCGCAGGAAGTTCTGGAGCTTGCCGTCGAGGATTTGCGGCGTGCCGGCCTGGATCCGTGCCTGAGAGGAGGAGTGGTTCTGGCGGGAGGCGGCGCACGGCTGCAAGGCATTTGCGATCTAGCGGAGCAGACTTTTGCAAGCTCTGCGCGCATCGGTTTACCCTCCGACGCTCTGGCGCAAGACGACTTTCCTCCGGACTTCTTCGACTTGCCGGAAACATTTAGTCAACCGGAGTACACCACCGTGGTGGCGCTGCTGCTGTACGGGTTGCGGGTGCGCAACATGCGCATGGGACGGCAGCGCAGCACCGCGAAGCGGTAGAAGGACATCCTGGGGCGCAAGGCCCGAGAGGGTGTCCGATAAGAGACAATCGCGCCTCCCGGCCCCCAAAAGGGGTAACGCCCGCCCGCTCAGTGCCGTAAGGTAGTTCCATTAACGAGATTTCGGCGTTTGGAAGGTTAGGATCATGGCACTGGGAAACGTCATTGCGGACGACGAAATTCGCTTCACACTTCAGGATGAGCCTCGTCACGGGGCCAAGATCAAGGTCATCGGGGTCGGTGGAGGCGGCTTGAACGCCGTCAACCGCATGATCGACGAAGGAGTGGAAGGTGTCGAGTTCATCGTGACCAACACGGACTTGCAGACCTTGCAGCTTTCGAAGGCGCCGATCAAGGTGCAGATCGGGACCAAGCTCACACAGGGTCTGGGCGCGGGCGCGAACCCCGAAGTCGGCCGCAAGGCGGCACTCGAAGACACCAACAAGCTGATCGAGGTGCTCGAGGGCGCCGACATGGTCTTCGTGACAGCGGGCTTCGGCGGCGGCACGGGCACGGGCGCGACGCCGATCGTGGCAAGCCTGGCGAGCGAGCTGGGGGTGCTGACGGTGGCGGTGGTGACCAAACCGTTTTCCTTCGAGGGCAAGCGCCGGATGCAGCAGGCCGACCAGGGCCTGGCGGAGCTGGCCGAGAGCGTAGACACCGTGATCACGATCCCCAACGAACGCCTGCTTTCGCTCAACAATAGCATTGGCTTCTTCGAAGCGTTTAGACTCGCCGACGACGTGCTGCGACAGGCCGTGCAGGGCATCAGCGACATCATCGTGATCCCCGGCATCATCAACCGCGACTTCGCCGACGTGCAGGCGATCATGCACGGCATGGGCTACGCCGTGATGGGCACGGCGATGGCGAACGGCCCGAACCGGGCCGTCGAAGCTGCTACGCGCGCCATGTCCAGCCCGCTGCTTGAAGACGCCTTGATTGCCGGAGCGCGCGGCATCCTGATCAACATCTCGGGGTCGCAGAGCCTGCTGTTGCAGGAAGTGCACGCCGCTTCGAGCATCATGCAGCAGGCCGCGCACGAAGACGCCACCATTATCTTCGGCGCCGTGCTCGACGAGACGCTCGAAGATAACGTGAAGATCACCGTGATCGCGACGGGCTACAAAGCGGAGCAGGTCATCAATGTCCGGCACAAGCAAGAGCCAGCCCCGGCCCTCGTTTCAGCTGGACCGACCCCGGTTGCCAAAAGCGAGGCAGCGCCGCTCACACACCGGACCGACCTGGACGTCCCGGCCTTCCTGCGGCGGCACGAAGACCGCTGACTGGATTGACCGCTGGGTCCCTGTCAAGAAGCAACAAACCACAAGGCAAGAAGCCACAAAGCGAGTTGTCTCTAAGTCCTTTCTTTGGCTTGCCGGTGTAGGCGACGCTGGCGACGACGTTGAGCAGTTTCTCATGGAACCTGACTTTCGAAGAGGGATCATGCACCCAAGGTTGGGGAATAGGGAACAGTGCAGAAGGCCTAGACCATTTTCAGCATTGCTGTATAGCCCGCAGGTAGGGCAGGCATTCCTGCCTGCCCCTACTTTGGCGGCTGCGCTACACCAACCCTGAAAATGGTCTAGAATGCAGGTCGTTCGTCAGGAAACGACAGGAATATGTAGTTTCTAGCCGCTGCTGCGAGGAATTGAGTTCGGGCGTGGGGTGGCGTATACTGAAGAGGCCGCAGGGCGGAATTTGAGACAGAGGTGATGTGATGAGGGCGCGAACCGCAGGGATAGATGGCCGAATTAGGGGATGGGTATGTGCCGTGGCCGCCGGCATCGTGCTGGCGGGCACGGGGGCGATGGCGCAGGAGATCACGATGCCGCCACGCGCCAACAACGACAACGAGAGGCACGAGCCGTTCCGGATGATCGGCAACATCTATTGGATCGGACATACGGAGGTCGGGGCATTCCTGGTCGAGACTTCCGACGGGTTAATCCTGATGGACTCGACCTCCACGGAGCAGTCGCCTTGGGTGAAGGAAAACATTGAGAAGCTCGGCTTCAACCTGCGTGAAATCAAGTTCATTCTGAACTCACACACGCACGAAGAGCACATGGGCGGCATTCCGATGTTCAAGGAACTGACGGGCGCAGAGATCGTGATGTCCGAACTGGCCGCGGACGAAGTGGCGGTTGGCGGGAGGACGGATTTCCGCGAGGACGGCAGCGAGCAGTACAAACCGTTCCGTGCGGACCAGATCATCGAGCACGGGAAGACGATTACCCTGGGTGACGTGACGCTGACGGCTTATTTGACACCCGGACACACTAAGGGATGCACGACCTGGACGATGCCGGTGGAGGAAGACGGCCAGCGCTACAACGCTGTGTTTTTCTGCGGCATGGCCACGGCGGGGATTGACCGTGCGCCGCTGCTCAACAACCCCAAGTACCCGAACATTGTGGAAGACTACCAGCAATCATTCCGGTTCCTGCGGACACTGCCGTGCGACGTGTTCCTGTATGCGCGTGCCTCGACGATCCACCTGCACGAGAAGCAGGCGCGGCTGAATCGCGGCGAGAAGCCCAACCCGTTCGTCGATCCGGCCGGATGCAGGGAATATATTGACCAATACGACGAACAATTCACCACGCAATTGACTGAGCAGCGGGAACTGGCGGCGAGGTCGCGCTAAGAGCCAGTGGAGAACAGTCGAAACCATTTCTTCGATCAGCACGGCTGAAGAGGTAGGGCCGGATTCTAGGCGAACCATCTCCGATCGAAACGCCGGACTGGGCACGGGTCACCATCGAAGACGATTACCATTGGCACATCGAAATTCTCCCGATTACGGAGAAACGCCGCAAGTCATACAGCATTAAGGAAGGCTATTACAGCGCCCTGTCCCCTGAGACCGCCGCGGCTTGGCTGCGTGACTTCCCCACCGTTCCGCCGCTCCAGCCCCAATCCACGGTCGAGTTTCCCGCCAGCGGCAATGCCTCGCTGTCCGCATTCGAAACGGGGAAGATTTCCCGGAGCCCAGGTAAACCTTCTCGACGTACCTGGTAAATGGACTGGGACTGGACTGGGAACGAACCGTACGAGGTTTGCAGCGATTGAATTTACAACGGGATTTCAATATACTACGGTACACTGTAAAGCCTGTAGTGCGGCGAGGCGGATCGCCGGAATGGCCAATGCACGTGCTTGCGTTTTTTCCGCTTTCTTCTCCGGAACAGTTTCATCTCCGGAAGAGGGCGTCTGAGGCTTATAGCTTTGCAAGGACAATATGGCTCCGCAGGAGCGCGGATCATGAATTTTTGGAAACATAAGAAGGAAGAACCATCGCCAGTCCCGAAGGAAAAATCTCAGCCTGTATTCAACCCTGAGAAGGAGGTCGCACCCGTGTCAACTAGCCCGCAAGAGCGGAAATCTGAATCCCTGCCACAGGAGCCCCAGCGGAGGATTGTAGCCCATTTGGGAAAGACCCTCGTGGTGAAAGGCGAATTGTCCGGCGGTGAGGATTTGTATATTGAAGGCCAGTTGGAGGGAACCATCGAACTCCGTGAGCATAGCCTGACGATCGGACCTCAAGGCCGCGTGCAGGCTAATGTCAACGCGAAGGATGTGGTTCTCTACGGCAACCTCAAGGGCAACGTGCGCGCAGAGGACCGCGTGGAAATCAGCAAATCAGGTTCAATGGTTGGAGACGTGGTAGCGGCGCGAGTGATAGTCGAGGATGGAGCTTCCATCAAAGGAAGCGTGGACATCCAGAAAACGACGGAGGCGCCTCGAACGCCCGAAATCAAGAAGTCGGACACACAGGCGCCGGCCACCTCCAAGCCTGGGGCCAATCCAATCAGAGCGCGGGGGCTGTATTAGATCAGCCCCGCTGGAATTATCTTCCCGGAATCCAGAGACAGCGTTCCGGACTGCGTTTCTTATGCTCACCCTTTGGGGTGCAAGGTGCGGCGGAGGGTTCGGGCTCAGTAAGGCGCAGTAAGGAAGGGTCCCCCATGTCCGCGAGCAGCAGAGTCAGTTCCCTTCTCCGGCAGGTGCTGGGGCAGTCCGATCCACCGGCTACCGTTCCCACGGGCACGTCAGCTCCGTTCGTGCGCCCCAGCAACGGCCTCCGGGAATTCTGGAGCGGCATCGAGACAGTGCAGCATGAAGGAATTCTCGATCTCGGCTCCATATCGCAGTCCAATCTCAGCTTCGTCACCGGCCGCGGACACAAGCTCTACACCGAAGACTTGATCCGGGTCGCCCTCCGCCTCGCGCCTCAGTCCAAAAGAAACGGAAAACCGCAGTTCTCCGAAGAAGAACGGTTCTTTCGCGAGAACCTGAACTATGAGGAGGGACAGTTCGCAGGGATTCTGTGCTGGAATGTCTTCGACATTCTCCCGGAGACGCTGGTCAATCCATTAGTCTACAACCTCTATTACTTTCTGAAGCCGGGCGGCCTTCTGCTGGCTCTGTTTCATGCCGGTTCGCCCGGCGAAAGCGAAGAAGTGCCCCTCCACCACTACCGAATCAGCTCGATCAACACCCTGGAAGTGACCGCCAAGACCACCGGCAAACTGCGCCGCCACTTCAGTAATCGGGCCATTGAGAAACTCTTCCGCCGCTTTTCCTCCATCAAGTTTTATCTCTCCCGCGACAAACTCCGCGAAGTCATCGTTGCGCGATGAGACGCCTTCATGGCTCGGATTCCAGCGCACAAACCTGCTTGTGCTATGATGCCTCCTTGAGGTTCTGACCGCGTGAGCACACCAAAACTGGAAGCGTTTCCCCTCGGGGGCCTCGGCGAGTTCGGCATGAACATGATGGTCCTCCGCTACGGCGAGGACCTGATTGTGATTGACGCCGGGATGATGTTCCCGGAAGCGGAACTGCTCGGCGTCGACATCGTCATCCCTGACATCTCCTATCTGCTGGAACGCCGCCGGCAGGTCCGCGCCCTGATCCTGACGCACGGGCATGAGGACCACATCGGGGCTGTGCCGTATTTCCTGGCCGACCTGAACGTTCCCGTCTATGGCACGCCGTTTACGCTGGCGCTGGTCGAAGAGAAGCTCGACGAGCACGGGCTGCTGGGTTCAGTCACTTTGAACCAGGTTCGCCCAAAGGAGCGCGTGACAGTCGGGCCGTTCGAGATTGAATTCATCCACGTCACGCACAGCATCGTCAATGCTGCAATGCTGGCGATTACCACGCCGCTCGGCGTAGTGCTCCATACGGGTGATTTCAAGATCGACCCCACGCCGACCGACAACGAGCTGTTCGACCTGCACGCCGTTGCCGAGTACGGCAAGCGCGGCGTGCTGGCGCTGTTCTCCGACAGTACCAACGCCGAGCGGCCCGGCTACACTCCCTCGGAGCGAGCTGTGCGCGAGCGCATCGAGGAGGTCTTCGCGCGCTCGGAGGAACGCTTGTACGTAGCGTGCTTTTCGAGTTCCATCCACCGCATCCAGCTTTTGGTCGACCTTGCCATTGAGCACAACCGCCAGGTCGCCTTCGTCGGCCGCAGCATGATCCGGAACACGGAGATTGCGCACCGTCTCGAGTACCTCCGGATTCCCGACGGTCGCCTGCTGCGCCCTCAGGACATTCGGCAAAATCCCCGGAACCGCACGGCCGTCGTGATCGCCGGCTGCCAGGGCGAGCCGCTGTCCTCGCTGACGCGCGCCGCCGTCGACGATCACCGCCATGCCGTCATCCAGCACGGCGACACGGTCATCCTTTCGTCCCGCATTATTCCCGGCAACGAGAAGGCGATCTACCGAATGATCAATCATCTCTTCAAACGAGGCGCCAACGTGGTGTATGAAGACGGTGGCGGCGCCCCCGTCCACGTCTCCGGCCACGCCAGCCAGGAAGAGCTGATGCTCATGCTCAACTTGGCCCGCCCGAAATACTTTATCCCGATCCACGGCGAGTACCGCCAGCTCTGCCGCCACGCCTCGCTCGGGACTCATCTGCGCGAGGTGGAAGAAGTCTTTTTGCTCGAAAGTGGCGACGTGCTGGAGTTTGACGAAGACGGGGCTCGCAAGAACGGCCGGGTCAACGTCGGCCGGGTTTGCATTGATTCGGGCGCGGTGGACGAGGTTGTCGAGGACATGATTATCCGGGACCGCAAGCACATCTCGCGGGACGGCATCGTGCTTCCCATCATCGCCATCAACCGTCACACCGGCAAGGTCGAATCGCAGCCCGAGATCGTAGCCCGTGGCTTTGTCCCCGCCGACGGGGATGACGGCTTCATGGCCGAGGCCCGGGAGATGATCCTCGAAACGCTCGAACACTCAAGCGGCGAAGAGCGTGCCGACTGGGGCCTCATCAAGGAAAAAATTCGCTCCGACCTCAAACGCTTCATCAAGAAGCAAACCTCGCGCCAGCCGCTGATCTTTCCGGTGATTTTGGAGATTTGATCAGCCCATGCCCCTCTGGCAGGCGGTCGTGCTCGCAATCGCGCAAGGGCTCACCGAGTTCCTGCCGGTCAGCAGCACGGCCCACTTGACGCTGATTCCCTGGCTGTTGGGATTTCCCGATCCGGGTCTGACCTTTGATGTAGCGCTCCATGTAGGAACGCTGGTGGCCGTTTTGGTTTACTTCTTCCGGACCTGGGTGGATCTGCTGCTGCTCGGTGTCGGCCGAGATTCCCTGTTTGGAAGCTTCGATAACACTGGGCCGGATGGAGGTCCCTCGCCCGGCGGGCTTCCCAGAACACTCTTCTGGTGGCTCGTGATCGCCACCATTCCCGGCAGCTTGGCGGGACTGCTTTTCCAGGAGCAGGTTGCCACCGTCTTGCGCCACCCCGCAGTCGTGGGGAGCGCATTGATTCTGCTAGCCATCCCGATGGCCGTCGGAGAGCGGGTCGGGCGGATGCGGAAGGATCTCGGCTCAGTCGGCATCGGCGACTCGCTTTGGATCGGCTTCGCGCAGGCCTTGGCGCTGATTCCGGGGGTGTCGCGCTCGGGCGCAACCATAACTGCGGCTCTGTTTCTCGATTTCCGGCGTGATGCCGCGGCCCGGTTTTCCTTCCTGCTCTCAACGCCCATCATCGCTGGCGCGGCTGTCAAGGAGGGCTTGGGTGTTGTCGCCGACGGCCTGCCGCCAGGTCTGGAGCTGGCCTTTCTGGTTGGAATCGTTGTCTCCGCAGTGTCCGGTTATCTCTGTATTGCCATGTTTTTGCGGTTTTTACAGTTTGGTACATTCAAGATTTTTGTTTACTACCGCGTCATCTTGGGGATAATAGTACTTGCTCTGGCGTTTTTCTCATCCTAGGCAAGTCCTGCTTGACGGCTGCGGAACGCAGATCCGTGAGCGGTAGCCCGTGCCCCATATTCTTTGCGACCCACATTCTTTTTAAGTTATTGATTTATTGACGCTTGTCGAATTGGCTACCTCATGCCAGAGAAGACCAGAATGCGATTGCTTACCCCGTCGGCAAACCGAAGATGGAACGAATTTCTCGGCTTGCTATGGATAGCCATAGCCCTGTTCAGCGTGTTAAGTCTGGCAACATTTTCTCCCGCCGACTCTTCGATCAATACTGCTTCCGCCTCTGCAGGGACTCGGAACTGGGCCGGCGCAATCGGCGCTCTGACATCTGACCTGCTTTATCAATTGTTCGGCGCCTGTGCCTTCCTGCTTCCCGCGAGTCTGGCCTGGCTGGGATGGCTGCGATTTCGGAGCATCGCGCCCTCCCACCCGTGGGCCAGAGTGACTGGAGCCGTTCTGCTGGTCCTTTCGATAATGACGGCAGTCGCTTTGATCCCCTATCCGATTCTCATGTATGAGCTTTTCCCGCTGGGAGGATTCGGCGGAGCCATGCTGGCCGACGGGCTTGTCCGGGGCCTGAACGTTCCCGGGACCGCCATTCTCCTGGGGATTGCTTTGATTGCTTCTCTCTACCTGCTCACAACCTTCTCGGTAGAACGAACCACGGCGTGGCTGCGAGAGCGATTCGGTTGGATCAGACGGCTGCAATCGAAATGGGAGTCTTGGAAGCTTGCTCGTGCGGCACGCAAGGAGAAGGCTGTGCAGCTATCGGAGCCTGTTGCCGAGCCGCAGCCGACACCCCAGCCGCTTACACCGGTTCTCGATATGCCGGAATCCGACAAATCCAGGCCCGTTGACGATTCGATTCCGATTTCCCTTCCGGTACAAGAACCGTCACGAGCACGCGCGCCGCGTGTGAAACTGCGGCCGGAAAGCGGATACAAGCTGCCTTCCACAGACCTGCTGCAACCTCCGGTCTCGATTCAGGGCAGCACGGAAGAGGACATGAAGCGCCTGGCCATGCAACTCAGGGCCAAATGCGAGGAATTCGATGTCCGCGGATCGGTCACACAGATCAACCCCGGCCCGGTGGTTACGACGTTTGAGTTCAAGCCCGAGGCAGGTGTCAAGTACAACCGGATCACCAACTTGGTCGAAGATCTCTGCCTCGCGCTCGAAGCCGAATCCCTGCTGGTCGAGCGCATTCCGGGAAAATCCACGGTCGGCATCGAGGTCCCGAACGCCAACCGGGAAACCATCATGCTGCGCGAAGTACTCGAATCCAGGTCCTTCGCATCCTCGCGTTCGCCGCTGACTCTGGCGCTGGGCAAGGAGATCAACGGACGCATCCGAATCGCCGAGCTGAACTCCATGCCGCACCTGCTGATCGCCGGCTCCACCGGGTCGGGCAAGAGTGTTTCCATGAACAGCTTCATCCTTTCAATCTTGTTCAAAGCGACGCCCGATGAGGTCAAGCTGATCCTGGTGGACCCGAAGCGCCTCGAGTTGGGCCTGTACGAAGGCATCCCGCACCTAGTCACTCCGATCATTACGGATCCCAAGGTAGCCGCCAATGCACTGCGCAACGCCGTGCGGGAAATGGAGCGCCGGTTGAAGCTGCTGGCCGAAAAGGGCGTGCGCAACATTGAGCAATACAACCGCCTCTTTGAGCGCAAGGAGAGTTTGAACCTGTTTGACCCCCCCGACGAGCACGTTCCGCTGCCCCTGGTCGTCATCTTTATCGACGAGTTGGCCGACCTGATGATGGTGGACTCCAACAACGTTGAGGCTTCGATCACGCGGCTGGCCCAAATGGCCCGTGCCGTTGGCATTCATCTGGTTCTGGCGACGCAGCGGCCCAGCGTGGACGTGATCACCGGCCTCATCAAGGCCAACTTCCCCGCACGCCTGTCCTTCCGGGTCGCCACCAAAGTGGACTCGCGGACGATTCTCGATTCGAACGGAGCCGAAGCATTGCTCGGCAAGGGCGACATGCTCTACTCGCCTCCAGGTTCGGGGCGCTTGGTGCGCATCCACGGGCCGTTCGTCACGGAGTCGGAGATCACTCAGGTGGTCGACTTCTGGCGCGCCCAGGCCACGCCTTCGTATTCCGAAGAATTCCTGAAGCCTCCGCCGTCAGAGGATGGCGGTGAAGGGGAAGAATGGTCTGGGGAGCGGGATCAGGCCTACGAAGACGCCGTGCGTGTTGTCGTCGAGATGGGGAAGGCGTCCACCTCGATTCTGCAGCGCCGCCTGCGCCTCGGCTACGGACGCGCCGCGCGCCTGCTCGACATCATGGAGAGAGACGGGATCATCAGCCCTCCGGACGGCAGCAGGCCCCGCGAGGTCTTGAAACGCCCGGACTGGATCGAGGAGTTCGAGAGCTCCCAGGCCGATGCCTGAGGCAGTGACGAATAAACAGCGAAGTGCCTTCCATTCCTTTTACCAAAGCACACGGGGCGGGTAATGATTTTCTGATTGTGGACCGAGATACGGTTGCAAACCTCCCCTCCTGCGAAGAATGGATTCAATGTGTCTGCGAGCGCCACACGGGAATCGGCGCCGATGGCGTGCTCCTGCTCGCTACGCCTGGAACCGCCGGAGCCGATGCAGACATGAGAATTTTCAACAGTGACGGCGGCGAAGCCGAGATCTCCGGCAACGGGACGCGCTGCGCTGCAGCGTTTCTCGTCGAAGGCGGACACTCCGGCCCGAAGCTCTTAATCCGCACCGGCGCCGGGCCCAAGCGACTGACGCTGTTGGCCCGCGAAGGGAGTCGGTTTTCGTTCGAGATGGAGATGGGAAAGCCAGTGCTGGCGGCAGCCGCGATTCCGTTCCAGCCGCCCACAGCCGTGCTCGAGCCAATCGTCGGCTTCGCTTTGCCGCTCACAGATGGCTCGCGGCCGGTCACGGTCACCTCGATGGGCAACCCGCACTGCTCTCTACAGGTTGCAGACTTTGACTGGGACTGGAAGTCCTTGGGCGCTGCGATCGAGCACCACCCGTTCTTCCCCAATCGAACGAATGTCGAATTCTACCGGGTCCGCTCCGGCCATGAAGTAGAAGTCCGCTTCTGGGAACGCGGTGTTGGGCAAACGCTTTCCTCCGGGACCGGGTCGTGCGCCGCGGCGCTGGCAGCGGTCCTCAGCCGGAAGGCCGACAGTCCGGTCACGGTTCAGACGCCGGCGGGCAAACTCACCGTTCGCTCGGAGCCGGAAGGAATCTTTCTGACCGGTCCGGCTGAGATCATCTGTCGCGGAGAATATTTCACGCCATGAGCTTCGCGCGAATGCTGCTACAATGGCTGGTGGGGAATGCAGATCGCTCGTCGCTCCTCGGTCTGGCGGAACTCTGGGAACTCTTTCCTTGCAATCAATGAAACGGCTTCGGAAGCCTCCCGCCCTGCGTCGAGGCGACATCATCGGGGTGGTTGCTCCGGCCAGCCCTGTCGAGCGCGAGTTGCTCGAGCGCGGGATGCGTGAAATCGAGGGCATCGGCTATCGCATTCAGGTGAGCGAGATGATTCTGGCACGGCGCAGCTTCTTTGCCGGCCGCCACGCCCAGCGGACCGAGTCCTTACTGAGCTGTTTCGAAGACCCATCCATCCGCGCTGTGTTCTGTGCCCGCGGCGGCTACGGATCCAACTACGTCGTCGAACGCCTCTCGGCGCGGCCCATCTTGAACCGGCTGAAGCGCCTGCCACCCAAGATCGTCATGGGCTACAGTGATCTCACCACGCTGTTGCATTTCTTTCATCAGACCCTCGGCTGGGCGACTTTCCAGGGACCTATGGTGACCCGCGAGCTGGCCGGTGGCGAGGTCTTTTACAACCGACCCCTCATGGAACAGGTTCTGGGATCAATCAATCCGGGCATCACGATTGAGTCCTCGGCATGGAGTCTCCGCACCGGAATCGCCGAGGGCCGGCTGGTGGGCGGATGCCTTCCGATGCTCACGGCGACGCTCGGAACGGCCCTGGAAATCGACACCCGCGGCGCTCTGCTGCTGCTCGAAGACGTTGACGAAAAGCCCTTCCGCATTGACCGCATGCTGTTTCAGTTGCGCCGGGCCGGCAAGTTCCGCGCCGTCCGCGGCGTTATCTTCGGCGAGATGCCGGGCTGCGGGGGCGGCACCACGGCCGAAGAGGGCCTGCGGGACATCATCCTGGAAGCGCTCGAGGGCCTTGAGGTCCCAATTGCGTTCGGACTCCCCTTCGGCCACTCGCGCCAGGGCTGCATCACTCTCCCCATCGGAATCCGTGCCCGGCTCGCCGCTGAGGAAAAGGTCACCCTCACGCTGCTCGAATCCGCTGTCATTTCGACCACCAAACTGCACCGGAGACGCCACGCATGATCCCGCCGGATCCCGGAGCGCGGATTCATCTGATCGGTGTGGCCGGGACCGCCATGGGAGCGCTCGCCGGCCTGCTGCAGGAGTCTGGGTACCGCGTCACCGGCTCCGATGCGGAAATCTATCCCCCCGTCTCGACTCTTCTGGAACAGCTCCGCGTCCCGGTAGCGACGGGATTTCGGGCCAGCAACCTGGAACCGGCTCCGGACCTCGTCGTGATCGGCAACGCTCTTTCGCGCGGCAATGAAGAAGTCGAGGCGGTGCTGGACTCGAAGCTTCCGTACGCTTCGTTGCCCGAGGTTTTGCGCGAGCTTTTTCTGCGTGGCAGGGAGTCCGTCGTTGTGGCCGGAACGCATGGCAAGACGACGGTCACCTCGATTCTGGCTTGGATCTTCCATGCGGCGGGACTCGAGCCGGGCTTCCTGATCGGTGGCCTGCCGCGCAATTTTCCGCAGAGCTTCTGCCGCGGCTCTGGACGATTCTTTATCCTCGAAGGCGACGAGTACGACACGGCCTTCTTCGACAAGGGTCCGAAGTTCCTGCACTACCGCCCCGATGCCGCCGTCTTGACTTCAGTCGAATTCGACCATGCCGACATTTATCGCGACCTCGACGCCGTTGAAACCGCGTTCCGCCGCTTCGTGAACCTGGTGCCCCAGCGCGGCTTCCTCGCCGCTTGCGCGGAGTCCGAAACCGTCCGCCGCTGCATCGAGCGTGCCTTCTGCCAGGTGCAAACGTTTGGGCTGAACCAAGGCGACTGGCAGGCCAGAGATATCCGGACAGTCGATCCGAGCCCCGCGCAACGGCAAGCGGTCAGTTCCCGGGAACCGGTTACTGAATTCACAGTTACTCTTCGCGGCAAGCCCGTTGGCACGCTCCGCACCAGTCTCTTTGGCAGGCATAATGTCCTGAATCTGCTGGCGGCGGTTGCGATGGCCTCCCGCCACGGAATTCCGTGGAACCGCATTGCCGAGGCTGTCGGAAAGTTCCGAGGAGTCCGGCGGCGCATGGAAGTGGTCGGCGAATCGGCCGGCGTCGCCGTCGTGGACGACTTCGCTCACCATCCGACGGCGATCCGGGAAACGCTTCGAGCTGTGCGCGTCCGGTTTCCCGGGCGGAGGATTTGGGCGATCCTCGAACCGCGTTCGAACACACTGGTCCGCAAGGTCTTTGAGAACGAACTGGCGGTAGTCCTGTCCTTGGCTGATGAGGTGATCCTTGCCGATGTCCACCGCAAAGAACGCTTGGCGGAGGCAGAACGGCTGGACCCCGAAAGGGTTACCACCACTCTTCGCTCGCAAGGTATTCCTGCTCAATTTCATGCCGATGCAAACGCCATCGTGGAAGTCCTTGCACTGGAGTTGTATGCAGGCGATGTTGTGGTCGTCATGTCGAACGGAGGCTTCGGCGGGATTCACGGCAAGCTGCTGGCCGCTCTGTCGAGCCGCGGTCTGAAGCGGCATACGGATCTCGCTTCGCTGCCGCGGTCACGGGTCGCAATGAGACGTGAACAGTGACGGGTTCTTTGTCATTCACTGATCACGAGTCATGATCCACTCATCACTGCTGTTGCCATGCGATTCATCCAGAATCCGTTACTGGTCGCCCTGTTGGCCTTGATCCTTTTTGTTTCCGGGCTGCGAGCGATCGGGTTTGTCGGGCCGGATGAACCCCGCTACGCGGACGTGGCGCGCGCGATGCTGCTATCGGGGGACTACGTTACGCCGCGCCTGTTCGGCGAGCCGTGGTTTGAAAAGCCTCCGCTCTATTACTGGATTGCCGCGCAGTTCTTCCGCATCAGCATCAGCGAGCAGACGGCCCGCCTGCCCTCGGCCATCGCCGCGATTGTGTTCCTCCTCGTCTGGTTCCGGTTCGCGCGAGCGCGCTTCGGAGAAACGACGGCAGGGCTGGCCACCATCTTCCTTGCTTCGGCGCTCGGCTGGATCGGCTTTGCGCGCGCGGCCGCCATGGACATGCTGTTCACCGTGACGCTGGATCTCGCGCTGCTGCTGCTGGCTCTGTGGCTCTGGGAGCGCAAGCCGCTCCGGCTCTACGGCTTCTATGTCTTTCTTGGCCTGGCCACACTCGCGAAGGGCCCTCTGGCAGTGGTTCTGGCTGGTTTGGTGTTTCTAGGATACGCGGCGACGTTCCGTGACTGGGGTGCGCTACGGTCACTGCTGCTGTCACCCGCCCTCGCCGTGTACTTCGCCGTCGCCGCGCCTTGGTACGTGCTCTGTTACGTTGTGAACGGCGCGCCGTTCGTCGAGGAATTCATCCTCGAACACAATCTGGCGCGCTTTGTTTCCGCTGACGCGCTCGGCCACGGCCAGCCCGCGTGGTTCTATATCCCGGTGCTCATTGCGGGCCTGTTTCCCTGGAGCCCGCTGCTGCTGCTGCCGCTCGCCGAGATGGTCTACGCGGCTCGCGGTGTGTTCCGGGACAAGCAGCGGGCGTTCCTCTTCTGGTGGATCGCCCTGCCCTTCCTATTCTTCTCGATTTCTGAAAACAAGCTGCCCGGCTATCTGCTCCCGGTGCTCCCGCCGGTCACGCTCTGGGTCGCCATCCTGGTCGCACACGCAGCGAAGCCCTCCAGCGACGCAGAGTCTCCCGGCTCCTCACCGGGCAAGCCCGGCGTCCATCCGGTCACCGGCAACTCCGCCTCCTGGGATATGCCGCCGGGAGCTCCACTCATCCTGATCGGCTGTTCGGCCCTGCTGCTTCTCACCGTGCCGCTCTTCGCTCCGCTGTTGTCCGGCTCGCTGGCTACGGGACTGCGGCAGGCGCTCGCCGAATGGAGCATCGCTGGCGCCTGGCAGCAGATTTTCCAGGGCACAGTGCCTGTCTCCCGGTGGCTTCTTTTGACGGGTTCGGTGGGCTTCACCATCTATTTCGCTTTCCGTAGGCAGCCGCTGTACGCCTCGTTTATGGCGTTCATCGGCGTTGCCGTGTGCCTGCTCGCCCTCACCTCCCATCTTTCGCCTTCCATCAACCGAGTCGCCTCGGCCCGGTCGGTCGCCGAGCGGATTGCCACGCTCGGAGTTCCTGCGGAGGAAGTCGCCGTGTACCGCCTCCACCGCAACCAGACCTACCAGTTGAGCTACTATCTCGGACACGGCCTGCCGGAATGGTCACTGGAGGACACGTCGAGCGGCGTCTCGATCGTCGTAGCAGGCCAGGACCAGCAGGTTCCCATCGCCCGCCCGCTGTCCTACTTTCCCGGCCAGCGGATCCGCATCTGGGAGCTGATCGGCCTGCGGGTTGAGGCCGAAATTCGTTGATTCGCGGCTGGCAAATCGCCAATCGAACCAGGGACAAGATCGTTTGTGGGAGACCGCCCGCGCAGACTTTCAGCCGCGTCGCCGGCTTCTGTTTGCTAACCTGCCATCTAAAAGTAAAGATACTTCTTCCACTGGCCGTTGCCGTGGGCCATCAGGCGCATCAGGTGGCGGCCGGTATGCAGGTTGAAAGGCTTGGGCGTGCGCAGCAGTTTCATCCCCGCAAGTTCCGGCAGCCGGTCCCCCTTGCGGTTGTTGCACGGATGGCAGCACGCGACTAGGTTCTCCCACGCCGACTTGCCCCCCAGGGATCGGGGCATGACGTGGTCGAGCGTTAGCTCCGAAGACGCCAGCGTCTGGCCGCAGTATTGGCAGGTATTCCGGTCCCGCAGCAGGATGTTCTTCCGCGAAAGCGCACGCGCCTGATACGGGATGCGACGGTATTCCAGCAAACGGATGACCGACGGAATCCGCATGGCCAGCCGCGCCGAGTGCACGATCCCGCTGTTTTCTTCTTCGGCTCGCGCAACTCCGTTCAGGATCAGAATGACGGCGCGCCGCGCCGCGCACACGTTCACCGGCTCGTACGTGGCGTTCAACACCAGAACGGGAGATTGCAACATGCCCCGACTCTCTCCATAGCGCCGCTCATTCTTGGTTTCTCCGGCTCAAGCGTGACAAGCGTGAGAAGAACGCGTCCTCTTGCATCGTTACAATCATACATCAACCTGCACTGGATTCGCTCGCGCCACCGTCACCACCCAGATTCCCTTTGCACCAGCTTCCCGGAGCGCCTGCGCGCAGGCGCTGGCCGTAGCCCCGGTCGTCAGCACATCGTCCATCAGGAGCACCCGCCGCTGGCGCACCCGCTCCGGTTGCGGCACATCGAACGCGCCGGCGACGTTCTTCCTGCGCTCCGCCGCGCGCAATCCCGTTTGCGGAGGCGTATCCCGCACCCGTACGCAGTCTTTCACCCCGAGCGGAATCTTCCGTAGCTTCGCCACTTCAGCCGCCAGCAATTCCGCCTGATTGAATCCACGCTGGCGCTCGCGTTTGCGGTGCAGCGGTACCGGAACGGCCAGATCGAACGACTGCTCCGACAGCCGCTCGGCGGCTTCCAACAAAAACCGTCCCAGCGGTTTCGCTAGCGGCCGGAAGCCGTCATACTTGAACTGTTGGACCAGAGCGCGCAGCGTTCCCTCATGCGGCGCGAAACTTCGCGCTTGCTCGAATGCGAACACTTCGCGCTCCCGGGGCTGGCGACACACCCCGCAGTGCAGCGTTTCGTGCAGCCCGCTCTCGTTCGCCAGAAAGTGCCCGCACCGCGCGCACTCGATTCCCGAGTACGGCTCCGGAGCCTGCACGCAATCCGGGCACACGGGAACCGCCGTCATGACTTCAATAGGTTGGTCGCAGATTCGGCAGGTGACTGGGAAGAGAAGCGTGAACAGGGAATCCGCTACGGCGTGGCCCCAGCGAAGGCTCGTTGCCAGTCCGACAGTGGCAATCGTTGGTTTGAAGACGCCCTCCCAGAAGAGGGAATTCGATTCGCTCCAGAATTGTCGCGGTTACTGCAGCAGCCCCTGCTCCTGTTTTTCCTGGCAGCCAATGCAGTGGCGCGCCCACGGCACGGCCTCGAGGCGTTTCTGCTGCATGTCGCCGCCGCATGCCACGCAGATTCCATATTCCCCGTCTTGCATTCGCTGCAAGGCCTCTTCGATCAGGTGCAGAATGAAGCGGTCGTCGTTGCTCTTTTTGAAAAGAAACTCTTTCGTGTAGGAATTGCTGGCCTTGTCGGCAAGGTCTTGTGCCGGTTCCTCATCGGCCTCCCGGCCGTCCTGCTCGGTCTTCGAGACGATGTCAATGAGCTGTTGCTGCCGTTCGAGCAACCGTTTCCTGTAGTGCCCCAGGCGCCTCTTGTCCATACGTGCAGGCAAACCTCACCGCTTTCGTAAGGCAAGCAAATTCCTTCTAAACGAGCTATCATATTCAGGCGCATTCGCCGTTGTCAAGGAATTCCCGAGCGGCCTTGCGATTTCCGGGACCTCCCATCGGAAAACGCAAAACAGTAGGCGGCACGGGGTTTCTTCTGCTGGATTCCGGAGGGACAAGATGAAGCCTGTTCGACAAAGACAGAAAAGGACGACGTCGGGAGACAATCTGTTTTGCACCTCGCGGCGATTTCCCATCGGAGAAATCGGTGTGGTGTGCTCGGAGCGTGGATTGCGCGAAGTGAACGTCCGCAAGCCATCCGGGACTTTTTCCGGAAACCACAGATCGGATCGCAAACCCCAAGCGGCACTCGCCCGGCGTGTGCTCGCAGAGATCGGGGAGTTTCTGCAGGGCCGTCGGCGGAAATTCACCGTTCCTCTGGATCTGCAAGGAACGGAGTTTCAGTTGCAGGTCTGGAAGGCGTTGCTGCGGATTCCCTACGGCCAGACGCGGTCCTACGGAGAGATCGCGCGCGCCGTCGGCAACCCCAAAGCAGCGCGTGCCGTCGGCATGGCGAATCATTGCAACCCGTTGGCCATTGTGGTTCCGTGCCATCGGGTCGTCGCAAGTGACGGGTCCCTGGGGGGCTACGGTGGAGGGGTTGAGATGAAATCCCGCCTGTTGCGTCTGGAGGCCTCGGTGAACCGTGCCACCGGGCCGCAAGGGCGCACCCCGGCATGGAATCGAAAGGACCCGCCTCGGCGGCAAGAATGGTCTTGATCGAGCCTCCGCGGACGCGGCAGAATAGAGGCTGGATTTGGGAGCGATCAGGAGCCGGTGGGGGCTTCAGAATCCGCAAGTTTTTGGATTTGCATATTTAATGTGACTCTGCTAGACTGCTGGTTTTGTCGAGTGCTGGCGTAGCTCAGTTGGTAGAGCATCTGATTTGTAATCAGAGGGTCGGGGGTTCGAATCCCTTCGCCAGCTCCAGAATCGCGGCGGACCCGGCGGACCGCCGGAAAGCGACATAGGATTGAACATCGGAAGGAAGCGGGCCTCCATGGGAAACGGGCCTGCTTCAAGGCAGCCAGTGGCCGATGTAGCTCAGTTGGTAGAGCGCGTCCTTGGTAAGGACGAGGTCACCGGTTCAATCCCGGTCATCGGCTCCAGAAATTTTGAAGGCGGGAGTAACTCAGTGGTAGAGTCACAGCCTTCCAAGCTGTTGGTCGCGGGTTCGATTCCCGTCTCCCGCTCCAGTGGTTCCCGCCTGCCCTGGGCGTATGGGCCGGAGGGATCGGAGGCGCATTGGTTGCCGGGGCGGTCCCCGGCGGACCCGGTAGGAGGATGAGCCGAACGGATTCTTGATTGTCCATGTGGAATGTCTGGATCCGGAATGACTGTGGAACAAAGGCTTGTGGGGAGTTTGCCGTAGGGCAAGGTTCTTTTGGATGGACCGGCACTCCGTGACGCGCAGTTTCTGGACGGGTGGCCGAGTGGCTAATGGCAGCAGGCTGTAAACCTGCCGCCCCTTGCGGGCTACGGAGGTTCGAATCCTCCCCCGTCCACCAGTTTTTGGTCCGATCTTCCTGAGGAAGAGTTTCCCGAAAAGCCCCAGCACCGCGCTGGTATGGAAGCAAGGGGCCGCAGCCGGCTTCCAAGGGATGGTTTGGCCCTGATATCGGAATGGTGTTGTTTCCTGCTGTCTCGCGCTTCTGGGACGGCCAGATTGGCATCCTGGAGCGGGAGGCGCAGCTCTGGAGGACCCGCGCGGAGGCTCGGCTCGCGCAGGCCGCCGCAGCGAGAGAGGGAGTAGAGGAGCGATGGCGAAGGAGAAATTTGACCGCACGCAGCCGCACGTAAACGTGGGGACGATCGGGCACATCGATCACGGGAAGACGACGCTGACGGCGGCGATCACGAAGGTATTGGGGAAGCGGGACGGGAAGGTGGCGTTCCGGTCGTTTGACTCGATCGACAACGCGCCGGAGGAGCGGGAGCGTGGGATCACGATCGCGGTGGCGCACGTGGAGTACACGACGGCGAACCGGCACTACGCGCACGTGGACTGTCCGGGGCACGCGGACTACATCAAGAACATGATCACGGGTGCGGCGCAGATGGACGGGGCGATTTTGGTGGTGGCGGCGACGGACGGGCCGATGCCGCAGACGCGGGAGCACATCTTGCTGGCGCGGCAGGTGGGGGTGCCCTACATAGTGGTATTCATGAACAAGGTGGACGCGGTGGACGACCCGGAGTTACTGGATCTGGTGGAGCTGGAAGTGCGGGAGCTGTTGAAGAGCTATCAGTTTCCGGGGGACGATCTACCGGTGGTACGGGGGTCGGCGCTGGGAGCGCTGAACGGGGAAGAGCAGTGGGAGAAGACGGTGGAAGAGTTGATGGAGGCGGTGGACCAGTCGGTGCCGCTGCCGCAGCGGGAAGTGGACCAGCCGTTTCTGATGCCGATTGAGGACATATTCACGATACAGGGGCGGGGGACGGTGGTGACGGGGCGCGTGGAGCGGGGGGTGATCAAGGTAGGGGAAGACGTGGAGATTGTGGGCTTCCGGCCGACGGCGAAGACGGTGGTGACGGGGGTGGAGATGTTCCGGAAGCTGTTGGACGAGGGGCAGGCGGGCGACAACGTGGGGCTGCTGTTGCGGGGGACGGCGAAGGACGATGTGGAGCGCGGGCAGGTGATCGCGAAGCCGGGGACGATTACGCCGCACACCCAGTTCCAGGCGGAAGTGTATATCTTGACGAAGGAAGAGGGGGGGCGGCACACGCCGTTTTTCACGGGTTACCGGCCGCAGTTTTATTTTCGGACCACGGATGTGACGGGGGTGGCGGCGTTGCCGGAAGGGACGGAGATGGTGATGCCGGGAGACAACGTGGCGCTGTCGGTGGAACTGATTACGCCGATCGCGATGGAGAAGGGGCT
This sequence comes from Terriglobia bacterium, assembly GCA_965198025.1. GTDB lineage: Bacteria > Acidobacteriota > Terriglobia > 2-12-FULL-54-10 > 2-12-FULL-54-10 > CAYWWM01. The sequence continues at coordinate 2,080,109 of OZ240237.1, read as the reverse complement.
GCGGTTTGCGATCCGCGAGGGCGGCCATACCGTCGGCGCCGGCACCATCTCCGAGGTCATCGAGTAGAACCGCTTCCGAGAGGAGCGAAAGAGCAAACAGTATGGCAAGCGAGCGAATTCGAATCCGACTGAAAGCGTACGACCACCGCATCCTCGATCAGTCCACCTGGGAGATCGTGGATACGGCCAAGCGGACCGGCGCGCAGGTGGCCGGCCCGATCCCGCTGCCCACGATCCGGAACATTTTTACCACGCTCCGCTCGCCGCACGTGGACAAGAAGTCGCGCGAACAGTTTGAAATCCGCACCCACAAGCGTCTCGTAGATATTCTGGAGCCCACGCAGCAGACCGTCGATGCGCTGATGCGTCTTGACCTGCCGGCCGGAGTGGATGTGGAGATCAAGGCCTTCGGCAAGGAGCATAAGCAGTAGGGTAACGTCGTAAGCGGTTAGGGGTCATGGTCAACGGCATTGTAGGCAAGAAGGTCGGCATGACGCGGTACTTCCGCTCGGATGGCCAGTCCATCCCCGTGACGGTGCTGGAGGCGGGTCCCTGCGTCGTAGTGCAGCGCAAGACCGCATCGACCGATGGCTATGAGGCAGCGCAGCTCGCGCTGGTCGAGTCTCGCCCGCGGCGCCGTGCCCCGAAGGCTATTCAGAAGCATTTCGCGAAGGCGGGCGCGGCCCCGATGCGGTTTGTCCGCGAATTCCGCCTGCAGGCTGGCGACGAAGACACCAAGCAGGGCGATTCGGTCAAGTTGGACCAGTTCCAGCCCAAGGATTTGGTCAACGTCATCGGAGTCAGCAAGGGCCGCGGATTTGCGGGCGTCGTCAAGCGCCATCATTTCCGCGGCGGCGACGCCACGCACGGCTCGATGTTCCATCGCGCTCCCGGCTCCATTGGCGCTTCGGCCTATCCGTCGCGGGTCATCAAGGGAATCCGCGGGGCCGGCCATATGGGCGTTGACCGCGTCACGGTGCGCAACCTGGAAGTGGTCGAAGTCAAGGCCGAGGAGAACTTGCTTCTGGTAAAAGGAGCCGTCCCCGGTCCGAACGGTGGCTATTTGATGATCGAGAAGGCGAAGTAATCTGAGCCGCGAACCGGAGCCGCATCCATGTGACGTTCAGGAAGCGGTAGTCGGCAAAGAACAATGCCCAGCATAGAAGTACGAAATCTCGACAACACGCCCGTGGGCGATCTTGCTCTTGCCGACGCCGTGTTTGCAGCCAAGGTGAATTCGCATCTGCTTTATGAAGCCGTGCGGCATTATCTTGCCTGCCGCCGTGCCGGCACGCATGCCACCAAGAACCGCCGCCTGGTTGCCGGAAGCGGCCGCAAGCTCTGGCGGCAGAAGGGCACGGGACGCGCCCGCATTGGCAGCATCCGCTCGCCGCTCTGGCGGCACGGCGGAACCGTATTCGGTCCGCAGCCCCGCTCTTATGCCTACAAACTTCCGCGCAAGATGCTGCTCGGTGCGTTGCGCTCGGCTCTTTCGGCAAAACTCCAGGAAGAGCAGTTGACCGTGATTGACGAGTTCAAGCTCCAAGACCATAAGACGAAGAACCTGCGGGAGATTCTGGGTCGCCTTGAAGTCGTCGGTCCGGTCCTGCTCGTCGATCTCGCTGACAACCGCAACCTGGAGCTGTCGAGCCGCAATTTGAAGGATGTGGCACTGGTGAGCAACCGGGAGCTCCATCCCTATCATTTGTTGCAGTGCCGACGGCTGCTGATTTCCCGGCCCGCCGTCGAACGTTTGCAGGAGGCGCTGGCCCCGTGAATGTGAACACAGTAATCCGGCGTCCCATCATCACCGAGAAGGGCCTTGCCGCCAAGGACGAGCGCCGCACCCTCTGCTTTGAGGTGCACCCGGAGGCGACCAAGACCGAAGTCAAGGAAGCGGTGCAGAAGCTGTTTCAAGTGAAGGTTGAAGCGGTTCGTACAGCCTCGTTCCAGGGCAAGCGCCGCCGCCGCGGCCGTCTGGTCGGCTATCGCAGCGACTGGAAGAAGGCCTACGTCAAGCTCAGGGCCGGCGAGAAGATGATCGAGTACGTGGAGAAGACTTAATTCGAGCCGCGCGCGGCAGCAGGCCGGCAACGGCTTGCGCGCGGTGGAAGAGCAAGGCGTTTTCGAATGGCGATCAAAGCATATCGGCCCACGACGCACACACGGCGCTACCACTCCGTGGTGCGCACGGACGATCTGACGACCGGCAAGCCTCTCAAGGCGCTCGTCAAGCCGCTGCGCAAGTCCGGGGGGCGGAACTCGCTAGGAAGGCTGAGCATCTGGCACCGCGGCGGCGGCCACAAGCGCCGGTATCGCGTGATCGACTTTCGGCGCGACAAGATCGGCGTCCCCGCGAAGGTTGCTTCGGTTGAATACGATCCCAACCGCTCCGCGCGCATTGCCCTGCTCCACTACGCCGACGGCGAGAAGCGGTACATCTTGCAGCCCATTGGACTGACCGCCGGGATGCAGGTGGTGGCTGGTCCCGACGCCGATATCCTGGTCGGCAACGCGCTGCCGCTCCAGAACATCCCGCTCGGCACCACGATTCACAACATTGAGATGCGCCCCGGAAAGGGAGGCCAGATCGCGCGCAGCGCTGGTGCGGCCGTACAGCTCGTAGCCAAGGAAGGCACGCATGCCCTCGTGAAGCTTCCTTCCAGCGAAGTGCGCAAGATCCCGCTCCGGTGCATGGCTACCATCGGCCAGGTCGGCAATCTCGACCATGAGAACATTTCCATCGGCAAAGCGGGCCGCACGCGCTGGCTCGGCCGGCGCCCCACGGTGCGCGGCGTGGTCATGAATCCGGTGGATCATCCGCACGGCGGCGGTGAAGGCAAGACCTCCGGCGGCCGTCACCCGGTGACGCCCTGGGGCAAGCCCACGCGCGGTTACAAGACCCGCCACAACAAGCGGACCGACCGGGAGATTGTGGCGCGGCGCAAACGGAGGAAAGGCTCCTAACGCTCCCGGCTGCCTGGGGGGAGAAGGATAAAGGTTTAGACGATGTCGCGATCGCTTAAGAAAGGTGCCTTTGTGGACGGGCACCTCTTCGAGAAAGTCGAAGAGCTCAACCGCCGCAACGAGAAAAAGGTGTTCCGAACCTGGTCGCGCCGGTCCACGGTTATCCCGGAGATGATCGGGCATACCATTGCGGTGCATAACGGGAAGAAGTTCGTTCCCGTCTATATCACCGAGAATATGGTGGGCCACAAGCTCGGCGAATTCGCGCCCACGCGGCTCTTCCGCGGACACTCTGGAGCCAGGGCGGCGGAAAAGACAGCCGCGCCCGCTCCGCCTCCGGGTGCGGTGCCTGCGGCGGCTCCCAAGCCGGCGTCGTAAGGCCGAGCTGCGGCCCGGGACGCATCGGGGCTGTCTTTCGGGTAGCGTGGTTTGATGTAAGAGAGGCACGGAAGCCGTGCCGTGGGTTGGAAGCAGACAACCATGGAAGCGAAGGCCAAAGCTAAGTACATTCGGTCGTCACCCCGGAAGGCGCGGCTGGTGCTGGACCTGATTCGCGGCCGGGATGCCGGCCAGGCAGTCAACCTGCTGCGGTTTACAAAGAAGCGGGTGGCGAGCGAAGTGCAAAAGGTCCTGCGGTCGGCGATTGCCAACGCCGAAGGGAAGTCGGAAACCGTTGACGTGGATCAGCTCTACGTCTCGGAAGCCTACGCTGAGGATGGCCCGCGTGCCCGCCGGATTCGTCCGGCCCCCATGGGGCGCGCCCATCCCTACCAGCGCCGGACCTGTCATATCGTCGTCAAGGTGGCGGAGAAGGCCGGTGGGCAGGCCGCCGCCCCAACCGTCTAGTCCGCCAACCGCGAGGAAGCGGGTGGTTAGCGCTCCGAAGCAAGCGTTCCATGGAGCGAGTACAAGAGGAAAGAGAAGACTTATGGGTCAAAAAGTTCATCCGTACGGGTTTCGCCTCGGCTACAACAAACCGTGGAAATCCCGGTGGTATGCCAAGCGTGAATTCAGCCAGTTGCTCCACGAGGACTTGCGGCTGAAGAAAGAGCTCAAGACTCGGCTCCGCTCAGCTGGCATCTCGAGTGTCGAAGTCGACCGCATGGTCAATAAGCTCCGCATTTCGATCCACACAGCCCGCCCGGGCATCATCATCGGGCGCAAGGGCACTGAAATCGACAAGCTGAAGGTCGACCTGCAGAAGGCTACCAGCCGGGATGTTTTTTTGGACGTGCAGGAGGTGTATAAGCCCGAGCTCGACGCCCAACTCGTTGCCGAATCGATTGCCTTGCAGCTCGTAAAGCGGATCGCCTTCCGGCGCGCCGTGCGTAAGGCCGTGGACTCGGCCGTGCGCTTCGGCTGCAAGGGCATCAAAGTGCGCGTTTCCGGTCGGCTGAATGGAGCGGAGATCGCCCGCAGCGAGTGGTACCTGCAAGGCCGCCTGCCGCTCCAGACGCTGCGCGCGGATATTGACTACGGAGTCGCGGAAGCCTTCACCACCTACGGCGTTGTGGGTGTGAAGACCTGGATCTATAAGGGCGAGATTCTGGAAGGAAAAAAACGCCGTGGGGCGCGCGTGGCCGCCTGAGAGCCCGGCCGGAGTGAGGAAATGCCATGTTGATGCCGAAAAAGGTGAAACACCGCAAACAGCATCGGGGGCGCCGCCGGGGCGCGGCCTGGCGTGGCTGCGAGATCGCTTTTGGCGACTTCGGCCTGAAGGCGCTCGAAACCGGGTGGATTACCGACCGGCAGATTGAAGCCAGCCGCGTCACCATGACGCGCACCATCAAGCGCGGCGGCCGCGTCTGGATTCGGGTCTTCCCGGATAAGCCCATTACCAAGAAGCCGGCGGAAACCCGCATGGGCAAAGGCAAAGGGAACCCCGAGGGATGGGTCGCCGTCGTGCGGCGCGGCCGGGTGATGTTTGAAATGGAGGGCGTGGCCGAACCGGTCGCGCGCCAGGCCATGCTGCTTGCCAGCCAAAAGCTGCCGATACGGGCGAAGTTCGTCAGCCGTGCGGAAGAAGACCAGCTATGAAAGGGCCCAAGTACCACGAAATGAATCAGGCCGAGCTCGAGGTCGAGGTGCGCGACAAGGTAAGCGAGCTCTGGAAGCTGCGCTTTCAAGCCGCCACGGGGCAGACTGAGGGTCTTCGCAAGGTTCGTAACCTCAAAAGAAGCATCGCTCGGATCAAGACCGTTATTCGGGAGAGAGAGTTGCTGGCCCAGGAGCAGGGAGCAACCGGAGGTAGCGAAGCCAATGGCTAGCGAATCGAAACCCCGACGGAAACGCACCACGCGGGTCGGCGAGGTCGTCAGCCGTTCCGGAGCCAAGACCATCGTCGTTCAGGTGGAGCGGCGTGTGAAGCACCCGCTCTACAAGCGTTACGTCAATCGGCGCAAGAAGTTCCATGCCCATGACGGGCGCGACGAGTGCCGCATCGGCGACCGCGTCCGGATTGTTGAAACCCGGCCGTTGAGTTGCAGGAAGCGCTGGCGCTTCGTCGAGCTTCTCCACCGCCGGGGGGTCGAGGTGTTGAAAGAGGAGAGCGCCAAGAAATAAAGAAGAAACGGTGGATCGTGGAAGTTCCTCTCCATGGGCCACTCGCGGGATTGCAAATGGTTCAGATGAGAACAATGCTGGATGTGGCGGATAACTCCGGGGCGCGGCGCCTCTCCTGCATTCTGCCGCTGGGAGGCTCGGTCGGAAGCCGGGCCGGTTTAGGAGACGTGATTACGGCGGCGGTTAAAGAAGCGGTCCCCGACAGCAATGTAAAGAAGGGAACCGTTGTCAAAGCCGTGGTGGTGCGCACGCGCAAGGAGCACCGGCGGCGCGACGGAACCTTTATCCGGTTTGACCAGAACGCTGCCGTGCTGATTAACGACGCGGGGGAGCCCGTAGGCACGCGTGTCTTCGGCCCGGTAGCCCGCGAACTGCGCGACAAGAAGTTCCTGAAAATTGTCTCGCTCGCGCCGGAGGTCTTGTAGCCGACTATGCTGGGCGTCAAACGAGGAGATATGGTGAAGGTCGTCGCGGGGCGCTCGCGCGGCATGACCGGTAAGGTCTTGAGTGTCGACCGCATCAAGAACCGGCTCGTGGTCGAGCACGTGCAGATGGTCAAGAAGCACATGCGCGCCAACCCGACCCGCAACGTCAAGGGTGGCATCGCCGAGCGTGAGAGCCCGGTGCACATGTCGAATGTCATGCTGATTTGTCCCACCTGCGGACCCATCCGTCCCAAGACGCAAGTGATGGGTGGAGGACGCAAGTTGCGCGCCTGCCGCCGCTGCGGCAATACGTTCGAGTAGTGGACTTTAGTCCCCCCCGCCTCAGGCGAAGTCAGGGGCGCGGGCAAAACAAGTTCGGTGATTTTTGTCTTATGATAAGCCGATTGCGAGAGCGTTATCAGAACGAAATCATTTCGGCGCTGAAGAAGGAGTTCAACTACACGAACCCGATGGCCATTCCGCGCCTCAGGAAGATCGTCGTCAACATCGGTGTCGGCGAGGCCACGCAGAACATCAAGGTGCTGGACGCAGCGTCGCGCGACCTGAGTTTGATTAGCGGGCAGAAGACGATCGTGCATCGCGCCCGTAAGTCGATCGCCGCCTTCAAGCTCCGCAAGGGTATGCCCATCGGATGCTCGGTGACGCTGCGCGGGGAGCGTATGTACGAGTTCCTCGACCGCCTCGTCAATATCGCCCTGCCGCGCGTGCGGGATTTCCGCGGGCTGCCGACGAAGTCGTTTGACGGTCGCGGCAGCTACACCATGAGCGTCCGCGATCAGCTCGTGTTCCCGGAGATCGACTACACCAAGGTGGACAAGACTCGCGGCATGAACGTCACCATGGTGACCGACGCCCAGACCGATGAGGAAGCGCGCTCGCTGCTGCGCCATCTGGGCGTTCCATTCCGGACGTAAGCGTCGGCCGGACGCCCGGGGTAGAAGAACGATAAGGAGAACGATGTCCAGACTTTCGCATTTGGCCAAAGCTCGCCGGAAGCCAAAGTTCAGTTGCCGCAATCGCAACCGCTGTCCGCTTTGCGGCCGCCCGCGCGGCTTCTTGCGAAAATTCCGGATCTGCCGCCTGTGCTTCCGTTCGCTGGCACTGCGTGGTGAGATCCCCGGCGTCCGCAAGGCGAGTTGGTAGCCGGAACACGGGTGCAACAGTATGAACATGACCGATCCTATTGCTGACATGCTGACGCGGATCCGCAACGCGGTCCGCAGCCGCCACGCCAAGGTGGAGATGCCGTCCTCGCGCCTCAAGCTGGAGATTGCCAAGATCCTCAAGGAGGAGAGCTACATTACCAGCTACAAGGCCTCCGAGGATAACCGCAAGAAGACGCTGCGCATTAACTTGAAATACACCCCGGATCACGAGCCTGCCCTGACCAACCTGGTCCGTGTCTCAAAGCCCGGGCGGCGCGTCTATTCTTCGTGCAAGGACGTCCCGGCGGTATTAGGCGGCTTGGGACATAGCATTCTCAGCACGCCCCGGGGCGTAATGACGGCGCGGCGCGCACGCAAGATGAACGTAGGAGGGGAAATCCTGTTCGAGGTTTGGTAGTTTCGCCAGCCGAATGAATTGAGTGAACCGAGGGAACCGAAAGAACCGAACTTGCTCGAACAGACAGGAATTGCAATGTCTCGCATAGGAAAACTGCCGGTCCCGGTACCTCCCAATGTAGAGGTGGCCATCGGAAAAGCGGACATACAGGTCAAAGGCCCCAAGGGGCAATTGAATGTCGCGCTTCAAGAAGGAATCCGGGTGGACCGAAAAGACTCCGAACTGCTCGTGCTGCGGAAGGATGATTCCTTCACAGCGGTGCATGGCCTGGTGCGGAGCCTGCTCGCAAACTGCGTGCAAGGAGTGACCCAGGGTTTCCGGAAGGATCTGGAGATCGTGGGGATTGGGTATCGCGCAGAGCTCAAGGGGAAGTCCTCGGTGCTGTTCAGCCTGGGATTCTCGCACCCCATCGAGTTCCTGATCCCCGAGGGAATTCAGATCACTGTGGAGCGCCAGACACGGATTGCGATCAGCGGCATTGACAAACAGAGAGTGGGCCAGGTAGCGGCCAACATCCGTTCCTTGCGGCCGCCGGAACCATATAAGAACAAAGGAATCCGCTACGTCGGTGAAGTGTTGCAGAAGAAGGTAGGCAAGGCAGGCGCCACGGCCAAGTAGGATTCGGGTGGGGCAGGCGAAACACCATGATTAAGCGAACCGCACGCAAGAGAGCTCGCCAGCGCATCCATATCAGGATTCGCAAGCGACTCCCCAGAACCGCTGAACGGCCCCGCTTGAACATCTTCCGTTCGCTCAAGCACATTTACGCCCAGGTGATTGACGACACGCGCGGAAACACTTTGGTGGCGGCCAGTTCTGTGTCCAAGGGTTTCCCCATGCGCGGCGGTGGGAACATAGCCGCAGCGCGCGCCGTAGGCAAGCTGATCGCGGAGCGAGCGGTGGCGCAGGGAATCCGCAAAGTCGCCTTTGACCGGGGCGGCTACGGCTATCACGGACGCGTTAAAGCGCTTGCGGACGCGGCCCGCGAGGCCGGCTTACAGTTTTAGTGGAGGAGTCGCTTGGAGAGCAAACGCATTGACACGGGCACGCTGCAGTTGAAGGATCAGGTGGTTTCCATCAACCGCGTAACTAAGGTAGTGAAGGGCGGAAAGAACCTGAGCTTCAGCGCGCTGGTGGTCGTCGGAGACCCGGACCAGGGCATCGTAGGGTTTGCCACGGGAAAAGCGAAAGAGGTTCCTTCCGCGATTCGGAAGGGCATTGAGGCCGCGAAGAAGAACCTGCGCCGCGTCCCGCTCTATCAGAGCACAATCCCGCACAAGGTTCTCGGGCGGTACGGTGCTGGACAGGTATTGCTGAAGCCTGCCCCGGAAGGAACCGGAGTCATTGCCGGCGGTCCGGTGCGTGCAGTGCTGCAAGCTGCCGGAATACTCAACGTAGTGGCCAAGTCGCTGGGGACGACGAATCCCCACAACGTCATTCGCGCCACGATGGAGGGGCTCGGACAGCTTCGCGAGCGCAAGACCCCGGCTGCAACCCCCGAACCCGCACCCGAGGAGCGACTGGCGGGGTAATGCTCGCGCGTAGGGTTTCCTGCCTCAGAGTTCCGCCCGCGCGGAGAAGGAGGCGGAAGAAGATAAGCGATGGCTAAGAAGCCGGACACAATTCGAATTCGGTGGATTCACAGCACCATAGCCTGTCCGGAGAAACAGAAGAAAGTGATTGCCGGACTGGGGTTCCGTCGGCTGCAGCAGGAAATCGTCCGTCCGGATACGCCCTCGATCCGTGGCATGATCGCCAAGGTTTCTCATCTGGTTACGGTCGTGGAGTAGGAGTTTAGGATCATGGCTTTGAATCTCAGTTCGCTTCACCCGCCGCCTGGCCAGCGGCACACTCGCAAGCGGGTAGGCCGCGGGATGGGAAGCGGACATGGAAAGACGTCGTCCCGCGGTCACAATGGGCAGGGCTCGCGCTCCGGCACGCGAACTCGACCCGGGTTTGAAGGCGGCCAGATGCCCTTGCAGCGCCGAGTTCCCAAGCGTGGATTCCACAACATGTTTCGGAAGCGCTACGCCATTGTGAGCGTGAAGCAGATTGCCGAGTTGGGCGAATCCGCCGTTTCGCCGGAGTTGTTGCTTGAGCGTGGGCTGATTCGGAAACTCTATGACGGACTGAAGGTCCTGGGCGATGGGGAACTGATGGCTCCGATTACCGTCTCGGCCCATCAGTTCAGCCAATCCGCCCGGGAGAAGATCGTCCGAGCCGGCGGAAACGCGGAGGTCATTGGTTCGGGATGAGCCAGAAGGAGCGTCGCTCTGCGAAGGCGCTGGTCTTTCTGGGCCCTCCCGGAGCCGGGAAGGGAACGCAGGCCCGGCTGATTGCCCGAGGTCTTTCGATTCCCCATATCTCGACGGGTGATATGTTCCGCGAGAATGTGGAAAGGGGAACGGCTCTCGGAGGGACTGCCAAAGCGTTCATGGAGCGTGGGGAGCTGGTGAGCGACGAGGTGGTAAACGGCATGGTTCGGGAGCGTCTTGGACAACCCGACTGCGAGTTGGGGTTTCTTCTGGACGGCTATCCCCGAACGCTGCGGCAGGCGGAGATACTGAAAGAGTTCTTGCAGGAAGGGGGCTACGGAGCGCCGCTTGTGGTGAACCTAGTGCTGAGCTATACTGAAGTTGTGAAGCGCCTCGGCGGACGGCGCATCTGTCCGCTCTGCCAGCGAAGCTACAATCTCGTTTCGCAGCCCCCCTTGAAGGACAGCATCTGTGATGACGATGGTGCCGTCCTGCAGCAGCGACCCGATGACCGGGAGGAGGCCATCCGAGAACGCCTTTCCGCCTACGAGGCGCAGACAGCGCCCCTGATCGAGTACTACCAGGGGCAGGGAAACTACCACGACGTGAATGTGGAACGCGAGCCCGAGCAGATTTGCGAAGAACTGATGCGGATGATCCAGCAATGATTGTATGTAAATCGCCGCTCGAACTGGATAAGATGCGCCGCGCCGGACTGGTGGTCTGGGAGTTGCTGCAAGAATTGAAGGCCCGGGCAAAGCCCGGAGTGTCAACGTATGAGCTGGAGGAATTTGCGGTAGAACGCATCGCCGAGAGCGGGGCGCGGCCCGCATTTAAGGGTTTGTATGATTTTCCCTGTGCGCTGTGCACCTCGATCAACGATGAGATCGTCCACGGCATCCCTTCCAAGAAGCGGATCTTGCAAGAGGGCGATATCCTGAAGATTGACGTCGGTGTGCAGCTTGAAGGATATTACAGCGATTCGGCGGTCACGGTGCCGGTGGGGACGATCCGTCCGGAGCTCGATCAGTTGCTCCGTGTGACGGAGGAGTCATTGCGTCTCGCCATTGACCGGGCGCGGCTCGGCTCCCGCGTGGGCGACATTTCTGCCGCCGTGCAGAAGCACGCTGAATCCCACGGATATTCCGTAGTCCGCGACTTTGTCGGACACGGCATCGGAACGCAGCTACACGAGGACCCGAAGGTCCCCAATTACGGCACTGCGGGGCATGGCCCTTCGCTCAAAGAAGGCATGGTCCTGGCGATTGAGCCGATGGTGAATACCGGCAAGCCGGGCGCCAAGATTCGGAAGGATAAGTGGACCGCCGTCACCGAAGACGGTGGCTACTCCGCGCACTTTGAACACTGTGTCGTCGTTACCAGCAACGGCCCCTGGGTCTTGACTCGACCGTAGGCGCGGCGTTGAGCCGGGAAGGATGTAGCATGAAAGTACGGGCGTCGGTGCGGAAAATTTGCGCTAAGTGCAAGGTTATCCACCGCCGCGGCATGGTGCGGGTGATTTGCGTCAACAGGAAACACAAGCAGCGTCAGGGGTGAGGAGGACGGATGGCACGCATTGTGGGAGTCGACTTGCCGGTACAGAAGCACGCGGAGCTTGCCTTGACGTACATCTACGGCATCGGGCGGACGCGCGCGAATTCGGTATTGCATCGGGCGGGAATTGATCCACAAAAGAAAGTCCGGGATTTGACGGACGACGAGATCACCCGAATCCGCAAGATTCTGGAAGAAGAAGGCGCAGTAGAAGGCGAACTGCGCAAGGAAATCACCATGAACATCCGGCGGCTCATCGAAGTCGGCTCCTATCGGGGCAGTCGCCACCGCCGGAATCTGCCGGTGCGTGGGCAGCGGTCGCACACCAACGCCCGCACCCGGAAAGGCCCGCGCAGAGGAACGATCGCGAATAAGAAGAAGTCGATGGCGAAAACCTAGGAATGGGAACCGCTGGCATTCGTCCCGCGAAGTGGGTGGGGCGAATGATCGTCATGTGGAGATCGAATGGCTAAAGACAAGGGAAAAGCGGGCAAGAAGAAGACGTTCAAGAAGAAAGAGCGAAAGCACATCCCGATGGGGCTCGTGCACATTCAGGCGACATTCAACAATACGATTGTCACGATCTCAGACTCGAACGGGAACGTGGTGTCATGGTCGAGTGCCGGATCGCTCGGCTTTCGCGGGTCACGGAAAGGCACGCCATTTGCGGCCCAACAGGCGGCTCAGCACGCGGCCAACGGCGCTCGCGATCATGGGATGCGCTCGGTCGACGTCCGGGTAAAGGGCCCTGGGTCCGGGCGGGAATCGGCCATTCGCGCGCTGGCTGCGTGCGGACTGGAAGTCAAGTCCATCAAGGACGTAACGCCCATTCCTCATAACGGCTGCCGCCCGCCCAAGCGGAGGCGCGTCTAAGGACTTGCGCCAGATGACCACTCGCGGTGCCGAGGGGCGCCTGAACCGAAGGAGGAAGATTGGCTCGTTACAAAGATCCCGTTTGCCGGTTGTGCCGCCGGGAGGGTATGAAGCTGTTTCTCAAAGGGGAACGCTGCCAGACGGATAAGTGCGCCATCGAGCGCCGTAATTTCCCTCCCGGACAGCATGGCAAGGAGCGCCGTCCCCGCATGCTGGGCTACGGACTGCAGCTTCGCGAAAAGCAGAAACTGCGCCGCGTCTACGGCATTCTCGAAAGCCAGTTTCGTCGCTATTTTGAGAAGGCGGCTGTGCGAAAGGGTGTTACGGGCCAGCTCTTGCTACAGTTCCTCGAGCGACGGTTGGACAACGTGGTCTACCGCATGGGCCTAGCGGCTTCCCGGCCGCAGGCACGGCAGTTTGTTCGCCACGGCCACTTTCAGGTCAACGGCCGCAAGGTGAACATTCCATCCTTTCTCGCCAAGCCGGGAGACATCGTAGAGGTCCGCACAGGCAGCCGCGAGATGCCGGTGCTGCTAGCTAACCGCCAGGCCACCAGTCATCAGACAGTGCCCACGTGGATTGAGGCAGATCTGGATAACCTGCGTGCGAAAATCATATCCAGTCCCCAGCGGCAGGAGATTTCCCTGCCGATTCAGGAGCAACTGGTCGTCGAATTGTATTCGAAGTAGGAATTCGGGGCAGACGGTCCGCCACCGGATGGGGGGAGGAATCAGAAGGAATGTTATGGAGGGGTTTTCAAAAGCCGAAGCGTCTCGCCTGCAACCTGGAGTCCTTGACTGCTGGCTATGGAGAGTTTTCCGCACAGCCGTTTGAGCGAGGCTTTGGGACCACGATCGGTAACGCGCTGCGGCGAATTCTGCTCTCGTCCATCGAAGGAGCCGCGATTACAGCCGTCAAAATCGAAGGCGTCCTGCACGAGTTCTCATCGATTCCCGGTGTGGTGGAGGACGCTACCGACATCATTCTCAACCTGAAGCAGGTCCCGTTCCGGATGCACGGGGAAGGCCCGCGGACGGTGTCCCTCGCAGTCGACAGGACTGGCACGGTGAATTCCTCGCAAATCCAGACCGACGGCAACGTCGAAGTCCTCGACCCGAACGTGCACCTCGCCACGATCAGCAGTGGTGGAAGCCTCCAGATGGAGATGCGGTTGAAGCATGGGCGCGGCTACGTTAGCGCGGACAGGAATTTCGATGAGGACCTCGCCATCGGCTATATCCCGATTGACTCGGTCCATTCTCCGGTGCTCAAGGTGAACTACATCGTAGAAGCCGCACGCCTGGGCCAGGTAACCGACTACGACAAGATGACTCTGAAAGTTTGGACCAACGGCTCCATTTCTCCCCAGGACTCAGTGGGTCTCGCGGGGAAACTGCTCAAGGACCACATGGCCATCTTTATCAACTTCGAGGAGCCGGTTCCCTCGCTCGATGAAGTGCCCGAGCAGGCGATTGAGATTCGGAATGAGAACCTGAACCGTTCGGTCGAAGAGTTGGAGCTTTCAGTTCGCTCTTACAACTGCCTGAAGAACGCCAATATTCAGACGATCGCGGAGTTGGTACAGAAATCCGAGCAAGAGATGCTCCGGACCAAGAATTTTGGGCGCAAGTCTCTGAACGAAATCAAAGAGATACTCTCTTCGATGGGTCTTTCGCTGGGAATGCGGTTCGATGAGCGGGGCAATCTCCTTCCAGCCGCTCACGCCCGAGATAATTAGTGCTCTGCCCCCGCCCGTGCGGGAACACAGAGGAAGGATTAAAGACCGATGAGACACTTGAACGCCGGATGGAAGCTGGGCCGGAACACAAGCCACCGGCGTGCCCTACTCCGGAATCTGGTCACATCCCTCATCGAACAGGAACGAATGGTGACTACTGTTGCCAAAGCGAAAGCCCTGCGCCCGCTGGCCGAGAAGATGATTACTCTCGGAAAAGCAGAGACGCTCCATGCCCGCCGCCAGGCGGCAGCGTTTCTCCAGACCCCGGCCGCGATCACGAAAGTCTTCGGAACGCTCTCCACGCGCTTTATGGGCCGCGACGGCGGCTATGTTCGTCTCACACATCGGGGCTGGCGCGTTGGCGACGGCGCCGAAATGGCCCTGGTCGAGCTGGTCGGGAGCGAGCTCAAGGAGAAAGCGCCCGAAAAGAAAAAGAAGCGCGCCAAAGGATAGGCCCTTTCTCCCTCCGCCTGTTGCAACTTCCGCTGCACCAGGGGCAGCTACATCCAGGACAATCCCTTTACTATTGCATCGTGCAAGGCAGGGCGGATCGATCGGATTGCGTCATTCGTGCGTGAGGGATGCACGCGGTTGGTGAGCAGGATCACGAACAACTCTTCTTCCGGGTCAACCCAGATGGAAGTCCCGGTAAAGCCGAGGTGGCCGTAGGAGGAAGCGGAGAAGTAGCAGCCGCAGGAAGCCGGTTGGTTGGGCTTGTCCCAGCCGAGACCCCGCGCCGCGCCTTCAGCCGCTGGCCAGGGTTTCGTAAAGTCACGGATGGTTTCGGGCTTCAGAATCTGTTTCTCGCCTGCTTTGCCGCCCGCCAGCATCATTGAGCAGAAGCGAGCGAGGTCGGCTGCGGTGCCGAATAGCCCGGCGTGCCCTGCCACACCTCCCATGACCCAGGCGTTTTCGTCGTGTACTTCGCCGCGAATCAGCCGCTTACGAAATTCCACGTCCTCTTCGGTGGGGGCGATTCTGTCCCAAAGCGCCGGGGAAGGGTTGAAGAGGGTGTCATGCATTTCGAGCGGAGCGGTGATTTCGGCCTCGTAAAACGCATCCAGGCTCTTCATGGACACCTGCTCGATGATTGTGCCTAACAAGATGAAGCCAACGTCGCTGTAAAGAGTTCTTTCTCCAGGACTTGCCTCTAGCGGCAGAGCGAGCGCTTCCGAGAGAACGTGAGACTTCCGGCGCGCCCGCAAGAAGAACCGCTCATAGGCCGGCAGTCCCGATGTGTGAGCCAGCAGATCCCGCACTGTGACGTCCGCACGGGCGGCCCGCAACGGGTCAGGAGTTGTGCCGTTAGGTTCAGTAAAATCAGTAAGATAGAACGCGACGGGGCGGTCCAGTTCCAGCGCGCCGCGCCCATGCAGGATCATCGCAGCGGTCGTCGTCGCGACCACCTTGGTCAGCGATGCCAGGTCATAGATGGTGTCCTCAGTGACGGCGGTAGAGCCGTCTTCGTAGGTCAGGCATCCTGTTGAAACAATTGCAGTTTCCCCTTGGCAGCCGACAGCCAGGACAGCTCCGGGAAAGGCCCGGTTGGCGACGGCAGTCTCCAGGATCGAGCGGGCGGGAATCAGCTGACTCGGGTCCATAAGAAAGAATTCGGTTCTTGCGGTAGGATCGGTTCTTTCGGTTCTCTCGCAAGACGGATTTACGCCGGAAGACGGCGGATATCGGCCCCGAGGGCGCTCAGTTTTTCCTCGATCCGCTCGTAGCCGCGGTCAATATGATAAACACGGTCCACGAAAGTCTCGCCCCGGGCAGCCAGGCCCGTCAGGACCAGAGAAGCGCTGGCACGCAGGTCGCTCGCCGTCATGCCGGCACCGCTCAGGGGTGTCGGACCCTGGACGACCGCGCGGTTGCCTTCGACGCGGATGTTGGCGCCGAGCCGCACCAGTTCGAGCGCATGCATAAAGCGGTTCTCGAAGATGGTTTCGGTAATGACGGAAGTTCCTTCGGCCTGCGTGACGAGCGCCATGTATTGCGCCTGCATGTCGGTGGCGAAGCCGGGATATTCCTCCGTGTTCATGCTGGCGGCGCGGAGGGGTCCGTCCGTACGGACGCGCAGGCTCGACGGCGCGGGTGTTTCGATGAGCAGGCCGACTTCGCGGCACTTCGCGATGACTGCTTGCAGGTGATCCGGGCGGCAGCCGCCGATGGTCAGATCGCCTCCGGTGATGCCAGCAGCTACGACAAACGTTCCGGCCTC
This sequence comes from Terriglobia bacterium, assembly GCA_965198025.1. Classification (GTDB taxonomy): domain Bacteria; phylum Acidobacteriota; class Terriglobia; order 2-12-FULL-54-10; family 2-12-FULL-54-10; genus CAYWWM01. Next base: position 2,063,933 of record OZ240237.1, on the reverse strand, counting down.
GATGCGGTCGGGGATGATGGCGTGCGCCGCGCCATGCAAGCGAGGGACTCCCTGGATGTGGATCGTGGGTGTTCCGGCGCCTTCAATGCGCGCGCCCATTTTCGAAAGCAGATCGGCAAGGTCAGCGACCTCGGGCTCGCGGGCGGCGTTCTCGAGTACGGTCTCGCCGTCGGCGAGCGCGGCGGCCATCATCAGGTCTTCGGTTCCGGTCACGGTGATGCGATCGAAGTAGATGCGTGCTCCGCGCAGGCGCGCGGCTCGGACAATGACCATTCCGTGCCGGGTCGAGATTTCGGCGCCGAGCCTTTGCAGGCCTTTGATGTGCAGGTCAATCGGCCGTGCTCCGATGGCGCAGCCGCCGGGCATCGAGACGCAGGCTTCGCCGCAGCGCGCCGCAAGCGGGCCGAGGATCAGGGTTGACGCGCGCATCGTGCGCACGAGCTCCCACGGCGCTTCGGTGCTGGACAGCTTGCGTGCCTGCACCCGCAGGCAGCGGCGCACGGGCGGCGGAACCGAGCCCGGCTGCGGGCCTTCTTCTTCCACGCTGACTCCCAGCGTGCGCAGCAGGTGGATGGTCGTCCGGATGTCGCGAACGGCGGGGAGATTGTCGAGCGTGACCGGATCACCGGTAAGCAGGCAGGCAGCGAGGCAGGGCAGCGCGGCGTTCTTCGCCCCGCTGATCTGAACGGTCCCGTGCAACGGGACTCCGCCGCGAATCACGAATCGGTCCATGGTCTATTCCAGGATACAACGGAAATCGGTTGAGATTCGGGACTCGGGAGCAGGGGAGAGTGAACAAGCAGATCCCTCGTCACCGAAACGACATCGATATGCCGTTTCGTCACGTCCGCCGAAGCAGGCGTTCGTGGGAGGGATGATTTAATCCCCGGCGCCGGGGGTCTGTAAGCCATTTCTTCCCTCAAAACCAGTTTCACAGCCCCAAGCTGTGATGTAAACTCTCTCACAAGAACTGGTACAAAAGATCGGTCGGGTCAGATGACCGTGAATGATCACGCCATGTATGGCGACGGTGAGCCGTTTGGCCGATATCTGTCTGCCCTCAAAAGGGCATCGATACCTTTGCTGCGCCGCGAGCCATCCAACGGGCTTCGAAGGGGAGCCCATGCTTGAGGCGTTTCTTGCCGTGATGGCGGAAGCCCTGTACTCAGATCACCACTACCTCCGTGGAGTGTCTTGTAGCATAAATAACACGAAAACCAGTAACGGTGTTATCCAAGTCAGCCTAAACAGGAGTTAGCCCTCTCATGCGCGTTTATTACCTCACTGGTGCGCAGTTTGCATTGAGCAACCTCGCGCTACGCCGAATCAAGATTGCGAGGTTCGAAGACCTCAATGATCCGTTTGAACTGCTGGGCGTCGATGTAAGGGACATGAAGCTCCGCGCGGCGTTGCGCGCGACAAAAAAGAAAATCAACGAGAGCAAGGGGCTCATTTGCTTCAGCAAGTCGTGGCGCAATCCGCTTATGTGGGGTCACTATGCAGAGAAGCACACGGGCATGTGTTTGGGATTCGATGTTCCAGACAACCTACTCGCTCCAGTCATTTACGCAAAGCGCCGGCTCAAGATAGAGATTGATCCGGAGATAAAAAGACCTAAACCAACCGAGAAGTTTATGGAGAAACTTATTCGGAGGAAGTTCATCGACTGGAAGTACGAAGATGAAATGCGCCTCTTTGTCGGACTCGATCACGACACCGTGGAATCAGGAAAGTATTTCCTTCCGTTCTCAGAGGACTTGATGCTTCGCAAAATCATCCTTGGCCCACGGTGCGAATTGCCGATTGAAGGCGTTCGGAACATCGTCGCAGATTTTAAGTCACCGGTAGTCGTGTTGAAGTCGAGAATTGCCTACACTCGGTATGAGGTGGTGAAGCATATAGTTGCATCGAGGACTACACCCACGGGCTAACTTGGCGGTCGAGGGGCCGCTGAGCGATAAAGCCGCGCATCGCCCCTCACCTCTACGTTAGGCTTCGAAGTCGAAAGGCAGCCTGCAGGGTTGGCTTGATCTTTCGAGATCCCCATTGCAGAAAGCAGCCAATACCCCATAATTCACTTGACCAGCGCTTCGCCAGGGGATAGGAAAGGACCTGCTGCGGGCGCAATGGTGCTGGAGCCGTTCGGCTGGACGGGCCGCGAAGCGGAGTGGATTGTTCTGGTGTGTCTTCATAGCGGCGCGTTCACGCGCTCCCAATTTGGCCGCTTCTGTTCCCCTACGACGGTGGATCGCAAGCGCGCCTTACGGTTTGTCCGCGACCTCGTGAGGCGCGGCGTGGCAGCGGAGGACGACCGGAGGATCTTTCCCGGCAGCGCCAAGGCCTGCCGGATTTTCAACCAAGAGATTTACCGCCAGCTGGGGATGGAGAATGTCCGCCACCGCCGGGAAGCGCACACCCCCGTCCTGCTGCGGCTGCTGCTCTCGCTCGACTACGTGCTGGATCACCGGTAAGCAGGCAGGCAGCGAGGCAGGGCAGCGCGGCGTTCTTCGCCCCGCTGATCTGAACGGTCCCGTGCAACGGGACTCCGCCGCGAATTACAAATCGGTCCATGGTGGTCGTACTAAAACGGAATCACAACGGGCAAGGAAGCCCTTACTTGCGGCTGCTGCGCAATGGGGGAAGTTAGAGCAACTCAATCTTGAGCGCCATATCCGTTTCGGATTCCTCAATCCGCCTATTGTACTCCTTGATGATTTCCTGAAGCGTGGCGTAGCAATCTCGGCCGGCGTCGGCTGAAATCCCCATCACGTTCTGAGCGACAAAGTCTTCGAGTGCCAGAATCGCCACGCGGTCGGTGATTCCTTTGAAATCCGCCAGCGCCTTTGCCTTCGGAACTCGTTCTGCCGGCACTACCAGTACAGGGCGACGATTAGCATTCATGTTGGCTTTGCACTTCTCGATTACGTCTATTCCAGGATTGGCGGTTACAAGATACGAAACCGAACCCATGTCGAAATCACTCAAGCGGCCAGTCTGCAGATGGCCAGGATCGTTGGGGACTGAGAGATCGGGAAACCGAATCTGTAACTTGGCTCCAACCAAGTGTTTTTGAACCGTTGCAGCCGATTTGCCGTTTGATTCGTTTAGTATTGCGCGGACCCATGCGAGGGGAGACAACTCAGGTTCAAGACAGACTCTGATGTTCTGATGCATAGGCAGCGATCCTCCCATCATAGCTTCGTTGTCCAATTTACTTGAACGGTTTGTTGCTCGACTCGCGTAAAAACAAGTTTTCCGTTCAAGGGGTCTCGATGCAACTCATGGAATGGTACCTCCTTGAAATTCTTAACGACGAATAGAAAGAATCTCTCCTTCAATATGGAGGCGACGGAATGCTCTTTATTCGTTAGCGCAATACTGCCACTCGACTCACTTAAGCCCTTTACTTCTATTCCGAAAAAGATCTGTGGTGAGAACAGCCTGAAATCAAAACCACAACCGAGCTTGGTCGTGTCTTCCAATTCCAAACCTTTGAAGAAGTCAATTTCTTGATACTTCGACTTGAAGTACTGTTCGGCCGCTTGTCCCGTAATCAACCGTCTTGCGAAAGAGCTATCTTGTCCTTGTTTCCGTTCTACTTCTTCCCGTAGAAAATCCAGGTCATGTTCCCTGTATACTATGGCCTTCAGCAGAGCTGTAAATTCTTGGAGATTCGACCTTCCGAAAGCGTCGTAGATGGCTTTGCAATAATCTCGTGTCGGTCGTTTGTGCCAACCTTTCCGCTTGTTTGGAAATAGAGGGTCGAATTCGTCCCGGTAGTTCTTTATAGATGCCGGTCGAACTCCCAAGGCCGATCCGATAACATTGAATGCCTCTACAAAACCGTCGAAACCGAGACGATGCAGGCCTTTAGAATCGAATTTTGAAAGGTATAAGCCTGCGAGAATTGACTTTTGTCGCAAAGATAGCTTCTTCCGGCGCATCCTTTCCGAGACATCAGGGGAAACAGGCGAAGAGGAAGGAATGGCAGCATTCATTGATTTCACAGAGGCAGAATACCAAACGCTGCGTTGATTGAGAAGTGCGAACCGATTTGTGGAATGCCAGCGAGAGGGTTCTGGCTCGCGGAGTCAGGGGCGGACCCATGCCGACTGGCATCATGAGCCGCTACTTTGGCATCGGGAGGAAGAGCAGATCCCTCGTCCGAAACGACATCGAATATGTCGTTTCGTGTCCTCGGGATGACACATCCGTTAGTGGAGCGCCAGAAAGCCGCGGCCGAGCACAGGCCCTGGCGGGCGTGTCGCTACCGGCATCGGAGGAAGAGCAGATCCCTCGTCGCCGAAACGACATCGATAAGTCGTTTCGTCACGTCCGCCGAAGCAGGCGTTCGTGGGAGGGATGATTCAATCCCCGGCGCCGGGGGTCTGTAAGCCATTTCTTCCCTTAAAACCAGTTTCACAGCCTCAAGCTGTGATGTAAACTCTCTCACAAAGAACCGGCACAAAAGATCGGCCGGTTCAATCCGAGAGGAGATCAACGATGGCTGAGCAAGATGTAACCCGACGTAAATTTTTGGTCCGTGCAGCGGCAGGAGCGGGAGCAGTTGCGGGGGCAGGGTTGCCTGAGGTGGGCGCTCTGAATCCCCCGCAGACGAGCGAGGCGAATGATGCAACCGAGCAGCGTTCTCCCGGGGAAGGGCACAGGGCGTTCTTCAACCACGACAATGCTGCAACGGTCGAAGCTTTCACCGAGAGGATCATGCCCGGCGCCTCCGGAAAGGCGGGCGCGCTCGACGCGGGAGTGCTCAATTACATCGACCTGGCTCTGGCCGGCGCTTACGCGGATTTGCAGGACTTCTACCGGCGCGGTCTGGCGCAGTTGGACCGGTACTGCCGGCACACCTATGGGGAGCCGTTCGTGGGTCTCAGCGACGCGCGACAGGATGAAGTCATCGTAACGCTCGAGCAGGGAAATGTCGCCGAATTCACATGGCCCACAGCCCAGGCATTCTTCAATACGCTGCGGACACACACGATGGAAGGAATGTTCGCAGATCCCGTCTATGGCGGGAATCAAGATTTCGCAGGCTGGCGTCTGGTCGGTTTTCCCGGCGCGCAGGCGATCTTTACTACTGCAGATATGCAGAACAAGGAGGAATTCAACCGGGAGCCGATCATCGGATTGCAGGAGCAGGCGGGGAACCGATAAATGGTAGAGATAGTGCGTCGCAAGGATGGCGCCGACCAGAAGGAATTTCCGGGGAATTGGAGAGGGTTCGGGCTGGGCGGTTCCATGGATCAGCAGGCACTGCTGTCCTGATTTCCGGCTGGTTCTTCTATGTATGGACAACTTATTGAGGAAATGAACCATGGCAACAGAGAAAACGGATGTCGTGATCGTCGGAGTAGGAGCAGCGGGAGGAATTCTCGCGGCCGAACTCGGGAAAACAGGCATGAAAGTAATCGGCCTGGAGCGCGGCCCACGCCTCACTACGCAGGATTTTGCGGCGCAGGATGAGCTGCGCTATTTCCAGCGGAAAGATTTGCGGCCGGACGTGAAACGGCAGCCAGTTACCTGGCGTCCGAACTCCAATGCGCGGGCAACTCCACTTGGGAACCTGAACTACGGGAACCAGGCAGGCGGCGGGACCGTTCACTACGGTTCAGTCTCCTGGCGCTTTCACGAGGACGACTTCCGAGCCCGGTCGCGGGCAATTGAGCGCTACGAAGAAGCGGCAATTCCGGCTGACTCGTCGCTGGCGGACTGGCCGGTGAGTTACGCCGATCTGGAGCCCTACTACGACCGCGCGGAATACGAACTAGGGGTGTCCGGCAAGGCCGGCAATTTGCAGGGGCGCAAGATCGCAGGAGGAAACCCGTTCGAAGGGCCGCGCCAGCGTGAGTATCCCTTGCCGCCTCTGTTCGTGGACCAAGCCGGCCTGGTCTTCGATACCGCGGCGCGTCAGCTCGGTTACTCTCCGTTTTCGACACCGCGCGCTATTGTTTCGCAGCCTTATCAGGGAAGGCCGGGCTGCACCTATTGCGGATTCTGCCAGGCGTTCGGATGTCACATCGGCGCGAAATCGTCCATTCTGGTCACCAAGATCCCCGAGGCGGACGCCACCGGCAACTTCCGGCTGATTTCGGGCGCCATGGGCTACCGCGTGAACAGCGATGACAGCGGCCGCGTGACCGGAGTTTCTTACTATGGACCTGACGGGTCGGACAACACCGTCGAGGCGGACCTGGTGATTCTTACTCCCTTTATCTATGACTGTGTCCGTTTGCTGCTGCTCTCGAGAACGGAGACGTTTCCGAGCGGCCTTGCCAACTCGAGCGGGGAGTTGGGCAAGCATCTCATGACGCACATCAATCCGAGAGTATTCGCCGCGTTCGAAGACCGGCACATCAACATTTATATGGGGCCGAGCGCCCAACGGCATACCGTGGACGACTTCAATGGAGATAATTTCGATCAAAGGGGCTTAGGCTTCATTCGCGGTGCACAGATCTCGGTTGGTCCGGCAGCTCTCGAAGGCGGCCCGATTGGCGCCGCGATGGGGATGACTCCTCCTATCGGCATCCCGCGGTGGGGCGCCGAATACCGGGATTTCCTGGCGAAATACTTCACGCGATACGTAGCCATGGTGGCACAGACTGAGAACCTGCCCTACGCGGATCAGACCATTGATCTCGACCCGAACGAGCGGGACCAGTGGGGTTTGCCTGCGCCGCGGTTGACTTACGACTGGCGGCGGCCGAACGAGGTGGCACGCATTGAGTTCATGTTAGCGAAGATGGAGGAACTGGGCCGCGCGATGGGCGCCTCTCATGTGTGGCGTGGGCCCGTAAGGCCGGGTTCTCCAGGTGGGCATCATGAAGGCGGGACCCGCATGGGCAGCGATCCAAGAAGTTCCGTCGTGAACCGCTATGGTCAAAGCTGGGACATCCCGAACCTGTTCGTTGTCGGCAGCGGCACGTTCCCATCCATGGGCAGCGGCTTCAACCCCACACTCACGATCCAGGCCCTGGCATACATGACCGCGGAGGCGATTGTAAATCGCTACCGGGGCAATCCCGGACCACTCGTTTAGATTGGATTGGAAAAGAGAGATGGGTGAACTTATCGCCGGTCCGGTGTGTCGCTCTGCGCATCGGCGGCGGCGTGCGCGGGGTTTATCCGCAGGTCCTCAAGAGTTGGCGTAAGCTCTTCGGCAGTCATTCGGTTCGCGCCTAGCTTCAGCAGAAGGTCCGCCGTGCTCCTGTGAAGCCGCAGAGAGCTCTGCCTGTTCACCAGCGGGCTGATCGCTTCCGCGATGCTCCAGGCCTACCTGGGGGCAAGAATGAGTGCAGGCCGAAGAGCAGATCCCTCGTCACTGCGTTCCTCGGGATGACATTCTTGGGTGGTGGCCTGCACTATGGAGGACAGGCCGGAGGCCTGTCGCTACTTGCGTGCCGCTACTAACAGAAATCTCCCCATCCGTTCGCCATCACTCCTGAGACGGTTCCGTCCGCGTTCAGAACCACGAGGTCGGCGTCAAAGCCGGGGCGGAGCGAACCCTTGCGGCCGCCGACTCCGGCCATCTGCGCCGGGACATAGGAGGCCATCAGGACGGCCTCGCGAAGAGTGACGCCGGCGAGGCGGATCATGTTCTGCACGGCGCGATCCTGGGTCAGGACGCTTCCGGCCAGCTTGCCTTCGCGGTTGCGGCAGGCGAGCCGGCCGGTGTCGGGTTCGGCTGCGACCAGGATTTCCAATCCGCCCAGGCGATGCTTGCCGGGGGGCATGCCGGCGGCGCTGATTCCGTCGGTGACGAGCGCAATCCGTTGTGGGGTCTTCGACCGCAACAGCAGCCGCAGCGCAGGCGCGGCGACGTGCACTCCGTCGGAGATGACTTCGGCGAAAACGCGGTCGTCGGTCAGGATGGCGCCGAGGATTCCCGGGTCGCGGTGGGCAAACGGGCGCATGGCGTTGAAGACATGGACGGCATGAGCGGAGCCGGTGTCAATGGAACGGACGGCCTGTTCATAGGAAGCATTCGAGTGGCCGATGGCGACGCGCACGCCTTTGGCGACCGCTGCCGCCTGGAGTTCGGAAGCTCCGTCCAGCTCCGGGGCGAGCGTCAGGATACGCACGGAGCCGTCCGCCACGGCAAGCATTTGATCGAACAGTCGAAGGGAAGGAGGCTGCAGGTGCTCGCGCGGATGGACGCCCCGGCAGTCAACGCTCAGGAACGGGCCTTCGAGATGAATGCCCAGCGGCTCGGCGAGCAGAGAGCCTGGAGACGACCTTGATTTCAAAGCCCGAATTGTCTTGCCCAAACCTTCGAGCGAGGGCAGGAGAACTTCCGGGGGGGCCGAGAGCGTGGTAGGGACGAAGGAGGTCGTGCCGTGCCGGAAGAGGAACGCAGCAACGGCCGCGAGGGCTTCGGGCGTCGCCTCCATCACATCGTGTCCCGCCGCGCCGTGGATGTGGACGTCGACGAAGCCGGGAGCAAGGATTTTGTCGCCCAGGGCGACGGTGCGGGCGGCGGGAGGAATCGCGATCTCGCGGCGGGGACCGACGGCGCGGATGGCGTGATCTTCTATGAGGACAACGCCGTCCTCGATGGTTTCGAGAGGCGTGAGGACCTGCGCGGCGGTGATGGCGAGAGGCGTCATAGATTGGGAATCAGTTCCCGCAGGTTTCCGTCGTGCCGTTCGAGCAGCCGGGCGGCAGCGTTGCGGCCGAGACCCGTTCGCAGCATGACGATGGCAAGGCGGACATCGAGTCCCGCCGCACGCAACGCACGGGAGGCGGCGGCGCGGCCGGCGCCGGTGATGCCGGAGATGATGGAGCAGGCCCGCGCGACGAGCTTTCGATTGGTGGGCCGGACGCCGACCATGTGGTTTTGATAGACGCGTCCGAGGCGGATCATGGCGGCGGTCGAGATCATGTGCAGGACCATTTTCTGCGCGAGAGCGGCCTTCATGCGCGTGGAGCCGGCAAGGACTTCCGGACCGGTTTGCGGGACGATGGCGATGCGGGCGGCGCGCGTGGCCGGAGAGCCGGGGTTGGAGGTGACTGCAACCGTAGCCGCGCGCCGGGAGCGCGCGTAACGCAGCGCGCCGAGCGTGTAGGGAGTTCGTCCGCTGGCGGTCAGCCCGATCACGACGTCGCGGGGGCCCAGGCGGCGACGGGCCAGATCGAGGCGTCCTTGCGCGGCGTCATCCTCGGCAGCTTCAGCGGCACGAGTCAGGGCGCGGGTCCCGCCTGCCAGAACTGCCTGAACGGTTTCGCGGGAAACGCCGAAGGTCGGAGGACATTCCGCTGCGTCCAGCACGCCCAGCCGGCCGCTGGTTCCCGCGCCGACATAGAACAGCCGCCCGCCCCGGCGCAGCGCGTTCACGACGGCTTCCACGGCACGGGCGATCTCAGGGATTTCGGCGCGCACGGCGGCCGGAACGGCAGCGTCCTGCTTGTGGATCGCTTCGAGAATCCCAACGGCGCCGAGAGCGTCCAGGACAGTACTGGCGGGGTTTCGCTGCTCGGTGACGGGCGCGCTCGGCTGCTTCGGCAAATTCGGCTACTCGCGGGCTTCCGTAAGGGTCACGGGCGACTTGCTCAGCCTGCTCCGAATTCGGACTCTACTCCGAAGGGCAGTCGAGAGTCAATCTTACCCAGGCTCACCAATCCGGCCGGTTTGATAGGAAGCAACGCCTTGGCTTGTCACTGCGTTTCGCGTTCGATATGCTCACGGAGGAGAAAGCCAATGGGCGAAACGCTGCTGAACGCGGCTGTGGCGGTGGGAATCCTGGGAGGCAGCTTCGTGCTGACCCAGTTGTTCGTGCGGAAGATGTATTACCGCTGCCGCCGGTGCGGCACGCTGAACGCCAAGCGGCGCAGCCACTGCCGGATGTGTGGCGAGAGCCTCCCGTAGGCCCCTGCTTACCTGCCTGCATGCTATAGTTAGGGTTTTCCGCGAACGGTTTTCCCGGAGAGAATTGTTTGTACCTCGATTGGCAAAAGCAAATTCAGCAGGCCGCGCAGGAGTTTGTGCAGCGGCAGTACGGAGCTGAGGCGAAGGTGGCGGTGAACCAGCCACCGCGCCCGGAGATGGGTGACCTGGCGCTGCCACTGGCGATGGAGCTGGCGCGCAAACTGCGGCGGCCACCCCGGCAGATCGCCGAGGAAATCGCAGCGGAGCTCAGAACGGCGCCGGGCGTGACGCGGGCCGAAGTGGCGGGCGCGGGTTACGTAAACCTGTTCCTGAACCGGACCGCCTATGCGGCACAGTTGGGAACCGAGGGGATAGAACGTCCTGCCGCGGCCGACGGCGGGAAGACGATCGTCGAGCACACCAACATCAATCCGAACAAAGCAGCGCACATCGGGCACTTGCGGAACGCGGCGCTGGGCGATACGTTCGTGCGCCTGCTGCGGGCGCGGGGACATGCGGTGGAGGTGCAGAACTACATCGACAACACGGGCGTGCAGGTGGCCGACGCGGTGGTGGGCTTCCAGCACGTCGAGATGAAATCGGAAGACGAAGTGGCGCGGCTGGCCGAGGACCCGGCGGTGCGCTTCGACTACTATTGCTGGGACCTCTACGCGCGCGTCACACGGTTCCTGGAAGAGGACCCAGCGCGGCTCCAATTGCGGCAGCGGGCGCTGCAGGAGATCGAAGAAGGGAAGACCGAGGCGGCGCGCATTGCGGAGGCCGTTTCGACCGCGATCGTGCGGCTCCACTTGAAGACCATGGCGCGGCTGAACGTGCGGTACGACCTGCTGCCGCGCGAAAGCGAAATCCTGCACCTGCGGTTCTGGGATCAGGCGTTCGAGCAGCTCAAGCAGAAGGGCGCGATCTACCTGGAAAACCAAGGGAAGAACAGCGGCTGCTGGGTGATGCGACAGGCCAATGCAGGCGAATCGCCGGGTGAGGACGGAGGGGCGGAGGACACCAAAGTGATCGTGCGGTCGAACGGGACCGTTACGTACGTCGGCAAGGACATGGCGTACCAGCTCTGGAAGTTCGGGCTGCTGGGAAAGGATTTCCACTACCGGCGGTTCGATCAGTATCCGGATGGCAAGACGATCTGGGCGAGCAGCTCGGAGGCGGGCGAGCAGGACGCGCCGGAGTTCGGGCAGGGGGAAAAGGTCTACAACGTGATCGATGTGCGGCAGTCCTACTTGCAGAACATCGTCGCGGCGGGACTGCGGGCGCTGGGCTACGAGGAGCAGGCCGACCGCTCCATCCATTTCTCCTACGAGATGGTGGCGCTCTCGCCTCGCTGCTGTGAGGAGATGGGAATCGAGTTGAGCCCCGAAGAGCGCAAGCGGGCGTTCGTCGAGGTCTCCGGGCGCAGAGGCCTTGGGATCAAGGCGGACGACCTGGTGGACCGGCTGATCGAGGAAGCCTCAAAAGAAGTGGCGGCGCGGCATCCAGACAAGCCAGAGGACGCGAGGCGGCGAATCGCCGAACAGATTGCCATCGGCGCGCTGCGCTACTTTCTGCTGCGTTACACGTCGACGACGGTGATTGCGTTTGACTTTCACGAGGCGCTGAGCTTCGAGGGAGAGACGGGACCGTACGTGCAATACGCCGCCGTGCGGGCGCGCAACATTTTTCGCAAACTGGAAGAAGAAGGCGGCCGGTACGATGAGAAAGCAGTGACGCCGACCGTGCTGGGGCGCTTCCTGGGGGCGCCCCAGGGCGATCCATTTTGGGAACTGCTCTACCGCGCCAGCCAGTGGGAACTGGCCGCCGAGCTGGCCATCTCCTCAACGGAGCCTGCCGCCGTCGCCAAGCATGCGTTCCAACTGGCACAGGGCTTCAACAACTTCTATCACCGCTTCCACATTTTGACGGAACCAGACCCAGAGAAAAAAGCGTTTCTGCTGTGGCTGGTGGCAGTTGCCGGCCGACATCTCACCGCGACGCTGGATTTGTTGGGGATTGAAGTGCCAGAGGCGATGTGAGGGGAGGCTTGCCAAAATGTCGGTACTCACCCAGGCAGGCAGCTTCACCGCGTCTCCGGAGAGGGGCCGTAATCGAGCTGGACGGTAGTGTCCGGGTGGAGCGTGACCGTGCCGTCGGGCTGAAACTGGTAGGGATGGCCGGCGGGGTCCAGGGGGATTCCCTGCAGCAGGCCGGCGACTGCGAGATCCTGGGCGGAACGGGGCCAGCGGCCGGTCTGCTCGTGGAACGCGGCGGCGCGGCGTTCGAGCTCCAAGATGTCGTCCTGCGCGCGCAGCGTGTCGAGGTGGTTGCGGGCGTTTTCCCGGATGGCGACGTCTTCGGTGGAGTTGTAGATCTCAGTCCAAAGAAAGCGGGATGTTTCGCGGGCGCCGCCTTTTTGCAGGATGACTGCCGCCATCACCTGCATCCAGGGGGCTGCATTGGGGTGCTTGCTGCCCTGGAGGTAGGCATCCGAAGCGGCTTGGTAGTCTTTGAGCTCCCAGTAGTAGAGAAACCCGAGATCGTGCCACAAGCGCCATTCGTCCGGGTTCTGACGGATGCCCGTCCGAAGCAACTCAATGGCCTCATGAGGCTGCCCGGCCCCGAACGGAGGCGGCGCGGCCAGGAAGACGCCGCCAAATCTGTAGGCCACGAGGAGCTGCGGGTCAAGCGCCACGGTGATCTCGAGCAGGGGAGCCAGCAGCGGGTATTCGAACCGCTGCTCGACGCGCTGGCTGCCGAAGTGCTGCACGGCGCGGGTCCAATAGATGTCAGCAAGGAGGCCGTTGTGGCCGAGGCTGAGGATACGCAGGACCCTCCCCGAGCGAGCCCAGATCATCTCCGGGGTCTCGCGGTAACGGACCAGGCGCGGATTGAGGGCCATTTGCGCCGGAACCAACACGGCGATGCCGCACGCCAGCAGGAGCGCCAATTTCCACGCAGCCGGGCCTGTTCTGCTCGGGTTCATTTCAAGTCCTTGCGAGAGAAAACCCACACCGACGCCGTGACGAGCACGGCGTTGTATGCGAGAGCATAGAGGGTGTTCCAAAGCATCACCGAGCTCTCGACCGCGTTGCCGTGGACAACCCAGGCGGAGACGTTAAAGTTGCTGAAGTTGGGGAGCAGGTAATAAAGCCCCGTGGTCAGCCCGCGGAGGAGGGTGTTCTCCGTCAACTCGCCGAAGGCACGAATGTCGGAAGCGAGATTGCCGATCACATAAACCGCGAAGGTGAATACCGCCGACAGCACCGGAGTCGAAAAGCAGGAAAAAAACAGACACACGGCGATGACGAGCGAAAGCTGGAGCAGAATGCAGTAGATTGCCTGCCAGATATAAACGTCCTGCGGCTCAAATCCTCGGGTCAGGTACAACAGGGCGGCCCAGAGCCCCAGGGTCATGAAGGAGGTATTGACCAGGATGGTGAAGTTCAGCCCCAGGAATTTCCCGATAATGAACTGGCTGCGGCGGATGGGCTTGCTCAACAGCGCGTACAGGCTGCGCTTGTCCATTTCCTTATACACCAGGCCAATGCCCAGGAAGATGGCGATCAGCAGACCGAAAATCGAGATGGAGCTCAGGCCGATGTTGAGCAGGATGATCTTCTGGACCCCGATGGAGATCTCGCCGAACAGCAGAGCCGAAGCGATCATGATCAGCGCGAACGCAATCAGGTTGTAGAGCACACGGTCACGCACGGCTTCGCGAAACGTGTTGCGGGCGATGGCGAGCGTTGGCGCAGAGTTCATGATGCAGCAGCGGGCGAGCGGTCCGAATCCGTCTCCCGCAAAACCTCCACAAAGTAATCCTCCAGGCTCAGGCGGACCGGGTTTAGCGAAATCAGCCGCAGTCCGTTGCCCTGGCACAGGCTCAGCAGGCGCGAAAGCTGCTGTTCCGGAATCTGAATCCGGCAATGTCCGCCGGAAAGCAGCGGGGGCCGGGACGCCAGCGATTCGAGCGACGCGGCCGCCTCGCGGGAAGAGCACTCGACGACGGCGTGGTAACCAGTCCGGCGGCGCAGCAAATCGGAGATCTGTCCGACTCCCACCAGCCGTCCATGGTTGACAATCGCGATGCGGTCGCAGAGGGCTTCAGCGTCGGGCAGGATATGCGTGCTGAAGAACACGGTCTTTCCGGCAGCCTGCAACTGCTGAATCAGCTCGCGGACTGCGTGCCGTCCCACGGGGTCGAGCCCGGACATCGGCTCGTCGAGCAGCACGATCTCCGGCTCATGCAGGATCGCCTGCGCAATGCCCAGGCGCTGCAACATTCCCTTCGAAAACTTGCGCAGGGGCCGGCCGCGCGCCTCCGACAGGCCCACCTGATGCAGCACTGCATCGCGGCGGCGCGTCCGCTCTTCCGGGGTGAACGGGAAGAAGCGGGCAAAATAGTCGAGCAGTTCCTCGGGGGTCAGATAGTCGTAGAAATAGGGATTCTCAGGAAGAAAGCCCGCGCGGCGCAACGCCTCCGGCTGCCCGGCCGGATGGCCGAGGATCGTGGCCTTCCCTTCCGTCGGGAAGATAAGGCCGGTCAAAATCTTGAGCGTGGTGGTTTTTCCGGCACCGTTCGGTCCGAGAAATCCAAACACTTCTCCCGGCATGACTTGCAAGGAGAGTTTGTCCAGTGCCCGGAAGCGGCGCTTCTTCCAGAAGCCGACCAGATAGTCCTTGCTCAGACCGGAGATTTCGATCGCAGCCATAAGCGCCGATACCTTATTCCAGTCTATTCTACAGAAGTTCATGCAAAACCCGGCAGGCAGGGTTGGCCGGGCTACAATGAGTGAATGGCACGACAGCGCCGCGCGCCCCTGGGACAGGTTTTTCTGACCGACCGCCGCGTGATCCGCAGGATTCCAGAAGCCCTGGGCCTCGCGCCGGGCGACGCGGTCTGCGAGATCGGAGCAGGTCCCGGAACCATAACGGAATTGCTCGCCGAGCAGGCAGCGAAAGTCTGGGCGGTCGAGGTGGACGGGCAACTCGCGGCCGGGTTGCGCGAAAAGTTCGCGGGCTCGGCGACGGTCGAAGTGGTGGAGGCCGACATCCTCAAAGTTTCCATTGATGCCCTCTGCGCAACAGCCGGGCGGGAGCGGATTCGGGTCTTCGGGAACCTGCCCTACTACATCACCTCGCCGTGCCTGCTGCATCTGTTCGAGTCACACGAGCGGATCACGGACATCACGGTGATGGTGCAGCGGGAGGTCGCCGAGCGGATTGTGGCGAAACCGGGATCGAAAGACTACGGACTGCTTTCCGTTACCTGCCAGTATTACACCGAGCCGCGGATGCTGTTCTCGATTCCGCCACAGGCGTTCCGGCCCGCGCCCAAAGTCCACTCCGCTCTGGTGCGGATGCCGGTGGCGCCGAAGAGGAAGAAGCTGGGGATCGAAGATGAAAAGGCTTTCTGGCGGCTGGTGCGGGCGGCGTTCGCACAGAAGAGAAAAACCCTGGTCAACAATTGGAAAGGGCGGTGCGACGCGGGGCGGCTGCGCACGGCGATGCAGGAGTTGGGAATCGACCCCCGCGCGCGGGCGGAGACGCTGGGGCTGGAGCAGTTGGCGGGGCTGGCGCAACGGATTCAATGGGGCAGGCGATAGCAATACTCGGAGGCGTGTATCCAATGAAGCTGGACCCACAGATTACGGGAAATGTTGGTTTGTACTACTGTTGTTACAGGTTGTCACTCCTCGGCTGGAACGTTATGCCAACGGCACGCAATGCACGAGGGGTTGACATCGTTGCCTACAGCCGGGACGCAAAGCGGTTTCTCGGACTTCAAATCAAGGCCCTTAGCAAGCGCAATCCTGTGCCACTTGGGACTACTCTGGAAAAAGTCACGGGCGACTTCTGGATCATCGTGAACCAAGTCGTATCATCAACGCCCGTGCAGCCTTCATTCTTCGTCCGTCCGAAGTCAAAGAAGCGGGCGCATCGAGGAGAAAAAGAAGGCCGGGTATCGTTTTGGCTCCAGCTTAGGGGTTATGAACTGGAACGCTTCCGCGAGGCTTGGGATCGCATCGGGCAGAGTTGAGCGCCTGACGAAGAGATCAGCGGCGGCGGGAAGAGCGCTTGGCCGTTGTCGGACAAGCCCTCATCTCCGTTCAATCCCGCTGCTAGAATCACCGGTCTCTTACTATGGCGCAAAATCTGTTTTGCAGAGTGTAGTTCCGCCCTGAGGATATATAATATAGATACATTGGGGAGGTGTTTTCATGGGCGTTCATCTGCATATCCGAAAATGGGGCAGCAGCCTGGCGGTGCGCATCCCCAAGGCCATTGCCGAACAATGGGGGGTTTCGGAAGGTTCGGCCGTAGAGATGGATGCACAAGGCAAACAGATTATTATGCAGAAACGGACCTACGACCTGGCGGACATGCTGAGGCGGATCACGGCTGACAATCTTCATCCTGAGCAAGACATCGGCGAGACCCAGGGCAATGAGCAATGGTAGAGACAAGATACGTTCCAGACACGGGACACATCGTATGGCTCAGGTTTTCGCCTCAGGCCGGCCACGAACAGGCCGGGCTCCGTCCCGCCCTGGTCTTGAGCCCGCGGAGCTACAATGAAAAGACTAGTCTGGCGCTGTTTTGCCCAATCACATCCAGGGTGAAGGGTTACCCTTTCGAAGTCTTGCTTCCCTCTTCCGGCACTGTCACAGGGGCTATTCTTGCCGACCAGATCAGAAGTCTGGACTGGCGCGTACGCAGCGCCAGGTTTGAGGTTCAGGCTCCGCCGCAGGCGGTAAACGAAGTCCGGGAAAAGTTGACCGTCCTGTTGCGGTTCGATGTTTCTCAGGGACGCAACGGCTGATCGGAAGGAAATGGTGGAACTGCTCAAAGAGAAGTTTCACTTTGCAATCACTCTGACGTGACTCTCACGATCGGCGGCGCAACTCAGGCAAGCCAGAATGTCTTCTTTTGTGAGGTCTGGGAAGTCGGCGAGAATCTGCTCCTGGGTCATCCCCGAGGCCAAATAGGACAGCACGTCGTATACGGTGATGCGCAGACCCGAATGCAGGGTTTTCCGCTGCGCTTGCCGGGTTCCATAATGATTCGATCCTGGTAGTGCATGGGCACAGTGTAGTCGTGCGTTGTATTCCCGATCAGGGGGCGGCGGGGCAGCGGCTTTACAAGACTGCGAGCCGACCGATAAGATGGATCGTTTGCTTGCGGGAAGGAGTTCGGGGCGCATCCAACCGACGGACCAATACGACGTTGTTGTAATCGGCGGGGGGCCGACGGGGCTGGCGTGCGCGATCGATGCCAAGCGGGCCGGATTGTCGCACCTGGTGATCGAAAAGGGCTGCGTGGTCAATTCGCTGTACCACTATCCGATCAACCTGCTGTTTTTCACGACCTCGGAGCGGATGGAGATCGGCGACATGCCGCTGGTGAGCCACCGCGAGAAGCCGACACGCATGGAGGCGATGAAATACTACCGGCTGGTGGCGGCGCACTACGAACTCGTGATCCATCAGTATGAAGAAGCGCTCGACGTGAAGGGGCAGAATGGAGACTTCCGCATCGAGACGCGGACGCGGAGCGGGGCGTCCGCGAGCTATGCCGCGAAGAAGGTGATCCTCGCCACGGGATACTACGATATTCCGATCCGGATGGGCATTCCGGGCGAGGACCTGCCGAAGGTCTCGCATTATTTTCGGGAGGCGCACCCGTATTACGACTGCGACGTGGCCGTGATCGGCGGAAGAAATTCGGCGGCGGTGGCTGCGCTCGACCTGTTCCGGCACGGCGCCCGCGTGACCCTGATCCACCGGCAGGCGCAGCTCTCCGACCGCATCAAGTACTGGCTGCGGCCCGACATCGAAAACCGCATCAAGGCGGGAGAAATTCAGGCTTGGTTCGAAACGCGCGTGACCGAGATTCGGCCGGATGCGATCCTGCTGGCTGCGGTACAGGGCGACGAAGATACCGGACCGGTGCGGGAGTTGAGAAACGATTTCGTTTTTGCGCTGACCGGCTATCAGCCGGATGTGGAATTGATGCGGCGGGCGGGCGTGCAGGTGGAACCACGTCGGCTGCGCCCGTGCTGCGATCCGGAGACGCTCGAAAGCAACGTGCCCGGACTGTACCTCGCGGGCGTGGTGGTCGCGGGGCTTGATAGCCACGAAATCTTCATCGAAAACGGGCGCTTCCACGCCAAGCAAATCATTCCACACCTGGCGGCACACCTATAGGGAAAGGCAAGGAGCAGGAAGAAGCAGAGCTTCGGCCGCTCTGATGCGGCTCTTTACTGTGCCCAGGGTGGCGGACGAAACCGCGTCGAATCCGCTTCGGTTCCGGCAACCGCAGAAAACCCTTCCATACAAGCTCCCGCAGATAACCGAGTCCTTCGCCGGACATCCCGAATCCAGAGAGAAGACCGGCTACGCTCCGAGGAGCTTGGCAGCTCGCTTGTGGTCGCGGGGCTTCACCCACAGGATGGCGCCGTAGCGCCTTCCGCCAGCGCAAGCGGCGTCCACGGCCGTCACGTTGATGCGGGCCTTGGCGAGTTCGGCGAGGATGCCGCAGAGCGCTCCGGGGCGGTCGTCGCCCTGAATCAGGAATCCTTTCTTGCGCGGGCTGAGCTTCAGCTTGGCTGCCCGCGCCGCCCGCACGAAGGCTGCCGGGTTTTCCGGAATGAAGTCGAGTTGCGCGCGCCGGCCGCTCGGGAAGCCGGAAAATGCCAGCAGATTGACGCCCGCCGCCTTCAGCCCATCGAGGATACGGCAGGCTTCGCCTGCTTTGTTCGGCGTTACTGCATAGTAGTAATCCACCTGACGAATTGATTCAGCCATGGGACCTCCTTCACTTGCTCCATCGGCAAGCCGCACCGTCTTCTGTGCGTCCGTTCCGCGTGCCTATCCTACCGCAACGCGCCGGCGCCCGATCGAAAACATTCCTACGCCGGTTCCAGTGGCTCGGTGCGTTTGCGTTCGAGCCACCCGGAGACCTCCTCCTGGAGCGCCACATCATCTCCGAACCCCGCGAACCAAACCATCCCTGCCTCCCTGCGGAACCACGTCATCTGCCGCTTGGCGTATTGCCGCGTGGCGGCCTGCGCGTACCGCAGGGCGTCCCGCAGGCTGATCTTCCCCAGCAGGTAATCGAGCGCCTGGCGGTATCCCACCGACTGCAAGGGTGGGGCGCCAGCGGGACAACCCTTTTCCAGCAGTTCGCTTACCTCTTGCACCAACCCCCGCTCGAACATCGCCTTGGTACGGGCGTTGATTCGTTGCCGGAGCTCGGCGCGAGGCGGATTCAGGCCGATCTTACGGACCACGAAGCCCGCCAGCGGCTCGCGCCCCTGACGGAACAAATCCGACATGCGGCCGCGAGAGAGCAGGCAGACCTCGACAGCCCGAATGGTTTTTGGAAGATCGTTGGGGTGGATGCGGGCGGCGGATTCCGGGTCCAGGCGGGAGAGGATGCGGTGGGTGTAGCTCGGCCCTTTGGTGGCTGCGCGCCGGCGGAGACGCGCCCGCAGTTCCGGATGGCGAGACGGTCCAGCAAACAAGCCATCCACCAGAGCGCGCAGATAGAATCCGGTTCCGCCGACGAGGATCGGCAGACCGCCGCGTCCGGTGATCTCCGCCAGGACGGCCCGTGAGCGCCGCACGTACTCGCCCGCGGAGGACTGCTGCTCGGGTTCCAGGATGTCGAACAGGTGATGTGGAACGCGGCTGCGCTCGGCGAGAGAGGGCTTGGCCGTGCCGATATCGAAGCGTCGATAGAGCTGCAGGGAATCGCAGTTGACGATCTCACCCCGGAATCGCTCTGCCAGATGCAGAGAGAGGCTCGATTTCCCGCTCGCCGTCGGGCCGGCGATGATCCAGACTGTCGGCGCCGCGGCTGGCTTCCGGTTCATGTCAGGAGAGAGTCATCCGGAGGTATTTCCACCAGATCCACAGGACAAGCAGGAACAACAAGACAAGCATGCCGCGTAACCGTTGCCGTGAGATGTTTGCCATGTGCCGGCGCCAGCTCCGAAGCCTCCTGCTTCATTTTGAAGTGGTTTGCAACGGGAAGGCAAGCCCTCATGCCCGTTCCGGGCCTCCTGCGGCAGCGAGCCTGTCTCGGGGCAGCTCACAACAGACGACATCCGCACGCTTGGCTTCACCCTGGACCTGCGGTATCAGTTCTAGACCATTTTCAGCATTGCTGTATAGCCCGCAGGTAGGGCAGGCATTCCTGCCTGCCCGTAAGAGGACAGGCCAGAGGCCTGTCCCTACTTTGGCGGCTGCGCTACACCAACCCTGAAAATGGTCTAGCAACTGATCGCGAAAACGGCAGAGCCTCCATCCCAGGTTGTGGTGAGTTTGGGCCTGCCTGTTTTCGCTTCACCGTGTTCCCGCCCACTACGCTTCTGCAAACGTCTGCCAAGGCGGGATACCTCTGGTATGGAAAACAACAAAGAAACGATCCGCAAATGCAACGGGGGATGACTATCGGTTGCACTGAGCCGCGGTCAACGTGCACCAATGGGCACGTTGTACAAGTAGATAAACCGCAGCCGGATGTCCTCACCGGGAAACTCCTCCGGCAGGGGGGGGAAGGGGTTGGAAAGCCGGA
Source organism: Terriglobia bacterium (assembly GCA_965198025.1). GTDB lineage: Bacteria > Acidobacteriota > Terriglobia > 2-12-FULL-54-10 > 2-12-FULL-54-10 > CAYWWM01. The sequence goes on along the minus strand of OZ240237.1, from coordinate 2,043,466 downwards.
TGCTGGCCAGCGCTGCGCTGTCGAGCGAATCGGTCCCGGAACTCACGCGCAGATCCAGGTCCGGCACGCGGCCGTTTCGCCGAATGGAAAACTCGAGCGCCACGCGCCCCTGCTTGCCGAGGCGTGCGATTTCCGGAATGACCGAGTACCAGTTCCGCCGTACCAGCAGGTAGATCCGCAGCAGGTAGGGGCGGAAGTTGACCCCCATGGTGTCCGAGAGAATCTGAGGCCCGGGAATGCTCATGTTCGGGTTATCCGGGTCGAACTCCGGAATTCCGCGCAGCACCCCGCGGCCGCCCTGGGTAGCCCGGTCGCGCGCCAGCCCCCGCAGGATCGCTTCGGTTCCGCGTTCCGGCGGCTGGATCACCGGGAATCGCAGTCGCGCCTGGGACGGCTCGTTGTCCGGGATCGGCTCGATGGTAGGCGCCGGCGGATCCGGCGCTTGCGGAGGCGGCTCGCGGGCCGGCTCCGGCATCTCCGGAATCCCGATCGGCGGCAACTCTCGCGCCAGCAGTTCTTCATCGCCCATGCCCCCGAGTCCCGGGTCGGGCGGGGGCTCGGCCGGCTGCGGCAGCCGCGGTACCACGGGGGCTTGCAATCGGGGTTGCAGCTGCGGCTCCGGAGCGGGTTCCGGCTGGGGTGACGGCGGCGGTTCCGGCGGCTCAGGCAGCGGTGGCGCGGTCAGCTGCGGCCTATCTTCCGGCGGAGGCGTGTAAAGCAGTGTGATGTCCTGCGGGGGGGGCTCCAGCTCAACGGGCTCTTCCGGAAACAGCCGGTCGAACAGATCGGGATTCGTGACCATTACAACCACGACCACCAGGTGGAGGATGACGGAGAGCAGAAATCGCTCGCGAATCAGCGCAGCGTTGCGCTCGTCGGCCTCGCCGATTCCCACCGTCAGATGGTACTCGTCGTCTAACCTCCGTGTTCTGGGATCGATCTTGTCGAAGTCCAAGCCGGGTTCCTTACGCTTGTCCGTCATCGCGAGGAACGAAGCGACGAGGGACCTGTCTTTTTCCCCCTGCGGTCTCGCGTCACTTGAATCCTTCTCCCTCGGATTCAGTTCCCTTAGCTCTTGGTCGGCAGGGGCGCCACCGCCGCTCCTGCCTGCTTCATTAGCCGCTCATGATGCAAGTGGATCTGCTCCAGGATTCGATGCGCCAGCCGGAGCGCACGGCGTCCCGCGTTTCCGTCCATTCCCGGATTGCGCCGCGTCCGGACGTTGCGCAAAAAGTCCGTCAGTTGCAATTGTAACGGTTCTTGGCGTGGCGGTTGCAGTTTTTGGTGGGAAAGTTTGGGCCGCCCGCCCACCATGTCAACACTCGTGACCGAGGCGTCCTGGCGCGCATAATCTACGGAAATGTACTTCCGCGGCTGGAACCAGCGCAGCTTGCGGACGGTTTCGAAGCTCACCCGGCTGGCCGTGAAGTTCGCCACGCAGCCGCTCGCGAACGCCAACCGCACGTTCGCAATGTCGAACTTCGGCGTGAGCACCGCCAGGCCCGAGGCGCGAATCTCTTCCGGCTCTGAGCCAGCCAACGACAGCACGATGTCCAGGTCATGGATCATCAGGTCGAGCACCACGTCTACGTCGAGCGACCGCTGCGTGAAGACGCTGAGGCGGTGCACTTCGAAAAACAGCGGTACGCTGACGATCTCCCGCGCCGCCGCGACTGCCGGGTTGAAGCGCTCCAGGTGCCCGACTTGCAGGATGCGTCCGCGCCGCTCAGCGGCGACGATCAGGCTGTCAGCCTCAGCGAGGCTGCGCGCCATCGGCTTCTCGATCAGCACGTCGATCCCGGCATCCATCAGCCGCTCGCCGACCTCCGCGTGCTTCTCCGTAGGGACGGCTACGGTCGCCGCTTCCACCGCCCCGAACAGGTCTTCGAGGCGCTCGAAAGGCCGGCACCCGTACTCCTTCGCCACCTCCGCAGCCCGCGCAGGGTCTGTGTCATAGACGCCGACCAGTTCCGCATCGGGCAACTCGTGATACACCCGCGCATGGTGCCGCCCAAACCGGCCCGTGCCAACGACTGCGACTTTGGTGGGGTTAGGCATTGGTTCTATTGTTGAGCAGATTCATAAGAACCGTGATGTACCGGTCAAGAGATTTTATGCCATTCCAGTGTTCTTTGCCCGCTCCCTGAACGACATCTAGATGTCGTTCAGGGTCGTGGCTCGGATGCGCCGACGATGGTGATCTCTGCCGCGTCGGCCTCGGCCAGCATTTGGTCGCGGTCAAACAGCAGCGTCCGGCCCGCGCTCACGCTGAGGGCCGTTGCATTGCACTCCTGCATGACGGCAATGGTCGGCAGGCCGATGACCGGCACGTCGAAGCGCATGTCCTGGTTCGGTTTGGCGACTTTCACAACGCAGAGCGGTTTCCCTTGCGCAAGCTGCGCCGCGCGGCGGATCACCGCGTCGGTGCCTTCCATGGCCTCGACGGCTACGCAGGCGCCGTCGCAGACGACCACCGACTGGCCGATGTCCCAGCGCGCCAGGTCGCGGGCGACCTGGCGTCCGTAGTCGAGGCTGGCCTGCTCTTCCGGCGTTGGAGCCCGGCGCGTCAGCACGCCCTCGGAGGCGAGCAGGGGCTGCAGGAAGAGTGTTGAGTCTTCGAGCACGATGCCTTCCTGGAGCAGGACCTTGGCCACGCCGCCGATCAGCGAATCGGTGTTTTTTTGGGGAAGGGAAAGAAGCAACTGCAAGAGCCTCCAGTCCGGGCGGATGGAAGAAAAAATCTTGTCATGCTTCACCTGCCCGGCCATCACGGCGCGGCCGACACCTTCGGCCTGGAAGATGCGGATCAGGCGGCCCAGCTCACCCAGGCTCAGCCAGTAAAGCCGCGCCGCGCGGGCTTCGAGTTCAGGCGAAGCTTCTTCCTTGATCGCTGCGACGACCATCTCGATGCCCCGGCTGCGGGCGGCTTCGAGCACCAGCAGGGGGAACTGCCCGTTTCCTGCAATCAGACCGTAGCGACTTGTTTCCGTCGGCGCCACTGCTATTTGATGATCCCACGCTCGGAGGTTTCGAGGAACCGTAGCAGCTCCTGCACATCCTCTGAATCGCCCGCTTCCTGGCGAATCGCCTCGACGGCCTGTGCGGTGTTGAAGTTCGACGACACCAGGAGACGGAACGCGCTGCTCAGTTTCTTGCGACGCTCAAGGGAAAAGCCGTGCCGCTTGAGGCCGACCACGTTCGCGCCGTAGACGCGCGTCCCGCGCTCGGAGACGGTCTTCGAGAACGGCATCACGTCCTGCGTGATGACGCTGTAGCCGCCGACGATCGAGTGCCGCCCGACGCGGCAGAATTGATGGATGCCGGAGAAGGCGCCGATGACGGCATGGTCCTCGATCAGCACGTGCCCGGCGAGCGTTACGCCGTTCGCCAGGATGGTGTGGCTGCCGACGCGGCAGTCGTGCGCGATGTGCGCGTAGGCCATCACGAGATTGTGGTCACCGATCGAGGACACGCTGCCGCCGCCTTCGGTGCCCCGGTGCACGGTGATGAATTCCCGGAACGTGTTTTCCCGTCCGATGATGGTTTCGGTCCGCTCGCCGCGGAACTTCATGTCCTGCGGGATGACTCCGATGGACGAGTAGGGGAAAAACTTGTTTCCCGGCCCGATGCGCAGCGGGCCTTCGAGGTAAACGTGGGCCATGAAGTCGCAGCCGTCTTCGATCTCGATTTCCTCGCCGATCACGCAATAGGGCCCCACGCGCACGCCCGCCGCGATCCGCGCTCCCGGATGCACCACGGCTGTTGGATGCACGAGCTCGGTGTCCAGCCGGGTCACTTCGACTTCTCCACGCTCCGGTTTTCTCCCATCATCTTTTCCACAATCTTGCACAGCACGATGGCCTCGCAGGCCAGCTCCTCTCCCACGTAGGCTTTTCCCTTCATGCGGCAAAAGGCGGTCTTCCGGGCAAGCATGTCAATTTCCATGCGCAACTGGTCGCCGGGCCGCACCGGGTGGCGGAATTTCGCACTCTCAATCGAAGCAAACAGCACCAGCCGTTGGGACAAGTCGGGGATACCGCGCAGGACCAGGATGCCGCCCGTCTGCGCCATGGCCTCCACGATCAGAACCCCAGGCATCACGGGAAAACCTGGAAAATGACCCACAAAAAACGGTTCGTTCATGGAGACGTTCTTGAGGCCCACAATGCGCTTGTCCGGCTCGAGCTTCAGAATGCGGTCCACCAGAAGAAACGGCGGGCGGTGCGGCAGGATCTGCTGTATCTCATTGATATCGAGTGTCATGGAACTCCTTGAGGGCCTCCTTGGGGATCTCTGTGGCGCTCCCGTTCGCAGAGTTCGCCGCCGCTCCGGGGAGACGCGAGAGGGTTCGGAATCGCGAGCGCCCGCGGTGGGCATCCCCACGCCCGGGATTGGGGCCTTCGAGCTCCCCGCTTGGTTCCCGGAATGCAATTGATTATATTCGATGCGCCGGGCAAACATAAAATCGAAAGGAAGCGGTCCTAATGGACATATTGCTCAAGACACTCAAAGCACAAGAGAAGCCCCTGCTCCAGCTTTTGCGGCGGTTCTTGGAAATGGAATCTCCGAGCACCGATAAGGCCGCCGTGGACCGCTTCGGGAAGTTCGTTGCCGCTGTTGCACGGGACTTCGGCGCCACCGTGCGTTTCGATCCGTCCCGCACCACGGGCAATCACCTGCGCGCGGAGTTCCGTCTCGCTCCCCGTCCGCAAGGCCGTCAACTCCTTTTGCTGGGTCATTTGGACACCGTCTGGGAGCTCAACACACTTGCACGGATGCCCTTCCGCATTCGCAACGGCCGTGCTTACGGACCCGGCATCTTCGACATGAAAGCAGGAATTGTGATGGGCCTGTACGCGCTGGCTGCGCTGCGCAGGCATGGCGTCACCGTAAACAAGAAGGTGGTTATGCTGCTCAACGCCGATGAAGAGATAGGAAGCCCCTCCTCTCATTCGGCAACGAAACGCGAAGCCCGGCGGAGCGACGCCGCTCTTGTGCTCGAACCCGCCTTTGGGCTCAAGGGCGCACTCAAGACTGCTCGGAAAGGAACGGGCGAGTTTGAGATTCGTGTGCTCGGCCGGGCTGCGCATGCAGGATTGGAACCCGAGAAAGGCATCAATGCGATTGTTGAGCTGGCAAGGCAACTCTTGCGGATAGAGTCGTTTGCTGACACGAAGCGAGGGATCACGTTCAATTGTGGGATGGTCCGCGGCGGCACCAGAGGAAATGTGGTCCCAGGGCTGGCAGCGGCCACCGTAGATGCCCGCGTTCTTCGTGCCCGGGACCAGGCCGTTGTGGAGCGGAAGATGCGCTCTCTTAGACCGTTCCATCGGAAGGCGAGGGTTGCAGTGACCGGCGGGTTCAACCGGCCACCTCTGGAACGGACTGCAGAAGTGGTTGCTTTGTTCGAATGCGCCCGGCGTCTGGCCCGGCCGCTCGGAATCCGGTTGTCCGAGGCGAGCGTCGGAGGAGGTTCGGATGGGAGCTTTACATCCGCACTGGGCGTACCGACGCTGGACGGTTTGGGAGCGGTCGGCGATGGCGCTCACGCTGAGCACGAACACATTGTTATCGACGAAGTGATCCGCCGGACGGCCCTGCTGGCGCATCTGATCCGAGACGTTTCCAACACCGGCAAATAGTCCGTACGACGGCAGTTCTTGGGAGCGCTCCTTGGTCTCGTACTTCAATTACGCTACACTTCCCCCTTTATGAAATCGGGCAGCAAGCATCGCATTCCACCTTTGGAAGTTCCGCAAGGGTTCTTGTTCGCAGCCGGTAGCGCCGGTTTGCGCCGGCATGGCAGCGGACCGGATGTCTGTCTGATGTATTCCGTCGCGGCGGCGCGCGTTGCCGCAGTGTTCACGACGAACCGCGTAAAGGCCGCTCCGGTGCTGGTGGCACAGGATCATCTGAGGCGAAGCCGCCACATCGCGCGAGCGATTGTCGTCAATGCCGGCAATGCGAACTGCGCAACGGGTGCGGGGGGAATGCGGGCGGCTCGGGAGTGTGCGCAGGAAGGCGCGAAACTGCTGGGCTTGCAGCCGGAACAGGTCCTGGTGGCCTCAACCGGTGTCATCGGCGTTCCGCTTGACGCAGGAGTGATTACGGACCGATTGCCGGCGCTGGCCCGGCGGCTGCACCCGGAGGGGTACCGGGTTGCTTCCCGAGCCATTCTGACGACCGATACGCGGCCGAAAGTCGCCGCGCGAAGTTTCACTGCCGGCAAGCGGCGCGTGCGCATTCTCGGCATCGCTAAGGGAGCCGGGATGATCTATCCGCGCATGGCGACGATGCTCGGCTTTCTCTTTACGGATGCCGACATCGAGCCGCGCCTTCTGGATGGAGTGTTGCGCCGGGTCTGCGGCGAAAGCTTCAACCGTGTCTCGGTGGACGGTGATACCTCGACCAATGATGCGGTGTTCCTGCTGGCGAACGGGATGTCGGGGGCGCCGAAGATCGGGCCGCGAAGCCCCGCCGCGGGAAGATTCCTGCGGGCGCTCGGCGAAGTGGCGCAGACGCTGGCCATCGAGCTGGTCCGAGACGGGGAAGGGGCAAAGAAGGTTGCGGAAATACGTGTCGAGGGCGCAGTGTCCGAGCGGGAGGCGGAGGCGGTGGCGCGGTCGATTGCCTTGTCTTCTCTAGTCAAGACAGCAATCGCGGGAGGCGATCCCAACTGGGGCCGCATTCTCTCCGCAGCGGGGAACGCGGGAGTGGAAATTGACCCGGGCCGGGTGAACGTCTACATCAATCGCACGCTAGTCTGCCGCCGGGGCGGAGCAGCCGACTTCAGCGAACCGGTGCTGCAGCGCGAACTGCAGGCCAAGGAGGTTCTGATCCGCGTGGTGCTGGGGCAGGGGAAGGCTGCAGCGCGATTCTGGACTTGCGACTTCACCGAAGAATACGTTCGGATCAACGCCAGCTATAGGACGTAGGAACTTCGTAAAGGGCGAAAGTCCAGAGGTGGGTCAGATTGAATCGCCCCGCCGAACGGATGGAAAATACTAGACGACCACTCGTTACCGATCTGGCACTGACTTCGGCTCCTGCCGGCTTATCTGTGCACTACTGTATACATTGTCGTCTGGTAGCCATCAGTGGCTGCCATGCGATCCGAGAAGACGCCTACCGGCGACCGTACAGGAACAGTTCCCTCCCGTCGGACGTCACGATCCTGTCCAACCTCAGAATCCGGGACCCATCCGTGAAGCGAAACCCGAAGCCGGTGATGACGTCTCCTGCCTTCAGAGTATTCCTGTCCCAGCCGTTCCTCCCCATCCGATTAGTACTGGGGCCTCCTACTTCCCACTTCTCGACGCTGCTGTCGTCTGTCCGTACGTCCAGCGCGATCATCACGTGCGGGTTGCCCCACGTATACGCCGTCACCGTGCCCTGTACGGTGACTTCCTCCGAACGATTGACCGGCCATCGGTGATGCGCGGACAACGTACTGGCAACGATGAGGATCCCGATTGCTCCGAGCGCGAGCGGTTGCAGCCTGGCTTCCATGTCACACCTCCTGTACCATTTTGCTGGATCATCTACGGGCCGCAGCATCGGGCACTTTGCATGGACGCGGCCGTCTAAGCAGAAGCAGGGCGATGGGCGCGAAGGAAGGAACGTATCTGGCGCACCGCCAGGGGAATGCGCTCTTTGGGCTGCTTCCACGGGAACATGCTGACTTCGGCCTTTGGCGCAAGCATGGCGACCTCCATGGCAACCTCATAGGGATGCGCCGGGATATCATCGGGCAGGATCAGTATGGGCGTCTGGCACTGGCGTACGAAATCGCGCGTCACGCTGATGACGAAATCGGCTTTGTTGCGGTACATGTTGGTAAGAAACCTGTCGACCATCTCCATCGTGATGTCGGGCCGACGCTCGACAAGGTCCGGACCCCACCCGTTCATATTCCCGTCGTAAAAAAGGTCGGGCATGTCCGGATGCGAGGCGCTGGGCTGCGCCAGCACGGCTGCAACAACACGATCGGGGGCGCGCTTCAGGAGGTTCCAGATGAGAGGAGCGCCAACGCAGAAGCCGAGCGCCATGAATTTGTCGATGCCCAGGTGATCCATCAGACCGATATGATCGTCGGTATAGGAATCCCACGGCCGGTCGATTTCGAGTGGGCCGGAGGACTGGCCGCGATTGGAGTTCCGCAGATCCGATGCGATGCAGCGGTACTCGTCCTTGAATTCCTCGATCGGGTTAAAGGGGGCGGTGGCCAAGCCGGAGATGGATGAGTTCAATCCGCCGCCGGCAATGAGCAACAAGGGAAAGCCGGAACCGGTTTCCTGATAGCGGATGCGAACGGAGCCTCTCTCGTAAAAGGCAAACCCTCCTTGCCCGGTCTGCTGAGCAAACAAACGCGGCGCAACCGCCATCGCGGTCGCTGCGGCGCCCCCTGCCAAAACGGTGCGTCGGGTCAAATCCATAACCAGGTCCTCCTTCATCAGCCTTGGCCGCGCGCACGGCCCAAAGCACTGGAGTGCCGGGCCGAACGGCAGACTCGACTTTGATCCTGTTGCGCATGGATTCTAGCACAAGTTCCCATGGCACTGAAGGACGGAATGCCTGCCGGTGACGCATCCGGAGAAGACTCCTGCTGAGATTAAATGGGGCTGCCTATCGAAGTACTCCGACCGTTAGCACCATCGTATTCCCGACTTGGGTGAATCCCACAGCGTGACCCCGCTACCCGGAAGAGCCGGTAGTGCCGCTTTCGTGTGATCCCACTACCGGGAAAGCCAAACTTGTGGAACCAGGGGGGGCAGGCATGATAAGATATGGTGGTACGCGCGACCCAGTTGCAATCTAAATGGAGGGCAGTATGTTTCGATTTTCAAACCTATTGGCGATCGGAGTGTTGTTCGGTGCTGTAGCAGTGGTCCCCCTGCAGGGACAGATGAGCGAGAGAGCGCAGGAGGCAGCCGCTCTCCCCGAGGGTGATGGCAAGGCGCTGGTGAGCACGGCGTGCGTCGCGTGCCACGGTGTCGATCTGATCACCAGATCCGCCGGATACACACAGGAGCAATGGCGTGATCTCTTCTCGAAAATGATCACGCTATCTGACGCACAGGCGGAGAGCTTGTCGCAGTACCTCGCCGCCAATTTTCCGCCGCGGCCGGGACGCGAGCCGACACTCGTACCGGGGCCGATCGAGGTTTCGTTCCAGGAATGGACCGTGCCGACCAAGGGCCAGCGTGCCCGCGATCCGGACCAGTCGCCGGACGGCTCCATCTGGTGGGCCGGGCAATGGATGGATATTGCCGGGCGGCTGAATCCCCAGAGCGGTGAGATGAAGGAATTCAAGCTGCCGGAGGACGCGCGCCCGCACAGCATCATCAGCGACAGCAGCGGCAACATCTGGTACATGGGCAACGGCAATGGGACGGTAGGGATGTTGAACCCATCGACAGGCGATATCAAAGTATATCCGATGCCGGACCCGGCAGCCCGTGACCCGCACACGCCAATCTTCGACGAGAACGGCATCCTGTGGTTTACGGTGCAGCAGAGCAACATGGTGGGCCGGCTGGACCCGGCTACGGGCGACGTCAAGCTGGTGACGGTTCCCACGCCGAATGCTCGGCCCTACGGCATCGACGTCGATTCCAAGGGGACGGTGTGGGTCGCGTTTAACGGCTCGTACAAGGTGGCAAGCGTCGATCCGGCGACCATGTCCATCAAAGAATACGAGATCCCGGATCAGCGAACGAGGGTCCGCCGACTGGCCGTCGATAGCAACGACATCGTGTGGTTCCTGAACTCGTCGCTCAGCAAGCTGGGCCGGCTGGACCCCGCGACGGGGGCGATCCAGCAATGGGACTCGCCGAGCGGAGAGAATTCCCAGCCCTACTCCATCGCGATCATTGACGACATCATCTGGTACAACGAGTCGATGCGTCGTCCGGATACGCTGGTGCGGTTCGATCCGACGACGGAGCAGTTCCAGAGCTGGGCGATCCCCGCGGGTGTTGGCTCGCTGCGGCACATGAGGGCCACAAGCGACGGCAATCTGCTGATCCACCAGACCGCCACGAACATGGTCGGTCTCGTCACGATCAACGAGAACTAGTAAGGCGAGCAGACCCGAGTGCTGGCCCGTCTCGGGTTGCATGGCAAGGGAAGATAACCGACCACAGAGAGGCGCCCGATCCGGCGAAGCCGGATCGGTGCCTTCGTTTCTTTCCGATAACCCTACCAATGCGGGGAATCTCTTAGAGGCCCGGCATAGGGTGCCCTTACCTGTGACCTCTCTCCATCCACAACTTCACCTCATCAATTCTGGAATCTTGCTCCCAGACCGGCTTCACTTTTGTGATCGATTGCGGTAACCTATGTCGTTTTGAGCGGCAACTGCTGGCTGGAAGAACATCTGCAGGAATTCAGCGGGAGACTCCGATGAAACTGGACATGTTTGCGCATTTCTTCCCGCGCCCGTTCTATGAGGCGATGGTAAGGAAATCAACCAAAGCGTCCTATATGGAACGGCGTGTGAAGGCGATTCCGATCCTGCTGGACCTAGAGCAGCGGTTCCGCGTGATGGACCAGTTCCCGGACTACCAGCAGGTGCTGTCGCTGGCCTCACCAGCGATTGAGGAGGCAGGATCCCCGGAGGTGGCGGCAGAGCTGGCACGCATCGCGAACGACTCCATGGCGGGGCTGGTGGCGAAACACCCGGACCGGTTTCCGAGCTTCGCGGCAGCGGTTCCCATGAACAACATGGAAGCTTGTGCGGCCGAGGTGGACCGTGCCATAACGGAACTGGGAGCGGGCGGAGTGCAGTTGTTCAGCAATGTGAATGGACGGCCCGTGGACGAGCCGGAATTCCGGCCGCTGTTTGAGCGGATCGCCGCGCACGACGCGATCATTTGGCTCCATCCAGCGCGGGGTGCGAACTTTTCCGACTATGCGTCGGAGAAGAAGTCCCGCTACGAAATCTGGTTTATCTTCGGATGGCCGTATGAAACGACGGCGGCGATGACGCGGATGGTTTTCTCCGGCATCCTCGACGAGTTTCCGAACCTGAAGATCATTGCGCACCACACGGGAGCGATGATTCCGTTTTTTGAGGGCCGCCTGGCGGCTGGGATGGACACTCTGGGGACGCGCACGCCACCGGAGGAGAAGGACTTGGTACAGTTCAGTCTCAAGCATCGCCCGATCGACTACTTCCGGAAGTTCTACGGTGACACGGCGTCGTTCGGCGGGGCGGGCCAGATCGAGTGCGGCATCGGGTTCTTCGGAATTGACCAGATTTTGTTCGCCACCGACATGCCCTTTGATCCAGAAAAAGGCCCCGGGTTTATCCGAGACACGATCAAAGTGCTGGATTCGATGATTCTCGCGCCGGCGGATCGCGAGAAGATTTACATCGAGAACGCCCGCAGGCTGTTGAAGATGCCCAAGGCGTAGCGTAGGGGAAGAGCAGATCCTCGACTCACATTGCCTCTCAACTTCGCCGGGGACAAACGCGTTCGGGATGACGCGTGTATACCCGGCAAACGCTGAATTCAAGGCATGATTTGAGGAAGTTCAGTGCTCCAACCGGAGCGCAGCGTCCGGGGGGACCGCCCAGGAGGTAGCGAATGCCCTACAAGGATTTGCGAGAGTATCTGCAGGTCTTAGAAGATAAGGGTCTCCTCTGCCACGTCAAACAGGAAGTGGACAAAGATTGGGAGATCAGCGCGGTGTGTCGGCACGCCTTCCGGACGATTTCGCAGGAGCGCAGACCTGCGCTGATGTTCGATTGCATCAAGGGTCACAAGATTCCGCTGGTAGTCGGCATTCTGGGAGGCTCGCGGGAGATATACGCGACGGCGCTGGGGACGGATCAAGCTGGCGTGTGGGAGAAGTGGGCGCGGGGAAAGAGCCCGATCCCGCCGCGGCTGGTTTCGAGCGGACCGTGCCAGGAAGTAGTTTTGAAGGACGAGGAAGCGAATATTGAGATGCTGCCCGCGCCCGTCTGGACCGTGGGCGAAGACCCGGGGCCGTATCACACGTCTCCGTTTGTCATTTCCCGGGACCCGGAAACGAAGGTTCAGAACGTGGGAACGTATCGTCTTCAGGTGAAAGGCCCGCGCAGGGGAGGGTTTATGATCAACCCGCAGCGCAATATGCGCCAGCACATCCAAAAGAATGAAGCGCGTGGTTCGGGCACTGATGCAGCGATCGTGTTCGGGACCGATCCGGTGATCGGCCTCACCTCAGTCAGCCCGTTTCCTTACGGGTCGGATGAGCTGGCCGCGGCAGGAGGCATTCGGGGCGAGCCTGTGGAGGTGGTGCGATGCCTGACGGTGGACCTTGAAGTTCCGGCCACAGCCGAGATCGTGATCGAGGGCAGAGTTCCGTTTCAGGGACGGGAGCAGGAAGGACCGTTCGGCGAGTATGGCGGCTACATGGGGGCGGGGGGCAACCACCCCTTGTTCGAGGTGACCTGCATCACGCACCGGCGCAACCCGATTTACCAGGCGTTCCTGAGCCAGATGCCGCCGAGCGAATCGAGCTGCATCAAGAGCTTCGGGCGCGAAATGGAAATTCGGCGGCACCTGCAAAGCAACCTGGGTCTCGACGTCCGGGACGTTTGCCTGACGGAAAGCAGCGGAGCGACCGGGATTCTGATTATTTCGCTGAAGAAGCGGAACCGCTTCCAGCCGGTGAAGGCCATGATGGGGGTCTGGTCGCTGAACATTGGAATCGCCAAGATGGTGATCGTGGTAGATGACGACATAGACGCGCGAGACCAGTTCCAGGTCGAGTGGGCGATGAGCTTCCACATGCAGCCCTCGGAGGACGTTCACGTGTTCCGCAACATGGATCCGATTACGCTGGACCCCTCGCAGCCTCGAAGGGATGGGAAGCCGTTGTTGCCCTCCGAGCAGGTGAGCTCGAAGCTGGGAATCGATGCGACCCGCAAACACCCCTTCCCTGCGCGGGCGGTGCCGCCCAAAGAGCATATGGACCGGGTAGCCGCAGATTGGGAGCGCTACGGAGTCGAGCCGGTGAAGCCGCAGAGGAATCAAGGCTGACGCCTTCCTCTGACAACCGCAAGAAGGAACTGTAACAAAATGAAGCTGGAAAACACGTGTGTCGTGCAAGTCCCCCGGCAAAAGCTCTGGGACTTTCTGGTCGTGATCCCGAACGTGGCGGAGTGCCTCCCGGGAGTCGAGGAAGTGAACGAAATCGACAAACAGAATTACGAAGGGGCCATCCGGGTGAGAGTCGGAATCGTTAAGCTGCGATTACGCGGAAAAATCACCGTCGAGTTCATGGACTCCGAACGGTACGTGGGTTCCCTTTCAGTCCAGGCGTCCGATCAGAAGATCAGCGGCCTAATGCAGGGGAAAATGCAATTGCGGTTGGACGAGATTACGGACCGAGAAACCAGGCTGAGTGTAGAAACGGACCTGAACCTGCTGGGCAAGATCGGCGAATTCGGCCACGGTCTGATTAAGAAAAAAGGCGATCAGATGATGGCGGAGTTCGGAGCGACCCTGGTTTCCAAGGTCGGCGCCGACGCGCAATAGATGAGCCAGGGATGCCTTCCCGGCGTGTCGGTTGCATTGTAACCAATATCGGCAGACGAGAGCGCCAGTCCTGGTTAAATCAGCTTGGACACGTCGCCGCGGATCTTGAGCTCGATGATGATGTTTTCCTCTGAATTGTCGGGTGGCAGCGAGCGGTGAGCGATTCCCTTGGGGATCACGAACATCTCACCGGATTCCAGTGTCACGTTGCCTAGCTCGGTCTCCCAGTGAATGCTTCCCTTGTAGCAGAAAATCAGCTCATCGCACTCCATGTTCCGATGCCAGAACTTCATGGGCTCTTTGGTCCGCTTGGAAAGGTCAATGCGCACGCCGTCGGCCTGCAGGATCGGAAGCGGCGTGCCTTCGGACTTGGCGTAGTTGGTGGGGCGCAGATTGGGGTCGTTGATATTGATCTTTTCGATCTTGACCTTGCTGCTCTCGACCGATCCAACCTGGACAGGGGGGATTTCCCGCTGGAGTATCAGGTCTTTACCGGCCCAGGTGAATTTCTCGGTGAATGGCATGCGCTTCCCTCCTTAGCGAACCAAAAGTGGCATGATGCAGCGTTCCACTGTATCACGGCTGACTGGCCATAGGGATGACTCCGTGTGACCGGCAGCTCCTTCGCTGCCCTACTGTTCGCAATGGTTACTTTGAATTGGAGGCACCACGAGTCCCCGTTGCTTGACATCCAGGGGAGCGGATGAGTACCATTCCTGTTCGCCGGGAGCGCCGCCACCGATCGAAGTAGCATGCTCATGGCAGACATTTTCATTCGCGATGCGGATTGGTTGATTACGGTGGATCGAGAACGCCGGATTCTGCGCTCCGGGGGAATTGCGATCGAGGGGGACCGCATCGCAGCGGTGGGAAAGACGAAGGATCTGGAGCCACGGTTCGGAGCCGCATCCCGCATCATCTCAGCGCGCGGCAAAGTGGTTCTGCCGGGGCTGGTCGACTCGCATATTCATACGGCCTTTCAACTGAGCCGCGGCCTGGCGGACGAAGTGAGCGCAGCAAAGTTCCTTTTCGAGCGGATGTATCCCTACGAGGGACTGCTGACCGAGGAGGAGAGCTACTGGAGCGCCAAGCTCTGTATCCTGGAGTTACTGCGCAACGGCGTGACGACGTTCATTGACGCCGGCAATTATCACCCGCAAGAAACGATCCGCGCCGTGGGAGAGTCGGGAGTCCGCTGCGTGATCGCAAAGAGCAACCTGGATATCCCGAAGTCCCCCTTCGGCGCTCTGCCCAAGACGTTTCTGGAATCGACGGACGAATGCCTGGAGCGCTCAGAAGAAGTATTCCGGAAGTGGAACGGGGCGCACAACGGACGCATTCGAGCCTGGTTCCAGTTTCGCGGCATCCCGAACTCGACGGACCAACTGGTCCGGGGGATGAAGCAACTGGCCGACCGTCACGGGGCCGGCGTGCAGACACATGCCTGCTTTTCTCGGGATACGCTGGAATCCTGCAAGACCCAGTTCGGAATGACGGAAATCGAACGGCTGCAGCATCTCGGAGCGCTGGGCCCGAACGTGCTGCTGGTCCATTCGGGATGGGTCAGCCCGCATGAGTTGGAGGCCATGAAAGAGCACGACGCAAAAATCGTATGTGCGCCGAGCTCCAGCCTGCACAATGGGTATGGGTGCGTGCTGGTAGGAAAGATTCCAGAATTTCTGGAGATGGGCCTAGCGGTTGGCCTGGGATCCGATCATGCGTCGTCGGGGATCGTGGACCTGGTTCAGGAGATGGGATTGAGCGCCGGGGCGTATAAGGAAGTCCGGTTGAACACAGGTGTCATGCCGCCGGAACGAATCGTGGAGATGGCTACCATCAACGGGGCACGCTGCGCGTTGTGGGATCAGGAGATCGGCTCCCTCGAGGCCGGGAAAAAGGCAGACATTACGATCTTCAACACCCGCACGCCACAGTGGCAGCCGCTCTACAATCCGGTTTCGAACCTCGTCTACAGCGCCACCGGCGCCAGCGTGGACACGGTGCTCTGTGACGGCGCGGTTCTGATGGAGCAACGGCAGTTGCAGACGATCAATGAAGAAGAGATTTACATGCACGTGGATCGACTGATCCCGGGCATTCTGAAGAAGACGAATCTGGAAGAGAAAGTCAAACCCCGCTGGCCAGTTGTATAGGAACGCCATGTATCAGATCGAGGTCACGATCAACGGAAAGAAGTTCACACATGAGGTGGAGGCCCGACTTCTGCTGGTTCACTACATTCGCGAGCAGGCACGGCTGACTGGGACCCATGTTGGATGCGACACGGGCAATTGCGGCGCCTGCACGGTTCTCTACCAAGGAAAGCCGATCAAGTCCTGTCTGATGCTGGCAGTGCAGGCGAACGGCGCCGAGCTGACCACGATCGAAGGAATGGCAACGAAAGGCGCCCTACACCCGATTCAGGAATCATTTCTCGACAAATTCGGGTTTCAATGCGGTTACTGTACGCCGGGGATGATCCTGGGGACCAAGGCGCTTCTGGAGAAATCACCCGATCCGAACGAGGAGGAGATCCGGGAAGCCCTCGAAGGAAACCTCTGTATGTGTACCGGGTATCAGCAAATCATTGACGCCATCCGGGACGCAGCCGCCAAGGCACGTTCGAGCGGAGCAAAATCAAATGATGAAGCTCGATGAGATATTGGCCACCCGAAACTGGGTGGGCAAGCCGATCCGCAGGGATCACGACATCCGTTTCGTCAAAGGCGAAGGCGAGTACGTGGATGACCTGCCGATCGAGTGCGCGCACGTCGCCATCCTCCGCAGCGTTTACGCTCACGCCCGGCTGTTGCAGGTGGACACGAGCAAAGCCGAAGCATTGCCCGGTGTGCTGGCGGTCATTACCGGAGAGGAGGTGGCCAAGGTCACGAAACCCGTCCCGCCTCGCGCTATTACGAAACCCGCGACCCAATATGTGATGGCGACCGGCAAAGTGCGATACGTTGGCGAGCCCGTGGCTGCGGTCGTGGCGGAGAACCGGTACCTGGCCGAGGATGCGCTGGAGCTGATCGAGGTTGCGTATGACCCGCTGCCGCCGGTGGTTGAGATTCAGGACGCACTCAAGAAAGACTCCCCTCTGCTGTTTGAGGAAGCCGGAAGCAACATCCTGATGCAGGATACCCTGCAGCATGGCAATGTGGAGAAAGCGTTTCGCGAGGCGGACCTAACGATTCGCGAATCCTTCAAGATGCACCGATACAGCTCGACGCCGCTTGAAAACTGGGTGATCGTCGCGAAGTACGACCGGCCGTCGGATTCCTACACCGTGTGGGCAAATGACCAGCAGCACGGGCGAAGCATCGTGAACATTTGCAACATGATGGGAATACCGAACAGCCACTTCCGCCTGATCGTCCCCGACGCGGGCGGCGGGTTCGGTATCAAGCTGGCGCTTTGGCCCTACATCGTTTTTCTCTGTCTCCTGGCGAAGAAAGTGGACGGGCCGATCAAGTGGGTGCAGACGCGCCGAGAGCACCTGTTGGCCGGCACGCATGCCCCAGATTGCGAAGTCGAGATCGAGTTTGCGCTTCGGAAAGACGGGAAGATTCTGGGACTGAAGTTCAAGGACATTGACAATGACGGGTCGTTTGTCCACACGGCCGGAATCTACGGGATGATCAAGTTCGCCACACTGGTGGGGTCTTACACCATTCAGGCGACGGAAGCGGAAATGCTCAGCGTGGTGACAAACAAGGGCCCCACGGTGCAAAACCGTGGCGTAGGAAAGCCCACGATGATTTTTGTCCTGGAGCGGATGGTGGAGATCGCCGCCAAAGAATTGGGGATCGACCCAGTCGAGTTGCGCCTCCGAAACTTCGTCCAGCCGGATCAGATGCCCTATACGACGCCTTCGGGTGAAATTTACGAGAGCGGTGATTTTCCGGAATGTCTCCGCAAAGCGCTCGAGCTAATGGGATATGAAGACTTCAAGAAGAAGAGAGAGGAGTGGCGGAAGCAGGGCCGGTACATCGGCATTGGCATCAGTTCGAGTATCGAGCCGGGGACGTCCAACCTCGGGTATTACTACACGGCGCGCGGCACGCCCGAATACATGGGCAACGCCGAAGGGGCGATTGTCGGAATTGACTACGATGGCAACCCGACCGTGATGATCGGTTCCGTGGACGAAGGCCAAGGGCATGCCACGACGGTCTCCCAGGTGGTAGCCGACATGCTGGCAATTCACCCGGACTTGGTGACTGTCCGCACACACTTCGACTCGCTCATCTCGCCGTTTCTGGGTCACTCCGGCTGCTACTCGAACCGCTTTAATGATGTGGACTTGGGTGCTGTGATCATGGCGACCAAGAAGATTCGGGACAAGATGCTTCGAATCGCTGCGCATGCCCTTGAGGCCAAGCCGGAAGACCTGAAGCTACACGACGGGCAGATTTCCTCTACCGTCGAGAGCGGCAAGACCATCCCGTTCCAGGGGATTGCCGCACTGGCCTACAAGAAAGTCCTGCTGCTGCCGAAAGGCGAGGAGCCGGGATTGAAGGAAATCGCGTATTACAAGAGCGCGATGGCGAAGCTGCCGAGCAAGACGGACTTCAATGTCCAGATCACGCACTCGAATTCGGTTCATGTGGCGGCTGTCGAGGTGGACATCGAAACCGGAATGGTCAAATTCCTGAAGTACGTCATCGTGCATGATTGCGGCAACCAATTGAACCCCGGAATCGTGGAGGGCATGGTGATTGGCTCGACAGTCCACGGGATTGGCGCCGTGTTGCTGGAAGAATTTGTGTACAACGAGGACGGGCAGTTGGTGACCACTTCCTTCATGGATTACATGAAGCCCGTGGCGGCTGGGCTGCCACATTTCGAATCAGGCCACATGGTGTCGCCCTGTCCTTACACGCTGCTGGGCACGAAATCGGTCGGAGAGGGCGGCGCGATCGGCTCGCTCGCCGCGGTCGCCAACGCCGTCGAGGATGCTCTGACACCATTCGGGGTGCGGGTCAAGTCGCTTCCAATCACCCCCGAAAAAGTCGTCCGTGCTGTGAAGGAGACGAAGGTCATTTGAGAAGGGAAGGCAACGGGAAAGCAGACCATGTTCCCCAGCAAGTTTGAATATTTCGCCCCGACAACGCTCGACGAAGCCATTGCGCTGCTCGCGAAGAATCCGGATGAAGCCAAAGTCCTGGCGGGTGGTCAGAGCCTGGTCTCATTCCTGAAGCTCCGATTTGCGAATCCGAATTATCTGGTGGACCTCGGGCGGATCGGCGGGCTGAGTTACATCCGGGAAGATGGAACATCAATGGGAGTGGGCAAGATAGCCATCGGCGCCCTCACGACGTACGTCGAGATTCAGGAATCGAATCTGTTGCAAGAAAAGTGCCCGATCCTGCCCCAAGCCGCCTCGGTGGTGGGAGACGTTCAGGTGCGAAACCGCGGAACGCTCGGCGGCAGCATGGCGCACGCCGATCCCGCCGGCGATATGCCGGCCGCGATCCTGGCTATCGAAGGAGAAGCGAAGGCGGTGGGGCCCAGAGGGGAACGTTGGATTCCGTCGGACGAGTTTTTCGAGGGGATGTACGCCACGGCCTTGGCTCCGGACGAGATTCTGACCGAGATCCGGGTTCCCGTGCTGACCGGGCAGAAAAGCTCCTATCTGAAGTTCGCCCGCAGACCCTCTGATTTTGCCATCGTCGGAGTCGCCGTTTGCATGCAGGACGGACCCGACGGGCGGTGCGAGAAGATTCGCATCGGGGTTGCGGGCGTCACCGATCAGCCGTATCGGGCCAGGCAGGCGGAGCAGAAGTTAACCGGAGTTGCAATTACGCCCAAACTTCTCGAGGAAGCCGGCGCTGCCATGACCGAAGGTCTGGAGTTGATCGAGAATCTGCACGCCGGACAGAGCTTCCGTGCACATCTTGCCAGTGTGTATCTTGCGCGAGCCATTGAGGCGGCGCGGTGAACTACCGGAGCAAGTCCTCCAGTGCCTGCTCGCTGATTTCTTGAACTCCCAGCGACTTCGCCTTGTCGAGCTTCGATCCCGGATCGGCTCCCGCAACTACGTAATGGGTCTTCTTGCTCACTGATGCGGTGACGCGACCACCTGACTGCTCGATTCGCTTCTTCGCTTCCTCGCGGGAGCAGCGTTCCAGCGTGCCGGTCAGAACAAAAGTCTTTCCAGCAAGCGACGCGCTGCGGGCTTTCCGTTCTTGCGTGAAACGCAGACCTTCCTTGCGAAGTCTCTCCAGCAATTTCATATTCCGGGGTTCACGGAAGTAGTTATGGATGCTTGCCGCGACCTTGGGGCCGACTTCAAATATGGTCTCCAGGTCCTCCGCCGGGGCCTTCGCCAGCTCGTCCAAGGAACCGAAATGGTCCGCCAGAATCGTGGCGGTGCGCTCTCCCACAAACCGAATGCCGAGCGCGAAGATCAAGCGCTCGAGGGTGTGCGATTTGCTTGCGCCGATCTCCTCCAGGAGGTTTTGCGCTGATTTCTTTCCCATGCGCTCCAACTCGACAAGCGTGGGTTCCGACAGCCTGTAAATTTCAGCGACGCTGCGAACCAAGCCCTTTTCTACGAGTTGGTCCACCAGAACCCCTCCCAGGCCGTCAATGTCCATCGCTTTGCGCGCAGCGAAGTGCAAAAGGGATTCCTTGAGTTGTGCCGGGCAGTTGACGTTTACGCATCGCGAAGCTGCTTCACCCTCCTCACGCACCACAATTCCACCACAGACGGGACACTGCGCGGGCATTACAAACTCACGCAGGGATTCAGGTTCCTTATCGTGCAGAACCCGCACAACCTTGGGGATGACGTCGCCGCCCCGCTCGACAATTACCCTATCGCCGACCCGGAGGCCGAGCCGCCTGATTTCATCCTCGTTGTGGAGCGTGGACCGGCCGACGGTAACGCCGCCGAGTGAAACGGGTTCGAGAATCGCGACCGGAGTCAGGGCTCCGGTGCGGCCGACGTGTACCTCAATGTCGCGCACCGTCGTGGTCGCTTGGCGCGCCGCGAATTTGTAGGCTACAGCCCAGCGCGGTGCCTTGGCTGTGGCGCCGAGCTCTTCCTGGAGCACAACGGAATTCACCTTCAGGACAACGCCGTCAATCTCATGCGGCACGGCGTCACGCTCGGATTCCCACTCGCGGCAGAAGGCAATTGTTTCCTCGATGTCGTGACAATGGCGCCAGTTCCGATTGACCTTGAAACCGAGCGCGGCAAGGGTTTCCAGAACTTGAGAGTGTTCGGGAACCGGCACGCGGCCGTTGGCAAGCAGAGCATACGCGTAATAATCGAGGCGGCGCCCCGCAACGATGCTCGGCTCCAGCATGCGTATCGAGCCAGCGGCGGCATTGCGTGGATTGGCAAACTTGGACAGGCCCTGCTGTTCACGTTCCTGGTTGAGGCGTTCGAACCCTTTCCTTTCCATGATCACTTCACCGCGCGCTTCGAACTCCTCCGGCAGCTTTTTTGCGGCGGCCCGTGCAGGGGAAGCAATAGAAAGAGGGAGCGACCGGATGGTACGCGCGTTTTCCGTGACATCCTCGCCAATCGTGCCATCGCCGCGCGTCACCGCGCGGAGGAGCAAGCCGTTCTGGTAGATGACGGACATGCTCATCCCGTCGAGTTTCATCTCTGCAACGTAATCGACCGTCTCACGCCCGGTACTCCCGCGGACGCGGCGGTCAAACTCCCGCAGCTCCCCGTCAGTGTACGCATTGTCGAGGCTGAGCAGAGGAACGCTGTGCGGGACCTGGCTAACGCCTTCGCGTGGCTTTCCGCCGACGCGCTGCGTGGGAGATTCCGGAGTGATCCGGCTTGGGTCCCGCGTCTCGAGGTCCCGGAGGAGCTGCATCAGGCGGTCGAACTCAGCGTCCGAAATCTCCGGAGAGTCCAGCACGAAGTAGCGGTGCTCGTGGTAGCGGATCTGGTCGCGCAACTCGTCAATTTGTTGTTGGAGATTCGTTCCGGTGTGCGACATCATCTGGCTGCAACGATCCCACTTCAATGGCTCGCGACGATTGCCTGAACCACGCGGTCCACCAGGCCCGTCGCCGGCCCGGCAGTCAAATTGTGATGATTGATGATGATCGCAAAGGCGAGCATTTCGCCATCTGCGTTCGGCGCGTAACCCGAGAGCGCGGCGACCCCGGCCAACCCGCCGGTCTTGGCACGAACGCGGCCCCGGATGGATCGACCACGCAGGCGGTTCAACAACGAGCCGTCCGTCCCAGCGATCGGGAGCAAATCCATCCAGGCATCGCGGTGGGGAGAATCGTTCATCACGCGGAGAAGTGTCGTCAGCGCGGAAGGTGTGACCAGACTCTGGCGCGACAGGCCGGAGCCATCTCGCAACATCACGTCATCCTCCGGGACACCGTGTTCCGAGAGGAATTCGCCGATCACTTCGAATCCGGCCTCGACGCTACCGACACCGCGCTGCTCATGGCCCAGGGTCCGGAGCAGCATCTCGGCGTGCAGGTTCTGGCTGACCTTGAGCGTTACCTTGAGGCTTTCGGCCAAAGGAAGCGAGTCTCGGCTCGCAAGCACCGTAGCCGGCGGCGACTTCTCAGCTGGCTCGCCTTGCGTGAGGTCCCGAACTTCCCCCGGCTGCAGCTGTCTTACGCGAGTAGTTCCCCGCACTTCGATTCCGTTGCGGGCCAGGGCCTCGCGGAACACCTCAGCGGCGATCGCGGGAGGGTTATCCATGGCGAGCGCGCCCGCCCACTCGGGACTGTTCGTGCGGAGCTCACCCCAGAGCTGAACGACCGAAGAACCAATGGCGCGGTCAATGGTCAACCGGCGGCCGGAGGAGGTTCTCCGGTAGCGAGCCACCGTCTCAATCCGATTCTGCAACTGAAACCGGGTGGTGAAGGGCTCCATATCAATGGATGCCGGCTCGCCGACGCGCTGTCCCGGACGGATGCGAAAAACGATGACATTGTCATTGAGGGAGAGGGCCGCCACCGGCGCGCCGTACCCCCATTGCAGATCGTCCACCGTCCAGCCCTTCCCATAAGGCTGCCAAAGGAAGTAGGTGTCGTCCGCCACCAGATCGCCTTCGACAACGCGGATACCGTCCTGGGCGACCTGGGTTGCAAGGTCTTCCAAAGCAAGCGTGGGAGGCCGGATGCGCTCGGTACGGCCGTTGTATGGAAGGACCCTGCCGGAGAGATTCGGGTCCCCACGACCGACCAGGATCAGATCTCCTACGACGCGCCCGTCATCGGAGACTGGGGCTGAGGTTTCCACGGTGGTGCGATAGATGAAATCCGGGCCGAGGAGCGACAGCGCAACCGCGGCAGGAAAGAGCTTGGAAGTGGAAGCCGGTGTAAAACGTTTCTCCGCATTGATGGAAGCAACGTGGTCCCCGGTGCGGAGGGAAACAACGTCCACTCCCCAGAGCGCCTGGCGGGCTGGGGCCTCGCTGATGATGGCTAGAATCCGCTGCTCCAGAGGAGTACGTTTCTGTTCGGATGCGACCTGGGCGAGGGCAGAGAAGAGGAAGAATTCGAGCAGGAGAACAAGAATCGGGATACAGGAGAAGAGCGCTCTCAAAAAATCAGATCTCCTGATGCGCTGTGCCGCACCGAGTCGCTCAGCACAAGCTCGCTCGGGATTACACACAGAATCCGCTTCGGAAGAGAGGATCTGCGTCGGAGGAGTGGGTCGATTTAGCACGCGAGCAACCGGGATGCATCCTTGGCGAAGTAGGTCAGGATCACGTCCGCGCCGGCACGGCGGAGGGCGGTGAGTGACTCCATCATAGCACGGTCACGGTCTAGCCATCCTCGCTGGGCTGCGGCGACGATCATGCTGTACTCGCCGCTCACCTGGTAGGCAGCGAGCGGGTGGTTGAATTCCTCCCGTGCGCGATAAATCACGTCAAGGTAGGGCATGGCAGGTTTGACCATCACCATGTCCGCCCCTTCATCAATGTCAAGCGCAATCTCGCGGAGCGCCTCGCGGGCGTTAGCCGGGTCCATTTGGTAGGAGCGGCGGTCACCGAACTGGGGTGCGGACCCGGCAGCATCGCGAAACGGCCCGTAGAACACCGAGGCGTACTTGGCAGCATAGGAGAGGATCGAGACGTGGAAGAGCGATGACTCATCCAGCGCACGGCGGATGGTGCTCACGCGGCCGTCCATCATGTCCGACGGGGCGACGATGTCGGCACCGGCACGCGCGTAGCTGAGCGAGGTCTCGGCCAGAAGGCTCAGCGTGGCATCGTTATCCACATCTCCGTTCCGGACGACACCGCAGTGCCCGTGGCTAGTATATTCACAAAGGCAGACGTCGCATAGAATGAGCAGCTTTTCCCCGACCGCTTCACGAATCGCACGAACCGCCCGGGAGACGATCGAGTCATCTCCATAGGCGCCCGAACCTTGTTCGTCCTTCTTCTCGGGGATTCCGAATAGCAACACAGCCGGGATGCCATGAGCGACCACGTCGCGGGATTCCTCACCGATCGTATCCACGGAGAAATGGTAGTTTCCCGGCATGGACGCGATCTCTTTCCGGATTCCTGAGCCAGGGCACACGAATAGTGGATAAATGAAATTCTTCGGCGACAGGCGCGTTTCCTGGACCAACGAGCGCAGTAACTCGCTCCTGCGCAAGCGGCGAAGACGTGTGGCGGGGAAAGGCATGGCGCTCCGTTGAATTACCACTTCCCGAATCATAGCATACGCGAAAAAAAGCAGCCCGGTTGTCCGCAGGACTGTGCTCAATTTGCAAACATCCAGCCGTGCAGTTCTAAAACAGGCGCTCCTGCTGTTTCATGTTGCCAAAGGTGCCGATGTTGGCGAGTGAGAAAGCCAGACGAAATTGGTTCTCGTTGCGAACGGGGCCGAGAGCGAAACGACGGTACTCAAAGCTGATACCGCAGCAGTCGTTGTTCCAACTGAGCTGGAAAGCGGAGTACTGCAGAAAGGAGGAACTGATGTCATAGGCGCCGGCCACGGCAGCGTTGAATCCGACGCGCTGCTGGTTGCCGTACCCGACGGTGAAGCCGACTTGATTGAAATTCGGCGAAAGGGTTGGAGAGCTGCGGACGAAGAAATGGCTCACCGAGGCGAAAGCCTGTCTCCAGCGGGCGTTGCCAACCAGGCCGCCGTGGGACAAACGATGCTGCTCGGTGTCGTAGTCCTGGCGGAACTCGATATCATAGCCCGGCGAGGGATGGAAGCGTAGGACGGAAACAATGGGCGAGAAGCGGTGCGGCCCGTCCAGGAAGGCGTTGCTGGTCAGATCCAGCGAAGGAAGAAACACGTTGCGACGGCCGGGTACAAGGGCCCCTCCGAAATCCGTGTCGAAATAGTATTGTTGCCGCAGCTCCCAGGAAAGCACCTCCTTTACCCCTTGGCCCGGCCCGCGCCGGACGAGCAGCCGGTTGGCGAGCGAGTATTCGACCTCGCGGGAATTAGCGAGACGGTCTCGTTCATCGAAGATCAGAACATCCTCAAAATCCCGGACCCCTGAAACAGCGCGGAAGGTGACCTTAGGCTCGATCACATGCCGGACCGGCTGTGAATGCAGCGGACCAAAGGAGTCAAAGACGCGGGAAACTTCAGGCGGGGAAAACTCTACAGAGAATTCGCGGCTTGCCTGGTTGAGCGAATCGTTGCTGACCTGCCCGTCGCGCAACCGCTTCCCGTAACGGATTCCTCGAAAGCCGACCGTGGGGGTGATGTGAAGCCCGTTCCACTGCAGTGGGAGGGAAAGTCGCGGAGCAAACGCCATCCGTTCGACAGCCGCGGTTCGGACGACCGGGCCGGAATCGCGCAGCGGATCGGATCGGCTCACGCTGCCGAGCCAGCTTTGCCAAGACAACCACAGGGGGGCGCCACGCCAGAGTGGCCGGTCTACGCTGTTGAATTCCAATTGAGGAAGATGGTGGATCTTTACGCGGTCGCCGGGTTGGACACTCTGAAAATTCTCAAAGCGTGAAACGAAGGCGTTGAAGCTGTAGGAGTCAAACCGCTTGGTCGCGAAGCCTGTGGTGTGGACTTCGGAATTGGCGGCTTCAATATAAGTTTGGGTAAAGGCCTCACGGAACGTGAGTGAACTCAGATAGTTCAAATCGAGCACGCCGCTGAAGCCGTAGGGCAGGGCGGCGACGCCAGTGGCCCGAATCGAGCGCCCTCCCTGGTCCATCTTTTTGGGTCCGAATCCGCGGTCAGCAACACCAAAGTAGTCCACATTGAGAAAGCTGTTCGCAGTGGGACGCGACCGGAATGCCGCCCGTTGCGACCATCCCCGCGCACTGAGATACTCAGCGCCGAGCGTCAGGTCCGCGCTGCGGTTGATGGCCCAGAAAAAGGAATCCCCGATAACCGTGCCCAGCCGGGAGCTATTTCCAAATGTCGGCATCAGAAAGCCGCTGGTCCGAGGAATCCGCTCCAGTGATTTGTAAAGAAATGGAAAATAGAAAATGGGAATCTTCCACAGATGCAGCTTGCCGCTGTAGAGACGCGCCGCGACCCCCGGCTGAATCGTCGCTCGCGACGTGGAAATGAGCCATGTGGGGTCGGGCACGGTGCAAACGGTCAGTTCTCCGTTCTCAACCCGGTAGCTATTGTTTCCCTCGCGATCTACGCGCTCGGCGGTGAAGAAGAAGGGATTCGTCGTGGTGAGAATGGACGACCCGCCGCGAATTTGGGCGCCGATGCTGCCTTGGACGTCAAAGAAACTGCCGGTGCCTTCCCGAAGATCGTACTCGGCGCGGGATGCCTGTAGGTCTGCTTCCTCAGTCAAGTGAAAAAAGTGGACGTTGCCGGTAGCGGACAAGTGCCCGGTGACTTCGTCATACTCTATGCGGTCAGCCGTAAGACGGAGCATCCCATAGATGATTTCGGCTTGGCCGACAAGCTGGTAGAGATCACCGATCTTTTCTTGGGATTCGGCGCGGATCACGACGGTCCCGGAGGAAATCGCTTCCTCCGGAGAATCTGATCCGGACGATTGGCCCGATTGTACCTGAGCAAGCAACAGGGAAAGAGGCAAAAACAGCTGACACGCAAGCGCGGGTATGTAAACTAGGAAACGTGGCTGGAACATGATGCCCATCGAAGGCAGCGTGAGTCTCTGGTCTGTGGAACTGACACAGCACCAGGAAGCAAGAGCCATTGTAAGGCTGACTGGAAGGAGTCTTCAAGCACCAACCAGCATGAGCGCAGAACTAGTTCCGGACAATTCCTTGGGGGCATGCCCGGTGTGCAGGCATCCCGTGGATGCTGAGGAGCACCGTTGTCGAAAGTGTGGACGGAGGCTCGTGGCGCGGTCCGCAAGCTTTGGGTTGAAAGGTCGGGCCGACTTACGGGAATCGAGATTGCGCCTGGTAAGCCCTACTCCTGAGAATAAACAAGCTGTAAGAGCGGCCAGCAACTGTGGCGTCCCCCGAACTGCGACGCGCCGGAGCGCCCCGGCGTTCCCAGTACGCTTACGGCGACAGCTAAGCGAGCAAGTGCAGGAATTCCGAATGCGCCGGATGCGGCCCAGACTTCCGTTTCCGCTGGCCGAGGAACTACGAAAACGTGAGAAAGTGGTCCCGATTGCTGAGCCGGATGCCCCCCCTCAACGGAATCAACCGGAACGTTCCGAAGTGAGCAGGGTGCGATATTCCCGTTCGCGGCCGCCATCCCAAAGTCCGCTGGTTTTTCCCGACGATGAAGCCGGATTGCCGCAGGCGGAATTCTCAGCACTACCGGTGGCGTCGTTCCGGGTTCGGGTCCTGACAGACTGCTTGGACTGCGCCTGCATTCTGGTGGCGGTAGCGTTGTTCCTTGCTCCCCTCCCGCTCCTCGCCGAGGAGGTGATCCTGAACCGCTACATCATTACAGCGGGACTTGGGATCGCATGTGTCGTGGCATTTCTGTACGGAGTGGTCTTTCTATATCTGGCTGGGGCGACCCCTGCAATGCACCTTTTGGGACTGCGCCTGGTCAATTTCGACGGTCAGCCTGCGACCCGCCCGGAGCGACTGTGGCGTCTCTTCGGATCCGTTGCCAGTGCGGGGTCATTTCTGCTAGGGTTCATCTGGGCCGCGATGGACGACGAAAAGTTTTCCTGGCATGACCGAATCTCGAGGACCTTCCTTACGGCTTCGACCCTTACCCCGTACAATCGATGACGGACGATTGAGACGTGTTTTCCTCCTCATGCCTCGTTGGGAGAAGCTTCGCTAGAGAAGATCCTGAGGCGCGCCCAATTGGCCAAAGTGGGCAGAAGTGATGAATGAGAAACCGATGGACCGATCAACCGTCCGGGTCATCTTCCAGTCGATCTACGGCTGGCCGGCTTCGGCAGACTTGATCTCGATGGTATAACCCACCGTCCCGACCGGAAAAAGGCCGTCATTCAGTTGCCCGAACGTCTTCTGATCCCCTGGGGCCATGGGCTCCGGGAACGTTCCACCTCGGGTGGAGAGCAGGTTCCGCTGCCCGTCGTAGTAGTTTGTTTCGTACTGAATGTTCCGATAAGCAACCACCCGGTTGCGGTTTGACAGCCGGACATTCCACATCACCATGGTCTGGGTCTGGTTATCCCGTCCGAGATCCTGCGAAAGGATCTGCAAGTCAATCATCGGATTCGCATTGGCGATATCTTCGGGGGTAGCGGTCGGCGGTGCTGCTGCTGCAGGCCCTGCAGCCGGGGCGGCTGCAGGCTCCCCGGCGAGATAGGTGAAATAGAAAACACCGAGCGCCGCCAGGACCACGACGATCGCTCCACCCACAATCAGACTGGTTTTCGAACTTTCCTCGGGCTGGGAAGTCTCGAACATGGGGCCTCCTTGCATAGTCAGAATTGTGATGAAGCCGCACCTTCCAGTTGCATTCCGGGTGGATTGCGGAGGACTTGCCACCCCAGCAACTGAGAAAATTCTATACCTCCCAGGACACCATGCAAAGAAAAATTAATCTTCTTTTCGCTGGCCCGCAAGGGCACGACTGGGCGTGGCCAGCCTGATTACCGCTTTGTCGGGACCTTTTCCGAAATCACTTTGGCCTGCGTGAACAGTAGCAAGTAATCGCGTCCACCGGCCTTGGAATCGGTCCCGGACATGTTGAATCCGCCGAATGGCTGGCCGCCCACCAGGGCACCGGTGCACTTGCGGTTGAAATAGAGATTGCCGACGTGAAAGCGGAGCCGTGCCTCTTCCAGATGCTCCTGGGAGTTGGAATAGACGGCACCGGTTAGCCCGTATTCTGTGTTGTTCGCGATCGAAAGAGCGTCTTTGAAGTCGCGAGCCTTGAGGACGGCCAGCACAGGTCCAAAAATCTCTTCCTGAGAGATGCAGGCATTCGGAGCAACGTCGGCGATGACGGTTGGCTCGATGAAGTATCCGTCGCCTCCCGCGGACTTGCCTCCCGCAATCAGCCGTCCTTCTCTCTTGCCGACTTCGATGTAGTTCAGGATCGAACGCATCGCGGTTTCGTTGATCACCGGGCCTAGATAAACGTCGGGATCTTCCGGAGCTCCGATGTGCACTTTTTCCGTGCGTGCTCGCAGTTTCTCGAGAAACGTGTCGTAAACGTCTGCCACAACGATGGCGCGGGAGCAGGCCGAACACTTCTGTCCCTGAAACCCGAACGCCGAAGCAAACACGCCCTCCACGGCAGCGTCAAGGTCTACTCTCGAATCCACGACAATGGAATCTTTGCCGCCCATTTCGGCGACCACGCGCTTGATCCAGACCTGCTCAACCGGTGTCTTGGCAGCCAGTTCATTGATGTTGAGTCCCACATCCTTGGACCCGGTGAAGGCAACAAAACGAGTCTTCGGATGCGTCACCAGCGCATGGCCCACGGTGGCTCCGCTACCGGTCAAGAAATTCATGACTCCAGGCGGAAGGCCGGCTTCCTCCAGGATCGATACGTATTGCGCCGCAACCGTCGGGGAGTCGCTCGACGGTTTCAATACTACCGTGTTGCCGCTTACACAGGCCGCAGACGACATCCCGAGCGTAATCGCGAGCGGGAAGTTCCACGGAGGGATCACGGCTCCCACTCCCAGGGGGATGTAGCGCAGTTCGTTCAACTCGCCCGCAACCGGCGGGAGGCTTTGCGGACCTGCCAGGCGGAGCATCTCTCGACCGTAGAAATCGCAGAAATCAATCGCTTCGGCTACGTCGGCATCCGCCTCGGCCCAGTTCTTGCCCACCTCGAAGACCATCCAGGCTGCCATCTCAAACTTCCGTTGTCGCAACAGGGAAGCAGCCCGGAAGAGGATTTCCGCTCGCCAGGTTGCCGGATGTCGTTCCCAGCTCTGGAATGCCTCAAACGCCGCCTCAACCGCTTGCGCCGCGAGCTCGGGCGTGCCCTTCTGAAACACGCCAATCACTTCCGACTTGCGCGAAGGATTGTAGGAACAGAACTTATCAGCCGTGCGGATTTTCTCACCCCCGATCCGAATGTCGTATTCGCGGCCAAGTTGGCTGTGGACTTTGTCAAGAGCCGTTTGCATGGCCTGGCGGTGCTCCGGCTGGGAGAAATCCGTGAACGGTTCGTTCCGAAACTCTTGCAACTCCGGCTTCACGCCGGCGTCAGTGGTTTTCGTTTCCATGCGTCTCTTCTGTACCTCTTTCCCCAAGTTCTTTTTTGACTGTTGGGAGAAGCCAATTCGGCAGGTTCATTGCGCTTCGAGAAAACACATCCTACTTAATTTCTCGTCTCTTGAACAGGAACTTCTCCGTGTCTTCTCGTTCTTGCTGCTAATGCCGTGCTGCGGTGGGAGCTCTTGTCTCTGCGCAACTTTCCGCGGCCAGCGAACTCGTGATTCTACTCGGATGGATTTTCCGACGGCACTTCTTCGCCGAAGGTGATCTT
This sequence comes from Terriglobia bacterium, assembly GCA_965198025.1. Taxonomy (GTDB): domain Bacteria; phylum Acidobacteriota; class Terriglobia; order 2-12-FULL-54-10; family 2-12-FULL-54-10; genus CAYWWM01. The sequence goes on along the minus strand of OZ240237.1, from coordinate 2,013,125 downwards.
GGTGTCGCTGCCGAATCGCCTGTAATTCTCGTAGCGCACCAGCATCCGGATGCGCTGGGAACCGCTGCTGAAATACAGCGTATCATCGGCGCCGGTCCATGTAGGGAACCAGTACTGTCCGTCAATCTGTTCGCGATAGGTTTCGAACCGGGGGAATAGATTCTCGCTCCCCCTCCCGCCCCGGATATCGGGCACGGCCTTGCCGTAAGTTTTCACGATTTGCAGGTCACGGTCATCCACCCAGATCTGCCCCTGGAAGTACCGCTCGCCTTTTTCGATCCGTTTCGGCCCGACCATGAACACATAGGTGTCGAGCTCGTCCACTTTTTGCCGTCCCATGTATTCGATGTTGTACTTGTGCATGTCATCCGTGGTGAGGACGAAGGGCTGGACGCTCTTGAGGTCGCGCTCATCTTCGGGGCTCATGCTGATGCCTTTCAAGGTCGACAGCGGGGCGTAGGTCACGCGCTCAATGCGATCCCCGGAGGGCGTAAAGATGATGTCCGACTCCATCTGGTAGGTTCCCGTCACGTCGCCGTCCTCGGTGAGGGTCTGCACCTTGACGATTTGGTGATAGGAATAATTGGCGCGAGCTTCCTGGAATTCCTTTTCCTTCTCGGCGAAGCGACGAATGATTTCCTGAATATCGGGCCGATCGGAGTCCGGAGATTCCTGCGCTTGACTTGCATGGGGCAGCAGGCATGCGGAAAGAAACAGGAGCGCCCCTCCGGCAATGGAATGTCTCAAAAAAGGTCGGTTTGCCACTGCAGCTCCCCCCCCTCCTAGATTCCCTTCTCCCATCATACTACCTTTCGATGCGGTTTGCGGGCCCAGAGTTGCGCCGGGTGGAGCAAAGCCAGACCCAGGACCAAACTCGAAAGACTGAAACCAAGAACCAGGGCATAAGCAGGCACTAGGCCCAAAGTCGATGCCGTGGCTACCGGGGCTTGCGCAAGATACAGATAAAGCGGCTCAAGCTGAAAAAGTAATTGTTCTCATCGAAAGCCTTGCTCAGAAGCTTAAGCCAGCGCGTGACCTCTTCCTCCGAGCATTTCTTCGATCGCAGCAAGTAATCGCGGATGACGTAGCTCAACGGCCCGCCGTACTTACGGATGGAATACTCTGCATTATGAATCACATAGGGATGGAGTTCGATCTCAGTTGCCCCGGCCTGGCGGCACATGGTATAGAGGCGACGACCAACCCAACCGTCGCCGTGGTGATCGGTGAAACTCAGAGTCACCTTGCGCTGTAACTCCTTGTCCGGAATGTTGTATGCGAGAGTGTCCCAATCCGTTTCGGCGACGAAAACGCGCCCGCCCGGCTTGGTGTTCCGCAGCAGCGACCGGATCACCGATACCGGGTCAGCTAGGTATCCTAGCACTTGAGTGCAGACGATGCCGTCGAAGCTGGCTTCGGGATAATCCATGTCCTCAACCGCCAGTTCCCGATACTGGACGTTGTCCCCCGCGGCTTTGCTGCGGGCGACTTCCAGCATTGCGGGACTGTTGTCGATCCCGATCACTTTTCCCGAGGATGCCACTAACTTGCTGATAGCATGGGCATTTACGCCGGTCCCGCAGCCCACGTCGAGGATGGTTTCCCCTGGCTTGGGATCGAACCAGACACGGTACTGGCGCTGCATCTCCTTGATATCCTCGGTCTGGTAGATGGCGCTGAGCTGCTTAGCTGTCTTCTCGTCGAAGTGAAAACCGGCAACGCCCGCAACTGTTGACATCGAGCTTCCTCCGAAACCTTCCCTCGGTGCTTTCTGCGAATAGGGGTCAAGATAGCACAAAAGCACTGACGAGCAACACATTGATGAGTGACAAGCAGGGGGAGAACAAGCAGATCCTTCGCTCCGCTCAGGAGGACTGACTGGAAATAGTTTTCGACAAACTCCTGAAGGGATTGTCTAGCAACTGCGAAGCGGAACCCAGGTGCAAGAGGGTGGGCTAGAACACAAGTGCTGCGCCAATTTCGAACTACGACACCGCCAGACGGCGGCTGGCGTTGACGGGTCGCAGATGGGGCGCATATAATCGGAGCCTGGATGGAAAGCGAATCCACAACCAGGTGAAGAAACGTGCGGGCACAACGAGTCATCGCAATCTATCCGGGAAGTTTTGATCCGCCCACCAACGGGCACCTGGACCTGATCGAGCGTGGCAGCAAGATCTTTGACCAACTTGTGGTTGCCATTCTACGCAATCCCGAGAAGGAAGACCCGCTGTTTTCGATTGAGGAGCGGGTAGAGATGCTGCGAGAGGTGGCACGCGACTGCTCGAACGTCGAAGTGGAAGCGTTCAACGGGCTACTGGTGGATTATGCGGTTCGGCGGCAAGCGCGGGTGATCCTGCGGGGCCTGCGGGCGATTTCCGATTACGAGAACGAGATGAACATGGCGTTGATGAACCGAAAACTCGATCCGAATCTGGAAACGGTGTTTATGATGCCGGCAGTCGCGTACACATTCTTGAGCTCCCGTCTGGTGCGGGAGGTATGTCAACTGGGCGGTGACATCCGGGGCCTGGTGCCGCCTGTGGTGGAAGAACGGCTCTGGGCGAAGGTGTAATCAGTGGCAAAATTGCAAACCAGTGCGGCGCTGCTCTCTCTTTCAGATCGTGTGGGAAGGATCTCAGTGTCTTCGACCTTAGCCGTGTCGATGGAGGCGGAAAGGCTGAGTTCCGAGGGCGCGAGCATCGTAGATTTCGGGACTGGGGAGCCGGATTTCCCGACCCCGGAGAATGTGAAGGAAGCGGCCATCCGGGCCATCCGGGATAACTTCAGCAAATACACCGCTGCGGGCGGGGCGCTGGACGTGCGGAAGGCGATTGCGGCACGCCATGCTACAGACTTCGGAACCAACTACGCACCGAACGAGGTGATCGTGACGGCCGGGGGCAAGCAGGCGATTTTCAATCTGGTCTCATGCCTCATCAATGCGGGCGACGAAGTGCTGCTGCCGGTGCCGTACTGGGTAACCTTCCGGGACGTGATCCAGTACGCCGGAGGGCAGGCGAACCTGCTGGCGACACGCGAGGAAGAGAACTTTGCGCTGACAGCCGAGATGATCAAACAGGCGCTGACGCCGCGGACTCGGCTGGTAATCGTGAATTCGCCGAGCAATCCGAGCGGGGCGGTGATTTCCGAGAAGGAGTTCGCCCGCATCCTGGAAGTGACGGCGAGCCACGGGGCGCTGCTGCTGACCGACGAGTGTTACTGCCGGTTTGTGTATCAGGATACGCCTTTTTCCGCGGCGGCATTCGAAGGCGGGAAGGAGCACGTCGCGGTCGTGGGGTCGCTATCGAAGACGTACGCCATGACCGGATGGCGGCTGGGGTTCGCGCTGGCGCCGGCGCCGCTGGTCTCGGCCATGGTGAAGCTGCAAAGCCACAGCACGTCGAACCCATCATCGATTGCGCAGAAGGCCGCCGTCGAGGCGTTGGGCGGGCCGCAGGACTCGGTGCAGAAAATGCTGGCGGAATACCGCCGCCGCCGGGATTTTGTCGTTGAGAAACTGCGCGAGATTCCGGGCGTGCGGTGCACGAATCCGCAAGGGGCTTTCTACGCGTACCCGAACGTGTCGGGGTGTTTCAGCGATGGAGCCGAATCCGCCAATGAACTGGCGAAGAAACTCATTCGCGAAGCCGGCGTCGCCGTAGTGCCAGGCGAGGCCTTCGGGACCCAGGAACATTTCCGCATTTCCTACGCCACGTCGCTGGAAGCGCTGGACGAGGGTTTGCGTCGCATGAAGAGCTTTTTCGCCGAGCAAAACCATTGAGCAGCTTGCTGCCGAGCGTTCCTGTCTCAAATCCTGGCGAAACTCCGGTCTACCCGTTGCAGGTAGAGCCGGTGTTCCTGGAACGGGTATGGGGCAAGAAAGATCTCTCGGTTCTTTACAGATCGCGGCCAGCCGAACCGGTCCGGGTAGGTGAAGTCTGGCTCACGGGGGATCGTAACCGCATTGCCAATGGGTCGTGGGCCGGACAGACGCTCGAAGAAACGGCGCGCCGAAATCCCAATGCGATTTTGGGCGAGTCCATCGCCCGGACACGGTCCCCGAACGGACCGGTCTTCCCGCTGCTGGTGAAATTTCTGTTCACAACGGAAAAACTGAGTGTGCAGGTGCACCCTACAGACGCCTACGCGCGCGAACGTGAAGGGTCGCGCGGGAAGACCGAGATGTGGCACGTGCTGCGCGTGGAGCCGGGAGCGCGCCTGGCCGTGGGATTCCGGAAGGACTTGGCGCAAGGAGCTCGCTGGAGACGCGACGATCTGCGCAGAGCGGTCGAAAGCGGCGAGATCGAGACGATGCTCGGATGGACGGAAGTCCACCCCGGGGACACGTTCTTCGTTCCGGCAGGAACCGTGCACACGATCGGACCCGGCGTGGTGCTGTGCGAAGTGCAGCAGAACTCTGATATCACCTACCGGTTCTATGACTACAAGCGCCCGGGCGTGGACGGGAAGCTTCGTCCTCTGCACGTCGAGCAGGCGCTCGACGTGCTGAAATGGCGGACTCCCGGAGGACAGACGAAACCATTGGAACTGAGTTTCGAGTCGGGCGGGAGGCATTGCTTGGCTGCGTCCCCATATTTCTTGACCGAGAGGCTCACCTTCAACGGTCCTGTGCAGCATCCCATGCAAGGACGAGTGGAAGTGTGGATCGGGCTCGAAGGGGAAGCCCGGTTCGAAGGCGGCGGGCAAACGGCCGTGTGCCGCAGCGGGGAAGCAGTGGTGCTGCCGGCAGCACTCGAATCGGCTGCCATATATCCGAACCCTGGGGCGAACTCTGAGGCTGTTTTCTTGCGCACATCCCCTCCCGATCCTGAAACGGACGTGCTGGCTCCATGGGTGGCACTGGGGTTTTCCGAAGACCAACTTTCGCGTGTCTGTTTTCCGCGAAAGACGGCCGTCGGCAAGATCAGAAGATGAACCCGCGGCCAACTTCGAGCCCAGGGCGTTTGTACGCTGTGATCCTGGCAGGCGGACGCGGTACGCGGTTCTGGCCACGTAGCCGGCGAAAATATCCGAAACAGTTCATGAAGCTGTGGGGACCGTCGAGTCTGCTCCAACAGACGGTGGCGCGGCTGCAGCCCTTGATCCCTCCGTCGCGGACCTGGGTGTTTACGAGCGAGGACCTGGTCCGTCGGGTGGCGCGGGAACTTCCCGACGTGCCGCGGGCGCAGATCGTAGCCGAACCGTGCCAGCGAAACACGGCGCCTTGTGTGGGATTGGCGGCGGAGCTGATCGCAGCTCGCGACCCGGAGGCTATCCTCGGGGTGTTTCCCTCTGACCATACGATCCGGAAGCCGGGGCAGTTTCGCCGTGTAGTGGCAATGGGGGCAAGGCAGGCGGAACAGGGCGCTATCGTAGTGCTCGGAGTTGAGCCGCGATGGCCGGAGACCGGGTACGGATACGTCGAATTCTGCAGTGCTCCAAGCCTCGATACTGTAAAGGTTTACCCTGTGAAGCGGTTTCACGAAAAGCCATCCCTGCTGACTGCCCGACGCTACCTGCGGGCGAAGCGTTACTTCTGGAACAGCGGAATGTTCATTTGGTCCGCGCGGACGATCCGTGAGGCGCTCCGGCGCTACCTGCCCCGGACAGCCGATGTTCTAGCGGACATAGCCCGGAAACTCGAAACAGGTGGGGGGATCTCTGTCGGGCGGCGGCAGCGCACTCTCAGGCATCTGTATCCGAAGTGCGAGAACATCTCGGTGGATTACGCGGTGCTCGAGAAAGCTCCGGGTATAGTCGGGGCCCCTTTAGTCGTCGGGTGGAACGACGTAGGGAGCTGGAATGCGTTGTACGATCTCCTGCCGCGGGACGGGAAGACCAACGCGCTACGGACGGAGACGCTGCTGATTGATTCCGAAGGGTTGCTGGTGGACGTTCCTGGAAAGCTGGTCGCGGGGATCGGCCTCGAAGACCTTGTCATCGTCGAAACAGACGACGTGCTTCTGGTGGCTCGGCGCGAGCGCTCGCAAGACGTTTCGCGGGTCGTCAAAGCACTCGAGCAGGCGCGGCGGAAGGACCTGTTGTAGGCGAAGCGATGGAAGAAGCAAACGCTGGCGAAACGGTGATTCGATTCGGCACGGATGGGTGGCGCGGAGTCATCGCGAGGGACTTCACGTTCACAAACGTGCGGCGCGTGTCGCGAGCGATTGCGCGCTACGTGCGGGCGGAGGAAGACTGGCGCAAGGGAATCGTGGTGGGACACGATTGCCGATTCGGGAGCGACCGGTTTGCCCGCGCTGCAGCGGAGGAGATTGCCGCGAGCGGCATTCCAGTCTGGTTGGGGGAAAGCTTTGCTACGACGCCCGCCATCGCGTTCGCGGTGCGCAGCCGGGGAACGGCGGGGGGAGTGGTGATTACGGCGAGCCACAATCCGGCGCAGTGGAACGGGGTGAAATTCAAGGCGGGCTTCGGGGGGTCGGCGTCACCGGAGACAATGCGGAAGGTCGAGGCGGAGCTGCCGAGGGCGGGCGACGCGGTGACTCCTGAGACGGTGAGAGGAGCCATCGAGTCTGTGGACCTGGTGAGGCCGTACCTCGAGCAACTGGAACGAATCGTGGACTTCGAGAAAATCGCCGCGCGGAGATTTTTCTTCGTAACCGATCCGCTCTACGGCGCGGCGCGGCGGTGCTTGTCGAAGCTGTTCGAGCGAAACGGAGTCCGCCATCGGGAGATTCACGATGCGACCGACCCGCTGTTCGGAGGGCTGCATCCGGAGCCGATCGAGCCGCACGTGCGCGAGCTGCGGCAGACGGTGCTCGCATCGGAAGCCGACGCCGGCTTCGCCACCGATGGCGACGCGGACCGCGTCGGGGCCATGGACCGCACGGGCGAGTACGTCGATTCGCATCAGATCTTTTCGATCCTGCTGCGCTATCTTGTGGAGGTGCAGGGCAAGAGGGGGGGCGTGGCGAAGACGTTTTCAACGACGAAGCTGGTGGACAAGCTGTCGAAGAAGCACGGCCTGCCGCTCTATGAAACGCCGATTGGGTTCAAGCACATCGCCGAGCTTATGCTGACGAAGAATGTCCTCATCGGCGGGGAAGAGAGCGGCGGCATCGGCATTCCGTCACTCAGCGGGCCAGAGCGGGACGGGGTGCTGAACGCGGCGCTGCTGGCGCAAGCGATGGCACACTATGGGAAATCACTGGGGGAACTGGTGGCGGGGCTGCATGCGGAGTTCGGGCCGCACTATTATGGACGCGTGGACCTGACGCTCCGGCCGGGACAGAAAGAACGCGCCATGGAGGCGGTTTCGCAAGGCAGCCGCAAGGAATTCACCAGCTATCGAGTGACGCAGCGCGAGGATCTGGACGGAGTCAAGATGTACTTCGACAACGGGGCGTGGCTGCTGGTCCGGCCTTCCGGGACCGAGCCGCTGCTGCGCGTTTATTCGGAAGCAGAGTCACCGGAGTTGGTGCGGGAAATCCTGGGACGAGCGAAAGAATTTATTTGCACGCGGTAGCAACCTATGCCCCAAGCGATTGACATGCACGTACACCTGCCGACTGCGAGCTGGCTGGAGGTAGCGGTCCAGCCCTATCACAAGCCGGCGGAGAAGTTCTTCCGCACAAGCGTTCCCGTGCGAGAGATGGACGAGGTGGCGAGGCTGTACGAGGAACTGGACATCGTGGGCGTGCTGCTTGCCTGGGACGCCGAGACGGCAACGAAGCTGAAGCCGCTCTCGAACGACGAGGTGGCGGAGATTGTCGGCCGCTATCCGAAGCAGTTCATCGGCTTTGCGAGCGTGGACCCGTGGAAGGGCGAACGGGCCGTCGAGGAGATCGAGCGTGCCATCACGCAGCTCGGCCTCAAAGGAGCGAAATTCCATCCGGGTATCCAGGCGTTCTATCCGCATGACACGCGGTTCTACAAGCTCTATGGAAAGATCAACACGCTCGGTGTTCCGGCCCTGTTCCACACCGGGACAAGCGGCCTGGGGGCGGGGATGCCGGGCGGCATGGGGATCAAGCTTGACTACACGCGGCCGATCTGGCTGGACCATCTGGCGGCGGATTTTCCGCACCTGACGATCATCGGTGCGCACCCGTCCTGGCCCTGGCACGTGGAAATGCTGGCCATCCTGGCGCACAAGGCGAACGTGTTCATGGACCTTTCGGGTTGGGCTCCGAAATACATTCCGAAGATGATCTGGGACGAAGCGCGGAAGCGCCTGACGGATAAGATCCTCTTCGGCAGTGACTACCCGTTCATCAGCCCGCAGCGGTGGCTGGACGAGTTTGCGACCATGGAAGGCTTCACATCGGAGGCGCGGGAGAAGATTCTCTGCGGCAATGCGACGAGGATCTTGAAGTTGTGAGAGGCGAGAACAATTTCCACACCAAGATTCGGGGTAGGGCTGGTTGGCTCCGGCATGCAACTATCTCAGTGTGGCCGAACTGCTCCCTGCCGTCATGATCTGGGTCTAGCGCTACGCGCGCGTGTCGGCTGGTTCTCGTCTGCATATGGACGGGTTCCCCAGAGCACTTGACTCTCGCCATGAGGCTTCCCTACACTAGGTCCAACGCGGAAGGAGTGAGGATTATGACACGAATGATTTGCAATCGATACGTATGCTCCCTGCTGGCAATGCTGCTGGCCGCGCCGCTGGCGGCGCAGACGGTGCAGATCTACGTCAGCAACCATGCGGGAACGACAATTGACGTGATTGACGCGGCGACGAACCAGATCGTGCAGACGATCGAAGGCGTCGAGGCGCCGGAGGGAATGCAGCCCTCCCCCGACGGCAAACACATTTATATAACGACGGCGGCCGAAAACGTTTTGACGGTGGTGGATCGTGCGGCGAACCGGATCATCAAGAAAGTGCCGCTCAGCGGGCACGCAAACGACCTAGTGGTGACGAAAGATGGGAAGTACGTGCTGGTCTGCATCGCGGAAACCCCCGGAGCGATTGACGTGATCGACACGGCCTCGCTGACGCTCCTCAAGACGATCCCGGCGCCCAGCCGGATGCATGACATCGTCGTGACGCGTGACGGTAAGTACGCCGTGGCCGGCTCGCCGCAAGGAGAGTACGTCATAGTCTATGACCTCGCCACGTTGGAGCCGGAGTGGACGCTCGAGCTCGACCGGGGTGTGATGCCCATCACGCTGGAGCATCGCCCGGACGGCTCGGCCAGCCGAATCCTTGTGAATCTCGGCGGCTTCGACGGGTTCGCGGCCATTGATTTCGACGAGCGCCAGGAGACGGCGCGCGTGCGGAATCCGGAGCCGCGCCAGGGGGGCGGATTCGGCCGGCGGTCGGACACCAGCCACGGAATCGGCGTGGCCCCGGACAACAAAACCGTGTGGGTTGTCAGCCGGGTCACGAATCACATTTATGCATACTCGCTGCCCGACCTCAAGCTGATCGGACAGGTTGAGTTCCCGGTGCTGCAACTGCCCGGACAGAAACCCATCGGGGCGTCACCGCACTGGATTACCTTCACGCCCGACAGCAAAACCGTCTATGTTTCTCTCGACGCCCTCGACGAAATACTAGCCATCGACGTCGCGACACGCAAAGAAGTGGCACGGATTAAAACCGGCATCGTGCCTCGCAGAATTAGCACCATGGCGCTGCCGTAACACATCGAAAATCTTATTTGGGCAGGGAAATTATGAATTCCGAGAGCCGTCAAAGACGAATTGCAGCCAATATCGTGGTGTGTGCAGTGGCGGGCCTGCTGCTGCATGTGCCCTCGGTAGCGGCGCAGACAACATTGGACTTTGGGTTTTTCAAGGCAAGGGTCGCGCCGATTTTTCTGAAGAAGCGCGGCGAGCACGCACGCTGCTACGTGTGCCATCAGAACTCGAGCGGATCTGCGTATCAGTACCTTGAAAAACTGCCGGAGGGGGCCGACTTCTGGACCGACGAGCAGCTTCGGATTATGTTCGAGAAGATTTCCAGGCTGGTGGTTCCGGGCGATCCGACCCGCAGCAAGCTCCTGATGCATCCTCTGGCTCCGGAGGAGGGCGGCTGGTGGTCCGAGGGCGGAATGCATTCCGGGGGCAGAAAGTTCGCCTCCCAGAACGATCCGGACTGGCAGACTCTGGCCCAGTGGATTCAGGGCGCAAAGGTGGAGCAGTAGCTTCAACCGGTTTCGGACGGTCTGGCCATCTCGTTTGAACGATTTCAGCGGCGAGATCGGCCACGTCGTTCCTTGCGGGTCCAGTAGGAGTTGAGTCTTCAGACAGTGCAGGCCGGGTGCCTGAACATTTGTGCGCAGAATACACCAGTGAGTGGGCGGTGTGCTCCCCCCCGCGGATGGACCCTGAAACGCGTGGTGCCCTCCCGGAATCCCCTTAGCAAGCGAGTACCCCCGCAATTTGCCCACCTGAGCCTTTCCCGGGCACGTGTGTAGCACTTTTCCTCTCTATACGCTATCCCGCCAACTGCTTGACTCCGAACGGGCATTCTTCTAGACTTGGCGCAACGCAGAAGGAGGAACTCCCGACTATGAACCGAATGTGTCCGAAGGGATATTTGTGTTACTTGGCCTTGATTCTGTTCGCAACGCCGCTGGCGGCGCAGAGAGGCCATATTTATGTCACCAACAAAGCCGGAACCACGGTTTCGGTGATTGACACCGCCACCAACACAGTCGTGGACACGATCGAAGGCATTGAGGTACCGGAAGCGGCGCGATTCTCGCCAGACGGGAAGTATGTGTATGTCAGCCAGTCGGCGGAGAATTTCCTGAACGTGGTGGAGCGCGAGACCGGACAGATCGTCAAGCGGATTCCGCTCAGCGGGCATGCCAACGATCTGGTGGTCACTCCGGACGGCAAATACGTTCTGGTTTGTATCGCCACCACGCCCGGCTACGTGGATATCATTGACGTCGCGTCGATGACCAAGATCAAGAGCATCGAGATGCCGGCCCGGATGCACGACATCGTCGTGACGGGGGACAGCAAATGGGCGGTCGGCGGCTCGCCCGCGGGACAGTTCGCCGCCTTCTACAATCTCGAAACGCTGGAGCTCGACGGGATGATGGAGTTCGACATGGGCATCATGCCGCTAGTCATGGAGAACAACTCCGACGGTTCGGGGAATCGCCTCTATGTGCAGATGAACCGGCTGAACGGGTTCACGGTGATCGACTTCCAGAATCGCAGAGAGATCCGGCGAATTGAACACCCCAAGGAGCCGACCGGGTTCTCGGATCGCGGTGCGCCGAGCCATGGCATGGATGTCGCTCCGGACAAGCAGACGATCTGGGTCACCAGCCGCCCGGCGAATGCCATCTTTGCCTACTCGATCCCGGACTTCAGGCTGCTGGGACACGTGAACCTGCCCCAACTCCGCGTGCCGGGGCAGCCTCTGGCCAGTAGCCGACCCAACTGGGTCACGTTCTCGCCCGACAGCAAGACCGTTTACGTCTCGAACCGCGGGATGAGGACGGTGACAGCCATCGACACCGAAGCGATGAGCATAAAAGCCGTGATCCCGGTGGGCGAGTCGCCAGACCGGGTGAGCACGCTGGAGTTGCCCTGAGATCAGGGCTCGTCGAGATTGGGCTCACAAAAAAGGACGAATGACACCCTGGACGGCCGGGGCCAAGGGCCCTTGCCGTCCGGCTGGTGCGAAATTCGATTTGGCAGAGGGAATTATGATTTCGAAACTGTGTCCAAGAAATATTGTTGCAAGCTTGGTGCTGGTCCTGCTGGGCAGCGCTTCGTTGGCTGTGGCGCAATCCGGGCAAAGGCCACAGCTCGACTATGAATTCTTCAAGGCGCGCGTGCAGCCCATCTTTCTGAAGCGGCGGAGCCCCGACCATGCCCGTTGCTATGCATGCCATGAGAAGGTCAAGCATGCGGAGGGACTGAGCCTGGAGCCGCTGTCGCCCGGGGCGACCACCTGGAATGAGGAGCAGTCCCGCAGCAACTTTGCTGCTGCTTCCAGAGTGACGGTTCCCGGCAATCCGGACCGGAGTCTGTTTCCGAACCATCCGCTGGCGCCGGAAGCGGGCGGCGATGTCCCAGCCCACGCTGGCGGGCGGCAGTTTGAAACCAAGGACGACCCCGACTACAAAACCATCGTGGAATGGGTCAACGGGGCAACGTTAAACTAACCCGAAACGAGCAAGGCGGCTACTCGGCGGCTACTCGAAAAGATCGAGCATGTCGCGGTGGCCCAAGCCCCGGCTGTTGTCAATGTAGTAGAGCGTCTGTGGGACGATGCGGTAGAGCCGCACTCCGGAGAGCTTCGTCTTGAGCATGCCTCGGACGCTCCCTGCCTGAAAGAACTGCTTTACGAACGGAAATTTCTCTAGATACACCTCCCAGAACCGCGCCTGGAGCCGAGGCGAGCGCAGGCGCTCGGCTCGCCCCTCGAGTTGTATCCCCCGAATCGCCCGCCAGTCGCTGTAGTCCTCGTGGATCGCCGCGCTGACCAGACGGTTCGCCGTCATGTTCCCGCCGTGGCGCGATTTCGGGTTCGAAAAGAAGTAGAGGTCGAACCCGTCGTTGGCGTAGAAGACCGCAGCCGCCCAGGGAACGTTCTGGTCGCAGGACGCGATGGTCATCACGTTGTGCGTGGTCAAGTAAGACAATATTTCCTGGCGTAATGGATCGCTTGCGCTATTTGAGACTTCGGCCATTTGGAACCTCAAAGCAGATATATCACAGTAGTGCTACACTTCCGAGCGTCCGGGCAGGGGAGAGGAACAATGTGGATTCAGGAATGCCGCAAATTGTATGAGAAACGCGCCAGCGAGGTTAGTGGAAAACAGACGACGCCACGCTTGCTTGAGGAAGCGCTTGCCGAAGCAAGAGCCAGGCTGCAAGTTGGTCCAGAAGAGTTGAAGATCATCGAACAGAGTCCCCACTGGCCTTATCCAAACTGGTGGCCACGACTCAGCAATGAATTCGGGGATCCGATAGAACTTCCCGGAGACATGGGTTCTCCACTAGGGAAACGTCAAGCAGTTGAAGAGCTTCAAGAGCGATTGAAGCACATTGAGGTTGTTTCGATCTTGCTTCGTTTTCTCGTCCCCGAGGAATTCGGGATCATTTCACCTCCGGTCACCGGCTTGCTGAACTTGGTTCCAGAGCAACACTACGTGAACGATTACCTCCGCTACCTTTCCACGCTCGATAAACTCCGACAACGTTATGGAGTTTTTAAGAGAATCGCCGATTTTGACATGGCGCTTTGGACCGCTGCGCACCTCCCGTGGACGGGGCGCGACGCCATCCTTGATGAGATGAATCAGGACAACGACTTCCAGCAGATTCGCTTGGAAAATCTGGTAGAGGGGCTTGGAAGGCATTGGATGCGGACGGAACGCGCAAGGCTCAATCTGGCAGAAGCCATGTGGAAGCACGACCATGTTTTGGCAGCGGTCATGGCAGCAAGATGTATTGAGAGCATTGTAGGAAAGGTGGCGGACAAATACGGAATTCACATTTCTGCTCCGAAACCTGGAGGAAGTCTGTTCGGCCCTCGTATATGGGAGATAAAGAATTCGAGCTACATTCTCGAAAAACTCCAGGTTTCCTCAGATCAGTTAGAAAATTGCCGTATATGGCGTAATCAGGCTGTGCATGGCGAACCCGAGATTACCAAGGGGGAAAGTCAGAAATTTATCCAGGAAATTCAACGTCTGCTACGTCTGCTACCTTAAACTCTCTTGAGTGCCTGCTCCAAGTCCCCAACAAGATCCTCGACATCTTCGATTCCGGTGGAGAGCCGTACCAGCCCTTGGGTCACGCCCATGCGCTGGCGCTCATCTTCGGAGAAGTAGGCGTGGGTCATGGTTGCGGGGTGGCAGATGAGCGATTCGACCCCACCGAGGCTTTCGGCGAGCGACCAGATGCGGACGCGATTGAGCACGGTCCGGGCGTTTTCGATAGAGCCGGTCTCAAACGACATCATGCCGCCGAAGCCCGTTGTCTGTTTCTTGGATAGAGCGAACTGCGGATGGTCCGGCAGGCCGGGATAGAAAACTTTCTTTACCTTGGAGTGCTGGCGTAAGTACCCCGCTATGGTCAGGGCGTTCGCTTGGTGCTGGCGCATGCGGACGGCGAGGGTCTTGACGCCGCGCAGCACGAGCCAGGAGTCAAAGGGCGCGAGAATCGCGCCTGACGCGTTCTGGATGAATTGCAGGCGAGCAGCTTCTTCATCGCGATCGAGAATTACGGCGCCGCCCAAGCCGTCGCTGTGACCGTTGAGGTACTTGGTGGTCGAGTGGACGACGATGTCAGCACCGCACTGTAACGGTTTCTGGAAGTAAGGCGAAAGGAAAGTGTTGTCCACGACAAGCAGGACGTTCCGAGGGCGCGTGATTGCCGCGACGGCGGCCAGGTCGGTGACTTTCATCACGGGGTTCGTCGGTGTCTCAAGAAAGACCATGCGCGTGTTCGGGCGCAGAGCTTTCGCCACATTCTCAGGATTGCTGGTGTCGACATAAGTGAAGTCGAGCCCGAAGTTCCGCAGCACGGCATTGAAGAGGCGCGGCGTGCCGCCGTAGGCGCCTTCGGGTCCGACGACGTGGTCGCCAGCCTTGAGTAGGGTCATGGCGGCGTGAATGGCGGCCATTCCAGATGCGAACGCCAAGCCGTGCCGGCCGCCCTCGAGCACGGCCAGGTTGCGCTCCAAGGCCGCTCGCGTGGGATTGCCAGTACGGGAGTACTCGAAACCCTTATGTTTGCCGAGCTCCTGTTGAACATACGTAGTGGTTTGGAAGATGGGAACCACAACGGCCCCGGTCGAGGGGTCCGGTTCCTGGCCTGCGTGGATGGCGTCGGTTTGAAAGCCCATGAGGATTCCTTGGCTGGCAAATGTTCCTTTCCTGCTGAATCAAGCGGGGGACAGCAGCTTCCCGGACGGGCCGGAAAGCGCTTCAGCTCCTCCCTTGGCATGGTACAATGATTCAAAGGACTTGGAGGAGGGGTTATGCGCCAGGTAGGTTTCTTGGGGATTGTGGTGCTCTTTTTGGTTGCGGCAGCTCTTCCGGCAGCCGCGCAGGACGACAAGACCCAGTTGACGGTGAAAGTACTGCGGGAATCGGACGGGGGACCCGTGGCGGATGCGCACATCATAGTCCACTTCACCGAAGAACGGCTGCTCCGCCGTGACAGGCGTGGTACCTGGGAGACCAAGACGAACCGCCGGGGCGAAGTGATGCTGCCCAACGTGCCTACCGGAACGGCCAAGGTGCAGGTGATAGCCCGAGGTTACCAGACCTACGGGGACGAGTTCCAATTGACCAAGCCCGAAGAGGAAGTAACCATCCACCTGAAGCCACCACGGGGCCAGCTTAGCGCATACTGATTTCATGCGAGTAATCTTCGGACACCCCAACGCCGATCAGGAACTTGGGGTGGGCCAGTCTCCCAAGACATTGCAAAAGATAGTAAATTTCTCCGAACGAGAGCCGTATCTTATTGTTGCTACAGGCCGATGAAGGCCGGATCGGCACTTTGCTGCAACTCAGTGCACTTTGCGCCAAGCGGTTTAAAATGAGCAGTTGGATGTGAATGGAGCGAGCTTTTGCACAGGGTTTTCCACTAATGTCTGGGAATTTCTTGCAACCCTTTTCATAATATCAGTTTATAGCAAGTGAGTCTCGAGAACGCGAAGCTCCGGCTCCCTGGAGAAGCCGCAGCAAGGCGAAATTAACGGAGATCAGAGAGCATCTCGTCTCGATTCTTGACCATGAAATCTTGAAACGAGGGCGAATCGCCGGGGAATTTCTGGCGTGTGCCTTCGGTTACTGCTGCGGAATAGCCGGCAAGGTTGCAGGCGCGGGCGCTTCAGAGAAGTATCGTGGGTCGAGCGTCACCGGATACGTAGCTTTCAGGCGGGCTAACAAATCCATCATTCTCTGCTGGCGAATACCGTTCTCAATCGGCTGGCGGACCTGGTCGAGTGGGGTGGTTCGCCTCTCCTCCAAGCGAAAGATGAAATAGCCGAAGCGGTCGCGCAGGGGCTCGCTCAACTGGTTCGGCTCTAAAGCGAAGACCGCGCTGTCGATTCCGGGCGCGAACTGATTCTTCTTGACGAAGCCGAAATCGCCTCCGCTCGCGGATGTGGGGTGCTCGGACTCGGCCTGGGCAAGCTCAGCAAGGTTCTCGCCTTGTTCGATACGAAGCCGAAGACTCTCCGCCTTAGCGAGCGCTTCGGCATCCGACACCCTCCCGGCCTCTGGATCCACGGGCGAGGGCGGCTCCTGACCTTCGGCAACTTCCGGTTCCGGATCGAAAGGAATATAGATGCCACGCAGATGGACTTCCTCTAACTCGCCCCGGAGAGCATCGTATTGCGATTGGATGTCAGCTTGGCTGACGGGGATCTGGGGGCCCGCCAGTTCGTTCAGAGTGGTCTGGGCCAGGATCAGTGTGCGCTGGAAGTTCAGCATCTGGCGAAAGGTATCACGCTCGTCAATCTGAAGTTTCTCACCCTCCTGCGCCAGCGCCAGAAGGTTCGCGAACTGGTTTGCGAAGCCACCCATCCCGAGTTGCGCGACCGCGCCGGCAAATTGCGGCGGCAGAGATTCGGTGATCCCTTCAAACTCCTCCAGGGTAATCTGCCGGTCGCCGACGGTCAGGACTACATCGGTCGGGGCCAGGGGCGGCTGAGGCGCATCCTGGGCTGGGGCCTGGAGCGCGGCCGCGGAAACGGTGCAGGAGCACAACGCCGCCGGCCATAGGATTCGGGATACAAAATACCGTAGTGGTTTGCGCACGCCGCCTCCTGGGATGATCCGCCCTAGCTGCCGCGCCAGTATAGCACAGCGGCTCAGACATTCCCGTTAGGGGGGCTTTCCTGAAAAGTTCCATTCCCAACCCAGCGGGAAATTGCGACAATACTACTTCATGGACAGCGGTAGAACGGCGTCTCCCGAACCCACATACTTACCAGAGAAGCGTACCGCAGCGCTGCACTCGGTACTGACGGCGGCCGTGCTTGCGGCGATGAAGCTGGCGGCGGGCCTGACAACCAACAGCCTGGGAATCCTCTCCGAAGCCGCCAACTCGTGCCTCGACATTGCCGCTGCGGCCATTATCTACTGGACCGTGTTGGTCTCCGACAAACCGGCCGATGCCGACCACCAGTACGGGCACGCGAAGGTTGAGAACTTTACGGCGTTTCTCCAGACTGGGCTCGTGCTGGTGACCTGTCTGTGGATCGTAATATCGGCCGTCCAAAGGCTGTTCGAGCCGGAGCGGGTTTCGATCAACATCTGGGCGGTGGGGGTGATGCTGGTCTCGATTGTGGTCTCGCGCTTTCGCGTGCGCGAGCTGCGCCGGGTCGCCGAGAAACACCGCAGCCAGGCGCTTGAGTCGCATGCCTTGAATTACAGCCTCGACATCTGGAGCGCGCGAGTGGTGCTGGTCGGACTGGGGTCAGTGTGGGCGGCTAACCAACTGGCGCTGCCGCAACTGCGCGCAGCGGATCCGATTGCCGCCCTGGCTGTGGCCGGGTTTGTGCTCTACCAAAGCGCGCGCCTCGGGAGGCAGACCGTGGACGCGTTGCTGGACGCCGCTCCGGGGGGCCTGCGCGGGCGGATTATCGACCAGGTCCGTAAGGTTCCCGGTGTCGTCAACTGCGAGCGCGTGCGCGTTCGCCACGCGGGCAGCAAGTTCTTCGTGGACCTGAATCTCGCAGTCGAACGTGCCATTCCGTTCGACCACGTGCCTGCGGTTCTGGATGCCGTGCGAGGACGCATCAGTGAGATTCTTCCCGACGCCGACATCATGATCCACACCGAGCCGCAGCCGCCGCGCGAAGGCGACCTGTTCGAGCAGGTGAAATGGATCGCCCGACGGAATAACTTGGCGGTCCATGACCTGCTTGTGCACGAAGTGGACGGGCAACTGACGCTCGACCTGCACTTGGAAGTCGACCGGGAGCTCACGCTCGACCAAGCCCATGAGAAAGCCAACGTGCTGGAGTCCGGGATCTTTGAGGAAATTCCAGAGATCGCAGCCATCAACACCCATATCGAGGATGAAGGAGCACATGTCGAAACGGCAGGCATCACAGGTCCCGCTCGCAAATCCATGGCCGCTGAACTGCAGCGCATCGCCACGCAGATCCCTGACGTCCTCGACTGCCACGATGTTTTGATCCGTGAGCTCAACGAGAAGATTTACGTCTCCTGCCACGCCTTGATGGACGGGTCGCTGCCGATCACGCGCGTCCACGACCGCACCGTTGAGCTGGAATCACTGTTCAAGAAGACCTTTCCCGACATCCACAAGATCACCATTCACACGGAGCCGGAAAGTGAGCGCGGGATAATCGGTCGGGCCGGGAGCAACCCGAAACACGTCGATCGCTAGTCGTGCGAATATGCAGAATGCCCTACGCTGGATTCGATGCCGGGGTTCACTGTGGGGCTTTCTCCACCGGCTCGGCCGGTTCAGGATGGCGCTGACGGAGACGAATATGCTCTAACTGCCCGACGCGCTTTATGTCCTGTAGCCACGGCACGCTTGTTGTGCCGTGGGTTTGTTCTTCGAGTCCCGAGTCCCGAATCGGAGGTTTGCCGCAATGAGTATGGTATTGAGAAAGACCCTGTATCTGGCCAATCCGTACGGCTTCTCGGCGCAGCAGCGCCAGGGGCCGTTGCAGGAACTCGTGGGGGCCCTGGAATCAATGGGCGCCGAGGTGTGGGAGCCGTTCGCCCGCAATAACCAGGTCGACCGGACGAGTTCGAATTGGGCGTATCGGATCGGTCAGGCTGATCTTCGCGATGTGCGCGCGGCGGATGGGCTGTTTGCAGTCGCCAACGGCTGTCCCCCCGACGAGGGCGTCATGGTGGAGCTGGGCATGGCGATCGCCTGGGAGAAGCCGGTTTTCCTCTTCCGGGACGATTTCCGGCGTTGTACCGACAGCGAAGTCTATCCTCTCAACTTGATGCTGTTCACTGGCCTTCCGGAAACCGGCTGGGAAGCCGGCTGGTATGCTTCAATCGAAGAACTGGCCGATCCGGACAAGGCGCTTGCCCGGTGGTTGAGGAGCGTGTAACCGGAAGTAGCGACAGGCCCCCCGGCCTGCACTGATTCTTCGAGTCCTGTAGCCACGGCACGCTTGTTGTGCCGTGGGTTTGTTCTTCGAGTCCCGAGTCCCGAATCGCAGGCCTCCCGCATGGGCCCTGCCATCTCGAATCAGAACCGGAACCGGAAGCCCCCCTCCACCTGGTCTGTATTGATCGGTCCGGACCGGCCGGAGCGGAAGCGATAGCCTAAGCGTAGTTCCACGCGTTGCCGGACCCGGAAAGACAGGCCCGTCATGATCTGATAGGCGAACCGGCGCTCCTCGTTCTGGATCGTGGTCGTTAATGGAAGCGATGTCGTTCCCAGAAGCAATGTCGTTCCGGGCCCTACGGAATTCGGCGCGTCGCCGAAGAAAGCTGCCGGATCAGTCTCCAACCGTGTTTCAACGGTCCCATCGTAGAAGAACGTGCCGGCGCCAAAGCCGGCATAGGGACTCACGCGCCACGCCGGATGGCGGTAGTAGAGATTGGCCATCAGCGACTGGTTTTGGATCTTTCCGTCGATCTGGACCGAAAACGGAAAGGGGACGAAGGCCGAGTCCTCAAACGGAAAGGGGACGACGGTCGGGTCCTCGTCGAAGCCGGCCAAGACGCCCACCGACGGGATGCCCGCGAAGACGCCCGCCGACGGCACGCCATTCTCCTTTGGATTGCCGATGCCGACTTGTTGGAATCCCCATTCGACTTCGGTCGAGAACCCCCCTTCGAACACGTAGCCGAAGGCTGCGGTCAACCCGGCTCCAGTATCCAAACCGGCTGTCAGCCCGGTGAAGTCCGCCTGGGGCGTCGGAGCGTGGGGGAAGAGGGCGTGTCCGGTAAAGTCAATATAGAAGCCCGAATTGTCCAGCGTCTGCGCACCGAGAAGGTTCGAGAAGACGAGTATGGTGCTCAACGTAAGGCAACATCGAAACAAGTTCATAATTCTGCCTTTTCAGCGCTTTCTGCTCGATCCCTTTGCTCAGGGGCCTCAGGGACGAAGATAACTGGACAACGCATTATATTATATCCGATGAGACGGACCTCATAAGCAGGCTGCTGGAGGCCGTGGGAAAATGGGCGAATTTCCGGTCGTTGCGCCAATATGGGGCAATTCACTCACCTTTCTTTGGATGACGCATCTTGTTAGCATGGGTTGATCTCACAGATGGACACACGGACACGCTGAAACAAGGAAACACCACGATGAGTTCCACCCTTACCCGCGCGCATTGTAAACCTCCCGCCGCGATCCGATCCTTCGACCAGGAGATTGAACATGAGCTACCTCGTGGGTGAAGTTCACGAAGCCTTCATGGCAGCGTCCAACTTGCGGCGAGCGCCGAAGGGCGCGTGGTGCATCGCGGTGGCCACTGTCGTGCTGCTGGCATCGTTGCTCACCGCCGCAGTCGAAGGGCAGGACCGAGCGCAACAACCATCGGCGCAGGCTGGCGGCGAGTCGCCGGGGACGAACGGCGGGCAAATCGAGGCACTGCTGGCCGAAAAAGCGCAGCGGACGGCGGCGCAACGGAAGGTGAGTTCCCAGCTCCTGGACGCGCGCCGGGCAGCCGATGCCCGCCGGCAGGAAAATGGGGAGTTCGTAGAGGACGAGATCGTAATGGTGGACATCCGGGCCGACGTCACGCCGGAGGTGTTGGCGCGCATCCGGGCGCTGGACGGCACGGTGATCAACAGCGTGCCACGATACCGGGCCATCCAGGCGCGGCTCCCGCTGGACGCCGTGGAAAATCTTGCCGCGCTCGATGCGGTCCGGTCGATCCGCGCTGCCGACGTGGCGGTCACGCGCGAGCCACCTGCAGGCATGGCGCCTGGAGCTCGCACTGCCGCGCCGGATGCCGCGGAGACCCGCACGGTCAACACATCCGAGGGTGAAGTCCGCAACTAGGCGGCACGCGCCCGCGGCTCGCCAGGTGTAGGGTTCCCGCAGCCCGTACGGGAAAACGATCCAGAACACATAGGCAGCGAGATGCAACGGCAAGGTCCACGCCGTATCGAAGCCCGGAAAATCAACTACAGCACCGTTCTCTTGGTCTCCTCTCACACAACCGCAACCGAGGATAGCGTTTCAGCAATTCCTCATTCTCTACCTGGACCTGTACGGGGCTGGGGATATGCTTTGGCCCGCCGGGAGATTATGAAACTGTCACGCACGACAGGAATCATGGCATGGGCCGGTGCCGGTCCGTTCTGGGGGTTGCTGGGGGCGGTGCTGGCGATTCAGCTGCTGGTCGGGCCCGTCGGAGCACAGCAAACGTCGGTGCAGGCTGGCGGCGAGTTGGCGGTGAAGACCGTGCGGCAAATCGAGGCTCTGCTGGCCGCGAAAGCGCAGCGGACCCCCGCCCAGAGGAAGGTGAGTTCGCAGCTCCTGCCCGCGCGGCAGGCACAGGGGTACAGCGTCGCGCGCCTGCAGGCGCCGGTCGAAGCTGCTGCAGACGAGACGGTGATGGTGGACATCCGGGCCGACGTCACGCCGGAAGTGCTGGCGCGCATCCGGGTGCTGGGCGGCACGGTCATCAACAGCGTTCCGCGCTACCGGGTCATCCGGGCGCAACTCCCGCTGGCCGCCGTGGAGCCACTGGCCATCCTCGACGCGGTCCAGACGATCCGCCCCGCCGATGAGGCGGCCACGCGTGCCCAGGCGACGTGGTTCCCATCCGACATCCGGCCTGACACGCTGAAGACCGCGGTAACCCGGGCAGACGACACCTCCGAGGGTGACGTCGCCCACCAGGCGGACCTGGCGCGCACGACCCACGGCGTAGACGGCGCCGGCATTGGGATCGGGGTGCTCTCGAACGGGGTCGCGACGCTTGCCGCCCGGCAGGCGTCGGGCGACCTGCCGGACCGGGTGACGGTGCTGTCGGGGGAGGCGGGAAGGGGCGACGAGGGGACGGCCATGCTCGAGATCGTCCACGACCTCGCGCCGGGTGCCGAGCTCTATTTCGCGACGGCGTTCGGTGGGCAGGCGCGGTTCGCGGCGAACATCGAAGCGCTCTGCGATGCCGGAGCAAACGTCATCGTGGACGACGTCTACTACTTTAGGGAAGCGGCCTTTCAGGACGACGTCGTGGCGAAAGGGGTCAACACGGCGGTTGCCGACGGCTGTGTCTTCGTCTCGGCGGGCAGCAACGGCGGCAACAAGAACGACGGCACGGCAGGCGTCTGGGAGGGCGATTACGCCGCGGGGAGTTCGCTGACCGTGAACGGCGTAGCGGTCGGCGTCGCACACGACTTCGGCGGCGGTGTGATCCGGAACCGGATCACAGAGGACAGCCGCCTCGCTTACGTCCTCCAGTGGGCCGACCCGCTGGAGGGCTCCGCGAACGACTACGACCTGTTCCTGGTCGACGAGAACGACAACGTGCTGAAGAGTTCGACCAACACCCAGGACGGCACGCAGGACCCGATCGAGTTAATCATCTCGTCTGAGGAAGACCACACCGGGGACCGTCTCGTTATCGTCAAGACCGCCGGCGCGGCGGATCGCTACCTGCGCCTCGACACCCTCGAAGGGCGGTTGGCGGTCGCGACGGAGGGCAACTTGTTCGGGCACTCGGCGGCGGAGAATGCGGTCTCCGTTGCGGCCGTCGGCGTCCAGACCGCTGGCGGGGCCGGCGGCGTCTTCAACGGGACCGAGTCGGTCCGGACGTCCAACTCGGACGGGCCGCGGCGGATCTTCTTCCAGCCGGACGGCACCCCCATCACGGCGGGCAATTTCTCCTCCACCGGCGGGAAGCTGCTGCAGAAGCCGGATCTCGCCGCCGCGACCTGTGTGTCGACCTCGACGCCCGGATTCTCGCCGTTCTGCGGCGTGTCGTCCGCGGCGCCGCACGCGGCGGCCATAGCGGCGTTGATGCTGGAGGCGGCCGGCGGCCCCGGCAACGTCACGCCGGCGGCGCTGCGCACGGCGATGACCGGAGCGTCGCTCGATATCGAGGCAACCGGAACCGACCGCGACTCCGGCGCAGGCATCGTGATGGCGCCCGGCGCGGTGGATGCAGTGGACGTGGCCGTGGCAGACCGCAACCAGGCGCCGGAGGTGGAGGGCACGCTGGCTGACCGGACGATGATACGGGGCGCCGCCGCCGTGACGGTTAACGTGGCGAGCGCCTTCTCCGATCCGGACAACGACACTTTGACCTACACGGCGCTGTCGAGCGACCCCGATCTGGTGGAGGTCAGCCTAACGGGGTCAATGCTGGCGCTGACGCCGGGGTTGCCGGGCCTGGCTGTGGTTACGGTGCGCGCGACAGACCCCGGCGGCTTGAGTGCGGTACGGTCCTTCTTGGTCACCGTTGCGTTGGGCAACCGGGACTACGACGTCGATGACGACGGTCTCATCGAAGTAGGCAACTTGGCGCAGTTCGACGCGGTGCGCTACGACCTGAACGGCGACGGCTTGGTGGATGACGCATCGGACTGGCAGTCCTATTACGCGGCCTTCGCCCAGAGTTCGCTGACGGGGTGCCCCGGCGGGTGTACCGGCTATGAGCTGACGGCGTCCCTCGATTTCGACACCAACAATAGCGGCGCTGCCGACGCTGGCGACGACTATTGGAACGGCGGCGAGGGCTGGGTGCCCATCGGTGGTGAAGCCAGCTTAGCTATTGGAACGTTATTGTTGCTGAGAAATCCTTTCACGGCGATCTTCGAGGGCAACGGACATACCGTCAGCAACTTGTTTATCGATACGGACAACGTAGTGCTCGTGGGTTTGTTCGGCCTTACCTCCTCCAGCATCCGGAACGTTGGGGTGACCGATGTCGACGTGACGGGAACCGAACTCGCCGCAGGGTTGGTCGGGTTCAACGCCGGCGAGATTCGCGCCAGCTATGTAACGGGCCGCGTTTCGGGTAAAGAAAATGTGGGAGGTCTGGTCGGGATCAACCAATCCAACGGCGAGATTCTCGCCAGCTACGCCACAAGCCATGTGTCGGGCGAAGAAGACGCGGGCGGTCTGGTCGGAGACAATCGGGGCAAAATCACCGCTGGCTACGCCACGGGCCGCGTATCGGGTGAAAAAAATGTGGGCGGACTGGTCGGCTTCAACCAATCCACGGGCGAGATTGACTCTGGCTACTCCACGGGCCGCGTGACGGGCGATTCCGATGTCGGTGGGCTGGTTGGGTCGAACGAGGGCGCCGTCACCGTCAGCTACTGGGATACGAGCACGTCGGGCCACACGACCGGAAGCTTCGGCGAAGGCAAGACGACGGCGCAATTGCAGGCGCCCACGGACTCCAACGGCATCTATCAGAGCTGGAACCTGGACCTGGACAGCGATCAGGTGAACGATTGGCACTTCGGGACGGCGGGCCAGTACCCGGCGCTCAATGCGAACGTTGATGGACAAGGGCAGGCCACGTGGCAGGAGTTCGGCTACCAGTTGCGGGAAGGCCCCACCCTGACGGTGATGCCCGGGCCGACGCAGATCGTCCTCTCGTGGACGGCAGTGGAGGCTAACCACTGGACCCCGGCTCCAGGTGTCGCCTACACCCTGACCCGTGACGACGGCGCCGCCTCGAAGACTCTCGGCGAGAACCTCAGCAGTTTGACCTTCACCGATACCGACGTGACCGCCGGCATCACATACACGTACCAGGTTGCGGCAGTAGTTACAGGCGGCGAAGCGACCCGCAGTGCACGGGTCTCGGTGACAGTACCGGGAACAATTATACCCCTGCCACCACCACCACTACCTCCTCCGCCGCCGCCCATCATCGTCCTGCCGCCACCACCTCCCCCTCCTCAGGCGAACAGTTCGCCGACGGCGGATGCGGGCCCGGACCAGCTCGGCGTGTGGGAAGGCGCCCTGGTGACGCTGGACGGCAGCGGCAGCAGCGATCCCGACGGCGACCCGCTACGATATCGCTGGAATCAATACAGCGGCGAGCGCGTAGAGCTGTCGTCCCAGAACGTAGTCAATCCCACCTTTACGGCCCCCGAGGGGCTGACGGCCGATGCGGTGCTGCGGTTCCGTCTGCTGGTCACCGATCCGAGCGGTCGCTTCGATTCCGACACGGTGACGGTTACGGTGGACCCGGACGCCGAACCACCGCCGGCGCCCCCGATGGAAGATCGGATCTATTACTTCCCGCATCTTGCCGTGGGAGCGGGTTGGCAAACCACCATCACCTATATCAACTACTCCCCGGAAGAGGTGACCTGCCGCACCGATTTCCTTTCCGATGACGGAACTCCGCTGATGGTCTCGTTTGCGGATCGGGGAACGGTGCCCAACCGGACCGACGTTCTGCAACCAGGGGAGTCCGTTCACGAGGAGACCAACGTGGCGTTGAGCGCTCCGCGAGTGGCCGGCTGGGCGCGGGCCGCCTGCTCCGGGCCGGTGAAGGCCAGCCTGCTGTTTCGCTTCTACGACAGCGCAGGGGAGCCCACTGGAGAAGCCGGAGTCAATGCAACGGCCGTTCCGGCCACCCGCTTTGTCACCTTTGCCGAACAGGGAGAAGATCAGCCGGGGACCGGAGTGGCCTATGCCAACCCTTCCGACACAGAGGCCGTCATCACCTTTACGGTCCGGGACGCGGATGGGGAGGTGCTGGCTAGCGACGATCTGATGTTGTCGCCCAACGGGCATGGCGCGCAAAATATGCAGCCCCTGTTTGGTCTCACCAGCTTCACCGGCTCGCTCGAAATCACCTCCACGGAACCCATCGTCAGTCTGTCGCTCAATGCCGAAGCCGCTCCCGTATTCTCCTCCTTGCCTCCGGGGGAACCGGATGCCGCCGCGCAGGGCCCGCAGCAAATGACGACCTATTACTTCCCCCATCTTGCCGTGGGAAAGGGTTGGCAAACCACTATCACCTACATCAACTACACCCCGCAGGAGGTGAGCTGCCGGACCGAGTTCCTTTCCGATCACGGCAGTCCGCTGCTGGTCTCGTTTGCGGGACGGGGAATGGTGGTCAACCGGGACGACGTTCTGCCGCCTGGAGGGTCCGTTCACGAGGAGACGAATGTAGAACTAAGCGCTCTTCTGGCGCCGGGCTGGGCGAGGGCCGCCTGCTCGGGGCCGGTGAAGGCCAGCCTCTTATATCGCCGGTTTGAGGGAGGGGTGCCCACCGGAGAAGCCGGAGTCAACGCAACGACAGTTCCGGCCACCCGCTTCGTCACCTTTGCCGAACAGGGAGAAGGTCAGTTTGGGACCGCAGTGGCCTATGCCAACCCCTCCTCCACGGCGGCTCTGGTCACCTTTACCGCCAGGGACGCGGATGGGAAGATGCTGGCCAGCTTCGATCAGACCCTGTTGACCAACGGGCATGACGCTCAAAATGTGAAGGACCTGTTTGGTCTCACGAGCTTTACCGGATCGCTCGAAATCACCTCCACGGAGCCCATCGTCAGTCTGTCGATCAATGCCGAAGCCGATCCCGTATTCTCCTCCTTGCCTCCAGGGGAGCTGGAGTAGCGACAGGCCTCCGGCCTGTCGTAGCGCCATCGCTTTGCATTCCAGTAGAGAGTAAAGCAGCCCCAACCCGCCGTGTCATCCCGAGGAGCGTTGTTGCGCGAGCGGATGCGAGCACAGCGACGAGGGATCTGCTCTTCGCTTGTCCTGGAGTAGCGACAGCCCGCCAGGGTCTGTGCTCTCAAGCACAGGCGGTTGCGGGTCCGCTATCAAAGTCCCAAGTGTGGCTTTTACGCCACAGAGTGCCTGAGTGGTTACCTTTGCCGCAGTTTCCAACTATTCACCGCCCGCAAGGCCCTAACCCCCCTTTTCCTGCTCTTCGGTTCGTTCGGTTGATTCGGTTCTTGCGGTTCCTTCGGAATCCCAAATTCACCAAAAAAAGGGGCGTTTTCCGGTTGGAAATCGGAAGCCCCGGAACCCAAAGTCAGGCGGCCGGAATCGGGGATTCCGATAGAGCAGCGAGCAGCACTTCCGCCGGGTGGAGCGGATGTTTCCCTGTGGTATGGCTGATTTGCTGGCGGCAAGAGACGCCGGAGGCGACGACGATGCCGTCGGACGGAAGCGAGCGCACGGCTGGAGCGATGCGGCGTTCGGCAAGGGCGAGCGAAATGTCGTAATGCTCCTTTTCGAATCCGAACGATCCGGCCATACCGCAGCAGCCGGAGTCCACCTCCTGCACATCGAGCTGCGGAATCGAACGCAGCAGGCGTAGCGATGGGGCCGTGCCGACCAGCGCCTTCAAGTGGCAATGACCATGGAACAGGGCCCGCCGTGCAAGCGGCTGCAACGGCAGCGAATTCGGATGCGGCTTTCCCGGGTCGAGAAATTCTTCCAGCAGGAAGCTGTTATCAGCCACGCGCTCTGCACCCGGACCAGGGAAGAGGTCGGGGTATTCGTCCCGGAAGGTGAGCAGGCAGCTCGGCTCGAGGCCGACGATCGGCAGCCCCGCGCTCACGGCTTTTTCCAGGACGGCCAGATTCATGCGCGTATTTTCAACGGCCCGGTCAAGCAGGCCTTTCGAAATGAGCGGCCGCCCGCAGCAAACGGTCTGCAACCGGACCACGCTGTATCCGAAGGCTTCGAGCACCGCAGTGGCTGCTCGGCCGACCTCGGGGTAATTGAATTCTGTGAAGGTATCTACAAAGAGGCCGACGGCCCGGCGGCCGTTATGCTCCTGGACCGCCGCGGCAGAGTGCGATCCAGGTTGTCGCTTCGCGAACCACTTTGAAAATCGCTCGTGCGCAAGTGGCGGAAGCGGTCGGCGATGATCGATTCCCACGACGCTTTCCATCAGGCGGCGAAAGTGTGGAATACGGGAGCTCCAGTTGATGAAAGGAGCCAGCGGCGAGAGGACTTCATTAAAGCGCGCAATCTCGCCCAGCAGCAGAGAGCGCAGCGGCGTCGAATGGCTCTCGTAATAGTTCGCGAGGAACTCGTACTTGAGCTTCGCCATGTCCACATTGGCCGGGCACTCACCCTTGCATCCCTTGCATTCGAGACATAGATCGAGCGCCTGAAACATGCGCGGCGAAGAAAGCTCCTGGCTTGGAAGGCGGCCGGACAGGGCGGCCTGCAACAGCACGGCGCGCCCGCGTGTGGAATGCTCCTCCTCGCGCGTTGCCATGTAGGAGGGGCACATCGTTCCTTCGACACTCTTGCGGCAGGCGCCCACACCGCTGCACATTTCCACCGAGCGCACGAATCCGCCGAGGCGGTTGTAGTCAAACCGTGTGCGGCCGTCGGCGAGCCGCCCAGCGGGAGGCAGCAAGTGTTCACCATTGCCTTGCGTCTGGCGCGCGCGGAGATTGTCGGTCATCGGGGGGGAGTCCACGATCTTGTTGGGATTCAGGAGTCCTTCGGGATCGAAGGCGCGCTTGACCTCACGGAACGCTTCGTAAATCCTCGGGCCGTACATCTTGCGCAGGAACGGGCTGCGCAGAAGCCCGTCGCCGTGCTCACCGCTCAACGAGCCGCCGAATTCGAGCACCAGCTCGGCGATGGCGTCGGCAATCGAGCGCATCTTATCGACCTCGGTTTTGTCCTTGAGGTTGATGAGCGGGCGGATGTGCAGGCACCCGACGCTGGCGTGCGCGTAGAACGCTGCCGAGGTACTGTGTTCGCGGACAATCTCGCGGAACCGGGCGACGTAAGCCGGAAGTTTTTCCGGCGCAACCGCCGTGTCTTCGACGAACGTGACCGGCTTGTGGTCGCCCACGGTCCCGAGCAGCAAGCCCTGGCCCGCTTTGCGCACCTTCCAGATGTTGCCCTGCGTTTCCTGGTCCGACGCCTTGGGATAGGCATACCCCAGGTTGGCACGCCGCAGTTTTTCAACCGCCTGATTGAGCCGGGACTCGAGTTCCTGGGAATCGTCGCCCGCATACTCCACCACCAGTACCGCTTCCGGGTCACCTTCGACGAACGTCATGCGGCGGCGATACTCCTGCGTACCGCGCGTCAGATCGAGAACCATCTTGTCAAGCAGCTCAACCGCCGAAGGATTCGTTTCGAGGATCAGTTGCGTCGCCTCAAGCGATTCGATCAGGTCACGGAAGTGCGCCACCAGGACCGTAATGCGACGTGGCCGGGGAACCAGATCGATCTCAGCCTCGGTCACGACGGCAAGCGTACCCTCCGATCCCGCGATCAGACGGCTTAGGTTCACGCGCTCGCGGTCGAGCAGCGAGTCGAGCGCATAGCCGCCGTTCCGCCGCAGAATTTTCGGATACCGGTGGCCGATTTCCTCGCGGTTCTCCTCCGTGGCGCGAAAAACGTCGCAGTAAACGGCGCTCTCACGTCCGGTCCCGGCGAGTTTGGCATCGAGATCCTTTGATGTGAGCGGCTGCGTCCGGACTTCCTCTCCGTCGCGGAGCAGGAGCCGCAGCCCATGCAGGTAATCGCACGTGCGGCCGTAGACGATCGAATGCGAACCGCAGGAGTTGTTGCCGATCATGCCGCCGATGTTGCAGCGCGTGGCAGTAGCCGGGTCGGGCGGGAAGAACAGGCCGTGAGGTTTCAGGTGCTGGTTCAGTTCTTCGAGGACGACTCCGGGTTGTACACGCACACGGCGCTTTTCGGGATCTACTTCGACGATGCGATTCATGTACCTCGAAAAATCGAAGACTAACCCGCGGCCCAGAGCCTGGCCCGCGAGGCCGGTCCCGGCGCCGCGCGGAATGATGGGAACGCGGTGGCGGCGGGCGACATCGAGAGCGGCAACCACGTCGTCGTGCTCGCGCGGCAGCACTACACCCAACGGCTCGATCCGATAGATACTGGCATCGGTCGAATAGAGCACACGTGAGTACTTGTCAAATCGCGCTTCGCCGCGAATCTCCTTCTTCAAATCCAATTCGAGTTCGGTCATTTGCGTCATCCGTAACGAAACCAACCACTGTTGCCTTCTCGGGAGATACTTGTCCTTTCGGAACCCAACAATATCATACTTGTCATGGAAGCGTTCAAGTTGGGACGAGACGTGCCCAGGATGTGCTAGAATCACGCAAAGCTGCTCGCAAGTTGGAATGGGAGACGGCTGAACCGCTATTGGCTGAACAGGGCCAATGCCGACACGGGTCGGCGGTTTCTTGATCGATCGCAAGGGCGTGATCCGGCTCATTCAGGGTCGTGGCATTTGCGAGAAGGACTCTGAGAACCGGACGGCGCGCCGGGAATGTGAAGTGCTCAAACGGAAGATCGAAGCACTTCTGGAAGAGGGCGTTTCGGACGGGGAGGCAGTAAGCAACCCGCCGGTGCCTGCACAATGAGGATTTGGAAGCATGGAAACCGAAATGAACTTGGGGGATTCGATCCGAAGGATCCGGCTGGCGAAGGGAATCTCGCAAGGTGAAATGCAAAAGCGCACGGGGATTCTCCGGTCGTACGTCTCGCGAGTAGAGAACGGGCACACGGTTCCCTCGTTCGCTACGCTCCAGCGGCTGGCCGGCGCGATGGGCGTCACGCTGTCGGATTTCTTCGCGATGGATGGGACGGTCCTTTCCTCGGACGGGGCCGGGGATTCCGCCGCCAATTATCTTCGGGAATTGAAGAGTCTGCTGCCGCAGCTATCGCCGGAACAGCGCCAGCAACTGCTGGAAACGGTCAAGCAGATGGCGAGTGCGCGAAAGGTCTGAGCGCTTCCCAAACGATTCCAGAAGGGACAATCTAAGGAGCACGAGACTCTTTGCTTGTTTGGCACTTTAGCGATGTGGCTGAGTGTGTGCTCTACCTGGAAGGAATGCTTATGAGGAAGCTGCTGTACTGGAAGCAGGAATGGGTGAGAGTAGCGTGAAGGCTTCGCGGGCTGCTGAAAGCGTCGTCTCGATGTCGCGGTCGGTGTGGGCAGCCGACAGGAATGCAGCCTCAAACTGTGCGGGGGGGAACAAGACACCTCGTTCGAGCATCGCACGGAAGAACATTCCAAAGCGGTCCCGGTCGGCTGCAAGCGCCGAATCGAAATCCCGCACGGGCCCGGGCGTAAAGAACAGGGTGAACATCGAGCCCACTTGGTTTACGCAAGCGCCCTCGAGAGTTCGAGAAGCCTCCTTGCGGAGACCTTCGGCGAGGCGCTGCGCGCGGTTCTCAAGCTCTTCGTAAACTCCCGGCCGGCGACCCAGCTCTTCGAGGACCGCGATGCCGGCGGCGACCGCCAGCGAGTTGCCCGAGAGCGTGCCAGCCTGATAGACGGGACCGTCGGGAGCCACGCAATCCATAATGTCGGCCCGGCCTCCGTAGGCTGCAATCGGAAGCCCGCCCCCAATGACCTTGCCCAGCGTCGTCAAGTCGGGATGAATTCCGTAGAGTTCCTGGGCGCCTCCGAAGGCGAGGCGGAACCCCGTCATCACTTCATCGAGGATCAGCAGCGCCCCATCTTTCCCGGTGATCTCTCGAACGAATTGCAGAAAGCCGTCCGCAGGGGGGACACAGCCCATGTTTCCCACGACCGGCTCGAGAATCACCGCAGCGATCTTGCCGCCATGGGATTCAAACGTCCTGGCCAACGCCTCGGGCTGATTGTAGGGAACGGCGATCGTCAGCTCGGCGAACTGCCGGGGAACACCCGCCGATTCAGGAAGCGAAAAGGTCGCCACCCCGGAACCGGCCTTTACCAGCAGGGAATCCACGTGCCCGTGATAGCAGCCGATGAACTTCACGACCAGATCGCGCCGGGTGAAGCCGCGCGCCAGACGGATGGCGCTCATGGTGGCTTCCGTGCCGGAATTCACGAGGCGGACCTTTTCGACGGAGGGAACAGCCGCGGTAATCAACTGCGCCATGCGAACCTCGGCCTCGGTGGTCAGCCCATAGGCGGTTCCGCGCTCCAGCGCCTGCGCCACGGCCTGCTCAATGTTCGGATGCGCGTGGCCGAGGATCAGCGGTCCCCAGGCCCCGATGTAATCAATATAGTTGCGGCCATCCACATCGGTCACTTGCGCGCCCCGGCCACGTGCTATGACGAGCGGGGGCGCTCCCACGGCTCGAAAAGCACGAACGGGCGAATTCACGCCTCCTGGGATCAGGCCCCGAGCCTTGTCATATAGTTGCCGGGAAAGAGTTTGTCCGGTGGGTGGCTTCATACGCACTCGAAACGGGTAGGTTGCCGAATAAGGGGGACATTGTAGCACGGGTGTGTCTCGGGAAATTGCCCGTCATTGGAAGAGGCCGCCGGCCGTGATAGACTGCCAACTCCGGCCAGCCTTGGGTAATGTGCGCCGGACGAATCGGAGGACATTTTGATGGAACCACGGATCGATGTGTTTTGCCATATTTTGCCGTCGCGGTATGAGGAAGAGCGTTGGAAGCGAGCTGACAAAACCCATTTTTTCGAGCACAGTCCCTCACACCTGAAATTCATACGCGGGGGCAAAGCACCGATCACGAACTACGAAATCCTAATCGACCTCGACGCGCGCTTTCGCATGATGGACGAGTTTCCGGGCTACCGGCAGGTGTTGAGCGTGGCATCGCCCCCGATCGAGGCCGTGGATCCGGATGACAGCGAATATTTGGCGAAGGTGTTGAACGATGAGTTGGCGGAGATCGTGCAGAAATATCCCGACCGGTTCGCCGGGGCCGTCTGTTCGCTGCCAATGAACAAGCCGGAAGCCGCCGCCAAAGAGCTCGAGCGGTCGCTGCAGGACCTCAAGCTAGCGGGGGTACAGTTGTTTTCGAACGTCCTCGGCAAGGCGCTCGATCTGCCGGAGTTCCGCCCCATCTTCGAAATCATGGCGAAGCACGGCAAACCGATTCTGCTCCATCCGGCGCGATCCCGGAACCACCCCGATTATCTCGCTGAAAAGACGTCCCGGTTCCTGGTCTGGCAGGTATTTGGCTGGCCGTACGAAAGCACGGCGGCAATGACGCATATCGCACTGAGTGGAATCCTGGACGATTTTCCCGACCTGCGGATCATCGTCCATCACACGGCAGCGATGGTGCCCTTCTTCTCCGGACGGATCGCGGCGATGTATCGGATGTTTGATCCGCTGCTGACCGACGAGCGAGGCGGCAAGCCTATGACCAAGCCGGTTCTCGATTATTTCCGCAAGTTCTACGGCGATACGTCCACCTTTACGGCGGCATCGATCGAATGCGCCTGCGATTTTCTGGACGCCGATCACGTCCTGTTCGGGACCGATGCGCCGTTTGACGCCGAGGGTGGCCGTGCCTCCATCCGCGAGAGCACGGAGGCGATCGAGAAGGCCCGGATCAGCGCCGAGGATCGGAAGAACATCTTCAACAGGAATTTCGAGAGACTCTTCCGCGTCTCGGCGACTGCTGCCGCTCGCGCTGGATGCTAGGAAGCGGAAGACTCCGGGAACAGGTTCAGCCGCGGGGCGTGGGCCTTCTTCCAGACCATGACACTGCGGACATAATCAATCACGACTTTGCCCTCTTGCTGGATGCCACGCGTGCGGACCTTGATGATTCCCCACTGCGGTTTGGATTTGGACTCGCGCTTTTCCAGGACTTCGGACTCGGAGTAGAGCGTGTCGCCTGCAAACAGCGGATTGGGTAGCTTGATTTCATCCCATCCAAGCGCGAAGCCGTTCTCGCTCACGTCGGCAACTCCCATGCCGGCTACGACGGCGAGCGTGAAGGCACTGTTGATAAGGCAGCGCCCGAACTCGGTCCGCTTGCCGTATTCGTTGTTGAAGTGAATCTGATTGGTGTTGTTGGTCAGGAGAGTAAACCAGATGTTGTCGTTCTCGGTGACGGTTCGGCCGAGGCGGCAACGGTAGATGTCCCCGACCTCGAAGTCTTCAAAGTAGCGGCCCTCCCAGCCGGGCTTGACAGGCATAGGGTTCCTCCTTCGTAGTACTCTTCCGGGTGAATCGGCCGCATGCCCCCCGAAAACGGGTCCGCAAGGCAGGGCAGAAGCCCTTTCGGGAAGCAGGTTCTCGTTGGTCGCGCACAGCACTCTTATATACTACGGCTTCGTGAGGGAGGACAAGTTTGATGGAGGTTTCCACGAAAGAGGAACGGCAGGCGATCCGCGAGAGCGTCCGCGAGCTCTGTCGCGACTTCCCCGATGCCTACTGGCGTGAGGTGGACCGCAACGAAAGCTATCCCCAGGCGTTTGTCGAGGCGCTGACCCAGAGCGGATATCTGGCCGCACTGATCCCGGAAGAATACGGCGGGGCTGGCCTGGGCATTACGGACGCGAGCATCATCCTGGAGGAAATCAACCGATCCGGCGGAAACTCCGGCGCCTGCCACGCCCAGATGTATACCATGGGGACGCTCCTGCGCCACGGCAGCGAGGAGCAGAAGCGGCGCTATCTGCCTGGCGTTGCGCGCGGCGAGATTCGGCTACAGGCCTTTGCCGTGACCGAACCGAACGCCGGATCGGAAACGACACGGATCGAAACCAAGGCCGTCCGCAATGGCGACCGCTACGTGGTCAACGGGCAGAAGATTTTCATTTCACGGGTCAAACAATCCGACCTGATGATGCTGCTCGCGCGTACCACACCCTACGATGAGCTGAAGGACAAGACACGCGGCCTGTCTGTGTTCCTCGTGGATTTGCGCGATGTCAAAGGGAAGATCGAAGCGCAGCCGCTTGACATGATGATCAACCATCACACGAACACGGTTTTTTTTGAAGACGTCGAGATCCCGGCGGAGAACCTCATCGGCGAGGAAGGTATGGGCTTCCGCTACATCATCGACGGTTGGAATGCGGAGCGCATCCTGATTGCCGCGGAAGCAATCGGGGACGGGCGGTGGTTTACCGAACGGGCGTCCAAGTATGCCCGAGACCGCGTGGTGTTCGGACGGCCGATCGGCACCAATCAAGGAATCCAGTTTCCAATTGCCCAAGCCTACACGCACATCGAGGCGGCGGACCTGATGCGATTCGAGGCGGCAGCAAAATTCGACCGGCGCGAGAAGTGTGGCGCGGAAGCCAATATGGCCAAGTATCTTTCTTCGGAAGCCGCCTGGGAAGCTGCCAACGTCTGCTTGAACACCTTTGGCGGCTACGGCTTCGCGCGTGATTACGACGTCGAGCGCAAGTTCCGCGAGACCCGCCTGCTTTCCATCGCGCCGGTCAGCAATAACCTCGTGCTGGCGTTCCTCGGCCAGAACGTTCTCGGAATGCCGAAATCGTATTAGATGGGAAGTTCGAGGACTCGCCCACTTTGTGTGCCGGTTTGGGATTTGTAGGGCGAGAGCGATGCTACGTCAGGCGCTTCGAAAATGTGCAACGGCTATCCTCAGCCCGCCATTGTTGGGGTTTCGGCAGTGGGTTGTCCGTCGGGCGATGGGACGGTGAAACCGTTCTGAATTCTGGCCGCCGTCAATTCACAAAGGATTGCCAATGGAAAACACCAAAAGACAATTGCGCTCCTGGATGTTCGTACCAGGACACCGGCAGCGCATGATTGACAAGTCGTTCGGCCTGGACGCACTGGACGCCGTACTGCTGGATATCGAGGACGGGGTTGCTCCGGCAGAAAAAGACTCCTCGCGGCGGCAGATCGGAGCGTCACTCGACCGCTTGCAGAAACTGATCGCCGGCTCGCAGACGTCTGTATGCACGCCCGCCCGTTACGTGCGCGTCAACGCCGTCGGGTACGAGCGCATGCGCTCCGACCTGGCGGAGGTCATCCGGCCAACGCTCGAA
Source organism: Terriglobia bacterium (assembly GCA_965198025.1). Taxonomy (GTDB): domain Bacteria; phylum Acidobacteriota; class Terriglobia; order 2-12-FULL-54-10; family 2-12-FULL-54-10; genus CAYWWM01. The sequence continues at coordinate 1,977,544 of OZ240237.1, read as the reverse complement.
GGTCTTGCGTTACCGAAGATTGAAAGTCCAGCTCAGGTGCGGATGGTGGCGGAAATCCTGGACCGACGCGAGACCCAGATGGGCCTTCCGATTGACAGCATCAACCTGCTCCTGGCAATTGAAAGTCCGAAGGGACTGATGAACGCGTACGAACTGGCGACTTCCTCTGCAAGAGTGATCGGCTTGATGTTCGGAGCGGAGGATTTCGGAAAGGAATTGGGCTTGCCATTCCGCCGTGAGGGCGAGGCAGCCGACATGCTCTACGCGCGCTCGGCCCTGGTGACGGCGGCGGCGGCCGCCAATGTGCAGGCCGTGGACGGGGTTTGGCCGAACCTGCAAGACACGGAGGGCTTGAAGGCATTTGCGCTGCAGTCGCGGCGGCTGGGATTCACCGGCATGTCCTTGATTCATCCTTCCCAGGTTGACCCTGTGAATGCCGCGTTCACCCCCACTGCGGATGAGTTGGAATATTGCCGGAAGGTCGTTGCGGCTTACAAAGAGGCAGTGGCGCGTGGAGACGGAGCCGTTGCGTTCGGCGGCCAGTTGCTGGACCGTCCCATCGTGGAACGTGCCCAGCGGACGCTGGCGCTCGGCGAGAACCACGGGGCCACAACACAGTAAGGGAAGTGAAGAAGGGCCTTCTATCCCTTCCTCCCCAGCGCATGGTCCAGGTTGTAAGCCGCGCTGATCAAAGCGAGGTGCGTAAGGGCTTGCGGAAAGTTCCCCAACGCCTCGCCGCGCGCCGGTGTAACCCGCATACAGTCCCAGATGGTTGGCGTACCCGCTCATGGCTGCTGAGGGGGACGGCAGCGCCCAGGTGCAAGCGTAAGGGAGGCGAATGGAAGCAGCAACCTTCCGGCCCGATTTCCGTCGTGTGAGCGTCCCGGGCGTAGTTGAAGGCCGGTAAACACTCCATCCGGTACTGCATGGTCCCGCGAACCGTGGTGACGCGGCGCACCAGGCGATGCGGCCGGTCCGCGCCGTCCGGCCCTCCCACAGGCATGTAATCGTTCACTTCGCCGACCCCGTCCGCCGACAAAAGCGGGTGATCAGAATGTTCGTTCCCGGCTAATACATCTGCTTGTAGATGACTTCGCTCGTGGTCGGCGTGATCTGGAAGTGTCCGCCTCTCTTGTCATCTAAAATCCCGGCAAAGAGGCTGGGAAATCGAAATGCGGATAGCAAAGCCAGTCAATGGACCCGTTGGTCCCGACCAGAGCGGCCGTCCGCATGTTGCCGATGACTCCGTAGTTTGCAATCGGCTGATAGGCCATGAGACTAGAATGACTGTGCGAAGGAGGTTTTTCAAGAACCGGCCAGGGCTGCTTGCACGGCAGCTTGCACGGCCGCTAACCCGGCAGGGACGTCGGCGGAGAGATGCACCCGCAGCAGGCGGCGGTTGCGCTCGGAGAGCACCTGAAAGTCGCCCCGCGCCTGTGCCGCCTTCACGACGCCGAAGGTGTACTTCCGGCCGGGAACGGGAATGTCGGTAGCGTCGTCGGCCGTGATCTGGAGGAACACGCCGGTGTTCGGCCCGCCCTTGTAGGCCTGCCCCGTCGAGTGCAGGAAGCGAGGACCAAAGCCGAGACAGGTTGCCACGTGCTTGCGGTTCCGAACGCTTCGTCGAATCTCCTGGAATACGGATTCGTTCGGTTCGTTCCTTTCTACGTAGGCGAGCAGGGCGAAATAGTCACCCGGTTGGAGACGCCCGAGGTGCGCGCGAAACCACGCTGCGAGCGACTTGCTTCCCTTCAGTTGCGAAGCAAGCGCCTCTGCGTTGGCAACGTCGGCAAACAAGCGGGTCCCGTTTCCATTCCAAAGCGGAGTCTCCGAAGGCAGGGAACCCCTCTCTTCGTATTCGTCGGTTAGGTCCCGCGTCGCCGCTTTGCTCGCTTCGACGTCGGGCTGGTTGAACGGATGGATGCCAAGAATCGAGCCCGCAACGGCCGTCGCGAACTCCCATCGGAAGAACTCCTGGCCGAGGTCGTAGGGTTCCGCGACGCCGATACGTACGACCGGATGACGGGCCTGAATCAAGGATTCGACTCCCGCATCCTGCGTTGCGTCCGGGTCGGAGTCGAGTCGGATGTAGACGAACACGCGGTCTTCTGCGTAGACCTCCGGTGGTCCGATCGGTTCCCGGTCCACAGGGATCAGCGCCTTGCCCGACTTGCCGGTCGATTCGGCTAGCAACTGCTCCAGCCATGTCCCGAGATCGACGATCTGGGGAGAGACAATCAGGGTCACTTTGTCCCGGCCGGTGCTGCCGAGCACTCCCAGAACAGCGCCCAGTACTGCGCCGGGATTTTGGGCGGCGGGAAGACACGCAGAACAGGAGAGCGCCATCTCGGCTGCGCGGTCCAGGATTCGTTCGGCATCCAGTCCCATCGCCGCAGCGGGCATCATCCCGAATGCGGACAATGCCGAGTAGCGTCCGCCGACCCCCGGCAGACCGCAGAGAATTGTTCGGAAGCCGTCTCGCTCTGCGGCTTGCTGCAGCTTCGAGCCAGGGTCCGTGATGGCGATGAAGTGTTTGCCTGACTTTTCCGGACCGACCGTCTGCTTCATCCGCTCATAGAAGTACTTCATGAGAATGTTTGGCTCCAGCGTCGTGCCGGATTTGCTGGAGACGATGAAAAGAGTGCGAGCAAGATCGAGCTTCCGCTCGAATGCAAGGACTTGCGCGGGGTCGGTCGAATCGAGAACGTGCAACTCAGGAAAATTGATACTCTTTCCAAACGTCTTCGCGAGCACCTCAGGACACAAACTGGAGCCGCCCATGCCGAGCACCAGAGCGTGGGTAAAACCCTCCGACCTGGCTTGCTCGGCGATCTCCCGGAGCAGACTGGCGCTCCGACTGCGATTCTCAGGCAACTCCAGCCAGTCGAGCCAGCGCGCTTCGTCACTGCGGGTCCACAACGCAGTGTCACGCAGCCACAGGCGTCGAACCTTGCTGTTCTTCTGCCAGTCTTGGAGAGCAGCTTTGACCTGCGCGGAGAGACCGGGGGGAAGGCAACTAATCTGCTGACCAACTTTCGATTCTCGGGCCGAAGGGCAGCGGCGGTCCACGGCGTTCAGCAGTTTGTCGAACGCCTCTGCAAAAAGGCGGACGCCTTCACGGGTCAGATCGTCGGTGACCGCTTTCATGGAAACACCGAGCCGGTCGAGGGCCGCCATCGTATCGCAGGCCGCGTCGACGTCTTCTTCGAGGCTGGGGCGGGCGCGCCCGTGCTCACGGAAGGCCTCAAACGTTGCGGGAGGGATTGTGTTGACCGTGTCCCGGCCGATCAGTTCCTCGACGTAAACGACATCGCGATACGCCGGATTCTTGGTGCTGGTGCTGGCCCAGAGCAGCCGCTGCGTCCGGGCTCCTTTCGAACTCAGAGCCTGCCAGCGCGCGCCTGAAAAAATTTCCTGATACCGCCGGTAGGCGAGCTTGGCGTTGGCAATGGCCGTCTTGCCGAGCAGGCTGCGCAAGATTTTCTGCTCGGACGTAGTGGCGTCCTGCATGCGGGCTTCGAGGATCGAATCCACGTTGGTGTCAATCCGGCTGACGAAAAAGCTGGCTACGCTGGCAACGCCGCCCGGGCCGCCTCCCCGAGCCGTTAGGGTTTCCAGGCCTGACAGATATGCCAGTGCTACCTGCTGATAGACCTCTCGCGAGAACAGCAGCGTGACGTTGACGTTGATGCCTTCGCCGATCAATTGCTCAAAGGCGGGGATGCCTTCCGGCGTGCCGGGGACCTTGATCATTAGGTTGGGCCGGGCGACGGATTGCCAGAGGCGTCTTGCCTCTTCCACGGTTGCTGCCGTTTCATGCGCCAGGAACGGCGAGACCTCCAGGCTTACGTAGCCGTCCGCGCGGCCGGTCTTGTCATAGGCGGGCCGCAAGATGTCGGCGGCATCCTGGATGTCGCGCACTGCAATCTCCTCGAACACCTCCATTGGGTCAGATGCCCTCTGCTGAAGCGCTTCCAGCAGATCGGCGTACTCATTGCCGCCCGGCGCTTTGGGGCTGGCCCCGATGGCCTTTTCGAAAATGGCGGGGTTCGAAGTGATGCCCGAGATGCCGCCGTGCTCGACGAGACGCTGCAGTTCGCCGCTGGTAATCAGGTTCCGCCGGATATAGTCGAGCCAGACAGACTGGCCATGCCGGTTCAACTCGATGATCGGGTTCATCCGGTGGTCCTCCGGGAAACTTCGGGAGATTTGGCGTGTTTGGCTTCGAGCGCGCGGATTTTCTCGAGACGCCTCTTGTGCCGCTCGGCATGGGAAAATTCTGCCTCCAGGAATACCTTCACTATTTCCTGTGCCAGCGCCGGCCCGATCACGCGCGATCCCATGACCAACACGTTCATATCGTCGTGCTCCACGCCCTGGTGCGCGGAATAGGTGTCATGGCACACGCCGGCCCGGATTCCGGGAATCTTGTTGGCCGCGACCGAGGCCCCGATGCCGCTCCCGCAAATCACGATTCCCCGGTCGCCTTTCCCTTCGACTACTGGTACCCCGACCGCCTCTGCGAAATCAGGGTAATCCACCGGTTCCAGTCCATTCGTGCCGACGTCGAGGACGGCGCAGTCATGCTCCCGCAGGTAGGCCGCGATCTCCTCTTTCAGCTGGAATCCGGCATGGTCGGACCCCAGAACGATCCGCATGGACTCTGCTCCTGAGCGGTGATTCGCCGCGTAAGAAGTATACATACAATCCCGCCGTTGTACACGACAGGCAAAGTGTGGGTCTCTCAGGGTCACTGGACTGGGTTGTCCCCCAGTCGTAGCCAGGGTAGGAACCACAATGCCCGGGATGCAGGGCATTTTGATTCGTCCGATTCATTGCACTACAATCCTAGAGCCACAGGCCTTCTCGGCGGGAACGGCGCAGCGATGCGCCTCAGGAAGTGGAAGTAATTCTATGCCTGCGCGCAAGACCAGACAACGGAGCCGCCGGCGCGAGCCGAAATGGGTTCACCTGTCCGATGACGAACTTCTGGACTTGCGCTTCTGCGATCTCAACCTGACGATTGAGAAGAGCGATCTCGTCCCGCGGATCCAGCAACTGTATGAAGAACTGGAGGAGCGTGGCCTGCGCCTCCGCCCTCCCTGCTGGCTTTCGAGCGACTGGTTTTCTCCGCAGGCCGTCCCGGGAGTCGCCATCCCCTTTTACCTTGCCCATCCGCGCCTGAAGAAACTCGAAGCACGCCTGATGAACGATGTGGAGGGCGGAACACGTCTGTGGTGCATGCGGTTGCTTCGGCACGAAGCGGGACACGCCTATGAAGTCGCCTACCGGCTCAATCGGAGAAAGCGCTGGCAGGGAATGTTTGGCAACTCTTCGAAGCCGTATCCCGACTTCTACACTCCCCGGCCAGTTAGTCGGCGGTTCGTTCTGCACCTGGACTGGTGGTATGCGCAGAGTCACCCGGTGGAGGATTTCGCGGAAACCTTCGCGGTGTGGCTGCAACCCGGCTCGCAGTGGCAGAAACGCTACAAGGATTGGCCGGCGCTCAAGAAACTCGAATACGTGGATAGGCTGATGGATGAAGTCGCCGGAAAGGCTCCTCTCGTCAGGCCCGGCGCTGCCGTGGAGCCGCTCCGGGAGCTGAAGCAAAGCCTCCGTGAATACTATCGCAAGAAACAGGAGCGGTATGGCTCCGATTACCCGGATACTTACGACCGCGATCTCAGGCTGCTGTTTCCGCCTGCCGGGAACTTCCGGCGAAAATACCCTCCGGCCTCGCAGTTCCTGCGCCGCCTGGGACCGGAGCTGCCCCGGCGAATCGCCTCCTGGACCGGGCAATACGCATACACCATCAACCTGGTTCTGAAGGACATGATCCAGCGCTCACGCGAGCTCCGGTTGCGCGTAACGCGTCCTGAGAAGGAGATCAAGCTGGAAGCTGCCATCCTGCTGACGATGCAAACCATGAACTACCTGCACAGCAAGCGGCATAATTTTGCGGTGTGATCGCGCGGAAACCATTGCAGCCGTCTTTGGAAAATCTGAGCATAGTCCGAGGTGAATGTTGAAATATCGCGTGCTGGTTCTTGTCGACTTGGAATTCCAGATGCCGGAAGACATCGGCAAGGTAGACCAGAAATGGTTGGTCGATTGGAAAACGGAGTACGACGTCATTAAAGCGTTGGAAGATATCGGCCATGAGATTCGGGTCCTGGGCGGCGTGACCGAATTGGGCGTCTTGCGCGAGTGCCTGACGAACTGGAAGCCGCACATCGTGTTCAACTTGCTGGAAGAATTCTTCGGCCAGAACTTCTACGTTGCTTACCTGCTTGGCTACTTCGAGCTGATTCGCCAGCCCTTCACGGGATGCAGCTCGTCGAGCATACTGCTGGCCTCAAAAAAGCCGCTGGCGAAGCAGCTCCTGGCATTCCATCGAATTCCTATGCCTCACTTCAAGGTGTTTCCCATGGGGAGGCGGGTGCGGCGCCCCCAAGGCCTCGACTATCCGCTCATCGTCAAGTCCACTACGGAGCACGGCTCCGAGGGCATCTCGCAGGCCTCCATCGTGACCAGCGATGACAGCCTGAGGGAACGAGTGGAGTTCATTCATACGCGTCTTGGCACGGACGCCATGGCCGAGCAATACATCGACGGCCGGGAGGTCTACGTCGGAGTGCTCGGCAACCGGCGTCTCGAAACCCTCCCGATTTGGGAAGTCCTGTTCACGAATTTGCCGGAAGGCGCAAAGCCGATCGCCACGTCGAAAATCAAGTGGGACATGGGTTACCGCGCGAAAGTCGGTGTCCAGACGGGTCCCGCCCAAAACCTCCTGCCAGGCGTCGAAGACCGGCTCCGAAGGCTGTGCAAGAGGGTTTCCCGGATTCTAGGGTTCTGCGGGTATGCGCGCATGGATTTCCGTCTTTGCGATGATGGAAGCATTTTCCTGCTCGAATGCAATCCGAACCCGGATCTGGGGCGATACGAGGACTATGCCGAATCTGCGCTCTCGGCGCACATCAAGTACGAAGATCTCATCGATCGGGTACTCACCCTCGGACTGCGCTCCCCCCCCGTGCGGCCGCTCCCGACGTGATGCCTGAGCTTTCCGGAAACTGTTATACTATTGCCCAAGAAGGAGGGGAATACGATGAGCCGCAAAAAAGGAATTGCAGTTCTTGTCCTCATAGCTCTGTTCATTGGTGCAGCGCCGCTTGGGTCGCAACAGGTCCCACCGACCGGCCCAGTCGTATTGCGCGGAGCGACGGTGATCGACGGAACAGGAAGCCCTCCGCGATCCGTAACAGTGATAGTGATCGAAGGCGACCGCATCCGCTCGCTCGGTGGTCCGGAAACAGCCATTCCCTCGAACGCCACTGTCCTTGACCTTTCTGGGAAGTATGTCATCCCGGGTCTGATTGACTCCCACACCCACTATGAAGAGTGGATGGCCGAAGTTTTTCTGAACCATGGCGTCACCTCTGCGATGTCGGTGGGAGGCGACTGGCAGGAGAAGAAGAGGGCTTCGTGGCAGAGCGGCACTAGGAGTCCGAGGATCTATGATACAGCGGGAGGACCTGCGTTGCGGACCTCCATGACGCAGGATCAGGTCCGCGCCTCGGTTCGGGAGTGGCTCCAGAAAGGGCCGGATTTTGCCCGCATGCCGTCCTACGACGACGGATGGGAGCAGGTCTATCCGTGGGCGGTGGAAGAGATGCACCGGGAAGGATTGATGACGTTCGGCCACACCGAGGATGCCCCGGCATCGGTGCGAGCGGGACATGACGTGGTCGAACACGTCTGGGGATACCTGATCCCCGGGATGTCGCCGCAGGAGCACGAGGACTTCCAGAAGGGGAAGTACCTGCACTGGGCTAGCTTCATACGGGATTGGCCGCGCCTGGAGCAATATATCCGCGAAACAGTGGACCGGGGCGCTTACATTAATCCGACGCTGCAGTACGAACTGGGTTCGCTCAGTTCGCACGCCGAACGGCACGAGGAGGAAATCTTCCAGGTCTATCGTGATCCGTTTTTGATGGCGTACTTTCCGGAGAGCATCGCGGATTCTTTGTTGCAGAAGCAGCGCCAAATCAGAAGCTTTTCTGGAAAATATGAAAATTTAGTTCTGCTGTCCCGTGTGACCCCTGAAGAAGTAAGCGAATATCGGCGCGGATATGCGTTGGTGGGCGAGTTCCTGGAGCGGTTCGTGCAGGCTGGAGGAAAGATACAGGCCGGCACAGACACCGTCTCCGGCGGTACGCCCGGGTTGGGGTTGCACCATGAAATGGAAATACTGGTGGAAATGGGACTTACGCCCATGCAGGCACTCCAGACTGCAACATCCTGGTCGGCGGGAATCATTTATGGCAAAAAGGGCGTCCAGCCCGAGATCGGGGTCATTCGCGAGGGTGGCTTCGCCGACTTGGTGGTTCTGACGGCGAATCCGCTGGATGCGATTGTCAACACCAAGAAGATCGAGCGTGTGATGAAGGGCGGAAGGTTTGTCGAGCTGGGCTATGACCCGGCCTATTTCAGCTTCACGCGGCCGCCGCGGAAGATCGCAATGGCAACCCCCGTCCCCGAGGTCAGCGCGCTGAGTCCGCATACGGTACACGAAGGAACGCCGGCGTTTGATCTCCTCGTGGAGGGCGTTGGGTTTGTGGGGAACTCCGTCGTGCGCGTCAACGGAATTGCCGTTCCCACCACCTTCGTTAGCCCCAGAAAGCTGCGTGCGCAAGTTCCTGCAGAGGTAGTAGCACGGGCGACCCCAAATCGCTTCATGGCGCCCGGTCCGGAACAGATGGTAGGTGTGTTCGGCGACCGGACCGCACGCATCTCGGTTTACACGCCGCCACCGGAGGGAGGGGAGTCCGATTCAGTTTCTCTGCGCATCCGGGCGGAATGGATGGGATTGGACGAATAAGCGAGATTGGCGGGACAAGCGCGCAAAAATATCCAAAGTTACGTCAGGAGGAAATCCCAAATGTCATTCACACGATTCAGTATATGGCTGCTCATCGTTGGCCTGTTCCTGACAGCAGCTCTCGACCGCGCCGGAGCGCAAGGAGAGGGGTTTGTTCGGGTGACCGACGCTGTGTTGGCGAATCCGGCCCCGGGCGACTGGCTGCGGTGGCGGCGGGACCATACCGCCAGCGGCTACAGTCCGCTCGATCAGGTAAACCGGCAGAATGTTGGGGACCTCCGCCTGGCCTGGGCGGTGGCCATGGAGTCCGGCCCGCAGGAACAGGAGCCGATCGTCTACCGCGGCGTGATGTACCTGCCGCATACGAACGGCGTGGTCCAGGCTCTCGACGCGCGCACTGGCGAGCGGATCTGGGAGTATCGCCGCAATCTGCCCGACGACCTCGGCAACGACACGACTCGCAGCCTGGCTGTGTATCAGGACAAGATTTATCTTACGACGGAGGATTCCTACCTGGTGGCTCTCGACGCAGGCACCGGCAGTCTGGTTTGGGAGACCAAGGTCGGAGACCACACGCAGCGCGTCAACTATTCCTCAGGTCCGATCGCGGGAGATGGAAAAATCTTTTCCGGCATTACCTGTGGAGTGGGGTCGCCGCAGGCCTGTTATGTGAGCGCCCACGACGCGGCGACGGGCCGGGAACTCTGGAAGCGCAGCTCGGTGGCTGGCCCGGGTGATCCCCCCGAGCACCAGGCCAGCTGGGGCGGTGTGCCGTTCGAGCGCCGACGCAAAGCGTCCTTCTGGCTCACGGGAAGCTACGATCCGGATCTCGAGACCGTTTACTGGACCACTGCGAGCGCGTATCCCTACCCGGAAGTGCACAAGGGAACCGGCAGCGGCTCGTTGCTCTATACGAATTCGATCCTGGCCCTCAATGCCGACACCGGTGCCATCCGCTGGTTCTTCCAGATGCAGCCGCGCGACAATTTCGACATGGACCACCAGGATAACCCCATCCTCGCCGAGGTGGAGATCAACGGCGTTCAGCGCAAAACCGTCTACGTGCTCGGCAAGCCCGGCATACTGTGGGCGTTTGACCGCGAGACCGGAGACTACCTGTGGAATCGCCAACTCGTTCCCTTCCAGAATCTCTACCGGGAGATTGATCCGAGCACCGGCTCCATCGCGATGAATGAAGATATCATCCCGACACAAGTCGGCGACACGCAGATGGTGTGCCCGGGAATGCGCGGCGGCAAGCTGTTTCAGACCAAGGCGTACAATCCCGGGATGAATGCCATCTACGGCCCCGTGAGCAATACGTGCAGCATCTTCCAGATCGTGCCGCTCACCCAGGAGGCCTCCGGCGTTGATTATAGCCAGATCGTGCACATGGAGGGCTCCGGCGGTATGGTAGGCAGGCTCGTAGCGGTTTCGGCTTCGACGGGCGAAGTTCTTTGGACGCATGACCAGCGGGCGGCCCTGGGCTCGGTCCTGACGACGGGCGGGGGACTGGTGTTCGCCGGCGATCTGCACCGCTATTTCCGGGCCTTTGACGCCGAGAACGGCAGCGTGCTGTGGGAGATTCCCTTGAGCGGTCCCGTCACCGGCTACCCGATGTCCTATTCCGCCGATGGAAAGCAATACATCGCTGTCGCGGTCGGCGGCGGCACGGCCGGAACCGGGCACATGGCCCAGTTGTATCCCGAGCTGAATCCTCCCGTCAGCAGCAATGTCTTGTTGGTGTTCGCGCTCGGTGACTGATCCGTCGTTGCAATTCGGACCATGGGTCGTTCCGCTGTTGTGTCAGGCTCGGTTGAAACGGCGGAGACGGCAAGATTCATCGTGGAGGCGCGCATGACATCGTGTTGAGGCTGCCGTAGTCGATCGTCGGTGCGAGCACTGGTTTTTCAAGCGGCATGGCTGTGGGCCATGCCGCTTGTCGTGTTTGTAGGGTTCGCGCGATCGGGGCCGGGGCTCAGCAACATCGTTCTCGTGCCCGAATCCAAGTATCCGATCCAGCTTTCGGATGTGCTACACTGGAGGAAATGAGCACGAGCGAGCGTCCGAAGTTGAACTGGCGAGCAGCAGTAGCGCCTGTGCTGGTGTTGATTCTTGGGGGTGGATTGGGATTCCTCTTGCTGAACCGTCTCGGTGAAATGCGACAGGAGATCACCATCCTTCAAGAACAGGTGGAGGAATCCACGACAAAGGTCAACGAAGCAGCTGAGACTTCGCGCGCGGCCGTGGCCCGGGCCACCGATGCCGAGGAAAACGCTCGCCTGGCGGCCTTGGGGAGAATGCAAGCGGAGGAAGCCCGGATGCAGGCGGACCAGCTCCGGGCGGAAGCCGTGCGGGTGGCGCAGGAAGCCCGGCAGGAGGCGCAACTTGCCGGCGAGCAAGCCCGGCTTGCCCGTGTCGAGACGGAGCAGCTCCGGCAGCGGCGAGAAGCCGAGCTCGAGCGCCTGCGTAAGGCCCTGGCCCAGATCGCGGAGACCCAAAGAACTCCCCTGGGACTGGTGATGACCTTGGGCAGCGACTCCATCCGCTTTGACTTTGACGAGGCGAGCCTTCGACCCGACGACCGGGAGCTATTGAGCCGCATCGCAGGCGTGTTGCTGACGGCCTACGGATTTCGGCTTCACATTTACGGCCACACCGACGATGTCGGTACCGAGCAGTACAACCAGGGGCTTTCGGAGCGCCGCGCCCGATCCGTGTCGGACTATCTCGTGGAAGCGGGAATCGCGGCGGATCTTATCTCCACCCGAGGCTTCGGTAAGACGAGCCCCCGGGTGCAGGGAACCACTTCCGAGGTGCGAGCCAGGAACCGCCGTGTCGAGATCGGGATCATCGACTCCGTCATCGCCTACCAGGGCGAAGTGTCGCAACGAACGCCTTAGCATCCCACGAGTATCACGATCGTTCCAAGACAGCTTAGCCCATGAGACACTAGGAATATGGGCAGGCTGCTTCTCTTGTTTATTCTGGTCCCGGCCGTCGAACTGGCTTTACTCATTGAGCTGGGTCGGCACATCGGCGCCTTGGCGACGTTTGGGCTGATCGTAGCCACGGGGACTCTGGGCGCCTTTCTCGCGCGTCTGCAGGGGCTGGGTATCCTGCGCCAGATGCAAAGAGAAACGGCTGCTGGACGGCTTCCGGCCGGCTCCATTGTGGACGGCGTCATCATACTGCTCGCAGCCGGCCTTCTCATCACGCCAGGCATCCTCACCGACGCCGTGGGTTTCCTCTGCTTGATGCCGGCCTTCCGCCAGGTGCTCAAGGGTATCCTATGGCGCCGCCTCAAGCGTGCCGTTCAAGAAGGCAGAGCAAGCGTGATGATGGATTTCGAGCGCTGAAGGCCGTAAGGAATCCAGGGAAAAGGACTCCTGCCTGTTTCCTGAAAAACGCCGTTTCTGGCGCTTTTCGGTTCCTTCGGCAGATGCGGTTCTTGCGGTTCCTTCCGTTCCTTCGGAATACCAAATTCACTATAAAAACACTAAAAAAAGGGGCGTTTCGGGCCTTGCGGACGGTGCATGGGTGGGGCCGGCGGCAAAGGGAACCAGTGCGGCACGCTGTGGCCTAAAAACCACCCCCGGGACTTGGATAGCGGACCCGCGATTCGGGACTCGAAGAATCAGTGCAGGCAGCGGGACACTGTCGCTACTTGGCTGTCGCTACACCAACCCTGAAAATGGTGTAAGTTAAGGCAAAGCGAAGGCGACCAGGGTTGCGTCGCTGCCCTCTCCGGTGGCCACAACCACAAACTGCCGGCCGTCGCTGCTCCGGTAAGTCATGGGTGTGCCTTGGGCGCCGTGCGGGAGATCTCCCGCCCACAGGACTGCGCCGCTCTCCTGGTCGAGAGCGTAGAGCTTGTTGTCTCCAGGTGCGGTGAACAGCAGGCCGCCCGCCGTGACCAACAGCCCCGCGTTTCCAATGGCGCCTAGCGGCGGCGGATTCACACCCCGCATCATCGGGTCGTTGCGCATCTCCGGAATGTCACCTGAGGGAACCTGCCAGAGGATCTCGCCCTGGTTCAGGTCGATGGCCGTAATGGTTCCGTACGGGGGCTTGCTGAGATGGATTGCTTCGTTCAAGGTGGGCCGATCCAGCGTGTGTCTGTACGGAAAATAAGACCAACCCCGCGGAGGATCGGAACCCGGCTCCTCCTGCCGTTCCTCCAGCGTGACGATGCTGATCGTGGTCTTTGCCTTGACGTAGAGGATGCCGCGATCCGGATCGGCGGAAGAGCCACCCCAGTTGGCCCCTCCGATGTTGCTGGGCCGCATCACAGTACCTTCCTTCGAAGGCGGAGTGAAGATCGGGCCAAACCGCAGACCTTCCAGCATCTCCATCGCCCGGGCCCGGATTTCCGGCGTGAAGTCCACGACGTCGTCGCGCGTGAATCCCGGCGAGACAAATGGCGGGGGTTTGGTGGGGAAGGGCTGCGTCGGTGCGGTTTGTTCACCGGTGATATCGGTCTGCGGGACGGGGCGCTCCTCGATCGGCCACACCGGCTGGCCCGTCACCCGGTCGAATACATAGGTATAGCCGGTCTTCGATACCGCGGCCACCGCGTCAATCGTTCTTCCATCCACACGGATCGTCAACAGACTCGGCGTCATCACCCCATCGTAGTCCCACACGTCGTGGTGGACGGCTTGAAAATGCCATTTGCGCTCGCCTGTATTGGCGTCGAGACAAACCAGGGAGCCGGAAAACAGGTTGTCTCCCTTACGGTCGCCGCCGTAGTAGTCGTTGCCGGGGCTGGTCAGCGGGATGTAGAGCAGCCCGCGCTCTTCATCGAGCGTCATCGGAGGCCAGGCGTTGGCGTGGCCCGTCCGACTCCAGGATTCGTCCTCCCAAGTCTCGTTGCCGAACTCCCCGGGTTGCGGAACGGTATGGAAGCTCCACACGAAATCTCCCGTCCGCACGTCGAAGGCTTGAATGTCACCCGGAGGATTCTGCGGATAGACAAACGAATCCGGGATGGCGCTGCCAAGAATGATCAGGTCCTTATAGACGACGGGCGGGGAGGTGTTGAAGTAGTGCCGTTTGTCCTGCAATTCCCACGCGAGGTTCTCCGTCAGGTCGGCAATGCCTTCGCTTCCGAAACCGGCAATGGGCCGGCCCGTCTCGGCGTCCAAGGCGATCAGGCGTCCGGCGCTGGGAAAGAAAATTCGGGTTCGCTGCCCGTCCGTCCAAGCCGCCAGCCCGCGCTGCTTCATCCAGGATGCCGGAGGATATTGCGTCTGCCACGTATGCGCCGGTGAGTTGTAGTTCCAATGTTCCTCGCCTGTGGCGGCGTCCAGAGCCACCACTCCGCCGAACGGCGTAGGCACGTACAGCAAGCCACCGATCATCAGCGGCGTGGCCTCAAAGGGCGTAGGCCCCGAGTCGTTGCCGTATTGCGGACGCGGCCTCTCGCCCGTTGTCCACTCCCACGCGGCCCGGAGTCGGATCACATTGCTCTTATTGATCTGCGTGAGTCGCGAATAGTGTGTGGAAGCGGCGTCTCCGGCAAAATAGCGCCACTCTCCATCCGGCGTCTGCGCTTGCAGGAAAGTCTCGCTCAGAACAAACAACACGAGCGACAGGAAGGCGAAATTGGTTTTCATTCGATCATTCTCATTCCTTAGTGGCATTGCTGACGGCTACAGTATATCCGACGCTCCAGTGATTGAAAACGGTTATTGAACTCCTGCCGGCTGGACCGGGCTCAGTCCGGAATCGTCTCATTTGCCCTATAATTGCTCATTTGCTTTTTTAAGGAGGAATCGCCATGCCGGCCAATATGCACCGACGTAATTTTCTGAAAGGTTCCTTGGGGCTGCTTGCCGCCACCCAGGGCTCCAGTCTCGTCACTGCCACGGGGTTGGAGGGCGCTGTGGCGCCGCAGACTTCAGCGCAGCCGAGTAATAACCCGGTGACTGCGAGACTCTACCCGGGCTTCCGGCAGATGCGCGTCCAGACCTCAGGCGCGACGATTCAGCTCGTGGCGGGCGGAAGCGGACCGGCGGTGCTGCTGCTGCACGGGCATCCTGAGACCCATCTGGCGTGGCGCAAAGTGGCTCCGCGTCTGGCCCAGCGGTTTTCCGTCGTGGCCGCCGACCTGCGAGGCTATGGCGACAGCAGCAAACCCCCCGACGGCCCCAGCCACGTTAACTACTCGAAACGCGCTATGGGCCAGGATATGGCAGAAGTCATGACGCAGCTCGGCTTCGATCGCTTTGCTGTGGCCGGGCACGACCGGGGTGCGCGCGTCGCGACGCGCTTGGCGCTGGACTATCCGGATCGAGTGACCCATTTTGCCGCGCTCGATAACCTGCCGAGCCTTACCATGTACCGCAACGTCGACAAGGACTTCGCCATGCAGTACTACCACTGGTTTTTCCGTGCGCAGCCCGCCCCGCTTCCGGAAACGCTGATCGAAAACAGCGTGGAGTTCTATCTGGGGAGGTCGTTCCGCCGGGCAGCTCCCGGGACCGTTTCGGATGAAGTGTTCGCGGAATACCTGCGCTGCTACAGCAATCCCGGCACCATTCATGCGGTTTGCGAGGACTGGCGCGCAGGGGCCGGGATCGATTTCGAAACCGACGAAGCCGACTGGGACCAGAAGATCGCGTGCCCGGTCCTGGCACTGTGGGCCGGACGCGGCAATCTGCCGCGGTTCTTCGGAGACGTTCTCAGCCTGTGGCGAGAGAAGGCCGTGAATGTACGGGGAAGGGCTCTGCCCGGCGGCCACTTGCTGATGGAGGAGGTCCCGGACCAGGTCTTTGCGGAGTTCAATGCGTTCTTCTCCGCGTGAAGGCGAAGAATCGTTTCGCCTCCGCTGCAGGGTCGGTCCTCACCGCACCCTCTTGCCGGCAGCAATCACGGCATTCGCCAGCAGTTTTTGGCGACCGATCCGCTTGCCGTCCACGTTGTCCACAAATTCGAAATCGCCCTGCTGCAATTCGAACACAGCAACGTCGGCGGGAGCGCCAACGTGCAACGTCCCCAGTTCCCCGAACGCCGGGATGGCACGAGCCGCGTTAACAGTCCCGCAGGCGATCACCCGGTCGAGTGGCATTCCGAGCACCAGGAACTTTGATAACACCGTCGGGAAATCGAACACCCGGAACGTCATGCCCGGCGCCGTCAGGTCGGACGAAATCGTGTCTGGAGGAAAGTCCTGCTCCATGGCCCGCTCGGCGACTTCCCAGGTAATGTGATTATTTCTTCCATTCCCGACATCGAACAAGATGCCCCGCCGCCGGGCTTCCCGCACTTCCGGAAACACGCGCCCGTTCTCGTCGAGGATCCCGTTCGGGGGCGGGGAATACATGTGCGTGACTATGTCGCCCTGCCGCAGCAGGGCCAGAATCGCGGGCATCGGAGAATATGTCTGGCCCACATGCAGCATCAGCAAGCGGTTCAAGGGATCCGTAACTTCACGGGCGCGCCGGATGGCGTCCAGATCGCGCTCGCCCACCACCGAACGGGAGAGACGCGCTTTCACTCCGATCATGGCGTCGCCGTGCGTCTCAATCGCCCGTCTGGCCGCTGCAGCGTCCGCGTTTGCGAAGTCGAGCAACTCGCCGACGCCTCCGCCCAGTCCGCGCCTAGCCAGATTCAGAAAGATGCGGACGCGGTTCGGAGCCGTGTTGGCAACTGCAACGAGGTCAGCCACGTTGTCGGCTCCTTTCGAGCCGGCGTCCACCTGCGCTGTAACGCCCGTTGCGAGGCAGTGCGCGGGCGGCATGGCCGGATCGGCCACGTGGGAGTGGATATCAATGAGTCCCGGCGTAACCAGCTTGCTCGCGGCGTTGATTACCTCCGTTGCATCCCCCTCTGGCAGATTGCTCTCGAGAGCTGCGATTCGTCCTCCGCTGATCGCAACGTCCATCACCCGGTCAATCCCCTGGCTGGGGTCCAGCACCCGCCCGCCCTTGACCAGCAGATCGTATTCCATCGCCAAAAGACGCGGCGCCCCTGAGACAGCAAAGGCGGTTGCCGTTGCGGTTGCCTGGAGAAACTTGCGGCGAGTTAGCATGGCTGCATTCCTCGAAAGATTTTGAATCGTTGCAGAATGGCCATCGCCCACGGCCAATCGGCAAGGGCATGCCGTGCTCGTTCCCTTTTCGCGTGCAGGGCGATTCGATTGCTTGCGCTGGTGGAGGGATGATCCGGGCGGACTCGCCCCGCCCGGATCGCGATCGGATAGCGATTAGAGTGGAGACTTCCCCTCATAGTCGCCGTATTCGAAGTCTTTGCCCGCGTTGTGCCGGGTATCCTGGCACTGCGGCACGGGAGCGAGTGGCTGAATCCGGGGGTCGGCGCCCAGTTCGAGCAGCAGGTCTACGGCGCCCTGAGAGACCTTAAACCGGTCCGACCGGTCCACCAGGCCCCCTGGATCTCCCTGCGCCATGCTCAGTGGAGTCTGACCGCACGTATCCATCAGGTTCACGTCGGCGCCCTGGCTCGCCAGGAACTCAATGATGGATTCAGAGCCCTGGCTGGCCGCTCCGTGCAGCGCGGCCATGCCTCTCTCCCCTGTGGCATTGACCTCGTTGCCAAGCTCCACTGCCAGCCGGACAGCTTCCAGAGCGGCCTTCTTTTCCTCAGCGGAGCGCATCCCAATGTTCCGGGGTACCCAGCCCATTCCCACCGCGGCCATCAACGGCGACGTATTCGCTTCGGTCGGAATGCGGGGATCAGCGCCCCCGGCGGTTAGGATGCGCATCAATTCGATGTCGCCCGTTGCGGCGGCCAGGAAGAACGGTGTTGCACCGGCCAGGCGCAGCCGCGGCCGGTACATCAGCATCAAGCGGGACGGCGGCTTCGCGATCCGTACATTCGGGTCCGCGCCGTTGTCCAGCAACGCCTTGGCCAGTTCCCGCATGTTTGGTCGGAACAGGTATGCCAGGTACGGGTCGTTGTCCACGCCGCTGACGACAGTCATGCCTTTCTGCGCGGCGTAGTGCAAGGCCGTAATCCCGTCGGCGTCCTGGAAGTTCGGGTCTGCACCGTTCTCAACCAAGTAGACAGCTGCATCCTCGTGTCCGCTGGCGCTTGCCACGACCAGCGCGCTCCCGTTCTCCGGGGTCGAAGCGTTCACATCCGCACCCGCCGCCACCAGTATCTTGGCAATCTCCAGAGCTCCCTGCTGGCCCGCGAACATCAGGGCCGTGAAACCACTTTCCGAACGGGCCTGCACATCGGCGCCGCGCTCAATCAGCAGCCGCGCGGCATCGTCGTGTTTCCCCGCCACCGCCCACATCAAGGCAGTCTGGCCTTTCTGCGACTCTCGGGCGTTCGGTTCGCCGCCTTGGTCCAGCAACGCTCTCAATCCGTCCACACTGCCGGTGCGCGCGCACGTCATGGCCGGCGTTTCTCCGGTCCACTGGGCTGCGTTCGGGTTCGCTCCGGCATCCAGCAGCTTGCCGATCATTGCTGTATTGCGGTTGGTGCAGGCCAGCGCAAGAGGCGTCACGCCGTATTCGTTCGCCACGTTCACGTCGGCATCGGCGGCGATCAGAAGGTCCGCCGTCTCCGCATCATTGCGGTGCACGGCCCAGGCCAGCGCGGTTGTTCCGTCCGCTCGGGCCACATTCACGTCGACGTCCTGCCCCAGCAAGTTCCGGACTGCCGCTCGGTCACCTTTCTCTACGGCTTCCACCAGATCCGCCTCCGCAGCGAAACCGGCGGCCGAAAACGCCACCACAATTCCCATGCCGATCAAGACCCTAGTTCTGACGCGCATAGCCGTCTCCTTCCATTTCTTTCGCTACCTTCAATTATCGCGGACTATATGCCGGCGAACCTGCTTGTCAAGCCCTTTCTGTCGGGGATTACATACATGATTAGACGTGTTCGAACGCGGCCTTGAGTGGTTCTCGTGCGGGGCATGCGTTCTCGACTTCGCGCTTAAGATTCGCGATTTGGCACGGAGAGACGATTGCTTTGAGTCCTGTCAACCCAATGAGCTTTCGGTTCTTGGGTAAATCTTGCTCTGCCACGACGAAGAATAGCCATTGATTGGTATCACGGTGATCGGCGTATCCGTCTCGGCTCTCGCCATGCCATGCGAAAACATAAAGATCCGCCATACGCCCCGGAGAGTCCACCCATCGGCTCCCGTCCTGTGTCCAGTAGCCGGTGCGGGGCGCGATGTCAAAGCGGGGAACGCGACGCCGTGCGGGTGTCTTATGGTCCCATGATTGCCTCGCCGCGGCTTGCTTGACCTCAAGCCGGGCCCCGGACGTGTGCTGAATATCCC
The DNA here is from genome assembly GCA_965198025.1 of Terriglobia bacterium. Lineage (GTDB taxonomy): Bacteria > Acidobacteriota > Terriglobia > 2-12-FULL-54-10 > 2-12-FULL-54-10 > CAYWWM01. The sequence continues at coordinate 1,958,399 of OZ240237.1, read as the reverse complement.
ATGCAGCCCAGTCCCAGCCGTGCGTCCAGGTAAGCCACCAGTCAGTCCCGAGCGTAAACGCGACCAAACATTCGACATAATCGGCGCGATAAACGTTGTTCATGACGGGCGTATCGTACCGTTGCATGAGCATGGCCTGAATGTGCCGATGCAAGTTTGAGTTCCTTGGGTTATTGTCCACTTCATCTTCATGTCTAGTCATGTATGTCAAGCCCTTTCTGTCACCGTTATTTTTCCCTTGACACATTCTATCTGGATAGAGATGATACAGGTGACGTTTCGGGAAGATTCGGTTTTCACGGCGGGTGGAATGATGGGGACTTGACCAAGCGACCGCGATGGGTTGTCTTGTGTTTCTATTTGTTTGCTTCTGCGCACCGGCAACGGTTCTTACAAGTGAATAGGGAGTGGAGGGTTTGAGATGAAGAGAGTGTTCGCATTCTGGATCGCAATCACCCTAGCCGGAATCGGTTCCCCCCAGGCAGCCGGACAGCAATCCTCAGAACCCTCTCCTTCCGATGCCTCCCAGTTTAGTGGAGTCCTCAACCGCTACTGCATCACCTGCCACAATGAACGCCTTCGCACCGCGGAGCTCCTGCTGGATCAGATGGATGTTGAGAACCCCACGGCCAATCCGCAAGTGTGGGAAAAAGTGATTCGCAAGCTTCGCACCGCGGCGATGCCCCCGGCCGGCGTGCCGCGGCCGGATCCGGCCACCTACGACGGGTTCGCCACGTACCTGGAGACGACGCTGGACCGCGCGGCCGCCGCCGAGCCGGACCCTGGAAGGCCGATCGTCTCTCGCCTCAACCGCGCGGAATACGTCAACGCGGTTCGCGACCTGCTGGCAATTGACACGAACGCGATTGACATCCCGTCGTATTTGCCCGCCGACGATTCGGGTTTTGGATTCGACAACATCGGAGACGTCCTTTCGGTATCGCCGGTGCTGCTGGAACGATACATGTCGGTGGCCCAGCGGGTCCGTCGCCTAGCGATCGGCGATCCGACGATCCAGCCGGGGTCTAAGACGTATAGTGTTCCCACTCTCCTGATGCAGGATGACCGCATGAGCGAGGCGATGCCGTTTGGCTCCCGCGGTGGAATCGCCATCAACCATCACTTCGCCCTCGACGGCGAGTATGAAATCAAGATTATCCTGCAGCGCGATCCGGACAATTTTGTCAGAGGCCTCGGTGAGGAACGGCAACTTGATGTCCGCGTCGATGGGGAGCGCGTCAAGCTGTTCACCGTCGGCGGCGTGCGCTTGGGCCGGTCGGAGTCAGTTTTCGTAACCTACGGCGATCCGGCGCAGACCCAGTACGAACGAAACGCGGACGAGGACTTGCAAGTGCGTTTTTCCGCCAACGCGGGCGCGCAGGCGGTGGCGGTCACCTTCTTGAATGAAACTACCATGTCGGAGGGTCCCTGGCGACCGCGCCAGACGGGTCTTGGGGCTGCGGCCAAGTACAAGGACTATACGCAAGGCGAACCGGCCGTCGCGAATGTCATCATCAGCGGCCCCTTCGACGCCACCGGGCCGGGGGAAACGCCGAGCCGCAGCAAGATCTTCGTGTGCCAGCCCACCGGCAGCGAGGATGAAGAAATCTGCGCCAAGAGGATTCTCACCTCCTTAGCCCGTCGCGCGTATCGCCGGCCGGCCACGGAGCAGGAGATGCGGACGCTGCTTACCTTCTATGACGAGGGACGAAGTCAAGGGGGCTTTGAGGCAGGGATCGGGTTGGCGCTGCGGAGAATCCTGGTGAGTCCGGCCTTCCTGTTCCACGTCGAGAACGATCCGGCCAACGTAGCGCCGGGCGCCGCGTATCCGATCAACGATTTCGAATTGGCCTCGCGGATGTCGTTTTTCCTCTGGAGCAGCATCCCCGACGATGAGCTTCTGGACGTGGCCGAACAGGGGCAGTTGAGAGATCCTGCGGTCCTGGAACAGCAGGTGCGGCGGATGATCGCCGATCCTCGTTCCGAGGCTTTGGTAAACAATTTCGCCGGGCAGTGGCTCTACTTGCGCAACGTAGCGGCGGCAGCTCCCGACCCCGAGTTGTTCCCCGATTTCGAAGAAAATCTGCGCGAAGCGCTCATGGAAGAAACCAGGCTGTTCTTCGGAAGCACGATCCACGAGGACCGCAGCGTGCTCGACCTGTTGAACGCCGACTATACGTTCCTCAACGAACGTTTGGCGCGGCACTACGGGATACCGAACATTTACGGCAGCCACTTCCGGCGCGTGCAGTTGGCCGACGAGAGTCGGCGGGGACTGCTGGGCCAGGGAAGCATCCTGATGGTCACTTCGTACGCTACCCGAACCTCGCCGACGCTGCGCGGCAAGTGGGTGCTCGAAAACATTCTGGCTACCCCTCCGGCTCCTCCTCCGCCCGACGTGGAGGCGGTCCTGCCGCAAACAGGTGAGGGGGGCGAGGAGCTTTCTGTGCGCAATTTGCTGGAGCAGCACCGCGCCAACCCCATCTGCGCCTCCTGCCACGGGCGCATGGATCCGCTGGGCTTCGCGCTGGATAACTTCGACGCCGTGGGCCAGTGGCGCGACACCGAGGCCGGTAAGCCGGTTGACGCCTCGGGAATCCTTCCCGACGGCACCAAGTTCGAGGGTGCCGCCGGACTCCGGAACGAGTTGTTGAAACATCCCGAGCAGTTTGCCACTGCGGTCGCCGAAAAGCTTCTCACTTACGGCCTCGGCCGTGGCATTGAATATTACGATCAACCCGCCGTCCGCAAGATCGTGCGGGAGGCGGCGCCCGACGATTACCGATGGTCAGCCATCGTTGCAGGTATCATCAACAGCACGCCATTTCAGATGAGGAGGGCAGGACAACCATGATGATTTTCAAGAAAGCCATTCCGCGCCGCACGTTTCTGCGCGGCATGGGCGCTACGTTTGCTTTGCCGCTGCTGGACGGAATGGTCCCCGCGTTTGCGTCCGAGCTCGATACGGCGGCGAAACCGACGACTCGCTTCTCGGTGGTCTATGTCCCGAACGGGATGGTCATGGACAAGTGGACCCCGAAGACCGAAGGAGCCGCCTTTGAGACCACCCCGATCCTGGAACCGATCGCACCCTTCCGGGACCAGACCACCATCCTGACCGGCCTCGTGCACAAGCATGGCTTCCCGCTCCCCGGCGAAGGCGGCGGCGACCATGCTCGCGGCACTGGGTCGTTCTTGACGGGAGTTCACCCCAAGAAGACCGAAGGTCCCGACATTCAGGCGGGCATTTCGGCGGACCAGCTCGCCGCGAGGGAGCTGGGCAAGAAGACCCAGGTGGCGTCGCTGGAGTTGGCCATCGAAAACTCCGCCGAGCTGGTGGGTGAAACCGACGCCGGCTATAGCGGCGCCTACATCAATACGCTTAGCTGGCGAACGCCCACCACGGCGCTGCCGATGGAGTGCCAGCCGCGCGTCGTGTTCGAGCGCCTGTTCGGAGACAGCGACAGCACCGACCCCAAAGCGCGTCTCGCCCGAATCCGGGAAGACCGCAGCCTGCTCGACTCGGTGGTCCAGGAAGTCACTCCGATGATGCGCAACCTCGGTTCCGGCGACCGCACCAAGCTCACCGAGTACCTCGACGCCGTGCGGGACATCGAGCAGCGCATCCAGTTGGCCGAAGAGCAGAATTCGCGGGAGCTGCCCGTGATGGAGCGCCCCGTGGGCATTCCGCCCACGTACGAAGAGCACGTGAAGCTCATGTTCGATCTGCAGGCGTTGGCTTTCCAGACGGACATGACCCGCGTCATCACGTTCATGATGGCTCGCGAGAAAAGCACCCGGGCCTATCGGGAGATCGGCATCTCCGAGCCGCACCACCCGTTGTCGCACCACAAGAACCAGCAGGATATGCTGGACAGGCTTGCCGTGGTCCAGAACTATCACGTCAAACTGTTCTCGTATTTCCTCGAGAAGCTGAAAGCGACGCCCGACGGCAACGGTTCCTTGCTGGATCACACCGTGATCCTGTACGGCAGCAGCCTCAGCAACAGCAACGATCACCTGCATGACGACCTCCCGATCCTGCTCGTGGGTGGAAGGTCCGGCCGGAACCAGGGTGGCCGTCACCTGCGGTACCCCAAGGAAAACGAGACTCCGGTGTCGAACCTGCTGGTCACCATGCTGGACAAGTTGGCGATTCCGGTGGATGACTTCGGGGACGCCACTGGCAAGCTCGATCTGCTGGCTGTCTAACTATCCCGTCCTGGGGACACCGTTCGCGATGTCCCCACGAAGGCTTCTGGGCGCACGCACTGCGTGCGCCCGTTCGTTTTGCGGCTGCCCCCTTTCAAGCAGTCTGCCGAGTCTTGTTCCCTCACTCCGGAACGGATGAATAGTACGAAGCCGACGGAAGATCGTGTGAACCTTTGGTGAGCCGGTTGGGACTCGAACCCAGGACGCTCTGCCTAAAGGCAACGGCGCGTCTTCCATGGTTTTCTCCCAGCTCCCACCTTTCGTTGCTCTTACACGAATTTGGGGTGCCTGCTTTCGCTCGCAACGCCTACGGTCTAGCCCGCTTGCTGGGCGAGTTTTCTGACGGTTCATTTGCGGTGGTTCGGGGGACCTGCTTTCTCCAACCACCATTCTCTGCTTCGGATTCCACAGCGAAGCTGCAAGTGACCGCACTCAGCTTTTTTCTTCACCTTTGCAAATATTTGCCTAGGGCCGCATCATCGTTCGCAACAAGCTGCTCAGCCAGGGATAGTCTCCGAGGATCGATTACATTCTGTAGCCAGAGCCGAATATGCCCTTGGTCGGTGGTCGGAAGGGTTGCTGGGACTTCCACGTAACACGCAACCGGTGGCTCGCCTTCCGCTTCGCTGGCGAAGAGGTTGTTGCCATTGATTTTGAGGACCCAGGCGCGGGTCTTGATCGAACGGTGGCGGCGGCAGTACAATACGGTTGCGGGCATACAGTGCGTTAGCTAGCGGCCTCCGGCCTCGGAAGTCTCAAGTCGTCCCCATTGAGCGGGATGATGAGTCCTGAACTCTCTCAGCAGAATTGGCTCAATCCCGGGAACAGGTCAGGGGCTTCGCAAGCTAGGTGTTTCGTTCCCGGCCGACGTTCACGGGGAACGGGGCAAGCCCATGTTCGGCATGGAGTATATGGTCACCCGAAAGAACTATCGGGGAATCGTCTATGGACCACAGAAGAAGGTAGAACGAGCCACGGCCCTTGTCATGATGACTCGCTGTGTGCCGAATACGTGGAGCGGGAGTATGAGCCGAGTTCCATTGAGCCCGGGAAGGTCGCCGATCTATCGTCTTGGACAAGAATCCCCCTGGACCCTTCGGTTCCCGAGGGCAATATCTCGGCATCCAGGTCCTAATGACCCTGGTGGGGTGAGAAGATCCGATGCACGGAAGCCGACTTCGCCCGTGAGAAGGGTTTCCCCTCCATCGGTTGTCGGGGTGGCTTCACCATCCGGTACTGACGGGATTGATCCCCGGTGGCCGTGGGGTCCCCGGGAGAGAAGGAGACTACCATGCCAAGAACTGTCTTGCTTTCGATGACCGGAATTGCCGCTCTGCTCTTTACAGCACCCGCTGCCTGGGCTCAATGGGAGCCCCCGGCCGATTTGTCCCGTGAAGAGATGGTCGAGATCTCCGAGCGAGTGCTGAATCGCCCTGACATCCCCTACAAGGCCCGGGAGGACATCTTCCGCTTCCGTGCGCTGGAGCTGGACTGGGAAGCGGGGGGAATGGTTTATGAGCCTGAGGACCCTTCCCGGATTCCTATCGGACCGGATGGAAAAAAGATCGGCTACTTCCTGATCCATGGCGGAGCGGGGGATCACAGATCCAAGGACACGGAAGCCCGATTCCTGGTCAGTAAATATGGGGTCAAGGTGGTGACCATGACCTATCCGGGCCGTCTCTACTTGAATGATCCCAGCCGGGAGTGGCCGGGTGACACCATCAAGGCGGATGGCTCTGTTCGAACCCCCATCTGGCACCGAGAGAGACCCATTACCCAGGACCAGTACGAGATCCGGGAGGACAAGTCGCTGCAGGCGAAGTATGGCACCCTGACCCTGGCATGCGGGAAGGAAGGAACGGAGTTTTACAACCGCATGGCCGGCTGGCCAGTGGCCTTCGAAGCCGCCGGCAAGGACCTGATGCGCCGCAACCTGCCGCCGGGAGAGTATTCCGTCTACATCCACGGTCACTCCACCGGCGGGCCCTTTGCCTTCATGTTCACCCAGCGCGTGGAGAACATCGCCGGGGTCATCGGCATGGAAAGCTCCCCCTTCGGATACATCTTCCGGGTTCAGACCCGGTCCTCGGGCAATCCCACCGGGAAACAGTACGGAGATCTTCCCTTCAACTGCCTGCATGTACGGACCTGGCGCGACACAGCTCGCTACGCCGGGCCGGAGGCCCTTATGCAGGAAGGACCGGAAGCGCTCATGGAGCTGCCCACCCTGATCGAGCAGGTTTTCGAGAGTTGGGAGAGGTCCAAGAGCCGTCCCAACTTCAAAGCCGAAGGCCCCATACACTTTGGAAGCGTACACCAGCTATCGCAAGCAGCCCGTGCCACCGCCAAGCGCTTGAACCTGTCGGTCGAGGAGACGCAGGAGCTGATCGAGCAGTATGTGGGCTACTCCCGGGAGCTGCGCGGTCTCAACGTCAAGCCGGTGCCACCGGTAATCTTCGGGGTGGCGCTGGCCAGTGCCGACCATATGGCTGCAAGGTACCGGCAGGTCACGCTCCCAATGTTTGCTGCCATGGATCCTCCACCCAAGGTCCGGCTGGTCGAATTCAAGGCCGGGACCCATGGCTATTCCAGACCCGAGTCCGGCCTGCCCATGGGAACCTTCCCGGCCGTGGCCGAGACCTGGTGGGAGGCCATCCAGAACGGATACTACAAGAAGTAATTCAGCGAGACCGTCCTTTCATTCTCTTGGAGCCAGCGCGACACCCGAGCCTTGTATTCTCGATAAGCGTCGCCGAAATGGTCCCCCAGATGTCTTTCCTCCTTGCGTACCACTTGCCCGATCTATCAATAGAAGGGTGGGAAGCAGAAGGAACACCACCCAAAAGCTGTTGGAGAGAAATCCCAACCCCAGATAAAACAGGGTCAAGGCCAGGTAGCCGGGATTGCGCGTATATCGGTAGGGTTCATCCGTTACCAATGCGCTGGCCAATTTCCTGACATCAAACGGGTTCTGAGCCTTCTTGAAACGAAAGACCGCTGGCACTACCAGAAGAACGCTCGGCCCGATCAGGGGAATGAACGGACCGATACGACCAGCGCCACTATAAGGTTGTCTGCAAACTCTGGGGCGGCATACGCTTCGGTGGACGGGTCCATCCCCCCTAGACCATTTTCAGCGTTGCTGTATAGCCCGCAGGTAGGTCAACCAAGTACAACTTGTAAGTTGTTCATAATAATCGATATATATGATATGAACCCAACATGATCCCCTCATTATATCCCTCTTTCCGAACGGGAATCCACTGGACCCTAGAGGACCTTCGCGGATAGGTTAGTTACCCGCGCCGCTGACGCCGACCGCCGCAGCGACATCCTTCTCTTCCTGAATCTGCGTAATCTGCAGATTAACTCATTCCACCAGCCAGCTTTTTCTGCGAAGTTGCATCCGCCCTGTCCAGGGAGCTACCATGAAGGCGACTAGACCCACAACAGGAGTCACACATGGGCGGCTTGTTAGTTCTCATAAGTATGGCGGCGGGAACGGTGTCTTTCATTTCACTCATTCGGCCGTTGCCAGGTCTTTGGTTACCAACACGTAGGCGGGCGGCCATTGTATGGATTGCGTCATTTGTGCTGTTCTACGCCGGTGATTCGTTAATTCCACGCCCCACAGTTCCACACCCCACGTCAGCAGGGCAACCGGAAGAAGAATGGTCAAATGCACGTACTGGATACGCTAGTTTCCAGCAGAGGCTCGCCGCCGGGGCCGACTGCCAGGAACTCTACGAAATCCGGAACGAAGTGAGAAGACTCGATCAATCCTATGCAAACAGGATGAATGAAGACCTGCGAGCAATCGGGTGCTACTCCAGTACATCCAGCAGAACGCCGTATGAATCGATTCCGTCGACAGTACGGGAACTAACAGATACGCAGGTCGACTCAGAAGCCACGGGAGTCTTGCCTTGTATCCCGAGGAAGCTCTCAGAGGCAGCGATAGAACTCGTGCGGTTATACGACCAACTCCATGCATTCAAGGACGACCACGAATTTATCAGATTGGGATTTGGGCGGGGAGGACGGTACTTTGCTTGGTTACAAGCAATCCAAAGGTATCAAGACACGAACTCCGGATTTGAACTATTGGATGAATTGGGGTTCATCCCTGGCGATGTCATGCTTCTTGGTATGAACTATGTCGGTGAGAACCTTTCCGATTCCGACCTATCACTTATTGAATCCTCGGAAAGAAAAATCCAAACTGGCTTAGCTCTTACCAGATGCAATGAGATTGATTCGAACTGGCGGGAAACAATCCAGGCCAGCTTGGAGGCCAGACAATCCTATGCGGCAGAAGCCGAAGCTCAGGTCTTGGCACGAGAGTCTCGGCTTGGACGACCACTCACCGATGAAGAACGTCTAGAACTGTCATTCGCGAGGTTACGGGACATTTTGGGGGTTACGGCCAGAGAGGACGAAGAACTGGCGCTTGCGGAGTTACGACCTCTGATCGACCAAATGCGCGCGATCGGGGAACAAAGAAAGCGAGAGTATGAGGTCGCGCTGGTGCGGTTCGGTGCTGCTGCGGCCGCCGCGGAGCAGGGGCATGGGACCTGGACAGCTGCTCTGACTGAGGGCGAGACAGTCGTGGCCCTTGCAAAATCGGTCGAGGCTGAGCTGTCGACTATTGCCACGAAGATGGCGGACCTGGAAGCGATGGCCCCGCCCGAGGTGGCCGCGTTGGCTGCGACGGGCCGGAGGGACACAGAGCAAGCGGTCGCACTGTTCGGGTCTGTTTTAGTGGGACTCCAGGACCAGTTGGAGCTAATGCGGGCTTTGGTGGCCGAACTCACCGTAGCCGAGCACAGCACCCCGAGTGGATTAGTTACTCAGGAGATGATGGACGATGCCATATTGGCAATCAAAAACAGCGACGACAGCATTGTTGAGGTTGGGTTGGGGGGCAGAGGTAAGATAGAGGATAGGCAAAGGACTATCCATTTGGAAGTGTTGCGCGAAACATCCGTTTTACAAGCCAAGGAATTGGGTGAAAATGCCGTCCGCATCGTCGAGAGATTATGGTCAGAAATGGTGCCAGCCGACTATACCATCGTTGTTACCCGCACAGGGCCTCCTTTACGTTCGGGTCGCGAGTATGAGGAACGAATCATTGTGGAGGGATCGAAGGGTAGATTTGAGTCCGACATTTCATGGAGATGAATAATGGGCCGAGATTTGTGCTGGTTGTTCCACAGTATTCATGCTAGTGGTGGCAAGTAGAAGCGGCCTACGCCCGGTCTGACCTCTTTGAGCGGCGGCGGTTCTTGATGGACGACTGGTCGGACTACTTGACCCAAGGGACGGCGACGGATTCGCCAAGGGGACCCAGACAGTAGCGACAATATCATCGGGTGTCGTCGTGGCCACAGCTCCAGGCTGTGATGTAAACTCATCTATGAAGGCGTCGACCCTGCTGGAGCCCATGCCGACGAAGCCTCACCAGCGACAATTAGGACTCCCGAGGGGGAAATAATTGGTACGAAAGGTCTATTTTCCGCGTGCCCGGTCACTTTCCAATTGAATCCAAGCGTCTAACTCACTAGCGGCGTTCATAATGGCTTCTTCAAGGTACGCCATGTCGTGGCACAACGTTTGGTGAAGACTCATAGCCTTTAGGGGATCCGGCTCGTTGTCTATTGCTTCCGCGTGCTTGAGCCACTTGGCCGTAGGCACAGAAGTGTGACGCTGGCGCCAGTTAGCTTCCAGCGCCGTCCGCACACGTTGGACTTCATCCATGTAGCCGGGGTCCATCCAAGACCCGTCTATTCCTTCACGGTCGAGCGCATGCGTAAAATCGAGATGCCATTGAACCTTGCGAAGTATAGCTTCTCTATCATGGTGGCCCGGATTGTCCCGCACCAGGAAGTCAAAAGCTTCCTCTACTGCCTCGATGCTCGCCCTCGCGCTTGTCGATAGTGAGTATGGAAGTGCTTCAATGTCATCTCGCAGATTTGCAAGGAGCTTCTCTGCTAATGCCGCGTTGTCAACTGACATGAAATCAATATGCCCGTTGTGTCTTTCAAGATAGCGTTCCGCAACTTCCGTGAACCTGTCGGTCGAGCTTTGGGTCCGCCAAGCAGGCTTCAGCCGCTCAAACAACTCACAGCATAGTTTGAAATACTGGCAGGATATCGAACGAATAATTTCATCGTGTGTCAGACCAACATGATACAACTCGTTGCGGTATTGATGAGCTGCGCTGATGAACTGGCGTTCTTGCTGCGAAATTTCGCCAAACGCCTCTAAAACCTTCAGTTTTCCGTCAATGAATTTGCCTGCCGCCAAGGCTCGATGCCTTGGATCGAGTCTTCGACGCATACGATCCAAGTTAACTTTGTCGGTGTATCTACGGTGGAGAATAAGCTCAGTTGCATTGTCGACAAGAATGAGCGCAAGGCGATTGTTGATTGGATGATCGACAAACAGCTCGCGCGCAGCACGGTCCAACTGTTCCACAACTAGCAGTGTGTATCGCAAAATAGTGGCCTCATTTCTCTGCTGCCACTGACCTGACCCCACGGTTAGTACCACGTTCTTTCTCAGTAGACAATGACCAGACCGATCTTTTGTACCAAGTGGAAAGAGAGAGAATCCACCTTATGAGGGGCCCCGGATTTCTGTACCAAGGTCAGGGTGAGTCTTGCGGGCTTTGCAGGCCCATCGGATCGCGGCGAGCCGCGATCTGATGGGCGAACTCGCACGGCGTCCTCTCCCCCAGGGCCCTGTGAGGACGACTCTCATTGTACTCCCTTCGCCAAGCCTCGATGATCTCCCTGGCATCCCCGAGCGTAGTGAACCAATGTGTGTTCAAGCATTCGTCCCGGAACGTCCCGTTGAACGATTCGATGTGTCCGTTGTCGGTCGGCTTGCCCGGCCGGGAGAAGTCGATCTTCACTCCATTCTGATACGCCCACAGGTCCAGCACTTGACTGCAAAACTCCGATCCATTGTCGCAGAACAACCGCTTCGGCCCACCCCGATCCTTCTGAAGCCCCTGCAGCACCCGCACCACGTCTTGCCCCTTCCAGCTCTGTCCCGGCTCAATGGCCAAGCTTTCCCGGGTGTGCACATCCATCACCGTCAAGGCTCGAAACCTTCTTCCATCCGCCAGTTGATCGGTTACAAAATCCAGACTCCACGCCTGATTCGGCCCGGTAGCCTGGGGCCGCTCCCGCCGTTCCACTGCCACACGACGCTTCCTCGGGACCGTCCGCCGCAGCGCCAAGCCTTCTTCCCGGTATAGGCGGCTGACCATCGTTTTGCCCACTGCCCAGCCTTCTCGCTGCAGCAACACCAAAATCTTCCGATACCCGTACCGTACGCGCACCGTCGCAATCTCTCGCATCCGCATCCGCAGCTCCGTGCGCGGATCTTTATGGCTCTGGTATCGGTACGTTCCTCGCTGCAGCCGGATGAGGACGCAGGCGCGCCGCTCGCTTATCCTGTAGCCCCCGCGCAGGTACTGAACCACCTGGCGGCGTCGCGGAGGCTTCAGAATTTTTTTGCCAACACATCCTGCCGCATCGTTTTGTCCAGCGTCAGATCGGCTACCAGTCGCTTCAGCCGCTGATTCTCTTCCTGTCACTGCTTCAACTGCCGCACCTGGTCGATCTCCAGACCCACATACTGCTTCTTCCATCGCTAGAACGTTTGCTCGGAAATCCCTTCCCTCCGCACCAACTCCCGGACTGGTACCCCTACTTCTGCCTGTTTCAATATCCCCACCATCTGTTCCACCGAAAAGCGTTTCTTCTTCACGGCAAAGCTCCTCTCAAATCCCAAGATTTTGCCGCAAAACTAACTCTTGTTGTGGTTCAAAAAACCAAGGGCCGGTCATCGATCCGGGAGCAGCGTAACCGGGTCGATTAGTTCTCGACCCTGATTGCTTGACTTGTTCACGGCCCCTGAAACGGAATAAGCCTGCATCAGGCTTTCGGAATACGGAGTCAAGAGCTTGAGCACATCGCGCACCGGCCGACCTCGATCCAACCATGGGGCCAGTTTGTCCCGCTCCAAGATCACCGGCATCCGATCATGGATCGGTCGCATGACGGTGTTTGCCTCCATCGTCAGGATCACGTACGCCGGTTTACCCTGGCGTTCCCGCCAAATCCCAGCAAAGGCAAACGGTTCGTCCGTGCTGAGGACAATTCGGTACGGCTGCTTGCCCAATCCAGTGGTCTGCCATTCATAGAATCCGTCCGCAATGACCAGGCATAGGCGCTGTCGGAATGCATCTCGGAAAGTCGGCAGCCGGTCGACGGTTTCAGACCGCGCATTGAATAGCATGCGCTGGGGACGACCCTGCAAATCGGTGGTAATCCCCCAGAACGCGGGCTGGAACTTGCCCGGCTCCACGTCCAGGATGACCGGTAAACACTGGCCTGGACTCGCGTTGTAGATCGGACGGTGAGTTTCGGAGAATGCGGCTCCGAAGTACCCGCTGAGCGCTTCTTGATCTTTCGCGATCGTGTATCGGCCGCACATGCTTGGAATTCTATCAAAACCCAGGGCCGGTCGGCCGTTGTCGTTCTGTGTGTTTTACGTAGTGTTGCAGCACATGAAGCGAACCGATTGCACGGCCCATGGATTTCGATCCTCATTCCGGGTTTGGAGTGCCGAGTGCACGCCCTATTCGCAAGAGGAGTGCGAGGAAGCCCTGGCCCGGTCAGCACGCCGTGTCCAGATCCTGGCGGCTCTTGCTGTGAGGGCGCAGCGGATCGAGTATCTGCCCCGAGACATCACGATCGGACCTGGATAGCTGCATCGCCATGAGCAAAATTGTGTGTGAAAGGGGACGTGAAAGGTGAGAAGCAATCCATGCCGGGTGATCGATAGAAACCCTTGCTATAAATCATAAAAAGATTATTATGAGCGATAGAAGAAACTTCTATCGCTCATGACGTGGAACTGGCAAAAACCGGACTGGCCCGTCTTCTCCTGGAATCAGACCCTCTTGAGAAAGGCGGAAGAGCACTTCCTGATAGGAAGCGGCGTGTTCGTAGGTACGATCAAGCACCTCGACGCGATAGATCAAGAGCGGCTCACCATTGAGGCTATCAGCATGGAAGCGCTGACCACTTCAGAAATCGAAGGGGAGATTCTGGACAGGGCCAGCGTTCAATCATCGGTTCGAAAACAGCTTGGCGTGGCTACCGATGACCGGCCGGTGGGAGCGGCAGAGCAAGGCATCGCAGAGATGATGGTGGATCTCTACCTATCGTTCGCGGAACCTCTTTCCGACGAAAAGTTGTTCAGGTGGCATCAGATGTTGGTCAAAGGCCGCAAGGATCTGAAAGACCTTGGACGTTATCGCAGGAGCGATGAGGCGATGCAGGTAGTTTCAGGCGCACCCTATGCGCCTAAGGTGCATTTCGAGGCCCCTCCCTCTGCAAGAGTGCCGGAAGAAATGACGCAGTTCTTGGTCTGGTTCAACCGCACAGCTCCAGACGGCGCCGACCCTCTACCCGCTTTGACGAGAGCCGGGATTGCACATTTGTACTTCGTGTCCATTCATCCTTTCGAGGATGGCAACGGACGTATCGGCCGTGCTATTTCTGAGAAAGCACTGGCACAGTGTCTGGGCCAGCCAACGCTCACCGCTTTGGCGGCAACGATTCTGATTAGGCGAACCACCTACTACGATGCTCTCGAAGCTGCGAACAAAGACACCGAGGTCACATCCTGGCTCTCGTGGTTCGCCGGCATTGCAATTGAGGCACAGCATCGCACTGCAGCGCGCGTCGAATTCCTGCTCGACAAGACTCGGTTGCTTGACCGGCTTCGCGGCCGGCTCAATGAACGCCAAGAGAAGGCACTACTGCGTATGTTGCGTGAAGGGCCGGAAGGATTCAAAGGCGGCCTGAGTGCGGGCAACTATATCCGCATCACCGGGACATCTCCAGCCACAGCGACGCGCGACCTTGCTGACATGGTCGCCAAAGGTGCCTTGTCCCGTGTCGGCGAACGTCGTCATGTGCGCTACCACCTTGCCCTTCCGTTAAGGCCGGTGCCACCCGTGACAATCGGCGAAGATGGGGCGGTGCGGTAGGGAGGCAACGGACGTCCGGGAAAGCTGAATCAGGGGGATATTCTAGTTCACCAGCATGGTGTAATGTGGTGAAGGCCATTCTGTGAGGCTCAGAAGATGCGAGAGAGGAAGGTAAGCAGCATGAAGTCTCAGAACGTATCTTCGGTGCGTGCGTCGATCAGCTTCCCGCCCGATCTCTACGAGGCCTCGAAGGCATAGCCAAAGTCAAACAAGTGTCGCTGGCGTGGGTCGTGCGGGACGCAGCGGAACTGTATGTGGCGAACGAAGGATGGAAGCATCGGCCCCCACCAGCGTTCAATGATTTCCGATTGCCGGCGTATCCGTGTCGCCTTAGATACGGATGAATATGCGGCGGATAGCGAATCCAAGGCCTCGAGAACAATGACCGTAGCCCTTCCACCCGCGGTGAGGTGCGAGAGTGGTTGAATCGGGCGGTCTCGAAAACCGTTGAGGTCTTGCGGCCTCCGTGGGTTCGAATCCCACCCTAACCGCCATACTTTCTTATCTACTGCTTTATTATCATTAGTTTAAGTCTACTGATATTTGTAGGCTTCCACCATATAGTCTCCCTTGTCGAGACAGGTAAATCCAGGAAAATCTGCCAACTCCGCCCGCAGCGTTCGCAACTCGTCCCGATCAAGGTCACTTCCATACCGATCGAGCACGTACTGATAAGCGTTGCACAGAAAGCCATCCGCTCCACAGAGGATGTCGAGGCCTTTGTGCAGTGCGCCTACGAATTCGTCCAGGAAGCGGGCTTTGAGGAGGCCCGCATAGCATTCAACGAAGATGAGCGCTGGAAGAGCGGCCCGATCTATGTCTCCGTCACCGAAGTGACATCCATGAGATTGGATGCCCGATCTTTCGTCTTCCCACCTGATCCGTCGCGGGAAGGGCAACCCTGGGGGCCGTTGACCGACGCCTTCGGCGACTTCTACGAGGAACTGTATCGTATCGTGAGCATCGTCGATGAAGGCTGGCTCTACTACTCGTTTCCAAATCCAGCGACCGGCAGGAATGAGCCGAAGGCTTCCTACGTCAAGAGAATCGACTGGGACGGGACCCCTGCCACGATCGGCTCGGGCATCTACCAGCGCGACCTGCCCGCCACCTGCGCGGCGGAAGAGGTCAACGCCGGCCTGGTCGAATCCGATCCTTCCAACGCGCGGCTGCAGGAGTTCGTCCGTTGCGCCGCCATGGAGTTGGAAGCGAATGGGTACTTCGCCATCCGGGCGCTCTCCAGCGACCCCCGGTGGCGCAACCAATCGATCTACTTGTTCGGCCTGGATACCAACGGCAACCCGCTGTTCAGCGGCAATTTCTACAGCCAGTTGTGGTGGGGCGTCCTTTCTCCAGAATTGAACAACCATATAGACGGACCCTTTGGGGGCCGGGATGTGGTGAGCGTTGGCGACGCCTTCGGGGAAACCTTCCTGCACTACTCGACGCGCAATCCCTCCACCTGGATGCTGCAGGGCAAGGTGGCTTTCGTCAAGAGGATCGTGGTCTCCGGCCTGCCGATTCTGATCGGCTCCGGAATCTACACGGACTGCCCGCCGGGCGGGTGTGGCGGTGGCTCAGGGAGCACTGACGGCTCGACCGCGGCAGCCTGCGAAGCGGCCCGGAAAACGCTGGCTGACTTCCCGGCCATGCGCGTCAATTACGGTTTCTACACCGATTTCAATCCGGTGAGCTACTCCGTCACGCAAGGGTCCGCAGCGCATCGGCCGATGGGCTACGAGCCGGACCTTGTCGCCGCCGTTGAAACTCTTTCCGGAGGCAAACTGAGCTTCAACGCGCTGGGGATCGGCAATCCCTTCTCCGGGATCTGGCTCAAGGCTGCGCAAGAGCCTTACGGCATGGTGGGCGGCGGCATCACCGCCTTGCCCGAACGCACCCGGGATGCGGAGGGCCGGCCGGTGATCCGCTTCGGCGTGGGCCATATCAGCTTTTCCCAATCGCTGCTGGTGCGTGCGGCAAGCGCCATCGAGCGACACGACGATCTGACGTCGGAACACCGCGTGGGCACTTTTCGGGGTACCACCGGCGAGAAGCGGCTGTTGGAATTGACCGGCATCATCGACACCGCGGGTTTCATCCGTGCCGGGACCCGGGTGCTGTTGGCCGACGGCACGCTTTTGACCGCCGGACCGCCGGACAGCGAGGCGGCGTTGCGCATCGCCGCCGGCACGGGGTCCGCCGCCATCGCCACCCGTGTCCGCCTGACGCCGCCCGGGGATGACCACCCCGAAGTGCTCTATTTCGATAGTGACGGGAAGCAAACCAGCGCGTTGCTGGAAGGCGCAGTGGATGCCTTGGCGGGGGACGAGTTTGGCAACCGGTTAACCGCTCGCGACACGCCGGGCCTGCGGGTGACGGCCATCGTCGAGAGCAACGAACAGGGCGCCTTCAGCTATCCCGACACGCCCGCCGGCAACGCGCTGCGGGCAACCATGAACACGGCGATCGCTTGTCTGACACGAACGGAACCATCGGGTTCGCGGAATGGTTCGACAGCGGCGGCACAATCTTCGCCCAGCGCGCCGAGGAATGGCCCTGACGTACGGGTTTCGTTGACCTGGATCACGAAATCTCGATGGGTGTTTACGGCAAACTCGTCGATCGAGCAAATGACATCGATCGGTAAAACGGAGAGCACCGCTACGACGATCCGCTGCTGTGTCCGCACGTACAGATCGGGCCGCTGCGGCACGAGAGCTATCCGGGGACACAGCCGACGAGCCTCGGCGATCGCAATCCCGGTCTTGACGCCGAATCTCTTGGCCTTCGCGTTGGCGGTGATCACGCAGCTGTTGCGCGCATCTTGAAACGGTATTACCCCCACAGGACAGCCGGACAGGCGGGAGTCCGCCTGCTCTTCATAGGAGGCAAAGAAGCCGTTGAAATCGACGTAGAGACGCTCCGGCCTGGTCGGCTTGTGCATAGACCACATGGCGAATATAAGACGAATATAGAGCATCAGAAATCCTGTTGGCAAGGAAGTTTTTCGCAGGCTCCCTCTGGGGATACGAGAGGCCGCTCATCTCCGCTGACATAGCAGGGGTAACAATCACCCTGTCGGGTCCAGCCCCGCACCCTTGTGGACGAACCTTCACAGAAGAACGTCAAGCAGGCAAAGGCCCATGAGCCGACAAAACAGCTCGGTGTTGACGCGCCGGTATCAGTCCATCGGCGCTTCAAGACAGCGTGTAGCGCAACCCGCCGACAGATGGTCGCTGAACCAGGAGACTGGATCGAAGCCTATATAATTGGAGCTTGCAAATGAGATCGGAAGTGGCGAGGACTGCTCCCCCGCTGATGCGCGTGTTGCCCTGGCGAGGCTTCCTGCTGCAATGAAGCTTGTGGTCCCATACCGTTCACTTTGGCAAGAATCCATCCTGGAATTTCCTTCGCGCTGCGTTCCATTCGCCGGAGGATAGCGGTCCGGTTCCAGGCGCCCCGTCCCGGTTGTGATTCCCCAATCAGGCCTGCCGCCTACGACCGGAGAACGGGTGTGAGGTTGCGCCATTTGCCGCTGGCCTTCGCTGGTTCCGCTTTGTTCCGACGCAAGGCTCGCGCCAGAACGGTCCCCTCGCCTGGCAGGCGTCTGGCACTCGCTCTTGCCCTTGTCGGTCCTGCCCGTCACTGGCTTCGGCTGTGCTGTTCCTCCCCTGTCAGGGTTTGGCCGTTTCCGCCATTTGCGGGTGAGCGGAAACGCTCACAAACCCTTAAACTTTCAGGAGGAAACACATCATGGCTAACCCCAAACCCATCTCTGGAGTCCGCACCGGTCGCGTCAAGGCTGCGATTTGGCCGAACGGAACCGAAGGCCGCACGCGGCACAATGTCACCTTCTCCCGCCTCTACAAGGACGGCGAGGAATGGAAGAGCACGCAGAGCTTCGGTCGCAACGACCTGTTGCTGCTTGCGAAAGTGGCCGATCGGGCCCACTCGCGCATCTTCGAGCTTCAGCAGGAAGAAGAGCCGCAGGCAGAATCCTAGTGCGACGCGCATCAGATGGCGGCGGGGCCAGTCCCCGCCGCTCTCCGATCCTTCGACAACGAGGATGAACATAAGCTGCCTCGTGAGGGAAGCTTACGAAACCTTCATCGCGGCGACCAACCTGCGGCGAGCGCCGGGGGGCGGGGGGTTCATCGCGGTAGTCACTGTCGTGCTGCTGGCTTCGCCGCTCACCGCCGCGGTCGAGGGGCAGGGCAGCGGCCTCTTCGCTGCGGGCGTCTCTGTGGGGCGCGGACACGGGCGCCGCAGAGCACTGGGTCACGTGGTACAAAAAGGACCGGTCAGGTCATGTCCTCGACTCGCTTGAAGTAGAGCCATATCTCTGGAGACTTCGACTGCTTCCTCCGCCTGATTGCCCGCTCGAACTCTTCTTCGAATCCGGACTGGAATTCGCCGCTCGGCGATCCCCAGCGACGCCAAATGATTCCCACAAAGAGATCACAGACATCGACGTCATCGTTGATTTGGCTTTGTGGTCGGCCGATTCCGGAAAAACGGTCCTCCCAGACAAGGAGTTCAACAGTCCAGTTGAACGTACGGATTATGCGATTGAGCCGGTCCACTATTTCCTTCGCCTTCTTCCGTTCTGCTTCAAGATCGGAAGGCGAAGCGAGGAAAACGCGGAAGACGCGGAAGACGTTCATCGTAGCTACCTCACATTGTGATTGTCTCGGTATCCAGCAAATCTCAAGAAGTCCAGGATAAGTGATTAATTATAATTAGCTTGCTGTAGTGTCACGCGTCGTTGTTAATTTTTCCGTGTACAATCCCCGACGAAGTGCTCGGTTCAGCGACGGCACCTAAGAAAGCCTGTATGGCCTCAAGACGCCGCGGCATCTGTTGACGAGCCGATGCCCACAGTGCCTTGGACCAGATCAGACCCACCGAGTATTTCGAAGAAATGCGGCATGAAATGGGCCGTGGAAAAGCCGGTCGCTCCACGACCTTGGAAAACTTTCCCACTTTCCCACCGCCCGTATAACTGAGATCAACATGACGACGCGGTGGACTCAACTGAAATCCGTCATACCGATACGAGGCGACAACCACTGCGGCCATTCTCATGTCGGCTCGTGTGGCCGACGACTTCCAGTTTGTTCATCCATTCGCTCCCTGCAAATGCAGCCTGCCGTACAACTGCCTAATCCCGCGCGCACTCACCCGATCGACCGTGCGGCCCCATCGATCTTTAGGTTTCTCCGGATGGGTCCAGTAGAAGCGACCTTTGCACTTCGGACAGGACAACCGCAGGTTCGCCTGATTTTGACCTGTATTTCCATTTTGAAAACGCATTAGCAACTTCCTGCTGAACCTCTAACATCAATAATGATGCGGGTTTCAGCATCGACATTGGCTTCAGGAGGGCAACACCGTATGGGTGAGAGCCAAAAACAGCCTTTTCAACTGTCCTTCAACCGGTTTCTGCGGGTCGGGTTTCAGGGATCGCGGGTAACTTCCAATGGTGGACTGATTCTGGTGCGAGAGTTAGACGAGCGCTTGGGATTCGGTGAACTGATCAAAGAGCATCTGACCGATTCGCGCGCTAGCAATGCGCGGTTTTCTTTCGCGGACCTGCTGCGGTAGTCAGTGTACAGCCGTCTGGCTGGATATGAGGATGTGAATGATGCCGAGCGGCTGTCGCAGGACCCGCCGTTCCGGCTTGATCGGCTCCGAGAAGAATTGGGATCGCGGGGCAGCACTGACCTCTCGGTTACAGACCTTCGAGACAGAGATGTTGGCGAAGGAGGAGAACTTCGCGGGGCTGGTTCGAATCAACCGCGAACTGATTGGCAAGGGGAAAGCCTTGGACTGGCACTACCGAGCAGTGCTGGACATGGACTCGACCGAGATTCCGGTCTACGGGGAGCAGGAGCAGAGCGCCTACAACGGGCACTTTGAATCCACCTGCTATCACCCGATGCTTCTGTTCAATGGAGGTGGCGATTGTCTAGCGACCAAGCTCCGGCCTGGCAACGTTCACAGTGCGGAGGGTTGGGAAGAACTCCTGTTACCAGAGATCGAGCGCCAGCAGCGCATGGGCAAGGAAGTGGCGTTTCGGGCCGACGCGGCCTTTGCCAAGCCGGAGGTGTACGAGGCGTTGGAGGAGCGGGGCGTGAAGTACGTCATCGCATTCCTTCCAACGAGAACCTGCAACGGGACATCGAGGAGTGGTTGAAACGCCCACCGGGAAGGCCCGGCAAGAAACCGTTGGTCGAGTACAAGGGGTTTCTGTACCAGGCAGCCGGTTGGAAGACGGACCGACGGGTAGTGGCGAAGGTAGAGTATCATCCGGGAGAGTTGTTCCCGCGAGTGGGTTTCATCGTAACGAATCGGACGCTTCCGAGCCGGGCGGTGGTGCGGTTTTACAACAAGCGCGGGACGGCCGAGCAGTGGATCAAAGAAGGCAAGCAGGCAGTGAAGATGACGCGCCTCAGTTGCCACAAGTTCCGATCCAACGAGGTTCGATTGTGGCTGACCATCCTTGCCTATCATCTCGGCAACCTGTGGCGGCGACTGGTGCTGCCACAGCGAATCGGGAACTGGTCTCTGACGAGCTTGCAGCAGCGACTGGTGAAAACCGGGGGACGATTGCTCAAGCACACTCGGTACTATTGGTTGCTCCTGGCGGAGAGTCATCTGACACGGCGGCTGTTTGAAAGCATGCTGGGGCGGATCGATGGATTGGCGCTCCCGTCGGGATAGCCGGGGCTACGGCACACAAGAAAACGATGCCGCTATCCCCCAGGTATGGAGAGTTGTCTGAAAAAGCTGGTCTTGGATGCTGATTGGACGGTTTTGGGGGACCCGGAAAGGGAGGCTCGGAGCCGATGGTCCTCTCGGAGAAAAAGGAGGGAGAATTGTACTCGCCAGGATGCTAGACCATTTTCAGGGTTGGTGTAGCGCAGCCGCCAAAGTAGGGACAGGCCTCTGGCCTGTCCTCTTACGGGCAGGCAGGAATGCCTGCCCTACCTGCGGGCTATACAGCAATGCTGAAAATGGTCTAATGGATGTACACTTTCAACCGCCGGGAGGCCAAAAAGTTTATTCCGGCTAAGCTGCCGGTTTCGTCGCCCAGAACTCCGTTTCGGGATAAGGTGGCACCGCTGGGGAGAATACCCCACGCTGGAAGGACTCAGTCGGAGGCGCATGGGTGTATACTCTTGACTGCCGGAGGGCCAAGACAACGGGTGATACTGCTCTTCGAGTAGGATCGCTGGGTGCACCAGATTTGAGTTGATGGAAGAGAACTCCCTAGACCCCGGACCCAGCTGGATAAGCTACTTCGGTTGGCCGAAGGAAATGAGACTCCCCGATCACCTCCAGTTTCTCTCATCCACAGAGTAGGTAGGGGTACTTATGAGAACGCCAAGAAGTTCGTATTTCGGCTTGATCGCGGCTGGTGTGATCGTGTTCTTAGCTGCTTCTCTCGTCAGGACGAATGGCCAAGTTACCTCCGAAACAGTTCGTGTCGACGACGATGACCTGGGAGGAGTGGTGACCAGCTCGACGGGGCCGGAGGCGGGGGTATGGGTGATCGCTGAGACAACCGATCTCGCCACACAGTACGTCAAGATCGTCGTGACCGACGATCAAGGACGCTACGTGCTGCCCGATCTTCCAAGAGCGAATTACAGCGTATGGGTCCGCGGCTACGGCTTGGTCGATTCAGCGAAAGTACAAACCGCGCCCGGCAAAATCTTGAACCTGACCGCCGTTGTCGCACCCAGCGCAGCCGCGGCGGCGGAATACTATCCGGCCTACTTTTGGTATTCCATGCTCAAGGTCCCGGGCACGAGCGAGTTCCCCGGAACGGGACCTGATGGCAACGGCGTTTCGGCGGGGATGAAGACTCAAAGCGAATGGCTGGCCAACATCAAGATGCACGGGTGCAACTCGTGTCACCAACTGGGGAACCATGCGACGCGCACGATTCCCGACATGTTTTCCCATTTCCCATCTTCCGTGGAGGCGTGGGCTCGCCGTGTTCAGTCCGGACAAGCCGCCGAGGTCATGCTGAGAAATCTCGAGCGCCTCGGCACGCGGCGCGCCTTGACTTTGTTTGCCGATTGGACCGATCGGATCAGGGCAGGCGAACTGCCTGCGTCGCAGCCCGCGCGACCGCAAGGCGTGGAGCGCAATATCGTCATCACTCTATGGGATTGGGCGACGCCCAAGGCCTACCTCCACGATGAAATCGCGACCGACAAACGGAATCCTACCGTCAATGCTTACGGCAAACTCTATGGAGCTCCCGAAGACAGCACGGATTTCATGCCGGTCCTCGATCCGGTGCGACACACCGCAACCGAAGTGAAAGTGCCAGTCCGTGATCCGGAGACTCCGGGCGGCATGTTCATCGCCCGGGCGGACGGGCCGGTCTCTTTGCCGTCTCCCTACTGGGGCGAGGAACTCATCTGGACCAGCCAGAGCAGTCCTCACAACCCGATGCTCGATCAAAAGGGGCGAGTGTGGCTCACCTCCAGAATTCGCCCGCCCGAAACGCCTGACTTCTGCAGGCAAGGGTCCGCCCATCCCTCCGCGAAGCTATTCCCGATAACCCGCGCCGGCCGCCAGGTTTCGATATACGATCCTAATACGGGCAAGTTTACGCTCATTGACACTTGCTTCACGACGCACCATCTCGTCTTTGCAGAGGATGCCAACGACACGCTATGGCTCTCAGGCGGCGGCACAGCAAGCGGCGTCGTCGGCTGGATCAACACGAAGCTGTTTGACGAGACGGGCGACCGTCAGGCATCGCAAGGTTGGACGGCGTTTATCCTCGACACCAACGGCAACGGTAAGCGGGACGACTATGTCGAGCCCGACCAGCCGGTCGACCCTGCCAAGGACAAGCGGATACAGGCGGGCTTTTACGGCATCGGCGTGAGCCCGGTGGATGGTTCCGTCTGGGGCTCGGTGCTGGCTTTCCCGGGCGCAGTTGTGCGGCTCGATCCCGGCCCGAACCCGCCCGCGACAGCATTGGCGGAATACTACGAAGTGCCGTTCCGCGATCCCAGGGTGCCCGTGAGCGGCTACGGGCCGCGCGGAATGGACGTAGATCGCAACGGGGTCGTCTCGCTGCCGCTGGCGAGCGGACATCTCGCGAGCTTCGACCGCCGCAAGTGCAAAGGGCCGCTCAACGGCTCGACCGCCATGGGGAATCACTGTCCGGAAGGATGGACGCTCTATCCATTTCCGGGACCGCATTTCCAGGGCGTGACAGAATCGGGCAGCGCGATGTCCAGTTACTATGTCTGGGTGGATCAGTTCGACACGTTCGGTCTGGGGCGGAATGTGCCGATTGCCACCGGCAATACGTCTGATTCGCTGTTGGCCCTGGTGGACGGAAAATTCGTCACCCTTCGCATCCCGTATCCCATGGGCTTCCACGCCAAGGGCCTGGACGGGCGTATCGACGATCCGAATGGCGGCTGGAAAGGCAAGGGACTGTGGTCAACCTATGCGGGGCGCGTGCCCTTTCACATCGAAGGCGGCAAAGGGACGACCAGCAAGGTCGTGCACTTCCAGCTTCGTCCCGATCCGCTCGCAAAATGAAGGTAGAGGCACCAAAGATTCGGTAGGTGTGGGTGAAAGCGAACAGGTTTGCCCTCGCTTGCTCATACGCCTCCTCTTGCGGTTCCAATCTTCGGGGCTTGTACAAGCGTAAGGAGGATACATGAATTTCAAGCAATCCGGCAGGAGGCGCTTTCTCAAGGACAGCGCTGTGCTGGCCAGTGTGGCCGTGGGGGGGATACGGTCCGCGAACGGCCAGAATGACCGGGACTGGAAGGTTGGTTACGAACCCGGTGGCGCATCCCAGGACCTCCGCGAATATGGACAGCCTTCCCGCCATGCTGCCTTGCTGCGCACGTATAAACCCGCAGGTCGCCGCGCGACCGACGATATGCATACCCCGATTCAGGACACGATGGGAATCATTACCCCGTCTTCGCTCCATTACACGGTTTCCCACGGCAGCGCGGTCCCGGATATCGATCCCCGGGAGCATCGTCTCCTGATTCACGGCATGGTGGACCGCCCCATGATGTTCACGATGGAAGATCTGAAGCGCTTCCCATCGGTCTCGCGCATTCATTTCATAGAATGCGCCTACAACGGCTCCCCGCCGGAGCGGAAGGACCCGGATGCGACTGTCCAGCGAACCCACGGGCAGACCAGTTGCAGCGAATGGACCGGCGTGCTGCTGTCCGTATTGCTGCGGGAGGCCGGAGTGCAACGAGGGGCGAGTTGGATCGTTGGAGAAGGGGCCGAGGCGAAGATGCGAGCCAAGAGCATTCCACTGGAGAAGGCCATGCTGGATACCGTCGTGGCGTACGGGCAGAATGGCGAGCCGGTGCGCCCCGAGCAGGGTTTCCCATTGCGGCTGGTGACCCCCGGGTATGAAGGACCTCATAACGTGAAGTGGCTGAGGCGAATCAAGCTGGGTGACCAGCCTTTCATGGCCCACGCGGACAACCCGGGACACACCGCTCTGAGACTAGACGGCAAGGGGCGCTGGTTCCAATTCGAGTTGGGCGTGAATTCCGTCATCACGTTTCCTTCCGGTGGACAACAGCTTTCCAGCCGAGGCTTTTATGAGATCACCGGCCTAGCGTGGTCCGGCGGGGGGGCCATTCGCAGGGTGGAGGTATCCGCCGATGGCGGCCGGACCTGGGAGGACGCACAGCTTGAGGGGCCGATCCATCGCATGGCGCATACCCGGTTCCGCCTTCCCTGGAGTTGGAACGGACAAGAGGCCGTGCTCCAGTCCCGCGCAACGGATGAACGGGGCGACGTTCAGCCGACGTTGGACCAGCTTGGTAGAGTCTGGGGCGTTAACAGGGACTATTGGCTGTCCATTGCGAATAGCGTTCCGCAGTTCAATCCCATCCAGTCCTGGAAGGTAACTCGGGAAGGGAGGGTTGGCAATGCGATTTGGGAGATTTAGTCTTCTCTTGTTGCTCGCTGCCGTGGCGTGTTGCGTCACGGCGCAGGCGCAAGCTCCTTCCTACAATATAGGGAGGACTGCAACACCCGAAGAAATCGAGGCCTGGGACATCTCCATTAGTCCTGCCGGCGAGGAACTCCCACCGGGGAGCGGAACCGCCAGGGACGGCGCGGGAATTTATACGCGGCGGTGCGCCGCATGCCACGGGCAAAACCTAAAGGGCGGTCAGGGGGGGCCGCGTCTGGCGGGAGGCGAGGGCACGCTCACGACGCTTCGCCCGATGAAGTCGATCGGAAGCTACTGGCCGTTTGCGACGCAGATATGGGACTTCATCAGCCGCGCCATGCCGCCGAACTTTGAGAATCGTCCAGTGCCCCCCGAGCAAAAGCTCACCCCGAACGAGGTCTACGCTCTGACCGCCTATCTACTCTTCCGGAACGACATCATCCAGGAGAGCGACGTCATGGACGCCGAGAGTCTGCCGAAGATCCAAATGCCAAATCGGAATGGTTTCGTTCCTCCCCGCCTGGAAGATCTCCTGGATTACCGTGGTAAGCGGGCTTGCCGATTCGGAACTTGCCCCTGAACATTGGGATAGATCGAGAGTAACGCTGGACTGTTCGCCGAGCGCGGTGGGTCCACTACCATCGCCCCCGCTTTCGAATTTCCAAATCGCCTCGGAACCCTTATACTGCTACTGAAACTCGGGTTCACGTCCGGATTTACGGTGGTTCGGCGAGAAGCCGCTCTGTGAGTTTTCCCAGGTTTGAGGGACCCGCAGTTTCTGCTGACAACTAGGACACGCCGTTATGGTTTTTTTCGCTATCCCCTTTTTAAAGACGGACTCCTTCCTGGTTAGGGCTCCACAAAGGGAACGACGCCTAGCCCGATCCCCCGGCGATCGTAGCGTGTGGTAGTAGTCGGGGAAGCGTGGCCTGCGAGGGCCTGGACCGAGGCAATTTCGGCCCCGGCGTCTAGAAGCTCGCTGATGTAGGTTCGGCGCAGATCATGCGGCATGCAGGGGCGGATACCCGCTTGCGCCGCCCGAAACTGGAGCCGCAGCATAAGCGCCTGAGCGGTCATGGAGCGTCCAGCGTGAACCTTCCCGCCCTTCCCGACCGGCGACAAAAGAGCGCCCTCCTCTCCTCCCACACCTGAGATAGCATGGCCCGGTTTTGACCAATGGAGGAGTGGACCCTTAGCTGCTTACTACCCCAGCTTGGCCCGATCCTGATGGGCCTCATAATACGCCCTCAGTATGGCATTAATCCGGCTGTGGTAGCCCTTGCCCTGGTTCTGCAGCCACGCCAGCACGTCCGCGTCCAGACGCACGGTCAGCTGCTTTTTCCCGGGCGGGACCACCACCCGCGCATCCCGAAAGAAGGCCGCATCGAGTGCCGGAATATCAGAGTAATCGATATTCGCGTCGCTCATCGCATCAAGGCGTTTCAAGTTGCTCTTGGTAGGCTTTTTCTTCACGGTGATTGCCCTTTCTCATCGAAATTATCCGCGTGTTCTCACCGCGTGGCGTGTGCGCCACCACTACCACTTGGCCCTCGAGGTAGCCCAGGGTAATGAATCGCGGTTCGCCGTAGTCGAAGCGGGTGTCTTCGAACGTGACGCACGGCCCGGAGAACACGGTGTCTACATCATCAAAGCTGAGGCCGTGCTTGGACAGGTTCTCTTGGCTCTTGGTTTCATCCCATTCATACACGGCCGCAACCCCTCATATAACTACAAGTGTAACTACTAGACCTGCTCATGGCAAGAGGAAGACAACCCTGCGTTATGGGTGAAAACTTGGCGATTATATACTTGACGCTATAGCGTCAAGTATATAATCGCCAAAACAAGACGGGACGGTCGCAACCAGCTTTCGCTCGGAGCAGCGGCATCCCGATGGGCACGCTCAAGAACTGGGAGCGAGGCCGTCGGCGTCCGGAGGGGCCTGCGCGCTTGCTACTCGCGCTGATTTACAGACGGCCGTCGATTGCCCAGACGAGTTGAGTCGTTTGACTTGGGAACCGAACTCGGTCTCATGACGTGGTGCGATGTGCGCGTGGTGGGCGAGGTAGGCGGGTAATCTGCGATGGCGATGGCTGAAGCCTCGGTCGAAGAGTTGGTGAGGATGATCGAACGCGGCGAGCTGCGCCTGCCTGAAATGCAACGCCGCTACGTTTGGCGCTCGACTCGGGTTCGCGACCTGCTCGATTCGCTTTATCGCGGCTACCCGTCTGGTGCAATACTCTTGTGGGAGACGGAAGAAGATGTCCCGCTCCAGGACTTCGCACTGGATCAGCACAGCAATCTCTACCGAAGCACCCGCCTGCTGCTCGGTGCTTCCGCAATCCAGTGTTGTTAAGCTGTCATGGGCATGCGTGTGTCGCCGACAAGGTCTGGGATAGTGGGGTGAATGAATATCACCGCGACCTTCTCCAAGACCAAAACGATTACCGTTGGAGAGAAGATCTCCCTGAATGTTAGCCGCCGTTGGGTCAGGCCTGCTTGCATCGCCGGAGTTCTGATTTCGCGTCCAAACTTCAGCGCCCGATGCGGCCTGAGGAAGTTGTAATGGCATAGTAGCAACTCCAGATGATCATCCAGCCGCTGCGTTTGCCGAGCGTGACTGAGGGTTCGACGATGCAAGAAACCTGAGCCGTAGCCGGATGGTCAGGTTTAATCGTTCGATGTAGGAAGTGTTCAGTTTCACCGAATCCTCGGAGTCGCGCCATGCCTGTTCCCACCTCCAGCCTGCACCAATGCGGCGCCTCCGCTCCACTTTGATAACGCGATCGTTCCTCCGCGTCTTGAGGACTTGGCCGTACAGACAAGCTGCACCCAAAACGCGCCGGACGACGTTTTGGTAAAACTCGAATCCGTCCGTGGTGATCAGAGGAATTCTTTCGAGTTTCATTCGGCTAGAAATATCTCGAAACAAACCGAGCGTGTTTCGGTAGCTCCGTCTTCCTACGATGGTCGCAGGCCAAAGGCGAGACCAGACGTCGATCGAAACAAAGACCCACATCGGCTGTTCCTTGCCGCCCACTATTGTGCGAATCTCATCGGCCTGCAGTTCTGTGACCTCAAGTCCGGTGATCCTTCGATCGTTGAATCGACGACACGAGGCAGCAGCCTTTTCCAGCCAGAGATCCACCGTGTTCCAGGCGAGTTGCTTGACCCGGGCAATCGAGGATTTATTCACTCCTTCGACACTGAGAGCCGCAACCTCGTCGAAGGTCGCTCGTCGGTGTTGAAGTCGATGATAAACCGTGCCACGGTTCCGGCAGAAGGTTTTGTCGCAACCGGTGCAACGGAAACGGCGACGGCGGCCCCACCGGGTACGATAGAAACCATAGCGAATAGTGATTTTGGCTGCGGATTTCTTACTGGGACACTGCTGGTTGGGACAGCGGAGACGCTTCATGGCCATTGGACCCGTTGTTCGGCAGGAGTGGTAACCACGAAAATAGAACTCAAATCCTACCACACCAACGAGTTGCAATGGACTCGCCAACACTTGTTTGCGGAAGCACCTGTACTTGCGCAACATCATCGTGGTCATGGTGGAGATGGGGCTGCGGCCCTATCGCGAGTTGATCCCGATGCGAAAGCAACAGATCGATCTGCAGAACGGGATCGTGCATCTGCCGGGTTCCAAGACGGTGAACGGCATCGCGGACATGCCGATGACAGACAGAGTACGCGCAGCGTTCGTCTCGCAGATGAAGCAGAGCGGCGATTCCGACTACCTGTTCCCGAGCCCGCGGATGGGGTCGAGCAAGCCGCACATCACGAGGGTGACCAAGCTGTGGGACCGGACACTGAAGCGCGCCGGGTTGCCGCATTTTTCGCTGTACGAGTTGCGGCACACGTTTGCGACCCGGCTCAGTGCCGGTGGCGTGGCGGATCATTTCGTGACGCAGATGCTGCGGCAAGGCGATTCGCAGGTGTTCAAGCGTTACAGCCAGGCGAAGCTCAACATGATGCGGGAAGCGCTGTCCCAGCTCGACCGGCAGGCGAACGAACACGGGGCGACTTCCTTTACGGCGCTGGCCGGATAGGGCCAGTTTTCTGACGGTTTCTTGACGTTTCCGTCTTCGGCAATGAGAGGAAAGAAAAACGGGTGCTGAAAACAAATAAGTTAAATGGTGAGCCGGCCGGGACTCGAACCCGGGACCCTCTGCTTAAAAGGCAGATGCTCTACCAACTGAGCTACCGGCCCGTACGTGCATCCTAACACCTAACTCCTTTAGTCTCAATGAACCCTATTTCCATGGCGCATGAAAAATCGACCTGTTGGCCTCAAACTGTGCCTAAAATGTGCCAAAAATCGTTCAGTTCGGTCTTGCTGTGCTCGAAATCTGCCGATGTTCGTTAGTCTGGCGGTCGAGCTTGGACAGCGCTTCCCGCATCATGTTGAGCTTCGCCTGGCTGTAGCGCTTGAATACCGCCGAGTCTCCCTGCCGAAGCATTTGGGTGACAAAATGGTCCGCGACTCCCCCGGCGCTGAGTCTGGTAGCAAAGGTATGCCGCAACTCGTATAGCGGGAAATGCGGCACGCCAGCACGCCGCAGTGTCACGGCCCAAATCTTCTTCAGTGATCGGATGTATGGCCTGCTGGATTTTTGGCGTGGCGTCGGGAACAGATACTCGCTTGCCGGCGTCGCTTCGATCTGTGCTTGGAACGACCTGTACGCCGAATCCGAAATCGGCATCTCGCCTACTCCGTTTGGAGTCTTGGAGTCCGGAATATAAACCACCCGGTTTTCCATATCCACCTGCAATTTCTTCATGGGCATCAATTCCTTGTAGGGACGCAGCCCCGTCTCAGCGAGAATGACGATAGCGTTACGCAGGTAATCGGGTGCAGAAAACTCAATCCGCTGCTGCTCGCTTGCCGTCATATAGTGAGGCTTTCTGGTTGCCTTCCGTAATTGAATCGGAAATTCAACCGCACTACAGGGGTTCGTATCCAAACATTTTTTCTTCACCGCGACATTCAGAATCCGCTTCAAAATGCGGAATTCCTGGTGTGCGGTGCCCGGCTTGAGCTTTCCCACAAGCCGGGTCCCGAACTTCGTGCGTACCCTCCTTCCTGAGCACAAGCGCCGATCAATGTAATCCTCAATCGCCTCTGCGGCAACTTCCGTTAAGGGACTTTCACCGAATGCAGGCCGCAGAAACTTGAGGGCATTGATATTTTCCGCGTGTGTCTTTTCCGAGCGGAGGGGAGGCTTGGAACGTCTTTCCAGAAACCAATCAGCCCATTGGTTAAGGGTTAGTTTCTTGCCGGCCAAAATGGCTGGCAACCTTCCCTCGTCCTTGGCATCCAAGCGGTCTCGCAGAAGGCGGTTTGCTTCTTGTTCATCTGCGGTTCCGGTCGATTCCCTCTGCAGCTTTCCTTCTCGGTCCCGGTACCGCATCCACCAAAACGCGGAACCATTGCGTTGGAAGAGGCTTCCTCCTCCGCTCTTCGGTCTTCCTCTCCTATTGTTCATCGATTCCTCCATTGACATGAAATTGCTGGCGCCACTCGACCAACTCCGATAGTCGGAAGCGGATCGAGCGGCCCATCATGCGGTAATGGGGAATCTGCTTTCGCTCGACGTAAGCATACACCAGCGAAGGGCTGACACCCAAGAAACGGGCGGCGTCCTTCACCGTGATCGGGGCATCTGTTGCTTCTCCGTCAAGACTCATCTTTCCCTCCCTCATCGTGTTTCCTCCAGATCGGCTCGGTGAGCCAGCGGTTCTGTGGCGCGTCGTAACCTTCGACGAGCAAGGATTCCTGTCCCTGGCGAATTGCTAAAACAGGCCAATTTTCTGCCATTTTCAAGATTTGATAGAATGCCAAGATGCGTGATTTTGTCATCCTTTTCGTTCATTTAATCGTTACTCTTGCCCGACTTGCAGGTCCGTGTGGCATCCGTTCTGTGGTCGCTGAGTCCGTTCTTGTCAAGCAACAACTTCTGATCCTCAATCGTTTGCGGCAGCGGTCACCCAATCTACGCACCTCAGATCGCCTTGTCGCCGGTTTGTGTGCTCTCCTCATTCGCCCCGCCCGCCTGATTCGTTCAGCAATCGTGCTGAAGCCTTCGACTCTTTTGGGCCTCCACCGGGCTCTGAGGAACCGAAAATATCGCCTGCTCTTTTCATCCAAGCACCGGCGTAAGCCCGGACCAAACGGACCCAACAAAGAACTCATCGACGCTGTTGTCCAGATGAAGCAGCGCAATCCCACCTGGGGCTGCCCGCGAATCGCTCAGCAGATTGCCTTGGCTTTCGACATCCCCATCGACAAAGACGTTGTTCGAAGGATTCTCGCCAGCCACTATCGGCCGGCTAAGAACTCCGGTGGTCCATCCTGGTTGACCTTCATTGGACACCTGAAAGACAGCCTCTGGAGTCTAGATTTGTTCCGGTGCGAATCGGCCACATTGCGGACCCACTGGGTCTTGGTCGTCATGGATCAATACACTCGCCGGATCATTGGGTTCGGCGTCCACGCCGGAACCGTCAATGGAGTCGCACTTTGCCGGATGTTCAACCGCGCCATTCGATGGCAACCCTGGATGCCAAAGTACCTCAGCTCCGACCATGATCCACTTTATCGGTTTGGGCAGTGGCAAGCCAATCTGCGGATCCTGGAGGTGACCGAAATCAAGATCGTTCCCTATGTTCCCCTGTCTCATCCCTTTGTGGAACGGCTGATCGGCACGATTCGACGCGAGTATTTGGATCGCATGTTGTTCTGGACCACGGCGGACCTGGAGAACAAGCTGCTCGATTTCCAAGACTACTACAACCACCATCGGACGCATTCAGCACGTGCAGGATGTACGCCGCAGGAGACGTCCGGCCCG
The DNA here is from genome assembly GCA_965198025.1 of Terriglobia bacterium. Taxonomy (GTDB): domain Bacteria; phylum Acidobacteriota; class Terriglobia; order 2-12-FULL-54-10; family 2-12-FULL-54-10; genus CAYWWM01. The sequence continues at coordinate 1,926,277 of OZ240237.1, read as the reverse complement.
AAGGTCCCTCTGAGCTTCGGCTTCTACCGATGGCGACGACATTGTGGAGGTTTATATCAAACGCCCATTGCCGCCTGACTCCGGATCGCCAAACTTTGAAAACTCGAACGAACTGTCGATGAACAAAAAGATTGCCTGGTCTGGGGCTGTCACTTCGGTCCAACCTCGAATTCGTCTGCCCCGTTCTTTCGATGAACGGAGCCACACTTATCTGGGTTACCTGTTGCGGATCCGTGACTCGAAACCGCCGACATCTATAGAGTCAGCAAACTGAAACTGATCCGGCGTGGAGAAGAGCAGGCCTTAGCGGCACCATGGCCTGGAGTGCCTCCTCCGTTGCCCGCCTATCGCGAGCGCGGGCATCGGCGCCTGGCGGTAACGACCTACGATTCCAAATGTAATAGCTGTATCTGGAGTTGTGCCATGCCTGTGGAAATGATCATCGACCAATGGAACCCCGACCGACGGCGCTACAGGCCGGAAACCTTCTGTTACGGACCTCTGTCCTGTTCCAGCTACAAGCCCGGTCCCACCCGAAAGGTTCCCGGTCGCCACGGCATGACCTATGAAGAGGAAGACTGGGTCGACCAGGACGCCACCGCGCATCGCGGTCCGAATGAATAGCAGCGATCCGGCTGATCAAGGACGAGCTTCCGTTTCTCCAGAAGGCCCTCTTTGAGGGCGTAATTAGTAATTCGCCAGCGACCGGTTGAGTCTTTGGACAGGACGAGGATTCGGGGCCGATGAGGTTCTTGAGAGAAAAAGCCTGTTCGGTCGGACCCCAATGGGTGTATATTTTCGACTGCCGGAAGGCCAAAAAGTTGATTCCGGCAATGCATAAAGGAAATGAACAAAGTACGTGTTTGGGAAACGAAATCGATCGGGAGGCATCATGTCGAAGCAGTTGACACGCCGGGACGTACTCAGGATGGGGCTCACAGCTGCGGGTTTGCTGGCCACGGCGCTGCCCGAATGGGCAATCCCGGCGTTGGCGCAGAGCGAGACCGTCGCTCCCTTCACCGACATCCCGCCCGACTTCAACTTCGGTGGCGACGGCCGGATTCGGACGTATGACATCCGTAGGATCGACGGCCTGTTCACCCCGGCTGACGAGTTCTTTTCAATTGGTCACTATGGCGTGCCCGAGATCGATGTGGGCGCTTATCGGTTGCAGGTAACCGGCATGCTTAACAATCCGGTCGAACTAACTCTGGCCGACATCCGTTCGCGGCCCGCGGTTCAGTTACCCGCCGGTTACGAGTGCTCGGGCAACAGCGCCCGAAGGATCCAGGGCTTGTCCTCATGCGGCAACTGGACCGGCACTCGATTGAGCGATTTGCTCAGCGATGTTGGCGTGCAGGACCGCGCCCGCGAAGTTCTGTTCTTAGGTGCCGACCGGGGAGAGGAAACCACGCCATTCCGCCAGCAGTCGATCACCCTGGATTCGCAATTCACCCGCAGCATGTCGTTGCAGGATGCCACCGCTGGCGATGCGATCGTTGCGTATGAACTGAACGGAGAACCTCTTGATGCCCGCCACGGCGCACCGGCTCGTCTGATCATGCCCGGATGGTATGGTGTCGCCAATGTAAAGTGGCTGACTGGAATCCACGTCCAGCAGGACCGCTTCGTTGGCCACTTCCAGGCGCGGTGGTACCGGACCGTGCGCGGGGAAGAAATCGGAGGTGAAATCAAGTTCAACGAAACCGAGGTCACCCGAATGCGGATCAAGTCTGTTATTGCCCGGGTCACCCGCACCGCGGGCACGCATCGCGTTCTGGGATTCGTCTTAAACGATGGAACACCGCTGCACTCGGTGGAAGTACGGGTCGATGGCGGCCCCTGGCAGGCGGCCACGCTGGATCCGTCGAACACCAAGTATTCTTGGAAGCTGTTCGGCTTCGACTGGAATCGTGCGACTCCGGGCGAGCACACGATTGTATCCCGCGCAACCGACATCAACGGGACGACGCAGGTGACCGATGCCGAGCTCGCATCGAAGCAGACATTTCTTGAGCACAATGCACAGTTCCCCCGAACCGTCATGGTGACTTAGCCGGTGCTTCCGCAATCCAGTGTTGTTAAGCTGTCATGGGCATGCGTGTGTCGCCGACAAGGTCTGGGATAGTGGGGTGAATGAATATCACCGCGACCTTCTCCAAGACCAAAACGATTACCGTTGGAGAGAAGATCTCCCTGAATGTTAGCCGCCGTTGGGTCAGGCCTGCTTGCATCGCCGGAGTTCTGATTTCGCGTCCAAACTTCAGCGCCCGATGCGGCCTGAGGAAGTTGTAATGGCATAGTAGCAACTCCAGATGATCATCCAGCCGCTGCGTTTGCCGAGCGTGACTGAGGGTTCGACGATGCAAGAAACCTGAGCCGTAGCCGGATGGTCAGGTTTAATCGTTCGATGTAGGAAGTGTTCAGTTTCACCGAATCCTCGGAGTCGCGCCATGCCTGTTCCCACCTCCAGCCTGCACCAATGCGGCGCCTCCGCTCCACTTTGATAACGCGATCGTTCCTCCGCGTCTTGAGGACTTGGCCGTACAGACAAGCTGCACCCAAAACGCGCCGGACGACGTTTTGGTAAAACTCGAATCCGTCCGTGGTGATCAGAGGAATTCTTTCGAGTTTCATTCGGCTAGAAATATCTCGAAACAAACCGAGCGTGTTTCGGTAGCTCCGTCTTCCTACGATGGTCGCAGGCCAAAGGCGAGACCAGACGTCGATCGAAACAAAGACCCACATCGGCTGTTCCTTGCCGCCCACTATTGTGCGAATCTCATCGGCCTGCAGTTCTGTGACCTCAGGTCCGGTGATCCTTCGATCGTTGAATCGACGACACGAGGCAGCAGCCTTTTCCAGCCAGAGATCCACCGTGTTCCAGGCGAGTTGCTTGACCCGGGCAATCGAGGATTTATTCACTCCTTCGACACTGAGAGCCGCAACCTCGTCGAAGGTCGCTCGTCGGTGTTGAAGTCGATGATAAACCGTGCCACGGTTCCGGCAGAAGGTTTTGTCGCAACCGGTGCAACGGAAACGGCAACGGCGGCCCCACCGGGTACGATAGAAACCATAGCGAATAGTGATTTTGGCTGCGGATTTCTTACTGGGACACTGCGGGTTGGGACAGCGGAGACGCTTCATGGCCATTGGACCCGTTGTTCGGCAGGAGTGGTAACCACGAAAATAGAACTCAAATCCTACCACACCAACGAGTTGCAATGGACTCGCCAACACTTGTTTGCGGAAGCACCGTCGGCTCGGGCGTTGGCGGGAAGATTTGCTCCCTTATAACCGATTCCAGGAAAAAGATCAATCGCTTGGAAAGGTGGCCGGGTAGCCACGGCACGTTTCTCGGTGCCGTGGGTTTGTTCCGGAAAGCGCACACGGCATATACGACATGCCGTGGCTACACTTCACTACATGGACTCCGATGACGACCACAAATGAAACGCCGGGGAGGATTGCTCCTCCCCGGCGCAGGTGAATTGGCAGGTTTAGCGAAGCTGCACGCGCACCATCTGCGATGGCGGGCGGTAGGACGGGATCCACACGGTGGGCCGTTCCGCGCTTTCGTCGGTCGCCAGGTCGCGCATCTCGTACGGATATGGCATGAAGTACTCCGTCGGGTTGCCGGTTGTCATATCGATGCTGAAAATCCGGCGGCTGTTGAAGTCGTTCGCCCAGACAATCTGGTTCTTGTCGTCGACGGAGGCGCTGTAGGGTGAAGGATAAGGCGCGGTATACGCCTTGTGGTCGGGAATGAGCGGAAACTCCCGCACATCGCCTGTGTTGGGGTTGAACCGGGCAACCCGGCCGGCCCAATAGAGGCCGAGCCAGGCGTTGTCGTTCTCGTCGACCTCCCCGCGGCGCGGTCCGGACCCGGGCGTCGGCACGGGATACTCCACGAAGCTTCCCGTCTTGGGATCGAACACTCCCATCTTCCCGAGCTTCCAGAGGTTGAAGATGCCACGGCCCTGCGAATCCGTCTCCTTGCCGTACGTGGCGTCACCCAGCGTCATGCCTTCGGGGGTAAGCGGGTAAAGCTTTCGTTCGCCGGTCGTCCGGTTGAGCCCGACTATCCCTTCATCGTCCACCGTGTACCAGACGTTGTCGACCGGGTCCAGCCCGAACTCCGTGGAGCCGCCCTCCAAGAGCGTGAACTGTTCCGTGCTGCGATCAAACCGCGCGGTGCCGCCGCGGATGCCGGTGACGATCCTGCCTTCGCGATCGAAAACGATCCCGTGCCCTCCGCCGCCTGGATTGCCCGCGCGGCCCTGTCCCGGAGCCATGGATGCGACCGCGGCTTCCCGGCCCATCCCCTCCTTGGGCGTATACGTGAATTCCTTGGCTTCACCGGTTTTCGTGTTGACCCTGCCGATGGTGTAGGAAAAATGATCCGTATACCAGACATACGGACCCTTCGGGTCGTTGTCCACCAGCACGTCGTGCGGCCACACAAACCGCCGGTCGCCGCGCAGCATGTAAAGCTCGAATTGCCCGCCGCGGGGGATGTCGTACTCGGTCACAACGAGGCGCGTGGAGGCAGCGCTCGTCGGCCGCGGCCGCAGCTGGAACGGAATTTCACTCGACGACCCCGGGCCGCGAATCGAAGCTAGGTAGTCCGCCAGCGGCTCGATGTACTGCTTTTGTTGATACGTGCGAGTGCCGGGAGTGTGCGAGTCGGCGTTTCTTGCCCCTGCCATCCGCCGGATGGTCTGCAGCCACTGTTCCTTCGTCTTGGGGTTCCGCAGCGCCCACTGGAGCGTGTGGCAGTTGTCGCACTGGATGAACAAATGCTTCTGCTCATCCGTGCCGGGCAAGGCCGCGATGATTTCGCTCGCCGTGGCGTCTTCGATGCTCGGCGTCCGGGGTTCGAGCGTAAAGTCCGCCTTGGTAGTCCGGCCCGCCGTCAGCGTCACGCCTTCCTTGTTCGCATGCACAAAGTCGGGCAACGTAATCGAAACCGCGTAGGTCCCGGCGGAGATATCCGCCCAGTCCGGAAAGTCGTACTCGCCGTTGCTGTTGGTATAGACGCTCACCGCGAAGGTGCCATTGGCCTGGCGCGCGCGCACGGGGACGGCCGCCACCGGCCCTCCCGCGGAGGAGGTCACGCGCCCGGCGAGCAATGAAGTGCCCTGCGCGGAGGATTCCGCCGACCACCACGCGGAGAACAAGACCCCGAAAGCGATCGTCAGAGCCGCCGCTAAAACATACCTGCTCTTGTTGCTTCCATTAGCCGATCTCGTGGATGTCATGAAAGTCGCTTCCCTTCCCCCCGGAGTGCTACCCCGGAGTTGAGAATGATTTAATTTCTGCTCGGTATCAAGAATCTTGTTCGTCGCTGCCAAGTCAGATCAAGCGGAAACGCGGGACGCATCCTGACTGCCCACCGCGCGTTCCGATTGAGCTGACGTGGAAAGTATACAACATTCTCCGCCTCAGAAGATGAACTTCAAGGCAAACTGAATTTGCCGAGCCGTAGTGTTGGTGGAAGTAATCCTGCCCGCCTGAGAATCCCGGTGGCCTCTGCTGGCACTGTCAAGTTAACGGAACCAAGGCGAGATTCTCTCGAAAACAATAGGACTCCTACAACGCCTCAACAGGCGCACGTCAATTCTCTCCAATCGGAAAATGCCCGGCCTCGGAGCAGTCGATGATGTTGTGCTTTCAGATGATGACGACCAACTCGAAATAGGTTCTGAATGGGACCGTGTACGGAGAGAAAACGTTGGGCCTGCTCTATTGATTTGAACCGTCTCAGACGCGTTGGCTGATGAGAGGCTTCAGCCCGGTTGTTCTCGTATTGACCGGTGCGATGCACAACGGAAGGAAAGGTCTCCCGATGTGCAGCCCCATAACTCCGCAGCTTGTCGGTGATCAGTTGCCAGGGTGGTTGTCTCTGATGTTGCAACATCTTACGAAAGAATCGCGTAGCGGCTCGACGATCTCTACGCTTGCTAACCAGAATGTCGATCACGTCTCCATCCTGATCGACGGCACGCCACAGATAGAGATGCTGACCTCGGATTTTGATGAAAAGCTCATCTACATGCCAGATGTCGCCGAGCCGCCCCTGCTTCCTCCGCAGATTGCGAGCATAGGCTGGACCGAACTTCAGACACCAATACCGAATTGCCTCGCTCAGTAAGCAGATCTTTGACATCTCGAAAGCTCAGCGCGAACCGATGGTACAGCCTGACGGCATGGCTGATGATTTCAGATGGAAAACGATGGCCTCGATATTGTGATTTCATCCGCCAATTGTGCCTGATCCTGCCTTAACTTGACAAAGCCGGCAAAGCATCTCGCTTTTTCCATGTATACGATTTCCTGTGGTTAATCCAAGAAGGTTGTGCATTAGCGAGGAGAGAGCATTCTCGTGAAGGCATCAAGTGTTGCTCAGGCGACAAGCAGAACCGACAGGATGTCAAAAGGAAATTCCGTGTTTCCCTTTTTCCGCCTTCTTCCGCTTCATGAAATCATGGGGTTGGCTTTTTCAGGGTCGATTCCCAGTTCCTGGATCGCTTTCGCAACACGTTTGACGGGGATCGTGCCCTGCTTGGCAAGCCGTTGGAGCACAGCCAGCGTGACGGACTCAGCGTCCACCTCAAAGAATCGCCGCAGATAGGCCCGGTTGTCGCTTCGGCCGAATCCGTCGGTTCCGAGAGAGACCAGGCGGTCGGGCAGCCAGGGGGCGATCTGATCCGGGACGATCCGCATGTAATCAGTCACAGCGACAATGGGCCCTTCCGATTTTTGAAGAGCCACTTCGATGTAGGGTCGGCGCGCCTGCTCCTGGGGATGCAGACGGTTCCAGCGGTCGGTGGCCAGAGCGTCGCGCCGGAGCTGGCTGTAGCTGGTCACGCTCCAGACATCGGCGGTTACCTGATATTTCTCTGCCAGGATTTCCTGCGCACGCAGTGCCTCGCGCAGCACGGCGCCGCTGCCGAACAGTTGTACCCGTGGCTTACCCTTCGCCGCCCGCCCCTTCCGATAGAGGTAAATCCCCCGCAGTATGCCTTCCTGAACGCCCTCCGGCATGGGCGGCATGGCGTAGTTTTCGTTGTACATGGTGATGTAGTAGAAGCGGTCTTCCTGCAGCTCGTACATACGCCGGATGCCATCTTGCACAATGATGGCGGTTTCGTAGGCAAACGCCGGATCGTAGGCGGTCATGGTCGGGATAGTGCTCGCTAGGACGTGGCTGTGGCCGTCCTGGTGCTGGAGGCCTTCACCGTGGAGCGTCGTGCGGCCCGCTGTCCCGCCCATTAGGAAGCCTTTGCCGCGCGTGTCGGCGCACGCCCAGATCAGGTCTCCGATGCGCTGGAATCCGAACATTGAGTAGAAGCAGAAGAACGGAATGGTGTTGATGTCGTGGCTGGCGTAAGCGGTCCCGGCAGCTATGAACGAGGCCATGGACCCGGCCTCCGTGATGCCCTCTTCCAGAATCTGCCCGTTCTTGGCTTCGCGGTAGTAAAGAAAGACGTCGGAATCCACCGGCTCATAGAGCTGACCCTTGCTGGCGTAGATTCCGAACTGGCGGAACAGCGGCTCCATACCGAACGTGCGGGCTTCATCGGGGATGATGGGAACGATCAGTTTGCCGAGCTGCGGGGTCTTCATCAGAACGGTGAGCAGCCGCACGAAGGCCATGGTGGTCGAGACTTCGCGGTTGTTGGAGCCTTGGAAGAATTCGGCGAGTTCTTCGAGCGAGGGAGCTGGCAACGGTTTGGCCCGGACTTTTCGCTCCGGGAGAAGACCCCCGAGCGCCTCCCGCCTCTCGCGCAGATACTTCATTTCTTCGCTGTCCTCGGGTGGCCGGTAGAAGGGGGCTTCTTCAATGTGATCCTCAGGGATCGGAATTTCGAAGCGGCGGCGGAACGTCTTGAGTTCGTCCTCGTTCAATTTCTTTTGCTGGTGCGTGACGTTGCGGCCTTCGCCCGCTTCGCCGAGTCCGTAGCCCTTGATAGTCTTGGCGAGGATCACGGTCGGCGAGTCGGTATGCTCAGTCGCCTCCTTGTACGCCGCATAAACCTTTTCCGGGTCGTGGCCGCCGCGGCGCATCTTTTTGATGTCGTCGTCGCTCAGGTGCTCCACCATCCGCAGAAGCTCCGGGTACTTCCCGAAGAAATGCTCACGGGTCCAGGCTCCAGAGCGCACAGCATAGTTCTGATAGTCGCCGTCTACGGCCTCGTCCATGCGCCGCCGCAGCAGTCCGTCGGTGTCCTCGGCCAGCAGCGGGTCCCAGTCATCCCCCCAGATCACTTTGATGACGTGCCAGCCTGCGCCCCGAAATGCCGCTTCCAGTTCCTGAATCACCTTTCCGTTACCGCGCACGGGGCCGTCGAGGCGTTGGAGGTTGCAGTTGATGACGAAGATCAGATTGTCGAGCCGCTCCCGGGAGGCAAGCGTCAGCGCTCCAAGAGTCTCCGGCTCGTCGCATTCCCCGTCGCCGAGAAACGCCCAGACCTTGCGGTGGTTGCAGGAGTGAAGGCCACGGTTCTCCAAATATCGGTTAAAGCGCGCCTGATAGATGGCCGAGATCGGCGACAGCCCCATAGAAACGGTCGGAAATTCCCAAAAGCCCGGCATGAGCCAGGGATGCGGATAGGAACTCAGACCGGGTTTCCCGCGGAGCTCTCGTCGAAACCGCTCCAGGTGCCCCGCGTCGAGCCTTCCCTCCATGAACGCCCGCGCGTAAATTCCCGGCGAGGCGTGTCCCTGGAAATAGACCAGGTCGCCGCATTGGTTTTCTGTCTTGCCTCGGAAGAAGTGGTTGAATCCTACTTCGAGCAGAGTCGCCAGCGACGCATAGGTGGAAATGTGGCCGCCGATGCCGGCATCCTCCCGGTTCGCACGCACCACCATCGCTAGCGCGTTCCAGCGAATCAGGCTCTTGATGCGCCGCTCGATTCGCCGGTTGCCGGGGAAGGGAGGCTGATTTTCCGTCGGAATGCTGTTGACATACGGGGTTCGCGGACCGAGTTGCAAGCAGACGCCACGACGATGGAGCGCAGCCAGAAGGCGCATGAACAAGTACCTCACTCGGGTCGGACCTTCCTGTTCGAGCAGTTCGTCGAGTGACTCCACCCATTCGAGCACTTCCTCTTCGTCGAGAGCTTCGAGGGAGTAAGGATTCAGGTAGTCATTCTCCGTCGCAACCGAATTCAGCACAGCGTCTGACTTCATGCCAACACTCCTCCGCCGGTTTCCTACAAAGTATGCTCCGAATGGCGGAACGAGGCAACCGGCCCATTCATCCGCGCTGGTGGCCCGTCCCGCCTTGCCTTCACGGGGACCAAACACCTTCCCGCTTGGTCGTGAACAATTCCGACGGCAAGTCCGTTCCCACGGCCTGGCGTCGCGCTTCGTCGTACAGCAGCCGGGCACTGGCAGCGAACTGAATGCCCATGCCGTGGTTGTTCTTGAAGAGCGTGACGTCGTCGGGAGCCTGGCGGGGCTGTGCTTTGCCGGTCACCACTTCGCCGACTTCCTGGAGCTGCTCCCACCGCAGGCGGCCGTCTTCGAGCATCTCATGGAGGTTGCCTTGGCGATCCTGCTTCACCTGCTCGCGCGTGTTGACCAGGACCGACCGGGAGCGTAAATAGACTGTGGCGTCCACTTCGTCGCGCTTGCTGCGGTAGTCGCCGCCAACGATAGTCGTGACGTGCATTCCGGACTGGATCAGGTTCCCGTCAAAGATCGGATCGCTCGAGTTCGTAGAGGCATTCACGATGTCGGCGCCGCGAAGGGCTTCCTCGGCGCTCCCCACCGGCACAACTGGGCACTCGGTCTCCGGCTCGATCGCAGCAGCGAACCGGTCCCGACGCTCTGCGTTCGGGCTGTAGAGTTGGATTCGTTCGAGACGATGCACCAGCGAAAACGCCACCGCTTGCGCCCGCGCCTGCTCGCCCGATCCGAACAGCGCCATCACCTGCGACTCGGGCCGTGCGGCAAATCGGCTCCCCAGGGCGCTCGTCGCCGCCACGCGAATCGGCGAGTGAAAGTGATCGTCCATGATCGAAAGCAGCTCACAGGTGTCCGTGTCAAACAGCAGAATCAGACCGACATAGTCGCCCGGATATTCCTCGCGCCGTTTCCCGTTGTGTGTCACTTCGCGAGCGAGCGACGAGTCAATCCGCAAGGCCATTGCCCGGAATGCCGGGACAATTCCGGCGATGTTGTTGAACCAGTAAAACGTGTTCGCCTCGCGAGAAGGGATGTACATCCGCGAACGCGGGCGATTGACGGCTACTTCGTTTCCGTACTCACGGAATGCTGTTTCAATCATGCCAATCAAGCGTGCGAGCAGCTCTCGGTAAGGGAGCAGTCTCTCCATCTCCTGATTCTTGAGAACGAGTACCACGGTTCCTCCTAATCTCGGCGGGTGGGTTGGTTCGGTTGCAGGCTCAGTGGGCGGGGGACATGATATCCGAGCGAAAAATGGACTGCAAGCGAAATGAACTTGGTAACAAGAGCACCGATATAAGGCAAATTTAAGCAGGCGCAGGTTAAGCTGTTGGGTTTGAGGTCGCTGTGAGTTGCTCGCTACCCTGCAGGATAGGTAACAACGGAAACGGTCCAACGGGGCTTGGCCCGAGAATCGCCCTGCAAAGAAAAACGGCACCAGTCGTCGGAGGCCTTCATGAGGCTCTCATTGCGGATCGCGGGAACTGCTGCCCACTTGATAGCCATACTATACTGATCAAGAGCCCGGAGCGGAGAGACGTCTATGAAAGATACTCTAGGAAGAATACCCTTTGTGCTGCTGTTGTTCGGTGCTCTGGGAGCGGTTGGCTGTGTTTCACGGCCCACGTTGGAAATGTTTCGGGCCGATGATCCGCCGTGTTACGACCGCTCGGTTCAGTCCCAAACTGCGGTAGTGGATACCCACCTGCACTTCCGGCCGTTCGGCGGGCCAGCGATTCCGTTCGAGGAAATCATCTCATATCTTGAGAAGACTGGTGTCCTGTTCGCCAATATCTACGGCATTGGCCAGATGCTGCCGGTCGCCTCAAACTGTACCTACTACTTGGACTGCCCAGGCGCGCCCGTGATGCCGACGTTGAAGAACGACTTTGTCAACGCCGCCAGCTTCATCGCGAACACACCCTCTGGGGTCCATCTGACGCTCTCGATGAGCTTCCCGGATTTGTTGCAACCAGAGACGGTCCTGCCGGGGATGCAGCTGCTGGAAGAGGAATATCCCGGCACGTTTGTCTGGATGGGCGAAGTTAACCTGGTTAAACAGGCGCTGTTTGCCAACGGGCGGGAGCCGGTCCCGACGGCGACGCTCCTTCGATGGACCAACTTCATGGCAGTGTTGCGGGAACGAGACATCCCGCTGGCGGTTCACGCCGATTTGGGCAACGACGAAGAGCCGACAAAGTACCTGCCCCTCATGGAAGAAATGCTGCGTTTGTACCCCGACAATGCCATCGTTTGGGTGCACATGGGATTGTCCCGGGAATTAATCGATATGAACACCGCCCAGCATATCCAGGTTATGAGTGGGCTGTTGGATCGCTATCCGAAGCTGATGCTAGATATCTCGTGGCGGGTGATCGACGATGCCTATTTCTCAGACCCGAACAAGCGGACACTCTATGTGTCGTTTCTGAATGAGTACTCGGAACGCATCCTGCCGGGAACGGATTTTCTGGCATCACGGGACAAGGATATTGAGGTCTATCGCACGGAACTGCAGATAACAGGCCGGATCCTTCAGGACCTGAACGACAAGGCCTTTCGAGAGATTGCCCTGGGGCAAAACTACTTCCGATTGCTGAACTTAGACTACACGGCGCCGCCGGTGTGCCCGAGTGAGTAAGATTGCCGGGGGGGGGGTTATGACGGAGCCCGCCACGCGAGCACATGAGGTGATTCGGACTGTCTTGGTGCCGGGAGGTGCGCCAGCGGGTTTGCATTCTGGCCCATGCCGACGCGGCCCATCCGACATGCCTCCATAGGAGTAGCTCCGAGATCGGCGAACGGATCGTAGACGACGTCACCAGGCTTCGTAAGCCATCGGATGAATACGGGCGGAACCTGCGCCCAAGGTCCGGCGTATTGAACAGCACTAGCTAATCCCCCTCCCGTCTAGGCCCCAAGACCTGGGTAGACTCGCGGTTGCGAGATGCGTTATGGTAGATGCTTCTCTATTCCTACGGAGATGATCACAATGCTTAGGAAGAGCCTGCAGGCGTGGGGTGCAGCCGTGCTTTCGACAACACTGCTGTTCGGCCAAGGACTTACGACAACTCAGGAGAGCAGCGACTGGGAGGAGATCAACTTCGCTTTCAACAGCGCTGTCTTGACCGATGGCTATCCCAGCCTGTTGCGCTTGGCGGAGTTACTGAACCAGAATGCCGACTACCGGGTCCGGCTGGAAGGCCACGCCGACAGTCTCGGCGCTGACCCCTACAACATCGATCTGGCCCTCGAGCGCGCCGAAGCCGTGCGGGATTTTCTTGTACAGAATGGTGCGCAAGCCAACCAAGTCAGCATCGAATCCTTAGGTGAGCAACTCCCGACTGCCGACAACGACCTGGATGAGGGGCGTTTTATGAATCGTCGGGTCACGATCACCGTCACCGATGCCCAGGGCAACGTCATCAGCGATCAGGGTGCTGTCGAAGCCATTGCCGCGCTCGCTGAGCCAGCACAAGAGCAAGACGAATGTTGCGAGCCGATCCTGCGGGAACTGGAACGGCTTGAGGAAATCCGTGCGGCATTAGAAGCGCTTCAAGACGAGAACCAAGGCCTCCAGGATGAGATCGAACAGCTGACAGAAGCACAGCGCACCCTGGAAGGCCGGATTGCCGCTGCCCCCACGCCGGCGACTGAGGATCAGGTGCGGGAAATCGTTCGTGAAGAGATTCCCGAACCGTCCGACAAGTTCGCCCGGTACAGCTTGCTGGCGGGGACAGATACCGACACGAACAACCTTGCTGTCAGCGGATCGGGGCAGGTTTTTCTGCCCTTCGCCGGGACACACGCCGTGCAGGCCCAAGGCGAGTACATGCACGGTTCCCTGCGGGACGAGGGCCAGATCGACATCGGTCTCCTCAACCGCTTCGGCTCTATGCAGGCGGGCATCTTTTCAAGCTTCAAGTACGTCAAGTTCGGCGACTTCACGCATGCCGGAGCGCTCGGACAGGCCGCCGGCACCCTCGGCTACATCTTCCCGCGCGGCCGGATTGGCGTTTTCGGTACCAAAGGCTTTCTGGACGGCTCTGTGATCCACACCCGCAGGCTGGCGACCCATCTGATCGAAGAGACCTCCCTGAGCATCGTGGACCAGTTGGGCTTCAGCGCCACGGTAGCTGCTTGGAGCGACAGCTGGTTTGAAGGCAACTTGGGAGCCCAGTTTGGAGAGTTTGCTGGCCGCAAGGCCGGTGGGCGGATTCGTTACATCCATCCCATTACCGACCACATCGCCTTCACCGTCGCTGGCGGTTTGAATGAGACGTTAGTCTCGAGCTCGAACACGGGCAGCTTCACACTGGGCCTGGAGTTTGGTCAATGGTTGAACCCGAGGGACTACGGTGAGGCTGCAGGGCCCGTTCCCGTCGATGTGCCGCGCATCCGCTATGAGACGCGGACACGCACCGTCCGGACGGGCAACGATGCCCCGGTTGCGGACGCCGGTCCCGACCAGACTGGCGTCCAGAGCGGCATCATCGTGCTGGATGGTTCACGCTCGTCCGACCCAGACGGAGATCCAATCACTTTCGTGTGGGAGCAGGAGAGTGGACCCGCCGTGACCCTCTCGGCCCCCCATGCGGCCCAGACAAGCTTCTCCGCGGGCGATGGCCAAACATACCGCTTTCGACTCACCGTCAAGGATGACCGGAACCGGACCGGGATCGATCACGTCATGGTGAGTACGCTGGATCCGAGAATCACCGTTCTGCGTTTCTCGGCAGAGCCGTTGCGTATAGCGGCCGGTGAGGCCGCAACATTGCTCTGGGAAGTTCGTAACGCCACGAACGTGGAGATTTCCGGGATCGGCGAGGTCGATCCGGAAGGTGGCAGCACCACGGTCAGTCCGGCCGAGACCACCACGTATGTCCTGACGGCGAGCAACCCGGAGCGGACTGTCATGCAGAGCGTCACGATCACAGTGGAGCAGCAAGATCCGCCGATCATCGTTAACTTCAGCGCCACACCGACCATGATTTGGCAGGGCTACCAGAGCATATTGAGCTGGGAGGTCCGCAATGCGACCGAAATCACGATCTCGGGCATAGGGCCCGTAGCTCCTCTCCGGGGTTCCATCCCGGTGTCGCCGGCTCAAACCACTGAGTACACGATAACCGTGCGCAACAGAGCGGGCGAGGCTTCCGCCACCGTCAAGGTGACGGTGGGTGATTGACCCTGGCGCCGCGAGTTGGGTGACAGAGAATTACGCCCCCGGCGAACTTGCTTCTCCGCCCCATGCCTGTCCCCGGTTTGGCTGCGGGGGGAACTGTTTGAGAAACGACGGACTTTGATGACAGCATAGGAGGAGTATTGTGTCCGTGCTGCCGATGGTGCTGGCATGATGCCGATTCAGACACAGAAGAGGAAAATGAAAGCTTCCTTTGTGACCGTATACGATTAGCGTGACAATGCTTTAATTCTTCCCGTGCTGAGAAGATTTGGCCAGAATCCGAAGTGAGAGTCGACACAGGCACGGCAGCATTCACCTCGCATCGCCTCTTTTGCTCAGTGTAGCTTCGCCTTGCGCTCCACAAGGATCGCATCCGGCTAATCGCGTCCAGGCAGGCATGAACGCACCCACAAATCTTCGTGAGTTCTGTCTCCGCGCAACAGGAGAGCACGCGCAGTCAGATCATTCAAAAATCTCAGTAAGGTGTAAAGATCTCAGTAAGGTGCGGTACGACGCCGGGCGTCCCAAGATTGTATTCGAGGAGAATTCTGGTCTTGCAGAGGTGCTACCAATCGATGCGATACAGCAAACCGTATTGATTGCCCCCAGCAGATATATGAAGCAGATCCCACCCAACAGTCCGTAAGAGTGGACTGATCGCACAGAGCGGCTTGGTCCACGGAAGGGCCTGAGAAATCTGCTTAAATTCTTATTCTTGCTAATTTGCCGTTGCCTTCCGCCTTCGTTCATCACAAGTCTCGATGAAACCCCCAACCAGAGTGTGGGAGGCATGGACGGCAAGATGCGCCTGTCGCGCCTGAAGCCAATAAGCCCGCCGGCCACGCCCGTGATCGGAGCCGGTATGCGTGCGCAGAGATCCAATACAGTCGACGACGGAATTTAGGCCGGAAAGGATCTTCTTTACGTCGTTGTCTTCAATAGCAGCAGGACACGGGCCACCTTCGCCCGGTCATCTGTTCAAGCGCCGACGGCGGTTGATGGAGCAGTGGGCAGAGTTCCTAGCCGGTGGGAGTTGCGAACCGAAGGTCGTGCCGATCCTTTCGTGACCGGATCGGCCTCGGACGCATGGGTCGCTAAGAGTTCCTGCGGATCAACCAGACGCTTCCCCTATGTCTTCTCGGGTCTCGGCGAGCAGCAGATCGACCACGCTGTGGAGCGCCGCTTCCTCCGTGTCCCCCTCCAGGCGGCGCAGGCGAAATAGATCGACCTGCCGGTCCGCGCTGGTTCCTTCGCGGATGATGGCGAGGGCGCGACGCGTCTCCGCCTCGCAGCCGAGGGCGCGGGCATCGGAGGCGAGTTCCTCAACCAGATCGGTCACAATGTCTTCGATGTCCGCCCTACCATCCTCCCGCGTCGCATCTCCGAAGAAGGCGAGCACCCCGTAGCGCTGGGCAACCCAGCGGTTCTCCGCGATGATTTCGGTGAGCGGCTCCGGCGGCAAGGCACCTTCCCGGTCCCAGCGCATCAATAGCCGAATGAGGGACGCATACAGCGCCGCAATGCACACCGCGTCCTCGATGCGCGTGCAAACATCGCAGATCCGCATCTCCACCGTTGGGTTGGCGTGGGAGGGGCGAATGTCCCACCATAGCTCGCTGCCGTCATTGATGAATTTCATGCGCCGGTACTCAGCGACCAGCCGGTCATATTCTGCCCGCGACCGCAGGGGGCCCGGCATACCGGTGCGCGGGAGACCGCCGACGAGGCTCAGCCGCCAGGACTTGAACCCCGTCTCGCGCCCAGCGTTGAACGGCGACGATGTGGACAGTGCATGGAGCAACGGCAGGTAGCGGCGGATCGCCGTCATGATCCGAATGCGCGAATCGGCGTTGCCGAAGCCGGCGTGGATGTGCATGCCGCCGACGAGGAACCGACGCACATTGTCCTGGAAGGTGGCCGCGAACTTCGTGTATCGTTCCCGCGGCGTGGGCGCCTGCTCCCTCCACGATGCGAAGGGATGCGTGGAGGCTGCCATCACCGTTGCCCCGTGTCGTTCGGCCGCCTCAATGACGACTCGTCGGCTCTCGCGCAGGGCTTGAGATAGCTCGGACACCGACTCGCACACACGGGTATTGGTCTCGATCTGGGAGCGCAGGAACTCATGCACGACCTTATGCGGGCCGCACGTCTTCTCGCAGGTGTCGAAGATAGCGGGGTTTGGTTCGGCAATCAGGTCGCGGGAACCAGGGTCGACGAGAAAGAACTCCTCCTCGACCCCAAGCGTGATCGCGAGGTCTTCCCGGTTTGCAGTGCTGGTCACGGGTTATTCCCGGCCTGCGGAACTGCAATCGGCTCGATTTGCCGACCGAACCTGTTCATAACGACCTTTCCGGGTTCTTTTGTTCGGCATCGCCACCCGCTGGAACTCGTACCCTAACTGGTGCCCAACCACGACTCACACCGTACCCTTCGAACTTCGAATGAATATTGACTCGACAGCGGCGATCCGGTGGTGGGTTCCGCCTTCGTAGACCGCTGGTTTGACGGGGTAGCCTGGACCCGCAAGAGGTACAAGCTCCGTGTCGATTCGGATACCATCGGCGAACGCTTCATCAGTGCAGCCCTTCAGCAGCACTTCGAGATTGATCATGCGGACCATGTGGTGACCTGCGAATGGTTACGGTCTATGCCCACGGATGCTATCAGTAGAATCTGACAGACATAGGACCAATGTCAATAGGCAACGAATTCCCAAACCGGAAGAGTGGCTGCGAAGCGAAAGTCGTGCCGATCTCCCGATGATCGAATGGGCTTCAGACTCGCAACGCCAGAAGAGTCTCTGCAGATCGGCGACAATGCCCTCGCCACCGCCGGTGTATTCATCTGCATCGGCGCAGGACGCTTGCCTCCGGCTCGGCTGTCACGCCCGGTTCGTCGCCACGGACAATGTCGGTCCCGGCTTCTTCATCAGCTCGAACCCTTCCCGCAGGGATATTTTGGACGGGCGCCTCAGGGGCTGTGCGGTGGTTGTGAAAACTTACCCGCCCCCACGCTCGCACCAGGGTCTCGAAGAGGGGTGCGCGCTCCCGTCCACCTCCGGCATGCCCGGCGCGGCGTAGCCGTTGGCGACAGCGTGGTCGAAACCACCAAGGAAACAACGACATGGGAAGAAGCCACCGTGCATTGTCGAAAGGCAATCTCCCTGCACATGGCTCCTCATGTCTGATGTGCACTTGCCGATCGACACAGAGCCATGTCGATCGGCGTGCGGCGACGGTCTTTCAACGTGACGATGCGCTCCTGGGCGGCTTCGATGCCACCGTGCTCTTTCGGCACTCGGACACTCCAGTCGAGGATGGCTGACACACTTCCGGTAACCTCCCGGCCGACTGCGGCGGCATTTGCTCCGAACGATTCAATTCCAGCTTCCGCGAGCGTACCGGAACGGTCGAGGCGATGACGGAAGCAGGGTCCGGGTTCTCATGGAAAGATTAGAAACAGCATTCTCTGGTTCCATCAACGAAAAGAGTTCGGTAATCTCCTAGATTGGGGGTCGCAGACCGTGTGGAATGACGACTCGACGCACGGGTTAGCCCGATCTCGATCGAGTCGGCCCGGTCGTTTTCGTTCGCCGTGTTCGCCCTTGTTGACTCCGTCCAGATGATCGTTTTGAATATTTTCTGTGATGGAAATCCGAATCGACACTCGTCCCTTGCCGGCGAAGCGGGCAACGTCTGTAGCTTCGAGACCCTTGGACAATGGAAGGGCGGCTCGAACGGCGGGGGCTGCCTCCGGATAAGGCCCGTTGACACTTCCGTCGCCATGGACGCCCGAACCCGCCCGCAGCGACTTGGACAGCCCGAGGACGGCCTGACCACAGCGCCCATAGGCCGGGCGGTTATCATCGGTTTCGACCAGGGGAAAATTCCGTGATTATAACCTTGACGCAGGAGAACGGGGCCTACATAGTGTATGGCATGCTAGCAAAACTAAGATAGTGGTGCCGCGTAGCGTTGACGGCTGTACGGGTCACGTATCGCAGCGTCTCTGTGGTCGGGTTTTGGGAAGACCTCAAGAAGGTAAGGACCGCAGTGACTAGTTTGGTTGCGTGCATCACGGCCGATTCGAGCAAGTGCGGGAGTGGCTCGTGGATAGGGCGACCTACGTCTTGGTGCTAGCAGCCTGTGGTGGATATAGTCAGCCGAATGATGGTATCGAAGTTGTTTCCTGCCGACGCATCCTCACTCGTTGACGATTCGAGAGCACGGCCGGGAAACGAAACGGCTTGCCGGTCATCCGGCTCGAAGCCGCCCGTCCGGTGGTGTGCCGCGGCGGTCTTCGCGCTCGGCATCCTCGCCGCGTCGACCGCCCCGATGACGGCGCAGACGACGGGCGCGATCGAAGGTACGGTAGCCGACATTCAGGGCCTCCCGGTGCCAGGCGCCACGGTCACACTCACCGGCGATGCGCTCATCGCGCCGCTCTCAGCCATCACTCTGGTCGACGGCTCCTACAGGATCCGCGCCCTCGGGCGCGGATCCTACGACGTCGTTTTCGAGCTGCCGGGGTTCCAGACCCTGGTCCGGGAAGGGGTGATCATCGAGGGGAACAGCGTGATCCGGATCGACGCGGCGCTCGACGTGGCCACCCTCCCCGAGACCGTCACCGTCTCCGGGGACGCTCCGGCGGTCGACATCACGACAAACGGCGCTGGTGAACGACTTCGGTGTCGCGGAGCTGCAGGACGTTCCGTCAGCCACCGATGTCTGGGCTGTGCTCGGCCAGACGGCAGGCGTCCGGATGCGCGGCTTCGACGTCGGCGGCTCCCACAAGAGCCAGCAGACAGGGTACGAGAGCTTCGGCATCCGGGACCAGAACCGGATCCTTGCCGACGGGATCGACACGACGGAGGGGGCGGGAGGCACCGGCTTTTACTTCGACTACTACTCCGTCGATGAGTTCACGACCACGGCGGCGGGCGCCGATGTCGAGATGACCGCGCCCGGTTCGCTCGTCATGATGACCATGAAGAGCGGCGGGGACGAGTTCGGCGGGATGTTCCACGTCGACTACGAGCCCGAGAACTTCGTCGCCGACAACCGCGAGGCCGAGTTGCAGGCGCGCGGCTACACCGGCAACCCGAACCTGCTTTTCTTCGAGACACACGCCGACCTCGGCGGGCCGATCGTCGGTGACCGAGCCTGGTTCTACCTCTTCTACAACCACTTCCGAATCGACAAGGCGGTGTCGGGGGTGGATCGCTCCGTGGCCACCGACCTGGGCGATTTCGACAACCTGGGAGGCAAGGTGACGGTGCGGCTGACTGACCGGGACCAGTTGATCGGCTATACGCAGTGGGGATTGAAGGAGAAGCCGAAACGCGGGCTGTCGGCCGACGTCGGTCCCGACTCGGTGCTGGCGCAGGCGAGCTGGAGCTGGGCGCACAAGGGAGAGTGGCAGCGCGTCTGGAACGACCGGACCTTCACGACGGTGGCCTTCAAGCACTTCGGGTTCGCGTGGCCAATGGTGCCTCAGGTCGACCCCGTCCCGACCCCGCCGCGCCTCGATACGGCGACGGGCCGCCTGAGTGGTGCCGGCTGGTTTCCCGGCGCCGACGGCGCGCCGCCGTTCACCTTCGTCCGTTGGAAACCTCAGGTAACGGTGGGCATGAACCACTATGTGCCGCACTCCGCCGGCAGCCATGAGTTTAAGGTGGGCTACGAGTTCCAGATCGACAGCGCCCAGTTCGGGTCGAACGCCAACTCCGGGCACGTCCGCTACCTCGACGACAGCCAGAATGACCGGCCGTTCCACGTCGACCGGATCATGTTGTTCAGCATGCCATCCGAGGGCGCGATCGCATCCGACAACCGGAACCGGCACCACGCGGTGTTTTTCCAGGACACGTGGCGCCCGATCGACCGTCTCACGCTCAACCTGGGCGTGCGCTACGAGCAGCAGCACACCTATTTCCTGGACGCGGAATCCAATCCCCACTTCGCCGATTTCTTCCCGACAGGGGCGGTCACAGGCCAGACCAGCGTCGTCTGGAATACATGGGCGCCACGACTCGGGGCGGCGTTCGCGTTGGCCTCACCCACCGCGCTGAAGGGGCACTACGGCCGCTACCACGTGAACCTCGCCGACGCACACGAGGCTGCCAATCCGGCCAGCACGGCGTGGATTCGCTTCGCGTTCCTGGACCTGAACGGCAACGGAATCTACGACGGTGCGGAGGAGCTCGGCCCCAAGCTCGCCGAGCAGGGAGCCACCGGCACGAC
Organism: Terriglobia bacterium; assembly: GCA_965198025.1. Lineage (GTDB taxonomy): Bacteria > Acidobacteriota > Terriglobia > 2-12-FULL-54-10 > 2-12-FULL-54-10 > CAYWWM01. Next base: position 1,905,655 of record OZ240237.1, on the reverse strand, counting down.
GCTCGGAGCAACCGGAACGCCGGTCGATCCGGACCTCCCGCGGGAGTACGTCGACGAGTTCGGCGTCTCGATGGAGCACGAGCTGCGGCGGGACACATCGCTGCGGGTTTCCTACGTGCGCAAGAACCTGAGCAGCGACAGCGGCCTCTGGAACCGGCCGCAGCAGGAGGCGCTGCTGGCGGGGCGGGGCATCGCATGCATGGACGACCCGAAGTGGGACTGTCCGGTGAACGCGTTCACGGGCGCGCCCATTCGCGTCCAGCGCGTGCCGGCCGACGTCGCGGGCGTGGTAGACAACCGGATCGCCGCGTTCCCCGAGATGCACGCCGCCTATGACACCGTGCAGGTGGCCCTGGACCACCGCTTCACGGGAGGGCTGCTCCTGCAGGCAAGCTTCGACTCCCAGTGGCGGGACGAGTTCCGCTCCGCCGCTGGCGAGACGCGGAGCCCGTTGTTCGCCGACCCGCTCGTCGTCGGCTCCGGCGGGCATGGCCGGATCTGGCAGAACCACGGCCTCGACGTGGGGGCCCGCCAGGCGACCACCAACTGGGGCGGCCGCCTGCTGGCCCGCGTCGCCCTGCCGTTCGACGCCGGGCTGTCGGCCAACGTCCGGCACCAGAGTGGCTGGCCCTATGCTCCCATTCAGCGCGTCGACATCCCAGGCACGGGCACGAACCAGCCGATCTTCCTCGCGAACCTGTCCGAGAACCGTTCCGAGAACGTGACGATCGCCGACATCCGCGTCGACAAGACGATCACGTTAGGAGAGCGGGGCCGGATGACACTGATGGCCGACTTCTACAACCTCCTGAACGTCAACGCCGTCACCAACTTCTCGCTGCGGACGGAAGACTACGAGCGGATTATCGCGACCCTCGATCCGCGGGCAGTGAAGCTGGGACTGCGCTTCCAGTGGTAAGGCTCGTGTCCATGGATCAACGTCGATAGTGAGTCGATAATGAAAGGTTCAAGGTAATCGTGCGATCGCAGACCACGCGGCACGGCAGTGAACAATTGCACCCCAGGCTGTTAGAGCTATAAAACAAAACGTAAATATAAGTTATGGGCTTGACATTGGAATCAGCTGTTTCTTGAGGGTAGCTAAACTCATAACTTATTTTCTCGAAACAAAATGGCGGAGAGGGAGGGATTCGAACCCTCGGTAGAGGTTTATGCCCCTACGACGGTTTAGCAAACCGCTGCTTTCAACCACTCAGCCACCTCTCCGCGAGGTCTGCTCTGTTGGCTGTTGCACAGGACAAGCCCGGCTGGTTGGTAAGATGATTCTAGCAGAAGAAAATTATCGGAACCACCCCCGGCGCAGTTGCCAGAAGCGCCTCAGCAGTGAACGGGACCTATTCGGTGTAATTCATCAACAGCAATCCGAGAATTAGCATCAAAACTGCGAAGATGATCTGCATCGCGCGCGGATGGAAGCGTTCGGTGTCGGCTACCGCCTTGGAGATGGCAATGCCAAAGCCCACCAGTCCGAACTGAACATGCTGATGCTGGATTTGCATCATGGCCTGGTGAGCGGCCTCATCCATGGCGCTGCCTGGAGGAGAATGGAAGAAGAGTAAGGCGGCTCCCGACGCAGCGAAGGCCGGGAACAAGAAGGCTGTCCAGATCGCCTGCAGCTTGCCGCGAATCCGCAAGTATTCGACCACGCTCAGCGCCAGCAAGATCAGGGAGAATATCTTGTGCTGCAATACCTGCATGTTCTCGGTGATGACGTAGTACAGGGTCTGATTCCCAGTGGGCCAGGATTCGGGGTCGCTGAGGATTAGTAGATAAAGCCCCGGAATGAAAAAAAGGACAGTCCAGAGATAGCGAATCCCAGCGAAACGACGGGCCACATGCTGCTGCAAGAGGGCTAGTATGCCGACAAAAAACACGAAGACACCGGAGAAACGGTGATTGAACTCGGAAAATTGCCTGGAAGCCTCTTCCTCCGAGGCCGATTTCGTCGATTGCGGGGCCGGCAGAGTCTGGTCCATACCGGGCTCGTGTAACTCGTGTTGCGAAGCGTGCAGGGAAGGAGCCAACCCGATGAAGACCAGAAGCGCGAACGCTATGGAAGTTTGCCGTAATGGCGGAAGCAAGCGGATAGCTATCATGGGGTCAAACCACCTGGAAGCGGATTGTGCCACAGCCGGATTGTGCCACACGAGAATGGTTTCGTCGAGGAGGAAGCCGTGAGAGTTTTCCTTGGCGCAGAACCGGCGGTATCATGGTGAGCGCGAGTGATGAGGGCGGGGAAGAGACGAACCCGAGGAAGGGGAATTCAGAGACCCGACCGGAAGCATGATCCTGGACTGTTTGAAGAAAACTCTGCGACCAGCAGATTTGACGGCAGAGGAAGCCTCAGCTGCCAGGACTTGAACCCCGTCTCGCGACCAGCGTTGAACGGCGACGATATGGGACCGTCAGTTCCGCGGCCTCGCGGTTCGGCTGGTCGATCTCCCGCCCGAGGATCGGATCCCCGGAGACGAGCTTTCCGACGACGAACCGAGGCCAGAAGAGCTCGTGACGGGTGAGGACCGCACCGTGGGTGAAGAGCTTCCTCTGGATGAAGTCGACGAAGACGGAATAGATCTACGGTTCGAGCCGGAAGACGTGGCCGATGGCGACGAGGACGTGCGGCGCCTGTAGCCCTGACCGTTCACCATCCGGCCCTGGGAGGCGGGCTCACGAGGCTGGACGACGACCCTGCCTGAGCTGTTACCGACGTAGGCGGGGAACCTTCCCAGGCCGTAGCCGTAGTAGGTGTACGGCGAGTAGCCGAATCCTCTGTAGCGATAGTAGGGTCCGGGCAGGAAGAAGGGATCGAAGAGGTAGCGTCGAACATCGCCGCGATAGCTAAGCGGATACCGGGGGCGGGCCGGAGGGGGTTCCACCTCGGCGATGGTGGTGGCCCCGTCGAGAGACACCGCGAAGCGATCCGGGTACGATACGGCCACCATGACGTCGATCAGGGACGCCGGGATTCCGCCGTCGGCCAAGCGCACAATTTCGTCACCGTCGAGGTCGAATTCGCTCGGCTGAACCGCAACCCACGTCACCACCGCGCTGGTGGAGATGCGCGATGCCGCTTCTTCCACCTCCTCGGTTCCGATCGCCTGAGACGCCCGCTGGCGCATGGCTAGCACGGCCTGCTGGTCCGAGATCGACGGGTCCTGGATACCGTTCTCCACGAACCATTTCCGGTTCGCCAGACGGTACTCCTCGAGCCACGCGACCTGCTCCCCCGCGATCTGGACCGAGCGCACATCCGCCCATCGGTCCGGCGCGAGAAACGCCATCACGCCCGAACTTGTGCGCGTCTCGCCATCGCATGTCATTCGGGAGCGGGCAAAGGCGCGACGCCCATCCGAGGAGAACTCGAGGATTCGGGAGCCCATGCACCCATCGGTCTGAACCCTTTCGGGCTGGCCGTTCGCCACGAGAACCTCGGTGGATGCCACGTTGCCGCCCACGACGGTGGACATTTCGACGCCGTCCACGGCCCTGCCGAAGCACAGGCCGGACTCTTCAGCTTCGTCGCCGGCGGGCGTCCAGCATCCGATGAACGCCGACCACGGGTGGATCTCCTGAGCGTCGAGCGGCAGCGCGAGAACGGCCGCCACCAAGACCGCCATGCCCAGGCACTTACTCTCAGGTTTCTTTACCATCCTCTTGTCTCCCCTAGAAGCGGAAGCCAGCCCCGAACGCGAGCGTGAGGCCCGTCAGATCGGTATCCGCGAAACCGACATAGTCTCCGCCGGTCGGGCCGCTTCCAAAGTTGTATCGCGCTTCTCCGGTCAGGACCACACGGCGGCTGAGCGAAAAATCTGCGCCTCCCCGCACGTCCGCGATCCACGCCGACCCCGACGCCTGCAGACGGTCGAAAAAAATGTCCAGCGTGTCGAGGTCGACGAAGTCACCTTCCTGGATAAAGTCATGCCACATCGTGCCGAAACCGCCACCCACGTAAGGTACGATCCGGTTTGGAATCCACGCCAATTGCCCGACGGACCGACCGCGCTCCGTCAGGTAGTACCGGGCTCCGAAGGTCAGGCTCATGCGTTCGAACGTGGTCTCCTGCTCGATGGGCAAGCCGTCCGGGTCTTCCCAATCACGATATTCCGAACGACGCCGGCTGCGCGTCCAGCCGAGATCGATGGCGAAGTCCAGCCGATCCACCACCCGAATTGCGAACTCGCCGCCGAAATAGGGACTGCGGAAGCCGCCGTCCTCGAGCATGAACCTTTCGCGCGTGAAGTCGAAGAGATCGCTGTCCAACGCGGGAATGCTGTAGCCCACGCGTGCTCCGAGGTGAGCGCGGGGCTGGCCAAACAGGAAGCCGGGCCCCTGCGCCAGGCCCACCCCGGGCAAAAGAGTAGCGCCCCACACGGCGACGAGCCCGATCCGCCGCCATTCAGCCGATTTGGTTCGTTGTATGATCCACTGTAGAATCAGTGGCTTAACCACGAGATGAGGTTTCTTACCCTCATCTACCCACGCCGGACATCGAAGACCTCTTTTCACTTTTGAATGCGTCGTTTCCGGGCTGAAAGTGGAAACCCGTCCAGCTGGTTTTCTGGGGAAAGTGATAATCAGGAAGCCGGGAGCCAAGGACCTCTGGTTGGCTGGCCCACGTTGCTTCAGCGTCCGTGAACCGTTGCGATCCAGTCCAATCAGTGTCCGTGGCTGAAACATCGCAGCTTACGCCTCCAAGCGGTTTCAGCGTTATCTAAATGGTAGGTGAAATTGTGGTTGCTTGCAAGGATATAATGCCGGATTGTGCCATACGAGAATGGTTTCGTCGAGGAGGAAGCCGTGAGAGTTTTCTTCGGCGCAGAACCGGCGGTATCATGGTGAGCACGAGTGATGAGGGCGGGGAAGAGACGAACCCCAGGAAGAGGAATTCAGGGGACCGACCGAAAGCATGATCCTGGACTGTTTGAAGAAAACGCTGCGACCAGCTGACTTGACGGCAGAGGAAGCCTCAGCCGTCATGGTGGAGATTCTTTCCGGCGAAGCCACAGATACGCAGGCGGCCGCGCTGCTGATGGCCCTGGCTATGAAGGGAGAGACGGAGGACGAACTGTGGGGCATGCTGCAGATCCTGCAAGGCAAACGATATCTCTTCAGCCAATACGGCCCGGTCGAGGTCGGGCTTTCTAACAGCGAGCGCAGATGGTTGCAGCCGGAAGGATTGTCTGCGGGGGGAGGTCAGTCGGCGGTTACGTTTAACATCTCGTCGGCAGTGGCGTTTGTTGTAGCAGGCGCCGGGGTGCGTGCGCTGCAGCAGGGGTATCGTTCCGCCGATCATGAGCTGGAAAGCGCGGGGGTGCTCGAAGCCCTGGGGATCAACACCCGGATTCACCCGGCCGGGATCGCGCGTTGTGTAGCGGAAACGGGACTCGGGTTCGTCTTCGAGCCGGTCATCAGCGAGACGATGGAGCGCCTTCTGTTTGCCTTCCGCGAGATTCCAGTCCCGACGGCCTTTCACCTGATGCTGCCGTTGTTAAACCCGGGCGGGGCTCCGACGCTGGTGACCGGAGTGCATTCGGAAGCAGCGGTGGATCCAGTGGGGCGAGTGGCCGGGAAGATGAGCCTCCGTCATGCTTTCGTTTTCCATGGTACAGACGGGCTGGATGAAATCACCAATACAGGAGCGACTACCGTGATGGAACTCCGGGATGATCAGATGCACCGTCACCGAATCGAACCAGGAGATTTTGGGTTGCCGGTGGTTGACCTCAAGGACTTAGCAGGAGGGGACGCACAAGTCTGTGCAGAGCAGGTTCGTGCGGTGCTGGCTGGCGAGCCGGGGCCACGGCGGCAGGTAGTGTTGCTCAATGCCGCCCCGGGAATTGTCTGCGCTGGAAAAGCCAGCGACCTGGCGGAAGGCGTTCGAGTCGCCGAGCAATCCATTGATTCGGGCCGTGCGTCGGAAGTGCTGGAAAGCTTGGCACGATTGAGCCAATCGGTATCCTAGGTTTCGACCCGGAGCAAGAGATAGAGTCCTCCCAGCCCGAACACCAGGTTCGGTGACCAGGCGGCTGCGACCGCAGGCAGTTCATTCAGGTTTCCGAGAGCCTCGAAGAGGCTGCTCACAGCCCAATAGCAAATTGCAATTCCGATGCTGGCGGCAATCCCCGTCAGGGCTCCCTTCTTCCCGAGCGAAAAGGCGAACGGAACTCCAATGAAGGCCATGATGAGGGAGAACAGCGGGAAAGAAAACTTTCTGTGGAATTGTACGTCGAGAGGCACGACATCAAAGCCGCTTTGGCGCAGGTCTTGAACGTAGCTCCGCAGCTCGAGGAAGTTCATCTGCGACGATTGGCGGACCTCTTTCAGGAAATAAGACGGCGGTTCGCGCAGTTCCGGGAAGAGACGTACGGGAAAGGTCTGAAAGGCACGGACGGAGCCGCCGCTCAACTCACGAACCCACCCTTCTTCAAAGACCCAGCCCCCGAGCCGAGGCTCCCAGTGAGCCCGCGCGGCAGAGATGCGCCGGTTCAACTGAAACGAAGTGGGGTCCAACTCAAACACCGTGACGCCGCCGAGGACCTGTTCATCGGGCGCAAAATAGTTGTAGTAGAAGATGCGCGAGTCCTCACCCAAAATCCAGCGGCGGTCCGGACGCAGGTAGGTTTGTGCGGGGCGACCCTTAATGCGGTTCCGGACGGAGTCCTGTCGGCGGTTCGCCTGCGGGATGTAAAAGTGCTCGAAGACGAACATACCGGTGCTCAGTATGGACGCCAGCAGAAAAATGGGAAGAGTCATTCGATACAGGCTGATTCCTGATGCCTTGATGGCCGTCAGCTCGTTCCGTTGGTTCAGGATGCCGAAGCTGACCAGCACCGCGATGAGAACGCCGAGCGGAGCCGTGATATAGAGCAGCTGCGGAGTCAGGTGCAGAAAATAGTCCAGCACCATGACGGCGGGGATCTGGTTGCGGATCACGTCGTTGAGCAAATCGAGAAAAAAGGTGACCACCTCGGTTAGCAGGATCAGGGCAGCCATCGTGACAACCCAATAGAAGAGAAAGCTTTTTACAATGTAGCGGTCGAGAATGCGCGGGAAGCTCGAGTTCCAGAGCGGGGCGCCGCCGAACTCGTTCCGGCTGCGGCGGGAGCGCCAAGTGATAAACCATTGCTGGAGGGTTTCCGGGATGGCGGCGACCCGTTGCATCCAACCGAAGGGCGGGGAAACACAGTCGACGCGGCTCACCAGGACAATGCCGCAAGCCCCGAACAGAAGATTCGCAAGCCAGATCCCGAGCCACGCCGGCACCCAACCTTGGCGCGCCAGGCTCATGCCGCCAACAAACAGAGAGTAGTACGCCACCACCATCAACAGAGTCAGGATGATTCCCATTGCCTTCCCGCCGCGCTCCGAGGAAAGGCCCATCGGAATCCCGACCAGGGACAGGAACAGGGCAGCAAAGGGAAGGGCGAAGCGGCGGTGGAATTCGAACCGGGCTTCCAGCCATTCCGGGTCGTCCGGAGAGACCGCGGCAAGTTCTGCCATAGATCGGCGGGCGTTGGGTTTCACCGTAGGAGTAGGCGGCGACGGCAGCCGGATGGGGATGTCCGTCTCGGAAAATGTAGCAATAGAGTACTCGCTGGATTCCGGCACAGCTTCGTGAATGCTTCCCTGAGTGAGGTGCAGCTGAATCTGGTTTTGCTCCGGATTACTGAGAAAGATTCCCTCCCGTGCAAGAGTGATCTTCGGACCGTTTGGATCGGATAAGTCGGCCAGGAAGATTCCTCGCCAAACGGGATTTGGCTCGCTGCGGATGTCCCGGACGTAGAGCACCCAGTCCGGGAAGCGCTCCTCAAAGATGCGGGGTTGAATTTCCCCGGAGATCTGGTGCAGGCCGATCTCCCGTTCAAGCGCTACGCGCTCTTGGTTGGCCGCGGGAGCGACCACAATGGAAAGGTAGAGCGTCAGCGTGCATCCGAGACTGATAAAAACGGCCAGGGGGACGAGAAACGCTCGTGCTCCCATGCCGGACGCTCGCATGGCCGCGACTTCGCCGTCACTGGCCATCCGGGTAAGGCCCAGCAGAATCCCCACTAGAACCGACATCGGAATCGTAAACGTCAGCAGGGAAGGAAATGCCAGAAAAGCTACCTCGGTCACGCTGCTCCAAAGATTTGTGTCGCGCAGCAGCAGTTCGAGGATGCGTGTGGTGTCCCGCAAAAATAGGACAAACGTAAACAGCATCAGCCCCAGCAGGCCGTGCGAGGTCACCTCTTTCAGGATTTGCCGTGACAGGATTCTCACGAGGTATTTCTCCGGAAAAAATTGTAGCATAGAGGTAAAATAGGTTTCGTGGGAGCGTCGGCAACGAGCTTGCCGCTGGAGGCCAACTTGCTCCCAAGGCAATCGCCATGCGCTGTCCAACCTGCGGCCGCCGGGTCCCGAAAGGGCGGGATACCTGCTCCAACTGTGGTGCGCTCGTCGGAGATTCTTCTCTCGGAAAGGCAGGCGGTGGGCTGATGATTCCGCCCGATCTTGCCGAGCCGCCGGCGAGTCCGAAGCCGGAATTCCCACGAGAGTCCGCCGAACCGGGTTTGGATTTAGAGGAACTCGAAGAAGCCCTGCCGGAAGCAGAGGTTCCGGCGGATCGTCCCGAAACGCCTCCTCCGGCGCAGCAACCCAAGTATGCAGGTTTGCTCCGGATCCTCTTCCCGCTCATCTTCATTCTGATTCCTTTGGTCAATCTGCTTGTGCGGAATTCGCCGTTCGATACGGACGAGAGACCGGTGCTGCAGGAGACCCAATTCTTTGAGAATGTTTCTGCGGGCGAGTTCAGCAATCCGAAAACGGTCTTTTCCCGGAGTCAGGATGAGCGAGTGGTGCTCGTCGCCCGCTGGAGCGGCACCCGAGGGCGTCACGAATACTTGTTTCGCTGGTATACGCCCGAGGGGCATGTTCTTCCAAATAACTCCAGTGTGTCACGCTTCCAGTTCGGACGCGGCGACGATACATTTTCCGCGTATGCTCTGCTCCCATTGAACCCGGAGCTTCCTCTCGGAGAGTGGCGAGTGGAAATAGCCGTGGACGGGGACCTCCAAGGCCAGCCGACCTTTGAGATGCAGCCCTAACGCCCGGAACCTAACTTCACGTCTTCCTATTCCGCCTTTAGCTCTCGTTCCATCAGTGCGCCCACAGCGTCGAGCGGCGGCAGGTTTTCGAAGAGCACGGCGTACATCTGCTGCGTAATCGCCATCTCAATGCCTCGTTGCCGGGCGAGGTCCCAGGCTGCAGCGGTAGTGTTGACTCCTTCCGCCACCATCCGCATTGATTGGAGGATTTCCTGCAGCTTGCGTCCCCGGCCCAGTTCGACTCCCACCCAATGGTTTCGGCTGAGCGCGCCCGTGCAGGTCAGCACGAGGTCACCCAAGCCGGAAAGTCCTGCCAACGTTTCGCGGCGCGCGCCGCAAGCACAGGCCAGGCGAGTGATTTCGGCAAGCCCTCGTGTGACGATTGCGGCCAGTGCATTCGAACCAAGGCCCAGGCCTTCGGAGACTCCGGCGGCGATGGCGACCACGTTCTTGAGAGCGCCGCCCAGTTCGACTCCAATGACATCGGTGTTGGTGTAAAACCGGAAGGTCGAGTTGGCGAACCGAAGCTGCAACTGGCACGCCAGATCCTCGTCTGCCGAGGCGATGGTGACAGCGGCCGGAGCGCCGTGCGCCACTTCCCGCGCGAACGTCGGGCCGGAGATAACGGCCAGCTTGGGGTCGAACTGGGCGCGAAGTGTTTCCGTGATCACTTCCGTCATCCGCAGGTGCGTGCGGCTCTCCAGCCCTTTGGTGGCGCTGACGAAGATCTGTTCCGGCTCGGCCAGTGGAGCGATCTGTTGCGCGATTTCTCGAAGGTACTCGGAGGGGACGGCGCTGATCACTACTTCCGCTCCCGAAAGGGCCTCGCAGAGGTCGTGAGTTGCGGAAACGGCGGCAGGCAGGAATGAGCCGGGCAGATACAGATCGTTGACTCGCGTCTTCTGCATCCGCGCACACAGGTCGGGTTCGTACACCCACAGCCGAATTTTCTCCACGTTGCGTGCGAGGACAATCGACAGGGCGGTTCCCCAGCCGCCGGCTCCGATGATCGCGATGCGGTTCATCCTGCTAGGCGGAGTTCGCAACGAGGGCGAACCGCGCTATCTTACGATACACCGATCCTCCGGGAGAGAGTTGACTTTCGAAGGCGCAAAACTCTTTGGCCACGAAGGAGCCAAACCCGAGCGGTTCTTGTTGCCGGAGAATCTCGTGGACAGCCGGGATGCGTGCGGGTGATTTGAGCCTTCCCAAGGTCAGATGGGGTGCGAAGGGCCGCGTTTCCTTCGGGATTCCAAGCGGAAGCAGTGCTTCTTCCACTTGAGCGGCGAGCGCCGACAACTCCGGTCCGCTTTCGAGTCTCAGCCAGATCACCCGCGGTGCCCGCTCGTTCGGGAAGAAACCCGCACCGCGGACCTCCAATGACACGGGGCCGGGTGCGCCAATCGCAGCCAGACGGCTCTCGACTTCCGGAAGAGCTTCCGCGGAAAGCTCGCCAATGAACTTCATCGTGACGTGCAAACTCTCCGGGCGTACCCAGCGGACTTGGGTTGAGGCCGGCCGTAGCAGATCCATCACACGTGCGATGTTGCGGCGGATCGCAGGCGGGAGATCAATTGCGACGAAGGTTCGCATGGTGCTTTGCCGAGCGAGAGGATTTCTTTCAACCCGAACTGACGTTGGCAGGTTTCTGCTTTGCAATCAGCCACCGGCGAATCATATCGAGGGCGGCTTGGGAGGCCTGGAAGCGGACGATCTCGCGCCCTCCGAGCAAGCGTAGCTCGCGGGCCGTGCTGCCTTCGGGGCTCGCCAAGGCCAGAAACACCAGGCCGACCGGCTTGTCGGGTGTGGCTCCCGACGGGCCGGCGATGCCCGTAATTCCAATGCCAAGCGTCGAACCTGCTTTGCGACGAATGCCTTCTGCCAAAGACTGTGCGACTGTCGAGCTAACCGCTCCGTGTGCTGCGAGATCGTCGGGAAATACATCGAGCCAGCTTTGCTTCATCTCATTGTTGTAACAAACGATTCCGCCGAGAAAGTGCTCGGAACTGCCGGGAACGCTGGTGATTCGCTGGGCCAACAAACCGCCGGTGCAACTCTCAGCGATGGCAAGCGTCGCCCGCTGCGCCTGCAGAGCCCGGCTGACGACGTCTTCCAGACTGGAGCCATCGGTCGAGAAGATGTGCTCGGCCAAGGCAGCTTCGAGTTGCGGGAACAGCTTGTCTGAGTGTGCCTGCGCTTCCTCCTGATTCTTACCGAAACTCTTGAGATGAAGCTGGATTTCGCCGGGCGCAGCCAGGATAGTTGTAACGGGATTCGTAGTGCGGGTGTAGATGGGCGCCACAATTTCCTCTGTGGCCGACTCTGTTAGCCCGGTGAGCCGGAGAACGCGCGTATAGATTGCCGCCGGGGGTACAATGTCCTGCAAGCGCGGAAGCACCCACTTTTCAAACATCGGCCTCAATTCGCGCGGAGGGCCGGGAAGCAGGACGAGGTACTTCCCGCGGTCTTCAATCCATTGTCCGGGAGCGGTGCCGGTCGGGTTAGGCAGGATCACCCCTCCCTCGATCACCTGAGCCTGCCGGAGGTTGATGTCGGCCATCCGCAAACCGCGGGCGCGAAAGCGCGCTGCGATACCTTCGGCGATCGATGCATCCGAATGCATCGGCTGTTCGAGGACCGCCGCGGAACATTCGCGGGTCAGGTCGTCCTCGGTGGGTCCGAGCCCGCCAATGGCTAGTACAATATGCGAACGCCCGAGCGCCAGCCTGAGCGTGGCAGTCAGCCGCTCGCGATGATCTCCCACGATGGTCTTATAAAGCACGTCCACGCCGAGCCGGTTCAATTGGTCAGTGAGGAACAGGGAATTGGTGTCGCTGCGATGGGGGGTGAGCAGTTCAGAACCTATGGCGATGATTTCTGCGTCCATGCGTGTGGGAAGCAGCGCAGTGGCGGTGCGAAGGGCTTATCGGATAACCAACGACTAACTGACAACTAGTGATGAACTCAGGAAATCAGCGGCCTTCCCCGTACATCCCAACTGAGATGGTAGACCGTCTGGTTACTGGCCAGCAGGGCAGCAGGTCCGTGTGTGAACGCAAGACCAACTAGGCCGATCCCGGCAACCGCCAGTTCGGACTGGCCCTGGGGCGTGATGCGAAAGATCCCCTTGCGGCCGGCCTGCGAAGCCGCCACGTACAGATTCCCGTCTGTGTCGAACGCCATGCCCTGCGGCCGCCCGAGGCCGCGATAGAACTTTTCCACATCCCCCGCTTTCGAGATACGGTAAATGCGATCATAGCTGGACGTGGTCGGCCCGGTGACATACAAATAGCCGTCCGGCCCAAACGCGAGATGATAGGCAGAAATGCTGGGCTCCAGAGTGGCGAAGACGAAGATCTGCCGGTCGGGAGCGATCTTGAAAATCGTTCCGCTGCGGTCACCCACGTAAAGAAACCCGGCTTGGTCGAAGGCGATCCCGGTGGCAATACCCATGCCCTCGGCGTAGATCGTGACGGTCCCGTTTGGAGCAGCCCGATAAATGTTCCCGTCATGGCGGCTCGAGATGTAGAGCACCTTGTCGCTGCCGAATGCTAGGCCGGTGGGGTTCATCACGTCGGAGCTAAAGGGCTTGACGCCGTAATTTGAGTCAATCTTGTAAATGGAAACGGGAACCTTCTGGCCGCGCGAGCCGCTCACCGTGACGAAGATGTTGCCGGACTGATCAATGGCCGGATTTGCCACCGGGTGCATATTGTCTGCAATGGCGACCCCGATCTCGACGGCGCAGGAATTGCTGGCTCGATCCCCATTGCCGACGACGACGTCGCACGATACGGCGCCTTCAGGAACGCGCGCGACCAGATAGCGGTCCGAACTAACCAGCAGGCTGGCGTCGAGTCCTCCGAAGCGGACCTGAGCGCGGGCGTGGCCGTCGGAGCAGAACCCGCCCCCTCGGATCTGCAACTCGCCTCCCACGATCGCAGCCCGAGGAGAGACGGAGTCAATATGCGGTCTGCCATTCATAGGCAAATCCTCTGATCAGCGGAGGAAGGTTTGGGAATGAGTCCCCTTTCAGATCTATCCCGAACCAGCTATTATAGCCGTTCCGCTTCTTTCTCAAAAACCTCGTCCCTTTCCTTCCTATTGTTCTGCGGCCGAACCAAACAGGACTGCGGCGTAGCCGACCGCCATGCGAAACTCACTTTCCCGGACAACGTCGTAGCTGGTCGTATGTTCGAGTACCAACCCGTGGTCGGCTCCCAGAACCTGTGCGGCTGCAACGGTTGCAGCAATGGCTCCCGCCCCGCAAGCGTTCCGGTGACGACGCGCTTCCTCCGGAATCTCTGGGGCGCTCATCTCCTCCATGAGACGGAGGATCCGTCGGTCATTGTCCTGCATCCAACGGTGGGCCTGCGGACCGAAACCCGACGGCGTGAAGCCGTAGGCATCGCCGTAGTGCGTCAAGTCGCTCGACCCGATCACAACCGCATCAGTGCCTCGATCCTTCAGAATCCGGCCGATCTCCCGTCCCAGCGGCACAGCTCGCGAATCCGGATTGACGGCGATAGGCACAACGCGGGCGTCCGGAAAGAAGTACTTTACAAACGGCAGTTCCACTTCAATCGAATGTTCCCCGGTGTGGCACTGGGGATCGTCGAGGGTCCAGTCGGCGGTCTCTTGCAAAATGCACGCGGCCAACTCTTCATCAATTGGTACAGTCCCAAGCGGGGTGGACCAGGCGCCCCTTGCATACACGCCATTGATGCCGGCCCAACGATGGACTGCGCCTAGGATTACAAATACAGCCGGTTGGCACTTGGCGCGAATGCTCGCGAAAACCTTGGCTGCGACGGCACCGGAGTACTGCCATCCGGCATGGGGAACAACACCCGCCACGATTCGGTCCGGCTCCTGGGGAGAAACGAATCCCTGCAGAGAGTTCTCCGTCACTCGGCCACAATCCGTCGGGTAGAATTGCGATGCACTTGGCCTTCGGGCTTTCAAGAATCCCTCCGGTAGGCTATTTTACACCTCGCGGAATGCCATGCGAGTGAAGGCTGTGTAACCTGCAGACTATTCCACCGCGCGATGTAGATTCCAGAAAATGTGGAAAGATTGCGGCGAGGCTCAGGCGGCTTTCGCACGTTCGAGGGCGTGGCGGCGCCCCATCAGGCGGGACTTCAACCGCGCCGCGGTGTTCCGGTGCAAGACACCCTTATGGATGGCCTTATCCAGATGGGAGAACGCAGCGGGCATCTCTTGGCGGATCCGGTCGAGATCTCCAGCAGCCAACACTTCACGGATCTCACGCAAGCCGGAGCGAAGAACTCCCTTGTTTCTACGGTTTCGGGCCGTACGCCGGCGGGTCTGGCGTACTCGTTTTAGTGCCGAAAAATGATTTGCCATTCTCTTCGTTCCAATTCAGATTCCCAAATACCACCCTGTCAGGGGAACACGCCTATTGTAAGAGACAAGCAGCCCGGGGTCAAACGCTCCAGCTGGCCGTCGCCGATTAGGGCGTAGCGGGCGGAGGCCCTTCCAATTCCAGAGCTGTAAGCTTGTCCTGCGCTAGTGACGCCTCCGGCGTATTCGGGAAACGGCGGATCAAGCTGTTAAGTTCCTGAATCCCCTGCGGTCGGAGACTCATGTTGATGAGAGCAAATCCTTTCTTCAGTTGAGCGGCGGCAGACTTGTTGCCTGTCGGGTACTGCTCAATCGCCTTGTCATATTCCTGGATCGCTGTTTCAAACTGCCCTTGCTGGTAGTAAATGTCTCCTACGTAAAACTGCGCGTTGGAGGCCAGCGAGGTGTTCGGGTAGTAGCGCAGATAATCCGTGAACTCTTGTAAGGAGAGAGGATAGTTGCCACTCGTATAGTCCCGCAAGGCCGTGTTATAGAGTACATCCGGGGCGGGCGCATTGGCCATGTCCACCAGGCCCGGAGCTGGCTCGGTCCCGATACGTGTGACCGGAAATGTTCCCGAAGGGATGGTCTGAGACATGGTCTCAAGCTTGGCAATCTGCTGCGAGAGCATGTCGAGGTGCGCGCGCAACTCGTCCAGGGAACCCTGGAGCCCCTGAATCTCGGTCCCGATGTTGTCCACCTTCTGGCCCGAATTGGCCACCGAATTCTGTAGCGACGTCTGCAACTCAGTCATAGCAGCGTTCAACTGTGTCATGCGTTCCTGGAATTGATTCGTGCGGCCGGATGACTGCTCGACCAGGGTCCGCATGACGGCCATCCGCTCGTCGAAGCTGCGCTGCAATTCCCGCACGGTCCCAAGCAGAAGGGCAACCGTCTGCTGGAGTTGAATCATCTCCCGGCTTTGCGCGAGGGCGGGACGGGCCATCGCGAGCAAAACGATGACGACCAACACAACATGCCGTTTCATGGGCACTCCTCCCTTGATGTTCAGATTGTCGCTCGACCTGGTCCCCCGGAAGATCGGCCAGGTTGGGCAAAACCCGTTCCGCCTGGGAAGCTCCGGCGGGATGGGGAAAACACTTTCCATCCCGCGGAGTTCCGAACAGATGGCGAAGCGGCCCTTATCAAGGACCGCAATTCGTGCACACCAAATGGCCGCGGCGATTCTGCTGCCAGCAACTCTCATCGCTCTGGGTGCAGAAAGGCCGTTCTTTGCCGTAACTGATCGTCGTCATGCGCTCCGACGAGATCCCGAGCGAAACCAGGAAATCGCGGGTTGCATTAGCACGGCGGTCCCCCAAACCCAAGTTGTAGGCCACACTGCCACGCTCGTCACAATGTCCTTCGACCCGGACGGTGACGTTCGGGTTGGCACGCAGAAACTCAGCGCTTCGGGTCAGGTTGTCGCGCGCGTCCGGACGAACGTCGGACCGGTCATAATCAAAGAAGGCATCGCGCACTTCCTGCTCAAAGCGCTCGCGCAAGCTGACCTCCGGGGGAGCGGGCGGCGGCGGCGGCGGTGGCGGCGGCGGTGGTGGTGGCGGCGGCGGCGGTGGAGCGGTGACGGTCACTCGGGCGGTTGCTTCTGCGCTGCCTCCGGCCCCCCGGGCGGTAATCGTGTACGTAGTTGAATCGGCGGGGGAAACGCTCCGGTTTCCCTGCGCCGGCACAGTACCAATTCCCGGTTGCAGGGTGATCTCCGTAGCGTTCTGCGAAGTCCATCGCAGCGTGGTGTTTTGGCCGCGCTGGATGTTGCTCGGCTCCGCCGTCAAAGTGACCGCTGGACGCGCGGGCGGCGGCGGTGGCGGTGGTGGGGGTGGTGGGGGCGGCACCTGTCGACGGCAGGCGCCGGAGACAATGAGCAGCAAAAACAGAACCAACAGGCCAAATTTCTGCGATCTCCTACTTGTCATCTTCCTCTCCTTTCAAAGTCAAGCCTTATCTACTCGACCACGCCGGCTCGGTGTTCTCGCCCTCAAACGTCAACTGGCGCGGGCGCGTGCCGTCAGCAAGCATGGTCCAAATCTGCTTTGTTCCGCTTCGGTTCGATTCAAACGCAATATGCCGATTGTCCGGAGACCAACTGGGGTGTTCGTTGCGCCCCATATTCTTAGTCAGCTGCACCATCTGTCGCGTGGCCACGTCCATGATCCAGATGTCGTAGGCGCCACCAGCGTCCCAAGTAAACGCCAACAGGCGTCCGTTGGGGGACCAGACTGGGTCGAGTGCCTGGCTGCCGCCGCTGACAATCTGCGTGACGTTGGCTCCATCGCTGTCCATCATATAAATTTGTGGCCGCCCGCCGCGGTCGGAGACGAACGCGATCTGGGCGCCGGTCCGCGGATTCCAAGCGGGCGAGATATCTACTCCGCGGACTACCGTGAGCCGCCTCATCTCCCTGCCTTGCAGGTCGCCAATGTAGATTTCCGGATCGCCAGTTACTGACGACGTGAACGCCAGCCGCGTTCCGTCCGGCGACCAAGTCGGCGTCGTGTTCAACCCCCTCCGATTGAAAAATGCCAGGGGCCCTTTCGTCAACAACGAAAATACCATGATATCAGGATTGTTTTCTTTGTAGCTAGTAAAGGCGATTCGTTCGCCGTCCACGGAAATGGCCGGGGTGAGCGATAACGAACCCAAGTCAGTAATCTGTTCTTGGTTGGCGCCGTCGTAATCCATTACAAAAACTTCCTTGACCTGCGCGCTCATGCGGCGCACAAAGGCGACTTTGGTCTCGGCGATCCCGGGCACGCCCCCGCCGAGCCGGAAGATGATCTCATTGGCGAATTTGTGAGCCGCCAAGCGGACTTGGCGTTCCGAGGCCTCTTCCACGTAGCGCCGCCCCAGGACGGTCGGCTCCGCTTCGTTTCGCGGGTCCATCAGCCAGCCTTCGATCACGATGCGATCACCTGCCATCACAGCGTTTCCGACCGCCAGCATGTGCGCCCCGACCGGGGGCCCGCTCCACTCCTCAAGCCGCACAGCAGCAGGACGGCTGGGTACGGTGAGAGGATAAAAGCTGCGGCTAACCATCTCGAAGATCCCGGAGAAGTCGAGGTCATTCCAGAGCGTCGCGTCGAACAGACGCATCAAGGCGGCGGTATCCGGGCTTGGCTGGAAGCTCGAAACGGCGATCCGAGTCCGCTCCATTCCGATCCCGGTGCCGGTTCGGATGAAGTCATCCTGAGCCCCAGCGATCCCCGCCGCCATAATCGGGAAAATCGTTAGAAGCATTACATTGCGTAGGTACTTCAGAATGCCCTCCCTTCCGGGCCACGTCGGTCGGACCGCGCGAGGTCTCCCGGAGCCCAACTTATCGTCGAAACGGGCCGGCTGGCTGCCCCGCAGGGACCGCCTTGCGGACGCAAGCACTTACCGGCGAAAATCAAACCAGAACTCTACGTTCACACTCGAGCCGCCGTATTCGCCGGGTAGCGGAGGCATCGGTCTCGAATCGTAAACGGCGCGCAGCGCCGACCGGTCCAGCGAGGAAATCCCGCTGGATGCCGTCAATTGCGCGTTGACGACTTGTCCGTTTCTTAGGATCTGAAACGTGACATACACCCGCGGAGCAGAGCGCACGCCCGGGTCCACAGTGCCCTTCAGCCAATTGTTGCTGACGCGGTTGCGAATGGCAGTAACGTACCATCCAAATCGCCCGCCAAAGTCTCCGGAGCCGGCACCGAGGTTGAGCCCGCTGGTCCCGGAATCCGTTGAGAACATCCCGAACGGTCCTTGGGCCGGTCCGCCTTCCCCGAATGGAATCTCATTGCCTGTCTGGGGTTCCGGGGCAGGATTACGCGATCGGGACTGCGGTCGCGGCGGCGGCACATCTGCGCTCGCGCGCTGTTGCGGCTGCGGCGGAGGAGGAGGCTTGGGCGGTTCCGGAGGCTTCTCGGAAGTCGAAGCCACGCGCCGGGCATTCCGGCTTGGCAGGTCCACCGTTTCCTCCGGCTCCGGGGGCGGCGGAGTCCGCACTCTCGGCCTGGGCGGAGTCGGGTCCGGACGGTGCAGGCCAGGGTTCTCCGTCGCCAGCCGGTTGTCGGTCGAGACAGCCGGTGCCGGCAAAGGAACGCTTGCCGCGCTCACGAGGCGCACGGTAGCGCCTCCGCCAGGTCCGCCTTCGCCCCAAGTTGCCCCTCCCTGGCGCATCAATCCTGCGGCCAAGCTGACCGTCGCCAGCAGGACATGGCCACAAGCGGAGATCATCACGGGCCGTTTGAGATGCTCCGTCCCGCCCGCGCCAGAATCCTTGCCGATTGCTTTGTTAGCCGACACGCGTTCCCTATTCCTATCGCCGTTGATTGAGTTGGTCGAACGGCTCGGTGACCATACTGATCTGCTCAATTCCGGCTTGCCGCAATTCGTCCACGACCATGGCCACCGTGCCGAACGGAACATTCTGATCCGCACGGAGAAAAACCGACTCCCCAGGTCCCGTGGCGCCTCTCTCTTTGAGCAATGGACCGAGCATGTTGATGTTGACAGGATCGTTTCCGAGGAAGAGCCTTTGACCACGGTCAATGCTAACCACGAGCCGCTCTTGGGAAATTTCTCGGACCGTGCGCGTTTGCGGCACGTCGAGCTCGATTCCCGATTGCAGAATCGGCGCGGTCAGCATGAAGATCACTAGCAACACCAGCAGTACATCGACAAAGGGTGTAACGTTAATGTCGGAAAGGGAAGTTTGCGTCTTGCCTTCCGTGTTGGTAAATGCCATCCGAGTGTTCCATCCGGGGTCCGAGGCGGCAACAAATTAGAACCTTGCCTCGAACCGGTGGCGTTCGAAGTCATTCCGGGAGTGTGGGGATTCCGTTCCCGGGTCCGACGGTTCCGCCTACTATTTTAGTTCCGTTCCACCGCGTTCAGGAACTCCAAAGAGAAGGTATCCAAATCTTTGGCAACCTCGCGGACCTTGCCCAGGAAGTGGTTGTATCCGATCACCGCCGGGACCGCTACAAACAGTCCGGCCGCTGTTGCGACGAGTGCTTCTGCGATCCCTGGACCGACTACCCGGAGACTGGCAGCTCCCGCGGAGCCCAGACCCACAAAGGCATCCATGATCCCCCAAACGGTTCCAAACAAGCCGATGAACGGCGTAATGCTTCCCGTCGTGGCAAGCCAGTTCAGATGCGCTTCGAGCGCGCTCAACTGCTGCGAGGATTCAATCTGCAGAGACCGCGTAAACGCGTTTACATTCGTTGGCGGTCCGCCCGGATTCCCAACCTGGCGGCACAGTTCCTGGTAGCCAGCTTCGAACACGGACTTCAACGGGTGCGGCGGGAAACTCTCTAACACCACGTTCAACTCCGAGAGCTTCCGGGCTCGGCGAAACGCGCTCAAAAACCGCTCACCGTGGGTCCGCAGTTCCTTGAAGCGTCTCCACTTGGCGTACATGACAGCCCAGGAAAAGATGGAGAAGCAAAGCAGGATGATCAGAACAACTTTGGCGACGACTCCGGTTTGTGCGATGAGATTGAGCATGCTCTCGCCGGCCGTCTCTTGCAGGAAAACCGCAATCACGAAATTTCCCCTATCCTTCGCACACCATGCTACATATACTCCCGCGCCAAAAGTAACACAGGCCTAAAATTGCAGTCAAACGCAATCGGGAAACCAAGAGGAGAAATGTGCCGGGCGAGTTACTCGGAAACAAACAGCTGCAACTGGAAAACGGAACAGCTATCCCTTCAATCGAGCAAACACCCTCAGTACCTGCGGCAATACGGAGTTTGCATTGCCCTCGAGCGGTACTCGCAACGAGCCGGATGGACTGAACTGGACCCCGGGGTGCTGATGCAAAAACTCCAGTAGGCGGTCCGGCTCAACGGCGGCGGTCGTGTGGAACTGAATCAGCAGTAGGTCCCGTTTTCGCTCGACGGATTGAATCCGCAATTGCTCGGCGGTAGACTTCAGCGTCGCGTACTCGAGTAGATTGCGGACAGCAAGCGGAAGCGGTCCGTAGCGGTCTGCGAGCTCCTGTTCGGCACGAGAGCGTTCTTCGGGCGTCCGCAATGAGCCCAAGACCTTATACATACGCAAGCGCTGGCTCTCCTGGGGGATGTAATCGGGTGGGATGCGTACATCGAGGCCAAGGTTGATGCTGGCGGCGGGCTCGGGTTGGGTTTCTTCGCCACGCAGTTCCTGCACGGCGCGTTCCAGCATCTGGCAGTAGAGCTCGAACCCGACCGCATTGACGTGCCCGTGCTGTTCCCCTCCCAGAAGATTACCGGCTCCGCGCAATTCCATGTCCAGTGCGGCGATGCGGAAACCAGAGCCGAGTTCGCTGAATTCCTTGAGCGCACTTAGACGGTGGCGTGCTTCGCCGGAAAGCTCGCTGTCTTCCGGGACCAGCAAGTACGCGTAAGCCCTCCGATTGGAGCGTCCCACGCGGCCCCGCAACTGATACAGTTCGGCCAGGCCCAGGCGGTCTGCCCGATTCACGATGATCGTATTCACGAGCGGGATATCGAGGCCGTTTTCGATGATCGTCGTCGCGGCTAGGACGTCGCTCTCGTGTCGCAGGAATCCCAACATCACTCGCTCCAGTTGCCGCTCGCTCACCTGGCCGTGAGCCATGGCGATTCGGGCTTGAGGAACAAGCTTCTGCAGGCGAGCGGCGATGCTCGGAAGCGACTGCACCCGGTTGTGAACGAAATACACCTGCCCGCCGCGTTCCAGTTCCTGCTCGATCGCCATGCAAACCAGGTCATCACTGAACGGGGCCACGATGGTCTGGATTGCCAGGCGGTCCCGGGGAGGTGTTTCGATCAGGGACATATTGCGCAACCCGACCAGAGACATATGCAGCGTCCTTGGGATCGGCGTGGCGGAGAGCGAAAGCACGTCCACCGATTTCTTGATTCCCTTCAGGCGCTCCTTGTGGCGCACTCCGAACCGCTGTTCTTCGTCCACGATCATGAGCCCCAGGTCGTGGAACACGACGTCCTTCGATAGCAGGCGGTGGGTTCCAATCACGATATCTACCTTGCCCGCTTCGAGGTCCCGCAGAACCTCCTTTTGCTGCGCTGAGGTCCGGAAGCGGCTGAGCAACTCGATTCGGATCGGGAACGCGGCGAAGCGGCTCCGGAACGTCTCGTGATGCTGCAAGGCCAGAACCGTCGTGGGCGCCAGCATCGCTACCTGCTTGTTGTGCGTCGCGGCGCGAAAGGCGGCCCGCATGGCAACCTCCGTCTTGCCGTACCCTACGTCTCCGCAGATGAGCCGGTCCATGGGACTGGCCTTTTCCATGTCCCGCCGCACCTCGTCGATCGCAACTTCCTGGTCGGGAGTCTCCTCGAATTCGAACGCCGAGGCGAACTCCTGCTGCCAGTGATCGTCGCCGGGAAACGCCGTTCCCTCCGCAGTTTCCCGCTCCGCGTAGAGCTTCAGAAGCTCGCTGGCCATGTTCTGCATGGAGCGGCGGACGCGCGCCTTGGCGCGCCCCCAGGAGATACCTCCCAGCCGGTCGAGCGCCGGCCGGGCGCCCTCCAGACCGCGGTATTTCTGGACCAGGTCCAGACGTGACAGAGGAACGTATAGACGCGCTGCATCCTGGTATTCCAGTTCCATGAATTCCACCGGCACACCATTGTGGGAGATCTCTTCAAGTCCCAGAAATCGCCCAATTCCATGTTCGACGTGCACCACGTAATCGCCTGCTCTGAGGTCGCGGAAATCGGAGAGGAACGTCGCAATCTTGGATCGTGACCGGACTGTCTTAGGATGGATGCCGGCGGCCTCGCCGGTCTCGAACAAGTCCTGATTCCCTAAGATCAGGATGTGGCTCTGTGGGATTGATACGCCGCGTTGCACGGCCCCTTGTCCAATCCAACAAGCGGGAATGGCAGGGTCCGCCGAGGTGCGAGCGACCCAATCGGCGGTTGTTTGCGGCGCGCCTGCCGTGGTTCCGAACGCAGCCCGCTCCGGGCGCAGGAACGGAATGCCATGCTCAGCAAGCAATTCGGCCACCCGCTCGGTTTCTCCGGGGCCGGTGGTCATCAAGAGCACGCGATACTGCTCCTGCAGCCGGGATTCGATCTCCAAGAGGAACAGCGGCAGATTCCCGTGAAACCGGGGCGATGGCTGCGTGGCGAAGTCGAACCCTGCTGGCCCGGAAGGAGTGGAGGAGTCCAAAGTGAGTTCTTCCGCGTTTACAACCGGACGGCTGGACCAGAGCACGGCGAGCTCCTCCCAGCGCAAATAAAGACTGCCGGGCGGCGCAACAGATCGTCCCATCTCCAGCGCGTGGTTGTATTCCGATTCGAGAAGCGTCCAGAGGCGCTCGGTTTCCTTCCGAAGTTCCTGCGGCTCATCCAGGAACACGACAACCTGTTGCGAGAGGTCCAGCATCGTGTGGGACAATGGGGTCACTAGGGGGACCAGAAATTCCCATCCGGGGAACGGTTCTCCAGGGGAAAACATCCCTGTGTTCGCCTCCGTGTTCCGGGACGACAGTTCCGCGAGGAAATCGCTTCGCAGCGGGAACTCCGTCAGCGGCAGCAGCAGCGTGGCTCCCACCGGCCCGACGGACCGCTGCGTACTGACGTCGAACTCGCGAATGGACTCGACCTCGTCCCCGAACAGCTCCAGCCGGACCGGGCGGCGCGCTTCGGGTGAATAAACGTCCAGAATGCCGCCCCGCAGCGAAAACTGGCCGACCATCTCCACGGGATCGTGGCTGGCGTACCCGACGGTTTCCAGGTGTTCGAGCAGGTCTTCCAGCCGGACCGCGTCTCCTCTGCGAATGGACCGCGCCAGGGCCTGGTAGAATTCAGGCGATTCCAGTCGGGACGCCGCCGCCGCCACGGGTGTCACTACAAGAGAAGCATGTCCGGAAGCCAGGCGTCCTAATCCCAGCGCCCGCTTCTCGCTGATGTCGGCGTGCGGGGAAAGCCCCTGGTAGGGCCGGATGTCGTAAGCCGGGATCAGGAGCGGTGCTGGCTCCCCGAGCCATCGCGTCCACGATTCCATGGCGTCCAGGGCCTGCTCGGCCTCCCGGTTCGACCGCGTCACGAAGAACAAAGGCCTGCCCAGCAACCGCCGCAGTAGCACCGCGTAGAGCGTTTTGGCCGTCTCCGTCAGCCCCGAAACCGCTACGGACTTTTCCCGCGGTTTCCGCATGCCTCCGCGATGCTCCAGTTCCCGCACCATAGCGCGGAACTGCGGCGCTCCCGCGATTTCCAGCAGCAAATCCTTCACCGAACCTTACGAACCTCGATTCCGCATAAACAGGGATTCAGGGAGGGGGTGCTTGGCCTCTGGCATCCGCTCCAACTATCCACCGCTCTTCTTATTCTAGCGGAACTTCATTACCCTCGGGCGTCGCCATCGATTTCGCCTCCGCCATATCACCGGTCGAGGTCCGGGTCCGTATTGGAGAAGGCACAAGCTGGCTCGCATCCAGTTTCGTACGCCGGAGCAGTTGCAGGCGCAACGGTAACTTGCGACAACCGTTTTCGGTTCTTTCGGTTCCTTCGGTTCTCTCGGTTCTTTCGACAGAGCAATTCCGCACAGGTTTCGGGGTATTTGCATAGAGTTTCCTGCTTTCCGAGAGAGTGGGATAGCATAGACTGTCTCGTGCAAAGCTGGCTTTGGCCTGTCTGGTGGCGACAAGGGAAAATCACGGGCAAGGAGGCGGTAAGATGGCCAAACGCGGATCGCGCAAAAAGAAAGCCGACCCTCGCGCGGAAACCTACGAGCACAAGCAAGCCGAATCTCTGCTGCTCCCGGAGATCGGGTTGCAGGCGCAGTTCAAGCAGAAGAAGGCTGCGGTCAAATATCAGTATGACCCCACGCTCGATCCGCAACTGCAATGAGCGGGCAAGGCCGAGCGGACCTCCTTTGAGGTCCCTACGCTGCCGCTGTTCACCCACGAGCGGCTTTCGACCAAGGCCATCCTGGAAACGCTCAAGGGCCACACCCGCGAGCCGGAGATGGTGCAGGCTTACCGCGACACCTGGGAGCTGGGCATCCACTCGTATCTGACCTATCTGCGCGACCGGCTGTTGCTTTGCCGGGAGTTGCTGGCCCCCAGCGGCAGCATCTTTGTGCAGATCAGTGATGAAAACGTACATTACGTTCGAGAGGTTATGGACGAAGTATTTGACGCGGAAAACTTTATAGTGACCTTCCTCGTCAAGAAAAAGGGCGGGCAAAAGGGGAAGCTAATTGACCCCGTAAACGACTATCTCCTTTGGTTTGCCAAGGATTCGGCAAGGTGCCGAGAACGATTTCATCAGCTGTACGTCAAAGCCGAAGTGGACGCCGATCTTGCTAAAACCTTCCGTTATGTAGAATTACCCGATGGGCGGGAGATTACACTTTCGGATCTTTCCGAGGAAGCTGATAACGGAGTCGATTACGCGGAGCACCCTGAGCGTGTTTTTGTTGACTACCCAGCAGCGAGGATATTCAAACCTGAAAACAGTACGAGCGGAGGCTATCGAAGAACTCAAAGCAAGATTTTCCACTACAAGGGAGTGCCTTACGATCCGGGAATTTCAAAGGGCAATTGCTGGAAGCATAGTGCCATCACTGACGATGGTTCGCCTTCTGGAATGGACAAGCTGGCCGCAGCCGGTCGTTTATTCGTTGGGGATAAGCAGCTTGCAATAAAACGGTATACCAGTGACTTCGGCCACAAGGCAATCTCGAATTGGTGGGACGGACTGGGCGGTGCGGCAAAGCCACTCTATGTGGTCCAAACTAACCCGGAAATTGTGCAACGCTGTATCCTCATGACTACCAAGCCCGGCGACTTGGTGCTAGACCCCACCTGCGGAAGCGGCACAACGGCCTACGTCGCCGAGCAATGGGGGCGGCGGTGGGTCACGATGGACACTTCCCGCGTTCCGCTGGCGCTGGCGCGACAACGTCTCCTGACCGCCACCTTCCCCTATTACGAACTGAAAGACCCCGACAAAGGACCGGCAGGGGGCTTCGTCTATCGGCGCAAGCAGAACAAAAAAGGCGAAGAAGTCGGGGGCATCGTCCCTCACATCACGCTCAAGAGCATTGCCAAAAACGAGCCGCCGGATGAGGAAGTGCTAGTGGACCGGCCAGAGACCGAGAGCGGCATCACCCGCGTCACCGGCCCGTTTGTCGTCGAGGCTACCATCCCTACGCCGGTTGATTTCGATGCCGACGGAGTGGAAGACAGCCAAGCCAGCAGCGCCGAAGAGTATGCCGACTACACCCAGCGAATGCTCGAAGTGTTGCGCAAGTCCCCCGTGCTGCGCCTGCCGGAGAATAAGACCGTCACATTCAAGAACGTCCGGCAGCCTGCCAAGACGCTTTCGCTCGCCGCCGAAGCGATGGTGGATGCGACCGCGCCAGGACAATCTCCCACCTTGCAAGATGCGATTCAAGAGGCTACCGAAAAGAATGGCAAGGCGCTGCCGCTGTCCGGCAAACCCGTGGCCTTCGTGTTCGGGCCGGAGAACGGCGCGGTAAGCGAGAAGCTGATTTTTGACGCCGCCAAGGAAGCACACGGCAAGAGCTATACGCACCTCTACATTCTGGGCTTTGCCATCCAGCCGGATGCGCGCAAGCTGGTGGAGAGCTGCGCGGAGGCCGTCGGCATCCCGGCAACATATGTCCAGGCCACGCCCGACATTATGATGGGCGACCTGCTAAAGAACATGCGCTCCAGCCAGGTCTTTTCCGTCTGCGGCCTGCCGGAGGTGAAACTCAAGAAGATCAAAGACAAAGGGAACGAGATTCTCTATCAGGCGGAGCTGCTGGGCCTGGATGCATTCGACCCGGTGACGGGGGTTGTGGACTCCCGCCCGGCAAATGACGTGCCTTGCTGGATGCTGGACACCGACTACAACGACCTCTGCTTCCACGTGAGCCAGGCGTTCTTTCCCCGCACCGCAGCCTGGGACAAACTGAAGCGGGCGCTCGGAGGAACCTACGAGGACTCCGTTTGGGACCACCTGGCCGGAACGGTGAGCGAACCTTTTCCAGCAGGCGAGAAGGGCAGGTGGCGGTCAAGGTTCTGGACGACCGGGGGAATGAATTGATGGTGGTGAAGAAGCTGGAGGAAGCGGAGAGGGAGTTAGAATAAGCCTGCCGTCTTGCAAACCGCTGATCGCATCATAGAAAGGATGGAGCATGCCTACGAAGAGTAAACTACACCCCAAAATGACAGGAAAAGTGCTCGCCAAGTTTCGCGGCTTAACGATTTACGGAAAATTGCAAAAGGCCAAAAGCACCGGAAAAGATCGCGTCTTGATTCAGATACGACAAGCGGAACCAAAGCAGTATCGTGTGGCGTCGTCACTCAGCTATATGCGCTCAGTCGACATTCAGTTCGAGAAAGACCGCGAATGAGCCATCTTAGATCTAACGGGACACCGCTGGATCGAACTAGGAGATAGCTCGTGAGCACCTACGAAGTTCCTGAACCGATCATCAACACTCCCTTCGAGGAGCCGCAGGCGCACTGGCATATCGAAGAGGGGATGCCGTGCGAGAAGCGCCCAGGGCGGCGGCCAGCCGTTTACTACTACCGCCCGCCCAAGGCGGGAACCGGCAAAAATGCCGGGAGCGACGCCGGGACCGCCATCGAACTGAAGCTGGTCAACCTCATCCGGCAACGAGTGAAAGAATGGCGGCAGGCAGGCTATCCCGGCGTCATCCGCACCACCTTGGAACTGTTGCAGTGGTGGCGGCGGGAGGGCCGCGAGCAGCGGCTCTATTTCGCGCAACTGGAGGCTGCCGAGACGATCATCTTCCTACAGGAAGCGCGGGCCGATCTGCGGCAAGGGATCGAGATCCCCCGCGATGAGCCAAGCGACGACAAAAAGGAGCAGGGCTATTCCGGTTTCACCCGCTATGCCTGCAAGATGGCGACCGGCGGCGGCAAGACCACCGTTATGGCGATGCTGGCGGCGTATTGTGTTGTCCATAAGGTGACGGACATTGACCGGATCGTGAAAGAACAGACGGAGGGGCGGAAGCATAGGGAGATGACGATATGAATCCAAGTGCTCGCAAACCGGTGAGCTGAGACACGGCCCTTCGATCCAAGCGCCAGGCCATTTTCAGGGTTGGTGTAGCGCAGTCACAAAGCAGGGACAGGCCTGGAGGGTCTGTCGCTACTTGAAGAACAGGCGGCAGGCAAGAATGCCTGTCGCTCGGCTTCGTCCAAAACAAAAGCGAAAAACCCACGGCACAAATGGCGTGCCGTGGCTACTCGCTGCACTATAGGGGACAGGCAGGAATGCCTGCGCTACCTTGTCGCTGCGCCGAGGCTCTCGCGACAGCCTTCGGCAGAGCGGAAGATGATTCTTACAACGATGTTCGCGTACCGAGGAGGCTTGGCACGGTTGAAACCAGTGCCCTTCCGCACGACAGAACAGCCCACGGCAGGAAAAAACGGGAAGCTGGTTACTCGCTGAAACCGCAGCGCTGGCAATGCACTAATTGTCGATATCAAGGGCAGGAACGATTCTGCATAACACGAAAACGCCGCTGACGGTTCTGCAGCCTACCTCATGACCACGGATAAACGTGGCGGCTCGGCATGGACCGCTTGCAGCGCCAGCTGACGTCGCACGGCTGGATGATGTTGCACAACCATGCGGCTCAACTTGTACCCGAGAGCCGCTGCAAAGTGGCAGGCGGACGCACAGGCCTGCCAGGCGGGTTTGCGGGGAAGCCTGACAACTGAAGGGCCGGAAGGCCGCCCTCATCGTGGTGGCGGT
The DNA here is from genome assembly GCA_965198025.1 of Terriglobia bacterium. GTDB lineage: Bacteria > Acidobacteriota > Terriglobia > 2-12-FULL-54-10 > 2-12-FULL-54-10 > CAYWWM01. The sequence continues at coordinate 1,877,454 of OZ240237.1, read as the reverse complement.
GGAGAAGCTATCGCATGTACTCTAGGGGGAACCCTCATCGGCAGGCAGGAATGCCTCAACAGCTTCACCGGATTGGAAGGCTTCGTCCAAAACAAAAGCGAAAAACCCACGGCACAAATGGCGTGCTAAGCTACTCGCTGGTGCCTTTGGTAGACCGCGCCATCGGCAATCTGAAGCAATGGCTGCTCGGAACCCATCACGGCGTGGGCCGCCATCAGCTCCAGGCTTACCTTAACGAATTCGCTAATCGGCGCAAGCAACCTATGGCGGCATGCTACCTGCGGGCTATACAGCAATCCACGCTGAAAATGGTCCAGGCGCTCTGGCCGGCAAGAATTCCAGACTTCCAGGCTTCTACACTTTTAGGCTTCTATTCCAGGCGATAATTCGGGGCTTCTTTGGTGATGATGACGTCGTGCACGTGGCTTTCCCGCAGGCCGGCGGCGGTCACGCGCACGAACCGGGCGCGCTTCCGTAAGTCCTCGAGATTCGGGCAGCCGCAATAGCCCATACCGGCCTTCACGCCTCCTACCAGTTGCGCGACCATCGCTTCCAGCGGTCCCTTGTACGGGACTCTTCCCTCAATCCCTTCCGGGGTCAGCTTGTCGCGCTGGGTCTGCGCTTCCTGGCCGTAGCGGTCACTGGGGCCGGATTCCATGACTCCGAGCGAGCCCATTCCCCGGTACGTCTTGAAGGTTCTTCCCTGGTAGAGCACGAATTCTCCGGGGCTTTCCTCGCAGCCCGCCAGCAGGTTTCCCAACATCACGGCGCTCGCCCCGGCAGCCAGGGCCTTGGTGATGTCGCCTGAAAACTTGACTCCCCCGTCGGCGATGACGGGTATCCCCGCGTCGCGCGCGGCGCGACGACACTCCACGACGGCCGTGATTTGGGGAACTCCGGCGCCCGTGACCACACGGGTGGTGCAGATCGAACCCGGACCAATGCCCACTTTGACGGCGTCCACGTCGAGCTGCAGCAATTCGCAGGCGGCTTCAAAGGTTGCGACGTTTCCCGCCACCAGGTCGACGTTCGGCAGCGCGCAACGCAAAGTCCTCACAGCCTCCATCACTCGCGTGGCGTGTCCGTGCGCGGTATCCACCGATAACACGTCCACTTTGGCGGCGGCCAAGGCTTGCGCCCGTTCCAGGAAATCACCCGTCGCGCCGATGGCGGCACCGGCGCGCAGACGGCCCTTCTCGTCCTTCGTTGCCAACGGGTACTGGCGTTTCTTCTTGATGTCCTTTACGGTAATCAATCCGCGGAGGTTGTTCTCGCCATCCACCACCAGAAGCTTTTCCACGCGGTGCTTCTGCAGGAGATCTTCGGCTTCGTCGAGAGTCGTTCCCACGGAGGCTGTAATCAGGTTTTCGCGGGTCATAACGTCGCCGATGGGCAGGTCGAACCGCGTTTCGAAGCGGAGGTCGCGGTTGGTCAAGATCCCGACCAGCTTTCCGTCCCGGGTGACCGGAACGCCGGAAATGCGGTAGCGGCGCATCACCTCGAGCGCCTCCGCGATCTTGTTTTCCGGCGCCATCGTAACCGGGTCGACGATCATACCGCTCTCGCTGCGCTTTACCCGGTCCACTTCCAGGACCTGCTGCTCGATCGGCATGTTTCGGTGGATGAATCCGATCCCGCCTTGCTGAGCGATGGCAATCGCCATTCGGGATTCCGTCACGGAATCCATCGCGGCGCTCACGATGGGAAGATTCAGGCGGATGTTGCGGGTGAGCTGCGTGCTCGTGTCTACAGCAGTCGGAAGCACGTCAGACCGGCCCGGAAGCAGGAGGACATCGTCAAAGGTAAGCGCTTCGGGGAAAGCGGAAACTGTCATGAACGTTGTCTTTCTCCTAGAAGGTCATTCTAACCGTCCGGGTGGAGCCGGTCAATCATGCTCGCTTCCCAACAAACCCTTCAGACGACCGAGATCGGCATCGAGCTTTTCCGCCGTCGAAGTAGTTGCTGAGCCAGTTCCGGGAGCTCACTCTTGCGGCGGATGAGCGCGAAATGCATTCCGTCAGGCAGGGGAGCCTGGTTCGTTGGCCAGGAGCATTCCCGGTTCCCGCATCACGACCATGGGATGGAACCAAGCCCCGCGCCTCCGCTCCGCGACCGCGATGAGGCGGCCCTGTTCATCCAAAAGCCTGGCGAGGTTCCGGGGGCAGTCGATCTCGACGTCCCGTCCGTGGGACGCACGAACTGCCGGTTCGGACTGCAGTACGATCCCCGGCAAATCCCCCAACAGGCGCTCCGGCGATATCACGGGAGCGAGCCCTTTGACGGATTGTTCCATCAAGGAAGACAGCGAAATCGCGGAGGACTCTCCAAACTCTCCCACGGCTGTCCGGCGCAACTCCGTCAGGTGCGCACCCACCCGGAGACGCTGCCCCAGCTCATGGGCCAGGGAACGAATGTAGGCGCCCGCGGAGACGCGTGTGCGGAACCGGACGCAGGGGCCTTCCAGCGCGACCAGCTCCAGTTCGTGAACGGTTATCGGAACTGCTTCCAGAGGGACCGCCTGCCCCTTTCTCGCCAAGCGATACGAGGGCACCCCAGAAACTTTCTTCGCCGAATACATGGGAGGTTCCTGCAGGCGCCTTCCCAGAAATTCCCGAAACAAGGAGCGCAGTCGCGCCTCTGCAAGAACCGGCGCACAGTCTGCAGACGTGGCATCCCCTTCGCGATCGTATGTTGTGGTTGCAAATCCGAATCGGATCGTACCGGAGTACGACTTTTCGACATGCCGGTAGAAACGGGCGAGTCTCGTGGCGCGCCCCAACACAAGAACAAGGACCCCGCCGGCAAAAGGATCGAGCGTCCCCAGGTGTCCGATTCGGGGCTCCGAAAGCAGCCGACGGACGGTCACAACGACGTCATGCGAGGTCATCCCTGTTGGTTTGTCAACAACCAGGGCTCCGTCCATCATGACTCCCAATTGCGTGAAACCGGAGTCGTTACTCGCCGCCGGGTGTGCTGTCCAGATGCAATGAGATCTCCGGCGGATACCGCAAGGCAAGCCGTTGCGCCAGTTCGTGCCGCAGGAAACGCTGTGCCGCAAGAAGCCTCGTCAAGCTGGACTGCCTCTCGCCATCGTCACCCGGGATGCGGATTAGCACGCGAACGCGGCGCAGGTTTTCGGCCACCTCTACGGAGGTGACCGTCACGAGGCCTACGCGCGGATCTTTGATCTCATACTCAATCAGTTCCCCGAGCTCCTGCCGAATCCGATCGGCCAGCCGCTCGGCTCGGTGAGTGTTGTTCCGCATGTCGGGTTTGGCACTGCCGGGGCCGGCCGATGGAGTACGTGGTCACGTCCTCCGCATGCCGAAGGTCTTCTTCGGCGAGTTCAGAAAAAGTCGACCTGCATCCCCACCAGGTCGTCGCCCAGCAGTTCTTCCGATACCCGCTGCAGGGTTTCCAACAGCGCCTCGATTGCTTTCGGATCGGCGGAAATCGAAACCACGCCCAGCCGGCTCCGCTGCCATAAATCCTGGTGGGCGAGCTCCGCAACAGCGACATTGAACCGCCCGCGCAAACGTTCCTTCAGCCTTCGCACTACCATTCGCTTTTCTTTTAGGGAATGCGCGTGTGGGATGTAAAGTTCCAGCGTCAGCACGCCAATCGGCATGGTCGAAGGCTAAACGGAAAGGATCCCGGTCCGGAGTCCGGACTAGGCCAGTGCCTCAGTCGCAATTCGTTCCGTGACAAATGCTTCAATGACGTCTCCCGTCTTGACGTCATTATAGTTTTCCAAGGAAATACCGCATTCGAGGCCGGACCGCACCTCGGATACGGCGTCCTTAAACCGGTGCAGAGAGCCGATCTTTCCGGTGTAAATCACCACGTTGTCGCGCAGCAGGCGAACGGAAGAGCCTTTGGCAAGTCGTCCGTCGGAGACCATGGTGCCCGCGACGTTTCCAACCTTGGCCACGCGGAACGTCTGGAGCACATCGGCTTTTCCAACCACAGTCTCCCGGAACGTCGGTTCCAACAGGCCCAGCATCGCCTTCTTCATCTCATCCATCACTTCATAAATGACCGTGTACAGGCGAATCTCCACGTCTTCCTGCTGGGCCAGTTCGGTGGCTTTTCGTTCCGGCCGGACGTTGAATCCGATGATGATGGAATTGGAAGCCGAGGCAAGCAGCACGTCGGAAATCGTAATCGCTCCGACGCCGGCATGCACCACCTTCGTCTTAACCCGCTCATCGCCGATCTTGCTCAAAGACTCCGACAGCACTTCGGCCGATCCCTGCACATCCGCCTTCAGCACCAGAGGCAGTTCCTTTACGGTTCCCTCTCTCATCTGCTCATGGAGGTGCTCCAGGGTCAGACGGGAGGACTTGGTCAGGCTCTGTTCGCGGAGCTTGGATTCGCGATAGTGGGCGATCTGCTTGGCCTTCGTCGGGTCCGGGACCACCTGGAACGCGTCGCCCGCCTGGGGAAGGGACTGCAATCCCAGTACCTCTACTGGGGTTGCGGGAAGCGCTTCGGCGACTTGACGGCCGTGATCGTCCAGCATGGCACGCACTCGACCGAAAACCGCCCCGACCAGGAACGAATCCCCGACGCGCAGGGTTCCATTTTGCACCAGCACCGTACTGACAGGCCCGCGGCCCTTGTCGAGCTTCGCTTCGAGCACGGTCCCGTTGGCCGACCGTTCCGGATTGGCCTTCAGAGCTTGGAGGTCCGCCACGAGGAGAATCATTTCCAGGAGAAGCTGCAGGTTGGTACCCTGCTTGGCGGAGACCTCCACCATGACAACGTCTCCACCCCAATCTTCGGCTACCAGCCCGCGGTCGGAAAGCTGCTTCTTCACTCGATCGGGCATCGAACCGGGCTTGTCAACCTTGTTGATGGCCACCAGAATCGGTGCCTTCGCCGCACGCGCATGGTCAATCGCCTCGATCGTCTGCGGCATCACCCCGTCATCGGCGGCCACGACCAGAACCACCACGTCGGTGACCTTGGCCCCTCGAGCGCGCATGCGGGTGAAGGCCTCATGGCCTGGAGTGTCGAGAAACACGATCTGGCGGGAGTTCACGGAAACCGCATGTGCACCAATGTGCTGCGTGATTCCCCCTGCTTCCTGCTGCGAAACGTTGGTCTCCCGGATTGCATCGAGCAAAGACGTCTTGCCGTGATCGACGTGCCCCATTACGGTCACCACCGGAGCCCGGGCTATCTGCTTGCCCGAATCTTCAGCGGTTTCGACCAGCTCGACGGCTTCTTCTTCGAAGCTGACAACGCGCGTGCGCGCTCCGAAGCTCTGGGCGACCTGCTCCGCCAGCTCCGGGTCCAGGTTCTGATTGATTGTCGCCAGGACTCCCATATCGAGCAAACGCCGGATCAGGTCCCGCGCCTTTAAGCCCAGCCGTTCCGACAGGTCCTTGACCGTGACGCCTTCCGTCACAGTGATATCAATATCCACCCGGATGGGCTGGGGAACCGCACGCGGCTGGCGGACCACACGCCGGCCGCGGTCCCTCCCATCCTCACCACGCCTGGCGCGATCGGGCCGGCCTGCACCCGGATGCGTTCGGCCACGGACTGGATGCGGTCCCCTGCGAACCTGCTCCGGAGGAGGGGCGACACCCGGACCTGCTCCCGGGGGTCCCGCGAATCTTGCTGGCCTGCCGGCGGGCCTGCGATAAATGGGCTCACCGGGTTTGGCAGGCCCGAGGGGAGACCGCACGGGGGCTCTGCCAGGGGGTCGCAAAGGAGTTCCGGCTGGAGCGGGTCTTCCAGGAGCAACTTTTGCAGGAGCGGCTGTTGGCGCTGCCTGGGCCCTGGGCTGCTCCACCGGGGGGGGGACAGGCGGCTTCACAGGACCTGGCGGCCGGGGAACCGTCGGCTGAAGAATCGGCCGGCCTCGGGGCTGCGGAACAACCTGCGGTTGGCCGCTTGTGCGCAAGGGGGGCCGCAAAACCCGTCGTCTAGGGGGCAAGGGTGCTTCGCCCGGCACAGGCTTCCGTGCGCCGGCCGTTGGCTGAGATGGGGTCGGTGGCGCGTCAGCCGACACGGATTTTGCTTCCGGAGAAACAGGTTTCGCCACCGAAACAGGAGGTTCGCTTTCGCTGGAAGCGCTCTCTGCCGGCCCGGTCTCCGGCGCCGGCTCGGACAACTCCCGTGCTTCCAGTTCGCGGAAGTGTGCTCTGACTTTCGCCGCCAACTCTTCTTCAATCGAGCTGGAGTGCGATTTCTTCTCCTGGATGCCGATTTCGGCCAGGTACTCCAGGATCATCCTGGCTTTTACCTCGAGTTCCCTCGCCAGTTCGTTAATGCGCATCGTTGCTACCCGAATCGAAATCTTCGCGTGTTCCTGCCAGAACCCCCCAAATCTTCTACGGGGCAGGCTCCTCCTCGGGGAAAGAAAGCGGTTCGCCTTCCATGTCCGCAGGAGCTGCTTCCTTGGTTTCTTCTTCTGCAGTCGGCGCAGCAGTAAATGCCGGAAGCTCCCCAGCCGCTTCGACAGCGGCTTCCTCAAACTGCATGAAGTAATTATTCACGGCCAAGCGGATTTTTTCCACCATTTTGGGGCCGATACCCGGAATCTCCTGCAAGCCCTCCGGCGTCATCTCTCCCAGCCGTTCCACGGTTGTAATCCCGCGCTCGCCGAGCTTCTCAATCGTTCTTTCACCGATTCCCTTCACTTCCGAAATCGGCGTTCCGGATGACACCAGCTGTTCCATCTGGGATTCGACTTCCTGGCGTTTTTCCTCTTCGCTCTTGATGTCGATCCGCCATCCCAGGAGTTTCGAGGCCAGCCGGACGTTCTGGCCCTTCTTTCCGATGGCGAGCGAAAGTTGGGTGTCGTCCACGATGACTTCCAGATGCTTGGCTACCGCGTCCAGAATGGCAACCCGGTTGATCTTGGCCGGGCTGAGGGCGTTGGCCGCGAGCGAGGAGGGCTCTTCGTTGTATTCGATGATATCAACCTTTTCCCCGCGCAGTTCCCGGATGATGGACTGCACGCGCATTCCTTTCATTCCCACGCAGGCCCCGACACAGTCCACGTCCCGGTCCGTGGAAAAGACGGCGATCTTGGTGCGCTCGCCGGCCTCGCGTGCCGTGGCGCGGATCACTACCGTGCCGTCGTAGATTTCAGGCACCTCCATTGCAAACAAGCGTGCAACGAGGACCGGATCAGCCCGCGAAACAATCACCTGGGGTCCTTTGGCTGATTTCTCCACCTGGATGATCACGACGCGGATGCGGTCTCCGAACTGGAACGTTTCGAGTTTGGACTGCTCCCGTCTGGGAAGCCGCCCTTCGGTCTTCCCCAATTCGACGATCAGGTCCGGTCCTTCCATGCGCTTGACGATGCAGTTGAGCATCTCGCCAATGCGCCCATTGTATTCGTTGTAGACGTTTTCCCGCTCGGCTTCCCTGACCTTCTGGAAAATCACCTGCTTGGCGGTCTGCGCAGCAATTCGCCCCAGCACATCGGTTGGCTTCCGGATCCGCACCTCCTGCTCCAACTCGGATTTCGGATCCAGCTGCTTGGCTTCGGCCAGGCTGATTTCGCGTTGTGGGTTGGTGACCTCTTCGACCACCTTCTTGAGAGCGTAGATCTCGATCTGTCCGGCCTCCCGGTTCAGCTCTGAACGCAATTCCTCGGTCGTCTTGTAATACTTCCGAGCCGCCACCAGCAGGGCGTCCTCAATGGCGCTGACGATGATCTGCGACTCAATACCCTTTTCCCGGCTCATCTGGTCGATGAGTTGAAGCAGCAAGCTCGACATTCCTTACCTTTCGTTCCGATCAATCGGGTTGGAGGCACATCGAGCACGCCTCCGCGCTACCATTCGAACACCAGGTTCGCCTTCTGGACCTCGGCGTACTCGATTCCGATGGTCTCGCCGTTCTCTTTCTCCAGTTGAATCCTTCCATCCCGGATTCCCCGGAGCATACCCCGGAACCGCCGCCGCCCCTGATGCGGCACCTTCAGCACCAGCTTGATTCGCTTTCCCGCAAAGCGCTCGTAATCGGCCGGCTTCACCAGCCGCCGGTCGAGTCCCGGCGAAGAGACTTCCAACGTATAGCGGTCGGGAATCACGTCTTCCACGTCCAGGATCGCCCCGACTTGAGCGCTCACGAGCTCGCAGTCCGGGACGGAAATGCCGCCCGGCTTGTCGATAAAGATTCGCAAAACGGCGCCTCGGCCCCGTCCAACGAACTCGACATCTACCAGTTCCAGCCCCTCCGCCACGGCTACCCGGTCCGCGATCTCCCGAATGCGGCCAATCCGTTCCATTCTTCCCCAACAAAAAAGTGGGCTCGCGCCCACTCAGCATCTGCGCCCGCTCGTGCAAACTCCGAGTATACCTGATCCACTCCGGAATCGCAAAACCGGTTGGGGTAATGGCTGAAGCGAGAGGATCAGCGTCCGCGCTCCAGGGCTGCGCGGTGCACGCGGGCAACAAGGTGCATGTAGCCTCCCGCGTTTGCGTATCGGTCCGCCGCGGCGGTGCGGATGTGGGACAGCGCGTCGGCGTGTTGTCCGAGCGCGTCGTAATACAAGCCGACATACAGATGGGCGTAAAACTCGGATGCAACTCCCCGAACCGCCGCCGCCAGGACTTGCTCGGGACTCAGCGTGCCCTGGAACATGCCGTAAACCTCACGCATGGGGACGCGCGGGTCCGGCCCAACCGGCAGCAGGTCTTGCTTGGCCTGATCGGGGGATTCCGCTCTTGCCACACAGAGAAAATGCCAGGCCGCATTCTCGACGTCGTCCGGGTTTACGGTCCGGTGGGATTCGAACTGTTGGCGGCAGTCGTTGTAGCGCCCAGCGTAATAGAGGGCGATGCCTCGTTGCCAAAGATAGGGCGCCTGTCCCGGGGCCAGCCGGACCACGGCGTCGAATTCCTCCACCGATTCCGCGATGCGGCCGGCCTGGAAATGAGCAATACCACGCCCCAGGGCTTGTTGCGCAGGGGACTGCGCGCAGGCTGTCGCGGCGAAGGCGAACCAAGCCGATACGATCAGCCAGCCTATGCTAGCTCGGGCTATCGGTCGCAACGCTTCAACGGCTGAGGTCGAGGCAGACCAGGGTGTTCTCATTTCGCACATAGACGAATCCGTCGGCGATGGCGGGGTACGCCCGAACCGTCGGCGGGAGGATCTGCGCACGCGTCAGCGGGCGAAAAGCGTTGGGAGACACCGCAGCCAGAATCATCTCCCCATTTTCCCGCACGATCAGGAGGCGATTCCCCACGAGTGTAACCGTTCCGGCTCCGAACCGGTCCTCGCTCCATCGGACCTCACCTGACTCCAGTTCAACCGCGCGAAAATCCTGCCCGAACTCCTGCCGTCCGTGGAACCCATACAAGTATGCGCTGTAGTATACGCTTGTGGCATAGTGATTCGAGAGCACATCATCCGAGGCCCAAAGCTCCGTGAGGTTCGAACCCACTACGCGCAGCGCCGCTGCACCGGGCCCGTATTCGGCGGACACGAAGATCCGATCTCCAATGACCAGCGGCGTCGCGGCATTGACGGAGGCAGCCGACCGCGCCTGCCACGGCCGCTGAAACAGAACCGATCCCGTTGCCGGATCGAGCCCCAGCAGACCGGCGCGGGTGAGAAAAACAGCGTGCCGCTTTCCGCCAATCGTAGCGCCCACCCCGGAAGAGTAGCTAGCTTCGTCGTCCGTCGCCGTCCAAAGGACATCGCCGGTCTTGGCGTCGAATGCTACGATCCCTGCATCCTGTCCCCCGATATTGGCGAGCACTCTGCCATCTTCGACGATCGGTGATCCGGAAGCCCCGAACCAGCCTTTGGGGACCCGGAACCGCGCCCGGGTGTCTACGCTCCAGATCCGATCTCCGGTCTCGAGTTCGATAGCGTGCAGTTGTCCTTCCGCTCCGAAGGTGTAAACGACCCCGTCTACAACGACCGGGACAGCCCGCGGCCCTTCATCGAACCCGAAGTCGTCGCGATACGAGGTGGGGTAGGCATACCGCCACTGTCTCTCGCCGGTGCTTGCGTCGAGCGATTCGACGACTTCCTGATTCATCACTCGGTGAAACAGGATCAAGCGCCCTTGCGCGACGGCTGGGCCGGCAAATCCCGCGCCGACCGGCTTACGCCAAACCTCCCGCGGACCGCCGGCTCCCCAGGTCTCGGCGAGCGCAGGACCCGGGTAGACGCCATTGCGATGCGGTCCCAGGTATTGCGGCCAGTCCTCCGCTACCGTCCGGGTTGCGGCCAGCAGGGCAATCGAAGCCAGCCATATCTGTTTCCCTCGAAGGAATGATCTCTTCCGCAATCGAATGGCGTCGTTGCGCCGATCCGTTGACCGCATGGCGGGCATTATACATTGGATCGTTTCCGGCTTGTGAAAATAGTCCGAAGCGTTTTCTACTTGACACAACGGGTGCAGGAGCCATAGCTTTTCAAGTGAAGTAGAAAGGGGCATTCCGGCTTGGGCGCTATTCTGCAAGGAAAGCAGCTATGCCTGATGGGGGGGGGACCATGAATTCGCTCTTCGTTCGTACCATTGTCTGTCTGGTAGTTGTGCTGGGAATCAGATCAGTGACTTGGGCACCGGCGCAGACTCCTGAGAGTTCTCCGCAATACATCTTCCACAATGGAAAGGTCTTAACGGTGGATGAAGATTTTTCCACTGCCGAGGCCGTTGCCGTCACGGGGAACCAGATTACTGCGGTTGGTTCGAACGAGGCCGTGCTGCCACTTGCCGGTTCGGGGACCGAGGTGATCGACCTGCGGGGCAGAACGGTGATCCCGGGTCTGGTCGACACGCATGTCCACTTCCATTCCTATGCAGAAAACGCCTACGGAAGCAATCTGGCCCCGGATCAGGTGCTGCGTTATCCGCTGGATTGGCGCGCTGTGGTGAGCAAAGATGATGTGCTCAATCAAATCAAAGCCTGGATGGACCGCTACCAGTTTGAGCCGGGGCGCTGGATCTACTTTGATAACGGGGGGATGTTCACTGGCGGCCGCGGTTCGGCGGAGCAGGCTGGCATTCTGTATGAGCAAATCAACCGATGGGAGCTGGATACGGTGGCGCCCGACAATCCCATCGCATTGTCACTCGGAATCCCGGATTTTAACGGCTTCCTGGTGAACAGCAAGGCGTTGGACATCGTTTGGGACGAGGATTTCTTCAACAAATACGGGCGCTACTGGAGGGATGAGCAGGGCCGGCCAGACGGCCATCTGGAGCCGCCCGCCAGCCGACTGGTCCTGGAGCACGTCATGAACCGCCCTCCGGAGGTTCTGGCGCCTCTGTACAAGGCATACATAGAAGAGATGGCTGCTTCGGGTGTAACTTCTGCCTCATCGAGGATGCCACCGGAGACTCTGCGAGCCTTTGATTTGTTGGAATCGAGGGGCGAGATGAACCTGCGAGTCAGTTACGGCAAGGAGGAAATCTTCGGCACCCTCAAGAATCCGGAAGTGGACCTGGCGTCGTTCCGAGACATTGCGGGAACCGGTAACGACAAGATGTGGGTTACGTCCGTTGCCCCGACGGCCGTAGACGGCGCCACCACGCGGGCCTGCACCAATCAGAGGCGGTTGCAAGCCTACGGCCCCATCGACGCCTGGTGGCCGGTGGGTCAGTGTCATAACGATGACGAGTTCCGCGGCGCCGCCGGCAAGGGCGCACCGATCAGCGCGAATTATTACAAAGAATGGACCATGCAGAGCGGGTTGAACGGGGTCCGCTTTGCCAACACGCACGTCGCCGGCGACCGGTCGGTCTCGCTGCTGCTGGACATGGTGGAAGACATACAGGAACAAAGAGGGCCGGAGGCAACCAGGGGTTGGGCATTAGACCACTGCTTCATGGTGAATCCGGACGACCTGGAGCGCGCGGCCCGGTTGAACATTTACTTCAGTTGCGCTCCCAAATACGTTCAGAGCGGCCCCCTGGTGGCAGCAGCCTACGGCGACGAGGTGGCCAATACGTTCATCGATCCCGTGAAGAGCATGCTGGACGCCGGGCTGGCAGTCTCGTTCGAGTCGGACCGGGACGTGTATGTCTGGAATGACTTCGAGATTCTGATGACACGGCAGGACCGGAACGGCAGGGTGTGGGGAGCGCACGAGGCCGTGGATCGTGTTACCGCCCTGAAAATGATTACGCGCTGGGCGGCAGACTACGTGCTGAGACCGGAGAAGCTGGGTTCCATCGAGCGGGGCAAGCTGGCGGACCTGGTGGTTCTGGATCAGGATTACATGACGATCCCGGAGGAAGAAATGAGCGAACTCCGGCCGCAATTGACGATGCTCGATGGGAAGATCATCTTCCTCCATCCACAGTTTGCTTCAGAAACCGGAGTGGAGACCGAAGGCGCCTTGGTGTCCACATACGAACAACTCAGAGAAAGGCGGACAACCGGCGTTCAGTTGGACTTCTAGTGCTCCCGGATCGGCCTCGGGGCTGCCGGAGGAGTGCTTTGGAATCTAAAATATATGGTGAATGGAGGTTTCCAATGAAGCTTACTACCCTGTTTGTACTCGGTGTCTTGGTGGTTTCGACACAGGCGTTGGCGCAGGCACCGGCGAACGAAATTGAGAAGGCCCTGCTCGCCGCCCCGGCCAGAGCACGCGGGGATGCGACGGTTATCAAGTGGAACCCCGCCGATCAGACGTATACAACGTTGAAGCAAGGCACGAGCCGTATGGTCTGCTATGACCGCTCGGGCTTTCCTTTGGAGCGCGCGTTCTCGGTGGAGTGCACCAGCGTTGGCAACATGGACCGCGTCGCGCAGAACCTGAAGCTCGAGGCGTCGGGCGACAGAGACAAGAGAGATGAGATGGTCGAGGCCGCGGAAAAGGATGGGACACGCGTGAAGCCCGAATACGGGTCCATCTTCTATAACTACCGGGGAGACACCATGGAGCAAGCTACCCGGCATACAACCGTCGCCGTGCCGGGCGCGACGGCAGCATCCACCGGCCTGCCCGACACCCGCGACCAGGGTGGCGCATGGGTGATGTTTGCCGGCACATCGTCGGCCCACATCATGGTTCCGGGAAGGTAGAAGATCCCAGCATCTTTTCCCCCGGCGCTTTGCTTGCAAGAACCGAAGGGCGGCGTCAAGAGCCGCCCTTGCATCTGCCCGTTTGGAATCCGGGCTCTGTTGTGGAGAACGTCATGAGGCATCTGGCCTTCTGTCTTCTTGTGGTTTCGGCTTTGTACGCCGCACAGGGCAGTCAGACGTTGACCGGCATCATTACCGACGACGAGTGCGGCAGAGCGGATCATTCCGGCATGCGCATGGGGTCAACCGACGCCGAATGCACGATTGCGTGCATTGATGCCCATGGCGCCGTCTTCGTTCTGTATGACGGCGAGAACATCTACCAATTGAGCGACCAGCAGGCACCAGAACAGTTCGCAGGGCAGAGAGTCCGCGTTACAGGGACCGTAGACAACGCAACCATGACGATCCGCGTGGACTCGATAACGGCGGCGGAATGAGATATAGGCTGCGCGTGTGTAAGACTCCTGCAATCGACCTGTATATGACGCCTCGATAGACACAAAATCCGAAAATAGAATCTGAACCAGAGAGCGTCCAGCAACTCGCGTGCGGCGCTGTGCGGCATCCTTCTTCGCTCCCCCCCCTGACGCAATTCCCCTGGATATTCCGTGTGCTTTGGCTATAAGGCATGGAGGCGGGATTCCTGGGTCAGAGTCCGGCGGCGACATTGCGTACCCGGCTGGGCGATGCAGTGAAAACAAGACACGCAGGATTGCGAAAAGCACCCAACTCGCTTAGACTAAACCCACGCGCCTGTAGCTCAGCTGGATAGAGCGTTGGTCTCCGGAACCAAAGGTCGGAGGTTCGAATCCTCTCAGGCGCGCCATAGGATTCAAGGGCCTCCTCGTTGGCAATGCGTCCCGCGTTCGGCCCGTTCCCGAACAAGCGGCGGGATTTGCTATGCCGGGAGCGTTTCTTGCCGTCATCGGCCTGGACCGGGCCGGGGAAACCGACCTGCAAGTGCATCCGGTACTTCGGGCTATGTTCGGGACCGGCGATGCGTACTTTCCCGGCGGAATGATTCCTGTATTTGGGATCGCGATCCCATCCTTCTTTGTCGGAGGCAGAGAACCCGTCACCGGACCTGTCTGAACAGTTGCGAGGATCCATTTGGGGAAAGTTCCACAACGGTGCGGGCCGGGTCGACTGGAAGGAGTCAATGCACAACGAGGATGCACTGGAAGTTGAACGGGAAAAGCGTATGGTTGCCGCCCGGCGTCTGGTCGTCAAGGTCGGCACCAGCACTGTAACCGGCCCCGAGGGAACTCTCTGTTCGGAGCACGTCGAGCCAATCGTGCAATCGATTGTCCGTCTGATGCGATCTGGCCGGAAAGTCGTTCTGGTATCCTCGGGAGCCGTTGGATTGGGCAGAGCCTGGCTGGGCTTGCACGCTTCGCGGCTGCGGGACTTGGAAACGAAGCAGGCCTGCGCCGCGGTGGGCCAGAGCCTGCTCATGGACGCCTACAGGCGCCTATTTTCTCCCCAGGATGTCAAGGTCGCTCAGGTCTTGCTGACAGAGGAGGATTTTACCAACTGGGCCCGCTACTCGAATCTGCGGCACACCATCGAGAAGCTGCTGGGTTTTGGGGTCCTCCCCATCGTCAACGAAAATGACACTGTCTCCACCGCCGAACTCGAGGCAGTTCACTCGGCTCCCCGCGTTAGCGCCTTCAGCGACAACGACCGCTTGGCCGCTCTGGTGATGAGCGGATTGGAAGCCGATGCGCTGGTTCTGCTGACCAATGTAGACGGCTTTTTCCGGCACAACCCTTCCAGCAAGACGGGAATGGGAGGTGCACAACGCGAGGTGATCCCAATCATCGACGAGATTACCCCGGCACTGCGTTCACTTGCCGCAGGTCCTTCCGTGAAAGGTCGGGGAGGGATGCTGACGAAGCTCGAGGCCGCCAAGATCGCCATGCACTGCGGCGGAACGGCGGTGATCGCCAACGGCTCGGAGCCGAAGGTGCTGGATCGCGTGTTTGCCGGCGAACGGGTGGGTACCGCTTTCATGCCATTGAAGCGCATGCGCGGGAAGCGGCGCTGGATTGCGTTTGCCGCAAACGTGCAGGGCCGGATCGTGGTGGATTCGGGGGCTCAGAAAGTAATTACCGAGGGCAAGGCGAGCTTACTGCCGTCGGGAATTCTCCGCATCGAAAGCCACTTCGTGCCTAAGGATGTCGTGAGCATTGTCAACGGCGACGGGGTGGAGTTCGCACGCGGCATTGCAAACTGTGCCAGTCATGAGGCGGAGGAATGGCTGGTCAGGAAAAACATCGCGGGCGGGAAAAGCACTGGCGCTTCACCTTCGCGCGAGGTTGTGACGCGTGATAACATAGTGCTGGTATAGTCATGACCGTATCCACTGGGAAAGTGGCCGATCCTGTCCAGGATTCCGCCGTTCAGAGCGTCGCCCAAATCGCCGGCCGGGCCAGAGCCGCAGCGCGCTCCGTGGCGAGGCTGTCGAACGAGCAGCGCAATGAAGTCTTGGTTGCTCTCGCCCAGGCCATTGAGGAGTCCGGCCCGAAAATTCTGGAAGCAAATCAGCAGGACTGCCGTGCCGCGGAAGCGGCCGTTGCGGCGGGGGAGATGTCCTCCTCGATGCGGGAGCGGCTTCGGGTTGGTGAACGCGGGGTCGCGGGCATGGCGGCTCGCATCCGGGATGTCGCTCGTCTGCCGGACCCCCTGGGCCGCCGGCTTGCCGCGACGGAGTTGGACGATGATCTGATGCTTTACAAGGAGTCCTGTCCCCTCGGCGTGATCGGGATCGTGTTTGAGTCTCGGCCCGATGTCGTGCCGCAAGTCGCTTCTTTGGGGCTCAAATCCGGGAATGCCGTCATTTTGAAAGGGGGCAGGGAAGCGGTCTGCACGAATGAAGCGATTGTAGCCGTCTGGCGGAGTTGTCTCGATCATTTCCCTGCGGTCCCGCCTGACTCCATCCATCTGTTGCAGACGCGCTCCGACGTCATGGAACTGTTGATGCTTGACCAGGATGTCGACCTGATTATTCCGCGCGGCTCCAAGCAGCTTGTCGAGTTCGTTTCGCAACAAAGCCGCATCCCGGTTTTGGGTCACGGTGAAGGCATCTGCCATGTCTACGTGGACATCGCCGCCGATCTGGAGAAGGCCCTGAACGTTGTGTTCGACTCCAAGGTGCAGGCTCCGGCGGTCTGCAACGCCGCCGAGACATTGCTGGTTCATCGCGACATCGCGGCTGACTTCTTGCCCAAGGCCGTTGCCAAATTGAGAGACGCCGGCGTCGAGCTACGCGGCTGCCCCAAGACAGTAGGCCTATTGGGCAAGCACGATCCCATTCCTGCAACCCAGGAAGATTGGGCAAGGGAGTACTGCGATCTGATTCTTTCCGTCAAGATTGTTTCCGATCTGGAGGAAGCGCTGGCGCACATCAACCGCTATGGTTCGCGTCATACGGAAACGATTGTGAGCGAGGACAAGGCAGCGGCGGCCCGGTTCATGAATGAAGTGGACGCCGCCGGGGTTTTTCATAACGCTTCCACACGATTTTCCGATGGCTACCGCTACGGACTGGGCGCCGAGCTGGGGATCAGCAACGGCAAGCTGCATGCGCGCGGCCCTGTCGGTCTCGAAGGCCTCACGACGTACAAATACAAGTTATTCGGAGACGGTCACACGGTAGCCGAATACAGCAAGGGATTGAGACAGTTCAAACACCGGTCTCTGCAATAGCCGGCAAGTTTGTTGCAGTAGAATCATCCAACTTCTTCCATCAGCCGGGCATTCGGCTCCTGGCTGGATACCTCGTTCCACACAACGGAGGGCAAGCATGCTCAGGATATTCTTTTTCGCGATCTTTCTTTTCGGAGCGCTCGCGCCGGGTGCTGCTGCGCAGGTCGAAAACTTCAGACCCGTCACGCGCGAGATGCTGCTCAATCCTCCTCCGGGTGACTGGCTGATGTTCAGCCGGACGTACGACGCTCAGCGATTCAGCCCGCTTGACCAGATCAACCGCGAGAACGTTCAGGACTTGCGGATGGCCTGGGTGCGTGCGCTCGGTCCTGGCGTTCACGAGAATACTCCCCTGGTTCACGACGGCGTGTTGTACCTGGTCAATCCCGGAGTCGCAGTGGACACCACGGGCATCCAGGCATTGGACGCCACCAACGGAAACCTGATATGGGAGTACCAGCGCAGGCTGCCGGCGGATTTGAAGAACTATGTCGGCAACGTGGCCCGTGCAAAAACGCTGGCCATCTTCGAAGACCTCGTGTTCTATGCCACGCCCGATGGGTTCATGGTGGGTTTGGACGCCCGCACGGGCGACTTGCGGTGGGAGACCGAATTGCACGACTACACGTCCACGACGCAACAGACGCCAGGGCCCATCGTGATCGAGGGCAAGGTCCTCTCCGGGCGCGGCTGCACCGGGGGCGGCCGAGTTTATTGCAACATCATTGCTCTCGACGCGCAGACGGGAGAATTGGCTTACACGTTCTATACGACGGCGGCGCCGGGCGAGCCCGGAGGAGACACCTGGGGAGGTTTGGCAGAAGATCTCCGGCAGGCTTCAGCCTGGGGCGCCCCCGGATCGTACGATCCCGTTCGCAGGCTCATCTACTGGGGAATCGGAAATCCCGCTCCGCATACGCGCATGAAGCGCCACGGCGGCGATTTCGACGCTATCCCGCGAGTGGCCCCTTCCGAGCTATACAGCAATTCGACCGTTGCGTTCGATCCGGATACGGGGGAACTCGAATGGTATTACCAGTATCTGCCGGGCGACGACTGGGACTCCGATCACGTGCAGGAGCGAATCCTGTTGCGCACCGCCGTCGATCCCGACCCCAGCGCCGTCAAGTGGATCAACCCTTCGATTCCGCGGGGCGAGGAGCGGGACATCGTCGTCACGGTGGGCGAGCCGGGAGGCATCTTTGCGCTCGACCGCGAGAACGGCCAGTTCTTGTGGGCTACGCCGTTTCCTTTCGACGTGCCGGAGTTTCATGTCTCCCACATCGACGTCGAAACCGGAAGGACCCACATCAATTGGGACAGCGTGGTGAAGTTCGAAGGGGACCGGCATCTGATGTGTTTCCAAGATACCAAGAGCTACTGGCTCATGGCTTATCACCCGGGCCAGAACTCCCTCTACGTTCCCTATCATGACCAGTGTTCCGATATGACCGCCGTGCAAAACAACTTCAACGGCAACCGGCGCATCGCGGTTCTTCGCCCGGGCAGCAATCCGGACGAGTACTCCGGAATTGCCAAGGTCAACGTATCCACCGGTCGCCTCGAACGCTTCTATACCGCACGCTATCCCGGTAACGGTTCCGTTCTGGCGACGGCTGGCGATCTGATTTTTTGGGGCGATATGAACCGCAGGCTGCACGCCTTTGACGCCGAGAGCGGAGAGATTCTCTGGCAGACGATCCTGGGCGGCATCATTCAGATGAGCACCATCACCTACTCGGTCGACGGAAAGCAGTATCTTGCCGTCATGACCGGTGATGGAGGCCCGGGTGGTTTGGGCCCCGCCCGGGTTGCCAACTTCAACCCGGTCCGCGGCCACAATGCGGTGTACGTGTTTGCCTTGCCTTAGGAAGCGGCGCAAAAAAGCGTAGACAAAGCGGTCCGCGCCGCGCGGACCCGCAAGCAGGAAAGGGCCGGGAGGAAAACCTCCCGGCCCTTTCGCTTTCTCTTTTTCCAGGTTCGCTAGGCGTTCGGCGGGGCGGGAAAGGGCTGGATTCGGAGGGACAATCGGCTCAATCAGCCGGAGCTGTCAGGCGTGCCACGATCTCTCCCAGTGCGGCTTCCGCCCGGGATTCGATGCCTTCCCTGGTCTGGTCCTGAATCGGATGCTGGACGTACACGGCGTCAAAGTCCGGCCGTCCCAGGGCGCTGGCCTGTGCCCGCGCCGGCAGCAGGAACTCACGCGTTGCCACCGGGACCGTGGGGATTCCGGAGTTCTCGAGGCCGATCGAATCGTGCAGACTGCACGTGGTGCACGACCCTCAGTCGGCCAGCGCTTCGATGACCGCGTCCACGCCGCGCAATTGCTCGATCACCTCGCCGGGCGCGCGCTTCGTGAAGGTCGGCTTGGCCACCCGCACCACCCGCGCCACCCCGTAGCGGTCCTTCAACAACCCTTCCATCCGGTCGAGAAAGATACTCCCGCCCGGTTTGCTAATGTCCAGTAGCCCGAGTGTCTTCCCGGCCAAGGTGTTCAGGCGCGGGGCGGCGCCGGACGCCCGCTGCGGCGTTTCGTTCATCGGATTCACAATCACTGTCGGCACGTATCGTCTCCTTCACACCGGATAGGTCACCATCTGGCTGCCGCGCGGACCAGTCACCCAGCTTCCGATCACGGCTGAAAATTTCCCGGCAGTTCCGCCTGCCACAAGGACCTTAATCGCCTCCGGGGAGCTGAACTTCTGATAGCAGCGCTCCCCGTCAATCATGATTTCCTTGTAGTGCTGCACGAACTGGGAGCCCTCGCCTTCATCCTCGTCGTAAACACGCATGGGAACACCTGTGTTCTCGAAGAGGAACTCGCGCACCCGCTGCTTGCTCCAGCCATCCCGGCGGATCGTCTTCACGTGTTCGGGGCTCAGCACCACCATCGCCTCGTAGCCGCGGCAAGCCCGATACGTGAAAACGGTCGCCAGCGTGTAGCTGATGGTCTTGAGCAGCGCCTTGGCGGTGCGGGCTTTGTGTTCGGCCACGCCGCGCGGAGGCTCTGCCGCCAT
Source organism: Terriglobia bacterium (assembly GCA_965198025.1). Taxonomy (GTDB): domain Bacteria; phylum Acidobacteriota; class Terriglobia; order 2-12-FULL-54-10; family 2-12-FULL-54-10; genus CAYWWM01. The sequence continues at coordinate 1,857,707 of OZ240237.1, read as the reverse complement.
CACCGTCACGGCGCTCTGGTCCGCCCGCAGTCCCATATCCACGTGCAGCGGTTCCCAGGGGCTTTCCTCTTCGTTCTCGGCAATGCAGTAGGAGAACTTTCCGGGATTGCCGAGAGCCGACATGTCAATCCCGTCGGGCCGGCCGCCACCCAGGTTCAGCAGCAGCAGTTGCACCGCTCGTCCCACCGTGCTGTTCGCGCGGCGAATGTTGCTGAAGACATTCCGCCCGCCGGTAAATCCCAACTCCTTGCGGACCGGGCCGTTCACGATCACCAGCGGAGCCGCAAAGTGCGTGGTCGCCTGCACGCCGTGGATGTTCAGCCGCTCGTCGCACAGCACACGCACCAGCGGGATCAGAACGCGCATCATCTCCGGCGCGCAGCCCGCCATCACGGCGTTGGCCGCAATCTTCTCTACCGTAGCATCGCCGTAGCAGGGCGGGATCTGGCCGATGACCTCTTCCGGATCATGAGAGGTTGCCGCGAGCATCCGCTCCACGCGCTCCGGCGTCGGTGGGATCACCGGCAGCGCCTCGCGGAACGTTTCCCGGCAGTAGTTGAAAAGGTCCTGCTCGTCGGGCAGGGTCACCCGGCTGGCGCGTGCCCCGCGCGACCGATAGAATGACAACGGCTCGACCGTTTCGTCCGCCCCGGCCGGTTCCCGGTGTCGCGACGTGCAGCCTGGCTTGCTCGCGGGCACGCCGTCGTAGGCGTCGGCCACGGGTGGAACCCCCAGTTCGGCGGCCATCGCGTTCAGTTCCTGCTTGTCGAAACCGGTTTGCGTCTTCTGAACCATTCCCGCATCGTCCACCAGGATCAGCGTGGGAACCGCCACGGGATCGTAGGCCTGCGAGATCTTCAGATCACGGTCAATGGTCACCGGAAAGGCGATGGCCATTTCTCGGATGAAGTTCTGCGTTAGCATCTCGGAGTCCTGCGAGATGCCGACCACGCGGACGGACTGCTGGGCCAGCTTGTTGAGGTAGGGAACCGTGAGGCGGCAGGTGGGGCAGTCGGTTTCGAAGAACACGAGCAGCGACGGCCCTCCGTTGGGGCGCTCCAGCAGTATCTCTGGCGCTTTCTGCCCGGCTTCGATCATTCTGCTATTCCCTTCAGCATTTCCCTTCGTGGCAGCAATCTTCTTGCGCGTGCCGTCGGCTGATAGTATACAACGCACGTGCGGTTGGCGGTTGCGACGCCGTACAGTCGGCGCATTCCGATGGTGAGGAAAAGACGGCTCGACATTGCATTGCTTGGGTGTATGCTAGGCTACTAATCGCGCGGTGCTCATTTCTTTTCGCTCCGCGGAATGTCGGTGGGAATGCAGTTGCGAGGAATTTCGAGATGCGGACGTATGTTCCTGGTTTCATGACATATGCGGGGGTGTTGTGGATCTTTGCTCTCGCTGTTGCACCCGCGGCCCAGGGACAGAATCGGGACTTGTCCGGCGTGTGGGTCAAGAAAGACTCGCCGAGCTTGGCCTGGGCCCCCGGTCGGAGAACAGTTTTTTCCTCCGAGCGACTGCCTTTGCAGCCCTGGGCGTTGGAGCATTGCCGCAGGGTCGGCTGCGGGCGTGGCACCGATTCCGCCGGCACTCCCTCAGGCGCGGCGTACCTGCAGAGCGAAGACCCGGTGTTCGTCCGCTGTGCTCCGTTAGGGTTCCCGCGACTGCTGTTGAGCGGCGGCGCCATGGAGATTTTCCATACTCCCAAGCGGATTTTCATGCGCTTCTATTTCGGCAACGAGATGAGGCAAGTCTGGGTCGACGGCCGGGGGCATCCTGAGGACACGAACTGGACCTGGAATGGTTACTCAGTCGGGAGATGGGACGGCGACACGCTGGTGGTGGACACGGTCGGGATTCTGGGCGGCGAGCAGGGCAAATTCAAGTGGCTCGATCCGGCGGGGCATCCGCATAGCGACCTCCTGCACGTCGTCGAGCGCATCCGCCGCACCGATCCCCAGACCTTGCAGTTTGACGTGCGCTTCGAAGATCCCGACGCATTCACGCGCCCGTTTTCGGGAAGATTGGTGTACGAATTGGATCCCGGCAGTACCGGCAGCGTTCCGGAATACGTCCAGTGCGAGGATCGCATTTTAGCGGATGCGGAGGATGAAGCCTGGCCCTTTTTCTCCGGCGATTATCCCAAGCCGAATTTTCCGCCGGTAGGCCCTGAACCATGATTCCTGGAACTGACTCGAGAACTCTTTCTCGATTTCCAATCCATCTTGCGATGCGAAAACTCTTCCCGGCTCTTGTTCCGTTCTCTTTGTTGCTGACCCTGCTCGCCGCCGTTGGCACAGAACCCGCGAGTGCGCAGATCCCGCCTGTGAACCGGGATCTATCCGGAATCTGGGGCAAGGTGTCGGCTGCCAGCCCGCCCTGGGCGCCCGGCACCAACCGCCAATTCGCTACGGAGATGCCGTTGCAACCCTGGGCTGAGGAGCATTGCCGCGAAGTCGGCTGTGGACGGGCCAGCAATTCGGCGGGCGAGCCGAGTGGCGGCGTCTATTACGTAATCAACGACCCCGCGTTCACCATTTCGCGATGTGCGCCCTACGGTTTTCCGCGCGTCATGGTCGGCGGCGGCCTGATGGAAATCTTCCAGAACCCCGTCCGCGTGTTTATGCGCTTTCAGACCAACAACGAAGTGCGCGAAATCTGGCTCGACGGGCGATCCCATCCCGACAACCCCGACCCCACCTGGATGGGGCACTCGGTGGGCCGCTGGGACGGTGACACGCTCGCCGTAGACACCGTCGGCATTCGCGGCGGGGAGCATGGCAAGTACAAGTGGCTCGATCCAGCGGGAACCCCGCACGGCGATCAGCTGCACATCACGGAGCGCATCCGGCGCACCGCTCCCGACACGCTGCGGATTGAGATGACCTTCGAGGACCCCGACGCTTTTACGACCCCGTTTTCCGGCACGGTGGTCTACGAGCTGCGCCCCGACGAGCAGATTTATGAATATATTCGCTGTGAGAACCGCATCTTCTCCGATGACCCGAAAGAAGTCTGGCCGCTGATCTTCGGGGACGAGTATCCCCAGCCCAACTTTCCGCCGGTCGGCATTGCACCGTGAGGCAGCGCCTAGATGCTTTCCTCCTTCTTTGATTCGCTCGCAGGCTCGGGATTGGCAGACGCCATCAACCAGTCTTCCTACATGATGGGCGCCTTGAGCTCCGTCCATATGATCGGCCTCACCTTGATCGTGGGAAGCTCGGTGGTGGTTGGTTTGCGGTCGTTCGGGTTGCTGCTGCCGGAGCAGCCTCTTTCCGACGTGATGCGGCCCGCCGGCTGGGCTGTTCTGTTGGGATTTTCGATTTCCTTGCTTACCGGTTTTCTGATGTTCACTCCGCGAGCGGTCAGCGCTTCTGGAAACCCGGTGTTTCAGACCAAGATGCTGCTGGTGACGGGCGCTGTCGTGTTTCAGCTCACGCTGTTTCGTTTTGTTCTGCGGGGCGGGGGAAGCCACGCACTGTGGCGCTGCCTGTCGGGCGCGCTGGGAATCGTGCTCTGGTTCGCGGTCGCGGTTTACGGTGTCCTGTTCACCGTGTTCGAGTGAGCGGGCGGGACTCTGGATCGAACTGCTATGTCACTGTTTGAATTCTGCCAGTGGATTGAAGAAACCTCGATCGGCGTCCACGTGCGGGAAGACATCTGGACGTTTCCCGTTCTGATCGCGGTTCACATGCTCGGACTCACCCTCTCGGTGGGCACGCTGCTTTGGTTTGACCTGCGCCTGATGGGCTTCGGCGTGCGCAACTGCTCCGTTTCGCGCCTCTATCGCCGCCTGATGCCCTGGATGCTCCCCAGCTTTTTCATCATGGCGGTGAGCGGGTTCCTGATCTTTATCGGTTTTGCAACCCAGGCCTATGAGAACGTCTATTTTCGCACCAAGCTGTTGGCGATGATTGTCGCCGGTGTAAACGCAGCGATCTTTCATGTGGTGACCGAGAAACGCATCGTGCAGTGGGACACCGCGCGAGTCCTGCCGTTTCCCGCCCGCGTAGCCGGATTCGTTTCAATCCTCGCTTGGCTAACCGTCGTCCTGGCCGGCCGCATGATCTCATACACCATGTACAGCGGCTTCTAGGCGGCCCAATTTAAAACCGGTACGTATAGATGAACTTCGTTGCCGCCCGCCGGTTTTCCGTGCGAAACCCGAGATCGAGGTCCTCGCGCCAGTTGTGCGTGTAGACGAAGTAGAGATCGTTGCCCGGCTGGAGGATCCACCGGAACCGCCCCTGCCAGCCCAGAATGCGGCTCTCGCTGTCGTACTGGAAGAGGTTCACCAGCGACACCCACGGGCTGAACTGCCACTCGGGCGCCAAGCGGTAGATGCGCGTTTGGAATTTTCCCTCTGCCAGATTCACCCAGTTCCACTCAATCTCGGCGTTGACGACCACACCGGGCCGCGGGCGAATCGCCATTTCCACTGCATATTCCTGACGGTTCCCGGAGAAGAAGCTCCCGAACTCGAAGCCGGCCTCCACGTCCACCAGGCGCCGCTCGGCAGTTTCCATCTCGATCCGGTAGCTCGTGAAGTTGTATTCCGCTCCTCCGGGCAGAACGATTCCGTCGTTGATCTCGAAATCCTCCTCCAAGCGCTCGAAGGTTGGCGTGATTTCCATCGAAATCTCATCTTCCGAGTGCGTCTGGAGCTGGAAAACCGTGAAATCATATATGCGCGTCAGTAGCAAGTCCTCCTGGTCGGTTTGCCAGTCCAGGTCCGTCCCGAACTGAAGGCTCCGGATCCAGGGATGGGTCTCCGTTCGGAGGGCATATTGGACCCGCGGGCTGTACCTGCGGTATCCCGTACGCGCCACAAAACCAACGTCCGGGTCGAAGTTCCGCCCCACCCCCCGAAAGCCGAACGAAATCTCCAACGGGTCGTTCGGGAGGTCCAAGTCCATCCCATAAGCCAAACGGTCGCCCGACTCGCCCGGACGGTTTGAGGCGCTCAGCATCCACATGCGCCATTCGAGATTCTGCGAGCCGAACAGAGTGCTGGTAGCGATCAGCGCGTCGAGACCCATGGTGTAACGCGCATCCCCGGGACCGCGCGGCCCCCGCCGCGTGAGCAACCCGCCGATGTAGGACTGCGTGAAAATCCTTCGCTTCAGCCGCGCCACCGTGAAGTCATCGCCCGCGTCCTCCCTGTGCTCTCCCGTCCGCACGTGCAGGAATCCGACGTCGTGGGCCCCGGCCTGCCCTGTCAGTCGCGTCCCGAAGTCGATCTTCTGCGCCTCGCGCTCGTCGCTCAATCCGATCCGCCGGCTGAAGAACGGAAACACCCGCAGATCGCTCTCGAATCCGACGTTCGAAATGAAGTCGAAAAAGCTCGAGCCTTCGAGGAAAAACTCCCGCTTCTCGTCAAAGAACAGCGGGAAGCGCGTCAGATTGACCAGTTGGTCGTCCACTTCCGTCTGGGCGAAGTCGGTATTGAGCGTGAAATTGGCGCGGAGTTGCGGCGTCAGGTTGTAAAAGATGTCCAGCCCCGTGTCTCCCTGGTACACGGCCTCTTCCTGGCCTGTGCCCGGTGAGGTGAATGCCGTCCCCAGGAGGTACGGTTTGATCTCGAAGCCCTTGCCCTGATTTACTTCTTCAATGCCTTCCAGCCGCCCCGTGTTGGTCATGCGCGTCAAACCCTGATTACGGGCGTAGCCCATCCACAAGGTCTCCTCGCCCTTGCGTCGCACCGTGCGTTGAAAGTTGATTCCCCACGCCGGGGCGCTTGGATCGAAATTGAGCGTCTGGAATGGGATTTCGATCTCAGCCTGCCACCCGATATCGGTGCGCCGCACCTCCGCCGTCCAGATCCCGTCCCACTCCCGGATGCCCCGTCCGGTCGAGTCCAGCAGGGTATCGATCATTGCTCCAGCGGGACTGATCCCGAAGCGATACCCGGCCCGTTCGTCGAGAAACGGATCGAGCACCCACAGGAACCGGTCGTCGGAGCTCAAAAATTCGTCCCGAAGCTTCACGAACCCCAGCACCCCGTTGGGATCGGAATCGAAGCATAGCACTCCCATGTACAACCGGTCCGGCGTGTAGACGATGCGCACCTCGGTCCGCTCGGTAGCCGGTGCGCCGTTGATCGGCTCTTGCTGGATGAAGTTCGTCGCAGGCTGCGCGCGCCGCCAGATGTTTTCATCCAGAATTCCGTCGAGCTCGATCCGCTCCCCAGGGGCCAGAGCGACCGCCCGCATCGTCCTGCGCCCGTTGAGATCGGCCTGCCCCCAACCAACACACGTATTTGCGATGGCAATCGAAAGAAGAAAAAGAACCCTAAGAATGCCTGACATCAATTCGGTTTATGATACTTCGCCATCGCCCCGTCCAATGTGTCCGTATCCGAGACCTCCCTCACTCAGATTACCCCGGAGGTGCGCAAGTCCGCAATTTCCTGCGTTGTACAGCCAAGGTAGTTGCCGAGCACTTCATCTGTGTCGCCCCCCAGACTGGAGCACGCTCGCCGGGGCGGCGTTGTCCCGGAGATGCGCACCGGACAGCCGACTTCCCGCACCGGCCCGAACACCGGGTGCGGCACCTCCCAGATCATTCCCTGGCTTTGGACCACCGCTTCGTCGAGTGCCTCCGCGATCGACCGCGCCGGCTCACAGGGAACCTTCCCTCCCAGCCGCTCCATCCACTCCGCGTTCGTGCGCGCGGCAAAAATCTCCTCCAGCACCGGAAGCAGCGTTTCTTTGTTATTGAATCGCTCTTCGATCGTCCGATAACGCGGATCGCTTGCTAGGTCGGGCCGCTCCATTCCCTCACACAGCTCGACCCAAAACTTGTCTTTGGCGATGAACACCGCCAGGTATCCGTCCCGCGTCCGGAAGTTCTGGCACGGCACCAGGACCGCGTGTGCGGAACTCGCTGCCCGCGTCGGTTCCAACCCCCGGTTGAGATACCAGATGGCGTGGTAGTTGAGCATCGAGATGGCCGTATCCATCAGGTTTGCGTCCACATCGCATCCCACGCCCGTCTTTTGGCTTGCCATGATCGCCGCCAGCATTCCCACCATTGCCGACAGTCCCGTGGCGAAATCAATCACCGAGATGCCGCACTTGGCTGGCGGTGCGTCCGGCTCGCCCGTGATGCTCATGTAGCCCGCCGCTGCCTGCATCAGGTAGTCGTATCCTGGATACTTCGCCTGCGGCCCCGTCCGCCCGTACGCGCTCAACGAGCAGCAGACGATTTCGGGATTGTGCTTGCCGAGCGTATCGTATGTCAGCCCCAGCTTCGCCGGTACGTCCCCGCGCAGGTTGTTGAAGACGGCGTGCGAGATTTTCACCAGCCGGTGGAAGACGTCCCGGCCCCGCTTGTCAGCCAGGTTTAGCGTCATGCTGCTCTTGTTGCGGTTGATCGATTGAAAGTACAGGCTGTCGTCTTCAATCCGGTACGGCGGAACGTGCCGCGACACATCGCCCCGTGTTGCAGGGTCTTCGATCTTGATGACCTCCGCTCCCAGGTCCGCCAGCAACATCGTGCCGAACGGCCCTGCGCCGAACTGCGAGACCGCTAGAATGCGTATTCCTTCCAGTGGCAATGCCATGAATCCCGTTTCTCCCTTCCTGGTTCCCCGCAAAATCCTTGCATGTCATCCCGAGGAAGCGAGCGAGGAGGGATCTGCTTTTCCTTCCCCTTGCTCCATCCTCTCATGCACCGGCCCGGCGACGATGGCGTGAATCCGTTCTAGCAGCGCCTCGATCTCCCCGTCCGTGAGGTTCTTGGTCTCGATCGTGTCGTGCAGATAGACCACGATGGTCGAGGGCCGCAGCATCCAGGCACGCCGGCGGTGGAACTCGTACGACCCCACCATGCTCATCGGCACGATCGGATACCCCAGGTCGCGTACCATGCGGAAGATTCCTTTGCGAAACCGTCCCACGCGTCCTTCGCGCGTGCGTCTTCCTTCGGGAAACACCGTCAGGCTGGTTCCGCTGTCGAGCGCCTGTTTGGTCTGCTCGAACAGCCGTTCGATGTTCCCCGCCGTCTTCTGGTCCGGCACCGGCACGTTCCCGAAGCGCCGCATGATCCAGCCATACACCGGAATCCGGAAGTGCGATTCGAGCTCCCATCCCCGCACGAACTGCGGCACCGACGAATACACCACAAACGGGTCGAACAGGTTCACATGGTTGGAAATGAAAATGCTCGTGCGATTCGGATCGAACCCTGGTGCGCGCCGGACTTCGAGCCCCGCCCCCGCCAACCGCACTACGTTGCGTGCGAAAAACCGCTGTGGCCAGTCGTGCTTGCGCGGATCGAAAAATAGCGCCATGAACAGCATCAGGATTCCGCCCGGAAAGAAATGAATGGCGCTGATCGTCCACAGTACCGCCGACCGGGTCACCAGATAGAGTTGTCTCATATGACGATATTCAGCGCTCCTGGCAGCACATCCAGCGTCTTGCAATGGAGTTGCAACACCTCGCCGTCCACCATCACGTCCACCGGCCCTTCCAGGTCAAACTCGATCCGCCGCGCTCCGCACCGCGCCGCCTGGGGGTGGGAAATGTGCGAACCGTCGTAGAGCCGGTGCAGGTTCGCCAGCAACCCCAGCCGTCCGATCGGCCCCCAGCGCACGAATTCCACCAGCCCATCGGACGTATCCGCCTGCGGCGCGATCATCATTTTGCCTCCGGTGAACTTGCTGTTATTGAACGTCAGGAACAGGCAGCGCCTCCGGTCCCATTCTGTGTCATCGTCGGGACGCAGTGGAAACGCCCGCCGCCGCAGCCGGGCAAGACAAATCAGGACGCCCAGCAGATACCCGAGCTCACCCAGCGGTTTGAACTTCCGGTTGGTCAGCGCAGCCACGTCCGCCGTGAATCCCATGCTCAGCAGATTGATGTAATGGATCACGCCTCCCGCGTGGGTCATCCGCAGCACATCGCACGAACGTGAGCGCCCTTCAATCAGTGCCCGCGAGGCTTCTTCCGTGCCACGCTCCGTGAAGTCCCGCAGAAACGAGTTACCCGTGCCGAGCGGCAAGAATCCCACTGTGGGGGGCTCTTTCGTTTCGGCGCCGGGGAACAGGCCGTTCACGATCTCGTAGGAAGTTCCGTCGCCGCCCACCGCCAGAAAGCGTCTTCTTCCTGCGGCGTATGCTTCCCGCGCCAGCTCCGATGCGTGTCCGGAGTGACCAGCCTCGGCGACCTCCAACTCCACTCCCGCCGACAGCAGCTTGTTGAGCGCCGGCCCCACCAGCTTGCCGCAGCTGCCTCCCCCGGCGGCCGGGTTCACAATTGCCAACAGCGGTGCCTTGCCCGGCTCGCTGACCGGCTCATTGACCGGTGCGCTCACAAGGCCACCACCGCCGAACGGCTATCCAGCCGCTCGCAAATCTGCCCCGCCAGTTCCGCCCGCTTGATCTTGAGCGATGCCGTGCGCGGGAAGTCCGCGTGCCACGCCACGTATCCGCTCAGCCGCTTGAAGTCCGGAAGCGAGCGGTTGCGCGCCGTCAATTCTGTCCGCAGCGCTTCCCCCGGCTCTCCTGCCGTCTCCGGATGTACGACGCCAATCAATCGTTCATCCCGGCGCTCGTCGCGCGAGCCCTCGCCGCTGCGAGTCGGCCACACGTAATGCGCCGCGAAGACGCAGAACTCTTTCGCCCGCAACCCCTCGAACGCCGTCTCGATGTCCTCGGGATAAATGTTCTTGCCGCCCTCGGTCACGATCATGTTCTTCTTGCGCCCGAAGAGTTGCAGGTGACTGCTCGGCTCGAGACGCCCCAGGTCGCCCGTCATCAACCACCCGTCCACGATCGTCTCGGCCGTCAATTTCGGATCGTCGAGGTAGTGTGACATGATCGTGTTTCCGCGCACCGCAACCTCGCCCACGCCGTCTGCGTCCGGATTCACGATCTTCATCGCAACGCCCGGCAAAGGTTTCCCTACAGTGTCAGGCCGGAAGGGCTTGAAGTCGTTCAGCGTCAGCGCCGTCCCTGCCTCAGTCAGTCCATAGCCGTTGGCCACCGGAATCCCCAGATCATAGAAAAACTGCAGCGTCGCCGGCTCCGTAAACGCACCGCCGACGAACAGGGCACGCAGTTCGCCTCCGAAGGCCTGGTGAACTTGGCCCAGCAGCTTGCGGCTGAGCTCTAGGTTCGGCCTCCGTCGCGTGAGGGCCCGATTGAGCGCGATCAGCCCGTTCAGGACCATCCGTTTCATCGGCGGCAGGGCCGCGAACCGCTCCCGCAGCCCGTTTTCCAGGTTCTTGAGCACCATCGGTACCAAGCTCATGTAGGTGATCCTGTACCGCGGAAACGCCTCGCGCACGTACTCCGGCCGCAGCGTTCGCAGGTGCACCACTGCCGCGCCGCACACGAATGGCCCCAGGAATCCCACCATAAAGTCAATCGCGTGGTTCGTCGGCAGAATGCTCAGATATCGCACGCCCGGCCAGAACGGAAACAGTTGGATCAACGAAGCGCACTGCGCGAGATAATTCCCGTGCGTCAGCACGCACCCTTTCGGTCGCCCGCCCGTTCCGGACGAATAAACGATCGTAGCGGGTTCGTCTCGCTTTCTCGCGATGAGCTCCGGCTCGCCCTCGCCCTTCGTTTCCTCCCAACGCCGTGCGCCCTTGAGGTCCATCTTCGGCGGCGCCTCCGTCACGAGCACGGCTTCAATTTTGAGGTCCTGGTGATGTGGCCCGTCCGCAATCGCCCGCCAGAGGTAGTGCTCCGCAACCAGCCAGCGTGCGCCGCAATGCGTGAGCAGTTGCGTATGCTCGGCGGCGGTCAGCTTGTAGTCGAGCGGCACCAGCACGCCCCCGCAGTGGAAGATCGCGTTGGCTGAAATCAGCCACTTCGACTGGTTGGTCATGATGATTGCCGCCCGGTCGCCCGGCCGAAACCCCATGTCCTGGAGCGCCCGCGCCAGCGGCAGCGCCGCCTCGCGAAATTCCCGATAGGTCAGCCGCGCCTTCTCGCGGTCGCGGTCTGCCTCGATCAGGCACACCTCGTCCGCCCAGCGTTCCAGCGCTTTGTGCAACGCCTCACCCAGGCAGGAGTGCTGGCTCAGGTCGAGGGATGAATGAGACATGAAATATCAGAGCCTGGCCTGGATGCGCTCGGCCAGGGTGCGGAAGTCGTTGACCCCTTGCAACTCGTAATCCGGCAGCTCGATGCCGAAGTGCTGTTCCAGCCGCGTCAGCAGGTCGAGCGCCTGCAGGCTGTTGATCCCGAGCGTCTTGAAAAAATCGTCGTCGGGCGCAAGCTCCGCCCGCGCCATTTGGAAGTGCGACGCCGCCAGGTTCAAGATTTCATCCAGTGTCTGTTCTGCATTTCTCATGAATCTTTCTGTTCTTCTCCATGTGTCCTCTGTGTCTCTGTGGTTGATTTCTCACGGCAAATACGGCAGCGCTTCCGTGCTTTCGACGAACTTTCGCAACCCCGCTTGCACTACCGGCCGCCGGAACATCTCGCAGAATAAATCAATCTCCCGTTGCAGCTCTTCCCGCGGAATCGGTTTGATGAACCGCTTCGCCGCCGCCGCCGTCGTGGGGTCGAACTTCTGGAGCTGCGTTGCAGTCGCGCGCGCCACCCGCAGAGCTTGGCCCTCGGCGGCCACTTGGCTCACCAGCCCCATACTCTGCGCCTTCATGGCATTGATGCTGCGGCCCGTCAGCAGCAGGTCGCGCACCACGGCGTTTCCGAGGTCGCGCTTCAGCCGCGGGATGCCCCCGAAGCCCGGGATCAGCCCCAGCCGCAGCTCCGGGAAGCAGAACCGCGCCAACTTGTCTGCGACGATCAGGTCGCACGCCAGCGCCAGCTCGAATCCGCCGCCGAACGTCACGCCGTGCACCGCCGCGATCGTTGGCATCGGCAGCGCGTCCAGGGTGTTCAGCACCCGGTGAATCCGCTCCAGAAAGTCCCGCACGCCGGCGCTGCGCGCCGGCTCAGCCACTTCCTGCGACCGACGATAGAGCTCCCGCAGGTCGGCGCCCGCGCAGAACCCGCCCGGGATCGTACTGTAGAGGATTACTGCGCGCGCCGGCTCGTTCGCGTCATCGCAGCGCGAATCTTCCATTACTGCCGCGAACTGCTCCAGCTCGCCGAGCGTTTCCGTGCCGATCTCATTCAGCGGATCGCGATGCAGCGCCAGTTCCACGCACCCGTCCGCCAGTTTCCACGAAAGCGCTTTGCCCTCGAAACTCTTCATCCTGACTTCGGACTCTCGGCTCCGGTCTCCTTCTTCCGGTACATTTCCTCAATCTCGCTCGCGTACTGCGCCGCTATCGCGTCACGCTTGAGTTTGCCGTTCGCGGTCAGCAGTCCATTGTCCACCGTGAACGGTTCCGGGCAAAGGTGAAAAGCGTGGATGCGTTTGTAGTGCGGCAGCCGCTGGTTCACGGCGACGATCCCCTGTTCGGTTTCCGCTCTGCCTGCCTTGCCCGTAATCAATGCGGCCAGATAGCTCCTGCCGTTTCCCACCAGCACGACCTGCTTCACTCCCGGCACGGATCGCACCAACTGGTCCTCGATCGGCTCGGGCGCGATGTTGTGCCCCGAGCTGGGAATAATCAGGTTCTTCACGCGCCCGGTAATGGTCCAATTGCCTGAAGCGTTGACCTCGCCCTGATCTCCGGTGCGGAACCAGCCATCCTGGAGCACCTCGGCGGTTTTCTCGGGCTTTCCCCAATACTCTCGAAAAACGTTCGGCCCCCGTACCAGAATCTCGTTGTTTTTCCCCACTCGCATCTCGATCCCCGGAATCGCCGGCCCTACGTGCCCCGGCTCGATGCGCTTCGGATGGTCCATGGTGCAAATCGCAGTCGTCTCCGTGAGTCCATACACTTGCAGAACCGGGATGCCGAGCATCTGGAAGTAAAGCTGCGTTTCTACCGCGAGCGGCGCCGACCCGCAGATCAGCGCTTGCAAGTTCGGCCCCAATCGCTTGCGGATCGCAGGGAACACTAGCATGCGCGCCAGCGACAGCCGCAGCGCATCCCCGAGGGAATATTCGCCCGTTTGCTCTCGGTACCATGACGCCTTCCCGCCTTCATAGAGCCGGTGGACGATCCCGCCGCGTGTGCGCAACTGGTCATCGATCCCGGTCCGCACCCGTTCGAGCAGCGCTGGAACGTTGAGAAAATACTCCGGCGCAGCCAGCTTCATCTCGTCTATCAGCTTCGTCAGGTCGGTCGAAAGCGTCAGCACCGCGTTGCGCGACAGGCAGCCCAGTAGCAGAATCCACGATCCGGCGAAACAGAACGGCAGGTAATGAAACACCCGCTCCGGCGCGTCTCTGCTTCCCATCAACTGGTTGAGTCGCTCCGTCGTGCACCCGAGCATGTGGTTCAGGTTTCCGGCCGTGAGCACGACTCCCTTGGCTTCACCGGAGGTGCCCGACGTATAGATGATCGTCATCGGATCGCTATCGGCCAGGGGTTGCGGCATATCCGCCTCAGATGCCGCTCCGCCAGATTCCAAATCCTCGCCCAGAATCTCGTCGAGCAACACCTGTTGCGGGGCTTCCGGCCATAGTTTCGCGATCGAGTCCCGCAAGCCGTTGTCTCCGCAGATGAGCATCGATGGCGAGCAGTCCTGCATCATCGCTACCAGTTCCGCCGGCGCCTGCCGCACGTAGAGCGGGACCACCAGAACGCCCTCGCCCATCAGCGCCAGGTCCATCGCCGCCCACCGGATTCCATTGGGCGCCAGCAGCACGCAGCGGTCGCCTTTCGGAATCCCCGCTTCCCTCAGAAACGCCCGTGCTTTGCGCACCGCAGCCAGCAGCTGCCCTCCGGTCGCTGATACGATTCGACCCTCACGCGCTTCCTGCAGAACCGGCCGTGCCGCATCCTGCCGCAGTCGTTCGAAAATCTTCTCCAGAAAATTCATGGCTCGTATGCCTCTGCCAATTTCTGCAGCTCCGGACTGAGCGGTGGCAGATACTCTTCCCACTCGCGCAATCCGTCTCGCGCCGGGAATTCCGGATAGCGCCGCCTGACGTGCTCTTCCAGGTAGACGCCCATGCGCGCCATCACTTTCAGGTTCTGCACCACGGTCCGCCCGATGCCCTCCCGCACCGCTGCGGCCTGCTGCACAAGCTGGCGCATGACGTCCAGCAGCTTCGACTCGAGCTCCGGGTCGTCTACCTCGAGCGACAGGTGCGAATGACCCCGCTCGCGCATCAGATTGCGAATGCGCTCGTCCATGGTCACACCGGCCGACGCTACCAGTCCCGGCATCGACGTCACTATCGCATGATAGCGCGAAGAAACCAGGAACTGCCCCCGCCGCAGAATGCTCACCAGTTGGAACATGTCGTACTGCTCGGAAGAGAACACCGGCACGCCGTCCAACTGCTCCGCCATGCGGCGGCAGGCCTGCGAGTCGAGCCGCTCCATCCCGACCACCACCGGGAACATGCTCTCCTGTTTGCGAAACGCCGCCACGGCGTTTGCGAACGCGGTGAGGTAGCGCTCGAACGCCCGCTCAACCTCCGGCCCGGAGTTGTGGAAATAGAGCGAGCGGTAGTGGCTGCTCTGATACGCGCCGGTTGTGACCCGCGCCATAGTCTTCAGCAGCGAGGGTTTCACCGGCCAGAAGAACGGATTGATCGGGCAGAAGATCCACACCGGCTGTTTGCCGTCCCACCCGGCGTCATGCAACGCTTTGGTCCCGTAGTCTGCTCCTAGCGGCTCGAACGTCCACGCCGTATCAGTACCTAATTCTGTGGGGACGCTCAGCCGCCGGAGAATGGTCCGCGACTCTTCGTTCCGCGTAATCACCAGCGATCCTCCGCAATACCGCCCGACCATCTTCGCGACCAGCGGATCCATCTGCCCGGCCTCGGCTCCGTATCCCACGGACAGTTTGTTCTCGGCCGACGCCATTCCCAATGATCCGACCATCATTGTTGTCAGCGCGTTCGCCCACTTGCTTTTGAACATCGAGCCTTCGCATGCCACCACGCCATGGTGTCGTGGAACTTCGCGAAACAGGAACGGTGGAAACACTGCTGGCAGGTGCGCCTGCGTCGCGTCGCCGAAGTAACCGCGCGACAACTCCGGGTTGTGTGTCATGACGGTCAGTTGAAGGTTCTGCTTGCCCAGAACCCGTTCCACCTGCCGCAGCATCTCCTCGACGCGCACGTCCGACCCCGTGTTGCGCGTCCCGTTGTAGCCCGCAAACAGTAGCTTGAGCTTCGTGCCGGGCCGCCACCCCTCGCCGAACCCGAGCATCCATTCGAGCTTCGCCAGCTCGATCAGCCCGCCCATCCACAGTTGCAACGCCTGATCCATCATCGATGTGGCTCTGTCATCTGTACCGCCGTGTCATCCCGAGGAGGAAACGATCCCGCGTCGCGGGATCGTTTCTGACGAGGGACCTGCACTTTCTTTTTTCTTGTTGTCATCCCGAGCGGCTTGTCCCGCCTGTCCCGAGATCGGTCGAGGGGAGCGCAGTCTAGGACGAAACGACATATCGATGTCGTTTCGCTCGAGGAATCTGCTCTTCCCCCACTCACCATTCACTACTCACCACTCACATCTTTCCCGCCGGCCACTCCCGGAACGGATACGCGAACTGATGCTCCTTGCTGAACTGCAGCAGCGGATAACAGTAATCGGAAAACGGCGCCGGCGCGCGCCCGGTTTCCTCGACCACGCGCGTGTTGTCGAACACCGTGTTCCAGACCAGGTAGGGAAGGAACACCTGCAGTAGCGTCGCTCCGGAGCCGACGGTGCTCCGGCTGCGCGACAGCACGTTAACGACCCCGCCGAAACCGCCTTCCATCGCCGGCGCGTACATCGGCGGCCGCTTCCCCTGCGCCTTCGCCAGTTGGTCCGTCAGCTCGCGGAAGGTCTCAGACTTGGTTCCGGAGGACAGATGATAGATCTCGTGCTGCGGCTTCTCCTTTTGGTGCAGCTCGACGATTGCTTCCGACACAAAATCCACCGGCACGATGTCGATGCGGTCGCCCGGACGGAACGGAAGCACTGGCAGCCCCGCCAGGAACACGAACGCCCGCACCATGTCGAACTGCGTGGTTTCGGCTCGACGGCTGCTGCCCAGCACGATGCTCGGCCGGAAGATCGTTCGAGGTACGTCCGGCAGCAACTCCCGGATCATGTGCTCGCAGAATTTCTTCGTCCGTGCGTAGGGATCGTAATCCCGCCGGTTCCAATCGATTGCTTCGTCTTCCAGCACCACCTCATTCTGCCGGTGTCCCGCCACCGCCACCGTGCTCACGTGGCTCAACCGCCGCAGTCCGTGGTGCCCGTTCGCCCGCGAGGCGAGCTGGATCACCTCCAGCGTCCCACGCAGGTTCACGTTCAGGCAGCTTCGCTCCGACTTCCGATTGAGCGACGCCGCGCAGTGCATCACCGAATCCGTCGAGCGCACCAGCTCCCCGTAGTCTTCCTCCGAAAGCGAAAACCTTTTCTCCGAGAGGTCGCCGCGAAAGATTCGGATGCGCGTCCGAAGGTGGTGTTCAAAACGGGGGAAATCCAGATGCAACTGCCATGCCCGCCACAGGCGTTCTTCAGCCTCGGAGGGACTCTTTGCCCGGACCAGCAGATTCAGAGGCTCCGGATAACCTTCCAGGAGCCCGGCTGCCAGGTGAGCCCCGATATACCCAGTTGCGCCTGTCAGGAAGATCGCCATGTTGCGAGGGGGCTTTCGGCCTGCGGACTTGGTTCCTGCTGGGGCAAGCTGTCCCCTGAGCTTTGCGCCGCTGTTTCGGCCCAGCGGAAATCCCGTAGCGGGCGCGGCTCCAGCGGCCGTCCTTCAATCAACGGGTACGACCATTTGCGCTGCGCCGGAACGTGCACGTTGATCCAATAGTCCCACCAGTCCACCGACGCCGCATCGTACTCGAATGTTTCCCGCTCCTCACCCGGCAGAGCCAGCGACAGCAGTTCCACGTTCTCCGCCTCAAAGACAGGGTCGTTGTGCAGGATGAACGGCTCGTACAGCTCGATGATTTTTTCCACGCGGTCAAGCGCCCGCTCCGTCCGCGCCAGCCGCGTTTCCAGGAACTGCAGCGGCGCGGTCTTCTGGATCGCCTGCACGATTGCCTTCTGCCGTGGCGCTGAGAATTTCTGATACCGCTCTTTCGACACCGCGATCGTGTCGAAGCGAGAGCGCAGCCAGTGCTCCAGACCGTCCAGCTCCCGGTAGTGCTTGCGATGCGCTAGGCCGGTCAGTTCAATCGATCGCCGCATGTCGCACGGATTGATGGACGACGTCGCAAGGTGGTAGACGCGCTGGTGCCGCCTGGCCACGAGCCCTGCCGCAACCAGCGTCATCCCCCGGCACACCACGTCTACTGGAATCACGTCCAGCCGCTTGCGTTTATTCGTCGGAAGCTGCCGGAAGTACGTCCCCAGAAGGTACGACAGCGGGGCCGACGTGTTCACGCCTTCGTTCCATCCCACGAACGGCAGCCGCAGCGAGCTCTCGACGATCGACGGCCGCACCGTCGCCACCGGCAGGTCCTCCCCCAGTTTCGCGATCAGCGATTCCGCCAGGCTTTTCGTGAACGTGTAGGTGTTCGGCCACCCGAGTTCCTGCGCCCGCGCCTTGCCTGCGTTTGTCAGAAAGCCGCGCAGCCACCGGTAGCGCAATTTACGCAGTTGCGCTTCCCAGGCGGCGGCAGAAATCTCCCGGCCCTTGCTGTTCCGCGCCAGCACCGCTTGGCGCAGTTCCTCGGTCACTTCCGGCGAGAGAGACCGCTCCTCCGCCTCCCGCACCGTCTCATGCAGCGTCTTCCATTCCCGCTCGGCGTCGAACCCCGCGACCTGGGCCGGTGTATAGTTTGGCGTGATCTCTTCGGCCACCCGCCCGTCCCGCGCGCCCGCCACGTAGCAGGTGGACAGGTGCAGAAACGCCGCCTTTTTCGATTGCCGCTGGAACTCCAGCAGGCCTATCGTCGCGTCCACGTTGGTGGCCAGTGCCTCGCGCAGGTCCGGGTTGAAGTCGGTTAGACCCGCGCTGTTCACGATCACGTCGAGCCGCTCCCGAAGCCTCGCCAGCGCTTCTGCGGGCATCCCTAGCGCCGGCTGCGTCACGTCTCCCTCGATCACCTCCACCCGCTCGCGCAGGAACTCGCCCAGTCGCTCCCCGTGCCGCGCCGACAGCAAGTCAAACGATGGCGACCCGGCCACGATTCTTTCAAACCTCTGTGCGCTCGAATTCGGCCCTTGCCGCCGGATCAGCAGATAGATGCGCCCAATCTCCGGCAGGTCCTTCAGCAGGTGCACCAGCCACACTTTCCCGATGAATCCTGTGACGCCAATCAGCAGAATATGCTTTCCCGCAAGCGTTTCGCGGACGGACAGACGCGGGAGGTCTTTGCGGCCATGGAACAAGACCACGGGGTGCGTTGGGACGGGGATGGAGCGCTTGGCCGGAATCGCCGCCGCCCGCAGGCTTTCGAGCCCTCCCGCAATCCGCAGCTCCCGGCACAGCGACTCCGCTGTGATGCGCCCGTCGGCCTTCCGCCCGGTCAGCCGAGCCAGGATTCCCCTCGGCGGAACCACAGGCGAGAGCAGCCGTCCCGTCGCCAACCCCTCCTGAAACTCCAGTTGATTTGCCAGGAACTGCTTCACGCCCAGGTAGTTCGCCAGCGGCCTCATCACGTGATCCAATCCTTGCCCCACCAGCACCACCGGCTCGCCCGACTGCATCACTTCCCGGAGCTTCTCGACGCCCCGCGGCCGCAGCCGGGATTTCAGCATGTAGTGAAAGTACTCTTCACCCAGCAGGTCCAACCGGTCCTTACTGACCCCCCGCAGCACGGTGTGCAATGCGCGCGTCGCGGCGCGCCGGCTTGCCAGATAGAGCAGAGGCCTTGCCAGCGTCGGCAGCGCCAGCCCTGCCAGCCGGGCCCACCGCCCCGCAAACGTCTGCGCGTTCCAGGCGAAGAATCCGAGCGGTCGTACCGCTCGCAGATTCACCAGGCTTCCCTCCACGCGCCAGTAAGAGGGCTCTTGCCCAGCCGTGTTTTTGGACGCTTCCATGCCCTTAGCATTCTATTCGACTGCCATTCGGAACTCCAAAACGTTTCTGCTCCTCGTTCTCTACTGCCGGCTCCCCAGCCTCCCTTATAGTTTCTGGTCCTGACGGCGCGCTGGTCCGGGCAGATACGAGGGGCGTGCCGAGAGGAAATCGACCTGGAGGTGAGCGGCAGTGTCCTAATTTTGCAAAAATTAGGACACCACTCAAAGCATGTCATCCCGAGGAACGCCCTGTCCCAGTTAATGGCCCCGTCCGCGTCATCCCACGCCCATCGTGTGTCATCCCGAAGAGCGAAGCGACGAGGGATCTGCTCTTCCGTCTGCGTAGTCTGCGGATTGCCTTTCCTGTTCTCTCATCTTTCCCCCATCCCCGGCCTTATAATAGAAGCCCTGGGCAAATCCCTGACCTTCCGCCGTTCCACCGCCGGCAAGCGGCCACGGAGAGCCTTGCAGCCAACGGCGCGAAAAGCGTCGGGTCGCCGATCTTGACGGTTAGGCCCCCCTTGTTATGGCGGGCAGCCTAGCAAGTCGGTTTGTATAGGAGCAGACTTCTGGCATGTCTCAATCAGACATTAAGTTGCAAACAATCAAAGCGCAGCTAAGGAAGGGCGTCGCCCCGCAGCAGGAGACAGTGCGCGCCTTTCTGCTCTGGTTCGGAGCGGAACGAAGGGGGTTTCGGGTTGTTCACGATATTCGATTGAAGCTCAAGAAATTTGGCTTAACGACGTTTCCAGACTTTGAATCCGCATACATTGACGGATACATAAAATTTAAGCAGACCCCACATGAGAACAACCAGACGGCAGTAGAATCAGGTACTGCGTCAGCCGATCCCACTTACCGGCTTGCGCGACTTGAATCTGCAAATAAACCTCCGGTTTACGCAAAGCCAGACGAGACGTTGCAACAGGCAGTTACGCGGATGCTGACTAACGATTTCTCGCAACTCCCCGTAATGACAACACCACGAGACGTAAAGGGGGTGATCAGCTGGAAGACCATTGGAAGTCGGCTAGCCTTGAAGCGCCCATGTGCCGCAGTTCGGGATTGCATGGAGCCAGCGCATGTAGTTTCGATTGATGATTCACTGTTCTCCGTTATCGCGAAAATAGCGGAGCGCAACTGCGTTCTCGTACAGGCAAATGACAAGACCATCTGTGGAATTGTCACGGCGAGTGATTTCAATGATCAGTTTCGAAGGCTAGCTGAGCCGTTCCTAATTGTGGGAGAAATCGAGAAGGGCATACGCCAAATTCTGCACGGTAAGTTCACATCGAGAGAACTCGAAGCGGCAAAAGCCCCTGGAGAGGACGGAAGAGCGATTGAGGGCGTTGCTGATCTGACATTCGGTGAGTACATCCGTCTTATAGAGCCCGAAAAACGTTGGAAGAAGCTCAATCTGGAGGTAGATCGAGTTGAGTTCATTGAAAAGCTCAGTAAGATCAGGGATGTACGCAACGACGTCATGCACTTTGATCCGGATGGGCTTGAACCATCCGACATGGACCTGCTGCGCGAATTCGCACAGTTCCTTAAAAGGCTTCGTGATGTCGGAGCTGTCTAGCGGTTTGCAATGGGAGCACTTTCCTTGCGCCCCCCTCGCGCCGCCGCCAATCTCCCCACCCGCAGCCGCTTCAGGGATTTCACGCGCGATAGGCGCCAAATGGCGCTGCTGTTCGAGAATTTCGTGAGGAACTTCTACAGGCAGCACACAAAATACCGTGTCGGACGAGAGGATATCCGGTGGAACCTGATTGCACGCGACCCCTCGGCTGCCAAGCTCCTGCCGAAGATGCAGACAGACGTTAGTCTTGAGGCCGAAGGTCGAAAGATCATCATAGACTGCAAGTACACGCCAGAGGCGACACAGACGCATTACGAGAGCGAGAAGCTTCGCTCAGAGCACCTCTACCAGCTTCACGCCTACCTGAGCAATCTGTCCGATCAGGAATCGAAGTGCGAGGGAATGCTTTTGTACCCCGAGGCCGACAAGCCGCTGGCAGCCGTGTTCGCAGGCAATGGCAGAACGATCAGCATCCGAACGATCAACCTCCAGCAGCCGTGGACCGAAATTCATAACGACCTGCTGAGACTGGTTGCCTAGCAGCCTATGGCGGAAACGGGGTCTTCAAATCGTCTGCTGATTGCGGAGGTGATCGCTTTCATGCCCGAACATCCCAATCCCTGACGGCGCAACGAAAGACATCATGACTACAACCACCGACTATTCCCTCCGCCCCATCGGCTTTGTCCGCTCCCGGATCATTTCCCGCAAGGACGCCCCCAAGCAAGCCTCCGAAGGCGCGCCCGACGCCTGGCTTGACCTGGACCCCGCTATCGCCGAAGGCCTGGAAGACATTGCTCCCGGGCAGGAAGTGATTCTTCTGACGTGGCTTCACCAGGGCCGCCGCAACATCCTCAAGGTCCACCCCCGAGGCAATCCCCGGAATCCTTTGAGGAGCGTATTTGCTACGCGCTCGCCCGACCGCCCCAACCCCATCGGCATCCACCGTGTTCACGTGCTCGAGATCGCCGACTCCGTCCGCCTGCACGTCGAACCCCTCGAAGTCATCGACGGCACCCCCGTCCTCGACATCAAACCCGTCCTGACCCGCGTAAACGACACGGGATGCTGATCCGGCCCCCGAATCTTGGGTTGTGCTTCCGATTTGTTATTGTGGGTCATACGATAACTGTTCGTCTTACGAATTCGAACATTGCTTTTTCTGTTTTCTGTGCCCTTTCGCAAACCTCATGCCCCTTTTCCTCTTGCCGCTCTGGACAGGCTTCTTTACACTGATAGAGGCCCATGAGTCCCGCGCCATGCTTTGGGAACGAATCACGGCTAGCGCGCGTCTCCCGCTATTCGGTCCTGATCGCCCGCGAGTTGAGGCTTCCCGAGGAGGACATTGACCGCAGCCGCATCGCTGCCCTGCTCCGAGGAAGTCC
This sequence comes from Terriglobia bacterium, assembly GCA_965198025.1. Lineage (GTDB taxonomy): Bacteria > Acidobacteriota > Terriglobia > 2-12-FULL-54-10 > 2-12-FULL-54-10 > CAYWWM01. Next base: position 1,835,771 of record OZ240237.1, on the reverse strand, counting down.
TCGGCAGCGGGCTGCTCGAATTGCATCGTGCGGCAACGTTCGCCTGATCCGGTCTGCCTTCAATGGTCAAATGTGCGAGGCAGCCTCCGGGAATGCTCCGATTCGCAGTGCTTTTGAAGAATCGAAAGAACCGAAAGAACCGAAAGAACCGAGCACAGGAGTCCTTCAATGGAGGACGGAGGAAATCAGAAAGTCAGGGCGGGAGTCTTGACGCCGGCCGAGATTAAGCCATCCGAGCGGTCCGCTCGGGTGCGTTATGCCATCCGGGACGCCGTGGGCGCTCGGGAGGCGCAAAAATCTGGCAAGCAATTGATATCATTAGATATAGGAGACCCTCTCCTGTTCGATTTTCCGACCCCTCCGCACATGATCGAGGCTGTCTACCAAGCCATGCTCTCCGGTCGCAACGGCTACTCTCCTTCGCTCGGCGCCGAAGCAGCCGTCGAGGCTGTCCGGGCCGAGGCCGCACGGCAGGGAATCCGGAACATTCAGGAAGTCTTTGTCACCTCTGGTGTCAGTGAAGCCATTGATGCGGCGATAGTTAGCTTGATGAATCCCGGTGAGAACTTGCTGCTGCCCTCGCCCGGCTACCCCCTCTACGAAGCAGTGCTGACTAAGTTAGGATGCGAGCCAAGGGCCTACGCTCTGGACGAAGGAAACGGCTGGCAGCCCGACGTGGAGCATATCGCCCGCCGTATTGACAACAAAACACGAGGGATCGTGGTCATCAACCCCAACAATCCCACTGGCGCGGTGTACCCGAAGGAGATCCTGCGGGCCGTTCTCGACCTCGCGGCCCGGCACGGCCTGATCATCTTTTCTGATGAAATCTACAACAAGCTGCTTCTCGACCCCGTGGAGTTCGTCGCGATGGCAGCGCTTGCGCCGGAACTGCCAATCGTCACATTCAACGGGATTTCCAAAGCCTACCTGGCTCCTGGTTACCGGATCGGCTGGGGGATTCTGAGCGGCGAGGAGCGCAGCGTGTCGCAGTACAAAGAGGTGATGGCGCAAATCCTTCGCGCGAGGCTATCGGCAAGCCATCCGATGCAATGCGCCATCCCAGCCGCGCTGGAAGGCAGCCAGGAACACATCCCCGTTGTGGTCGAAAAACTGCGGCGGCGGCGGGACCTGACGGTTTCGATCCTGAACGCTGCGCCGGGCATTCATTGCGTTTCGCCACAGGCTGCCTTCTATGCCTTCCCGCGCCTGGAGATCGTGCGCTCGGACACGGAGTTCGTGATGGACCTGATCCGCGAAACCGGCGTCGTTGTGGTGCCCGGCGACGGGTTCGGGCAGGCTCCGGGGACGAAGCATTTCCGGTTGGTCTTTCTGCCGCCCGAAGAGCAGCTCCGGACGGCGCTCGAACGCATTGGGCAATTTGCCGGGGAGTGGAAATAAGCAAGACTTGCCCGGTATGCATGTATGCATGAATAATGCATACTGATACATATGCGGACAACTCTGAATATTGACGAGGCTGTTCTGCGCCGGGCAGCCAAGCTGACGGGAGTCACGGAGAAGACCAGGCTGGTGCGTTTAGGCCTGGAGGCGTTGATTTCCCGCGAAAGCGCCCGCCGGCTCGCTGCACTCGGCGGGACAGAACGGCGGCTCCGAACCGTTCGAAGGCGCCACTCCGGCGACTCCGCATGATTTTGGTGGACACGTCGGTGTGGATAGAACATCTTCGGACGGGGACCGAGCGCCTGCGGTCGTTGCTTGAAGGCGATCAGGTACTCTGCCATCCCTTCGTTGTGGGGGAACTGGCCTGCGGGACGCTTCGCAACCGCGAGGAGATTCTCAACAACCTGGGAGCCTTGCCCGAGGCTCGAGTTGCAGGACAGGAAGAGGTCCTGCGTTTTCTGGAAGGACATCACCTCTACGGGCGTGGCCTGGGTTGGGTAGACGCCCACCTTCTGGCCTCTACCCTTCTCACCGGATGCATGCTTTGGACCTTCGATCAGCCCCTCCGCAGGACAGCGGCTGCCTTGGAAGTCCTGGCATTCCATGACCGTTAACGAAAACCAGGCGCGAATCATTCTATGGAGGCACTCACGGGCCGTATAATGGCGTGCAACAATAGAGCAGGGTGGCAGGGTGGAGGAATCGTTCATGGCGAATAGATATCGCAACGTCAGCGTGCCAATCGTGCTGACCGGAATCGTCGCAGTGGCCGTGGCGCTGGTGCTGCAAGGCAGTTCGGCGGCGCAGGGCAACGATGGCGCGGAGCTGGTCGGACTGGCAAGGGTTTCCGGAACCGTGCAGGCGCCGAAACCGTTCCAGGCCGCCAAGGTCTATTTCCGCAACACGGACAACCACGTCGTCTACATGGTGTACACGGTGGGCGGACGCTATCAGGCGATGCACCTGTTCCCCGGCAATTACGAGTTCCGCGTACAGGCGAACGGCCTCGAATCCGACGTGCAGAAACTGGAGCTTCGAGCTGGGCAAAGCGCCACGGCAAACGCAACGATGCACGAGGTCGCGGACGAGAGTCCGGACAACGTAACGTATCTCTCCTATGACGAGCTCTATCCGGCGGGGCTGGGACGTGTAGTCGCCGAGAAAACCTGCATCCGCTGCCACGGCGTGAACTTCCTTCCCTCGCGGCAATGGAGTGCGGCGCAGTGGAGCGGCGCGCTCGACATGATGGCGGGCGAGCGGCAGATGCCCCAGGGCATTCAGATCCAGCCGGAAGAAATGAGCCCGCAGGAGCGGGAGATTCTGGAGCAGTACCTGGTGGAAAACTTCGGTCCCGACAGCCAGCCCCGTGCGCTCCACGTGGACATTGAGATGCCCGTGGACGAGTCGAAGCTGGCCAACGCGCTGTTCATCGAGTATCGGTTCCCGCCCGATCCGCCGGGAACCGGTATCCATGACCCTAGGCACGCTGACATTCCCCGCCGGGGTCCATTCTCCAATCGGCGTGTCAGCCAGGACGTGAACTTCGACAAGGACGGTAACGTCTGGGTGATCGACCGCGGCATTCCGAACCGGCTCGTGAAGCTCAATCCCCGCACTGCGGAATTTGAGAACTTCGACTTCCCGGAACCGGCCAACGACAATCACGACATCCTGATCGACCGCGACGGCATCATCTGGGCTCCCGACGACGGCATGTGGCTGAATGTGTTCAATCCGGAGACGGAGCGGTTCGAAACCCGTTACGGGCTCGATCCGGACAACGTGGCCGATGCGGTGGAGAAGCACCCGCAGTCGCTGGCTATGGATTCGTTTCACAACATCTATGTCGGGATGATTCTGGGAAGCGCTCTCAGCAAATGGAACCGTGAAACCAGGACGGTATCGGTCTTTCCGCTGCCGACGCCGAACGCATACCCCTACGGCGTGGTCTCCGATTCCAAGGACAACATCTGGATCGCGGAGTTCCATGGCAGCAAGATCGCCAAGTTCGACCCCAGGACCGAGGAGTTCACCGAGTACACCCCGCCGACGAATCCAGCGCTCATCCGGCGGCTGAAGGTCGATGCCGACGACAACGTTTGGTTCGGATTGTTCAGCGCGGGGAGGCTGGTGCATCTCGACACCGCGACCGGAAGAATGACTGAATGGAGAATTCCGCACCAGATCTCGCAGCCTTACGACGTGACGCCGGTCGGAAACTATGTCTGGATTAGCGACGCCGGACAGGGGGGGCCTTGATCCGCTTTGACCGCACCACGGAGACGTTCACCTACTTCCCGACGCCGCAGCGATCCGACATGCCGAAGATCCACGTAACGCGTGACGGAGCCATCTGGTATCCTCCGCGCTCAACGCGGACAGGCCCCGGCGCCGGCGTTCTGTATACCGATATGACAAAGATCACTACGCTGGCGGCCTACTTCTGATCGGGATTCCGGTTCCCCCGGAATCCTGCAAGGCGCGCCGGCCGGTTGGTTTTCGCCGGCGACGGGCGTATCATGCAGCCGGACTGTTTTCCAGGGAGGGAACTATGCGACACACAGGTCGAGTGAGAATCGTGCTGGCAGCCGCGGTCCTCGTGGTGCTGGCGGGCTCGGGCAGGGAAGCGATTGCGCAATCGAATCCGTATCGACTGGTTTCCAACTGGGCGGAGCTGCCTGCAGGAAGAACGTTCGGTTCGGTGATCGGAGCGGGCGTGGACCCGGCCGGGAACATCTGGGCGTTCGACCGCTGTGGGGCGCAAAGCTGCGCGGATTCGGACCTCGCGCCCATCCTGCAGTTCGACGCTTCGGGTCGGCTGCTCCGGAGCTTCGGGGCGGGGCTCTTCGTTTTCCCCCATGGTTTCCACGTGGACCGGGAAGGTAACATTTGGACCACCGACGGGATGGGCGAGGGAGGCAAGGGCTACCAGGTAATCCAGTTCAGTCCCGACGGCAGAGTCCTGTTGCGCCTGGGGATGGCGGGCGTTTCGGGCGACGCGCGCGACACCTTCATGTATCCGGCTGCCGTGGTGACGGGGCCGAACGGAGACATCTTCGTCGCCGACGGGCACGGAGAAGATACCGGCGGACGGATCATGAAGTTCTCCCGCGACGGAACACTGCTGAAGATATGGGGCAGCAAGGGAACCGGTCCGGGCGAATTCGGTGGGCTGCATGCCATTGCCATGGATTCTCGCGGCCGGGTCTTCGTCGGCGACCGCACGAACAGCCGCATTCAGATTTTCGACTCGGAAGGGAACTTCCTGGAAGAATGGAGACAGTTCGGGCGGCCGAGCGGGATGTTCATTGACGCCAACGACATCATGTATGTAGCCGATTCGCAGTCCGACGCCGAGAGGAATCCGAGTTTTCAGAAGGGAATTCGGATTGGCAGCGTTCGGGACGGGTTTGTAAGAGAATTTGTTCCGATTCCAGACCTCGGCGAGGCGTCCACGATCTCGGTGGAAGGCATCGCCGCCGATGCTGCAGGCAACCTCTACGGCGCCGAAGCGAACAGCAATAATCTCCGCCGTTACATCAAGCAGTAAGCTGAGATTGAGCGCGCAGGAAACAAGCTACAAGAAGAGAATGGCCCGGTTGCCGGTCGCGCACCCGGGCTCCATCAGAAGGGACACCCTATCCTTTGAAAAGGATTGCGTGTCCCTTCCGACTTATGGATGCGGACATCAACCAGCGCTGCAGCGCGGTTGGATTAGCCCTTGACGTGCTCGTCGAAGAACGCGATCGTCCGCTCCCAGGAGAGCATGGCGTCGGCTTCGTCATAACGGGGTGTGGTGTCGTTATGGAAGCCGTGGTTCGCCCCTTCGTACATATGCATCGTGTGCGGGACGTTGTTCGCCGTGAGCGCCCTCTCGTAGTCCGGCCAGCCGGCGTTGATCCGCTGGTCCAGGGACCCGTAGTGGATCAGTAGAGGCGCCTGGATGCGGGCGGTTTCTTCCGCCGACGGCTGTCCTCCGTAGTACGGAGCCCCCGCGGCCAGATCGGCGCCCAATTGCACCGCCAGTTGGTTCACGACGCCGCCGCCATAGCAGAAGCCTACCGCGCCGATCTTGCCGGTGCAGTCCGAGCGGTTTTTCAGCCAGCGCGCGGATGCAACCCAGTCTGCCATCAGCTTCCCCCGGTCGATCTGGCCGAACATCTCGCGGCCTCTGTCTTCGTCATTGGGATAGCCGCCGAGGGACGTGAGACCATCCGGCGCGAGGGCCATGAAACCGCTGGTTGCCAGCCGGCGCGCTACGTCCTCGATGTACGGGTTGCGGCCGCGGTTCTCGTGAACCACCAGAACTGCGGGTAGTCGGCCCGTGGCGTTTGCGGGACGAACCAGGTACCCTTCAATGTTGCCATGGCCTTGCGGCGTGGGGACGCTCACCGACTCGACCCGGATTCGGCCGTCGTTGGCGGGAACCTGCTGCGCCCAAGCGAAGTTGGGTTGCAGGCTCTCCAGCAGAGCCATCGCCGTCACGCCACCCACCGTAAACTTCCCGGCGCGATCCAGGAAGCCCCGGCGGTCAATGTCGCCGTGCACGTAGAGGTCAAAGATATTGAGCAGTTCCTGCGGGAACTCCGTTGCTTTCTTCCGTTCCGTGATCGGTCTTTCCACCACTGGTTGCATGAATAGACTCCCTCCTTATTGATTCCTGAAATCTCTTCTGTTTCTCGACAGCGCCCTGCGCAGCGGCCGCCGCCTGCTCAGTTTCGGGGACAGGCCCCTCACTCTTCCATTTGAACTCGCTCTTGCGCGAGCGCGATTCGCGCGCATCCCCGCCGTACGAGTACTATACTCTATTTGCCTCTGCGGCGGGAACAATTCCGCCGTTGGCAGAGCCCGTCTCTGCGCTTTCCCCATCCAGATGCGCAAGGCGGCTTCGGGGGTTGCCTCGGCTTTTGGCGTTGTTGTATAATCCGGCCAAAGCGGGAGTAACTCAGCGGTAGAGTGCGACCTTGCCAAGGTCGAAGTCGCGGGTTCAAATCCCGTCTCCCGCTCCATTTTTTTGAGGCGTGAGGGCTGTAGAGGGGTATTGGCTGGGGCCAAACGCAGTAAATTCAGGGCGCGGTACCCAAGTGGTTAAGGGAGAGGTCTGCAAAACCTTTATGCGGCGGTTCGAATCCGCCCCGCGCCTCCAGTAACTGAAGGCCGATCCATTTTTGGTCCAATGATTTATATCTGTTGCTGGCCTTATTGGGCGCGGGACTCCTAATCGCGCTCAATTATTCGTGGCTTACAAATAAGCTGTGGACTCATCAGGTGTCGCTGCGATGCCATGCAAGGATGTAGCCGTGGGTAAAGCCCAGGTGGCCTACACAACGTCGTTTGGCCGCTCCGTGCTCGGAAAAGCAGAAGAAGTGTTGGAATCCGGCGCTTATGCCAAGGATCTGAAGAAGAAGGTTGATCTCATTTTCACGTCGCCACCATTCCCTCTCAACCGAAAGAAAAGGTATGGAAACGAGCAGGGGGATGCCTACGTAAACTGGCTGGTGAAGTTTGCGCCACTTTTCAAGAAGATGTTGAAGCCGAAAGGGTCTATCGTGCTCGAACTCGGCAATGCGTGGGAGGCCGGTCGGCCAGTCATGTCTACCCTGGCCCTGAAGGCTTTGCTAGCTTTCTTGGAACGGGGAGAGTTGACGTTGTGCCAGCAGTTTGTCTGGTATAACCCGGCACGGCTTCCGAGCCCTGCGCAATGGGTCAACGTAGAGAGAATCCGTGTGAAAGACGCCTATACACATCTCTGGTGGATGGCGCAAACGGATCGCCCCCACGCAGACAATCGTCAGGTGTTGACGAAGTACAGCAACTCCATGCAGAGGCTCTTGGAGCGGCAAAGATATAACACAGGGAAGCGGCCTTCTGAGCACCACATCGGCGATAAATCGTTCTTGAAGAACAATGCCGGGGCGATCCCGTCAAACCTCATCACACTTGCGAACACGCAGGCGAGTTCCGATTACCTAAAGTACTGCCGTGAGCACGAGCTCCAGCCACACCCTGCACGGATGCCGAGCGGGGTGGCGGAATTCTTCATAAAGTTCCTGACCAAGCCGAGAATGCTGGTACTCGATCCATTTGCCGGGAGTAATACGACAGGCGCGGCAGCTGAGAAGCTTGGTCGGCGTTGGCTTGCAATCGAACCTAACGAGTTGTATCTGGAAGGTTCCCGCGGTCGGTTCGAACGCTTTAATGGCCGTGCCTCGAATGAATAACCCATCCCCATCTTCGATGAATAATCCATCCCCGTCTTCATGGTCGCTGTGCTTTGAGCCGCGCAAGTGGCAAGAGCAGGCGCTCAGCGAATGGCTGAAGGGCATGCGGGGAGTTGCAAGCGTGGTGACAGGTGGCGGGAAGACCATATTAGCTTTCCTGTGCATGCGTGCGTTCTGGAAGAAGTGTGAGCGTGGTCGGGTAGTAATTCTGGTGCCTACCCTTACCCTCCTCGACCAATGGTATGTGAGCCTCCAGGAAGACTTCGGTGTGCCGGCTGAGGTGATAGCGTGCTACTCAAGCCAGGAGCGACCGAAAAAACCTGGCGTGGTGAATGTGCTGGTAATCAACAGCGGCCGTCATCTCGTGCGAAAGTTGGCAAGCGGGCAACAAGTTTTCCTCGTCGTAGATGAATGCCATCGAGCAGGCAGTCCCGAGAACGCGAAGGCCCTACAGGGGATATTCGCGGCAGCACTTGGGTTGTCCGCAACGCCACAACGTGAATACGACCGGGGCTTCGAGGATCATGTAGTACCGGCTTTGGGGCACGTGATCTTCGAATATGATTACGCACAGGCGTATGACGATGGTGTTGTTGCGCCGTTCGATCTGGTGAATGTCCGGGTAGATCTACTGCCACACGAACAGGAAAAGTATGACCGTCTCACCAAGCAGGCTGCTGCCCTGCTGCGCAAGGCCAGATCTGGTAAGGATGAGGTCGGAGTGGAAGAAAAGCTGAAGCGCATTTTGCAGATGCGGGCGGCAGTGTCAGCGACAGCGAAGATGCGGGTCCCCGTCGCAGCCAAGATAGTCGAACAGAACCGGGGTACGCGAACGATCGTCTTTAACGAGCGCGTGAGTTCCGCCAAGGCGCTGTTCGGTGTGCTCCAGCAGAGAAATCACAGCGTTTGTCTGTATCACTCGAAAATCGCTCCCGGAGTACGCCGGGACAACCTGCGACTGTTTCGCAGGGGTGTTTTTGACGTGCTGATTTCATGCCGGGCCCTAGATGAGGGCATGAATGTACCAGAGACGATGGTCGCTGTGATTGCCAGCTCGACGGCAAGCCAGAGGCAGCGGATACAACGGCTCGGGCGTGTACTGAGACCCGCGAAGGGAAAGGGGAAGGCGTTGATTTACACGCTTTACGCAACTGAGCAAGAACGCACGAGGCTCTTCAAAGAAGCAGCGCGACTGGCCGATGTGTCCGAGGTGGTGTGGTCCATCAGCAATCGCCTGCCGAGGCAATGAGATTTGGATGGCGCGGATTCTGCATAACGACGAATGGTATGAAGAGATCGCGAGCTGGGGCCATTACGAGAGCGAATTCGAGAAGATCTTGGAACAGAAGGCGACGCAACTGTTCGCAAACTATCATTTGGTCCCCTTCAAAACGATAGTGGTTTCGGAAGACGACGCCAAGAAGCCTGATTTCGCGCTGATCCACAAGAGCTATAGCGGCTGGTGGGTCGTTGAAGTGGAGTTGGGACATCATTCTTTGGAGAGCCATGTGCTACCGCAGGTGCGGACATTTGCTCGGGCAAAGTACGGGCCACCGGAAGCGGAATATTTGTGCCAGCAGGATACGGCGCTTGCCAGAAGCAGGCTCATTGATATGTTCAAGGGCAGCCAGCCGCGGGTGCTCGTTATCGTGAATGCGCCGGTGGACGGATGGGCAGATCGTCTGAGACCGTTCGGAGCAAATGTAGTGATTTGCCAGGTTTTCAGGTCGAGGCTCAACAGATATGTCTTGCGCCTGAATGGTGAGTACCCATCAGAGGACGATGAAGTGGTGACTACCTGCGAGTGTGCGCCGATGCTTCACCGTATGCTAGTGATTCATGCTCCGGCGAGCTTGCCCGTAGGGAAAGGTGAGAGGGTACTGCTGTACTACGAAGGACGAGCTTCCGAATGGCAGCGTACAGACACGGCGCGTCAGGTGTTCCTAGTCGCATTGCGGAATCACAATCTGAAGCTGGGCCAGCAATATGAAATAGTGCGGCAGGGAGACGACACACTTGTCATCAGGCTTAGCGGCAGGCAAAAAATCCAAAAAGGAGAAAGAAAGAGACAATGCCCATTCAGTTGATCATCGGTCCGGATGCGATCACTTCGTACAGGCGGCTTGCGTACTCCCCGTGGCACGCCATTGCGGAGTTCGTTGACAACTCAACCCAATCGTACTTCGACAACAGGACAGTGCTGGACGAGCACATGAAGAAGGAGGATGACAAGCTCCTGACAGTCTCCATCGTCTACGAAAGACAGGACGACTTGCTGCGCGTTTCAGACAACGCCATGGGAATGTCATTTCTTGAACTTGAGCAGCGCTCCATGTGGCGCGACCGCCAGCCAACACCAGCGGCCGCTCGAAGTATGGGATGGGTATGAAAACAGCGGCTTGCTGGATCGGAAACAAGTGGACGATAACCACGAAAAAGCTGGGGAAGCCAAGGAGCATTCGGTAACAGTGGACGTGAATAAAGTAGCTGAGCAGAAGCCGGTGCCGTGGTCCACACGAGCAAGGCGAAACCCGCCGACATCCATTACACAATCGTTGAGATTGTCGAGATGAATCGGGCATTCCAAGGGCGGACACTGGGGAAAGATAGGTGACTTCCTCCGTTCGATGTATAGGGCTGACCTCCGGGAGGGCCTTCTTCACCTTCTTTGGCGGGATCAGCCGTTGAAATGGGAGTCGATGGAATCGCGGCTTCTAGTGAGCCGTGAGAACAAGAAGTACCAGAAGGAGTTTGAGTTCGATATCGACGGCAAGAAAGTGCATGGATGGGTAGGCATCCTCGACAAGGGGAGTCGCGCGGATGCAGGATTCTCGATCTTCCAGGCGGATAGAGTGGTCAGAGGCTGGCCTGACGCTTGGCGGCCAGCGAGTCTCTACGGGCAGATGCAAGGGTCGAACGACCTCGTGAACCAGCGGCTTGTCGGAGAAATCCATCTTGACGGTTTCGATGTGAGCCACACAAAGGACAATATCCTGTGGCGCGACAACCAGGAGGAGGAAGTCGAAGAAAAGCTGAAAGAGCATTGCAGCGATTACCGGGACTTTGCGAAATACAGGCGCAAGCAAAGCGACGACCAGCGGGGGCCGAGTGACCTGGACGTGAAGGCGGCGCTCGATGACCTGGAAAAAGAACTTGGCTCGCCCGAGATGGTTGATCAGATCAACATCAGCGTCATACCGCCACCCGAAGCGATCGATGCCACCAACGAGAAAATCATCGACTCGGTCGTGAGCACCCACAGCGCAACGCTGCAGGGGACGATTGCTAGCACGCCGCCAATTTTCTGGAAGATATTCCTACAGAACATGTCGCCGAACGATCCCTACGTCGTCAGCGACTCCACCAGAGGCAACGAAATCACAGTCATCGTGAACACAAACCACCCGTACTGGGGCACGGAGCTCGAGGGACCGGAAAGCGTCAAAGACTACCTGCGCCAGTGCGTTTACGACTCAGTTGCAGAGTGGCAGGCACGAGCAAAGGCTTCAACGATTGCCCCGGAGACTGTGAAACTTTTGAAGGACCGTCTTCTGCGGGTGCCGCTACAAATCGAATCGCACGGTGGGGAAGCGGAAGAGCCGCCTTCAGCAACGGTGAATTAGGATGTTCATCACAAGCCGATGCATCTGCGTGAGTTCGAGTGCGGTCATAGAGCCATAGAAAGGATGGTTCCGAAAGCCTTTCTCTTCCTGCCCCGCACTACTGCTCGCCAGCCGCCGCCAGCTCCTGCAGACTTCCCTCGCCGCGATCATACGCCTCCAACAGCTTCCGCCGCAGATCGTTCGAATACGCCTTCGCCATTTGGTTGTGTTCGCAGTGAACCGCCATCCATTACTATACATCATCTGTGAAAATGGTCTAAGGAGAGGTTTTGGGCAGCCGGTGTACCCACCTGGAGATAAAACTGTGCTCGGTTGCTCCCAAGTGGGTGTATATTTTCAATCGCCGGAGAGCCAAAAAGGAAATTCCGGTTTAGGTAAAGGTTCAAGGGAAAAAGGAGAACCTCCTTGTATGCTGGTGCGCGATAAGTATTACTCGATACTACAAAAGGAATCTTCAAATATAGCTATCACTGTTATCTTTTTGTTTTTTGGATCGAGTGTCTGGTCGGTGGCGCAGGAAGGAGTTGGCTCTGATTCCAACCAGCAGGGGCAGAATAATCAGGCTCTAACGAATGAGAGGCAATCCTCCGGGCGAGCCCCCTCCCGAATTGATGAAACCCAACTGGTTGGGCTTCCATTAAATGGCCGAAGTTACAATCAACTGGCGGCGCTGCAAGTCGGGGTAAGTGACACATCGTCTGCCTTGGCTTCTCGGGGCCTCAGCGGTGGGGGCTTGAACGTATCGGGAGGACGGAGCACCTCCAACGTGTTCTTGCTGGATGGCACTAATGTTATGGGCATGAACAATCAAAGCCCGCGCAGCGCTGCCGGGACACAGTTAGGTTCAGATTCCGTCTCGCAGGTTCTTGTGTTCGGGACCAACTACTCGGCGGAATACGGCCGGGGCAGCGGCGGCATACTCCACTCGATTACCCGCTCTGGGGCACCAGAGTTTCATGGAACCTTCTTCGAATATCTCCGCAACAGTAAATTTGATGCGCGCAACTTTTTTGATCCAGCTCAGCCTCCTCCTTTCAAGCGCAATCAGTTTGGCTTCGCCCTTACCGGTCCCATCTGGAAAGAACGGACTTTCTTTATGATGAGTTTTGAAGCGCTTCGGGACCGTCTGACTAAAACGGACGTCAGCACGTTCCCCGATAAGGACGCGCGAATGGGGAGGATCACAGACGCGGATGGAAATCTACTCCGTACCCTGAATGTGAACCCGAAGGTGGTTCCGTATCTGGAACTTTTCCCCCTCCCTGAGTTTGAGCGCCTGGGAAATGGGATAGGAGAACACAGGCACCCCAGTTTTACGCCAAGTGATGATAACTTGTTTGTTCTCCGCGTAGACCATCAGTTCTCGTTGCAGGACAGCATGTTTGTTCGTTACAACTTTGGATGATGCCAAATCCGTCAGCGGAGGCAACACCTATTTATTCCCCAGCAGGGAAGACAGTCGGCAACAATTCTTCACCTTTGTGGAAACCCACATTTTCAGCCTCAGTGCGATCAATTCCTTTCGCTTCGGGTACACTCGTCCGACGGAGTCGACTCGCAACCTTCCCCAAATCGAGATCCCGCGGAAGTTGTTTTTTAACCCCGCCGCTCCGGACTTTGGTCAGATCAATATTCCACGAGTCGACGTATTCGGTTATTTCGGAGGGCCCACTGGCGCCGCCTTTACTAGCTATCAATTCTCCGATGATGGGGTACTGCAGAGGGGAGCACACACTATCAAATTTGGGGCCGAGATCCATCGCTACCATACGGATACCTTTACAAATTCCAACACGGGAGGCGTGTGGTCATTCAACAGCTTGGAAAGCTTTCTGCGTGCCCCGGATGGAACCGAAGATAAAACTACGACACTGGCGAATTCGGATCCCGGCAATCCCCCATTCAAAGCCTTTTGGCGGCAGACTCTTCTGGGCTTTTATATGAACGATTCGTACAGGGTCCGTTCAAACCTCCGAGTTGATCTCGGACTCCGCTATGAATTCAGCACGCTCCTCCACGACAAGTACGGAAGAGACGTTTTTCTGGCCGACCCGTTGCGGGACACCGAACTCACGGTAGGGTCCTATCTGGACCATAATCCTTCTCTTCGCAATCTTTCCCCCCGCCTGGGTATTAGTTGGTCTCCAGGGACTGGTGGAAATACAGCCGTCCGCGCTGGATTCGGAATCTATTACGACCAATTCTTGCCCTATGTGATCAATACCTTTAGGGCTACATCGCTGTTTTACAAGAAGACTGTCCGCACTAACTTTGACCACAGACCTCATTTTCCGGATTCGGTAGCTGCCGTCGAAGGAACGCCCGAGTCCCCGCAAGTCTTGGACTACCATAATTTTACGACCCCCATGGTGCTGCGCTATGACCTCGAGGTCCAACAGCAACTGCCGGGGGGGTGGAGTAGCCGCTATTCCTATGTCGGTGCCAGGGGCAACCATGCGCCCCGCCGCTATGAATACAATCTATTTCCATTTCCCGAGCTCCGTTCAGACGGAACATTATTTTTTCCCCCGCAATGCAACCAGCTCGAAAACCCGGAACCTGAGGAACGGGAACTTTGCCGCGCCTATGCCGGACCGAGGAATCCTGCACTTGCCGGTGGCCTGTTTTTCACGGCCAGTGATGGGCAATCCTTCTACAACTCTCTCCGGGTTGCTGCAAACAAGAGACTCCCTTCCGGAACCTCTTTCCAAGTCAGTTACACACTCAGCAAATCTGTTGACGATGCAGATCGTACGAGAGCGCAATATCCGCACTCCCGAAGCGTGGATCGGGCACTTTCTGATTTTGACAGCCGTCATCAGTTAAGCTTCAACTACTTCTACACTCTTCCTTTCGGACCCGGCCGGCACTGGATAAACTCTGGCATTTTTTCGAAGCTTTTCGGTGGATGGCGGATCGGAGGGATTGCCCGGTATCGAACGGGAACCCCGTTCTCTCCAGGAATGGACGTTCGAAGGACTGGATACCTTTTCCAAACCAGGCGCCCCAACTTACAGCCCGGACAAAGCAATCAACCTGCCACCAAAGGAGTCACCGCTGGCTGCGGTACTATACCGGCTGGGGAGAAGTTGGGCACGCCCCGAAGATACTTTGATCCTTGCATCTACGCTTTCCCGGAGTTCGGCACCCTCGGCAACGCGGGACGCAATACTATCACTGCGCCGAGTGTATTCAGCACAGACGTTTCTCTGCAGAGGGAATTTGCCTTGGGTGGGGATCGGCGTTTGCAATTCCGAATGGAGATTTTCAATCCATTGAACCACACCACTTTCAGCGGAACAAGCGGCTCCGGCGCTTCGGTTTTCAGCGGAGCTCCTGGCCGCATGAATCCGTCAATTGGGAGAATTTCCAGCACCTCCACCACATCCAGGCAGATCCAGTTCGCCTTACGCTTTTCCTTCTGACGCTAGGATTCGCGTCCGCTTCATGATAATTTTCCGCGTTAAGACCGCTTCCGTCACCAGGTGGGCGGAACGCCGATCCTGATGGGACAGCGCCGCTCCTAGGCCATTTTTACAGTTAGTGTATAGCATACCCACAATGGCGAAACCATCCCTGGGCATCCTGTGAGGTGACGGTGGCCAGAGCCTGAGCGACGGCGTGCTCCAGCCGGTCCAGGGTTCGCGCTTTGGTCTTGCGGAGATGTTGTTTGATCTTGGACCCAGCTGGCTCCATCGGATTGAAGTCGGGAGAGTAGGGCGGCAGGTAGAGCAGCGTTGCCCCGGCCGCTTCGATCCGCTCCCGCACGCCATCCACTTTATGGGCCGCGAGATTGTCGGCGATCACGATCTGTCCCGGTTGCAGGCAGGGACACAAGACTTCCTCCAGATAGGCCAGCAACACCTCTCCAGCGGTGGACGATTCCACCGTCCTGCTGGCCAGCATTCGCTGGCTTGTCAGGGCACCCAGCAGCGTGAGCGTGCTGCAGTGTCCCGCTGCAGTTGCCGCGCGCACACGTTCTCCCGACGGAGCCCGTCCATAGCGGCGTGTCATTTCCGTCGTCACCCCACGCTCGTCCAGAAACACCAGCCGCGCCGGATCGACCCCGCTCAACGCGGCCCGCCAGGCCGCCCGCCGCCGCTGATTCTGCGGGGTGTTTTGTTCCTGGGCGTGGAGCGGTTTTTTTTGAGCCGCAGCTGCAGCCGCCGCAGTACCTGCCACAACCGCGACACGCTCACCGGCAGCCCTTCCGTTTCCCACAGCCGTTCCTGAATCTCTAGCCGGGTCAAGTCGGGCTGTTGCCGCACCCAGGTTCGCAACTGCTGTTGCACAGTCTCGGTGACTTTGCTCTGCGGTCCATGCCGCTGCTCCACCCGCTCGACCCGCCCCGTTCGCTTCCGCTGCGCCGAAATCTTCCAGGCATACGGACTGCTCACCCCGAACCGCTCCGCCAGCTCTCGCAGACTTCCCTCGCC
The DNA here is from genome assembly GCA_965198025.1 of Terriglobia bacterium. Lineage (GTDB taxonomy): Bacteria > Acidobacteriota > Terriglobia > 2-12-FULL-54-10 > 2-12-FULL-54-10 > CAYWWM01. The sequence continues at coordinate 1,820,087 of OZ240237.1, read as the reverse complement.
GCGATCATACGCCTCCAACAGCTTCCGCCGCAGATCGTTCGAATACGCCTTCGCCATTTGGTTGTGTTCGCAGTGAACCGCCAACCATTACTATACATCATCTGTGAAAATGGTCTAGAGAGACGGCTTCTGGATGCAGTGAGCCAGTTCAAAGTTTATCCTAGCATCAGCGGATACGCCAATACAGGGATCCCCAACACAACTGGTTTGCCTGGATTGGACGGTAGGGGCGGACGGTGATCACCGCCTCTGGCTTGCGCGTGCCAGCGATATCGTTAGGACGCCTGCATGAGCAGAGGGTGCTCATCTTCACGCCGAAGGCCTTTTCAATCCGTAGCGCCATGGTACCGGAGAGATCGGAATGGCCGTTCAGAAAGGTCGAGAGCATTAAGCGTGATATGCCGAGTACCGTTGCGGCAGCAAAGACGCGTAGGTTTAGATGATGCAACCCTTGGTGAATATTTACAAAGGCGAAGAAGAAAATAGAGCGGGCATTTTCAATCTGCTTTTTAGATTCTTCCCTTCAGCTCCTTTCTCTCTTAGATCGCTTCATCAATCGCGACGTTCAATCCGAAGACGCGAAGGCACGAATGAAAGTGAGGATCATTTTGTCATTGGTGGCGAGTCGAGACCGATCGCCGGGACGGTGTGACCTCCGCTTCAGCAGCGCAGTGTGGTGGATCGGGTGGTCGAAGTTGTCAGAACCGCCAGTTCGACCGGGGGCTGAACCCCCGCCGTGCACTCGAGGGCCTGGAAGGTCGGGCTGCTGTTCAGCGCAGCGTCTTCGATGGCGTCGGCCCGCAGTTTCAGGTGGGCGAATATCTCACGGGTTGGAGCGAGGTGTCTGCCTCGAAGGGCCGCGGGCAGCAGTTTCAAACTGACTGTCCCTCGCACGTTGCCGCCAATGGCCAGAATGCGTTCGTGATCCGGCTCCAGCTTGACGACGATGTCGCAATGCATGCGGGCGCCGACTTCGAGATGACGGCGCCGTTGGGCGATTGACATATAACTTTCCCGCCGGCTGCTGCACAGTAGATCGCCCGGCTCGACGACGGTGTTGCCGACGTCGTATGCGGTGAACGCAGCCTGTGAGGAAGCCGCATCGCGGGCGCGGATGGCCTGATCGACGAAGACATGGTGGGAGATTGAGCGTCGGAACTGATTCGAACTGCCGAGTCCACCCTCGCACATCACCCAGGAGACGAATGCCGCGGACCAGGGATCGCGCCAGCGCGAGGCTAGGCCATCCGGACCGTTCCACCTCCCGTTCTGACGATCGACTATCCAGGACCCGTCCGGCGTCGCTGCCCAATAGCCAGCGATGGTCGATGCTACGCGGGCCCCCTCTATGGGGTCGACTCGCCGCCTACGCCGTCGATTCGATCTTTGAGAGCTGCGATCGTTGGCTTGGTCTCGGACGAGCGAGGGCTCTTCCTCCTCGATGGTCTCGTCGACGATTGAAAACCCGAAGAAGCCCCATTCCTGTACGGCAACGTCTACGATTCGCCGCCGCGTTTCCCCGGTTGGCAGGTTCCGGCAAGCGCTGGACTGGACGCTCATTTGTCCCGGCGGACCGTCGACCAGTGCCGAAGGTGGCGTGGCGTCGAACCGCTCAGCAGGGAGCCGTTCGAAGGGTTTCTGTTGCGCAAGCCCGTTGGCTGTTAATGCCAGGATCGCCACGGTGCCCGCTAATGTCAGAAAGATCGTCTTCATCGAAATTCCCTTCAACCGGGATTTCCATTTTAGCTACGTCGGATTACGACTTTTATACTCCGACACCCTGATAGCAGAACAGATCGTTCATAAATATGTTCTTCTAGCGGCCCAAGCCCCGTCAGTGCCTCTGAATTGAGGATCAACCCACAGGAGGCGACTCCGGGGCATTCATCGACACGTCTCCGCTCGTAAGCCGTTTCTTCGCCGATAAGGTCTTTGGGCAATCGTTCACCCTTCAGCCTGCCGGTACCGGCAGAGCCCAAATTCGTCGTAGCATCGCCTCGAACAAGGGACGGGTCAAGTGACTCTCCGCCAACATCAGCCAATAGTATCGCGCATGTTTGACCACGCTGCCAACGGTCTTGACGAGGCGCTGTTGCACACTGGTGAAGGACCAACTGACGATGCGCCTAGGCAGTACCAATCGCCGCCAAAGATTCCCAAGATTGTACGCCAGGACACTGAGCTGGAGTCGCACCTCGTTTGCGTGAAAGCGATGGCAGGATAGCCGTGTCCAGTTCGTGGCCTGCCTGCCTTTCTTGATCCATTGCTCCGCCGTGCCACGCTCGTTGTAGAAGCGCATCACCGAGCGGTTCGGCAGATTCATGTTCGTCACTATGAACCCGACTCGTGGAAACAGCTCGCCGCAATGATGCTCGACCTTGGCAACGATCCGTCTGGGCTTCTTCTAGCTCGCCGTCTGGTACAGAAGGCTCTTGTGCCGGATCAGCGATTTGTAGCTGGGCCTTCCCGGTGGACGAGACAAGATCTCCGCGATCTCGAACTCCAGGTTTTGGTTCGCCAGCATACGGATGGCGTACTGAACGGTACATTCCTCCAGCGATTCATAGATCTCCGGCTTCGCAAATGCCGCATCGGCCCGGAAGGCAACGCGCTTCCCCTCCGCCTGTTGTCACTCGATTTCAGACAACAGCAGCTCATCCCAGTCCTCGGCACTGTGCACATTGCCCGGTCGCAGCTTCGCCGCCAGACAGTCTCCAGAGCTGTTGAACAGCAACAACGGGTGGTAACAGACTGAACCGAAATGTCCGTTGTAGGCGCTGTCTTCCTGCTGCCCGTGGACCGGGCTTTCCGTCGAGTCCATGTCGAGTACGACTCGTTCGGCATCGTTGAGGTCTTCGTACCCGGTTACCGGACTATAGACCGACTGCCGCAGCAGATCGGCTAACGTGAACTATTTGTTCAAGCCCCGCCGTGAATCGGTGAGATGCTCGTCGATCAACTCTCCAAGCCAGAGGTGTTCGTCGAGTTCGCGAACCAGAATCAGACCATCATCCGACGTGACTCGCGATCCCTGGAAATGGACCTTCAAAGACCCGTTGAAACTCAGCTGGAATATCTTCCTTTGCTTTTCACCCATTGGGTCTTGACCCTCCAGGATTCTTTGACTGGGCTTGCAGCCCTATCAATAGAGATGCTGAAGAGCAGCAGAGAACAACCCAGCGAACTTTACGGAACAACCTCAAAGCCCATCTGCCGGAAGTGATGGTCTAATGTCAATACCCGGAGAATTCGCAGTTCTTGCATGAGAACAAAGCTACAGCAGTCGGTAAAAGAAAAGTCCTTGTCTCGATAGCGGAAAAAGAGCGACCGTGCCCGTTCTCCTCGTGCTTCGTCAATGGACTCAATGCGCAGTCGAGTTGAGCCATCGATTTGAAGCCACCACGCTTCAGCGGCATCAAGACCGAGGCGGAGGCGGAGGGTAGTCAGAGTTTCGTCGATCACAAAGTCGGTTGTCGTCAACAAACCGCCAGCCGACAACCATTGATCCCGGGATTCCTGCACGAATGGGCACGCGGCGTCGGCACTGTCAGCGGCCGCAACCCACGCGGCCGTGTCCACAAACATCAGCTTCACCGATATAGCACCTCATCATGCCGCGCGGCAGCGTCCCCCGATTCGGATGAGCCAACGGGTGTTGCCTGGTACAGCGGATCTGATTCCAGTGGCATGTGTTCAAGCGGGGGACTGCCTACTGGTACGATGTCGAAAGCCGGGCGACTTCGATACAGAACGGTAAATCGCCCTCCGTGTCTTACTTTCTCGACAACATCCTGCAGTCGCTCTCGGAGCTGTTTGGCGCTGATCATCTCAGGCATCGGAGTGCCCTCCGTAAAGTTCAACTTAAGATAACCTGTTATCGAAATCATGGCAAGTACATTGCATCGCCTAGCGAAAGTTGGGGCTGAGAACTCGCCCAGTCGCCTTCGGTGTCAGTGTCGGTGTAAACCCGGGGCACATCAGTGATATAACTCTCTCACTGAGACTGGTACAAAAACTCGCTCTGGTCAGCACCAGCCGACGATAACAGGCAACAAATCAATGATTTTTTTGATCAATGGCCATCAGCAGGGCGGGGAGTAGCACAAGGTCGGCAATGAGCGCAAAGAAGATCGTAATCACAACCAGGATGCCAAGTGTCCAGCTGGGTTCGTATCCAGACGAGGAGAAAACCAGAAAGCCGGCTGTCAGAATGGCGGTGGTGGCCCACAACGCCGGACCCACGGCGCCCAAAGTGGCGCGTACGGCCTCGGCTGAGGCCTGCCCCTGTCGGCGGCTTCTCAGATACCTGGTAAGAAAATGAATCGTGTCGTCCACGATAATTCCGATGGCAATCTCAGTTACCACGGATGCGCCAAGCCCTACTTGGCCGACGAGATATCCCCACAGACCGAATGCCATCACCGCCGGAATAAAATTCGGCACCAGACATATCAGGCCGACGCGGATATTCTGGAAAATCAGGATCAGGATAAGAGATATAAGGGCCGTGGCGAGAATCGTACCCGCCAGCATGCTGTTGACGTTCTGATTCGACATGTGAGCGCAGATCATGGTGAAGCCCCGAGGCCGGGCCCGCGAGTTCGGACGCATTGGCCTGCAACCAGTTCCGGGCACGCACATCGATATCGAGATGGTCCCGCGTGGATGTGTTCTCAAGCACCACGGTCATTCGCGTCGCGGATTTGGCGAGATCCATACGATCATTGAGATCGGCACCGAAGGGAAGCGAAAATTCATAAAGCAACAGGAATTGGGCCGCGAGTTCGGGGTCGTCCGGTATCCGGTAAAACGCCGGATCGTCCCCATGCATATTCTGGTTCACCAGCTTTATGATGTCCGTAAACGATTGAACATGATGCACTTTGGGCTGGGTGCGGTACCATTCGGCAAACGCATCGACCTTGCGCAGGTATTCGGGGTCGGTGATGCCACCCTCGCGCCCGGAACTCAACGAGTATTCAAGCCGATCCAGCCCTGTCAGATTCTCGACAATGAAATCCGTATCGGTGCGGAAGGTGTAGCGGTCATCGAAATGGTGGAGCCAGTTGTCACTGAACTCGGTGCGGGAAATACCGGCCGCGAGCACCACCACTACAAGGATGCTGGACCAGAGAACCAGCGTGCGACGCGCAACCACGAAATCCCCGAGGCGATCGAAGAAGGGAGACGTCCCAGTGCGGGCGAGTGCCGCGCGCGTGGGCAGGATCGAAAGCATGGCCGGCAGGAGTGTTACGGAATAAAAGAACGCGAACAGCACACCAAGCGCGACCAGATTTCCGAGAACGTGAAACGGCGGTGAACTTGATGTGTTCAGACTGAGGAATCCGACAGAGGTTGTGGCGGATGTCAGAAACACCGGATACAGATTTTCGCGAAGCGATTCCGCAATCGCCGCATTCTTGTCCAGGCCTCGCCTCACACGCGCCAGAGCGGTCATGATGATATGGATCGAATCCGCGACGGCGACCGTCATGATGATGACTGGCGCGCTTGCACTGACCGGCGTGAGCATTGTGGCGAACCAGCCTGCAACCCCTAGGGTGCTTAGGAGAATGAATACAAGAATGACTGCGATGGAAAGGGTTATGTACAACGAACGCAGGAGGAGGGCCGCAATGGTCAGGATGACAACAAACACGATCGGGACAAGGTTGTCTGCATCCTGCGCCGCGTCAGAGAAGGTCTGATTCAGGATCCCATTGCCGGTCAGGAAAAAGGCAAGGTACGGATGAGCAGCCCGGGCCTCATCGAGTAGGTCCCTGAGATGATCCGAAATCTCGGCCCATGCGGGTTCCTCCGGCTCGGACAGGGCGAAGCTGATGATCAGTCCAGCCGCGCGCCCGTCGCCGGTAACCAGTTGCCCTACGAGTTCGGGTTCGTTCAAGGCAATGTTCTGGACCCGGCTGAGTTCGGCATCGTTGAAAGCCGTTGCGCCCTCTACCAGCGGTGCGATTGCCAGGTCGTCCCCGACCGCTTCACTGTGAAAATAATTGGTAAGCGAATTGACCCGAATCGAGTGCGGTGTCTGCCACGCGGCCTCTGTCAGTTCCTCGATCGCAGCGAGAGTCTCACGGGTGAATACCGTTCCTTCCCGCGGGGAAATCGCGATCAGTGCCGACCTCGACGCGGAATAGGTGTCCTGCAATTTGTCGAATGCAAGGAGGTGGGGATTGTCCTTGCCGAACACCACGCGATAACTGCTGGAAATAGTGATGCCAGGCATGCCCACAGCCGCTGCAAGCATGACCAGCGTTGCAACTCCGGCAACCAGCCATCGGCGGCGAAGGACTAAATCACATAGCGGTCCACCTGTGTCATTCTACGGAAGCCTTGGGGCTGCCTTGTTCGGCAGCCTGCCCGAACAGATAGGCCGCACAATCATCGGCGCCATTGATCCCGCTCACCACCCAGGCGAGATAAGGCAGCATGTGCCAGGCCGCGACGACGCTGTGGGACCGGAAAACCAGAACCGTGATCAGGATCGCGATCCAGAGCAAGATGATTTCCAACAGGGCGATGCCGGGCAGGCGCAGGCCGAAAAACAGGACCGACCAGGCAACGTTCAACACCAACTGCAACCCAAACAGGAAAAAGGCCAGGCGCGCTCCCTGGAACCCCGATTGCGTTCAGACCCGCCATGCCGCCACCCCCATCTAGACGAAGAGCGTCGTCCAGACGGGAGCAAAGACGCCGTCCGAAGGCGTCCACGGCGGCTTGGCAAGCGCCGGATACCAGTCGCGAACCGATTCTGCCGTAGCCAGCGAGCCAAGGTAACCGGCTCCCAGACACACCACAAGCAGAGAAACCAGAACGCCCAGAGATTGAATCATGAAGACTCCTTACGGCAATACGTTGCCGCCGGCCGGCTTGCTGCGAGCTGGGGGATGCGCCCGGCCTCCTAGCGGCTGGCCAGGCAGCTGGAAAGATTTCCATCGTCCAGGCCCCCAAGTGATAATGATACCGCTCACGCATGCGCCTCGACGCGACCATTCATCGTGTCGGGCATCTTTAGAAGCATCGACAGCAAGGGATGACGCCCTACACCGGAAACTCTCAGTCGAGTGGTTCAGTTAAAGGGGTGGAGCCAGAGGGTTTTCGGGAGACGATTCTAGTTGAATTCGGCCTTGACGCGCCGGGACGACCGATTCTGACAATACATCATCTCAAATTCGGCTGGAGGGATGTAGGCGACTGAACAATTCACTGAACAATTTCCTGCCGAATACCAGCAAATTCCGTCGTCTGAGAAGAACTAAAGGCACGAAGAACCAACAAGATAACGAGTTTGAGTTGGCTTAAAAGGCAGATGCTCTACCGACAGAGCTACCGGCCCGTACATTCATTCTAAGCCACTTCCAAATCTCTGTCCCGTTCAGAAACACTATTTTTCGGCCAAATTGTATCAAAACTGTATCAAAACTCCAGTTTTTTGGGCCCGGAGTGTATCAGAACCCTGCTCCTCACCCGCCTGACGGTTTAGACTCCGCAACGCTTCCCGTTTCATCGCGAGTTTCATCTGCGAGTGCTTCTTGAACACCTTCGCATCACTTTGCCGGAGGAGCTGGGTCACCCACTCGTCTGCCACACCTCCCGCGCTTAAACGGGTTGCATACGTCGAGCGGAGATCGTAGATCCGAAAGTAGGGGACGCCCGCGCGTTCCAACGTTGTGCCCCAGATCTTCTTGAAGCTCGCCTGGTAGCCGCGCGGGTTCCGATCGCTCGGAAACAACCACGGCCCTGGTCCAGCCAGCGAGAGCTGGTCGCGGAAGGCCTCTACCGCCAAGTCCGTCAGGGGCACCTCCCCCACGCCGGCGGGGGTTTTCGAGTCAGGTATCCAGACCACTGCGTTTGCCAGGTCAACCTGGTCTTTCCGCATCGGCACAAGCTCCTTGTAGACCCGTAGTCCGGTTTCCGTGATGCCCTCGGTTTCGTTTGTCTTGCCGTGAGGCGGACTGGTTCGGGGCCAATGACAGAGATCATCTGAAGGCCGTATCGCACGACGGCAAGGTTACAGTCCTGCGCCTCGACCCACTCTCCGAAAACGATATTCGCGAAATTCTGAGCATGAACTTCGGGATCAAAGACGCGGACGTGTTCGTCGAATCAGCCCGCGAGAAGGGAATAGATGGGTTGCTCGCAAATCCCCAAAGCCTGAGGATACTGGCAAAGGCAGTCACGGCGGGTGGCATCTGGCCAGAGACCCGGACGCAAACATTCGATCTTGCCTGCAAGACACTGCTCAGCGAATCCAACAAAGAACACCTGATCTGGGAGGAACAGGCTGAATCGCGTCAGATTGATTTGCTGCTCGTCGGCTTCCACCTGCGAGAAGTCCGTGTTGAACGTCGAATCTCACACCAGCCCCGACGTGATGCCGTACTTCACGTCGATCCCGTAGTCGCCGTGGTAGCAGTTTCCCCCGCTCGCCCACCGGCACGAGGAGACCGTGTCGTTTGCTCCCGGCGGAATCGCCTGGCCCCCGCGCGGCGTGCCGAAGCTCGTCACGACGTACGGCTTGATCCGGATGTTCGACCCGGGCTGGATGCCTTCCAGGTCTTCGAGCGTCCCGGCCAGCGACACGCGGTCGATGTTGTAGATGCGTGGCAGCGTCGACCAGAAGCTTTCCTCGTTCCGTCGCCACAGGTTCCGCTTGAAGTTGATGCCCCAGGTCTGCACGTCCGATTCCCAGAACTTGAGTGTCCGGAACGGAATCTCGACTTCGGCCGTCCAGCCGTCCTCGCTCTGCCGCGTTCGTACCCTCCACACGGCGTCCCAGTTCGTATTGGTCTCGCGGCCTTCGTTCGTCATCCGCCCGTCCCACTTCGCTCCAGCCGCGTTGATCCCGAACAGATACCCGTTGCGCTCGTCGTGGAACGTGTCGAGCACGATCTCGACCGTATCGCCGTTGTCCAGGTCGAAGTCTTTCTTGAGTTCGCTGATGATGACCCGGTTCGGTTCCGTGTCGAGCGCGTGAATCCCAAAGTACAGGTTAGTCTCGTCGTAGAGGACCCGCACCACTGTCTTTTGCGATGCCGACTGGTCCGTCTCTGGCTCGGTTTGCGTGAAGTCCGTCGCCGATTCCGTCTGGTTCCACGCCGCCTCGTCCAGCGCGCCGTCGATCGTGATCCGCTCGCTCGTCTTCATCGGCTTCAGCCGCCGCTCGAGGCGTGCCGACACGTAGTCGATGTTCCCGTAGACGGCCGTGGCCAACAACGAACCCGCGAACGTCAAACCAAGGATCAGCAGATCGAAGGATTTTGCCCTGTACGATCAACCGGACCTCGCAATCGCCTCGAAGCCGTTGCAGAACGCTTCTACTGAGGTCCGCATATTATAGCGCACCGGTCGCCTTGTCGGTGGCCGTCCTGATGGGACCTTGGCGGCTGACTGAGTGGCACGCAAAGGAGAGGGGGCCCGTCCGGTTTGTATCCGAGAGCCCCGACCTCAAGGGAGTGGGGGCAAGCTTGTATCCTTCAACCAGTCCGTTGCCTTAACTTGACAATGCCCTCACAACGATTGGCACAAAACTTTGGCCTGGTCAGGTCTCTGCTGCGATGGCATCCCGGTTATGGCAACGCAAACACGTAAATTGCGTTGTTGCGCACCAAGTTCATTCCGGGCACCTGCCGCTCGACTCCGCGCGTTCCCGACTGCCCCGAGCCGGTCATCACCAGGATATACTGCTTGCCGTTGACCGAATACGAGATGGTGCTCATCTGGACGACTCCCCCGACAATCGTTTCCCAAAGGATACTGCCGCTGTCGGCGTCGAACGCGCGGAATCTGCGGTCCACGTCGCCCCAGAAAATCAGGTCTCCAGCCGTCGCCAGCACCGCGCCGTTGCTCGGGGTCCGCGCCGAATAGATGCGGTCCACGCGCCCGGTGGACACGTTCAGCTTCGCCAGGCCCGTGAAGGCGTTCGGATCGGACCCCGGGCGAGGTATGCCGACCCGCGGCCCAGATCCTAACTCGCTGCCCGTGTTCGCCGTCATATCCAGGCACGAGTCGTGGAACGGAATGTAGAGCGAATTCTTCCCCGGATGGTATGCCGGCGGCCAGTAGCCCCGTGTGTTGAATGAGCAGACCAGCACCCGGTCTCCGTCTTGCTTGAACACCTTGTCCATATTGATGTATGTCAGGCCGGTCTCGACGTCGATCCGCGAGATATGGAAATCCGGGGTGTCCACCGGGAATGGCATCGCCCAGAGGAACTCGCCATTCGCGCGGTCCACCGCCCAGACCCCTCCGCCCTCCGCCACCGTGACCACCACGTCCCGCTCCTGTCCGCGCTGAATCCGCGGGTTAATCCACTTCACGGCGTTCGGGTCCGGGTTGACCGGAGTCCGGATCAGGAACTTCTCGTGCACGTGGTCGAGGTCCCAGTCGTCTCCGGGCAGTTCTTGGTAATACCAGACCAGCTTGCCGGTGTCGGGGTTGAGCGCCACGGTCGAATTGCTGTAGGCATCGGCTGGCGCCGATTGCGGAATCTCGTCAACATTCCCGTTGTGGCGTTTGAGGCGCGTGTACGGGAACGGGTTGGCGATACCCCAATAGAGCAGCCGCTTCACGGGATCGTAGGACCCCGGCAGCCCCCACGCCGAAGCTTTCCGGTCCGCTACCGGCACGCTGCCCCAGGAATCCCCTGCCGGGTCGCCCGGAGCCGCCGTGTTGTAGAACTTCCAAACCTCTCTGCCGGTCCGCGCGTCGTGCGCCACCAGGAAGCAGCCGTCCTCGCGCGTCTCCGCGTTTCTGCAGGCCCGCCCTGAGATGACCTTCCCTTCGGCGACGATCACTCCGGCGCTGTGCTGCGCGCCTTTCCTGTAGTCATGCGCCGCCGTTTCCCACCGCACCTCTCCCGTCCGTGCATTGAGCGCCACCAAGAACCCGTCCGGTGCCGTGTAGTAGACCAGGTCCTCGAAAATCGCAAGCGTCTTGGCCCGCGCGGCCGTCGCGGCCCCCGCAAAGTTTCGCAAGTCGGCGGGCATCTGCCGCTGGTATTCCCAGATTTGGTCCCCGGTCGTCGCGTTCACCGCCAGCACCCCGGCTCCAGGCAGGATCGTGTAGAGCACGCCTCGGTAGACGATCGGGATGGTTTCCTGGGTTCCCTCGGGCAGGCCGCGCGACCAGACCATCCGAAGCCGGTCCACGTTCTGCTTGTTGATCTGGTTGAGCGGACTGAATCGCTGCGCGTCGTACGTCCGGTTGAACATGAGCCAGTCGTTCGGGCTCGGGTTCTCCAGCATTTCCTGCGTCACCGGCGCAAAGTTCTCCACCTGCACCACCGCAGCCGGCATAATCCCTCCCCAAAACCCCAGCACCACTAAGGATAGTATTCGGATCATAAGAGTCCTCCTTTTCTGCTCAATCTGAACTGGAATTATTGAGGCTCGCCTATTGTAGTGACACTCCCCCCTTGCAGCGGGAGGCCTTCCAGCGGCGGTTCTCCTTAGCTCTGCACCTGTCGCTATATTTTGCGAACGTCAATAACCAGGAAAGCGCTCTGTAAGAAAGCAACCTCTCCTGGACTTCAAACCGCCGCTCATTGAAAGCAGATTTTCACCCGGAATTAACTTTTTGGCCCTCCGCCGGTTGCGAGTATATACCTGTATGCTTCCAGTCGAGCCCTCCGGGCACCGTTTTTCTCCCAGAGGGTACCATCGGCTCCCAACCGCCCTTCCACGGATCCTGAAAGCCCGTCGTCTTGGCTTCCAGAACCAGCTTTTTCAGACACCTCTCCATTCCTGGGGGATAGCGCAATCGTTTTCTCGGGTGCTGCCGCAGCCTGAGCTATCCCGTCGGGAGCGGCAGCCCATCTATCCGCCCAACCATCGCTCCGAACAGCCGCCGCGTCAGATGGCTCTCTGCCAACATCAGCCAATCATAGCGGGCATGTTTCACCAATCGCCCTCCGGTCTTCACCAGTCGCTGCTGGAGGCTCGTCAAAGACCAGTTCCCGATCTCCGCTGCGGCAAACCCAGCCGTCGCCACAGGTTCCCCAGGTTATAGGCAATGATGGTGAGCCACAGGCGCACCTCGTTGGATCGGAACCGATGGCAGCTCAGCCGCGTCATCTTCACCGCTTGCTTTCCTTCTTTGATCCACTGCTCCGCTGTCCGTCGCTTGTTGTAGAACCGCACCACTGCCCGACTCGGTAGTGTCAGGTTCGTTACAATGAACCCGACTCGCGGGTACAACTCTCCCAGATGATGCTCTACCTTCGCCACCACCCGTCGGGCCGTCTTCCAACCAGCTGCCTGATAGAGAAACCCCTTGTACTCCACCCGCGGTTTCTCGCTGGGCCTTCCCACCGAACGTTTCAGCAACTCCTCAATGTCCTGCTGCAGAATGTCGTTGGCCGGCATGCGGATGGCATACTTCACGCTCCGCTCTTCCAACGCTTCGTAGACCTCCGGCTTAGCAAAGGCCGCGTCAGCCCGAAACGCAACTTCCTTTCCCATCAACTGCTGGCGTTCGATTTCCGGCAGCAAAAACTAGCAGGGGGATTGGGTTCGACCGACCACGACACTTCTCCGTAGCGCATGTACGCGCCGATCGTTGCTACCCCCACATGCACGGCAAACAGCGATTGAACTCGATATGTTACGTCATATCCTGAGACCGCGGTGGCGTCCCCAGTCTCACCAGCTCGGATCAGCAGCGGTCCAAGAGTCTCCGCGAGCTGGTTAATATTTAACTTAGCGACTCGTCCCTCCCAATCAGGATGGTACGCGAACTTCAGATCGAGGCGTTCAGCCAAGAGGCGCTTGTAGAAGACGCCGTCGCCAGCAACTTCATGTAGGGCCTCATCGCCTCGAAGCAAGACGTGTAGAGAGACCAACCAAGTCTCCCGGTGTTGGCGCTCAAGTATTCCCACCAGTGCCTCAAGGCTAGACCATTTTCAGCGTTGCTGTATAGCCCGCAGGCAGGGCAGGCATTCTTGCCTGCCACTTGAGAGGACAGACCAGGGAGCGATGGTTCTGAATCCGAGCCGTGCGAGTCAACAAGCGGTCCATCCGAGCCGCGACCGCAAGGGAGCGGTGGGTTTGAGCGAGTAACCACTACCCGTTTTTTTCTGCCGTGGGCTGTTCTGTCGTGCGCAAGGGCACGGTTTCAACCGTGCCAAAACGCGGTTGTAAGAATCCTCTTCCGCTCTGCCGAAGGCTGTCGCGGAGCCTCGGCGCAGCGACAAGGTAGGGCAGGCATTCCTGCCTGCCCCCATAGAACACAGGCCCGTCCCTACTTTGTGGCTGCGCTACACCAACCCTAAAAATGGTGTAGCATCCTCCAGAACGCATATCCCACACAGCAACACACGGCAACGCATCAAGCCTGCCGCCACAAACTGGCGGCATGGATCCGGTGGCATCGTCTCAAGTAGGCCCGCTTGTTCCTCGACGAGCTGCACCGTCTGGCGACCGTGATCTCGAAGTTGCACTTTGTTGTTGTACACCTATAACGTTTATTCCACACAGCTTGCAAACCTTCCTGGTCCGCAGACCTTCGTGTCTGTATGGACTTGCCCCCAAAAGTGAGACAACCAGTTAAGGCTCATAATTCATTGAATGGAGGAATGAGCCATGGGATTGTCTCACAGGCGTTTCACAAGGGAGTTCAAGATGGCCACCATCGAGCGGCTGGAGCAAGGAGTCTCGATGGGGGGGGCACGGGCGCTGGAAGTGAACCCGAACGTATTACAGCGCTGGCGGCGTGAGTTTCGGCAGGGTCCGGGGAATGCATTTCCTGGCGGGGCCAGCGGCGCTGGGCGGAAGGCCAGGTGGCCGAACTGGAACGCAAGATTGGTCAGCAGGCCGTGGAGATCGATTTTTTGAAGGGGTGCTTGCAGCGCATCGAAGAACAGCGGATGCTGCAGGCACGGAATGGAATGCCGCGATCTGCGAGAAAATCGCCGAGGACAGGAAGGCGGGGTGAGGCTTGACGATTCGGCGCATGGTCGAGCTGAACCAAGGGAGCCGGGCGAGCTTCTATCGCCACCAAGCGGCGGCGCCAGCGGGACCCGATCCGGACATGAATCTGCGCGACGCGATTCAACGGATTGCGCTGGAGTTCTCCAGCTACGGCCGCCCCCAGATCACCGCCGAGTTGAAGCGACGGGGCTGGGAGGTGAACCATAAGCGGGTTCATCGAATCCTGCGGGAGGATAACCTGCTCTGCCTGCGGCGGCGGAAGTACGGCGTCACCACCGACTCCGGGCACGCTCTGCGAGTCTACCCGAACCGCAAAGTGCCCTACTTCGGCATCTGCCTCGGGATGCAATGCGCGGTGATTGAGTTCGCGCGGAACGCGTGCGGCCTCCAGGAAGCCGACAGCTCCGAGTTCAATCCAGCAACTCCACATCGCGTGATCTACAAGCTGCGCGAGTTGCGCGGTGTGGATGAACTGGGCGGCACGATGCGGCTCGGAGCTTGGCCGTGCCGGCTCGTCCCGGAAACCTTTGCGCATGAGGCCTACGGCGCCCATGAGATTTCCGAGCGCCACCGCCACCGCTACGAGTACAATCGCGAGTACGAAGACGTTCTAGTGGCCAACGGGTTGCGTCTCTCGGGAGCGAGCCCCGACAATACCTACGTCGAGATCGTTGAGGTCGCGGACCACCCCTGGTTCCTTGGCTGCCAGTTCCATCCGGAATTCAAGTCCAAGCCCTTGCAGCCGCACCCTCTGTTCCGGGCTTTTGTCGGCGCAGCCTACGACCACCGCAAACGGCGGCTGAGGAGTGCATCTCAGGAAACCGTGCCCGTACACGGGAGCCGGCCCAGCATGTCCTAGGCAGCGGACTGACCGACACAAACATCCCAGCAACGATTCCGATTAGACTCACGGTTGATCGGCAACTTCAGGATCGAACCAAACGCGCTCGCCTCCAACCAAATCAAACCGAGCCCCGCAGGGGAGCGCCAGGTACTTGGCCAGGTCGGAACGTACTGCGGTCAGGCGATCCGTGCGGTGGTTGGTCAGAGACTCAATCTTCCCGTCGAATAGGCTTCGGGAAGGACGGTTCGGGGCCGATGACGCTCTCGGAGAAAAAACCGGTTCGGTTGGACCGCAATGGGTGTATATTTTAACTGCCGTAGTACCGAAAAAAGTTAATTTGGGTTCTCGGCTATTCGGGGGGCAAACCCTCTGTGCAAGAAGCCGGCAAGGCAGCGCGTGATTTGCACATCAACCTCTCTGAAATTTGTTCATCAACCTCTCCAAGATAAGGAGGATGCCATGAACAGGAAATGGGTCCAGAAGGATGAAGGGTCTGGGATTCCTCAGTGGTGGGGTCGCAGCTTTGCTATCTTGATGTTTTTGGTTTCCGCAACGCTGGGGGTGGCGCAACTGGACACGGGGACAATCTCCGGGAGCGTGATCGATCCGTCCGGCGCGGCGGTCCCCGCCACAACCGTCACGATCCGAAACGTGGAAACGGGTATCAGCCGGACTCTGCAGACGGGGCCGACCGGCCGGTATGAGGCGATCGCTCTGGCGGTGGGAGATTATGAAGTGAGAGCTTCGCTTCCCGGGTTTCAGACGACCGTCCGAAGCGGCATCACATTGACGGTGGGCCGGAATGCGGTGGTGGATATGACCCTGCAAGTGGGCGAGGTAACCCAAGCGATTACCGTCGCGGGCGAAGCCTCCTTTGTGGAGACGACCACCGCGACCGTCTCAAGCCTGGTCAATGAGCGGCAGGTGTTGGATATTCCGCTGAACAACCGAGATTTGACGCAACTGACCTATTTGCAACCCGGGGTGATCCAGTATCCTCGCACAGCCGGCGGCACGAGGTCCCATAAGAACGGTCAGGGCAACCAGATCGCCGTGGCGGGGGCGCGGCCCAGGCAGAACGTCTTTCTGCTGGACGGGATTTCCAACGAGGATATGTCCGGCAACCCGCAGACCGCCAGCACCGCCTATACGGGCGCCGAGACCGTGCAGGAATTTCAAATCATTACCAACAATTATTCGGCGGAGTATCCCAGCAAGCCCGGAGGGATTGTCAGTGCGGTGACCAAGTCGGGGACCAACTCGTTTCATGGCTCGGCCTATGAGTTTCTCCGCAATGACAACCTGGACGCGGCCGAGTGGGAGGACAACGCCTTTGCCGGGGAGAAGCCCGAGTTCAAGCGGAACCACTATGGAGCATCCCTGGGCGGGCCGATTCTCCGGGACCGCACCTTTTTCTTCGCGAACTATGAGGGCTTGCGGGAGAGGGTCAGCTCGACGGGTACCTATGAGATCCCCAGCGCCGACGGGCGGCGAGGAATCCTTGGCAGTAAGACGGTTGAGGTGAACCCCGCCGTCGTGCCCTTTTTGGCTGTGTGGCCACTGCCCGGCCAGGGAAATGCTTTGATCGAGGATTTTGGCGATGGGAGGGCCTTGGTTTCGGCCACCGTGCGGCAACCCACCAACGAAGACTTTGGGACCGTCAAGGTGGACCATCAGTTCGGGAGTGAAAAGGCAGGTTTTCTCGCCGTTACGTACAACTCCGTTGACTCCGACACAAGTACCCTGGGCCTTCTGCCGAATAACACGTCCCGCGCCTACTTCACCCGGAAGCATGTGCTCTCCACGCGCCACACCAGTATTCTTTCTCCCACGGCGCTGAATGAGCTTGTCTTTGGGTACTCCGACATCGCGCCGCGGGGGGACGTTCCGGCTATTCCCGTGGACTTTGCCAACTTTAACGGGGTGGACCTGCGGTGGAATCCGGAACTGGAGAATATGGGGGACATCAACATTCAGGATGTTGACCCGGTTGGCTATGAGGCGGACGGATCCTCGTACGGCACGAAGACGCTTACGATTAAGGAGAACGTGTCGCTGACCCGCCCGAGTCATACGTTCAAGTTCGGGATGGAGTACAATCGCTTCCGCCACCCTCTTCATATTGCCAGCGGCAACGACAATGGGAATTTCGGCTTCGACGATCTTGAACTGTTCCTGCAAGCCGTACCGAGCAATTTCCAAATTACTCTGCCAACGGGAGCGATGGTGCAGGGACAGCCGCATCGGAATCTCAGGGATTACAACATCGCATACTCCCTCTTCGGTTTCTATTTGCAGGACAACTGGAAGGTGCTGCCGTCGCTGACGTTCAACCTGGGATTGCGCTATGAGTTCATGACTCTTCCGACCGAGAGGGACGGAAATGTGGCCACTTTGAGAAACTTCATGGACCCGTCCTTTACGGTGGGGCCGCTTTTTACCAACCCCACGAAGAGGAGTTTCAGTCCTCGTTTCGGGTTTGCTTGGTCGCCCGGGGACCGCCGCACCTCGCTGCGAGGAGGCTTTGGCATCTATTACGACCATCCGGTGCTGCATCGGTGGAATTCCAGCCTGGGAGAGATGCCGCCGATCCAAGTGGCGGGAGGGATACGAGATACGGACGTAGATCTGATTGACTTCCCGAATGCCCTCTTCACGCAGGGCGATCGGCTTGCCTCAACGCCCAATGGCCGCTTTACTCAATTTGAAGCGCGGCCGACTTACGTGTACCGCTGGAGCCTGACCCTGCAGCGAGAGCTGGGACCTTGGATTATGTCAGCGGGGTACAGTGGCTTGCGCGCTGCGCATCTGATCGTCAGTATGGACGGCAACATCAATAGGTGGGACGGCTGGCCGGAGCAGGTTCCGACGGGTGACAAGTTCTTTCGATCAAACAGCGGGGCAATCAATCCGGCATTTAACACGATGTGGCCCCAGGCCCCGTTTGGCAACAGTTACTATAATGCCCTGCAGGTCAATGTGCAGCGGCGGCTGACCGCCGGTTTGCAGTTCCAGGGAGCCTATACCTTCTCCAAGAACATTGACCAGGGTTCCTCAGTTTCGGGAGGAGATGGAACCTTTCAACATCAACGGGAGGCCTATTACTGGGATACGGGTCACCGGAAAGGGCCCGCCATCTTTGATATCCGGAACGTCTTCGTCACCAACCTGACCTATGACCTTCCCCAAACGGCGCTGACGGGGGTTGCGGCAGCGGTGCTGAACGGCTGGCAGATCAATGGGATTTTGAGTCTGCAGGACGGACACGCCTACACCATCACGGATCGCCGCAATCGGGACCAAAGGCGCGCGATGCGAGCGACTTCCACCAGGGTCAATCTTATTCCCAACGGGGACAATAATCCTGTGCTGGGCACCCCGTCGTCCGGGCAGAAAAGGTATTTCGACGTAAGCCAGTTTGTTCCTTCCGTCTGCCGGGGCGCAACAGTGTGCAGCCCGGGTGACGCGGACTATCAGCCGGGATATTTCGGGAACCTCGGCATGAACACTTTGAGTGTACCGGGAGTGGCGACGCTCGATTTCTCGCTCAACAAGAGCTTTCTACTGACCGAAGGGAGCCGGCTCCAACTCCGGACAGAATTCTTCAACATGTTCAATCGCCCCAATTTCGGGCGTCCCGACGCAGATCCTTTCCTCAGCAACGGGAGACCGGATACTCGCAGTGGCGCCGTGATTAGGCAAACTCGCGGCAGTGCCCGGCAAATCCAATTCGGTTTGAAGTTCATCTTCTAAAACACGCGGTTCCAAAACACGAAAATACCATACTGCCCCTCCTCGGAGGGGCAGTATAGGTATTCCGAAAGGGAACTCCATTTCGGAGAAAGGGGGTTCGGGGTGCGAATTCGCTTTCTGAGTTTGATTCTTGTGCTGGGGACGGCGCTCGTTGTCCCGCCCATAATCCTGGCTCAGAGCCCGGCGGCACCGGGCACGGGCGTGCCGCTGACTGTTTCCCACCCGGCGGACCTGACCGGCATTTGGCTGGCGGCCAGAGACGAGTTGAGCTTCCGCTTCAGCCCAGACGATCCGCCGCTGACTCCGTGGGCCTTGGAAATCTACCGCCGCAACCGGCAGGGTCTCCAGGACTTTCGGGAGCAGGGACTGGACGAGCTCGACCCGTATACCTACTGCTTCCCGATGGGTCCCACGCGGCTCATGCTGGCTCGCTTCTTTCATTTCGAAATCGTGCAGCTTCCAGCCAAAATCATGCTCATTTTCGAAGTCAGCAACGGCTTGCGCCAGATTTTCATGGATGGGCGCGGACATCCCGAGGGCTGGCCATTCGGCTGGATGGGACACTCGACCGGCCAATGGGACGGGACGACGCTCGTCGTGGACACTGCCGGTCTTAACGACAAGAGCTGGTTTGATATCGCGGGTACTCCTCACAGTGACGCTCTCCACATCGTCGAGCGCTTTCGGCGCTTGGACCGGGAGACATTAGAGGTCGAGTTCCTGTTCGAAGATCCCAAAGTCTTTGCGAAGCCTTGGGAGGCGACACGAAGGTATCAGTTGCGGCCGAACGCGGAACTTCTCGAATTTATCGTCTGCGAAGACCAGATGAAAATGGGGGAGTGATCCAAGCGAAACATTTATGCCGCATACACCTTGTTGAGTGGATGTTGTGAAAGTTATTCTGACGTGAACCCCAGGGTTCCTCCCCATTGGGGATCTGCGCCGTTGGGACGCACATGGAAATCCTGGTTGATTCCGAATAGAGGTAAGCGCTCATGAAGAACGACGCTCGAAGGCAGACGGATGGGCCCAAAGTTGGGACAGCGAAAGTGAACGGCGGTCCCTCGGCTGCGCCGAGGACGAAGCCTCTGGCCGCGACACTGGCGGCGGCAGACGGACACGCCGGCAAAGCCTTGCAAAACCAGCGGGCCGCCCTGGCCGTCAAGGAAGCCAACCAGCATGCCCATACTATCCCGTTTCCGGAGGCGGTCCTGACGCAGGAGGAACTCTCGCACCTTCGTACATCTCGCGAGTTCATCCAGCTCCTGCGCTCGAAGGAAATCTCTGTCGGTAAGATCAAGCGGGCAGCCAAATACGAACACGAGCTCGAATGCCTGCAGATCGAACTGGTCAAGATGCAGCGCTCGATCAATGAATCGGGCAGGCGCGTGGCAATTCTTTTCGAAGGGCGGGACGCAGCCGGCAAAGGCGGGACCATTCGGCGTTTTATCGAGCATCTCAATCCACGCGCCATGCGCGTAGTAGCCTTGCCGAAGCCGACCAAAGAGGAGACGGGCCAATGGTATTTCCAGCGCTATATCCGGCACATGCCGAACCCTGGAGAGCTCGTTTTCTTCGACCGGAGTTGGTACAACCGGGCAGTCGTTGAACCGGTCAACGGCTTCTGCTCCCCCGAGCAGTATGAGCAGTTCATGCGCCAAGTCCCCGAGTTCGAGCACATGCTGGTCGAGGACGGCGTGACCATCATCAAATTCTGGTTTTCGATTTCCAAGGATGTGCAGCGGGCACGCTTTGAGTCACGCGGCAACAACCCTCTCAAGCAGTGGAAGCTCAGTCCTCTCGATGATAGGGCGCAGGGGTTATGGGAAGGCTACACGACATACAAAGAGGTGATGTTCAGCCGGACCCATACCAGTTTCAGCCCGTGGATCATCGTGAAGGCCAATGACAAGCGCCGCGCACGACTGGAGAGTATGCGCTACGTCCTGTCGAATCTCAACTACAAGGGGAAGGACAAGGCGGGAACGACGCTTGTCCCCGACCCCAACACCATCATGCGCTTCCACCGCTCGGCCATCAACATTGACTGAAGTCTGCGGGAAAACCAGGGCTTCCGGAGGATCGGTTGGACCCCAATGGGTGTATATTTTCAACCGCCGGAACGCCAAAAAGTCAATTCCGGTTTACGACACTGGAGGATGCCAGGCAGGTCATCGAGGCTTGGCGGAGGGAGTACAATGAGAGTCGCCCTCACAGGGCCCTGGGGGAGCGGACGCCGCACGAGTTCGCCTTTCAGATCGCAGCTAGCTGCGATCTGAAAGGTCTGAAAACACCGCAGAACTCACTCTGACCTTGGTACAGAAATCCCGGACCCATCATGTGATGTAAACTCTCTCACTAGGATTGGTACAAAAGATCGGTCTGGTCAATCTCGGTTACACATGGCGCGATGTGGAATACAGACGTTGTAAACAACTTTAACTGGAAGATGGTGCAGCTTTGTTACCGCTTCGTTGTTGCTGAGAGTAAAGAAGTTTTGGAGGCGTGTGCTTCAGATGGTAGCTGTGCGCTATATTCAGCCTAACCAACAGGCTAAGCCGACGCGGGAAATCTCGGCAGGGCTTCGCGGTTGGTGCGGTCAAGCATGAACTCCTCAAGGCGTATCTATTGCGTGAAGCAGGAATGTAGAAGACGGGTGGGTTTCTGGTACTTCTAGGGCTTTTAGTCCGATGGATAATCAGTAACTTGCGTGGTTTCAGACACCGTGTGGAGACCGAATCCCTCCCTCTCCGCCAGATAACTCACCGGAAGCTGGCATTCAAGACTTTTTTCCGCAGCCGGATCGACTGCGGCGTTACTTCCACCAGTTCGTCCTCGCGAATGAACTCGATGGCTTGTTCCAGGTTGAGAATGCGCGGCGGAACTAAGCGGATCGCGTCGGCGGCGGTGGAGGCGCGCATGTTGGTCAGCTTCTTCTCCCTGACGATGTTGACGTCCATGTCCTTGCCGCGCGCGTTTTCCCCGATAATCATGCCTTGATAAACTTCGATGCCCGGAGTGATAAAGATTTCTCCGCGTTCCTGCAGATTGAAAATGGCATAGCTTGTAGCCTTGCCCACGCGGTCGGCCACAAGCGACCCGGTGGGCCGGGAAGGAATGTCGCCCTGCCACTCGATGTAGCCGTGGAACAGCGAGTTCATGATGGCCGTGCCGCGGGTGCGGGTGAGGATTTCGCTGCGCAGTCCGATCAGGCCACGGGACGGCACGTGGAACTCCATCCGCGCCCGCCCCGTATCGTGGTTCACCATCTTTACGACCTTTCCCTTGCGGGTCCCCAACTTCTCTGTCACCACGCCCAAGAAAGTCTCGGGGCAGTCGATTTCCAGTAGTTCCAACGGCTCATGGAGCTTGCCGTTGATTTCCCTGGTCAGAATCTCCGGTTTGCCCACCGCCAGCTCGTATCCTTCGCGCCGCATCATCTCGATGAGGATGGCAAGCTGCAGTTCACCGCGGCCCATCACTTGGAACGAGTCCGCGCCGGCCTCTTCCACCTTGATCGAGACGTTGGCGAGCAGTTCCTTCTCCAGTCGCTCGCGCAGATTACGAGAGGTCACGTAGGTACCCTCACGGCCGGCAAACGGCGACGTGTTGACCGTGAAGTTCATGGCGATGGTCGGCTCGTCGATCTGGATGTGCGGCAGGGGGCGCGGTGCTTCGGAGTCGGTGACCGTTTCGCCGATGGTGATGCCTGCCACGCCAGCGATGGCCAGGATATCGCCGGGTCGCGCCTCGGTTTCCTCCACCCGCTCCAGACCCACGAAAGAATAGAGCTTGGTGATCTTCGTTTTTTGCAGCGAGCCGTCTAGCTTCACGATGCCGACCACGTCGCCCAGCCGCAGTGTTCCCTGAAACACGCGGCTGATGGCTAGCCGCCCCAGATAGTCGCTGTAGTCCAGGTTGGCAACCAGCACCTGGAGAATGCTCTCGGGGTCGCCAGCCGGGCTGGGAATGTCGCTCAAGATAGCGTCGAACAGCGGCCGCAGATTTTCTGATCCGTCGTCCAGCGCCTTATGGGCGATGCACGCGCGCGCGTTGGTGTAGATCACCGGGAAATCGAGCTGGTCTTGGGTGGCGTCCAGGTCAATGAACAGGTCGTAGATCCCGTCGAGGACTTCCGGGATGCGTGCATCGGGCCGGTCGATCTTGTTGATGACCACGATGGGCGGCAGCTTGGCCTCCAGCGCCTTCATCAGCACGTAGCGCGTTTGTGGCAGCGGCCCCTCGCTCGCGTCCACCAACAGCATGACGCCGTCGGCGATCTTCAGCGCGCGCTCCACCTCCCCGCCGAAGTCACTGTGGCCCGGCGTGTCCACGATGTTGATTTTTACGCCCCGGTAACGGATGCCGGTGGTTTTGGCTAGGATGGTGATCCCACGCTCTCGCTCCAGCTCATTGGAATCCATGACACGGTCCGCCACCGCTTCGTTCTCGCGGAAAATACCGCTTTGCCGGAGCATGGCGTCCACCAGCGTGGTCTTGCCGTGATCGACGTGCGCAACAATGGCGATGTTGCGGATGGTTTCGTTGCGCACACGCTGCTTGACAGGTGCATGCGGCTGTGTTGTGACCAATGTCATTCTTACGAGAACTTTCGGTACGGGAACCTTCGATTCTGAGACGGGATTTCCTCTTGGGGGTTCCAGGTAGCTTTCAGTATAACACCCGGGCAAGAAAGTTCTTTAAAACGCAGCAGGTGGTTCGAGGTACGTGGACCATCAATGTAGTGAGCACATCATCGAACCCACACGGTACGCACACTCGCATCCGCTTGAGGCGCGCCTGACACGTTTACTGGACGTGCAGAGGACCGCCGGAGGCCATCAGCGGCTCCCACCACTATCGTGGCCTCACGCTGAAGTTCGATTCCCGGTCGCGGCGCATATATTCCCAGTTCAGCACAGGTAGTACGACGGATAGCACCAAGTTGAGCCTCAACAGCCAGCACATGACAGATCACGGTTTCTACCCGGAGGTTAGCTTCCGCAACCCATTGTCGGAGTTTCCCGATAGAGGTTATCACTATTACATCGAATAGAATCAGTAGCAGTGACCGGGCCGAGATTTTGTACCAAGTGAGTGAGACATATTACATTACCATTTGAAGCCTTGGAATCGGGTTCCAGTGTGGGGTATAGGCCCCCGGCGCCGGGGGCCTATACCCCAACGCGGCGTGCGGTCTGACCCGGTTGTACTGCTGCCGCCACTGCTCGATCACGATCTGTGCCTCCTGCAACGAGTAGAAGATCTCCCCATTCAGGCACTCCTCCCTCAACTTCCCATTGAAGCTCTCGCAGTACCCGTTCTCTCACGGACTGCCAGGCTCTATATACAGGGGGCTGGTCCCCAGTCCCCGGAGCCAGACCCGCAGCTGCCGGGCAACAAACTCCGGTCCATTGTCCGAACGAATATGCTCCGGAATCCCTCGCCACAGCATCACGTCCGACAAGGTCTCCATCACCTGTCGGCTCCCCATTCGCCGCTCTACCGGCAGTGCCAGGCATTCCCGCGTATACTCGTCCAGCAGCGTCAGCAGCCGCAGCATTCTTCCGTCATGGCTCCTGGCGCTGACAAAGTCGTAACTCCACACCGGGTTGGGCCGCTCCGGCCTGAGCCGCACGCAGGAACCGTCGTTGAACCACAACCGTCTTCTTGGCCTTTGTTTTTGCAGCACTTTTAGCCCTTCCCTCCGCCAGATCCGCTGTACCCGGTCCTTGCCTACTGGCCAGCCGCCATTCCGCAGCAGCGCTGTGATGCGCCGATAGCCATAACGCCGCCCGTTCTCCTTCTCCAACGCCTTCAGCCGTTTCGCTTGCTCCCGTTTCAACCCGCCATATTCCTTCCGCCACCGATAATACGTCTGAGTATGGATCCCAGCCTCCTTGCAGGCCTGCGGCGTCGACTTCCCATTCGCCATTGCCCCTCGATCTGTCTCAGCACAGTTACGATCTGCTCCGGTTTGTACCGCTGCATTGGCATCTGATCCGCCCTCCTCCATGAGATTCTCTCTTTCTTAAGTCGGTACAAATTTCCCCGGCCGGGTCAATTCAGTTTATGTGTTTGCCTTGCCCGAAGCGCGCTAGACAGGGGCTGTTCGCAACCGGCCTGCGCCACGGCGAAGCCGCCCCATGAAAATGAAAAGGGCTTGGAGGAATTTCCTCCAAGCCCTTTTGCATTTCCATTCAAAAACCCATCAACTGCGGAACCGGCTCGTCCGCACCTACACGGAAAGGACATTCAGCTTCCCGGTGCTCTCGCCCAGTTTGTCCACCGGAACTCCCACCATATCCAGAAGGGAGAGGTGCAGGTTGAGCAACAGGCTGTCCTTCGGGTACCGGATGTGGCGGCCTCCCTTGATCCGGCCCGCTGCGCCACCGGCGAGCAAAATGGGCAGACTGTCATGCGAGTGCACGTTGCCGTCGCTGATGCCGCTGCCATATAGAAGGGCGACATGGTCAAGCAGCGTGCCGTCTCCATCGGGTGTGGACCGCAGCTTCTCCAGGAAGTAGGCCAGGGCCTTGATGTGGAAGGTATTGATCTGAACCACCTTGTCCACCATCTCGGCACGGTGCCGGTGGTGGGTCAACGGGTGGAACGAATCAGAAATACCGATTTCGCGGTAGGAGCGCTCGTTCTTTTCACGCCCCATCATAAACGTGATAACCCGCGTGAGGTCGGCCTGGTAGGCCAATACCTGCAGATCGAACATCAGCTTCGCGTGCTCCTCGAACGTAGCCGGTGTCCCGGCCGGCCGATCCAGCGCGGGCAGCTCTTGCTCGTCCTGGGCCTCGGCGACCTGGATACGCCGCTCGATGTCGCGAATGGCTTCGGTCCACTCTTTTAGCTTTCTGCGATCATTCGGCCCGAGTCCCGACATTAATCTCCCCACGCCCTCCATCACCGAATCCAGGATGCTGCGATTCTCCCGCATGCGCGCCATCCGCTGCGCCGGGTCGGTGCTGTCGCTGTCGCCGAAGAGGCGCTCGAATACCTGCCGTGGCTTGTTCTCCATGGGAAGGGGAGTGGTCGGCCCGCGCCACGAGATGGTATTGCTGTAGGCGCAACTGAAATTCACGTCGCATGTCCCCACCAAGTCATTATTGTCAAGCGCTAGTTCGAGCGACGCCAACTGCGTCTGGCTGGCGAGATGCTGGGCGGCGACCTGGTCCATCGAAATGCCCATGCGCATGTTCGCGCCCTGCGTGGGGACCGGATGGACACCCGTCAGAAACGCGGCGCTACCCCGTGCGTGATCTCCTCCGCCTTCACCCGGCAGTTGATTCGCGCATTTCAGATCGAGCCCACTCAGCACCAGAATCTGGTCCCGGAAAGATTGCAGTGGTTCCAGAATCGCGGGCAGTTCCATGCCCGCTCCCTCGGCCGTGGGAGTCCATTTGTCCATGATGATTCCGTTGGGAACGTATGCGATCGAAAGACGGGCCTTGGGCTTGCTGACTTCGGCCGCACTGGCAAGTGCCGGCGCCATCCCCTCCAGCAAGGGCAAAGCCACCGCCGTTCCCACGCCCTGCAAAAACGTTCGTCGTGGAATAGCCTTTTTGAAAATCATCATGGTTCCTCTATCCTCCTCATCTGAAATGGCGTGCTGTTCACGATACCTATGACAATCGACGACAAGCGGTAATTGCCGGGCGCCGCGTCTCTAAGAATCTTGCGGATTGCCGGCTGATCAAAGTATTCGACTCCCCGTCCCATCGCGTACGTAAGTAGCTTCTCTGTTACGGTAGTAACAAACTGTTCCGGATGAGCCACCAAGACCTTCCGGAGCTCCGCTGGGCCTTGGAACTCGGTTCCGTCAGGGAGCTCGCCGGATGCGTCGATCGGAGTGTCGGCCTCGGTGGTGCGCCACTCGCCGACCGCGTTAAAATTCTCCAGCGCAAATCCCAACGGATCCATTTGCGAGTGGCAACTCGCGCAAACGGGGTTCGCGCGGTGCTGTTCCATCCGCTCTCGCATCGACAGAGCCTTCCCGTCGTTCTCCCCGTTTTCCGGCAGGGACGGAACGTCGGGCGGCGGCGGCGGCGGGGGGGTGCCCAGGATATTCTCCATGATCCACTTGCCGCGCAGAACTGGCGACGTCCTGTTTGCATACGATGTAACGGTCAGCAGGCTACCCTGGCCCAGCAGTCCTCTTCGCTCCTCATCGGCGCTCAAACTCACCCGCCGGAAGCGGCTTCCATAGACGTTCGGAATCCCGTAATGGCGCGCCAAACGTTCGTTCAGAAAAGTATAGTTCGCGTTGAGCAAGTCCACGACACTCCGGTCTTCCCTCAGGATGCTTTCGAAGAAAAGAGAAGTTTCTCGCTGGAACGCGGCGCGCAGATTGTCATCGAAATTGCGGAATGCCGCGGGGTCCGGTTGTATCGTTTCTATATTGCGCAGGTACAGCCACTGGCCGGCGAAATTGTCCACCAGGGCCGCCGACCGCTCGTCAGCCATCATGCGCCGCACCTGTTGTTCCAGAACGGCCGGCTCCTTGAGCCTGCCGCGCTCGGCTAGGTCCAGAAGCTCGGCATCCGGAATACTGCTCCACAGGAAAAACGACAGGCGCGACGCCAATTCGAGGTCGTTGATGCGGTAGGAGCTTCCCGGCGGCACTTTCGGCGGGTCTCGCTCGAGGCGAATCAGGAACTCCGAATCGACCAGCATCCTTCGAAGCGCCATCTCGATGCCGGCTTCGAAATCCCCGTCTGCTCGGCCCTTCCGGTAAAAGCTCAGCAGCGTTTCGACGTCTCCACCCGTTACCGGGCGGCGATATGCGAGCCGGGCCATGTTCGAGACGATTTTCCTCGCGCAGGGTTCCTCCTCCGCGCCGCTCTCGGGATAGCACACGAATATTTTCTGTCGGCTGGCTGTATCCTCCGCCTTGCGAGCATTGTAGGGCCCGCCGATAACGATGCTGCCGACCGAAGGATCGCCCCCCTTGTAGGTTGTGTACTGATACAGACCCATGCGAGGCCGCAACACCCCTTCCGGCTCCAGGGTTTCTTTCAGGAAAGCTGCCGCAACCGTGTGTCGTCCGGCCTTGACCGGCAGGCGGACTTCCAATCCCTCGTCGCCCGTTCGCCGTTCATAGAGTTCTTGCTCTGTATCGCCGATAATGCCCGAATTGGCATAAATCGGACCGGACGTCCCTCTCTTTTCACCGCCCACGGTGAACAGCTTCACCGGTACTCCGTCCACCAGGACCTGCAATTGATGCGGCTCAAGGATTCCGCGAATATATTCAAACCCGTTTCTCAGCATCTCCACTTTAATGGCGTATTCGCCGTCCACGGAAAAGAAATGCTCGATCGCCAAGCCTCCGCGCGTCCCGAACGGCAAACCCGCGCTGACCCGGTCTTCGTGACCCTCTTGCGTGAAGGTCTTGGGGCCTTCGTATACCTCGAGCACCGGAGGAATCGAAGGATCTCCGATCGCGAGACGGCTGATTCTGGCCGCCGCCGACAGGTAGCGTTCCAGCAGCATCGGCGAGACCGAGAGTACGTCTCCGATGTTGTCAAAGCCATATCCGGAATCGTCCGCGGGAAGCACCGCTTCTTCGCTTACGTCCACCGCGAGCAGGTCCCGAATTGCGTTGACGTATTCGATGCGGTTCAGCCGGTGCACCGTAACCCTGCCGGGGTTCGGATTGGCATCCGCCTCGCGGTCGAGCTCATTCTCCAGATAGCTGGCAAAGGAATCGTAAACTGCTTCATCCGGTCGGGGAACGCCTGCGGGTGGCATCCCCCGCGTGCGAAGCTTGCGCACTACTTTTTCCCAAATCGGCGGGCTGTCGCTGACCTTCCCGACGTCCACCTTGTCGAGCAGCAGGCCGGCCGTTTTCAATCTTTCGTTGTGGCAGACGATGCAGTAGCGGTTGAGAATAGTGCTGTAGAATGAGTGGGTTGAGAGGAGTGGGGCTGGAGGATTGCGCCTTCGCCATCAGAAGGGGAACGGCTAGAGCCGCCGCTAGTGCCAGAAATCTCCATTTTGCATTCCGCACCGAAGCAACCTTCCTTGCAGCACTAAGTATAATTTCACACTGCGGCATTCTCAAGGGAAAAGAGAATGTTCGCAGTGAGATAGAAGGAATCCGATCCCGCCGGCGTATTCCTACTGGTTCGGAGCCCTGTAGCCGGCAGGCCGGGGTGGCTCCGGCGGAAGAACCGTGAGCTGGCTGGCTCCAAGCTGAACCAGCAGATTCGCCGTGGCCTCGCGGGTGACTTCGTCTATGTCGCCCCGCATGCCTTTGGCCGCGATGCTCCAGGGGGTCTGTCCGATTTCGTCCTTCGCGTCCACCACCGCGCCTTTACCGACCAGGAACTGAATGATCTCGTCCGCACCCGAGTAGGCCGCGCCGTGCAGCGCCGACAAACCCGTGTTGTTCCTCGCGTTGATATCTGCTCCAAGCTCCACAGCCGCCTTGACGGCTTCCAGGGCGAGCCGTTCCTCTTCCGCCGTACGGTCTTCGAGCCAGGCCCCTCCTGCCGCCGCCATCAGCGGAGTTGTATTCTCATCTTTCGTGGCCAACGCCGGACCCGCGCCGTTGGCCACCAGGAGGCGCATCACGTCAGCCTCCCCGGCCGCGGCCGCCAGCAAGAACGCCGTCGCTCCAGAGGTCTTGATCGATGGCCGGTAACTGTTGCGCCCCCTCGGCAGGTTCCTGGAGAGCCGGGCATTCGGGTCCGCCCCGTGCTCCAGCAACCCTTTCACCAATCGCGACATAACGGGCCGGATCATGTACGATACGTCGTCCGCCATGGAGCTGAACCTCACACCCCGGACAACCGAAAGCCCTCTGACGAGCGCGAAATGCAGCGGGGTCATCCCGTTGCGGTCTACCACATTCGGTTCAGCGCCGTGTTCTAACAGAAAAAGCGCAAGGTCCTCGTGTCCGCTGTCGGTTGCTACCAGCAGGACGCTCAATCCGTCCGCGGCGGCCTCGTTCACGTCCGCTCCGGCATCCAGCAAAATCCGGGCGGATTCCAAGTCGCCCTGCCGGGCGGCAAACAGCAACGGGGTGAAGCCTCCCAGAGAAAGCGGAACTTCGAACCGGCTGGGTGCATTTCCAAATCCGGTCCCCACGACCACGGGCTCGGAGCTCTTCGTCCTGGCGTGCACGTCCGCTCGGTTCTCGATCAGGAGCCGGACAACCGCCGAGTGTCCTTGCGCCACCGCCCACATCAATGCCGTTTGCTCCTGCTTCGCTTCCCTGGCATTCACGTCCGCTCCGCCGTCCAGCAACGACTTCACAGCCTCCACGTTTCCGGTGCGGGCGCAGGTCATGAACGCGGTTTCGCCCGACCACTTCTGGGCGGCGTTCGGGTTCGCCCCGGCCTTCATCAGTTTCACGACCATCGCGGTGCTCCGGTTGCTACAGGCCAAAGAGAGAGGAGTAATCCCGTTGACGTTAGCTGCATTCGCGTCTGCACCCGCTTGAATCAGAAGCTCCGTTGTTTCCAGATCATCCCGGTAGGCCGCCCAGGCCAGTGCAGTCGCGCCGTCCGGCTGGGCGCTGTTTACATCTACCTTCTGCTCCAGAAGCGAACGCACAGCTTCCTTGTCGCCCTTTTTGGCCGCCGCCACCAATCGCAGGTCGCCTTCAGCAGCAAGAAGGCTTGCCGCGGATAGCAAAGGTACCATCCACAAGATAGTGGCAGCTTTCAACTTGATGCCCATACACGGTCTCCTCTCGCCTTGGGCGACGCTATCGCACTCTTCCTATATCACCTGATCTGAAGAGTGTCAAGGTTTCTCCAGTTCGGCCAATCACTTGCGGCGAGTTTATTTCTACACCAACCCTGAAAATGGATTAGGAGTCAGGAAGAAACGCAGATTCCTCGTCACGCTTGTCGCTGCGCCGAGGCTCCGCGACGGCCTTCGGCAGAGCGGAAGATGATTCTCACAACCGCGTTTCGGCACGGTTGAAACCGTGCCCTTCCAGTGAACTGTTTTGCGTTCTGGAAATCAAAACCAGAAGGAATTGCAGGTCCCTCGCTCCGCTCGGGATGACAACTGTGCCCGAGGATCTCCTCTGGGTCGAAGAACCGGTTACCAACGAGCGCATCCGCCTTGTACGGGGTGAGTTGCGGAAGCGTGACATTCGGGTAGGAGGCTATCTCGCCATCAGCCCCGGCGCCGTACCGCGCTTTCTGAAGCGCTTCGAGGAGATTTACGGGAGTATCGGGTGGACCGAGTTGGTTATCTCAGCGGCGGCGGCCCACCATCGGCTGCTATGGATTCACCCGTTCCTGGATGGCAATGGCCGAGTGGCGCGGCTGATGTCGCATAGTATGTTGCTGGAGCTGCTTGATACCGGTGCGGTCTGGTCCGTCGCACGGGGTCTTGCCCGCAACGTCGAGGAGTACAAAACCCATCTTGCCAACTGCGATCTGACACGCCGCAACGATCTGGACGGGCGCGGCACCTTAAGTGAAGAGGCCCTTGCTGAGTTTACTCGGTTCTTTCTACACCATTTTCAGGGTTGGTGTAGCGCAGCCGCCAAAGTAGGGACAGGCCTCTGGCCTGTCCTCTTACGGGCAGGCAGGAATGCCTGCCCTACCTGCGGGCTATACAGCAATGCTGAAAATGGTCTAAGCGTCTGCATTGACCAAGTAACCTTCATGGAGGGCTTGATTCAGCCAGACCGCCTCCGCACCCGAATTCTGTTGTGGTCGGAAGAGGAAATCAGGCTGGGAAGCCTACCTAATAAAATCTGGCAGCATTCTCGAAGCAGTCCTCTGCCGTGGGGAACTGCCCCGCGGAGACGCCGCCACTGTTGTCGGCACAGGTGAGCGGCAAGCCCGCCGCATTGTCTCGGCTCTGGTGGATAAGGGAGTGCTGGTTTCCGAAAGCTCTCGCGCGCCACTACGCCTCACGTTCCCCGCAGCGCTAGCCTCGCGGTGGATGCCCGGGTTATTTCCGGAGAAAGCTCCGTAGATATTTCGGTCGGATAGCTCTTTCACTCCCAACCGTCTCCTTGAGACATGCACCAACTGGTAATCGCAAACGAGCACCTCGGCCCTTGAATGGGAATAGCAATCTCCCGCGGACGCGATCTTCAAACAGAGCATCTGCCCACGGCAGTCGCTCCCAGGAACCTTCTGCTGTGCCAAAAATGTGTCAGAAATGCAGGCCAAGCAGACAAAAAGGGTTCTGTGCTGAGCGAAAGCAGAGTCCCTGAATGGGTGTAAAGCCATGGAAAATAAGGGAGAGAGTGAAAGGAGAAGAGGAGAGGTAGCCACTTAAAAGGCAGATGCTCTACCAACTGAGCTATCGGCCCGCACGTGCATCCTAACACCTTTAGCCTCAATGAAATCTGTTTCCATGGCGCAGGCAAAATTGATCTCTTCGACTCGAACTGCCAAAAAATCGTTCAATTCGGTCTTGCTGTGCTCGAAATCTTTCGTCGTTCATTCGCCTGGCGGTCGAGCTTGGTTTATGACTCTCTCATCATGTTCAGTTTCGCTCGGCTGTATCGCTTGAATACCTGACCAGACCGAGTTTTTGTACCATTCTTTCACACAAAAGTGGTTGACACCCCGGCATAGTGAAACTTCGCACCGGAAAGCAGGTTCGTCCCTGCGGAATCGCGAGGAAAAAAGGACGGAGCGATGTGTCTGACTCCGGTTTCTCGGCAGGACCGGTGCCGGAAAGCTGCCACCGAAGCAACCGAGGCTACACTGTTGCAGCGAAGACAAATTCATTCACTTCCGATGCTTCCCTGCCTACCCTCCGCATGGTTGATGGCATTCAACCGCCATCCGTCCCACAATGTAATCCGGCCTGTCTTCCGGTCCTCAGTTCGATCGTTTCTCCGCCCGGACTGCGGGACTCGTATTTCCGGAGAAATTGGGGCGCTGCTTTAAGGGATGGGCAGCAGCGGCTCCTGGTCGGCGGGGAGTTGCTGATTGAATATGGTCAAAATACCGCAGGCTATTGCATGCTCTTCCATCAGGAACGCAAGGTCCAGGGCATCCCGTTCTCCAAACAGCCTCACCCCATTCGCGTAGGTCTCCGGGCTGACGCGGTGCAATCCGATCATCTCGCGGCCGATCTGAATGACGGCGGCCTCTCTCTCACCCAGGTCCGTCAGGGGTCTGCGATGGCGGACGACATCGATGATCTCCGGCTCCAGCCCCTGCTCGAGCGCCCGCAGCTCATGCAGCGTCCACATAACCTGCTGGTTCAGCTCACGCGCGGTCGCCAGAGCCGCCAACTCCATGAGCCGCCGACCGAGGTTCACCTCCAGAAACTCGCCGTCGCCCGAGTGAAGCTGAATCTGCCCCGGCCCGGTCCCGTACGGCGCCAGCGTCCGACCGGGTGTCGGCGGACGCTGCCCTTCCTTCTGAGGAAGGCGGCTCCGTGAGTCCGGGTGGATATCCGGCGGCGACTGAATGATCTCGATCGGCAGGGGCACAACCTCCTCCCAGTCCAACGGCAGGTGCTGATCGACCCAGATCAAAGGCGTTTCGTTGGCCCGCCGGGCCATCGTGGCGGCCATGTCAACCAGATTGCTTGCTCCCAGCGCCTCCAGTGCGAAGGCGAACGTCTCCGGCGACACGCTGTGGTTCTGGGCCATTTCGCGCCCAACGGTAATAATGGCCGTCTCCTTGTCGCCCAGACCGGTCACGGGTTTCTTATAGCGGACGATGTCGACGATGGACATCTCCAGCCCCTGCCGCAGCGCTTCCTCGGCATGCAGCGTCCATTCGAAGTTCTGCTCGGCTTCCCGCGCAGCGGTAATAATGGCCAGTTCCGTCAGGCTGCGCCCCAGAGGGGACTCAAACCGCACATCGTCGATGACGCTGTGAAGCCGTATCCCGACCTCTCCCTGCAGTCCATGGAGCGGGTCCGTCGCCGCGGCCGCTTCGTCGTAGATCTTCTGCCGTTCTTCGGTCAGATCTTCGCGCTTCACCAGGGGCAGACGGTTGCGGGAATCAGGATAAACATCTTCCGGAAGCGCATCGGCACCGGCCATGGTCGTGCTCGCCGTTCGCTCATCCGAATCCTCCGTTCCCTTCACCCAAAGGCCATACCATGCAAGGCCAAGCAGACCAGCGACGACCAACACCGCAACCAAACGTGAGTTTTTCATCTGTTCCTTCTCCTTATTTCAATGGGAAATGGCCTTTCCGGCCTTCCTGCTATCTGGAAATTACACAATGGCTTTGATCAGATTACGGGATAGATCTCCGTTTCTGCTGAAGAACACTTTCCTCCTTTGCAGACCAGAAGCAGAAGCATTGGAGTCGGCTTCCTGGCGCCTTTCCTTCCTGCGCTGACCAGACCGATCTCTTGTACCAATCCTAGTGAGTGATTAGATGAAGGGTCGGCTTCTTGAAACCGAGTACATTGGGTCGTGATGGAACGGCCCAGGCTCGGCAGGAAGGAGCTGAGCGATGCACCTAATCGGATGCGATTTTCACACATGTTTTCAGCATATAGCAATGGTTGATTCGGTGACGGGCGAGATATTGAATCGTCGACTGGACCGTGGGACTCGCGAAGCCCACCAGTTTTAGGCAGCACTTCAGGCTCCGGCGCGCATCACGCGGAAAAGCACTTCCTTTCCTGGCCGATCGACGGGAATCTCGGCCGTGGGGGCATAATGCGATGACAGGAACAGGCTGAACAGAAATCCCTTAAACGGGTTCCATGAGGATAGTCGCTTTAGGATTCCTTTCCGACCCCTGCGGCATAATCCCTGATCGATACACTTGCCGTCCTAAGCGACCACGAGTCTATCAAAGTACCCGCGGGAAGAGGGGACGAGAGACGATACGCTACTTTGCCCCGCTAGGATCTCGTCGCGAACCGCTAGCATCAAACGAACCGGCGCGGCGGCGCAGCCACTCCACCGTCCACAGCAGGAGCACGGCGAAGCCGATAAGGAACGTTGCCACGGCTAGACCATTTTCAGGGTTGGTGTAGCGCAGCCGCCAAAGTAGGGACAGGCCTCTGGCCTGTCCTCTTACGGGCAGGCAGGAATGCCTGCCCTACCTGCGGGCTATACAGCAATACTGAAAATGGTCTAGCAGGCGCAACGGTAACTTGCGACAACCGTTTTCGGTTCTTTCGGTTCCTTCGGAACTCTCGACAGAGCATTTCCGTACAGTTTTATGGGGTATATGGATAGATTCGACCCTTTTCCGGGTTGGTGTAGCGCACCGCCAAAGTAGGGACAGGCCTCCAGGCATTTCCTCTTACGGGCAGGCAGGCCTGTCCCGAGCGAAGTCGAGGGAAATGCCTGCCCTACCTGCGAGCTATACACCAACCCTGAAAATGGTCTAGGATAGCCGGACTGATTTGTTCTCGAACTCCGGTCCACATTTGGCGCGGGATCGTGCGTTGCTCCTCGCCGGCCATGAAAAGCACCACGACTACCTCGTCGAACGAGGCGGCGAAGGCGAACAGCGCGCCCGAGACCACGCCCGGGGCGATCAGCGGCAGCACCACGCAGCGGAAAATCCGCCATGGACCGGCTCCTAACCCGGAGGCGGCACGGGTCAGATCGCGGTCGAAGGCCGCAAGCGTGGCGGTCACCGTGATGACGACGAATGGAGTGCCCAGGGCCGCATGGGACAGGATCAGGCCGAGGTACGTTTGAGCCAGACCCAACGACGAGTAGAAGAAGAACATCCCCGCCGCCGAGATGATGAGGGGCGTGACCATCGGCGAGATCAGCAGCGCCACCACGATGCGGCGCGCCGGCATGGCACGACTTGCCAGTCCCAGGGCGGCCAGCGTACCCAGGATGGTCGCCAGCGCGGTGGCAGCGGTGCCAATGAAAACGCTGTTTGCGAGGGCCCGTCGCCAAACCGGATCTTCAACCACCTGCCGGTACCATCGGAACGAGAACGCTTCGGCGTCGAGGCGTAGCATCCCTTCGGTGAAAGTGAAGTAGGGCTCGGCGTTGAAGCTGAGCGGCACGATCACCAGCAGCGGCGCGAGCAGAAATGCGAAAACCAGTCCGCAAGCTGCCACGTAGGCCGCCCGCACGAGGCGGGAACGGAGCGATGGCATCGTCATCCCAGCCTCACACGCTCCACTCCGACTACTCGGTCGTAGACGAGGTACAGCACCGCTACCGACGCCAGCAGGATTCCGCCCAGCGCGCCCGCCAGCCCCCAGTTCAGGGAGGTCTGCATGTGGTAGGCGATGAAGTTGGAGATCAACTGTCCGCTCTGGCCGCCCACTAACGCCGGCGTAATGTAGTAGCCAATGGCCAGAATGAACACCAGCAGCGAG
The DNA here is from genome assembly GCA_965198025.1 of Terriglobia bacterium. Lineage (GTDB taxonomy): Bacteria > Acidobacteriota > Terriglobia > 2-12-FULL-54-10 > 2-12-FULL-54-10 > CAYWWM01. Next base: position 1,784,276 of record OZ240237.1, on the reverse strand, counting down.
CCGGCGCCGACGCCCGGGACGGTCTGGGGCCAATAGGCGCGCCGGAATGACTGAGCAAAGCTAGCGCCCAGCGAGGCAGCCGCAGCCATCTGCCGCGACGGGATGCCGCGCATAACCGAGTAGAGGGGCAGAACCATGAACGGGAGCAGGACGTGGGTCATGGCCACGAGCGTTCCGGTCATGTTGTGGACCAGGGCAACGCGTCCGTCCTCGGCAACTAGCCCGGCCGTGACGAGCAGGTCGTTAACCACACCTTGGGTCTGGAGCAGGACGATCCAGGACGTTGTTCGAACCAGCAGCGATGTCCAGAACGGCACCAGCACAAGCACCAGCAGCCACCCGGCGCGGCGCGGTGGGGCGTGCGCAATCAGGTAGGCGATGGGATAGCCCAGCAGCAGGCACAACACCGTGACGGCCAAGCCGACGGCGAACGTGCGCCCGAACAGCCGCACGTATATACGCTCGTTGCGGGGTCGGCCGACGATCGAACCGTCGGGCCCGCGGTCCAGATCCACGGCGTGCAGGTAGTGCCGTACTGTCAGCCGGTCGCCGGCTGTGCGGATGGCGTGCCAGGTTCGTGAATCGCCCCAGTCGGGGTCGATGTCGACAAACGCCTCGCGCCAAGGTCCGGTAGGCACGTCCCGCAATCGCCGAGCCGTCCGGATGAGGACGCTACGCAGGCCACCGCGCACCCGGTTGATCCGGCTGGCAACGCGGCCCAGCGTCCTCTCCTCGGCCGAACGCCTGAGCTCGGCGGCGGCTGCGTCATAAACAGCCTCTCCGGGCATCCCCGCGCCGTCCCATTCACCCAGCCGGGCCAGCGTCTCGGGCATCGCGTCCGCCACCACCGGGTCGTAGACGCTACGGACCAGCATCATAGCCAGCGGTACGGCAAACGTGATGCCGATAAAGGCCACCAGCGGTAGTACCAGCCCTGCGGCCCGCAACTGTGGTCGGTTCACTGCGCCAGCCATGCGCTGAACCGCTCGTTCATCGCATCCATGTGGTCGCTCCACCATAGCCAGTCACTCTGCAGGACGCGCCCGGTGTTCGCCGGGTATGTCGGCATGTGGGGATTCATGTCGATGCCGGTCTCGACGTGTATCCCTATCAGTGGCATGCCCGACTGTCGCGCGGGGCTGTAAGCGATATGGCTGCTGACGGCAGCCATCGACCCCGCAGTGGTGGCGAACCGGACAAACTCCAGCGCGGCCTCCAGGTTCCCCGTGCCGGCAACAATGCCCAACTGGCCCGTGTCGAGCACCTGGCCGTCCCAGACGATGACGAAGGGCTGGTCCTCGAGCACCTGGGCGTTGAAGACGCGGCCGTTGTAGGCCGTCGTCATTACCACCTCGCCGTCGGCGAGCATCTGCGGCGGCTGCGCCCCCGCTTCCCACCACACTACCTGGTCCTTGATGATGTCAAGTTTGCGGAAGGCCCGGTCCAGCTCCTCAGGCGTGGCGAGCGTAGCGTACACCGCGCTGATGGGTACGCCATCGGCCATCAGTGCGAACTCCAGGTTCACGACGGGCGAGCGGCGCATCCCACGGCGGCCGGGAAAGCGCTCCAGGTCGAAGAAGTCCTCGATCGTCGTCGGCTTCTCGCCCGGTGTACGGGCCTCGTTGTAGGCGTAGACGGTGGAATAGAGCAGTGTGCCCACGCTGCATTCAAGCAACGTCTCGGGAAGGAAGTCCTTGACGGCCGGCGTGCCGTCCGGGGCGGGAGGGAGCACGTCTGCGTCGATCCTCTCCAGAAGACCCTCGTCGCAGCCGCTGACCGCGTCGGCAATCTCGAAGTCGACGACGTCCCAGTGCACGTTGCCCGACTCTACCTGGGCACGCACCTGAGCTAGGCCGCCGTTGTAGTCCTCGAGGCGCACCTCGATGCCCGTCTCGGCCATGAAGGGCTCGATGTAGCCCTTTGTGACGGCCTGGGCGTAGGCGCCGCCCCAAGAAACGGCGGTCAGTGACTCGCGCGGCTCGCCGCCGCAGCCCGCCAACAGGGCTGTCGCCAACGCGATAGCTGCGGTCGATCCCTTTCTGGATGTCATACTGTGTTTTCCTCCTCGTCTGGGTCGAGGACCCGACAGTCAGTCGGTGTCCAGCCAACACGGACGTGGTCGCCTTCGATGACGGCGCCATGGCCGACCATGTTGGGGATCTTGACGATGAAGTCCGACTGGCCGCACACGTCAACCCTCAAGCGGAGATGGTCACCGAGGAACGTGATGTCCTCGATGCGGGCGTCGAATTCGTTGGTGTAGAGGCCCAGAGGAGCCGAGATGGCGACTCGCTCGGGACGGATCGAGAGCGGCGACGCGGAACGCCCGGACGACCCGACCGCCGACGTCGACATCGCAGATGTTGTTCTGGATGGCGATGATGCGTCCCGCCAAGCGGTTATTCTCCCCGATGAAGCGGGCGACGAACGAGCGCTTGGGCTCTTCGTAGAGCGCTTCGGGCGAATCGGCCTGCTCGATGCGCCCGGCCCGAAAAACCGCAACCCGGTCCGACATGACCATCGCCTCGTTCTGGTCGTGCGTGACGTAGAGAACCGTCACGCCCAGGTCGGAGTGGATACGACGGATTTCGTACTGCAATTCCTCCCGCAGCCGCCGGTCGAGCGCGCCGAGCGGTTCGTCCATCAGCACGAGCTCGGGCTCGAACACCAGTGCCCGGGCGATGGCCACGCGCTGCTGCTGACCGCCGGAGAGCTGGCTGGGCCACCGATGCTCCAACCCCTCAAGCCGCACCAACTGCAGGGCCCGGTCGACGCGCTCGCGGCGAAGCGCGGCGTCGAGCCCGCGCACCTCGAGGGGAAACGACAGGTTCTCGCCCACGGTCATGTGGGGGAACAGCGCGTAGTTCTGGAACACCATACCGATGCCACGGCGCCGGGGCGGCACCTGATTGACGGCTTGGCCGTCAATGCGAATGGCGCCTGAAGTCGGCGCCTCAAAGCCGGCGAGCATCATCAGGCAAGTGGTCTTGCCCGACCCGGAGGGGCCGAGCAGGGTGAGGAACTCTCCCTTACGGATGGTCAGGTCGAGGTCGCTCACGACGACAGTTCGCCCGTCGAAACTCTTGGTGACCCGTTCGAACTCGACATACGTGGGACCATTCGGCGGCTAGCGTTTCGGCGGCATCGTATGGATTCCTTCCAGCGGTGCGCCACAGATTATCACAGAATCGTGCCGCCTTGGGGCAGCGGTGCGCTTTTTGCCCGCAGTCCCGTTCCTGGGGCAGATTCCGGGGCAATCTGCGGCCGTCGATTTTCCAGTTCTTCGAAGGTCAGATTCAGGATCGGATATTCCGACCAGTTCCGGTAGTCGAAGTGCCACCATTCATAAGGGTAGATGGTAAATCCCTGCTTCTCCAGCGCTGTTCTGAGACGATTCCTGTTCTCTCGCTCATGAGCGGTTCACGCGGCTATAGCCAGGCGAACTTCACTGCAAAGAGCGCTGCCACGGCGATTAGTGTCGGCGAGCACTCACCCCAGCGTCCCGCCATCAACTTGATCAGGACGTAGGTGAGGAAGCCGATGCCGATTCCGTCGGCGATCGAGGATGTCAGCGGGATGGCGAGGACGGTCATGATCGCCGCGGCAGACTCGGTGACGTCGCTCCAGTTCAGCTCCACGAGCGGCCGCAGCATCAGGCACGCGACGTACAGGATAGCAGCCGCCGTGGCGTACGGCGGGATGGACCCGGCGAGCGGCGCGAGGAACAGGCAGGCGAGAAACAGCACGGCCACCACAACCGCGGTCAGCCCCGTGCGCCCGCCGGCGCTCGTGCCCGTTGCGCTCTCGATGTAGCTCGTCACGGGAGAGGTGCCGAGGAGGCTGCCTCCGATCGTGCCCGCCGAATCGGCCACCAGAGCGCGCTTCATGCCCGGCAGGCGGCCGTCGTCGTCGAGAAGCTCGGCTTGGTGCGCCACGCCGATGAGCGTGCCGGTCGTATCGAACAGGTCGACCATGAGGAAGGTCAGGATCACGGCGATCATGCTCGCCTGCAGCGCGCCCGCTATGTCGAGGGCCAGGAGCGTCGGCGTCGGATCGGGCGGAAGCGACGCGATGCCCCCCCATTCGGAGACCCCCATGGCGAGGCTCGCGGCCGTGACCCCCAGCATCCCCATGATTGCCGCGCCGTGCACGCCCCTGGCCGAGAGCGCCACAATCAGGCAGAAGCCGAGCAGGGACAGCAACGGCCCGGCCGTCATCAGCTCCCCGGCGGTGACGAGCGTGGCATCGCTGCCCCGAATGACGCCCCCGTTCCGCAGTGCGATGACTCCCAGAAAAAGCCCAATCCCGGCCACGATAGCCAGCTTGAGCCCCTGAGGGACTGCCTCGATGATCCAGCGCCTGACCGGCAGGACGCTGAGCGCCAGGAACAGCACGCCGGAGACGAATACCGCGCCGAGCGCGACCTCCCACGCGTGGCCGAGGCCGAGCACGACGCTGTAGGTGAAGAAGGCATTGAGCCCCATTCCGGGCGCCAGCGCGATCGGAAGGTTGGCGTAGAGCCCCATCACCAGGGTGCTCAGCGCGGCGGCCACGCAGGTGGCGACGAACACCGCGTCGAACGGCATGCCGGCGTCGGAGAGGATCTGCGGGTTGACGAAGGCGATGTAGGCCATCGTCAGGAACGTCGTCACGCCCGCCGTCACTTCCGTCCGCACATCGGTGCCGTGCTGCTCCAGTCTGAAGAAGCGATTCAGCATCTCTGTCATGGGTTCTGGTCTCCGATTATGATGGTCTCGCCGCAGTAGCCCGTCCGTCGCTTCGTCCGCTCAGGGCGGCTGCGTCATCCGGCAGACCGCGGAGTTCGAACCACTCGGCCCCACAGGGCTTGCCTACTGGTACGGTCTCTACCCCCTGTATCGACTGATCTTCAACCGCATGCTCGCGCGCATCGCACAGGTGGCAGCAGGCCGGCAAGCGGCGGCGCATGGGCGGCGCTGACGGAGAAATTGAGAACGGTGCTGGCATCCTTCGTGTGGAACCCGGCATGGATGCCGTCGGACTGGGGTGTGTCGGCGCCGCGTTCGGAACCGTCTCTGTTCGGTGAACCCGTGGTCGGCATCTAGGCCGGCCTCCGCATCTATGCCTGGCCTTCCGGCGCTGCGGCGGATCCCGCACCCCCAGCGTCTGATGGCGCGGAGATCGATCCTGGTAACAGGGGCGAGTTGCTCTCGATCGGAAGACCCACCTGCACCAGGCGCGCAGAGTGGGCGCTGGCGAGGGAGACGTATTTGTAGGGAAGGCCGTCCGAACCATGCGGGGCGATTTCGTGCACGATTTCCGTCGTCCCTTCCGCTGTTCCCTGCAACAGGGAAGCCAGATCACCGGCATGCGGCAGCCCGTCCGGGAAGCGGCTCGCAAGCGGCGGCGGCAGGCTGGAGTATACCGCCTCACCTCCTGGGTTCACGACGTGAATCTCGCCGATGGCGGTGGAATCCACGATGCGCCGCAGCCGGCTGCATATCTCCTCCGTCGACCAGCCGGCCTCCTTGGCGTCCATCACGAAGTAGTCCACGAGCGTGGCCTGCACGATCATCTGCTTGCCGAGGATCCCATCGAGGACGATTCGGATTTCGGCCAGCCGGTCGGTAAAAGAGTTACTCGGAAGATCGGGCTCTCCGAACGCCGCCATCACAGCGGTCATGACCGGCGAGGTATAGGCATTGCTCAAGACGTCCTGCTCGTCGAAGGCCGGCGCGTTGCCCACTTGCACGATCCGATGACGGTCGACGCCGCTGGCTCCGACGTACTTATAGATCTCGTGATCGATCTCTCGCACCTGCGCCGGTTGTGCCACGGCATCGTCGCTGTCGGGGGACGACGCGAGCAGGGAACAGAACGTCGAAGCCTGCGGCTGGACCGAGGGGTCGGGGTCGAACCGGAACGGCACGCGCGCTCCGGCTTCATCGCGGGCAGTGGTCAGGTAGGCCACGCCCCGCTCGTCCGTGATCCAGATCTCGTCGAGCACTGTGCTCGCGACGATGGCGTCGAGAGACTCGAAGATGCGCTCCGGGGCATGCCCGGCCGCCTCGGCCGCGGCCACCAGATGCGCGGTGATTCGCGCCTGTGCCGTCATCTGGTCGTCCAGAAGCGAGTCGAGCGCGCGCGCAATCGCGGCTAGCGAAATCTCGGGCATCTCAGTTAAATTAACGTGTCGCGCGTGGAGTCCCTCGTTGCGCGATCTCGCGTTCCGATTCGGGCATACAGCGCCCAGCCGTTCAGTTCATAATAGCAAATTTGCGCATTCCAGCGACCTGCAACCCCGATGGGCCACGAGGCCCCAACGTCCTTGGCGTTCACGATGGTAGTATGATCCTTTGTGGCTTCCGGCGGGCTATTGTCAACCGGGTGCCTTCTATGGGGCAGCGGCCGCACTGTCTTGGGTCTCCGTATCGGGAACCGGTTCCAGTGATAGCGAAAGCTCGTCGGAGCGAAAGGGAACACCAAACACTGTAACTGCTTGTTGCCGCCGCCGGCCCATTTCTCACAGGCACGCGTCAGCGCGTCTCGGCCAGCCGGTCGGCGATGCCGTTCAAGGTGTCGGCCAACGCGTTCCTCCGCATGGCCGCGATGCTGTCCCCACCGCCTTCGCTCATGGCTTCTGCCAGCGATTGGAGGCTCGCGGCCAGCCCCGCATCGCGCCCGCCGCTCCGCAGCTGTGATTCTGAGCGATCCAGCGCAGCGCTCAGGTCAGCCATCAGCGAGTCCTGCAACGGCTGGCTGCGTTCCAGCTGATCGATGTAGGCCCGCGCCACCACCGGCTCGGCCGGCCAGGTCGTTTTGAACTGCTGCTGCGGGTTGAAGCGCTCGTTCTGGTCGGCGATTTCCGCAGCGGCAATCTCGTTTTCGGACAGGTGTTCACTGGGCAGCAGCGCGAAGACGTCCAGCCCGCGCGCGATCTCGGTGCCATAGATCTTGCCGTTATACCAGTAGGTCGACCAGTACCCGCCGGCGATGAGGTGTTCCTCGTGGATGGGACCGCGGTCGAAATAGGCGATCTCGACCGGGTTGGCCGAATCGGTGAAATCGATTACCGAGAGGCCGCCCTGGTACCAGGCCTGGACGAAGAGGTCGCGGCCCGGGACGGGAATGATCGAGCCATTGTGCGCTACGCAGTTCTCCTGCTCGACCTGCGGCGCTGGCAACTTGTAGTAGCTCCTGAACTCGAGCTGGCCATCGACGATGTCGTAAATCGCATCCGCTCCCCAGTCCATGGGGTCGTAGGTGCGGCAGCGCGGCCGGCTACCGCCGCCCCACTCGTCGGTGAACAGGACCTTGGTCCCCTCATTGTTGAACGTCGCCGAGTGCCAGTAGGCAAAGCCCTGGTCCACGACCTCGTCGATGCGCGTGGGGTGATACGGATCGGAGATGTCGAAGAGAATGCCGTTGCCCGAGCAGGCGCCGGCGGCAATTCCGGCCTCGGGAAACACGGTGATGTCGTGGCACTGGTTGGTCGCACGGGTCTCTTGCGTCCCCTCACCGTGGTCGCCCCCTTGCCACAGCCCGGCCAGCCGGCCCGTCTCGGGATCCGCGAAGACGGCGGGGCTGGAGACGATGGATGCCTTGGACGGATCGTCGACTGGGATCTCGATAACGTCGATGCGGAACAGCGCGGTCCGCTCATCGCCCGCAATGTCAGCGACGCAGCCTTCCAGCTCCTCCCCGTCGCGTATGGACGAGGTGCCGGAGTTGAAGACGATGATCTTGCCGTCCTCGCCGGGGCCGGAGACGACCGAATGTGTGTGCGAGCCGCGGCAGGTCTGGACCTGGCCCACCTGCACCGGCCGCGAAGGATCACTGATGTCGAAGATGCGAATCCCGCGGAAGCGCTCGGGGCTGACGTCTCCACTGACGCCCTGAAGCCCGCAGTCCACCCGGCCGCGGGTCTGCTCCACCGACATGATCAGGAGATCGCCCACGATGGAGACATCGCCCTGTCCGCCCGGGCAGACCACCGAGCTGAAGAGCGTCGGCACGCCGTCTTCCTGCAGTTGGTAGACGTTGAAACCATGGTAGCTGCCGGCTACCAGCTTGTCGTCGGCGAAGGCCATGTCGGTGTTCGAGAAGCTCAAAAGCGGCGAGCGTTCGCTCCACTCGGTGTCCTCACTACTTGGGCCGCCGTCGTCATCGCCCGAGTCGTCGGTCTTTGCCTGCGGCTTGGCCGGTGGCAACTCGGCCGGGTTTTGCGGGTCGAAGAAACCGGGCGCTTTCGGGAGCGAGGCCACCAGTTCCAGGTTCAGGATCGCCTGGCCGGCGTCCTCGAATCCCGGCGACAGCCCCGCGCGCGGATCGGTTGACAGGCTCACGAGCAGCGCATTCATGCGCTCGATCTCGGCGGTCTGGTCATTGGTGACGTCGTTCGTGAACTCGAACAGCACCGGGTCATAGGCCGAACCGGGTTGCTCCAGGAGTTCCTCGACCATCGTCACCGCGCCCTCGTGGTGGTCGATCATCAACTCGACGAACAGCCGGTCGAATGCCGTGTTTTCCAGTTGAGCGAGCCGGGCCATGTCCTCGGGGCTGGCCATGCCGGCCTGCTCGTGGGAGGTATGCATGGCGTCGTGCGCCGTTGGGTCCGGTACGCGCTCGCCGCGCTCCCGCAACCATTGCTGCATGACTGCAATCTCGTCGACCTGTGAGGCGTCGATGCGCCCCGCCAGGTCGAGCAGCTCCTGCCGGTTCGTTCGATCGGCCACCAGGGCGGCCATTTGCACGGCCTGGTTGTGATGCGGGATCATGTCCTGCATGAACTGGACGTCATCCGGCGAATAGCTGGTATCGGCGATCTCGATGGCCTCTCCGGCGCTCAGCTGCCGCCCGGACTCTCCCGGCGCGCCCGGCTGGATAATGGGTACGTCCTGGGCCATCGAGAGGATCGAATGACCCAGCAGAATCGCGCCCAGGCACGCGCACCGAAGCAGGGGAATGAGGGAATCACGTGTTGCAGTCATAGGATAGGCTCCTTCGCAGATGCTTGTTTCCCGAGATTACTCCAGTGTTCGCTGATCTCACTTTACCAGAACAGCAACCGTATGATGCGGGGAATGAGCGTCATCTGTCCGGGTGGCCGTTAGTCGCTTCAGAAATCCTGGCCCCACCGGGAATACGGGCTCGATGGAATCCGTTTTGGATTTGCTGACCAGAACGGTTAACCACGAACATCCAGAGAGCTGGCACCGGCTTCGTCAAGCAATCTGTCCCGTATTTTCCTGATTTCGTTAATTACCAATTCAATCTCCTCGTGGCATCGCCACGCCGGTATCCGTAGGACTGTCCAACCGAGTTTGGCCAGGACGCGGTCTCGTGCAAGGTCCTGGCGTCGTTGTCGGCCTCTGGCGTCCAGGTGCTGATCGCCGTCCACCTCGACGTTCAGCTTGATCCCTTGTTCCTTCAGTGCAAAGTCCAACTCGTATCCTTCCACCTCGTCCTTGGCGTAGGGCAGGAGGTCCCCGAGTTGCATGGCGTCGAGTAGGAGTTTCTCGGACATGCTGTCGGTGCGGAACTCGGCGAGCGGCGAAACGGTGGCCTCATTCAGCAGATAGATCCGCAGGGAGGCCAGCGTTGGACTCCCCAAATCTCGAATGAGCGGGTGGCCGAGTACGATCAGGGCTCGACGCGCGCGGCTGACAGCCACGTTCAGGAGGTTTCTTTCCTTTTCTATCCAACGGGCGCCGCTCGGGGCCATGCCGGGAGACAGCACGGAAGAAAACAAGATCGCCTCACGCTCGCCTCCCTGAAACCTGTGTGCGGTTCCGCTCTCAAAAGCGATTTCTTTCAGGCGATCCGGGTCGATTTGCGTCTTGGCGATTCCCTCGATGAGTTTCGCCTGCGCGGTGAACGGAGTCACCACGCCAACAGTCTCATAACCGAATTCGATGACGGCGCGAAGTTGTCCCACCGTTTGCTCCGCCTCCGCCCGATTTAGCCAGCTTCCAGTGGCGGGCCGTACTGCCGCGCCGTCTACATCGACCCAGCAGATGGCGCGATCCCGCTGGGATGTGTCGGAGACATCCGTCAACACGGTAAGTTTGCCATTGTAGAACTTCCTGTTGAACCAACGGGCGATGTGTGGGTGGCAGCGGTAGTGCTCGTTGAGAAGAACCGGTGTTTGGGGCCTTACGGCAAACTCGAACGCAAAGTAGGCCGAACCGAATTTGTGGTGGATGCCGCGCTCGTGAAGATCGTCGTTGTCGAACCCTGTTTGTGCGGCGATCTCCTGCAGGCGTCCATTGCTGAGGGAAACGATCGGATTGAGTTGGTATGGATCTCCCACGACCACCAGACGTTTGGCTCGGTAGGCCAACGGCAGCACGGCCGCGAGGCTGCACTGGCTGGCCTCGTCGACGATTACGAGGTCAAACAGCCCAGATTCCAATGGGAAATTGGAATCCGCTGTGAGTGCCGTGCACGCCCAGCCTCGTAAGTGGCGAAACGAATTGCCGACTGCTCGTTTGAAAGAGTCGCTGTGAGCAGGGATTGTGTTGAAAGCTGCCAGACGGTCAGCGCCAGATGAGATGCGCGTTGCCGTTTCCATGCGGATTGCGTGGAGGCTTGCATCTGCCCATTTCTGGTCTGCTTCGCGCATACTGGTCGTTGGGTCGCCGACTGCGGACTTCAGTTGTTGACGTTCGGCTCGTCCAATCGCCAATTGGGAGGCGAGCGTTGCCATACGCTGATCAATCCGAGCCCAGGTGGCGAGTTGTTCCAACGGAGCGATTTCAACGCACCCGACTCGCCTTCGTAAGCGCCGCGCGCGGAAGCGAGGGAACCACCACGTCCGCAACAACCGTCTGGATCGTCGCTCTATTGCGTGGGAACTGATCGGCAGTTCAGGAGGGCTCGCGTTAGTCCAGAGTGTTTGCGCCGCTTCCTGCAACGCTCGCCTGAGTTTCTCCTGCTCCTCGACAATCTGCAACAGTTTCACATCCAGTTCGTCCAGCCGTGCCAGTTTCTCCATAAGCTGGGTGCGCTCGGTGGCGACTTGTTTCAACTGGGCGCGCGCTGCAGCTTGGTTGCCGCGGTGCGCCGCCGCCTGAGCAGACGCCGCGGTGATGCGGTCCGGTACCTCCACGCGCTTAGCGCGATTTCCCGTGCGGATCAGCAAGCCGCTACTCACGTCCTTTGCCGCTCGGTCGACGGCCACGTCAACTGCGCCATTGTTGGTTGAGGTCACCAGGACTTTGTCGCCGTCCAGCCAGGCGTTCGCAACCGCGTTCACAACGAGTTGCGTCTTGCCAGTCCCAGGTGGGCCGGTCACGACCGTCAGAGGTTCTCTGCGGAGACGTTCGAGTGTTTCCTCCTGTGATTGATTGCAACTGAGTGGAGCCGCAAGAGGCACGGACGCGGGTCGCTTGTCTTTCTTCTGCGTGAAACCACCGGGGAGAAGATGTGCCGCAGCCGTCGTCGGCCAGTCTTTCCGGGTCTGCAGTTGTTGCAGTTCCTCGCGAAGTTTGCTTGTGTATACGGACCACTCTGCCACGACCGAAATTGCGGCATTGTAGATGCCTCGTTTGCGATCTATCCTCGAATCCAGGCTTCTGGCGTTGAATGGCGACAATATCTGTAGTCCGAGCAGACCGGCAGCTCGTCCGGCGAGATCGGCGAAAGCCTCTGCATCGCCAAACGGCAAGCCGTGACTTAATAGGTCGTTGATCTCTTCGGTGATCGAAAAATCGAAGATACCACTGGCCGTGATGGCCAGGTTGAACTCTGGTTCCGTATTGCCGTAAAGCATCCACTGGTTGTCCGATTCTCTGGACGGTTCGATCTGAACAACGAAAAGGGGGGCTACCTTGGGCAAGTGATCGCGGTCGATTACGACGACGGTTGGCCAGCCGTAGAGGATCGACCGTATGCGAGACGTCAGTTTGTCGGAGAGTTTGCCGGGTGCCGGCGTCGAGTCGCCCGTCCCGACTACGAGCGTTTCTTCCTCAGGGTGTAGGAACCACAGAGAGTTCTCTTCGACGTACGGGACCAGCGATTTCGCCGCTTCCGCTTCAATGCACCGTTGCGCATAAGTGCACAGTTGCTGCCAGGGAGTTCGCGTGCTGTTGGCGCTCGAGTTTGACGCGCTCGAACTGCTGCGGCTTGCCTTCGTTGACGCATTCCGCGAACCGCCCGCCACCTGATCCGATGTGACTTGGACCGAGGTCCCCCCGCCACCTGCGCAGTCACTACACCAAACATTTTTCGACGATGGTGACCAGTAGGCACGCTCGCCCGCTTCCAGCCTCGTCGCGCACGTTCGGCAGCGTCCGGCGTACTTCAGCGGGATGAAACGGAGATCCCTGGGGAGTTCCATCAATGGTCCGTAATGGACACCCTCAGCGGCAACGGATAGTGGAAATTCACCGCTATGAAGAGCGAGAAGTCCTGAAGGCTACGATCATACTACAACAGCCTGATCAGCTGTGATTCGGTGCGCCAGCTGTAGCACCCAGCCAGGTAAACCTCGGCTGTTCAATCTCCCGCTCCGCCCGGCCCGCCGTTCGCCGTGCCGCGCAGTTTCCCTCCGGCAAGAATTTCTCACTTGGGGGTTTGATTTTTCGCGGTTTCGACTTAATCTTAGCTCGGCATCGATTTCTTTCCGGGAGGCTGTTCATGAAGCGCAAGGCTGAACTTTCTATGGTGACTAACGTATCCGGCGTACGGCCGCTGACGCACGGTTTGCTTGCGGTTCTGGTCCTGCTGGCCGGAACCTGGGGCTGCTCGCAGGCCGAATCGCCTGAAACGGCGGATCTGCTCCCCCCGCCAACCAAGGTGCTCTACGATCCCCCGTATCCCAATGACCCGGTCGAGCCTTTCCGCGTCATCGGAAACATTTATTTCATCGGGCTGACCAATTACGCCGCCTATTTGATCACGACTCCCGAAGGTCACATTCTGCTCGACACCATGGTGGAGGAAACCGTCCCCACGCAGCAGGCAAACATTGAGCAGCTTGGCTTCGACGTGGAAGACATCGAGATCATTATCCATGCCCACTCCCATCGGGATCACGTTGGCGGTCTGGCGCGGTTCAAGGAGTTGACAGGTGGAGCGGAAGTTGTAGTCATGGCGGAGGACGCCGAGGTCCTTGCCGACGGCGGAGTCAGCGATTTTCGCGGCGACGGCAGCGTCATTTGGACTCCTGTCCAGGCCGACCGGCTCATCAATGACGGCGATGAAGTCACCCTCGGCGGCGTCACCATGGTGGGCCACAAGACCGCCGGCCACAGCAAGGGCTGCACAACCTGGAGCACCGTGGTCGAGGAGGACGGCAACAGCTACGACGCATTGTTCTTCTGCAGCCAGCGCGTCAATCCTCAGGTCCCGATGCTGAACAACCCGCAGTATCCCACCCTGGTGGAAGATTTCGAGTCGGGTTTTGCGACCCTCCGGTCTCTGCCCTGCGACGTCTTCCTGGCCTCGCACTCCTTCATGTTCTATCTGGACGAAAAGCTGGCGCAGAAGGCCCAGAATCCGGACTCGAATCCGTTTATCGATCCGGAAGGATGCCGCACCTATGTTGCGGACTGGGAATACGAATTCCGCTACCGCTTGCAGCAGGCCCGTTTAGACCAGCCGGTCCAGTAGACAGGTCCGATCGGCGTTTGCGCTGCAACCGCGCTGGCAAACTATGGAATCAACAATGCCGGCGATGGAGCCGGTCGGTGTGCCTAGCACAACTCTTCGGCTAAACGATTGGGGCCGGGGTGTATATCTGGCGGGCTAATATTCTATCTCCACGACCTCCGCCGCCCGGATGGCCGCCCGGTTCCGCTGGAAGTAGACAATGGCCGCCGCGACTCCCAGCGCGAACCCGATCGCGTGCGCTCGATATCCGACGTTAGGCTCGATCGAAGTCGGCAGCAGCACCACCATAGCAATCGCCACCGCCCGCATCACGCGCTTCCCGGCGCTCAGGGTCCGTTCCACGGCCAGGTACATCGTCAGCCAGAAACCCGCCATCCAGTACACCAGTCCCGACGCCCCCACCAGGTTCGTGCCTGCCGGATATGTCAGCAGGGACAGGTAATTCGTCAGGGCTCCCAGCGCTACTCCTAGGGCGGGGAAGACCCAGAACCCGAAATACCCATACAGCAGATAGCTGAACAGCGCCAGGAAGATGATGTTGGAAAGCAGGTGTTGCAGATCCGAGTGCACTGCCACGGCCGTCACCAGCCGCCAGTACGCGTGTCCCTGGAGACTCCCCTGGCTTGCGGCAAACTCCGGCAGCAGCGCACGGCCGTTCAGCCAGCCCAGCACCGACATTCCCACGATCAGGGCCACGAAACCGGCTGCCACGCGCAGGCTGTTTCGCCGCGGCTTCCGCGACAGCAACGTCTCCCGGACTCGGTAGACCTCATAGACCGGCTCGTATTCCATGGGCATGCGCTGTGCCAAACAGGGGCATTGAATGGGAAAAGAATAAACAAAGAAAAGGAATGGGCGACAAGCCTTGGGGGCAGGGGATACCGCTCCGCTCTGGAAGGCGGGGGCAGTTCCGTTCTGCCTCCGCCTCACCTCTGGCCTTCAATCAATAGCGCCCTTTCTTGTTCAGGTCGAGAAATTCCTCGCAGGTCACGTCTTCCAGGACCTCATATCCCTCCGGAGCTCGCACGAACACTTTGTTCCCGTTCCAGGTTCTCGTATAGGCTCCCGGGTCGTCGAACGTGAAGGCGATTTCGACCGTGTCGTCGTTCGGCATTCGGAAGCGCTCCGTAATGTGCAACTGATCGGTCTTCGGATGCGCCAGGTTGTCCAGCCACCAGCTTTCGGGGTTGATGTTGATCGTGTCCACGGCGAGGGTATCGCCGTCCCATCTCCCGATCGAATGCCCCATCCAGGTATACGGAAACCCGTCCGGGTGGTCCCGCCCGTCCGTGAAGATGCGCCGCAACCAGTGGTCCGACTCGAACAACTGTACCAGCACGTTTTCATTCTGAATCATCTCAAACGGACGCGGTGTCGTATAGATGCGCGGCATCCCGTGCGGAAAACAACTATGCGTCGGGTCGAACTCGTCGCCGCCCGAAGTGTAGAGGTTGGGAACGCCCTGTCGCGCTTCCAGATACTTCGCCTCCGCCCAGTCTTGCATCGGCGGTTCCTGGGGCGAGAAGCCCTGCCGGGGAACTCCCGTGCGTTCCCTGTCCGGCTCCGCTCCCGGTCCTGCCAGGGAACGGCTGAACGCCTCTTCCAGGTCCCAGGTTCCCGTGAAATCCGGCCTCGTTTGGGCATGTCCAACAACCCCGGCCAGCAAGAAAAACGTCACACTCGCCACTCTGAGAATGTTGCGAAAGTCCATCGTAAAATCCTCCGTTTACAATGTGCCAATGCTGACGTTGCTATCCGAACTCACTTGCTTAGGATACAACAAGTTCGCTGAGCGGTCGTTACATTTTTCCCCGCCGCTCCTTACTCCACCATGTCGATGATCCTCTTCCCGATCACCAGTGACGCCGTGGCGGCGGGCGAAGGTACGTTCAGCACATGCACCACCGGCCCGTTCCGGACGATGGCAAAGTCGTCCAGAAGCCGGCCGCGGCGGTCCACCGCCTGCGCCCGCACGCCCGCTCCTCCCGGGCCCAGATCGGCTTCTCGGATTTCTGGCAGCAGACGCCGCAGAGCCCGCACGAAGGCGCGTTTGCTGAGTGAGCGATGGAGTTCGCCCAGACCGCTGCGCCAGTACCTCCTCGCCATCCGCCAGAAACCGGGATACGTCAGCGTCGCCGCCGTATCCCGCAGGGACAGATCGGTCTTGCTGTACCCTTCGCGCTGCAGCGCCAGCACGGCGTTCGGGCCCGCCTCCACGACTCCGTCCACGCGGCGTGTGAAGTGAACCCCCAGAAACGGGAACTGCGGATCGGGCACCGGATAAATCAACCCTCGCACCCAGTCGTTCCGTCCCGGCGCAACTTCGTAATACTCCCCGCGGAACGGGACAATCCTGCAGTCCAGCTTTGCCCCCGCGGTCCGCGCCATGCGGTCGCTTTCGAGTCCGGCGCAATTGATTACTCTCCGGGCCGCCGTCGCCCCGCCCGTCGTTTCCACCAGTGTCTCCGGTCCGCGCTGCACGATCCTCAGTGCGCGCGTCCCGGTGCGGACTTCTCCGCCTGCCTGCATGACCTGCGCCGCATAGGCTTCGGCTACGGCTGCGAAATCGGCGATTCCCGTGCCGGGCACGTGCAGCGCCCGCAGCCCCGCGCTGTGCGGCTCGATTTCCCGCAGTCGTTCCGGCCCGATCATCTGGAGGCCCGGCACGCCGTTGGCTGTCCCGCGCCGGTGCAGTTCTGCGAGGGCCGGCAATTCCTCTTCACGCGTCGCCACCACCACCTTGCCACAAACTTCGCAGGGCAGCCCGTGCTCGCGGCAGAACGTCACCATCGCTGCCGCGCCCTCCACGCACGTCCGCGCTTTGAGCGATCCCGGCTTGTAGTACAGGCCCGAATGGATCACGCCGCTGTTGTGGCCGGTCTGGTGGGTTGCAACCCGATCTTCCTTCTCCAGTACCAGAACACGCTGGCGCGGAAACCGTCGCGTCGCCTCCCTCGCTGTCGAGAGGCCAATGATCCCTCCGCCGATAATCACCAGGTCAAAGGTTGAATCGGGCATACTGCAAGGAAATCGGCCGTGTCTCTAAACGCGTGAGGCCGTATCTTCAGAGCATCCCTTCTCGGATATTTCTTCTACGCCGGCAGCGGTTTTCCTTTGGTCTCCGGCAGCAACGGCACGACCGCCAGCGCGATCACGTAGACCACGCTGAACAGCATCGCCGTCGCCCCGTAGCCGCCGAGTCGCGAGATCAGCACCCCGGCGAACAGCGGCCCCAGGAACGACAGAAACCGCACGCTGTTGAAGATCAGGCTCACGGCGGTCGCGCGCACCGCCGTTGGAAACAGCTCCGGCGGGTAGATCGCCATCCAGACGAATTGCCCCAGCGTGAGCATCCCGTTCAGTCCTGCCGCCACCACCACCGCCGGTACCGATTCCGTCCAAACGTAGAGCAGCGGGATCGTCAGTAGGCCTCCGCCGAAGTAGCAGGCCAGCAAGGCCCTCCGTCCGATGACGTCGGCCAGGAACCCGCCGGCCAGGTATCCGGCGATGGCGCCCAGCGTGTGCGACAATCCGGCGATGGCTCCCCATCGTCCCGGGTCGGCGGCCGATGCAGCCGTAGCCACCGACACCGTGTAGGCCGGAATCCACGTCGCCACCGCCCAGTATCCGACCGATGATGCTCCCGACATCACAATCGCCAGCAGCACCAGCCGCCGCAGCCTGCGATCGCGGAACAGAGATACCACCGTGAAGTCTGCTACGAAGGCTTGCTCGCTCGACAGGGTGGCCCCCGAGCGGCGTTCCGATTGCAACCGCCGACGCTCTTCTTGCTTTGCCAGCCACCTCTCCGACTCGTTCACGTTCCGCCGAATGTAGAGGACAAAGAAGGCAGGTGTGACGCCGACGAAGAACAGGGTGCGCCAGGCCTCCTCTCCTCCGGCCGCCTGCAGGAAATACCACGTGGCCGCTGCCAGCAGCGATCCCCAGCCGAAGGCCGACTGCATGATCCCTTGCCCGATGGGGCGGCATCGCGAGGGCCAGGTTTCGGCGATCAGCGTCGCCCCGGTGGCCCACTCGCCTCCCAGCCCGAAGCCCGTCAGCAGTCGCAGCACTGCCAGTTGCTCCCAGCTTTGCGAGAAACCCGTCAGCCCGCTGAAGCCGGCGTAGAGCAGGATGGTGGCCATCATGGTCCGCCTGCGCCCGAAGTAATCGGCGGCGATGCCGCCTAGCACTCCGCCGATCGCCCAGCCGAGCAGCGTCGCGGCTATCAGAATCCCGGCGTATGAAGAGAGATCCGCCTGCTGCGCCGGTTCCAGCAGTTGCCCCAGCGCCGGACCCATCGCCAGGAACAGGGCATACGCTTCATATCCGTTAAAGACCCATCCGAGGAATGCGGCGGTCAGAACGCGCCATTGTGCCGGTGCTAGTTCCCGGTACCAGGGTTTGGCGCTGGAGCCGGCGGCTCCGCCTTCCGGCTGGACGTGCGGCGGCGGGACTTTGCGGCTGGACAACAGGCTTTCTCCTCCGGCCAGCAGCAGCCGATTTTTCTTTCAAACGGACTGCTGCGCGCTGTTGCCTGAAAACTCTAGCAGAGCCGCTATCGTTTGGCTATGGATGGTTAATGATGGTGGGCAAGAAAAGAAGGTGATGCAGCCGCGTGAAGATCAGACTGCTCCCGCCGCCCGGTCTCACTCGGCCGTCCTCCGCGACCGCTCGAATAGCGCTTCCCGAAACCCTTCGAGCACGCCCTCCAGGTGCGCCATGCGCTGCTCTAGAGATCCCATGCGCTGCTCTAGGCGTGTCATGCGGCTCTCCATGTCCTTCATGCCGTCGCGGATGTTCTTCAGTTCGTCGCGGATGTTCTTCAGCTCGCCCCGAAACTCGCCCCGGAGCTCGTCCCGAAGGCTCTTGATGCTCGCCATGTGGAGGGCGGCCAGCGCCACGCCCACGCTTAAGATGCCGATCAGTTCCGGACTCATGAATCACTCCGCGGCGTTCGCCTCGCGCGCGATGGATGTTCGGCTAGGGGATGACCGGAGCAAACATCTCAATACGGCGGTTAAGCCGTGGGGGTGCTGCCTCTACTAGCTGCTGATTAGCTGGTAAAGCAAGCCGAAAACGGT
This sequence comes from Terriglobia bacterium, assembly GCA_965198025.1. Taxonomy (GTDB): domain Bacteria; phylum Acidobacteriota; class Terriglobia; order 2-12-FULL-54-10; family 2-12-FULL-54-10; genus CAYWWM01. The sequence continues at coordinate 1,765,599 of OZ240237.1, read as the reverse complement.
AGTCGCCAGCAATCCGATCAGCGGCCAAATCACGCGCCAAATTACACGCTGTAGCATCTCGAACTTGGAGTTGAGTGCGTCGATGTGACTCCCTAGTGCGTCGATGCGACTCCCTAGAGCGTCGATGCGACTCCCTAGAGCGTCGGTCTTTGCTCCAAGAATCTCGATGACGTTCTGGCCTGCCAGTTGCCGGATTTCCTCGATTGCGGAGTGAACGACCTGGGGGTTCGGTTGTGGGTCGCTCAGAGCTTTATAGAGGGCTTCGGTTGGGGTTGCCATAGGCATATTCTCCTTGATCCTGGCCGGCCAGGTTCGCCTGCCGGGTGCCCTGGACGGGGCAAGCCCATAACCGTTAAGAACTCGGTTGCGCTACAAGGCACTCGAAAGCGCGTGCCGGAGTCCTTACCAGCTTCGTCCGCGGCCGCCTCCGCCCCCGCGGCCGTATCCGCCGCCGCCTCCGCCGCCGCGTTCTCCCTTCGGCCGGGCCTCGTTGACCACCAGCGTCCGCCCTTGGAATTCCTTGCCGTTCAGCAGCTCGATGGCGCGTTCGGCCTCGGCGTCATCCGCAATCTCCACAAATCCGAATCCTCGCGAATTTCCCGACATTCGGTCCCGGATGAGCTGCACATTGCTGCTTGTGACGCCTGCGTTGGCGAACCAATCTTGCAAGTCCTCCTCAGTCGATTGAAAGGACAAATTCCCTACATAGACATTCTTCACTGACGCGCTCCTTTTCTGTAGTCCGGTAGCCCGGTCTGGAAACACAGAGCCGATGGGCAGACCCAATGGCGAAGGCCGCAGCAGGTACAGTCCTGCGCCTCAGCTTCGCTTGTATCCTCTCACACTTCATCCGTAGCTGTCAAAAGGAACTGTCGTGCTGTTCTCCCAGGCAGCGACAGGCCTCCGGCCTGTCCCCACTGAGGCTTTCTGGCGCTCCCGTAACCGATGTGTCATCCCGAGGCGAAGCGAAGCGACGAGGGATCTGCTCTTCCTCCGATGCCGGTAGCACGAGGCATGCCTGTCCCCATAGAGCAACAGGCCCGCCAGGGCCTGTGCTCCATCTCCCCAAGCCGCCGGATCGAACCGCAGTTCGTTCCTATTCCGCAGCTTCCGGCTTTGTCTTGCTCGTCTTGCGTGTTGTTCCGGTGCGCGTGCGGCTGCGGCGGCGATAGGTACGTTTCTTTTTCGGCGCGGGTTCTTTCGCCGGGGTTTCCGCCGCTTCCGCTTCGGCAGCGGGCTCTTCTACAGCGGCGGCTTCCGCGGCTTCCGCGGCTTCCGCTTCCGGCTGCGCCTCAATTACGGCCGCTGGTTCTTTCTCTGTTTCCGGGACCACCGCCGCCACCGTCGTCCGCGACGGTGTGAACTGAAGCCCTGGATAGACTCGCAGCACCTCGTCCGCATCTGCTTCCAGCCGCACCATGCTCAGGTCCTGCGCGTAGTTGAGCAGTTCTGCGAATTGTGCGAACCCATACCGCTTTTCGTCGAAGCCCGGCTCCAGGTGCTCGACGTAGCCGCGCACGGCGTTGAAATCCAGCTTGCCCCACAGGTCGTTCTCGTCGATCACCCGCAGCGCGCTGTGCAGCACCGACAGTGCATCTTCGTACTTCAGCACCGATTCCTCGGCCGGCGCCTCTTCCTCCCGAGTCGGCATCTCGATCAGGTAGTGTCCTCGCTCCTTTTTGAGCTTCACCAGGCGTGCTTTGTCGAGCATCTCCACGAAGTGTCGGAACGACGATGTCCCGTAGTCCCGCTCCGTGAACGACGAATCGAGTTGCAGCATGGTGCTCTTGAGCAGCCCCAGTTGCGGCTGCACTTCGCGCCGCGCCAGCACCTCCAGCGCCCGGTGGAGCAGCGGCATCACGCCCTTCAGCGGCAGCGCCGACCCGCTGCTTTTTGACGCCCGCTGCTGCCCGCGCCCTGGTCGGTGGTGTCCGCTCGACACGGGAGGCAGCAGGTTCTCGTAATTGATGAACTCCCGGCAATTCTTCTGCAGGATCGTGCTGGTGAAGGCCCGTCCCCCCACCACGAACACGATCTTGTTGTATTGTCTCAGCTTCTCGACCAGCGAGATGAAGTCGCTGTCGCCCGAAACGATGGCGAACGCGTCAATGTGCGGCTTGGTCAGTGCCATTTCCAGCGCGTCGAGCGCCAGGTTGATGTCCGCGCCGTTCTTGTCGCCGCGCGGCCCCGGGTGCCGTTGCACCATCTGCACGCCGTGCTGGCTGAAGCTCCGGCTCATCTCGCCGTGATGCGTCCAGTCCGCGTACGCGATCTTCGTCAGCACCTCGCCGCGCTCTTTCAGTGCTTCGAGCACGATCGACACGTCGAAGTTCTTGTTGAGGGTGTTTTTTACGCCGATTTCGATGTTGTCAAAGTCAATGAATGCCGCTATGCGGTGTCGTTCTTCCATTAGGTTGGTGGTTCTTGCTCCTCTCTACTTTCAAGCATAACACGTCAAAGTTAACCATACTAATCCACAGATAGTCACTGGTTGGTAAACCTTACCAGTGCCAGCAGGTTTCATAAATTTAGCACAGGAAAAGATGTACACGCAGGTAATCTGTCTTAGATCGCTTCCCACATCTCCAGAAAGGCAGCAGCCTCTCCTTTAAGGAGAGCCGAAAGCATCTAAGTGGTCCAAGTTCCGTGTAGCGGACCAAACGGCTTAAGGACTAACATAAAAGTGGACCAACAACCGGGGGCAGGTCACTTTCTTTGTGGCCGACTTGATTCTGTGTGGTTCTTGCCCTGGCAGCCGTGGGAGAATGGGCCGACTGATTGGGCGGAAGCGGCAAGCAATGCGTTATCCAGGAAAGGCGGCGGAACTCTCGCATGAGTCTTGATTTGCTGTCATTCGTTCTCTCTCACTATGGTTTTCTGGCATTGCTGACGCTGTTTGCCTGCCTGGTTGGCGCCAGACTTACCAGAAACGTCGTGTATGACTCGGTCTCCGAAAAATTCTCAGTCTGCACCGGATTGGGTCTCGGCATCATCGCATCCGTGGTTCTGCTGCTCGGTGTTCTTCACTTGCTCATGCCGGGGATGATCCTTGCGCTGTTCGGAATCTCCTGTGTGCTCTTGTGGCCCGCCGCGAAAGGATTGCGGAGGGATGCGGAAGGGGCATGGCGGAACTCCTCATGGTACCGGCGGCTACTCTGCGGGATGGTTTTTGTTCTACTAACCCCGGTGCTTCTGCTGCCGCTCTATCCTCCGATCCATTCGGATGCAACCTCCTATCATCTGGCTGCGGCCAAGATCTATGCGACAACGAATGCCGTAGCGCCGACTCCGTACCTTCGCTTTCCGGTCTTCCCTCAATTGAACGAGATGCTGCTTACGCTGGCGTTGCTGCTCTATGACGACCTCGCAGCACACCTCGTGCAGTTCCTTATGATGGCGGTTGTTGCGACGACGCTTTATGCCTGGGGCCGGCGTGCGTTTAACACGCGGGTTGGTCTGTGGGGTGCGGCGCTCTGGCTGTCCAATCCGCTTGTGCTGTGGCTTGGAGCGTCGGCTTACATTGATGTCAGCCTGGCGTCGTTTCTGACGCTCGCCGTCTACGCCTTTTTCAACTGGTTCCAATCGCGAAACACATCCTGGCTTCTGCTCTCCGCCGCCTTTTTCGGTTTCGCAGCGGGAGTGAAATACTTGGCGCTCTTCCCCGTCTTGGTCTTCGGCATGTTCCTGGTATACGAGTCCTTGCGAACTAGAACTCTTCGAAACATCCTGACCTTCGGCGTTATTTTCCTGATTTTCGCCGGGCCGTGGTACCTGCGCAACGCGTACTACACGAGCAACCCGATCTGGCCGTATTGGGGTTCCGCGTTGGGTTATGGACCTTGGAGCCCGGAAGATGCGAAGAATCAAATTGCCGACCAGCTCCATCCCGGTGCAGGAAACGGAGCCCGCGCTCTTCTGCTTCTGCCGTGGAATCTGGCGTTCCGCAGCGGAGAGAGTTTCCGGGCGGAATATCCGCTCACTCCCGCTTACCTGTTTCTCCTGCCGATCTGCCTGCTGGCGGCGATTCGGGATTCCTATCTTCGAGTCCTGCTGGTTGTTACGGGCCTGTACACCCTGTTCTGGTTCGCTACGGCCCAGCAGATGCGTTATCTGATTCACGCCTTGCCCTTGTTGAGTCTTGCCGGGGGGGCTGCCCTGGGGAACTATGTATTTCGCCCCCGCTGGTCGAGGTCGCCGACAGTCGCTCCGGCGCTTGCTGTCGCCATCTGTGTCTTGCTCGTCGTTCCAGGCGCGCTTCGCACGGCGGTTCCCGGCGCGTTTGGAACGCCCCTGATGCCGCAGCAGCTTCCCCCGGTTCGGGCGGAAGACAGGGATGATTACATTCTAAAGTTCCACCCGATCTATTCCGCCGTCGAGTTCCTGAATCGCACCAAGGGGAATGACTACACGCTGTATTCTCTGGCGCTTTCGAATATGGCGTACTTTGCGGATGGTCGTTTCTTGGGCGATTGGTTCGGTCCTGCCGGGAATGTAAAGCTGCTGAACCGGTTTTTTGCGGGCGATTGGGTTGGTCCGGCGAGGCGTGGAGAACAGTTGACCCATCGCTCACATCCTGAAGAACTTTACCAGGAGCTTCGCAAGCTCGAGGTAGACTATTTTATGGTTAATCAAACCGGGGGAGATGCCGACGTCTTTGTCGATCCAGTCCTCGCCCCCAATTTTCTCCAAGGGCATTTCAAACTGATCTACGCGCACCCTGCCCTCCTCTTTGAAGTGCAAGAGCGGCCGGTGCAGCTGGCTACCGGCCCCGAACAGATGAGGAATGGCGGATTCGAGCAACTGTCCGGGGAGGTGCCTGCGAACTGGTTGGCTGTGGGAGAACCGCTCACCGACAGCACCGGAGCCTATGGTCACGATGGTATGACAGCCGTCCGCTGCAACGAGCGGAACTGGCTCGTACAGAGGGTTCCAGTCCAAAGCGGCTCCCTCTACCTGCTGCGGCATTTTACGCGAGTCTTAAAAGCGGGCCAGCTTGTGCGCATGCAGATCAACTGGTTAGATCAGAATGAAAATCAGATATCCTCAGATGTGCGAGTTCTGCGGGCGGGAACGGACTGGCGCACTCATGCGATGGCCGCCATGGCTCCGGAAAATGCTGCCTGGGCCGCAGTGTATGCAAGCACCCACGGCGACTCCGAGGCCTGGTTCGATGACTTTTCCTTAAGAGAGATCGCCTACAAGTGAGCGGCCCCGACAACCGATGTCCCCCTTTTGCAAACTCAAGTCCTCTTACGACCAGAACTGCATACCACCTATTGTAGTCTAATATGAGACCTTACACAAGGGATTGGATTTATTGGCAATGGTCTCAGTTTGATGATTCGCTTCACTCGAAGAGCTTTGGTGGGGCCTTCTCTCGCCCTTCCCGAATCTTCCGCATAATGGGATGTTCGCCGGTGACGGAACCTTCAGCAACATCCTCATCCCGGTTCTCCGTTTACACCGATCCGCCAACACATCGGGCTGTCATCCCGAGCGCTTGTCCCGCTTGTCCCGAGTCGGTCGAGGGGAGCGCAGTCGAGGACGAAACGACATATCGATGTCGTTTCGCCTCGAGGGATCTGTTTGTTTTCCAAATCTCTCGAGCCGTTCTGTGGTCAGTAGTCGGCCATCTCTGCAATCTGCGGATTCCTTAGTCCAGCGGCTCCACGCGCGCGATCGCGTTCCACTATCCCCTGCTTTCACTCCACCCAATCCGCAATAAACAAGTTCGTGTCCCCTTCGGTCCGGTTATGGCGGTTCGAGGCGAACACCAACTGGCTGCCGTCGGAGGTCCACATGGGAAAGCCGTCGAAGCCGCCCTCGTAGGTCACGCGCTCCAGCCCCGTGCCGTCCACGTTCATGATGTAGATGTCGAACTCCCGTCCGCGCGGGTCCTCCATGTTGCTGCTGAAAATGATCCGCTGGCCGTCGGGATGGAAGTACGGCGCGAAGTTCGCCGCCCCGTTGTCGGTCAGTTGGCGCCGGTTGCTGCCGTCCTCGTTCATCACGAAGATGTCGAGCTGCGAAGGTCGCACCAGCCCTTGCCGGAGCAGGCGCTGGAAGTCCGCGATCTCACCCGGGTCGGTCGGATAATACGCCCGGTAGACGATCTGCGTCCCGTCATAGGAGTAGAACGCGCCGCCGTCGTATCCGATGTCGTTTGTCAGCCGCCGCACGTTCGTCCCGTCGGCGTTCATCGAATAGAGTTCCAGATCGCCGTCTCGCACCGACGTGAACACCATCTTGCTGCCGTCGCGCGCGATCGTTGCCTCGGCGTCATACCCAGGCTCGTCCGTCAGCCGCGTGAGGCCCGAACCGTCCATGTTGGCCGTGAAGATGTCGAACGAATCATACAGCGCCCATACGTATCCTTGCGACATGTCCGGCGGCGGCGGGCAGGCATCTCCGCCCAGGTGCGTTGAGGAATAGATGAACTTGTCGTTGCCCGGGAAAATGTATCCGCAGGTCGTGCGCCCCCTCCCGGTGCTCACCTGCCGCATCTGCGCCGTGGCCACCTCCATGATGTAGATCTGGTCGCAGGTTTCCGGTCCCCCAACGTGGCGCTGGAAACTCAGCCAGCGGTCGTCGGTCGAAAAGTAGGCTTCCGCGTTCTCCCCCTCCAGGGTCATCTGGCGCAGATTCCGGAGGTGCTGCTCCTGCGGGTGGGGCGTTCTGGCGACAGGGGCGCGTTCCTGCGCCAGAACTGGCCTGTCGAAAGAACCGAAGGAACCGAAAAGGCCGAACAAACCGAAAAGCCCGAACAAACCGAGAGAACCGAGCATGCCGAATAAACCAGCTATGCCGAGTTTCCGGGTTCCGGATTGCCTCAAGTCTATGATCCGTTTCATCTTTTTCCTGCCTCCTTGCCTGTACAACGTGTCTCTATTCTACCCGCCCTACGGGTCGGAGCGAACAGATTTCTCTTTGCGCCTGCGCCGCTCGATCCGGGAAAGGACGTCCCATCAAATCGTGACTCCCGGGCGATGGTCGGGTCCGCGCGCAAACCCTTTTCTGAGTGTGGTTTAGAGACGATTCGCAATCAAAGCAGAGAAGGGAATTCGATGCACCGGTTGCACCGTTCCCGGTGCACTGGGTAGAATGAGTGCGCTTGTGGACGGTCCTGTTTGCGCCCGATAGGCAGCCCCGCTGTCGTTGCAGGAAACAGAATCCCAAAGGTGCATCCCCATGAACTTGCCGCTGACGCCTCTGCGCTTTCTCGAGCGGGCCAAGTCTTTGTATGGCAAGAAAATAGGGATTGTTTGCGGAGACCAGCGTTTCACTTACGATGCGTTCTTCGAGCGTTGCTGCCGTCTGGCAGCAGCCCTTCATGACCTCGGCCTGCAACCCGGGGACCGGGTTGCGTTTCTCAGTTTGAACTGCCACAGGCTGCTGGAAGGCTACTATGGAGTCCTATTGGCACGAGGGGTCCTTTTGCCTCTCAATGTCCGCCTGTCACCTTCGGAAATCGCCTTCATCCTTCGGGACGCCGAGGCCAGCATCCTGTTCTTGGAAGAGAACTTCCTGCCGTTGGTGGATGCCATTCGAGACTATATTCCGCGAGGCATTCGCCTGTTTGTTCTGGAGGGTGTCGAGAGTATCCCGGCCGGCCTGGAACCCCGCTCATACGACCGGCTCCTGGCCGATTCCACACCTGCACAGTTTGATTTCTCGCAAGTGAACGATGATTCACTTGCCGAATTGTTCTACACCAGTGGAAGCACCGGGAATCCCAAGGGAGTCATCTTAAGCCACCGCACAGTGTATCTGCATGCAATCAATACCCTTGTTGCCCAGCGCTTAACCGATTGCAGTGTTCACCTGCAGACCATACCGCTATTTCACGCTAACGGCTGGGGAACGGCGCATACCGTGACGGCGGTAGGCGGAACCCATGTCCTGGTGAAGAAGTTCGATCCCGAAACGATCTGCAGGCTGATCGAGAAAGAACGGGTCACCTTCTTTGCGATGGTTCCAACCATGGCCGCGGCCTTGATCCATTGCCCTGCTTTGTTGCAATGCAACCGGCAAAGCGTAGAGTGGGTCATGATCGGCGGGGCTGCCAGCTCCCCGGAGTTGATCCGCCAGCTTGAGGAGAAGCTCCAGTGCCGGGCCTACGCTGGATACGGCCTGACAGAAACCTCGCCAGTCCTGAGCATCGCGTACTTGACGGACTCCTTGCAGGAAGCGACCCCGGAAGAAAAATGGCGCCGCCAGGCGATGACCGGCCGCGCCATCGTCGGCGTGGAGTTGCGGGTCGTGGATGAAAGCGGGCAGGATGTTCCCCAGGACGGGCAGGCCATCGGTGAAGTAATTGCACGCGGGGACGGCGTGATGGAGGGCTACTGGAAGCAGCCCGAGGAAACCAAGGCAGCGTTCCGGGATGGCTGGCTGTATACGGGCGACATGGCCGTCTGGGATGACGAAGGGTATTTGCTCATCGTTGACCGGAAGAAGGAAATCATCGTCAGCGGCGGCGAGAATATTTCTTCTCTGGAGATTGAGCGCGAGCTGTGCGCCCATCCGAGCGTCTATGAGTGCGCTGTGATCGCGGTCCCTGATGAAACGTGGGGCGAGGTGCCCAAGGCGCTGGTCGTCCTCCAAGAGAATGCGTCATCAACGGAAACCGAATTGAAAGACTTTCTACAGAACCGGGTCGCGAAGTTCAAGGTTCCGAAGTCGGTGGAATTTCTCGAAGCCCTGCCCAAGGGAGGGACCGGCAAGATTCTCAAGAAGAATCTGCGCGAAAAATATTGGGCCGGACACTCGAAACGGGTGCACTAGCGCTTTCCAGCAGCCCATCGTTTCAGTTCCAAAGGGACCGAGGACGCCCGTATCTCGATTTGACAGGAGCCAAAGGAGACCGTTAGAATTTTGGCATGGCCAGGTAGCTCAGTCGGTAGAGCGCAGCCCTGAAAAGGCTGGCGTCGGCGGTTCGATTCCGTCCCTGGCCACCATGTTTTCAAGCACTTACACCCCCCCATCAGTTGCATTCTGATCCAAAAACTTTTTCCTGGGAAACTATGTACAGGGCTAAAGTCGTGGTATACTCGGTACGAGTTGGAGAATAGGGTTGTGTGTGGCCGAAACGGGGATTAGGTATTTTCTCAGGCTCTGGCTGACATCAAGCCCAAAGTGACGCGCATGAGGAGCATCCGATGTGCAGGTATGCCCCCATGCCTCACGAAATCAGAAAACGGAGGATTTTTGATGGCCCAAGAAAGATTCAGGATTCGCTGGGTTGGGAGCTCGGTACTAGGCTTGCTTCTTCTTTGTGCTTCAGTAGCGGCAGCTCAGTTGACCACGGGCACGATTTCCGGCACTGTGGCGGACCAGTCCGGAGGGGCTGTCCCTGGGGCAGAGATTACCATTACCAACACGGAAACAGGGATCTCGCGCGCGACAGTCACTGGCCCCCAAGGCCGGTATAACGCGCCGAGCCTACCACTGGGAAACTACGAAGTCCGCGTTGCGCTCACCGGATTTCAGACCAGCATCCGTAGTGGAATTCAGTTGACCGTCGGCCGGAACGCCGTTGTGAACCACACCCTGCAAGTGGGCGAAGTGGCGCAGGCAGTCACCGTGACCGGCGAGGTGGGATTGGTGGAGACGACCACGGCCACTGTCTCAAACCTGATCAATGAGGAGCAGGTAGTGGACCTGCCACTCAATAACCGCGACCTGACCTCGTTGGCCTTTATGTCGCCGGGGGTGCTCAGGGTTCCCCAGCGCAACCGACAAGGCGTCTTTAGCGGCATGGGTCAGAAGCTCACCGTCTCCGGAGCGCGGCAGACGCACAACGTCTTCTTGACCGACGGGATGACCAGCGGTGACATTTCGAACAACCTGGCAGGGTCAACCGGCGGCGCCAGCGGAGTGGATACGATCCAGGAATTCCAGATCATCACCAACAACTATTCGGCCGAGTACAAAAGCGCGGCCGGAGCCATTGTCAGCATGGTGACCCGATCGGGGACCAACGCGTTACACGGCTCTGCGTTTGAGTTTTTGCGCAATGACGCCCTGGATGCGAACAATTTCTTCAACAACAGCGACGGCCGGGCGAAGCCGCCGTTCAACCGCAACCAGTTCGGCGGTTCGGTGGGAGGCCCGATTTTGCAAGATCGGACGTTCTTCTTTGCCAGCTTCGAAGGGTTGCGGGAGCGGAAACCCATCCCGGACCAGGTCCGGCTGCCGGGCGCGGATGCCCTGCAGGGCATTCTGCCGGACGAGACCATCCCGGTTGACCCGGCTGTCCGGCCCTATCTGGACTTGCTGCCGATTCCCGGCGTGGACCTGCCGATCAACCGAACCTTCGACGACGGCACCGTACAGCTTGTCGGCGTCCAACGGCAGCCCACCACGGAGGACTTCATTACCGGTAAACTGGACCACCAATTTTCCGATCCGAGATTGGGATTCCTTTCGGGAACCTGGACTTACATGAGAAGCAACCGGGACCAGCTCGGGATCATCGGAGATATCAACAATGATGCCGAGGACGGCGGGGCCGCCAGCCTGGTCAGTAACCGGGACTCCGTTGCCGCCTCGCTCACCAGCATCTTCTCTCCGACTGTTCTCAATGAGCTCAGATTCGGATGGAACAGAACCAATCCCACGGGCAGCATCCCCATCACCGACCGAGACTTTGGAGGGCCGGCCCCCCAGGGCGGGCTGATGTTCAATGACAACCCGTTCGGCCTGGTGGGCCAGATCGGAGTCTCGGGGATAGACACCTGGGGGTTTCGAGGCAACTCCTCTGCGTACCAGCAGGAAGTCTTTACGGTTTCCGATGACGTTTCGATCACCCGGGGGAACCATACCTTCAAGTTCGGAGGGGTCGTGAATCGCACTATCATGGATCAAACCGCCGCGACCGCAGGAACTCATGGCATCTGGGAGTTCCGCAACTATGAGCTCTTCCTGCGGAATATCCCGAGACGGTTCGAGGTGCATCTGCCGAGCGAGTTGGTGAACCTGGATGATTTCAATATTGCTCCCGGGTGGGAGTTCCAAGGCGAGCTGGGGAGGCGCCCGAACCGCAACGCGAAGCAGTGGGGCTTCGGCGGCTATATCCAGGACAACTGGAGAATGCGCCCCTCCTTCACGCTGAACCTGGGACTGCGGTACGAATTCGTGACGCTTCCCAGAGAGGTCAACGGGGCCACTTCCGCTCTGGTCAACTTTCAGGACGAGAAGGTAACCATCGGGCCCCTGGCGGGGAACAATCCCACAACGAAGAGCTTCAGCCCCCGTGTGGGGTTCGCTTGGGCGCCCGGCGACCAAAGAACCTCATTGCGAGGGGGAATCGGGATGTTTTATGTGCATCCGGGCTTCTACCATTGGCGCACCGCCTACCAGGTGATGCCGCCCTTCATCCTGTCCACGCGGCTGGATACGCAGGATCGCCGAGGAACCATCGACGATTCGGTGACCCCGGAGAATCCCAATGGAGTGAAGATCAGCTTCCCGGACGCTTACTTCACGCAAACCCAATACCTTACGGACGGCCTGCGGCCCAATATTCGGCCTCCTGAGTACAACCAAGAGAACACCTACATCGCGCGGTGGAGCTTGAACCTGCAGCGGGAAGTGGGTACCAATTGGCTGCTGTCGTCGGGTTACACCGGCTCGCGCGGCGTGCACCTGTGGATGATGGAGCGCGCTGAGCTCAGCAGGTGGCGCGTCTGTGCCGAGCGGATGCCTTGCGGACCCGGAACCGGTCGGGCGCAGGTGGGCGAATGGCCCGAAAATCCGGGACCTGGGCGGTACAAATACTTTGTGGAGGACCTGGGTCTGATCAATCCGAACTTCGGAGTGAACCGGCCCCAGATGCCCAGCGGCACCAGCAACTATCACGGCGCAACCTTCAGCGCCCAACAGCGGCTCGCGGCAGGCCTCCAGTGGCAGGTCTCCTACACCCTTTCGAAGTCCATCGACATGGCTTCGGGGGTGACCAGCGGCGGGGACAACCTTCCGCAAGGCCAAAGGGGCATCTATTACTTCGATAACCACATCAAACGCTCCCTCTCCTCCGCCGACATCCGGAATAACCTGGTCAGCAACTTTACCTGGAACATTCCGGGAACTGGGGTGGGCGGACTCGGCAGCGCCCTGTTGGACGGCTGGCAAATCAACGGTATCTTGACCCTCACCGACGGCCACCCGCTTTCGGTGCTCGACGAAGCCAACGCGGGCCAGGATGACGCCATCAACCAGACGGACCTGCTGTTCGCGAATCTCGTGCCGGGGGGCGATAACAACCCGGTGACGGGCAGCCCCAACGCCTGGCTTGACACCAGACACTTCATCCCCTCGGCTTGCACGGGCACGACCCGCTGCCAAGAGGGTGACCCTGACTGGCAGCCGGGGTTCTTCGGCACTGTCGGCAGGAACACGCTCACTTCTCCGGGCTTGGCCACGTTCGATTTCTCGCTCTTCAAGAACATCCCCGTGTCGGAAACCACGCAGTTCCAGTTCCGGGCGGAGTTCTTCAACATCTTCAACCGGGCCAACTTCGGAGTGCCGGACACCGATGCTCTTTTCTTGGACGACGGAAGACCGAACGAGCAAGCTGGCGAAATTCGGGAAACCGCGACCGATGCTCGTCAGATCCAGTTCGGCCTGAAGTTCATCTTCTAATCAGCGTAATTTGCAATCACCCCCCGCGAAGGTCCTCATCAGAGGGCTTTCGCGGGGCACACCATCCATTCCCCCAGAACACATACGAATCCTGCTACGAGCCGATCATTCGTTGAACGGCCGCATCGAACGCCGACTACTCATGTTTCGATGGTGAGGAAGAGATGAAGTTGATGCAGGCTTGCTGAGAGCAGACGTTCAGCGCGGGCTACCCCATTTTCAGGGTTGGTATAGAAAAAACGCCGTTTCCGGCGTTTTTCGGTTCCTGCGGCAGATTCGGTTCTTGCGGTTCCTTCCGTTCCTTCGGAATACCAAATTCACTATAAAAACACTAAAAAAGGGGTGTTTTCGGGCCTTGCGGGGGATGCATGGGTGGGGCCGGCGGCAAAGGGAACCAGTCCGGCACGCTGTGGCCTAAAAACCACCTCCGGGACTTGGATTGCGGACCCGCAACACCTGGGCTTGCGAGTACAGACCTGGCGGCCTGTCGGCTGTGCTCGAAGGGGACAGGCCAGAGGCCTGTCCCTACTTGAGGCCTGTCGTTACTTGGGGGCTATACAGCAATGCTGAAAATGATCTAAGGCAGAATGGCGATGGCTTCGACCTCCACTTTGTAGGCCGGATTCGCCAACCCCACAACTTCGACGGATGTGCTCGCAGGTTTGTGATTTCCAAAGTGCCGGGTGCGAATGGCCCGGACTTCCGGGCTCTGATACTCGTCCATGTCGGTCACGTAGGTCGTAATCTTGGCGATATGGCCAACATCGGCTCCCTGGGATTGGATTGCCGTGATCACGTTCTTCAAGGTCTGGTCGAATTGCTCCCGCATACCCTCTCCCACGATCTGTCCGTTGGAATCGCGGCCGACCTGCCCGGAAACAAAAATGATGTTTCCCGCCTTCACGACGTGTGAGTATCGCTCCGGAGTAGATATCCCTTCCGGATTCGCAAACTCCAGCTTCTGAGCGGAGGCTCCGCTAACGAACAATAGAGCCAGGATGAGCACTGCAGGACTTCTGTTCATCATTCACCTCCATACGGGACGGAACAATCGTTTCACGGTTCCAGCGGCTTCCACTACTGGAAAACCGACTTGGGGAGCATTGCATGGATTCCTTTCGTGCCGTCCACTACCTGGGTTACACGAAGATCCACTGCAAGTGAGCACAAAAGATAGGCCTCATCACGGGACATGCCCTTTTCTGTGACCAGGAAGTTGATCATTTCCCTCGTGGCCATGCGAGCCGCCTCATCCAGATCAGGATGCAAGCCCATTGCAATGAAATGAGTCGGTGTCTCCGCACGGGGCCAGCGCAGCCGCTGTCCCTTGCGCAGGTGAATCTGGACCGTGCCGCGGAGAGAAGTTTCCAATGCGCTGCCGGTCACTTCCCCGTCACCTTGCATCGCATGACCGTCTCCCATCGACAGCAAGGCGCCCGGCACATGGACGGGCAAATAGAGCGTAGATCCGGCCACTAAATCCTTATTGTCGATGTTTCCGGTGTGCGGCCCGGGAGGGCTGCTCGAAATGCGTCTTCGAGCCGGAGCGACGCCGATCGAGCCAAAGAAGGGAGCCAGCCGCAGTGTGATTCCCGGGGCGAATTCCGCGGTCCCGGAAGCGGGATCAAAACGGATCAGGCGGATCCCCTCGTAGGGAAATTCGTCCGGCAACGTGCCGCCACGCGCGGAGAAACTTACCCTGCCGAAAGGATGCAGAAAGTCGTAGCCGAGAATCCGCACTTCCAGCACGTCTCCAGGTTCCGCCCCGTCGACGTAAATGGGTCCTGTAAGAGGATGCGCGCCCGGTCCGCGCTCCGTAATCGCATTGTCCACTTCCCGGAGGTTGCTCGGAATCTCTTCCTCCGAAGCCCCGGCTTGGATTAATCGGGCTATACCACTCGCCGGCAGTGTTTCGATGCGAACGGTATCCCCGGACGCGATGTGCAAAACAGGTTGGATGCTCGCGTCGTAATAACCCCAATGGACGTTACCGGGAGTGAGGTTTAACTCGTGGGTTTCCGTTGCAGCGGGAACAGCCACAACAAGAACCGCGCAAAAAACCGTCGATCGAACAAACCACTTCATAAGTCCATCTCCCTTTTGCAGAAGTGCACTCCGGCCATCCTCAAACAACGATTCACGGCATCACCGACACAGAGCTCTCAAGGGGACAAATCAACAGTTTGAGCGCGCTCCATATACTTACTGCCAGTCTCTTCGCTGAAGAAACCATCGCGCCGAAGACTGGCAGTGGCGTCTTCCACGCAGGCGACATAGCGGTCCCTGGTCAGTTCCTCGCCGTCTGCCAGCAGTCCAAGTCTTTGCCAGGCTTGGCTGGGAGTTTCCACGCGGTCCCAGACTCCGTTGCGGTTCATATCCACGAAAACCTCTCGCCCATCCAGTGGTTCCAATCCCTCGCCGCTAAACGGAGCGAACGATGTCACGCCGATTCCGTTTTCTCCCCTGCTCATCGGGAAAGCGTAATAAACTCCCAAAGGACACGCGACTTCGGGAAATGAAATGCCCGGGTTTTCAACCTGCCCGTCCCTGTCGGCATCACCCAGCTCAGCCCAATCCGAGCCCGTCGGCGGTGGGGCTTGGCCCTTTTCCACCCAGTTGTCGAGCATGTCAATGAATTGACCCATCATCAGCGACAGGTCCAGAATCTGGAGATCCCCGGACCGTCCGTCGGGCAACGATTCGCCGCCCGAGTGGCTGATGCTCCGCACTTCGTACATGCGATGTTTCGACGTCATTCCCTTGTCGCGCAAGATGCGAGCGTTCCGCCGCTTGTTTTCCAGAAAGCTGTTGGAGACCCACTCGGCCCGTTGCGGCCGCCAGATGTTGTTGTACATCTGGTGAGTTACATCAATCTGCGGCACGAATGCGGCCCGATCTTCATCGCTTTGCAACGCGATGTCCACGCCGTTCTCCATCACTACCGGAAGCCATGTACCCGCGGCGGAATCGTCCACAAGAATTCCATCGAAAAAGGGCTTGCCTTCCGCATCCCGATTGAGGCCCGGCGTGTAGTTGAATCCTCGTCCCATCCTGCCACCTGCCGAATGACCATAGAAGTACGTTCGCCGGGGCGCCTCACCGAGTTGACTTGCCAGAACCGTTTCGGCCACAGTCGCAAAATCCTTGATGTAATGATGCGTATCGTTGAACGCTACATCATCTACTTGCAGTCCGTTCTCCAAAGTCGCCTGAATCTCTCCCAGCCCCTCGGCAGAGGTACGGTGAGTCTTTACCAGCGCATACCCTTTTCCCAAGATTACTTTGTCGTACTGGTTCAAATCCGCTGCCGGCTCCGCCGGGTCCAGATTCTTGTCCCATGCCTTCAGGTTTCCGTTCGTGAACGAACGGCCGCGTCCGTGGACCGTAACCCACATCTTTCCGTTCCAGTCCGCTGCGGTGGCGGGGAAAACGACGGTCATCGAAGCGCCCTTCTCCCGTTCGTAGCGCGCAACAGCATGCAACGGCCGGCTCAGGTCCGATGTCTGGGGAAAAACGAGGTCCGGCGCGCTGCTCAGGTATTCACTGTAGTCACCGCCACGAGTCACGAACCCGTCTGTCGTCCCGCTGAGCCCGATGTCGAATCTCCGCAGGTTCCGGCTGTCGAGTCGAAAACTCCTTTCCAGTTTCCGGCAGGACTCAGGTCCGACCTTTCCTCCTTCGGTGTCTCGTAACGGCGGTAGATATTCATCACAGGAATCCCCTGCGGTCTGCCCTAGAACAGCTGCCGGCAGCAGACAGGCAATGAGGCCCGCCGTTATGCATCGAGATATCAGCGGGGCGCCACAAAAGGACATCTTCTTCTCCTCTCGCGACTTGTGCTACCGTCGCGTTGCAAACAGAGCTTATCCACGCCTTCCGGACTGGCTAAAATATCTCCGGAAAGTGAAATGTCATCACGGCATTGACGTACTTGTCCGAAACGATCACGTTCTTGTTCGCAGGGTCGAGCGTGATGCCACGGGCTTGACGAAGAACAGAGTTCGGACCGCCGAGCAACCAGCGGGGCGGGACATCGCCATCGTCCAGCTCGCTCCATACGCCGACAAAATTTTCGGGTGATGTTGTCTGGCCCGCCGGGACGCTGGCGACGATCAACTGCCGGGGTGGATAGAGGGCCATCAGCCCGACGCGGGAGAGCTTCGAGTTGGGGCCGCGGATGATGCGCAACGGTCTGGCGTTGCCGGCAGCAGTCCGGTCGAAGATGAGGATTTGGCCGCCCCGGCCGCTGCGGTCTCCGCTGAGGACCTGTCCTCTGGCGATCTGCGCCGCATCTCCGCGACCCCCGGCCACGCTGTATCCACCAACAACGACCAAATTGTTCACCGGGTCCACCTGGACAACGCCCGCGGACATTTCCGTATCCGGCCCTTCTATGGTTCGAATGGGAGCTACGTTACCCTCGGCAAAGCGATCGAAGACCAGCAGGCGGTGATTCATCGGGATATAGATTTCGTTATTGATGGGATCGAGGGCAATCCGAGTCGGGTTTGCAATCTCTGTGCGAGGACCGCTGATAACGCGGATGGGCGCTTCATCCCCGTTGGCAGCGCCCCGGAAGGTGAGTATGCCCTGCATGTAGAACTGGGGAACGACGATTTCATCACGGACCGGATCGTAGGCCATGTCGTGAATGGTGCGCGTTATGAGCGTGTGCTGTCCGGCAATGGCCCGAGTGGCTCTCGCGTTTTCTTCCGCCAACCTGGGGAAGGCCGCAATCTGCGGGTGAGCCACTCAGTTGGCGACCATGATCTCTTCACGGCGGCTGTCGTAGGTGACCACGTGCGGATTGCCGAGCATAGGAGTAGGAGCTTCGAACGGAGCACTGCGGATCACGCGAAGCGGCGGCGTGTCGCCAGAGGAGTCCGGCCGATAGACCGTGGCCGTGTGGTTGCCGAAATTGGCAACCCATAGCTCGTTGTTTTTCTCGTCGAAGAATACACTTGTGGGGTTCTGGATCAAGGTTCTGGGGCCCTTGAGGACTCGGATTGGCGCGACGTCGCCGTCGGCATCCGGGCCGAAGACCAGGACGGAGTGCCCGGTGTCATTAGCAACAAAAAGCTCACCGTTGGCAGGGTTTACCGAGAGAGACGTGGGCCAGTTCAACTGCGTCCTGGGACCCTGGATGGCGCGCAGCGGAGCGACATCTCCGCGCGAATCTCGCGGATATACCGTGATGGAGGGCGGGTTCGCCACACCGGAGCCCGGGATGGTGTAATTCCGGCCGATGGGCCAATTGGGATGCCCGTTGCCCCGTCCGAGGGTTCCGGCCTTGGCCCCATCCGGCGGTGCACGGTGAATATTGACCGTGCCCCAGTTCGACACGTAGAGCAGGTCTTTGTTCTTGTCAATCGTAATGCCATGCGGATCGGCGAGCAGGGTCTTCTCGCCTTGCAGCAGCCGGATCGGCGGATCGTCGTCCTGGGCTGTCTTGGCGTAGGTGACCACGGCAGCATCATCCTGGATCGTCAGCATCAACTCCTGGGTCTTTTCATCCGCGGCAATGCCAAAAGTGGTGTGGGGAGTGTTGATAGAACGATCGGGGGCCACGTCGCCGCGGGCCTGCCGCGAGAAAACGACCAGCTTGCCAAGGGTATCATTGTTGGCGGCGTAGACGTCGCCATTGACCGGGTCCACATAGAGCGAGCATTGAAACTCGATGTTGGTGGACTCACCGCGGATGATGCGCTTGGGCTCGGTCATGCGAGCGGCAGGCGGCGTGTTGTCTGTGCGATTGTAGCTGAGAATGCTGAACAGATTCTCGTCGGTCATGACCACTTCGTCGTTGGTGGGGTCCACTGCCACCGCGCTGAAAGAGGAGTAGGGGTCTCGCATGGTCCGGATCGGGAGCCGCTTCGAGGCGGCTTCCTGCTCAGCAGCACCTGGGTATGGCTCCCGCGCCGCCTGCGATTCCTGCAGGGCCAGAAGCAGCGAGGGAGTCGCGCTGGCGGGCATGTACTCGCACATCGCGCCAGCCATTTCCGAACCAAGCTCCGGCAGCGGCTGAATCGAAACCAGGCGAGGATGAGCCGTCCTTTCCCGCTCCAGATCGATTCCGTTGCTTCCGCTCCAGACAAGCCAGCCGGCAACTGCGGTCAGGGAACCAAGAATTACAATCTCACGGATTTTTCTACGCTTCGATCGGGAATGTCGAATCACCTCGCTCCTCCTATCTCCTATTCTCATGTCTCCCCAATACGCTCTTAGAATTGCTCGTAAGAGCAACCGCTTCCTGAAGGACATCAATCTTGAATATCGGTTCGGGCCGCGTCTCGGATTCAGGCGCTGGCACAGGCTGCTTTAGCTCACCAAACCAAATTCTGAACGCGATGGATCTGCTGCGGAGCGCTTTGCCTGCCTGCGCCGAGGGAAAACGATGAGAGCTAGTGTCCTGTCCCGGAAATACGCTCATTCATTCCGATGGACGTGGCTGTTGAGGAACCGACAGCGTCCACGCCTCCCAAATCGCAACGGGTTCCGGGGCCGCGTTTCCGTAGCGTGAGCAACGTCCATCGGCTCTACGAGTTCGGGCGGAACGGCGCCGTCTTGGGCGTCGCTCCTCCTCGCAATGAATGAGCATTGGCTCGTCGTCTCTCCCCCCAATCCAGCGCCGTTGCGCTCCGAAACTGAATCACCGTACTTCCAGGACAGAACACTAGTATTGTTCGGGATTGGTCCATTCCGTTGTTCCGAGAAGCGACTTTTGCGAATACTCGTAGCGGTGGCGGTCCACGCAGGAATTGTTGTGTTCCAGGATGTCCCAATCCGTCCGCAATTGGTAGACTCCTTTTCCTTCGAAAGGCTTCGTAAACGCACCTGGATCATCGAACAGGAAATCGATCTCCAACATGTCGTGGGCCACACGCCGAATTCGCTCCACGACATGCAGTTGGTCTGTATGGGGCGTGCCGAGGCGATCCAGCCAGCTCAGGTCGTTGAGACCCACGGTCTCGGCGACGAGCGTGTCTCCGTCCCACCTGCCCGTCGAGTACCCGGCAAAAGAAGGAGGAAAACCGTCCGGCATTGTTCGACCGTCCAGATAGATCCGCCGCACTGTGTGGTTCCGCTCGTAGACCACGAGCACCCTGTCAGGGACCTGATAGATCTCGAACGCATAGTTGGAGAGATAGACTCGCGGAAAACCGTCCGGGAGACAATAAATGGTTGGATCCATCTCATCGAGTCCTGAGGACGTCTGGTTCGCCAGCCCCTGGCGATTGGATCTAAATATTTCTGCTGCCTGGGGCGTCAGCGAAGGCATCTCTTCCCGATTGAACCGGCGGATGTTCTCATCGGTCGCCCAGGTCCCCGACAGGTCCACTGTGGTCTGGGCAAACAGAACGGGGGAGGTGACCAGCACCACCGCCACCCCAAGAATCAAACCCATCAAGCGATTAGCCATTCCAAGATTCCTCCCTCCGCGATCGTACAGCTTGGGATACAGTTCTGAGTTTCTCTTCACAAACGGCGGATCATCGGGCCTCCGTCGGAACCGGCGATGTGGAGGGCTTCCTCCATGGGAACCGGTCCACGCTTGATCCGGTCGCGCAGCATCACTTCGCCCCTGCCCCCGGAGCCGATGGGAGCGAGGAGTTCGCAATCGTTCAGCCACGTACCTGGAGAAAAAGCCACAGACTTGCCTCCCGCCAGCGGACGACCTGCAGGCTGCCATGAATCATTTCACGTTCTAGCTTATCGGCAGGCCATGCCGCAGGGCAAGGGGTTTCGCAACATTCGCAGAGGACTTGGTTATGGCGATCACTTCGTCCCCCGGGGGGCCGCCATGCGGTACTCCGCACCATCCAGGTCGAGTGCGAGCCCAATCCCCTGTTCGGTGGCGCGCCGATAGAGGAGCGCCCCCAGTGCAACATCGCAGATACCCTGTCCTGCGTTGTTCTTGAACAGTGTGATCTGCTGGGGAGCCGTGCGCCCCGCCGCCTTGCCAGACAAAATTTCCGGTAATTCAAAGACTTGATCCCAGCCAAGCAAGCCTTTCTCAACGCGGTCATAGATGTCGGCTTGCTGGTCCTGACGGGCCTGCTCTCGCGAGCAGACGACAATACGGTCGGCTTTCCGGATGGTCTCGTCGTCCAGTTCGCGCCGCTTTTCCCGGATAAAGCCACCTTGCTGGAGACCCACGTTGCTCGCCACGATCGAGGTTACGTGCGCGCCGGCTTCGAGCCACGATCCGTCCAGAACCGGCGTGTTCGAATTAGTGGCCGCTAGAACGATGTCCGAGCCCCCAACTGCATCGCGGGCGCTTTCGACTGGTTGCACCGCAAGTTGCGCGGAGGACATTTCCCTGGCGAACGCCGCACGTTTCTCCGGATCGCGACTGTAAACCTTTACCGACTTCAGGGAGTAAAGCTGAGCGAAGGCCGCCAAATGATAGCGAGCCTGGGCACCGGAGCCCAGTATCCCCAACCGGCGAGAATCGGGCCGTGCGAGGTGCTTGGTTCCAACGGCACTCGTGGCGGCAGTGCGCAAGGCGGTCACCCCGTTCAGCTGTAGCTCCTTCGGCTGGGGCTCTCCGACCAACAAAGCCAACAGCTCTCCCGTCTCGGCGCTGTAGAGGACCTGGACTGGACGTCCGCGCAAGGGGTATTGCTGCGTGCCGTCCTCTCGGATGGCGACATGCTCGCAATGGGTCATCAGGCCGGTGCAGCCCAAGCCCGGAACACCTCCTTGATGGACACTCACCCGCACCCCGGAAGGAACATGAACGCGTCGCCGGGGGGCATTGATGCCCGGCCACTGTGCCCATTGCAGGAAACTCTCCTCCACAGCTTCGATTGCTTCCTTCATCGAAATCAGTCCGCCCATTTCATGGGGTCGAATCAGCAACACCATAGGTTTCTCCGCTCACAGTCTTGGATAGTGAATTAGAAGCAATTCCTGCCTGAATTACTCTTGCTTCGCCGCGTGTCGCAGGCACATCGCACTTCCGCCTATCCCTTCCGAATCGATGGGAGAGATTTAGGGAATGGTGGTTCAGCCACGTGCTTGGAGAAAGAGCCACAGTCTTACGCCCCCGCCGGTGGAACCTGAAGTCTGCTTAGTTCAGACCTAGCTTATCGAAAGCCTCCACCGCAGGGCAAGGATCTACGACTGAGTCTCCAGAAACACTCTTCAGAGGGTAGAGAAACCATTCTGGTGCTGGGAGTCACCTCCCAAACCGCTTGGTGGTACTGATTCTTGGCTATATAGTCGCCGCGCTTCCATACCAATTTCCAGGCATCAAAATGTGCTCCACCGCAGGCTGATGGGTGTATCATTAGGGGCAGCCGGAAGGCCTTGCTGGAAATTCCGGATCCAGCAATTCAGCAAACATGTCCTGGGTCACAGGCCAGACTAGTGCCGCGAGGAACCGGGAGGAGATTTGGATGGGCGACAAGAAAACAGCCAAGATTGCGCGCAGCGACGAATCGGCCGCTTCGATAAGCAGAAGGCGCTTTCTCGGAGGTGCTGTCAAGGCTGGCGTCGGGGGAGCGGTAGCGCTGACCGGCCTTAGCGCTCGTGAAGCACGAGCCGAGGAGATCCGTTGGGACGCCGAGGCCGATGTGATTGTCATCGGCGCCGGCGCGTCCGGCCTACCCGCCTGCATTGCGGCGCGTGACACTGGCGCCGAAGTGCTGGTCGTCGAACATCACTTCGACGTCGGCGGGATCGCCATCATGAGCGGCGGAGCCATCGCCTTCGGCGGCGGAAACCGGCTGCAAAAGGAAGCGGGCCAGCAGGATTCGCCGGACCTGCGTTTCGCCGGGCTAACCGATCCGATCGAGCACCGCTTCACAGATGTCTATCTGGTGCGGCGCTATTGCGACGAGATGGTGGCGGCCTTCGATTTTCTGGAGGCCAACGGCGTCAATTTTGACCGGCACGGGACCGAGGTGCCGTCTGAATATGAGACGGGAGTCGTCAGCCCGACGCAGGTGAGGCCGCATGAGTGGCCTGTTCGCGTCAGTGTGGTTTCGCACGACCAGGGCCGCAACGGCTCGGGCATCGTCCGGCCTCTGGAATTGAGCGCCCGCGACAAAGGAGTGGAATTCCTGCTCTCGCACACTCTCACTGACATTTACCGGGAGCAGCCCTACGCCGGGCGCATCACCGGCGTGCGCGTGGAGGAGGTGGACCGCTGGTTCCAACCGACGCGCCGCGCCTTGAACCTTCGCGCGCGCATGGGCGTCATCATCTGCAGCGGCGGGCATGGCCATAATGTGGCGTTTCGGACCATGTTCGACCCGCGGCTGACCGAGGAGTATCAATGGCACGGCCAGAACACTGCCCCGGCCAATGCCGCCCCCTCCATTGCCGCCATGAAGATCGGGGCTGCCCTCGGTTCCGCGGGCAATGAGACTCAATCGGGGACCGGCGTGAGGGCTAACAAGGGGCGCTGGGGCGTGCGCGACAATTATGTCCGAGGCGCCCAGACACCCGAGAGTGCGACCTTCTTCCGGCATCGCGCGTCAGGACTGGTAGCGAGCTGGCCGGATTGCATCCTGGTCAAAGAGAACGGCCGCCGGTTCTGGGATGAAACCGACAACAGTCAGGACGGCTATTTCGCCCATGCCTTGCAACCCACGGGGGTTCCCGGTAAGCTGCTGGGCGGCGGCCCAGTGTGGGCGATATTCGACCAGGATGCCGTCGAGCGAAAAGGCTACGGGACCGGCTATCCCGATGTCGACCGCGCCGGGGGCTATTTCTTCAGCGGCGAGACGCTGGAGGAACTGGCTGGCCAGCTCATCCGCAACTTCTATCAGCTGCGTCCGATGCCCGGTGACGTCCTGCGCGAGACCGTGGAGCGCTTCAATTCTTTCGTCGATACCGGGACCGATGAAGAATTTGGGCGAACGGATCTTCCGTACAAGATCCAGACGCCGCCCTTCTATGCGGCGTGGTCCACGCCTGCTCTCCATGATTCCTATACCGGGCTCCGGGTGAACTCCAACTGCCAAGTCGTCGACTTAACAGGACGCGAGATCCCAGGTCTCTATTGTGCCGGTGAATCCGCGGGTGGGATCAAGCAGCATGGCCTGGGCCGCTGCATCACAACCGGCCGCGTGGCCGGCATGGAATGCGTGCGCGCCGCCTCCAAAACGCCACGGCAGTAAACGACTAGCTGGATCGGGAAAGACCTGCAAAGAGGCCCGGCTCGGATCTTTCCGGCAGGTGCCGAGATCTCCCAATCGAATCCGATATGACGATGGCTGATGAAGCGCCCGTTTTCCCGATCCGGCTCGATCTGAAGCAGCCTTTCCCCGAGACGGTGGACTGCGGCGCCCCGTTCACTTTCACGATTGCCGTGGAGACTGCTTCCGGCTGTGATCTTGCCGGCTCTCCCTTCTATGTTACCGACGAGGCCGGCGAGATTGTGGCCCGAGGAGAACTGCCAAGCATCGTCCGCATGACACCGGAATCGGAGGCGTATGATCCGCGCCACGGCCCGGTCGACTTGCGAGACTCTGCTGAGATTACGGTCACGGCCCCCACGAAGATTGGTTCCTTCGCCTGGACGTTCATCTTGCCGGAACATGTGACCGGCAACATTCGTCACGGGGCGGCGTCGCTGGCCATCGGATTTGCGACCAAGCAGCACTCCGCGAGCCTTGCGGTCTGGCACAACCCGACGCCGGTGGCGATCGGCGCCAGATTCCGATTCAAGGCCGGCGCCAGATGCACAGCCGGGTGCCCGCTTTCGGGGGAGACCATCGAGGTTCTCAACGCGGACGGAGCCGTCGTTGCGCAAGCCGTACTGGGCGAAACTCCCTGGCAGGGAACGCACGGGCTGTACTGGACTACAGTCGAAGTCTCGGCCCCGGCTGTAGTGGGACATTTTCGCTGGTCGGTCCGAATGGTTGCTCCGGAACGCAGTCTCCCGCACGGCAAGCCGAGTCCGGCCTCCTTCAGCTTCGTGACCATGAATTCACCGGAACACCTCGTCGCAATCGAGATCGTCGCAAAGGAAACGGGTGCACCCATCCCTAATGCTCAAGTCAGGCTGGGTCCGCACCGGGCCGCCACTGACGAAGGGGGAGTGGTGCGCTTTAGACTGCCGGGTGGGGACTTCAAAATGATGATCTGGAAGGAAAACCGTGAGGCTCCCGAGCATGTCCTCAAAGTTGACAGAGACCTTGTGTTGAAAATTGAGGCGAAAGCGGTTCCTGAAGAAGACCCTTATTCCTTTTACTGGAAAGACTAGAGATGATCTGATCCCAACGCCTTACGAATCCGGCTGGCTCCGCCGTTGGTCAGGCAAACCAGTTGTCCACGCTTCCCAGGAGGGGGACTTAGCGAAGGGAAATATTGCACTGGATAACTCACAAGGGAGTATAGTTTGGATTGTCAGAGAGTTCTGAATCAAATCCGGTGGCTTGGCACACTAGTTCCGAATACCGGGTGCTGGGCTATGATAAAATGCTGATCGGTTGGCGCATCAGTAAATTGGCAAGCACGGGGATGCTGCTTCCCTACGCTCTTACTCCTGTCTGCAGCGCACTTGCTCGCGGTTAGCAAGGGAAGGTAGCCACTACGATGTTACGGACGATACTGACGGGCTGCGGAATCCTTTTCTTGGCCTCTGCCTCCCTGGGGGCCACGGGGCAATTGGCTTCGAGCACAGCTCAATCCGCCGCCTCGCCGCAGCGTGCGCTTCTCAATCGCTACTGCGTTACCTGCCACAACGAAAGGCTCCAAACGGCGGGGCTGATGCTCGACCGAGTGGACATCGAGGACGTCAGAGCGGCAGCACCCATATGGGAAAAAGTAGTGAGGAAACTGCGGACGGCATCGATGCCGCCGGCGGGGATGCCGCGGCCTGATGCAGCGTCCTACGACTCGCTTGCCACCTATATTGAAGTGGAGCTCGACCGCGCCGCAGCCGCTGACCCGAATCCGGGCCGGCCCGCCGTCCACCGGCTGAACCGGGTGGAATACGCCAACGCCATCCGTGATTTGCTGGCCGTGGAAATCGACGGGGTAACACTGCTGCCCGCCGACGATGCGGGCCACGGCTTCGACAACATCGCCGAAATGCTTTCGGTATCGCCGCTGTTGGTGGAGCGGTATATGTTCGCGGCGCGCAGAATTACCCGCCTAGCGCTGGGAGATCCGAACGTGAGTCCGTTCACGGAGACTTACGATGTGTCGCGCGATCTCGTGCAGACCGGCCGCATGAGCGAAGACCTCCCGCTCGGATCGCGAGGGGGAATCGCGGTCCGGCATCATTTTCCGCTCGACGGCGAATATATTCTGACGATCCGGCTGCAGCGAAACAAGGATAATTACATCATCGGGCTGGCAGAGCCGCATCAACTCGATGTTCGTCTAGACGGCGCGCGAATCAAGCTGTTCCCGGTGGGGGGAGAGCACAGGGGCGTGTCGGGCCCCTTGTATTCCTTTATTCTTCCCGACTACCGGGGCGATCCCGAACAGGAGCGATACGAACTCACCGTTGATGAGGACTTGGAAGTGCGCTTCCCGTCGAAGGCAGGGACACGCCTGGTGCAGGTGGCTTTCCTGCATGAAATCTTCGAACCCGAAGGGAAAGTCATGCCGCGCCAGTTGCGTGATGAACTCACAGCCAGCGGCTACAAGGGCGGCCCACCGGCCGTCGACCAGGTCTCGATCCGTGGACCCTACGACGCGACAGGAGTGGGGGAAACGGCTAGCCGCGCCAAGATTCTGGTGTGCACTCCTAATGGTGCCGGGGACGAGGAAGCCTGCGCCCGAGAGATTCTGTCCAAGCTGGCGCGCCGGGCGTATCGCCGGCCGGTGACCGAAGCGGACCTTCAGGTTCTGCTTGGTTTCTACAATGCGGGACGTAGGGACGGGGGATTCGAAGTCGGCATTCGAGGCGCACTACAACGAATATTGGTTTCACCGGAGTTCCTGTTCCGGATCGAACGCGACCCACCAGACGCGGTGCCGGACAGGCCCTATCACATCAGCGATCTCGAGCTAGCATCGCGTCTGGCGTTTTTCCTGTGGAGCAGCATCCCGGACGACGAACTTCTTACGCTGGCCGAACATGGCAAACTCAAAGATCCCACTGTGCTGAAGCAACAAGTGAAGCGAATGCTGGACGACGTGCGCTCCCGGATGCTGGTAGAAAATTTCGCCGGGCAGTGGCTCTCCCTGCGAAACCTGCAAGATATTTCTCCGGACCCGAAAGTCTTTCCCGATTTCGATGACAATCTGCGGCAGGCTCTGCGGGAAGAGTCAGAACTGTTCTTTGAGAGCACGCTGCGGGAGGACCGCAGCCTGTTGGACCTGCTGGACGCCGACTATACGTTCCTGAACGAGCGTCTGGCCCAGCACTACGGGATTCCGGATGTTTTCGGGAGTCATTTTCGCCGCGTGGATTTACAGAATGAGGAGCGCAGAGGGTTGCTCGGTCAGGGAAGCGTGCTTACGGTGACGTCGTACTCCAATCGGACGGCGCCGACGATCCGGGGCAAGTGGCTGCTCGACAATATCATGGGGGCGCCGCCTCCCCCGCCGCCGCCCAACGTGCCGTCGCTCGGGGAGGAGGACGGCGAGGAAGGGCAGGTGCTGACCATGCGCCAGCGGTTGGAGCAGCACCGCGCGAATCCCGTCTGCGCGGCTTGTCATAGCTACATGGACCCGCTCGGTTTTGCGCTCGAAAACTTCGATGCGCTGGGCAAATGGCGGACTTCCGTGGGGGGGACGCCTATCGATTCGTCGGGCCAACTTCCTGACGGCACCGAGTTCCGGGGTCCGGCAGAACTTCGTGAGATCCTCTTGAGCCGACGGGAGCAGTTCGTCATTACAGTTACCGAAAAACTTCTGCTGTATGCCCTGGGCCGAGGACTTGAACATTACGACCAGCCGGTTGTCCGAAAGATCGTGCGAGATGCCGCCCCGGAGGGCTACCGGTGGTCGTCCCTGATTGAAGGCATAGTTGAAAGCACGCCATTCCAGATGAGGAGGACGCCATAGAGGAGGAGGTCCCAAGATGATTTTCAAGAAGGCAATTCCCCGTCGCACGTTTCTGCGCGGAATTGGAACGACATTGGCGCTGCCGCTGCTGGATTCGATGACGCCTGCATTCGCCGGCCCGCAGGCTACGACGGCCCGGCCATCCCGGCTTTCCGTTGTCTATGTCCCGAACGGCATCATTATGGAACACTGGACGCCTACAGGGGAAGGGGCCAATTTCGAAATCCCTTCGACGCTGAAGCCCGTCGCGCCTTTTCGAGACCAGATTCTCTTGGTGAGCGGACTCGCCAACCATGCTGCTGTTCCCCCCAAAGGGGAGCGCCCCGCTGGCCCGCACGCCAGCGCGAGTGGCGCCTTTCTGACGGGTGTTTACCCGAAGCCGCCGGCCCAGGCCGGCATTTCGCTGGACCAGATTGCCGCCAAAGAGCTGGGCAAGGATACGCAACTGGCCTCGCTCGAAGTGACTTTGGATTTGGGCGAACAGGGCGCTGGGGCTGATGCCGCCGATACGGATGCCTACCTCAATACGATGTCCTGGCGCAACGCCACGACGCCGCTGCCGGTCGAAAATGATCCGCGCAAAGTGTTCGAACGGCTCTTTGGGGCAGATGAGAGCACGGACCCTGCCGAGCGTCGCCGACGCATTCAGCAGGACCGCAGCATCCTGGATTCGGTGACCGAGGAACTCAGACGGTTGCTCGGCGGGCTCGGACCCGGCGACCGAGGAAAGCTCTCACAGTACCTCGATGGCATCCGCGATGTGGAGCACCGCATCCGGAATGCGGAGGAGAACTCGTCCCGGGATATTCTGGTGATGGACCGGCCCGCGGGCGTCCCGGCCACCTACGACGAGCACGCCCAGCTCATGGCCGATTTGCAGGTGTTGGCCTTCCAGGCCGATCTGACTCGCGTGAGTACGTTCCTGATGGCTCGGGAAAAGAGCGAGCGAGCGTATCGGGAGATCGGCATGGAGGAAGGGCACCATGCCTTGTCGCACCACGACAACAATCCGGCTATGGTTGCGAAAGTTGCCCAGATCGACCTCTATCATACGAAGCTGTTTGCGTATTTTCTGGAAAAGCTGCACACCACCCCGGATGGCGACGGCTCGCTGCTGGATCGTTCCATCATCCTGTACGGGAGCAGCTTGAGCGATG
Source organism: Terriglobia bacterium (assembly GCA_965198025.1). GTDB lineage: Bacteria > Acidobacteriota > Terriglobia > 2-12-FULL-54-10 > 2-12-FULL-54-10 > CAYWWM01. The sequence goes on along the minus strand of OZ240237.1, from coordinate 1,736,824 downwards.
GCAGCCGGCATAACCCAACCAACCTGCCGCTGCTGGTGGCGGGCGGTGCCGAAGGCCTCAAGGGTGGACGGCACCTCATGTATCCGAACAGCCCGCCGGTGACGAATTTGTTTTTGACGCTGCTCGACCGGGTCGGGGTTCCGGTGGATCACTTCGGCGACAGTACCGGAAAACTGGAACTGCTCTCCGTCGTCTAGACAAACCAGTGCCTGAAAAGCAGGTGCAGAAAGGGATCTGGATGGACCACAGCACGATGCGTTCCAACGGCGGGGCAAAGAATTTCCTTCTGTCGGCCGCGTTTTCGATCATCTTTTCGGCGATGAGCTTTTCGTCTCCCCCCGGCGATTTGCGGCTGGCGGAGGCAGTCAAGAGTCGCGACTGGGCGACTGCGCTGGCTCTGTTGGAACAGCATGTGGATGTGAATGCAGCTCAGCTGGACGGAACGACGGCGCTGGCGTGGGCGGCCCGCTGGGACGACCTGAGAATGGCGGACCTTCTGATCCGCTCGGGCGCCGATCCAAATCTGGCGAACGATTATGGTGTCACACCTCTTTCCCTGGCCTGCACCAATCGGAGCCACACCATGGCAGAGAAGCTGCTGGAGGGGGGGGCCGATCCGAACGCTGCTCGGTGGAGCGGGGCGACACCGCTCATGGTCTGCGCACGGACGGGCAATGCGGATGCGGTGCGAGCGCTGCTGGAACACGGTGCGGATGTTAACAGAGCGACCCGCCGCGGGCAGACGGCGCTGATGTGGGCTGCAGCGCAGAAGCGTCCGGAAATCGTGCGGATGCTCATCGCTCGCGGGGCAGACGTCGATGCCGCGTCGCATCTGACCGAAGGCTTCCAGCCACTGCTGTATGCTACTTTCGGAGTTCACGAGCATGTCCCAGGCAGAATGGGCCGGCGAGATGCGGAGGACTTTCATCGGGACCCAGTCTCTTCCAAGGGCGGGTTTACGCCGCTGATGTTCGCCAGCATGCACGGCGATCTGGAAACAGCCAGAATGCTGCTGGAGGCGGGGGCGGATCTCGATTCCGCCACCCCAGACTACGGCAATGCGCTGCTGGTGGCAGCAGCCAACGGATACGAGACGCTGGCGCTCTTCCTGCTTGAACAGGGCGCGAATCCAAACCTGACGGATGGATGGGGTCTGACCCCGCTGCACTACGCGGTGCGTGAAGGCAGTGCGGCAATCGGCATGGCCCGAGGGCGAATTCCAACTGACGAGGAATGGATCTTCCCCAACATGCCCGACTTACTGCAGGCCCTTCTGGCGCGGGGAGCCGATCCAAACGCCCGCATCGGTAAAGGTTTTCCACCCTTCAACTACCCGCCCTTCGCCCGCGCCGATATCAACAATATGCCGCATCTGCGGCAGCCTGGCGCAACTCCGTTCCTGCTGGCGGCTGCGTCGGGCGATGTCGCGGCCATGCAAACCCTCGTGAGGGCTGGCGCGAATCCCCTGCTGGCGACCCAGGATGGAGTGACGCCGCTTATCGTGGCCGCCGGCCTGGGCCAGCTCGAAGACCGCACGCCAGCCGAAGAAGCCAATGCTCTGGAAGCCGTTCAGCTGGCAGTTGAACTCGGAGTCGACGTCAACGCAGCTGACAAAGACGGCCAGACCGCGCTGCACGGCGCCGCCTATCGGGGGGCCAATGCCATCATCGAGTTCCTGGTAAGCCGAGGTGCCCGCCTCGACCCGAAGGATCGTTATGGCCAGACGCCGCTCAGTATCGCGCAGGGAGACCCCTCCGGCTTCGTGGACCGGCGCGACAAGCGCTATCGCGGCTCAGCCAATGAGCACAAGAGCACGGCGGAATTGCTTCTCCGATTGGGCGCCACGCCTGTGACCCGTACAGAGAAGCGAAGCGCCCCACCAGTGCCCGGGAATCCATAGACCGCTTGCCCCGCACCGTGGCCTTCCGATAAGCTAGGTGCGCACCGATTCATAGCAGCCCACAGGATTGCACCGGCGGGGGTACGCTGTGGCTCTTTCTCCAGGCACGTGGCTGAACCAATATGAAGTTTTGGGCCATCTCGACACAGGCAGCATGGGTGTCGTCCACAAGGCTGAGGATACCCGCCTGCCCCGCAATGTGGCCTTCAGGATCGGTAATAGAACCCAGGAGGTACTTCTATGAAGAGTTCTTGTTCAGGGCTTGCTCAGTCGACCTTGCTTCTATATGTATTACTCTCGGTCGTATCTCCTGCCCATGGTCAGGAAAAGCCTTTTAACCTGTTAGAAGCGACCATTGAGGATATCCAAAAGGCAATAACGACAAAACAGATTACTGCTACAGACGTAGTTCACATGTACCTTGAGCGAATAAAAGCATATAACGGGGTATGTGTGAATCAACCTGAAGGGATCCTTGGACCTGTCTCGATAATTCCAAATGCAGGTCAAATCAATGCGCTAATGACTTTGAACCTCAGGCCTGAGCACAGAGAAGTATGGGGCTTTGACGAACGTAAGGCACGCAGCATGACGGACCTTGAAGACAACGCCCCTGACATGCCTGACGCGCTGGAAGTTGCAGCTGCGCTGGATGAAGAGTTTGCCAGGACAGGAAAATTAGTGGGCCCATTGCATGGTGTCGTATTTAGTATTAAGGACCAGTATGACACGTTTGATATGCGCACTACGCTTGGCATGGATGCCTTTTATGAAAATGACCGTCCGCCGGATGATGCCAATGTCATAACGAGACTCAGAGATTCAGGGGCTATTATTTTGGCTAAAGCTAATCTGGGAGAAGGCGGCTCACAAAGATCCAGGAGCTCTTTTGGCGGGACATTGTGTAATCCCCACGATACGACCCGATCCCCCGGTAGTTCAAGTGGTGGCTCCGGCTCGTCCGTGGCAGCGAATTTGGTCACGTGTGCTATTGCGGAGGAGACCGGTGGATCGATCCTTCACCCCGCCAGAAATGCCAGCGCTGTCGGGATAGCACCGACGCAGGAACTGGTGAGTCAGGACGGTATGTTTGGAGAGGCGTTTAATCACCGAACCGGAACCATATGTCGCACAGTAGAGGACGCTGCCCGTGTGATTGATGTCATCGCCGGGTATGACCCCAGGGATGAGAGGACTGTCTATAGCATTGGCCGTACCCCGGAAGAACCCTACCATAACTTTGTAGTCGCTGAAGAAGATGTCAACAAGGAGCCCCTGAAGGGTATGCGTATCGGGGTGGTCCGCGAGTTCATGGATAAAGATCTTTTCAATGAGGCTTCGTTCCAGAGCATCGATATTGTGGACAGAGCCATTGACGATCTGCGCGGCCTTGGCGCGACTATCATTGATCCAGGCGAGCATGGCGCCCTGTTCCAGGAATGTGTTGATAAGTATGTTCCAATATATCGCAACCAGCTATTCATCAACCAGTTCCCAGATCAATTTCCACCAGGAGAAGACCCCATCCAACGCTTGGTGGATATGTACTTCGATCCATCGCTAGTTCCGCATACGGAAAGTGGAGTTCCGAATATCAGGAGTCTGGGACCGAAGTTCATCATCGGAGAAAATAAATACTTCCTGAACCGTTATCTGCGAGAGCGGGGCGATTCGAATATCCAAAGCGTCACGGATATGATTAACAAGGCGAATTTCTTTACTGATATTCGTCCCGGCACCGATTTCACGAGTTTTAAAGTACAGCTGGAGCGCATTAATGCCGCCATGACGCTGGATCTGGCCAGCCTTTTTCAGGACAGGCTTGCCTATAAGACCGTCTTCCTGCAATGCATGACAATGCTCGACCTTCATGCTGTGACCTATCCGTCCAGTATCCATGTCGCCCATGTGCTTGGGAATCCTTCGGAACCTTCAAGGTACAATAGTCCGAACCATCATAGCATTTGGGGAGTAATGGGTAGAGATGGCGGCTTTCCCACGATGAACGTCCCGGCAGGATTTACGTCCCATGTGTTTGACCGTGATGGAGATGGGAAACTGGTGGGACCTATTCCTGCAAGGCTGCCCGTGTCCATTACCTTCGCCGGCCCGCATTTTGGTGAGCCAACACTCATCAAGATAGCTTCTGCCTATGAGGCATCAACGAAACACCGCATACCACCACCTGACTTTGGACCGCTTCCGTGAGGTTTAAACATCGGTTTGACCAGACCGAGTTTTTGTACCAATCCTTGTGATAGAGTCTACATCACTTGAAGGGTCCAGGAATTCTGTACCAGGGTCAGGGTGAGTCTTGCGGGTTTTGCAGGCCTTTCAGATCGCAGCTAGCTGCGATCTGCTCCCCCAGGGCCCGGTGAGGTCGACTCTCATTGTACTCCCTCCGCCAAGCTTCGATGATCTGCCTGGCTTCTCCCAGTGTTGTGAACCAATGGGTGTTCAGGCATTCTTCCCGGGACGTCCCATTGAACGATTCGATGTGCCCGTTGTCGGTCGGTTTGCCGGGCCTAGAAAAATCGATCTTCACCCCGTTCTGATAGGCCCACAGGTCCAGCACTTGACTGGAGAACTCCGATCCGTTGTCACAGAACAGCCGCTTCGGCCTACCCCGATCCCGTGGAATGCTTTGCAGCACGCGCACCACGCTAGCGTAGCGACTTGGAGACTTCCCTGCAAAGAACTCTTGCGCATCGCTCCGCGTTCCCTCACCCGCGCCGGCGTCCGTCCTGCCTGACTCGCCGGACGATTAGCAGAACACGTAACAGCACCGGCCGATTCCCCGGTTACGGCAATCCTACTTCGCGTGTCCTGGCTTCGTCAATCCCCACCTGGAGTACCGCGAGAGGCAGACGTTTTGGCTACCACTTCGCCCGCACATCCTCATTCTGCCATGTCGGCAAGACTCATCACGTCATAGCGGTTCGAACACCGAAATTTGGACGAATTGCCGGTTCAGACTCAGGGTTTGGACTGCCAAAACCCGTATAGCTAATTGGCAAATATACATTGCAAAGCTGATTGTGGTCTCGGCTGCAGTGGCGTATGATGAACATCGAGAGGCGGTGTCAGGTCTTTACAAATTTGGGGAATTGGGTAACGGGAACCGAAGAGCCGCCGTACTGGACAGGGAAGAGACTGAGTTCTACGGGTCGGGTTGGGATAGTGACAGTTCGTGCAGAAGCAGGCTTCCGTCCGAACAATAACCAGGCGCAGCAGGTTTCGCCGCTAACCAAATCCAACAGGAGGAGGGTGACTATGGCGACGCGAAGAATTGCAATGCTGGCGTTGGCGTTCGCCTTTTGCAGCTCACTGGTGTGGGCGCAGGTGAACACGGCAACCATCTCGGGGACGGTGCGCGATGAATCGGGCGCGGTGCTTCCGGGAGCCAATGTGGTACTCACCAATCAGGATACGGGGATCACCCGTACGGTAACAGCCAATGCAGCGGGGCGGTATTCGGCTCCGGCGCTCAGCTTAGGCAACTATGAAGTGCGAGCCCAACTCGATGGGTTCCAAACGGCGGTCCGCTCAGGAATCGTCCTGACGGTGGGCCGGGCCGCAGTCGTTGATTTCACGCTGCAGGTGGGGGCGGTCACGCAGACGGTGGAAGTGACTGGCGAGGCTCCGCTGATCGAGTTGACGAACGCCAACATCACGGGCCTGGTGGACGACCGGACGATCCGGGAGTTGCCGCTCAACGGCCGGAGCTACGACCAGCTGGCGCTGCTGCAACCCGGGATTGTCAAGTACACGACGTCGGGCCAGAGCTTTAACGGCAGCCCGGGGGGAAACAAATTCAGCGCGTCGGGCAGTCTGGCGACGTCGAACAGCTTTCTGCTGGACGGGACGGACATCAACGATGCGTCGAACAACACGCCGGGCGGCGCGGCGGGAACCAACATGGGCGTGGATACGATCAAGGAGTTCAAGATCGTGGCCTCGACCTTCAGCGCCGAATACGGGCGGGCATCCGGGGCGGTGATCTCGGCGGTCACCCGGACCGGCACCAACCAGGTGCATGGAACGGCGTTCGAGTTCCTGCGCAACAGCGCGTTCGATGCGCGGAAGTTCCGGGATGACCTGGACTTCGACGGGGACGGCACGGGGGACGTTCCGCCGTTCCGCCGGAACCAGTTCGGCGGCACCATCGGCGGGCCGATCATCCGGGACCGGACGTTCTTCTTCGCCGGCTATGAAGGGTTGCGCGAGGCGTTGAGCCAAAGCACAGAGGTCCGCGTGCCGACCCCGGCGGTCAAGCAGGGAATCCTGCCCCTGGCCGACGGCAGCGGCACCTACATGGTTACGCCCGACCCCCGTGTGGTGCCCTTCTTTGCACTCTATCCGGACCCGCACCAGATCTTGCCGTTTGACCCCAATGACCCGGGGGGGCTGGACAGTTCGGTGGGCCTCTACTTTTCGGCGCCCAATCAAGCCAGCCGGCAGGATTACTTCATGGGCCGGGTGGACCATCAGCTCACGAACTCGACCAACATCTTTGGCCGCTACTCCTTCGATGACGACAGTCGGAATAACCCCGATGAACAAGAAGCCTTTCTGAATACAAACGAGGCGCGGCGGCAGTACATTACGTTGCAAGCCAACTCGGTGGTCTCGCCGACCATTGTCAATTCGGCCCGAGTCGCTCTCAATCGGACGGCGCAGGTCCAGGATGCAATTCTCACGAATTCTGGCTTGGAGGGGCTTTCCTGGGTCCCGGGGCAGGTAATCGGCGAGATCATCGTCGGAGAAATCAACGGCATCCTGTTTTACGATGAAGGCGGGAGCAACGGCACGCGGCCCCGATGGTGGAAATACAACCTCTGGGAGTGGGGCGACGACATGACCTACGTCCGGGGTACGCACACGTTCAAGTGGGGCGGTTCGATCCGGCGCGTCCAGAACAACATGAACGTGCAGACGGATACTCGAGCGGCTTACGCCTTCGAGACCCCCGAGAACCTGCTCTTGGCTCAACCTCACGAGTGGTCCGGGACCTTGCCCGGGCAGACCGGCTACAAGGGCCTCCGCAACACGATGTACGGGGTCTACTTCCAGGATGACTGGCAGGTGAACCCGCGGCTGACGCTGAACTTGGGGCTGCGCTGGGAGTGGATCACCGACCCCACCGAAGCCAACAACCGGATCTCCAATCTGCTCGATATCAACCATAACGAGAATCAATTAGGTCTCCATCCGGATTGGAGGGTGGAAAGAACCTCTGGATATCCTGGATATCCGGATAACATCGGACCGGATCTGTACGCGTTCACGGAGATGGGCAGGAAGAACGTCCAGCCGCGGTTCGGGTTTGCGTGGCAGTTGGACGACAGCGCTTCGCGGGTGTTGCGCGGCGGCGTCGGCGTTTACCATGACCTGATTCTGCCCTCCTACTACACGCAGAGCCTGTCGAAGTATCCTCCCTTCTACTCGCGGGCCCGGATTCGGAACGAGGATGTGCTGGCGAACACCTTCCCGCTGACTTCACGGGTTGTGACGGGCGACGCCGTGCGGCTGCGGACTGAACCGCTGTTGCCGCACATGGACCAGCCGACCAAGTACAGCTACACCCTGGCGTTGCAGCAGCAATTAGGGGCGCGGGGCGTGGTCGAGATCGCGTACGTCGGCTCCCAGCAGCGCCACCTCGAACGCTACTTCCAGCTCAATTCCCCCATACCCGAACTCCTGTCGAATGGCGTCGTTTACCGTCCTTCGCGCAGCGGCGGCTCCGAGGTCTGCCTGCCTGCGCCGTATGGTGGGTGGGATGGGGTATCGAGTCTTGCCCGCCGGTGCCCCTCGACCTCGACCACGGGCATCCGCCGCAACCCCAACTGGGACCGCGTCCGGCAGAGAGCCGACGATGCGAACGCCAACTACAACGGTCTGCAAGTTCGGTTTTCGCGCCAGACCGTTGCCGGTGCGCTCTTCCAGGCCAACTACACCTATTCCAAGGTCATGAACCAACAGGGCGGTCTGAACAGCAGCGACAACGGGACGCGGGACCCCGGCACCTCCCAGGACCCGTTTAATTTGACCAGAGATTGGGGGCGGGCGGCCTTCGACTCCACGCACGTGTTCACGTCGACGGGCACGCTTCCGCTGCCGTTCCAGTTTGAGAGCGGCGCCGCCAATGCGATTCTGGGCGGCTGGACTGTCAGCGGGGTCTTCACGGCGCTGGCCGGACAGCCCTTCACCCCCGACATGGGATTCGATTGGTCCCGGCAGGGGAATAGCGGGGGCTCGGAGCGTCCTGATGTCAATCCCAACTATACGGGCAATGTCCTCAACCCCATCATTGGAAGCCCGGACCAGTGGTTCGACCCGAACGCGTTCGCGCTGCCCAATCCGCTGGGACTGGCTGTGCCGCAACCGGGCTTCTTCGGGAATATCGGCCGAAACACGATGATCGGACCCCGGCTGATCAGCCTGGACTTCACGCTAACCAAGCGGTTCCAGATGGGTGAAGAAAAGGACCTGACGTTCCGGGCTGAATTCTTCAACCTCCTCAACCGTCCAAACCTGGGTCTGCCGGAAGCAGATGTATTCGACCCGGATGCGGCCGGCGATGGAATCACCCGCTACCTCCCGCATGCCGGGCGCATTCCCGGTGACGAATTGACCACCACCGCCCGGCAGATCCAGTTCGGCCTGAAGTTCACCTTCTAGGCGGAGCCGGTCCGGTTGACAAACAAGAACCCCCTCCCCACGAAAAGTGGGGAGGGGGTTTTGCTCTTTCTGGCCAACCGCGCTAGAAAATCTCCGGGAAGTAGTAGGTCATCACTCCGTTGATGCGCTTGTCGGAAACGATCAGCTCCTTGTGTTTGGGATTCAAGGTGATACCGCGCACTTGTTCGAGGAGCACGTTAGGGCCTCCAATGCGGTAAATCGGCCGGGCGTCTCCGCGCGCGAATATGTCCCACACCCCGACGAAGTTATCCGGGCCGCCCAATTCCGCATTGGTCCGAATCCCGGCGACGATCAAACCGCGTGTGGGTTGCACCTCGATCGGTCCCATGAACCGTTGCAGTTCGGTGTTCGGACCGGCGATCACCCACTTGGGTTCGTCGTTGCCCGACGCGGTACGGTCGAAAATCTGGAACCGCCCGCCGTAGCCGCCCCCGCGTCCCGCCAACACCAGCAGATCATGCACTGGGTCGGCGGCCACCACCTGTGCCCCCAAGTCCGGGTGCGGACCCAGGATGCGCTTGGGAGCCACGTTCCCCTCGGCGCTGCCGTCAAACACCAGCAGGCGGTCCCGCATCGGGATCAGGATTTCGTTGTTTACGGCGTCGAGCATCAGCTTGTCCGGATTGTTCAACTGGGTCAGAGGACCCTGAATGATCCGTTCCGGGGCCACTTCGCCATTCGCGTCTCCCGGGAAAAACTGAATCGCCTGCGCGTAGAAATTCGGCACCAGAATCAGGTCCCGGATGTGGTCGTACGCGATGCCGTGCGTCGAACGGGCGAGGAGTGATTTCTGGCCCGCAATGGCTCGAACCGGGTCTGCATTTCCATCCGCCAGCCTGGCGAAGATGGCAATCTGCGGGTGGGACACTCAGTTGGGCACCATGATCTGATCACGCCGCGAGTCATACGCCGGAGCATAGGCATTGCCGATATTGGGCGTGCCTGTGTTACGCGGAGCGCTGCGAACCACGCGCAGAGGCGCCACGTCGCCCGACGCCGTGGCAGGATAGACGGTGGCCGTGTGATTCCCGAAATTCGCCACCCAGAGCTCATCGTGCTCCCAGTCGTAGAAGACGCCCGTGGGACTCTTGATCATGCTCTGTGGGCCTTTGATGACGCGCTTGGGAGCCACATTGCCGCTTGCCATGACGTCAAACACAAGGATGGAGTCTCCGGTATCGTTGGCCACGAACAGGTCTCCCCGCTCCGGATCCACCACCAGCGCCGTCGGCCAGTTCAACTGTGTTCGGGAGCCTTCGATCTTGCGCATCGGGGCCACGTCACCCTCGGCGTCGCGCGGGTAGACGGTAATCGAAGCAGGCAGGAACTTGCCGCTCCCCGGGATGGCGGCGTTCCGCGACAGCGGCCAGTTGGCCTTGTCCGTCCCCTCGTAGTATCCGGTGGCGTCTTCTCGGATCTGGGTCGGGTCTTTCCTGGAGACGGAACCGAAATTGGATACGAACAGCAGGTCGCGTGTTGAGTCCACCGCAATCCCGTGCGGGTCCGCCAGCAGCGTTCGCTCTCCCTGCAGCAGGCGGATCGGTTCTTCGTGCTCCGCGGCGAACTTCCGAAACACGCTGACCGCGGCCGCCTCCTGCACCGTCATAAAGAGTTCCTGGTGCGGCTCGTCCACCGCAATCCCGTAGGTCGTGTGCGGCGTATGCAGGATGCGATCGGGTGGCACGTCCCCCCGCGCCTCCCGAGAGAAGACTACCAGACGGTCCACGGTGTCGTTGTTTACCGCATAGATGTCCCCCGAGGCCTGATCCACGTAGACGCCGCATTGATACTCGATCCAGGTCTGGTGCCCGCCGATGCGCCGCTTCGGCTCGCTGAACGCAGCGCTCGCCGGCGTGTTCGTCATGCGGTCATAGGTCAGGATCGAGAAGGTGCTCTCGTCGGTCATGATCACTTCGTTGTTCTTCAAATCGACCGCCACCGAACTGTAGGAGGGATAGTGGTCCTTGACCATGCGCAACGGGGAACGCGCGTTGACTTCTGCGAATTCCTCGGGGGTTGGTGTCGGTGCCGGTCCGCTCCGTGTGGGCACGTCCTGTGACTGCGGTTCCGGCAGCAACGACAGCAAGTTCGATCCCGCGCTCGCCGGAACCCACTCGCACATCTCGCCCTCCGCCCATCCCGGGATCGTCTGCACGGCGACCAGTTGCGCAGTGCCCGTCGGCTGCCGGCCTGCCCGCTCCGCGCTGGCTTGTAACTCGCGCAGCGGGACGGAGCGCATCCACAATACGGCGGCGCTCAGCACAATGATCCCGGCCAAGGCTGCGGAAAAAATTTCCTTGGAATCCATCCCAACTTGTCTTCGTGTCATCGGTTCGCCCTCCCGGAAGTCGCTTCGTAATGCAGCGCCAAGGCGGTCTGGTAACTATTCTATTATAACGACAGGGTTGTTTCACCGCATCTTCCATTTTGGCGGTGTCTTGATTTTGCAAAAATTAGGACACCACCAAAAGCATGTCATCCCGAAGAGCGTAGCGCCAGCATCCCGCTGGTCCCAGGTAGCGACAGACCTCCGGCCTGTCGTACTGGCCTGTGCTCTTCCTGTCGTAGCGCCTGTCGCAAGCTCTCAAAGATAAGGCCGAAATAAATAGAGCTCTCTTCCTGATTTACTCCTTAAAGAGATCGGAATGGGCAGCCGGTACGGACCAGATGCAATTCATCTCCTTCGGTGCGGTAAATCAAAAGCCAGTTCGGCTCGAGATGGGCCTCCCGATAGCCCTTCCCAAATCCCCTGAGTGGATGATCGAGATAGCGGGCGGATAACGGCTCCTGCTGGATCAACGACGCCAGCAACACCCGCAGCTTGATCAGATCTTTGCCGCGCTTCTGGGCTCTTCTTACGTCGCGTTTGAACTGCGTGGATCGAACCGGGGTCAGCATTGTCAGACGCCGAGATCCCGGAACAGTTCCTCGGAGTTGCCGAAGCGTTTGCCCTTGCCCTCGCCCAGTTCCTCCATTGCCTTGACCGTAGCGACATTCGGCACCCGGACGGCGAATGGCAGCCGTTTCTCATTCGCCACTCGCAGCAACAGCAGACGGATGGCATCGGATACCGACAGGCCCATGGCTTGAAGCGCTTCCGTAGCCCGTGCTTTAGTGTCGCTATCGATCCGAGCGCGAACGACCGTATCGGAACTCATCTGGACGCCTCCCAATATGTAGCCCTATAGTAGCTACAGAGGCCCGACATGGCAAGTCCCTTCGATAGCGTATCTCGTATTGTCAGTTGCCTTCGATAATTCCTCAGCCTGAATTCTAGACCATTTTCAGGGTTTGGTGTAGCGCAGCCGCAAAGTAGCGACAGGCCTCCGACCTGTCTCCATAGAGCACAGCCCGCCAGGGCCTGTGCTCCATCTCCCGATCCACTCTCCTTTGCCGTGTCATCCCGAGGACACGAAACGACATATTGATGTCGTTTCGGACATATTGATGTCGTTTCGCCGAGCCGTTGGTGAGGGGCGACGAGGGATCTGCTCTTCTCTTTTGAAATTAAGACACCAACCGGTAGTGTCCTGATTTGGCTTTAGGGCCGCAGGCCCAAATCGTCGAGCGATTCCATGATGGGTTCTGCAGGTTCCGGCATCTGCGAATCCCGCTAAGCACTCTATCGATTTCTTCCCGTGGCGGGTATCCTTGGAAGGATGAGGACAAGAGTATCGTCGAGGGGATTGGAAGGGCGCTAGAGGCCCTCATGGGAAAATCGTTTGACAGCTAAGGCAGGTGTGGGAGGTGTCCCGGCTGGTTCCAGGGCATTAAGGCTTTTTCTGCCACGCGTTTTCTTCTACCAGGACAACCCCTAATTGTCTGGAAACCACCAATGATCTCTCAAATCGCCTCAAGAAATCCATTCCAACAAGAATGTCATTGGAGGACATCGACAACAAAACCACTCCGGCTTCTGTTCTTTCCATCAGAGTCACCCAAGCCAGCGCGGTGAGCATGACCAAGCTTTTTCCATCAGCCAATGTCACCGAGTTGGTTCCCTCCAAAGGAAGAGAAAGCGACAACGCTTCTGCCAACGGGAGTTGAATAAATCCAGTGAATCCCGTGTCGATTATCGCTTCGTACTCTGGACCTGGCGGATCATGCCTTACCCCGCATATATGGAGTTTCAAACAAGCATTACCCTGCTGGTCAAAGTGTCCAATCCCAGATGTCTTCTTGTTGTCCGGCATAGCCCACCCTGAATGCGCCTGGAGCGCCAATGCGAATTAGGTGGAATACGCCATGGGGGGCTTTCTTTCTGGCTATCTCGAACGCTTCCTCGGCGAAATCTCCTATATGAGCTTCTTTGCTTCGGATGTCAATTACAACGAACTTGCCAGAGTGAGCTTTCTCGAAATGCTCTTTATATTTCTGCCTGTAAATTTCCTCAGCAATTCTAGCGATTTCCCTGGGATCAGCCAGTGACATCTCGCCCCCCCTCTTTCCCACCGTACCGTTAGTATCCGGTTCTTCCAATTAGATTGTCAACATGGCGGATTTTCAGTAGCCATCGCCCTCCCCTCCAAATTAAGACACTACCGAATTTCAGTATCACCGTGTCTCCGTGTCCGTTCTTGTCTATAATCGGAGTTTCGCACGGCACGGGAGTACCTGATGGGATTCGCTGATCTGAGAACTTGGCTCGACCGCTTTGAAGCGGCCGGGGAATTGAAGCGCATCAACGCAGTCGTGAACTGGGACCGCGAAATTGGCGCGATTGCCCGGCGCTCGTTCACCTCCAAAGGCCCGGCGCTGCTCTTTGAGAACATCCAGGACCATCGCAACACTGCCTGCCGGAGGCTCGCTGCGGCCCTGCTGCACAAGCGGTCCCGGCTGGCCATGGTTCTGGGCCTGCCGCCGGACGTGCCTACGCGCGATCTGGTGCAGTACGTCCGCGGAAAGAATCGCGAGGCGATCCCGCCAGCCGAAGTGAAAACGGGTCCGGTCAAGGAAAACATCGTGCGCGGGGAGGCGGTGGACCTTGCTCAGTTCCCGGCGCCCAAATGGCACTTCCGCGACGGCGGCCGCTACCTGCTTACCTTCGCGGGTATCGTCACGCGCGACCCCGACACCGGCGTCCAGAACATCGGCACCTACCGCGGCATGATCGGACGCCGCAGCACCATCCCGGTTCTGATTGTCGCCAGCCAGCACGGCGGCCAGACCTTCACCAAGTACCGCCAGAGAAAGCAGCCGATGCCCGTTGCCGCCGTAATCGGCTACGATCCCATCATGGATTTCCTGAGCGGCAGCCCGGTTCCGGCGGGCGTCTGCGAATACGACGTGATGGGCGGCTACCGCGGCGAGCCGCTTTCCGTAGTGCGCTGCGAAACCAGTGATCTGTTGGTCCCCGCCGCCGCCGAAATTGTCATCGAGGGTGTAATTGATCCGGACCCCAAAACCTTTGAGCCGGAAGGTCCGTTCGGCGAATACACCGGCCACACCGGTGACGTTCCTACGCCGCGTCCGGTCATCCGGGTCGAGTGCATCACGTACCGTAACAATCCCATTCTGCGCGGCACCCAGGAGGGTACCCTCCCCGGGTCTTACACCGAAAATAGCATGATGTCGTCCATCCAGCGGGCGGCCATCGCGTGGAACATCCTCGAACAGCAGGGCATTCCCGGCATCGCCAATGTGCATGTTCATCCGGTGACCAACGGCACCAATATTTGTGTTGCCATCAATAAACGCTACCAGGGACATGCCAAGCAGGTGGCCGCCGCTCTGTGGGGCTCAGGCGCTGCCAGCTGGCGGTACAAGCACGTCATCGTCACCGACGATGACATTGACATCAGCAACTATGAAGCCCTCGACTGGGCTATTGCGTACCGAGTCAACGCCGGCAAGGACGATCTTGTCGTGTTCCCCGGCTCGTTCGGCTCCCCGGCCGACCCTTCCTCGCCCCTGGAGGAACGCGACGTGGGCAAGCTCGGCTCCGGCATCTGGAACCGCGTTTTGATCGACGCCACCCGCACTTGGATGTACGATCCCAAGCCCGAATGGGGCGGGCGTTTCCCCCCCACCGTCCAACCCGCTCCGGAAGATGAAGAACTTGTCGACCGCCGCTGGCCGGAGTACGGCTGGGAGTAGTCAAGTGGGGGCAGGCATTCCTGCCTGCCAAGTAGCGACAGGCCTCCGGCCTGTCGACCAGGCAGCGACCAACATTCTTGCCTGTCCTAAGTAGCGACAGGCCTCTGGCCTGTCCCCTTCGAGCACAGCCCGCCAGGGCCTGTGTTCCATCTCCCTATCCACTCTCCTTTGCCGTGTCATCCCGAGGAACGCAGTGACGAGGGATCTGCTCTTCGCCTGTCCTAAAGTAGGGGCAGGCATTCCTGCCTCCCCTGAGCCGCCGTAGTAGAATGCCGTTGCGTCTGCGTTGCGGAGTTTTACCGATTCGGTGTAGCCTTTCCCAGTGGCAAAACAGCTGATCCTCGAACTGGATGATTCACCGGTCGAGTTCTCCGTCCGGCGGATTCTGGTGGCCGGATACACCGGACGCGATAGGGAGCAGATGCGCGCCCACATCGCGGAACTGGAGCGGCAGGGCATTGCTCCTCCCGACTGCGTCCCGGCATTGTTTCCCCTCGCTTCCGAGTGGGTCACCACAGAGACGGATCTGCAGTTTCCGGTTGCCCCCATCTCGGGCGAAGTCGAGCCGGCACTTCTGTTCCGCGGCGACAGCCTGGACGACGCGCTGGTGTCAGTGATCGTGGACTTTACGGATCGCGAACAGGAGCGCCGCTCGATTGCTCGTTCCAAGGAGCTGCCCAAGCCGCTGAGCAAGAACGTATGGCGGTACAATGACATAGCCGCTGTATGGGACGAGATTACGATGCGCAGTTGGGCCGCGCCCGGACCGGACCGCGAGCTCTATCAATGCGGTAAGCTCGGCCAGTTGCTAGCCCCACAGAACCTCCTGACAAGCTTGCATTTGTCGTCCGGCCTTGCGGGAACAGTCCTGTTGATGGGAACCCTTCCGTTGCAGTCCGGGAAATTTGCTTTCACGGATTACTTTGCCTGTGAGCTGGAAGTCCCCGGCTTCGGCAAGCTCTCGTATGAGTGCCGCATGCGCCGTCCAGCCGAACCGCAGCAGCTTTCTGGCGTGGAGGTGCGTCTATGAGGACCGGTTCCGAGTACTTGCAATCGCTGGCAGATGACAGGACCGTTATTCTCGACGGCGCCCGCGTGCTGGATGTTTCCCGCCATCCGGCCTTCCAGGGCATTGCGGATACAGTCGCAACCTTGTACGACGTGGCTGCCAATCCGGAGAAGGGAATGATCTGCACCTCTCCGGAAACCGGCAAGCCGGCGAACAAGGTCTTCATGATCCCTCGGTCGCTCGACGACCTGCAGGAACGCCGCCGAGCCATTACTACCTGGGCGGAAGTCTCAAAAGGTTTCGTAGGCCGCAGCCCGGACCACGTCGGAAGCTTTCTGGCAGGTTTCGCCAGTGCCCCGGAAATCTTCGACCAAGCCGGCCGGCCATTCGCTCAAAACGTGTCGCGCTTCTATCGCAAGGTGGTGGAAGAAGACCTGTTCGTCACCTACGTCATTATCCCACCGCAGATCGACCGCAGCGTCACGGCGCACGGCTGGGGAGAAGAACTGCTCCAGGTCGGCGTCCTGGAGGAACAGGAAAGCGGCATGGTCGTGTGCGGTTCGCAGATGCTCGGCACGGCCACGGCTGTTTCCGATTGGCTTTTCGTCAGTTGCATCAAGCCGCTCACGCCCCAGGACGAGCAATACGCCGTCTCCTTTGTCGTTCCGTTGAGCACGCCGGGTCTCAAGGTCTATTGCCGCCGGCCCTACGCCTCCGACCAGCCGAGCAGCTTCGACTATCCGCTCTCGACTCGTTTTGATGAAACCGACGCCCTGATCGTCTTCGATCATGTGTGGATCCCCTGGGAAAACGTATTTGTTTTTCGCGACGTACAGCAAGTCCGCCGGCAATTCTTCGAGACCGCAGCGCATGTTCTCGGAAACGCCCAGGCGCAGATTCGCCTGACCGTCAAAATGAAGTTCCTGCTGGGTGTTGCCCGGCGTATCACGCAAGTGACCGGCATCGAAAAAATTCCCGCTGTACAGGAAAAGCTCGGCGACCTCGCTTCGCTCGCCGGTATGGTCGAAGGAATGGTCCTGGCTTCGGAGTCCACGTTTTCACTCGATGCCCACGGCGTAGCAAAACCCAACCCACGCTTCCTCTATGGGGCGATGGGACTCCAGGCCGAGCTCTATCCGCGAGCCACCCTCCTGCTGCGTGAACTGGCCGGCGGAGGTGTCATCCAGCTTCCTGCGTCCTGGCGCGATCTCACCAGCGACCTGACCAAATCGGACATGGACCGCTATCTGCGCTCTCCCAATACGTCTTCGGAAGAAAGGGTCAAGCTCTTCAAATTGGCATGGGACATTGTCGGCTCCGAGTTCGCGGGCCGCCATCTCCAGTATGAGATGTTCTACGCGGGTGCTCCGTTTGTCGCTAAGGGCTACGCGTTTCGGAATTATGGCTATGAGGAAGCCCTGCGCAGCGCGGAGGAGTTTATGAGCCGCTACGGGGCCCCTTTTTCCACCAAAACTGGGTGATTTTGCGGTGATTTTGCGCAAACGAAGGAACCGAAAGAACCGCAAATACCGAAATTACCGAGAGTCCCCAAGGGTCCGAATTTTCCGAGGAGGTGTCATGTGAGTAAGCCTGAATTCGAGTTCTTCCCCGTGGCCGACGTCGCCTGGACTCCGGTCCCGGGAGGAGTGCCCGGATTGCACGAGCGCATTCTGGCAGGCGATCCCGAGTCCGGCATAGCCACTCGAATTCTGCGCTTTAGTCCCGGGACGGACACCTCACCCAACGGCGTCCTGACGCATGAATTCTGGGAAGAGGTGTACATCCTGGAGGGAGCAATCTACGATATAACCTTGGGGCGGAACTTCACTGCCGGGATGTACGCCTGCCGCCCGCCTGGCATGAAGCACGGTCCCTGGAAGTCGCCGGAAGGCTGCGTCACATTTGAAGTTCGCTACCTCTCCCCACTGGCATAACCAGACGGTGCACTGGAAGAATCGCAGGTCCATGTGGAGGGCCCGGGCGTTACCTTTTGCTGCCTGCCAAAGCCTGCTTCTTGGCGGTTTTGGGGATTGACAACTTCCGGGAAGCTAACTTACGGTGTTCTTAGGTACCCTGGAACTGGGTGGAGAACTCAGGTATGCCGAAAAGGCTGATTCTAGCTGTGGCGGGCGTTCTGATCCTGTCCGGCCTTTTCGTCGTGAGCGGGATTGCGCAGCAACAGCGGTTGAATTACGAAATGCGGCGAATGCTGCAAGATGTCCGGACGAACCGCCAGCCGCCGGAGGGAACGGAGTTCATTTTCGCCCGGGTGCGCTTCAGCGGGGGCAATCGAGGAGGGTTTTTCGGATTCGGCGGAATGCCGGGCTGGGCTCATGATTATCCTGCAGCGGAGGAGCACATTCTGCAGGTGGCCGACGAGGCCACGGGGATGAATGTCAGCAAGCAGTCCTACGTAATTGTGGATCTCGATAGCGAGGAATTATTCAAGTATCCGTTTGTCTACATCAGCGAACCGGCCGAGATGGACATGAACGAAAAGGAAATTGCCAACCTCCGCGAGTACTTCAATCGCGGTGGCTTCGCCATGGTGGACGATTTCGACCGGCAGTGGGAGCTCGACTGGCTCGCCAGCCAGATGCGGAAAGTGTTTCCCGACCGAAGCCTGGTTGAGATGACCATCGATCATCCGATTTATCATACGTTCTACGAGATGCAGACGCTGGATGTTACTTCACCGTACCCGAACGAAGGTCCGCCTAAGTTTTACGGCTATTATGATGACGAAGGCCGGCTTTTGATGATTATCAACCACAACACCGACATCGGGGACTTCTGGGAGTGGATTGACTTGCCCATGTATCCGCTGGAACCCTCGACCGAAGCGCTCCGATTTGGCATCAATTATTTTATCTACGCGATGACCCACTAGGTTCCTCCCGTTTCTGCCGTGAATTTGAATCTGTCCAAACCCGTATGCGGCTCGATCAATCAAATGACCAGGAAGGCGGCATCACTGTGTCTCTGGCTGCTGCTGACGGTTTCAGCCGTGCTGGCTGCAGGGTTGCTCCCGAACAATCAATGGGAGCTCCTCGTCATTGCTTATCCGCCCGACCGGGACGTTTCTGTGACTCTGGGCGGGGGAGAACGTACGCTGACTTCCAAAGGCTTGAGCAAAATCAAGTATGAGAACGAGGGCGCGACGATGGAGATCGAGATTGTGAATCTGCCCTCCGCGCAGGCTATGGGCTGGCCAGGAATGCAGTATGTTCTTTGGGCGATCGACGAGGAAAAGCGGATCAGGAATCTCGGTGCTGTCCCCTTGTCCGGGGACGCGGCAAAATGGAACCTGCGGATCCCGCTTCGCGTTTTCGGCCTGCTCGTTACGGCCGAGAAGAACGTCGAGGCCACGGCTCCCAGCACGGCCGTGGTGCTCGAAAGCCGCCTCCCCACTGACCCCTACCTCGTCATCCCGGTCTTCCGCGTCACCGTGGACTTGAGCCCGCCGCAGGGCTGAGCACCCCCAGTAAGACTTTTCACAGTTTGCTGCGGGAGCGATAGACAACCTGCCATTGTCCCCG
This sequence comes from Terriglobia bacterium, assembly GCA_965198025.1. Lineage (GTDB taxonomy): Bacteria > Acidobacteriota > Terriglobia > 2-12-FULL-54-10 > 2-12-FULL-54-10 > CAYWWM01. The sequence continues at coordinate 1,717,578 of OZ240237.1, read as the reverse complement.
CCAATCTTCATTTAACCCGATCTGGACAACCTCGATCTTTGGCGAGAAATATCGCAGCACAGTCTCGCAAGCCGGATGAATCTGCAGCGCGGGACTCACCAGCAGCAGCAACGGCGGTGACGGGTTCAGTTGCCGTTCTGGGAAGTATCGCCCGCGTTCGAATTCGCCCCGCTCCAGATGCCAGTGCACACGCATCCAATAATCGAGCGCTTGGAGCGGAAGGTGGATGCTTTCGGAAGCTTTCAGTTCCACCACGGCGAGGCGGCCTCGGGAGTCAATCGCCAGCAAATCCAGCACCCCACGCTCGGCGCCCGATACGGCTGGCACCTGCTGATACACCGCTCCGGGAAGCAGGTCGTAACCGAGTTTGTCAATTTGCTGGACGATCTGGCTTTGCATCCATCGTTCCGGCCACAGTCGATAAAAGGGATGATGGCGATCGGGGGAGTCTGAGCGGCGCCAGTGAAAGAGCTTATGAACCAGTTGTTCGAATTCGGCAAAGGTTTCTTCCGTCAACGGGGTCTCGGACTGGCCGATGCCAAACACCAAGCCACTCGCAGTCTCCCGTGCTACCGGGATCCCGTGTACCGTCCAGTGAGCGAATCCATCCCCTGCCGATTGCCTCTGCATGTCCAGCCACACGGCCCCCATTCTCTGATTCCATTCCGAAGAAATGGAAGAAACGGACGGCCGGTGCACCGGCTCGGCTGGACCCAGGCTGGTCTTTAGGTTTCCCGCGTCAGCCGGGTCGCAGCGGCATGTTTCCTCACCGGTCTCATAAACTTCCCATTGAGCCGCCTCGAAATCGAGCCACGCGATGCGGTGAAGAGTCGTATCGGCCCGGCCTGCAGGAACGAATACCTTGAGACCGGTAATGACTCGATTCTGCTGGCTGCGGCGCAGCCAATCGAGCCAGATCAACCCGTGCGTCAGGATGGCGTCTGCCGCCGATACATCCTCGTGTTCTCCGGACCCGACCACGGCCCAGGTCTGCTGGCCACGCCGCAGCAGCGCTCGCGCGTAGCGCCCGGAGATAGAATGCTTATGGTCGGGTTCTACGCTCAACTCTTCTACTTTCCATTGGGGAAACAGTTGCCCGAGTATGTGCCGCAACGTCTGCGCGTAGCGGGTACGCTGGCTCCGACGGGCCATCTGTTCCGGAGCGGCACGAGTCTCGGAAAGAACCAGGGTCCCCGGAGGCCCTTTACCGAATTTCTGGAATCGAAGCTCCATGCGCCCCGGCGTTTCCTTCCGAATTTCCGTGATCTGGCGCACCAGATTGGTCTGATGGTTCCAGACATGCCAGAGCAGCTTGTTGTACTGGGTGGAAAGCGAATAACGGCAGGAAGAAAGATCCAGCACTGCCCGTCCGGGCTCAGTCAGAATAGGTCGCCGAAGCCCCAACAGAAAATACTCGATCCGGTCTTTCAAATCCTCCTGCGATGACGCCGGTTTCATAGTCGCCATTATAGCTCCGACGCCTCGAAGCCTCCCGCAGGTAGAATGTTGCCTCATATTGCCCCTGCAGAAATCCGGGTTGCCATCCCCAGCTTCCCATTTCAAAATCAGGAAAAGACCCGTATACTGGCAGGCAGCCAGGGTTCACGGCGGGCGATTAGAAAACTCAAGGGGGGGGTCGGAATACACCCCTCATTCTAAATGCAAAAGGAAACACATATGAGGGTAAATCTGAAATCGAAGGCGAGTATCTTCCCGACAGGCGTGTTAATTGTGTCCCTCATGGCTTGCAGCCAGGGACAAATGAGCCAGGATCAAATCGCAGAGTCGCCCGCAGCCGATGGCATTGCTCCAGACATTCCGGGCGTCGTTGCAGACGGGACACCGATCGAATTCATCGAAGATGGGTTTGAGGGAACGGAAGGGCCGGCTCCCTTGCCGGATGGCAGTCTGATCTTCTCGCAGATTCGCGGCAACCGCATCACCAGAATTGCTCTGGACGACACCACGTCTATCTTCCTTGAGCCTTCCGGCGGATCGAACGGCATCGGGTTTGACTCAGAGGGACGCCTGATCGCCACCCAGACGCTCGAGGGCAAGACCGGCATCGCCGTCATCTACCCCGAGGGGAGCGAGATGGTCCTGGCGAGCGAGTATCAGGGGGAACCGTTCGACCGCCCCAACGACCTCGTCATAGACAAGAAAGGCGGGGTCTACTTCACCGATCCGGGTCCCCGGCGGGTTTACTATATTCCTCCGGGCGGGGAAGCCATGCTGGTTGCCGATGGTGCGCAGGATAACATTACCCGTCCCAACGGCATTCAGCTCAGCCCGGATGAGCAAACCTTGTACGTCAACGATATACGCGGGGAATACCTGGTTGCCTACGACGTACAGCCGGACGGGACGCTACGCAACCGCCGCAATTTTGCCGAGTATGTGGGCGTTGGAACGAGGCCCGAGGGGGGCTTCGCCGCCGGGGCTGACGGACTGGCTGTGGACAGCGAAGGGCGCGTGTACACAACCTCAAATGCCGGCGTGGATGTCTTCGACTCACAAGGACAGCACCTCGGCACCATCCATACTCCGCAGCATCCTCAGAATCTTGCTTTCGCGGGGCCGGATAAGAGGACTCTTTATCTGGTTGGGCGCAACGCAACTTACAAGCTCCAGATGCTGGCGCAGGGATACATGGGCCGGGTGAAGTAATCTCACAGTTGGGCACGGCACGATCTTCGTGCTGTTGGAATTCTCTTGGTCGAGATTTGATCTATTTCCTATCGAAGGAGGTGGCCATGAAATTGAAAGCGATGTTGGTTCTGATCGGGAGCTTTTTGTTTTCGGTAACAGCTTCGGCTCAGGTAGCAGAAGGAAATCCCGATTACGACACATATGCCACAGCTATCCCGGGCGTGATTGCGGAGGGCGCAAAGATTCAGTTTCTCGATGACGGGTATCGGGGCACGGAAGGCCCTATTGCCCTGCCGGATGGTAGCATTGTCTTTACCGAAACCCAGCGCAACCGCCTCATGCGGGTGGACCAGGACGGGAACGGTTCCAGATGGCTCTTCAATACGAACGGGGCTAACGGCCTTGCCTTTGACACCGAGCGCCGCCTGATTGCGGTGCAGACGGTACCGGGCGAGACGGCAGTCTCGGTTATCTATCCTGCCGGTCAAGAAGAAGTTCTCTCGAACAACTATCAGGGGAAACCCTATGGCCGGCCCAACGATCTCGTGGTGGATCAGAAGGGTGGCGTCTACTTCACCGATCCCGGACCGAATGCCGAACCGGGGTCGCCTCCTCCACCTTTGCCGGCAGCCGTGTATTACATTCCTGCGGGTGGAGAGTCAATCCAGGTAGCCACCGGCATCACACGGCCCAACGGCATCCAACTCAGCCCGGACGAGCGTACCCTGTACGTCAACGACTCGCGTGGGGAGTATATGATCGCCTTCGATGTCCAGCCCGATGGAATGCTCCAAAACCGCCGCAACTTCGCCCAGTATGCCGGAGTCCAGCGGGAAGGCGGAGAGATCCGCAGCGGAGCCGACGGCCTGGCCGTTGATAACGAGGGCCGCGTCTATACCACTTCGAATGCCGGATTGGATGTATTCAGCCCGCAGGGCGAACACCTCGGGACCATTCCGGTTTCCCGGCGGCCTCAGAACCTCGCGTTTTCCGGTCAGGATAAGAGGATGCTATACATCGTCGGCCGTGGTGCGACGTTTCGGGTCCAGATGCTCGCGCAGGGGTACTTGGGACGTGTGAAGTGACCCGAAGAGGGATCACCAACGATACCGCTCTGGGCTGGGTCAGGAAGCCGTGCGGAACCGTGCTGGAGGGCTGACCTTCGCGTCTAGGGATTTTTCTGCAGGTTCCAGCGCTCCCGACAGTTCCTAAGCCCAGGGCTTTGCGGATAAGTACCGGCCTAAAGGAGCCGTGTTCATCCGGTTTGTTTGCGGACCCTGAATGCTGCTAGAATCACTGCTTCGCTAGATTCCGGGCGCTGTCATGCGGCGGCCGGACTTCCCCGAACCTCCTGAAAGAGGTTCTTCTTTCGGGAGGCCTTTTTATGGCTGACGAACTCGATCTTGTCATTGTGGGCAGCGGCCCAGGAGGCTATGTTGCGGCGATTCGCGCCGCCCAGTGGGGCCTCAAGACGGCCGTGGTGGAGAAGGACGGCCGACTGGGAGGCACCTGTCTGAACGTCGGATGTATTCCTACCAAAGCACTGCTGTTTGCAGCCGATTTACACGATTATTTTCGGCATGGCAAAACCTTTGGAATCGAGAGCCCGGACATCAAGGTTCAGTGGGACGCGGTTGTGGCCCGCGAACAGCAAGTGGTTCGCAAACATAACCAGGGCGTCGAGTTCCTGTTTCGCAAGCACAAAATCGAGACCATCCGCGGCTTTGGGCGACTCCAGGGTAATGGGCGGGTCCACGTCAAAGGACCGGAGGGCGAACGGGAAATCCGCGCCAAACATATCCTGCTGGCTACCGGGTCCGAAGCGCGCATGATTCCAGGGCTGGAAGCCGACCCGGAACGTATTCTCACCAACCGGGAGATCCTGGAGATCAAGAGCATCCCCAAGTCCATTGTGATCATTGGCGCGGGGGCGGTGGGGGTGGAGTTTGCCTCTGTATACCGCCGTTTCGGCTCCGAGGTAGTCCTGATCGAGATGCTTCCCCGGATCCTGCCGCTGGCGGACGAGGAAATCTCCAAGGAACTTGAAAGGTCCTTGAAAAAGCAGGGCATCCAGATCCTGACAGGGGCCAAGGTCCAACACGTTCAGAAGAAGGGATCTGGTGTCGAGGTTGAGGTCCTCCAGAACGATAAGTCCCAGATATTCAGGGCTCAGCGAACCCTTGTGGCCGTGGGCCGCAAGCCGAACACGGAGGGTGTCGGCTTGGAGAACACCAAGGCCGAAACCGACCGTGGATTTGTCAAGACTGACAAGTACATGCAAACGGTGGAACCCAACCTGTACGCCATCGGAGATATCGTGGCAGGCACGCCCCAACTGGCCCACGCCGCCTCCATGGAAGGGATTGTGGCGGTGGGACGAATCTGTGGAAAGCCAGTTCCACCTATCAATTACCGTCAAGTTCCCGACTGCGTTTACTGCGAGCCTCAAGTGGCTTCCGTGGGACTGACAGAAGCCAAGGCACGCGAGGCCGGTTTTGCGGTCAAGATCGGGAAGTTTCCGTTCAAGGCAAGCAGCAAAGCTAGTATATTGAGTGCAGAAGGGGGGTTCATTAAACTTGTTTGTGAAGAAAAATACGGCGAGATTCTCGGCGCTCACATGATCGGCCCGTCCGTCACCGAGCTGATTGCGGAAATTGTGATCGCGATGCGGCTGGAGGGAACGGCTGAGGACATCATGTACACGGTGCATGCGCATCCCACACTCGCCGAGGCAGTCTTTGACGCCGCCAACTCGGTCTATTCAGTAACGATCAATGCTTGAACGCGTTTCAGTGCAGGGAACCAACAGCTTAATGATGCAGGTCACTGCGAGCAGGAGGAAAGCGTCCGGGCCGGTGGGGAAAGACAATAGCTGTTCGGTCTTCAGCTTGGGCAAAATCCCCTTTCAGCAGGCATGGGATCTGCAACGAAGGCTCGTCAAACAGCGGAAGCGCCGGTCAATCCAGGATACCGTGCTGTTTCTGGAGCATCCGCCAGTGATCACGCTGGGTCGGAACGCCCGTGCAGAGCATCTGCTGAGTCCACTAGAAATGCTTAGCCGCCTTGGCATCGAACTGGTCGAAACCGACAGGGGTGGTGACGTTACGTTTCACGGGCCGGGGCAGTTGATGGGTTACCTGATCCTCGACCTTGGCTTGATCCGCAAAGACGTAGTCTGGTACGTTCGGACACTGGAGGAAGCTTTGATCCGAACGGTGGGTGAGTTCGGGATCACGGCGGAACGGCGCACAGGTATGCCTGGTGTCTGGGTAGGCAAGGCTAAACTGGCCGCGCTCGGAGTACACTTGAGCCGCTGGGTTACCTCGCACGGCTTTGCACTGAACTTAGAGACGGACCTCAGTTTTTTCCAGCATATTGTTCCCTGTGGAATTGCTGATGCGCCGGTAACCTCTGCGAGCGAATTGTTGGGTCGGCCGGTGGATCGGTTTCGCGTAGAGGAGTCGCTGGCACAACATCTCGGCGATGTGCTGGGTCTTCAAATGATTGCCGAGCGAACCGGCAGCCGGAAAAGGAGTGAGCCATGCCGACCGAAGTGCTGATGCCTCAGATGGGGGAAAGTATTGCCGAAGGGACTGTGACCCGATGGCTGAAGAAAGTCGGCGACTCGATTGGAAAGGACGAGCCGTTGTTTGAAATCTCCACGGAGAAGGTGGATGCCGAGATTCCGTCACCCGTCGCCGGGGTTCTTGCCAACATCCTGGTTCAGGAGGGAGAGACGGTTTCGGTGCGAGCCGTAGTAGCGCAAATTGAAGCGGACTCTGCTGCCGGGCCTGCCTCATCTCTGCCGGCCCAAGCATCTCCATCGATTCCTGCTCCGGCGCAGAGCGCTGGTCCCGTTGAAAAAGCGCCGCCCCCTGCCCGAGCAAGCTCGCAGGCGCGGGTGCCCGTGGGGACGGAGCGGGGTGAGGAAGAAACCCATATTCGAACCTCCCCTCTGGTCCGGCGGTTGGCCAAAGAACACGGGGTGAATTTGTCGCAGGTAAATGGTACGGGATCGGGAGGAAGGATCACCAAGGAAGACTTGCTGGCCTACATCGAACGACCGCGGACAACCGCATCTCTCGCACCAACGCCGAAGCAGGCGGTCCAGCGGGAAGCTCCCCGATCGGCCGCAGGAAAACGAGAAGAAATCGTTCCGATGAGCCCTATCCGCAAGAGAATTGCGGAACATATGGTCTTGAGCCGAAGAACTTCCGCACACGTGACGACCGTGTTCCAGGTGGATATGTCGCGCGTCGTAGACATTTACCGCCGCGAGAAGGAACGCTTCGAGAAGAAGCAAGACACCCGGCTGACGTATACTCCCTTCTTTGCGCGGGCGGCGATCGACGGGTTGCGGCGGTTTCCTGTGTTGAACAGTTCCATCTCCGGAGACAACATCGTTTACAAGAAAGACATCCACTTGGGAATCGCCGTCGCGCTGGAGTGGGGCTTGATCGTGCCGGTCATTCACCATGCGGGTGAAAAGAGCTTTTTGGGACTATCACGCGCGGTGAATGATCTAGCTTACCGCGCCCGGGGAAAGAAGCTGGCGGTGGACGAAGTGCAGGGCGGCACGTTTACGATCACGAATTTCGGGCTCTATGGAAGCCTGTTTGCCATGCCCATCATCAATCAGCCGCAAGTCGGCATTCTGGGGGTAGGCACCATCGCGAAGACCCCTGTGGTCATTAGCGACGCCATCGCCATCCGGTCGATAGCGCATCTTTCGTTGAGCTATGATCACCGGGTCATCGACGGCGCGGTGGCGGACCAGTTTATGGCCGCCGTGAAGCAGTATCTGGAGAATTGGGAAGACGATTTGCTGGCATGACGGTGACGCGGCGATTCTCTGCGCATGGCGAGAGAGCGAGGAAAGCGGTACTTGCCATGACGCAGGGTTGGTTTCGCGCGACAGATAATCATCCGGGCACGATCCTGACCACAAGGAAAGGAAAGACCGAGCGAAATCTTGGCGAGTGTAGCAACGCCCGCCGATACTGCTTGCGAAATGTTCTCTTTCCGTCCGTTAATGCTTCACACTAAGGGATCATGTGGAGGAGGACGTGGTAGCCTGCGGCCGGCAGGGACACACGAACATTTCTTTGCTTTGACGACATCTGTAACGGAGGGCTTCTCATTCCAATGGACGATCTAACTTCCATAGCTCCCTACGCGGGAGTTTTTGGACTGGCCGTTGCCCTTGCCATCTACATGGCAATCGTTCGGCGAGGTGACGGCAACGAGCTGATGCGGGAAATCGCAGAACGCATTCACTCCGGTGCCATGGCCTTTTTGAAACGTGAATACAGCATACTGGCCGGGTTTGTTCTGGTGGTGGCGGTTCTGCTCGCTTGGCGGCTACACGTGTTGACTGCGGTTTGTTTTATCAGCGGAGCCATCTGCTCGGCCCTGGCGGGCTTCTTGGGTATGAAGGCAGCCACCAAGGCGAACGTCCGCACGGCAGAAGCAGCCCGGTCGGGTGGTGAGGGCTCTGCATTGCTGGTCTCTTTTGACGGAGGCACGGTCATGGGATTGGCCGTGGCCAGCCTGGGGCTATTGGGGCTCGGCATTGTTTACGGTTTTTTCGGCAATCCGGAAACGGCGATGCACTTGAACGGCTTCGCCATGGGCGCCAGTTCCATTGCTTTTTTTGCCAGAGTTGGCGGAGGAATTTTTACAAAGGCGGCGGACGTCGGTAGCGATCTCGTAGGGAAAGTGGAAGCAGGCATCCCAGAAGACGATCCTCGCAATCCCGGAGTAATTGCCGATAACGTGGGTGATAACGTCGGGGACGTAGCCGGAATGGGAGCAGATATTTTTGAGTCTTACGTCGGATCCATCGTAGCGACCATCGCGATCGCCGCCACGCTGACCCCTGCGGGATTGCAGACCTTGAGCGACGCAGCTACAGCGGCTGTCCCGGTGGCCGTGTTAATGGCACTCCCGCTGACGCTCGCTGTCCTGGGTCTGTTCGCTTCTTTGGTAGGAATCGCTGCCATGCGGGTACTCAAGGCATTTGGTCCTGCCGGGGCATTACGCAACGCGACCATTCTGGCGGCCGCTCTGTTCCTGGCTGCAGCCTACTATTTGATATCGCAATCTGCGGTCAATGCCAATGTGTTTTGGGCGGTGGTAGCCGGTGTCATCGGAGGCATTGCCATCGGGCTGCTGACGGAATTTTATACGTCCAACCGTCCGATTCATTCGATTGCGGAAGCCTCGAAGACGGGTTCTGCAACGAACATCATTCGGGGAATCGCGGTGGGCATGGAGAGCTGTGCGCTGCCGGCCCTGACGATTTGCGCCGCGATTTACGTGGCAAACCAGGTCGGCGGCCTGTACGGAATCGGAATCGCTGCAGTGAGCATGCTAGCGACGGTCGGAATTACGATGAGCGTGGACGCATATGGTCCCATTGCTGACAATGCGGGAGGCATCTCCGAGATGAGCCGCCTGGGTCCGGATGTTCGCAAGATTACCGACAAGCTGGATTCACTGGGGAACACCACCGCTGCAATCGGCAAAGGGTTCGCCATTGGGTCGGCTGCGCTGACATCGCTCGCGCTGTTTTCTGCTTACACCCAGGCAGTGAATTTTGTGCGGGACCGGAATGACCTTTCTCCGATTGTTCTGGAGATCACCGATCCGAATCTGGTGATTGGTCTGTTCATTGGCGGAACGTTGCCGTTCTTTATTGCAGCCCTGACCATGACCAGCGTCGGCAATGCAGCGGGAAGGATGGTGGATGAAATTCGCCGCCAGTTCCGTGAAATTCCCGGCCTGCTGCAAGGGGACCCAGCCGCCAAGCCGGATGCAGCGCGCTGCGTAGACATTGCCACGAGGGCTGCGTTAGGAGAAATGATAGCTCCCGGAATAACTGCTGTAGCATCGCCATTGATTGTCGGATATGCCTTGGGGCCGGAGGCGCTGGGTGGAATGCTAGCCGGAGCCACGGTAACGGGAGTGCTGCTGGCCCTGATGATGGCCAATGCGGGTGGTGCTTGGGACAACGCCAAGAAGCTGATCGAGCAGGGAGGAGTCGCAGGGGAGAAGAAGGGAACCGACGCTCACAAAGCCGCCGTCGTCGGCGACACGGTAGGCGATCCGTTCAAAGACACGTCCGGCCCTTCCATGAACATCCTGATCAAGTTAATGGCGGTGGTCTCTCTGATCATCGCTCCGCTGATTGCCATAGGCTAGCGGCTCCGGATTGGAAAGTTCCGGGCCAAAAATCGGAGCCATCGTTACGATCTGGCGCCTCACGAACCGGCAGCCAGGAACTGATCTGCAACACGCACGACGGGTAACATCTGCCGCACGTCGTGAAGGCGCACAATGTGGGCGCCGTGCAGGACGGCGGCAGTGACTGCGGCGGCCGTGCCAAAGAACAATTCCTCCGGCACGGGGCTAGCGTGCCGTTTCGCCTCGGTTGCCCGCTGCTTCAGTTTGCCGGCCCGCGCTGCCGGTAGATCCGCGACTGTCGCCTGGATAAAGGATTTCCGGGAGGGACCTACCAGGATCGGGTAACCCAGTGTGGCGAAGCGGTGGAGGGCGTTGAGGATCTCGAAGTTCTGCCCCACAGTCTTGCCGAAGCCGATTCCCGGATCGAGCATGACCTTCCGCTTTCGAATGCCCGCGCGCAGCGCCCTTCGCAGAGCCTCAGCAAGGCCTCGCCGAACGATGGGCACACTATTCTGGACCGGCCGCAGTTGCTGCATTGTTCGTGGCGTTCCGCGCATGTGCATCAAGACGATCGCAGCTCTGGACCGCGCCACCGTTGCTCCCATCGAAGTGCCAAAGCGCAAACCGCTTACGTCGTTCACAATCTCCGCCCCGGCCTCGATCGCCCTCTCGGCCACTTGTGCCTTGTAAGTATCAATCGAAATAGGGATGCGAAGGCCTCTTGCCCGCAGCGCCTCGATCACGGGGATGGTGCGGTCCAACTCCTCTTCGAGGTCGACGGGCAAGGCGCCCGGACGTGTAGACTCACCACCGATGTCGACCAGGTCAGCTCCTTCCCGCTCAATTTCAAGACCTCGTGCGACGGCGGCCTTGTGGTCCAAGTAGCGCCCCTGCTCGGAAAACGAATCCGGGGTGACGTTCAGAATTCCCATCACGAGCGTTCGGTTTCCAAGCGACAGGGTCCTTCGGGGAAGCTGCAGTGAGAAGGCGTTGCGTCGGGGAAGAGGCAAATGCTGCAATGCTCCGCGGGCGCTCGCTCGATTGGTTCGCACCTTATGCGAAGTCGCCTTGGGGCCACGCTCAGGACGACTTATGGCGAGCAAGAATATCTTCGATCTGTTCCATGGTAAACCGTTTTAGTCCGCAGATTCTTGCTTCGGAGGCGAAACGTCGGCGGGAGAATGTTTCGAGCTTCTTCCGTAGTGTCAGTCTCCACGATGATCCAGCATCGGCGATCACCATTCATGCCAATCCCAGTCGGCATGCGTCAGAAAACGAGATCCCGTGGCAAGAAAGACCTGAACGAAGCACCTACTTCTCTGGAAAAGGGACCTCAATGAGACTCCGTGGCACTGCGAATCCCTCCTTGGGAGGGAAGGCTCACTGGAACCGAAGGTTCGGCATCCAAATGGATTCAGGCAGGAGCGGGCTTTTCGCCCTCGGTGAGCGGTTTCTCAGGATTCCGCGCCACCGGCTTGAGGACTTCCTGCGTTTCCACTGGCTCTTCAGAGGGAGGTTTCTGGACAACCGGCTTCGCCAGGGGCTTGCCTTCGATCAGCAGTTGGACTTCATGCGCGTCGAGCACCTCGCGCTCGAGCAGTGCCTCTGCAATTCGAACCAGAACATCGCGCCGTTCCTCGATGATGGTCTTGGCCTGCTGGTAGGCCGTGTCGACGATGCGGTGCACTTCATTGTCAATCCGGATGGCCGTGCCCTCGCTGTAGTCCCGATGCTGGGCGATCTCGCGCCCGAGGAAAATCTGCTCTTCCTTCTTCCCGAACGTGATCGGACCCAGGTTGCTCATACCCCATTCGCATACCATCTTGCGCGCAATCTCGGTGGCCTGCTCGATGTCGTTTCCGGCGCCGGTGGTTTGATGGGTAAGGAACAATTCCTCGGCCGCGCGCCCGCCCATCATGACCGTGACGCGGCTCTCCAGGTATGCCTTGGTGTAATTGTGTTTATCGTCCACAGGCAGCTGCATTGTGACGCCCAGCGCCATACCGCGCGGAATAATCGTCACCTTATGGACCGGGTCGGCGTTCGGAGTCACCATGGCTACCAGTGCGTGGCCGGCTTCGTGATACGCGGTGGTTTTCTTTTCTTCCTCGCTCAGGATCATGGACCGGCGCTCGACGCCCATCAGGACCTTGTCCTTAGCCATCTCGAAATCGGCCATCATAACGGCCCGGCGCCCTTGCCGCGCGGCAATCAGCGCGGCCTCGTTTACCACATTGGCAAGATCGGCCCCGGAAAATCCCGGCGTCCCACGCGCAATCACGGAAAGTTCCACGTCATCCGCCGTGGGGACCTTGCGGACATGCACCTGCAGGATTCCGGTGCGTCCGTTGACGTCGGGCCGCGGCACGACAACCCGGCGGTCAAAGCGTCCGGGGCGCAGCAACGCCGGATCGAGAACATCCGGCCGATTGGTGGCGGCCATCAGGATGACGCCTTCATTCGACTCAAAGCCGTCCATCTCTACCAGCAGTTGATTGAGCGTTTGCTCCCTCTCGTCGTGTCCGCCTCCCAGGCCTGCCCCGCGGTGGCGGCCGACGGCGTCGATTTCGTCTATGAAGATGATGCAGGGGGCATTCTTCTTTCCTTGCCCAAACAGGTCGCGGACACGGCTCGCCCCGACTCCGACAAACATCTCGACGAAGTCAGAGCCGCTGATCGAGAAGAAGGGGACATTGGCTTCTCCCGCAACCGCGCGGGCCAGAAGAGTCTTGCCCGTTCCCGGTGGGCCAACCAGCAATACCCCCTTGGGAATGCGGCCGCCCAGCTTTTGGAATTTCCGCGGGTCACGAAGAAACTCGATAATCTCCTGAAGTTCTTCCTTCGCTTCGTCAACCCCGGCGACATCTTTGAAGGTAAGCTTTTTCTGTTGGGAGGAGAGCAAGCGGGCGCGGCTCTTGCCGAAGGACAACGCCTTATTGCCGCCGGTCTGCATCTGCCGCATCATGAAGATCCAGAATCCGATCAGCAGCAGGAAGGGGGAAGCGTTCAGGAGAATGCTCACCCAGGAACTGGTGGAGCTTTCCTCGACGGTGATAATCACTTCTTGTTCGCGCAGAATTCGGATCAGGTCTGGATAGTCGGTTGGAACCACGGTCTTCAGAAGGGTGTCGTCCCGCCTGAACTGGCCTCGGACTTCGTTGTTACCGTAGATCGTGACCTCGGCAACATTGCCTGCTTCGACGTCCGTCATGAACTGGGTAAACGAGAGTTCCCGCTCGCGGGTCGGGCTGCCGGTCTTGACCACCTGCCAGAGCAGCAGGGCGGTTGCCAGCATCACGACCCAGAATACGATGGTTCTTACAGTGGAGTTCACTTCTGTTGCAATCCCCTCTCAGTTCCCCACCTAATTCGATGCTTCGGCCGGAAGTTCCGCTACATAATGGAAGACTACTTTCAATCTCAGTTCCCTAGTCAACCTGCTCCCGAATGCAAAGCGCCTCCGTACTTCCTGGGCGGGGCGCGAATCCTTCCGCGACTCCCCACCGGCGGCTCCAGACAATCTGACCGCCAGCCACTACTACCGGCCAGGACTGCCGCTCACTTCTAGAGACGCGCCAGCGCTGGAAAAGTTCCTTGATTTTCCGCGGTTTTCGCTGTCCCTCTTGACGGTAGGAATCTCCGGCCTGCCAATTTCGCAAGACCAGCGATTCCCGCATGATTCCGAGATCTAACAAATTCTCCCGCTTCCCATTATAGCGCGCCGACCCGGATGCCAAAGGGATTAATTCGAACGCAAACAAACTGGGGATCTCCGGCACCCGTACCGTTTTCGGGATGGTTACCTTGTATGAATACCCTGCAAAGGCAGCTTGGTCTGCATCCGACCTTTCCAGCAAGAGGGTGGTGAATTCTTTCCTTACCCGGATGCGTCCCGGGAGAAAAAGAGTCGTTCCACTTCGTCCGCTCAATGCCAGGGTAAGGACTCTTTGAACAGAACCAAAGTCGGACGCCCCAGTGGAGCGCCCCTGCCTTCTGCGTTGTCCATCGCTAGCATCGCTCAAGGCCGTCTCTTCCAGGGCATGCCTAAGGAACCGTCGGGCAACAGCCACCGGCATGTTCCGCAAGGGGCCAATCTCAACTCGCAAGATCCCTTCACTCTTGTGGAGGTATTGCTGTACAAGAGGGTTCAGATACTCGCCCCAAAACGCTTCCTCGTCCCGCGCGATCTCTGCACTGCGGGTGAGAACACTTACGATGGAAGGATTCCATTCGGTCAGAACCGGCAACAACTGCTGTCGGATCCGATTTCGCATGTAGCGGGAATCCTGATTGCTCGAATCCTCCCTCCAGCTCTGCCCGCGGCTCTGGAGCCAGTCCAGGACATCCTGTCGGCTCGTATCCAGCAGCGGGCGAATCAGCCAGTTCTCTCGAGTGGGATAAATGGCTGCCAGGCCGCGATTCCCAGCCCCTCGAAGCAACCGCTGCAGGACGGTTTCCGCTTGGTCGTCGGCAGTATGGCCGACAGCAATTCGGTCGGCCCAGCCGGATTCGATCAGCGAGAAGAAGTAGTCGTAGCGAAGTTGGCGGGCGGTTTGTTCAAGATTCCCCCGGGTACGCTCAGTGCGCGTGTCGGCGGCCGCGGCATGAAAAGGCAAGTCCAACCGTTCGGCGAGGTTACGGACGAACAGCTCATCCTGATCGGATTCCGCAGACCGCCACTTATGGTTGAAGTGTACAACCGCAAGGGTGCAGCCCAATTCCGGGGCAAGCTGCTGCAAGATCAGGAGTAACCCCGTTGAATCTGGTCCCCCGGAACAGGCCGCGGCGATACGCTGCCCGGGGGAAATCATATGGAACCGCCGAATCGTTCGCTGAATCTGGTTGCGCATCGGAAAGGTGGTTGCCTCGCTGAGTCCATTATGGGCCGAAACGTACGGGATATGAAAGGGGGAGGTACTCCTCCGAAAGAGGAGGCAAGCGAAAGGCAGAATCTAGTCAGCAAACAAGAGAGCCGCACCGATCCCAGCAATTAAACCAATCACTGCAGCATAAAGGCCTGCCAGGGTAAAAAGTTCTATGCAGATCCGCGCCAGGGCTGAATCGGTGGAAGAGTCCGGGCCCGAGGATCGCTCTGGTCTTTCGGTCTGCTCGAGAGGACCCCGCAGAGAAGCATCTAGGAAGGACATGAAGGCTCTCTCTCCAAATTGTTGTCAAGGTTTGCAGCTATCCGAGGCTCTATAATACGTTGCAATGAGACACTGGCAATGGGTTAGGGACGCATTGGCAGAAGATTAGTGGTTACCGAAAGAGCACAGCGCAGCCAGCATGTGGTTTGGCAGAACGGCGCCGGGGTCCAGGTGGGACGCACCGCACGTGCCGACGGCAGCTTCCACAGTTCCATGAAATCATATGGGTAGGTTGCGGGTAGTGTCTCAGTTGCTTCCATGTCTCACAAATGGTCCGAAAACGCCCGCTTGTATAGCCGGTGAGACCCTCAGCGAAACTCAAACACTACCTTTTTGCGTGTGAAATGGTACCGAAGCGTGTAAACTGGTGGTCTGCAAAGATTGGTACCTGTCTGCGGGGCTTGCCGACAAAATCGGGGATGAAGGCAGCGCGCGCCGAGGTGGCGGGATGGATTGCCAGGAGAAGCTGTGATCTGGCTCGTATGCGCAGTGTTGGCTGTGGGTGCAATCGGTTTCACGTTGTATGTTCGGGACCGGGATATTCCGCCCCTGCCTTTCGAGAACCCTGAA
The DNA here is from genome assembly GCA_965198025.1 of Terriglobia bacterium. Classification (GTDB taxonomy): domain Bacteria; phylum Acidobacteriota; class Terriglobia; order 2-12-FULL-54-10; family 2-12-FULL-54-10; genus CAYWWM01. The sequence continues at coordinate 1,702,027 of OZ240237.1, read as the reverse complement.
TTGCGGCATCTGGAACGGAGACGACAGATCCTGTACGACAACTTGAAGGATTTGCAGTTTGAATACCTTCAAGGAAAGCTCTCCGACGACGATTACCAGTCGCTGAAAGCCGGTTTCCTTGGGGACTTAGCCGGAATTATGGACACCATCGAGCGCTTAGAGGCCGCCACGGCGAAGCCCGCTAAGCCGCGTGCTTTGGAAACCAAGGAGAAAGTGAAAGCCGGATCGGCCCATCGCGCCAGCATGAAGACCTGCCCTTTCTGTCAGGCGGAGAACCCTGCGGGCCACCAGTTCTGCGGGAAATGCGGAAAGGGCCTTGCTTCGTGAACCCTCACTGTAGTTTCTGCATTCCAATTCACAGCGCAATTGCTCCCACGCGGCGTTCCAGTTCGCGCTGCAACTTCCTGTCAAACTGGGACATAAGGAACCGATTGCGATGAAGAAAGATTTTTGGGTTCTATTCCGAGTTGCTTGTCTGCTTGCCGGGATGGTTTTGGCCCTGGGGCAACCAGCGCCGCTCCAGGGACAAGACGGGGCCGGGAGATTGCAGGGAAGGGTGATGGACGCTCTGGGTTCACCGGTTGCGGGCGCTACGGTAACAGCGCGGAACATTGCCACAGGGGCGCAACACAGCGCCTCGACGGAAGCAGACGGGCGATTTGAATTCGCGGCGGTTGCGCCGGGAAACTATGAAATCGCGGCTGTCTTGGGAGCAAGCAGTTCCGTACTCCGACGGGCGCTTGGGGCCGGGGAGGAAGCCACGATCGAACTGGTACTCGCAAGCCGGATTGCTTCGCAGGACCCGGTCGGACGGGGTGACCGCGCGGCCGCAGCATCGGTCCAGCAGATTGACTCCACGCAGTTGTCGGGCCTGCCCTTGAACGGCCGAAGCTATAACCAGCTCGCGACGCTGCAAGCGGGGGTAACGGAGACCGCGAGCGCCTCGGCTTCGCGCGGCGTCGGTGGAGGCAGCCTGACCGTGGCAGGGGGCCGCCCGACCTCGAACAATTTTCTGTTGGACGGCACGAACATCATGGACAGCAGCAACCAGGTGCCCCGCAGCGCCGCCGGGGTGCAGCTTGGTTCGGATGCCGTGTACGAAGTGCAGGTGTTCAGCTCCTACTTCGGACCCGATCATGGCCGGGGGGCCGGCGGCGTGGTGAACTCGATCACCCATTCCGGCACGCCGGAGTTCCACGGCACGGCGTTCGAATACTTGCGCAACAGCAAGCTGGACGCGCGGAATTTCTTCGACCCGGAAGCCGAACCCCCTCCCTTCAAGCGGAACCAATTCGGATTCACTCTGACGGGGCCGGTGCGCAAGGACACGACGTACTTTCTGGGGAGTCTGGAAGCCCTGCGGGACCGTCTGTCGGAAACCCAACTGGACTATTTCCCGGATGGGCAATCGCGGCTGGGATTTCCTGACGCAAACGGGAACGCGACGGTCCCGCTCCACCCGAGGATTCCGGATTACCTGAATCTCTATCCGGTGCCCAATTCCACGCTGCTCGGGCGAGGGATCGCAGAGCACCGCTCGACCATCTTCCTGCCAACCAACGAAATCTTCTTTACCACGCGGCTGGACCATGAGATATCGGACCGGGACAGCATGTTTGCGCGCTATACGTTTGACGATGCCACAAGCTTGAGCAAGGGCGACTCAACGCTCTATCAGACGGACGCGACTAGTCGGCAGCAATACGCCACCGTGGTGGGGACGCATATCTTTAACTTGCGGGCATTGACGGCCCTGCGGTTTGGCTACACCCGTTCCGCCCAATTCCGGGATTCGGTGGGTACGGACGTTCCGCCGGAACTGTATCTGATACCCGGGACGTTCAAGTTTGGGCGGATCAGCGTTTCGGGTATGAGCACCATCGGTCCGGAATCGCAGCATCCGGACACAGGCATTCTCAACACCTTCCAGTTCGCGAACGATACGTTTGTGCAGCACGGCAAACATACGTTGAAGTGGGGATTCCAGGCGCACCGCTATCGCTGGGATTCCGACAGTCAGAACTCACTGGCCGGGGAGTGGACCTTCAACAGCTTGGAAAGCTTCTTGCAAGGCGGAATCACAGGAACCCATGTCCGGGCCGCGCTGCAAGGATCGGACAAGGCGCATGCTTACCGGCAGACGCTGCTGGGTCTGTATTTCCAGGATACGATCGCGTTGCGGTCGAACCTGCACCTTTCCCTGGGTCTTCGGTACGAATACACCACGCTGATTCACGACCAGAAAAACAACACCGCGTATATAACCGACGTGTGGCACGACACGGAGGCTTTTAGGGGGCGCTTACTGTCGCGGAATCCGTCGGGGAAGGACTTCGCGCCGCGGATCGGTCTCACCTGGAGTCCTGGCAATCGGGCGGGCACTTTGATCGGTCTGGGATTCGGCGTGTATCACGACCCGCTCATGCGATACGCATTGTTTGGACGAGACGCAAGCGCGCCGTACTACAGCCGGGGTGTGAAGACGAATTTCGATGCGAGTTCGTTTTTCCCGAACTCGGCAGCGGCGGTCGCCGGGCAACCGTATGATGGCAAGGCGCTGGATTATTTCAACCCGCGCGTGCCGGTGACGTATCGATATACGGCGTCGGTGCAACAGTCGTTCCCGGAAGATTGGCGCTTGCAGGCGACCTACGTGGGGGCAAGAGGAAACCACCTGATCCGGGCCTACGAGGGCGTGCAGTTTCCGTTTCCGATCCTCCAGGAAGACGGCAGCCTGTTCTTTCCGCCCGATACGACGCAGGTGAATCCCCACTTTTCCGAATTTGGGTTCGGTGGCATGGACGCGCAATCGTTCTTCAACGCTTTGCAGATCTCTGGCGGGCGGCAAACCGGGAGCGGGATGTCCGTGCGGGCCAGCTACAGCTTCAGCAAGTCGGTGGATGATGCCAGCCATCCTTCCCAAGCGAGCACGCAGTTCGGGTTCGACCGAACTCTCGCGCGCGGGTTGTCGAATTTCGACGTGCGGCACCGTTTGTCGTTCAACTACCTCTATCCACTGCCGTTCGGTGGAGGACAGCCCTTGTGGAATTCTGGGATCGCATCCAAGGTGTTCGGCGGCTGGCGGATTGGAGGCATCCTGTCACTGCGTTCCGGGACGCCGTTTACGGCTGGAGTGAGCGTGCGAACGCCGGGGTACCTGTTTGCGGCGACACAACCGAATCTGTTGCCGGAACGAAGGAACAATCCGGTCGAGGGTGTTTCTTCCGGCTGCGCCGACCCGCGGACGGGCCAGCCGACCATTGCGGCGGGAATCCCCTTGGGCGGACCGGAGATGTATTTCGATCCCTGTTCGTTCTCCGTGCCGCTGCCGGGCACGATCGGGAACGCGGGACGCAACACGCTCACGGCTCCCTGGGTATTCAATGTGGACGTGTCGGTACAGCGCGAGTTTACGGTGGATTCGAAGCGGCGGCTGCAGTTCCGTGCTGAGATCTTCAATGTTCCCAACCGGGCGAATTTCGGCCGGGCCTTGCGCGGTGTATTCAGTGGAGCGTATCCGGGCCGACCGAACCCGACGGCGGGTAGAATCAACGAAACGGTTACTACGTCGCGGCAAATCCAGTTTGCGTTGCGATTGTCCTTCTGACGAGGGCGGAAAGCGAAGACGGTGATTCGGAAAGTTTCTTTGCCTGTTTTGCTGGCCCTCGTGCTGTGCGGTCCAGGCCGAACGTGGAGCCAGAACTCATCCAGCTCATCGAACGCACAGGATCCGGCGGCTCCCACCGTGACGGAAGGCCCCCGCGCCGCCGGCGAAGAGCCAAGTATCGAACGGACTGCGGACCAACCTCCGTCTACTTCCTCCCCTGCTGAGCAGATCAGTGAAATTCAGCTTTCGGGACTTCCGCTCAATGGGCGCAGCTACAACCAGCTCGCGACGCTGCAGGCCGGCGTGTCAGACCCCTCGGGTGGTTCGGCATCGCGGGGAGGAGGGAGCGGCAGCCTGACGGTGGTGGGCGGACGCTCTACTTCCAATAACTTTCTGCTCGACGGAACCAACATCATGGACGCGCGGAATCAAGTTCCCCGAAGCGCTGCAGGCGTGCAATTAGGGTCCGACGCCGTGCTGGAAGTACAAGTGCTGACGTCCTTCGGACCAGAACATGGGCGCGGCAGCGGCGGGGTGCTGGATTCGATCACGCGCTCCGGAACGCCACAGTTCCATGGAACGTTGTTCGAGTACTTCCGCAACAGCAAGCTGGACGCACGGAACTTTTTCGATCCCGGGCCGGAGCCGACTCCGTTCAAGCGAAACCAGTTCGGGGCGACGGTCACGGGTCCGATCTGGAAAGATCAAACGTTTTTCATGGCGAGCTTTGAAGCGCTGCGAGACCGGCTGACCGAAACGAAGGTCAATTTCTTCCCGGACGCCCTTTCCCGGCAGGGAATCCTGACCGATTGCAACGGCGAGGTGATCCAGTCGCTGGAGGTGCACCCTAAAATCCAGCCGTATCTGGCGCTGTATCCGCTGCCGAATTCGGCCTGCCGAGGAGGCGGGATCGCTGAGAACCGTGCATCGGATTTTCTGCCCACGGACGAGAGTTTCTTCACGGCGCGCGTGGATCACAAGCTGTCGGATCAGGACAGCTTCTTTGCGCGCTATACGTTCGACGACGCAACCGGGCACCGGCCGGACAATAATTATCTGTGGCAGCGCAGGACGGAAAGCCGCCAGCATTATGCAACGCTTGTCGGGTCTCATATCTTCGACCTGCGGCGGCTGATCGTCGTCCGTCTGGGGTACACCCGACCCGTCACCAGGGACGAGGAGTTCACGCTGCTGGACATCCCGCCCGAGTTGTACTTCACTCCCAACGCCGTCGCGTTTGGGCAGATTCAGATTCCCTCCTTAACTCCCATGGGCACATTCCCGGCACTGCCGGATCGAAAGGTGACCAACACGTTTCAGGCGGCCTCCGACGCGGTGATCCAGAGCGGAGCGCACCTTTGGCGGATGGGGTTGCAGGCGCATCGCTACCGTTGGGATGTCGGAAATTTCTTCATGTCAGCCGGGCAGTGGCGGTTCAACAGTTTTGAGAACTTTCTGCTGGGGGGACCGCAGGGGACGAGCGTCGAGGTGGCCTTGCCCGGCGGGGACAATAACCGGAACTTCCGCCAGACTCTGTTCGCGCTCTATCTGGAAGACCAGTATCGTGTCAGCCAGCGGTTCCATCTGAATCTGGGACTGCGCTATGAGTACGTAAGCGTTCTCGATGAGATCCATGGGAAGCAGACGTCTCTTTCGGATACGTTGCGCGATACGGAAGTGCTGGTAGACCGGATTGTGCGGGACAACCCGTCGCGCTTCAATTTTGCGCCGCGTATCGGCTGGCGTTGGACGCCGTTCGCAGGACAGAGTACGGTGCTGGCGGGCGGCTTTGGGATCTATTACGATCAGATGTTGGGATACATCGGTGTCGGGAGGAAGAACACAGCCCCGTTCAACAAAGTAGCGGTGAACCCGAATTTCGACGCCCGAGAAACTTTTCCCAATGCGATCGTCGGCACCACGGCAACTATCGGAGGGCTTCCACCTCACGTTCACATTGTGGATTACGAGGACCTGAAGACGCCGACGGTGATGCGCTACAATTTCTCGGTCCAACAGGAACTGGCTGGCGGTTTGAGCTTGCAGGCGTCGTACGTAGGAGCGCGCGGGAACCATCTGCTGCGCCGGTATGAGACGAACCAGTTTCCCTATCCGATCACGCTGCCGGACGGGTCGTTGTTCTTCCCGGATGACTGTGGCAAGAGTGAGCAGCCCTCGCCGAATTGCCGGCCGGGCGCGGGACCTGTGAATCCGGCGTTCGGAGCGATTTCGATGCTGGCCTCAGACGCGCAATCCTTCTATAACTCCCTGCAGCTTTCCGCCAACCTGCGGCCGATGTCGGGAATGTCGGCACAGTTCCGCTATACGTTCAGCAAGTCGGTGGATGATGATTCCAACGCTCCGGGCAGCGGGCTTGCGCAGTTTGGGTGGAGGCGCACGCTGGACCGGGGCCTGTCGAATTTCGACATCCGGCACCGGATCGCCATGAACTACTTTTGGAGTCCGCCGCTGGGCACGGGGCAGCGCTGGTTCAACTCGGGGTTTCTTTCGGCGGTGTTTGGGGGCTGGCGGCTGGGCGGAATCATCTCCTACCGGACTGGTGTGCCGTCCACGGTGGAAGTGAACGTCCGAACCCCGGGATACCTGTTCGAGCCTACTCGCCCCAATCTGATCCCCGGGCAAAGTCTGAACCCGACCGAAGGGGTCACGGAAGGCTGCCTGGGCGTGGCGGCGGGCCAGGAGCTGGGAACTCCGCAACTATACTTCGATCCCTGCGCCTTCTCGCTTCCGCCACCGGGAACGCTGGGGAATGTGGGGCGCAATACCATCATCTCGCCGTTCGTCTTCAACGCGGACATTTCCGCGCAGAAGGAGTTCTCGATTGATGGGCAAAAACGGCTGCAGTTCCGGGCGGAATTCTTTAATCTGCTGAACCACCCGAATTTTGACCGGAATGAGGGAAACACCGTGGTGGTGTTTTCGGGAAACTCCGGCCGTCGAAGTTCGAGCGCCGGCCGGCTCTCCACTACCGTTGGAACAGCCCGCCAGATTCAGTTTGCGCTGCGGCTCTCGTTCTAGACCATTTTCAGCGTTGCTGTATAGCCCGCAAGTAGTGCCAGGCCTCCGGCCTGCACTGATTCTTCGAGTCCTGTAGCCACGGCACGCTTGTTGTGCCGTGGGTCTGTTCTTCGAGTCCCGAATCGCGGGTCCGCTATCCAAGTCCCGGGGGTGATTTTTATGCCACAGCGTGCCGGGCTGGTTCCCTTTGCCGCCGGCCCCACCCAGGCACCGTCCGCAAGGCCCGAAACGCCCCTTTTTTTAGTGTTTTTATAGTGAATTTGGTATTCCGAAGGAACGGAAGGAACCGCAAGAACCGAATCTACCGCAGGAACCGAAAAACGCCGGAAACGGCGTTTTTCTACCCGACCCGGATGAGACCCTGGCGGCGGTTCCAGTTGCCTTTGATGTAACTGGCCAGCCGATCCAGCTCCTTGCGCTCACCGCGGTCGACAAAGTCGAGAGCCAGGCGGCGCGCTTGCTCCAGAATTTCCCGATCGCGCAGCAAGTTGGCGACGCGGAGCACTGGAAGCCCCGACTGACGCGTACCCAAAAACTCTCCAGGCCCGCGCAGGCGCATGTCGAGTTCGGCGATCTCGAAACCGCTGAGAGTTTGCTCCAGGGCGGCGAGTCTCTGCCGGCCGGCATCGGAAAGATCGCGGGAGGCAAGCAGCAGACAATGAGACTGGCGGGCCCCTCGGCCGACGCGGCCTCGCAGTTGATGCAGTTGCGCCAGTCCGAACCGCTCAGCTTGTTCAATGATCATGACGGTGGCGTTGGGCACGTCCACGCCGACCTCCACCACGGTAGTACCGACCAGAATGGGCAGGTCGCCAGCCTGAAAGGCGCCCATGGTGCGTTCCTTCTCCTCCGACGTCATCCTGCCGTGCAGCAGGCCGACCGGAATGCCCGGGAACACGTGCTTCGCCAAATGCTCGTGCATCCGCAGCGCAGATTTAAGATCACTGGCCGCGCGGCGGGTCTGGCGACTCGACGCAGTCCCTCCCAGGACGGAGGTGTCCTCGATGACCGGGCAGACGACAAACACCTGAGCGCCTGCTGCGACCTGCGATCGCGCGAATTCATAGGCCTGGTCGGCTTCCTCACTGGATATCTGCCGCGTCAGAATAGGCCGGCGGCCCGCAGGCATTTCGTCGATCACGGAAACATCCAAGTCGCCGTAGACGGTCAGAGCCAGGGTGCGTGGGATAGGAGTAGCCGTCATGACGAGCGTGTCCGGGGTTTGCGCCTTCTGCATTAGCCGCAGGCGCTGCATGACGCCGAAGCGGTGCTGTTCGTCAATGATCACCAAACCGAGCGCTTTGAACTCGACGTCGCCCTCGATCAGGGCGTGGGTGCCGATGCCGATCTGGGCCGCTCCTTCCCGGAGCAGCTTCTTGACCGCACGCTTTTCCCGCGATCCTGCACTTCCGCTCAATAGAGCTGAAGTGTAGCCGGACCGTGCGAGGAGCCGTCGGAAATAGAAGAAGTGCTGCGCGGCGAGGATCTCCGTCGGCGCCATGACGGCCACCTGATAGCCGTTTTCGATCGCAACAACGGCAGCCTGGAGCGCAACCAGAGTTTTTCCGCAGCCGACATCACCTTGGAGCAGCCGATGCATGGGTCGAGAGGCCCGCATGTCCTCTACGATCTCGCCGAGCACTCGCTTCTGTGCCGTGGTCGGACGAAAGGCAAGGATGCGTTTGAGCGATTCGCGGATGCGCGAGTCGGTACGGAAGGCAATACCGGGCTGTTCATGGGCGCGCATTCTCTTGAGCGCGAGGCCTGTTTCGAGCAGAAAAAATTCCTCAAAGATGAGCCGAATCTGAGCCGGACTGCGGAACGAATCCAGGTCTGCGAGCCGCGTGCCGGGGGGAGGAAAATGAGCGTTGCGAAACGCCTCATAGCGCGAGAGAAATCCGAGCGGTTCGGAAACGGTCCGGGGCAGCGGGTCCTCGATTCCGGAAAGGGATTCCAGCGCGGAATAGACGGCATTTCGGAAGAACCGCGATGTCAGGCGGCCCTTGCCGACGGCTTCATAGATCGGAACGATGCGCCCGACTTCGAGCGAATGCCCGGCCGCGCTGATGCCGCCGGTATCGAGTGGGGCGGTGAATTCCGGAAGAATCTCAAATTGCGGCTGCATCATCTGCAGGCCGCCCTCATAGGCGTCGAACTCCACTTTGCCGTGGAGCGCGATATACTGGCCCGGCCGGATCATCCGCTCCAGCCAAGCGGAGTTGAACCACTTGCAGCGAAAATACGCGCCACGTTCGCCTACGTCGACACAAAAGATCTTTACGCGGTTTCGCCGCACCGGAAGCGCTCCCGCCGAACGCACGCGGGCGATCACCGTGGCAACTTCGCCAGCACGCACTTCGGACGGTCCGCGCAAACGTGTGCGGTCTTCATAGCGGAAGGGGAGGTAAAACAGCAGATCTTCGACCGTCTGAATTGCCTTCTGCCGCAAGGTTTCAGCTCGCGAGGCTCCCACACCTTTGACAAACTGAACGGAGGAAGAAAGCGTGATCATAGTGGAAGGGCGGCGGCTCGCCTCAAGCGGCTTCGTGGTAAACTCTTGGCATGCCGAACGTTGTTTTTTCCTGCTTCCAATGCGGGAACTCCGTGCGGCTGATCACGGCGCAAAAGGTTCTCAAGAGCGATACGTGCTCGAAGTGCAACGCGGACTTGCATTGCTGCCGGAATTGCCGGTTTTTCGATCCCTCGTCCCACAACGAGTGCCGGGAAACTCAAGCGGAGTGGGTGCGCTACAAAGACCGAGCCAATTATTGCGATTACTTTGAGCCATCGACCCATGTCGATCTGGTGCGCAAGGCCGGCGCATCCGGCGACGACGCCCGAAAAAAGTGGGATTCCTTATTTAAGAAATAGCGGGAACGCGCACCCTGCAGCGCGTAGGACCTTGTGCGGACACAACCTCCGAGGGACTGAATTAGTCCCTATCCTTCGGGAATTGGATTCCGGTCGCCTTGGCGATGCGCTCCACAATCTGCGGCATGACTCCTTCAATGGTTTCCCGGACAATCTGTTCCACCGTGCCGTAATTGAGCGGTGCGACCTGTGGAAACGTCATCTCCGTCGTATCAGCGGAAGAAGAGGGTTCTGGCTGGGCAGGTGGTGTATGCTCTTCCGCCGCCAACTGCGGAATCCATTTGGGTTCTTCGGACGGTTGGGCGGCAGCGGGTTCAGCTTCTTCGGATAGATGTTCCTCGGCAGGTGTCTTAGTGGCCGAGTCCACTCCGGCGCCGGCTGAAGAAACGGCGGGAAACTGCCCGTCTTCGCCGGCCTCCTGGACCATGTTCACAAGGCCTTGCCAGTCCTGGTGCGGTACAAACAACTTCTTGTCTTCTTCCGGTACTTGGGCCAGCTCACCGGTCCAGGAGGCCTCCGGTGTGGAGTCAGATTCCTGGGCCGAAACCGCCGGGACGGGCGTTTCGGATTCCTCAGTTTCATGGGCCAAAGTTGCCGAGATAAGAGGCTCGGGTTCCTCCAAAGAGGGTTGTTCCTCCGGGGAATCCTTGATTTCGGCAAAGATCCGCCCGATCTCTTCAGGTTCAACCGGTTCTGATATCGAGACGAAAACGGGGTCCTGCACTATATCTGGGGATTCGTTCTCTACTAGGGCCGGTGGGGGCGCTTCGTCGGCCATCCCCTCATCCGCAGACGGCTCCGTTTCGACAGGTTCCGGTTCGAGCAGTTGTTCTCCCGCCGACGGTTCTGTCTCGACAGACTCCGGTTCGAGCAGCTCGCTGCCGAGACTGATGGGCTGATTCATCATCTCTTCCGGAATGTCAATCTCCGCTGTCAAGGGCGAGGTGATCGCGAGGATGGTAGGGTCTTCTTCCCGGGAAAATTCGTGCAACTCGTTGGGCTCAGGCGGAGGCTCCGGCTGTTGCGCGGCGGGCTTTTCGGTAGAAGCCAACAACGATTGGACCGTTTCGATCAGATTCGACTTGTCCAGCGGCTTGGTAACGAGGCCGTCCGCCTTTACGCGCTGCCCCTCGGTCGCGTCGTACGGCTCCATTGGAGCCACGATCAGCAGCACAGGAATCCAGGAGGATTCTGCGTTGGACTTCACGAACTCGCACACTTCGTAGCCAGTCTTCCCCGGCATGAAGACGTCGGCCACGATCAGGTCCGGGGAGAACTGGCTCAGCATCTTGATGGCGGCCTGACCATTGCTGACCGTCTTGACTTCATGTCCTTCCGCGGAAAGAATCTGTACACCCATTCGCTGGGCAGTGCCACTGTCATCGGCTAACAGAATTGTCGCCACGGCCTGTTCCGATCCCCCCAGTCAGCGAGTCGCTCCTTGTTTACCACCGGCCATTCGGTGATGTCAATACAGGCTCCATTGGGGTGACAGCGCGTGAGCCAATTCAGTAAAGAGTGCAATGTCATGGAGGGAATCGCCCGCAAAGATGACGCAACCAACCAGTCCTGGCGCAACCACAGGAGAAAGGGCTTGCGAATAAGGTCCCGTCTAGGGTTGTTCCCCCTCCGCCGGGCCAACGGATTCGAAGACTATCGTGGCAGGCGGACTGGAAGAAGAGGAAGAAGCGGACTCAGTCCCGGAACTGCCCGTAGGAGGAGAGCCGCCCGGAAACGCCGCGGCCTGCGCAGGTCCCTGTGTCGTCATCGTTGGGAGGCCGATCTTCCCCTGAGCCGCCGAGACATTGGGTCTGCGGATGAACGCCCCCATCATCCTGCTAAACAGGCCAGGGGATTGCCCGTGCGTGTCTTCGTAGGTCATACGAGCTACCGCAGCGGGATTGGCTTCTGGAATCGGACTTCCCATAGCGGTAAGCCGCTCTTTGGCTTCTTCCACATGTTCGCTCAAGGGGTAGTCGCGGACGATTTGCACATAATAGGAAGGAGCCTCATCGGCCGTTACCTCACCGCTCCGCTCCAAAGAGCGGGCAAGGAGGAGGAGAGTGGTATCGGCTTCGCTGAACTGCGGGTATCGCTCCGCCAGCTCTTTCAGCCGCCGCCGGGCAGCGATATCAACGCCCTGGATGAAATAGAATCGTCCCACCTCGAACATGCCCTGGGCAAGAACTTCCTGCACTTCCCGGAGCCGCTGCTCCGCGAGCGGAACAAACGGCGTATCGGGATAATTCAACAGCAGGCGCTGGAACTCCTGTTCCGCTTGGCGGGCGTGCGTGGGGTCGCGGTCCGGCTTCTCCATTCCCCGGTAGTGGATCATGGCGACGCGCATCTGGGCCTCCGCAGCTTCCGCCATGGTAGGGAAGAAAGTAATGAAATCACGGTATTCGGCCTCAGCCTGCATCAAACCGTTCGTGCCGCCCTGGCGATACCAGGAATCGGCGATCGCCAGCTTGGATCGGGCGATGTATTCACTGTCCGGGTAGGTGTTGATGAGGGTCTGCAGCGTCAAGCGCGCCACGTCGTACCGGGACCGTTCCAGGTCGTTCATCGCCCGGTTGAACAGATCCAGGTCCGGTTGCAGTGAGTCGCTGATGATGGGAGTCTCCATCGGGTTCCGGCGCAGCCCGCAGCCCCCGAGCAGGACCAAACCGACAAGCACCAGCAAGATCCACTGTTGTCTTCTCACCGCAGCCTCCATTCACAGGACCAGCTTCCGATTGCTCCGGACCGGTCAAATTCGGCTCAGGGTTGCTTCATTCGCCAAGCGACGCATCTCGGCCACTGTCTGCCTGGGATCTGACGAACGATAGACGCTCGAACCGGCCACAATCCAATCCGCGCCGGCCCGGACCGCCTCCCCTACGTTGTCAGGCGTCAGACCGCCGTCCACCTCGATCCAGAAGTCCAGAGCCCGTTTCCGACGAATCTGATCGAGCTGCCGAACCTTCCTCAAAGTATACGGGATAAAGGTCTGTCCGCCAAAGCCTGGATTAACCGTCATAACCAGGACATAATCCACGATCTCGATGGCCACAGAAAGCGCCTCCACGGGAGTCGCCGGGTTGATCACCACGCCCGCTTCTGCGCCGTTCGATTTGATCAGATTGATTGTACGGTCGAGGTGCGTTACCGCCTCCTGATGCACCGACACAAAATCGGCTCCCGCCTTGACGAAGTCCGGGATGTACTGGTCGGGGTTCTCGATCATCAGGTGCACGTCGAGCAGTAAATCGGTGGCCGCCCGCAGGGATTTCACCACCGGAGGTCCGATGGTGATGTTCGGGACAAAGTGCCCGTCCATGACGTCGACGTGCAAGACTGACGCGCCGCCCGCCTTGACGGTTTCCATTGCCTCACCAAGCCGCGCCATGTCCGCCGACAGGATGGAGGGCAATATCTCGATGATCCGCGGCATAGGTTGCTATTTTATCACAGCGTAGTAGGGGACTTGGCTGTGGCCTGGGAGACGTGCCTGCACATGGATCTAGCCAAATCGAAAAAGTCCCTCTATTGCTCATAGAGCACCTGAATGGCTTGTTCGAACCTTCCGACGCTTGCCTGGATGCTTGTGAAGAGGTATAGACCCGTTTTGAATGAAAGCTGCTCTTAAGGATAGAGCTAGGTACAAAGTTAGGAAAGTTGTCAATACTATACGGCTCTAGTCAGGATGGCGGCGAAGAAGCCGTCAGTCCCGTCGCGATCTGGAAGAGTTTCGAGAAAGTCGTTGCCGAGGATCGAGGTAGAAGTAGAAAGGAAAAACGGTTGCAGTCGCGCGGTCTCTTGGCGCAAGGGCAGCAAGTGGAAATCGGGATGCATTGCGAGAAAGCGCTCGATCACTCGTTGGTTCTCTTCGGGTTCGAGCGAGCAGGTGGAGTAAACGAGACGGCCATCTATCTGCAACGCTGCGGCGGCGTTCGCAAGCAGTTGAAATTGTCTTTCAGATAGGTCATCCAGATCGTGCGGCTGCAGGCGCCACTTGATCTCCGGATGCCGCCGCAGAGTCCCGGTTCCGCTGCAGGGGGCGTCCACCAGGATTCGGTCAAAGCGGCTCCGGAAGGGAAGCGGCTGGCAGCCGTCGAGAGCAACTTTGTACACGGGCAAGACGGACGGCAGTGAGAATAGATATCGCAGGCGATGGGCGTGGAGATCACTCGCAACTACACGGCCGGAAGGTCCGGCCTGCCGTGCCAGTTGCGCAGTCTTGTTGCCCGGCGCGGCACAGAGGTCAAGGACTTGATGCCCTGCTTGCACATCGAGTAGCAGCGGAACGAGCTGCGACGCTTCATCCTGCGCTACCAATCTGCCCTGGCGAAGGAGGTCGGTGCGCGCAAAGTTGCCCTTCAGGACAACGCGGCAGGCCTTGAGAAACCTGCCGGGCCCAAGCTCAATTCCCTCGGCGCGGAGGCGCGAATCGATTTCTTCCAGGTCGCCGTTCGGCGAGTTGGCACGAAGAGAAGTCGGCGGGGGCTGATTGTTGGCGCACGCGAGTGCCTTCGCGGTCTCGAGGCCGAAGCGCTTCGTCCAGCGATCCATTAGCCATGCAGGGTGCGAAGTTTCGACAGCCAACCATTCGAGCTCTGGCAGCGAATTCGTGTGCTGGGATTCGAGATCCAACGCCGCTCCCTTGCGCAGGACCGCATTCACAAGCCCGGTGGCGGAACGTTTGCCGGCGGATTTAACGAGATCGACGCTTTCATGGACGGCAGCGCGAGCCGGGATACGCTTCAGAAAGCGCAATTGATAAAGGCCCAGTCGCAAAGCCGCGCGCACCTCCGGGTCCAGCGCTTCCCACTTGGTTTGCACCAGCAGCTGGGCGATGAAGTCAAGCTGGGCTTGCCAGCGTAGGGTTCCAAGAACCAGTTCGGTCGCGAGCGCGGCATCCGGCGCTGAGAGTCGTGCCGTGAGCGGGCTGTGCAGCAGTTCCGTGGCGTAGCTCGATTGTGCTTCCACACGCAACAGAATTGCGAAGGCAGCCCGACGGGCCGGGGTAGGCATGGAACTATTCTACTGGTTTGGAATCCGGGCCGCGACCGCTTGCCCCCGAGTGCAATCGAAGATGGGAGGCGGGGGGCACGTGCAGTAAACCGCTTGGACGCGCAGCGGTAGTGGGGAACGGAAAGGTTTCCTAGACCAGATATTGCTGCGCCCGGACGTAGGACTCCTGCTGCATTCGCTCCAGGTTGCGCTTTACGAGATTCAAACCAAAGACGCACATCTCGAACTGGTCGGACATCTTCTTGAAGAGCGGTGCGGCATCCTTGTATTCGTGCAAATTGAACTCCGAGACAATGAAATAGGACTCCTTGCCGGTTCGCACGTAGTCGATGAGCGAGTCGAGACGCTGCCGGCGGAGGCGCCAGCGATTGACGGCCTCGGGAAACAGCCCGATAAAAAAGAGCGTGAAGTCCCCGATATGCTTGCGGACCTCGCGTTCGCGGTCAAACGAAGCAGCCGCAAGCAACGGGTTTGATTCGAGCAGCATCTCGCCCACGTCTTCGAGAGCCTTGTCGCGGGCGTTGCGGATCGCATAGAGGCGTTCGGTTCGGCTGAAGTCGGTCAGCAGATCAACCAGATAGAGAATGATCTCGCGATCAGAACAGTGAAGGTTCTCTTCGAAACTGCGGCTGAGGATTTCGTCAAACAATCCCCGCAGCGACTGGCCGGTGAGGAGGAGGGATTCGTTGGCGGGATGATGGAGCGGGTTGTGCTGCATGATCACCTCCTTGTCTTGGCACTCTCTTGGATGCTTCCGCATCCAGAGCGGGTGCCCGCCAGCTTTGAGCATATTGTAAAGAAAGAAATTGGCGCTGAGGAGGGAGTTCCGCATTTCTGGAGTTGGTGAATTTTGAACACCGGCAGGCGAACGAGAAGCAGGTTCATTGCTTCGCTCAGGATGACCGCTGCGGTAATCTCACTAGGGGATGACGTCACCGAGTGGAACATCGTGGAGATCACCTTCGCCGTGAGGGGGAGCTGTTTCATTCGAGCCAAAATCACTGCCTGAGGGAGGTGAGCCTGCCGTGGAGCTGGAAAACGGCCGCCGGAGTGACTGTCTCCCGGCCCGGTGGTCGCCTGGCGGATGCGTACTAGGCAGGCGGACGGTTGCGCGTGGGCTTCGGACCCGGCCCGGTTGTCGCCCGGCGGATGCGTACCAGGGACTCCCCTGCAACCCAGCGCAACGGTACGAGGTATCCCGAAAAGTGACCCCAGGAACTCTCTCACGTAGGGATCCGCGCCGGATCAGGCTCCACGCAATTTCTCAGCGCGGGCGACGCGCTCGACGGCGATCATGTAGGCTGCGGTGCGGAGGGAAACCTTTTCGGACCGGGCGCAATCGACGACATTGCGGAAGGCCTTGACGAGGATTCGCTCCATTTCCGCGAGCACACGGGGTTCCTCCCAAAAGAGCTGCTGCAGGTTCTGGGTCCACTCGAAATAGGAAACGGTAACACCGCCCGCGCTGCCGAGGATGTCGGGTAGAACGGGGATGCCGCGCCGGTCGAGAATTTCATCGGCGTCGGGGGTAGTAGGCAGGTTGGCGGCTTCGGCGATGGCTTTGGCACGGATACGCTCGGCGTTGCCCCGGTGGATCACGCATTCGATGGCGGCTGGAATCAGGACGTCGCAGTCAAGCTCCAGCAGATCATCGTTGGAGAGCGATTCGGTTCCGGGGAGGCCTTCGATGCGGCCCGTGGAGGACTTGTGTGCAAGCGCGGCGTCGACGTCGATGCCGTTTGGGGAAAAAACGGCGCTGCGCGAATCGCTGAGAGCGGTCAGTTTGGCCCCTTCCCGGGCCAGAGCCCGGGCGGCAAACCTGCCGACGTTGCCGAGTCCCTGAACAACGGCCGTGCTGCCGGCGAGTGGACGACCGAGTTCGCGGAAGAGCTCGCGGACCAGGACCACCACGCCGAAGCCGGTGGCCTGCTCACGGCCCAGCGAGCCGCCGAGCTCAATGGGTTTGCCGGTGACGCAGGCCGGCGCGTAGCCGTTGTGGGTACTGTACTCGTCGAACAACCAAGCCATCACCTGGGCGTTGGTATTCATGTCCGGAGCGGGCACGTCACGAAACGGTCCCAGAACGCGCCCGATGCGCGCGGTGAATTTACGCGTCAGGCGCTCGAGTTCCCAATGGCTCATGTCGCGCGGGTTACAGACAATGCCGCCCTTGGCGCCGCCGAAGGGGATGTCGACCACGGAGGTTTTCCAAGTCATGGCCTCGGCCAGTGCCGCTACTTCGTCGGCCGTCACCATCGGGTGATACCGGATGCCGCCCTTGGAGGGACCGCGCGCGCCGTTGTGCTGGATCCGGTATCCCCGAAACACCTTGAGCGAGCCGTCATCGAGGCGGACCGGGACTTCGACGTGCACCTCGCGGAAGGGAGCCCGGAGAAGAGTGCGCATTTCCGAATCGAGCCCCAATCGATCGGCGGCGAGATGGAAATTGTGTGCTGTGATGTCGCGAGGGTTTTCGGCAAAGTTGACGGACGCTTTGCCCTTGGCGTCCGCACCACCGGTTCCCATGGAGCCTCCTCGAAGATCGAAAGTGGATCCGCGCTGCGATCGGGCGCAGGGGAAGATCTATTCTCGATTGGGGATGAATGGAAAGTCAAATGGAAGAAGGCAGTTGAACGATGGACAATGAACTGAACTACAACAATAAGGGTGGGGTCGGGTCCGGCGCTCCTCCCGAGGGATGACCGCTCGTTTAGGCGCGCGGCTCGGATTCGGGCGGAGTAGACTTCCGGCGGCGGAGAGAGAGCAGGCCGTAGAGTGCAAGGCAAATCCAGAAGTCAACCAGTAAACCCCAATCGAGTCGCGAGGGACGGTGGCGAGCCTCGGGAGGGAGCAAAGGAAACAAGACGACGAAGTAGAGGAAGTTGCCTCCGAGGACCGAGACCAAGGTTTTCCAATGGCTGCGGAACATTGCGGGTTACAGTGTACAGGGAATGGAGCGCCGCGGAGACAAGAAAGACCGCCATCCGCGTATCGGGGGAGGGTGACCCAATGACCCGTGTGCAAGTGCTAGCCACCTGCCTGCTGGCCGGGGCGCTGCTGGTTGTGACTCCGGCCTGCGCCGCTGGGAGATTCGGATCGGCTGCTCAGGAAGGAGAGGCTCCTGCCCGGCGGGAAGATCCGGAACGGGCCATCGCCAACATCGTGCGGCAATTGCAGTTCGATCTGGAAGGCTCCTCGCGCATGGGCGTGCTGTCGAATATTGACTCCGCCAAGTTCGAGGACTACTCACGCTTTGAGGATATGATTGACCGGCTGACGCGCGAAAACGCCCTGCGGGTGTACTTCCGCCAGGCCACGAACTCGGTCCAGGAAGATCGCGCTCAGGCGATCATCGACGCCGAGATGGAGCTGACCCGCAAGGACTCAGCCGTACCTCTGGAGCGCCGCCGCCAGCAGATCGTGATCGATTTCGAGCTGACGCCGCGCGGCTGGCGCATCGTCAACATCACCCCGCGCGACTTTTTTAGACCACTATAAGAATCTGTCTGTTGCGGTCATCCTGAACATAACGAAGGACCTGCCTGTCCATATCTTCCCTGGCTCCCGCTAACTGCAAAGCATCTTGCCAGGCAAACTCGGATTTGAACCGCTTTAGAAAAGGGATACAATGCTATTTGGGTCCCGTGCAGCCAATGGGGGTCAATTTCCTTTATGCGGATCAAGGTGCTATTTTTCGGGATGCTGAAGGACATCGTGGGGCGGGCGGAAGATCGGCTGACGGTGGAGGAGGGTAGCAGCGTCGGGCGGCTCTACGACCTTTACGCGGCGCAGTTCCCGAAGCTGGCCGAGCATTCGGCGAGCCTGCTGTTTTCCCGCAACCAGGAGTTTTCCGGGCGGGGAGAGCAGTTGCAGGACGGCGACGAGGTGGCCTTCCTGCCGCCGGTCAGCGGCGGTACAGACGATGTCTCACCGGAGGAGAAGAACCCCTGTCGTTTTACGCGCGAAACGATTGACACACAGGCGCTGGTCGGCGAGTTGCAGCAGCCTGGAGACGGAGCGGTGGTGATCTTCGAGGGGATCGTAAGGAACAATTCAGGAGGCCGGGCGGCGTGCTTCTTGGAATACGAGGCATATGAGCCGATGGCGCTCGCCAAGATGCGCGAAATCGCGACGGAAGTCACGGGGAAGTTCTCGGTCGACCGTATCGGAATGACGCATCGTTTGGGCCGTCTCGAGATCGGAGAAGCCAGCATCGTGATTGTCGTGACGTCGGCGCACCGCAAACCGGCGTTCGAAGCCTGCCACTATGCCATTGACCGGCTGAAGAAGGTCGTTCCCATCTGGAAGAAAGAATTTTTCGAGGACGGGGCGGTTTGGGTGGAGGGCGAATCGGGGCGGCAGATAGCGGTTGCCTCATAATTGATTCGGGGAGTTTTCACGTGGCTCACAATTCGAGGCATCGAAGAGGGGTCAGGGAGACGAAGTTTCAGAAGACGCCATTTGAGCAGCCCCGGACGGAGTGGGATGGCGCGGAACCGGAGACGGAGCCGCGAGGCACATCGAACGAAGTCGAACACCTCCGAAGGCTCGTGGACGAAAAGACACCCGTGGTCGTCCATCTTCGCACGGGGGAAAGCTTCCGGGGATTTATCGAATACTACGATAAGCGGTTTCTTCGCCTGACGCGATCGGACGCTCCCAACCTGTTTATCCTCAAGCAGGACATCCGGTATTTGTCAGAAGAGTAGATCCCCTGCCGCACGGAATCAAGAGTGAGGCGTTTATTCTTGATTTCGTTGGGCTCATGGCTTCGTTTGAAGATGATACTGTCTACTCTCGTTTTGTGAAGCACTGCCGTAATCCAGCCGAGGTCTTCCACAAGCTGCAAGCTGAACTGTTTCTATGCCCTGCTCTTGTCTTGTGATTTGGGGATGGCCAAACGGACCAACGGACCGGGAGATTTTCCTGCACGCCAGTCAGGTCGCTGGGGTGGCGCCATCCCGGTGCTTCTTCATTGATGACACTCATGTCAATGTGGATGCAGTTCTTGGGTTGGGATTCGAGACACTCTGGTTCAGAGGGCCGCCAGAGTTGCGGATCGAACTCCGAAAGGAACACCTGATCTAATTGTGGTTTAGTCAGATAGCACATATTTTGAAACAATTACAAGAGATAATCTTATGACGCAATTTCTGGGGGCGGCGGTTCACATCGCGCGGCAAGCCGGGTCGCTTCTGCTGCCTTACTTTCATCGCCGCGTAAAGGTCGAGTACAAAGGCGACGTAGACTTGGTGACGGAAGCCGACCGGGCGTCGGAAGCCTTTATTTTGGAACGAATCCGGGCGTATTTCCCGAGCCACGCTATCGTGGCGGAGGAAACCGGAGGGCACGAGTCCGACTCGGCCTATTGCTGGTACGTGGACCCGCTCGACGGCACCACCAATTTCGCCCACGGCTATCCCGTCTTCTGCGTTTCCATTGCGCTCGCTTACCAAAACGAGATGATTTTGGGCGTGATCTACGATCCGACGCGGGACGAATTGTTCGCAGCCGAGAAGGGCAAAGGGGCCACGATGAATGGTGGGCCGGTCCGAGTCTCGGCTATCAAGCGACTAGAAGAGGCCTTAGTCGTGACCGGATTTCCCAGCAAGAAGCGGCACAAGAACCCTAACATCCACTTCTACCACGAGATGAACATGCGTTCGCATGGAGCGCGCCGGCCCGGGTCGGCAGCGATCGATCTGGCTTACGTGGCCTCGGGGCGGATGGATTGTTTTTGGGAATTTCACTTGCAGCCCTGGGACTTGGCCGCGGGAAGGCTCCTGGTGCAGGAAGCCGGAGGCCGGATGACCGATGCCGAAGGACATCCGCACCGGCTGGATAGTCCAAGTATCCTTGCCAGCAACGGACATCTGCACGAGCGGCTATTACACGCGTTCGAAGAAATCAGCACCGGGAAGTATCGGGCAGGGCTTCCGCCGATGAACCGGATGGGGTAAGATTTCGGGCATTCCGCGGGGCGCGGCTACTGCACGATCTCGCCGGGGACCTGTTCTGGCAGAGGGCGGTGGGAGGCGTGGTGGAGCACGAGGAGCCAGGAGCCGTTTCGGCGGTGGAAGATGTTAGTGGCCTGTACGAAGGCTGAATCGAAGCGGCCGTCGGCAGCGCTGGAGATTCTTTCGGTGCAGCTCACCCAGGCCATGGAATGCTCGATGCGCATGGCCTGCACGCCGACCACAAGGCGCATGAACTGCGTGTTGGAAAAGATGTGCCGGAAGCTTTCCCGGATGGCTTGCCAGCCCTCGAGCGCTTCCCATCCGGGGTGAACGCAGCGCACCCAATCCTCCGGCAACCAGACGGCATCCATCGTTTCCAGGCTCAGTTCCTGGAGAGCTCGATAGAAGTTCTCGTTAGCCTGTAAAACACTTTCTTCTTCTTTGGTCATGCTTTCGAGCACGTGGAAGGTTCCTGTTTTCCGGTGCATTATAGCATTTCGCGTGCTGCAGAAGCCTATCCGCTTGGCAGCCCAGTTCCCCATGCTCAGCACCAGGCCCGCGCAAGCGATACTTGCACTGGGGTTTGGGGTTTGTAATACTGTGAACTGGGTGGTGGGAGGAGCTATGAGAAACGCTGTACCATGGAGCTTGGCAGTGCTGATCAGCGGTGGAGGGATTCTGCTGGCGCAAGAGCAGGCGCAGGCTCCCGAGCAGTACGTGATCCGCAGCGGGACGCGAATTCCACTGGTTCTGGTGAACAGCGTGAGCACAAGGACCTCGAATGTGGGAGACCATGTTTATCTGCAGACATCTTTCCCTATTTCGGTAGGCAATCGGATTGTCGTCCCAGAGGGCAGCTACGTGACGGGAACGATCACCCAAGTGAAGCGCCCCGGCCGGATTCGAGGACGGGGCGAATTGTATGTTCGATTCGATACGCTAATGCTCCGTAACGGCGTGACGCGAGACTTCCGAGGCCGGGTCAGCGCAGTGGACGGTGCGGGCACAGAGACGCTGCAGGACGAGAGTGAGACCGGCGAAGGGACCATCGAGGGCGAAGCGACCAAGGGCGAAGACGCCACCACCATTGCCCAAACGGGCTCCAGCGGGGCTACCATTGGAGCCATCGCGGGCGGCGGCAAGGGTGCGGCGATTGGAGCGGGTATCGGGGCCGCAGCGGGCCTGGGAGCAGTCTTGCTGACGCGTGGCTCGGAGGTGCGCCTGCTGCGCGGGACGTCGCTCGAAATGGAGTTGGACAGGGACTTGACTTTCACAGCCGAAGAAACCGGTTTCTTGGGAGCCCCGCCAGCGGCTCCCGTGCCGCCTCCTCCATCCCGCATCCAGAACGAATCCCGCGGATCGGATTTTCCCTTTCCGCGAATGCCCCGACCCTTCTAACCTTTCACCGCTTGCTCCGAATCGCCCATTGGCCTTGCCTGAAGAAGCGGTGCATCTTCACTCACGATGAGGATTCCGTCGGCCAGTGTGGAGGGTTTTGGGGTGGCGGGTTGTTTGAACCGAAGTTGGATTCTCCCCAAGGGCGCAGAGCACTCACCACTGCTCGCTCGGGTTCCAACCGGAATATGGGACGACCAATTGTTCAGGCCAAGGTTGGGCCGCTCGGTGGAAGGCGACTCAAGAAAAGGCTGTTGAGAATCGGCAAGGATCAGTATTGGACTTCCTCCGCTCGCTAGCACAAACAATTCAGGGAGTGCTTCTGCCGCTGGGAGGCTGGGGTTTGTTTGCGGCAGCAGCACTGGATTCCTCGTTCCTTTCGTTTGCAGGAGGTGTGGATCTCTGGCTGGTGTCGCAAAGCGCGCTGATGCCTTCCCGGATGCCGCTGTATGCGCTGGCGGCGACGGCGGGCTCGGTGGCAGGATGTTCAACTCTGTACTTCACGGTGCGCAAAGGGGAAGAAGCGATCCTAGAACGGCACCGGTCCAAGCCCCGCTTTGCGCGAGTGCGCCAGTATGTGGAGAAATATGGAGCCTGGTCGCTTTTTGTCATCTCGTTTCTCCCACCCCCGAGTCCCTTCAAGCTGTGTGTCGCAACCTCGGGGCTTCTGAAGTTGCCGTATCGGAAGTTTGTCCTGGCGCTGGCCGTGGGACGGAGCATTCGCTATTTTGGCGAGGGGTTCCTTACGGTTCGGTACGGCCAGCAAGCCTGGGAGTGGATGGGCCGCTTCGGGCCGTTCCTGTTCGCCATCGTGCTTGCGGCGTTGGGGGTGATACTGATTACCCGGAAGCTCCGCGGCAGGGCATCGGTGGCGGAAGGCTAGCTGCACACGTCGGGCCTACGCATCTACAGTCCCAGCTCTTTCCACTTTGCGTCCACCAGGGCCTTGATTCTAGGGTCCATACGAAGTTCCGCAGGCCAAGGGCGGGTGAAGCCTTCGGACGGCCATTTGCGTGTGGCATCGACGCCCATCTTGGAGCCGAAGTTGGGCAGACGACTGGCATGGTCGAGCGAATCCACCGGGCCCAGCATGAACTGAATGTCCCGCTCCGGGTCAATATTGTTGAGCGCCTTCCAGACCACTTCGGCGGGGTCTTGAACGTTGACGTCTTCGTCCACTACAACGACACACTTGGTGAACATCGCCTGCCCGAGCGACCAGATAGCATTCATTACCTTGCGTGCGTGGCCTGGATAGGACTTGCGGATGGCAACCAGCATCAGGTTATGGAAGATGCCCTCAAAGGGCATGTGGATGTCCACGATTTCGGGCATCTGCATCTGCATCAGCGGCAGGAAAATACGCTCGATGGCATAGCCCATGTAGCAGTCTTCCATTGGAGGGCGGCCGACCAGCGTGGTGGAATAAATCGGCCTTTTGCGGTGCGTCATGCAGTGGACGCGGAACACGGGATACTCGTCGGGGAGGGAGTAAAAGCCGGTGTGGTCGCCGAAGGGACCCTCGGTGCGCCGCTCGGCGAGGTCAACGGTCCCTTCCAGCACGATTTCCGCGGTGGCGGGGACTTGGAGGTCCACTGTGAGGCAAGGCATCATTTCGACTGGCTTGGAGCGAAGGAAGCCCGCGAAAAGCATCTCATCAATGTCGGGAGGGAGGGGCGAAATCGCGGAAAACGTGACAGCGGGATCAGTGCCGATGGCCACGGCCACTTCCATGTGCTGTTCGGGCGTTTGTGATTTCGAAGCGCGGCGGAAGTGCTCGGCGCCTTGCTTGTGAATTTGCCAGTGCATCCCCGCCGTACGCTCGTCGTACACCTGCATGCGATACGTGCCGCAGTTGCGTCTGCCCGTTGAAGGGTTGCGGGAAAATACGACTGGAAACGTGATGGTACGGCCTCCATCGAGCGGCCAGCACTGCAAAACAGGAAGGTCCAAGAGAGAGAAGCCGTCCTTCTTGACGACCTCGCGCGCGGCGCCGTCCTTGACGCGCTTCGGGACAAAGGCCCCGAATTCGGCGAGACGTGGCAGCATCTTCAGCTTGTCAAGAATTCCTTCCGGCGGCTTCATCGCAACGAGTTCCCGAATGCGGGCGGCAACCTCCTCGACGGAGTTAACCTCAAGAGCGATTTCCATGCGACGGTGCGAACCGAAAGCGTTGATGACTACGGGAAGGCGGCTGCCACAGACGTTCTCAAACAGCAGTGCGGGCCCGCCAGATTTCGAAATGCGGTCCGTGATTTCAGAGATCTCGAGAATTGGATCCACTTCGGTTTTGATGCGCTGCAGTTCGCCGGCCCTCTCCAAGGCCTGCAGAAATCCCCTTAAATCCTCATGTGCCACGATCGTGCCTTTCCAGTGAACAAAATTCCAACGTACGCGAGAGAAAGTACGAATTATAGTACAAGAAGCAAACTGCCGGGGGCGATAGAGATGCCAAATCGATCCGACGGCGATCTTCCGGGCTCGGCCGGGGACCAGTGGCGCAGATTCGATTCGCGAGAACGCCTCGAGAGAGAAAGGTGGAGAAGCAAGACCGGCCAGGGCAGAAGTCTAAAGATGCCGTCCCGTGGCGCGCACAACTTTTCTGCGAGCCGCGGGTTTCTATTCTTGCAAGAGGAAATTAGATTTGCTGGAGGGCGGCAAGAAACCAGCTCTTCGGGAAAACGGTTGGAGTGGAGGAACGATGCCAGGAAAAGCAAATGTCAAGATTCTCGCTGTGATTGTGGTTGCGTCCGTGCTGGGAGTCATGGTCATGCAGGCTCAGCAACGAAGAAGGGGATTCTCGCCGGAGCGGGCTGCCGAGCGGCTCGCCGAACGATTGAACCTGACCGAGGAGCAAAAGAGCACGGTCCAGTCGTATTTCGAAGACCAGCGCAGTCAGATGCAGGCTTTGCGGAATGACAACGCACTGACCCGCGAACAAAGGATGGAGCGGGCGCGGGAGATTCGGCAGCAGACCCGGGACAAGGTACAGTCCATCTTGACCGTTGAGCAGCAGCAAAGGGCGGAGGAACTCCGCAACGAGGCGCGCCAACAGTTCCAAGAACGCCGCCAGGAGCGATTTGATGCCACGGCCCGGCTGCTCGAACTGACGCCGGAGCAGAAAAGCCAGATGCAATCGGTTCTCGAAGAACAGCGGAACCAGTTGCAGGCACTGCGGGACGATTCCTCGCTGACGAGGGAAGAGCGACGCGAGCAGGCACGGGCGATCCGGGAGCAGACCCGGAGCAACGTGGGCTCCATACTTGACCCTACGCAACAGCAGAAGCTGGAAGATCTGCGAGCGAGCCACAGCGGTTTCGGCAGAGGAGGCCGGCGAGGCGGTCCCGGTGGGCGGCGTAGGGCCATCGGCCCGAATCGGGGACGCTGAAGCTCGGAGACTCACGAAACCAAGAGGCAGGGTCGCTGCATGCGGCCCTGCAGGACTTTCTTTACAGAATCAGCATGCAGTCGCCATAGGAATAGAATCGGTAACGCTCCCGAACGGCGTGCTCGTACGCCGCAAGAATCAGTTCCCGCCCGGCAAACGCCGAAACCAACATCAACAGGGTCGTGCGTGGCAGATGGAAATTGGTGAGCAAGCTGCCGACGATCTGAAATCGAAATCCCGGCATGATAAAAAGCTGAGTATTTCCCGTTCCTGGAGTAACGTGCGGTCCCTTTACAGCTGCGTTTTCGAGTGTACGAACTGTGGTTGTACCGACCGCCACAATGCGTTGCTTTCCTTTTAGTGCTTTGTTGATACCTGCCGCAGCCTCCGGCTGGATCGCAAACTGTTCGGGATGGAGTGCATGAGCCTCTATTTGCGATCGGTGGACGGGCTGAAACGTTCCAAGGCCGACGTGCAAGGTGATTGCGACAACCTCGACCCCTTGTTTCGCTAGCTTTCGCAGAATCCGACGAGTGAAATGAAGACCAGCCGTTGGGGCGGCCACCGAACCGGCGGGCCGAGCGTACACAGTCTGGTATCGCCGCTGGTCCAGCGGTTCATCTGGACGGCGAATATAAGGCGGGAGCGGTACATGGCCGATTCGGTGGAGTATACCTTCGAGCGAGGCGGCATTGGCGAAGCGCAGGGTTCGCAAACCATACTCTCCCCGTCCAACGACTTCCGCCTCCAGGCGCACCGGCTTGCCGTCCGTTGTTTCGAAGAACAATCGCTCTCCGGTCGGAATCTTCTGGCCGGGCCGTACCAGCGCTTCCCAGGTTCCGTCTGCCAAGGGGCGAATGAGAAGCGCTTCGATCGGCGAGGTGAGATGTTCACGGTGAGTGGGATTGCGCTTGCCAGGAGTCCGTGCGCGGACTCCCAGGCGGCGGCCCAAGAGACGGGCGGCCAGTACGCGGGAATTGTTGACCACTAAAACGTCCTCCCGGCGCAGGAATTCCGGGAGGCGCCGGAATTCCGAATCGAGAAAGCGGCCCTCGGATCGATTGACGACCAGCATCCGGGCGTCTTCACGTCGTCGAGCGGGGTATTGGGCGATCAACTCAAGCGGCAGATGATAGTCAAAGTCTGCGAAATTCATAGAAACGATGCGATTCAGAGCCTGGTTAGGGAGTCTGGGGAGGCGAGAAGGGCAATGGTTCCCGAGGGATTGACTCCAGGATGCGCCCGGCGCCTTGGGATAGCAAACTTTGTGCCGCCTCGCGTCCCAAGTGTTCAGCCATTCGTATGGCTTCCTGGTAGTGCAGATCCGCTCCGCTCGGAGGTCCCAGTTTTGATGTTTGGACCGCTTCTTTGCCATCGGGTCGGATGACCAGAGCCTTCAGGGCAAGCCGGTCGCCCTGGCGAGTTGCGCTTGCAGCAATTGGGACTTGGCAGCCTCCACCGAGATGCTGGAGCAAGGAACGTTCGGCCGTGGCTGTCACACGGGACCAGGGATCTTCGAGCTGAGCCAGCAACTGGAGCGTCTCCGTGTCGGAATCGCGCGCTTCAATCCCGAGCGCGCCCTGTCCTACAGCAGGACAGAGAGTCTCCGGGGAAAGGTATTCCGTGATCTGATCCGTGAATCCCATGCGATGCATTCCGGCCGCAGCCACAACAATGGCGCCCATGTCCACCTCCTGGAGCTTTCGCAGCCGCGTTCCCAGGTTGCCGCGTAAGGGTGCGATCGCGAAGTCCGGACGAAGACGCAGCAGTTGAGCCGCCCGGCGGGGACTGCTGGTGCCGATGCGCGAATCGGCGGGAAGGCCCGTCAGTGGAGCGCCGTCACGGCTGATCCACACATCGCGCGGGTCTTCGCGCTGTGGCACGCATGCCAACATCAGTCCGGTTGGAAGATCGGTGGGCAGATCCTTTAAGCTGTGGACAGCACAATGGGCACGGCCTTCCTGCAAGGCATCCTCGAGTTCCCTGGTGAATAGACCTTTCCCTCCGATCGCAGGGAGAGGAACGGTACGGACCCGGTCGCCGGTGGTGCGGAGAATGAGGAGTTCAACTGGAAGTCCAGGGAAGAGCCTTTCGAGTTCGTCCTGAACCCAGCGCGACTGCCGGAGTGCCAAGGGTGAACCGCGAGTTGCAAGCACAAAAGGTGAGTGGTGCAAAGGAGTCGGGTGGGCGGGCGTGAAGCAGAGGCCCTATGGTTTCAAATTAAAGATTCGCCGGACGGTCTCGACCAGCTTCAGACCATCGGGCTGCTGCGCAAAGGTCTTCAAATGAGAGACCGGAGGATGGAGAATCTTGTTGACCATGCCGCGCGTTATGGTCTCCACCGCCTCCCGTTGTTGTGGGGTCAAGCTGGTAAGCCGTGAATTCATGCGAGCAAGTTCCTGAGTGCGAATCTCCTCGAGACGTGTTCGAAGATCAATGATGGTCGGCACGACGTCGAGGGTCTTCAGGCGGCGGAGCAACCGTTCGACTTCCTGTTCGGCGATTTGCTCACCGAGGTGCGCCTCCCGCAGCCGCTCCTTGAGGTTCGTATTCACGACTTGCTGCAGATCGTCAATGTCGTAGAGAAACAGGTTGTCGAGCTTGTTGGCTTCGGGATCGATGTTACGCGGGACCGCGATATCGATCAGAAAGATCGGCCGGTTGCGGCGATCTGCCAGGACCTGCTGGGTATCGGCTTTGTGCAATACGAATCCCGGGGCAGCGGTAGAACTGATCAGAATGTCGCATTGGGTGGCGTATTCGAGGATCTGGTCGAAGGGAACGGCCCGTCCCTGGAGGGTAGTAGCGAGCTCCTGGGCTCGTTCGGTAGTCCGGTTGGCTACGAATATTCCCGCTGCACCGCTGTGGAGGAGGTGCTTGGCCGCCAGTTCGCTCATCTTGCCGGCGCCGATCAACAGAATGCGTTTGCCTTCGAGCGATCCGAATATCTTCTTCGCCAGCTCAACGGCGGCGTAGCTGACCGAAACGGCGGAAGAGGCGATGCCGGTTTCCGTTCGAATCTGCTTGGCAACTGCGAAGGAGCGCGTGAGGACTTCTTCAAGCGTCCCCCCCAGTGCGCCGCAGGCGCGCGCAATCGTGTAGGCCGATTTTACCTGGCCCAGAATTTGGGATTCGCCGATGACCATCGAATCCAGGCTCGATGCGACACGAAAGATGTGCCGCAGGGCGTCGCGCTGGCGGTACTCGTAGAGATAGCGCTCGATCTCGGTAAAATTGCGGTGCCGGAACTCGGCCAGAAACCGGCCTAGAGCCGGACCGATGTTACCGTCATCGGTTTCGGCGCGCGCCAGGATTTCGACCCGGTTGCATGTGGAGAGGATGATCGCTTCCGAAACACCGGGTAGCTCCGTTGCAGCACGCAGAGCCGTAGGTAGGTCCTCATCCGGGAACGCAAGCTGTTCGCGCACTTCGACCGGGGCTGTTTTGTGGCTCAGGCCGACCAAGCAAAAGTTCATGGGTGCTAACTGCCTCTTCCCAAAAGCTCACGGCGAAACGAACGAGTGGAGACCCGAATTAGTTCCCCAAGTGACGAGCATGGCCAGGAAGCCCACGATAGCAAAATAGGCGGCCTTGCGGCCCCTCCAGCCCACCGACCAGCGCGCGAACAACAAGGACAAATAGATCAGCCAGGTCATGAATGACAAAGCGATCTTTGGATCCAGCGGCCAGGCCGGTCCCCATACCGAGCTGGCCCACAATCCGCCGCTAATGATCCCAAGCGTAATAAATGGAAAGCCGATGCTGAGCGACTTGTAGGCAAGATCGTCGATCGTTTCAAGCGGCGGCAGGCGATGATAAAAGGCCCGAGGCTTTTTCGATTTCAGCTCGCGCTCCTGGATCAGATACATCACACCCGCGACGAACGTAAGGAATAAGGCCGTGTATCCCAGAACGATCAGCGACACGTGGATGTAAAGCCACGTGGTTTGCAACAGGGGATTTCCGGCCAATGTCTCGCCGCGGTCCACGGCGGCCGCAAACGTCAATACAAAAATCAGCGGAAACACAAAGACGCTGATCGAACGAAAACGATACCGCCAGTAGACCAGCAGGAACGAGCTCGCCAGCAGAAATGCGGCTAGAGAGGTAGCTTCCTGCAGCGTGGTGACGGGGAAATGCCGTGTTGTCAGCCCATCTTCCACCAGCGCAACGAGGTGGAACACGGCTCCCAGCGAAATCGCTCCGAGGGCAACTCGAAACACACGCTGCTTCCGGCCGACCACGGTGAGGATGCTGTGGAGCAAACCAAGCGAATACAAGGCAAGTGCTACTCGAAGCCACAATAGCTGCATGGGTTCGGCGGTCCTTCCGGCACCCTCATTATAGTGCATGTTGGGCTGTTCCAATGGGTTGAGGAATCGATAGGGATCAAAAGGGTATCTGCGGCAGCAAGAGAGTTAAGGGGCCTCGGAATCGCCATTTGCCCACCCCTTCAAAGCGTTGCATAATACGCTCTGTTCCGAAAATCGGACAAGATTGCACTTCACGAAGGCAGGATGGCAGGCCGCCTCCCCTTCCTTGCGAGCGAAAGAATGTCGGAAGCGACGACGCCGCTGATGCGGCAATACGGAGAAATCAAGAAAAAGTACCCGGAAGCGCTGCTGTTTTTCCGGCTGGGAGATTTCTACGAGCTTTTCTACGAGGACGCCGTCGTGGCGGCCCGCGAGCTTCAGATTACGCTTACGTCGCGCAACAAGGATCGCGGCGAGCCGGTGCCGATGTGTGGGGTGCCGTACCACGCCGCGGACACGTATCTGGGCCGGCTGATACGGAAAGGCTTCAAAGTAGCCATTTGCGAGCAGATGGAAAATCCGAAACAATCCAAGAAGCTGGTCCGGCGCGGGGTGACGCATGTGGTGACACCCGGGACAGCGGCCGACGCCGGATTGGTGACACCGCGCGAGAATAATTTTCTGGTTGCAGCCTGCCGATCCGCAGACCGTATCGGCATGGCTTGCGTAGATGTCTCGACAGGCGAATTCCAGGCTACGGAGTTCACTGGGTCGGGGGCGGAAGGGCATCTCGTGGAAGAACTCGATCACCTGTCAGCACGTGAGCTTGTGTTTCCGGCAGGAGTCCCCTTGCTGGCCAATCCGGACGCGCGTCTCAGCTTTGCGGCGGACAACGGCGTTTCGAGCCGTCTCACCCGCACTCCGGTGGATGACTGGACCTTTGGATTCGACTACGCCGAGCGGCTGCTCCGGGAACAGTTTCGCGTGCATTCGCTCGATGGGTTCGGTCTGGAGGGCAGAAAGGCAGCGATCGCGGCGTCCGGCGGGCTGCTCCATTATCTCCGGGAGACGCAGCAAGGGACACTGGCCCATCTCGACCGGATTGCTTTTTATGAGCGGCAGCAGTGGATGGTGCTGGATTCGGTGACGGTACGGAACCTGGAACTGACGGAGCCGTTGTTTGCAGGAGCGGCGGAGGCTACTCTGCTGGCGGCGATTGATGGAACGGCGACGGCGATGGGTGGACGGATGCTGAGGTCGTGGATGCTGCGCCCTTCTCGCGACCGGGCGACGCTTGAAGCTCGGCTTGATGCTGTCGAAGAGATGCATACTCAACCGATCGTGCTCGGCAAGGCGGCGAAGGAACTCGACTCGATCCAGGACTTGGAACGGCTCCTCAGCAAAGTGACTCTCGCTACAGCTACGCCGCGAGACCTCGCGGGATTGCGGAACTCGATTGCAGTTTTGCCGGAGCTTCGGGCCGTTATCGCCGGGCTACAAGCAGCGCGGTGGTGCATGCTGACGGAGGAGATGGACGAACTTGCCGACATACGTGATCTCCTCACCAAGGCGCTAATGGAAAGCCCGCCACTCAATCCCAGTGAAGGCGGTGTCATTCGTGAGGGATACAACGCAGAACTAGATGACCTGCGCTCTGTAAGCCGGTCCGGAAAGCAGACCATCGCGCAGATGGAAGCTCGTGAGCGTGCGAGCACGGGAATTCAATCGCTCAAGATCAAGTACAACGACGTGTTTGGGTATTACATCGAAGTTTCGAGGCCAAATCTGCCACATGTGCCGGAGCGCTACGAACGCAAGCAGACGCTAGTGAACGCAGAACGCTTCACGACGCTAGAGCTGAAGGAATACGAACGCAAGGTGCTCGACGCTGAGCAGAGGATACAGAAGATCGAGCAAGGCTTGTTCCTGGAACTACGGGCGCAGGTGGGGGAGCATGCGCGGCGCATACGCGGGACCGCGGCTGCAGTGGCAGAAGCGGACGTGCTGGCAAACTTTGCTCGGCTGGCGGCAGAGGCGAACTACTGCCGCCCACAGTTTTCAGAAGAAGGTGTGATGGAAATCGGAGCGGGTCGGCACCCCGTCTTGGAACGGCTGGGCGAATCGGGGCAAGGCGAGCGTTTCGTCCCAAACGACCTCTTCATGGATTCGACGAACAACCGTGTTTTGATCATCACGGGACCGAACATGGGCGGAAAATCCACCTACCTGCGGCAGACGGCTATGATTGCTATCCTTGCGCAGATGGGAAGCTTTGTTCCCGCCGAACGGGTGAAGCTGCCTCTGTTCGACCGCATCTTTACGCGCATCGGCGCGAGCGACAACTTGGCGCGGGGCCGTTCAACTTTTATGGTGGAGATGACCGAGACGGCAGCAATTCTGAACACCGCGGGTCCGTTGAGTCTGGTGATTCTCGACGAAATCGGCCGCGGGACGGCGACCTTTGACGGACTGGCCATTGCCTGGGCGGCGGTCGAATATCTTCATGAACGGACGGGTGCCAAGTCTTTGTTCGCCACGCATTACCACGAACTGACCGAACTGGCCGATCATCTGTCTGGTGTCAAGAACCAGCACGTATCGGTTAAGGAATCCGGCAACAGTATTGTGTTCCTGCGGCGAGTGGAGCCGGGTGCGGCGGACCGCAGCTACGGGATCGAGGTGGCCCGGCTGGCCGGCCTGCCGGGGGAAGTCATCGCGCGAGCGCGCGAAGTTCTGAGCCAGCACGAAGAGAGTGAACATCGGCTTTCCGGAAGTCTGAGCCCCGGCGCCGCGCCTCCGTCAGCTCTCCAATTCACGCTTTTCACGCCGGTCAACAGTGCCGTGATTGAAAGGATCACCCGAGCCGACCCCGACACAATGAGGCCACTCGACGCGCTCAACCTGCTGGCGGAGCTCAAGAAACAAATTGAGCAGGGATAGCTCCGTCACCTCGGACCGGATCGCCGAGTCATGCTTGTGAACAATGCAAGCCTCGGCGGGCCTTCAATGCGTGAAGAAAAAGCAGCTTACAAAGGGTATTGCGTCCGGACGGAGGATCTCCACGGTCCCCTCCCTTCCGAGCACGGGTGCAACCGGTGCTGACGGGGTCCCGGGCGTGGACGCGCTGATCCGATCAAAGGGCAACGTGACGGTAGTGTCGGGTTGCGCGTCGGGTTCCACTCGAAAGACCAGCGAGAGCACCAAGCCCTCCCGAAGGGGTCGTGGCTCTTCACCTCCGGTCGAAACCTCCAACTCAACCAACGCCTGGCCTGGATTGGCGTCGTCTTGCGCCGCATCCGCATGAAACGTCGCGTTAACACTATCGAGCAAGAATCCTTTTTCTGCCCGGACAAACGATAGCGAGTTCGTTTCGAAACGAATGGTGGCGGAAAAGCTGCCGACCTGGGTGTCCGGGCTGCCGGGGGTCAGGAACACCGGAATCATTACCTGGCCTTGTGGAGGAGAACTGACGGCACCGAGCGTAACGGTCGTCGTTCCCGGCGGCACTTGCTGAGCCGCAAGAACCAATCCAGCCCCTGGCAGAAACAGCGCAATCAAGAGAAGGGCTCCTGTCCGGGAATTTACGCAAGTCTGGACCGCAGCCAAATTCATAAAGTGCCGCACCGCGTTCTTCCAGGATGGTTGCACGGCGTTGTCTTAAGATCCCGTAGCAAGCTGATCTCCCACGATCCTACCACGGTATGCGCTTTTCCCGAAGTGCAAGGGGCCTTTTTGGGTTCTGGAAAAAGACGAGGGTAAACATCCTGCGAAGGCTTCCATCGGGAAGCCTTCGCGGAATGAATGTTGGATTGGATTGATTAGAAGGTGAACCGCAGGCCGAACTGGATCTGCCGGGCGGACGCAACAGTACAATTTGGGGCATGAATAAAAAGGTCCCCCATACTCGTTCCGTTAGCTTCCCCGTACTATTCTAGTTGGGTACGAAGGGAAGGATATCAGGTGCCCATGGTACGTTGCAATAGGACGACTGCGGGCTGCGCGGCCACCCCCATCTTCGTAAATGATTCAACGAAAAACGGATAGCAGTCCCACAGACAATCGGATCATTTACACTTGCCGGTCGCGCTGTGCAGCGAGGGAAAACTTCGGATGCCAGGTAGCGTCCTTGCCGACACCGAATCTCTCCAGTCGCACATCGAGCATGAAGGGTCGGCCGTCGCGCAGCGTCCGAATGGCGCGCTGGATGGCTGGACGAAGCTGGTCGGTATTCTCAACAACTGCGCCATTGATGTTATGCGCCGCCGCCAACTTGGTGAAGTCTACGTCCGGGTCGCCCAAGTAGGATATGTAGTCGTGACCCGAAAGGCCCGCAGCTCCCTGAGCGGTCACCCCAGCATCTCCCATGATCTGCCAACGGGTTTCTTCATAGGAACGGTTGTTGGTAATCACATTCAGGACCGGAATGTCGTAGCGAGACTGAGTCCACAGCGAATCCGTCTGACCGAACAGGAAACCACCGTCGCCCTGGAAGGAAACTACCTGGCGGTTCGGAAGCGCGAGTTTCACCCCCGTGGCCGCGCCCGTTCCCCAGCCGAGCGCACGGCCTTCGGTTCGCCCGATTTTCTTCTTGGCATCGGCAGCAAATGGGAAGAAGTTGATGACCTTTCCTTCTGTTCCGAGTTCTACTACAAGCACGGCATCCTGGTCCAATGCCGCGTTCATTTCATACATCAGGCGGGGCCAGGGAACCGGGGATCCGGTCATCTGGCGCGCAACCGCCTCTCGGCCTTCTCGTACTTGCGCCGTGTAGGCTGCGCAGGCCGCACGCCGTTCAGATGCCTTCCTCGCCAGTTCTTGGGCCGGGACTATGCTCTTGACCGCCTCGATCAGGGCGCGGGCCACCTGGTTCAGGTCCCCGAGCAACGCGGCCGACGCTGCTGTATTCCGCGCGATGGCTTCCGGTTCCACGCTCGCGTGGATGATCTTCGCTCTCGCCGTATAGCGCGGGCTGACCGGCGTCCGGGCGCCGAAGTTCACGAAGAGGTCAACCCTGCCGGGGTACCGGCCCGCGGCCGGTGGTTCGCCCACGAACAGCGGATGAAAATTCGGAAAATCGGAATAGAAACTCCGTGCCTGCACGGCGGGCATGCCAAGCAATTCGGCCAGCTCGATCAAGGCTTCATTGGCGTTGCACTGGCTCACTTCCGGTCCAACGTAAAGGAGCGGGGAGTCCGCTTCCACTAGCAACCGTGCTGCCCGCTCAATTTCTTTCGTGTCCGGGCGTAGTTCCATCGGGATATGGAAGGCGTCTCCTGTGAACACGGTGGTCCGAATATTCTCGCGATATAGGATGTCACGCGGTACGCGGACGTGCGTCGGACCGCCCGGCATGACACTCGCTACCTTGCACGCCTGGCGCACGAACTCCGGGATGCGGTCCGGCTGCTTGATAACCCAGCGCCATTTGGTGTACTGCTTCACGGCTTCCAGCCAGTCGTCGACGTCCTCGTGGCTGTCGGTTCCGTCACGCCCCATGTTGGCGTGATCGCTGAAGATCACCAGCGGCGTGCGGTCCTTCATCGCGTTGTACATGTTGGAAGTCGAGTGCGGCAGGCCAACCCGACTGTACATGACGAAGCCGATCTTGCCGGAAGCCTTGGCGTATCCGTCGGCGACGGCCACGGCCTGTCCCTCTTGCGTTGCCTGGATTAATTGGACCTGCGGACGGCTCACCAGCGCGTCGCAAAGCGGTCCCAGGCCCGATCCGTTGCAAACAAACATGTATTCGGCACCGGCCTCAATCAGCTGATCTAGCATCAGCCCGCTCCCGGTTCCGTCGGCGATCCGGCTCAACTGTTCTGGGACGTTCGAGCGCGGTACGAAAGGCGCAACGGACTGCAACGCGGATTGCGCCGCGGAGGCGCTATATCCTGCAGCTGCCATCCCGGCGAGGAAACCTCTGCGGGATAGTTTGGAATTGAGGAGTTGCTTTACCAATGATTGCATGCTTGTCTCCTTTCAAAGTCAATCGGGAACGCGACTTGCTTATTGGCTTTGATGCCTGCGACTTAAGTATATAGGGTTCTTGCTCCAATTCGAAACCGATTATTCCATTGCCTCGGGGATACTATGCATTATCCTACCTCTACTTTTGACAAATCAGTTTCATCGAGGTAGGAGTTGCCAAGTGATCGAAGGGTGGGATAGTTGACTCGGACCAGTGTCAGCCCACGAGCTGGAGCAGTCTGGCCCGGGGCAGGGCCGATCCCCGATGAGAGCAAGTCCGCAATCACTTGCTCTGCAGCTCGGTGGCGGCCGATCTCAAGCAGGGTGCCGACCATTATTCGCACCATGTGGTATAGAAATCCGCTTCCCGCAACCGTGTACCGTAACTCTTCGCCCTGACGTTGCACCTTGGAGAAAAATATGGTGCGGATCGCGGACTTCTCTTCCTTCTCTCCGCTCGAATCCCCGGCTGCGAACGGTCGGAAATTCCAGGTTCCTTCAAAGAGGCTGGCGGCTTGGGCCATCGCAGGCTCGTCGAGAGAATACGGAAAGGTCAGAACGTATCGCGTCAGATTGGGCGGGCAAATAACTCCCCGATAGATCCGGTACTGGTAGATTTTCGACCGTGCGTCCCGGCGGGCGTGGAATTTCTCCGGGACTTTCTGCACCGAAAGCACGCGGATGTTCTCGGGCAGATGATCATTCAGAGCTCTCACAAGGTTCTGGCAAGGGATGCGGCTTTTGATCCGGACACTGGCGGCCTGTTCCTCCGCATGTACGCCGGCGTCGGTTCGTCCCGCTCCATAAAGATGCACATCCTCTCCGCACAATTCTGCCAGGACTGTGGTGAGGGTCCCCTGCACGGTCGCTTCCTTTGACTGAATCTGCCAGCCATGGAAATCGGTTCCGTCGTAAGCAACGCGCAACAGCAAATTGCGGCCGGGACGAGATTCATAAGACGTTCCCGCCGGTATTCTATGCACCAAGTTCACCTGCAAATCCCATCCGGTTCGATACTATCCCCGAGGGCTCCTTCCTCGAATCTGAATTTCCCCTTGCACAACTGCACAGGGAATGATGAAATTATGATCGAGGTAGGTGTCAACGGAACAATCAATTTTGCTTTAGTTTTCTGAGGGTAACCGCTCTTGGTAGAAACACGGGCGGATGAGACAAGACACGCAATGGCCGAAGAACTGTTTAATCTCGAACAAGCGGAGAAGCTCCTCCCGCGATTGGAACGCTTGCTTCGAAGCGCCGTGGAGTCCAAATGGCGAATCGCCGAGATTGAACAGCAATACGCGAATCTGGTCAAAGATATTTACCTTTCGGGAGGCCGCTCCGTCGATGTGTCGGAATTTTCGCAGCAAAAGATGGAAGCGGAAGAAAGAGAAAAGGTGCTGCGGCAGACCGTGAAAGAGATCGAGTTGCTGGGCTGTGTCATCAAGGACCTCGGAATCGGCTTGATTGATTTTCCTTGCCAGGTGGCGGACCGGGATGTGTATTTGTGCTGGCGCCTCGGTGAACCCTCCATCCGGTTTTGGCATACTGTCGAAGAAGGATTCGCCGGCCGCAAGCCCATTGACGAGAAATTCCTGACCCAGCTCAGGCGACCGCGTCCTGTGTAGCTTTCGTTTTCCTTGCGGCAGGTCGGTAAGCTATTCCCTCTGCATCCGACTAAAGGAGTTCATCATGCGTGCTGAATGGTTGAAAAAGCGCCAGGGAGATGAGTGCCCGACGCAGCTGCATTATGCGCGGCGCGGCATCGTCACTGAAGAAATGCATTTTGTGGCGCAGCGGGAACGGCTCGACCCGGAAGAGGTTCGCTCCGAGGTGGCGCGCGGCCGGATGATCATCCCGGCTAACGTTCATCACGCCAATCTCGAGCCCATGGCCATCGGCGTCGCATCCCTTTGCAAGATCAACGCCAACATCGGCAACTCCGCTGTTACGTCGGAAGTCGACGAGGAATTGAACAAGCTTCACACGGCCGTTCACTACGGCGCAGACACGGTCATGGATCTTTCGACCGGCGGCGACATTCCAGGAATTCGGAGGGCGATTTTGGCTGCTTCGCCCGTTCCCATTGGCACGGTCCCGATCTACGAGGCTCTGACGCGTGTCAAGAGTGTCCCCGATCTGACTGCCGATGTGATGCTTGAAGTGATTGAAGAGCAGGCCGAGCAGGGCGTGGACTATATGACGATCCATGCCGGTGTGCTGCGAGAGTTCCTGCCACTCGTTTCCAATCGGATTACCGGCATCGTTAGCCGTGGCGGTTCCATCCTCGGCCAGTGGATGGCGCACCACCACAAGCAAAACTTCCTCTACGAGCGATTCGACGACATCTGCAAGATTTTTCGGAAGCACGATGTTTCCTTCTCGCTTGGGGACGGCTTGCGGCCAGGCTGCCTTGCCGACGCGAGTGACGAAGCCCAGTTCGCAGAGTTGCGTGTACTGGGCGAGTTGACAAGAAAGGCCTGGGAGTACGACGTGCAGGTGATGATTGAGGGTCCAGGTCACATTCCGATGGATCAGATTCAGTTGCAGGTGGAAAAAGAGAATGAGCTGTGCTACGAAGCTCCGTTTTACACCTTGGGGCCGCTGGTGACCGACATCGCTCCAGGCTATGATCATATTACGTCGGCCATCGGCGCCGCCATGATCGGCTGGCACGGAGCCTCCATGCTGTGCTATGTGACGCCGAAGGAACATCTCGGCCTCCCCAATAGAGACGATGTACGGCAGGGGATCATCGCCTACAAGATCGCCGCTCATGCCGCCGACATAGCCCGCCACCGCCCCAGCGTGCGCGAACGGGACGACCAGCTTTCGCATGCCCGCTACACCTTCGACTGGAACCGCCAGTTCGAGTTATCTCTCGATCCGGAAACAGCTCGTTCCATGCATGACGAAACGCTTCCCGAGGAGGGTTACAAGCACGCCAAATTCTGCTCGATGTGCGGTCCCAAGTTCTGCTCCATGAATATGTCGCAAGCTGTCGAGCGCTACAACGCTGAGTTGCAGCAGGCCCAGAACCCTCTTGTTGTGCTAACTACGGCTCAAAAGCAATAGTGCTTGTTCCCCATATCCGGTGCGGTCGTGCGCGGGACGAAACGGACTACCAGGAACGGAGCGCACCCTTCTCGAACGACGGTCCGGACCCGCGTCGGATCTCAAGCAAAAGGAACGACTGTGAATCAGAACGAAAAGGAGCCGACAATCGTTCATTGGGACCCCGCATGGGGATCACTCGGTGAAGTAGCCATGCGGGGACGCCTTGAAGCCGAAGGGTTCCACGTTTCTCTGTACCACTACCCGCCGGGCACTTGTTTTCCTCCGCACGCCCATTCGGTCCACAAGAAGGATACGGTCTTGCACGGACGTCTGAAAATTGGATGGGAAGGCGGCTCGGCGGTCCTTGAGCCCGGCGATATGATTGAGCTTCCTGCCGGCTTCTCGCACAGCGCGGAAGTGGTCGGCTTGGAAACGGTTGTCAGCCTCGACGCGACGAAGAGCGGGTGAGTTTGGGTGGTCCTTTTCTTGACTTTCGGAATTCAATTCGCTACGGTGAGGGATTCCACATGTTGACCAATAAGAGATAGGGCGGAGAGAGTAGATGTCCTTCCTGCAGAACAAATTCGAGAAGAACTTCATCGTGACAACAGTGGACTACGTTTTTAACTGGGCGCGCAAGTCCGCCATCTGGCCCATGACGTTCGGCCTGGCCTGCTGCGCCATCGAGATGATCGCCAGCACGACGTCGCGCTTTGATATTGCGCGCTTCGGCGCGGAAGTCTTCCGCCCTAGCCCCCGCCAGTCCGACCTGATGATCGTTGCCGGGACGGTCACGCTCAAGATGGCCCCGGTCCTGAAGCGCGTCTACGATCAGATGCCCGATCCCAAATGGGTGATCTCGATGGGCGCCTGTTCGAGCGTCGGCGGCCCGTTCAACACCTATGCCGTGCTCCAAGGGGTGGACCGCATCGTTCCCACGGACGTCTACGTGATCGGCTGCCCGCCGCGGCCGGAAAACCTCTTCTATGCTCTCCTCAAGTTGCAGGACAAAATTGACCAGATGCCGATATTGGCAAAGCGTCCCACCGAGGTCCGCCTCGACGAGACGATGGTCGAGAATTTCCGCAAGCAGATTATGATCGCCCAAACGCCCCAGCCACGCTAGTTCCACTAGGAGTCGAGAGTGCCGACTTTTGTTAAGGTTGCCGAGTTAGGAGACGTTGCTCCGGGCAACGTCAAGCCGGTCAAAGTCAACGGAAAGACGATCGCGCTTTGTAACGTGGAAGGTACGTTCTACGCGCTCGACGACGAGTGCGTGCACCGCGGCGGGCCGCTCTCGGAGGGATATATCGCGGGAAGCAACCTTGAATGCCCCTGGCATGCCTGGGCCTACGATGTGAAGACCGGCGCCGTCACTATGAACCCCACTGCCAAGGTTGCCACCTACAAAGTAAGAGTGGAAGGTTCGAATGTCCTTGTGGCAGTCTAGCTTGCTGCCAGAATTATTCCGTCTTCTCCTAGGTATAGACCGAAACTGCGATCCTGCCGAGTGTCCCCCGGTGCTTTGCCCGCTTAGGGCCGGAAGCGGTATGCTGGACCATTTTCAGCGTTGCTGTATAGCCCGCAGGTAGGGCAGGCATTCTTGCCTGCCCCCAATAGTGCAAGCCACCCCTCAAGACTGTGTCATCCCGAGCGGCTTGTCCCGAGCGCAGTCGAGGGGAGCGAGGGATCTGCTCTTCGCCTGAATCCGAGCCGCGACCGCAAGGGAGCGGTGGGTTTGAGCGAGTAACCACTACCCGTTTTTTTCTGCCGTGGGCTGTTCTGTCGTGCGGAAGGGCACGGTTTCAACCGTGCCAAAACGCGGTTGTAAGAATCCTCTTCCGCTCTGCCGAAGGCTGTCGCGGAGCCTCGGCGCAGCGACAAGGTAGGGCAGGCATTCCTGCCTGCCCCCATAGAACACAGGCCCGTCCCTACTTTGTGGCTGCGCTACACCAACCCGGAAAATGGTGTAGCCTGATTAGGCTTATGGATCACCGCTTCATGCGGCAATTGGGGGTTTCATTAACTTGCCTGAGCTTCCCGAAGTGGAGACGATAGTTCGCGGCCTCCGGCCCCTGGTTGCCGGCAGGCGGATACTCGACGCGGAGTTGCCCTCGTGGCACGTAGCTGGCTCGGGCCCGTCTGTCTTGCGCCGAATCCTTCGGGACCCGGAATGGAGAAGCCCAAACGACTTTGTGAAGGCGATTCGCGGCGCCTCGATTATTGCCGTTCGCCGCCATGGGAAACACCTTGTTTTGGATCTCCTCACTCCGAATGGGGAGGGTGCCACCCGCGCATTGCTGATCCATCTCGGAATGACAGGGCAGTTGACCTGCGAAGCAACGCCCGAAGCCCTCAGTTCGCATACACACCTCATTCTTAGCCTCGATCAGCCGGGGCATTGGCTTCACTACACCGACATCCGCCGGTTCGGCCGCTGGCAGTTGCTCGACCGTCCCGAGGAGATTCTCCGCTCGCTTGGCCCCGATCCCCTTGACATCAACTTCTCGGAATTCCTTCGTCTTCTTCGGTGCCGCCGTTGCATGCTCAAGAGCCTCTTGCTCGATCAACGATTCTTGCGTGGACTCGGGAACATATACGCAGATGAGAGCCTGTTCGCCGCGCGGCTGTATCCGGCCGCTTTGGCAGCCCGCCTCAACCGGTCTCAGGCACGCCGGCTCCATGACGCGATCCGCGTGACGCTTCAGCAGGCTATCGCGGCCGGCGGCTCCTCCTTCGCAAATTACGTGAATGGGCTGGGGAACAGCGGATATTTTCAGCATGAGCACCAGGTTTACCGCCGGACCGGCAAGCCCTGCTTTCGTTGTGGGTCACGGATTCGCAAGATCGTAATCGCCGGCCGCAGCACACATTTTTGCCCTCGCTGCCAGCGTCCTGGCCGCTGGACCCGTCACCCCAAGCCTTCCAAGCGAGGCATCCCGTGAGACGATTTGCGATAGGAGTCGACTTGGGGGGAACCAATCTCCGCGTCGCTGCCGTCGACGATACAGGAGTGCTGCTCGAAAAGGTTTCGCTCGCCACGCGCTCTGGGCAGCCCCGCGAGGACGTCATCCGCGAGATGTGCCAGGTGATCCAAGCCTTTCGCGCGAGACTGGCCGAAGCGGGACAGTTGACAGGAGTCGGCGTCGGTGTTCCCGGAATCATCTACATGGACACAGGAAACCTTCGGAAGTCACCCAATCTTCCGGGCTGGGAGGACTTCCCTGTCCGCAGGGAAATCGAGTCCTTGCTTGGCACGCCCGTCTGGCTCGACAACGACGCCAACGTCGCCGCGCTCGGCGAGTTCTGGCTCGGGGCAGGAAAAGGGAGCCGCAGCCTTTGCATGGTGACTCTTGGTACGGGCGTCGGTGGAGGTCTAATCCTTGATGGTAAGGTCTGGCACGGTTTTCTCGGCATGGCGGGTGAGCTCGGCCATGTCGTCGTTGCCGAAAGCGGCTCCCGATGCGCCTGCGGCGGCCAAGGGTGCCTGGAAACCGAGATCTCAGCGAGCGCCGTCGTTCGCAAGGCTGGCGAGACCCTGGCGAAGGGTCGTAGTCTTCTACTTCGGCGAGCCGAGCGCGAGGGAAGGGAACTGACCTCCGAGGTGGTTTATGAAGCCGCGCAAGCTGGAGACCCCGGCTGCCGGGCGATTCTGGAATCCGCAGGCCGCTATCTCGGCATCGCTCTGGCGGGATTGGTGAACACGTTGAATTTGCCTTTGTACGTCATTGGCGGCGGCGTGGCGGCCGCCTGGGATCTGTTCTCGCCGACAATGTTCGACGAGTTGCGCCAACGCTCCTACGTCTTCTGCGAAGGCTCCACTCGTGTCGAGAAAGCCTTTCTGCTGGGTGATGCCGGTCTTTTCGGCGCCGCGTATCTCCCGCTCTCTGCTAATGCTCTCTGACCGGAACTTTCCGAAGGGATGTAGTTGGGGCAAAATAGGTGGTGTAGGGCCTTGCGATGTCATCGGATCGATTAACAATGCTCGAAGACCACATGCGGCGGTTCGCCGACCTGCCGCCGGAGGTGTTTTTTAAGGAGGAATTGCTGCGCCACGGTCTCTCGCTCGGCTCGCTCGCCGCGCCCGATGGGTCCTATCAGAAGAAGTCGTACTTCATTTTTTCCTTTGATCGCACTCCTATCGGCCGGATGGAGCAGCAGGAGAACCGCCGCGCTCCAGAAGAAATTGCCCTCCACGGCGGCCCCTACGGCCTGCGCCGGACCATTGTCTCCGTGCGCCTGAATCCCTCTTCACCCTACACGCTCGCTGCCGCTGACGGTCACGCCGTGCTACGTCTGGAAGATGAAACCATCTGCCGGGTTTGGTTCCCCCCGGAACCTCCCTACTACCGTCGTACGCTGCACAGCGGCAAATCCGTCTCGGAGATCGCGCCTACGATTGAGTGGGGTTACTTGATCTATCTCACCGTATTTCGCCGCTGCCAGTACATAGGGTCTGATCAGGAATGCCGTTTTTGCGACATCAACGCGAACTTTGACCAACAGCGCGCCGCCGCGCTTCCCTATACGACCGTCAAGTCCGAGGAAGAGATTCTTGAAGCGCTGGATATCATTGCTGAGGCCGATACGCGCAGCCGCGCGTATACCCTCACCGGAGGCAGTGTCACAGCAACGTTGCGGGGTAAGTCTGAAGCGGATTTCTACGTGAGCTACGCCAGGGCCATCGAACGGCGCTTCCCCGGCCGCTGGATCGCCAAGGCCGTCGTTCAGGCTCTTCCGAAGCAGGAGCTGCGGAAATTCCGTGCCGCCGGCGTCCGCATCTATCACCCGAATTACGAAATCTGGGACAATCGGCTGTTTGCGCTGCTTTGCCCGGGCAAGCAGCAGTATATCGGCCGGGATACCTGGATCAGCCGCATCCTGGACGCACGCGATGTATTCGGTTCGTCTTGCGTGATTCCCAATTTTGTCGCTGGAATTGAGATGGCGAAACCCTATGGCTTCGCCACGGTCGACGAGGCCATTCGCTCGACCGCCGAAGGGCTGGACTTTTTCATGTCGCAGGGCGTGACGCCGCGCTTCACCACCTGGTGCCCGGAACCGCTCAGCAACCTGGGATCGCAGGAACCAGCCCCGCTCGAATACCACTTGCGCTTGCTACAGGTTTACCGAGACACCCTGGCCAAGCATCGTCTCGCTCCGCCGCCGGGCTACGGTCCTCCCGGAGCGGGGCAGGCGGTCTTCTCAGTCTCTTCTTTCATGGATGTCCTCGCGCCCGCTCCTGAAGTCCCTGCGCCGCTGCCATGAGCTCTCCGCTCCGCGTTGCCGCCGTTTCCTATCTCAATTCCGTGCCGCTGGTCTGGGGGCTGGTTCACGGGCCGCACCGGCATTTGTTCCAAGTGGAGTTCACCTTGCCCTCGGAATGTGCGGATGCCTTGCGTGACGGAAAGGCTGATGCCGGAATCATCCCTTCGATTGAGTATCAGCGGATTCCAGATCTCAAAATCGTTCCCAATCTTTCCGTTTCCTCCTCCGGCCCCGTGCGCAGCGTCCTGCTGATCTGCCGCGTTCCCGTTGAGGAAGTCCGCAGCGTAGCCCTCGATACCTCTTCGAGGACTTCGGTCTGCCTGGTGCAGATTCTGCTCCGCCGGCACTACCGGATTACCCCCAGCTTCACTCCCCACGCCCCAGACTTGCAGGCAATGCTTCAGAAGTGCGACGCTGCTTTGATCATTGGTGATCCGGCCCTCGGGGCGGATTTCCCCGGCTTGCAACTCTACGATCTGGCTGACGAATGGCGCGCCATGACGGGCTTGCCGTTTGTCTTTGCGTTTTGGGCCGTTCGGACCGAAGCCGCGACGTCCGACTGGATCCAGCCGTTTCAGGAGGCCGCCGCCTTCTCGATGGCTCATCTCGATGAGATCGTGCGCGCCGAAACTGCGCGCACCAGGCTGCCGGAATGGCTGGTCCGAAGCTACCTCACGCAAAATATTGATTTCACTCTGGGGGACCGGAATCTC
The DNA here is from genome assembly GCA_965198025.1 of Terriglobia bacterium. Classification (GTDB taxonomy): domain Bacteria; phylum Acidobacteriota; class Terriglobia; order 2-12-FULL-54-10; family 2-12-FULL-54-10; genus CAYWWM01. The sequence goes on along the minus strand of OZ240237.1, from coordinate 1,657,499 downwards.
GCAGGATTGATGTTGTTCTATACACTGGCACGGGAACTCGGCCTGACCGACCAAGTCAAACCGCCGGAGATGATTGCCTAACCTCGATGGCGAAGAGGCCCGGATGCTTTCTTTCCCTCGTGGCGACTCTCCCGCTCTTTCTCTACGGAGCGGTCAGGATCGCTCGTCGGCCGGTTTCCGGACCGCTGAGAGGCCGGAATGGTGCTGGCGAGCGTGACCGTGTCGGCGCGGAAGTCGGCTTGTTCTTCGGCGGCTACTCCTGTGATTCGTTTCCACAATTGCACTGGACCGTTTTCAGCGTTGCTGTATAGCCCGCAGCTAGGGCAGGCATTCCCCTCGACTTCGCTCGGGACAGGCCTGCCTGCCCTGAAGAGGAAATGCCTGGAGGCCTGTCCCTACTTTGGCGGCTGCGCTGCACCCACCCGGAAAAGGGTCGAATCTATCCATATACCCCATAAAACTGTACGGAAATGCTCTGTCGAGAGTTCCGAAAGAACCGAAAGAACCGAAGGAACCGAAAACGGGTGTCGCAAGTTCCCGTTGCGCCTGCCACGGCTCCGGCGTACGAAATCGCTGGCGACGCCCGAGGGTAATGAAGTCCCGCTAGACTAGCACCTGCCACTCCGTCGGCGCGCTGGCATTCCTGGCAGCCTGCCTGGCCTTACTGACTCTGGAAAAAGCAACCACGAGAGAGCCTGGTGGACGCCCCGAGATAATTCTTGCCAACGCATAGATTCTGATGTGCTAAGGTATCGAAAACATCCGCTGATGAGGTGAACCATGCGCTTGACTGGCTTCGTTCCCTTAACGATCATACTATTTCTCTCGGAGGCGTCCTTTTCACAGGAATGGATTGAGTACAAGAATTCGGAGGAAGGGTTCAGCATCAATTTCCCGGGGGAACCGACGGTGCAGACCACAACCTACTTATCGGAGGGTGGAGAAGTCCTGCCGGCCCGCGTTTACACAACCCTGGAGGGTCCGGCCCGATACTCCGTCACCGTCGTCGATTACCATACGGTCGAGAGCGTAACGCAGGTGCGGGGCTCAATTGCCTGGGCAGCCTGGAACTTCCGCAAGCGCGGAGGCGAGGTTACGTATGATTCCTTCACTCAGTCCGACGGCTTTGAAGGCCACCTGATGCAGATCACCAACCCGGACGGCGCTCTGACTTACGTCGCAATTCACCTCGGCTCCAAGCGCTTGTTCATCGCCGAGGCCACCGTGCCCGCGGGGTATCCCCCACCGGCCGATTTCCAGCAATCCATTTATTTTGTTGATGAAAGCGGAACCAGAGTCCAGTACGACATTGACTACGAGGGAAACAAGACCCTCATTCGGCGATAGAGACGTGCGGGATCCTGAACTCGTCCTCAGCGGTAACATGCAAGCTTAGGAAGGGTGAGGAGAAGAGTAGGGGCGCGTACTAGCCTCTGCGCCCGCGCAATCGTCCGACGCCCGGCGCAAAGCCTTCGTAGTGCCGCATCAGGAGCTGCGCTTCAACTTTGCTGACGGTGTCCATTGCAACCCCGACCACGATCAGCAGTGACGTGCCGCCGAAGTAGAAATTCACGCCGAGCCCGTCCAGCACGGCCCGCGGGAAATTGGTGTCAAACCAGCCACCGACAAAAGGCAGATTCTGCAGGTGGATGCCCGAGATCATCCATTCCGGAACCAGCGAGACGAGGGCCAGATAGCTGCCCCCCACAAGCGTCAACCGCGTCAGGATGTCGTTCAGGTACTCGGCTGTGTTTTTGCCCGGCCGGATACCCGGGATGAACCCGCCGTGCTTGCGGATGTTGTCGGCGATGTCGTTCGGATTGAAGATAATCGAGACGTAGAAGTACGCGAAGAAGATGATTGCACTGACGTAAAGCAGCGTATACAGCGGCTCGCCCCAACTCAGTGCCTGGAACAGTCCCTGAAAGGTGGGGGACTGCTGGCTGCCCATCAGCGCCATCGTTTGCGGAAACGTCAGGATGGACGAGGCGAAGATTACCGGCATCACGCCGCCCGCGTTGACGCGGATTGGCATATGCGTTGACTGCCCTCCGACCGTACGCCGGCCCATCATGCGAGATGCGTATTGCACGTTCACGCGCCGCTCGCCCCGTTCGACGAGCACAATGAAGGCCACCGCCCCGACCATCAGGATCAGCAGCATCAGAAGCTGCGCGAAGTTCCACTGGCCCGTCACGAACACCCGCTCGTAGAGTTCCGAAATCGCCGACGGCAACCCCACCACGATGCCCGCGAAAATCATCAGCGACATTCCCTCTCCGATGCCGCGCTGCGTGACCTGCTCGCCCAGCCACATGATGAACACCGAACCCGTTGTCAGCGTCACGACCGTCGTGAAGACGAACAGTGGCCCCGGATTCAAAACGAAGCTCGTACCCTGGAACGACTGCTGCTGCAGCGTCAACGCGATCCCGAATCCCTGGACCGCGCTCAGAACCACCGTCAGGTAGCGCGTATAGATTGTGATTTTCTGCCGACCCATTTCGCCTTCCTTGCGCAGGCGGTCGAGGTACGGCCAGACCGGGGTCAGCAATTGCAGGATGATCGAAGCCGTGATGTAGGGCATGATCCCCAGCGCAAAAATTGTCATCTGGCGGAAATTGCCCCCGGAGAAGATATCCATGAATCCGAGCATCGTGCCCTGGTAATCTTCGAAAAACTGCTGCAGCAACTCGGAATTAATGCCCGGGGTGGGAACGTGGCTCCCGAGCCGGTAGACCGCGAGGCAGCCGAGCGTAAACAGAATCCGTTTCCGCAGGTCCGGGATGCTCCAAATGTTCCGAATCGTGTTCACGCACACTCCTCCGTCCGGCAACTCTCAGTATATTCGACCCGGACCCAATTGCCAAGATGCACCCGAAAGGTTCAATCAGGGTGCCTGCTTCTGTCCTCTCTGCCGTTTTCCGGGTCGGGCTCCTGCATGCGCTATAATCGTTTTCCGCCCATCATCCCTGGCCCTCGTCCATCGATGGACGGCGAAGGAAGTTTATCCGAAGGAGTTTCTCATTTGACCGTCCGCACTCGCGTCGCCCCCTCTCCGACTGGCGACCCGCACGTCGGAACCGCCTATACGGCGCTCTTCAACTACTGCTTTGCACGCAAAGCCGGCGGCCAATTCATTCTTCGCATCGAAGACACCGACCAGGCGCGCAGCAATCCGAAGTCGCAAGCAGCCATTCTGGATTCGCTCCGCTGGCTCGGCCTTTCCTGGGACGAAGGTCCTGACGTCGGCGGCCCGCATGCTCCCTACCAGCAGAGTCTGCGCGGCGAGATCTATCGCAAGTACGCCGGCCAATTGCTCGACCAGGGCCATGCCTTCCACTGTTTCTGCACCCCGGAACGCCTCGAACAGTTACGCTCCGAGCAACAGCGCTCGGGATTGCGGTCCGGCTACGACGGCCGCTGCATGACTCTTTCTTCCGCAGAGGTTGAGAAGCTGCTTGCTGCCTCCACCCCCTTCGTTGTCCGTCTGAAGGTTCCGCGCGAGGGAACCTGCGTCGTCACGGACCTGTTGCGCGGCTCCATCGAGATCGCTTGGGAGACGGTGGACATGCAGGTTCTGCTCAAGCGGGATGGCATGCCGACGTATCATCTCGCCAACGTCGTCGACGACCACTTGATGGAAATCACTCACGTCATCCGCGGCGAAGAGTGGATCAATTCGGCCCCCAAGCATCTGCTGCTCTACCGATACTTCGGCTGGACAGCTCCCGTGCTGTGCCATCAGCCTTTGCTGCGAAATCCCGATAAGAGCAAACTGAGCAAGCGCCGTAACCCTACGAGCCTCAACTACTACCGCCGCATCGGGTGCCTGCCCGAAGCCTTGGCCAACTATCTCGGTCTGATGGGCTTGTCGATTGCCGAGGGGGAAGAGAAGTTCACGCTCGATGCGATGGTGGAGCAGTTCGACCTCAAGAACATCTCGCTCGGCGGGCCCGTCTTTGACACCAAGAAACTGGCTTGGCTAAACGGGCGCTGGCTGCGCGAGAACTTGACCGATGAGGAATTTGCCGACCGCATGGCGGCTTGGGCGCTGAACCGAGAGTTTCTGCTTCCTATCGTCCCGCTGATCAAGCCCCGGGTATTGCTCTTGAGTGATGTGGTTCCTCTAAGCGCTTTCCTTCTTTCCGGCGATTTGAACCTTTCTCTCGAGAGTTTCAGGGACAAGAAGCTCTCTCCCCCCACCATCGCCAAGGCGTTTGCCCGGGTCCTCGCCACACTGGACGAGTTGACGGACTGGAACAAAGACTCGATTGCCGCGCTTTTCAAGCAAGCCTCGGACGATCTGCAACTCAAGCTGCGCGATCTGCTCCGCCCGTTTTATGTGGCAATTGCGGGCACGCCGTCTTCGACGCCCCTGTTCGATTCGATGGAAATTCTCGGACGGGACCTCTGCCGCGCCAAGCTCCGACGCGCCCTGAAGCTCGTCCAAGCCGCGCCTCCCGCGCCCCGGAAGACAGAGGTAGGTTAGGTGCTTTCCTAAAGCGAGGTATTCTACCGGCTCCAGCTCGCTGGCTCCGCTTCGCCTTCCACACTAGCGATTCCCAGGAGCTCCTCGATTTCTTCTACGTAGAGGTCTTTGCTCACCAGTCCGCGGTGCATGGAATAGAACCTTCCTTCCTGATCCACGATGAAGGAAGTCGGAAGTCCAATCACACCGCCGAAGTTCTGCGCCGTATCTTCGTCACCCATGACGATCGTGTACTCGATCTCGTACTTCTCCATGAATTCCTTGACCGGTTCAACACCTTCTTCATCGAGGGAGATACCGACGATTTGCAAGCCGTCTTCGCGGTATTCTCCGTCGAACTCCACAAACCACGGGGTCTCGATCTCGCACGGAGCACACCAAGTCGCCCAGAAGTTCACCAGCACCACTTTTCCACGGAAGTCGCTCAGGTGGATCATGTCCCCGTTCACGTCCGGCAGTTCGAACTCCGGTGCCTCCTCGCCGCGAATCGACGGTGTCGGCTTCGGCACGAGCGCACCCGGATTCTCTTGCCCTACCGCGACCGGACCACGGTTCCGCTCGTACAAGAACATCCCTACGGCGCCTACCGTAAGAGCCAACCCGATCAGCAAAATCTTGCGTTCCAATTTGTCCTCCTTGTCTGCGCCGCATTGCTGCTCAAGGCGGCACTCGACCGCTCTCTACAGAGCAAAGCGGTTCAGAAACGAGAGATAGCCTGCCAGTCGTGTAAACTGGTTGCTGAAGATCATCGCTCCGAGCACGATCAGAATAATTCCGGAGAACACTTCTACCTGGTGCAGGTGCGACCGGAAGCGTTGGTAGAATCTCAAGAAGCGGTTGACGCCCAGGCTGGTCAGCAGAAACGGCACCGCCAGTCCGGCAGAATACGTTGCCAGCAGGAAAATCCCTTGCCCGACCGATTCTTGGCTTGCCGCCAGTCCCAAGATGACGGCCAGAATCGGCCCGATGCAAGGTGTCCAGCCAAATGCGAACGCCAGCCCGATCAGAAAAGCACCAGTCGCCGAGGCCGGCCTTCCGGCCGAATGGAACCGTGCGTCCCGGTAGAGCAACCCAATCTTCAGGATTCCCGTCAAGTGCAGCCCGAAAATGATGATAATGACGCCTGCCACTTTGTACAGGATCGTCATCCGCGACAGCAGAGCCTGCCCAATCCAGCTGGCCGAGGCTCCCAGACTGATGAAAACTACGGAGAAACCGAGAATAAACAGCAGCGAATGAAACAGCACCCTCCGCAGCACATCGTCATCGTTGCTCGTCTGCAGCTTGTCGACGCTCGTTCCCGAGATCATCGAAATGTATCCCGGAACGAGCGGCAGGACACACGGCGAAAGGAACGAAATCAGACCGGCTGTAAAGGCAGCGATCAGCGAGACACTTTGCATCCGAAAATTATCCTCTTTGCTGAACTTCCTTGCAAACGGTTCCTGGCCGCGCCCCTCCGCATCGGGCACAGCATCGCCTTCGCTCAGTTCTCTATTATAGATTGCGTTTGGCTAAAAGGGACTCCAAAAAAGAGTTCGATTGCTGATTCGTGTTCAAGCTCCTCTGAAGATCGCCCAGTTCGATAGACGCCAGAACCTACCGGCGCTCCCATTGACGCTGTCGGAACCGGCCAGTAGAGTGGTGTGGTTTCTTTCATCTCAACCCCTTGCAGGAGTAGAGCCATGCCCCTTGCTGATGCCCGGCTTCGAAAAACGCTGCTGGAAGCCTGCCGCATTCTCGATCACAACCGCTTGCTGCACGCCTACGGCCACGTCAGCGCGCGCTCCGATGACGGCCGTACGATCTTCATCACCCCGCGCAAGGGCCCCGGCCTCCTGCGCTCGCCGCACGAGGTCCTGCGCATGGATCTGTATGGAAAACCAGTCGCTGACCGAAGAGCAACCGCCAAACTCAGCAAGCGGGTAGCATCCACGATGCAACTTCCGCTGGAGGTATTCCTGCACACCGAAGTCTACCGCGCCCGCCCGGAGGTACAAGCTATCAGCCGCTTCCATGGAATGTTTGCCAACGTCCTGAGCGTCCTGCGCCGCACGCTGCGCCCCGTTCATGAATTGGCAGTCCCGGTGGGCCCGGAAGTCCCATTGTTTGACACCCCGGAGTTGATCTCTTCACCGGCAATTGGGCGCCGCATGGTGGCTGCTCTCGGCTCAGCAAGGGCGCTGCTACTGCGTGGAAATGGCCAGTTAACAGTCGGTGTCGGCATCGAGGAAGTCGTCGTCAACTCAATTCTTCTGGAAACTACGGCAGAGATGCAGTGGCGTGCCTTGGCCATCGGTGAGCCGGTCTGGATCGAGGGCAACGAGTTTTCCGGAGAATTCGCCAAACTCTCCACCCGTGAGTATGAAGCGATTCTACGGCCGTGGGAGTATTATCTACATCGGAGCCGCGCCCGTTAGTCTGGACGGCGCGCCGGATTCGCTGGCTTATTTGCTCTTGAGGGAATCGTACTGGTCTTCGGGCTTGCTTGCAGCCGACGTAGGCAGCCCGCGTGGCGCCCAGCCGGGGAAGGTGATGCACCCGCAGTTGTCCATTTCGCCGCCATAGCCCCCGCGCATGTCTACCACGTTCGTGAACCCGGAAGCCAGCAATACCGCAGCAGCCTTGTAAGACCTTCCTCCACGCTGGCACCCGCAGATGATCTTCGCGTCTTTCGGGAAATTCTTGGCCACGATCTCTACAAACTGCGGATTCGGGGCCATTCCGCCCCGCGCGGGGTCGATATCCAGGAACGGAACATTCTTGGCTCCCGGCACATGCCCTGCGTCGAACTCGCTCACCGTCCGTACGTCCAGGTAAACGTAGCCCTCCCCGGAGTCGAGCAGACTCTTTGCTTCGTCGGGAGCAATTCGCTTTACGGGCATTGGATGCTCTCGGAGTCGGGCGGAAAAGAGCAGCAAGAGACAATACCGCTTGGATTGCTCTCCGGCTCTGCTGCCGTTGCCTGTTCCCTTCTGATCAATCCACGGAGGACGAGCTACTCCCGCCCGTAATAGTCCGAGTTGATCTTAACGTATTCTTCCCACTTTTCGGGGAGTTCGTCTTGAGCAAAGATCGCCGTCACCGGGCACACTGGCACGCACGCCCCGCAGTCGATGCACTCAACCGGGTCAATGTAGAGCTGGTTGGCGCCTTCATAGCCCTCCTCATCCTTTTTCGGATGAATGCAATCCACGGGACAGGCGTCCACGCAGGCCGTGTCCTTCGTTCCAATACAAGGTTCTGCAATTATGTATGCCATCGGAATCCTTTAATCCTCGGTGATTCGATCTGGTTGTTCTTTGGAGTTGCTTGTTACCGGCCTCGCCGTTCTCTATCCGTCACGCTCTGCTGGCAGCCTTCTTCAAGGCAAAGACCATGCGGAGGATCCGCTCCTGCTCTGACGAGGGAAAATCACGAATCCGCTTCCGGTTGTCCAGAAGCCCTGCTCCCAATGAAGAACAGAGTGCCGGATACCGCCGCAACAAATCTTCCACGCGCTCATCCACTGACACGGCTACGCCGTGACCGTGCAAGGACATCCCAGGAAGTTTTCGTTTCCGGGGCTTGGCCCGCCTTCCGGCCCCACGCTTTTTGTTCCGTACCGCTACCGGCATCGTTTCTCCGTTGGGTTCCCTTGCTGAACTCGTTATTTTACTTCCACTTCCGGCTCGAACCGGGAAAACTGCTCACGCCCCGAGCCAATCCCCACTTTACCATCGTAAACCGCCCTATTATATCCTAAGTCAGCCTGCAAGTAAACAGTTTCATTAGAGATGCAGAATTCTCCCCACAGTCCAAACCGGTTGTTCCTGCCACAGAAACATGGCATCTGCTTTGTAATCAAATTGTTAAGTCAAACTGATGGGGGTCCGTTAAGCGGTCGGTATCGAATACAGCGGTATGGCCCTTGCCGTGCCTCTTTTGCGCATCCGATTCGGATTTACCACTTGAATGGTATAAAGTACTTACTTCCGATTCTCCAGGAACCGGGATTCGGAAGTAGGGTGGATTCCGGCGGGGAAACTCCATGTTGGATCTTGGATTTATCCGGCAAAACTTCGAGCAGGTCGAGCAGAAACTCGTACAGCGCGGCATGTCGGGAGCGCTCGATAACTTTCGCGACGTCGACACCCGGCGCAGGAAACTGCTGACCGAGGTCGAAGCCCTCAAAAATCGCCGTAATTTGGCGAGTGAAGAAATCGGCCGCCTCAAGAAGCAGGGCATCGACGCGGCAGACCGTAGGCAGGAGATGCGCCAGTTTTCCGACGCAATCAAGCTCCTCGACGAGGAGGCTCGTGGCCTCGACGATGAGCTGCGCCGAATCCTTAGCAGTATCCCGAACATCCCGCATTCGAGCGTTCCCATCGGCCGCTCTGCCGAGGAGAACCAGGAAGTCCGGCGCTGGGGCGAGCCGCCAGCATTTGCCTTCGAGCCCCGGCCGCATTGGGAAATCGGCGAAGCGCTGGGCATCCTGGACCTTGCCCGCGCCTCCAAGATTACCGGTGCCCGCTTTGCTGTTTATTGGGATTTGGGTGCTAAGCTGGAGCGCGCACTTGCCAACTTCATGCTTGACGTGCACACTCGCGAGCACGGCTACCGCGAAGTGCTTCCGCCCGCGATCGTCAATTCCGCCAGCTTGTTCGGAACGGGCCAGCTTCCTAAGTTTGCTGAGGATCTGTTTCGTCTGCAAGGGACTGACTTCTGGCTGACTCCCACGGCAGAAGTGCCGGTCACAAACCTCTTCCGTGACGAGGTTCTGGACGCCTCCGACTTGCCCGTCAGCCTCGCTGCCTACACACCCTGCTTCCGCAGTGAAGCGGGCTCTTACGGCAAGGACACGCGAGGCATTGTGCGGCACCACCAGTTTCAGAAAGTCGAGATGGTAAAGTTCGTCCATCCCTCGATGTCATACGATGCCCTGGAGCACCTGACCGGTCATGCCGAGAACCTATTACAGAAGCTCGGATTGCCTCACCGTGTCGTTGCCCTCTGCACTGGTGACCTGGGCTTTGGCGCTGCCAAGACTTACGACATCGAAGTCTGGCTCTCTGGCCAGGGTGTTTATCGGGAAATCTCTTCCTGCACGAACTATGAGAGCTTTCAGGCGCGCCGCGCCAATATCCGCTTCCGCGTCGGGGGGAAGGGGAAGTCCGAGTTCGTACACACTTTGAATGGCAGCGGCTTGCCCACCGGACGGACCTGGATGGCCATTGTCGAGAATTACCAGCGGGAAGACGGCAGTGTCCTAATCCCGGAAGTGCTGCGCGGTTATCTCGGCGGCACAGAGAGCATCACTCCCGCGGGGCATCTGGTCTCTTAAGTAGGACCACGCCGACTGAGAGGCCACTGCAGGAATCTAAAAGGAGAGGAACAATTTCATGGATCGCCTGGACCCGATGAATGCACAGATTCTGCTCCAGACCTACGAGCTTCGCCGCGAGGAAAGGCTGCGGCGTGCACGGGAGTGGCTGCTCGGGAGCTTTTGGGCAGAAAATCTCGAGGAGTTTGGCATGGTCTGTCCTCCCGGCACACCGGAGAACGCCTATTACCGCATGGTGACCAGCTACTGGGACATGGTTGCCTCCATTGTCAACCGTGGCCTCCTGGACGAGGACCTATATTTCGAGAATAATCCAGAGGGCCTCCTTGTCTGGATTCGCGTCAAAAACGTAACCCTCGAAACGCGTGCCGCCCGCAAGAATCCCTTACTCTTGCGAAACCTCGAATCTCTGTCGCTGAAGCACGAACAGTGGTATGACAAGCGCGCTCCAGGAGCCCTCGCTGAGACTCGCAAGCGGTTCGAGGCCATGCGCCAGAAACCCGAACCGCTGGAGCGGTGACCTATGCCCCGAGCTGCAGCTTCCGGCCGCAAAGTGAAACCCGAGACCGCTCTCGCCCTGGCTGTTCGCAATTCTTTGAATCTGCCTAAGTTGCAGGTTGACGTCCGCCGTGTTAGGGCTAGGCGGGCCTGGCGTTTCCGCCTGCACAAGGATAGGGTCTGCTCCCATTGGATTGAGCTGAATGAAGACTCGGCCCGCATCATGCAGGAGCTCGCAATCCTACCCGCCATTCATCTCGGAACCTTCCGAGTCGCCTACCAGCAATTGCGCGAGCTGACCGAGCCCAAGACGCGGAAAACGAGATGACACTGGTGGCGGCGGGTGGCAGATTTGTGAGAACGGATAGGAGAACTCTTGGTTCAATATTTCGGAGGGAGCCATCCTCTTTTGAGTATCGTTAGCCTGCGGAGCGACAGCACGGTTCCCGAAATTTGGCGCGCTGAGCGGATGCGGTGAGCACGGGCGATATTGAAATGATAGCGCGGACAATGGACTTCCCAGAAGCGGACCAGTATAGATTGAGTTGAAAAGTAATTTGGGACACCCATGAAATTCAAGGACCTGAAAATCACTCCCATTCTTGACGGCCACTTCCACCTTGACGGCGGTGGCATGTTCGGCATCGTCCCGCGGGTGGTCTGGGAGAAGAGAATGCCGGCCGACTCAAGGCACCGCGTCCGGCTCGCCGTCCGGTGCCTCCTCGTTCAAACTGGAGGCAGAACCATCCTGGTGGATTCGGGGCAGGGAAACAAGCAATCGGAGAAATTTCTGGACCGCTACACCGTCGAGCAGCCTGTGACACTTCTCGACGAACTTGCTCGTCTTGGCGTCCGCCCCGAGGATGTGACCGACGTCGTCAACTGCCACTTGCACTTCGACCACGCCGGCTGGAATACCGTCCGCGACGGCGGCCGCCTCGTCCCCACCTTCCCGAACGCCCGCTATTGGTCCCAGCGCGGCGAATGGGAGCGTGCCCAGCATTCCCACTCCGAGCGCGATCGCGCCAGCTTCAGCCCCGACGATTATCTTCCCGTTGACGAGCCTCGCTGGGAGCTCGTCATTGGAGAGCACACCGTCGCCCCCGGCGTGCAGGTCCTCCCCCTTCCCGGCCATTCGCTTTACACCCAGGGCGTCCTGATCCGCGCGGGCGACCAGACCGTCGCCTTCTTGGGGGACCTGATCCCCACCACCCACCACGTTTCCTTTGCCTGGATCGCCGCCTTTGACCTCCATCCCGTGGAAACGCTCGCTACCAAGCGCCAAATTCTCCCCCGTGCGCTGCGCGAGAAGTGGATCTGTGTCTTCGATCACGACCCCGACATCCCTGCCGCCCGCATCATCGAAACCTCCCCGGGCGCTCTCGGAGTTGCTCCCGCCGAAGAATTTTCCGACTAGAAAAACGCCGTTTCCGGCGATTTTCGGTTCCTGCGGTAGATTCGGTTCTTGCGGTTCCTTCCGTTCCTTCGGAATACCAAATTCACTATAAAAACACTAAAAAAAAGGGCGTTTCGGGCCTTGCGGACGGTGCATGGGTGGGGCGGCGGCAAAGGGAACCAGAAAGGTAACCAGTAAGGCACGCTGTGGCATAAAAACCACCCCGCCGAATCGTTTCCAAGTTTCGCCCGCCAACTCGGTGGTTCTGGTCGCAGAAAATCCCAACTGGCGGAAGGGGAAACAATTAAAGTATTACTTGAAGGTCGGGAGATATTGACTATCGTCCGTGGCGAGGTTGTTTGGATCAGCCGCGAGCTATGACGCGGTTTCGCGTTTCCACCGCAAATGTTCCTGCATGATGCACCGGTCCATCACCACCTGTAATCCTGCTGCCCGCGCCCGCTCGGCCGCCTGCTCATGGATGACCTCTTCCTGCATCCAAACCGCCTTTGCCCCCACCCGAATCGCCGACTCCACCACCGGCGGCACGAGCTCGGAGCGTCGGAACACGTTCACCAGATCAATCTTTTCGGGAACATCTTCGATTCGCGCATAGGCCTTTTCCCCGAACACTTTAGTTTCCTTCGGATTTACCGGAATAATTCTGTACCCTTCCGCTTGCATGTACCCGGAGACTCGGTTGCTCGCTCGCCATGACTTGTGTGACAGGCCCACTACGGCGATTACCCGTGTCGTCTCCAGAATGTTCCGGATTGTTCCGTCCTCATTTTCATTCATCGTTGCTTGTAGTCCCGACGAGCCTGCCTTTGCGGGTGGCGATGGACCGAAGCCTTCTCTGCGCGGCTCCCTCTTCGCAGGCTCCGAATCTCCGCTGCCGTCAGCAGACGATACGTACCAAGAGCCAGGCGGCCCAGCTTGACCGGCCCGATACCGACCCGCTTCAGCTTTCGCACTGGATTCCCGATCCGCTCGAACATGCGCCGGATCTGGTTTTGCCGGCCCTCGCGCAGCACCATCTCAAACCACGGATTGCCCGCCTTCTGCCCACTGAGTTTCGCTTCGTCGCGGCGCAGGAATCGAATCTCTGCCGGACGTGTCTTGCGCCCGTCGAGCACGATCCCCCGGCGCAGCCGCTCAAGGTCATTCTCCTTTGGCGGCCCCGCCACTTTCACCCAGTACGTCTTCGGGACGCCCGAGGCTCCCGCCATCACACGGTTGGCAAACTCACCGTCGTTCGTCAGCAGCAGCAATCCCTCGGTATGAAAATCGAGCCGCCCTACGGGGTACACACGTTCCTGGATCCCCTTCAGGTAGTCCATTACAGTCGGCCGCCCTTCCGGGTCCGACAGCGTGGTGACGCAGCCGCGCGGCTTGTTGAGCGCAAGATAGATCACCTGCCGCGGCGCGTGAATGGGTTTGCCGTCTACACGGATTCCGTCTGTCGCCGGGTCTGCCTTGCTCCCCAGCTCGCTTGCAACCGTGCCGTTTACGGTTACACGCTCCGCCAGGATTAGTTCTTCTGCTTTGCGGCGTGAAGCAATGCCGGCCCGCGCAATAATTTTCTGGAGGCGCTCAAGCGCCATCGGGTTTCTCGCCGGGATTGGGAGCTACGGCCTGTGCCGCCGGTTCTGGTTCCGCCGCCGGCAATTCTTCCTGCGTTTCGTTGAAGGCGTCGCCCAGGGCGGCCTGCGCCAGCTCTTCGAATTCCTCGATGCTCGGCAATTCGTCAAGGCGACTCAGCCCGAACTGCATCAAAAACTCCTGGGTCGTTCGGTAGAGGATCGGACGTCCAATCACGTTCTTGCGTCCGGCCGTCGTCACCAGCTTCCGGTCGAGCAGCGTCTTGACGGCAGCGGTCGCGTCCACGCCTCGGATCTGGTGGATTTCCGGCAGCGTAATCGGCTGGCGGTAGGCGACCGTAGCCAGTGTTTCAAGCGCCGCCATCGAGAGCTTCAGCGGCGGCGTTATTTCTTTCACGAACCGCCGGACCGTTTCGTGATGCTCTGGCTTCGTGAACATCTTGTACCCGCCGGCGATCTCCCGGACTTCAATCCCATGATCCTCCGTCCGGTACCGTTCTAAAAGCATCCACAGCGCCTCTCGGACGCTTTCGTGGCTCACTCCGCCGAGCGCTGTCGAGATCTGTTTAATCGTCACGGGCTCGTCCGCGACGTAGACGATCGCCTCCACCGCCGCCTGCAAACCCCGATCCTGTCCCTGAGTCTCCACGCTATTGCTTGTACTCCTCGTCCACCCGCTGTTGCGTTCCCGCCACAACTTCAGTGAACTTGTGAAACTTGCGCAACAGGATTTCGCCGAATGAAGCTCTTTGCCGCACCGCCACAGCCTGCAGCCGGACAAGCTCCAGCAGTGCCAGGAACGTCGCTACAATCGCGTCGCGCGACCGCAGTCTTTCGAGCACCTCCCGCAGCGGCAGAGCCTCCCGACGCGCCGCCAGCAGGCGGCACAAGTGGTCCATCATTTGGGCAACGCTGACCCGCTCCTCTTCCACGTCCAGCAGGGGTTTCTGCTTCGCCCGGTCGAGCACCTGCTGGAATACCTTCACCAGATCATAGAGTGAGACTGCCAGGTTCGGCTCGGCTTCCGGGTCCAGAAACTCGTTCAACCCCGGCTGCGACCACGTTGCGCTCTGCACCACGCGCTTCTGTTGCAGCATCTGCGCGGCCCTTTTGAATTTCTCGTGCTCGAGCAATTGCTGCACCAACTCCGCCCGTGGGTCCTCCTGTTCTTCGGCCGGGAGTGTCGGGTCGGGCGGCAACAGCATGCGCGACTTGATATGGATCAGCGTTGCTGCCATCAGCAGGAACTCTCCCGCCGCTTCCGGGTTCAGCCGCTCCAGGTTCTGCTGCACGTATTCGAGATACTGCGCTGTGATCTGCGCAATCGGGATGTCGTAGATGTTGATCTCCTGCTTGCGGATCAAATCCAACAGCAGATCGAGCGGTCCTTCGTAGGCCTCCAGCTTCACGCTGTACGGCTGTTCCATCCCTTATCCCCAAGGAGCATTCACCACCCCGCCTTTAGGTTCATCGCCGTCCGCACTTGATCCATGGTCTCCTCTGCCGTAACTTTCGCCTTGCGCGCGCCGTCCGCCAGAACGTCCCGGACCGCGTTTGGATTTTTCTCTAGTTCCTGCCGCCGCTTTTGAATCGGCGCCAGCGCCTGGAGCAGGTTCCCGGTCAGGAGCTTCTTGTCCTCCACGCACCCGATGCCGGCCCGGCGGCACTCGACGTTCACCATCTCGACCGTTTCCTTTGGCGAGAACAATTTGTGATACGCAAACAAGGGGCAGACGTCCGGATCGCCCGGATCTGAGCGTCGTTTCCGTGCCGGGTCGGTGATCATGTTCGACACTTTTTCGCGGATCGCCGGTTCCGGGTCGCTCAGCGAAATCGCGTTTCCGTAGCTCTTGCTCATTTTGCGCCCGTCGATTCCCGGGACGCGCGGAGTCTTGGTTAAAAGCGGCTGCGGCTCGGGAAATACCCCGCCGTAGTAGTTGTTGAACCGCCGGCAGATTTCCCGCGTCAACTCGATGTGCGATACCTGGTCCTCGCCCACCGGTACGTAGTCGGCCCGGTACATCAGGATGTCGGCCGCCTGCAGCACCGGGTAGCCCAGGAACCCGTAGGTTCCCAGGTCCTTGTCCCGGATCTGCTCGCGCTGCTCCTTATAGGTGGGCACTCGCTCCAGCCACCCGAGCGGCGTAATCAGCGACAACAGCAGGTGCAGCTCGGCGTGCTCCGGCACGGTCGATTGCAGGAACAGCGTCGCCTTCTCCGGATCGATTCCTGACGCCAGAAAGTCCATCACGTTCCCGGCGATGTCCTGCTGCAGGCTGCTCGTGTCGGCGTAATGCGTCGTCAGCGCATGCCAGTCCACGATGCAGAAGTAGCTCTCGTACTTGCTTTGCAAGTCGATCCAATTCTGGATCGCCCCGGCCAGGTGTCCGATATGGATCTCGCCCGTCGGACGCAATCCGCTCAGCACCCGCCCTCGCCTGGGTTGATTTGTCGGGGAAGCCATCCGATTTGCTTTGCCTGCGTCGAAAGGAATGGTAGCACAACCCTCGGAACCCCAGTATATTGGAATTCGGTGGATTTCGCCTATGAACATCCTGGCCGTGGACACCTGTCTCGAACCGGGGAGCATTGCGCTTCTGCTGGAGAACTCTTCTCCTTGGGGTGATAGCCGCGCAACGGAGAAACCCGAAATCGTCGCTCTGCCGCCCTGCTGGCGCAGCGTGTCGCTCCATGAAGAAATCCGGCAGCTACTGGCCCGAAACAGCCTCTCGACTGCAAATATTGATCTCTACGCTGTCACTGCCGGCCCCGGCGCTTTCACCGGAGTCCGCCTCGGACTCACCGCCGTCAAGGGGCTTGCTGAAGTCCACAACAAACCGATAATCCCCATCTCAACACTCCAGGCGCTGGCCTTTGGCGTTGGCAACAGGAACTTCCGGGAGGTAGCGATCGGCAAGAGTCTTTCGGAAACAGCCTCGGCCCACGCCCACATCGCTCCAGTGTTCGATGCGCGCCGGGGACAGGTGTTTGCCGCAGTCTACAATCTCTCGAAAAACGAAGGAGCTAGCTTGCAGCCTGTTATCCCGGACTCCGTCTGTTCTCTTCGAACTTTTTTGACGCAAATCAAATCTACCGGCCTGCCCGCCGAGCGACTTCGCTTCGTAGTCACCGACGAAGCCTTCCTTTTGCCGGCGATCGAGGAATTCGGATGGCCCCTCGATTCGCTGATCGGCGTTTCGCCCCGGATCGCGGGAACCGTTGCCCGCGTGGCTCTCGAACGCTTCCGTCAGGGGAAGGGAAGCGGCGCCCTGGCCGCCGACGCCAACTACGTGCGCGTATCCGACGCGGAATTATTCTGGAAGGATTGATCTGCACCCTGAAGATCCTCCGCCTCTGCTCTCTGGGGGCATCCCGAGGAGCGAAGCGGCAACACGATTCGATTTTATGATCCGAGTCCGGCCGCTTACAGCTCCCGACCCTGCCCCCGTTCTCGCCGTCGCTGCCGCCTCGCCGGAGGCTGCTCCATGGAACCGCGAAGCCTACGCCATGTTCCTGCACGATCCCCGACAGGGCGAATGCCTCGTAGCCGAAATCGCAGGCGCCATAGCCGGATTCATCTGTTTTCGGGTAACAAGCGACGAAGCAGAAGTGCTGAACCTGGCTGTGCTTCCCGCCGAGCGGCATCGCGGCCTTGGCTCGCGCCTGCTTTTCTTGCAATTCCTCCGGAGGGATGTTACGGTGAATTGAAAATCAGCCCACTCAGGAGGTGTCCACCCCGAAATGGACAAGAGTCTTGAGGAACTGAAGCAAGAATTGATGGCCACGAATGAAGAGTTTTCCCGGTTAGCCAGAGAACATTCCGAATACAAACGGAAGCTGGAAGAGCTCTACAGTCATTCCCACCTCACCGCTGAAGATCGGATTGAGGAAATCAACCTCAAGAAACGCAAGTTGTCGCTGAAGGACCAGATGGAGCGGATTCTGCAGCGATACAAGCGCGACGGTTGCCTGACCCAGTAAGGGTCTCGATTCTCAACTGACCACTCGTCCCCGGACACTCAAATCTCTTTTTTTCATCCCAGTCGGTTTATAATGATACCGGTCGCTGACCGGCAAGGACTTAGACGCCGGGCTTCTCGCGGCTTACGAGCGAGTCCATGGTTCGTGACGGAATATACTACAGTTGCGCTTTTGTTCTCCTAGGATTATTTGCCGCCTACTGGGGCGGCCCTGCTTGGGGAGTGCCCTTCTGGTTTCTGGCCGCCTTTGTGCTCTACTTTTTCCGCGACCCGGAGCGCTCCGTCCCGGCCGGCGACGTCATCGTCTCCCCGGCCGACGGCAAGGTCGTGGATGTCCGCGAAGTCGAGCTCGATGGCCGCCGCGCCTGGAAGATCAGTATTTTCCTGTCGATCTTTGACGTACACGTCAACCGCGCCCCGCTTTCGGGCACCATTCGCAGCCTCCGCTACCACCCGGGCCGCTTTCTGATGGCCTTCCGCCCCGAGGCTTCCGTCGAAAACGAGCAGAACGTCGTCGTGATTGAGGGAGACAGCCTCACCATTGAGGGAGACAGCCTCACCGTCACATTCAAGCAGATTGCTGGCACCATCGCCCGCCGCATCGTCTTTCGCAAGAAACTCGGCGACCGGGTGGAGCTGGGCGAACGCGTCGGCCTCATCAAGTTCGGCTCGCGCGTGGATGTGTTCTTGCCGCATGATGTGCCTCCCGCAGTCGTGGTGGGCGACCGGGTCACCGGCGGCTCCAGCATCCTGGCGCGGCTGGTTTCCGAGCGCCCCTTGCGTTAGAATCGCAAGCGATGGCAAATCACCCGCAGCCGGCGCATCGTCTGAATAGCCAGAGGAGCATTTCATGCCCAGAGTGAAGGCGCGCTCCCCGGAGCCACGCCCGAGGTCCCTTCGCGCCGGCGCCTACGTTCTGCCGAGTTTCTTTACCGTCGCCAATGTTTTCTGTGGCTACTTCGCCTTGACCGAGACCTTCCACGCCGGCCAATGGATCTCCGTTGATTTGACTGTTGCCGCGGCTCACTTTGACGCCGCCGCCCGGGCCATTGGCTTCGCCGTTTTGTTTGACGGTCTCGACGGACGCTTGGCCCGCCTCATGGGAACCAGCAGCGCCTTCGGCAAGGAGTTTGATTCCCTCGCCGACACCATCTCCTTCGGCGTCGCTCCCGCCTTCCTGGGGCTCGCTTGGGGCGTACGCGCAGTCCTCACGGTCCCGGAAGCCGCTCTGGTGCAGCATCTGACGGCCGTCGGCTGGCTCATCAGTTTCCTGTTTGTAGTCTCCGCTGCCGCCCGCCTGGCTCGCTTCAACCTCCAGGGCAGTGCCCCGAGGGGTAGTGCAGAACGCAAATTCTTTGTGGGCCTCCCCTCGCCAGCCGCCGCCGGCCTCGTTGCTGCAATTGTCCACGTCTATGGCGGCGTCCCGCAAGCCGAATGGCTCTGGGTACCCTTCTGGCTGCTCTTGCTGGTTGCCATTGCTGTGCTCATGGTCAGTACTTGGCGCTATTACAGTTTCAAGGAACTCGACCTGCGCCGCAGGCGCCGTTTCGTCGTGGTTCTGTTAGTAGGAGCGATCTTCGCCGGTATTTATTTCTATTCCAAACCCGTCTTGATGGTTATCGCCTCCACCTACGTTCTCTCCGGCGTTTACCTGAAACTCTCCCAGGCGCTGCGCCGCACCCCGGCCGAGGCCCCCGCGCCGGCCGAGGAGCAAAGTACGTAACTGGTTCTCATGACCTCCGCCTTCAACCTTGCTCTCGTCGGCGCCTCCACGCTCAAGGGCAAAGAGATCAAGACGCTTCTGCAGGAGCGCGGCTTCCCGGTCGCCCGTCTGGCACTGCTCGACGCCGAGGAAGCTCATGGCCAGCTCACCGAGTTTGACGCCGAACCCGTCATCATCCAGCCCGTCGGCAGAGACAGTTTCCGGGGCATGACGTTTGCCGTCTTCGCTTCTTCGCCCGAGTTGACGGAAGCCCACTGGCCGTTGGCCGCGGACTCCGGCTGCGAGGTCATTGATCTCAGCTTTTCTCTGGACTCCCATCCCGGAGCCTGCTTGCGAGCCCCTTTGGTCGAAGGTCTCTGGAACGAGCAGGGAAGTCGCAGCACGGACAGCCGCCTGGCTGTCTCGGCCCACCCCGTGGCCATGGCCGTCGCCGGCCTTCTCGCAAGCCTTTCCCGTCGGTTTGAAGTAACCCGCTGCGTCGTTACCGTCCTTGAATCCGTCAGCGAGCACGGCAGGGCGGGCATCGAGGAGCTCAGCAGCCAGACCACCAGCCTGCTTTCGCTCCAGGAAATTCCCAAGGACGTCTTCGGCGCCCAGGTTGCCTTCAATTTCCTGTCGAGCTCAGGCAGCAACCGCGCTCCCACCTTGCAGGAGTCCCAGACGCGCATTAGCCGCCATGTGCGCGAACTGCTCGGCCGGCGGGCCACTCAGCCTGCTGTCCGCCTGGTCCAGGCGCCCATTTTCTACGGCCACGCCTTTGCCTGCTTCGTGGAGCTTGCCGACCCGGCTGAAATCGAATTTCTGGAAGAGGCTCTGCGGCGGCAGCCGTTCCGCCTCAGCGACTCGGGCGACCGCGATCAGCCGAATGATCAACCCGATGTCGTCAACGTTGCCGGTTCGAATGAAATCTTCCTTGGCACGGTCGAGCAGGACCCGTCCCTCCCCTCGGGCTACTGGATCTGGGGCACGCTCGACAACGTCCGCCTCGCTGCCTTGAACGCCGTCCAGATCGCCGAGGAGAAGGTCTTTGCTGCCACTAGCCGGCCAATCTAGGGTCCATTCGGTCGGATAGTCGCATATTATAAGGAGTGGAACGGTTTGATGGAAACCAGGACTGACCCACATGGTAACCAGTGTCTGTTTGGAACATCAACCCGGAGCCTGTAGCCCGTGGCGTATTCTTTCCAGGCAGCCATGAGCGACAAGAATACGTAAAGATGTCGACAGTCACCCATTGCCGCGTGATTCCGATTCTCCTCTTCCTTGTTGTCCTCATTCTGCCCGCTTGCGGCTACCGCATGGCCAACCGTGCTGCCCCGAGCCTGCCCCCGTCCGTCCGCACCATCGCCGTGCCGACCTTCCGGAACGAAACCTTCCGTTTTAGGATCGAGGAAACCCTCACGACAGCCGTCATCCGGGAGATGCTCTCGCGCACGTCCTACCGCGTGCAGTCCTCTGAAGCAGGCAGCGACGCTGTCATGAACGGTGTAGTCACGTCGATCTATTCAAGCCCGATCGTTTTCGATCCAAACTCCGGCCGCACCTCCGAAGTTCTGATTACAGTTGCCATGCGTGTCACCGTCCAGGACTCCGCCACGCGCCAGACACTTTACGAGGCCAACGACCTGGTCTTCCGCGAGCCCTACCAGATCAGCTCAGACTCAGCAACCTACTTTGGCGAGGACCAGGCCGCGGTCGAGCGCCTCAGCCGCCAGGTCGCCTCGAGCCTCGTTTCCACACTAATCGGAAACTTCTGATGCGTCTTCCACCCTCCCGCGCGCTCGAAGCCATCCAATCCGGCAAGCTCTCCCCTGGTTACATTCTCCTGGGGCAGGAAATCTACTGGCGCGACCGCCTGCTTGCGGCTCTGCGCCACGCCATTGGCGCCGACGATTCGACCCAGGTTCAGATGGCCATTTCCGAATACGACCTGCGCAGCGATTCACTCCTCCGCGTTCTCGACGCCGCCCGTGAACCCAGCCTGTTGGCCCCGCGCCGTCTACTGGTCGTCCGCAATGCGCAGGGTCTGTCCTCGCAGCGTGGCGGGAAGGGAAAAACCGCCTCCCGCCGTCGCGGCAAGTCGGCGTCCTCGCCGCCGCGGTCCGCCAAGTCCCTGAAGCTTGCTGAGAAGCCGGAGGACTTGTCCGCCTATTTCTGCGACCCCAGCCCGGACGCCATCCTGGTCTTGGAAATGATGGACGTGGACCTCGATTCCGACGACTGGCGCGAGCGCGAGAAAGTCCAGTCGCGTTTGGAGGCCATCGGCGCCATCTGCGACGTGGTTTTGCTTGCCGCTCCCGGCTTCGGCGACGCCCTGGAGTTGGTCCGCCAGGAGGCCGCCGCCTGCGGTTGCGCCATCTCTCCTGACGCCGCCGAACTGCTCGTTACCGCCTTTGACCGCAACATGGGCCGCATCCGCATGGAGATCGAGAAGCTCAGCGTTTCCCGCACGAAGCCGCCCCGGTCGAAAGCGCTTCGAATCGAGGTCGAAGACGTCACCCGCCTCAGTACGGGTCTCGCGTCCGGAGCGAGCCAGCCCCTGGTCGAAGCCCTGGGTTCGGGTGACCCCAGAAAAGCGCTCGAAGCCCTCGCCGAGGTCGAGCGCAGCGGCCGCTATGCTCCGCTGGTCCTGCTCGAAGTCACACGCTACTTGCGCCAGTTGATCCTGCTGCGGGAAAAGAAAGTGCGCGACTCCCGGAAGGCTTCGAATACTCTGTGGTCCGCACGACTCCCGGCCCCGCAGGGCGTGCTGCCGTCCCTGATCGCCCAAGCGTGGCGAATCAAAGGCCGCAGCCTTCTGAGCGCGCTCCAAGCCGCCTACGACGCCGAAATCGCCCTCCGCTCCAGTCCTCCCAGCGACCGTATCATTTTGGAACGATTTATCCTACAGCTTCTGAACCTCTCTCGTCCTTCCGCCCCTCTGACGCAGTCCCCGTAAGTCATACTGAGCCGGGGGTCCCGTATATCTCTGCAATCTGTCTGCAATCTGTGGAGTCTGCCCATTGCGGGATATCGCGCAGTGGTTGCGGCAAAAGCACGCCCTGTCTTCCCAGAGCAGCCCATTTATCTGCATATGTACAAATAACTGATAGGGATATACAAAGTCTGGTGCACAAATCGCCCTTCAAAAGGCGGACTGTCCGGGAGAAAAAGTTCCAGACCCGCCAACTGGAATCGGCGGGCCCGCCTGAGCGACGCCGTTCTTCCGGACAGCATTCTCTTCCCAAGGCATGCAATTTCTCCGTAATTCTTCCATTTGAAAGAGGTATTGTCGCTAGCCCAAAAAGCGCACCTCACCTCTTCCCATACCCTGAACCTTACTTTAGACTTTCCTGGGGACACGAAAAAGGCGGGCGCTATAAATCGGGCTGGGGTGAGCGCCCGCCTAGTAACGGGGATGTACAGATAGACGAGTATTGCTTGCGAATGGTTGCAAAAATTCGCACAAATGGAAAAAACCTGAAAAAGAGTGAATGGGGGTCCTACCGTTCGCCTCGTTCTCCCCACTTCAGCTTGTTCCGGAGGACATCAAAGAACCCCTTGTGCGGAGGCCGGATCAGCCCGATTCGACTCGGGGAGAGTTCGCACACGATCCTGTCTGCGTGGTGCAGGTCGTGGCCGACCTGCCCGTCAACCGTCAGGAACACCGATTCGGCTTCTGTCTTGACTACGATTTCGATCCGGGAGCGGTCCGGGACGATCACGGGTCGGTTGGTCAGCGTGTGCGGGCAGATCGGGGTTACCAGGAAAGCTTCTACGGACGGGTGCACGATCGGTCCTCCGGCGGCAAGTGAATAGGCGGTCGAGCCGGTGGGCGTCGAAACGATCACTCCGTCGGCCTGGATCTGCGTCAGAAACTGCCCGTCCACGTACGCTTCAAAGTCCAGCATCCGCGAAATCGCTCCCTTGTTGAGCACCGCGTCGTTCAAAGCGTGGTATGTTTCGACGAGATCTCCTTTTCGAAACATCTGTATTTGCAGCATTTTGCGGTATTCAAGTTGATGTTGTCCTTTAAGGACTACTTCCAGGCTGTTGTAGAGCTCTTCGACCGTTACAGCCGTCAGAAACCCGAGACTCCCGAGGTTCACCGCCAGAATCGGTACGTCGCATCCATGTGCACCCCGCGCAGCGGCCAGCAAGGTCCCGTCCCCGCCCATCACCAGAATCAGATCGCTCTTGGATGGCAATTCTTCCCGCGGCAGCACGGTCACGGCGGCAGCCTGTTCCTTCGAGGAGAGTGCGGAAGCGGTTTCCTCATCTAGCAGGGGCTGAATCTTCTTCTGTTCCAGCCAGGTCAGCAAAGTCGGCAGGATCGGATCGAGAGCCTTCCTGCGTGGTTTGGAGATGATGCCGATGGACCGGATTGCCATGGATGAACTCTTTGCGGGGCACGAGAGCCTATTGGCCGGCGAACGTACCGCTCAAAAAAAACTCCTGATTACCTTCTGCTCCCAACACAGGGCAGGGAAATTCCTTCAAGTTCTCGAAGCCCAACCCGGCGGCGTGCTGGCGCACCTTGGTCACCGCGGCCGCCTGTTTGCTGGCATCGCGCACAATGCCGCCCTTTCCTACCTCTCCCTTGCCGACCTCGAATTGCGGTTTCACGAGCACCAGCAGCTGAGTCCCCGGCCTGGCGAACTGCACCAGCAGCGGGAGAATCATAGTAGCGGAAATAAAGGAAACATCCACCGTAATAGCGTCCACGGTTTCGCCGATCTGTCTCCAGCGTAGGTAGCGTGCGTTCACGCCTTCGTGCAGCCGCATGCGCGAGTCCTGCCGCAGTTTCCAGTGCAACTGCCCGCCGCCGACGTCCACCGCATGAACGCGTTCTGCGCCGCGCTGCAACAGGCAATCCACAAAACCGCCCGTCGAAGACCCGATATCGAGGAAGACTTTTCCGCTCACTTCCCACTCGAACCGATCGAGAGCAGCTTCGAGTTTCAAGCCGCCGCGGCCCACGTACCGAGGTGATTCCTGAACTTCGACGACAGAATCTGTCAGTACCATGGCTCCGGCCTTTTCGATCTTCTTGCCTTCGACAAGCACCTTTCCGGCCATGATCAATGCTTGGGCTTTCTGCCGGGTTTCCACGAGCTCACGTTCCAACAGCAGCCGGTCCAGCCGCACTTTCCGGGCTGCAGCTGAGGCGGCGGACGATTTGCCGGTTTCCCCCATTCTCAAAAGCTCATGCCTTCCGGGACACCAGAAATTCCGCCAGTTCGTTTAACCCGTCCGCCCGCTTCCCAAACGGTTTGAGCGCCATCTTTGCCTGTCGGACATAATCGGCGGCCATTTTCTTGGATCGTTCCAGGCCGTGCAAGGCCGGGTAGGTGACTTTCTTCTGCAATACATCTTTTCCGGCGGTCTTGCCCAGGCTTTCGGTGGAGCTTTCGACGTCCAGAATATCGTCCTCAATCTGGAACGCCAGGCCAGCACTCTCGCCGAAGCAAGTGATCGCCGCCAACTGCTCCGGGCTGGCCCCGGCTCCGATGGCGCCCAGTCGCACCGAAGCGGTGAACAACGCGCCAGTCTTCGAACGGTGGATGTACTCCAGGGTTTCGGGCGCGACCTGCCCGCTCACGGCTTCGAGGTCGGCCACTTGCCCGCCGATCATGCCTTTCACGGTCCCTGCGGCGCTGGAAAGCTCCGCCACCAGCTCGGACCGCACAGCCGTGTCCGTCCTGGGAAGGTTTGCCAGCACCTGGAATGCCAGTGTCAGCAGGGCGTCGCCTGCCAGGATCGCCATCGCCTCGCCGAACATTTTGTGGCAGGTCAGCTTTCCCCTCCGGTAGTCGTCATTGTCGAGCGCAGGCAGATCGTCATGGATCAGAGAATAGGTGTGAATCAACTCCAGCGTGCAGCTAATCCTCTCCAGGTCAGGACCCGGCTCCGGCGCAATCAGTCTTGCCGCCTCCAGACAGAAGACTGGACGGAGCCGCTTTCCGCCCGCAAACAGGCTGTATCGCATCGCCCGGTGCAGCGTGATCGGAGGCTCCGTTTCTGGCGGCGTCAGAAGTTCGAGCTCCTGGTCGATGCGCTTTCGCTGTTCTTCTAAATTGGCTTGGAGGGACACGGATCGGTAGGGTAACTCAGTGGCACGTAGTCTGGTATTTCATCGAACACAATCGGCTAAGGGTTGTGCGCTCGCAACGCATTGGATAGCGGTCCCGCCGGGACTGTGCTACGAGACAGGATCCGCTTCCGTCCCAAACGGCTCTGCGACGATCTTGCCCGCCCGCTTGACCAGGATTTCCACCTTGTTCTCGGCCTCTTCGAGCTGTTTGCGGCAATTGCCGGAGAGTTTCATCCCTTCTTCGAACAATTCCAGCGAGCGCTCCAGCGGCAACTCTCCCTGCTCGAGCTCCTGGACGATCTCTTCGAGCCGCTCCATGCCCTTCTCGAACGTCAGCTCGGGTTTCTGTTTGGCGTCTGTAGTGTCTGGCATCGAGAGGCCGCCCTGCCGGCTTCAATTCCCCCTATACACAAAATACCCCACTCGGTTATTGGGCGGAGAAGCGTACCACATCCGCCCCTCGGAATCGAGGAAGAACTCCTTCATCATGTTTTCGGAATAGGGATACGGAAACTCCAGCACCTCGCCCGTATTCGGATCGAGCCGCCCGATGCTGTCCATGCGGTCGGAGGAATACCAGATGTAATCGTTCTGATCGATCCCCAGAGCGTACGGAGTCGGCTCGGGGCCGGGCAACTGGAACTCCTTCATATCTTCCGTTTGCGGGTCAAACCGGATGATCTTGCCTGCGCGATACAGCGCCACCCAGACGATTCCCTTCGAATCAATCTCAATCCGTCGCGGCCAGCCTCCCTGGGTTTGCGGCTCCCACTTGGTCACTTCACCCGTTTCCGCATTTACCTTCCCAAATGCTCCGGTAGGGCTGAATTCCGCGAACCAGGGATTGCCGTCGCTGTCAATGTCGATCCCGTAAGGCGAGACCACTTCCGTGTAGTGGCTGAACTCTCTGGTCCTCGGATCGAACGCGGTCAAGTTGGCGCCCACTGCGGTCCCCCAGACTATTCCCGTAGGATCGACTCGCACGGTATGCTTCGATCCGCCGTCCTCGGAGCCTTCCAAGCCGGGCTTCGTAGCGGTCCGGGTATTCCGTGACGGTCCGCGTGACGGGGTCCCACCTGCCGAGCTTGTTCGAAGCCTGTTCTCCGAGCCAGACGCTTCCATCCGGAGCGGCAACCGCCGTGTGGATTCCAGCGGTACCTTCGTGGGGCACGGGGAACTCTTCGATTTCGCCCGTGTCCGGGTCGAGCCTTCCGATGGCGTTGGCCGCCCCGAAGTACGGCAACCACAGGTAGCCGTCCTGGTCCGGCGCCGCGCTGAAGGGATGGCGGTTCGGTCCGGGCATCTCGTATTCGACGTAAACGATGTTCATCGCTTCGTCACTGAACGAGCGCACGGTTGGTTGGTACTCCGGCAACTCGGTTGGTGAGCGCGGCAGGATCGAATCCACGCCGAAGGTCTGCGTCAGGTAGGAAACCAGTTCGGCGGCGTCCTCGTCACTGATGCGGGTTCCCAGGCGTGGTCGTTCCGATTCCAGCATGTAGTCAATGGCCCGCCGCCAGCCGGCTTCGTCGCGTCGCGTCGCGGCCATGCGGGTTTGCAGGCCGTGGCAGGCGGAGCATTGCCGTTGCAAGAGGTCCTTCCCTCGGCCCGCTGGCAGCAGCTCCCACAGTTGATGCAGAGACAGATCGCTCCAGCGCACCAGGTCCGTTTGCAGATCGAAATTTATGGAAACTGTACCTGTTGCGCCAACGGAAACATTGCTGCGCAGATCGCTCTTCAATCCGGTTGCCTTCGTGAAAACATCGTACTTGCCGACCGGGAGATCCTCCAACCGGTAGCGCCCCTGCCGGCCCGACAGCACGATCGTCGTGATCTTGGTCTCAGTATTCTGCGCGGAAACGAATGCCCCACGAAATGGCTGGCCTGATGGATCTTTCACTGTGCCCGAAATGGTCTCGCTCCACGCTTCGAATGCCGCCAGCGAAAGAATGACCGCTAGTCCCGCACACATGCCGAGTGCTTTCATGGTCTCCTCTCCCTTCCTGGTCGTTTCTCCGATTCTACCTGATTCTGCCGGGTCATTGGGGACCATTCCCGTTGCCGGAAGCCGTCTGCCCGATCGGCGAGCTGAGCGCCTGTAACACCTCCACTACCGTGCCATACCGGCCGAGCGGAGCCGTGATGCGGACCCCCTGCACTCGGCTGCGTAGCGAGGTCACCAATTTCTGCGCGATTCGAATGCCTTCCGACCGGGCCGCCTCGCCGGACTCTACCGCCCGCATGCGGTCGAGAATCGCTTCCGGGATGCCGACCTGCGACTCGTTGACCAGGAATTCGGCATTGCGATAGCTCGTCAAAGGATACACACCCGCAATTACCGGCAATCCCCACGGGCGCGTTCTCTCCAGGAAGCGGTCGAGCTTGTCAAGATCGAACACCGGAAGCGTAACGATGCAATCGGCGCCCAGCCGCACTTTGGTTTCCAGCCTCTCCCACTCCTGGTCCATGTCGGCCGCCGTCGGGTTTCCCAGAATCGCAATCAGAAATCCGGTCTGGTTTCCGAGAAAATTCCCCCCGATGTCAAGTCCCCGATTCAGGTTGGCCACAATCTTGGTCAGCCCGATGGAATCCACGTCGAACACGGCTGTCGCGTCGGGGAAATCGCCGGTCGGCAGCTCACCCGTCAGCAGCACCACGTTCCGCAGCCCGAGCGCGTAGGCCCCGAGCAGGTCCGC
The DNA here is from genome assembly GCA_965198025.1 of Terriglobia bacterium. GTDB lineage: Bacteria > Acidobacteriota > Terriglobia > 2-12-FULL-54-10 > 2-12-FULL-54-10 > CAYWWM01. The sequence continues at coordinate 1,629,717 of OZ240237.1, read as the reverse complement.
CTGAATGCCCACGACGTTCCGATCACGGCAACTGTACTGTAGGACGGTTTCAATCCCGGCTTGGCTTTGGATCAATTGCGCTAGCGCCTGTGCGCTCATGCGCCCGCTGGCGCGCTCTACCTCGGGAACGTAAGCAGCGTCAATTCCGCTTGCGGCCAGGTAGCGCGCGCCTTCGATTTCTTTCGAAGGGTCGCACCCGCGCGACGGAGGAATCTCCGCTAGCACCACAAATTCGCCCTGCGTCAGCTTGCGCGCCAGGCGCGACCGTTCCGCCAGCAGGACCGGTTCGAGCACCTCCGCCGCTGCTGGAGCCGGCTCAACCACGTTGCCCACGGCAACACGCGGCCGAGGAGGTTGCGCAGCGTGCACCGCATCCCGCAGGGCCCGGATATACTCCGGCGTCGTTCCGCAGCAGCCGCCCACCAGCTTCACGCCGTGCCGGATGAAGTGCGCCACGTAACCCGCCATGTATTCCGGCGAACAGAGATAGATGTTCCGCCCGCCGATGTTCATTGGCAGGCCCGCGTTCGGCTGCGCCGTCAGCGGTCCGCTCGACAGCGGCGCCATGCGCTGGATGGTCTCCAGCATCACCTTCGGGCCCACGCTGCAATTCAGCCCGATGGCGTCCACGCCAGTCGCCGCCAGTTTTCGGGTAAAGTCTTTCGGGCTCGTGCCGCTCGGCATATTCCCGTCATCGCCGATCGTGACCTGCGCCAGAATCGGAAGATCGCACACGGCCCGCGCAGCCGCCATCGCCTCCTGAACTTCTTCAAGATCGTAAAAGGTTTCCAACTGGATCAAGTCCGCCCCGGCGTCGGCGAGCGCGGCAAACTGTTCCGAGAATGACTCCCGTGCCTCGGCGGCGGTCAACGGACCGAGCGGTTTCAGCCGCGCTCCCAGTGGCCCCACCGCCGCTGCCACCAGCACGTCCTCTCCTCCCGACTCCCGCGCCAGCCGCACGCCGGCCCGGTTGATTTCCGCGCATTTTTCCTCCAGACCATAGCCGGCCAGCCGCCGCACGTTGGCGCCGAACGTGTTTGCCTCCAGAATTTCCGCCCCCGCTTTGCGGTACCCTTCGTGGATCTCCTTCACCAGAGACGGCATGGAGAGATTCATTTCCTCGAAGCAGCTCGTAATCGGAATCCCCTTCGCGTAGAGCATCGTGCCCATCGCGCCGTCGCACACGAACACGCGCTCCTGCAGTTCCTCCAAAAAGCGGCGAGATCGCTGGTTCATTTTCTTATCGTGTCATGCGGATGCCAGCCGATTGTACCGCATCCCCAAGAACCCCCCACAGGAATAAGCTTGGATCGAGCCGGGCTACGGCTGTGCCTCCACCCGAAACCTCCTCGACTTCATCTCGGCGCGGGGCAGAGAACCGGGAGCTGCGAATTCGATCGCCGGGCGCAACTGCAGCCGCGTATGCATCTCGGCCACCACGCGCCGCGCCAGGCCCTGCTGCCCCGCTTCGTCCAGGCCTTCCGTTTCCAAACGCAGCCACAGCTCTTGCATCTCCATCGCGCGCGTCACGATGCCCTGGAATTCGACGATCTCCGGGAAACGCCGCAGAATGTTTTCGATGGCGGAAGGAAACACGTTGACGCCGCGGATGGTCATCATGTCGTCGGCCCGCCCGAGCAGTCCGCCGCGCAGGTGCGCGAACGTCCGTCCGCACGCGCAACGCTTCCGCGCCACGTCGGCCAAGTCGCCGCTGCGGAAGCGGATCAGCGGTGTTGCTGCCCGTCCCAGTGTCGTCAACACGATTTCCCCGTGCCCTTCTTCGAGCGATTCTCCCGTTTTCGGGTCGATGACTTCCGCGATGAACTCGTTCTCAATCACATGCGGCCCGACCTGCGCGCTGCATTCGAACCCCACTCCGCCGACTTCCGTCATTCCACAGTGGTCGTAGGCCTTCGCGCCCCATAGATCTTCGATCCGCTTGCGTGTCGCCGGAATGCTCGCGCCCGGCTCTCCAGCGTGGATGGTCACTCGCACGCCGAGCCGTGCCGTGTCGATTCCTATCGCCTTGGCCACCTCGGCCAGCCGCAGCGCGTAAGTCGGTGTCGAGACCAGCACGGTCGGCCGCAGGTCCTGCATCTGCGCCAGCCGCTGCTCGCTGGTCTGTCCTCCGCCGCTGATCGCCAGGCATCCGAGCTGTGGGGCCGCGTCGAATGCTCCCCAAAATCCGTAGAACGGCCCGAACGAGAAGGTCACAAAAACCCGGTCGCCGGGCTCCACCCCGGCCCCCCGGTAAATGAATTTCCATTGCGTCACAAACGACTGGTAGCTTTCCGCCGTATCCAGGCAACGGAACGGGGCGCCTGTCGTGCCAGATGTCTGGTGCAGCCGCGTATAGCGTTTGAGTGGGTACGTGCGGTTGGTCCCGAACACAGGGTTGGCAAGCTGGTCGGCAACAATCTCCTTCTTCGTGGTGAAGGGTAGGTCACTAAGACGGCTCAACGGAACTGGCTTGCGAACGCCCGCCGCGCGCAATTTGCGCTGGTAGAACCGGTTCCCCGTGAGCACCTCTTCCAGCAGCTTGCGCAACCGCCGTCCTTGCAACGCTTCCAACTTCTTGCGCGGTAGCGTCTCCAGTTTTCGGTCGTAAAAGGTACCTTTGGATCGTTTTCTCATGGTTGCGTTGGCTCGTCATGCATCACTCGTCACTGCCCTCCCTGCAGCCACTCCACGGAGCGCAGGGCAAGGTTCTGCACCGGCTGTGGAACCACACCCAATAGCAGCGTGCCGGCCGCGCACACGCCAAGTGTCCAGCGCACCCCCCACGGCGCGGGCTCGATCGGAACGTCCCGCTCCGGCGCGCTCATGTACATCGCGACCAGAAGGCGCAGGTAATAATAGGCCGCAATGGCGCTGTTGACCACGGCCAGAACCGTCAGCCCGATCATGTCTGCCCGCACGGCGGCGTGGAACGCATAGAACTTCCCCAGGAATCCCGCCGTCAGCGGAATCCCGATCAGCGAGAGCAGAAAGATGCTCAGGCACCCGGCGAGCAGCGGTGAACGGTATCCGAGCCCGGCATAATCGCTGATCTGAACGTAGCGCTCGCCCTCGCCTCCGAGGTGCGTGATCACGACGAACGCTCCCAGGTTCATCAGCGTGTACGCCACCAGATAGAACATCACCGCGGCTACCCCCTCTGTGGAGTTCGCCGTGAAGGCTACCAGCATGTATCCGGCGTGTGCGATGGAGGAGTATGCTAGCAGGCGCTTCAGGTTGGACTGCCCCAGCGCCCCCAGGTTGCCCACAAACATGGATAGAACCGCCGAAGCCCATAGCATCGCTGGCCACGGGTAGATCGCGCTGTCCAGTGCCACGAAAAAGATTCGCAGAAACAGTGCGAACGCGGCAGCCTTCGTTCCCGTTGAGAGGAACGCCGTCACCGGTGTTGGCGCGCCCTGATAGACGTCCGGTGTCCAGACCTGAAATGGTGCGGCGGAAATCTTGAACGCGAGTCCGACAAAGACTAGTCCGATCGCCAGCGCCAGCAATCCCGCTGGCACCTCGCCGCCGAGTTGCGCTGCCGCCGGCTCGATCACGGCTGCGCCCGCCAGCGCCTCCCCCGCACGGTTTCCGGCGGTCACGGAGCTCTCGCCGCTCAGGATCGTCTGGATCGCAGTCAGCCGCGTCGTCCCCGTCGCGCCGTACATCAATGCGATCCCATACAGCAGAAAAGCGGTCGCGAACGACCCCAGCAGGAAATACTTCAGCGCCGACTCGCTGCTCGTCGCGGCGTTCCGCCGGAACCCGGCCAGGACGTAGCTTGCCAGCGAGGAAATTTCCAGCCCGATGAAGCCCAGCACCAGATCGTTTGCCGAGACCATCAATCCCATTCCTGCCGTGGCGAAGAGCAGCAGGGCATAGAACTCGCCTGCTGGAAGCCGCTCTCGTCGCAGGTAAGACGCCGAGCTCAGCACAAGGAACGCGGCCGTCACCAGAAACAGTATGTGGAAGAAAATGCTGAACGGGTCTACCCGGACCATGTCCGTGAACGCCGGCTCTTGTGCAGGCCACAGCCACAACACCGAGACCGTCGCGCACGCGATCCCGCCCAGGGCCGTTGCAGCGCACCCAGCTTCACGCCCCTTCCGCAGAAACGCAGCCAGCAGCATCACCAACGTCGCCGCCACCGCCAGGATAGCTTCCGGCAGCACCGTAATGAGTTCTTCAGTCGGCATCGCCTTGCGTGTTTGTCATCTGAATCATGCCAGGTCGGAGAGGGACTCGTGCTTTCACCTGCTGTTCTCCTCCAACAATTTCCCGCTCTTCTTTCGCGATGCTGTCATTCGGTATCACCCGCTCCACGCGCATCTCCCGCAGCCCGGCGCGGCCCAGCAATTCATCCGTCGAAGTGTCCATCTGCCGCAGAAAGAATGGCGAGCGAACCCCCATCACAATCATCAATGCGACTGCGGCCAGCAGAATGCTTTGCTCCCGCCGGTTGAGGTCCGGGAAGGACTCATTCCGGGCGGACACTTTGCCCAGAAACACCCGCTGGTACATCCATAGCATGTACGCTGCCGAGAACACCACTCCCGTGGCCGCCAGTGCGGCGTACAGCACCCTGTCCTGCAGCACTCCCAGCAGGATCAGGAATTCCCCCACGAAGTTGTTGAGCAGCGGCAGCCCGATCGACGACAGCGTTGTGATGAGGAACAGCGTGGCCAGCACCGGCGCCGGCGTCGCCAGGCCGCCCATTTCGCTGATCTGGCGCGTGTGCAGCCGCTCATAGATCATTCCCGATAGCAGAAACAGCGCCCCGGTTGAAACGCCGTGATTCAGCATTTGATAGACGGCTCCTTCGACCGCGAGTTCGTGGAAGGAGAAAATCCCGAGCACCACAAACCCAAGGTGCGCCACCGAGGAATAGGCGATCAACTTCTTCAGATCCGGCTGCACCATGGCCACCAGCGACCCGTAGATGATCCCGATTAGCGCCAGCACCATGATTGGCGTGGCCATCGCGTGCGCCGCTTCCGGAAACATCGGGAGGCAGAACCGCAGCAACCCGTATGCGCCCATCTTCAGCAACACGCCCGCCAGCATCACCGAGCCCGCAGTCGGCGCTTCCACGTGGGCGTCCGGCAGCCACGTGTGGAACGGGAAGAGCGGCGCCTTGATCGCAAAAGCCGCGAAGAACGCCAGGAACAGCCAGAACTGGTCCAGGAACGTAAGTTCCCGCGCCCCCGTGGCCAGCATCGCCAGAATCTGCTGCGAATCGAACGTTCCGAACACGGTGTAGAGCCAGATAATTCCCACCAACATCAGCAGCGAGCCAATCACCGTGAACAGGAAGAACTTCAGTGCGGCGTATACCCGTCGTTCGTGTCCCCAGATGCCGATCAGAAAATACATCGGCACCAGCGTCACTTCCCAGAACACATAAAACAGAAACAGGTCCACCGCTGCGAACACCCCGACGGTTCCCGTCTCGAGCAGCAGCAGGAAGAAAAAGAATTCTTTGACGTGCTTCGTCACCGACCGCCACGAGATCAGCACGGAAAGCACTGTCAGGAACGTCGTCAGCAGCACCAGAAACAGGCTGATCCCGTCCACTGCTACGTGGTACCGGATCGCCGGAGATTCCATCCACGCAACATCGGTGGCGAACTGCATGGTGCGTGCCGAGTCGCTGTAGTCATACGCAAAGGCTAGCGGCAGTGACAGGACGAAGGTGATCAGGGAGACGGCCAGCGCGGCCTCGCGGATGCGTTGGGGACGCTGCCGCGACAGAACCAGAATCAGCACTGCGCCGGCGGCCGGCAGGAATACGACGCAATTCAGCAGCGCGCTCATGACACCCACCCCACCAGGAAACCGATCAGTAGCATGGCCCCGAGCATCACCCACCCCGCGTAGGAGCGTACGTTCCCGGACTGCAACCGCCGCAGCAAGTCTCCGAAGCGGCTCGTCTGCCGCGCCCCGCGCTGAATCGACCCGTCAATCGCCGTCATGTCCATCGCCTTCCAGAGAACCTCCCGGGACGTATAGACAAGGGGACTGACCACCACCGTCCGGTACAGCTCGTCCACGTAGTACTTGTTCAGAATCACCCGGTGCAAACCCCGGAAGCGTGCTTGCAGGTCGTCGGCGATTTCCGGCTTCCACTGATACAGCAGGAACGCTAGCCCGATGCCCGCCAGCGAAACGGTTAGAGAAAGGATCATGAAGAGATGTTCGGTTGCCGCCGGGTGCGCCGCTGCCTCGACTCCCGGAACCGTGGCCAGTTCAAACGCCGGCGTGATGAATCTGGTCCACAGATCCGTCTCGCCAAACAGCACGTGGCTGCCCATCCAGCCGCTTCCCACCGACAACACCGCCAGCGCAACCAATGGCCGCGTCATGACCGGCGGCGACTCGTGGGGAGCATGCTGCGCCTCTTGTCCGGAGTCCATCGTTGCAGCCGTCGTTGTCTTGGGCACGCCGTGAAACGTCAGAAAAAATAGCCGGAAGATGTAGAACGAGCTGATCCCGGCCGTCACCAGGCCCAGCAGCCACAACCCGATTCCTCCGAAAGGGCTGGCGTAGGCTTCCCACAAGATCAGGTCTTTGCTGAAAAAGCCCGCGAAGGGCCAGAGCGCCGCCAGCGCCAGACACGCCGCCAGAAACGTCCAGTAGGTCTTCGGAAGGTGGCGCTTCAGCCCTCCCATCCGCCGAATGTCCTGCTCGCCGCCCAGGGCGTGGATCACGCTCCCCGCACCCAGGAACAGCAGCGCTTTGAAGAACGCGTGCGTCACCAGGTGAAAGATCGCAGCGCTGAACGCCGCCACGCCGCAAGCCATCACCATGTATCCGATCTGGCTGATCGTCGAATAAGCCAGCACGCGCTTGATGTCGTTCTGCACCACGCTGATCGTCGCCGCGTAGAGTGCCGTCACGCCCCCCACCAGCGCCACCACGAACATCGCATCCGGCGCATGCGTGTAGATCGGTCCCGACCGCGCAATGATGTAGACGCCCGCCGTGACCATCGTCGCGGCGTGGATCAGCGCGCTCACCGGTGTCGGCCCCAGCATCGCGTCCGGCAGCCAGACGTAGAGCGGTACCTGCGCTGACTTGCCCGCCGCTCCCATCAGCAGCAGCAGGCCGATCAGAGTCAGCAGCCCTGGCCCGTCCGTCTCCATGGGGAAGCCGGCCGCCGCCGGAAGGACTTGGGAAAAATTCAGAGACCCGAACGTCCAGTAGACGAGCAGCACCGCCAGCAGAAATCCGAAGTCACCGATCCGTGTTACCAGAAACGCTTTCTTGCCGGCGTCCGCCGCGTCGTCTTTCTGGAAGTAGAACCCGATCAGCAGGTACGAGCACAACCCCACGCCTTCCCACCCCACGAACAGCAGCAGATAATTTCCCGCCAGCACCAGCGTCAGCATGAAGAACAGAAACAGGTTCATGTAGGCGAAGAAGCGGTAGTAGCCGCCTTCGTGGTGCATGTACCCGGCGGCGTAGATGTGGATCAGCAGCCCCACCCCCGTCACCACCAGCGCCATCACAGCGGATAACGGATCGAGGTAAAAGTTGAACGGGATTTCGAGGTTCCCTGCGGCAATCCATGCCCCTACTGATTCTATCCGTGCCTCTTCGCCCAGGCCCAGGACCGCAAGCAGTGACAACACGAACGCCAGTGCTACTGCGCCGGTCGCAATCCTCGCTACCGCCCGCTCGGTGTACCGCTCTCCGCACAGGCCGTTCCACGCTGCTCCCGCCAGCGGGAGCATTGGAATCAGCCATAATGGGAGCGTAAATTCCATTCGTCTTCTTCCGGAAACCCCGAACCGTGTCATCCCGAGGGAGCGATTCGAGGGATCCGTCTTTCCTTCCAGTTTTCTGAACCAGTATCTCCTGCAGGGCGTGTCCGGCGCGCTGAACCCGTGCGCATGCTTCTTACAGCTTCATCATGTCAATGCGGTCCACGTTCAGCGACTCCCGGTTTCGATACACCGCGATCACGATGGCCAGCCCTACGGCCGCCTCCGCCGCCGCGATCACCATGACAAAGAAGACGATGATCTGCCCGTCCAGTTGCCGGAGGTGAAAGGAGAACGCCACAAACGTCAGATTGACGGCATTCAGCATCAGCTCCACCGACATGAAGATGGTGACGATGTTGCGCTGGAACAGGAATCCCGACGCCCCCAGCACGAACAGAATCGCCGACAAAATCAAGTAGTACGAAAGCGGCACCATATCTCTACTCCCCACTCTCCGTCTGTCTTGCCAGCACCATCGCTCCAATAATCGCTACCAGGATCACGAGCGAAACCACCTCGAAAGGCAGCAGAAACTGCACGAACATCCTCCTCCCGATGTCGGTCGTGCGCGCCGGAAAATCCCCGAACCGCACCACCGTGTCGCCGGGAAACGCCTGGAAGATCACCGCAGCCAGTGCGAACAACAGCAGAAACAGCAGCGGCAGTCCCAGATACTTCGCAACCTGGCTCCGCTGCGTGCGCTCTTCCTTGCCTGCGTTGAGTAGCATGATCACCAGCACGAACAGCACCATGATCGCGCCGGCGTAGACGATCACCTGTGCCGCAGCGATGAATTCTGCTCCCAGCATCAGGTACAGCGCCGCCAGCGACCCCATCACTCCGATCAGCGACAGCGCGCTGTGAATCGGATGCCGCTGCACGACCAGGTTGACCGCAAACCCGACCGCCGCCCCCGCAAAGATGAAAAACAGCGCTTGGTACATGGTTCAGCGGATCCTCACGACCACCAGAACACCAGAAAGAAACTGGTCACCACCAGGTTCGCGATCGACAGTGGCAACAGGAATTTCCATCCGAACGCCATCAATTGGTCATACCGGAACCGCGGAAGCGTCCCGCGGATCCAGACGTAGAGAAACAGGAAGAAGAACACTTTGATCGCGAACCAGAACAGCGGCAGCACGGTTTCCAGAATCGCCGGCCCGAACACCGGACCGTGCCATCCGCCGAAGAACAGCAGCGTCACAACGCACGACACGGCGACCATGTTCGTATACTCGGCCATGAAGAACATGGCGAACTTCATGCTGCTGTACTCGGTGTGATAGCCCGCTACCAGCTCCGTCTCTGCTTCCGGCATGTCGAACGGCAGCCGGTTGGTCTCGGCGATGGCTGCGGTCAGAAAGCAGAAAAATCCGATGAACTGCGGAAAAATGTTCCAGCGCGGAATGAATCCCCAATGGTATCCGGCCTGGTTGTTCACGATATCGCGGAGGCTCAGGCTTCCGGTCAGTAGCAGCACGCCGATGATCGAAATCCCGATCGCCAGCTCGTAGCTCACCATCTGCGCCGAGCTGCGCAGGCTTCCCAGCAGCGAATACTTGCTGTTCGACGACCAACCCGCCAGGGCGATCCCATAAACTCCCATGGAGCTCACGGCCAGGATGAACAGGATGCCCACCCCCGGGTCCGCGATCTGGAACAGGTCTACCCCCCCCACCCGCGTCTCCGGCCCGAACGGGATCACCGCGAACGTCAGCAGCGCCGTTACCACCGCCAGGAAAGGCGACAGCAGATACACCAGCCGGGACGCGCCGCCCGGCGTGAGATCTTCTTTCGTCAGCAGCTTGACGACGTCCGCCAGCGGCTGCAGCAGCCCATGCGGACCCACCCGCGTCGGTCCCCACCTCGACTGGATGCGCGCCACCAGCTTGCGCTCGAACCACACCGTGTACGCCACCAGCGTCATCAGCAGCAGCAGAATGACCACGATCTTCGCGAGCGCGATCAGCATCATCACTGGTGTCATTGCATTCCGATCTCTTGGTTGCCGGCGCTATCCCTGAGGGTGTCATCCCGAGGAAAGGAAACGACATTGAGACGTAGTTTCCCGACGAAGAACCTGCTCGTTCAAACAGCGTTATCCACCGATCAGCCTCCGTGTCTCCCGCTCCGGCGCCAGCCCCAGAATCCGGCTGTAGCGTCCCATGGTGCCGGAGGTAAACAGCGTGTCGTCCGCTGACTCGATTCTCCCCCGTACGTTCTTCGTCGGACTCGCCGCTCCTTCCGCCAGCAGCGTTGCCTCCGCTCCGCCCGCCAGCAACTGCGCCGACGAAACCTGATACCCTGGCACGACGCGCCGAATCTCTTCCAGCACGTCCTCCGCCTTTGCCGAAAAGCTCGTCGCCCCCATCGCCGCCGCCAGACGAGCCAGAATATCGAGGTCCGTCCGCGTTCCCGGCACGTCCAGCGCTTTCCGCAGCCACTGCAATTCGCCGCAGGTGTTGGTAACCGTTCCGGATTTCTCATAGCTGCTCGCCGCTGGCAGAAACACGTCTGCTGTCTCCGCCGTCTCGTGCAGGAACAGGTCCTGTACCACCAAAAAACTCTTCCCGTGGAGCTCCTCCGGGTCCTGGCCCCGGAAGGGGTTCGCCCCCACCACATAAAGCGCCGCCAGTCTCCCCTCGCGGACTCCTGCTACCATCTCGTCCCGGCTCCAGCCCGCCTCTGCAGGCAGTGTGGACTTCCACTCTTGTTCAAAGCGATACCGCGCGCCGGCATCCTCGACCGCGCGATACCCCGGCAGCAGGTGCGGCATGAGGCCCATATCGGCCGCGCCGCGAGAGTTGCTCGAATCTCCCAGCGCGATGTACCGCGTGCGCCCCGGCAACTGCCGTCCCAGGTTCACCAGCATGGCCACCGCCTCGCCCGCAATCTCTGCGCCGAACACAACCAGCACGTCCTGCTCGGCCAGCAGCGCGTCCCGAAACGCCCGCAGTTGATCCGCTGTCAGGGCCTCCCCGTCGGGCTTCTGGCTCGTCAACGTCCGCTCCGCCTCCGCGTCGCTCAGCAACCACGCCACGGCGGCTGCTTCCGCTCCCGCCGCCACGCTCAGGAACTGGTGGCTCTGCTTCTGCAGTGGAATCTGCCGCGAATTGATTACATACAGCCGCGCTCCTCGCAACCGGCAGGCTTCGCGGATTTTCCACGCCAGCATCGGATGCTGGTCGGTCGGGTTGTTGCCGACCAGCAGAATCGCTGACGCTCGCGCCAGGTCTTGCGAACGCGCCAGCGGCGTCTCGGCTCCCGCTTCATTCGCCAGCGCGGCCATCAGGGCGGGGAAGTCCGCCGTGCGGTGATGGTCGATGTGATTCGTACCCAGAACCGTCCGGGCAAATTTCTGCAGCAGGTAGCTCTCTTCGTTGGTGGTGTGGTTTGATCCGATTACTGCGAATTTCTCAAGATCGCCCTCTTCTCCCGAAACACCTTGATCCCGGATCGCCTTCCACCGCGATGCGATGTACCGGATCGCTTCGTCCCAGCTTGCCTCGGTCCAATGCGTTCCCTTGCGGATCAGCGGATGCTTCACGCGCTCCGGGTGCTCCACGAAGTCGTAGGCGTAGCGCCCTTTTATGCACAGAAACTCGCCGTTGACGCCGCTGCGGTCGCGGTTGTTTCCGCGCAGAATCTTGTTCCCGCGCACGCTCAGTGTGGTCTTGCAGCCGTCGCCGCAGTGTGCGCATACCGTGCTCACGTACTGGATCTCCCATGGCCGCGCCTTGTAGCGGTACGCCCCGCTCGTCAGCGCCCCCACCGGGCAGATGTCGATGCACATGCCGCACTCTTCGCAATCGAGGTGGTCGCCGTGGTTCGGTCTGATCTCCGAGTGCGCCCCCCGGTTCACCACCCGTAGCGCCCCCACATCCATGCCTTCGTCGCACACCCGCACGCAGCGGTAGCACAGGATGCAGCGCGGCGCGTCGAAGTAAACCACGGGCGACCACTGCTGCTCCTCGATGTGGCGTTTCTCTTCAGCGAAGCGGCTTTCCGCAGCCCCGTAGCGGAATACCATATCCTGCAATTCGCACTCGCCCCCCTTGTCGCACACCGGGCAGTCCAGCGGATGATTTCCCAGCAGCAGCTCCAGCATTCCCCGCCGTGCTTCCTTCACCTTCTCCGTCGCCGTCCGGACTGCCATTCCCTCCATCACCGGAACCGTGCAGGCGGTCTGGAGCTTCGGCGCCCGCCCGATCTCCACCAGGCACATGCGGCAAGCGGCCTGTAGCGATAGCCCCGGGTAATAGCAGAACGACGGAACCTCTATCCCTGCGCCCCGGCAGGCGTCGATCAGCAGCGTCCCCGCCTCGACCTCCAGAGCCTTCCCATCCACCGTAATGTTGATTGTACTCGCCATTCCTCAATCTCTCTCAATGTGTCATTTTCCTTCGTGTTCTCTGCCTCTGTGGCTTCTCTCCTGCTCGTATGGGCACGGCTTTCCCGCCAGGTGATCTTCGAACTCCTCGCGAAACTTCTCCACGAACGCAATCGTCGGCATCGCCGCCGCGTCGCCCAGAGCGCAGAACGTGTTGCCCAGCATATTTTTCGCAAGATCCGCAATCAACTGAATATCCGCCTCCTGCCCGCCGCCGTCATGGAACCGCGTGAGCGTCTTGCTCAGCCAGGACGTTCCCTCACGGCACGGAGTGCACCACCCGCAGCTCTCATCCGCATAGAACTGGATCAGCCGCATCGCCACTTTTACCATGCAGGTTCCTTCGCGGATCACGATCACCGCTCCGGAGCCGAGCATGGAGCCCGCCTTCGACATCGAGTCGAAATCCAGGGGCGTTGCAATCGCCTCCGGCGTCAGCACGGGTGTCGATGAACCCCCTGGGATGATCGCCTTCAATTTCTTTCCGCCCAGAATGCCGCCGCCCACTTCTTCGATCAGCTTCCACAGCGGGAACCCCATCGGCAGCTCATACACCCCCGGCCGGTTGACATGTCCTGACAGCGCAAACAGCCGCGTCCCGCCGTTGCGCGGCGAACCCAGCGCGGAGTACCACCTCCCGCCGTTGCGCACAATCGCAGGCACTGCCGAATACGTCTCCACGTTGTTCACGATCGTCGGCCCGCCGTAGAGCCCCACCACGGCCGGAAAGGGAGGCCGGATGCGCGGGATGCCGCGCTTGCCTTCCAGCGATTCGAGTAGCGCCGATTCCTCGCCGCATTCGTACGATCCTGCGCCGGTGTGCGTCGAAAGCTCGAAATCAAATCCCGTCCCGCGAATGTTCCTGCCCACATAGCCGCCCGCGTAGGCCTCCTCGATCGCGCGGTCCAGAATCTCGATCAGGTAGCGGTATTCCCCGCGCACGTAGATGTATCCCTGGTGCGAGCCGATAGCCTTGCCCGCGACCGCCATCCCTTCGATCAACTGGTGCGGGTCGCGCTCCATCAGCAGGCGGTCTTTGCACGTCCCCGGCTCCCCCTCGTCGGCGTTGCAAACCACGTATTTTGCCTTCGGCGACTCCTTCGGCACGAAGTCCCACTTGATTCCCGTCGGAAACCCGGCGCCTCCGCGGCCGCGCAGGTTGGAAAGTTTTACCTCTTCGATCACCGCTTCCGGCGCCATCTCCCCGAGGGCCTTTTCCAACGCCTGATAGCCGTCGTGCGCCAGGTAGGTTTCAATCGAGGTCGAATTCGGCAGGTCAAATCGTCTCGTCAGCACCAGGTGGGGACGGGAATTCTGGCCCGTCTCAGCCAGGGAATTACGGCCATTTCTGCCTCTCTCATCCCGGTGGGGACGGGCATTCCCGCCCGTCTCAGCCGCCAGCTCCTCCACGATCCCGTCGAAGTCCTGCGGCGTAACCTCAAGATGATATTGGTAGTTCACCTGCAGTGCCGGTGCCCACGAACAGGCCCCGATGCATTCGACTGCTGTGATCGAGAATTTTCCGTCCGGCGTCACCTCGCCCGGTGAAATCCCCAGCTTTTCCTTGGCATGCGCGAACAACTGCTCGCCGCCGCGCAGCAGGCATGAGATATTCGTGCATACCTGCACGTGGTGCTTGCCTGCAGGCCGCCTCCGCAGCATCGAGTAATACGAGATCACGCTCTCGACTTCCAGCACCGGCAGCTCGAAACGTTTCGCAATCTCCTCGATGGTCTCCGAGCTCAGATATCCCGCCTCGTCCTGGGCGTAGAGCAGCATCGGCACCAGCGCCGACCGCCGCACCGGATATCTCTGGAGCAGCGTCTCGAGCCTTGTTTCCAGTTGTGCGCTGAACTTCATGCTTCCGAGGCTATGTCACAACCTTTCTACGACATAGTTGTAAGGGCACGGTTTCAACCGTGCCGAGCTGCTCCAAAGCTTGGGTTTGTGATCCCCGTTGGCCTCTTCGGGGTCCCCTGTCCCTGCATCCGTGTGCTCTGAACTGGGTCCTTCTCCGTGCCGCTGTGCCACTGTAGCGAATTCTTCAAAAACCCGGCTTTACGGTCCCCTTTTCCCGCGCAACTTCGAGCAGCGTCGGATAGAACTGTACGAACGTCCGCTCGACCGCTGTGTGCTCGGTGTGGCAGTCAATGCAACGGTTCACCTCCGGGGCTGCGAGCGGCGGCGCCGTGTCCAGCAGCGCGCCGACAGACCCGAAATCGTAGAACGCCCAACCGTCGGGGAATCGCGAGTCCTTCACTTCCGCTTCCACCCTCCGAAATCCGGCCTGATATCTCCCGGCCTCGCTCACGCGGGTGTCGGTCTCCGAGAAGCGCGATTCGAGCATCAGAACGGTCCCGTCCGGCCATGCTCCGGTCTGCAGGAACGCACGGTACGCCGACGGATTGACGAACACGTTGCCGAACCGCGGCGGGTCCTGCGGGTTCCGTCCCAGATCGTACGTCATGCCCAGGCCGCCGCCCACGTACACCCATTCCCGGTAATCCGTCGGTCGCACCAGGTCGGTCCCGTTCACGTAGCGCGGACCGTCGCCCGGGGTCACCTGCGCCCAGACGATCAGAAGAAACGCCGTCCCGAACGAGAATCCAATCACCATTGCCATCTTCCGCTTTGCCGTCATCTTCCTTCCTCCTCCTGCTCGCCATTATTTCCGTCGAAACGTGCTTCCTGCATCCGAGGTTTCCTCACGCGACCCTGCCAGTAGCCAGGCCTCCTACGGCTATGCGCCACAGCAATTACATTCGAGTTTCCGTCTGTAGAAGCTCAACTTCGATCGCTGCCATTTTAGCGTCCGAGAATCATCCGCCTCGCCTTTGACCACGGAACGGTTTTGGCTTTCCCGGAATCGAGTTTCTGGACGCGGCGCTCAATTTCCGCCGCCCAGGCTGCTTCTGCATTTTCATCCACGTCCTCGTCCAGGACTCTCGATCAGCGACCCGGCCCGCGCCTCCCGCGCCTCAGGAGGTAAGCTAAGGGTATTCTTTAGAAATTTCCTGTCATTGACTTTGAAACCGAACTGCGGGTAATTTCTAGCAATGACGGAATCTCACACCGCATTTCTCTGGAATTAGGAAAGCGCAAATCTTTGATGCAAATGCAAGTCTTTGCGGAAGGTGGCACAGTAACTCTATGGCTTTGCTATAGTGGCCTTCCTTGAGCTGTGTATAGGCTGCGCGGATTTGGTTGGCAACAAAACCCACTCCCAAATCGCTGACCCCCCTCATTCTCTCTGACTTGCCCTGCTTAACTCTGTCTTTCCCATTTAATGCCAATCGTACTTTGCCCAGCGACCTTTTTGGATTGGCCCGTTGACTCTTGCCAAGGTAATGTCCCCAATAGATTGTGCTCAAATATCCCAGCACGGTCCTTTCATTTGCGTCCGAAATGATCTTTACGCTTTCAATCGCTGTCTACGCTTCGCACACGGTATTCCGAAGCTGTAGTCGCAGCAAGAAGCATCGTACGTGTCCTATCGGTCAATCTCACCCAGCGTGATGTCTATACTCCCGATGCAGGCGATCAAATCCGCGACCAGCCGGCCCTCGGCGATCTTGGGCAGTGCCTGCAGGTTCGCGAACGATGGCGCGCGCACCTTCACGCGGTACGGGTGCGCCGTCCCGTCGCTCACCACGTAGTAGCCCATCTCTCCACGCGGCGACTCGACGGCCTGATACACCTCGCCCGGAGGCACCCGGTAGCCTTCGGTCACGATCTTGAAGTGGTAGATCAGGGCTTCCATTTCGGTCTTCATTTTCTCCCGCTCCGGCAGAATTACTCCCGGCATGGTCGCCATCACCGGCCCTTCCGGAATTCCTTCGATCGCCTGCTCGACGATCTTCACGCTCTGGCGCATTTCTTCGATCCGCACCAGGTAGCGCGCGTAGACGTCCCCCTCCGTCCGCACCGGCACCGCGAACTGGAACTGCTCATACCCCGAATAGGGCGCGTCGCGCCGCAGGTCGCAATCAATCCCCGATGCCCGCGCCGACGGCCCGCTCACGCCCAAATCCAGCGCGTCGTCCGCGCTCAAGTAGCCTACGCCTTTCGTTCGTCCGATCCAGATACGGTTTCGCGTCAGCAGTGTTTCGTATTCTTCCAGCCGTTCCGGGAAGATGCTCAGGAACTTCTGCACCCTGGGCGCAAAGTCCGCGGGCGGTTCGAGCGCCAGCCCGCCCACGCGGAAGTAGCTCGTCATCATCCGCTGCCCGGAGCACATCTCGAAGATCTTCAAAAGCTCCTCGCGCTCGCGGAAACAATAGAGCAGCACCGACATCGCCCCAATGTCGATGGCATGCGTCCCGAGCCACACCAGGTGGCTGGCGATGCGCTGCAGCTCGTTCAGGATCACGCGGATTCGCTGCGCCCTCGGCGGCGGCTCCAGCCCCAGCAGTTTCTCCACCGCCAGCACGTAGCACAGATTGTTCGTCAGCGGGCAGAGGTAGTCGATGCGGTCGGTCAGCGTGATCACTTGGTGGTAGGTCTTGTCCTCGCAGCTCTTCTCGATTCCGGTGTGCAGGTAGCCGATATCGCAGGTCGCGCGGACGATGGTCTCGCCGTCTAGTTCCAGCACCAGCCGCAGCACCCCGTGCGTCGAAGGGTGTTGTGGCCCCATGTTCAGTACGAAGTTGGGCGTCCCGGCGGGTATTTCAATTCCTGGCATCAGCGATATCCCGTGACGGGGTAGTCCTTCCGCAAAGGATGGCCCTGCCAGTCTTCCGGCAGCAGGATGCGCCGCAGGCGAGGATGTCCCGCAAACCGGATTCCGAACAGGTCGAACGCTTCGCGCTCGTACCAGTTCGCTGCGCCCCACACCGCCGTCACCGACGCGATTTCCGGATGCTCGCCGTTCAGTTGGCACTTCAGGCGCAGCCGCTCTTTGCGCTCGTGGCAAAACAAGTGATAGACCACCTCGAAGCGCGGCTCGGACGGGTACCAGTCGACCGCCGTCACATCCGAGAGAAAGTGATACCCCCGCTTTGCTTTCAGGAATTCACAGACTTCGCCGATGCGCTCCACCCGAACCGCTAGCGTCAGCTCGCCCCGGTCGAGTTTTCCGTCTTCGAGTGCTGCCGCGTCGAACTCCGTCACCGCCGCCGCGTCCGGCATCTGAGCCACTTCCGGAGGAATCATTGCAACTCCCCGGTATCGCTCTCCGACCAGTCGAGGGCGCCCTTCTTCCACAGGTACGCGAATCCCGCCAGCAACATCCCCAGGAACAGCGCCATCTCGATAAACCCGAACATCCGCAGCTCATGGAAGATGATGGCCCAGGGATAGAGGAAGACGATCTCCACGTCGAACAGGATGAAGATCATCGCCACCAGATAGAACTTCACGCTGAAGCGCTGCCGCGCGTCCCCCGTCGGCGTCATCCCGCACTCGTAGGGGCTCAGCTTGCGAGGATTCGGCCGGCGTTGCCCCAGCAGCCACGAGAGCGAGAGCATGGCTCCGGCCAGCAGTGCTACCACTCCCGCCATCATCAGGATCACCGTGTAATGTTGAATGTATTCGCTCGGCATCGTGTGGTGGTTCAATGGATATAATAACTCGCTTACGCGCGGGCACGGAACAAAAGGTTGCACATTCTACTACGGCGCGCGTAAGTTCGATGCGCGTGCACCCGCGCTCCACAATTCACTGGATGCTGTTGCGAAACCTCTGATAATCTATTGGATAGGGTACGGTTTCAACTGTGCCGAAACACTGTTGGGAGCAAGAACGACCGCACTGCCGTAGGCGCCAGCGGAGCCCTGCGGCGGAGCGGCTCCGCCGCTATGGAACTCCTCGTCAATGGCGAGCCTCGTGAAGTCCCTGAGGCAACCAGCCTGCAAGCGCTCCTTCGCCTGCTCGAACTGAAAGAAGATCGTGTCGCCGTCGAGCTCAACCGCTCGATCGTCAAGCGCGACTGCTGGCCCGATACGCTGCTCCACGACCACGACCGCCTTGAAATCGTCCAATTCGTCGGCGGCGGTTAGCCGCCCCATGCCGTGTCATCCAGAGGAGTCCTGAGCAATGGCGAAGGGCAACGAGGGATCTGTTCTTCAACGATCCACTATTCCTCTGTTCTTTGGTGTCATCCCGATCCCGAGCGCTCGCGTCGAGTTCCCGCTCGTTGGTCCGTTTTCGGTTTGCTGAGTCAGCGGCTTCGGTCTCTTGGATGATTCCGGCCTGTTTTCGGCCCGGAAGAAGGCCTTTTCTTGCCAATCGAGACTTCCGAAAGAACCGAATCTACCGAATCTACCGAATCCCCTGAAATAGTGGCCGTCAACGAAGCCTTTTCCGGAAGACCAGATAAATCAGCAAGCCGATCGCCGCTGCGATGCCTGCGTCCCGGGCCTCGACTGCGCTGCTCTGTGAGAGCAGCCATACGACCAATATCAGTGCGACCACGGAAGCGACGACGCCCAGAGGGGCCACGAATCGAGCTGACGGGACGTCCGCTCGCCGTCTCAGGACCGGCAGCGCCGCGCAGGTCACGCCATAGGCCAGGAGACGCGCAATCACACTGACCGTCGCTGCATAGATGAACGTACCGGTCAGTGTCAACAGCAGTACCAGCAGTGCCGTGCAATAGATTGCGACATGTGGCGTGTGGAAGCGGGGATGCGCCCTTCCGACGGCACGGGGTAGTTCGCGACGCTCAGCCATCGCGAACGGCAGGCGCGGTGCCGTCATCAGCGTTACATTCAGATTCCCGAGGATGGATACAACCGCTCCGGCCGCAATGATCCCGGCCCCTACGGGGCCCATGAAGCGTGCTGCGGCATCCGCGAGCGGGCGCGAGGAGCTGTCGAGTTCCGGCAGGGTGCCGATCGAAACAAACTGGATTCCGACATAAAACAGCGTAACCAAAGCGAGCGCCACCAGCAGAGCCCAGGGGAGATCCCCTCTGGGGTCGCGCGCTTCGCCGCTCAGGATGGCTGCCGTCTCGAAGCCGCTGAAGGCGTACACCAGGAGTAGCACCGCGACGGAAAAATCGCCTACTGCGGGACTCGGCGTTAGGGCGTAGCTGTCTGCATCTATCGCAAAGGAACCGATACCCACAAATAGAATGAGTGGCAGCAGCTTGGCGACGGTCAGTGCGTCGGCCAGGATCGTGGCGTCTCGAACGCTGATCACGTTGATACCGGTCAGCACCGTCACAACGAGCGTGATGAGCAGGGCACGCCCAGCACCGGCGTCAGCTGCCGGTACAAAGAATGCGAAGTATGCGACGAGCAGGTTGCAGTTGGCTGCAAATGCCGTAATCCGAGCGACCCAAATCAGCCATCCAACTTCGAATCCGAGGATGGGACCAAAAGCTTCGCTGGCGTAGAGATACGGGCCGCCGGTCTGACTGTAGCGGCTGCTGACCTCTGCGAAGCAGAGGACGATCAGCATGATCAGGAAAGCACAGAAGAGAAATGCCGCGAGACTGTACACTCCCACGAGCGCGAACACGGCTCCCGGAAGGCCGAAAATGCCGGCGCCGATGATGGAATTCAGTACGACGGCTACGAGATCCCTGCGCCGGATGACCCGAACCAGCCCTTCACGCGTCGTTTCCTCCATGGGCCTCCCGCAACCTTGGCCGGAGAGGGCCCGGCCGTTCTCTCCCGCTCCGTGCGGTCAGAATCCCGCCTAATGGCCGGTGTCGCCTTGCCGATTTGATGTGGGCCAATGCGCACCGTGTATTCCCTCCACACCGTCCTCGGTCACGGATCCAGGCAGGTTCACGCCCCCCAGGCGGCAGACAGCACTTCCGCTTGTTCGCGCGCCGTTTGCGTGGCCTCAATCTAGAGCCTCCGCCATCACCCTAGATATCCAACTAGCCCGCATCCCTCGCACGCAATGAAGAGTATCCTGGGCTGATTGACTCGACCAAGTAACGGCCGAGCCTCCTAGGGCACTAGTGTGGCAGGTCGATCGCTGGATTTCGGTCAAAGAATCCTGCCGGAATCAAGTTGAATCCATGCATCTCGAGCGGCAGTATCGGCCAGTCCTCCGCTCGGGCGACGTGATGGAAACCGATCGTGTACCAGAGCACGATGTCCGTGTTTTCGATCGAGCGGTTGTCGGCAGTCCACTTTGGTAGGCCGTTTCCTGCAGCACTGCTCGTGGGGTAGTCACCGGCCGCGTAGAGTTCTCCGGCCCTCATCGGTGTGACCCAGAGAGTGTGCTCGGTAAAGCCGGCCCTCTTTTGTAGGTAGTCATCGGGGCTCAGGAGGGACATGATTCCGTGCCCCTCGATGAGGTAGCCTCGCGGGTAACCGAGGGGCCCCGCCCGAGACGGGTTCACAACGCGCCAATACTCGGGAGCGTTGAGGGAAGCGGTCCGCTTCGCATTGTTTTCCCGCTTGGCTACCTCCGACTCCACACGCCAAACGCTCCGGCGCGGGTTGTCCTCGTCTTGTACTTCCGTCACGAGCCGGTCCAGCATGAGGGTGTTGTCCGGTCCCTCGATATCGAAGTCGAAGCGGAAGTTGAAGATATGGCTATGATTCACGGCTACGAGATGGGGTGCGACGAAGCGTCCGTACCGATCGTGGGCATTCCCATTATCCGCTGTCGCCTCAGCAGCGTTCTTGGCGGCTACTGCCTTCATCTGGTCGATCCCGGTCGCCGCCAGATTGACTCGGATCGCCCCGTCCTGTCTGAAAATCCAGTCGAACAGGTAGTCGTAATTCCCCGCGCCCATGATCATCCGCAACACCAAGTCGCGGCGGGCCCGGCTCTCCACCACCCCTTCGTCACGGGTATGCCGCCACGCGGGCTCGTCGGGGAGCCGCTCAAACAAACACGCGACACGCTGACGCTCTTTCGGTGCCCCATCGGCTTGAATGACCCAGGTGTCAAAGAACTCCGCATGGGCCGGACAGTCGCGGCCCGGCTCCATCGAGCTGGCTACTCCGCCAAACCTGTGGGGGTAGCTCCCGAGGTCAAAATAGGCCTGATGGCTCCATGGCTCTTCGGGGTCGTGGTAGGGCACGAACAGCTCCGAGAGAGAGGCTTGGTAGAGTACCGATCGAAACTCGTCTCCCTCGTAATGCCCCACGCGAGACAAAACGATCCCCCGTCTCTGATCGACCCGGAAGTGGAATCCCCACCCTTCCCAGCGGACCTGATGACCCGAAAGCTTATACCCGGGGCCCTCCGGCTGTAAAATCGTCATGGGTGGGAGAGCCTTCCGGGGCGGCCCCACGGCCTCATTGTGATGCTCCCCGATCGAAGGCGGTGTTCCTTCGATCGGCCCGTCGTCGATGACCCGGATGATCTCGCCGGTCTGACGATCCACCACGGCTACCAGGTTCGCGATCGGCACTCCCAGTCCCGAGACACGGCCTACCTGGTTGGTGCAACGCAACCGGCCTAAGCGGCGGCCCCGTTCCTCCGGGGTGTCGAAATACGCATCCGATCCGACTCTGCAACGTACCTTCTCAAGGTCTGTGATCCCCCGCGCCTCGAAGGCCGCCAACATCTCCGGATGTTCCTTCGCCTCCGCAACGGCCTCAGTGTCGGAAGGGCCGAGCATGTACTGGCGCGCGGTAACCTCCCGGAGCTCAAGCACAACGCCACCAACAAGGTCCACCACTGCTTCGTATCCGATGTGGTCCTGAACGAAGTGTACTCTGGCCTCACGGCCAAACGGCTCCCCTGGACGCCATGCCAGAACCTCGGCTTTCGAAGGCTCATTCAGGCCCGCATAGAGGAACTCGGCATCGCCGGTAACGTCGTCACGAGCCATGAGGGTTTCGTAAAGCACCCAGTGCTCGGCTGCAGTGAGCTCGTCCATCGGATGCTGTGCCAGCGCCCTCAAAGCGGCTGCGGGAGTAATCCAGACAAGAATGGCAAGACAAATGGTCTTCACTCGGACACTCATGCTCGTTGCTCCTAAACGGGTGTTCTGGTCCAGGTTTCCAAACCACCGGCTTCGTCGTCGGATGGTCCGGGAGGAGTCTCGTGTCCCTGCGCATGGTCCCTTCAGGTGTAGACTCAGGGCCGTCGAGCCTAGTCCTCCATCTGAAACGCTATGCTTTGAGAGCTGTGCTCCAGCATCTCATCCAACTCACACAGACCGAACAACGGCTTGTTTCGGATCCCTCGGATGTAGCTGAAACAGATAGGCTCTGAGTCGACGCGCTCGATCCGCTGTGCCCAACCGATTGCCCGCCTTCGCTCACTCTGAAGAGGATGCAAGAACCCCCAAACTGCACTCAATCGTATTGTGGAATGCGTCGCGCTCTCATGTCAAGCGAGCGTGGCGGGCGGTTGGGGTCTCCTAAAATACCCCAGCACGCAGCGGGCAATGAACCGGTAATAGGTTTGACGGTTTCCGGGCCGAGCGGTGCCGGTTTCGTGCCGCTCCGGGCATCGGGCGGGGTCCTCACGGCACGAATGAAGGCTCTGCAGCTTCATAGATATTGTGGAAATAGTTTGGGGGCGGCCTCGCGCATCATGCCGTAGACAACCTCGACGATCTGTTCTCGATTAGGCTTGGAAAAGTAATCCCCGTCGGAACCAAAGGCAGGTCGATGGGCTTTGGCGCTCAAAGTGCGGGGCGCGGCGTCCAGCCACTGATACCCTTCCTGCCGCTCCAGCACCTCCTGCATCATGTAGGCCGTGCAGCCGCCGGGACAGTCTTCGTCGAAGAAGAGAACGCGGTTGGTCTTCTTGAGCGATTCCAGGATCATGCCGCCGCTGTCGAAGGGCAGCAGCGTCCGGACGTCGAGGACCTCGGCCTGGATGCCCACCGTCTCGAGCAGCGTTGCGGCCTCTTGGGCGATGGGGCAACCGGCTCCGTAGGTGACGATCGTGATGTCCGTGCCTTCGCGGATCACTTCGGGAACGCCCAGAGGCAGCGTGAATTCACTGATGTTCTCGGGAAGTTTTTCCTTCTTGCGGTATGCGTTCAGGACCTCGACGAGGATCGCCGCATCGTCGGAGGCGAACAGCGTGTTGTACATTCCCGCAGCCTGGACGGCGTTCCTGGGAACGCACACATAGATACCCCGGACCAGGTTGATGATGCCGGCCATAGGGGAGCCTGAGTGCCAGATGCCCTCAAGCCGGTGGCCGCGAGTCCTTATGATCACGGGCGCTTTCTGCCCGCCGCGCGTGCGCCAGCGCAGGGTGGCCAGATCGTCAGAGATGATCTGGAGCGCGTAAAGGATGTAGTCGAGATACTGAATTTCGGCGATAGGCCGGAAACCCCGGAGCGCCAAGCCGATTGCCTGTCCTACGATCGTGGCCTCGCGGATTCCCGTGTCGGCGATCCGTAGCGGGCCATACTTTTCCTGCAGGTGGGCCCATCCCTGATTGACTCCGCCGAGGAGTCCCACGTCTTCCCCCATGGCGACCAGGTTCGGTATTCGATCGAAAGCAGCGTCCAGCGTGGCATTGATGATCTCGAATCCGTTCAGGACCGGCGGGTCGCTGGCGTATCGGGCGGGTGTCATAGGCAGACCGGTGGCCGAGAGCGGGGATTCGCTGTAGAGGTGAGAGCCGTAGCGCTCTCGGTTGACTTTTTCCTGAGATGCCTTCCACTCCCGGAGCGGTGCGGCCTCGGGAAGGCATTCATCTTTGACAGCCAGAAGAACCTCGGTGGCTGCAGCCATCATGTCGCGGCGCAGCGCCAGCGGTTTGGCTTCGAGCGTCTGCCCTGATGCCTGTATCTTTGCCGCAGTCCGGGAAGCCTCCTCGAGAGGTCGGATCAACGCCAGGACGGCGGCCCGCTCGGATTCGATCGGAGTTCGGAAACTCTCCCATGCCCGGTCCCGGGCAGCCAGAACATGCTGTTTTTCTTCGTCTTCGATCGCGTCCAGCTCGTTCGCACTCGCGAATGCCTTGGCGAGTATCCATTCGCGCATCTTGGGCAGACAGTCGTACCCCCTCTCCCACTCCAGCCGTTCGGGCGACTTGTACCGTTCGTGGTTACCCGACGTCGAGTGCCCGAGGGGCTGCGTGAGTTCGGTGATGTGAATGACGGCTGGAACATGCTGCTCCCGGACGCGTTCGGAGACCTCCAGGTAAGTGGAGCAGAGCTCCGCGTAGTCCCACCCCCGGGCAACGTGAATGTCGAGCCCGGGCCGACCGCCGGGACGGCGACGGAACCCCTCAAGAATCCTCGAGATGTCGCCTTTGGTCATCTGGAAAATGTTTGGGACCGAAATCCCGAAACCATCATCCCAGATCGAGAGCACCATGGGAGCCTGGAGGACACCGACGGCATTGACGGCCTCCCAGAAGATGCCCTCGGCACAACTGGCGTTCCCGATCGTGCCGAATGCGATCTCGTTCCCGTTGTTGGAAAATTTTGCGGCTTCCGCGCCGAGCTGATCCATGTGACGGTAGAGCTTGGATGCGTACGCGAGTCCCACCAGGCGCGGCATCTGGGCGCCGGTGGGGGAGAGGTCCGCCGAGGAATTATACCGATCGACTTGTGGCAGGAAGTCGCCCTCCCCGTCCAGGAGGCGAGTGGCGAAATGGCTGGTCATGGCCCGGCCGGCGGTGGCCGGTTCGGCTTCGATTTCGGGATGGGCGTAGAGCTGAGCAAAGAACTGCTCGACGGTTAGGATGTCCAGGGCCAGCATGAACGTCTGGTCCCGGTAGTAGCCCGAGCGGAAGTCACCTTTCCGGAAGGCGTAAGCCATGGCCATCTGGGCCACTTCCTTGCCGTCGCCGAAAATGCCGAACTTGGCCTTGCCCGCAAACACTTCCATGCGGGCCACGATGCTGCATTGACGGCTCCTGATACCCACGCGGTAGTCGCGCAGAACGGCTTCGGAATTCCATCTTGCGGTTTCCGGGCCTTCCTGGAATGGGCTGATCAAAGACATCGGGTATGAATTCATTCTGACACGGAATGCATCGATGAGCGAGTCTCGCAGAAGGCCTTCGTATACCATACGTCGCCGAAGTCCAGCAAAGGGTCAGTCCCACGGCCAGCACGTCACTCAGATAGTGTCTGTTCGAGCGCCGACGCACATTGGTGGAGCAGTGGGCGAGTTCCTGGCCGGAAGTCAGGAGCCGAAGGTCGTGGCGATCCCCGATGATCCGATCTGCCTCGGACTCGCCGGAACTCGCGAAGAGTTTCTGTGGATCGGCGAGCCAGCCGTCTCAGGCCGCTGTCATAGTTCCTGTCCTAGGTAGATTTCAGGGTGATAGATTGATAGGGGGAGCCATAGCAGGACGAATATACCCCATTCGGTAACTGGAGGGAGTTAGGAATGGCCATCAATAGCATGGCGAAACTTCGTGCTGTCTATCGTCCACCCGCTGAGCGTGCCGGTCTCAAGGTTCTGGACCACTTGGACGCTCACTGCCGCAATTTCATCGCCTTGTCTCCATTCTACGTCATTAGTTCCGCCCGCGCCGACGGGCGGGCCGACGCCTCCCCACGGGGCGATCCTCCAGGGTTGCTGGCGCATGTGCTGGATGACAAGACGCTGTTGCTGCCCGACCGGCCGGGAAACCGTCAGGTGGACACGTTGATGAACCTGGTAGAACGGCCCTACGTGGGTTTGGTGTTCTTCGTGCCGGGCTTGACGGAAACGCTTCGGATCAACGGGGAGGCGGAGATCTCCACCGACCCGGAACTGCTCCAACCTTTGGCCATTAAGGGCAAGCTGCCCATTTCTGTCCTGAAGGTGACGGTGGAAGAAGCGTTTCTTCACTGCGCCAAGGCTCTGATTCGAGCCCGGCTCTGGAACCCGGACGCGCAAGTTGAACGTTCCTGCTTTCCGACTTATGGACAGGTGCTGGCGGACCAGATCGAAGGGGCTAAGGCTACCGAGATCGACGCCGGCGAGGAGGAAAGCGCCCGGACTGAGCTCTTTTGACCCGACTTCCCGAACGGAAGGTCGGCCCTGACTGACTGAACTTCTCCACCTGCTCTTTCCTGGATTCAGGTGAACTCACCTCTATCGAGACAACCACTTGCGCCATGTGCGCGGTGCTGTCCTGGAGGGCGGTATCGTCGAGGTTATCGGTCCTCGGCGGCCTTCCTGCAGGAACTGATTCGGACAGGACAACATTTTGAGAGCGCATTTTGATTCTATTGGAGGTGTTGCCCTATGCTGAGCATTCCAAATGATCAAATAAGAGAACAGCGCCCCCCCCTCAGCCATGTCGGGACCCCACGGTGAGAAAGTAGAATAGGGAACGGAAATCGTGTAATATTTCGTGTGGCTGCTCGGTCTCAAAGTGAGCAGTGCCTTTGTAAAGTCCAGTGGAAGGAGAATGCGCATGCGTACAGGGAAATTGGTTTTCATGGTTGGGCTGTTGATCGTGATCGGCTCAACGGTTGTTTTTCATCTTTCTGAGGGCCCTCGCGCTACGATTCTGGCGGCTTCCACGGTGAGTATCAGCGGAACGGTTCGGGATGGCGGCGGTAAGCCGCTGCGCGGAGCCCGCATCACCGTTGCCACGGAACGGGAAAGCATTTCCCGCTTTTCCGATGTATCCGGACGATACAGGATTGAGAACCTCGATCCGGGTCCGTATCAAGTCAGCGCAACAGGCTGGGGCTATGACGTGAATAGGGAAGACAGGGAATTATCAGAAGACATGGAGATGGACTTCAGTCTTGCTCAAGATTGGGACCCCCAGCGACTGTCATCGGCGGATTGGCTTTCGGCCCTTCCGGAAAATGAAGACACCCTGACGCTGCGGGCTACCTGTATTCGCTGCCATAACCTTTCCTACGTCTTCCGGCGGCGAGGCTTGGACGAGACGCTATGGACCAACCTCGTCGTGAACATGGGCCAATTCGGGGACATGCTTCGGGGACTCCCGGCTGGAGCACAGCATGCCTCCAATATGTTCGATATACCGCCGGAGGCTGCCAGGAGGATTGGTGGGATCCTGGCAAGATACTTTGGGAGGAATTCCCCGGTTCCCACGCGCGAGCAGGTCCGGCGCCCGGAGATCAGCGACGCTGCTCTGCGAGCGACGTTCCGGGAATACAAGGCGCCGCAGCGAGCCTATATTCACAGTGTCATGCCGGATCGGGCGGGAAAGTACGTCTGGTTCACCTACTATGGACAAGTTGCCGGTGTCAACGAAAAGCTGGGACGCTTTGAAGTCGCAACCGGTGACATGCGCGAAATACAGCTGCCGGCCCAAGCCTCCACAATGCAGGTTAGCAGGGATTCGAGAAACGTTTGGATCGCCGGAGACGGCAAGCTGTTTCAGGTCGATGCGCAAACCGGAGAATACAACACATACACTCCTCCGATCCGAATCGGCCGCACCATGCCTGACGGCGAGGATTCCGAGGGAAACGTTTGGCTTGCTGGTTCGACAATAGTGAAGTTCGACCCGCGGACGGAGCAGTTCGAGGAATTTGAGATTCCCGGAGTATCCGCGCCTGCCCCGGACTACGAACGGAACCTGGGAAACGCCAAGGAGGATGGCCAACAGGAGTTTTGGAGCCGGGCGTATGCCCTCGCAGTCGATTCCAACGACAATATCTGGTATACGGCGTACGATGTCGGTTATCTGGCACGGTTGAACCCCAAGACGAAGGAAACCAGGATGTATCAGGTGCCGAACGCGATCATGATCAAGGGGATCGCGGTTGCCCCGGACAACATGGTCTGGGCGGGCGACTTTGTGGCTGGCACTCTGGTCAAGCTCGATCCGAGCACCGGCGAGATGGAGCAGTACCGCCCGCCGACGCGTTATGCGGAATACTACACTCCGGTTGTCGCGGACGATGGGCAAGTCTGGTTGAGCGACTTCTCCGGCAGCCAGATGACGCGGTTCAATCCGGTCACGAAAGAATTTACGGAGTACCCGCTTCCAGCTGCGGACGGGATGGTTCGCTTCTTTGGCCTCGATCCTCACGGGAAGGTCTGGTACGTGGATTTCGACACCGCCACGATCGGTGTACTCGATCCGGGCGACGGTTAAATTTTGGCGGATGAAATGAAACGGAAGTTCCAGTATCATGGAGCTTCAGGGGTGCAGTGCTTATGATATGGAAGAGCGAAGGGGTGCGTCGGAGAAACGGGAATTGCGTGGCAGGATTCCGGCGATGGAACAGCCTGCTGTTTGCCTTCATGCTGGCCTTCGGATCCGGCGGGTTTGCCCAATCACCGGATGCGGCTGGGGGGCTGACGGAGGTTGAGTTGAAGGGCAAGGGCATGTTCCAGCAGCGCTGCGCAGTTTGCCATTTGCCGCTTGTCGTGGATAACGACAGCACGTGGGGACCTAAGCTGAGCGCCCAAACTGTGAACGGCAGGGAAGCGGTGATCCGGGAATTTATCCGGCAGGGTACTCCCCGCATGCCCGGTTTCCAGCATGGATTGTCAACCGAGGAAATCGACAACATTATTGAGTATCTGAAGACGGTGAGGTAAGGTCATTCCAACTCATTTGTGAAGAAGAATAGGAGAAATCAGTCATGAGAAACCCGCTCGTGTTACTCGCTGTGCTGTTCGTCTCGATCGGGATTGTCGGGCAGCGGGATGCGTCCTCGCAGGGAATTCCTGGACCTGACGGAGTGCCGGGAGGTGGAATCCTGACCGGAACCATTCGTTCGACGGATGGGCAAGTGATGGAAGGGGTCACGGTTTCCGCGCGCGCGGAAGGCTCCACAATCACGACGAGCGTCTTCACGGATGAGGAAGGCGTCTATGTCTTCCCGCCGATGGAGGACGAGGATTACCGGATTTGGGCGCAGACCGTCGGATACTCTACGGCCCACGCCCAGGCGCAACTGAGCGGGTCCGAAGTCGCTCGCAGGAATTTTTCGCTTGCTGCTGCTTCGACCGAGGAAGTCGCCCGCCAGATGACTGGAGCCGACTGGTTCGCCTCCCTGCCGGAATCCACCATTCAGGAGCAGCGGATCAAGCAGGTTTTCAAGACAAGCTGCACGGGTTGCCACCCGCCCAACTACGTTTTGCAAAATCGCTTCGACAAAGCCGGTTGGTTGGCCATTATCGATTTTATGAAAGTCATCAACCTCGGCGGTCCCCCTCCCGAACCGGACAAACCCCCCTTGCCGATCATCGAGCACCATCGGGAAGAACTGGCGGAATATCTCGCCAAGTATCGTGGCCCGGCCCCGGATGCTTTGAAGCCCGTGATCGTCTCCCGGCCGAAGGGTGAAGCGAACCTGGCAGTCGTCACAGAATACTTGATCGAACCCGCGAGCACGCCGGGTGAGTACCCGCCCCAGGACGGAAGCGACTGGTCAGAAGGCACACCGACCAGTCTGGGATTCGCGCGGGGCACCCATGATGTGGAGATCGACTTGGCCGGAAACATCTGGGTCGTGGATTCGGTCCCCAATCATCACCGGACATATGCCCGAATTGACGCCAGGACAGGCGAGGTGAAGAGCTTCAAGCAACTCGATGGGGAAGGAAACGTCCGCCCGAGTCATGGCCTCCGAAGAGATCAGAACGGTACTCTGTGGTTTGATCTTCGTACCCGAATCGATAACGATAAGCAGAGCTTAGCCCGCCTCGATCCATTGACGGAAGAAATCAAAGTGTTTACTCCCCCGGAGGGAATGAGCGGTGTCGGGGGGGCAATCGATATAGACGGGAAAGGCAAGGTTTGGGCTTCGGCGCGAACGGGAGCCCTTCAGTTTGATCCGGACACGGAAACCTTTACCGAGTTCAAGTCCCTCCAGTTCCGTACGGAAGAAGGAACAGGCAACACGTATGGCGTAGCTGCGGACTCACAGGGGAACGGATACTGGGCCCAGATGGCAATCGACGTCGTTGGCCGGGCCAACTTTGCCACAGGCGAGGTGACTGAGATCAAGATGGAACCCCGGTCCGAGTACATGGAGATCGCAACGGAAGAAGATCGGAATGTCTACGCCGATGCCGGCTCGGTCTGGAATTCGGCTGTGCCGTGGGCGCAAGGGCCCCGTCGGTTGGGTGGCGACCGGACGGGCGACGCCGTTTGGGTTGCCAACTGGTGGGGAGAAAACCTGGCAAAGATTGACATCCACACCAGCAAGGTGACTTACTACCCGGTGCCTGCCAGGCATTCAGGTCCCTATGCCGCCGTCGTCGACAAGAACCACATTGTCTGGGTGAACATGATGAACAACGACAGCGTGGGGAGGTTCGACCCGGAAACGGAACAATGGACCGAATACATGCTGCCGACTCGCGGGGCCGAGACGCGGCACATTGCCGTGCTGGATCAATCCTATCCTCCGACGGTAGTGGTTCCCTACTGGCGATCGAGCAAGGTGGCCCGTTTGCAGTTCCGCACCCGGCAGGAGCTTCAGCGGCTGAAGGCGCAGGTCAACAACGGGGCACAAGGACTCCAGGCGGATGCCCGGTAACGGCGGAAGAGACAGACGAGCAGGGTAGACGTAAATTGATTAGCGGAGGGAGCCGTCATAGTTGCTGACCGCTCCCTCGGTTTGCTGCGAGCTTCACAAAGTCCCATCCCAAGTGCTTATCCGTTAGGGGTCCCTTTGGCGCTGTTCCGGCGGTCAAGGGAAACTCCTTGTCCAGGTGAGTGTTTTCTGAAGCCACATCCTCCGTGACGACGCATGTCGGAGTGCGATGTCATTGGGGGCGGTGGATATCGGAGCATGCAGAACCACACGCAGTTGCTCATCATCGGAGCCGGCTCCTTTGGGTTATCGATGGCAGGCTACGATGAGCTAACTAAAATCCTCAACATTAATTCAACTGGAGCCAATGGTGTATCTGATCCCGATTCTTGGCAACGAAGCAGTCAACGAAATCAATCGGAGCCTCATGGTATTGCTTACTCAGTTTGCCTAACTCTTTCAAGACAGCGGGAGTAACTGCATCTGCCAGAGAATCTAGATTCTCAAGTGCTTTGAGTGCCCCAAGCCGCCGATTCCCCTCCAGAACGACGTAGCGACCACCTTCTTCTGGTGCTACGATGGGCAGTTCAAAAGGATTTAGGCCATATTCGAGAATGTCCTTGGCCAGGACTTGAATCTTGCGTTCCTGCTCTTTCGCCAATGCCCGTTGCGCGTCACGCTGTCCGACGTTTGGCTCTGCAAGGCGCGGATTGATTTCATCAATCAGCAGGTCTGCGGGTCTGATCGGAAGAGTATCGAGCACGATTGGCACTCCTTTATGGTAAAGTGCCAACGATTACAAATACTTGGGTACGGCAATAATATAATGCCGTTACACATGAGGAATCGCCGCAGGTAATGCCCAGTGGAAAGACGGGGGCGAGAGCTTCCTGAGAGTGTCATCCGCAAAAACAGTTTTTTCGAAAAAGGTCGGTTCAGTTGGATCCCAATGAGTGTATTTTGGACTGTCAGAACTTCAATAAGTTGATTCTGGCTTGCATGCCTTTTTGGTTGCAAGAGCCCAGATTAGCAGGGAGAAAATCTCATGCGGAAACTTAAAGTGAATCTGTGGGTGGGATTGGCGTTCTTGCTTACGGCAGTATGGGCGGTGGGTGCGCAAACTGCGCCAGAAGAGACCATCGTAAAGATGCTGGAGCAGGCTCGGCCCTACCATACGGTCTCTGCAGCATTGTTTGAACAGCTCGGCTGGGACCTTCCGGATGGCGGATCGCGGGTCAAGAAGCTGGCGGATGAGGCGCCTGGCAGCGCCTTGGATCCCCGGAAACTGGAAGATCTTCCGGCAGATAGTCTGGGTTACTCGGCCAAGTGGCACGAGGTACGCTTCAGCAAGTACAATCTGGACTGGGACATTCCAGGACTTCACCTGATCCCGAATGACCCTCTGCCCGACATGCCTACGCTCGTGATCATTCACGGCGGCAACTGGAACTGGCATTATTGGTTTTTGGATCCGCTGAACAATGCGGGAGTGGGGCAGTACCTAGCGCAGAAGATTCCGGTGTTGCTGGTAACGATTCCGGGCCGCTATCGACATGGGGGCTGGACGGAACAGGAATACGGAAAGCGAATTCCCGGTTACCTATTGGACCACGATGTCAGCCCTGAAGAGGCCACGATCCGGAATGCGGTCTATACATTCCAGCTCGTCGCCGATGGGGTGGAGAAGCTGGTGGAGACGGTAACTACCGGCCCGGTTGTCATTGTCGGCCATTCCACCGGAGGCGAACTCCAGTTCATTTTGAAGGACTCCAGCCTGGGGGGACGCATGCAGGGCCTTTCGCTCGGCTGGGCCACGGGGGGACCGGCAAGGCTAAACGCGATGGTGGAGTTCCGAGGACCCAGAACCGCTGATGGCTATCTCGACGTTTGGGAACTGCGCCCACGCCCGGCGAGTGGCTTGGCGGGCGGCTATCTCGGTCCTCTGAACCCGGTTTGGGACCCAGACGATTCGCGAATGGAGATGGCCCAACGCTGGTTCGGTTTGGAGCAACGCCGTATCCCAGGGTTCAAACACACCTTGCAGGATATGGAGCACCAAGGCGCTGCCAACCTCCACGATCATGTCGCCACGCAAATCCGGCAGACCCTTGATGGCAATGAGCTCGGCGTCAAGCCGGACGAGGTGATTGCGGATTTGTTTTCCACCATGCGCTCACCGGTTACCGGATACAGGAGGATGATCTGGACGGTGGGGAAGCTGGATGACGGCCACTGGAATCCGGAGGATCCGGCAATGTCCAGAGAACTTCGGGTCGCCGAAGAGTTCCGCAAGGAAAACCCCGATATTCCGATCCGCGTACTGGTCTTCGATCTCCCTCTGACCCATCAAGGGGTTATTGAAAAGCCACGTGAACTGGCAGGAGGGTTGTTGGCCGCGCTGAAATGGCTCGTGCAACCATAGGGGCGACACCAAAGATCTGCTTTCAATGGGCGGCGGTTTGAAGTCCAGGAGAGGTTGCTTTCTTACAGAGCGCTTTCCTGTTCAATATCACCGGGGTACAAGCACGTCAGCTCACTGGCAGACTGGACCACACTCAGAAAACTGAGATAGAGCGGCGGTCCAGCAATCTCCTTTTGGAACATATCCTCTTTTTTCTGCTATATAAAGCAACTTGCAAAGCGATCAACTTCACACATGTACAATTTAGAATACGGTCAGATGGGTGATTAACGACCGATCAGGGGCATGAGCTGAAGTTGAACCAGATCGTTGTCTTCCCCTCGATCATAAGGCAGGGATAAAATCGATCGGATCATGTATACTACCAAACGTTGCACTGCAGCTACCCGATCGGGGTGTTAGTGGTGCAGGATGTGGGCCACAAGGCCGGCCGGGGCGCAAGAGTTTCGGGAAGCGACCCTGGGCTCGGCAGGGTCGTTTCCGTTATGGAGGATCACGCATGTCAACCAAACCCAATGCGAAGTATGGGATTGTGTCGATGGTGCTGGCCATCGCAATCGCCGTCTCTCTGATACTGTTCTTGCCTTCGGCGGACAAGTTGTGGTCACAGCTTGTCTTGGACCCAGGGTCGGCGGATGTTCCGGCGCTTTCGTCAGCCACTATCGGTGCGACTCAGGTCTCGGAGGGCGAGTTGCCGGCTGTGAGGATGGCGAGTTTCTCGGTTGCTGCCCAGTCTGCTCCGCAGGAGGAGCGCCAAACGGTGCGGATCAGGCGAGACCCTGTACGAGTCATTCGGGATTCGACTCCCAGTTTCAGCAGCGTGGCCGTGGATCCCCTCCGCGGCGAGGCAGTTGCCGCCGATGAGAACCTGCACCAAATCCTGGTCTACGACCGAACGGACAATACACCTGCAAATGCGTCTATGACCGAGCCGAAACGCATCCTGGGTGGAGAGGAGACCGGGATCGAGTTCGTCTGCGGCCTCTATATCGACCCACCGACTGGCGACATCTACGCCACCCACGCCGATACTGCCGCCAAGATGCTGGTATTTAGTCGGGATCAGGAAGGCAACGTACCGGCGGCGCGGGTCTTGAACACGGGGTATGCCACCCGAGGGCGCGGCATCGCCGTGGACGACAGGAATGAAGAACTCTTCCTGACCAGTCAGCACAACAGTGCCGTGGTCGTTTTTCGCAAGGAGGCAGAAGGGGACGAACCCCCGATCCGCCTGCTGCAGGGCGACCAGACCCGGATGGCCAATCCCCACGGCGTGGCCATCCACTTTGGACGTGATTTGATATTCGTGACCAACCATGGCCACGTCTCCAGCCGATTGCTCCGAGGCCCGAATGCCAGCAAGCAGGTGCCAACCCGTCCGCTGGGTCGTGAGTTTGCGGTGCCTGGCACGGGACGGTTTCAGGCCCCGTCGATCAACGTATACCCACGAGACGCCGGCGGCGATATGCGGCCGCTACGGGTCATTCAGGGACCGCGGACACAGCTGGATTGGCCGTCAGGAATCGCGTTGGATGAGCGCACTGGCGAGGTGTACATTGCCAACGACACGGGTCAATCGATTCTGGTATTTGACGAGGAAGCTAATGGCAACGTGGCGCCGATTCGGGTCCTGAAGGGGCCGGAGACCAAGCTGGATAGCCCGGTGGGACTTTTTGTGGACACCCAGAACGAAGAGCTGTGGGTGGCCAACTACGGTAACAATTCGCTCCATATTTTCAAACTGTCGGCTGAAGGCAACACGGCTCCCCTCCGAACCATCCGGAGTGGACCACTTGGAAAGCGGGCATTGATGATCGGCAATCCGGGAGCTCTGGCCTATGACACCAAACGGGAGGAAATACTGGTGCCCAACTGAGTGGCCCATCCGCAGGTTGCGGCGTTCGCCAGGCTGGCGGACGGATCGGCCGAGCCAACCCGAAGGATTGAAGGACAGACGACGCTTCTGGGTCGGACGATGCACGGTATTGAGTACGATGAGGTCAACGACGAGATCATAGTCCCGCAGCAGTTTGCTCAGGCGATCATGGTCTTTCGGGGCGGAGCCAACGGACCCGAGCAGCCCATCCGCGTGATTCAGGGCAGCCGGACTCAGCTATCCGAACCGGACAGAATGACGGTCGATCCGGTCAATAATGAGATTTTCGTTCCCGACGCGGGAAAGATTCTGGTCTTCCCACGCGAGGCAGACGGTAATGTTGCCCCGATCCGCATTCTGGAGGGCTTAGATGGTCGGGTGGCGATCGATACCGAGAATGATCTGCTGGTCTCGGGAAGTAACCTCGGGATCTTCGTTTTCGAACGGAGCGCTCAAGGAAAAGCCCAGCCGCTGCGGGTCATCCAAGGACCAGACGTGGTGCTGGACGGTCTCCGAGCGGTCCGCGTCTACCCACCGCGCGGCTTGATTTTCGCTGCTATCCGGGGCCCGGACGACGAAGCGCCCTATGTGGGCGTCTGGGACATCCATAAGGATGATGGCAACGTCCCACCCCTCTGGACCTTTGCCGGGCCGGGTGAGGTGCTGGTCAAGCCCTTCGGAATGGCACTGGATCCGAAGAACCAAACGGTCATCGTCTCTGACATGAAAATGAACTCGGTCCTGAGCTTCCATGTACCGGAGCTGTTTTGAGTTTCGCTGTCTCGGCTTCAAGCCGCTGACGACGATGGTGGATGGGCGGGTCGTATTCGGCACAATGATTTCTCGGGCGAGTACAACCTTCAGCCTGACGGCTCGCGGTCATCAGTACCTATGAGGACCTGACGGAACGGCGCGGCACGGCTACGCGTGCCGGTGAGGGTTCTGCGCTGATTGCAAGAATAGAAACAGCTTTCTTCTTCCTCTTTTCAAGAGAGAGATCTTTTCGAATCATATAGATGAGAACCGATCTGCAATGAGGTCCGCTGTGTTTCAACTGACTCGTAAGCGATTCAGGAGTGCATCGGAGCTCTTTCCTGCATGCTGGATTGCCTTGCTGACCATCCTGATTGGAATTGTTGTTGTTTCCGGGAAACAGGAACGGCTCGGTGGGCCGAGGCTGGTTTCTACCACTCCACTCATGTCAGAGATAGGGGAGATGTGCCAGTGGATGACGCCCGCAACTACGGGAGTCTTGATGGCTTCGGAGTGGCAGGAGGAGGCAGAAGGATCAGGCCCGGAGGGCCAGGGCGATGCAGTGCGAACGTCCGAATCGCTGGTTCGTCCCCCGTTGCGCAACATCAGCGATCCATATCCCACCTATAGCGCCGTTGCGCTGGACTTGGCGAATGATGAAATCATTCTCCAGGACGAAAATCTTTTTCAGATCATGGTGTATGACCGGTTGGACAATACCCCTCCTTCCGCCACGATGACGGAGCCGAAGCGGATTATCGGCGGACATAGCACAAAGATCGAGTTCAACTGTGGTCTGTACGTCGATCCGCAATCGGGTGACATCTATTCGGTGAACAACGACACCATCGACACGATGGTCATCTTCAGCCGCGACGTTCGGGGTGACACACCTCCAACGCGCGAGTTGCGGACGCCGCATGGTTCTTTCGGAATAGCAGTGGATGAACAGGCCGAAGAGATGTTTCTGACCATCCAGCACGACAATGCGGTTGTAGTCTTCGATAAGTACGCAAAGGACGACGATGCTCCGGGTCGCCTTCTGCAGGGGGCCGGGACACGACTCGCTGATCCTCACGGAATAGCCGTGGATCCGGTGAACCACCTGATGTTTGTCGGGAACTATGGGAATTTCCATGAGAAGAAGGCGCTGGAGGATCCGGATCGCGGAGGCCAAGCCAAGGAGAACTGGCCGATCCGGAGCGAGATCCCCGGATCGGGACGATACCATCCGCCCTCCATTACTATCTATCCGTTGGACGCAAGCGGCGACTCCCCACCCTTGCGGACGATCCAAGGGCCCAAGACACAGCTGAACTGGCCCGCGCACATCTCGCTCGACCAGGAAATGCAGGAACTTTTTGTCGCCAACGACGGCGGCCATTCCATCTTGGTATTCGACGCCGCATCGGATGGCGATGTCGCTCCGAAACGGGTGATTCAGGGCCCCCGGACACAGATCAAGAATCCGACAGGTGTTTTTGTGGATAAGACCAACAACGAACTGGTCATTGCCAATATGGGGAATCATTCTGCGACCGTATTTCCGCTGGATGCCTCCGGGAACGTTCCGCCCAAGCGGAGTATCCGGGGCGGGCCGCTGGGGCGCACGGCGCAACAGATCGGAAATCCGGGGGCTGTCGGATACGATACGCGGCGGGACGAGATTCTTGTGCCCAACTGAGTGGCTCATCCGCAGATTGCGACCTTTGCCAGGATGGCCAAGGGCGGTGATGCTCCCGATCGAGTGATTTTCGGTCAGGGCACGAAGCTCAGCAGGACGATGCACGACATTCGCTACAGCGAAAAAAGGGATGAAATCTATGTGGCGAATCCCTTCGCACAGGCGGTTCTCACCTTTCGCGGCTCGGCATACGGTGAGGAGGCTCCCATTCGCGTCATTCAGGGATCGCGCACGCGGCTGACGAATCCCGACATGATCGCCGTGGATGATGTAAACGAAGAAATGGTTATAACAGGCGCCAATGAAATTCTGGTATTCCCTTTGCTGGCTAGCGGCGATGTGGCTCCCAAGAGAATGATTCAGGGCGGCAGGGACGTTGGATGGTATACGTCCTTTCCATCCGGTTCGTTGATCGACCCGGTACGCAATCTAATCGTCGCCGATGGGGGTGTGTATGATGCGGAAGGTCGGCGGGGTGGGACGAGGGACAGCCTGCTCATCTTCGACCGAACAGCTGACGGGAAGGTGCGACCCTTACGGATCATACGGGGGCCGAACACGGGTATCAAAAGTATTCGGCAAATGGACATCAACCCGGAGACCGGCTGGATCGTCGTTGCACAGATTACATCCGGCAGTATCCCGGAGCCGGAAGACACTTTTGTAGGTGTTTGGCACGTTACCGATCAAGGCGATGTTCCGCCACGATGGAGAATTGACGGGACTCCTGAAAATGGAATGAAGAAGCCGCGCGGCGTGGCATTGAATCCCAATCACAAGGAATTAATCGTCAGTGACATGCGGATGAATGCCGTCCTGACCTTCCACTTTCCGGAGATCTTCTGAATCGCTGAGTTGAGTTTCTGGGTGAATCGGTCGGGAGACTATGCCAGAATGGTACTCTCATGCGACCGATTCTCCTCTTGCGAAGCGGAGCGTGATGCAGGTTGCGTGAGGACCTGTTCGGTTAGTCGGGAGGATGCAAAATGTTTCTGACTGCCCGGCGACGGTTCCACTGCTGCGAACACATCCGAACCCTGAATTCTTCAATCCGTTGACGGAAGAGTCCGCTATTACTGTCTGTTGGCAACTCCAATCAGCAAGGTGAGGTGAGGAACAATGAAGGAGCAACATCGGCAACGAAGAAAATTTCTGAAGCAGACCACCCTGTTTGGAGGAGTCGTGGCAGGCTCCGTGATCGCTGGCCGGAGTCAGGAAACAGGCTCCGCGAGGGAGACGGAGAACGAGCCCTCTCTGCGGGCCTACGGGCGGCGCTCGCAATTCGAGAAATCGGTTCGTACGCGGACGCGTACCGGGGGACCGAGCACCTATACGCCCTTGCAGGATACGGTCGGCATCATCACGCCTTCGGCTCTGCATTACGTGTTCACACGGGATGCAGAACCTCCCAACATCGACCCGAGCCGGCATCAGTTGATGATTCACGGAATGGTGGAGAGGCCGTTGATGCTGACGATGGAGGAGTTGAAGAGACTGCCCTCCGTCTCCCGAATCCACTTTGTGGAGTGCGTATCGAACACCAATCCCACTCGCGGGCGGCATGCAGCGGAAACCGTACAGGAACGCCACGGCAAGACGAGTTGCAGCGAATGGACCGGGGTGCTGCTGTCGATGGTACTGCGTGAAGCCGGGTTGAAGCCGAATGCCGGTTGGCTGGTGGCCGAGTCCGCGGATCGAGTCAGGCATGCGATGAGCATTACACTCGAAAAGGCGATGGACGATGTGTTGCTGGCCTATGGACAGAACGGAGAGATGATCCGGCCTGATCAGGGGTATCCGTTGCGGCTATTGGTGCCGGGTTGGGAGGGAGTGCGGAACGTGAAATGGCTCCGACGCATCAAGGTCGGTGACCGTCCCTTCATGACGCATACGGAGAGCAGCAACAACCCCAGCCTGCGAGGCGACGGTAAGGCGAGATGGTTCAACTTCGAGATGGGGCCGAAATCCGTTATCACGGTTCCGTCCGGCGGCCAGGAACTCACTCACAAAGGGTTCTATGAAATCACCGGGCTGGCCTGGTCCGGCCTGGGAACGATTCGGAGAGTGGAGGTTTCCGTGGATGGCGGATCAAATTGGCAGGATGCCGAATTGCAGAATCCGATTCTACCGAAAGCGCATGTGAGGTTCCGTTTCCCGTGGAATTGGCAGGGACAGGAGGCGATGCTGCTCTCCCGGTGCACGGATGACCAGGGTGAACGGCAACCGTCGCTGCTCGAATTCGCGGATATGTGGGGAGTAACGCCGGACTATTTCCGCACAACCACGAATACGGTGATCCACTTCAATCCAATTCAGCCTTGGAGAATTACTCGTGATGGTCAGGTTAAAAATGCGGTTTGGGACGTTTAGTGGACTTGCAGCCATCCTCGCGCTGGGTGGGGTTTCTCAGGTCAATGCGCAGATGCCGACCTATGGCGTTGGGAGAGAGCCGACGCCGCAGGAGGAGCGGGCTTGGGATATCTCCATCGGTCCGGAGGGAAGAGAATTGCCTCCAGGCAGGGGAACGGCGAAGCAGGGCGCTCCGCTGTATGCCCAGAAGTGCATCGCTTGCCATGGGCCGACGGGCAGGGAAGTGGTTCAGGGTGGACCCAGGGTTCCTCTTGTGGGTGGAGACGGAACATTCACTACGCCGAATCCAGTGCGTTCGGCAGGGCGTTACTGGGCATTTGCTACGACCATCTGGGACGTCATCAATCGTGGCATGCCAAGGGGCCAGGAAGGAACGCTGAACCCAGATGAGGTGTATTCATTGACTGCCCTCATCCTCTATTGGAACGGGATCTTGGAGGAAGACGAGGAGCTGAACAGAGAGAGCTTGCCGAAGATCAATATGCCCAACCGAGATGGATTTGTACCCACGAATCTGGAAGATATCAACCGGCTGCGCTGCCGAATCGGGACCTGCCCATAGGGAGTCTATGCCACTGGAGCGGAGGATCGAGGATCATGGTTGCTAAACCGGGTGTTGAGCGGGAATTGGGAAACGCCGGCAAGATCATCACCCTGACAGTACTAACCGTCTCCCTGTTCTGGCTAACCAGCACCGGGACAGCAAAGCAATCTTCCGGTGAGTCCGCGGATCTATCCTATGCCCATCCCTCCTCTAAGCTGGCTGAAGAGGTATACGACAACATCGAGGTATTTCGGGGCGTTCCGTATGGAGAGGTGATTCCCACGATGCAGCTAGTGTCAGAGATGCTAGGTGTGCAGTGCGAATTCTGCCATGCAGAAGATAACCGGGCGGAGGAGGGCATTCCTCAGAAGCAGATTGCGCGGAGAATGTTTCAAATGGTCGCGGCAGTCAACCGGGAATCCTTTGGAGGCCGGACTGTAGTGACCTGTTACACCTGCCACCGTGGTATGCCCTTGACGGAACCGATGCCGGACTGGGAAAGTGTGCTTGGAAGAGACCGCGGTGATGCGGTCCAGCCGCCCGATGGCGGTGTGATGCGGTCGGATTCCGCCCCGTCGGACCGCAACTCCGATGAGACACCCCTGCCAACTGTGGATGAAGTGCTCGCGCGTTACATAGAAGCCCTAGGGGGAGCCGAGGCGCTGGGGAAGATCAAAACCCGTATAGAACGTGGAACAGTCACATCGACTCGCCCGAATCAGCCGCCTGTCACCCTTCCCATTGAGGCGATTGCAGTTTTTCCTGACAAGAGATATACGAAATCATATTCCGTCTCGCATCTTGGCAACAGTTCCCGTGCTTACGGTGTTTACAACGGGGACGCAGGATGGATGCGCGAGGGTTCCGGCCCCACAAGGATCATGTTCGGGTGGCGGCGAGACGCCGCCCGGTTGGAGGATACGCTCAATTTCCCGATGAACGTAACAGGGTTCATCCGCCAGCTCCGGATGAACCGTGCGGCTTCGATCGACAATGAGGATGTGCATGTGGTCTCCGGCAGGACGGAATACCTTCCCGAGGTGGAACTGTATTTCGGAAAAAAGACGGGCCTGCTGCGGCGAATCGAGTATTACACGAATACGGTGGTAGGGATATTTCCCAGCCGGATTGACTATTCAGACTACAGAGATGTGGAAGGAGTGCTGGTTCCTCACCAATGGGAGGTCGCTGTGGTGAGGGGAGTACGAGCCCGCTATCAAATCAATGATGTTCGGCAGAACGAAGCGGTTCCGGAGTCGAATTTTCTCCTTCCAACCCCTCTTCCTTCACTGTATCGCTAGTTGCGTGCCGTTTTGGGCAAATGAATTCCTTGCCGGATTCAATCCTTCACTTTCGAATATGGCTGGTCAAGCACTGAGTGAAACGGTATGGCCAGTTGCGAATGGGATAAACAGATTTTCTCAATTCAGATTGTGGCTGCTACAGGACCCGAAATACGGTTCGGTCTGAGACCGGGCCGCTGAATGGATGTCCGCTTCGGGTGCCGCGATAGGCATTGCTGTAAACGGGAGGACTCCAGTGGAGCTCTGGCTGCATCCGAAAAAGGATGCTGTCGGGGACAATTGTGCAGAGAGAATCCGTGCTGATAGGAGATTCTATTCTGGTTTAGGGAGGAAACGATCTTGTCAAAACGGGTGCAATGGAGGAAAGCAAGGGCAGGCGTTTTGTATCTGGTTATTCTGCTTACGGTCACCTGCCGGCCCGGGTCCGATGTAGATGGTCCCATGATTTCAGGGATCGTCCGGGATGCTGACGGGCAAGCAATTGCGGGAGCTGTGGTGCGGGTCGAGAGTGAGGATTCCGGTCTGTCATTTCTCGTTGTCAGCGGGGAAGGTGGTGATTTTGCGACGCCGCGGCTGTTGGAAGGAGTTTACGAGGCACAGGGTTTTGGGAAGGGCTTTGAAAGCCGTGTTTCGGACGCGATTGCGGTTCGGGCAGGCTCCGCTCCGTCTGCCGACATTGCACTGAATATTCCAAGAGCGGCCCCGGAACCGGAAGTCCGAATGAGTTTGCAGGATTACGCAAGACTGATGCCGGAGGCCGAAGGGAGAGAAGCAAATGGCCGCCGGTTGATTATGACTCGTTGCGTCCTCTGCCATCACCTGGACAGGATCGCCCCGACGCGGCACGACAGGCAGACCTGGGAGAGGTCTGTGGACCGAATGGTTTGGTTCCTGAATGAACGGTCGGATTTGCTGCAGGAGTTCCGGTTGCAGCCCGTCTCCGAGCAGCAAAGGGATGACATAGTTGCTTACTTGTCTGCTCACAACGGGATGGACGTGCCTCGGATTCCCGTGGAGGAAAGCGGCAGCGGTCCGAACGCTCATATCCCGATGGGTCTGTTCGACGAAAAGTTTATCGTGATGGAATTTGCGCCGCCGGACGGATCCGGGGAGTACGAAATCGGGGTGGATGCCCAGGGTAATGCATGGATCACGGAAGCTGGAACGGATAGATTTGGTTTCTTTGATCCCGACTCGTTTACGTACACGAGACTCCAGGTCCCGGAAGGCAGCGTGCCAAGAGTTCTGGCTCAAGTTGCAGTCGATCCGAACGGCGACGTCTGGATTCTGGACAATGGACCCACGCCGGATGCGGTCCTGCTTCGATACAGTCCGGCGACAGAGGAATTTCGCGAATATCCGATCAAAGCACCGGACCTGTTGCGGGCTCCCATCAACACCATTCGATTCCTGAACGGGTATGTTTGGGGTACGGGGAATGCGTCGAGCCGGGTGATCCGGCTCGATCCGGCCAGCGGTGAGATCACAGAGTATCCGGCGCCCAAGGGCTCGCATCCCTACGGGATCGCGATCGGGTCGGATCAGGCGGTCTGGTACACGGGGAACTACGACAATGCCATTGTCCGGATCGATCCGTTGACAGGTGAAACCAGGACGCACAAGACTCAGCGAGGCTCTGGAATACGCCGGATGGGAGGAGATGCGCTTGGCAACATGTGGATTGGTGCTCAGAATACGGGCAAACTGATCAAGCTCCACATGGAGAGTGGTGCAATTTCTGAATATGATGTGCCCACGCCCAATGCAGGGACGTATTCCGTGGACGTGGATACAGTCCGCAACCTGGTCTGGTTCAGCGAACGTGACGGAGACAAGTTGGGCCGGTTCAACCCCGCAACGGAATCTTTTACAGAATTTCCGTTGGTACACAGGGCCTCGGAGGCTCGAAGGGTTCTGGTGGATCCCTCCAACCCAAACCGGGTGTGGTGGGGATGTTCGGATGGAGGATTCGGCTATATTGAGATTCTGGAGTAGGGTCATTGCAATGGCTTGTGAGTCCATCGAATGACAGTCATTCGCAGCTCCGGGCTGGATGCACAAGCCCTGGAAGCAGAGCTACTGCCTCTGACCACTCGCCTTCAACAGGATGCGGAATATGGAGGCATGTGCAGTCATGAAGAGGGTCCTGCCGTCATCACCCCCAAAGGTCAGGTTCGTGATGCGGTCGGGCGTAAGGATTGTGCCCAGATGCTTGCCCTCGGGCGAGATGATCCACACGCCGCCGGGACCGCTGCTGTAAAGATTTCCGTTCTGGTCCGTCCGCATGCCGTCGTTGCCGCCGGGCTCCTCGCGCCCGCTCATGTCGACAAACAGCTGCCCATTGGCAACCGAACCATCCGGCTGGACTTCGTAGCGATACAATTTTCTCGGACGAATGTCGTTCACGTAAAGCACCTTGCCATCGGGCGAAAGGGTAATGCCGTTGGGGCTTGTCAGATCTGTAATCAGCGGGGTCAGGTTGCCATCCTTCAGCAGATAAACCGTCGGTGGCATCTGCCTTGTCTCCTCGCGGGCATTGTCGGTGAAATAGATCGACCCGTCAGCGGCGATCGTTAGATCATTGGGATTGTCGAGCTGCTTGCCGTCGTAGGATTCCGCCAGAATTGTCGGTGTGCCATCCTTTTCAATGCGTACTACGGCGTGTCTGCCCGAGGAGCAAAATACTACACGCCCTTGCGGGTCGACGGCCAAGCCACTCGAAGAGGATCGGGCTGGGTCAAGTTCCCCCAGCATCTCCTGGAGATCGTATGCTCCGGTCAAGCCGGCGCGGGTGCTCCACTTGGCGATTCGGGAGCGCCGTGAATCGGTAAACAG
Source organism: Terriglobia bacterium (assembly GCA_965198025.1). Lineage (GTDB taxonomy): Bacteria > Acidobacteriota > Terriglobia > 2-12-FULL-54-10 > 2-12-FULL-54-10 > CAYWWM01. The sequence continues at coordinate 1,585,463 of OZ240237.1, read as the reverse complement.
GAAATAACCTCTGTCTGGCTCCTCGCTGCTGTCGATCCAGACAGGTCCTTCCGTGGAGGGTCGGGAGGTGTGCGGGAAATCATCGGAAAGTAATTGCAGTTTCACTTCAAGGTCCACAATCGCGTCCAGCGCCGGGTCCAGTGGAACGACGCTTTTCTCGCTCGTCCCGCCCGGTTCCTGCTCAGCTGGTATCGCCAGCCAGACTAGGCCATTTTTACAGTTAGTGTATAGCATATCCGCAATGGCGAAACCATCCCTGGGCATCCTGTGAGGTGACGGTGGCCAGAGCCTGAGCGACGGCGTGCTCCAGCCGGTCCAGGGTTCGCGCTTTGGTCTTGCGGAGATGTTGTTTGATCTTGGACCCAGCTGGCTCCATCGGATTGAAGTCGGGAGAGTAGGGCGGCAGGTAGAGCAGCGTTGCCCCGGCCGCTTCGATCCGCTCCCGCACGCCATCTACTTTATGGGCCGAGAGATTGTCGGCGATCACGATCTGTCCCGGTTGCAGGCAGGGACACAAGACTTCCTCCAGATAGGCCAGGAACACCTCTCCAGCGGTGGACGATTCCACCGTCCTGCTGGCCAGCATTCGCTGGCTTGTCAGGGCACCCAGCAGCGTGAGCGTGCTGCAGTGTCCCGCTGCAGTTGCCGCGCGCACACGTTCTCCCGACGGAGCCCGTCCATAGCAGCGTGTCATTTCCGTCGTCACCCCACGCTCGTCCGGAAACACCAGCCGCGCCGGATCGACCCCGCTCAACGCAGCCCGCCAGGCCGCCCGCCGCCGCTGATTCTGCGGGGTGTTTTGTTCCTGGGCGTGGAGCGGTTTTTTTGAGCCGCAGCTGCAGCCGCCGCAGTACCTGCCACAACCGCGACACGCTCACCGGCAGCCCTTCCGTTTCCCACAGCCGTTCCTGAATCTCTAGCAGGGTCAAGTCGGGCTGTTGCCGCACCCAGGTTCGCAACTGCTGTTGCACAGTCTCGGTGACTTTGCTCTGCGGTCCATGCCGCTGCTCCACCCGCTCGACCCGCCCCGTTCGCTTCCGCTGCGCCGAAATCTTCCAGGCATACGGACTGCTCACCCCGAACCGCTCCGCCAGCTCCCGCAGACTTCCCTCGCCGCGATCATACGCCTCCAACAGCTTCCGCCGCAGATCGTTCGAATACGCCTTCGCCATTTGGTTGTGTTCGCAGTGAACCGCCATCCATTACTATACATCATTTGTGAAAATGGTCTAGCCACCTGGTTCATCACCTCCTCAGACTCTGGCACCCTGGTCATCACCACCTTGCTAAGCATGGGCGACCGCCACCCACCCCGGCGTTTCCGTATCGTCTGGGGACTTGGCGTGGGACTGGTGGCCGCCGTATTGCTGCTTGCCGACGGTCTCCATGCCCTGCAGACTGCAGCCATTGCTGCTGCCCTGCCCGTGAGCATGGTACTGTTGCTGATGATCGCCGGGCTGCTAAAGTCTTTGATGCAGGATCCGTAATGGTATGGAGTTAGAGAGATGTTAAATCTCATTGCCACTCTGACGATCAACCTGGTTGGCCCCGCCGGTCGAACAGGAAATCGCGCTACGGTTGCTGCGGCATGTCGCATCCTCGGTCCGCCACCAGCAATACCATGACACCGATATCGTCACCATCCGCGTGAAGGCCCCGGAGCCGGGTGCGCGCCAGCATTCCGGAGTTCGGTCCCACAAGGCTTCGTAGCAGCTCTCCGTGTGCCTTGCCGCCCCCTTGAGGGATTAGCAGGTTGCCAAAAACTCCGATATGGACCACTCCTTACAAGGAGTTTCGATGAATCTGGGCCAAGCGCATCCAGGAAACACCGAATGTGCGAAGTGGAAGACCATCATGGTACTTCATCCTCTCAGCCGGTATCCGCTACTCTCCGTTCTATCTCCCCAAAGACCTGCGAGCTTCAACTAGAATATGTTGTGGCATCAACCCTGCGTGGTGCGGTGTCAAAAGACGATTTATGGGAGAATCCTGCAGAAGAAAGCTTCCGAGGTCCAGCATATGAGGCGGCGAAACTTCATCACCCGAGTCTTACGGCTCGCGACCGCATCGATCCTCGTCGTCCTGACCGCCAGCGTCGTGCTTGTCCTGCCGTGGCGCTGGATTCCCCCGCCCACGACGGCATTCATGATCCAGAAGCGGATTGCGAGCGCGGACCCGATCCACTACAGCTGGGTGTCCTGGTCGAAGATCTCCCAGAACTTGGCCATCGCGGCGGTCGCCAGCGAGGACCAGAAGTTTCCGTTCCACCGCGGCTTCGACATGCATGCCATCGCGGAGGCTCTCGAATCGAATCGGCAAGGGGGGCGCATTCGAGGCGCCAGCACGATCTCCCAGCAGGTGGCCAAGAACCTCTATCTCTGGCCGGGACAGACGGTGATCCGCAAGGGGGTCGAAGCGTACTTCACGCTCTGGATCGAACTGCTCTGGCCCAAACGTCGGATCTTGGAAATCTACCTCAACATCGCCGAGTTTGGACCCGGGATCTTCGGAGCGGCAGCGGCCGCCGAACACATCTTTGGCAAGTCGCCCGACGCGCTGACCAGCAGGGAGGCGGCCACGCTCGTGGCCGTTCTGCCCAACCCCAAGCAAATGTCGGCCGCCCGGCCCTCGGAGTACATACGAGGCCGGGCTGAGCAGATTCAGCGTCTGGTCAGCAGCCTCGGCGGTGCCGGCTACCTGCGGGGACTATAGGCATCCTTCCAAGAACATCTCGGCCATGATGCAGAGTTCCATTCGGATCTCTACCAGTGCGGAGCAGATGGTTCACAAGCTTCGAGAGGCGTAGGGTAAGTTGGCCCGTGGAGGCTACGAGGTGACCGAGCGGAGAGCCTGCGTCGTGATTCGGTTGAACCGAGGAACATACCGATACCAGAGTCAGCAGGACTCGCGGACAGAGTTGAGGATGAAGATGCGGACGATCGCGACGGTGTTGGGGCTGGCAGTGATCGCCAATGAGATCAAGTTGCTTTACCGCACCTCGAGCTGGTGAGGTGGTTGACGCGCATATTGTCGTGACGCGGGCCGACCTTGAGACGGAGCGTTGTGGCTATACTATTGTAGAGCAGCCGTTTGAGCTTGAAGGGAATGTACTTGTGACCCTTAGGGAACTTGATTTCACTTGTTATCTTCGACGATCTTTGAATTCTTGGATTCGAGCTGCGGCCTTCTCCTTCGGAACGATGTTGGTAGTCCAAGGTGCCAGTGCGCAGACGCTCGAGGTGAAAGTCGTTGATCCTCTCTCTTTCGCCGTGACCAACGCGACGGTCACGATAGGCGATCAGGAGGTGACGACCGACGGCACGGGCACTGCAGTGTTTCACGATTTGGGTGTGGGCCCGCACTCCGTGGTGGTCACGGCTCCCGACTTCGCGACAGCAGTCGAGGAAGTGGTCGAGTCGGAAGGAACTGTCACGATCGAAATGACTTTACGGTCGGTCAGCGATACCATCGAAGTGCAAGCCAACGTCGGAACCCGGGCGCTGCCGAGGACAGTCACGGAGTCGGTCGTGCCCATCGACGTCATTTCGTCCAACGACTTGGTCGGGCGAGGTGACACGGATATCGCTGATCAGCTGAGAACCGTCCTGCCCTCCTACAATGTGAATCCTCAGCCCGTCGGCGACGCGGCCAGGATCGTTCGTCCAGCGACCCTCCGTGGCTTGGCACCCGATCACACATTGGTTCTGATCAACGGGAGACGGCATCATCGCTCGGCGATCATCACTTGGCTGGGGGGCGGATTTGCAGACGGCGCCCAGGGACCGGATATCTCGGTTATCCCTTCGATCGCGCTACAGCAGGTCGAAGTGCTGCGCGATGGTGCTTCGGCCCAGTACGGCTCAGACGCCATCGCGGGTGTCATGAACTTCCAGCTCAAGGACGACTCCTCCGGGGGCAGTTTGGAGTTTCGGACCGGCCGTTTTTGGGCGGGTGACGGCAGCATGTACACGATTTCCGGCAACCTCGGTCTGCCGTTAGGACAGGGCGGTTTCGCCAACCTTAGTGTCGAGTACGGCAACTCTGGCGATACCAGCCGCAGCATCCAGCGCTCCGACGCTGCGGATCTCATCAGGAGTGGCAATGCCCATGTCGCGAATCCGGCGCAGATATGGGGCTCCCCGAGAATCGACGACGACTTCAAGTTCTGGGGTAACTTCGGACGCGTCTTCAACAAGACACAGCTCTATGGTCATACCAATTATGCCAGCAAGAGGGTAACCGGCGGGTTCTTCTTCCGTAATCCCAATACCCGGGCCGCAGTTTTCAGTGCCGATGCCGGCAAGACCCTGCTCATCGGCGATGCGCTCGACGCTCAAGATGGGATCCTCGATGGCTCCGCTAACTGTCCCGAGGTGTCGGTCGTCAACGGGGTCCCCCATCAGGAGGCCCTTTCCAGAGTTTTTCTTGATCCCAGTTGTTTCTCTTTCCAGGAAATCTTCCCCGGAGGATTCACACCGCGGTTTGGCGGCGACCGTATCGACGCATCCGTCGTCGCCGGTCTCCGCGGTCAAGCCTCCAGCAGAATAGTTTGGGATGCCAGCATCAGCCGGGGCTACAATGCAGTGGATTTTTTCATCTTCAACACAGTCAATGCTTCACTGGGTCCGGCAACACCCACCGACTTCGATCCCGGTTTCTACCAGCAGCAGGATCTCGCCTTCAATCTAGACCTTAGCTACGCCGTCCACGAGCGAGTCCACGTGGCGGGCGGTGCCGAGTGGCGTGAGGAAACTTTCCAGATTGGCCTCGGCCAGAAGGAATCGTGGGAGATCGGCCCGTACGCCCCTCAGGGCTTCAGCGCGGGCTCCAACGGCTTTCCCGGATTCAGTCCCATCGCCGCCGGCCAATGGAGCCGCAGCAACTATGCACTCTACGGCGATGTCGAGTTGCGGGCTGATACAGGCAAGTGGACCGTTGCTACCGCCGCCAGGCTCGAAGACTTCGAAGATTTTGGAGCCACCCTCAACGGCAAACTCGCCGGCCGTTACCAATTGACCCAAGATTGGGCACTGCGCGGAAGCGTGAGTAGCGGATTCAGGGCGCCGACACCGGGACAGCAGAATGCATTCAACGTGTCGACCCGTTACGATCTTCAGCTCATGGACCTGGTTAACGACGGCATCATTCCTTCGACCTCAAGGGTGGCTCAACTCCGAGGCGGGCGGTTGCTGGAACCCGAGCGGTCGATCAACTACGGCCTGGGAGCGGTGATCGACAGAGGCCAGCTCAAGTTCACTGTCGATTATTTCCACATCGGTCTCTCCAATCGACTGGCCTTGACACAGTCGTTCGTTCTAAGCCCCGAGGAAGTGGAGAACCTGATCGCAGAGGGCGTCACCAGTGCTCGCAACCTGCAAAACTTTCGTTTCTTTACCAATGACTTCGAGACCCGGACACAGGGGATCGACTTAGTGATAACCTATCAGCCGGAGGCGCTCACTGGCGACACCACGTTCGATTTCCTTTTCAATCGCACCGACACTGCAGTCACGAAGTTCAATCGGAGCGTGTTGGACGCCGAACGGATCCGCCAGTTGCAGGAAGCGGTTCCCGGAACGCGCTGGAACTTCACGATGCAACGAAGTTTCAGCCGATGGCGCCTACTCGGACGTCTCAGCTACTATGGTGACTGGTACGACTCGCGGGACGTTCAAGTTTACAACGGCGAGTATCTCTTCGACCTGGAAGTTTCTCGTCCCCTCAGCGAGTCCATCACCTTCACCATCGGCGTCCAGAACTTGTTCGACAATCAACCCCAGGAGAACCCCAACGCCTTCGCCACCGGCAATCGCTACAGCGCATACACGCCGTTCAATTACAATGGCGCGTTCTACTACGTCCAGCTCAGCTACAACTGGAATTGGTAGAGTGGTAGCGGTTGGACTACCCACTGAGGAACCGAGGCAAAGAAATCCGGTCCGATGATCCGGTTTCAAAGGTCACGATTCCAGATCCCAAGACCCTTCCGGCGATGCAGCATCGGATTCGGTACGCACCGACTGTTTTTCGGAAGCCAGCTCCCAGCCTTCGCCCACCGAATCAACCATTGCTATCTGCTGAAAACGTGTGTGAAAATCGCATCCGATTCGGTGCATCGCTCAGCTCCTTCCTTCCGAGCCTGTGCCGTTCCATCACGACCAGTCCACTCGGTTTCAAGAAGCCGACCCTTCATCGAATCACTCGCCAGGATTGGCACAAAAACTTCGGTCTGGGTCACTTTTTGATCGGTCACAGATAATGTGGGATATGATTTCCTGCATGAGGAACCTGCGCCGGGCCGTTCGGGCTTCCAAGTTCGCAGCGCTGCTGGCACTGCTGGTGATCCCGACCCCTGCATCCGCGCAGGTGGCCGATGAGTCTCGGTTTATTTTCAATACGCTTTCCTTTCTTCTCTGGGGCGGTTTGGTGATGTGGATGGCGGCGGGATTCACCATGCTGGAATCCGGGTCGGTGCGCACAAAGAACGCGTCGGTTATCTGCTTGAAGAACATCGGTCTGTACTCGGTCGCCGGGATTGCGTACTTCCTCATCGGCTACAACCTGATGTACGTGGATGTTGGGCGATGGATCGGGTCGTTCGCGCTGTTCTACGGCCCGTCGCCCGAAGAAGTGGCGCTGCTGGGAGGCCAGGCGGACGCTACGGCGCAGGCTGCGGTGATCGCCAACGGCTACGCGGTGATGTCGGATTGGTTCTTCCAGATGGTTTTCGTGGCGACGGCGGCCTCGATTGTATCGGGGGCGTTGGCCGAGCGTGTCAAGTTGTGGTCTTTCTTCCTCTTCACGCTGGGGCTGACGGCGATCATCTATCCGGTCGTGGGTGCCTGGACCTGGGGCGGGGGATGGCTGAACCAGCTGGGGTTCCAGGACTTCGCCGGATCAACCATAGTGCACGGCACCGGGGGATGGGCGGCGCTGGCGGGTGCGCTGATAGTCGGCCCACGTCTCGGCAAGTTCCGCCGCGACGGGACTGTCAGGCCGACGCCACCGTCGAACGTTCCGATCGTAACGCTGGGAGTGTTCATTCTCTGGTTCGGCTGGTTCGGCTTCAACGGGGGTTCGCAGCTCGCGCTGGGAAGCGCCAGCGACGTGGTGGCGATGAGCCAGGTGCTGGTCAACACGAACTTGGCCGGCGCGGCCGGAGTCATTGCGGCCATCGCCGTGTCAAAGCCGCTTCTGGGGCGGGTGGATCTGCTCGTCGGGCTGAATGGCGCGATTGCGGGCCTGGTCTCGATTACGGCCGGCCCCGGATTGGTGGGGCATCACTGGGCGATCCTGATCGGCGCCATCGGGGGCATCCTCTGTGCGGCCGCCATGAAGCTGCTGGAAAAACTCCGGGTGGACGACGTGGTCGGGGCCGTCCCGGCACACCTGTTTGCGGGCGTCTGGGGTACACTCGCGGTCGGCATCTTCGGCGACGGCAGCATCGGGGTGCAACTACTGGGCATCGTAGCCGTCGGGATGTTCGTCTTCCTCCTCTCATGTCTGCTCTGGAAGATGCTGGCCATGACGCTGGGCGTCCGCGTGTCGAATCGAGTAGAGCAGTTGGGGCAGGATACAGCCGAACTGGGGATCGAGGCGTATCCGGAATTCCTCCTCATGCCGGAGGACTACGACGTAGACGAACCCGCCGACTCGGCTTGAGCGGCCCGCCCGACCCCGCCCGTTGGGATGACCTCGCCGATGGATTTCCACTCGTCTTTGCTCATGCTCGCATCCCGCCACCGCCCGAACTTCGATTTCTGGAATGGCGAGATAGCCTCGGAGCGTTCCGGATGTCGAACCGCAAGTTGATGACGAACGGCTTTACAGTTTGGCGGTCGAAAAGGTCACAGCTTGAGCGTCAGAACCGGATGGCGAGTGTTCTCTAGCACCTTGCAGCGGACGAAGAGTGTCTGGACCAGTGGATTACCGCAAGCTTCGATCGTTGGTCCAAACTGACCGATCCGCTACCGGCAGACGTTGGACCTCGGTTCCCGCATGGCAACTACAACTTTGCATATGAGATCGTGGGTGCAGCGCAACAGATCACACTAGCGCAGTTGCCAGATGTGATACGAGCAAGCGTTGTGCGCCACACGGGGTGGTCGCCGTTCTGGTATCCGACGCGACAAGCAATTGAACCGTATCCGGTCGATGGAGCCGTGGAATGTTGGTTGGGCGGCGACACCGAGACACCTGCTGAGATGCGCGATGCGGCGCATGCCGATTTCTGGCGAATTGCCCGAAATAGTTCATACCCTCTTAGCTCCACCAAACTGAACAAAATCAAGAACCTTCACTTTACGATTCAGACTGGTTGTGTAGGTTCTACGCTTCCCGCGCCAGGCATGGGAAGGGGGCGCCTCGAACGGGTGGACTACAGCCCCTTTCGTGAAGGCCGGCGGCGGCGCGAAGGCTTCCGGATCTTTTTGCCAGCACATCCTGCAGCATGGTCTTGTCCAACATCAGCTCCGCCACCAGTCGCTTCAGCCGCTGATTCTCTTCCTGCAACTGTTTCAGCTGCTGCACCTGGTCGATATCCACTCCCACATACTGCTTCTTCCACCGCTAGAACGTTTGCTCGGAAATCCCCTCCTTCCGCACCAACTCCCTCACCGGTACCCCTACTCCTGCCTGTTTCAGAATCCCCACGATCCGTTCCACTGTAAAACGCTTTTTCTTCACGGCAATATCTCCTCCTCCAGCTTCCAGATTCTGCCGCAAAACTCACCTTCCCGTTGGATCCAAAAACCAAGGGCCAGTCAGTATCGCGTTGTGCTAGAATAGCTCGATGATGCGACCCTATTCTCTTGCAATTCTGCTTTACCTGACCTCTATTCTAGTCACCCCGGCCTTAGCCTCCGATGATACTTGTGCGGATCGCTCCATCGTGGCCAGCGCCGTGCGCACAGAGGAGGACATCCAGGCGTTCGTGCAATGCGCCTACGAGCACGTCCTGGAAGTGGGCTTTGAGGAGGCCCGCCGGGCCTTTCACGAGGACGCACGTTGGAGAAGCGGTCCCATTTATATCTTTGTTGACGAAATGACGCCGGTACCTGGGGCGTCTCGCGCTTTCGTCTTCCCGCCCGATCCGTCGCTGGAAGGGCAACCCTGGGGGCCGCTGGTCGACGACTTCGGCAGCGACTTGATCCTGGAATTTTATCGTGTTGCGACTGGCTTCGGTAAGGGCTGGGTCTACTATTCTTTCACGAACCCAGCGACGGGCAGGGCTGAGCCCAAGGCTTCCTACTTCAAGGCAATCGACTGGGAGGGAACCCCTGCCGCGATCGGCGCGGGTATCTACCGGCGCGACCTGCCCGCCACCTGCGCGGCGGAAGAGGTCAACGCCGGCCTGCTCGAATCCGATCCTTCCAACGCGCGGCTGCAGGAGTTTGTCCGTTGCGCCGCCATGGAGCTGGAAGCCAATGGGTACTTCGCCATCCGGGCGCTCTCCAGTGATCCCCGGTGGCGCAACCAATCGATCTACGTGTTTGGCCTGGATACCAACGGCAACCCGCTGTTCAGCGGCAATCCCTACAGCCAGTCGTGGTGGGGCAGCCTTTCTCCCGAGTTGAACGACCACATAGACGGACCCTTTGGGGGCCGGGACGTGGTGAGCGTCGGCGACACGTTCGGGGAAACCTTTCTGTACTACTCGACGCGCAATCCCTCCACCTGGATGCTGCAGGGCAAGGTGGCTTTCATCAAGAGGATCGTGGTCTCCGGCCTGCCGATTCTGGTTGGCTCCGGCTATTATCTGGACGGCGAGGAAGGTCCGTAGGCGGGGCCTGCACTACAAACCCGCCATTGCTCCCACGCAGCTTTATCTCGTGGAATAGGAAGGAGACGAAATTGACAAAACTGAGTTTTCTCCCCTCTCTGATTCTCTTAATTTTACTGTGTGCCGTGCCGCAGGCTTGGGGCACCCCTGCAGCTCTGCCGTGCGCGGATAAATCGGTCGTTGCCAGCGCGTTGCGCACAACTGAGGACGTTGAGGCGTTCGTGCAATGCGCCTACGAGCACGTCCTGGAAGTGGGCTTTGAGGAGGCCCGCCGGGCCTTCCACGAGGACGAGCGTTGGAGAAGTGGCCCAACTTATGTCTTTGTCGACGAAGTGACGGCAATGAGATTGGATGCCCGAGCTTTAATCTTCCCGCCCGATCCGTCGCTGGAAGGGCAACCCTGGGGGCCGTTGATCGACGCCTTCGGCGACTACTACGAGGAACTGTATCGCATCATGAGCGTCGTCGATGAAGGCTGGCTCTACTACGCCTTCCCAAACCCGGCGACCAGCAGGGATGAGCCGAAGGCTTCCTACGTCAAGAAAATCGACTGGGACGGGACCCCTGCCGCGATCGGCGCGGGCATCTACCGCCGCGACCTGCCCGCCACCTGCGCGGCGGAAGAGGTCAACGCCATGCAACTCCAAGCAGCGCCTTCTGACCAGAGGCTGCAGGAGTTTGTCCGTTGTGCCGCCATGGAGCTGGAAGCAAATGGGTACTTCGCCATCCGGGCGCTCTCCAGCGATCCCCGGTGGCGCAACCAATCGATCTACGTGTTCGGCCTGGATACCAACGGCAACCCGCTGTTCAGCGGCAATTTCTACAGCCAGTCGTGGTGGGGCGTCCTTTCTCCCGAGTTGAACGACCATATAGACGGACCCTTTGGAGGCCGGGACGTAGTGAGCGTTGGCGACGCCTTCGGGGAAACCTTTCTGTACTACTCGACGCGCAATCCCTCCACCGGGATGCTGCAGGGCAAGGTGGCCTTCGTCAAGAGGATCGTGGTCTCCGGCCTGCCGATTCTGATCGGCTCCGGCTATTATCTGGACGGCGAGGAGGGTCCGTAGGCGGGGCCTGCACTACAAACCCGCCATTGCTCCCACGCAGCATTAACTCTTGAAATAGGAAGGAGACGAAATTGAAAAAACGTAGCCTTCCCCCCTCTCTGATTCTGTTGATTTTGTTGTGCGCCGCGCCGCAGGCTTGGGGCACCCCTGCACCTCTGCCGTGCGCGGACAAATCCATCGTTGCCAGCGCCGCGCGCATAACTGGAGACGTTGAGGCGTTCGTGCAATGCGCCTACGAGTTCGTCCAGGAAGCGGGCTTTGAGGAGGCCCGCAGAGCATTCAACGAAGATGAGCGCTGGAAGAGCGGCCCGATCTATGTCTTCGTCTCCGAAGTGACACCGATGAGCGATCAGGCTCGACTCTTCGTCTTCCCGCCCGACCGGCCGAGGGAAGGATCAAGCTTAGGACTGTTGATCGACGCCTTCGGCAACGACTACTACAAGGAACAGCATCGTATCGTGAGCAGCTTCGGCGAGGGCTGGCTCTATTATTCCTTCTTAAACCCCGCGACCGGCAGGGATGAGCCGAAGGCTACCTACATCAAGGGCATCGACTGGGATGGGAATGCAGCCGCGATCGGCGCGGGCATCTACCGGCGCGACCTGCCCGGCACCTGCGCGGCGGAAGAGGTCAACGCCGGCCTGCTCGAATCCGATCCTTCCAACGCGCGGCTGCAGGAGTTTGTCCGTTGCGCCGCCATGGAGCTGGAAGCCAATGGGTACTTCGCCATCCGGGCGCTCTCCAGTGATCCCCGGTGGCGCAACCAATCGATCTACGTGTTTGGCCTGGATACCAACGGCAACCCGCTGTTCAGCGGCAATCCCTACAGCCAGTCGTGGTGGGGCAGCCTTTCTCCCGAGTTGAACGACCACATAGACGGACCCTTTGGGGGCCGGGACGTGGTGAGCGTCGGCGACGCCTTCGGGGAAACCTTTCTGTACTACTCGACGCGCAATCCCTCCACCTGGATGCTGCAGGGCAAGGTGGCTTTCATCAAGAGGATCGTGGTCTCCGGCCTGCCGATTCTGGTTGGCTCCGGCTATTATCTGGATTGAAGCGAGCCTAGTTGCAAACGGTCGGCGATTGGGCCGCTGAAGCACAGCGGCACAGCCCATGAAAACTGCATGAGCGCTCTCGTCCACGATCGGGCTCGTCGTCACGGACAACGGCGACGCTTGAAAAGCGCCAGAAACAACCCCAGATCCGAATGTCGGTCCACACGTCCCCGAGCGACATGGGCTCGAGGGACACGATGGCGGGCCGCGAGTGGACAAGCTCGCACACAGCTGCCTCGACATCCTTCATGCTCACAGCGCAGACCTCACACTGCGTCTGCGTGATGACGGTGGTAGGGGCGAGACGATCCAGCAGTTCGGGGTCCACTCGGTACACGGACAAGCCCTCAGCGACAATAGCCAGGACCTGCCCATCGATCGCCGCACTGGGCGCTCCGACCTCAACCTTCGACGTGGAGCAGGCCGGCAAGTGGGCGACTGAAGGCGGGTAGTTGCATTCGTGGGACCGGCCGATGAGCTGGGACTCGAACCCCAGCGCGCACACGATTTCCGTCGCACTGGCGATGAGGGACACGATGCGATGTGTCATTGCCCGGACCGGCCCATGCCAACGATATCTGCAAAGACGAATCCATCTCTTTCGGTGACTTCGCCGACGGCCACCTTCAGCGGATAGGCAAACATCGGACCCGCATAGACGAAGGAATGAAATTCTCCATTTTCACCACAGGGGTCCACATTGAGAGGCAGATCTCGGAGTAATTCCACGTCGAACTCTCTTCCGGCAAAATCAGCACCTAGGTGCTTAGGGTCGACACAAGTGAGTTTTGCTTGTATTCCGGAACGGATCATCAATTCGGCTAGAGTGCGAGTGGGCGATTGCCAAAGAGGAAAGATCGGCTCCAGACCCGTTCCCTTGAGCAGGTCAACTCGGTATTGACGGACGTCTTGCAGGAACAGATCGCCAAAGGCAATTGCTTCGACGCCGCTCTCGATTGCCGCCGTCCATGTTCTCACCATGGTGGCCTCGTATTGTTGATTGGAGCAGGGCCAGGGAAGGGGAATGACGCAAAGACGCAGTCCGGTGGCAGCCGCCTGAACCTCCAGGAGAGTTCGACGGACGGCATGCATGGCCACCCGGTCAAAGGTTTCGTTGACGGTGGTAAACAGGCCCACCACGTCGTATTTGCCCTGGGCCTGGATTTGGTGGAGGGCCCAGGCGCTGTCTTTTCCGGTGCTCCAGGACAGCCAAGTCTTTTTCATGATGTGAAAGCTTCCGCCCGATTCCCGACACGTTCCCTGGGGAATTTCCACCGGCTCAGCCATCCATGCAATCCGAACAGCAAGCCGGTGTACAGTAGATCACTTGCTAGAGTCCGGTCGAAGTAGGGGATGGCGGCGGCGTAGCAAGCCACCAGACCCGACAGGGTGAGCGGATAAGAGATGCCCGATGCCCACAAGGCCAAGTTCGTGATCAGGAAAAACTGCGTGCTCGCCAAAAGCGCAGCTCCCCCGATCCACCAGGGATTTTCGGTCCTGCGCAGATAAGAGCCGATCCAGACATTGATTAGGAAGTTGCCATAAACTGCGGGTGTGATCAGAGTATAGGCGGGGTAGCCTAGGATTCGTCCCATGATGGGATCGGTGACTGCCATGATAATCAGCGGGACTCCGAACGCTTGCCACCCTCGGAGCCGAGCGCCTGAAAACAGGCTGATGCCACCCACGAGGGTAAAGTTGGGCAAGTGGGCAGTAATCGGAATGTTACGCCTGTGAGGATCAGACCCAAGGCCAAAGGCCGCTTCTGATTATTGTGGTTTGTTTTTTCTATCCACATTCTTACCTCCCAGGTTTCCGTTCCCCTTTCGTACTGGCTTCGTTAGAATGCCACTTCCAGTCCGGCAATAAGGCTTCGGCCCACGGACCGGAAACCTGCGATTTCCGTGTAGTCCCGATTGAAGATGTTTTCTCCACGGAACACCACCGCCACATCGCCCGGCGAGTCGGCGAATTGCAAAAGGGGCAAAGTCACGCCGAAGTCCGTCTTCCAGTAGGAGGGCAGAACGACACGCGCACTCGAAAAATCAGGGAAAACCTGAACGTCATCGCGTTCTCCCTTGAACTTGAAGTCAATCCGCAATCGGTATCGCTGACGGGCAAACTGCGCGTACAACCCCGCCCCATGTCGGGGACGCCGCAACAGCGACTGTCCTTCAACAAAACTACCACCCGGCACCGTGCCTGCATCGGTGACCTCCGTATCCGCGAATGTGTAGTGGGCACCCATTCGCAAATCGTCTCGGAGTGTGATGAACCCGTCCAGTTCCAGGCCCTGTGCTTGCGCCTTTTCGATGTTGAGGTAGTTGGGCGTACCGGTGGGAACGAGAAAGGTGAATTCGATCAGATCACTGAACCGGTTGAAAAAGAGGGTGGCGGCGACCCCACCTCTTCCGCTTCGGGAAAAGTAGTCAAAGCCAAAATCAGTGCCCAGGTTTTTCTCAGGATTGAGTGATGGGTTGCCCACGATCCCGAAGTCGGGAAAACCGATGATCTCAAAGAAACTGGGGGCTCGCAAGCCGTTCCCGATGCTGGACCGGATCTTCAGTTGATCGGTAAGCAAGTAGGCGGCAGAAAGACTTCCGGTGGCAAAGCTCTGAAACCGATTGTTGTGGTCGTACCGACCACCTGCCGTCAGAAAAAGTCGATTGCCCCAGGAGAACTGGTCCTGCAGGTAAAAGCCCACACTGCGCCGTCCCAGGTCCTCCGTCTCGGATTGTTCCCGCTCGAAGGAGGCACCGGCCGTCAGCAGATTTCCTGAATTGAGTTGGATGTTGTTTTGCCAGTCCAGATAGTTTCGGTTCTCAGCAATCTCGAAGGTGGAGTTGAAGAAGTCCACCACCCCGTCCTCGACCGTGTAACTCTCATAATCTCTGCGGTAAAAGCCGTATTGAAGCCGGGTTGTATAGCGATCAGTGAGCTGGTCCTCATAGGAAATAGAATAGAGGGTTTCGTTCGTTTGCCGAAAATCATTGGGATCCACAATCTGGCCACCCGCGTCGGTGGGAAAATGATGTTCGCTGTTGAAGTATCGGGCATTGGCCGTAATGGAGGCGTCGAAAGGAAGCTTGAAGACGGTGGAGGCGGAAAGCTCGATTTTGTCGTACTGATTGTTGAAATCGTAGAAGCCGTCTGAATCTGAGTAATGGGTGCCGAGGGAGTATTGAATCCAGTCCAATTCGCCGTTCAATGCCCCACGAAAGAGGTAACTGTCAAAACTTCCTCCTTCAAATTTGGCATTGCCGGAGAGTTTCTCCTCTCCTTTTCGAGTGATGATATTGATGACGGACGCTGTTGCATCGGCCCCATAGAGGACGGAAGAGGGGCCACGAACGATCTCGATCCGCTCGACGTTGGTTGTGGTCAGATCCGCAAAATCAAACCCACCTCCAGGTTGATTGACCTGGACCCCGTCAATCAAGACCAGGTTAAAGTCGCTTTCGCCGCCTCGAACAAAAACGGAAGCGGTTGATCCGAAGGATCCAGTGCGAACAACGTTCAACCCTGGAACCGTCTCCAGAACCTGCAAGATGTCCCGTGCGCCCTGGGTTTCCATGTCCTCACTACTGATCACAGTCAACGCCTGGCCGATCTCCCGGCTTGCGGTGGGTGTCCGGGTTGCGGTGACAGTGATTTCGTCATAGCGGTGAGGAATCTCTTGGGGCTCTTGTGTTTCCGTCTGTTCTTGGGGGTTCGAGTCAGGTGCCTGCGCGCGGGTGATCGGCAGGGTCACGAGTAGCACAGACAGGCATACAAAAAGAGTCGCACATCGGATCTTCATGGTCTTTTCTCCCTGGAATTTACGGGCGCAACTTCTCTGAACCGAAAGAGCCAACGGAGCGCTGCCGCTGGCTGAGTCCTGGGCTCAAGAGCGATTCAAGAAGCTCAGGCAGCGCTCCGCAATGTCGGTTAGCCGGAAGCCTTTGAGGTGGTTTCCAATTGGAGTGAAAGACCGTGCAAACGGATGAACGGATGGGGTTCATGCTACCTCCTTGCTTCCCCTTCGGAAGCATCGAGAGGTCACGGTTGAATCGGTCTCCTGGCTCGCAGGACGAATCTCACGCCTTCCCACCCGTATCCGACGGGCAGTGGCTTGTTTGTGGTTCGACTCCCTGCTCACAGTTGCGAGGGCAGCGTCGGTTTTCAACCGAACTTCCCGTACATCCAACCATGACGGATTAACAATATAACCGGAGAATTATACAGGATCGAAAACACTCGTCAAGTCTCCCCCAATATTTCCCCCCAATATTTTCCGTGTGTTCGGTTTCAGAACTAGTGGATTCGGACTCAGAAGGTTCCTCCATAGGGTCCTCTTTGCAGGATTGAGAAAGATTTCACCCATTTCGGGAACAAGACGATGAAAAAGTATTCAGTGATTTAAGCCGCCTGTTTCAGGAGGGCTCATGGTGTTGTGACACGTAATGATCTTGGCGCAACGGCCCGTTTCCGACTCGCGCCCAAGAACTCCGACCACTGCACCATCAAGGTGCGCCGACGCTCGAAGAGATCCGAGCGGGCATAGGCCGCTTCCACTTGGTTGCGGACCACATGCGACAACGCTGCCTCCATGACCGCATGGGGCGCGCCTGTGCATTCGGCTGCCCAGTCGCGAAGGCTCGAACGGAATCCGTGCGGCACGGCCGGAACACAGAGCGGCAAACTCCGCCGGTGTCTTTCGGCCCAATGAGCTGTGGGGCTTGATGGTGTTGTAGATCTGCCGCCACTGCTCGGCCTTCTCCCTGGCATCATCGATGCTCGTATACCAGTGCCCGTTCAGACACTGGTCCCGAAACGTGCTGTTAAAGCCTTCGACCAATCCGTTCTGCATGGGTTTCCCGGGCTCCATAACATGCAGCCTCACCCCCGTCTCATAGGCCCATCGGTCCAGGATCCGACCTCGAAACTCCGGTCCATTGTCGACCACGATCTTCTGGGGCCATCCTCGGCCCCCGATCCGATTCAAGGTTCTCGCCACCCGTTCTCTGCTCAGCGACGTGTCCACCTCCATCGCCAGACACCCTCCCGGGTGTACACGTCAATAATCGGCAAGACCCTGAGCCGTCTTCCGTCCGCCAGCTGATCGCTCATGAAATCCATGGCCCAGATCTCGTACCGCCCCTCGGGAGCCTCCAGGCGCTCTCCCCGCCAGCGGGCGGTCCGCTTCCTCTCGCGGCGCCGAACCTGCAGTTGCTCCTCCCGATAGACCCGATAGATCCGTTTGTGGTTGTCCGTGAAACCCTCTCTTCTGAGTAGATCGGTCAGAGCTTGGCAGCCCCACCGCTGGTAGCGAAAGGCCAGCCTCCTTAATGCCGCCCGCAGCTCCGCGTCGTTCCTCGGCTTGCCTGGGTAGTAGTAGCTGCTTCGCTCCCGTCCCATCAGTCCGCAGGCCCGCCTCAGGCTTACCCGGTAGCGCTCGCCCAGATGCCGGGCTGCGGACTTTACCAGTTTTTTGAGCTGACGTCCTTGAGCATCTGAATATCCAACGCCTGATCCGCCACCAGCTTCTTCAGCCGGCCGTTCTCCTCCTCCAGTTGCTTCAAGCGCTTCCACTCGTTCACCTCCAGCCCTCCGTACTTACTCTTCCAGCGGTAGACCGTCTGCTCCGAGACCCCTTACTTGCGGCCCACCTCCGCCACCCACATCCCTCCTTCGGCCTCCTTCAAGATCCGGATGATCTGATCTTTGCTGTACCGTTTCCGTTTCATGTCCGCTCCTTCCTGGTCTCTACCTTAATCCAGGAAATCTCGCACTGAAAACGGTCCAGTTCTTGGGGAGGGCAGCAGGGGGATTCAACGCAGCCCTTAAGCACTTGGTGAAACTGAAAAAGCTCCCCGAGATGCGAGTGAAGGAAGGCGTCTCGATTGACGGCTACG
Source organism: Terriglobia bacterium (assembly GCA_965198025.1). Taxonomy (GTDB): domain Bacteria; phylum Acidobacteriota; class Terriglobia; order 2-12-FULL-54-10; family 2-12-FULL-54-10; genus CAYWWM01. The sequence continues at coordinate 1,567,666 of OZ240237.1, read as the reverse complement.
CCACTTGGCGGGCGAGCCGTTTGCCACAATTGAGGACGGGTTTAAGAGCCGCGCAGAGAACTTCTAGGAGTGTTCCGAAAGCCGAGGACTAACGAGACGTTTTAGGTGTTACAGCGCACGATCCAGGATGTTACAGGAACGAAAGGGGGGTGTAACAGACTTTGCACCTTTGATGTTACAGAAAAGATTTCTACTAGTTCTCTCATTCTTCTGTTGTCATCTTCAGATAACTGGACCCGCACGTGCCGATCCAGGAAAATCTGATGGGATGGAGCGCCCCCTCCAAACAGGGTGTCCTGCGGCCCGAGTAGCGGCCCTGTGTTCCACGCGCCGACTCGACTGCCAGGGGCTCCCGTCTTCACCAAATAGAATCTAAATGTTTGATTCTAATGTATCAAATACTAATAGGCTTCAAAATATGCTCCTAGAGTTGCCTCAAACCTGAGACGCTGTCTTGGCCTGACCGGCCATTTTGTATCAGCTGAAGTGAGAGAGAATCTCACGAAGAAGGAAAGCCGGGCATGTCGACCCGAAAGTACAAAACAGAGCAGTTCTAACCGGCGCTGTTTCCCCTCCAAGCGGTTGGCAGTACCGCAAGAATCACCAGCGGAATAACAAGCCCAGTAAGAATTTGGTTAAGGTAAAATCGTGTATAATTCCCCAATGAAAATCTTCGGTTGGCTGCTTCCACTCCTCATCGTTCAGGCGATTTCTCCAGTGTCCGCGCTGGCCGAAATTCCGGGTTTTCCGGAAACCGGACTCGAAGATCGGATCGCGTTCTGGGAAAAGGTCTTCACGATCTATGGCAAGGACAGCCGCATCATCCACGATACCGAGCGGGTCAATCTGATCTACGACGTGGGCGACGAGAAGTCGCGCCGGTCGGGCGTCGCGCGCGTGCGCCGCCTGCTGAACGAGGTGCGGCGAGGCATTGACACACCCGAAGGACTCAGTGCGCAGGCGCGGGTCTTCTACAACCGGATCGAAGCCGAAGGCGTGGGAATGACGGCGGGCAATATCGCCGTTCTGATGAACCGGATCCACGTGCAGCGCGGTATCAAGGAGCGCTTCCGCGCCGGGGTCATTCGCTCGGGCCGGTACCTCCCCTATTTCGAAGAGGTGCTCGAGAGCGAAGGAGTGCCGCCGATCCTGGCGCTGCTGCCCTTGATCGAGTCGTCCTATGAGAACGCTGCGTATTCCCATGCGGGCGCCGCCGGCATCTGGCAGTTCACCCGAGGGACCGGCCGTCTGTACATGCGTGTGGCTCGCGGCCGCGACGACCGTCTGAACCCGGCGATCTCCACGCGTGCGGCGGCGAAGCTACTCCGGGGCAACTACGAGCAACTCCAATCCTGGCCCCTTGCGATCACCGCTTATAACCACGGACGAGGGGGAATGCTGCGCGCGCGCCGCCTGCACGGATCCGACATGGCGGAGATCATCCGCAAGTACAGGGGGCGTGCATTCAAGTACGCCTCGAAGAACTTCTACCCGGAGTTCCTGGCCGCCGTCCGCGTTTACCAGAACTACGAGCGCTACTTCGGTCCGCTGACGCTTGACCAGCCCCGGGATTTCAGCTACCCAGCCGCGCGGACCATGGCGAGAGCCCCCCTGGAGGGCGGCGACGGGAAGAGACATCGTGTCCGTCCGGGCGACACGCTGTCGGAGATCGCCCGGCGGTATGGAACTTCCGTCAGAGCGTTAGTGGCGTTCAACCGGCTTCCCTCGGACCGGATCTTCGCGGGTGAGACATTGGTCGTTAGTTCCGGCTCAGGCCAAGTCAGTAGCGATGGTGGGTATCGCGTCCAACGGGGCGACACGCTGTCGCGCATCGCCCGGATGTTCGGCCTTGGGATCCGCGAGCTGATGCAGCTGAACGGGCTGCGCAACAGCCGGATCTATGCCGGTCAGGTCCTCATTGTCCGGTAGCTAACGACGGCATCGGCCGGTTCGGCCTTCGTGCGACCACGCCCTCGTACCGCTCGGCTGGACCAAGTCGCGAGACCGAATGGATTACCTAGTGTTTCGTTCATTAAATTAGTTCGGAATTTCCTGGATTAAGGTCTTGACAACCGACCCAGCGGCCATATCCACCGCCAGGATTCAAGAGCAAACAGGAAGAACCATGAGACAGGCATTATATTGGCAACGGCCCTGTTTTTTCTATTGGCTCTAGCTTCATTTGCAGAGGATCAAAGGAAAGCGCTATGGCTGGTCCCAGGTAATAATTCCATCGGGCACATTGCTGATGGGCAGGGCTGGACATCTTCTCTTATCTTGGTCAATATGCAAAATGTTGCCAGGCGAGTGACCCTTTATGCCTTAAATTATCAGGGGAATCCTCTTTTTCCGCGACTCAAAGGCGGCACCCCAGAAGGCGAAAGCACGCTTCCAGTGACCCTTCCGCCTCGCGGTTCATTGAGGCCGAGCGGGAGTTCTGAAAGTATCTGTGGCAAATCAGCTAGAAGCCAACCTTGGTCCCGTCATCGTTGCCCTACGCTTCAATCCAGGCGGCAGCTTCACCACCATGTTTCCAATGAGGTTGAGGTTAGGTAATATGGAAAGATCCAGGTTGCCGGTTGTCAACACCTTAATCTAGGAAATTCCGTAAATGATTAATTTGTCAATGGGTGCCCCCACGACTGCCGACAATCGTGAGGCCTTTGGATCGTCGTCTCGGATGAAATGACAAGGAACCCCCAGAGGCTTCGGGACGGGGAACGGAGATAAAATACCACAATGCGTTTATTGACCGCGGCATTTGTCAACGGGTGCATCTTCATCCTCGGTTCCCTAGCCCCGGTATGGGCACAAGGCACGGCCGGAGATCCCCCACGTTTTGGATGGTACGTGGGTGGGAGCATTGGAGCGAGTTGGGCCTCCGCACTCGATCAGGAAGGCTGGAATCGGGAAGCGATCTGCTATCCGACCGACGCATGTTTCAATGCCGATCCCACTCCGCCAATATCCGGATACCGTTGGCGTTACACGGTTGGTGGCTCGGTCGGCGCCCGGCACGAAATCGTCGTGGGCCGCATTTTCGACCGCTACCGCCTGGAGCTCTCGCTGGCGCAGCAGAAGAACGGGCTCGACCAGATGTTCCGCGGAATCACCTACTACGACGGAACGCCCATTGGCGCGCGGTCTGGCAGGTCGGTCGTCTCGAACGCTCAGGCCTCGATCGATCACTTGCGGGTGAGGACGCTGGCGTTGCAGGCCTATTACGATTTTCCAATCACGACCGGTCCGATCGTGCCGTACCTGGGAATCGGGGTCGGTCCAGCGTTCGTCACCGTGTCGGGCTTGCGGTTCTCGACCCGATACGGAGACACCTCGGCCAACGCTCCGGCCTACGATCCGCCCCTGTCGTTCTACAACAGCCTCCAGGAGGAGGATATATACGACACGGTTCCGGCCGCGCACCTGCACGCCGGAGCCGACTACCGCCTCAACGACCGGACGCTGCTGGGTCTGCGGCTGAGCTACTCGATGCTGGGAGCCATAGAAGCTTCCGGTACATACGCGTCACACCCATGGCATGCCGAGGACCCTGGGTTGCGTAACCACAATAGGTTCACCGGTGCGCGCGACTGGACCCTGGCGCTGACGTTCAAACGACGGTTCGGCAACTGAGGGATCACGCGGAAGCATACGACGAGATCGCCGAAGAGTACCGAGACTCAAAGCATCTGCCGTTCTGGGAGTACGTCGAGCGGTACACCCTGTTCGAATTGTTAGGCGACGTGCGAGGGAGAAAGGTCCTCGACCTGGCCTGCGGGGACGGGTTTTATAGGCGCCTGCTCAAGCAGGCTGGCGCGTCGCAGGTCACGGGCGTCGACATCTCGGCGGCGATGACTCGACTCGCCGAAGACGAAGAAAGACGCCATCCACTCGGTTGCAAATACATACAGGCGGACGTTGCGGCGTTCGAGCCTGAGGAGCAGGTCGACCTCGTGGTAGCGATGTACCTGCTCAACTACGCCAGAACTGGTGAGCAGCTCCGGCGATTCTGCCATGTCTGACCAAGCCGATTTTTTGTACCAGTCGTTGTGAGAGAGTTTACATGACAGCCTGTGGTTGTGAAACTAGTTTTGGGGAAGGGAATAGATTACAGGCCCCCGGCGCCGGGGGCCCTATACGCCTGTTCTAAACTCAGGTTCACAACCCCAAGTGGTGATGTAATATGTCTCACATCTACTGGTAAAAAAACTCGGTCTGATCAACCCCGCCCATGAAGGTCTGGTTCCCCTCCAGGTCCAGCGAATCGAGGACTTCGGTCGCCGGTTGCCCGTTCTCTTGTGGGATCAACGGCGCGGCGGAAATGCCGAGCACGATCAAGATCGCCGTCCAGTGTTTTAGGACCGTTCTTCTTGGATTCCCGCGGCGTTCATGCCGCGAAGTGTCTCCTCGAGAGAAAGCACCCGACCAGCGCCGGCACCGCCATCATCAGGTGATTGATTTCCGCGTCCATGCTCGGGGCGCCCAGCTCGGGCATGAACGGCGTCCCGACCCAGAACGGCGCGTAGAACCCGATCATGAGTATCAGCATCACCCACCAGGAAACCCGCGTTCTCGCGCCCAGCGGCGCGAACAGGATTACCAGGATCGCCGCCATGGCGCCGAAATCCCCGCCAAGCTCTCTCAGGAAGTGATGCCAGCTATGGGTTTGCGTGCCGCCCACCAGCAGGAACGCGTCGTTGCCGATGTGCGTGACCGTCGCGCTCAGGCTGTTGTAGCCGAGCAGGAAACCGGTGATCACGAGGATCCGGCCGGTCCAGATATGGGTCAGAAAGTTCTTCATCTCGCCTCCCGTTCGAAGACGTGGGCCGCATCGTGGTCGAACCGCGCTCCGAAGGGAGATTAGCACGCATCATGGGCTGCGGACAACAGGGTCCAAGCGACGCCGGCCAGCATCTGTCCTGCCGCAGCACTCGCCCAAGGTCCGAAGAGCGAGTTCATTCAGTTCGTTCTTTTCGAGATGGCCACCGCCAGTGGCTGAGGAAGCTCGGGACCGGAACGTTATACATCGCACCAGTAAGTCCCCTGGGAGAACGGGTACTGCGAGAGTTTCCATGAGAAGTTGCGGGATGAATGCCGGAACGGAGAAATCTTCTACCTGTCGTGCGCGACAAGAAGTTCACTCGACCACCAGGAGCACGATGCCGCGCCCATCCGCCAAAATACCCATGCATCGACTCGTCATAATATAATGAATCCGAGCCCTCCCAATCTCCAAGGGGATGCACAGCGCTGATTGACCGCACCGCAACAGGGGGGCGTTGCCATGACCGGACAGCATAAGTACGATGCCATCGCCAATCTCTATCGTGAGTCCAAGTGGCTCTTGTTCCGCCACTACATCGAGCGGTACACCCTGTTCGAGGTGCTAGGCGATCTGCGGGGGCGGACGGTGCTGGACCTAGCGTGCGGCGAAGGCGTCTACGCCCGCCAGTTCAAACGGTTGGGCGCGGCGGAGGTGACCGGCGTCGATATCTCGCAGGCGATGATCGAGCTGGCCGAGGCTGAGGAACGTGTGGATCCGCTGGGCTGTCGGTACGTCCGAGAGGACGCAGCGGCATTCACGCCAGCCAAGCCGGTTGACATCGTGACGGCTGTCTATCTGCTGAACTATGCCCGCACCAGAGAGGATTTGGACCGTTTTTGCCGTGCCTGCTTCCGTGCGCTGCGGTCAGGCGGTCGGCTCGTTGGATTCAACGACAACATCCGCAACCCGCCCCGGCCGGGCGTATCGCTGGCGAAGTACGGGCTTGAGCGGACCTGCGCGTATCCTGCGAGCGAGGGTGACGCTATCCACTACCACATAACCAACCACGACGGCCAGGTGTTTGAGTTCGATAACTACTACCTCGCACCGGGCACTTACGAGGCAGCTGCGCGCGCAGCCGGCTTCGACGACTTCCGCTGGGTCAACGCTATGCTGGAGCCGAGTGAGCGGGACGATCCCTACTGGGATGACTTCCTGACCCACGCGCCGCTCACCGCCTTTAGCACTTCGAAGCGGTGATTGTACGACCCCTGATTGCGTAGGGCTCCAAGATCCTCAATATCGAGCCGTTGAAGTTCTCGATTGATCAGAACAGATTCATGGAAGCCTTGCGGGACTCACGGATCGGGATCAGCTTATCGAATCCGCTGATCGTGAACACTTCCTGGATGTGCTCCTGCATGCCGCACAGGACGAGCTTCCCCTGGGTTGCGCTGAGCCTCTTGGCTGCGATCAGAAGCACTCTCAGGCCAAGAACTGCTAATGAAGTTCAGACGGCTGAAATCGAAGATCAAGCGCAGTTCGCCGTTGCTGATGTGATTTGTGATGATGGATTCGAATCCCGCTGCGTTCGAGCTGTCGATCCGGTCGACCGGCAGCAGCACGAGAACGTCGTTGTCTCGTTCTTCAACCACTTGAATGTTCATTGACACGGTTCCCCTCGGATCGGGAGCGATCCCCAACCATGTGATGGCTATTATCTATGCGGACTGCAGATCGCGCTTCCAGATCAAACGGTTCTTCCTCATGTTGACGGCGGCCGTGGTGCCGGCCGGAAAGTCCCCGATCTGATCCCAGACGTTGTTGCCGATCTCCTCGGGCGATTGCCATGATGAACCGTACAGGGTTTCCTCCAGCCGCTCCTTGCTGAACAGGTCGCTGTGGCGGTTCGTCATGTCGGTGAGGCCGTCCGCATACAGAAACAGCGTTTGCCCCTGCTAGTGCCTATGGGAATGCCGGCCCTTGTGGAACACGGTGTGCAGTAGCGACCCGCCCACAAACGCCTGATAGAGTTCCACGCCTTCATGACCGTCCTCGAGGAGCCGCGCGCCGACGGCGTAACCCACAACCGTTGCGGCAAGAATCACCCCGATGCAGAGCGCGGCATTCCAGAAGCCGTGTAGAGGCCGGACCACCCACCAGATCATCAGGCCGACCGGAATCCTGTGCAGAAACACCACTGTCGACACGCGCGCCTCGGGAGCAGCGAGCGCCGCTCCCTCAAGAAGCGCGTGCAACAAGAGCCCGGACAGACCGCCCAGCAGGGCCATGTTGTCCATGTGGGGTGCCAGCGAATGCGAAAAGTGTTCGATCAGGGTGGGGGCACCCAGGCCCAGCAGGAGAACCCCGATCGACAGTATTCCGTATTCAGCCCAAGCATGCGGCAGCACTTGCCAAGCGACCAAGGCCGGCACCGCTAGGTACATGAAGCGGTCCAGCAGGGTCATCCGAAGGGGCCGCTCATGGAGCCACCCGTATAGTAGGGCGCCCAGAACCGGGGCGACGAGTGATAGAGCAAGCTGGTCCATGGCTGGGAGCCCCGCGAATCGGAGAACCTCAGGTTGGAGACTCCGACCCGAAATCAGAGCCGCGCATCGGTAGGCAGAGCCAACGGGGGACCCACAATCCGTTGCGAATCTCCCGATGAATGACGCCCTGGGCTGGTCTTAGGCGCCGGACAGCTCGCCGTGGTCGTCGCAGTGGTCGCCGTGCGCGTGGTGCAGGTGGCCGCCCACCAGATAGTCTGTATGGTCGCCGTGCTCTTGTTGTGAATTCGATCATACCATCCGAGAGAGCGTATCACAATTGCGGATCGCCGAAGGGGAGGGCTCCGGCGCCGGTTTCCGCGCCGCGTTCCTGCCGCCCAGTGCCTCGGAATCGTAAGGTCCGTATCATCTCTTCCAGAACATCGTCCTCGAAGCGCTCGTAGTCCTTCGGGAGCTGGCCCGCGAGCGGCGGGAAGTGGTCTTCCACGATCTCCATGGCGGCGGTCACGACGGCACCGGGCATAAGGAACTGGCAATACACTAACTCTGAAGAAGGGACACGGTTCATCAACATCCGTGTATACAGAAATGGGGATATTGTCTTGGCAACTGCCAACCGAATTACAGACAAAGAAGCAATGGGCCCGGGGGTTGCGCCAGTGGCTGGGGAAGCTCGGGACCGGAACGCTATACATTGAACCAGGCAGCCCCTGGGAGAACGGGTACTGTGAGAGTTTCCATGGGAAGTTGCGGGATGAATGCCTGAATGGGGAGATCTTCTACTCGTTGCAGGAGGCCCAGATCATCATCGAACAGGACAACACGGTGCGGTCGCACGCCGCGCAGCCGTGGCGGCAACAGGACAACACGGTGCGGTCGCACGCCGCGCAGGGGTATAGGTCCCCGGCGCCGGGGGCCTATACCCCTGCTCTAAACCCAGGTTCACACACCAAGTGGTGATATAATATGTCGCACATCTACTGGCACAAAAACTTCGGCCGGGTCTAAGCGAGAAAGAACTATCTCAGAGAGATTTCGAGTGTGATGGCGATTATTGAACCCCGAACCAAGCGAGTTCCAAGACTGATTCTAGTGGGGTTTCCAACCATTGAGCTCAGTGACTTCCATGTGGAGTATCGAGATGATTAAACCATTATCGAGACTGTTTTTCGGAGGGATTGTTATTGCTTTAGCTGTACTAGACCATTTTCACAGATGATGTATAGTAATGGATGGCGGTTCACTGCGAACACAACCAAATGGCGAAGGCGTATTCGAACGATCTGCGGCGGAAGCTGTTGGAGGCGTATGATCGCGGCGAGGGAAGTCTGCGGGAGCTGGCGGAGCGGTTCGGGGTGAGCAGTCCGTATGCCTGGAAGATTTCGGCGCAGCGGAAGCGAACGGGGCGGGTCGAGCGGGTGGAGCAGCGGCATGGACCGCAGAGCAAAGTCACCGAGACTGTGCCACAGCAGTTGCGAACCTGGGTGCGGCAACAGCCCGACTTGACCCGGCTAGAGATTCAGGAACGGCTGTGGGAAACGGAAGGGCTGCCGGTGAGCGTGTCGCGGTTGTGGCAGGTACTGCGGCGGCTGCAGCTGCGGCTCAAAAAAACCCGCTCCACGCCCAGGAACAAAACACCCCGCAGAATCAGCGGCGGCGGGCGGCCTGGCGGGCCGCGTTGAGCGGGGTCGATCCGGCGCGGCTGGTGTTTCTGGACGAGCGTGGGGTGACGACGGAAATGACACGCCGCTATGGACGGGCTCCGTCGGGAGAACGTGTGCGCGCGGCAACTGCAGCGGGACACTGCAGCACGCTCACGCTGCTGGGTGCCCTGACAAGCCAGCGAATGCTGGCCAGCAGGACGGTGGAATCGTCCACCGCTGGAGAGGTGTTGCTGGCCTATCTGGAGGAAGTCTTGTGTCCCTGCCTGCAACCGGGACAGATCGTGATCGCCGACAATCTCGCGGCCCATAAAGTGGATGGCGTGCGGGAGCGGATCGAAGCGGCCGGGGCAACGCTGCTCTACCTGCCGCCCTACTCTCCCGACTTCAATCCGATGGAGCCAGCTGGGTCCCAGATCAAACAACATCTCCGCAAGACCAAAGCGCGAACCCTGGACCGGCTGGAGCACGCCGTCGCTCAGGCTCTGGCCACCGTCACCTCACAGGATGCCCAGGGATGGTTTCGCCATTGTGGATATGCTATACACTAACTGTAAAAATGGTCTAGCAGGAGGATTGCCAGGGCGGACATGGCCCAGGCCAGCCAGCCGATGTCGCTCAGACGGTCAATGGTAACGTAGAGCGCCGCCTCGTAGTTCGCATCCCGCACCAGCTCGATGATCCCGGCAGTCGCGACGCCTCGTGCTTGGCTGCCAGACAACCACCCTCACGATTGAACGGAAGCAGGGGGTGCTAGCGAGTGGAAACGTCAGTCTGTCCGACGTACAGGTCATCAATGCCATCCAGTACGTCGCCGGGCAGGGATGCGCGTGGCGGGTTAACTGGCCTTGCCCGCCGTGCTCGCGCGCAGGCCCTTCCAGATGCTGTAGCACATGGCGATCAGCACCAGCGCGAAGGGGAGGCCGGTGGCGAGGGTGGCCGCCTGCGCGGCCACGAGGCCGCCGCCGAGCAGCAACACGATGGCGACGATCCCCTCGAAGGCGCACCAGAACACGCGCTGGGCGACCGGCGAGTCCAGCTTGCCGCCGGCGGTGATGGTGTCGATGACCAGCGATCCGGAGTCGGAGGAAGTGACGAAGAACACCAGTACCAGCACGAGGCTGATGAACGACGTGATGTTCGCAAGCGGCAGCGTCTCCAGCATCGCGAACAGGGCGATCTCCGGCTGCTGCGCCTGCACGGCCGCGATCACGTCGGGGTGACCGCTGTCAACGTATTGCGACACCGCGGTCCCGCCGAAGGCGTTCATCCAGAGCGTGATAAGCAGCGTCGGGATGATCAGCATGCCGGCGATCAGCTCGCGTACCGTGCGGCCGCGCGAGACTCGAGCCACGAACAGGCCGACGAAGGGGGACCACGAGATCCACCAGGCCCAGAAGAAGGTAGTCCAGCCGTGCATGTAGTCGAGGTCCTCGCGGCCCACCCAATTGCTGAGCGGTCCGATCACCGCGAGATACTGGCCGAGGCTGGTCACGAAGCCGGCGGCGATGTCGAGCGTCGGCCCGATCGTCAGCACGAACGCCAGCAGCAGCAGGGCGAGCAGCAGGTTGGCCTCGCTCAGCCGCTTGACCCCCTTGTCCATCCCGCTGACAACCGACGCCAGCGCCATGCCGGTGATGCCGACGATCAGCAGTACCTGGGTGGTGCCGGTCGCCGGCACGCCCCACAGGAGGGCCAGCCCCGCCGCCGCCTGTTCGGCGCCCAGGCCCAGCGACGTGGCCAGCCCGAAGAGCGTGGCGAAGACGGCAAGGGTGTCGATGCCGTGGCCGAACCGGCCCCACACCGCCTCCCCCATGAGCGGATAGAACGCCGACCGCAGCGTCAGCGGCAGGCCGAGGTTGTACGACGCGAAGGCGATCGACAGCGCCACCACCGCGTACGTGGCCCACCCATGGAATCCCCAGTGGTAGATGGCGCCGGCCATGCCGAGGCGCGCCGCCGCCGCTGTGTCGGCCGCCTCGAGACCGAGCGGCGGTTGCAGGAAATGCTCCACCGGCTCCGACACCCCGAAGAACATCAGGCCGATGCCCATCCCGGCGGCGAACAGCATGGCGAACCAGGTCGGTCTGGAGTAGTCCGGCCGGGCATCCGCGCCGCCCAGGCGCACGCGGCCCAGCGGCGACGCCACCAGCAGCAGGCAGAAGAGCACGATGAGGTTGCCCGTGCCCATGAGCACCCAGTCGAAGGTTGACATGAGCCACGCGCGCAGCGCCACGAAGGCGGCCGCCGCCTCGGCCTGGAACGCCAGCACTCCGGCGGCGAACGCGATGATGCTGAGGCTGGAGACGACGAAGACCGGATTGTGGACGTCGAGGCCGAGGAACTGGACGTTATCCTGACCCAGCTTGTAGTCGATCTTCGAGGTCTCAGCCATATGGTTTAGTCAGCGTTGCTGCAGGACAGCCGGTCTGCCGCTATCACGGCGGTAAGCGGCAGGGGCCGGATTCGTTCAGTTCCCGGCACCGAAGCGGTAGGTCAGGCCGAGCTTGATGCGGCGGCCCTTCGGGTTGTGCGTTAAGCCGTCGAATGCCTGCTCGAGGTCGGCGAGCGGCGGCGGGTGTCGAGCAGGTTCAGCCCGTAGAGCGTGACGTCGAAACCGCTCGCCGGGAAGCGCCACTGGAAGGTCATGTCCCAGGTGGCGAACGGGTCGATGACATTCCATAACGACGCCCCGCGGTCCTCGTAGGATGAGATGTAGTTGTAGAAGTTGGTGTAGCTGACGTTCCCCAGGTGGTAACCGACCGAGGCCTGGTGCTTCCAGGTGGGCAGCGACACGGCGCGCGGATTGCCGTAGTTGACGTAGCCGGCGGCGTTCATCTCCGGTTGCAATCCAGGTCAAGGCCCTCCAGCGTCAGAGACTTCGTGGTGTAGTCGATCTCCAAGAACATGTATCGGCGGGAATGGCGGAAGGGCGGGTACGAGACACCACCCTCCTGACGCACCGCCTAAAACTCGTAACGCAAGCCGAATTGCATAACCCGCGGCGGGACCATCAGCAGGCTGTAGTTGCCGAACGATCCGGACCCGGTTGACAGATCCAGAGTACCGAGAACGGCAGTGTTGAACCGGACGCTGTTCGTCAGGTTGAATGCCTCCGCTCGAAATTGCAGGCTGTGCCCCTCGAAAGGCATCTGGAAGCGCTTGCCGATTGCCATGTCAATGGAGAAGATCCCGTGGCCCCGCAGGTTGTTGCGCTGCCCGACCTCCCCGGGAAGCACCTGCCTGAACGATGACAAGGCGGCCTGCGAATCGCTGAAGACATTCGGCCCCGTGCCGCCGCCGATCAGCCTCGCGTTTGGCGTGTTCGTTTGCTCCGGAATCGGCCCGACGGGTTCGGCAAAATGCCTGTAGCAATAGCACGTCGGCCACGCCAGACCGTTTGTCACGCTGAGCGGAAGGCCTGACGTCAAGCGCAATAGGCCGCTCACTTGCCAGTCGCCGAGCACTGCCTGGCCCGCTGAACCTAGGTTGGGGAGGATGGGCTTCCCTCGACCGAACGGCAACTCAGCCACCCAGTTGGCGTTCGCTTGATGGCGCAAGTCGAAATCCGAAACGGCTCGTTGCGCCTCGCGGTCCCAGGAGTTGATCACGCTGTGCGTTGACCAGTAGGTATCGGAAGGTTGCTGGCCGAATCTCGTGGCCACGCCCGGCCGCTCGCCAACGGACACCAAATCCCTGGATTCGGAAAGCGTGTAGTTGAGGTCAAACTGGAAACCGCTGGAGAAGGACTTGCGCAACGACAACTGCATCGAGTGGTAAGTCGATGTCCCGAACGAGCGCAATGCATCGAAGCCCCAGAATTGAGGGTTCATGAACGCCCCCGGCCCGAAGTCGCTGCAGAACGGGGAACAGCCATAGAGACCATCGATGTTAGCTATCGCAGTGCCTGTGTCGGGGGACGTGCTGCGGACCTCCCCGTAAACGCGCTGCGTCGCTGTCATTTCCGGCGTGGCGGCATTCGAATACAAGTTCTCCCAAAACGCGACCGGGCCAATAGCGGAGACCGGACGGCCGTCGCTGATTTGCATCTCGAAATCTCTGAGCGCATCGATCAAGTACTGGCCGGACTCGGGATCCCTGAAGTTGGCGTACTGAGCCGTGGCAGTGTCGTTTGTGAGCAGCTTGCGTCCGAGCCTGCCGACATAGCCGACTTCGGCTATGAATCCGCCGCCCAGTTCCCGGGAAACGAAGAGCGTCGGATTGATGCTGTACGGCGCCTGCACGCTCGAGTCGATTCCCTGACTCCAAGCCCCGCTATTCGGCGGCGTGCCGGGTCCCCCGCCCGGCGGCGGCGGCAGCAGTCCCGCAGCGGGTATATCCGAGAGCCCCGAGAAGCGCGGCGCCTCAGCGAGCGTGAAGGTGTTCTCCGTCAAGCTGGTGGAGAGGCCGAACGCGTTGCGGTCGAGCATCTGGATCATGCCCATCCCGAAACTGTTGTAGAAGAGTCCCGCGCCGGCTCGGATCGAAGTCTTGCCGGGTCCGCCGAACAGTTTAGCTAAAAAGCCGTTCCGTGCTTGCGGCGAGAAGGCCACGGCGAGGCGAGGCGAAAAATTCGTAAAACTCGTGTCCCAGAGCGGCGTCCCTTCCGCGCTGTCAGCCGCCACGTAGCCGATGGGGCCCGCTTCGCGAGTGGGCCGGCCGGCCTCGGCCAATTCCAGACGCCGCGCGATATATTGGTCGATGGATGGCGTGATGCTGACCTGCAGTCCGTTCACTTCCCTCACCGGCGGAATCAGCGACCAGCGCAAGCCGGCCGTGACGCTCAGGCCCGGCTTGACGCGCCAAGTGTCTTGGAAGTAGAGTTCCAGTTCCTCCTTCCCGTACGTTCGCCGCGTCGGGTCGTCCGCCGGCAACGGGTTTCCGTCGAGATCGAAGTTGTAGTTCGCTTGAATGAAGTTGATGACGCCGAGGGTAGTCAACAAATTCTCCCGGAAGTTTCCGCTATCGGCGGGCGCCGCGGGGAGACGAGACTCAGGCGTTCTCCAGTTCCCAGTGGGAATGGCCCAGGCCGCCTGTTTCGCAAAATGATAGCTGTTGCCGAAGCTAAAGCGCTGGTTCCGAATCGAGCGGAATACCCCGCCGAATTGCAGGGAGTGCGGACCGCGTATCACGGAGATGTCCCCCGACACCGTCTGCGTCGGCAAGTACGTTTCCTGGGGCGTCGTCGTACCGGCGAAATTGTCGATTAAGCTATCGCCCAGACTCACTCTACCCTCCCTCTGAACACCCGTTAGATCCACCTTCTGGCCGGTGAAGCCGTAACGTAAAGTGGCCACAGAGCTGCTATCCAGCACGCCGGTGTACCCGATTGCCAACCCGCGGCTGGTGTCCTGGGTCTCCCGATTCGAGGGTTGGCCGGGAAACTGGGGCACGCCGCCGATGCTGTCGTTTTGGTAGTTGCCGCGCACGAACATGTGGTGGGCGCCGTTCTGGTCCAAGGTCCAATCTACTTTCGTGATCAAGGTGTTCCAGACAAGCGGAGTTGGGGCAGTGAACCGGTATCCGGCGGTGTTCAGACCATCACCGACCGTGGAGTCGTTCGGTTCCGGAAAGGACCTGAAATAATCGAGCGTGGCCGGATTGGAGCCGATCTGCAGCGGATCGATGTTGGAGCGGATGAACGCCGGATCGAGTTCCTGCACTTCTCCGTTAACATCCCTGTACCGGAGGAAGCCGTTGCGCATCGAGTCGTTCGGAACTGCACGTACCGCGCTGCCCTCGCTGGCATCCCGGCGTCCTTCGTAGTTGGCGAAGTAGAACACGCGATCCCTTTTGATTGGACCGCCGACCGAAGCTCCGAAGACGTTGCGGATGAGCTTGGCCCGTTCGACGCCGGCCCTGTTGTTGAAGAAGTCGTTCGCCGCCGTGGCGGTGTTTCGGTGGAATTCGTAGAGCGACCCGTGAATCTGGTTCGTACCGCTCTTGGTCACCAGAGAAACTTGCGCTCCTGCCGACCGGCCCTGATCGGCGTTCGCCGCGGTTGTCACCACGCGGAATTCCTGAATCGAGTCCAGCGTGTTGCGAAGCACGCTCGTGAACGGAAGTTGTCCGTTCTGATCGTTCACGTCGACTCCGTCGAGTGTTACGTTTGACTGGCCGCTCTGAGCACCGTTCACCGAACCGTTTCGGATGTCTCCCGCCTTCTCGGAGTCCAACGGGTCGGCGCTCAGGAACGTAACGCCCGCCTGCAGCGAAAGCAAGCCTGCCGGATTTCGTGCGTTCAGGGGAAGTTGCTCGATCGGCCTCGTTCCAAACGCGGTTCCGATCGACGCATCCGTTGTGTTCACCTGCACGGCGGAAGCAACCACCTCGATGGTCTCTTGGACCGCTTCCACAGCGCCGAACACAACGTCATTTGTAACGGCCGTGTTGACAAGCAACACGAGACCCTCGAGTGTGATCGATTCGAAGCCTTCCTTGGTTGCAACGAGAGTGTAGGTGCCGGGCCGGAGCTGGGCGAACGCATAGCGCCCGGCGACGTCGGACAAGGTTGATCTCTGCAAGCCGATCTCCTCGTTCATCACTTCGATCTCGGCCTCGGGAACCACGCTTCCGGTCTGGTCGGTGACTACTCCGTTCAATCCAGTCCATTGACCGTGCAACCTTGGAGCTGATGAGATACCGACTATTCCTGCAAGCACGGCGATCCGTACTACGGGCCAAAAACGTGATGTCCACGCCCGGACTCGCCTGATCTGAAGATATCGTCGATATTCCACTACCATGTTTGACTCCTTTTCCCAAGTTGCCTGATTAACATACTACCACTTTTCAAAGGCGGTATTGACCAGAACGATTTTTTCAAACCGTGGTGAAAATCGAGTGGTGAAAATCGAAATGAAGAGTCTCACCCGGTTCACCAACTTAAGACCGCTTCCGTCGGTCCGCCCGGGCTCGAGGGCACTGGAGATCGTGCCGGCCTCGCTGGCAGGGATGTCTTTCCAGGGTCCGTACAAGCCCGTCCCCGCCTTCTGCCGGTATTGGTGCCGGGTGATCGGGCTGTGATGTCTTCGTCGGGCGTGGTCCAGGTCAGTGTCACCGGCGCCTCTTCATCGCCCGCCGCCGCTGGACGGTTGTTCTGAACCATTCGGCTGGAGAAGGTGGCAGCGTTGTTGCCCACCAGGTCCTGAATAGCGGCAGCATCATTGCTCGTGGTGGGGTCGGTATGGCTCACCGTCACCGACTGAATGGCGAGCACCGCGCTGGCCAGCGTCAGCGTCACGGTCGCGCCCGAGACACCGGGACTGCCGCTCAGCGAAACCGGCGTGCCGTCCACATCCACAGTGAATGCCGAGCTGGGAGGTGCCGTGCTGCCGAGGGCCTCGTCGAAGGTGAGGATGACCTTAATGCCGTCCGTCGAGGTCGCGGCGCTGACGAGCGACGGTCTGATGCCGTCCACAAATTCCGCGGTGGCGCAAGCACCCATGTGTTATGTGATAGTATTCCCTTGCTCGGTGTGGGAAGCGGTTGGAGGCTCCACTAAAGTTTTGGAATATCAATGGAGAGCCGGCCGGGGCAACCTGTGCGCTCCCAAGTGATTGAAGATATAAGAGCAGTCCGAAACACGCTAAACAATTGCGGGAGGAGATGACCATGGGACAAGTAATCACAGCGATTTTTGTTCTTTTGATGTGGGCCGTACCTGGCGCAGAGGCCTGGGCTGCGCAGGCGGAGGAGATGGGGAGCCTCCGCGGAACGGTCCGCGATGGGGAAGGAAACATAGTTAATGACGCCATGATCAAGATCCGCAATTTGAATAAGAACATTACCGTTGCGGTGTATTCAGAAAATGGGAATTACCTTGCCAGTGATTTGTATCCCGGCCCAAGCCAAATCTCGGCAAGTTTGCCAGGGCATACCGAGGTTTGGCGCGCCGAGATAGATATTCTGCCCGGAAGGGAGAATGCCCATAACATCGCTTTGGATAATGATTCCGAGCCTATTCTAACTCCCTCGGAATGGATTTCCCTCCTGCCGGATGACGGGGACGGCGCGAAAGAGTTGTTTGTAAATCGTTGCGTGAACTGTCACGGGCCAGAGATGATCTATCGGTACCGTATGGATTCCCTCGGCTGGAAGAAAGTGATGGTGATGATGAGGGGGGGATTTGGTTCAAACACCAACCGTTTGACGCGGAGGATTGGGGATGTGTCCGATGAGGAGGCCATGAACGTTACGGGTGAGGAAAACCTGAAGATTGTGGCTTACTTAACGAAGCATTTTGGGCCGGAAGCGATACCGGGGATGCCTGACCTCGAACCCGTGACCTACCGTACTGCCAATACTAACTCTAATGTCATCTTCACCCAGTTTGATATTCCCACCTTCGATTCCCAGCCGCACAATGTCTTTGCCGCTCGAAATGGAGAGCTTTGGTTTTCCGAACGCGCTGAAAGAAAGATCGGCCACCTGGATCCCCAAACCGGTCAGTTCAGAGAATTTCCCATCCCGGATGGGATAGGGCTTGTACGGCCAATAGTTGAAGATCAGCAGGGGACCATCTGGTGGGGTGCAGGCAGGACTTTGGCGAAAATGGATCCCCAAACCGGGCAATGGAAGCTGTATCCGCACCCAGAGGGTTTCGCTGGATCGCACACCATTGTGATTGGTCGAGATGGGAAGATATATATGACCAATAACCAATCAGAAGATAGAGCAGCGATTATTAGCTTCAACCCACAAACGGAAACGTTCAAGCAATATCCCATCGAGACCAGGGATGCGCGGCCTTACGGGATTGCGGTGGATTCCCACAACCATATTTGGTTTTGTTATATGGGAGGTCACAAGATCGGAATGCTTGATCCCGCTACGGAAGTGATCACGGAGTACTCGACCCCGACCCCTAATTCCGGGCCTCGGCGTCCTGCAGTGGACCGGGACGATAATATATGGTTCGTGGAGTACAACACGAACAAACTGGGACGGTTGGACCATGACACGGGAATGATCACCGAGTGGGATATTCCGACGGAGAACTCCGCGCCGTACGAACTTGCTGTTGATCCTCGGGGAATCGTGTGGTTTTCTGAGTTCGGTGCCAATAAGCTGGGCCGCTTTGACCCGGCCACGAGCCATTTCACCGAGTATGCATTGCCTGGGCAGGATTCCCAGGTGAGGAAAATGACCGTGGATCCAACGGGTGCCATTTGGCTGGCGGAATTCAACAACTCCCGAATTACCCGCGTCGTTGAGAAGCGATAAAACGAGTCAGAAAACACGCTAGTTCGTGGCAAAGCACCGGATTGGACTTTTGGCGTGAAGGGGGGTGTGCGCGACGGCAAGGTCATACCAGAATTTTTTGGGCGTGCCTGCTCCGAGCGGAGAAACGCATAGGCGATGCTCACCAAGCAAACATGGAGATGTCATCCCAGCCAGTGAGGCTCCTCGTACTGATCCCGTCCCAGTTCCTCTTTCAGTTCCCGGCAAGCCAGCTCCACCCGCCAGCGGGCTCGGGCAATGCGGAGGAAGCGGCGCAACTCCACGGGCTGCCTGAAAACGCCTCTCGATACACCTTCTCTTCCTGGACATGCTTATGCGTCATGCTATAATTTTGCCGGTGACCGGATGGTGAGAAACAGTGGGAGGTTAGCAAATGCTAAGAAGGATGATTCTGGGCTGGATTGGAATTACATTGGTCGGGGCCAGTTATCTTCAGGCAGCTAGCCAGGAGCAATCGAGCCCCAGTACGTCCCCCTCCTCACCGCAACGTGCGCTTCTCAATCGCTACTGTGTCACCTGCCACAACGAACGACTACGTACGGCAGAACTGCTGCTTGACAAGACAGACGTCGAGAATGTCAGCGAAGATGCGACGGTTTGGGAAAAGGTATTGCTCAAACTTCGGACAAGGGCGATGCCCCCTGCCGGTATGCCGCGGCCAGATCAAGCCACCTATGAGTCCTTCTCCTCGTACTTGGAGACGGAGCTCGACCTTGCAGCCGCCGCCAATCCCAATCCTGGCAGGCCAGTCCTCCATCGCCTCAACCGTGCCGAATACACCAACTCGATCCGGGACCTGCTGGGGTTGGAAATTGATCCGGAAACGATTTTGCCTCCTGACGCTTCGTCACGCTACGGTTTCGACAACATGGGTGGAGGCCTCACGGTATCGCCGCTGCTGATGGATAGATATCTCTCAGCGGCAAGAATGATCAGTCGCCTCGCTATCGGCGATCCTACCATCCGTCCGGTCATTGAGACCTACGAGCTTCCCGAGAACTTCAACCAAAACGACCGTGTGAGCGAAGACCTCCCGTTCGGGTCGCGCGGCGGGATCACGATTCGCCATCACTTCCCGCTCGACGGAGAGTATGTTGCTCAAGTCAGCCTGAACAGAGAGCAAGATGGGCTGTATTCTGGGCAGATCCTTGGGTTCTCCAAGCCGACCGAGATCGAAGTTCGCCTGGATGGCGTAAGCCTGAAGCGATTCACAGTGGGCGGCGGGAATAATTCAGATGAGGGCCTGGAAGTTCGCTTCCCGGCAAAGGCGGGCATGCGGCTGGTCGGCGTCTCTTTCCTGAAAGACACGGTGATGCCTGAGGGTGCGCTTGGCCCCAGAGGAGGACAGCGCGGCGGAGGGGGAGTTGTCGCTGGGGGCGGCGTGGGTGGGGTCAGCATCAGCGGACCCTACAACGCTATAGGGCCGGGGGACACACCGAGCCGCCGCAAAATTTTTGTATGCCAACCAACCGGCAATGCTCAGGATGAGGAAGCATGCGCTCAGAAGATTCTTTCCACGCTTGCGCGCCGCGCTTATCGTCGGCCCATCACGGATCAAGATGTCCAACCTCTGCTCGGCCTTTATAAGACCGGACGGAACCAGGCAGGCTTCGAAGCAGGGATTGGGAAGGCGCTTCAAGGGATATTGGTCAGCGCGGAGTTTCTGTTCCGCTTCGAACGCGATCCGGCGGGAGTGGCGATGGGTACGGTCTATCGGGTCAGCGATGTCGAACTGGCCTCGCGTTTGTCGTTCTTTTTGTGGAGCAGCATACCCGACGATGAGCTTTTAGAGTTGGCCGAGAGGGGATCGCTCCAAGAGCCTGCGGCACTGGAACGGCAGGTCCGGCGAATGCTCCGCGATCCCCGCTCGGAGGCTCTGATAGGCAATTTCGCCGAACAGTGGCTGCAGGTTCGCAATTTGCGCTTGATGTCGCCCCCGGATGAGGCGACGTTTCCCGAATTCAACTTGAATCTGCGGGAGGCATTGGAGAAGGAAATAGAGCTTTTCTTCGCTAGCATTATGCGCGAAGATCGCAGTGTGCCAGACCTGTTGAATGCAAACTACACGTTTCTCAACGAACGTCTGGCCCGGTTGTATGGCATTCCAGGCGTTTACGGCAACCACACCCGGCGTGTGACGTTGAGCGATGAGAATCGGTGGGGATTGCTGGGCAAGGGCGGTATTTTGACGGTGACGTCGTATGCCACACGGACCTCCCCGACTCTGCGCGGCAAGTGGGTGTTGGAAAACATACTGGGCACGCCGCCTCCACCGCCGCCGCCCAACTTTCCGTCCCTGAAAGACGACGAGGATGTCCAGAATCTTTCGATGCGCGAGCGGATAGGCCTGCACAGCACGAATCCCGTCTGCGCGAGTTGCCACAAGCTGATGGATCCGCTGGGCTTCGCACTCGAAAACTTTGACGCGATCGGCGGGTGGCGATCCACAAATGCGGCGAACACCCCTCTTGATGTGTCAGGGGAACTCCCCGACGGCACCAGGTTCGAAGGCCCGGCTGAACTCCGGGAAATATTACTGAGCCATCGCGAACAATTTGTCGAAACCTTCACCGAAAAACTTCTCACTTACGCGTTAGGCCGAGCAATTGAGTCTTATGATAAACCGGCTGTTCGCAAGATCGTGCGGGATAGCACTGCCAGCGACTACAGGTGGTCGTCCATTGTTCTGGGGATAGCCAGGAGTTTACCATTTCAGAATAGGAGGTCCCAAGAGCCATGATGATTTTCAAGAAGGCCATACCCCGCCGCGCGTTTCTCCGCGGCGTAGGTGCGGTGGCGGCTTTGCCGCTGCTAGACGCAATGGTTCCAGCGTTTGCAGCTGTGAATGATAATCCGGTGGTCCGCATGGGCTTTGTCTATTTTCCGAACGGGACGATCCAGGACGCATGGAAGCCGAAGGGAGAAGGTGCCACATTCGAGTTGAGTCGGATTCTGGAACCGCTGGCTCCGTGTCGGGATCAGTTTCTTGTTTTGAGCGGTCTCGACTCGAAGGAAGCTCTGGGCATACCAGGCGAAGCCGGCGGAGAGCATCCGCGAGCCAGCGCCGGGTTCCTGACCTGTGTTCACCCTGTGGTGAGGAGTGTGACGGGGCGTTTCGAACCCCACGTGGGAGTTTCGGTGGATCAGATCATTGCGGATGAATTCGGCAAGTACACCCAGTTAGCGTCGCTTGAGTTGGGCGTAGAATCCGGCAATGTGGTAAGCTCCTGCGACGCCGACAGTTGCGAGTATAACAGCACGCTGAGCTGGCGAGATGCTACGACACCGAATCCGATCGCAATTCACCCCCGCGCGGTATTTGAACGCCTGTTCGGAGATACGGACAGCACCAGTCAGGAAGAGCGGCTGGCTCGCATCCGGGAGAAACGCAGCCTCCTCGATTTTATGACCCGGGATGTGGATCGGCTTGAAAAAGGGCTGGGCCCCAGGGACCGCGACAAGCTCCGCCAGTATCTCGACTCCATTCGCGACGTCGAGCGGCGCATCCAAAAGGCCGAGGAACAATCCTCAAGGGAACTGCCGACGGTGGAGAGGCCGGCTGGCATTCCGTCCCGATTTGACGAGCATATCCAGTTGCTGTTTGATCTGCTGGTACTGGCGTACCAGACCGATCTCACCCGTGTCAGCACGTTCATGATAGGCCGCGAAATGAGCACCATGGCTTATCCCGAGATCGGCGTGCCTGATCCGTACCACCCACTCACGCACCACCAGGGCGATCCCGTGAAGATTGAAAAAGCGACCCAGGTCAACGTCTATCATGCCCGGATGTTCGCGTATTTCCTGGAGAAGCTGCGTTCTACTCCTGACGGCGATGGCTCCCTGCTGGACCATTCCATAATCCTCTACGGGGCCGGTTTGGGCGACGGCAACATGCATTTACCTATCGACCTGCCCATTGTGGTAGCGGGTGGGGGAGCGGGTCAGATTAAGGGTGGTCGTCACCTCAAGTATCCAGAAGGGACGCCGCTGGCAAATCTCTACCTGCGCCTGATGGAGATGGTAGGGCTCCAGGTGGAGAAATTCGGAGACAGCAATGGAAAGATCAACCTGCTCTCAGTGTAAGCACGCAGTTGAATGCCGGAAAAGAGAGAGGAGTCCAGGTATGAGGCTGAAGGCGCTCTTTAGTTTGGGGCTGGTGTTTTTACTGGGGGGCGGCAATCTTGTTGCGGCCGGCGATCTTGAGTTGGCGGAGGCAGTCAAGAAAGGCGACAAGGAAGCCGCGCGTTCCTTGCTGGGGCAGAAGGATGTCGATGTGAATGCGGCCCAGTCGGATGGCGCCACGGCGCTGCATTGGGCGGTTCATTGGGATGATCTGGAAACGGCGGAGCTGTTGATTCGTGCTGGGGCCAACGTGAATGCGGCGAATGACTATGGGGCTACTCCTCTCTGGCTGGCCAGCTCCAACGGAAACGCTGCCATGGTCAAGATGCTATTGCAGGCCGGGGCGAATCCGAACGCCCCCCTCCGGTTAGGAGAAACGCCGCTCATGGCGGCTGCGGGCATTATTGGAAACGTGGAAATCGTGGAGCTGTTGCTGGCAGCGGGAGCGGATGTGGACGCGAAGGAAGCTCAGGGAGGGCAGAGTGCGCTGATGTGGGCGGTGGCGAAAAAGCACCCGGAGGTTGTTGAAGTGCTGATCGGGCACGGAGCGGATGTCGGTGCGCGTTCGACAGGTGGTTTTACGCCCTTGCTGTTTGCTGCTCAGCAGGGCAATGTGGAATCTGCCGGTCTTTTGCTGGCAGCGGGAGCGGATGTGAATGAGGCTTCGGCGGACAAGGAGAGCTCCTTGTTGGTGGCGGCCGCCAGTCGTCACGAAAAGATAGCGATATTTTTGATTGAGAACGGTGCGGACCTGAACGCAGTGGACTACAGCGGGTATACTGCTTTGCACTACGCGGCGTATCGCCCGGAGAGCAGGGAGTACTACGCGGCGTCGGGCGGGAACAGTGCGGAATTGTTGAAGGCACTCCTGGCGCATGGAGCGAATCCTAACGCTCGAATTGTCAGGGATGCCAGGCAGGAATTGACTCCGCCTATTGATCAGCCGTACTTGCGGTCCCCCACGCGAGTTGTGACTGCGGGTACCAGAGGGGGAACAACCCCTGTTGGCGCGACGCCGTTTTACCTGGCAGCGCTATCTCGCAATCCAACTGCCATGCGGGTCCTGGCAGCCGGAGGCGGCGATCCGAATCTGGGGGCGACGGAGACGGTGTATTTCCTGGGAGGAAGCGGACGTAGAGTCAATTACATAGCAGGAACCACACCGCTCATGGCGGCGGCTGGGGTGGACGAAATCGGGCCCAATTGGAACGATCTTCTTGAAGAGGAAGAAAAGCTGGCCTTGGAAGCTGTCAAGGTTGCAATCGAATTGGGTGTCGACATCAATGCGGCCAATGAGTACGGCTTGACCGCATTGCACGGCGCGGCGTTCATTGGAGCAGACTCCATTATTCAGTTCTTGATGGAAAAGGGCGCCAATCCGGAGTTGGTGGACAAACATGGACAGACTCCGTTGAGTATCGCGAGGCACGTGGTTACGACGGGCCATGGGGATAACCTTGATGTGAGAGCCCGCCGGTTCCGCCCGGTTACTTCGGATCTGCTTGTCAAACTTGGCGCCCTCCCGTTGGAGAAGTCGGCGGTGCAGGTGCTCCACGAGTTAAAGTCGGATCTTCTAGAGTGAGAGATCGCTTGGGGTTGGCTTGTCGGCTCCTCATCGGAAGCACTTCGCTAGGGTCCTGAATCAGGAATTCGTTTAGGAATTCCAGTGCTGTTCAGCTCAGAACCTGGTTGCAAGTCCAGGAGTGAGGGTTTGTGTCCACCCGTTGCCAGAGTGTTCTGGAGCCGGTCTAAAAAATGGTCATGTTCTGTCAACCTTCAAGGGCACGCCGTCAGCCATACAGGGAAATGTGCTGAAAACAGGGGCTTCTAACGTCCCGGAGGTATCCTCCAATTTTGCCATCTGCGTCTTTTCACGCAAATTTGAGCCCGGTTCTAGTGGAGAAATATCGACGGTCGGTCCGGGGAAGGTAGTCCGGCGTGTGAGGCCTTGTATTTCTGTAGCTCACCCCGCTTTCCTTTAGAAAAAACTGCTTTTATGGGTCCGAGTAGCTTGCTTGTATCTGATGCGCTTGGCGGCGCCGGCGGTTTTCCAGAGCGTCTTGCTCCCGAGCGCGAAGCCATTTCTCCCCATTCGCAAATTTATTTTCCACAGATGCTCGATGCGGAAGCGCACCCGATGGCTTCCCGCAGCGCCAAGCATTCTCGCCTGTACTCATCGATCCATGCCAGAATCCGTAGTAACTCTCCCTGGGGTGTCCGGGCACTGAGGAAGTCGTAGCTTCAGACGTGGTTCCGATGTTCCGGGCGCAGTCTCACGCAGGAACCGTCGTTGAACCAGAGTCGTCTTCGGGGCCGTTGTTTTTGCGGCACTTTCAAACCTTCCCGGTGCCAGATTCGCTGCACCCGATCCTTCCCCACCGCCCATCCTGTGCTCCGCAGCAACGCCGTGATTCGTCGATAGCCGTACCGCCCGTATTGCGACGCCAGAGCGACCACCGCCCGGGTCAGCTCCCTCCTCGTCGGCTCTCTGGATCGGTTTATATTGTTGCCTCCCTATTGGGTTGACATGTGAGATCGAGCGACGCAAGATACTCTAGGGTAGCTATCCTGAATTGGCCCAGTACGTACCACTATAATCACGTCTGGCTAAGGAGGTCTTCGATGGTAAGGAGATGGATCGTGCTCCCGATGGTGGCGCTCACTATCCTCTTAGGCTGGATGGCGTCCGATACAGGGAAAACCAATCGCGCCAGTCTGGCTTTGGCGCAAAACGCCGGCACGGCAGCGGAAAGGCAAACCATTTTCATTGAGCGGGATCCCATCCGCGTCATCGAGGAAGATCCTTACTCCAACTTCAGTGGCATGGCGATCGACGAGGAGAGGGGAGAGCTGTACGTTAGCAACGATAATGAATCCAAGGGCCAGAGCATCGAGACGTATCGCGCTGATTTCCCGGAGAGCAGGTCCAACAGGGTTACGGAACCCCTCCGAATGATATCCGGGCCGAACGCTGACCTGGGAGACATCTGCGCCATAGCCGTCTCTCCGGAGTTCAATGAAATCTACAAGGTGAGCGGAGAGGGCAACAGCGAACTAGCCGTGTTCTCCCAAGACGCTAACGGAAACGTTGAGCCGATTCGCTGGCTTCCCACCTCGCACGGTGCCTGGGGGATTTTTCTGGAGCGGAAGTTTGACGAATTGTTTGTCACCATCGAACACGTCAACAGGGTCGCCGTGTACCAGCGGACCGCTCAACTAACCGACGACGCAGTGCGCTATATTCAAGGACCCAACACGCAGTTGGCCGATCCGCATGGAATTTACGCCGACGCCGAGAGAAACGAAATCTACGTGGTGAATCACGGTCACTGGCACCATACGGAGCCGGGCGAAACGTTTCTTCAGGAAGGTTCGATTCCGCCCGAGTTGATAGGCAAGAGGCTTGCTTACCCCGATATCGTCAGGGATCTGACCCCGTCTTCCGGGAAGTTTCTGCCGCCTTCCATTACCGTCTATCCCCGCACGGGCCAAGGGGATGTCGAGCCGTTGCGCGTGATCCAGGGCTCCCGGACGGGCCTGAATGTTCCTCTGGGAATCTTCCTGGATACGGAAAGCAACCAGCTCGTGGTAGCCAATGCGGGCGGAGACAATATCCTCTTCTTCGACGCCAACGCGGATGGAGACGTTGCTCCGATTCGCGCCATCGGCGGGCCCTCGACGGAGCTTGCCGGCCCCACCAGCGTGGTGATCGACAGAAAGCTCGATGAGGTTTGGGCCACTAACTGGGACAATCATACGGCGACGGTTTATCCCCGATCAGCCGATGGGGACGTCAAGCCTCTGCGAGTGATTCGCAGCGCCCCGAAAGACTCCCCCCGATCGGGTTTTGGGTCGCCGGGGACGGTCGCTTACAACCCGAAACGGAAAGAGATTCTAGTCCCCAACTGAGTGAGCCATCCGAGAATCTCGGTCTTCGCCAGTTCGGCGAAGGGGAATGTCAACCCCATCCGAATTCTCCAAGGCCAGGAAACCCTCATGGCACGCACCACACACGAGCTCGCCGTGGATACCGTTCATGATGAGATCGTGGTTCCGAATCCGTTTGCGCAAGCGATCCTCTTCTTCCGCGCCGACGCCGAGGGAGAAGAAAAGCCTCTCCGGGTGATTCAGGGACCGAAGACGCTTTTCGGTGGCAGCATGGATACCGACAACGTAGCCATTGACACCGTCAACCATGAGATCTTTGTAACGCAGGAAGGCAGCGACTCGATCCTGGTGTTTTCCAGCCGGGCGGACGGCGACGTAGCTCCGATCCGTATCCTCCACGGCCCCAAGACCGAGATGATCTTCCCCCGCCGGGTGACGGTGGACCCCGTGAACAACCTGATGGCCGTTGTGGCGTCCAAAGGAATTTTGCTCTTTAACCGCACCGATGAAGGCGACGTGTCCCCTCGCTGCGTCATCACAGGCCCAAAGACCGGCCTGGGTGGTGGAGAGGGATACACGCTTTCCAAAGCCCTGCTGTACCCGCCCGCCAAGAAGATTATCTTTGGAGGAGGGCGGCGGAGAATGCCCAAAGGGCAGCCGAGAACGTATCCATATATGGCAATCTGGAACTACGGAGACTGTGGCGATGTGCCGCCCTTATATAAGCTCACCAATGATGGTACTGGGATGTTTGACATCAACCCGGCGGACAAAGAGATCATCATGGGCGATGGGCGCGGCGTGAGGGTTTACTACATGCCGGAGGCTTTTTAGAGCGCTCCCCCAGCACTCCCGCGTGTACTCCTCAACGATCGTCAGCCACCGGATACGCGAGCCGCCGGTCAGCCATAGTCGTGCTAGTTGCAGCTGCCTTCTCGGCGCTTGCTGCCCCTCCCGACGCCAGAGTCTCTCCACCCGCTTCTTCTATCGCACATTCTCCCTGCACACCTGGCCCACAATGTTCCCTTGGGCCAGGGCCACCTCCGCCTCACGCAGCTTGAGGATGATTTGCTCCGTCGGAAACTGCTTTCTTGCCATCCCTTGCCCTCCTTCATAAAATCAAACTCCCCAACACTCAACCTGGACTCGTTCTAGGGGGCAAGGTCACAGCAAGATCACCCTTGCAGATAGTCACAACCGGGGAAACCGCCGGTAGCAGAGCCGTGCAAGATCAGAAGCAGGCTTCAATTTTCAGCAGCTTGCTAGTATCAGATGAGCCATATCCCGCGACTCCACGATTACAGGGGGTTTCGACCGCTATGCCCACCAAAGATTGCAATTGACAATGCCTGCCGGAATGCAATAGACTCGCTTCGCCAATAGTGGATGAATTATCGCATAATTTATCAGTTTCTGCTCGGTGTGGCAGTCCCGCGCGGTGCGGTAGTTGGTTTGCGCCAATTCGGAGAATGCAACCAGAGAAGGGAGAAATTCGAAAGTGCCAAAAATGCTCGTTTGGAACAAGGGTTTGTGGAGTTGTGCAATCACTCTTTTGTTAGGAGGTAGCTTGGGGGCGGCGGTGAGTTTTGCGCAGCTTCCGACCGCTACCGTCCTGGGAACGGTCCGGGACGCCAGCGGCGCAGTGGTGCCGCAGGCCACGCTGACAGCGCGCAACGTAAACACTGGGGCGACCCGGACGGCGGTGAGCGCGGCGGACGGCTCGTACCGCTTTGCGGCGTTGCCGGTGGGGAGCTACGAAATCCAGGTACAGCAAGCGGGATTTCAGTCCGCGGTGCGCAGCGGCCTCCAAATGACCGTGGGACGCGAAGCCGTCGTGGATTTCGCGCTGCAAATCGGCGCGGTGGAACAACGCGTAGAAGTCACGGCCGAGGCCCCGCTGGTGAACACCACCTCGGGAGCGCTCGGCGGCTTGGTTGACTCGTCGGAGATGTCTGAGCTCCCGCTGAACGGCCGGAATTTCGCGGAGTTGGCGCTGCTCCAGCCGGGAGTGCAAAGAAGCAGAGTCTTTAGCACCGGTGGCGACAACAGGATGACCGTCTACAGCAGCAGTGGAGCGCCGCTTTCCTCCAACCAGACCACAATTGATGGCGGTCGCGTGAATACCATGCGGAGTACGTCCACAGCGACTTCCGTTTCCGGCGGCTCGTTGGGGGTCGATGGCATTCAAGAGTTCAAGCTGGTCACGAACGCAATGAGCGCCGAATACGGGATGTCGATGGGGAGCCAGATGGTGATGGTGAGCAAGAGCGGCACCAACGCCTTCCATGGTTCGCTGTTTGAATACCATCGGAACGATAATCTGGACGCCCGCAACTTTTTTGACTATACGGCGGACAATGATCTGGATCCGAAACGCCTGCCTCCGTTCGTGCGGAACCAATACGGTGGCTCGATCGGCGGGCCGATCGTCCAGAACAAGACGTTTTTCCACGTGGTTTTTGAGGGACTGTTTGACCGCAAGTCCGAGAGCCGGGTTGTGGACGTGCTCCCTGACAGATGCAGGGTGGGGAATAACTGTACGGGTCCAGCGGACGATGACGATAATCCGACACCAGGTTTCGACGAATTTGGGAATCCCATACCCATTCATCCTTCCACGGCAAACTTGCTGGAACTCTGGCCGGTGGCGAACTTGTCAGGCAACCGGTTTTTCGACAACCCAAGCACTCCCACCGACCAACGCTACGGTCAAACCCGGGTTGACCACAATTTTGGGAGCAACGACTCGATGTTTGTCCGGTATACCATTGACGATACCCAGTCGTCACAACCCCGCGACTTACCTGGAGTTGCCCGGGTCTCCAGGACTCGCAACCAATATCTGTCGGTCTCGGAAAGCCACATTTTCTCGCCGACTGTGATTAACCAGTCACGGTTTACCTATAACGGCGCCACCCAACAGCAGGATGTGGGTTTCTCGATTGCCAAATTTGACCAACCCGGCCCCGGAATTTCCCTGGTTGAGGGGAAGACGATCGGGGTAATTGAAGTGGGCGGGTTAGACGAGTGGAACCCGGGCGCAAACGATCCCACGGAATACTACCAGGACATGTTCAGCTTTGGTAACGATGTGTTTGTCACGAAGGGCGCACACTCGTTGAAGTTCGGCGGTCTGTATAACTGGTTCGAACAATTTCTGGTCGTCAATCATGACGTGAGGGGAAAGCTCGAGTTTGCCGACGTGACGGGCTTCCTTTTGGGGCAGGGGGATGGTTTCGCACGCGCACAGGACGGAGCCAGGTTTAACCGGAAGATGCGCTTCAGCACCATCGGCTTTTATCTCCAGGATGACTGGCGGGTCCGGCCTGGCTTGACGCTGAATCTCGGACTGCGCTACGAGTTCAGTACGCAGCCGAACGAGGTGACCGGCCAAAATGGGGCCCTGCGGAACATTACCGATCCGGCAGGCACACCGGGACCTCCCTTCCTGAATTCGACGAAGCGGAACGTCAGTCCTCGGTTCGGGTTTGCCTGGGACGTAACAGGCAACTCGATGACGGCGGTGCGCGGCGGATTTGGACTCCTCTATGATCTCGGCAACATGGGGGCGGCGCTTCGGGCGGGCTCGATCGTCCCGCCGTTCGGAAGTTTGATCACCCTGGAAGGTGACTACTTTGAAGAGGAGCTACCGGACTTGGTTCTGCCCATCCCCATTCCCGACGGTTTGCAAGGGAGAAGCTTGGAGATCCTTGATTACCATATGCGGCAGCCCCGGCTGTACTCATGGAACCTGACGCTGCAACGTCAGTTGCCTTTGGACATGGCCATTTCGGCGGGCTACGTAGGAACTCGCGGCGTGCGGCTGTATCGGTTGCGAGAAGGAAACCCTACTGTTCCAACGGTCTGCCAGTCCGCGCCTTGCTTTGCCGACCCGGACGACACCGACCCGCGCAACGCCATTCCGGCTGGAACGAAGTACTGGCCCGACGGTGCGCCACGGATCAGCCCGCACTGGGATGACATCGTACTAAATGGTACCGCTGCCGGTTCCTGGTATCACGGATTGCAAACCAGGCTTACCAAGCGGGTGAGCAACGGCTTACAATTCCAGACTTCCTATACCTGGTCGAAGGTCCTGGACGATCTGCAAGGGCAGAGTGCCTCTGAGTATTCAGACCTCAATGGAGATCTTGGGGCCGACCCGGATAACCCGAGGTATGAGTATGGACCGGCGTCGTTTGATTACACGCACAATCTCAACCTCAGCACGATCTACCATTTCCCCAATTTTACCAGCTCGGACGGGATCGGCGGAAAACTGGCCAATGGGTGGTGGATGTCCAATATTCTGTCGCTGAATAGCGGGTTTCCCTTTACTCCTGTTTTACAAAGGCAGTGGGGGGGCTCCAGGATCCGCGGCACGGAATCGAACATTGATCGCCCGAACATCAAGCCGGGCCGCAACAACGACAACATTATCCTGGGGACTCCCGAGCAGTGGTTTGACCCCACCGCGTATGAGCTGCAACCGCGGGGCACGAAGGGAAACTCCTCGCGGGGCCACCTGCGCGGGCCGGGATTCGCCTCGCTGGATCTCTCCATAGTGAAGGATACGTCGGTCGGATTTCTCGGCGAGGCGGGGAAGATCGTTTTTCGCGCGGAGTTTTTCAATCTCCTGAACCGCGTGAACTTCGCGGCGGCCCAGATTCGGACTTTTACGGGCCGGCGCGCGAACGAATCGCCCCGTGGCAATGCGGGCCAAATCGATGAAACGATCGCGCCCTCCCGCCAGATTCAGCTGGCTCTTCGGCTGGAATTCTAGAGCGGAGCCATCGCTGGCTAACCGTTAGGCTTGGGCCGCCTCCGTCTTGTACGGTGGCGGCTCTATTTTTTGGTAGCTGGAGGTGGGAGCCATTCAACATCCAAGGTAGAGGCAGGCCTCCGGCCTGCACTGATTCTTCGAGTCCCGAATCCCGAGTCCCAGCCCGCCAGTGCCTGTGCTCCATCTCTCCATCCACTCTCCTTTGCCGTGTCATCCCGAGCAGCTTGTCCCGCTTGTCCCGAGTGTAGCGAGGGAAAGCGTAGCGAGGGAAGTCCCGAATCCCGAGCGCAGCTTTCCTGCCCCGAAGGGGCTTCCCGTGAATAGCCGCAGGTTTCAACCTGCGGAACCAGGCCGCAACAGAAGGAATCAACCCCGCAGGGGTTGACTGATTCTGTGAATCCCGAATCCCGATCATTGCGACGAGGGATCTGCTCTTCGCCTGTCGCCAAGTAACGCCAAGCCAAGTATCGACAGCCCCCCAATCGGCACGTCGGACTTTTTCAGCAATCGGCTACGAGGGTTGCTGGCCCAGGAATCGAAACCAGCCATCACAACTCGCCTCGAAAGGCGCGATGCAGCATGGACTGAAACAGATCGTCCAAGCGTCGGCGGCTGGCGGCTTGCTCGGCTTCCATCGCCCGGATTTCCGCCACCCGCTGCGCGAACTCCTTTTGCAACGAGAGGGGCGGGACTGGAACATGCATCTTTTTCAGGTCAGCAACCTTCAATGTCAGAATTGTCGTTGAAGTGGAAATCGCTGCGACCTTTGAAATACCGCCTCCGTCAACGAGGAAGTGAAGAAGAAATTCTCCGTTGAGAAGGTCTTTGCGCGGAGAAATCCTCAGCAGATTGGCAGTAATGTTGGCTCCGCTGAGTGGCTTGGGGACGAGTGCAAGTTTCCCAACTGTTCCACGCACGCTCATTACCAAGTCCCCCTCAGAAAGTTGGGTGCGCGGAAAGTGTAATGAAGTTGCTTGCGAAATAAACCTAAATTTTTCGGGTGACTGCTCGATGCTGTAATCATTGGTAAGTAGTTCTCCTCGAATTTCTGGCACGCCGGTTTTGACATACTCGATCCCGTAATACGTCGGATAGCGGCAAATCTCTCCACACACCTCTTCGAGCGGCATGGAAGCGAACGATGAAGACTTACTACCACCGAACATTTCGTGGAACAGGGCAGGGATAAGGGCGGCGGTGCGGCGGTCGGCTTGGGCGCGCAGCTTCCGCAACTCGTCCGCTTCGTCCAGCAGCTTCACAATCCGCCCTTGCTCCGCCAGCGGGGGTACTGGCACTTTTTGAGAGTAGAGCGTGGTGCGATTCAGTCCCGGAATTGTGCTCGTGATGGCGAGCGTTTTGAGGTCAACGCTACGGAACCACAGAAGGAGGAATGGTAGAGAAATCGTGCCGGGTTCCCGAACTACCGTGTAGAAGGAGGTATCAATTGGCCAGCAACCGTTTTGGGCAAGATGCGCTTCGCCAATAGCACCCTTTCTTCCGACCACAATCGTTGGGTCTTTGACCAAGGCTTCGTAGAACGATCCGACGATGCCATTGGAGCCGTAAACAGGATAATGTCCGTTTTCAGAACGTTCCTCTGCTTTGAGGGCTTTACCGTATTCAAGCGAGACGAGATCACCCAGCGGTTTTGTCGGCCAGCGTTTCATTTCTTCCTGCCCACTTGCGCCAGCAGCGTGTTGCCGCGCCGGATGATTTCGTTTTCGAGCTTTAGCACATCTTTGAGGATGTCCTTCGGCGCGTCGTGTTTCACGGCTTCCGTAGTCACCGGCTTGTAGCGGCCCGCCGCCAGACTCCAACCGTTCTCCCGAATCTTTGCAATCGGCACGCGGTAGCTGTTGGGGCCTTCTTTCCGCTTCGGCCATTTGAGCAAGATGTCGGGTATGTCATTGGCCTCAATCGGCGTCCGCTTGTCATCCAGGCTGAAACCGTCCGCCGTCAAGTCATAGAACCAGACGCTATTTGTCGCCTTGCCCTTTCCCCGGTCCTTTTCAAAGATGAGCGCGGCGGTTCCAACGCCGGAATAGGGTTTGAAGACGCCGGAGGGCAAGTTGATGACGGCTTGCAGGTCGCACTCGGTCAAGAGCATCTCCCGCAGTCCCTTGGCCGCCTTGGTGGAGCCGAACAGCACGCCGTTCGGCACGATGACGCCCGCCCGTCCGCCGGGCGCCAGGTGGTCAATGAACCACTTCAGAAAGAGCAGTTCCGTGGCGCGGGTGTTCAGCTTGTAGTTGAGGTCGGAAAGAATGCTTTCGTCCTGCACCTTCCCGGCGAACGGCGGGTTGGCGAGGATGACATCGAACCGCTGGCCGGGATAGATGCCGCCGAAGCCGGTTGTGAGCGGGTTCAACATTGAGATGCGGGCCTTTTCCAACTGATGGAGGTAAAGGTTCAAGATGGCGATCTTCACCATGTTGGCGTCGTTGTCAAAGCCGGTGATGGCATGTTCTTCCAGGAACTTCCACTGTGCCGCTTTGAGTTGGCCGCCGTCCACCAGTCCGCGCTTCAAGTCGGAGGGCTTGGTGTGCTGCCGCAGGATGCTGTTGAAGGCGGAGATCAGAAAGCCCGCCGTGCCGCAGGCGGGGTCGCAGATGCGCTGGCCGGGCTGTGGATTCACCAGCGCGACGATGAGGTCGATGATGTGACGCGGAGTGCGGAACTGCCCGTTGGTCCCGGACATGGCGATCTTGCTCAAGAGGTACTCATACATATCCCCTTTCATGTCGTGGCCGTTGTGGGCGGTCAAATCCAATTTGTGGACCGCTTGCACCACGGCGCGAAGCGTGGGGCGGTCGTAAATCTTGAGCGTCGCGCGGCTGAACAGGAGCTTGCCCGTTTCGGTGAGGCCGGGGAGTTCGTAAAGCCTCTCGATGGCGTCGCGGACTGCATCAAAGAGCTGGTCGCCGGTAAGTGGGACGAAGTTGCCCCAGGCGTAGCGCGCCCATCTGCCGGAGAAGATACGGCGGTATTTCTTGCCGAGGCTGGCGAGGGCTTCATCTCTTTCTGTGAGCAAGCGCAGGAACAGCAGATAGGAAATCTGCTCGATGGAATCCATCGGGTTGTTCACCCCGCCGGCCCAAAGTATGTCCATCAGCCCGTCCACCTTCTGACGGAGCCCGGAGGAAAAGAAGTTCGACAGCGAGGTGAGCGTCTGGGCGGCGACGGTTTCGGAATGAGTGCGCTTGGTGCGCATGAGTGCTCCTAGAACCTGTTCATGAGACTGAAGCCGCGATCAACGATTGCCGGATGAGCGAGGACTGCCGCAAGGCTTCGAAGACTTGTTCGCGATCTTCGAAACGGGCAAGGGCGGAGATGCCGCCCAGTTGATTGAACTGGCTGGCGGTGAACAGGGTCATGTCTCCGGTGATGAAGCGGCGCAGCGCCGCAGGGTCTTCTGCCAGCAGTTGGGCGGTGGCGTCCACCCATTTCTGTTCGTTGTAGCGAAGGTTGAAGCGGGCCGCGATGGAATCCACCGTGTCGGCGACAATCGCATCTCTCGTGGGTAACGGGCGGCGGCCTACGGCATTGTATACGAAGGCGGGCGTGGTGGCGGGCACGCCGTAGGAGAGGATGAGCTTGTCGGGTGAGTAAAACATCTCCGGGCGATGGTAGAATCGCTCATTGACGATGGTTTCAATGATGTCATCGTCCTCGGCTTCGACCGCAGCCTTGAGTTCCGGAGTTTTCTTGATGAAATCCTTGATGTCGCGCTCGTAGCCGCCCCGGAAGGTCATAACGTCCACCTTCTCGCCATCGGGTCCGACGATACGGACTTCCTGGCTGACAAAGGTGTCTGTGCCCTCCCAGGTGGGGATTTCACGCGGGGGCCGGGGTCCGATCTCTCCTCCTCCATCACCGCCTGTTTCACTGCCGCCACCCGTTCCTGTACCTGTAGTTTTGCCCCCGCCCTTGGCGCGCGGAACTTTGAGCGGCAGCGAGTAATCGTATTTCTCCTCGAAGTATTCCCCCACCGCGCAGAAATCCAGAATGAAAAAGTACGATTTTTCGTAGTCCGTGTGACCGATCTGGAAGGTGAAGCGGCGAGTGCCCCGGCCTTTAATCTGGATGTATTCCGTCGGTGAAAAAATGGGGCGCATGAGGCCGATGTTGAGCAGGTCGCGGCAGTTATAGCCGGTAGAGAGCATGTCCACGGACACCGCGATGCGCTCGGAACGCTTGCCGTCACGAAACTCTTTGGCAAGCGAAGATGCTTCGGGGATGCGCGATGTGATGGTCAGCGCAATGCCGGGTTGCAACTCGTTGAAAATCTTTGTGAGATTGGTGGCATGTTTCTGATTGACGGCGAAGATGATGGACTTGCCGATGTTGCCTGCCGGGTCTTTCTGCGCCTGCTCCAGAAAGGCGCGGCACATTAGGCGATTGCGGGCAGGCGTGAATATCTTCCTCTCCAGGTCCTGGATTTTGAAATTCTCTTCCTGCTCATTGATAAAGACCGCCCAGCCGGACTCGGCAAGTGTTTTGGTGGTGATGTCGGAGCGAAGGTCGAAAATCTTCGGGAGGCAGAGGAATGGGCCTTCAGGGTCTTTGACGGCATCGATGATGTCGTAGCGGAACGTTGGAGAGCCGAGCTTGCAGCCGAAGTAGTTATAGGTGTCCCGAAGCTGCCGTGCTTCCAGTGCCTTTGGGTTTTCTTCTGCCAGTTGCTCGATGTTGACGTTTTTCAGGTACGCCTTCGGTGTGGCGGTGAGTCCGATGCGAGTGGCCTGGAAGAACTGAACCACTTCGCGGGCGTCCCCATAGATAGACCTGTGCGCTTCGTCATTGATTACGAGGTCAAAATAAAACGGCGTGAACTCCTGGCGATAGCGGCGGTTGGTCATCAGTGATTGAATTGTGGCGACGACGACTGACGCGCCGAGCAGTTCGCCTGTGCGGCGTGCCGTCTTGAAGATGACCGGCTTATATTCCGGTAAAATCACGGCGAAGTCTTCCATAGTCTGCTTGGCAAGTTCGATGCGGTCCACAATGAACAGGACGCGCTCGGCATTGCGGCTGACAAGGAAGCGGCGGATCAGTGCGGCGCAGAGCAGGGTCTTGCCCGTCCCGGTTGCCATTTCGAGGAGAAACTTGCGGAGAGCTTTTGCATCAAAAAGCCGGGCAATTTCGTCCATCGCCTGAATCTGGTAGCCCCGCAGTGTGAGGTCATGTTTCAGGTGGCTGAGATACGCGGGCGTGATGACTTCGCTTTCGAGCGGAC
Organism: Terriglobia bacterium; assembly: GCA_965198025.1. Classification (GTDB taxonomy): domain Bacteria; phylum Acidobacteriota; class Terriglobia; order 2-12-FULL-54-10; family 2-12-FULL-54-10; genus CAYWWM01. The sequence continues at coordinate 1,531,458 of OZ240237.1, read as the reverse complement.
GCGGCGGCTGTAGATTCTTCAGCCGGACCCGTTCGAGGTCATCCTGCGAGGGAAGCCGCTCGATTCGGTAGGCATCGCGCTGATCGGCTCGCTCGTAGTTCCAGAACCAGTGCTCCCGACCGTTGGACAGAATGATGAACGGGGCGCTGAGATTCTCGGCGTAACCGCGAGCCTGTTCTTTGGCGTCGTAGGGATCGAGGTCCTCGCGCTTGGCTTCAAGCACGCACAGGACGCGGCCTAAACTGTCTTTGAGTAGATAGTCTGCCCGCCCGTTCACCGTGTGCAACTCGAATTCGATCTGCTGAGGATTCAGCAGGTCCCAGCCGCTGTCCCTTAGGGCTTGGTCGATCAGCACACGCGAAAATGCCTCTGGTTTGCTTGGCGTTTTGGCCTCCGGTTGCAAGACGGCTGTCGCAAAGGTTTGGATGCCTGCAAGTTTTCAGACTGCAAAGTTTACCGCATTCGGGAACCGTATGCTGCGGAAATCGGATGCTCTGACGAGCTCATTCTCACCTTGAATCCTGATTTCAGCCGTCTTCCGCTTGCGGGCTACGATAAAATAAACCGGGCAGCTTCAATCTGGAAAACGTGACACTTGAGAGCGGAATGCCCGGGAAGATGAGGTGACGAAATGATCGGACGCCGCACGGATGATTTGCCAATCACTCGGAAACACAGGTGGGGGAATATAGTTGGCCTGCGTAACGCAATGCTGATGCTGGTTTTCCTGTTGACTTCCTGCTCATCCGATCCTTTCCCGGTCCCGTTTGCAATCGAAGAAGCCACTGTCGATCAGATTCAGGATGCCTACGATTCGGGAGAATTGACTGCTGTCGAGCTGGTGCAAGGGTATCTGGATCGAATCGAAGCCTATGACAAGAGGGGCCCCAGCTTGAACTCGATTATCACCATCAATCCCAATGCCTTGGAACAGGCTGCCGAGCTGGATGCGGAACGCCTGAGCACGGGCCGCCGGGGGCCGCTGCACGGCATTCCGGTGCTGTTGAAGGACAATATCGACACCTTTGACATGCCTGCTTCCAACGGTTCGGCCGTGCTCAAGGACACGATTCCTCCAGACGATGGAACCCTGGCGCGCGCCCTGCGGGAAGCGGGCGCAATTATCCTCGGCAAGGCTTCGATGGGAGAGTTTGCAGGGGGAAGTTATAACTCCGTTAACGGGCAGGCCCTGAACCCCTATAACCTCAAGCGGGATACGGGAGGTTCCAGTAGCGGCTCGGCTGCGGCTGTCGCCGCGAACCTTGCAGTGCTTGCCGTCGGCACCGACACCAGCACCTCGGTAAGAGGTCCTGCTGCCTACAACGGTATTGTGGGTCTGCGGCCAACGACGGGTTTGATCAGTCGGGCGGGTATCGCGCCCAAAGACCTGGAGTTCGACACCGCGGGCCCGATGGCCCGCACGGTCAGGGATGTCGCTTATATGTTGAGCGTGATGGCCGTCGCTGATGACGAAGACCCATTCAGTGAACCGGTTTGGAATGCAGTGTCGGACCGGTATGACGTTGTCGAAGGATCGATTGACTACACGGAATTTCTGGATGCGCATGCTCTGCAGGGTGTGCGGGTCGGAGTCATCGAGGATCTCTTTGGTGGTGATCCTGAGATCGACGCGATGGCCAGAGAAGCGCTGGAACAAATCGAAAATCTGGGGGCCACCCTGGTCGAGGTGAGGCTGGATGAAGACTTTATGACCCGTTATCTCGGGGAGGGGCAGAGGGAAATTCGGCGGATAGCCGATTATCGTTTTCGGGAGGACTGGGAGGCTTATCTCGCTACGCTACCCGGCGCGCCTGAAACGGTCGCGGAATTTCTTGAAATCTATCGAACCGAAGTGAATCAATCCGACCTGCCGGCCGCCGATAGTGTCCTGGGTCTGTTGGAGAGATCATTAGATCACTCCACGGAAGAGGCCGCATATCGGAACCTGGTGAGTGAAGTGCTGCCAAGAGCAACCGCTGCCAAACTCGAATTGTTTGAACAACACGCAGTGGATGTCCTGGTCTTTCCCTATCTGACCAGTTTTGCGGCAGTGATTAGCAATCCGGTCTATGAACTGGAAGATCCTACCTACGTGGAGTCAGAGGTGCCGGTCCCGGCGACGCTGGCGGGATATAACTCAGTCGGGTTTCCCTGCATAGTCATCCCGATGGGGCACGGCTCCCAGGGCTTGCCGATGGCCCTGGCGTTTTTCGGCAGGCCATATGACGAAGGCCCTCTGCTGGGCTATGCCTATGCCTACGAGCAAGCCAGCCTGAAACGGCAACCCCCACCCTTGTTCCCGCCACTAGACGAATAACCCCGCATAATATCAGCGCGGTGCCCCTTTTTTGCCAATCGAGACTTCCGAAAGAACCGCATCTACCGAAGGAACCGAAAATCAGGAAGGACCAAAGCGACCGCAAGAACTGACATTCGAAAGATGTTGGGAAAGGTGCTAACTTACTTCAATTCTTGCGCTTAGCTGCCACTCTGCTTTTTGACCTGTCAGCTTTGCTGAGCAAGTGGCCCATCTTTTCCCGCTTCGTCTTCAGGTAACGCGCGCTCGCCCGATGCGGGGTTGCCTCGATAGGTACCCGTTCCTGAATGGCGATGCCGAAGCTCTCAAGTGCTTGAATTTTATTGGGGTTATTGGAAAGCAACCGCACCGACTTGACTCCATAGTGCTGCAGAATTCCAGCGGCCAGTGTGTACTGCCGCATATCGGCTTCAAACCCGAGCTGGCGGTTTGCTTCTACTGTATCACTCCCATTGTCTTGCAGCTCGTAGGCCTGAAGCTTGTTCATCAGGCCAATGCCACGGCCTTCCTGTGGTTCGTAAATGATGAAGCCGTAGTCACTTGCTCCGACTTGAGCCAAGGCCATTTCCAGCTGTTCGCGGCAGTCGCAGCGCAGGGAGGCAAACACGTCGCCCGTCAGACACTGGGAGTGGAGCCGCACAAGCGGTACCCTGCCGGGCCGGGGTTTCCCTCGAACCAGCACGACAGCTGTTTCCGATGCAGAGCCGTTCGCGGAGCTGAATCCGCAGATACGAAACTGCCCGAACCGAGTGGGGAAATCCGCCTCGGCCAACTTCCTCACGTAAATTGCCGGGAGATTACCCGCCCTGATTGGTTTTGCCTTCGGCATACATCGCGATTGACATACCATTATAATGGTCACGCAAAAACCGCACAAGCTGGAGGCCGCAACTTCCGGAAGACTACGTTTGCATGGGAACTTCCAGCCGTGACGCCGAGCCGTTTCGAGGCAAACCGTGGACTCCAACAGCACCCGCGAACTTCTTCTCCTCGTTCTTCTGGTAAAGATCCTGGTCGCCGCTTCGATTGCCAGTATCCTGGCCCGCTTTGAGTTCTTCAAGCGGCTTGTCTTCTTATCTGAGAAGACCTTACGCGACCGGGTCGTGTTTGGAATCGTGCTGGGTGTCGCACTGCTCTTTGGGGTCACTCTGCGCGTGATCTTTCAGCTTCCGGCGCCGGACCTGAGTCTGGAAGGTGCGGCATTGGCGGGTGTGCTGGGTGGATATCTGTCGGGAATGATCGCTGGAGGATTGGTGGCCCTTCCGGCGGTCTTCCTGAACCAGGAAGTCCTTGCCCTGCCGGTAGCGCTGCTGGCAGGGTCGGCGGGGGGGGTTGCGCGTCAACTCATTCCGAACAAGGACGACGTGTGGCACTTCTCGCCCTTCATCGACCTCAATCTCTACCGTTGGTTCCGGCAGCGTTTCGGCCGTCCCCGTGGTGACTGGCAGATGTTCTTCTTTGTGTTGCTGATCGTCCTGGAAGCGGGCCGAATCCACCTGGGCCGGGCCTTTCCCGGACAAGTATTTTACCAATGGAACGCCTATCCCCTAATCGCAATCGCTATCTGCCTGACCACGGTGGCAACGGTGGCGATTCCCGTGACCATTTGGAAGAACGTCCGTAACGAAATGCTGATCGAAGAGCAGCGGCGCTTATTGGTGCAGGCGCGTCTGGACGCCCTGACAGCCCAAATCAACCCGCATTTCCTCTTCAATACACTCAACTCCATCGCATCGCTGATTCGAGTTGAACCGGAGACCGCGCGCCGGGTGATTTTCCGCCTCTCGAATATCCTGCGACGGCTGTTAAAAAAACACGAAAACTTTACCGCGCTCAGCGATGAGCTGGCCTTCATCGACGATTATCTAGCGATCGAGGTCATTCGCTTCGGCGAGGACAAGCTGAGGATCGTCAAGGAAATCGAAGAGCAAACCCTGCCGCTCCTCGTCCCCAGCATGCTGTTGCAACCGATCATCGAGAACGCTATCCGTCATGGCCTGAGTCCCAAAGTAGAGGGGGGGGTCATCCGGCTCTGCAGCCGGCGAGAGAACGGCCGGCTCCTCCTGGAAGTCCGCGACAACGGCGTGGGCATACCGACCGCGCAGATCGGGCAGGAGCAGCAGCACGGAATCGGCATGCGAAACGTGCGCGAACGCCTTCGCGTATTGTACGGTACGGAGTATACGTTTCAAGTAGAGAGCCCTGCCGAAGGAGGCACGTCCATCCGGATTGGAGTTCCACTGTTTTCCAACTGATGGCTCGGAGCGGGAGTCTGCCTAGCCAGAATTCCTGAAAGTATCATTCACAAATAGTGAATGATTACTGTGTCTAGATTCGCGTTTACGCAATCAGGAAAACTATGGTAATAGGGAAGGGAGGTATATTTTTTACGGTACGAACCATACGAAGGAGGCGTGTGATCATTTCACTTCGGGCGAACTTTTTCCGGATGCAATTGACGGTTGTGGGGATCACTCTCGCGCTGGGAACCAGTTGCGGCGGGCCGGCTCAACAGGGCGGGGACGGACTGGGAGGAACCGTTCGCATAGACGGCTCCAGCACCGTTTTTCCCATTTCAGAAGCCATGGCAGAGGAATTTCGGAAGGTCGAACCAGGCGTTCGAGTTACGGTTGGCATTTCCGGAACAGGCGGCGGGTTCAAACGGTTCACGGTGGGGGAAACCGATATCAGCGATGCCTCCCGGGCGATCGACCCTTCCGAAGCCCAGGCAGCTGAGGACAATGGTATTGAGTACATCGAGCTTCCGGTGGCGTTTGATGGACTTTCCGTACTGGTTCACCCGAGTAACGATTTCGTGACTTCCCTGACGGTTGAAGAGCTCAAACGGATTTGGGAACCGGGGAGCACCGTGCAACGGTGGAGTGACATCCGGACCGCGTGGCCCGACCGCGAGATTCATCTCTTCGGCCCCGGCACGGATTCCGGCACGTTCGACTATTTCACGCAAGCGATCAATGGGAGAGAGAAGGCCAGCCGTCCGGACTTCAGCGCCAGCGAGGACGACAATATGCTGGTCCAGGGAATCAGCGGGGACGCCGACGCCTTGGGATACTTCGGTTTTGCCTATTACGCTGAGAACCGGGAACGACTGAAGCTGGTCGCCGCGGACGGCGGCCAAGGGCCCATCCTCCCGTCACCGGCAACGATCCTGGACGGAACTTATCAGCCTCTTTCCCGTCCCATCTTCATCTATGTGAGCACACAAGCGGCAGCGCGCCCAGAAGTGCAGGCGTTTGTTAGCTTCTACTTGACCCAGGCGAAAAATCTGGTGGGACAGGTTGGATACGTCCCTCTGCCGGACCAAGTCTATGAATTGGCACTCCGGCGATTCGAGCAAAGACTGACAGGCTCGGTATTCAGCGGACTGGGCGCAGAGGCAAGTGCGAGGCTCGAAGATCTTCTTCAATCAGAACAGCCATAGCGGGGGTTGGATTGGCTTCCAGCGGTGAGATCAGCCTTCGAAGCGCCAGCCTGAAGCAGAAGCGTGCTCGCTCGACGGAGCACGCAATCGAGGCTGGATTATTCCTTTGTGCATTGCTTTCCGTACTGACCACGGCGGGTATCATCGGGGTCTTGGCACAGGAGACGTTGAATTTCTTTCGGCAGGTTTCCGTCGTCTCCTTCCTGACTGGGACCCAATGGACACCCTTGTTTCAGCCGAGCTCGTTCGGTGTCCTCCCGCTAGTGAGCGGCACGGTCCTGATTGTGGTAGGAGCGGCGCTGGTCGCGATTCCTCTCGGGCTCGGCACGGCCGTGTTCCTGAGCGAATATGCTTCCGAACGACTTCGCGGCGTACTCAAGCCTGCGCTGGAGATTCTGGCCGGAATTCCCACTGTAGTTTATGGTTACTTCGCTCTCACTTTCGTCACGCCCCAACTTGGGCGGTTCTTCCCATCCATCCAGATCTTTAATGCGGCGAGCGCTTCCATTGTGGTCGGAGTCATGATTTTGCCGATGATCGCCTCTTTGTGTGATGATGCACTGCGCGCGGTGCCGCAGTCGCTCCGTCATGCGGGATACGCACTGGGAGCCACTCGGCTGGAGGTGTCCACGCGAGTCGTGCTACCCGGGGCGTTTTCGGGAGTCCTGGCATCGTTTGTTCTCGCGCTATCGCGGGCGATCGGCGAAACTATGGCAGTAACACTGGCTGCCGGTGCAACGCCTCGGATGACTCTGAATCCTCTCGAAAGCATTCAGACCATGACTGCTTACATCGTGCAAGTGAGCCTGGGCGACACGCCTGCCGGGAGCATGGCGTACCTGACAATTTATGCCGTCGGGATGCTGCTCTTCATGATCACACTAGCGATGAACCTGGTTGGAAACCGCATCTTGCGCCGTTTCCAGGAGGTCTACGAATGACCAACTCTACGGCCCTGCTGGGAAGAAACCTCCCTCTTCGCCGACGCCTGGGTAGCCTGTTCCATCTGATCTTCTGGATCGCAACCTTGGCTGGTGTGGTGCTGCTCGGAATATTACTCGCCGAAGTCACACAGAACGGCGTTCCATGGCTGAGCGGGAGCTTTTTTACAAACTTTCCATCCCGGTTTCCGGAACAAGCCGGAATTCGCGCCGCGCTCTGGGGTACCATTTGGTTAATCGGCCTGACGGCGCTGTTCTCGATCCCGATCGGTGTCGGGGCCGCGATTTATCTCGAGGAATATGCGCGACGCGGCTGGCTCAATCGCCTCATAGAAGTCAATATCGCGAACCTGGCCGGCACGCCTTCCATCGTGTACGGAATTCTCGGGCTGGCGATCTTTGTGCGGTGGCTGGCGCTGGGCCGGAGCGTATTAGCCGGGGCACTGACCATGACGCTGCTGATTCTTCCCATCACGATCATCGCGTCGCGGGAGGCGCTGCGCGCTGTGCCGAACTCTATTCGCCTGGCGGCGTTCGCGCTCGGCGCCACCAAATGGCAGATGGTGCGGGCCCACGTATTGCCGGCCGCGCTTCCGGGTATTTTAACCGGCGTGATTCTGGCTCTTTCGAGAGCCATCGGGGAAACGGCGCCTCTCATCATGATTGGTGCTTTGACGTTTGTAGCGTTTACTCCCGCCGGACCCCTGGACGAGTTCACGGCGCTTCCGATCCAGATCTTCAATTGGGCCTCGCGACCGCAGAGCGAATTTTACAACGTGGCAGCTGCAGGCATCCTCGTTCTGCTCGGGGTGTTGTTGACGATGAACGCTGCGGCCATATGGATCCGCCATCGTTCACAGAGGAACATGCGATGGTAAGAAACGGGCGCCCCGTCGTGGGCGAAACGATTGTTTCATGCCGGTCGCTCACGGTCCGCTATGGCGCGCTTGCCGCCGTACAGGACATTTCCCTGGACATCCCCGAGCACCAGATCACTGCCATCATTGGCCCGTCAGGTTGCGGAAAGAGCACTCTGCTGCGCGCCTTCAATCGCATGAACGACTTCATCCCAAACGTGACAACTGCAGGTGAAGTGCTCTACCGGGGGGAGGATCTCTACGCAAGTGACATTGATCCAGTGGAAGTGCGCCGACGCATTGGCATGGTGTTCCAGAAGCCGAATCCGTTCCCAAAGTCGATCTTCCGAAATGTCGCCTGGGCTGCTTCCATCAACGGGTTCCGCGGGAATCTGAACGAACTGGTCGAGACTTCCTTGCGGAAGGCTGCTCTGTGGGACGAAGTGAAAGACAAGCTGGAGCAGAGCGGTCTCGCTCTTTCAGGCGGGCAGCAGCAGCGCCTCTGCATCGCCCGCGCCATTGCCCTAGAGCCAGAACTGATTCTGATGGACGAACCCTGTTCCGCTCTCGACCCAGCCTCAACGGCCCGAGTGGAGGACCTGCTGTTTGAGCTGAAGGCCCGCTACACCATCATGATCGTAACCCACAACATGCAACAGGCGGCGCGCGTCTCGGACTGGACGGCTTTTCTCTCCCAAGGTCGCCTCATTGAGTTCGGAGCCACGGAGACGATCTTCACGCGACCCAGCAAGCGAGAAACTGAGGACTACGTGACCGGAAAATTCGGATAGGATGAGTTATGTCCAAGCACCTCGAGGTCGAGATCAAGAAGCTCAATAGACAGATACTGACCGTCGGCGAGTCCGTGGTTGAGGCCATTGAGAAGGCTCTGCGGGCGCTCCAGGAGCGGCGCGCGGACCTGGCTCGGGAAGTTATGGAGGAAGACCACAAGATTGACCGTGCCGAGGTCGAGGTCGAAGAGGAATGCCTGCGGCTGCTGGCCCTTCATCAGCCGGTGGCGGAAGACCTGCGCTTCATCGCCGCCGTCATGAAGATCGACAACGATATGGAGCGCATAGGCGATGAGGCTTCCAACATCGCTGGACACGCTCTTTATCTAGCCGGACGCGATCCATTCCCCATTCCCCCACGTCTGCTGGATTTGTGGCAGGTATCGTTGAAGATGGTTCGGGAAAGCCTGGCGGCTTTCATAAACGGAGACGCCGAAGCGGCCCGCCGTATTTGCGCGGAGGACGATGAGGCAGACGAGTATGACAGGGAAGTGATTTCCTCGCTTTGGCGAACGATTGAAACCGATCCACACACCGTCGAACAGGCTACTCGCCTCTTTTTCGTGTCCCGCGCCTTAGAGCGGATCGCCGACCATGCCACGAACATCGCGGAAGATGTCGTCTACATGGTGGAGGGGAAAATCATCCGCCATGGAGCTGGAGCCTCTTCTCCAAAGAGGGAAACAAGCTAACTATTGGAAACAAGACGATACGCTTATGAATCCCCCGAGAATGAATTTTGCAAAGGCGGTTGCAGCCATACTGTTGTGTTCGACAGCTTGTTGGGCACAATCGGCGATGCCGCTCACAACAAGCGACGAGAAGCCGTCCGTCTACGACAGGATCTGGAAGTTCGCCGAGTGGTATAACAACGAAGACAACCGCACGCTGCAAAACATCCTTGCCAGCGGGCGCTTCCAGTACGAGTACTCCACGCTCGACGCCGACCAGGACTCGAACAGCGAATGGAACGTCCGCCGGCTGCGCCTCGGCGCGAAGTCGCAATTATTCCGTTCCATTACCCTGCACGGCGAGGTGGAGCTCAACCCGCAGGAGCGCAACCCGATGTATCTTCGCTTCACGGACCTGTATGTGATGTGGAGCCGGAGCGGGAGGCTCGAACTGACCTTTGGTAAGCACGGCGTCCCGTTCACAATGGACGGGGCCACTTCGTCGAAAGAGCTGCTCACCATCGACCGCAGCAATCTGAGCAACAACATGTGGTTTCCGCAAGAATACATCCCCGGCGTCAGCACAGCCGGTCAACTCTCGAGCTGGATCTACCACTTCGGCGTGTTCTCGGGCGGGGAAGCCACGCGGGAATACGGCCGGTTCAATGGAAGCGCCTTCACTCTGGCCGTCATCGGCTACGATTTAGCGACGGCTCTTGGCGTGAACCAAGCCTTGCTGGCGGGCAACTACGTGTATCAGAATCCCGACCCAAGGAATACGTTCACGCGACAACTTCATCACATGTTCTCGACGAATTTCAAATTCGAGGACCGGAAGTGGGGCGCGCGCGCGGATTTTTCCATTGGCTCAGGCTACCTGGGGCAGAGCGATCTGTGGGGCGTAATGGCAATGCCTTTCTACAACGTCACTGACAAATTTCAGATTATCGGCCGTTACACCTACCTTAGGAGCGACGATCCCAACGGCGTCCGGCTCGCCCGGTACGAAAACCAGGCGGTGTCCGGAAGGGGTGACCGCTACAACGAACTCTATCTGGGGGCCAATTACTTCTTCTACGGCCACAAACTCAAGCTGCAAAGCGGCCTCCAGTTTGCTGACATGAACGATCGAGCCGAAGATGGCGGCGCCTATTCGGGCGTCTCCTGGACTTCGGGCCTGCGTGTGAGCTGGTAAAGTCGGTTTCCGGTGTGCTCTCCCGGTCGTCTGTTTCCAAAAAAATTCTTGACATGTAGTGAAGAGAACATGTAAAGTAGGGGCTTGCATTCAGGTATGACGTTATACCTTACAGCTCCCAGCTTGCATTCTACCGGCAGAGCCAATAGAATTTGGAAGTCCCCAAAATCCACGAGACCGAAACTTTAGGAGGTATTCAACATCCATGGCTACTGAAGCCGCCGTACCCACTAGAATCGACATCCGCAGTCTCCGCAGCGCGCTGGAGTCCTTGCGAGGTTCCGAAGAACTGCTCATCTCAGATGTGGAGATCAATCCGGAACTGGAATTAGCCGGCCTGTCGAAGCATTTCGACGGCGGAGCCGCCATGCTGTTTGAGAACGTCAAAGGGTATCCAAACGGCCGCTTGCTTACGAACCTGTTTGCGAGCGAGGAGCGCGTCTCACGCCTGTTCGGCGTGGACGATCCCCGGCAGTTCAAGTTCCGGGCCATCGATGCGATCCATCGCCCGATCCCGCCCGTGGTCGTAGATTCCAAGGACGCCCCCTGCCAGGAAGTCTTCATCGACAAGAATATTAATATCTGGGACATCGTGCCGATGATCCAGCACACCGAGAAGGACCCCGGACGAACGCTCGGCGGCGGGAATACCCTGGTCACTGGAAAGTATTTTTGGGGTGGGACGCACATTAGCTACAACCGTATGAACTTCCGCGGCTCCGACTTTTCGAGCTTCCAGATTTCTCCCGGCTCTCATACTGACATGATTGCTACGGAGTGGTACCGCAAGGAGCCGATTCCCATGACCATCAACATGGGCGTGCCTCCGGCCTGCACGCTGCTGGCTGGAGGGGGCTTTGTGTACATGGTTCTTCCCAAAGGCTGCGACGAGATCGGTGTGGCTGGCGCCATGCAGGGTTATCCGGTCGAACTGGTCAAAGCCAAGACGGTGGATGCACTCTCGATCGCGCAGGCCGAGTACGTTATCGAGGGCTACCTGGACACGACTCAGAAGATTTGGGAGAGCGAGATCGCGGAAAAGGAGCAGCGGCAAGGCGTCCATCCGTTCCACCCCGAGTGGGCTGGCTACATGGGAAAAGCGTACCGGACGTACAAATTCCAAGTGACAGGCGTAACACACCGCAAGCAGAAGCCCATCTATTACGGACTGATCGTCCACAGCTTCGACGACCACTATGTGGACACCTGATGCGGGAGGCCATGTTTTTCGAAGTAGCAGACCGCATTTGCCCCGGCCTCTGCGTCGACACCCACATCCCGATGCCCATGACGGACTGGGGGGGGTGCATCTTCCAGATCCGCAAGCGCCGCGCCCGCGACGAAGGCTACACGAAGAACATTCTCTCCGCCGCCCTCGCCTGCTCGCTCGGTTCGAAACTGATGATCGCAGTGGACGATGACATCAATATCTACGACATGGACGACATGATGTGGGCGCTGACCACGCGAGTCGATCCCACCAATGGCCTCCAGGTCGTGTGCAAAGGCGGCGCGGGACAAGCCTTCCAGCCTGCCGACCGCAGCTCCGCCGGTGACAAGGATTGGACCACCACGAACATCCGGTTTGGCGGCGGCCTCGCCGTAGACGCCACGATTCCGTTCATTTACAGGGACGCCTTCGAGAGACCTCCTTATCCGGTCTCGAAAGTGGACCCGAGCAAATGGTTCAGCAAGGATGAGATTGCCATCGCCCGAAAGACGATGACAAATTACGGACGGTTCCTGGCAAAAACCGGTTTCTAACCGGCAAGCCGGAGCAGGGAAGTGGAAGCCAGGTCTGTCCATACGGTCAGTCCTGGCTTCGTATTTTAGAGCCACGCTCGCAAGCAGGCGGCCGAATCGCTCGAATCATCATATGATTACATCCGACCCCAACAAGAAACCAGGCGCATTGAGCGGCTGTCGTGTCTTGGATCTCTCCACTCCGCTGGGGCATCTGTGCGCCAAGATTCTGGGAGACCTCGGCGCCGACGTGATTAAGATCGAGCCTCCGGCGGGTGACGCGGGCCGCTTCCGAAGTCCGTTTTATTACGATGAGAATGGCTCTGCGCATAGCCTCTTCTGGCTCGCTTACAACAATAACAAGCGGAGTGTAACCCTCAATCTCGAGACTTGTGACGGCGCCCGCATCCTGCGCCGCCTGGCGGCCAAAGCAGATTTTCTGATTGAGTCCTTCCCTCCGGGGTATCTCGGCTCGTTGGGGTTGGGCCATGAGGCATTACTTCAAGAGAATTCACGGCTGGTTCATGTTGCCATCACACCGTTCGGGCAGACAGGACCGTATCGGGAGTTTCAGGCCGAAGACCTGCAGATCATGGCTTCCTGCGGGGTGATGTCCTTGACGGGCCACCCGGGCAAGGCGCCATTTCGGATTTCGCTCTCGCAATCGGAGGCTTGGGCGTCCCTCTACGGAGCGATGGGTGCTTTGACCGCATTCCATCACCGGCAGAAAAGTGGCCAAGGACAGTTCGTGGACGTCTCGGCACAGGCGGCCTGCGTGATCCTCTGCGCTCATGCTCCCTGGTTCTGGGACTACAACCGCGAGAACCCGACGCGACACGGGGAGTTCATGACCGGGCGGACCATCACCGGCGCCAAGTTCCGGACCGTCTGGCCGTGCCGCGACGGCTATCTGACGTTCATCATCTACGGCGGCCCTGCGGGACAGAAAACCAACCGTGCCCTGACGGAATGGATGGACGCGCATGGCATGGCTCCGCAATTCATGAAGCAGAAGAACTGGAACGAGTTCGACGTCTACACGATGACCCAAGATGAAGTGGATCAGATGGAAGGAGCAATTGGCAAGTTCTTTATCTACAGAACGAAAGCAGAATTTTTGAAAGAAGTAGTTGAAAGGGGCATGCTCGGTTACCCGATTTCCTCGGCTGAGGATATCCTGTCCGACACACAGTTAGATGCCCGTAACTTCTGGCAGCCGCTGGAGCTTCCCGGCCACACAGAACCGGTGCGCTTTCCGGGGGGCTTCACCCAGTTTTCGGACATGGCTTGTGGAATCCACATGCGCCCCCCGCTGCTGGGAGAGCACACGGCAGAAATCTTCCAGAAGGAGCTTGGATTCAAACGAGGGCAGTTGAACTGGCTGCGCGCCAGCCGGGTAATATAGTTTCCTCGTGCCTCTCTGGGCGTTGTGGGCGTTTTGGGAGCGCTATGAAAGCACAGGCATTGGACGGCGTGGTAGTAGTGGAGTTCGCGGCATTCGCCGCGGGTCCATGTGTGGCGAAATACCTCGCTAACTACGGTGCATTCGTGATCAAGGTGGAGTCACGTGCCCGGCTGGACGGTTTCCGGACTCACTACCCACCCTTCAAAGACAATATTCCTGGCCCGAATCGTTCCGGGGTATTTGCCATGAACAACGACGGCACACACAGTGTGGGCCTGAACTTGAAGGTACCTGCCGGCATGGAGACTGCGCGCAAGCTGGTCGCAAGAGCGGACGTAGTGATTGAGAATTTCACTCCGGGAACTATGAAACGGCTCGGCTTAGGCTATGAGCAGCTATCCGCCGAGAATCCCGGCTTGGTTATGCTCAGCACTTGCAACCTAGGCCAGACCGGCCCCTGGGCGCACCATCCGGGATTCGGATCTCAGCTGACCTCGTTGAGCGGCTTTACGCACTTGATTGGGGAAGAAGGGAAAAACCCGGTCATTGTCTACGGCCCCTACATTGACTACATCGCCGTCGGATACGGCTACGTTGCAATCCTGGCGGCCCTGGAACACCGCCGACGCACGGGGCGGGGGCAGTACATTGACCTGTCGCAGTATGAAAACGGTGTGCAGTTCGTGGCTCCCGGCATTCTGGAACACCAATTGCTCGGGACGACACCCACCCGTCGGGGCAACCGCCATGATTTCGCCGCTCCGCACGGCGTCTATCCATGCAAGGGGCAGTCGAAGGGCGAAGATAACTGGATCGTCATCAGCGTCTTCAGTGATGAGGAGTGGCAGCGCCTCGTCAAGGCTATGCGGAAGCCCGAGTGGGCCGAGAGTCTCCGATTCACCAGTCAGCTTGCACGCAAGGAAAACGAGGCTGAGCTTGACACCATGCTCTCCAAATGGACACGCCGACGAGAGGCCGGTGACCTCATGCAGAAGCTGCAGAAGGTCGGCGTTCACGCCGCAAAAGTCAATTCCATCGCCGATCTCTTCAGCGATCCGCAGCTTGAGCACCGCGGCCACTGGGCCGCCGTGACGCACGCGGACGTCGGGCCGCATCACGTTGAAATGCCGGCCTTCGCGCTCTCCGAAACACCCCCCGCAAACCCCACCCCCGAACCGCTACTCTGCGAACACACCGAAATGGTTCTCGAAAAGCTGTTGGGGTTTTCAAAAAATGAAATTGAAGCCTTGGCAGACCAAGGAGCTGTGGAGCTGGCCGAATCCGAAGTCACAAGCAAAGTCTGATCCTTACAAGCAGGAAAATGGTCGAAGGTGGAGCCCCAAACACAAGCCTACTGCGACATTGTCTACTTTACATAATATCCATTATCGGACGCTATAGATCTAAGATAGGAACCTTTCACTCACCTGTGGCACCCGCAACTTGTACATGGCTCAAGAAGTCGTAGTTCCCCATCTCCAGCCCCAAGCCTTCGATTCTTCGGTTAAAGACAGCCACATCGTTGACATACCAGAGATGAACGTATGGCAAATCACGGTGCACGATCTGTTGAACCAAGCGGTACTTTCGGCGTCTTACCTCCTGGTCGCTGCTGACCCGGGCCTCTTCGATCAGTCTGTCCACCTCGGCGTTTCTGTAACGTCCTCGATTGGCTCCTCCCGGAGGAATGCTTTGGGAATGGAAGCAGAACTCAAGGATGTCTGGATCGTCGTTGCCGGCCACCCAACGCAGAGAATAGAGTTCAAAGCTGCCCCGAATGATATCCGCGTAAAACGTCGCAAATTCAAACGACCGAATTTCGAGTGCAATCCCCACCTCTCGCAACTGCTGCTGAAGGACTGCGGCGAGTTCCCTGGCACTCTGGTCGGTCGAGGTCTTCATCTCCAGCCGAAGCCGCACGCCATCCGGCCCTGGACGCAACCCTGCCTGATCGAGTAGGTGGGCCGCCTGCCCTGGATCGTAAGCATAGGGAGTCAGATCCGGAGCGTAGGCCCAATGCTCGGGCGGCAAGATGCTGTTGGCAGGCCGTACTGTGTTTCGCCAGAGGTGAGCGATAATCTCTTCTCGGTTAACGGCGTGGGCAATGGCCCGCCGCACCGGGAGCGTGAGACTCGGATCTTCCAGGTTCATCGCGATGTACTGGTAGGAGGTGCCGGGTTCCTCGGCGACCTCTATGTGCTCTTCCCCGCGTAGAGCCTCGACCATATCCGCCGTGAGCGAATTGAGCATAACGTCGGCGGACCCTTTTCTCATCTCGAGCGCCCTTGTGGTCATGTCCGGAACCACCCGAAATTCCACGCGGGCAATTTGGGGCGGCCTCGCCCAATAATCCGGGTTGCGTTCGACCACTACATCCTCGTCCTGGACCGCGCGGACAAAACGAAATGGTCCGGAGCCAACGGGCCGTTGTGCCAGTTCCCCGGCAGAACCTTCCGGCACGATTCCCATTGAGCCTTGCGTCAGGTTAAAGAGGAAGGATGCATATGGTTCGTTCAGGCGGAATACAACCGTGAAGTCGTCCGGCGCTTCGATTGCGGCAATGCGGGAGAAGGTAGCGGTCTTGATGCTTTGCACTTCTCCGGAGAGCAGGCTCTGGAAGGTGTATTGCACGTCGCGGGCGGTCAGCGGCTCGCCATCGTGGAACCGGACTCCGGGGCGCAGATGAAATACGTACGTCACCGGGTCCGGCGATTCCCAGCTTTCTGCCAGCCAGGGATGGATATTGGAACTCCTGTCCCTGCGTAGAAGGCTGTCAAAAATCAACGATCCGATTCGCTCCGACTGGGCGTCTGTCCCGATCCGGGGGTCGAGGTTCAAGGGACTCGATTCAATTAGCATCACCACTGTTTGCGGGTCCCGAGGGGCAGTGGCGCACCCTAGACCGATCAGGATGCCCAGCACCGCAGCCGTCATCAAAAAGCGGCTGCGTCCTGGCCTAGTCCTGTCCTTTCCCATAGGCTACCTTCCCTAGAATGGCAGGATGTACTGCGCCGGTTGCAGAGCACAGATTGGAAGGTTTCCGATGAAAGGACTGATAGGCAAGCACGGCGAAAGCAAGTGCTTCCTTGGCGTTGGCGGGGATGCCAGCCGAATCCGAAACGACGACTTGGATGACAGACCCGCCTTCGGTTGTGCCAAGCCCTGCAAGCCTTTTCGTAAGTTCCTTCATCAAGAAACGGTTTTTAGTCCCTCCACCGGAGACGATGCAATCAACGACGGGGAATTTGGATACTACAAACGCGCTGATGGCCCGGGCTATAGACTCGGCCGTCAAAGCGGCCGCTGTGGCCAGTGCGTCGCACATACCCTGCTGCGAGACACCGAACTGACTACTAAAGTGTTGCTTGAGATAGGCTGAGCTAAACTGCTCGCGTCCGGTTGTCTTTGGAGGAAGGAGACGAAAATAGCTCTGGCGCAGGAGTTTCTGCAACAGCGTTTCGGAGATTCGTCCCCGCGCGGAGAGCCGTCCCCCTCGATCGAATGGGGTGCGCCCTCCAGTCGCAAGCGCCGCCAGCGCGTCGAGCAGTATGTTGCCGGGACCAGTGTCGAATGCGATCACGTCCTCTACCTGCCCGCTTGCCGGGATAGCCGTGAGGTTGGCGATGCCTCCGATGTTGAGAGCGATCCGTCCGCGTCGGTGATGGCGGAAGAGCAGGTAGTCCACGAACGGAACCAGTGGGGCGCCCTGGCCTCCAGCAGCGAGGTCAGCGGGGCGAAAGTCGCCAACCGTAGTAATCCCAGTGCGCTCGGCAATCACTGCCGGCTCCCCAATCTGCAGCGTCGATCGAACCGGCAGTCCGTACAGATCAGAGCAGCCAGGCTGATGATAGATCGTCTGACCGTGCGATCCGATCAATCCGACTTCTTCTGTACGGACCCCTGCTTTGCGACAGGCAGACTGAAAGGCGCGGGCAAACAACTCTCCCAACAGAAAATTCATTTGGGAGATATCGGAAACTGAAACAGAAGCGCCCCCGGCAATCTGGAGAATTTGGCGGCGTACTGGCTGAGGATAAGCGACAGTCCGGAAGGCTCTCAGCCGCACCTTGGTGTTCGATCCGAACCCGGCAATCTCGGTCAATGCCACGTCCACGCCGTCCGCCGAAGTTCCGCTCATCAATCCGGCTACGAGCATCAGACGTTTATTTCCTTCCCACTGACTGCCGACAGCCTCTGTTTGATTTCGGCGGCCAATTCCTGAATCTCCTCTCGCAACGCGCTACAGTTAGGGGGAAGGTTTGATGCCGGCGGCAGTTCCCGCCGGTAGCGAATTATCTTTTGCGCCGCCTGGTCGAGGGCGAGCCGAAACGTCCTGTCGCGCTCCGCTCTGCAGACTAGTGCCTCGAACGCTTCGTGAACGTAATCCACACATCGGCACACGAGCAGCATCTCGCATCCCGCGTCGATCGCCTTGACTGCAGCATCCCCTACCGACCGTCCTTCAAGCACTCCTCCCATCTCCAGATCATCGGACAGAACCAGACCCTGGTACCCAATCTTCCGTTTGAGCAAATCGGAAACAATGCGTTGCGAGATACTCGCGGGCAGAGCCGGAGCAGCTTTCTCCCCGCCCGAACCTTCCGATTCCAGCCCTGGGTAGGCTGCATGGGCAACCATCACCATCGGCAGTTGCTGCG
Source organism: Terriglobia bacterium (assembly GCA_965198025.1). Taxonomy (GTDB): domain Bacteria; phylum Acidobacteriota; class Terriglobia; order 2-12-FULL-54-10; family 2-12-FULL-54-10; genus CAYWWM01. The sequence goes on along the minus strand of OZ240237.1, from coordinate 1,513,438 downwards.
TCAGGACGCGAAACGGAAACAGATCATGGTCCCAGAACCGCGGCACATCTCCCTCGATCCGAGGCATAGTGAGATGTGAATCCAGTCGCCCCCTGCCGAGACCGGGAAAATGCTTCCCGCAGCCCAAGACGCCCGACTCAGACAATCCAGCCAAAAACTCTTTGCCAAAATGCGCTACTTCTGCGGGCGAGCCGCTCGCCGTACGGGAGCCCAGAACCGTCTCTGACTCGGGCGACGCCACATCTAGCACAGGTGCGAAGTCCACGTTCAGGAAGAATGCCGCAGCTTCCCTGCCCGCCGTCCTGCCCAATTCCAGCGCCATTCCAGCCTGAGCCGCTTGCCGCATCGACGGGAGCGGCCCGAGCAAATCCCGAAATCGGTCCACCTGCCCCCCTTCGAGGTCGACGGCGAGGAACGGCGGCAGAGCGGAACATTCAGAAAGACACTCCGTAGATCGTCGGGCCAGGTTGCGGAACCGCTCCGCCGACGTCATGTTGCGTTGGGAAAAGATTACTCCTCCTGGACGGATTGTGCGCAGTAATTTTTCGATCGCATTGTCCCAAGCGTCCCCCTCAAAACCAATCCAGAGGACCTGTCCTGCGCTTTCGCGAAGAGTGTTCATGGGCTTGTGTTCATTATATCCGAGCAGATGCACACGGGAAGAACACGCCTCCAATCATGGTGTCACATCAGACAATACGTCCATCTTTGAAAGGAAACTCCAAACCGCCGATTCGTCGGAAAGACTTCCCTCTTATATAATCGGAGTTTAGAAGCAAGATTTTGCCGGTTGGAATCCATGGCAAAAACGATTCGCCAGAATCTGGAACCGCTCTTCCCGTTCCTCCGCCCCTACGCACCAAGATACCTGCGCGGATTTGCCTGTTTGCTCGGAGAAGTTGCGTTTTGGGTGGCGGTGCCGCAGATCATCCGGTACGCCATTGACGACATCCGCCAAGCCCTAACCACGGACACGGTGATTTTCTACTCTAGCCTGCTTCTGGGCGTAGCTCTGTGCAAGGGGTTCTTTCTGTTCTGGACGCGCATGATTCTGATCGGAATCTCCCGGGATGTGGAATACGACCTGCGGAACGCTCTCTACCGCCATCTGACACGCTTGTCGCAGAGCTACTTTCAGCGCACCCGCACAGGCGACATCATGTCGCGCGGCATCAACGACTTGAACGCAGTACGGATGATGCTGGGCCCGGGCATCATGTACTCGGCCCGCACGGTAGTGCTGCTCTCGGCCGCGGTAATCATTATGCTGCAGATCAGCGTCAAGCTGACGCTCTGGTGCTTCGCTCTCGTTCCAGTGATCGCACTGGTGGTCTCTTATTTCGGGCGCAGGATCCACGAGCGCTTTGAGACCATTCAGGCGATGATGTCCACCCTCAACACCAAGGTTCAGGAGAGTCTGGCAGGCATCCGGGTGATCCGAGCTTACGCGCAGGAGGATGCCGATCTCAAACAGTTTGAGGAACTGAACGCGGAATACGTCGCCCGCAACCGGAAACTCATCCGCATCTGGGGAATGTTTTACCCGTCGCTGGAGGTCCTGATGGGCCTCGTAGCCGTGACCGTGCTGTGGGCCGGTGGGCGTGAGGTGGCCAGCGGCAACATCAGCATCGGCGACTTCGTCGCCTTCACCGTATACATGGGGCAGCTCTCCTGGCCCATGATCGCCTTGGGCTGGGTCGTCAATCTTTACCAACGCGGGACCGCGTCCCTCAACCGTTTGAATGAAATCCTGTCCGAGCCTCCAGAGATCGCAGACCGTCCTGAGTTGGTGCGTCGAGACCCGGTCTCCGTTGCCCCCAGGGTTCTAGCGGCTTCTTCCGATGGCACGGACAATCAGCCAGCGCACATTGAGGAAATTCGCGGAGCGGAGATCAAGTTTCGAGATCTCACGTTCTCCTACAACGGCCGCCCGGTGCTGCGGGATATCAACCTATTGATCCCAGCCGGAAGCACGCTGGCGATTGTAGGTCCAACCGGGAGCGGCAAATCCACGCTTGCCGCCTTAATCCCGCGTGTTTATGAGGCCCCGCCGGAAACGGTTTTCGTGGCCGGGAAGGATATCCGCGATCACCGCGTGGCAGACCTGCGACGCATGATCGGGTTTGTGCCGCAAGAAACCTTCCTGTTCAGCGAGACGATATGGGAGAACATCGCCTTCGGCATCGAAAAGGCGAGTGATGAAGCCGTCCGATATGCCTCTGACATCTCGGGACTGTTGACGGATGTTGAAGATTTTCCGCACCGCTTTGACACTCTTGTCGGAGAGCGCGGCGTCACTCTTTCCGGCGGGCAGAAGCAGAGGACTGCCATTGCGCGGGCAATTCTGCGCAACCCGCGCATCCTGGTCCTGGACGACGCACTCTCGAGTGTTGACACTTACACCGAAGAGGTGATTCTGACACGCCTGCGCAGCGTTCTGCGTGGACGCACAGCCATCTTGATCTCGCACCGCATCTCGACTGTGCGCGAGGCGGACCAGATCGTCGTTTTGTCCGAGGGCCGCATCGTCGAGCGTGGAACTCACGAAGAGTTGATCGAACGCGGCTCCTACTATCCCGACCTCTACCAGAAACAACTCCTGGAAGAAGAACTGGAAAGGGCTTGAAGCCGAGTGAGACTAGCCGGAGCACAAGGCGGCAAGGGTGGAGGCAGAGGCGGCCACCACGACGAGGAGGTTCTCGGGAAAGCGTACGACAGCCGATTGATGACGCGGCTGCTGCACTACCTGATTCCCTACCGGGCAACGGTAGGGGTTGCCTGCGTCGCCATGGTGCTCCATTCCCTGCTCCAGGTGGTCGGACCTTTCCTGACGAAAGTCGCCGTTGATCGCTACCTGGTGGTCACCGAGCGCCAGCCCACGTTTCTCGATCCTTATCTGAGCCCAGACCCTTTCGCCGGACTGACACAGATCACCGTGCTCTTCCTCCTGGTCCTCGTCGCACTTTTCATTTTGGAATATGGGCAGACCTACTACATGCAAATGGTCGGCCAGCGTGCGATGTACGACCTTCGCATGGAGCTGTTCCGCCACCTGCACCGTTTGCCGGTGCAGTTCTACGACCGCAATCCGGTAGGACGGCTTCTCACGCGTGTCACCAGCGACGTGGACGTGCTCAACGAAATGTTTACGTCCGGGGTCGTCGCCGTGTTCGGCGACTTTTTCTCGCTCGTGTTCATTGTCGCCGTAATGTTGCAGCTTGACTGGAAGCTCGCGCTGGTGAGCTTCGCCGTACTGCCACTGATCGTAGTCGCGACTGCCCTCTTCCGCCGCATCGTACGCGATTGCTACCGGCGGATCCGAACTGCGCTGGCGCGCATCAACGCGCACTTGAACGAACACGTCACCGGGATGAACGTCGTGCAACTGTTCAACCGTGAGGACAAGAGCTTCGCCGAGTTTGACGAGATCAACCGCACGCACAAGAAAGCGTTTCTCGACTCCGTCTTCGCCCACTCGCTGTTCTATCCCACGGTCGAAATTCTCAGCTCCGTGGCGATTGCTTCCATCATCTGGTACGGCGGCCGCAGTGTCCTGGAGGAAACCCTAACCATCGGAGTCCTGGTGGCGTTCATCCAGTACGCCCAGCGGTTCTTTCGCCCGATCCAGGATTTGAGCGAAAAATACAACATTCTGCAAAGCGCCATGGCCAGCTCCGAACGCATATTCAAGTTGCTCGATACCCCTGCTGTCATCGAGTCCTCTCACGAGGCGCTGGTTCCGGAACCGGCGGGACCGCAGGGCAGCCGAATCGAGTTTCGCAATGTGTGGTTCGCTTACAACGACGATGACTGGGTGCTCCAGGATGTCAACCTCACGATTGAACCCGCCGAGACGGTCGCTGTGGTCGGACATACTGGCGCCGGAAAAACCACGCTGACGAGCCTACCCCTGCGCTTCTACGACGCCCAGAAGGGGAAAGTTCTGGTGGACGGAGTGGACGTGCGGCAGTGGGATCTGCAGGCGCTGCGCCGCCGCTTCGGCGTTGTCTTGCAGGACCCGTTCCTGTTTTCGGGGACTATCGAAAGCAATATCCGCCTGGGTACAGAGACTGTAACGCGGGAAGACGTCGAGGGGGCCGTCGAGGAACTACGCGTGGGCGAATTTATCCGTGCGCTCCCGAACGCATACCAGGAAGAAGTCCGCGAGCGGGGCAACACGCTGTCTGTCGGACAGAAGCAACTCATCAGCTTCGCCCGTGCCCTGGCGCACAACCCGCGGACGCTCATCCTTGACGAGGCCACTTCCAGCGTCGATACCGACACCGAGCTGCGCGTCCGCGAAGCCTTGAACCATATGGTCGCCGGTAGGACCTCAATCATCATCGCCCACCGCCTCTCCACCATCCAACGCGCCGACCGTATCGTCGTCATGCACCACGGCCGCATCCGTGAAATGGGTTCCCACCAGGAGCTGCTCTCCCGGCGCGGAATTTATTGGAAGCTGTACCAATTGCAGTACAAGGAACAAGAAGTCGGCGTAGGAGGGGACGATTAGGTTAGGGATAGCACAGGGCTGAGACGGAACCAAAAGACCATCACTTTGCGTATTGGCCGGGCCAAAGGTAGGATTAGCAGGAAGGAGGGGTGCCGATGGTTGTCTTCCGATGGGGAATCGGGGCGGTTGTGATCGCGCTGTTCCTCTTGCCGCAGATGGTTCCGCCGCGGTTCCGTCAAGTTGGTGAGGCGGCGGTTCAGGAGCGACAGCGTCGCGTATACGCGAACGGCGACTATCCATTCAACCAACCCAATTCAGGTACCCCTGTGGCCCAACCCGATCCCGCTCCCAGCCCTGCTCCATCCACCTCGGGCGAACGGCTCGCTCCGTTTGTCCCTTCCCCGATGGAAGTAGTGGACCGCATGCTGGAACTGGCGCGGGTGGGCGAAAACGATCTGGTCTACGACTTGGGCTCCGGCGATGGTCGGATCGTGATTCGAGCCGCTAAAGAGTTCGGGGCAAGATCGGTCGGCATCGAGCTCGACCTTGGTCTCGTGGAGGAATCGCGCGTACGCGTACGCGAGCGGGACCTGGAAGATAAGGTCACGATTGTTCACGGTGACTTGCTGCAGACCGACTTCAGTTCGGCCACCGTGGTTACGCTCTATTTGCTCGTTTCGGCGAACGACCGGCTCCGCCCCATTATGGAAAAGACGCTGAAGCCCGGAACCCGCGTCGTGGCGCATGACATGCGCGTGCCCGGATGGAAAGTCTCCCGCGAGGAAGCCGTCACCACCAGCAGCGGAATGGGCACGCACTTCGTCTATCTTTACCGGATACCCGAGGCGTTTCAGTGGGAGTAATCTCCGCTACTCTGCCTGTGGCAGTGGGGGATCTTCTTTCGGCGGCCCTTTCGGCAGAATCATCCAGCCGACTAAGTACGTAACAACCAGAGGCAGCACCCCAGTAGCTACGCCCAGAAAGATAGCTCCTAAGCGCAGCATGTTTGGGTCCAGGGTGTAGGCTTCGGCGATCCCTCCGAAGATACCAGCGATCTTTTTGTCCTTCTGAGAACAATAGATCCTTTTAATGGGGCTCTCCCGTTTCCCAAGCCCAAGGCTAGGCCAGAACTGCAGCGACTCCCCGCAGGGAGGCTTGTCGGCGCGAATACGTCGAATCGCGCTCCATCGGAATAAATCCTGCCTGTTCGATGTTGCGGCGCAATTCCGCCTCTCCGGCTGAGATGCTGTCGGACGCACCCGAGACGACGTTCTCTTCGAGAATTACGCTCCCGGCGTCATTGGCGCCGAAGTGCAGCGCCCGCCGTCCGGTGGCCAAGCCCACTGTAAGCCAGGAAGCCTGCAGATTCGAAAAGTTGTCGAGGTAGACGCGGGCCAGCGCTTGCATGCGCAGATACTCCTCGTCGCTCGGCTTGTGGTCCGGAAGCACCTGAGGCATCCGTCGCCCGGTCTGGTACGGCCAGACAACGAACGCCGCAAACCCGCCCGTCTCGTCCTGTAGCTCGCGCAGCCGGTCGAGATGATTCAAACGGTGCTCCAGCGTATCGCCGAAACCGAAGACCATCGTGGCGGTCGTCGGCAGCCCCAGCCGGTGGGCGGCGCGGTGGACCGCGAGCCATTCGGTGGTCTTGATCTTCATTGGGCTGATTCGCTCGCGGACCCCATCGTCTAGAATCTCTGCCCCTGCTCCCGGAATTGAATCCAGCCCTGCATCACGCAGCCGCGCAATCGCGGTCCCTACGGCGATTCCGGAAACGCGGGCCAAGTTCGTGATTTCGGAGGCCGAAAAGCTGTGGCAGTCCACGCGAAAGCGGCGCTTGATATTTCGCAGCAGCGATTCGTAATAGTCAATGGTGAGCTCCGGGTGATCGCCGCCCTGAATCAGGACGCCGGTCACGCCTCGCGCAATGCCATCTTCAATCTTGTGAAAAATCTCGGCGTCGGAGAGCAAGTATCCTTCCGGATGACCGGGCGCCCGATAGAACGAGCAGAAAGAGCAATAGGCGTTGCAGATGTTGGTGTAATTGATGACCCGTTGGATGGCGTAGGTCACGATCTTTTCGCGATGCTTGCGAAAGCGGACCGCGGAAGCTAGCTTTCCCAGCGCCGAGAGGTCTCCCCGGAAAAGACGGCGTGCCTGCGTGCGAGTCAGTCGAGTCTCATCCATGGTGATTGCGTGCGCTCAAACCCTCCTTTGGTCATCGTACAACAGCGCTCCATCTTGCCGCAACGCGCCGGTCAGCCGGAAGCGCCAAGACAAGCCTCGACATGGACTGCCAGCAGATCAAACACCGGGTCCTCCCATGACCGCTCGGCCTCCGGACGGTGCGGAATAACAAAAAGCGGGGGGCAGTCCAGGCGGCGCAATGTGCTCTCGTTGGTCTCGACAGCCTCAGTTGTTTCTTCGAATGGATGATTGAGGACGCAAGCGATTGTTCGCAGCCCCGATGTCTTCACGAACTCCAGAGTCAGCCGAGTATGGTTGATTGCTCCTAATTTCGAGCCGACGACCAACAGGACCGGCAATCCGAGCAGCCGTGTCAGATCCGCGTAGTGAAAGTTCCTGGCCAGTGGAACCAAAACGCCTCCAGCCGTCTCCACCAACAGGATTTCGTGGGAAGCGGCCAGTTCCTGGTAGCAATGCTTGAGATGCTGTGGGTCAATCGTAACACCTGCTTGTTCAGCGGCAACCCACGGAGCCAGCGGTGGCGCAAAGCGATAGGGACAGATCGTTTCGAGCGGAGCTTGTGTCCCGCATGCGATCCGGAGCAATTCTGCGTCCGCCGGAACCAGGCGGTTTGTGTTCTCATCCAGAGCGCAGCCGCTTTCGGCAGGCTTGAAGGGCGCTACAGAAAGCCCATTTCGTCGCAACGCGCCGGCGAGGCCGCATACGACAACCGTCTTCCCTACCCCCGTATCGGTCCCGGTGATCAGCACACCGCGCGCCTGAGTTGTCATAATGCTATCGACCCGTTACAGCCTCAATCGACTCAGCCGTTGCGGCCAGCAGGCATCGCATCTCGTCCTCAGTGGTGGAGAGCGGGGGCATCAGGATGACAACATCGCCGAGCGGACGGATCATAACACCGCGCCTCCTCGCTTCGCGGATCACCTGCTTCCCGATGCGCTGCCCGGGAGCATACGAACGGTGCACACTCGCGTCTTCCGCCAGCTCGATTCCCACCATGTAACCCCACTGGCGGATGTCTGCAACATGGGCAAGTTCACGAAGTGGTTGCAACAGGCCCGCCAGCAGTTCGATGCGGCGGGTCATCCGGTCGAGCGTTGCATCTCCCCAAAACAGGTCGAGCGAGGCAATCCCAGCAGCACAGGCCAAAGGGTTTCCGGTGTAGGTGTGGCCATGAAAGAACGCCTTACCTTCGTCATGGTCTCCGAGAAACGTTTCGAAGATCTCCGCCGTCGTGAGCGTAGCGGCCAACGGCAACATGCCGCCGCTGATCCCTTTGCCCAAACAGAGCAAGTCCGGAGTGATTCCTGAATGCTCGCAGGCGAACATCTTCCCGGTGCGTCCGAACCCCACGGCGACCTCATCAGCGATCATCAAAATGTTGTTCTCGCGGCAGAGCCGATGCAGCCCGGTCAGATATTCCACCGGATGGGCCCACATACCCGCCGCGCCTTGCATGAGCGGTTCGACGATCAGGGCAGCGATCTCCGCACGGTTCTCCTGCAACGCCCTCTCCGCTTCCCGCAGAGACTGTTTCAAAGCATCTTCTTTGCTTGCGCCACGGTAGTAACAAAACACATGCGGCGGGTTGATGCGGTGGCACGGGAACAACAAAGGGCGATAGTGTTTGTGAAACGTTCCCGAGTACCCGACGCTCATAGCTCCGATCGTATCGCCATGATAGGACTCTTTCAGACTGACGAACCGAGTCCGCCCGGACTCCCCACGCAACTGCCAATACTCGAACGCCATTTTCAAGGCGATCTCGACCGCCGTAGCGCCGGAGTCGGAGTAAAAGACGCGCTGTAAGCCTGAAGGAGCAATCTCGATCAAACGCTTTGCCAAAACCGTCGCCGGCACATTGGTAAGGCCCAGCATCGTCGTATGTGCGACGGCGTCAAGCTGTGCGCGAATCGCCTCGACGATCTCCCTTCGTCCGTGGCCGTGGACATTGCACCAGAGTGACGAGACACCGTCGAAGTAACGCTTACCTTCAGTATCGATCAGGTAGTTCCCTTCGGCGCGCTCGATGACAACAGGGTCTTCAGCCAGCCACTCCCGCATCTGCGTGAAGGGATGCCACAGATAGGCATGGTCCCATTCCCTCCATTGCTTAAGACCGCTTGTTGGAGGGCGCTGGACGGAAGAACTTCGATCTCGAGCAGGATGGGTCATTCGGAGAAAGTAGGAACGGGATACGAAGATTGCTGCAGCCGATTCCGCCTGGGTGAGTCCAGGAGAGTCCGTAGATCCCAGAAGGCATTTAGGGCGGAAGCGATATCGCCTTGCTTATGAATCGCGATGGGAGCGACGCGCAGCCGCGCCGTGCCGGGTGGAACTGTTGGCGGGCGGATGCCCTGCACGAGCACTCCGTGTCGAAGCAGGAAACGGCAGGCGGACATCGCTCGGCGGTCGTCCCTAAGTAGTACTGGAAGAATCTGGCTCATCGAAGGCCCAGGCGAGAAACCGATCTCGCTCAAACCCTCACGCAACTCTTGAACCCGGCGCCATAGCGCCACCCGTCGTTCCGGTTCCGTTCGGGCAATCCGCAGCGCCGCCGTCGAGGCCGCAAGAACAGCTGGGGGGAGTCCCGTCGTAAATATCAGGCTGCGGGCCTTCTGGATCAGATATCGGATCAAGTCTCCGCTCCCGGTGATGTAGCCCCCCAAACTTCCCAGCGCTTTGCTGAAGGTTCCCATTTGAATGTCTACCTTCTGCTGCAAGCCGAATTCTTCTACAAGTCCCGCACCCGTTGGCCCAAACACGCCCGTGCCGTGGGCTTCGTCTACTATCAGCATCGCACCATGGCGATTCGCAAGAAACACCAAGTCTCCGAGTGGTGCGAGATCACCGTCCATCGAGAAGACGGATTCGGTCACGACGAGCCTTCGCCGGAACCTAGAACCCAGCGTCAGTTTCCGTTCCAGGTCTTCTGGATTGCAATGATCGTACACCACCACGTCGGCGCGGGAGAGCCGGCAGCCGTCAATCAGGCTGGCGTGGTTCGACGTGTCGCTGAAGATCACGTCACCCGGGCCGGCGAGGGCGGGAATCGTGCCGAGGTTTGCCTGATACCCCGAGGGAAATACCAGCGCGGCTTCCCTACCCTTCCATTCAGCCAATTCTCGTTCGAGCGTCCTGTACGGTTCGAGGTTTCCGCTGATCAGCCGGGAGCCGGTCGCCCCACAGCCGAACGTATCCAGCGCCTCGCGCGCAGCCTGCTTCACGCGCCTGTCCGTGGCCAGGCCCAAATAGTTGTTGGAACAGAGCAGTAACACGGACTGGCCGTTGACAACGATTCGCGGTCCCGGCTCGCCTTCGAGATGGCGAAGAGACCGAAGCAGGCCTGCTCCCTTCAGGGATTGCAGGGTTTCGCCTAGAAAAGCGCCGGCTGAGGAAGTCGTAGAACCTTGGAGCACGGAAGCCACCTGCAACAAGTTTCAGCCCAAATCGTGGAGTCTAGCTGTGAATCCCCGGCGCGTAGTCGGGAACCTCTTTTACTCCCGGCGGTTGTGCCGGTTCGAAGCCTGCGTCTTCGATCATTTGCAAATCGTGCTCAGGGACTTCACCGCGAGTAGTCAAATAATCCCCGATAAAGATCGAGTCGGCGACGTAGAGCGCGAGCGGCTGGAGCGACCGCAGGTGGTACTCGCGTCCTCCGGCGATGCGGATTTCCTTGCTGGGGTTCACGAGCCGGAACAGGCAAAGGATGGCGAGGCATTTCTGCGGCGTGAGATATTCGACGCCCCCGAGGGGGGTCCCGGCGATGGGGATCAGGAAGTTCAGAGGAATCGAGTCCACGTCTATCGACCGCAAGGAGAAGGCCAGGTCGGCGATCTGCGCATCGCTTTCGCCCATTCCCAGAATTCCGCCGGAACATGATGAAACGCCGGCTCGTTTGACGGCTTCGATCGTCTCCACACGGTCCTGATAGGTGTGCGTGGTGCAGATGTCTTTGTAGTAATCTTCGGAGGAATTCAGGTTGTGGTTGATGCGCTCTACCCCGGCGTCGTTGAGACGCTTTGCTTCTTCGTCGTTGAGAAGCCCAAGGCAGCAGCAGATGCGCAAGGGGTACTGCGCTTTGATTTCGCGGACGGACTCGATGACGCGGTCGAGTTCGCGAGCCGTCGGGCGCCGGCCGCTGATCACGATGCAATAGGTGTGCGCCTTCACTGCCAGCGCCTGCCGGGCTCCTTCGAGCAAGACTTCCTTTGATTGCAGAGCATAGCGCTCCACGCCGGAGTCTGCCACGATGGATTGCGAGCAGTAGCCGCAGTCCTCAGCACAGAGGCCGCTCTTGGCGTTGATGAGCATGTTGAGCTTCACACGCTTGCCATGAAAATTCAGCCGCACGCGGTAGCAAGCGGAAACCAAATCGAGCAGTTCTTCCTCGGGGACTGCCAGCACGGCCAGTGCACTCTCACGCGAAAGCTCCTGCCCGCTCAATGCTTGGTTCGCTAGATCATGCCAATTCATGGAAGCTCTCTTCTCCCGACATCCCCGAATGTATGATTATACTGAGACGCAAGGGCCGGTGAAACAACGACCTACCGCAGCGGAGTGAGCTGAACCGCCGGTGGAGCTGCGATTCGTCCGGCATCGCGGGCCGATCGCGCCACAAAATTCTGATCTGCAAGGTTGCGGTAGAACTTCCCGGCAAGAGAAGAGGCCAGAGGCCCGGAGGACCGCCCTCCGCGCAATAGCACGGCGACAGCCAGCCCTCCTTTCTCTTTACTGTATCCCGCAAACCAACCTAGCCGGGAACCGTTCTGCCGGCATGTCCCCGTTTTCCCCAGGATCGTCACGTCAGGCTGCTTTGCTCTGCGGGCTGTGCCCTCCAGAACCGCCCCCTCGAGACCTTCTCGAACCGTTCCTAGCCAGGGACCAATTTCGAGGCGTCGTTTGACCAGCGGTTCGAAGCGTCCCTCAGCGAGCGGGTATTGCAAGTAAAACAGTGTTCCTCCGTTGGCAACAGCGCTCATGAAAGCAGCTTGTTGCAGCAGCGTCTGTTCAATTCCTTCCCCAAAGCTCGCGATGCGCCCGACCCCACCGCGGGAGGCCGGAGGTGCTTTGGTAGGCAAGGCACCGCGAGGCTCTTCGGGAAGGCCCCAACTCGACAGCTCCCCGAATCCAAACCTTTGTGCATACTCGCGCAGCTTCTCGAGCCCAAGAAGATCGCCCAGCTTTTCAAAGTAAAGGTTATTGGAGATGGTCAAACTTCGGGTCAGGTCCAGGTGCCAGCGGCGACCGAGCTGCAGCCGGGTCTTGTCTTTCTCGATCAGTCCTTCTTCCAGGGCCGCCAGCGCGACAGCCGGCTTGAACGTCGAGCATGGCTGGTAGCTTTCTAACGCGAGCTTCTGGTTGACAATCGTCAAAATCCTGCCATTATTGGGATCGACGCTGACGAGTGCAGCCGAACGGTAGTTATTCACGGCCTTGAGAGCGGCATCGCGGACTATGGGGTCCTCATGCCTCACGTCGTCCTCCGTAAACCGTCCGGCTTTGGCGACACCAGGAGAAGCAGAACTACCCGGCGAGGATTCCGTTGTGGCGATCACCCGCCTTTGGGCGGCTGACGGAACTGCAAACGCATGCAGCACACCAAATAGAATGCATCCCAGCAGAAAAGCCAGCGGCATCTTCATCGTCAAAATGAACCCTCCCCCATCAAGATATTGAGCTTGGTATGGCTTATGCATCTCATAAGCCAAGCGATTTGAGGCTCCAGCATGCTGTCTATTTTCGCCCACTTTTCCGACAGAATCTAGTTCGAGCAATCCTTCCTGATCGGATCCAATGTACACATAACGAAGGGCTAACTGGCATATTGACTTGCGCTTAGGGCCACGCACCGAGAAAGAGTGCTCTTTAAGTTACGCCTGACTCCAGTCTCCGGACAGTCTGCCAAAAAACTAGCCGCCTGACCGACGCCGAAAGGCCGCTGGTTGAGCCGGCGGTGGCTCCTGCCTTTCCAGTTCTGGCAGCCCTAACCCCTCACGAATTTCACTTTCCAGCCGCGCGCGAACGTCGGAGTTATCGCGAAGAAACGTCCGGGCGTTTTCCCGCCCCTGGCCGATCCGATCACCACCGTAGGAGTACCAGGAGCCACTCTTCTCGATCTGCCGGTGTTCGATCCCAAGGTCGAGCAGATCACCTTCGCGCGAGATTCCTTCGCCGTACAGAATGTCAAACTCCGCGCCCCGGAACGGCGCGGCAACTTTGTTCTTCACCACCTTTACCTTCGTGCGGCTTCCGACAACGCGGTCTCCCTCCTTGATGGCGGCAATGCGCCGCACGTCCACCCGGACGGACGAATAAAACTTCAGGGCACGGCCCCCTGTTGTGGTTTCGGGATTGCCGAACATGACGCCGATCTTTTCGCGAATCTGGTTGATAAAGATGAGGCAAGTGTTTGACTTGAAGACGATACCCGTCAGCTTGCGTAGCGCCTGAGACATCAGCCGCGCCTGCAGCCCCATGTGCGAGTCGCCCATCTCGCCGTCCAACTCCGCCTTAGGCACGAGCGCTGCCACCGAGTCCACTACCACCAAATCCACGCCGCCCGAGCGCACCAGGGTCTCCGCAATTTCCAGGGCCTGCTCGCCGTAGTCCGGCTGCGCCACCAGAAGATTGTCCACATCCACTCCCAATTTACCGGCGTACGCAGGGTCCAGCGCGTGCTCGGCATCGATAAACGCGGCCGTTCCCTTCAGCTTCTGTGCTTCCGCCACCACCTGCAACGCCAGCGTGGTTTTCCCGCTTGCCTCCGGCCCGAAGATCTCCACCACACGGCCGCGTGGCATTCCGCCCACGCCCAGCGCACAATCAAAAGAAAGCGACCCGGTTGGAATGACTGATACCGGAACGACTTCTTTCGTCCCCAGACGCAGGATCGAGCCTTTGCCGAACTGCTTCTCGATTTGTGTCATGGCGAGGTCCAGTGCCCGCGCACGTTCCGGTTGCTTTTCTGTCATCACTGTCTCCTTCCTAATTCAGGGGAACCAATCTTTCGAGCCAAGGCCAGGGAAACCGCATTATAGTACGATCCTACTTCTTGCTACCAGGAAATCTGCCTTGGGCTGATCCGGCCCTTCTTGAAAGTCAGTCTGAACTGTTACAATCAGCCTGAAACTCTAAAGCAAAGGAGAAGTTGTCATGCGATTGTCGCTCAAAGCAGTTGTCTTGGCCGCTGCGCTACTGTGGGGCCTGTTTGGGATGTTTCTGACCGGGGTTCTCAATCTGGTCTTGCCGCCCTTTGGCGAGCACTTCCTGGCTACGATGAGCTCGGTCTATCCGGGTTACAACATGTCCGGGACTATTCCGGATCTATTCCTTGGGACCCTGTACGGTCTTGCCGACGGCGCTGGTGCCGGCCTGATCTTCGGTTGGCTTTACAACTTGTTCGCAGGAAGTCCGGCGAACGTATCGAGCTAAACGGAATCTTTCCCTTCACTGCTCTGAGCTGAAAACGGGTTCCGGAATCGCCGCGGCCAATTCAATATACCGTTCCTCGGCAGCACGGACGCCTTCACCAAGCTTTGCCGGATGTCCCAGGCTAGCCAGAACGACTTCGAGCGCAGCGAGCACTCCGACCATGTCTGTAAAATCGTAGTATCCCAAGTGTGCGATACGAAAGATCTTGCCCTTCATCGTGCCCTGCCCGTTGGCCACGACTGCACCAAACTCTTCCTTCATCCGCTTTTCAATGTCGTTGGAGCTCACGCCTTCCGGTGCCGAAACGGCAGTCAAAGCTGCGGACGGAACCTGGGCAAACACCGCCAATCCCAGCGCCTCCATCCCCTTGCGGGTGCAGTCGGAAAGCACCTGGGCGTTGCGAATCAGGTTTTCCCGTCCCAGCTTATGAATCCGGTCCAAAGCCTCCGCAAGACCCACCAGCAATGATGTCGCCGGGGTAAACGCCGTATCGTGTTTGAGGGCGGCCGCCCTTTCCTTTTGCAGATCGAAGTAATAGCGCGGCAATTTCGCCGTCTTGGAGCGCTCCCAGGCCCGCTCGCTAACGCTGACGAACGACAGCCCGGGAGGGACCATCAATGCTTTCTGCGAGCCACCAATCACGATGTCGAGGCCCCAATTGTCTATATCCAGATCCGTCGTGCCGAGCCCCGTGATCGCATCCACAACCAGCAATGCGTCCGGCTGGATTTCGTGTGTCAGTCGGGCGATTCCTTCGGTATCGTGCCGCACACCGGTGGAACTCTCCGTCGCCTGAAAGAAGACCCCTCGGAAATCGCCATGTTGTTGAAGTGCTTCTTTAACTGTGTCAAGTGAAATGGCTTTTCCATAATGAGCTTCCACTTTTTCCATTCGCAGACCGTAGGCCTTGGCCAGCTCTACCCAACGTTCCCCGAACTTGCCGCCGGTCCCCACTAACACCCGATCGCCCGGCGAGAAGAAATTGGCGATGGCGGACTCCATCGCTCCGGTACCGGACGAGGCGAAAAAGAGGACCTCGTTTGTCGTACCGAAGAAGTACCGCAAGCCATCCCGAACCCGGTCGAGAACCCCTTGAAACGTCTTCGTCCGGTGGTGCAAGGCGGGGGAGGAAAGAGCGGCCTGGGCCTCCGGCAACAGAGGCGTCGGACCGGGGGTAAAGAGGCGTGGTTTTCGGATCATGGGTTCATCTGTCTATTGACCGCAAAAAGCAGCGGTCCGCTTCTGGATTTCATCCATCGACAAATCTTCCTTGGACGTCGCGAGGTGCCAGAGGTGTCCAGGATCCGGAAGATCTTGGAGACCCCAAAACAGCACTTGCAAAAACTCCAGGGCGCGCACCACATCTGCAACAATCAGATACGGCGTGACGGAATGACAGCCGTCGGGAATGGGCTTGACGTTCGTGCCCATCGAGCCTTTGTTTACGCACCTGGACTCGTCGCGATTACGACGGATTTCGCCAGCGTATAGTGTTCGAGGGCCTCCCAGCCGTGCTCCTGGCCCAGACCGCTCTGCTTCCATCCGCCGAAGGGCAGTTCATCAAACATGATCTGCCCGGAATTCACCCAAGTGTAGCCCGCCTGCAGATGCTCGGCGGCATAGTGAGCCTTATAGAGATCTCTCGTATAGATCGATGACCCAAGCCCGTAGATCGAATTATTTGCCCGCTCGACCGCCTCTTCAATGTTCTTCACCCGGAAAATCGGCAGTGCCGGACCGAAACATTCATCCTGCGCAAGCTGGGCGTCGTCTGGAACGTTATCGAGCAGCGTCGGCAGCAGGAAGTTACCCTTTTCGTACTCCTTGCCTTCTGGCCGCTTGCCTCCCGCCAGGATGTTTGCTCCCCGCTTCACTGCGTCTGCAATCTGGTCCTCGACTTCCTTCCGCTGGGCATCGGTGTGTAACGGACCGAGGATCGCGCGGCTGAAGCCGTCGCCCACCGTCAGTCTCCTTACCTTCTCCACCAGCTTGGTAACAAACGTGTCATAGATGGAGTCGAACACATAGAGCCGCTTGACGGCCAGACAAGCCTGACCGCAGTTGAAGAACCGCCCCACCGACGCAGCGCTGATCGCCGGTCCCAGGTCTGCGTCGTCACAGACGATCAGCGGATCGCTGCCGCCCAGTTCCAGCGTCACGCGTTTCAGCGTGTCGGCGGCCGCTCTCATCACATGAATTCCGGTGTTCGTAGCTCCCGTGAAGCCGATCTTCGTCACCTTCGGGTTTTCCAGCAGTTCCTGCCCGACGGAAGACCCCGGTCCGGCCACCACGTTCAGTGTGCCCGGCGGCAGCCCGGCACCACAGAGCAGCGAGACACAGCGTACGGCCGTCAGCGGCGTTGTGCTTGCCGGCTTCACCACCATGGCGTTGCCCGCGAGCAGTCCCGGCGCCAGCTTGTTGCCCATCAGCGCTATCGGGAAATTCCAGGGGATGATCGAACCGCAGATGCCGATCGGACGTTTCAGCACCATGCCGAAACGGTTTTCTCCCATCGGGATCTGCACGCTCCGGAGGTTCTTGCCCAGCCCCGCATAGTATTCCAGCGTATGCTGGAACCGCCGGACTTCCATCCGCGATTCCTTTAACGGTTTCCCTTGTTCGCGCGTCAGGCTGGCAGCCAGCTCTTCCAGGTTCTGTTCGATCGCCTTGGCGCCTTTCCAGAGGATTTCGCCGCGCTGTGCCGGCGCCGTCCTCGACCAGACCCTAAAGCCCTGCTCTGCGGCATCAATTGCACGCTGCACGTCCTCACGGTTTCCTTTCGGGACCGTCCCGGTAATCTCTCCCGTAGAGGGGTTGTTTACTTTCGTTTCTTCGCCGCCGACGGAGGGAGCCGCTTCACCCCCAATGACAAACTGAGCCTCAATCACAGCCTGTGACATTCGTTTCTACCTCATCCTTGTTATCTCGACGATTTGAATTCTGCTGCCATCCTGAGGAGGGAAACGGTCCCGTAACGCGGGACCCTTTCCCGACGAAGGGCCTGCTTCTCTCCAAACCACATCGCACCCTACACCAGCCCGGCGTACACTACCGACTTCGGTTCAACGTAGTAATCCAGCGCTTCGGGACCGTGCTCGCGCCCGATACCGCTCTGTTTGACGCCACCGAACGGTAGCTCGTCATAGCCGAAGTGGAGCGAATTCACCCAGGCAATGCCAGCCTGAATCCTGTTCGCAAACTTGTTGGCTCGCGCCATGTCCCGCGTCCAGATGGACGACCCCAGCCCGTACATCGAATCATTGGCCAGCCGGATAGCCTCGTCCAGATCCTTTACCCGGAAAATCGGCAGCGCCGGACCGAACACCTCTTCCTGTGCGATTCGCGAGTCGTGCGGAGCCCCTTCCACCAGCGTCGGCTCGAAGAAATTCGGCGTCTTGAAACCGCTCATCTGCTTGCCACCGGCGAGAAGCTTTCCGCCGCGTGCCACGGCGTCCTCCACTTGTGACTGCACTTCTTTCCGTTGTGCATCGGTGTGCAGGGGACCCATGCGGGTGTCCTTTTCCGTCCCGACCCCTACCTTCATCCTCTTGAGCCGACCCACCATTGCTTCAATCACCTGGTCCGCGACGGATTCAAAGATATAGAGCCGTTTCAGGGCGATGCAGAGCTGCCCGCAGTTGTAAAACCGGCCAATCGCCGCCATGGCAGCGGCTTTGCCAAGGTCTGCGTCGTCGCAGATGATCATCGGGTCGCTGCCGCCCAGTTCGAGCGTAACGCGCTTGAAGTCTCGGCCGGCCACTTCCATGATGTGCTTGCCGGTGTCCGACGCGCCCGTAAACGCCACGCGGCGCACCTTGGGATTCGAAATCAGCTCTTCCCCCGCCGTGCTGCCCGGACCCGTAACAATGTTTAGTACGCCTTTCGGCAGTCCCGCCTGGTTGAGGATTTCCACCACGCGAATCGCCGTCATCGGCGTTGTGCTGGCCGGTTTGACCACCATGGTATTTCCCGCCGCCAGTGCCGGGCCGACCTTTGTTCCCGTCAGCGTGATCGGGAAATTCCACGGCGAAATCCCCACGCAAACACCGATGGGCTGCCGCAGTACCAGGCCGAAGGCGCCCTTATTCGGGAAATTGGGCAGCGGCACGTGTGCGCCACGGACTTTTGTCGCGAGCGCCGCGTAGAAACCGAGCCCGTGCATGAAATGCTCCAGCTCCACCATCGCTTCAGCAACCGGTTTTCCTTGTTCCCGGCTGAGCTGCATCGCCAGGTCTTTGTGCGCCCCATGGAACATCTCGACAGCCTTAAACAAAATCTTGGAGCGTTCTTCTGCGGTCGTCTCCGACCAGGTCTCAAAGGCCGTATGTGCCGCGTCGATGGCTCTCTTGGCGTCCTCACGCGAGGCCTTTGGCACGGTGCCGACCACTTCGCCGGTAGCCGGGTCTCTCACCTCCAGCCGCTCGCCGCTAGCCGAGTTTACTTGCTCTCCATTGATGAACATCTTCAGGTCCAGTTTGGTTGCTGTTGCAGTTGCCTCACTCATCGAATCCCCCTTCGTCAAAATTCTGAATACGATTGCAGGTCAAATGGATCCCTACTTTCCCTGATAACTCGGTTGCCGCCGTTCCAGGTACGCGCTCACGCCTTCCCGTCCGTCTTTGCTCTCATAGAGCTGCTGCAGCGTCTCGTGCTCGATCAAGATCCCTTCGGAGATCGAAGTCTCCACGCTGGCTCGTGCCGCAAGCTTGATTCTCCCGACCGCCTTGGCAGCTTTGTTCGGTGGACAGAACTGTTTCGCAAACGACGCCACCTCGTCCCAAAATGTGGCCGGTTCGTATACGTTATGAACGATTCCCAGGTCGTACGCCTCTTCGAAACTCAAAGCTTTTCCCGTCACCAGGATTTCGATCGCCTTCGCATAGCCTACGATGCGTGGCAGCCTTTGTGTGCCGCCCACGCCAGGCTCCAAACCCAGCGTAATCTCGGGCAGGCCCATGCTGCCGCCGTCCCGCTTAGCCAGCCGGATGTCACACGCCATAGCCAGCTCCATTCCGCCTCCCATGCAGTGTCCGTTGATGGCGGCGATCACCAGCTTCGGCGTCGTTTCCAGCCGCCGCGCCGTTTCGTTCGCGTGTAGCGAGAAATAGTAGAAGTGATGCGGCGTTTTCTCGTTCAGCATCTTGATGTCCGCGCCCGCGCAGAAGAATTTCTCTCCAGCTCCCCGGATGATCAGCACGTGCACGTTCTCATCCATGCGCGCTTCCAGGATGGCCGCGTCCATATCGCGCATCACGTCATAGTCGTAAGCGTTCGCCTTCGGATTGTTTAGCGCTAGCGTGGCGATCCCGTCCTGCGTCGAGTAATCTACTTTTCCCATTTCTTCGCTCCTTGCTGCCGATTGATTCCAAACAGTTAAAGGTGTTTCCAAACGGGGCGGTTCGTGGCAGGCAATCCGCGATCTAACCCCCTTGCCAACTCTCCCGGAGGTGGAAGAATTGGACAGCATACCATATCTGGCGGTAAGGATTCTACTCCGCGGCGTCGAGCGAGAACGAAATTCGGTACGACGATCCGGTCATTCGCCAGCGCTCAAGCCCGCGAGTCAAACCCTTCCTCGTCACGCACTTGACTCGTCCGAGGGAATCTCAAGCTTGATGGATAGTTGGACCTTGAACTCAGAGTTGTGCATTAGCAGAGCAGCTACAGAACGTTCCTTGTGCCGTGGGATTGTTCTTGCAAATCGACCTCGCTTACTCAAACTCTACCGCGTACGGCATCCGCGCCCAGACCGGGCCCGGGAAAACGCGCTCGATCTGCTTCCACGGCATAGCCAGTCCGGTCCAAGCCTCCAGCGCAACCCGCACGTTCTGCTGTTCCAGCCGTTCCACTAGCAACTCGACCAGGGATTTGCTCCGCGGGTACACAACCAGGTCAACCTGCGTCTCCAGACTGATGCCGGCTTTCTCTTTCAAGATTTCCAAAGCGGTATCCAGCCCTCCCAACTCGTCCACCAAGCCGTGGCCGAGGGCCTGCTCTCCGGTCCAAACGCGCCCCTGCGCAATCTCGTCCACCTCCTCGACCGTCATCATCCGCGCTGCAGCCACCTTACTCAGAAAATCCTGATAGAAATCGTCCATCAACGCCCGCACCCGCTGCCGCTCGGCCGGCGTATAGGGGCCGTAGTCCGAGTCCATTGCAGAGTACGCCCCCCGGCGGATGATCTCCTTCTGCACGCCGACCTTGTCGTACAGCCCCTTAAGATTCAGCTTACCGTAGATGATCCCGATGGACCCCGTCAGCGTTCCCGGCTGCGCCACGATGGGGTCGCCGGTCGCTGCCATGAAATATCCGCCCGAGGCTGCCAGGTCGGACATGGAAATCACCACCGGCTTCTTTTCCCGCAGCAACATCATGGCCCGCCAGATTTCGTCCGACGCGAACGCATCGCCCCCGGGACTGTCAATCCGTACCAACACCCCTTTCGTGGACTCATCCTCCGCAACGGTTTCGAGAATCTCGGTCAGCGTATCCGATCCCAACGTCTTGCCAGAGAACACCGGATCGAACTCGTCCTCACCAAGGGCGATGCTGCCCACAGCATAGACCAGCGCGATTCGTTCACTGCCACCCAGACCCACGTCTTCTCGGGGCACGCGGCGGTACGTGCGAATCGCTATTTTCTCCGGTTCCTGCTCTGGATTATCGTCTTCGATTCTCTTCCAGACCTCGTCTTCGTAAGCCAGTTCGTCCACAAGACCCGCTTCGAGTGCGCTGTCAGCCTCGAAAGGTCCTTGTTCCTCAATTTGGCTCCGGATTTGCTCAGCCGACTGGCCCCGTGCCATGGCCACCGTCTCGATGAAATTCCCGTACGCCGCGTCCAGCATCGACGTGGTCGCCTCGCGGAAGGCGTTGCTCATCTGATTTTCCGTAAATTGGTCGGAAAAGTTCTTGTAGTCTCCAGTATGTTCGAGGTCTGCCTGGATGCCGACCTTTCCCAGCATGTCCTTGAAGAAGGAGACCTCGGCGCGCATGCCTTTGAGGTCCAGCAGCCCCGTGGGGGAAAGGATTACTTCGTCGGCCACCGTGGCCAGGTAGTATTCCCGCGCTCCCCCCTGCCCGAGCAGGGCGATGACTTTCTTATCCTGCTGGCGGAAGCGTTCGAGCGCCGAGCGCAATTCTTCGAGTTTCGCCCACCCCGTGCGGATGCCCGCCGGCTTGAGCAGCAGCCCCACTATCCGTGAGTCGCTCCCGGCCTTTTCGATGTTGCGCAGCAGCGGAATGAACGTCATGGGCCCGCCGCCACCCAACAGTTGCCCGGAGATGTCCGGTGCATTCTGTTCTGGCAACCCACCCCGGACATCGAGTACGAGGTACGTGTTGGGCAAGATCTCCGGCGGCCTCTGCTGCATGTAATAGCCCACAACACTCGCAGCCACCAGCAAAAGGATCATCAGGGCCATCCCCGTCAGCACACCCCAAAACCAGTTCTTCATATTCCCCCTCCTCGGAAATGGCTCCAGCAGGAAATCTGTGGAAAACTATCGGCTATGGTCATTCTGAACAAAGCGAAAAGCGCGCTTGCCTTCGATCCCGGACCAATAAAGGCATCCAGGCGGTGCTGTGCTGTGTTCGGACAAGGGCTCACGATTGCGGGACGGCGGTGCGGGCTAGCGGAATCGGAACCTGCTCCACAATCTGAATCCCGAAGCCCTCTAGGGCCACCACTTTCCGAGGACGGTTGGTGAGCAGGCGAACGGAGCGCAATTGCAAATCGGATAAAATCTGCGCCCCGATTCCCGATTCGTACTGTGTGCGCCGATGGTGCGCCGGATCGCCCTTTTGCGCGAACAGCCGACGGTGCGAGATCACCTGCGCATCCTTGCCCGGCGGCGTTTCCAGTCCGAAGCCTCTTCCCGTCTGATGCAGGTAGAGAAATACGCCACGTCCCTCCTGACCGATCCGTTCCAAAGACCGCTGAATCAGCTCCCGGCAGTTGCATTCCGTCGAGCCGAACACGTCTCCCAGCAAGCAGTGCGAGTGCACTCGAACCAGCACCGGATCGTCACTCGCCACCTTACCCATCACCAAAGCCACATGCACTTCGGGGTCAATGTCCGATTCGTATGCGATCAACCGAAAGACACCGTACGGAGTTGGCAAGCTGGATTCACCAATCCGTCGCACGTAGCGCTCGGTGCGCAGGCGGTAGCGAATCAGGTCCGCCACCGTGATCATTCGGATTCCGTGTTGCGCGCCAAATTTCCGGAGCTGCGGGACACGCGCCATCGTCCCGTCGTCATTCATGATCTCGCAAATCACACCGGCAGGTATCAATCCCGCCAGCCGCGCCATGTCCACCGACGCTTCCGTCTGCCCCGCCCGTACCAGCACGCCTCCCGTGCGCGCCCGCAGCGGAAAGATGTGCCCTGGTCGAGCCAGATCGCTCGGGCGAGTCGCCGGATCAATTGCCACCAGCACCGTCTGCGCCCGATCGGCAGCCGAGATGCCCGTGGTCGTCCCCACTTTTGCATCGATGGACTCGCAGAACGCCGTGCCGTAAGTCGCAGTGTTCTCCGACACCATCAGCGGGATCTGCAACTGGTCGAGCCGCTGTTCGGTGAGCGGCAGGCAGATCAACCCGCGTCCGTATTTCGCCATGAAGTTGATGGCTTCGGGAGCAATCTTCTCGGCGGCCATCGTCAGATCGCCTTCGTTTTCGCGGTCTTCATCGTCCACTACGATCACCATCTGCCCGTTGCGGAAGTCTTCCAGAGCTTCCTCAATGGTAGCGAATTTCTGCTTGTCAGTCATAAGTGGTGCGAACCTCGGAGGAGATTGTTTGTTCTAGTGTCTTCCTGACTTGCTTCAATCTCCATTATACCGAATCCCGCAGTCACATGCGGGCTCGGGGCTTCCCAGGCGGTTCGATCTGAGGCACATTGTTCGCTTGTCCCAAGGGTATATACATTCCCAGTCGCATCGTATAATCGAAGCGGTTGGGAATTCTCGGACTTGTCCGGCAAGGAGGTGTGCATGAGGGGTGTTGTTTTGGCAGGGGGGTTGGGTTCGAGGCTGTATCCTCTAACCAAGATTACTAACAAGCACCTGCTGCCCGTCTACAACGAGCCCATGGTCTACTACCCGATTCGGAAACTGGTCGAGGCGGGCATCCGTGATATTCAGCTGGTTACCGGCGGCCAGAACGCCGGTGACTTTCTTCGCTTGCTTGGCAACGGGGAAGAGTTCGGCCTGCGGCAGTTCAATTACGCTTATCAGGTCGGAGAGGGCGGCATTGCCGATGCGTTACGTCTCGCAGAGCCATTTGCCGACGGTTCTTCGCTCTGCGTCATTCTGGGTGACAACATTATTGAAGGCAGTATCGCTCCCATTGCCGAAGCCTACCGCGAGCAAGGCCGCGGCGCCCACATCGTGCTCAAGGAAGTCCCCGACCCGCAGCGTTTTGGCGTCCCGGTCTTTGATGACGGCCGCATCGTCCGCGTCGAGGAAAAGCCCAAGAATCCGGCTTCCAAGTACGCCGTGATTGGAATCTATTTCTATGATGCCACGGTCTTCGAACGCATCGCCAAGCTCGTCCCTTCAGGCCGCGGAGAGCTGGAAATCACCGACCTCAACAACAGTTACCTTGAAGAAGGTTTGCTCAGCCACAGCATTCTTGAAGGCTGGTGGACCGATGCTGGGACGTTTGAATCGCTGCGCCTGGCCTCGAACCTCGTCGCACAGTCCGTCCGCGCCAAGCAGCCGGAAGGGATTTAGGTGTTCCTTCGGTTCCTTCGGTTCTTTCCGTTCCTTCGGAAGAATGTTATTGTTCCGATTATCGTCTGGAATCCATACTGGGACAGACGGGCCGCCGAGCCGGGCTACCCGGGTGGTCTTGCCAAGTGAACCCCCCATCCCGGTACAATAGACTGGACCGGGAATCCCGTTTCCGACCATGGCCCGGTCGGAACTTGGATTCGGAATTCACCATTTCGCTCCGGCTTGCCGGATGAGGAGGAACGAACCAAACCCATGGCTGACGCATCTACTCCCGAGACCCCGGCTCCGGCTGCGCCCAAGATCAAGACATGCCTTCCGTTTCAGCGCGCCTGCAACGAAAAGAACGCCAAGGGAAAGCTTTGCGCCGGGCACCTGAAACGATGGTATACAGCGGGCGATGACCTCAAGCAGCAGCACGGAGACGAACTCTACCGCTGCGAGCATTGCCACACCATCTACAAACCGGCGGCTGGCTACGAACAGCGAACCCGGACCTTGCAATTCTGACCGAAATCCTCCCGAAAGAATTGAGCATGGCAGCATCCCGTCCCAGCGATCTACGAGCCGGCCACCGCACGCTGATCACCCTCTCCGAGATCGTGGCGCACCCGGTCTGGATGCGCACGATGCGCACCGTGCAGGATTTGCGCGAATGGCTTGACCAGAGCCAGATCGAACTCACCGAGATTTCCGCGCCAACCTTCCATGAATCAGCCCGGGCAGAACGGATGGCGAGCTTCTTCCGGGCTCTCGGGTTGCGCAATGTGCGCATCGATTCTGCGGGCAACGCGCTCGCCGAAAGGCCCGGAGTGAGCAACGGGCTGGTGGTGATCGCGGCGCATCTCGATACGGTGGTGCCCCCGGGAGTTCCCATCACCGTGCGACGCACCAACGGCCGCATGTGGGCGCCGGGCATCTCTGACAACGGGGCGGGGCTGGCGGCCATACTGGGAATCCTGGCGGTGATCGAGAAGTCGGAGATCACCACAAACCAGTCACTGCTGTTCGCGGCAACCGTGGGGGAGGAAGGAGAAGGCGACCTGTACGGGATGCGCCACCTGTTTGCGCAACCGGAACTGTGCCGGAGGACGGCGGGCGTGTTCGTGCTGGATGGCTCCTCGACGAGCCACATCACGGTGGCGGGCATCGGGAGCCGACGGTTTCAGGTGGAAATCAACGGTCCGGGCGGGCACAGCTGGAGCGATTTCGGCAGAGTCAATCCGGTTCATGTTCTCTCGAGCGCAATCGCGGAATTGAGCCGCGTTTCCCTGCCCGAGAATCCCCGCACGGCCTTGAACGTGGGCATGATTCACGGCGGAACGGCGATCAACGCGATTCCGGAGTCAGCGTGGATGAAGGTGGATATCCGCTCCACGCAGCCCGAAGAAATCGAGCGCCTGACGGGGGCGCTGGAAGAGGCTGTGAAAACGGCTGTGCGGCAGGAGTCCGGTCGCGCTACGGGAAATCTCGATGCAAGGATCACAATGCTCGGAGACCGGCCCGTGGCCGAGCTACCCGAATCAGCGCGTATCCTGGCGACGATGCAGGAAGTGGACCGGCATCTGGGCAATCGCAGCCGTCTGGAGCGTTCCTCAACCGACGCCAACATTCCCCTATCGCTCGGGATTGAAGCGATCGCTACGGGAGGCGGCGGCTCCAGCGGAGACGCACACACCGTGCAGGAGTGGTTCGACCCGCGCGGCCGCGAGTTCGGTCTGAAGCGGCTGCTGCTGGCCATCTTGATGATGGCGGGGCTGTTGGAGGAAGCGGAGGGTGAATGAAGAACCCCAAGACACAACGAGAGGACATCGTGGGTGCCCTTTACCGGACTGGATGAGCGTGTTGCTTTTTCGGCGAAACGAAAATACAGTAGTGCACTTGCCGCGGGACAGCGGCCGATGAGGAAACGCCATTGACGCGAGCAAAGATCACAGCGCTGGGCTGCTATACCCCGCCGAAACTTCTGACGAACACCGACCTCGAAAAGATGGTCGACACGTCGGACGCCTGGATTCGGGAGCGAACGGGGATTACCGAACGGCACATCGTCGAGAAGGGCGTGGCAGCTTCCGACCTGGCGCTCGAAGCCAGCAAGCTGGTGCTGGAGCAACGGGGCCTGCAACCGAGCGACATCGACGCGATTATCTTTGCGACGGTAACGCCGGACACATTTTTCCCGGCGACGGCATGCGTGCTGCAGCACAAGCTGGGAGCCGAGGGAGCGTGGGGATTCGACCTTTCGGCGGCGTGCTGTGGCTTCCTGTTCGCCTTGGCGACGGGAAGCCAGTTGGTCACCTCGGGCCGGCAAAAGAGAGTGTTGGTGGTCGGCGCGGACATCATGTCGAGCATCATCAATTACGAGGACCGGGCGACATGCGTGATTTTCGGCGACGGGGCCGGGGCGGTGCTCCTCGAGCCAGCGGAGCCGGAGGAAGACGGCACGGGCATCATTGATTACTTGCACGAGATCGACGGCAGCGGAGGATGCTACCTGCAGATGCCGGCGGGAGGAAGCCGCCTGCCGGCGTCGGTCGAGACGGTCCAGCGCAAGCTGCATTACGTCCATCAGGACGGCCCGCAGGTCTTCAAGTATGCGGTGCGCAAGATGTACGAGGTCAGCAATGCCCTGCTGGAGCGAAACTCGCTGACCCCGGAGGACATCGACGTGTTCATTCCGCACCAGGCGAACCGGCGCATCATCAATGCCACCGCAGAGCGGATGGGATTGCGCAGCGATCAGGTGCTGATCAATATCGACCGGTACGGCAACACGACGGCGGCGACCATCCCCCTGGCGAGCCGCGATGCGATCGAGCAGGGCAAATTGAAAAAGGGTGACCTGGTGCTCTATGCCGCTGCCGGCGCGGGCTATACGGTGGGTGCAGCACTGGTGCGCTGGGCCTATTAGGCATTCGCAGCGCTAGCGGCACGGCTGATTCTTCGTTTCGCTCCGGGCGGGCGCCGCAGCCTGACGGAAGTTCCGGTTCGTATGCGAAATGAGAACTATGAGGTCGGCATAGCGACCCAACCCGGTCCCACACTCCATGAAATGGGGAATCATCGGCCCGCCGCAGGCGGGTAAAACCACGCTGTTTCAAATCCTCACGCGAACCCAGCCGCACGAGTCCCACCGCCACGGAGAACAGCACATCGGCGCGGTGAAGATTCCTGACGAGCGCCTGGACCGGCTCGCAAAATTGTTTGACTCCCCAAAGGTGACGCACGCCACGGCGGAATTCGTGGACGTTGCGGCGACCAGCAAAGACGCCTGGAAAGAAAGCGCTCATCTGAGGACACTGCGCACGATGGACGGCCTGGTACAGGTGACGCGATTTTTCCGAAACGAGGCGGTTGCCAACGCGACCGATCCGCCTGATCCGAACCGGGACATCGGGGACATGGAGGTGGAGCTGATTCTGTCGGATCTGGGAGTCGTCGAAAACCGCCTCACCAAACTCGAAAAAGACCGCAAGAAGATCAAAAGCGGAGAGCTCGAACGGGAACAGGCTCTACTCGAACGGGTGAAGCAGTGTCTGGAAAGCAGCAAGCCGATCCGCGAGGCTGAGTGGACGGAGCAGGAAAAGAAGCAATTGAAGGGATTCTCCTTTCTGTCGGAGAAGCCGCTGCTGGCCGTCCTGAACGTGGATGAAGCGCGGGCGGGCAACATTCAGGAGATCGCCGCATCCGAGGAGTTCGCGGCCTGGAGGAATCGACCCGGGATCGATCTCGCAGCAATAGCCGGAAGCATCGAGGCGGAACTGGCAACGCTGCCGGACGACGACGTGCCGGAATTGATGGGGAGTTACGGATTGACGGAGCTCGGCTCGATCCGCATCGTGCAGGCGGCACGCGAGCTGATGGGACTGATCCCGATTTTCACGCTGGGGGACAAGGAGTGCCGGGCGTGGCTGATTCCGCGCGGCGCGACGGCCCTACAGGCCGCGGGCACAATCCATTCCGACATGGAGAAACACTTCATACGGGCGGAGGTGGCTGGCTGGGAAGCGTTCCTGGAAGCCGGTGGCTGGAGCGGTGGGAGGATTCACGGGGTGCTGCGGGTGGAAGGAAAGGAATATCGGGTTCAGGACGGAGAAGTCGTTAACGTCCGGCACAGCGGTTGATCGGCTCTGAAGGACATACCGTGAGTCAGGAATCCCCCAAGAGGCAAGTGTGCATTGAGCCAGATTTGACGGCCGGAGTTTTCCTTTAACGGTGCACGTCGGCCCGTAAAGGGTGGGGCGGGACGGCTGTGTTTGACAACCCCGAGCGTGACTCGGTAAACTGATTTTGATCCAAGCAAGTTATTTTCGAAACAACGCATGGCGCTTCCGAAGGAATACGTCTCCTATCTGGCAACCGAAATGGCTAAGCGGCTGGCGCGGTCCGGCATGGCGAAAGTCTACGACCAAGGGGCGGTTTCCGAAAGAGTCCAACAGACGATTCTGGATGACTTTGAGCAGGAAGAGAAACTGAACCAGGAGGTTCGAGACTACCTGGAGAAATACAGTGACCAGATCCGGCGCGACATGATTTCCTATCAGGAAATGTACAAACTGGTCAAAAGGGAACTCATGAAGAAGCACAAGCACGTTTCTTCGAGCCGCCCAGGAGACGGCGCCAAGCTGAACCGCGACAAGGTCATCGAGCTATCTCATCGCATGGTGAAGAATCTGGGAGGCATCAGCGATAAGTTCGAGTTCATCGCCGAGCGGAACGAGGTCCGGCTCGAGATCGTGCGAGAGTTCAACAGCCTGCTGCGAATGGAGTACCAGCTGGATCAGTCGGTACGGGCGAAGATCAAGTCCCAGAAGCGGGAGGTCGCCGAAGGAAGCAACGAATGGGACATTCTGTTTCGGAAATACTACTCAGAAGAAATGCGGAAGCTCGGGGCGGAGTGAGAAGGCAGAGGGTTTGACCCGCTGCGTTTTCGCCCACTCCGAACGAAAAAGCCGCTCGCTTGTGCGAGCGGCTTTGACTTGGATGCAAGGGATCCCAGCTAGCGGCGGCGCAGGGTGGGCCGCTCGTCCTCGGGATCTTGCTCTTCCGATTCCGAAGGGTCGGAGTCACCCAGGTCGGGCGCACGGGTAGAACGCCGCAAAGTGGGCCGGTCAGCAGACTCTTTGGCTTCCTCAATCCGGCCGCGACTCACCAGAACCTGCAGCCGCTCGTACACCCGGTCGAATTCCGAGGTGTTCACCACGTGCTCGGGGCGGCTGGGCAGAATCGTGGTGATCTCCTCGGTTGCGGCTTCAATGCGTTCCGGTGTGAGTGGATGGGAGGCAAAGGCCTTGGCCAGTGTCCCAGGGCGGCTCTTTTCGCGGGCCTGGATCTTCTCAAAGAACTCAATGAAAGCCAGCGGGTCGTAGCCGGTCGCATAGAGATACTGCAGACCGAGGTAGTCGGCCTCGCGCTCGGCACCGCGCGAAAACTTCAGGAATTGCATGGGGACGAGGATGCTGGCTGCCGACCGCACGCCGAAACCGATGGGACCACCCAGGAAAATCAAAGGAATGGTCGCGTAGTTGATCAACTGTCCCTTGGTGGCGTTCTTCGTGCCATGACGAGCGGTGACGTGGGCAATCTCATGGGCCATGACGCCGGCCAACTCGGCTTCGCTTTCGGCCTCGAGAATCAGGCCAGAGTTGACGAAAAAGAACCCGCCGGGGAGTGCAAAGGCGTTGACGCCGTCAGAGTCGATGACCTTGATCGTGAAGGGGACCTGGGCATCGGAGTTGTTGACCAGATTCTGCCCGACGCGATTGACGTATTCGGCAATGACGGGGTCCTGAATGATGCGCGACTGCTGCTCGACTTGCTGAGCGAGCGACTTGCCCAGCGCAATTTCCTTTTCCAGTGAATAGAAGTTCAGGCCCTTCCCGACATCACGATCACCGATTCGCTCGATGTCGTCTTTGGGCTTCAAGTTCCGGTCGTCATCATCATCGTCCTGAGCCGCCAGAGGCGCCCCACTGACGCTGACGAACAAAATCAGAAGCAACCATGTTCCCTTCGGCAACCATTGGCGCATATCACTCTCCCAGTCCGACCAAGCGTGGCCAGAGATTTGAACCCATTATAGACCGAAAGGTTGCAGAAACTACAGTTTTTTGGCGACTCGCCACGAATTCCCTCTTCCTCTCGGCCTTCCCAAGCCGGTTCCGGCCAGGGCTCCCTGTTACTCCGATGCACTCCGGCGGGGCTCGGGATGCCCCATCCTGCCGGGTTTCTTGACGATCCAGCAGCGCAAGACTAGAATAACGGTAGTATTTGATGTGTCTTCAGGATGTTGCCAGCGGGGACGGCGCCGGCAGCTCCCGGGAGAGAATACTTTTATGTTTGAGAATTTAGGCGAGAAGTTCCAACACGTCTTCAAGACGCTTCGCGGCGAAGCCAAGCTGACCGAGGAAAACATGAGCAACGCTTTGCGCGAAATCCGCCTGGCGCTGCTGGAAGCAGACGTACAGTTTCAGGTGGTGAAGCAACTACTGGAGAACGTCCGAACGAAATGCCAGGGGCGCGAAGTGTGGAACAGTTTCTCGCCCTCCCAGCAGGTGGTGAAGATCGTCCAGGACGAGCTGATCGAACTGCTGGGCGGAACGACCGCGAAGCTGAAATTTTCGGCGCGCATCCCGTCGGTGTTTCTGATGGCAGGATTGCAGGGCTCGGGAAAGACCACGACCACCGGCAAGCTGGCGCGGTGGATGCAACGCGGGGGACATCATCCGCTGTTGGTCTCCGTAGACGTCTACCGGCCCGCGGCGCGGGAGCAACTGGCTGTTGCAGGGCGGGAAGTGAAAGCGCCGGTGTTTGGCGGCAAAGACGGCGCGAAACCGGTAGAGTTGGCACGAGCGGCCCGCGACGAAGCACGCAACAAAGGGTGCGATGCGCTGCTGGTGGACACGGCGGGACGGCTGCACGTGGACGAAGGACTGATGGCCGAACTGGTCGAACTGCGCGATTGCCTCGACCCGACCGAGATCCTCTTTGTGGCCGACGCCATGACGGGCCAGGACGCCGTGCGGAGCGCCGAGGAATTTCACCGCCACTTGGGGGTCACCGGAGTGGTACTGACGAAACTGGACGGGGACGCGCGCGGCGGCGCGGCGCTATCCATCCGCTCGGTCGTGGGACAGCCGATCAAGTTTGCAGGGACGGGAGAAAGGTTTGACAACCTGGAACTGTTCCATCCGGACCGTATGGCGTCGCGGATCCTGGGCATGGGGGACGTGCTGACGCTGATCGAGAAGGCGGAAGAAGCGGTGGACCGCCAGCAAGCCGAAGAGATGGCTCGGAAGCTGCAGAGCAACCGCTTCAGTCTGGAAGATTTTCGCGAACAGATCCAGCAGGCGAAGAGGATGGGCCCGCTCAGCCAGGTGATGGCCATGATGCCGATGGCAGGGGCGTTCGGAAACGTCCCGAAGGAAGACGTGGACGACCGCGCCCTGGTGCGGGTCGAGGCCATTGTCAATTCCATGACCGCGCGAGAGAGAATCCGCCCAGAGATTCTGAACGGCAGCCGGCGGAAGCGGATCGCACGCGGAAGCGGAACGACGGTACAGGAAGTGAACCAGTTGCTGAAGCAGTATGATCAAATGCGACGGATGATGCGCGGCATGCGCGGCCGATTTTCGAAGCGAATGATGAAGCAGTTTACCGCATCCCAGCCTGGAACTTAGGGGCGGCTGCGGAACAGGGGAGGTGTTCGTTGTTGATGATCCGCTTGACCCGAAGAGGCGCCAAGAAGAAACCACACTACCGAGTAGTAGTGATCGAAAAGTCATTCGCGCGGGACGGCCGGTTCGTGGAGATCGTAGGGCATTACAATCCCCGCAAGACCCCGGCGGAAATTGTGTTGAAGCGCGAGCGAATCGATTACTGGATGAGCCGGGGGGCGCAACCTTCCGATACCGTGCGAGGCTTTCTGCGCTCGCAGAAGGAGGAACCGAAGAGTCCCGAGGAACCGGCAGGATAACCACGCCCCCGAGCTCTCCAGGCACGGCGAATTACATCACGAAGCGAAGGCGGCGCTCGGAATCATTTCTTAGTATCAGATAGCCAGGGGACGGCGACAGTCGTGTCGGAGGAGGCGCAAATGAAAGAGCTGATCGAGATGATTGCGAAAGCTCTCGTGGATAGCCCCGATGAAGTGGCAGTACGCGCGATCGATGGAGAACAGAGCACGGTTCTGGAACTGAAAGTAGCGCCCAACGACCTGGGAAAGGTAATCGGGAAACAAGGACGCACGGCCCGGGCGATCCGGATCATCCTGGGGGCTGCCGGCATGAAGTTGAAACGGCGGTTCACAATGGAAATCCTGGAATAAGGAGCGGATACCGCAGAGATGCCGATATCTGCAGAAGATTCCCTGACGATCGGAACGATCCGGAAAACGCACGGAAGGCACGGCGAAGTCGCGGCGGAAATCCAGACGGATTTCCCGGACCGGTTCGGGGCTGGAGAAGAATTGCTGCTAACGGATGGCAGAACGGTGGCAGCGCGGTTCCTCGAAGGGAGCTGGTTTCGCAAAGGCAGGGTGATTCTAAAATTTGCCGGCTGTGACTCGATCGCGGCGGCGGAGATGCTGGTCGGCAGCAGCATTGTGGTTCCGCAAAAGGCCCGGAGGCCGCTACCACCGGGAGTCGTTTACCTAGCGGATCTGATCGGCTGCACAGTGCGCGAAATGGGCCGGACGCTGGGCGTCGTGGAGGCGCTTGTAGAGACAGGGGCCTCGGTTTTGCTGCAGGTTCGCACGCCGGAAGGTGAACTGCTGGTACCGTTCGCGGCGGAGATTTGCCAGAAGGTGGACGTCGAGAAACAGGAAATTCAGGTGCAACTTCCGGAGGGGCTGCGCGAGATCAACCGGGAGGTACGAGCCGGAAGGGAACCGCAGCGGCGAACAGTGGCGCGGTTCCGGCGGCGGGGCAGCCGGTCTAGCCGATGACGTTGGACGTCGTCACGATTTTCCCGGGATTCTTCGAAGGGCCGTTTCAATACGGCATCCTTCGGCGGGCCCGAGAAAGCGG
This sequence comes from Terriglobia bacterium, assembly GCA_965198025.1. Taxonomy (GTDB): domain Bacteria; phylum Acidobacteriota; class Terriglobia; order 2-12-FULL-54-10; family 2-12-FULL-54-10; genus CAYWWM01. Next base: position 1,480,579 of record OZ240237.1, on the reverse strand, counting down.
CCTGCTGGAGATTGCGATTCACAACCTGCGGCAGTTCACGCACGACCGGCACCACACGGTGGATGACCGTCCGTTCGGCGGCGAAGAAGGAATGGTTCTGAAGCCAGAGCCGCTGTTCGATGCAGTGGAACATGTTCGGGCGCTGGGGCGGAGGCGTCCGAGGGTGATTCTGCTCTCGGCGCAGGGACGGTTGTTTCGCCAGCCACTGGCCACGAAACTGGCACAAGAGGAATCGCTGATACTGCTCTGCGGGCGCTACGAAGGTGTGGATCAGCGCGTGGCGCAGGGTTTGGCGGATGAGGAAATTTCAATCGGCGACTTCGTCCTGAGCGGGGGGGAGCTAGCGGCCGCCGTGGTAGCCGATGCCGTGGCGCGACTGCTGCCCGGAGCGCTTGGGAACGCGGCTTCCGCCCTCCGCGAATCCTTTAGCAGCCCACCCGGCGCAGACCGAGTGGGGTTATTGGATTGCGCACAGTACACGCGGCCCGCGGTGTTCCGGGACATGGAGGTCCCGGAAGTGCTGCTGTCGGGGGATCATCAACGCATCGCGCAATGGAGAAAACGAAACGCATTTGAAAATACCTGGAGGAACCGGCCGGACCTGCTCGAGCAGGCGCATCTCGATCGAGAGCAGCAAGAGTGGTTGGAGGAACTCCGGAGACAGGACAGATTATGAGCGGATTGGAAACTTTTGCGAGGAAACCTCCAAGAAAAGAGATTGCGGAATTTAAGCCGGGCGACACTGTGCGGGTCTACGTGAAGATCAGAGAGGGTGACAAGGAACGCCTGCAAGCCTTCGAAGGTGTAGTGATCGCACGAAAGCACGGCGGCGTGAGCGCGACCTTTACGGTCCGCAAGATCAGCTTCGGCCAGGGAGTGGAGCGGATCTTCCCGGTGCACTCTCCCGTGATTGACCGGGTGGAATTGGTGCGGCGGGGAGTGGTACGGCGGTCTAAGCTCTATTACCTGCGCAATCTGCGGGGCAAAGCAGCCCGGATCCGTGAAAAAGCCTGATTCCGGAACTCTCACGCGTTTGCAAGTCCACAAAGAAAACCACGGGCGGCCCCCTTCAACGTGCAGCGTGGGGAAACGAATCCACTGCGGGACACGGTACGAACGCCGAGGATGGCGTGCCGGTCATCGCCGAATCGCAGGGCTCGACGAGGCCGGAAGGGGAGCGTTGTTCGGGCCGGTTCTGGCAGCCGCCGTGGTTCTCAATCCGGAGGACCGGATTCGAGGGCTCCAAGACAGCAAGCGGCTTTCTCCAGAGCGGCGCGAGGAGCTTGCCGCCGAAATTCGCCGACGTGCCCTGGCCTGGTCCGTGGCGCGCGTCGACGCCGATGAAATTGACCGAATCAATATCCTCCAAGCGTCGCGTCTGGCCATGAACAAGGCAGTTCTGGCGCTCCATCCCCCGCCCGATCTGCTTCTGGTGGACGCGCTGCGTCTGGACCTTTCGATTCCGCAAATCTCCATCATTCGAGGAGACGCAATCAGCGCATCGATCGCGGCCGCCTCAATTCTCGCTAAAGTGACTCGCGACGCCCTGCTGCGGGAATGGGATAGCAAGTTTCCACAGTACCGGCTAGCCAGCAACAAGGGATATCCAACCGCGGAGCACCGGGCGTCGCTACGGGAATTCGGACCATCGCCGATCCACCGGCGGTCCTACGCTCCCGTGGCCGCCGCCGCGCGCCCCGCCGAACCGCTGCTGCCCTTCCCTAACCTGCAAGAACCCGCCCACCGGTCCTAGACTACAAGGCATGGCCATCTGAGTGAGAGCTGACGAGCTATTGAACGGGATGCGATCTTACATCGGGAGCAGGAGGAAAAGAATACAGAAATTCTTCTCTCAGAAACACAAGTCCCGAGTCCGGAGTCCAGCTCCGAACGCTCCGGGGCCGGCGGTCAGCTTGACTCTCCCAGGAAGGGCGGGTAAGATCAAAGGGCGGGGTGGAGCAGTCTGGTAGCTCGTTGGGCTCATAACCCAAAGGTCGCGGGTTCAAATCCCGCCCCCGCAACCAATCTTTTCAATAAACAACTCCAAGAACTTAGGCGCAGGTGCTTCCTGGGTATCCATCCTGAAGATTGAAGAACTACCGATAACCACTCTTCTCACCCAACGCCCTTTCAGGTAGTCTTAGTAGAGACGAAATTTCCCCCTGAAGCAGCCGGTTCCGTTTCAGGAGAGAGACATGGAAGTGGTGCAATGAATTCAAAACCGCGTGCTCGATCGAAACTCATTGGTGTTCTGACAGCAGGCATACTTGCCTCGGCTGCTGTTTGTGTAATCCTGGCAGGAAGCGTTGCCGCTCCGGAACTGGGAGATGCTTTCCAGGATGCCACGCGCTTTCCATCCGGCGCTCCGCAGCTCCAGGCGATATCTCCGTTGCCCGTAATGGACGGAGAGATGTGCGAATGGTTGCCCGCCAGCGCCGGGATCAGCCTGGTGGGGGCGATGCAGCAAATCCCCTCTTCCGGAGAAGACGCTCCAACCAGTCCTGTGGAAGTAAATCGCGAACCCACGCGAGTTATCCGTGATACCTTCCCGACGTATAGTGCCATCGCGCAGGACCCGTTGACCGGCGATATCCTTTTGCAGGACGAGAATCTATTCGGCATCAAGATATTCGACCGCTTGACAGACACACCACCAAATGCCGCCTTCAGTGAGCCCAAACGCATGCTGGGCGGCCACAACACCAAGTTGGAATTCAATTGCGGCCTTTATGTCGACCCCAGGACCGGAGACATTTACTCCGTCAATAACGACACGACCGACATGCTGGTCATCTTCGAGCACCAGGCCGAGGGGGATGTGCCTCCCACGCGCGAGCTCGAAACCCCCCATGGCACCTACGCCATTGCCGTAGACGAAGAAGCGCAAGAAATGTATCTCACGGTGGAGCACACCAATTCGATCGTCGTCTATCGCAAGCAGGCGGAAGGCAACGAACAACCTCGGCGGACGATTGCCGGATTCAGCACGCAACTGGAAGACCCACACGGTATCGCGGTTGATCCGAAAAACGGTCTCATTTTCGTCAGCAATCATGGAAATGCACGGGCGCGGAGCGGCGATGTCGTGTACGGCATATTTGAGCCGCCGTCGATCACAGTGTATCCACTGACGGCGGAAGGCGATGTGATTCCGCTGCGGATCATCGAAGGCACCCGGACGGAATTGAACTGGCCTGCCCACGTCTGGGTGGATTCGGCACGCAAGGAATTCTACGTTGCGAACGACGGGGACGACTCCATTCTGGTGTTCGATCTCGACGACAGTGGCGATGCAGCTCCGAAAAGGAGGATCAAAGGACCCAGCACCCAGCTCAGAAATCCTACCGGAGTTTTCTTGGACGCCGAGAATGATGAGATTTGGGTTTCCAATATGGGGAATCACCGGGCTACCGTTTATCCGCGCACTGCGAATGGAAACGTGGCTCCCAAACGAGTCATCCGCAGCGCCCCGGCGGAGAAGATCGCGCAAGCCATCGGCAATCCGGGAGCGGTCGGTTACGATTCCCGGCGCGACGAAATCCTGGTGCCGAACTGAGTGGCGCACCCGCAGATTGCGGCGTTCGCCAGGCTGGCGGAAGAAAACTCCAGGCCGACTCGTCTGCTCGCGGGACAGGCCACTCTCCTAAGCCGCACCATGCACGATGTGCGCTATGACGAAGTGAATGATGAACTGTTGGTAACCAATCCCTTCGGCAGAGCCATCCTGGTGTTCCGCGGCGGAGCCGACGGAAACGAAGCCCCGATTCGGATTATTCAGGGACCCAACACCCTAATGGGCGATCCCAGGCGCCTGGCCGGCGGGCCGGATCGGTTGGACGTGGACCCGGTTCATGATGAAATCTTTATTGCCGATGGAGACAGAGTCCTGGTCTACCCTCGGACCGGCAACGGCGACGTGGCTCCCATCCGAGTGATTCAGGGTCCTGATACACAGCTCGACGCTGAAGGAACCGTGGCGGTCGATCCAGTCCACAATGTCATCGCGGTTGCGCAGGATGTTGTGCTAGCCAATAGCGGCAGGCAGGCTCATATCTTGATCTTCGATCGGACCGCGGACGGCAATGCGCAGCCTCGCGGCGTCATTCATGGTCCGAAGACGGAGATCACTCGGATTAATCAGATGCAGATCCATTCTCCAAAAGGATGGATCATAGCGGCCCAGCCTGGATTCCTGGACCAGCAGACACCCGAGGGAACCTTCATTGGGATTTGGAGCATTCACGACAATGGAGACGTTCCGCCGCGTTGGAAACTGGGGGGGCCGAACACCGTCATGATCAAGCCCCGCGGGGTAGCCATCAATCCCAAGCACAAGGAGCTGATGATCGCCGACATGCGCCTCAATGCGGTGTTAACATATTATTTCCCGGAGATTTTCTGATCGTTGTCGATCTGGAGATAGTCTCGCTGCCTCTGTCGGCTACCGCCTTCGGAATCGGCTCCGTTCCGGCGAAAAGTGAGCCATATTGATAGCAAGGAAGACTCCCTTCAAGGCCCGGGGGAGGCTGGCGGCTCTTCCGAAGTTTCCGACGGTTCAGTGGGCACAGGCAATTTGGCAAGGATGTGCTGCTGGATCCAGAGCGGGTCCCACCATTCGATGGGATTGACTTCTACACCGCCCAACAACGTTGTGAAGTGGAGATGATCACCGCCGGCGAGGCCGGTCGACCCCGTCTGACCGATGACATCGCCCTTGGCGACCGTGTCCCCGGGTTCTACGCCGAATGAACTCAAGTGGGCATATAAGGACTGCAAACCCATGCCGTGATCCACAATGATGGTGTTGCCAAAGATTCCCAGGTACTCGGCAAATACTACTCGGCCGGAGTTCGAAGCCACCACCGGGGCGTATTTCACGGACGCCAGGTCGAAACCCATGTGCACCTGCTCGTCCACCTTCCGATCCCGGTACTGGTAGGAGCGATAGTCGGCGAACTGGGACTCGACTGCAGAATTCGACAGTTGCAGGAACGGTCCTTCCCAAAGGGGAACCGGGGAGGTCTGCCGGGCCATTTCAGCGACCCTGGCCCGGTTGGTCTCCCGGAGCTCCCCGTTCACCAGCAGGAAATTCTTGAACGGGTCCCCTTCGTCGCGCAGTTCGGGCGTATTGGAAAGGATGGCGGGAACCGTGCTCTGAATGAACGAATCGGTGATCTCAAGGTCCCGGCGCCGGAACTGCTTGGGCAGCAGGCGGTGCGGGAAATTGGCCGTAGCTTCGTTGTCAATCTCGTCGCGGGCGACAACGCGGGCGGTTACATCAGACGACACGTCGGGCGGATACGCAAACAGCGCCGCATATTCTCCTGGTCGGCCTCCCGGCATCGGGTAGCCCGGGAAAAAGTAATCACCCACCTGGATTCCCGACTCGACGGCAGAGTCCGACACACGGTACAGCACAAGTTCACTGCCCCCCTGGTTCACATAGAGCAGGCCGGAAAGAACTTCGAGGCTGGGAGGCCGCGAACGTACGGGAAGAGTCTGTTCCCATACCGTCTCTCCGCCGAACCATCGCCAGTTGCGCGCTTGAACGCGCAGGGTCGCCCGCCCATCGCGCAGGCCAGCCTGATGCGTTGTTCCCATCCGAAGCTCTTGCGTGACTTCTGCAGGCTCGGAACTCCAAAGATGCCATCGAGAATCAAAGGATTGGGAAAAAACCGGGAAGACCTGGCCTTCCTGCTCCAGGCTGATTTCGAGACTCCGCAGACCGCGCCCATCCGTCGAGGTCAGCGATACCAAAGTGGAGCGCCCGATTCCCTTCAGTTCGCTGGAAAGCCGCACTTCGGGAGGGTTCCCGCTGACTCCGCGCAGGATCAGGAACGCAATTGCAGCCAGAAACAGCAGCAACAGAACGCTACCAACTCTTCCGCACTCGCGGTGCACAGGAGCCACAACGTTGTTGCTCAAGGAATGCATGAAAGCCTACAACTTGAGCGTAAGAGATCGGTGGGCTGGTGTCAACGAATTGGTGCCGTAATCCGGCTGTTCCCTTTTCCGCACACGGTCCCGGTGTAATAAAAAAGGTAAGACATCCGCAAGGAAGAAAACCGTGCCGCAGCTGCATGATCCCAACGTACGCGAGGCGGTCCAGTCCCGAATCCGCACCATCCAGCCGGATGCCCGCGGTAAGCGGGGCGAGATGACGGTGGCAAGCACTTGCTTGCATCACCTCGCACAATGCGGCGCTCAGGGGTTGGGAAATAGCACGGTGGAAAGGATTGAATCCCCCGAGAAGACTATGCCATAATCAAAGCATGTCGACAGCAGAACAACCATTAGAAAGCGTCAAGATGGAGCCGAAGTCGCAGGGGACCACGGCCAAGCGCAAGAAGAAACCCCTGGTTCTCGCGATCATCAACGAAAACTGCACGGGCTGCGCCGGCTCGCCCGTCTGCATCGGCTACTGCCCGGTCTCCGACTGCATGTATTGGGTCCCGGACGAGGACCACCCGCCATTCGGGCGCATCGATGTGGACCCCCAGCTTTGCATTGGATGCAAGCTCTGCACCTCGAAAGGCCCCGACGGAACCTTCCTCGACGGCTGTCCCTGGGATGCTATCGATATGATCCCGACCAAAGAAGTGGAAGAGCAGCTCGGCATCGTTTTTACCTACTGATTTCCGCCGCTTGGCCTGCTCCACCCTCAGCTCCCCGTACTCTTTCCGCCAGCGGTACTCCGTTTGCGTGGTGATCCCAGCCTCTTGGCAGGCTTACGGCGTCGTTTTCCCGTTCGCCACCGCCACTTCAATCTGCCGTAGAATCGTTACGATCTGCTCTGGTGCGTACCTCTCCATCGGCATATCCCTATACCCTCCTTCATGAGATTCTCTCTCACTTCAGGTGGTACAAAAATCCCCGGCCTGGTCAATTGTTCAAGGCCTAGGGCAAAAGACCATGTACGAAAAGGTCTTGGAAAAAGCCGTGGCTCATAGAGAGGCTGGCATCGAGGACGCCAACACAGTCAGTTCGATTTCAGACAGGGATCCCTATGTCAACCCTTGATCCGCTTGAGCGCCCACAGTGCGAGCACGGCGAAGACACCGGCATACAAAGCGGTACTTATGTGACCGAGGATAGCGTCCAGGTGACCGCCAATCGCGGGGATGTGGTTCAGCACGTCCGCTTGTGTGGCAGCACCGGCCGCAATAGCAAGAACAAGGTAGGCTGCCGCGTCCGTTGCATCCTCAACGTTGACCTGCAGCCCAGCATACACCAAGCCCAGAGCGACCAGCAAAAGCGGCAAAATGCCGCCTACATCCGAGTTGGGTACCAACTCCAGCACAATTGCCAGTACAATCGTCAAACTAACGATGACTCTTGTTGCCATTTTCTTCTCCCTTCATACTCACTAGTAGATAGCACCGCACACCATCAACCTCCCGCGATGGACATCATGTATCATCAAGGGCCCCACGAAGGGAACCTGGATGCCCACCCCTCGCAGCATTCAGGCGGCCATCCCCCATCGGCGAGTTCCTCGGGATCAAAATGACACCCGCCGCACGGGTTTGTCTGGTTCGTGGTAGCGGAGTCCCGCTAGAGCATTCTGCACTGATCTCCGGTCCAGAACAAGGTCTAATCTACGATGCTAGCCGACGAATCCGCCCCTCGGAACGTGCACGCGTGGGCGGACCGTTGCCCAGACGCTTGTCAGAAGTCCGGGAACTAGGAATCAATTAATGTAGGATTCAATGTGATATGTATAGCATACTAAATATATATCTACCATATAGTAAATAACTTACAAAATATAATGGCGGCGGAGGAAACATTGGACGTCAGGGCCGCGACGGCTCGGATTTTCCCAAACGAAGAGAGCGGCCCCGGCGCGCTAGAAGCCGGAGTGGTCATCTTCATTGACCGCCAACTGGCCGGACCCTATGGGCGCGACGCTCGCCGCTACACGCAGGAGCCCTTCGTGGACGCATCCCCCGAGTTCGGCTATCAGGGGAAGGAGACCCCCGCGAAATCTATCGGGAAGGTTTGAGGACTATCGCCGCGGGATTCCGTCGTGAACAAATACGGGCAGCACTGGCGGGTGCCGAACCTGTTCGTTCTGGGATCTTCTGTCTATCCGCAGAACCCGGCTCCGAACCCGACGATCACCGTCGTCGCGCTGGCGCACCATACCGCCGAAAAGTAGGGACAGGCCTCCAGGCCTGTATAGGTAGCGACAGGCATTCTTGCCTGTCGTCAGTAGGGCTATACAGCAACGCTGAAAATGGTCTATTGCAACGAGTGATGAGCAGGAACCTTCACTGGTTGGATGTCCGCCGCCGGATTTCCGCAGCCGTGCGCGATGCCTGCTGCTGAACTTCTTCGTGCATGTCGGCGACATCGCCCCGGACAAAGCGCTCGATTTCCGGCAAGTCCTCTTCCCGGCCGACCAAAAAGAGGGCGCGCAGAGCCTCCCATACCTGCTCCGCCCCCGGGGCGAGCACCAAGATTCCCTGCCCTTCCGCGATATTGGACTGGTCCTCGGCCAGCTTTTCGTCAACTTTCCCCGGAACAGGCGACTGAATATCTTGAATGCCTTGCCCTGTTGCGAGGCGCGCCAGCAGCGTCCCGCGCTCGACGGGTGTTTCCACCGAAAGCTGGTACGCCAGCGTTCCGTCCGAAGGTGCCTGGATGGTGAACGGGCGCAGGAGGGCAAGTATCTCTTCACGCCCGCTGTCATCCCCGAACCGCACCAGCGACAGCGCCGCGTTGCGCCGGACCATCGGATCAGGATCCTGGAGCATCCCGGTCAGGACCGCATGGAATTCCTCTGACCGCGTGTCGCCACCAAGCACCCAGGCCGCGGTGATGCGAATCTCGGCATGCGGGCTGCTGGCCTGCTCGATGACTTCGGGATACCAGCGTTCCACCGTCGAATCGTCCCGCGTCATGCGCTCGCCGACTTGCACCAGAGCGTGTTGGATGTGGCGCGGCTGCTGCTCGTCCGCGAAGTACTCGCCCAGCTCTTCCTCCGTCAGCGGACGCCCAAACCAGGTTCCGCGCCAGAACAGAAAAGGCACCAGGACGAAGGATATCGCCAAGCCTATCATGATGAGCGCAGACCGCCGCCGGCGCGCCTCGGCCAAACGCATTTCTTCCTGAGAGGGAGTAGTCGGAGTCGTCATGGATCAATCCCTATTGTAGCCTGCCCTCACAAGGATTCGATAGCGCGGTTTGGTGGTATGATGTGTCCCGACCAGGCACAAACACTTTGGGCCACCGCAAGAGGAAGGCCCAACAGGAGGCAACGATGCGCTTGACTCTTCTACGGCAACCCACCGGCACTTTGACGCTGTCTCTGCTTCTGGCCCTGGCAGCTTGCGGCCGCGGAGGAGGGGATATCGTGACGGACGATCGCGCCCTGCAGACGGCCGACGACGATGCCGCCAACTGGATCACCTACGGGCGGACCTATTCCGAACAGCGCCACAGCCCGCTCACTGAGATCAACGAGCAGAATGTCAACCGGCTTGGTCTGGCCTGGTCGCTCGATTTGGGCACAACGCGCGGACTGGAAGCAACGCCCCTGGTAAAGGACGGCGTGCTCTATACCACCAGTGCGTGGAGTCTTCTTTACGCCGTGGACGCCAAAACCGGCCGCCAACTCTGGATGTATGATCCAGAGGTGCCGAAAGACCACTCGAAGTTCGCTTGCTGTGATGTAGTGAACCGTGGCGCAGCACTGTACCAGGGAAAGGTCTATTTCGGAACGATCGACGGACGGCTGATCGCAGTCGACGCCGAGGCCGGTTCGTTGGTCTGGGAAACCCGGACGACGCCGACGGGTAGCGCCTATACCATCACGGGTGCTCCTCGTGTTGTCAAAGGGCGCATTCTGATCGGCAACGGCGGCGCGGAGTACGGCGTGCGCGGTTACGTATCGGCGTATGACGCAGAGACTGGTGAACTGGCTTGGCGCACCTACACCGTGCCAGGTGATCCATCGAAACCTTTCGAGTCGGAGGCGATGCGGCGCGCAGCCGAAACCTGGACCGGCGAGTGGTGGACAGCCGGCGGCGGCGGCACGGCATGGGACTCCATCGTGTACGATCCTGACCTTGACCTCGTCTATGTGGGAACCGGAAACGGCTCGCCCTGGTATGAGCGGCTGCGCAGCCCCGGCGGTGGCGACAACCTGTACCTGGCTTCGATCCTCGCACTCCGCGCCGACACCGGCGAACAGGTCTGGCATTTCCAAACCACTCCGGGCGACAACTGGGACTACACGGCCGTGCAGCCCATGCTGCTCGCCGATCTCACGATCAACGAGCAGCAGCGGCAGGTCATTATGCAGGCCCCAAAAAACGGCTTCTTCTACGTCCTTGACCGAGAAACCGGCGAATGTATCTCTGCGAAAGAATTCACCACCCTCACCTGGGCCACAGGCGTCGATTCCCAGTGCCGTCCCATCGAGTCTCCCGAGGCCAGGGATCTGAAAGGTCCGACGCTCGTCAAGCCCTCGCCCCACGGTGCTCACAACTGGTATCCCATGTCCTTTAACCCGGCTACGGGCCTGGTCTATTTTTCCGTCGTCGACGACACACGCTTACACGTCGTGGACGATGGGTGGACTTATGATCCCAGCTATCGAAACGTCGGCAACGCCATCTACTTCGGCCCCATGCGGGATCGGCAAAGTGCGATTGCTCCAACAGGACGCCTAGTAGCCTGGGACCCGGTGGCGCAGCAGGAAGCATGGCGCGCCGAGCATCCCGTTCCCTTGAGCGGCGGGACGTTGAGCACTGCCGCCAACCTCATCTTTCAAGGGCGTGCAGACGGAATGTTCCGGGCATACCGCGCCACGGACGGCGAGCTGCTTTGGGAGTTCCAGACCGACCCCGGAATCCTCGCAGCGCCCATGACTTACACCGTCGACGGCACGCAGTACATTGCCGTCCTGGCCGGCTTGGGAGGCCCGAGCGCGCTCGGAAACCGGCCGCTTGGCGAGGGACGTGTCGGACCGGGCAGGCTGTTGGCGTTTGCTCTGGACGGTTCTGTCGAGCTGACCATTCCAGATCGCACGCTTCCGCCAGTGCCCATGCCCACTTTCGCGGTTCAGGCCTCTCCCGACGAACTTGCCCAGGGACGCGCCCTGTACTCCCAGTTTTGCTCCCGATGCCATGGGGCCAACGCAACCAGCGCCGGATCTGTGCCGGACCTTCGGTATGCCTCAACCGCCATCCACGAAACGTTCGAGGACGTGGTGCGCGGTGGGGTTCGCCGCCAGTTCGGAATGCCCTCGTTTGCGGAAGACGTTACGTCCGAGGAGGTTCACATGATCCAGGCGTACGTTCTAGATCGCGCTCGCGAATCGGCCCGGGCAGCGCCATCCGCACCATAAATGGGATTCCAGCCGCGACCGAAAACGACATATTGATGCCGTTTCGGGAGCGGACCTAGAGACGACGCCTATTTGAGCTCTTCCATGGGTGCGGCTCTGACTACATCCGGTACAGCATCCAATACACCACGACGCCGGTGATGGAAACATAAAGCCAGAGAGGAAGCGTGCGCCGGGCGATCCGGGCGTGTCCCTCGAAGCTTCCCCTCCAGGCGCGTCGGAGCGTCATAATGACCATTGGCACTATGGCCGCGGCCAGAATGATGTGCGAGATCAGAATGCAAAAATACACAAGCCGAACGAACCCTTGCCCTTCAAAGCGTTGTGATCCGATCTGAAAGTGATACGTCAGATAGGAAATCAGGAACAGGCAGGAGGTGCTCAACGCTGCCAGCATGAATCGCTTATGGGTTTCGACCTTGCGTCGCCGAATTGACAGGTATCCCCCGATCAGCAGAAGAGCGCTCAGCGCATTCAGGATCGCGTTGATCGTGGGAAGCTGCGTGAGGGGAATCATGCGAATGGTGAATCGCACCGAAATGGAGATCAGCCTGTGGACTTCACTGTCGGGCGGCGGCATTCCATAAGCGCCGCCGTCATGGCCGCCAGTCCGAACAGGGCCGTGACCTCGATCGATAGACTGAGCGAAGCCATATCGGCACCTACCCCGCCGTTCTGTCCCAGCAGAGCATGCCGCAGAGCCGATACGGCATAGGTCAGGGGATTGAACTGCATCACCGTCTGTACCCATGGGGCGGCGCCGGAGGCCGGAAACAGCGCACCGGAAAGCAGCCACATCGGAATCAGCACCAGATTCATGACGGCGTGGAAACCCTGCACGGAGTCCATCCACCAGGCGATGGCAAAGCCCAGACTGGTGAGCGCAAAGGAGATCAGGAACAGAATCGCGGTCAGCCCGGCCAGCTTAGCCGGGGTCAGCGGCAGCCCCACCGCCGGTCCCATCAGAAGGAACAGAAATCCCGGAACCACCGCCTGCGTTGCTCCGCCCAGCACCTTCCCCAAAACGATGCTCGCTCGGGAGACAGGGGCCGCCAGAACCGACTGCAGAAACCCCTCGCGCCGGTCCTCAATCACGGACATGGCTGAAAAAATGGAGGTGAAGAGCACGACCATCACGACCGTGCCGGGAAAGAAGTATTGCAGGTAGCCGCTGCCGGAAGGCGCCGAAGGCGGCTGAAAGGACTGCCCCAATCCCGATCCGACAAACAGCCAAAACAGGAACGGCGCCGCAACCAGACCCAGGATGCGGCTGCGTTCCCGGGAGAAGCGGACAAGCTCTCGCCACCACAACGTCGCTACGGGGAGCCAAAACGCGTTTAGAATGCTCCCTCCTTACTATTGGAGATTTTGAGCTTGGAACCGAAACCCGCAGGTGCCAGCGGCCCACCTGTTCACTTCCTGGCCCTACAAGGAAGTCTTCGAAACTTCTTTCGGAGCCTTCTTCGCTGCTGCGGGCTTCGGGGCAGTTGGCGTATTCGGATTCGCGGCAGGCTTCGCAGACGCCACAGGAAGCATTCGAGCGCCGATCCAACCGGAAATCCCCAGGAACAGGAACCCCAGCACGGTGCACACAATCACTAAGAAGATTCGTTCGACACCAATCTCCACCCCGCTTAGAAAAACCCACCCGATCGACCCAAAACAGGCCAAAGCAATGAATACGCAAAAGACCAACAGCAACAGCAGTTCCTTCATCCAAATGGCTCCTCTTTCAGTTTAGCATAGGGAAACCAGCCAGAGCTTCGAGCATCCCCGGCGCTCTTCTAAGCCGCAGACGTGCCAGTTTGCCAAAGAATGGTGCGATTATCAATGGATTATCAATCAAAGGAGGGCATCTATTGCGAGACTGCAGCCTCTTCCCAAAACTGATGTCCCGTCCGGTGCAGGAACACGTCTTCCAAAGTTGGCTTCGACACTGTCGCAGATTGGATTTCGCCCGGAAACGCTTCGACCAGTTGCGGGATGAACTCATGCCCGCGGGGATGTTCGAAGCGGACCTTCCCGCCGACAACCGAAGCCTCGACCGCGAATCGCTGTTTCAGTTGCGGCAGAATCTGTTCCGGGTCGGAAGTCTCGACCAGGATGACTTCTGCTCCGATCTCGCTCTTGAGCGCATCCGGCGAGCCGGTGGCCACGATCTGCCCCTGATGCAGGATGGCAAGCCGGTCACAGCGTTCCGCCTCATCAAACAGATGCGTGCTCAACACAACGGTGAGATTGTCCTGGCCGCGCAACCGGCCCAAATAGTCCCACAAGTCGCGCCGCGCACCGGGATCCAGTCCCGTGGTAGGCTCGTCCAAGAGCAGCAAACCGGGCCGATGGAGCAGCCCCTTGGCCAGTTCCAACCGCCGACGCAGTCCTCCGGAAAACGTCTCGACGCGGTCTCCCTCCCGGTCCGTCAGGCCAAACCTCGTCAACGACTGCCGAATCTGGTCCTTCAACTGCCTACCCCGCAACCCGTAGAGATGGCCGTGATGGCGCAGATTTTCTGCAGCAGTCAGCTTCCCGTCCACATGCTTGGACTGAAACACGACCCCAATGCGTCGTCGCACTGCGTTCGGGTCACGCCCCACGTCGATCCCAAACACTGCCGCGCTGCCGGAATTGGGTAAAAGCAGGGTGGCCAGAATCCGCAGCAAGGTGGTCTTACCACCGCCGTTTGGACCCAGCAACCCGAAGATTTCTCCCGGCTGGACTTCGAGCGACACCCCAGCGAGAGCCGTGCGATCCCCATAGGATCGCTTCAGGTCACGTACTTCCACAACGGGGGATGTTGTCACGGAATCATCTTGTCTACCATCATCAAGCCGTAGACGAGCGGCAGGTAGACGACAGAAGCCTGCAGTAGGCGGCGCGCCTGAACTTTCGTCCGCGCCGCGGCTGCGCGGATCCCGTAATGTAAAAACAAAGCGCTCAGTGCGAACGCACCGCAAAAATATATCCACCCCATCTCTCCCGTCAGCGACGGCAGCAGGCTGGCCGGGAGTAACAGGGCACAGTACACCAGAATCTGACGGCCGGTAGCCTTGCCGTCCCGTTCAATCACCGGAAGCATCACAATTCCGGCACGGGCGTAATCCTCCCGGTAGAGCCAGGCGATGGAAAGGAAATGCGGGAACTGCCATAGAAACAGGATCAGGTAGAGAATGCCCGCTCCGAGCGTAAAGTCACCGCTGGCTGCCACCCATCCGATGAGCGGCGGAATTGCTCCAGGGAATGCACCCACCAGCGTGCACAGCGGTGTGCGCTTCTTGAGCGGCGTATAGAGAAACAAATACGTGGCAAGCGTCAGAGCGGCCAGCAGCGATGTCAACAGACTAACGATCACCGCGAGATAGAGAATCCCCCAGACCGAAAGCACAAGGCCGAAGCCGAGCGCTTTCCACGGCTCCATGCGCCCGGCGGGGAGAGGCCTGTCTTTCGTGCGCAGCATCTTGCCGTCCGGCTCGCGTTCCCAGAATTGGTTGAGGGCCGCAGTTCCGCCGGCCACCAAGGCGGTTCCGAGCAAAGTGTGCAGCAGCAATGAGAAGCTGATCTCGGCAGGAGAGCCAAGGTAGAAGCCCACCAGCGTGGACATGAGAATCAGCGCGGTTACACGCGGTTTGGTCAGCTCCGCGTAGTCGCCAATCCAAGGGATTTCGGGGGCCAGAGAAGCCTGCGCGCCCGCACTGCCGGAACTCATGCTAAGGTCCTTTGCGGGATTCCCTCCAGAGAACCAACCCTTCCGAAAGCCGCCAGCCGCTGATGGGCGAGCAAGGCAAGGAGCAGAGTACCGCCAAGCAGGAGAGCTCCGGTTGCCACATGGGCGGTGGTGACGATGACGACCGGCGTCTGCGGCAGCGCAGCCGCTTGGCTTGTCTCAAGGTAGAAATACGAAGCCACGCCTAGTGCCAGCTGGATTACCAATATGAGACCCAGCCACCGGGTCCCTTTTCGCAGCGTGTCGCGCTCTGGCAATCCCGCCACGGCTTGATAGCAGACAAGTCCCACCAGGCAGCTCGCCACGACGGCTCCGATCACGTGCGGCATGACCCCCAGGGCATTGTGCCGCACAGCCGCACCGAGGAGGAGCTGCAAGAACAGAGCCCCCGTCGCCAGTGCCGCAAGATTTGAGAATCCGGAGAGCGCCGATGGATCCGGCTCGATCCTTCGTTGCCAGGCTGGACTGGTGAAAAGGGCCAAGCTCAGGATCAGACAAAAGAAAATCTGGGCCAGACCTGCATGCGCGATCAAGATTGGGACGGGCAACAGATAAAGAACCGTCAGACCCCCCAGGATCGCCTGGACGACGACCGCCACCCAGGCAACAATTCCCAGGCCTTTCAGCCACGGTCGCGGGTCTCTCCATCCGAGCCAGACAGCCAGCACGGTCGTCATCACGCCAACCGTGCCCGCAATCATGCGGTGGCCATGTTCATAAAAGACCCCCCCCACCATGGGAGGCATCCACGTTCCGAAGGAGAGAGGCCAGTCGGGAACAGCCAGCCCTGCCTCAAACCCGACGACCAGGCCGCCGGCAATGATCAGAATAAACGTAGTCCCGGCCGTCAGGAGTGCGAACCGGTGGAGCGCCCGGGAAGAACTCCCGGGAGATTTGCTTTCCATGTCTCCCGCCCTGCGGAGCGCAGCAAGGCCGGAATTCACCGGCCTGCCCGCATTAAAATTCCGCAGCTTAGCCTTCGATGGTGAACTCGATCTCTTGGGTTTCCGAAGCTCCGACCGTCACGTTCTGGGTAAACGTTCCGAACCTCTCATGCCAAGCCTCGATGACGTACTCTCCGGGAGGCAACCCGGTGATTTCAAATGTTCCGTCGTTGCCTGTCACCGAAAAGAACGGGTGCGGCAGAACGCCTACATAGGCGATCATCCAGGGATGGACGTTGCACTTGATGGGGATCATCACTTCCGGCCTCGGGAACTGCTCCACAATGTCTTCCGAGCCGGGAGGCTGCGACTGATTCCATTCCCGGTTCGATGCCGGTATCGGATGAACGTTATGGTTGGTCGGATCGGTGTTCTTGAAGCGGACATTTTGCCCCGCCATCATACCCACCACATGCGGGGTGTACATGCAGCCGCTCTGGTCAAGCTCCACATCCTCGGAGGGAACCGGATACCGCCCGTTTCCCAATCCTTCCTTGACGTATACAAAGACGTTTTGCAGCGTGTCGTTCTCGTTCATCATGACATCCTGCACGTAAACCGGGTCGGGGTTCGCCTCAATGCAAGCGGGAACCGCATCCATGCGAATGCGCACCTGGGGAGGCTGTTCTCCCATGAAGGCCACCCGGCCGCTAATGGTGGCAGCAATCGCCGGGTCTACTGGCGCAGCCATGGTAGCGGAAGTGTCCCCGCCAGCCTCTCCAGTAGCAGCCTCTTCACCGTCTCCGCCGCAACCGGCCAGCGACAGAGAAACCGAAAGAGCAAGGAGCCAAGTCCAATTTGTTCGAATCATTATTCTTGTACCTTCCACTTGGTAAGATCAGATTGGTCCGGAGCGGACCTGCGCCCCGCTGCTGAACTTCCGCGCACGCAACACTCCGCTACAGAAACGAAAAGGGCTAACACAATTATCGTATCCCCCGCCTGTTAGAAATTCAAGTCCGGGCCGCTACGTGGGCTTGCCACAAGGGATCGCGATGGACACTAGCCGATCCCCCGCCCCAGTCCGGCCGAAGCGCCGTGGGATTCGCTTGTGCAATGAATGAGTCTCCGTTCGCCCGCCTGCTGCAAAAGCGAACGGAGCGACACGGGTATCAACGGAGCCGCGCCATTTCCGCGGGCGTGAACTGGAAGATATAGCGAACGAGAAGGTCCGCGTGGTCTCCAGTGTACTGCTCGAATCCGGCCGGGAGGTCGGCATTGAACACATAACGATTCCCCTCTTGCCGGAAGAGTCCCGAGGGCATCGCGGTGCCCGGCGCCATCAGGGCCGGGTCCAGCATCCAACGTCTCGTCCAGTCCGGTTTCAGACGCTCTCCCATCAGAAGGAAGTTCGGAGCCGTCGCCCTCTGATCGTGCAGCGGCTCGCCCGTAGCATGGCACTCCAGGCACGGCGCACCGGGACTGGTGAACAATCCTCGCGCCAGGTCCATTTCCTGATTCGTCAGCGGCTCCAGGGTGGGGGCCAGGTAGGGCCGGGCCTGCCAGGAAAGCGCCTCGAAGAACCGCACCAGCTTCTGCACTTCTCCGTCGGAGAACGAGAATGTCGGCATGCGGACCTGCAAATAGGGCCGGACACCGTTGCCGTTCAGATCCGTCTCGCTCCGAGCGGGATTCTTCAGAAAGTCGGCGAGCCAGAGAGGATCTACGCGCGCTCCTTGGCCCACCAACTGCGGCGGCAACTGGTCTCTACCTTCCGGCGTTTGGAACAGTGGCAGGTCCATCAGAACGCTCCGCTGCCCAATCTGGATGGTGTGGCAGCCCATGCAGTTGTATTTCAGGACGATCTTCCAGCCCTCCTGAACGTCTTGGCCCCGCTGGTCCGGCTGATACCAGAAGTGTTGCGGCAGGCCCGACTCGACGCTTCCAATCAGCAGCGTCGTCAGCGAGTCAATTTCTTCCTGGTTGAGATCGAAGTCCGGCATGCGCAGCCGCTCCAACGGCGGCCGGACCTTTCCCTGGTCATAAACGGCAGGGTCAGCGAGCTTTCGCTCAAAGAACCCCTTATGGTTGTACCAACCCTCGCGCTCGGCCTGGTGGGTCAGAAGACCGAAGTCAAGCTGCTCGATCGGTTTGCTGCCTTCTTTTGTCAGCTCCGTTCCGACCCGCCCTTCCACTTCGAATTCCGCAATCTCGTGGCAGCCGGCGCAGCCAAAATGTCGCACCAGGGCAAGCCCTTCCTCCCGCAAAGCCGGGTCGTCGAGGTAGTCGGCCACGGGGTAATCGGAAGGCTCTTGCATTTTGAGCGTCATCAGGTAGCTCGCAATGTCCTGCGCCTCTGCGAACGTAAGCCGCAGGTTCGGCATAACAGTCATCTGCTGCACTTGGAGCTCGCTGCCGTCGTTCGGGCAGACCGAATGCTCCAGATCGAACTCGAAGGGCAGATTATGGCGGGCGTAGTCCTCCGGGCCGAGGTCGCGCTGTTCCAGCGGGCAGTAAGGCCTCGTGCGCTCGCGCGGGTTGTGGACCCAGCGAACCAGATAATCGAAATTGGCCTTCTCCCCGACACGGGACAAATTCGCTGCGAACGTGCCTCCCAACCGGTCTTCTCCGGCGCCGACGGAATGGCACGCCATGCAGCCCCGCGTCTCAAATAGCTCTTTGCCGCGCTCGGCGTCGCCAGCGGGCCGGGACGGGATAGTTCCCTCTACACCGGACTGCCAGATAAAGGCAGCTATCGCCCGGACCTGTGCTTCCTCCAGGCGGAATCGCGGCATCTTCGTGTCGGGACGAAATTCATGCGGGTTCGCAATCCACACCGGCAGCCAGTTGGGGTTGAGCTTCATGCGAACTTCCTTCAAATTGGGGCCGATTTTCTTGCGTTCCCGCAGCAGGTCGCGGGCGCGGGTCCGCAACTCTGTAATCTCGGCGTCAATGCCGCTGCTCTCGACGCGCAGGTTATTCGCCAATTGATACAGTCGGACCGCCTCTTCGTCAGTCTCAGCCCGGTCGCCTTGCGCGTCGTTGCGCTGCGCCTCGATCAGATTGTCTCGCTTCTCCTGTTGCTTTGCCTGGATCGTTCTTTGCACCTCGAGGAATTGCTCGGGCTCCGTGTCAAATCCTTCATAGCGATGGCAACCGACGCAGCCGCGGTTGGCGAACAGGTCCTTGCCCTTGCTCAAAGTCTCGGCATGAGGCAAATACATGTCCCCTGCGTGGCACTGCTGGCAGCCAGAATCGATGTTCTCCGCACGGTACAGAGGCCAGAGCCAGTGCTCATAGTTGCCATGCCCCTTTTCCACGCTGGTCGTCGCCCGGCCGTTGCCGTTATGGCACGGGCTACATCCGAAGCGTTCCGGATCGTGAATCTGCAGCAACTCCGGCGTCGGATGGCTGGTGAACTCGCGCCGCCCGCCCATGTCGTCCGCGGTGAGGGTTATCGGCTGGCGAATCCCGATGTGGCAGGACTCACACCGATCCACCAAGTCCACCTCAGCCACGTGAATCTGCTTGATCTCCACGCGAAAGTTGTCCATGCTGGCGGCCACGCCGCTGAGGGCGCCAGTGGTCAGGCCTTCCAGTTGCTCCTGCATATACGTGTCCAGCGCTATACGGACGTCACGCGCCGGTTCAGTCAGCCGCACTCTTTCATTTTCCAACTCGGCTTTTCGAATCTTGTCCCCTTCCAGCCGGGCTTCCAGTTCGTCATAGGAACTGAAGAGGACTCTCTCGAGCGCGCCGTTGCCTCCGCCCACAGGCAAAATCGCTTCCCGCTGTTCGCTCCGTGCCTGCTGGATGTCCCGATCGTATCCCGCACGGGCGCCCTCGCTGTCCGAGTTCTCCAGATTGTAAGTCAGCGCCTGGACCTCGCCGCGTGCCTCGGCAAATACCCGGTTCAGGATCAGAATCTGTGCCGATAAGAGACGGGATTCCCGGTCAACCCCCGCCACCTGCTCCGCCACGGACTGGTCCGCTTCCTGTAACTCCGCTTGCAGTCGCTGGTACTCGGCCGACGCGCGAATCTCCTCCTCGCGTTCTCGCTGCGTCGGAATCGCGCCGGACTCCAGAAACCCGGAATACAGTTCGACAAAATCAGTCTGGAAACTCTTCCAGGGTCGCTGCCAATAGCTTTCGTCAAACAGCGCCCAGACTAGCGTGATCACCAGCAACAGGGAGGAAATCAAGAGCGGAAAGCTCAAAGAACCGGTAACGATAGGGTCTTTTCCGGCGGGAGGTGTATCAGCCATCGGCATGCTCCGCAAACATGGAATCTGTCCTTGCTTCCGTCAAATATTGAACCAGGGTGTCACCCAAATGTATTTGATCCGGAACAACAGCCGCAGCACAATCTTCACCGGCAGGAGAAGCATGAACGTTAGCAGCAGCTGCAGTGTCAGGTATTGCAGCATCGACATTCGGGCGTACACCTTGCGGTTGAATTCAGTAAGAACGATCAGTTTATGAATCGCGAAACCCGCGACGGCAAAGTACAGCCCCGTCACGATCGCTCCGAACACCGTCCGCACCCAGATATTGCCGAAGAACTCGGACACGCTCAGCATGCCCAGGGAGGCAAAAGTCCCGGCCACGATCTGATCCAGGTCGCGGTTGATCTCGAAGATCAAGCGGCTGTGATCCCACGTTTGCCCGGGCCAGAACCACATCCAGCCGGGCCCTCGAATGAAGGTTCCGATCACCACCATCAACACCCACAAGCCGATGAAGCCGAAGCAGAAGGTCCAGATAGCGAACTTCCGCTGCTTGTACGTGTAGTACCCGTTCCCCAAGGGATTCATGTCCATATAAGGGATGGCCATCAGGCCTACCACGATCAGCGTCGGAAGGATCACGCCGGCCATCCACGGATCGAAGTACACCAGCATTTCCTGCAATCCCAGGAAGTACCAGGGTGCTTTGGCGGGATTCATGGTGATGCTTGGATTGGCGGGCTCCTCAAGGGGTGCATTCAGCGTGATGGACCAGACAAAGAGAACCACGGTAACAATCAGCGCCGCCAGGAACTCCATGCGCAACAAGAACGGCCAGACCGGAACATCCTTGGCCCAGCCGCTCTTGTAGGGAAGTGTCTTACGGTGGTGCGTTTTGGCCATCTCCGGGTTAGCTTCCAGTTGCGCGATCAGCCGGTCATTCGCGAAGGCTTGCTTGAAGGCGTACCAGCCGTAAAACGGCACCAGGAAGATGAGCGCCACGATCGGAATATTATCCGGCGTGCTGGTGATGACCCAGATTTGATGCCAATCCATGCCTCAGTCCTTTCCTTAGCTCGTTAGCGCTCGTCGAGCCGGCTCCATTTGATCTCCTTTTCGAGACCCACTGGAGACGGTCCAGAAATGCCTCCGTCCTTTCGCACGCGCCAGAAGTGCACGATCATAAAGGTGGAAGCAATAATCGGGATCGCGATGCAATGCCAAATATAGGCGCGCAACAAGGCGTTCGAATCCACGATCGAGCCGCCGAGCAGCGCAAACCGCACGTCGTTGTACGGCGTCATCCCCAGTTCCGGGCCGAACGGCCCCTCGTGCCCCAGTCCCGGAGATGCGCGCGCCATGTTGGTGCCTACCGTGACCGCCCAGAACCCCAGTTGATCGTCCGGCAGCAGATAGCCCGTGAAGGACAGCAGCATCGTCAGCACCAAAAGAATGACTCCCACCACCCAGTTGAATTCCCTCGGCCTCTTATAGGAGCCCGTCATGAAAACCCGGAACATATGGAGCCACACCGTGATAATCATCAGGTGTGCTCCCCACCGGTGCATGTTCCGCAGCAGTTTCCCGAACGGCACATCGTGTTCGAGGTAGAGGATGTCCTGAAACGCCACAATTTTTGATGGATGGTAATAGAACATCAGCAGGACGCCGGTGAAGGTCAGAACGATAAACAGGTAAAACGTAATGCCGCCCATGCCCCAGGTGTAGCCGTAGCGTACCGCGTCGCGGTTGACCCGTGCGGGATGCAGATGCAGGAAGACGTTTGAGAGCACGCCGAGCGAACGGCTGCGCGGCGTTTCATCATGCTTGACGCGAAAGATCGACTTGTAGAGCCGCGTCTTCTGCGGCGTCTTCAAGCCCGCCAGGTCCGATTCCAGCTTCTTCTGAAAGTCTTCCTTGACACGATCCATCACGCCAACGGGACTCTTGCTCTCCGGTTGGTTCGGATTCTCGTCTGCCATCGAAAGGCGTCCTCCTTGTTCCTGCTAACTCAAGTCCGCTCAGTTACTTTCGAGTTACACTCGAATGATCGAGTCCGGGTTTTCCCAATTGCCGAATTGAAACAGTATGCTGGTGTCCACCTGAATTTCACCCGTGGGCAACAACTCGATCTGGGCGCGATCCAGCGGGCGAGGAGCCGGACCCTCGAAGTTCACCCCTTCGCTGTCATATCCGCTGCCATGGCACGGACACTTGAACTTGTTCTCGGCGGCGTGCCAGCCCGGCGTGCAGCCCAGGTGCGTGCACCGTCCAAAAACGGCCACGAGTCCCTCAGCGTTGCGCACGATCCAGACGCGGTAGGCCTGCATCCATCTCTCGTCCACACCGAACCCGTAGTCGGACGGAAACCCCGCCGTAAACACCGTCTTCGGCTCAAACAGCGTTCGCGGGAAGAAAAACCGCAGGAACATCAGGAAATTGATTCCGAGACAGCCCAGCACCGATGCCGTCACCATCCTGCGCCGCACGAGCTGCACCGCCCCGGCGGTATCCCCCGGCTTTGGCCCTTTTGCCGGCTTGCCTTTGAAGATGCCCAGAAGGGTTTGTAAGAAGCCAGTCTTTTCGCTCATTCTCGTTTCACCCTCACGGAATTCCGAGGTTCGCTCAATCTGATTTCTATTCCATTGTACTTCGCCTGTTGCGCTCCGCCAAACCTTGCATTGTCATCTGAGCTTGGAAACGATGTCAAGAGGTCTCATCATGTTTTGTCCCTTTAGCGCGGAAACTGCTAATGAGAATTCCAATCCCTACATTAACTCAAACACAGGAACGAACAGCGCGGAGGAATTCTGCCCCACGAAGGTCCTCCGGTTGAATTCCGTCAGAAGATGCGATATCGTTCCGAAGAAAGCAACACCTTTGGTTTGTCTCTTCCAAGGTATAGAGGAAATATAGCCTAGAGGGTAGAGAATTCAACATGAGCATTGCAGCCGCGAGTCCGCGAACGGCGACCGCCGCCAGTGAGCTTTCTCTGCGCCGTTTCCTGGAGATGCTTGAAAAGAAGCACCCGGAACAGATGATTCGCGTCAGCCGTCCCGTGGACCCGGCACGCTTCGAGGTCACGGCGGTCCTGAAGCACCTCGAGAATCGCGGGAAGTTTCCGCTTGTCTGCTTCGAACGGCCCCATACGCTCCAAGGGAAGCCTTCGCCCTATCCTCTTCTGAGCAACATTTATGCGACCCGCGAGCGCTGCGCCGTCGCGATGGGTGTTCTGCCTGAACAAGCCGGCATGCCTCTCAGCATGGAGTACGCGGCTCGGCTGCAGCACCTGATCCCACCCGTGCTCGTGGAGCGCTCCCAGTCGCCCGTCAAGCAGGTCGTCTCCCGGGAAGAGGAATGCGATCTGCGAAACTTTCCCATCGTGCGCCATCATGAGATGGACCCGGCTCCCTACATTGACATGACGCCGGTCATGCGCCATCCCGACGAAGGCTTCTATAACGTCGCGTTCCTGCGCACCATGTTCAAAGGGCCGCGCAAGCTCGGCATCCACATGTCACCGCGCCACAACTGGCAGATTTTTCGCCTCTGCGAAACGCGCGGCCAGCCTACGCCGGTCGCGATCGTCGTCAGCCACCATCCGGCGTTCTACCTCGGCGCGCTGAACGTAGAGGCATTCGGCAGAGATGACTATTCCGCTATCGGCGGCATCTCCGGCCAGCCCCTTCGCGTGACTGCGTCCGAAACTTGGGGTGACGAATTCCTCGTCCCCGCCGACGCCGAGATGGTGATCGAAGGTGAGATTCCCGCCGGCGAGCGTGAAGTGGAGGCGCCCTTTGGCGAGTTCACGGGCTATTACGGCCCACAGCGCATCCGGCCGTTGATTCACGTGCGCGCCATCTCGCACCGCCGCGAGGCGGTTCTGCAACACACCTTCGTCGGACACCGTGACAATTGGACCCTGGGCGGCATCCCCAAGGAAGGTTCCGTGTTTAACACTATTAGAGGTGTCGTCCCGACCGTCCGCGGCGTCCATTTCGGCTACTCGGGGAGCTGCCGCTTCAATTGCTACATCTCGATTGACAAGAAAGTCCCCGGCGAGACCAAGCAGGCTGCCCTCGCCGCCTTCGGGGCGGTGGATTTCATCAAGAATATTATTGTCGTCGATTCCGATATTGACCCGTTTAACGAGCAGGAAGTCATGTTCGCTGTCGCTACCCGCACCCAGGCGCGCGAGGCCGTGGACATCATCAAGAACGTCAAAGGCAACACGCTCGACCCGTCCCAGGACGACGACATCATGACGGACAAGCTGCTCATTGACGCTACCATGCCCATCGGGAAAGCCTTCGCCGCCCGCGTCCGTGTTCCTGCCAAAGCGCTCGAAGAGTTTCCGTTGGAGCAGTACGTCGATTCGAAAACTCTCGACGCTCTGCCGACGTTTCCTGACGCCCGGCGCAGCGTGTAGCCCTTTACGGTCATCCCGCCTGCCCCGAGCAAAGCCAAGGAGAGGAGTTGAGCGGCGAAGAATCTGTTTTTCCTTGACGTGAGACGCATATGGCTAAACTCTTTTGGGTGGTCTGTCCGGAATGCACCGGAAGGTTTTGTGCGCACTCCCAGGAATTGCGTCACAACAAGAAATTCCAGCTGCTTTGCCCCTTTTGCGGGAAACGCTTCTTCGACGAGGAAAGCCCTCATATTGAGGACTAGGCAGTGCCGGTAGCCACGGCACGGCTTTGTGCCGCGGGCTCATTCTGGATTTCCGCCCTCAGTTGCTGGTGACCATGGAGGCTGCCATTCTGGAATCGATCCCTTTTGGCAAAGGCAAGCTGTTCGGAACCGCCCTCGGCGTGCTCGCCCTCCCTGCGCTTTGGTTTGCTCCTCTGCCGCTCGAGCCCGGCGCCCAGCATGCCCTGGCCATCGCTGCCTTGATGGTCATCTTTTGGATCGTTGAGCCGATCCCGCACGTCGTCACCGGGCTGCTCGGATGCTGGCTGTTTTGGGCCTTAGAGGTAGTCCCGGAACGCACTGTTTTCAGTGGCTTTACGAGCGAGGCACCCTGGTTCCTGCTGGGAGCTCTGTTTATCGCGGCGATGGTAACCGAAAGCGGCCTGGCACGCCGCCTAGCTTTCACCATGCTCGCCCGCGTCGGCACTTCGTACTCCCGCATTCTTCTGGCCTTTGTTCTGACCGACTTCGTAATGACCTTCCTGGTCCCGGCTGGACCGCCACGCGTGATCCTGCTCGGCGCCATTGTCCTGGGGGTCGTCTCGAGTTTCGGCCTCGATTCGAAAAGCAATGTCGCCCGCGGGCTGATGCTTGCGATGGTCTTTGCCGCGACACAGTTCGACCGTGTGATCCTCGGCAGCACGCCCGCTATTCTGGCCCGCTCGTTGATCGTCGAGCACGGCGAGGTGCCGGTTTATTGGAGCCAGTGGTTCATCGCCTATCTGCCCGCCGACCTCGTCTATATCTTCTCCATTTGGTGGCTCGTGTCGCGTCTCTATCCCCCCGAGAAGTCCGAGCTGCCCGGCGGACAGGAGTTCATCCAGGAGCAACTCCGCAGCCTTGGGCCCTGGACGGCACGCGAAAAGCGCGCCATGGCCTGGACCGCCGTCGCGGTCGCCGTCTGGGCCACCGACTTCCTGCATCACGTCAGTCCGGCGCTCGTCGGTCTGGGAATCGGCCTGGCCGCGACGATTCCAGGCATCGGTGTCCTTAAGGTGGACGACCTGCGCAAGGTGAATTTCCTGATCTTTCTCTTTATGGGAACGACCATCAGCATGGGCGGCGCCTTGCGCGCGACCCAGGCACTCGACATTCTAGCCGCCTCCGTGTTCGGCTGGATCTCGCCGCTCGTCGGGAGCACCTTCGATTCCGCCTTAGTGCTTTACTGGGTCGCATTCGGCTCCCACACGATTCTCGCTTCGCAAACCGCCAACATCGCCGTCACCATGCCCGTGGTAATGAACTACGCCGTCTCGAACGGCCTCGATCCGCTCGCAATCGGCCTCATCTGGAGCTTCTCCGCCGCCGGGAAGCTCTTCATTTACCAGTCGCTCGTCCTGATTGCCGGCTACACCTTCAATTGTTACAACGGGAAAGACGTCCTGCGCATCGCAGCATTCTTTCTGATTGTCGATTGGATGCTTTTACTCTTGATGGCCCGGTTCTACTGGCCTCTGCTCGGGATCGGTTAGGGCATACGGACACTGCCCGTGCCCCGCCGGTCAAAGCTGCGGCGGGAAGGAAATGGCGGTTTGAATTCAGAGCGAACGTCAACTGCCCCGAATCGAGGTGGGAGAAGCGTTCCTATCACTGAGCGGGCGATTCGTATGGCCGTACCTCATTCAGACCTTCGAGGCCCCGGAATTCCTCTTCATACTGCTCATCTGCGAAGACGCGGCCAACCCGGTTTCCTTCGTCGTCCAGATCATACCGGATCGCTCGCCCCTGATCGTCGAGAATCGAAATGGTCTGCGGAAAGTCCGACGGCGGCGGATAATCCTGCGGCGCGCTGGCTTCCATAATGTAGAGACGCCTCATGTGGGGATGGATTCCGATGTAGCTGCGCGTCTGATCCGGGTTGGTGATCTGGAGCTGGATTCCTGAGATCCGGTCGGTCTGCGCGTACGTCTCCAGGGTAACCTCGCCCCCTCTCTTGCGCATTTGCCACGCCGCCCAGATTTGCGATCCACGCCAATCGTTTGCCTCGGCATCCGTGTAATTGACGACGGTCAGTATGTAGGTAGCCGGGCCTTCTTTAGCTGTATAAACGCGGGCCGGGATAGCCTCGCCGTGCTCGGACTCGTACGAGGAGTCCTCCACCGTGGGCTGGCCCGGGAAGTTGATCTGAAAATGTTCCTCACGATCGATATATTCGATCCATTCTTGGGCAAAGGAAGGCCCCGCCGTCAACAGAATCAGGACCGCTGAAATGAGTCGAATCAGATTCATAGTCTATCCTCTCCAGTGCTTCCATCCGCCAATCGTGGCATAAGGGAAGGTCCCGGCACAACTCCTTCCTTTCCTTCCTTAGTGAACTGGACGGTGCGATCTTCTCTCGCTGCTCGTCCGCTCACGCCTTCGCCACCCAAATCCGCGCTCCCGACTGGCTGGAGAACACGATCTTCCGCCCGCTCACACGCAGGTCCAGGATGCCGTCGAAGGTCTTGCGCACCAACCGCACTTCCCTGCCCGGCCCGAGCCCGACTGCTGCAAGCGAGTTCAGGAAATCCTTTTCCTTCTCATGCAGTTCTGCAATCCGCACCACGCGCAGCCGCTTGTTCTCCGGCGCATCGGTCAGGCGGAAAGTTCCCGGACTGGCCCGGAAGGGCTGCACCGGAGTGAACGGGTTGCCATGCGGGCAGGTTCCTTTCTTGCCGAACAACTCAAGCAGCCGCGTTTCAAGTTCCGGAGAGATGGCGTGCTCCAGCTTCTCGGCTTCGTCGTGAACCCTGTTCCACGGCATGTGCAGAATATCGGTCAGCAGCCGCTCGACAAGCCGGTGCCGCCGTACCAGCTCGCACGCTGTGCGGTGACCCGCCCGTGTCAAGGCAAGCGAATGCCGCCCGCCGATCCGTACCAGTCCTTTCTTCTGCAGCCTCTTGAGCGCCATGCTGACCGCGGCGGACGAGATGCCCAGCGACTCAGCCAGGCGCGCTGCGATCACGGTTTCCCCGTTCTCGGCCAATTCCAGAATCGCCTTCAGCAGGTTTTCCGAAGCAATCGTCGGCATCTGGTTTTGGATCAGTCCTTTCGGTTTCTTAGCAATCTTTTTCGGCGACACAGTTTACTCTGAAAATTACCGCGCCTGTCTGGAAATTCGAAGGGGATTGCAAGATGAAGAGCAACCGGGTCAGACAATCACGAATAGTCCGGTCATATACATGATTGCTAACCCGGCGGCGAACCCCGCCAGGTTCCAGCCGCTTGCCAGGGAACCCATTCCCCCCTGCCGCATGAGCTGGCGGAAAATCTCGACCACAACCTGAAACACCGCACCGGCTCCGACGGAGAGGAACAACACAGCCAATAACGCCGTAAATGAGTTCGCACCGAGCAACGTCCCGACGATGGTCGGCGCACCGGCAAGCAGGCCCAACCATAGCAGATGCCAACGCGAAAACCGCGATTGGCTGACCGGGGCCACCACCGCCACGCCTTCCGTCAGGTTATGTATGGTGAACCCCAGCACCAGCAGCGTTCCCGTCGGCACGGCTCCCAGCGCATACGCCCCGCCGATTGCCAATCCTTCGCCGAGGTTATGCACCCCAATGCTGAACGCGATCGCGTAGGCCAGGATCAACCCGCTGCCGATCCCCATCCCCTGCCCCCGCCTCTTCAGCCATCCGGCGACGGCGTACAGCCCGCCGAGGCTCAAGGTCAGCCCAATCAGGATAATCCTCACTCCCTGATACGGCCCCGGAACTTCCGCGGCATTTTCGAGCGCTTCTTCCAGGGCGTCCACGCCGAGAAACACCAGCAGCCCCGCAGTCAGACTGAGTAGAAACAAGTACCAGCGCGGCGACAGGGTTCGCAGGAACGGCAGCCACCCGATGCCAAGGAATACCGGAATCACCCCCACGTACAGTCCCAGCAATGCGAACCGTCCCATCACAGACCAGTCCAACTGCGGCGTCTCGGCGGCGACTTCAATTTCGTGCATGAAGATCAGGCTGTTTGCGGTGATCAGAACCAGCTCATAAGGCTCGCCTGGCGTCCAGGGGTACGGGATGTGCACGACGGCCCGCCCCAGGCGTGGGATTGTAGGGTTAGGCGATACGGTGAATTCCCAGCTCGCACGGGTCAGAAAACCGACCTGCACCTGGGCGATAGTGGCGGGTTCCGGCCCCGTGTTGACCACGTGGGCCTGGATTTCGCCTGACCGTAGGACGATCCGCTCGAACTCAAGGTTTTCGATCGGGGCGGGAGCGGCCAAATTCAGGCCTGTGCCGCGCTGGAAAAACAGGAATAGGATTCCCCCCAGCAGAATCAGCGGGCAGAGGGCGCTCGCCAGAACCAACTGGCGGGATGGTTTCCGCGTGGATAGATTCTCTTTGTCCCCCATACCTGCTTACCGGGCAGGCCGGTTCGCCGACTGTATAGAGCCTGTCCCGACGTGAAACCAGCCCATTAAGCCTTCCTCCATGTGTTCCGTTACGTGGCATTGGAACATATATGTGCCAGGATACTTGTATTCGAACTCCAGAATCCCTCGCTCGGCAATATTGAGCGTCTTGACGTCGGTGTATTCGGTCGGCGTGAGTGTGGTCCCCGTCGGAAAGAACTGGTAGAGGTTTCCGTGGATGTGCGGCACCATGGCTTCCTCAAACATGTTCACGACATACATCCGGACCTTCTCACCGAGCTCCAGCGGAATCGGGCTGTTGGCGTACTGGAAGGCTTTACCGTTCCAAGAGTAGAAGTCCGCCTCCCCGTCGCGGTCGAGATCAAACGCGCTCATCACCATCGCCAGTTCCCGCATCTTCGGGCGCCCTTCCTTGGGATCAACAATCATCATCCCGTAGAGTCCGTTATGCATGTGCTGTGTGGTTGGCATGGCGTGGCAGTGATATGGCATGATCCCGAACGGCTCGGCAACGAACTCATACGTATAGGTTCCTCCCGGCGGCACCAGCTCGAAGACGCCGTCCATTGACGCCTGGTGGATCCCGTGGAAATGGATCGTGTGGGGCAGCTTGCCCTTGTTGACGAGCGTGATCCG
The DNA here is from genome assembly GCA_965198025.1 of Terriglobia bacterium. Taxonomy (GTDB): domain Bacteria; phylum Acidobacteriota; class Terriglobia; order 2-12-FULL-54-10; family 2-12-FULL-54-10; genus CAYWWM01. The sequence continues at coordinate 1,450,704 of OZ240237.1, read as the reverse complement.
GATCGTCTCGCCTTCCGTCACGCGCAGCACCGGTCCGGGAACGGTACCGTTGAAAGTCCAGGCGGGGATAGTGACTCCCGGCGCCACCTCGTGCGGCACGTCCTCTTCGAGAACCAAAGTGTACTCACGCACGCCGTTCGGCGCAGGCCCCGGCGGTGGCGGTGTCGGATTGTAGACCGGCGCTGGATCGCTCCCAGGCATTCCGGGATGATGAAACTGATACCGCTGGCTTCCTCCGGCGTAGGGGCTTGCGGTAGTATCGGGCTCTACAGTCTGCGCGAACACTGCGTGGTCGCTCTCCGGCCAAGGCGGTAGCAAGAAATCGCTGACGAGCACCCACAAGCCCGTCATAGCCAATCCCGCGCCGACGGCGATGATCACATCCCTTCTCGATATCCGCATAGCCCTCGTCCTCCTTCCGGACTCAGAGCGTCAAGCCTTTCATCTGCGCTACAAGGCGACATTAAGCCCATTTAACTTTTAACTTTAAGAATCATATAAACCTGCAGGGCTGTCAAGGGGGATTCCTGTGCGGAGGTTAGAAGAACTCTTTTCGCAACCGTGGGTCTAGACGGTCCCGCAAGGCGTCTCCCAGAAAGTTGAACGAGAGAATCACCAACATCACGCTCAAGGCTGGAAACACCACCAGGTGCGGGGCGTCGAAGACATGCGCGCGCCCGTCGCTGAGCATCGCACCCCAGGTCGGCATGGGCGGTGGTACACCCAATCCCAGAAAGCTCAGCGTGGCTTCGGACAGGATCACCGCCGCCAACCCAATTGCGGTTTGCACCATCACCGGCGGGACCACGCTCGGCCAAATGTGAACCACCATTAGCCGACCCGACCGCACGCCCAGAGCCTGCGCCGCCTGCACATAGTCCCGCTCCCGCGTCTTCAGAACCTCGCCGCGCACCAGGCGCGCGTATCCGATCCAGCCTCCTAACGAAAGCGCCAGAATCAGCTTCCCAATTCCAGGCCCCAAAAACGCCACGAATGCAAGCGCCAGCAGAACTCCTGGGAAGGCCATCAAAGTGTTGATAACGATCCGGTTCAGAAACCGGTCCAGCCAGCCGCCGTAGAACCCGGCCAGGGAACCGATTCCGGTACCCACCAGCAGTGAAATCGAGATCACGCTGAGACCGATCCAGACGGAGACGCGCGCTCCGAAAATCACCCGCGAGAGAACATCGCGGCCCAGTTCATCGGTTCCGAACCAGTGGGCGCGGCTGGGAGGCTGCAGGCGGTTTGCCAGCTCCTGCGCCGAAGGATCGAGCGGCGCCAGTTGCGGCGCAGCCACTGCGCAAAGGAGAAGAATCCCGAGGATAACCAGACTGGCCAGGGTGAGCGGATTTCGCTTCATTCTATTCTTCGCTGCAAATTCTCATCATGCTTCACGGATTCGGGGGTCCACTACGCCGTACACCAAATCGGTAATCAGGTTCACCACGATATAGGTGACCGCAATCGTGAGAAAACATCCCTGCACCAGTGGGTAGTCGCGCGAGTTGATGGCCTGCAAGGTGAGGCGTCCGATTCCCGGCCACGAGAAGATCGTCTCCGTCACCATGGCGCCTGAGAGCAACGCCCCCAACTGCAAACCCACCAGCGTTGCCACCGGAATCAGTCCGTTTCGCAGCACATGCTTGTAGCGGATGCGGGGCTCGCTTAAGCCTTTGGCCCGCGCTGTGCGCACGTAGTCTTGGCCCAATTCCTCCAGAACTGACGTGCGCACCATTCGTGTTAATACCGCCGCCAGCGCTGTTCCCAGCGTGACGGCGGGAAGGATCAGATGCAGGACCGAACCCGAACCGGAAACAGGCAGCCATCCGGCTTCCACGGAAAATAGCAGGATCAGCATAGGTCCTAGGGCGAAATTCGGGAACGACAACCCGAGCAAACTGAGGAATCCCAGTACGCCATCCGGCCAGCGCCCGCGATGGACGGCTGCCTGCACGCCCGCAGGGATCGAAAGTAGCAGCGCTACGAACAGGGATGCCACAGTCAGCACAATCGTCGCCGGATAGCGGCTCAGGATGATCTCTGTGACAGGAGAATTGAAGCGGAACGACCGGCCGAGGTCCCCGCGGAGCAAACCGCCAAGGTACTGCACGTACTGTGTGAGCACCGGCTGGTCGAGTCCCAATTCCCGACGCATTCGCTCGACGTCGGCCGCCTGCGCCCGCTCGCCAAGCATTTGTTGAACCGGGTCACCCGGCACCAGATGGATCAGGAAAAAGACCAAGCTGACAACCAGGAATACCACCGGCGCCGCAAACAGAAGACGACTTGCAAAATGCTGCAACCCACCTACTGTAGAATGTGTCTTCATCACCTGCCTGCCCGGCCAATCCCCCGGCATTATAATCCCCATCGGGAAACCGATGGAGCCAATCTCTGCTTGTTATCGAAACCATGAAGGGCCACAGAGGCTTGCCCATCGTCTTTTGCGACAACCTTTTGCGCGCCCAACAGGGACTCCCCGCGCGTGCTATACTGAACGCGATGGTTGCGGACGAAGGTTTCCATGACTGACCCTCGCATGCGGCCCGGCTTTATCATCACGGCCAGCGTCATCGTGCTGCTGCTGGTGGGAAGCCTGTTTGCACTCACCTCCTTCCAGCTGCCTTTCATCCGTCCCAGCGGATCTTCGGAAGTGATCCTGCTGTTTGTTTTATCCACGCTGATCTTTCTGAGTCTGGTCATTTTCGGATTCATCCTGTTCCGTAGCCTGTTCAAGTTGACTATGGAGCGCCGGGCGAACCTGCTGGGCTCCAAGTTTAAGACCAAGCTTGTGTTTGGTGCTTTGGCGCTTTCCGTGGCCCCGGTCTGTTTTCTCTTCCTGTTCTCCTACAGTCTGCTGAATCGCACGCTCGACAAGTGGTTCAGTCGACCGTATGAAACGATCAGCCGGGACGCACAAGACCTCGTGGCGGAAATAAGGGAATTCGCCCGCAGCCGTGCTGCAACGGATGCGGAAATTCTTGTGTCGGAGGTCCGTGCTGCGGCTGGCACCCTGGACAGCGCGGCCGTAGCGTTGGACCGCAAGCTTGCTTCCGATGCCCCTCCCCGAGCACTCGACTACTTCGCGGTCGTGGGTCCAGACGGAACAGAACTGATCGGACGGAGCTCCAGGCCTGAGGTTTCGGAAGCGATTCGAGCCGCGCAGGCGAACGGAGAAGGCCAGACCGCTGGTGACAGGGGATCTCTCATCGTGGATCAGGGAGAAGAGAGCTACGCAGTCGGGTGGGCAACCGTTGAACTCGCTGGGCGCATAGGTACCGTGCTGGCGGCTCGCCAGCTGCCGCCGAGAATCTCCGAGAGCGCTGCTCGCCTGAACGAGGAAAGTGCTCTCTACGGCGAACTGAGCCAAGAGCGGCGCTCCGTCCGCTCGACCTATCTCTCGATTCTCCTATTGCTGACCGTGCTGATCTTGTTCATTGCGACGTGGTTTGCACTCTACTTTTCGCGGCAGGTGACGGTCCCGATTCAGGCCCTCGCCGAGGCGACCCACGAAGTTTCCCGCGGCAACCTGGCGTATCGCGTCAAGACCCGTGCGGCTGACGAATTGGGTGTTCTGGTGAGCTCGTTCAATGAAATGACTGAACAACTGGCAGCCGGCCGCGCTGCAAGAGAACAGGCGCGCGTTCATCTGGAACAGATGAACCGCGAGATTGACCAACGGAGGCAGTTTACTGAAGCGATCCTCGATAGCATCCCCACGGGCGTGATTACCGTATCTGGCGGCGGAACGATCCTCGAAAGCAACGGAGCAGCACGCCGTTTTTTCGGGCACGAGTCGGGCGATTTGGGCCATATTGCCGGGCTGTTTACAGGCGAGAACTGGCGAGACCTGCGGCATCTGATCCGGCGCGCCGCCCGTATCGGGCAGGCATCGCGGCAACTGGAAGTCAAGCAGGGCGATCGGACCTTGCACCTTGCGGTCACGGTCTGTTCGTTGTCAGGTGAGTCGCCCGACCCGTCGGACCACAAGCCCGGCGCGAATTCCTTCGTTCTAGTGATGGAAGACCTGAGCGATCTTCTCCGTGCTCAGAAGGCAGCCGCCTGGGGCGAGGTGGCCCAGCGGGTTGCACACGAGATCAAAAACCCGCTCACTCCGATAGCCCTTTCGGCGGAACGGATTCACTTATGGCTGGAGCGGCATGCTCCCCAGAACGGCTCTTCGGAATTGCACCGCGTGGTTCAGGAGTCCTGCAGTCTCATCCAGCAGGAAGTTGAGCATCTGCAACGGCTGGTGGACGAGTTCGCGCAGTTTGCCCGCCTGCCGGAGGCACATCCTTCTGCCGCCAACCTGAATCACATCATCGAAAGCTCCTTGAACCTGTTCAACGGGCGGCTGGACGGAATTCGCATCCGCACGCGCCTGGCAGAGAATCTGCCGACTGTTCAAGTGGACCCGGAACAGTTCCGCCGGGTGTTTGTCAACTTGATTGACAACGCTGCGGAGGCAATGGAGGAATCGCTGGTCCGCGAACTGGTCGTCACCACCCGTCCGGACGCACGGCGGGAAGTCATTGAAGCCGAGGTGGCCGACACCGGCTGCGGCGTCACGCCCGAAGCCAAGGAAAGGTTGTTTCTCCCCTACTTTTCGACCAAGAACCGCGGCACCGGCTTAGGACTCGCGATCGTGAATCGCATCGTCTCGGAACACAACGGGACGATTCGGACGGAGAAGAACGAGCCTGTGGGAACCCGGTTCATCATCGAGCTGCCGACACCGCCCGCCGCCTAGCTGCATGAAACCGTACTTGCTGATCGTGGACGACGAACAGGGGATCCGACAATCCCTCTCAGCCGTTTTGCAGGACGAGGGCTACCGCATTCTGACCGTCGCCACGGGGCAGGAAGCTCTGCAAGCGCTAGCCTCCGAACCGTTCCATGGAGTGTTGCTCGACGTGTGGCTCGACGACATGGATGGCCTGGAAGTGCTACAGCGGATTCACGACGAACATTCCGCGGCGGTTGTCATCATGATTTCCGGGCATGGAAACGTTGAAGCCGCCGTCAAGGCGACAAAGATCGGCGCATTCGATTTTCTGGAAAAGCCCCTATCGATCGAGAAGACTCTTCTCGTCCTCAAGAACGCGCTCGAACATCAGGCGCTGCTCGAAGAGAACCGCCAACTACGAAATGAACTGGAGGAGCGCTACCGCATCATCGGCGACAGCATGCCCATGAAGGCTCTGCGCCAGCAGATGCTCCTGATGGCTCCGACAAACGGCCGGGTTCTGATTTTCGGCGAGAGCGGCACCGGCAAAGAACTAATTGCCCACGCCATCCATGCGCACAGCTTGCGGGCGAAGGAGCCGTTCGTTGAAGTCAACTGCGCCGCGATCCCGGAAGAGTTGATTGAGAGTGAATTGTTCGGCCACCGTAAGGGAAGCTTTACCGGCGCCTCGGAGGACAAGGTCGGCAAGTTTCCGAAGGCGGACGGCGGAACGCTGTTTCTGGACGAAGTGGGCGACATGAGTCTCAAGACTCAGGCCAAGGTCCTGCGGGCCATCGAAGAGCAGCGCTTCGAGCCCTTGGGCTCGCTCAGCACCGTCAGCGTAGATACCCGCATCATCGCCGCCACGAACAAAAACCTGGAGGAAGAGATCGCGCACGGCAACTTCCGCGAAGACCTCTTTTACCGCTTGAACGTGATCCCATTCGTTGTGCCCCCTTTGCGGGAACGGGTTGAGGATATTCCTATACTCGCCCGCTACTTTCTGCGCGAGTTTGCGCTCATGTACGGACGGAGGCAAAAGGAGCTTGCCCCGAATACCCTGGAGGCTCTCGAAGCTCACTCTTGGCCTGGAAACGTTCGGGAGCTCAAGAACCTGATCGAGCGGCTGGTCATCATGATCGCTGACCCGGTGATCGAATGGAGACACCTGCCATCGTTCCTGTTTCGGAACGACGGGCAGCGGCGAAGCGCCGCCGAGCCGACTACACTGCAGCAGGCCCGCGCTGCCTATGAGCGCGATTTCATTGTCAGAAAGCTCGAAGAAAACCATGGCAACGTCACCCGTACAGCCGAGTCGCTCGGCCTCGAGCGAAGCCACCTCTACCGCAAGATGAAGTCGCTCGGGATTTCGCCGAGCAGTTAAGGAGTTCTTTCAAGAGGCCGTTTCGCCGCGGCCTCCATCTTCTGCTCAATCTCCTCCACCTCTCCCGACACCCAGAATTTCCGACCCTTCGAGAGCACATCCAATGTTGTTCATCTCTTTAGCGACGCAAGAGATGCCGCAGGGCGAGAAGCAAGATTCCCGTCCCGAGCAAACTCTGCTACGTGCAATCTCATTCGCCCACCATTTTCCGCCAGTCGAGTTCCGCCAGAAACCGTGGATTGTCTCTCCATCGTTCGCGCACTTTGACATGAAGCTCCAGGAAAACCTTCCGGCCCAGGAGATCTTCAATCTCTTTGCGGGCGAGTGTCCCGATACGCTTCAACTTTTGTCCGCCGGCCCCGATTAGGATTCCCTTCTGCCCGTCACGCTCAACAACAATCTCTCCCGCGATGTACGTCAAAGCTTCCTTCTCCTCGAAGCGCGCAATTAGCACAGCGCTCGAAAACGGCACTTCCTGGCGGGTCTCTAGGCCGATCTTTTCCCGGATAATCTCTGCAACCAGGAACCGCACAGGCTGCTCGGTCAAGTGCTCGGGCGGGAAATAGAGCGGCCCTTCCGGCAACCGCGCAAGAACCAGTTCTAACAGCAGAGACAGGTTTTCGCCCCTCATCGCCGAAATTGGGATTACCTCGGCGAAGTCGTATAGCTCCCGGTACCCGCCAATCAGGGGAAGCAGTGTCGGTTTTGCGATCCGGTCAATCTTGTTGAGCAGAAGAAAACACGGCACTCCGGCCGTCCGCACCCATTCGAGAGCCTCTTCATCCTTGCGGCCGAGCGGCTGTGAAGCGTCCACCAGAAATAGCAGCACGTCCCGGTCGGCGAGAGACCCCCGTATTTCCTCCACCATCTTCTCGTCCAGTGCAGATCGCGGTTCCATGATTCCGGGAGTGTCGAGGAAAACAACCTGCGCTATGGGCGGGGATGAGCCATCCTCGGAGTTGGGAATGGGAGAAACGGTAACACCGAATGGGTTAGTGCGACTGTCGAGCGTGAGCACTCCCTGAATCGCAGTTCTCGTCGTCTGCGGCTTCTCGGTGACGATTGAGATTTTCGAGCCGATGAGGGCATTGAGCAGAGTGGACTTGCCAACGTTGGGCCGACCCAGGAGGGTCACAAATCCGCTGCGGCTCTTCATCGATGTGAGTCCTGTTCGGTTAGGAAAATTGGTATTTAGCTGCGCTGGGATGAGTTGTGAATATTATGTTGATCGGGCGCGGGGAACAAGGCCGATGGGCTCTCGACCGGCCCGCTCACGAGCAGCCGTACTACCCGCCGTCCGTTGGATTCGGTTACCTGAAACTGCAGACCTTCCTGACGAACAACCTCTCCCGGCGACGGCACTCGCCCCAGAACAACAGTCATGAGGCCGGATACCGTAGTGGCATCCCCGGTTTCCCCCAAACGGACGCCGAACAGATCGTGAAGCCGGTCCAGATCGAGGCTTCCCGGAACGCTGTAGGTTCCCTCCCCTTGCGGAATTACGTCTTGCGCTTCGTGCTCATCTCGGATTTCCCCGACTATTTCCTCGACCATGTCCTCAACCGTCGCAAGGCCCGCCACCGAGCCGTATTCGTCCACGACCACTGCCATTGGCGTGGTTTGCTGCAGCTCCTTGAGCAGCTTGGCGATGGGCTTGGTCTCTGGAACGAACAGCAGCGGTCGGACCAGCCGGTGAATGCTCTCGTTCAAAGCATCTGCGTTGCTCAGCACAAACAGGTCCATTGCATGCACAAAACCCCGAATGTGGTCGAGGTCTCCTTCATAGACGGGAACCCGGGAAAACCGGCGTTTGGAAAGCATTTGCTTCAACTGATCCATGGTGGTCTCCACCGGAACCGCCACGATCTCCGGACGCGGCGTCATCACTTCCCGGACGGTCTTGTCGCCGAACTCCACCACCGACTGGATCAGCTTCCGGTCTTCCTTTTCCAGAAACCCTTCCTCTTCACCGGCCATCATCAAGGCCTCGATGTTTTCAATGGGGCTCGGCTCCTCTCCCTCTTCTTCTTCCTTGCCCAAACTCATGACGGATTGCAGGATCTGGCTGAGCGCCACCAGCGGGGAGACCACGAAAATCGAGACGCGCAAGGTTTTCCGCCAGGCTTTAAGCCACATCCCACGTGTGCTCGTCAGCAGGAGCGACGGAACAATCTGGGCGCAGAATAAGACGTCCAGCAGGAGAAAAACTCCTCCCTGGATCAGCCCATCCCAGCGCAGCGGCTGCCAAAGATTCCAGCTCGCCATAGATAGAACCAGCAGGATCAGGTCCATCTGGACCAGCAGTGGAAACGTCAGCTCGGCCTTCTCCATGTTGATTCCGAGCGCAGGCTCGATCTCTTGCTCAAAGAACTCTACGTTGTCTCTTGAGCCGCGCACCAGGAAGCGACCCTTTTCGCTGTATAAACGGTTAACGTAGGAATACAAGACCAGCAGAAGACTGCTGCCGAGAATTACTAGCAGATGCAGGAGATCAATCAGACTCACCGGCCCGCCCCCCTCCTCCCGTTCCCTTTCGTACGGTGCGGAGATCCGTTGCGGCCCGTTAGACTCTGCGGTAATCCCAGCCGCCTGCTCCAGTCTCGTTCCAGCCGGGCCATTTCACCGCGGTCCCGCTCGTGATCGTGCCCGAGCAAATGGAGCACGCCATGCAACACCAGTAGCTCAATTTCCTCCTCTAAACGCAATCCAAACCGTCGTGCGTTGTGCCGCGCGGTCTGGGTCGAAATTAAGATGTCGCCGAGGAATGCTGTCCTGTCACCCGTGTGCTTTCCGGCGGAAAAAGACAGCACATCCGTTGCTCGGTCCTGACCCCGAAACTGCTTGTTGTATCGGCGCATTGCGGCGTCTGACAGCAAGCACACCGTGAACTCGGCTGTCTGCAATCGAGCGGAAAGCCGAAGCAAAAATCTGCGTATTTCATCCCAATCCGCCCGCTCGGCACGCTGGCGATTGAGCAGTAGAACGTCTTGCGACATCTTCGCAGCTGAGTGGTCAGACAGGCTGACGCTGTCGTAGTCGTCGGAGTCCGAGTTGGAAGAAGAACTCATGGAAGCAAAATGGACCCTGGAAGAAATTAAGAGGGGGGCGCTTCGGGTCCGGCTGGCTGCGTGGCTCGCGCTCCCTCCTCGCCGTGATTCCCGGCCTGCGAGTACTCCTCATAGGCACGAATGATCCGCTGGACCAGGTGATGACGGACCACGTCGCGCTCGTCAAAATACACAAAGCTGATTTCGGGAATTTTCCGGACCACTTCTATCGCCGTCAGCAAACCGCTGCGTTTTCCGTCCGGCAAATCGATCTGAGTAATATCCCCTGTTATCACGGCCTTCGAATTGAATCCCAAGCGTGTCAAGAACATCTTCATCTGCTCGCCAGTCGTGTTCTGGGCCTCATCAAGAATCACGAAGCTGTCATTCAGAGTTCGGCCACGCATAAAGGCGATGGGGGCGATTTCGATTGTCCCTCGCTCCAGGTAATGCTCCACCTTCTCCGGTTCCAGCAGGTCGTAAAGAGCGTCGTACAGGGGTCGGAGATAGGGGTCAACTTTCTCCTGCAACGTCCCCGGCAGGAACCCTAACCGCTCGCCAGCTTCCACCGCCGGCCGCGCCAGAACAATTCGGTTCATGTTCCGACTGAGCAGATAGGAGACTCCCATTGCCACAGCAAGATATGTTTTCCCCGTGCCGGCCGGTCCAATTCCGAAAACCATGTCACGCCGGTCAATCAAGTCCAGATAGACACGCTGGTGGTGACTCTTTGGGACAACCGACTTCCTCCCAAACTGACGCTGCCGTCCATTGGTGACCAAAGATTTCAAATCAGCGGTATGGTCTTCAACAATTACTTTCAGATATGACCGCAAATCGCCGTTATTAAAGGTCACTCCTTCCCTTACGAGCTGACTGTAATCAGACACAATCTGCTCCATGCGCTCGATGTCCGGCGGTTCGCCTTCGAGTTCGAGGCAGTCGTTTTTCAGGTGGGCTTTTATGCGCAGTGATTTCTCCAGCAACCGAAGATTCTCATCGAGGGTGCCGAAGAGGTTTTCGATCCCGCGGGTGAATTTAACTTCTTTTAGCATCTAAGATACTGGTATTGAAGCTGTTAGGAAATACTCCCGGTGCTCCTAACGCCTTACCTGCTTGCCAGCATCATCGTGGCAACTCTAACACCTCTCCATTTGCTCGTCAAGGTGAGAAGTAAAGGTCCACAACTCTTTCATAGATCCGTCCTCAAGTTTGCGTCGGCGACGGGTAAGAGTGTAAAAGGGAATGATGGGCCGTATCGTTCAGCCGACAAAGAAGATCGCCGGTGGGTTGAAACCGCCCGGCGATAAGTCGATCTCGCACCGCTATGCCCTGCTGGGAGCAATTGCAGAGGGGAAAACGTCGATCCGCAACTATGCCCCGGGGGCGGACTGCGCCTCTGCTCTTCGGTGTCTGAAGCAGTTAGGGACAAACATAGCCAGGCGGAAGGTGGAATCGGAGACGGGAGAACCCGCCGAGGAAGTGGTGATCAGCGGATTCGGTTCTTTCGGTTCCTTCGGTTCTTTCGGAAGATTCGATTCGCAAGAAACGCTTGATGCAGGCAACTCCGGCTCTACAATTCGCATGCTGAGCGGGCTTCTGGCCGGGCAGCCGTTCCGCAGCGTAATCACGGGAGACGAATCGCTGCAGCGGCGGCCGATGAAACGGATCATGGAACCGCTCACCCGGATGGGGGCAACGATCCGGGCGCGAGAGGGAAACTTCCCACCGCTCGAAATCGACGGAGCAAAGCTGCGCGGCATCGAGTATTCGGTTCCCGTTGCAAGCGCCCAGGTCAAAAGCTGCGTCTTACTGGCGGGACTGCTCGCCGAGGGAAAGACGACGGTGACCGAGCCGGTGCAGACACGCGATCACACCGAGATCGCGCTAGCGCAGTTCGGAGCAGAGATCGAACGCCGCCGCCGCAGAACGACCGTCTGCGGCGGTAAGCCGCTTCAGGGACAGAGGCTCACTGTGCCGGGCGACTTGTCTTCGGCGTCGTTTTTTCTCTGCGCGGCATTGCTGTTTCCGGATTCCGACCTCTACTTGCGGGACGTGGGATTGAATCCGACGCGGACGGCGCTGCTCGATTTCCTGACGGGAATGGGCGCCGACATCAAGCTGCTCAATCTCGGTGAGACCGCAGGCGAACTGATCGGAGACGTCCACGTGACGGGCAGCCGGTTGCGCGGCGGAGAGATCGACGGTGAGATGGTTGCGGGGCTGATTGACGAGATTCCGGTGCTGGCGGTCCTGGGGACGCAGACGCAGGAAGGCCTCGTGGTGCGCGGGGCGCAAGAATTGCGCGTGAAAGAGAGCGACCGGATTGCGACTGTCGCGGAGAACCTGCAAGGGATGGGCGCAAAGATCGAGGTATTCGAAGACGGGTTTGCGATCCCGGGGAAGCAGCCGCTCACGGGCGCGGAGATCGAGTCGTACGGGGACCACCGGATTGTGATGGCGTTCGCGGTGGCGGCGCTGGCGGCAAAGGGCGAAACCAGGATCCGGAACAGCGATGCGGCAACGGTTTCGTTTCCGGGATTCTTTGAAGAGTTGGAGCGCGTGGCGGAGCGTTAGGAGATTGTTCAAGAATCCCACACATGTAAACAGCGCACATGTGGGACGCCCGCCAAGCTGGGTTGACTCTATCCATCGATTCACATAGAGTTTGAACAATGGCTCGTGGCATCAAAAAAGGGATCGAAATCTCGGCGGAGTTAGTCGAGCGGCGCGGCGGCATCGTGGTTCTATCCGTGAGAGAGTATGAGAAACTCCTCGCAAGGGTTGTGCCTACCTTCTACTTGAAAGGGAATGCTGCAACGAAACTCGACCGGCTTGTAGAAAGCGGACTACAGGAGTACCGAAAAGGGAAGACACGAGCGATTCGGTCGCTGACGGACGTGGACGCCCGCAGTTAGCGAAGCCGTTTCCCTGAATGCGCATCAAGACCATCCAGGTTACGAATCTGTTTGAGAAGCACTATCGGAAACTCCCGAAACGCGTGAAAGAAGAAGCCGAAAGAAAAGGAAGCCGCTTTCCGAAAAAATCCTTTTGATCCCACACTCAGAACGCACAAGCTACACGGCAAAGAAAAAGATGCCTATGCGTTGTGGATCAACTACTCGCACAGGATCAAATTCATTTTCCTCGACGCAGAAACTGTCCTGTTCCTGGATATAGGCACCTACGACGTTTATTCATGATTCGGGGAGGAACACGACACCTCATTGTGGCAAGGCGGCATCGCTGATGCTGCACGACGTCCTATTATTGAGCATCACGTTTATAACGCGTTCTGCGAACGGCCGAGAACTACAAACCTCAGGGGCTGAAGCCCTTGTTTTTCCAGCTCGTACGGCACGGCTGAAGCCGTGCCCTTACGGTCGCCTTGCTGTGCTCTATTGCGCGATCCTCAGTAATGGGACAGTGCGGTACTTCGCTCCCGAGTTTTTCCGAGCAGTTGGAGCGGGTGGCGGAGCGCCATTGACCTTCCCCCGAATTTAGGTCCAGGTCGAGAGTAAGGAATTGCTCGAATTATCCCCGCCGTCGTGCCTGTGGGAAAGTGGAAAACTCGAAGAGTTTTCCCAGGTCGCGGAGCGACCGGCTTTCCCACAGCCCCTCTCGCCCGCCAAACGGAACTGCTCCGGACTGAGAAAGTCTAGCGAACTGTGGGGACGGACCGTGTTGTAGTGGATCCGCCAGGCCTCGATGCTGCGCCAGGCATCAGCGAGATCGACGAACCAGTGTTCGTTCAGGCACGCAGCGCGGAACTTGCCGTTGAAGCTCTCCACCAGCGCGTTCTGAATCGGCTTCCCAGGCTGGATGAATCGCAACTGCACGCCGGTTCGCTGGGACCAGAGGAACATCGCCTTGCTGGTAAACTCCGGCCCGTTATCGGTGACGATGGCTTCTGGACGACCCCGCTGGAGAGCGAGTTGATCCAGCAGCCGACTGACCCGTTCGCCGGAGATCGAGAAATCCACCAGTTGGCCGACGCATTCCCAGCTGTAGTCGTCTACGACGTTCAGAATGCGGAAGCGCCGCCCCGTCGCTAGCTGATCCGACATGCAGTCCATCGACCACCGCTGATTCGGTCCGCCTGGAATCGGCCTGGGAACCCGGTCGCGTGCCGGCAGGCGTTTCCGCCGCTTGCACCGGACCTAGAGCCTCTCCTCCCGGTAGATTCGATACGTTTTCTTCTCGTTCACGACCCGTCCCTCCGTCTGCAACATTCCGTGCAGCATCTGGTATCCATACCGTGGGAACTCCGTTGCTAACGCTTTGAGCCTCTCCCGAAGCGCTGTATCACTTCCACGACAGTTGGTGACGAGCCACCGATCGGTGAACTCCGATGAGTCGGCAGGCCCGTCGCTGGCTCAACTTTCCCAGTTCGACCAGATGGGCGACAGTTCGGCGGCGTGCAACGGGCCCTACCAGTTTTTTGACAGCAGCTCCTTCAGCGCGGCGTTATCCAGGTGCGCTTCGGCCAGCAACTGCTTCAGCTTCCGGTTCTCCGTCTCGAGTTCCTTCAGCTTCTTCGCCTCCGACACCTGCATCCCGCCCTACTTCGACCGCCACCGGTAGAACGTCTGCTGCGTGATCCCATGTTTCCGGCAGATGTCCTGGTTCTTGGCTCCCGCCTCCGATTCCCTCAGAATCCCAATGATCTGTTCTTCGCTGAATCGCTTCCGCTTCCTGGTGAGTTCTCCTTAGTCTTTTTACCCGAAAACTCACTCTCGACCTGGACCGTTTTAGGGGGGGAAGGTCAATTCTGCGGCAGGGACCAGAGTATAGGTTTTTGCTTCTTGTCCCACACGTTTAATCGGGACATGTGTGGGGCACCCGAAGTCGTGCCTGATTTGTTAAAGCGGAAGATGATTCTTACAACCGCGTTTCGGCACGGTTGAAACCGTGCCCTTACGAACTGCATTCAAATTCTTGAGATAAGCGGTCCATTGGCAAGCTCCAGGCACAACCCTCCGGGAAGGGAATCAGCGCTTATAATTAAGCCAGAAATTGCCTCATTTTCATGCGATTTCCCAGACACTGCTCCGCCCCTTACATCATTGATGGGTTTCTCTTCCCGCCGAAATCGACACAGGTTATGTCAGAGAACGTCATAGAGGCAGCACTGCATCAGCCAGTTGTTACCGTTGAGGGCGAGCGAGCCGCCATTATCCAAGTTTCTGCAAATTCAAACCTCGTCGAGGGCCTTGTCTCCCCAAGGCCGTCCCTCAGTAACCAATTTATACATTTTGTAGGTGCACCAGGATTCCGTTGCTGCAAACGCTTCATCCAGAGTGTAGGCTTTGCCGCTTCTCTCCATGGTTTCTTCTTCCAGCCACTTGTCCAAATGGTTCTTGCAGCAAAAGAAATTGGTGTTGACGCATACGATGAGATAGTAGGGCGCATTAACCGGCAATCTGTTTTCGAGCCAAATGCATATGTCATCCGGAGAACGATCCACGATTTGGGTTCCATTTCCCCCGTAGCCTATGGAGATTTCCCGGTCACAATACCTGCAGCATGATTTCACTCTGATGTCCTTGCCAAAAGTGGGCGGAAGTGTCAGGGCATCCATCGCGCAAGGAGAATAGGAAATACGTCCTCCATCCGGCCTGATCAGCTTGTGTATCGTAGGTATCCCTGCCACCGGATAGAAAGCGATAACATTCTTGAAGAAAGGATCTCTATAAATGCCATATACGCTTTCAAATGCATCCAGTATTTCCTCGACTGCCGCTACGGGAAGGCCGGTGTTTTGCGCAACCTCCCCAGGAGATGATCTCCTGCCTTGTTCAAAGAGCGTATTGCTCACGTAGAGGTAGACCTTTCGCATCTCTGGAGAAATCATTGAAGGGTCTGGAGGGGCACAACTCTCTACTTCTTCCATTTTCTTTTCATCGGCATTGTTTTTCTTTTCGATCGTTTCGTCCGATTGCTCGATCCTCCCATGACATTTCGTCCGAAATTAATTTTTGGGCGTTCCGGCGGGTGAAATATACACCCAGTGGAGTCCAACCGAACCCGAGAGCGTCATCGGAAAACCAGGATTTACGGCACGGTTGAAACCGTGCCCTTACGAACTGCATTCAAATTCTTGAGATAAGCGGTCCATTGGCAAGCTCCAGGCCCGGGCCGACGAGATGGACGCCCGTCTGGAAGTGCGCGGAGGGCTCAGTTGAAGGCCAACGGGTGTATGCCCGCAACTGCCGGGGGGTCGAAAACCCAATGGGAATTATACCGAAATTTCCTTTTTGGCCTTCCGGCGATTGAAAATATACACCCATCTGCGTCCCACCGAGTACAATGTTTTCTCCGAGAGGACCAACGGCTCCGAGCGTCCCTTTCGGGGTCCCCTAAAACCGTCCAATCAGCATCCAAACCCAGCTTTTTCAGACAACTCTCCATACCTGGGGGATAGCGGCATCGTTTTCTTGTGTGCCGTAGCCCAGGCTATCCCGACGGGAGCGCCAATCCATCGATCCGCCCCAGCATGCTGGCAAACAGCCGTCGGGTCAGATGGCCCTCGGCCAGCAGGAGCCAGTAGTACCGTGCGTGTTTTACGAGCCGTCCTCCGGTTTTCACCAGCCGCTGCTGGAGGCTCGTCAACGACCACTTCCCGATTCTCTGTGGCAGCACCAGTCGCCGCCATAGGTTGCCCAGGTTGTAGGCGATGATCGTCAGCCAAAGCCGTACCTCGTTAGATCGGAACTTGTGGCAACTGAGCCGTGTCATCTTCACCATTGGGTTTACGCCTCCGAACGCTCCGATTGATGCTGAAACCAGTATCAATATTGACGTTGGAGGTTAGCTGAAGGTTGCCGCTGCGTTTTCAAAAAGGAAATCCGGGGTTAAATGTTACAATTCGGCTTTTATGGAACTGTTTGCACTAACGCGGCAGCTTGTGGACATTGAGTCTATCAGCGGCAATGAGAAGAACGTGGCGCTGTTTCTAGAGGACTATCTGCGGAAGCTGGGAGCGCAGGTGGAGCTCGAAGAGGCGGAGCCCAACCGGCCAAACGTGCTCGCGTGCTGGGGCAAGCCCGACGTGGTGATCAGCACGCACATCGACACGGTGCCGCCGTACTTCCCTTCCCACGAAGACGATGAGTTCATTCACGGGCGGGGGGCGTGCGACGCCAAGGGAATTGCAGCGGCACAGATCGAGGCGGCCCGGCGGCTGGCGGCAGAGGGAGCCCACGATTTCGGCGTGCTACTGCTGGTGGGAGAAGAACGGAACAACGCAGGCGCCATCAAAGCGAACCAGCGGAAGCCCGGGTCGCGGTACCTGATCAACGGCGAGCCGACGGAGAACCTGCTGGCGGTGGGGACGAAGGGGGTGCTGCGGCTGCAGTTCAACGCCCAGGGCCGCATGGCGCACTCGGCCTACCCGGAGCTGGGCGAGTCGGCGACGGAGAAGCTGATTGAGGCGTGCTACCGTCTGCGGGACATGCAGCTGCCCGAAGACGACGTGCTCGGGAAGACGACGTACAATATCGGGCTGCTCTCGGGAGGGGTGGCGCCGAACGTGATTCCCGGCTCGGCGCAGGCGGAGGTGATGTTCCGGACGGTCAGTTCTCCCGAGCCGTTGCAGCAGGCCGTGGAGCAGAAGGTGGGCGATCTGGTGGAGGTCCAGCGTGTGCTGCAGATTCCGGCCGTTCGACTGGGCCGAATGGACGGCTTCGAAACCACCGTGGTGTCGTTCTGCACCGACATCCCATCACTGACGAACTGGGGCGAGCCGTACCTGCTGGGGCCGGGCACGATCCGCGTGGCGCACACCGAGCAGGAGCGCGTTGCCAAGAAGGAGCTCGTGCAGGCGACGGAGATTTATGTCAAGATGGTGAAAAAGCTGAAAGAGCAGTGACCAGTGATGAGTGACGAAAACCATTTGACAGTGGCAATCGCGGGGGCAACGGGGGCGGTTGGCGTCGAACTGCTGCGGTGTCTGGAGCGGCGCAACTTCCCGCTGAAGGAAGTGCGGCTGCTCGCCTCCGAACGGTCGAAGGGCAGAGAGCTCGAGTTTCGCGGCAAGCCGGTGGTTGTGGAGGAACTGGCCGAAGAATGCTTCCAGGGAGTGGACATCGCGCTGTTCAGCGCGGGCGGGAAGATTTCGCGGGAGTTCGTTCCCAAGGCGGTCCGGCAGGGCGCACTGGTGATCGACAACTCGTCGGCGTTCCGCATGGACCCGACGGTGCCGCTGGTGATTCCAGAGATCAACCCCGAAGCGGCCCTGGAGAACCCGGGCATCATTGCCAATCCGAATTGCTCGACCATCATCGCGATTACGCCGCTGTGGCCCATCCACCGGGTGAACCCGATCCGGCGGCTGATCGCGGCGACCTATCAGGCAGCGTCGGGGGCGGGCGCGGCGGCGATGCAGGAGTTGATCGATTCGACGCACTCGTACCTGCGCCAACAGGAATACCAGCCGAGGGTGCTGCCGCATCCGTACGCCTTCAACCTGTTCAACCACAACTCCGCGATCGACGCCGAGAACGGCTACAACGAAGAAGAAATGAAGATGGTCCAGGAGACGTGGAAGATTTTCGGCGACCCGACGATGCGAATCAGCGCGACATGCGTGCGCGTGCCGGTGCTGCGGGCGCATTCGGAAGCACTGGTGTTCGAGTGTGAACGCCCGATCACGCCGGACGAGGTGCGGCGGCTGCTCGAAGGGGCGCCGGGAATCCGAATTGTAGACCGGGTCGAGGAAGGCTACTTCCCGATGCCGCGCGACGCCTCGGGCCAGGACGAGATCCTGGTCGGGCGAATCCGCAAGGACTTGAGCGACCCGAGTGGCCGGTCGGTCGCGATGTTCGTGTGCGGGGACCAACTGCTGAAGGGAGCGGCATTGAACGCCGTCCAGATCGCAGAGCTGATGGCGGCAAACGAGCCGAAACCGGCTGCGCAGACGGCCGCGCGGAAATAGCGCGAGAGAATGAACCCCGTATTGTTCGAGGAAGCATGAGCGGAGAAATCATAGCCATTGTGACGGTGGGGATTGCGCTCGCGGGGCTAATCCTCACTAGTAGCCGTGGGTTGCGGCAGGATATGCGGCAGGACATGACCCAACTGGAGAAGCGGCTACGGGACGATATCCAGCAGTTGGACGCTCGGGTCGGGCGGCTCGAACACAGCCAGGCCAAGCTGGAAGGTTTGCTGGAAGGCTTGCGGGAAGCCATCACCGGACGGGTCAAGTAAACGAAATGAAACGAGCGCGGCGGGTCGCGGAGCAGGCACTCAGGATTGGCGCCAGGGCTTGTGCCCTGCGCCAGAATCTTATGCTCATCGGGCTCGCCTCCGGCGCTAACTTCTCACGAATCGGGCCACGAATCCGGCCATGAATCTGGCATTGATCGGCTACGGCAAGATGGGTCGGATGATCGAGCAGCTGGCCGCGGCCCGAGGGCATCGCGTGGTCTTCCGCACCGACATCGAAGGAAACGAGGACGGGCAGGCCCTGACGCGGGAGAACCTGCGGGACGCGGAGGTGGCCATCGAGTTTACGGTTCCCGGCGTGGTGGTACGGAACGTGGACCGGCTCTCTGCCCTCGGAATCAACCTGGTGGTGGGGACCACGGGATGGATGAACGAGATAGAGCGGGTCCGGAAGTTGGTGGAAGAGCGCGGAACCGGTCTGGTCCATAGCTCGAACTTTTCGATCGGGGTGAACGTGTTCTACCGGCTGGTGGAAGGGGCGGCGGCAAGCTTTCGGGACCTGCCGGCGTACGATCCCTGGATTCACGAGATTCACCACCGGGCCAAGGTGGACGCGCCTTCGGGGACGGCGCTCAAGCTCAAGCAGATACTGGAACAGGCATACGACAAGAAAGATATTTCGACCACGAGCAACCGCGCCGGAGCTATTCCGGGCATACACACCGTGGGCTTCGATTCCGAGGCCGACACACTCACCTTCACGCATACCGCAAGGAGCCGACAAGGCTTCGCTGCAGGCGCACTCCATGCCGCGGAATGGGTGCGCGGCAAGAAGGGCTTCTACGAGTTTTCCGAGGTACTGTTCGGGTGATTTGTTTCTGGGCAGCCGAAGGCAGGCAAGAATGTCGGGTGCTGCTTCAGGACAGGCGAAGAGCAGATCCCTCGTCGCTTCCCTCGGCTTCGCTCGGGACAGGACGCTCGCATCCGCTCGCGAAACAACGCTCCTCGGGATGACACCGCAGGTTGGGGCTGCTTTACTTTCTGCTGGGATGCAAAGCGATGGCTGCCGCTACTTACGACAGGCAGGAATGCCTGTCGCTACTTGCCTGCCCTTACTTAGCGCGTGGCAGCTGCCGAGCGCGTCCGCATCCCCTTCATGGAGCGGAGCGAGACGGCCGGAATGCGAACCGACGCCGGCAGGAAGTGGTAGGGAGGCCAGGGACCGCTCATGCGGATGGCGCAATCCTTGACCTGCTCGGAGGCGACGCCGCAGATTTCCTTGTAGGATTCCACACTCTCGGATTCGATGAGATGGGCGCAGTCTACGACGATCTCACGGCTTTGAAGCTGCCGGCAGGTGACCTGGTCATCGAGCGGACGGAACATCTCACGCAGCCAGGAAGCAAGCTGCTCGGCCATTTCCTGGGCACGGGGATCAGCGGTGGATTCCGCGCTGGAAGAACTGAGGCCCCGTGTGGAGCGCGTCTTCTGGGGCCGCATCTTGGGACGGGAGACATCGCCGGCGACCGAAGAGAAAGAGAGCTTGAGACGCATTTCCGCCTTGCCGCGCAGACGGCAGAAGGTTTCGAGGAGGCCGCGCTGGTTTTCCCGAATCATCTGCTCGACCTGCCTTTCGGATTGGAAAAACGTGCCGAAGCGCATGGGGAGCACGGTATGGGTCGCAAATACGCGAGCGATCACCTGGCCGTGCTCGACGATCGAGCGGGGCGTGAAGGAGACATTGCGGCGGAAGCGGCTCAGCAGCATAGCGTACTTCCCGCATCGGTAGGGGAAGACCGGGCGTCCACCGATTCCCTCCAGAATGGGCCAGGATTCATTGGGAGTCAGTCGAACCAGACAATACGCATAGATGGCCATGAGGTATCCTGTTCGTCATTCCGCGCGGGGTGCGAACCAAGCCTGAAACCAGCGGGGCAGGCCCGGACGGGGACGCGATTGCAGCACGAGAAAAACGTTGCCGGGAAAATTGGTGGAAACGGGAGATAGGAAGGACCTCTGCCCCTACCACACCTCCGGTTTCCGGACCCAATGACATGAAAAAAGCTCTTCAGAAACGTTCCTGCGCCGCCGCGCCGAACCCGGCAAGCCAGCTATGGATTGGAAGCGTACTGTTGTGTTGCTATTACGGCCAATCTCCCCGCCAGAGAGGGCTTGCGATTCCCGTTGGCTGAAACCAAGCCCCGATCAGCGCTTGTCTAACCCAATGGACGCAAGACTTTATGATAGTACAGAAACAGTCTATTCACAATGGGGTCACAATGGGGAACACACCAAAGGCAAGGTCCTAAGCTCCGCTTTTACGTCACTACTCGCGAATCGGGGAAGTGTCGCGATTGGGGCAGTGCCGGTTCGTGGGTGCAGGGCAGCAATGCGGAAGGCGTGGATCATGGCGGCGCTTTTGCGGCAGCCGAACCGGGTTGCAACCTGATCCGCTCCTGCCGCTTACACATGATGGATGGAAAGGCACCGTGCTGCGGAAGCACGATGCCTTCCCGGAGAGCAGATCAGAAGCGGAACTTGATCGAGCCGGAGTAAAGCCGGGGGATGGAAAATTCACCCGGAGAGAAAATGCTCGGGGCCGTCTTCTGATAGAGGTTGTTGCTGAGGTTTTCGATATTGAAGTGCAGGGTGACCCGAGGCTGTTCTCCATCGCGGAACAGGTCCATGCCGAGCGTCAGGTTCTGCGTGAAGTGCGCCGGAACGCGCTCCATGACTCCAGCAACAGCGGCCTGTCCGGGGTGACGAGCGCCGTGGTCCATCATTCCCGCGGTGTGATCCATTCGGTGTCCTCCGGAGTGCCCGTGTGCCGGGGTACCGCTGCCGTACTCGAAGATCATGTTGGTCCAAAAGCCGCTCGGGTGGCGCCAGGTAAAGCCGGCGCTCAGGGTGTGAGTCTGATCCATAGGCGCGAGGAAGCGTCCGGACCCTTGACTGGCTGAGGCGGTGAAGCCCGCGACGATCGGATTGAACAGATAGACGCGGCCCAGGGCGTAGTTCAGGTAACCAGAGAGTCCGATTCGGGTGATCGTCGGCACCTGGGCCTTGATCTCCATGCCCCAGGCTTTGGCTTTGTCAAAGTTGGCGTAGTTATAGACGCGGGAATCGGGCAACAGGACGGTGTGCGCCTGGTCGTTGCTGATGCGGTAGTAAGCGGCCAGACCCAGCTGGAAGCTGCGGTGGAACGGCTGCGTGACACCCAACTCGAACTGATTCTCGACCACGGGGCGCACCGGCGGCAGAGGCTCGCCGATTTCCGCAATGTGGGCCGAGAGCCCGGCGCTCGACAGCAGCACGTTTTCGACCGCGGGCGGGATATAGAAATGATTGTAGGAGCCGTACAAGACCGTTCCCGTGCCGTCGAAGCGGTAGGAAAGGTTCAGGCGGGGGCTGAAGTGATAGTCGGACATGGCCAGCGAGTAGCGGTCAAAGCGCATGCCGAGGTCTACGGTCAGATTGTCCGTCACCTGCATCTCGTCCTGCAAGTAAAGGCTCACTTGCCCGCCGGTTTCCGTCCGATCGAACGTGATTGGCCGATGAAAATGGACTTGATCGGCACCGAGATGGTGGGTGAACCGGCGATAGCCTTCGTAGTCATAGAATAGCTGCTCATGCGGCCGCAGCATGACCAGATCCATACCACCCTTCACGGTGTGGCGGTTAAAAAACCGCGTGATGTCGGTCTTAAAGCCGACTGTGTTGAGGGTTCGCTCAGCGTCCGTGATTGCGGCCAGGTGATCGTGGCTATTGACGCCCGGCAGAAGAGTGGAACGGGACCAGCGCTGATAGAAGGCAGCATGCAGCAGGGAGTGGGTGGACAGGATGCGGTCCCAGGAAAAGATGGCGGTCTGGGAGCGGGTGCGCTGGAAGGCGTCCAGCTCAGGCCGGAGCTCGTCATCCAGGGCGGTCTTGGGGATTTCAAAGTTGGTTCCGTCGCCCATCAGGGTGAGCTTCAGGAAGTTGTTAGGATTGACATTGAAATCCAGCTGCAGGAAGTTGCGCATCCCGCGTCCGGTATTGTGGATCGAGCGCGGGTCCGGCGGGCTGAGGAAGCGGGAGGACTCAAAGGCGGAGCTATAGAGATAGTACCCTGCCCGCTCGGTATGGCCGCCGAATTCGATGGCGGCGTTGTGGCGCAGGGCCTGCCCAGCGCCGAGAGTGATCGAGCCTTGATTGTTCATGGAGAAGCCGGACTTGGTGACGACGTCGAGGATGCCCCCGAAGCGGTTGCCGTATTCAGCCGGGAAGCCGCCGGTCATCACGTTCATGGACTGGATCACATCCGGCGTCAAGCCGGGCGAGAACACTGCGTGAGGGTTTTCCCAGAAGGAAACTCCGTTGATGAAGACATTCAGAGCCAGCTCGCTGCCGCGCACGTGGACAAAGTCGTCGTGGCTGCGGACCATGCCCGGGACGGAGACGGCAATCACCTCGGGGAGGTTGGCCCGCAGGGAGGCGGGAAACAGGCCAATGTTCCGTTGCTGGATGGTGGTGGAACTGGGGGAAAAAGTTGGGGCGACGGTTTGGGCTTCCGCAACCACCGTAACGGCCTCGGCCACGGGACGCAATTCGAGCTCCAGGGCAAAGTTTCTGACCTCGCGCGGCTTCAGAGTGAAGCGCAGGCGCTGTTCCAAGAAGTCGGAGTGACCCACAACCAGCGTATATTCGCCGGGCGCAAGCCGCCGGAGTGCGAAGTGCCCGTCCGGCCCCGCAATCGTCTGGCGCAAGAGAGAGACGCTGACGCCCTCCAAACGCACGTCGGCATTCGGTAGCGGAGACTGGTCGGCCTGGGCATGAACCACGCCATGTACCGTACCGTCTCCCTGTGCGAGCCCGCGCACGGGAAACACCAGTATTCCGAGAACAGCAATCATGATGACAAAAGCAGGCAGCTTACTCATATGACCTCCACGAACCCTTGGATTACGAGTCTCCGCTTGACGAACCAGCGCCGAAGAGGAATGCGCAGCCTGCACAGTCGGCGGATCAGCGGCAACTGCGTAACGCTGTGGTTTCTGGACCGATGTCCAGCCGCAAGTGTCCTCTGGAAACGCTAGACTCGAGGAGGTATGAAAGGTGGGGTGAGGTCGTTCTGCAGGACAGAGACGTCTGCTGCCAGGGCAACGCCCTGGATGCCATCCGGCAGGGGAACATTCGCGAGCTCGGCCGGCGTGGCCAAAGTAATGGTGGTAATCAGACCGTCCAGGGTGTGGCGGCAGCAGCAACGCAGGCCGGAGGTGTCCTTAACGGGTTCGGCTCCCCGGTGGGCGCCATTGCTCTGCGGCATGGCGTGGCTACCGTGCTGCATTGCGCTGTGGTCTCCCTGGGACCCATCCCCCTGGCCCTGCACGTGATGCGGGCAGACGAAGTTCGTCAGGTCGGCAACCAGGTAGAAACGGCTCATATGGAACCCAAAGACCGCTACAACCACCAACGCAACTGCGCGAATTGGAAGCGCCTTACGCATTGCGATTATCAAAGGCAACCTGTTGCTAATTGTAGGCACACAATCCTGGCGTTTACAAGACTAAAGTAAAGGGGCGAATTCTTCTCTCCGGATATCATCCCGCCGGGTATCATCCTGCAGTTCTCCGGCGGGCAGCAGGCCGCAAGCAAGTTGCCGGGGCTGAAATCTCTTGCCCAAGACATCCATCGTGACTGTCCATCGTCTCAGCACGCGCGGCCGGGATGCGCGATTGGAAACCGCACAGGGAAGTTGAGGCGTCCTGGTTCCTCCAAAGGTCAGCGGGGCGGCGGTTCGGCCTGCGCCCTGGACTGCGTTCTTGTGCCTCTTCGGGGCTGTCAGCCGGTTACCCACGCGGGCAGCAGGTATCGAGCAAGTAGAGGGGATAGCGGGCGCGGCCGAGAACGGCATCCCTGGCGCGCTCGGCCAGGCGGCGCAGGCGCTGGTGATCGACGCCGACCATATTTCCCTTCCACTTCATGATCCTCCCGGCGATGAAGACAGCCTCCACGTTGCTGGTGTCCATAAAGTTCACCACAGCGCCAGTAGCGCTGTTCAGGGGCAGCACGTTCAAGTCGTCGGCGCGCAGCAGGAGGATATCAGCCTCCTTGCCGGGAGTGAGCGAGCCGACCTTGTGGTCCAGGTGCGCGGTGCGCGCACCTTCGATGGTGGCGAATTCCAGCACATCGCGGCAGGTGAGCAGCGGGGGGCGGTCCTGGTCCTCTTGCAATTGGCGCTCATGGATGAACATGCGCTGCACGCTGAAGGCCGAGCGCATCATGGTGAACATGTCGGCAGTCAATACGGTCAGAACATCAGAACTGAGGCTTGGCCGGAGGCCGTGGTCGAGCGCGTCCTGGAACGGCGGGATGCCATGGCCCATGACCATTTCAATGATGGGGGAGATGGAGATCTTTCCGCCGGTGTCCCGGGTCATTTGCCAAGTGGTGGGAGTGAAGCTGATGCAATGAATGTATTGATTGTCAGAGCGCATCAGGCCAGCGCGCCCGAAGGCTTCCAGCCGCGCCACGGCGTTCGGGTTGGTGACGTGGTCCACGATGGGCACACCCGTCCGGCGGGCCAATTCCCAAGTGCTTTGATCGAGGCCGCCGTTCAGGGCCAGGGTGAGCAATTGGTCGTCGGAGGAAAAGTATTGCGAGCGCAGCCGGGTGACGTCCTGCGGGTAACGAGACTGCGGACCATATCCGCGGGAGAAAGCAAACACCGCCCGGCAGCCGGATTCCTGAAGCCCCGCAATGCAGGCGTCGGTGTGCGCGGGCGAGTTGGCAACCTGGGAAAGGTCGATGGAGGTGGTGACACCAGCCCGAATCTGGGTCAACGAGGCCAGCAATTCCCCGGCGTAGGCATCTTCCGGCCGGAAGTGAGAGCTGAGCGCACCGGGGTCTGTGAGCACGCGGCGGTAGTCGGCTTCGAGGGTACCGTCAGCGATGATTCCCCGCAGGACGGCCTGGTATTGGTGGTGGTGCGTATCAATGAAGCCCGGAATCATAATGCGGTCCGTGGAGTCAATCACAGCCGCCCCGGAGGCCTGGAGGTTCTGTCCGACGGCAACGATCCTCTTCCCTTCGATCAACACGTCCCCCCGCTCGAAGTCGCCGACCTGGGGGTCCATGCTGAGAACGACGCCCCCTTGCAACAGAATGCGGCGGCCGTTCGCGCCGCTGTCTGTGGGAACTTCCTGGGCGGCGATGGATGGCGGCAGAGCCACCTCACCCGCCAACGCGCCGACAACGAGCCCGGCCGTGCTCGATTTCAGAAATCGCCTGCGTGAAGCGAGATTCGATTTCGACGGCGGTTCGCTTTGAACGGGTTGCCGCACCGGCTGTTCCACACTTAAAGCTTCAGTCGAAGTTTTCATGGCTGTCCCCCTTTGCCGGAAACTCTATGGTTTCTGTCTGGCCGTGTCAAGCGTGAGACCATTCGTTGACAAGATTTGGCGGGTGCTGACACAATACAGCGTGACAAGCGGATGTGGCGGAACTGGCAGACGCGCTAGATTCAGGTTCTAGTGGCCGCAAGGTCGTGGAGGTTCGAGTCCTCTCATCCGCACCATAGCAATTCTCTCCTTCTAATCCGCATGCAGTCTTGCCCTACGCCCCAATCACTGAGTGCTACTTGGGGGGACACGATTGCAGCGAGAAAAAATGGCGGCTGTGATGCGTGATCTATCGCAGGATTCATGCGAAGTTATCATGCCGCAAGTTTCTGTTTCACATTGCGCACTCTCGCAAAAGCTTGAAGGAGGCTGCGCTGCTGGCGTATGATTTCTAGCATGTAGCGGATCCTTTGGAAAGGGAGAGGTCGCAATGACGCGTACCGAGTTGGCTCTCGTGCTGGTCCTGCTTGTGTCTGGCGTGATTTCCGCGCGGCCGGCGTTTTCCCAGGAATTGACCTACCCGTTTGTCGAAAGCTCGTTGGGAGGGGTGGTGCGTTCCGAAGCTGGGGAGCCGCTGGAAGGAATCCTGATCCGGGCGAAGATGCAGGGCGACTACCGGGCGAAGGCGGTGGCCACGAACGCACAGGGGCAGTATCGCTTCCCGAAGCTGGAGCCGGGCCAGTACGTGGTGGAGGTGGCGCGAGCCGACAGCCTGGAACCGAGCCGCCGGACGGAAACGATCCAGAACGGCCGGGAGATGCAGGTGGACTTTATACTCGGCCCCGCAAAAGAAATGGACCAGCAGATCACCTCGACGGATTGGCTACTGAGTCTGCCGGGGACTCCGGAGCAGGTCAGGCGGATCAGCAACGAGTGCATTCATTGCCACACAGGCACCTTGCAGCGGTTCCGGTTTGACAAGGAAAACTGGCTGAAGATTGTCCGGCTGATGCGCGGCAGGCGGATTCACGGAGCGGAATGGGCAGCCGAAACGCACGGCGTGTATCCCGGAGCGCCGCTCGACCGCGAGGACCCACGGTGGGAGGAAGAAAACTCCTTGATCGCAGATTATCTGGCCAGGATTCGCGGACCGGAGCCGCTGGCATTGCCCAATGCGAAGATTAGTCCCCGGCCAACCGGGCGCTCCACGCGGGTCCTGTTCACCGAATACGAAATCCCCTATCCCGACGCCGAGCTGCATGATATCGAGGTGGACCGCTACGGGATGGTGTGGTGGACCGACTGGCGCTGGCCCTACATCGGGATGTTGAACCCCGAGACGGGCGAGATGAAATACTGGGAGAGTCCTCCGCCACCCGGAAAGCCGGAGGTGCACCCCGGAGGCCAGGAGATCAGTTTCGACAAGGACGAAAACCCCTGGACGCCCTATGCCTGGAGCGGCGGGCTGCTGAAGTTCGATAGAAATACAGAAGAATTTTCGAGCTACATCCTTCCGGACAAGAATCCGCGGCGGTTCCTCTCGCTGGGCACCGACCCCGTCCGCAACCGTATCTGGTTCCACACGGACGACTATTACGGGACCTACTACCCCGGATATTTCGAGCCCGACAAGGGGAATGGGAAATGGACGCTCTACGAACTGCCCTTCAAGGAAGGCAAGCGCACCGGAGGGATCTATGGGGACGTGACCGACAGCAAAGGCAACCGCTATTTGATGAAACATCGGGACAGCGACATTGACCGCATCGACGTTGCAACCGAGGAGCATACGCGGTATCCGACTCCCACCCCGAATGCGTTTCCCCGCCGCGGCGACTACGATTCGCGGGACCGCATCTGGTTTGCGGAATACAACGCCGGCAAAATCGGAATGCTCGATCCGGAAACCGGCAAGATCACCGAATATACGATTCCGCTACCGATGGCGATGCCCTACGGCACAGGCGTAGATCGGAACACGGACGACGTGTGGGTGGAGCTCTATCGCCACGACAGGCTGGTTCGACTGGATTCCGAAACCGGCGAAATGTTACAGTACCTGCTGCCGGAGCGACACGTGATGGCACGCTCGCCCCGTCCTTCTCCAAGGAGTTCTGCGGCACATTCGATCATGTGGCTGGGAACTCTTCCCAAGTACGGCAATGGTAAGCTGCTCAAGATTGAGACGTGGTAAGTGGAATGGAACTGAGAGCAGATTCCTCACTGCGCTCAGAATGACACATAGAAGGGGGCAACAGATGGCTTTGAAGACAGTTCGAAACAGATTTTCGTTTCGGAGGACCGGGCTGCTGGCTGGTCTTTGCATGCTGGGAATTGCCGGATTGCTGGTGTTATCCGGCAATCAGAAGGCACGGCAGACCTCGGCATTCGGCGCCGACCGGTTGGTTTCCTGGGAAGCCATGCCGGAAATGAATGGGGAGATGTGCGAATGGGTTCCCGCCAGCGCTTCCTCCAGTCTGGCGGCGGCGCTCTATCCGCAAGGCTCCAGCGCAGAGGCTCCGGCCCGTCCGAGCGAGGAGCAGCGAGAAGCTATCCGGCAGCGGGATCCTCTCTATACGGTTACGGACCCGCATTTCGGATTCGCCGGCATTGCTGTCGATCCCATCCGGAACGAAGTGGTCGTGGCGGAGGAAAACCTGTCGCGGATTCTGGTCTACGACCGGCTGGAGAATACGCCTGCTGCGGCCTCGATGAGCGAACCGAAGCGCATGATCGGCGGCTCAGCAACGTTTCTCGAATATGCGTGCAGCATCTATATCGATCCGGCCACCGGCGACATCTTCGGCGTCAACAATGACACAATGAACTGGATACCGGTGTTCGGCCGCGACGCCCGGGGCAACGTGGCACCGAAAAAGAAACTCCGGACCCCGCATACCACGTTCGGCATTGTGGCAGACGAAGAGGAACGGGAGTTATTCCTCACGATCCAGGACGATCACGCCGTGGTGGTATTCGCCAAGGACGCCCAGGACGATGATGCACCGCTGCGGATTCTGCAGGGAGACCAAACGGGACTGGCCGACCCACACGGCATCACGCTAGACACGCGGCGAAACGAGATCTTTGTGTCCAATTGGGGGACGTACAATGTGCGTCCGCCGCTTACAGAAGGGGGAGGAGGAGGCAACGTCGACCGGCCGGACTACCCGGTGGGGCGACGGCGAGCATTTCCGGGCTCGGGCAAGATCGATCCAGCCTCGATAACGGTCTACTCCAAGAACGCCGAGGGTGACACCGCTCCGCTCCGCGTGATCCAGGGTCCCCGGACGCAGTTGGACTGGCCGACGGCGCTGGCATCACACTCGGAGCGCGGCGAGATCTTTGTGGCCAACGACACGGGCGACTCCGTTATCGTGTTTTCGGCGGATGCGAACGGGGACGTGGCGCCGATCCGTGTCCTTCAGGGGCCCCAGACAATGATCAAGAACCCGACCGGAGTCACGGTGGACCTGCAAAACAATGAACTGTGGGTCGCTAATTTCGGCAGCCACTCCGCCACGGTCTTTCCGATCGACGCCGGCGGAAACGTACCCCCCATCCGCGTGATTCGGAGCGGGCCCACGTCGGCGCCCTCGCCGAAGCTCAGCAATCCACACACGGTGGCGTACGATTCGAAACGAGAAGAAATTCTTGTCGCCAACTGAGTGGGCCATCCGCAGGTTGCGGCATTCGCCAGGATGGCGAATGGAGGAGCACAGCCCACCCGAGAGATCGCCGGCCAGAATACCTTGTTTGCACGCACCATGCACGACATGGCGTATGACCCGGTCACCGACGAAATCGTGGTTCCGCAGTTCTACGCCTATGCCATCCTTACCTTCCGAGGCGACGCCAACGGCAACGTCGCGCCTGTTCGCAAGATATTCGGTCCGAGCACCCAGTTAAAGAACCCCCAGGCGCTGGCCGTGGATTGGATTCACGGGGAGATCTTCGTTCCGCAAATTGACCGAATTCTGGTCTTTCCACGCGATGCCGATGGAGACACCGCTCCCATCCGGATTCTCGGGGGACTGAATTCCGGAATTCGCGCCAGCCGCCTGACCGTGGACCCGGTTCATGATCTGCTGATCGTCTCGGGAAGGGGGCTGGCCATTTACGACCGCCAGGCTTCCGGCATGGCCAAACCGCTCCGGTTCATTTCGAGCGAGGGGGCCCAAGGAGCTTCGCTGTTGACGACCAATCCGGAGAGCGGGATGATTTTCGCCGCCGTCCGTCCGGGGGGAAGATACCTGCCGGAGGATTACGTGGGGGTGTGGAGCGTTTTCGACAACGGAAATGCGCCGCCGCGCTATACCATCGGCGGACCGAACGGTCTGTTGTCGGATGCGCGCGGAATCGCCGTAGACGCCAAGAACGGGAACGTGATCGTTTCGGACAAAACCCTGAACGCTATCCTGACGTTTCATCTTCCGGAGGCGTTCTAGGGGGCTACCGGGCAGTTTTGGGCCGCCAGACGGGCCCTTCGGGCAGTGTCATGTCGCGCCGCCTTTCCTTCCGGAACGGGCGGGATTGCACGAAGACGAAAAACGTGTTGATCGGAACCGAGAGCAGAGGCAGGCCGCTCTCGGCAACGAGGCTTAGACGGCGAATCGAGGAGGTGTCTGTCATGGACATCTCCTCGAGAGTCGTAAGAGCTTCCGGGACGGCCTGATCTCACCGCGAATCCACCCGGCTGCGTAGAACCCGGGGCGAATTGCTCTCGAACAAATGGCCTCGGCCTTGCGGGTTGATCCGCAAACTCCTGTTACGACCCTTTTCCAATAAAAACACCAAACTGGTAAGGCACGGCGGATGGTGCGGGCACGGGCAACCTGTTTATTTGTTCCCTGCCCGCGTCCACCACCCAGCCAGAACGGAGCCACTCAGATTGTGCCAGACGCTGAAGACGGCGCCGGGAAGAGCGGCCGTGGCGGAGAAGAACTGCGTGGCGAGGGCAACCCCCAAACCGGAGTTCTGCATTCCTACCTCGATTGCGAGCGTGCGGCAGACGCGCTCGTCCAGGCCCAGGAATCTCGGCACCGAGTAACCAACGGCGAGGCCCAGGGTGTTGTGGAGTACCACGGCGGCCACCACCGTCCCCGCCAGAACCGCAGCACGGTCGGCCTCCAGCGCTACAATGATCGAGATGATGAGCACGATGGCCGCCACCGAAATCAATGGAAATGCGCCGCGCACGGCGGCGAGCCGGGCGCCGAAAAAGTGGTTGGCCAGGACCCCTGCGAGGACCGGGATGATGACGATCATGAGGATGGAACGCAGCATCGGCACGACTGGAACCGGAACCAACTGGCCCACGTAGAGCCAAGTCAAGGCAGGCGTCGCCAGGACGCTCAGGAAGGTGGAAACGGCGGTGAGGGAGATTGAAAGAGCCACGTCGCCGCGAGCCAGGTAACAGATGACGTTCGAGGCTGTGCCACCGGGACAGGCCCCTACCAAGATCAGACCCGCCAGCAGTTCGGGCGACAACCCCAGCAGACCGCCGACAATCCACGCCGCCAGAGGCATCAGCCCGAACTGCAGCGCCGATCCAGCGGCAACCAGGCCCGGGCGGCGGGCCACCTCGAGGAAGTCACGGCCTTGCAAGGTGAGGCCCATGCCGAACATCACAAGTCCCAACAGAGGGACGATTCCGGGGGCCAGGGGTGTAAGCAAGCCAGGCCACAGCAAGGCGCCAGCGGTCCCCAGGACGGCCCAGAACGGAAACAACGAGACGCTGAGATTGAGAAACCGCATCGGCTACCCGGGCATCCGTTACTCTTCCATTACGCTTCCATCATTACTCTTCCATGGCGACGGGAGGATCGGGCGCTCGCGAAACCGGCCGTCTATCGGCATCGAGGAATCCCGTTCCCGCAAGGACCGGGCGGATCGCCTCGCGCATGGCGGGGAGCGAGCGGGCATACCAGGCGCCGCCAGCCAGCACACAGATTCCGCCGATGAAGAGCGTGGCCGGGGCACCGATCCTGCTGGCCAGGAACCCGGCGAAGAGGCTTCCCATCGGATACATGCCCCGATAAGCGATGGTATAGAAACTCATCACGCGGCCGCGCTTGTCGTCCTCGGAGAGCGACTGCACCATCGTGTTGCATGACGCCATCTGCGCAATCATCCCGAAGCCCGTGACAACCATCAGAACGAGCGAGAGCCAGAGAAAACTGGAGAGGGAGAACGCCAGCAGCCCGATCCCGAAAATGCCAGTGGCCACGGCGATGAACGTTTCGAGACCCAGAACGGTTCGGCGGGAAGCAAGATAGATGGCGCCGAGAAACGCCCCGGCGCCGGAGCATCCCATCAGAAAGCCGAGCACCGGCGGACCGCCCTGCAGAATGTCCTTGGCAAAGACGGGCATCAGGATCTGGTAAGGAACACCCATGAGGCTGATCAGGCCGAGCAGGAGCAGGATCGAGCGCATGGGGGGAAATCCGAACACATAGGCAACTCCCTGCTTCAATTCCCCCAGCAACTGCGACTCTTTGGCCGGGCGCTGCTGCGGCTTGATGTTCATCGCCACGAAACAGCCGATGACGGCGACATAGCTGACGGCATTCAGGAGGAAGCACATGCCCTCTCCGACCGTGGCGATCAGGATGCCGGCAATGGACGGCCCGATCAGGCGCGCTCCGTTCACGAGAGAGGAGTTCAGCGCCACGGCGTTGCCGAGGTCTTCGCGCCGCTCGATCAATTCGATGATGAACGACTGTCGTATCGGAACTTCGAAGGAGATGAGGATCCCGGAAAAAAGCGTCAGGGCGATGATGTGCCAGACAGCGACCATATCGGTCAGGACCAGCACCACCAGCACAACGGCCTGCAGCATCGCGAGAAATTGCAAAATGATGATGAGGCGATAACGGTTCCAGCGGTCGGCCAGAACGCCGGCGATGGGAGCAAACAAAACCGCGGGAATATCACCGACAAAACCGATCACACCGAGCATCAACGCCGAATCGGTGAGACGATAGACCAGCCAGCCCACCGCCACGCGCTGCGCCCAGGTTCCAATCAGCGAAATACCCTGCCCGTAGGAATACAGGCGGTAATTGCGGTGATAGAGCGCCCGAGCAATGAGATTGAAATCGAAAGAATGAAACATCTTGCGCGGCCGACTTACTCTACTCGAAACAAAGCGGCAATCCCATCCCAACAGGGGACCCGGTCCCTGTGCTTTCTCTTTCCAAATGGGTTCGATCTGATTATAGCCTCACTGCCGGGGATGCTGCTGATTTCCTAGTCAACCCGATCAGGCTGGCGGAAACGGGAGCAGGTGGCGGAATTTCTCGACCACGCTGCTGCGCAAGTCGCGCTCGGAGCGGCTGACGACGGGAAACTTCTCGCGCCAGAGGTAGGGCCGCACTGCGTAGAAAATGGCGCGGCTGTTGGTGGCATCGCCGGCTTCGCGCTTCTCGGGAGGCATGCGCGGATCGAGGGGCGTGCTCCAGCAGTCATCCACCAGCTCGATGTCGCGCGCGGGATCAACGCGCGTCTCCATGGCCCAGAGAACTTCGTTCAGGTTGGTGGGGTCAATGTCCTCGTCCACCACGACTACATAGCGGCCGTTGCGCGCCGTGGCAGCACAACTCAGGGCAGCGTGGCCCGCCTGTTTGGCGTGGCCTCCGAAGCGCTGCCGGATCGCCACTACCACCAGGAACGCCGAGTGCGTATAGACGCCCACAACGTCCTGGATGCCTGCGCTTTCGAGCTGGTCCCAGAGCGTTCCGGCCCAGATCGGCAAGGCGTACTTGGGAGCGCCAGGCCACATGGGGGCTTCGTCGGCAAGGATGGGGTTCGTCCGATGATAGAGCGCCTTCACTCGAATCACGGGCTGGGGCAGTCCAGTGCCGAGCGTCCCACCCGAGTAATATCCAGGCCATTCCCCGAACGGCCCTTCGTCGCGAGCTTCGATCGAGGGGGGCGGAACCTCGCCCTCAATGGCTATTTCCGCGTGCGCCGGGATCGGCAGGCCCGTGACCGGACCTGGCATGACTTCGACCGGCCTCTCCCGCAATCCTCCCGCGAAATCCAGCTCGGACTTCCCCCACGGAATTTTGGTGTGCGAGGCCATGAAGATCAAGGGATCAATTCCGAAGGCTGCCACCACGGGGCAACTCTGTCCGCGCTCCCAGTACTGCTGGCAGATGAGCCGCCCGTGTTGCCCGGGACTCATCCACAGGCCTAATTGATTCCCCTCGTGTACCTGCATGCGGTACGTGCCCATGTTGAGGAAGCCTGTGTCCGGATGACGGTTGATGAGGACGTCGCCGGTACCGATGTAGCGCCCTCCGTCCCGGGCGTGAAATTGCAAAACGGGGAATTCGAGCAGGTTCGCCTCCTCCTCGCCCCGAACATTTTCCATCACCGGTCCCATCGAAACCATCGCCGGGGGGATCGCCTTAGCGTCGCGCACCTTGCGCGCGGCGAGACGAACCAACTCGAGCTTGCTCTTCTCCAGCGGGAGCCCCATCGCAAGGGCAGCGCGCTTACAAGAAGCCACGAGCAGGCTGACTACGGAAGGGCCGGAAGGATATCCCTTGATTTTCTGAAACAGTAGCAACGGAGGGTCCGGAATGAGCTCCGCGGTAGCTTCGACCAGTGCCCCGATTTCGCGGTTCCAGTCCGCGCCTTCGATGACCCGCCAGCGGTCGATTCCCTGGCACGCGGAAATAAACGTCCGCAAGTCGTCGAATACCAGGCCGCTGCGCAATGTCTCCTCCACCGCTTTTCCCATCTCCCTTCCCCTACAGGGTGCGAATCTGGCACCTTGACGAATCGGACTGGAAGGCAGCAGCGAGCGCCCTCGCTTCTTCCGCTCTGCCGGGCGACGCTAGGATTTCCATCCCTGCCGATGTTGCCAGTTTTCGAGCAAGTCGCGTTTATTCTAACCCACACGGCGAAAGCATGGAAATCCCAAGTGCCGTATCTTGTATTATGCTCAATACTTGAAGGTCGAGCGGAACCTCAGGCCCAATACGTCCGGTCGAGCGAGCGGTATTGGATGGCTTCTGCGATGTGTTTGGGGACGATTTCGGGAGCGGCTTCGAGGTCGGCAACGGTACGCGCGACTTTCAGGATGCGGTCGTGCGCGCGGGCGCTCAGCCCCATGCGGTTCATGGCAGTTTCGAGCAATTGCTCGCAGGCCGCATCGAGCCGGCAATGCTTGCGGATCAAGCGCGGCGTCATCCGGGCATTGGCAAAAATCTTGGAGGAAGAGGATCCCGAGGAGCCGGCGAAGCGGTCCTGCTGCACTTCCCGGGCGCGCTCGACGCGGGCACGAATCTCGGCCGAGCTTTCCGTCACCTTGCCCGAGCGCAGCTCCCGATACTTCACTGGGGGCACGTCGATGTGCAGGTCAATGCGGTCGAGCAGAGGGCCGGAGATTTTCGAAACGTAGCGCTGGATCATCGGCGGCGTGCAGGAGCACTCGTGCGATGGATCGTTGAAGTAGCCGCACGGGCAAGGATTCATGGCCGCCGATAGCATGAATACCGACGGAAACGAGACCGTCATGGCCGCGCGGGCGATCGTTACGTGACCGTCCTCGATGGGCTGGCGCAGAACTTCGAGCACGTTGCGGGGGAACTCCGGCAGCTCATCCAGAAACAAAACACCGTTATGGGCCAGACTGACCTCTCCGGGGCGTGGAATGGCGCCGCCACCGATCAGACCCGCGTCGGAGATAGTATGATGCGGCGCACGAAAGGGCCGCGCTCCGATGAGGCCCTGCGCCGGGTCGAGCGAGCCCGCCACACTGTGCACCTTGGTGGTCTGGATCGCTTCTTCGAAGGTCAGGCGAGGCAGCACGGTGGCGAGGCGCTTGGCCAGCATGGTCTTTCCGGAACCGGGCGGCCCGATCATGAGAATATTGTGCCCGCCCGCCGCGGCCACTTCGAGCGCCCGTTTCACTGACGTCTGGCCGCGGACGTCCCGGAAGTCGACGCTCGCATCCGTCCTTTGTCCGGGGGTTTCCTGCGGCTCCAGGCACAGCGGCGAGAAGCTCATCGGGGCGCGCAGCAACTCTACCGCGTCGGTCAAGGATTTCAGGGCATAAACGTTCACCCCTTCGACCGAAGCTGCTTCGCGTCCGTTTTCCGCCGGAACCACCAGATTCGGAATGCCCAGTTCACGCGTCTTGACAGCGATCGAAAGCGTCCCGCGCACCGGGCGCAGCCTACCGTCGAGGGACAGTTCGCCCACATACAGGAATTCCGGGAGGCGCTCCGCTTCGAGCTCCTGCAATCCCGCCAGAATGCCGAGCGCCATCGGCAGGTCGAACCCCGAGCCCTCCTTCTTCATGTCAGCGGGAGCGAGGTTGACCGTAATGTTCTGCGCGGGAAAGGAATACCCGCAATTGCGCAGCGCCGAACGCACACGGTCGCGACTCTCTTTCACCGCCGCGTCAGGCAAGCCCACGGTGGTGAAGTTCCAGTCGCTGCGAGACGGATTGAGGTCTACCTCGACTTCAACCCGATACGCGTCAATTCCGTATACGGCTGCACTAAGAATCTTGAACATTCCTGGGAATTAAACCACAACGGCATGAAGGGACAAATACCGGCCAATATTGGGATCGTGGGCGCGATGGACGACTTCCGTCCCCCCCTCGCCCCAACTCGCCTAGGATCTGACAACGACCGATTCGGGTCAGGTTCATAAGCTACCGGCGCCTGTGTCCATTCTGGAGATTCCGGTCAACCAATACTCTATCAAATGGGCATCAAGGCCGTAAGCACAAAAGCAAGCCCTCGTTCCGGTCGAAATACCCTTCCTCAGATAGGCAGGGTTCATTGCTATAATTGCTCTGAGAACACGGTTTGGGTTCACACCGAATGGGGGCAGGCTGGGAATGGCGACAAAAGCAGAACGCAGAGTGACGGTCGTGATTCCGACCTGGCGCCGTGGGGATCTGCTGGCGAATTGTTTGCAATCTCTTGCCCGGCAATCTGTTAGAGAGTTTGAAACCGTAGTCGTCTCGAACGGGGCTGGCGAGGAAGCGGCTCTGGCAGCAAAGTCCGCCGGGAGCGCCCTGATCAACCTGGTTAGCAATCGCGGTTTCGCGGCTGCCGTCAATGCCGGACTTACTGCAGCCGGGAGGTCACCAAGCATTCTGGTGCTCAATGATGACGTCGAGCTAGACCCGAACTGGCTCGAACGGACGCTTAGCTTTCTCGAACAGCACCCTGAGATTTCCTATTGTTGCGGGAAGATTTACCAAGCCGATGGGCGGCAGCTGGACAATGCCGGCGATGCTTTGTCGCTTGGCGGCTCGGCATGGCGGCTGGGCTTTGGGCGCAAGGGCCCGGGGGTCTTCGATCTCCCGCGCCCGGTTTGGGCAGTTTCGGGAACAGCGACCTTGTTTCGCCGAGAGGTGTTCGACCGGATCGGGCCGTTCGACGAAAACTTTTTCGCGTACCTGGAGGACATAGACTTGTCACTCCGTGCTGCGCGAGCGGGGTTTCGAGGGTTCTATCTTCCCGAGGCCACGTGTCGACATCGGGGAGGAGCAACCCTGGGTGGGCCTGACTCGGCTACTGTTTTCCGCCTACTGACACAGAATCAACTGTTGTTGCTGGCCAAGCATTTTCCCGTGGCTGCCCTATCGCGACTGGCTCCCCGCATTCTTTGGGCCCAGCTCCTGTGGGCGATGCTTTCCATCCGGAAGCGCCGTTTGGGTGCGTACCTGGCGGGTCTGGCGGGCTTTCTTCGCCGGTTGCCCCGTGCCGTCCGTAGTCGCACGCCGTGGCGATCCAAGGACGCCCAAGCCTTCCTGTCACGGCTCAAAGCCTCCGAACGGGAAATCCATGACGACGTCCTCGCTCCGGATCGCCGGGAGCACAACACGTTCTGGAAGCTTTACTTCGGCCTGTTTCCTCTGCGGGGCGATCCGGAAGCCGCCAAACAAAGCCTGCGGACCGCCCCGTAAGGGCGCTGTTCGAACCGCGTGATCGAAACAGCCTAACGAAACCGATATGATCTCCGTCGTCATCGTTACCTATAACTCCAGGGCTCACGTCTCCGCCTGCCTTGACTCCGTGCAAGACCGAGCCGGGGAAATGATTGTTGTGGACAACGCGTCATCGGACGGGACGGCGGACCTCGTCCGCCAGCGGCATCCTGCCGTGCAGCTGATTTGCCCGAATTCAAATCTCGGATTTGCCGCCGCCGCGAACCTCGGCGTCCGCCAAAGCAGCGGAAGTACGATTCTGTTTCTGAATCCAGACACGGTTTGCCCCGATCCCCTCGGACCATTGGAAGACGCCCTGAAAGAAAACCAATGCCTCGCGGCGGCGGCTCCGTGCCTAGTAGGCCCCGACGGGCGGACGCGAACTGGGTTTACTGTGCGCTGCCTTCCCACAGCCGCTTCCCTCTTCTTTGAGGTCCTGCTGGTGAACCGTCTGTTTCCCGGCAATCCAGTGAACCGCCGCTACCGGTGCCTCGATCTTGACCTCGAACGTCCGCAGGAGGTAGAGCAGCCGGCGGGGGCCTGTCTGCTGGTCCGCCGGGATCGGTTCGAGACCTGCGGCGGGTTCGATGAATCGTTCTTTCCGCTTTGGTTCGAGGACGTGGACTTGTGCAAGCGGCTCCGCGACCGGGGCGGGGTGATCCAGTTTTTGCCGCAAGTCCGCGTCGAGCACTACGGCGGTCATTCGCTCGAATCGATCACATTTTGCGAGAAGCAGATTTACTGGTATCGCAACTTGCTTTATTATGTGGAAAAGCACTTTCCTCGGAGGATTGGGTTTGTGATCCGGGGGGCCCTACTGGCAGGTATGGGGCTGCGTGCTGTGGCGGACATGGCCGGAAGCCAGCCGGCGCCGCTACAATCGCCCCGCAGGGAGCGTCTCCGGGCGTATTGGAAAGCAGCGAAGCTATCCTGGCGCGGGGTGGAAGGCGGAACTGCTGGGGGAGGAGTGGTTCCGCCGAGGTTGCCCAGGTCAAGCGAGGGTGGCTGGTTAGGCCAAAGATAATGCAGAGGGCGAATCAAGTCTCGGTCACCATCGTCACCTACAACAACGAACCGTTTATTCAGCGATGTCTGGATTCTGTGCTGGCGCAGGAATGGCCACCACTCGAAATCATTGTCGTCGATAACGCCAGCCAGGACGCTACTCGCTCTCTGCTCGAAGGCTACCGCGGGCGCATCCAGGTCGTCCTGAATTCGGAAAACCGGGGATTCACTACCGCTCAAAATCAGGCCATCCGTCTTGCCAAGGGAGACTGGATTCTAGCGCTGAACCCAGATGTATTGCTAGCACCGGACTTCATCAACCTCCTCGTCGAGCGCGGGAACCTGGACCCGCAGATCGGCACTGTCTGCGGAAAGCTCTTGCGCGCGCTGCCGGACCTTGGCATACCGACCGAACCGGAAGTGGATTCCGCCGGCATCTACTTCACGCCGACGTTTCGCCATTTTGACCGCGGGTTCCATCGTCCCGACTCGCACGAATACGCTCAGCCGGCTTATGTCTTCGGCGCGACGGCAGCTGCCGCGCTCTACCGCCGTGCGATGATTGACGACATCGCTATCGAGGGCGAATTCTTCGATGAAGACTTTTTCTTCTACCGCGAGGATGCCGACGTCTCCTGGCGCGCTCAATTGCAAGGCTGGCGCTGCCTCTATCTTCCCGAGGCGGTCGGGTATCACGTGCGCAGAGTGTTTCCCGGATGCCGCCGACAGCTCCCTCCGAAGATTAACTTCCATTCCGTCAAAAACCGGTTCTTCATGCGCGTGAAGAACGCCACTTGGC
Organism: Terriglobia bacterium; assembly: GCA_965198025.1. Taxonomy (GTDB): domain Bacteria; phylum Acidobacteriota; class Terriglobia; order 2-12-FULL-54-10; family 2-12-FULL-54-10; genus CAYWWM01. The sequence goes on along the minus strand of OZ240237.1, from coordinate 1,411,297 downwards.
AACTGTATCTGCGGAATTTTCTTGCCGTCACAGCACGGGACCTAGCTATCGTGACCTACTGCCTGCTAGCCGAACGCGGTTCCTTGCCAGCTTTCCTGGAGGTGGCGCGCCACTGGCGACGGATGCTTGCCAAACGGCGGGTCATTCAGCGCCGCCGCCGCGTTACCCACTCGTATCTCCAGAGCTGGTTCCGCTTTTACCCGACCACCGTGCCGGTGGCGGTGGTTCCCGCTCCTGTCAATCGGGGAACTTACCCCGTTCTTCCGTTCCGGACGACTCGGCCGGAACCCGAACAGGTTCCGCCGCTCTGAGCATGAAGATTGCCATCCTCGGCACTCGCGGCATTCCCGCCAATTACGGAGGCTTTGAGACATTCGCGGAGGAGCTCTCCACGCGGCTGGTCTTGCGCGGCCATCAGGTCACTGTCTATGGACGAACCAACAACATTCACTATCCAGGCAGTCACTACAAGGGAGTGAGGCTGGTCCTGTTGCCCACGATCCCTCACAAGTACTTCGACACCGTGGCCCATACGTTTCTCTCCGTGTTCCATATTCTTCCCCACGCTTTCGACGCCGTCTTGATCTGCAATGCAGCCAACAGTATTTTCTCCTTCGTGCCCCGTATGGGCGGAATGAAGACGGTCGTCAACGTGGATGGGCTTGAGCGCCGCCGGCGCAAGTGGAATGTTTTCGGAAAGGCCTACTATCTGCTCTCGGAGTGGCTCTCTACGTTTCTGCCGAACGCCATCGTTACGGACGCGCGTACTATCGAAGACTACTACCGGACCCGCTATCGGCGGCAGTCTTGTTTCATTCCCTATGGGGCCGATGGGGGACGCGTGAGCACCACAGGTATCCTTGATGCTTTGGGCCTGGAACCGCAGCGATACCTGCTTTACGTCAGCCGCATGGAGCCGGAGAACAACGCGCTGATGGTCGTGAAGGCGTTCGAGCAGGTCCACACGGACCTGAAGCTGGTCATGCTTGGCGATGCTCCCTATGCCGCGAAATATATCCGCGAAGTCCGTGCCACGACCGACCCCCGCATTCTGTTTCCCGGCGCCATCTACGGACTCGGGTACCGCGAGCTGCAGTCCCACGCGCTTTGCTACATCCACGCCACCGAGGTCGGCGGGACCCACCCGGCCCTGCTGGAAGCAATGGGATGCGGTCGCTGTGTCCTCTATTTGGACACACCCGAAAACCGGGAAGTGGCAGGCGACGAAGCGATGCCTTTTTTGCACTCCTCGGAATCGCTTGCCCAAGTAATCCATGCTGCACTGGATGATACGGCTCTCCGAACCCACTACGGGCAGCGAGCCGCCGAGCGCGTCCGGCGGTACTACCGCTGGGAAGACGTTACGCTGCAATACGAACGGCTATTCGAGGAGCTAACGGGGGGAAGTTCGTAGGGTAAGCATTCGGCAGATGTCGCGCCTCGACGAGTCTTATAGACATGCTACAGAGAGGATGGCACGGGAGAAACGCAAGAGCACAAGGAGAGCCGAGTAGGGGTTTCAGGCGTCTTCCCTAGACTCCTGCGTTTATGTTCAGGTTTTCTCACTTACAACGGAATCACATATATAGTCCGCCGTTTACGTGCAGCACTTGACCTGTGATGTATCCGGCTTCTTCCGAAGCGAGAAACTTCACTGCTTGGGCCACATCCAGGACCTCCCCGAGCCGTCCTAAGGGAATCCGGGACGCTAGCTTTTCCCGGGCTGCTTGCGACAGAGCCGCTGTCATGGCCGTTTCAATGAAACCAGGTGCCACTGCGTTGACAGTGATATTGCGGGAAGCATACTCCTGGGCGATCGCACGCGTCAGGCCGATAGTTCCGGCTTTTGAAGCAACGTAATTGGCTTGACCCGCATTACCCAGAAACGCAACGACGGAAGTGATGTTGATGATCCGGCCGTACCGGCGGCGCATCATTCCCCGCAAGACTTGTTGAATGCAAAGGTGGGTTGCGGTCAGGTTGGTCTGGATTACCTCATCCCAATCCTCGCGTTTCATGCCAAGCGCCAACCCGTCCCGCGTCACGCCGGCGTTATTGACGAGGATGTCAATCTTGCCAAAATGATCGAGTGCTTTCCGGAAAGCTTCCTTGATCTGGTCCTCTTGCGTTACATCAAGCGACAATGCCAAAGCGCAAGTCAGGTCGTTTCTCGCGCCCTGAATTTCCTCGGCGAGCTGTTCCAGTCGCTGGAGGTTGCGGCTGGCAAGGACGACCTTCGCTCCGGCCTCCGCCAGCCCCCGGGCACAGGCTTCGCCAATGCCTTGCGAGGCGCCCGTCACGAATGCGACTTGGCCCTCCCACGCCATTATGAGGAACTGCCTCCCGGAGTAGCAGCGGCCTGGAGGACAGCCAGCGCTTTCTCCAGACTCTTCTTGTCTTCGACGTTCACCGCCGTAACCGCGGAATCAATCTGCCTCATCATTCCAGTGAGGACGCGGCCAGGGCCGACTTCGACAAATATCTGGGCACCGTGGGCACGGAGCTGGCGGACGCTCTGGTCCCAAAGGACGGGGGCACAAACCTGGTCGATCAAGCCGCGGCGGGCATCCGCAGGCGTGCGAACGAGATCAGCTCGGGAGTTGTTGACAAGCGGAAACTGCAAATCTTCGATTGCAAGGGCTTCCAGTTCGGGCGTGAGGCGCTCCTGGGCTGGGCGCATGAGCGAGCAATGGAATGGGGCGCTCACCGGCAGAGCGACAGCCCTCTTCGCGCCCGCAGACGTTGCCCGGTCCATGACGCGGCGGACCGCCGAGGCGTGGCCGGCGACGACAATCTGCATGGGTGTGTTGATGTTGGCAGGAGAGACGACTTCTCCCTCAGCCGCATATCGGCACAGCTCCTCGACTCTCTCCATGTTGATGCCGAGCAAAGCGGCCATAGCGCCCGTGCCGACCGGCACGGCCTCCTGCATATACTGGCCGCGATGGCGGACAATGCGCAACGCATCGGCAAATCGAACGGCCCCAGAGGCCACCAGGGCGGAATGCTCGCCGAGGCTGTGCCCAGCCACGAACGACGGGCTGATCCCGTGTTGCTCAAGAACCCGGAAGGCTGCCACGGAGCAGGCCAGGACGGCGGGCTGAGTGTTGGCGGTCAGTTGGAGCTCCTCGGCGGGGCCCTCAAAACAGAGTCGTGAAAGCGCAAATCCAAGCGCATCATCGGCTTCCGCAAGAGTGTCACGGGCGATGGGGAAATTCTCAGCCAGATCGCGACCCATGCCCGGCTGCTGCGACCCCTGGCCCGGAAATAAGAAAGCAAGTTGCGGCACAGCCAGCAATTCTCCCATGTCAATATAGACTGGATAGTCGCAAAGAACAAGAATTCGAGGAGTTTGCCGAAGCAGCAACTAGTAGCTAGTGTCGCTTAGGGACGGAAGGGTGAATCTTCTTGAGTTGGCAGGACGGGGCGGGGGGTCCGGGAGTATAGTCTTAGGATGACCACATGGTCACGCCGTCTTTCCGATGGCTTCGGTTCCGGTGTACAGCTCCGATGAACAAATGCTGCTGAATAGGAAGTTGACTGGATGCTCGCGATTTCTCGAATCCTGGTTCCAACGGATTTCTCAGACTGATGCCGGGAGATGTTACCGTACGTGAAAGCCGTGGCGCAGAAGCACCGCGTGGAGGTGATTCTTTTGCACAGTGTTGACCCGTTCTACACGATTCCACCGACGGGGTTTTCGGCCCCGGTGGTGATTCCGGTTTCCGACGCGGCGATCGCGGATCGGGAAAAGCTGATGGGGGTGTTTGGAGGTTCGGAACTGGAGAGCTGAAGGTACAGCGGCTCGTTGAAAAGGGAGACGTGGTGCCCCGGAATGCATACGCCATAATACGGCACTCGCCCTGTCCAGTGATCAGCGTGTGAAAGACAGTTGAGTGGCGAACAGACGGATTGAACCACAAAGACTCAATAAGACGTGAAGAAGAGGAAAGCGATGGGATCCGGATCCATGCGCGAAACAATGGCGGTGGGTGCGCTGCTGATTGGGTTGGTGACGGGGCAGGCGGGGTGTGGGTCGGAGATGGAGGCACCGCCGGACACAACAAACTCGTTTCTGATCCCTTCGCCGGGGGTGGGACACGTGCGGTGGAACAACGACCCGACGACGGCGTTCTCACCCGACGGCATGTTCCTCGCGCATCTGGTATTCCAGGATGACGGGAGCCGGCAGATGCACCTGTGGGATATGGCCGCCAGAGACAGAAGATCCGTGGCAGGCACGGCGGGCGGCGATACGGCTTTCTTCTCTCCCGATGGGCAGTGGCTTGGATTCTTTGCGGACGGCAGATTGAAGAAAGTCCCGGTCGGCGGCGGCGAGGCAACCGCCCTGACGCCCGAGGCGACGAATCTTCGCGGGGCGAGCTGGGGGCCGAGCGAGACAATCGTGTTCAACCTGACGGATACGGACGTGTTGTATGAAGTCTCGGCCGAGGGGGGCGAGCCGCAGCAGTTGACTGAATTGGCAGAGGGCGAATTGAGTCACCGCTGGCCGCAGTTCCTGCCGGATGGCAGCGCGGTGCTGTTCACGATAGCCGTAAGCGACGATCCCGGAGATTCGCAGATTGCAGCGCTGCGTCTCGATACGGGAGAAAAGAAGATTCTGGTTCGGGGGGGCACCTTCGGGCGCTATGCAGCCACGGGGCAGACCCGAGGGCACTTGGTCTACCACCGGGAGAGGGCGATTCTGGCAGTCGAGTTCGATACCGTGACGCTGGATGTGATGGGGATGCCCGCAGTGGTGCAGGAAGGCGTGTTGGGGTCACCGCCAGATACGCTGACCGGCGTGGCTCAGTTTACGTTCTCCAATACAGGGACACTGGCGTACGTAGCGCCGGAGCAAGGCGGCGGAGATGCCGAAGTCTACCGAATCGGCGTCGTGCCCGGGTGGTTTGAGGAGATCAGGCGGCGGGTCGCAGCGGAACCGTGAAGGGGGAGTGGATTACTTGGTTTCCTTGACGGAGATAACTTTGCGGCCTTCGTAGTAGCCACACTTGGGACAGATGCGGTGTGGGAGCTTCATTTCGTGGCACTGGCGGCACTCGGACAATACAGGCGCCTTGAGAAACAGGTGCGAGCGGCGCTTGCCCTGACGGGCGTGTGAATGTTTGCGTTTCGGGTTCGGCATACTGCTCCTTCAAACGAACTCTCTGCAAGCGATAGGTCAGAATAGCGCAAGAAGACCGTTTTGGGCAAATCACCGGAGGCGCTATCGCTTGAGGCCAGCCAGGGGCGCCCAGCGCTCGTCCGGCGGGGGGGGAGCGCAATCGCACTTACCGAGGTTGCGGTTCTTGCCGCACTGCGGGCACAGGCCGGCACAGTCAGGGCGGCATATGCTCTTCATTGGCAGGGAAAGCAAGATCTGCTCGCGGAGAGCTTCCTCGAGCATCAACCCGTCGCCGTGATAGAACCCGATTTCGAGATCGTCACGCGCAATCTCGACTTCCTCCTCACGGGCGATGGTCCGAATGGAGCGGTAAAACAGATCGAAATCCAAGACCACGGGTCGGCGCGTACGCTCCAGACAACGGGCGCAGGGGACTTCGAGCACCGTGTTGAGGTTGCCGCGCAGCCGGATCTCCTCGGCAACCAACTCTGCCCGGCCATGCACTTCAAGCGGTTCGACCTGCCAGATGTCTTCACCGAAATCGATACTGCCGGGGCCACCCGGACGAGCTGGCGGGAGAACCTGATCCAGTACGATGGGCGCTCGTTCGAGCTCGTTGATATGTAGGAACATGATGCGTCTCCCGTCTGAACTTTGTCCACTTTATTATAGGAGAGACAAAGGTGACGTATCCGCAGATTGCGCAGACCACGAAGATGAGAAACTTCGTTGCGCTCAGGATGACCGCAGCCTTGCAGAGACACTCAGCCAAGCAGTTCCTGGTGAAGGCGCAGAACGTAGTGGTCCGTCATGCCGGCGATGTAATCGCAAACGACTTGATGGCGCGGCCCCTGGCGAGCCTGCTCGGCGTATGAGGGAGGGAGCTTTTCCGGGTGGTCGAGATAGAACTGGAACAGCCTCTCGACGACTTGTGCTCCCTTCTCTTTCTCGGAGACCAACGCGGGATGAAAGTAGAGATGGTGGGAAAGATACTTGCGGAGAACACGGTTCTGTTTCGCAGCCTGAGGACTGAAGCCGATGAGGCGGCTTGGCTGACGCCGGACCTCCTCCACGCTCGTGATGCCGACGCGCTGGATTTCAGCCAATGAATTCTCGAGCAAGTCGGTGACCAAGTGGTCCAGCACGCGCTTCTGGGTTTCGTTGAATTGCAGCTTGGGAGGGGCATCCGGGTAGCGGTCTGCCACCCAGGTGCAGAGCTCCGCGAACAACGGCAACTCCGCCCGCAAGGAGTCGAGGTCAAACAGCTTGGCCTCAAAACCGTCGTCGAGATCAGCGGTCGAATAAGCAATTTCATCGGTCAGGTCGATCAACTGTGCTTCGAGGGGGGGCTTCTGATCGAGCAGATACTCCTCCAGTTCAGGGTGTTCGCCGGGCGCGTAATCACGGGAATGCTTAACGATGCCTTCGCGGACTTCAAAGGTCAGGTTCAGTCCCGGGAAGTCGGCATAGCGCTGCTCGAAGGATTCGACGATACGCAGAGCCTGGAGGTTGTGATCAAAGCGCTGGCCGAAGTTGCGCATGATCTGGTCGAGGCACTTTTCGCCCGAGTGTCCGAAGGGCGGATGGCCGATGTCATGGACCAGAGCGAGAGCTTCGACCAGGTCGACGTTGAGGCCCATCAGGCCGGCGACAGTGCGGGAAATCTGGGCGACCTCAAGGGTGTGGGTGAGGCGGTTGCGGAAATGATCAGAAAAGCGGGTGGTGAAAACCTGGGTTTTGTCTTCCAGACGGCGAAAAGCTCGCGAATGAACCACACGGTCACGGTCGCGCTGGTAATCATTGCGATAGCGGTGAGGCGGCTCGGGGAACTTTCGTCCGCGGCTCTGCTCGGGGCGGACAGCGTAGTCGCGCAGGGAACTGAGCTGAGCGGTGGGGATGCCGGGGCGCAGAACTGGTCCGTCCGGGTTACTGGGCGCCACTGCGCAACATCTCCGCGGCTCGATCCGCAGCGGCGGTTCCAGGATAATCCCTCTCAATCTGCTGGTAGAGCGCGGTGGCCTGGGAAGGATTGGTAGTTTGGTAAAGCGCGGCCAGAGCCATTTGCACCGTGGGTCTGGGGACCATCAAACTCGGGCTGTCTTCAAGCTCGCGGTAGAGCGCTTCCGCCTCGTCCGTCCGGGAGGTCTTCTGGTACAGAGCTGCGAGCGCCATCTTTGCGACCGCGGCCAAGTCACTGTCGCCTTCCTCAATGATAGCCAGGAGTCCCGGCTCGGCTACGGCATGCTGGCCAAGCTCGCGTTGGGACAGTGCGGTATAGTAGCGGGCCCAGCGGCCTACACTGTAACTCCCGAACTGTTCGGACACTTCCGTAAACTGGCGAATCGCTTTCGTGTACTTTTCCTCGGCAGTTGGGAAAGTCTGGATGGTGACTCCCTCGGGAGGTGTCTCAATGACCAGGGCGTGATAGGTGACGAGGGCCTCTCCAAAGAGCTCAGAAGCAGCGGCTTGGCGGCTGCGTACAAAAAAGAAGGCGCCGAACGCTACGACGACTGCCAAAAAAACCGAGCCGCCGCCGAAGATGATCGACCCGCGGTTTCGGGAAAAGAAACCGGTTACGGTTGCAAGACGGTCTGCGAATTCATCCCTCTTCAGTTCGCGCCGCGAAAGCCTGGCCACGGATCTAGCTGCCTCCCTCAACTGTGCACTGCAGGTGCATCTCTTGTCTCTCAGGGCATCCTAGCAAGGCTGCTTTTGAGGTGTCAACCTTCCGCAGACCCCAGCGGGTGAGAGAACCCTACGCTATGCTATGCTTGCCGTTGCACTGAACAAAAGCCGAAAATTCAAGAACGACATGCCAGAAGAGATCATGGGAAGGCGAGGCAGGTCTGGGGCGTCCTCTCGCGGGACCCTGTTCCTGGTGGGAACACCGATCGGAAACCTGGAAGACATTACGCTGCGTGCGCTGCGGGTGCTGCAGGAAGCGGATCTGATTGCCTGCGAAGATACGCGGCAGACGCAAAAACTGCTGAATCACTTTGCCATCGAGAAGCGAACGACGAGCTACCACGAGCATAATGAAATTGAAAAATCGGCCGAGCTGGTGCAGCGCATGAAAGAAGGATTGCGAATCGCGCTGGTCTCGGATGCGGGGATGCCCGGGATCTCGGACCCCGGTTACCGTCTGGTAGAGCGTTCGATCCGGCACGGGATTCCGGTGGTGCCGGTTCCGGGCCCCTCGGCGGCTGTGGCGGCACTGACGGTTTCCGGACTGCCCACGCACGGATTTCAATTCGTGGGTTTTCTTCCAGCGAAACCGCACGCTCGGCGAAAGATTCTGGAACAGTGCAAGGGGTCGCCCGTCACGACCGTGGCGTTTGAATCACCCCGACGGCTCCTGGGCGCACTGCGCGACGTCCATACGGTCCTCGGAGACCGGCCCGTGGCAGTGGCACGCGAGATGACGAAGATCCATGAGGAGTTTCTGCGGGGAAGATGTTCGGAGGTGATCGAAGCTTTGGCAAAACGTCCGGCGATTCCGGGGGAGATTACGCTGATTCTGGGTCCGGCGTCCGAGCCCTCCGACAAGACGATCCAGGACGTTCCCGTCAAAGAACGCGTTCAGCATCTCATGGCGGAAGAAGAACTGAGCCGGATGGAGGCCTTGAAAACGGTCGCGCGTGAACGGGGAATCTCAAAGAGTGAAGCCTACCGAGAGTTCGAATCTTGAAGTTCGGGGTGAGACGATCCGTTTTTGACTTCAGGACAGCCTTGAGGAACCTTTTTGCAACCGAAAGTGCTCGATCTTGGTTAGAGTAATCATTTCGCTGGGTCCGGGACCGGGCGACGGAGTCATAGTTTAAGATGCGGTATCTGATCTTCAGCGACATACATTCCAATCTGGAGGCGCTCCAAGCTGTGCTGGCAGCGACCGAAGGCGACTACGGCGAAATCCTCTGCTGCGGAGACTTGGTCGGTTACGGCCCCGATCCCGATGCGGTGACGGACTGGGTGCGGACGAACGCGAAGGTGGTGGTTCGCGGCAACCACGACCGTGTATGCTCCGGGGTCGACTCGGCCGTGCACTTCAACGAGACGGCACGGCAAGCCGCTTACTGGACGCGAGCGAATCTGAGCGAAGAGAACATCCAGTACCTGCGGGATCTGCCGCCCGGACCGCTGGACGTAGCCGAGCTGTTTTCCATTCTGCACGGCAGTCCTCGGGACGAGGACGAATACGTGACCACACCCTCGGAAGCAGAGGAAGCGCTGCGGATGGTGGCCCACCAAATAACGTTTTTCGGCCACACGCACCTGCAAGGGGGGTTTCTGCGCGGGGCGCAGCGCTTGGCCGAGACGCTGCCGATGCCCGTGCCGAAGACGAAAGAGCGGCGCGTGTGGCAGCTACGAGACGACGAAACATATTACCTCAACCCCGGGTCGGTAGGGCAGCCGCGCGACGGGGATAGGCGCGCGGCGTTCGTGATCTATGACACCAACGGCTTCGTCGAGTTTGGCCGCACATCCTACGACATGATTACAACCATCGAGAAGATGCGGGAAGCCAAGTTGCCAGCGTTTCTCTCCCGCCGGCTGACCGTCGGCCGATAAGCGATCCTCCTTCCATCCACGACCCGCTTGACAGTAGAGCAAGTAAAGCTATACTGTGTATTTTATTAAATATACATTAATATAAATTATAAGCTATAATTGATTTCTGGCAGGCACCAGCGTGAACTTTTCTCGCCAGGTGTATGATTTCGCCATTGGGGAAAAGGGGTGGATGGGTAGAGCCATACAGCGGATCCTTCGAGCTTCGATTCATCTGAGGCGAAACAAGGCTTGCGTGCGCCGAAGTGTGGCAGCGATGGTGTGTTTGTGCTGGGCTGCCTCTCTTCCCGCGCAGACGGAAGGCGACCTGGCCGAACGAATTCGGATCCTGGAGCAGCAGGTGACGGAACTGACCCGCCGCCTTTCGGGCAGGGGATCACCGGCCAGTGCATCCGGACACGATGTAAGCGACCACTCTTTGGCGGACCGGGTGGCAGCGCTGGAGGCAGAGGTGCAGCGTCTAGTGCGCGAGTTCCCTGCTCCCACGGAGGGAGAACCGGCCCGCACGGCGTCTCTGCGGTGGATCGAACTGGTCAGTCCGTCCTCCACGCTTCCAACACAGGAGTCTCTGCCGTCTCTGCAGCGGTCGGGCGCAGCGGCTGCTTCGCAATCCGATGAAACCCGGCTTCCCGTGTCGGGCTACATGGAGCTGAATTTTTCGAAACCGCAAGAGCAGGATGCGGTTCTCGACTTCCGGCGGTTTGTGCTGCTGTTCGGACATAGCTTCTCAGAGCGATTGAAATTCTGGTCCGAGATTGAAGTAGAGCATGCGCTCGTGGAAGGAGCGGAGGAAAAGGGAGAGCTGGAGTTGGAGCAGGCGTATGTGGATTTTCTGCTTCACCCGACCGTAAATTTGCGAGGCGGGATGCTGCTGACGCCGATGGGAATCATCAATGAGCGGCACGAGCCGCCTTCCTTCTATGGCGTTCTGCGGCCACAGGTGGACACCGTGATCATTCCGTCCACGTGGTTTGACACGGGCGCCGGCGTGTTCGGTGACCTAGGCAAGGGATTCTCCTACCGGTTCTACGGAATGGCGCCGCTCGATGCGACCAGGTTCACGGCGGAGGAGGGTCTGCGTGGAGGTCGGCAGAAGGGATCGCAGTCGTTGATGCGGGACTGGGCGCAGGCGGCACGCCTGGAGTACCGCGGCGTACCCCGTCTGGTGTTGGGAACAAGTTTCTGGAACGGGAAGACGGGATTCAATCTGCAATCGGTGAATCCATCGGTGCGGATTTACGAGTTCGACGGGCGCTATCGGTGGAACCGGCTGGAATGGCGCGGGCAGTATGCGGCTTCGTACCTGACGCACGCGCGAGAGCTGAATCTGGCGCTGGAACGGCAGACGGGAATCAACCCGAACATGGCGAGGCAGATGCGGGGATTCTATCTGGAAGGGGCGGCGCACATCCTGCCGCGTCAGAACCGGTTTGACCTGGTCGGGTTCGCACGCTACGAAAACTTCGACACCCAATATCGTATGCCGCCAGGGTTTCTTCCGCTCAAGCAGTTCGACCGCTCACTATGGACACTGGGGGCAAGCTTCTACCCCCATCCCGACATCGCCGTAAAAGCCGATTACCAAATTCTGCGAAATGAAAGTCAGGCCGTGGGCGCTCCGAATCAGTTCAATCTGGGGCTCGGATGGTGGTTCTGAAAGATTCGGAAACAGAGGAGACAAACAGGCGCTGGCGCAGCGGAAAGTAGGGGCGCGATGAATCGGAAGCTTCTGAGAGATTGGTTTCCCATATTGGCGGTGGTTCTGTTGACGGGGGCATCCCTTGGCTCCGCCGGTGCAACAGTCAAAGCCCTGTCCGGGCCGTGGTCCCTCCAGGAAACAGCCGAGCAGCCTTTCGTCGAAGTCCACCTCACAGCGGAGCGATTCAGCTTTACTCCGTCGCGCATCCAGGTGAAAACCGGAACGGTTGTCGAGATTGTGGCGGCGAGTGAAGACACCACGCACGGGTTCCATCTGGCTGATGCGGGTATTGACGAACAGATCCCGGCGCGAGGTAAGGGGGAGTTGCGGCTACGGTTTGTAGCCTCGGAAGCGGGGACTTATTTCTTCGAGTGCTCACGGCCCTGCGGGGCAGGCCACAACACGATGCGCGGAACGATTATCGTAAAGGACTAAACGAATGGCGTGGAATCGGCGCAGGAGGGGGGCAACGGCTGCAGGAATTCTGCTGCCGTGGATTCTCTGGAGCATGGGGTCTGCGGGGCAAAGCCAGCAGAGCCCCGAGACGCGTTTCGGAAGCCCCTTGCCGGGAATTACGCCGCAAGAGTTTGAACGGTTCCGCGTCGGACTGGAAGATTTCCTGGAAGTGGAGGAAGCTGAGGAGGGTCTGGGGCCGACGTTCAACGGACGCTCGTGCGGCGAGTGTCACAACATCCCCGCCGTGGGAGGAAGCGGAACGATCCTGGAATTTCGCGCCGGACGCCGCGATGCGGACGGCAACTTCGATCCTCTGCCCGGAGGCTCCCTCTTCCAATTGTTTTCGATTCCGCCGCACAACTGCCAGGAACAGATTCCTGCGGAAGCGAATGTGGTCGGGCCGCGAAAATCCATCCCGCTGTTCGGGGCCGGTCTGGTGGACGCCATCCCGGACCAAACACTGACCGCGCTGGCCGATCCGGATGACGACGATGGCGACGGCGTTTCGGGGCGCGTGCACTGGGTTGTGGATGCGGCCTCCGGCGCAACACGCGCGGGGCGGTTCGGCTGGAAGGCTCAGCAGGCGACGCTGCTGTCATTCTGCGCCGAGGCGTATCTCGAGGAAATGGGCATTACGAACGAATTGTTTCCACAGGAAAACGCGCCGAACGGCGACGAACAACGGCTCGAACAGTGCCTGCCGATTCGCCGGGTTCGCCGGATTGAAGACGTTCCGGACCCCTTCACCGGATTGCGAGGAATTGACAATTTCGAGGCCTTCGTGCGCTTGCTCGCCCCACCGCCTCGCGGAGAGATCACGGATGCGGCGCGGCGCGGGGAACAGGTCTTTGCCGAGATCGGCTGCGCAGCCTGTCACGTGCCGGTTCTCGCGACCGGCGCGAGCGCGAATCCAGTCTTCGACCGCCGTCCGGCAGCGCTTTTCTCCGACCTCTTGCTGCACGACATCGGGACCGGCGACGGCATCGAGCAGGGCGACGCGTTGGGCGAGGAGATTCGCACGCCGGCGCTCTGGGGACTGCGCGTAAGGCGCGGCCTGCTCCACGATGGCAGCGCGGCAACAACCAAGGAAGCGATTCTGCGGCACGAGCAGGAAGCTTCCGCATCCCGCCAGTTCTACCTCGAACTGTCTGAATCGGACGCAGGAGCACTGCTCAAATTTCTTGATTCCCTTTAGCAACAGCCTACGGCAGCTACACCATTTTCAGGGTTGGTGTAGCGCCAGCCTCCCACTGCCTGCACTGATTCTTCGAATCCTGTAGCCACGGCACGCTTGTTGTGCCGTGGGTCTGTTCTTCGAGTCCCGAATCCCGAATCGCGGGTCCGCTATCCCAAGTCCAGGGGGTGGTTTTTAGGCCACAACGCGCCTTGCTGGTTACCTTACTGGTTACCTTTACCGCCGGCCCCGCTCATGCACCGTCCGCAAGGCCCGAAATGCCCCTTTTTTTAGTGTTTTTATAGTGAATTTGGTATTCCGAAGGAACGGAAGGAACCGCAAGAACCGAATCTGCCGCAGGAACCGAAAAACGCCAGAAACGGCGTTTTTCTAGTTGGAATCGGAAGCTCCGGAACCCCAAGGCAGCGAGAGGAAGCGGAGCACAGCCCGCAGGCCTGTCGCTGCTTGCGGGCTAGCAACGCTGCAAATGGCCTAATGCAGGCCGTGTCAACCGGCCGCCGGTTGACACTTTCCGGGAGCCGCCCATACAATCGGACACTGTAGCGATGTAGCCGCCAACACGTATGCTGGCTCTCTATAATACTTTGTCGAACCGGGTGGAACCGTTTGTACCGCTCGAAGAAGGGCGGGTCCGGATGTACACGTGCGGGCCAACGGTCTACGACTACGCGCACATCGGGAACTACCGAACGTTTCTGTTCTCGGACATCCTGCGGCGGCACCTGCGCTGGAGCGGTTACGAGTTGCGCCAAGTGATGAATCTGACGGACGTGGACGACAAGACGATCCGGAAGGCGCAGGCCTCCGGATTGCTCCTGCGAGACTATACCGACCAATACATCGCGGCGTTCTGGGAAGATATGCGAGCGTTGCGCACCGAGCAACCCGAGATCATCGCACGGGCGACGGACCATATCTCCGACATGGTGAAGACGATTCGGAAACTCGAGGAGCGCGGATTTGCGTACCGCAGCGACGGCTCGGTGTACTTCCGCATTACGAAGTTTCCAGGCTACGGCAAACTCTCAAAGATCGATCTCTCGGGGAACCTCCCCGGAGCGCGCGTGGATCAGGACGAGTATGAAAAGGCCGACGCGCGCGATTTCGTTCTGTGGAAAGCGTCGAAGGAGAACGAGCCGGCCTGGGAATCGGAGTTCGGCCCGGGGCGACCGGGGTGGCATATCGAATGCTCTGTGATGGCGACGAAGTACCTGGGCGAATCGTTCGACATCCACGCCGGGGGCACGGACCTGGTCTTCCCGCACCACGAGAATGAAATTGCGCAGGCGGAAGCTTTGACGGAAAAACCGTTCGCGTGCTATTGGGTGCACGCGGAGCACCTGCTCGTGGACGGGCAGAAGATGTCGAAGTCGCTTGGAAATTACTACACGCTGCGCAACCTGCTGCAACAAGGCCACTCGCCGGCCGCGATCCGGTACCTGCTGACGTCGGTGCCGCACCGCAGGCAACTGAACTTTACGATGGAAGGGCTGGAGCAGTCTGCGCGGGCTTTGGAACGGCTTGAAAACTTTCGATTTCGCGTCGTGCAGACGGCTTTCCCCGAAGGAACCAATGCGGCGCTCGCTGAAACAACATCTGCCTTCCCGGAAGAGCTGTGCAAGGCACTGGATGACGATCTAAACACGGCACAGGCCCTGGGCGCATTGTTCGAGTTGGTCCGCAAAGCCAATACGTCGATTGACAGGGGAAACTTTCTGCAAGGGAACGTCAGCGGACTTCTCGATTCTCTGGACCAGTGGAACCGCATATTCGACGTGCTTCCCTCATCCGGAGAAAACCAACAGGCCAGCGGCGAGGCATGTCTTACGAGCGCGGACATCGACCGGAAGATCGAAGAGCGCCAGCAGGCCCGCCGGGACCGGAACTTCAGGCTTGCCGACCAGATCCGGGATGAACTGGCCGCCGCGGGAATTGCAATCGAGGACACCAAAGAGGGCGCGCGCTGGAGGAGGAGGTAGTGCGCGGGAAGTCTCAGAAAAAGCGGGGGATTCCGCCAGCCGCCCCGATGGACGGGCCGATGATCCGCACACCGCTTCCCGGTCCTCGCGCCAAACAGGTTGTCCAGGAAGATCACCGCTACGTCTCGCCGTCCTATACGCGCAGTTATCCGCTGGTTGCCAAGCGGGGACGCGGCGCGATGGTCGAAGACGTGGACGGGAACCAATTTCTCGATTGCAGCGCCGGGCTCGCCGTGGTCGCTACCGGTCATTGCCATCCGAAGGTGGTGCGGGCGGTCCGCGCGCAAGCGGCCGAATTGCTCCACATGTCGGGGACAGATTTCTACTATTCGGGCCTTCCGGCTCTGGCGCGGAAGCTTTCGGAGATCACTCCCGGCCGGGGCCGCAAGCGAGTGTACTTCGGAAGCTCCGGGACGGAGGCGGTCGAGGCTGCCATGAAGCTGGCACGCACTTACACCGGCCGGCAGAAGTTCATCGCTTTTGTGAACGCATTTCACGGGCGGACGTACGGCGCGCTGTCGCTGACAGCGAGCCGCCCGGTGCAGCGGCGCGGATTCGGACCTCTCGTCCCAGGCGTGATCCATATTCCTTACGCCAACTGCTACCGCTGCGCGTACAACCTGCAGCCGGAAGACTGCGGCATGTATTGCGCGCGGATCATCGAGGAACGTCTGTTTCGGACATACGTTCCGAGCGACGAGGTAGCGGCGATCATTGTGGAACCGGTTCAGGGCGAGGGGGGATACGTAGTGCCGCCGCCGGAATTCCTGCATGAGCTGCGGCGGATTTGTGACCGCCACGGCATCCTGCTGGTATTCGACGAAGTGCAGTGCGGCATGGGGCGGACGGGCAAGATGTGGGCGTGCGAAAACGCCGGAGTCGTGCCGGACATTCTGTGCGTAGCGAAGGGAATCGCTTCCGGTATGTCGCTGGGGGCAACCATCAGCCGGGCCGAGATCATGAGCTGGCCGCCGGGGTCACACGCCTCGACGTTCGGAGGAAACCCCGTAGCGATCGCCGCCGCGCTGACGACCATCGAGTTGCTCGAAGACAAGTACATCGCCAACGCGGAGCGTATGGGACGCTACTTGCTGGAGTCTCTGCAGGACTGGCCAGCGCGACATCCGCTGGTGGGTGACGTGCGGGGGCAGGGTCTGATGGTCGGCGTCGAACTAGTGCGAAACCGTAAGACCAAAGAACACGCAACGGAGGAGCGTAACCGTCTGGTGCAACTCGCTTTTGAACGGGGCCTTCTGGTGCTGGGGTGCGGGCTGAGCACGCTGCGCCTGATGCCGCCGCTCGTGATCCGTCGCGAGCAGATCGACCTCGCAGTCGACATACTGGATGAGTGTCTGAGCCGGATCGAGCGGGAAGGAGGACGGTGAATCCCGCGACGCGAATCTGGCAGAGTGCCGTGCGGCGGATGTCGCAGGCAGTTCTCGACCGCGAGAAGGACCTTACTGCAGCAGAGCGGGTGGGGCGCGCGGGAGAAGAAGCGGCCTACTGGCACTTGCGCGGGAAAGGCTTTGTCATGGCGGCGAGGAATTACCACCCCCCGGGTTCGCACAAGGAAATTGACCTAATCGGCTGGGAAGGAAAAACGCTGGTTTTCGTCGAGGTCAAGACCCGCAGTGCCGAGACGCCGGTGGCGCCGGAAGCCGCGGTGGACCGTGAAAAGGAGCGGCTCTTAATTGCTGCTGCGCACGAGTACCGCCGTCAAGCCCGCCGGTTGTCAGCTCCTATTCGATTTGACATTGTCAGCGTCCTGGCGTCGCCAGGAGGAATGCAAGTGAAGCACTTCCGGGATGCGTTCCGGGAAACCCGGTCCTAAAAACTGGCGGACAAGCGACAAGAGCAGCCAGCGGTGATCGAGCCGAGCAACGATTACTATCACTGGCATTTCGAGATGTTGCCGCGACTGACACAGGTGGCCGGATTTGAATGAGGCACCGGGTTCTACATCTCCCACGACTCCCGAGGAAGCCGCGCAGTATCTGCGCGAGGCCGGAGAATGAGAGCCTTCTGAAGCTTTCGGAGTGCTGCAGCCCGTCTTTGCGCCGATTGAGCACCGTGCTAGTATGCCAAGTTACGTAGTCCTGTTTGGGCGGCTAGCTCAGTTGGGAGAGCGCCGCGTTCGCAACGCGGAGGTCGCGGGTTCGAGCCCCGTGCCGTCCACCAAGCAATTTCGCAGTTCGCCCGTATCGGGTGATAGACGTTTGGGACAAAGCATGACCCGGCGCGCAACCCGACAGGCATCCAAACCGCGCTGGTTTGTGAGCGGATTGGAGATGCTCCTGGTCTGGTCCTTCGCCGTACTGGCGGCTTATGGAGCCGGGTATTTACTGCGGCAGATTGTGTAACCCATCCGGCAAAATTTATCCCGCAAGCAGCCCGAAGCAGCCGGGAATTCCCGCAGCAAAAGATGTTGGAATTCAGTAAGGACGGTGTACTATGGCACAACAGCCGGGAGACCGGTGACACGGGGAAAACAGCTCCCGTCACTTCTTCGAAGGAGGTGGGGTCCATGTACAAACGCACGTTTGGAATGGCGCTGGCAGTCGCATTGCTTTCCAGTTATGCCGTCGCGCAGACTGGTCCACGCGTTACAGGGGTTGAACCCGCAACCTTCTCATCCGGAGCGACCGTAAACGTGCTGGGAGAGGGCCTGCAAGACGGTTCCTTGGAAGGACTTTCGCTTTTCCGTGAGGGAACGGAATACCCCTTGGAGATCATCGAGCGAACGGCCACCAACGTTACCGTGAGAGTTCCCGAGGTGGCGCCTAGTACATATAGCATCGCACTCGAGATTCAAGGGATCACCTACACCGAACCGATCGAAGTGACGGTGGAGTAGGGTCCGGAAGCCATCGGGAGAGACCAAGAGAAATTCCATTGGGGTCGCAGACAGCCTGACTATCGTTGTCTCGATTAGGGAGTGCCGGACGGCGTACCGTTTTTCATGTCACGGATGTATTTCCCGCTCAGGTGGTCTTCACAGACCATTTGCTCGGTTATTTCCCAATCGGGCTTCAGCGCGAAGACCTTGGTTCCACCCCAAGGTCCGGTGTAGGCGCCCGGATCGTCAATGGTGAATTCGATCTGCAAAGTGTCCTGCGCAGGACGGGTGATGCGCTCAAGGACGCGCAATTGGTCGGTCATGGGGTGGCCGAAGGTGTCGAGTTTGTTGTAGCCCTCCAGCCCCTCGAAATTGTCGGTCTCAACGACCAGCGTTTCTCCTTCCCAGCGGCCGTGAGCAGTTCCCATGAACGAAGGGATGTATCCATCCAGGTGTCGCTGCCCGTCGGTGTAGATGCGGCGGATCTGGTGATTCCGTTCAAAGAGCATATATACGATGTCCTGACCGTGGACGATCTCAAACGGGGAAATGGTGTAGGAGCGCAGCAGGCCCTCAGGCAGACAATAGGGGTACATCACAGGGTCAATGGCGTCATTGCCTCCGTCGCTCGGCCGAGCACCCTGGCGGTCGAGCTTGTAGCGCTCGATGGCCCAGGGCTGCATGGGTGGCTCGCCGATGGTGAAGCCGAAGCGAGGGAGACGGCCCTCAGCCAGCTCGCGGGCCGTGGCCTCGGCGGCAGCGGTAGCGCCCAAACCCGTCACGCCTTCAATAGTCCAGAGTCCTGACAAATCCGCTGGCGGCGGGCTCTGCGCAAAAGAAACGGCAGTGAACCCAAGCAGCACCATCCACAATCGAATCGAACGGATGAAATCGGCTTGCATCGAATACTCCAATCCTTTCCATGAACTCTTCATTACGGGACTCTCCTGCGGGTCTAGCGTCAAGGCCCTCCGCGATAATTCCCGCTTTTCATGTCGCGCACAAATTCCCTCCGCAGATGGTCGCTGCAGGTGATGTTTTCTGTCATATCCCGGTCTGTCACGATCGTATAGACCTTACGGCCGGTCCAGGGGCGGGTATAAGCGCTGGAGTCGTCGAAAAGAAAGTTCGCCTGGAGCTGGTCCCGGGCGATGCGGCGGAAGCGTTCTTCGATGCGCATCGAGTCGCTCATGGGATGGCCGAAGGAGTCGAGCCAGGCATATCCTTCCATACTGTTGATGTTGGTGGTCTCAACGAACAGCGTGTCGCTATCCCAGCGGCCATGCGAAGTCCCGGTGAAGGGCGGTGCCATGCCCTCAAGATGGCGCTTGCCGTCCATGTAGATGCGGCGTACGTTGTGATTGCGCTCGTTGAGCACATAGATGATATCGTCCCCGTAGAGAATCTCGAAGGTACCGATCGTCATCATCTTGGGCATTCCCTCAGGAAGGCAATAGGGGAAGAGGATGTAGGCCCTGTCATTCCTTCCGACCTCACCCGGTTGCATGCCTTCGCGGTTGGCCTCGTAACGCTCCAAGGCCCAGGGCTGCATGGGCGGCTCTTCTCTCGAAAAAGCAAAACGGGGGATCCGGCCTGCGGCAATATCTCTTTTTGCGGCATCCTCGCCCGCGTTCCCCGAGAAGCCAATGGTGCCGGCCTGGGTCCAGATTCCGGTGAGGTCCGCGGGATACGCTGCTCCCCGGCCGCCAGACTGGGCCAGCAGGACGGGTGAAGTGGCGAGCAGTCCGGCAGCCGCCAGAGCAAGACCAGCAAAAGGATACCGCATGCTGCATTCCTCCTTCATTCAAGCTATTCCAGACTGCGTTTGTTGCCGATCTCCAGATATTCTACGCAAACGACATCTTCTATAACCTCATAGCCAGGAGGCATCAACTCGAAGACCTTCTTGCCGGTCCACGGCCGGGTATACGTTTTGGGGTCGTCGAAGCGGAAGTCAATCTCGAGGGTCTGATGGTTCGGACGGCGGTAGCGCTCCTCGACGGGCAAGGCATCGCTCATGGGATGGCCGAGACTGTCCAGCCAGGAGCACTCGTCAATATTGACGGTGTCCACAACCAGGGTGTCCCCATCCCACTTGCCGACGGAGTGGCCCATGAAGGTGACGGGATAGCCGTCTGGATGCCCGCGGCCGTCGGTGTGGATGCGGCGCACCCAGTGGTCGGATTCAAAGAGAATCAGCACGACGTTGGGAAGTTGATGAATCTCAAAAGGACGGATCCCCGTATAAATGCGCGGAAAACCAGGCGGAAAGCAATTGTACGTCGGGTCGATCTCGTCCTTGCCGGATTCGTAGAGCGATTCAGTGCCTTCACGAGCCCTGGCGTATTCCTCACGGGTCCAGGGTCGCATGGGAATCTCCTCCAGCGTAAATGCCTGGCGGGGAACCCGGCGGGAGCGTTGGGCGACTAGCTCGGCAGCACCGGTGCCTGCGGGAGTTTCCCGTGCCGCTCCAGGCCGATCCCAGACACCGGAAAGGTCAATGGTTTGAGCTGACGCCAGAGCAGACCAAGTCAGCACGATACCAAAAGTTAGGAACAAGCTTCCTAATCGGCGCATTCCCAAAACCAACCTTTCGCTGCTCCCAGCTATCTGATGTTTGCAGGTCAATAGAGACTTTCTTCCAAACTATACTCCCGACGGGCTTTGGAATCAACAGGAACAGACGCGGAGCGGGCAAAACGAAGTCAATTCGCTTTTCGGAAGACCCGTGAAATAGCCGATTGAGATTGGTCCTCGATCCCGGTATAATCCAGCCCAAAGCGGAAGGAGGAATTCCTATCATGAAGAATCGAGCGGCGAAGCAAGTTCTGCGGTACGCGTGGATACTGTTCGCGTTGCCTATGGCGGCCGAGACGGTCCACGTCTACGTCACCAACAGCGCCGACCTGAGAACGCACGTGGTGGACGCGGCGACCAACGAGGTGGTGCAGATCATCCAGGGCATCGAGCGGCCGCACGGAGTGCAGTTTGCTCCCGACGGCAGCCGAGTCTACATCAGCAACGAGGGCGAGAGCGTCGTCAACGTTGTCGACCAGAAGACCGGCCGAACCCTCCATAAGATTCCCCTGAGCGGGCGTCCAAACAACATCTCCATCAGCAAGGATGGGAAGAAGTTGTTCGTGGCGATCGCGGAGGATCCAGGAGGAGGATTGGAGATCCTGGACCTGGTGGCGCTGCAGTCGATCAAGATGATTCCGATGGGAAGGCTCCATAACGTCTTCACGACGCCAGACGGCAAATACGCCGTGATGGGTTCGACGGGTCACCAGTTCTTCGCCGTGGTAGACTCCGCCACGAATGAGGAGGTTTGGAAGATCCAATACGACAAGGCTGTGCGGCCGATGGCGTTCGAACAGAATCCGGACGGCTCGACAAAGCGCGTGTTCGTCGGCCTGTCGGACCTGCACGGGTTCGCGGTGATCGATTTTGCACAACGGAAAGAAGTAGACCGCGTCGAGCTGCCGGACGAACCGGGCGGCTTCCCGGAAATCACCGCTCCGTCGCACGCCATCGGCGTGACGCCCAACAACCGCGAACTGTGGGTAAGCAGCACGATGAACAATTCGATGTTCGCCTTCACGCTGCCGGACCTGAAGATAAAGGGCCGCGTCGCGCTGCCGGAAGTGCAACTGCCGCCGGATTCGCCGATGCCGCGGCTCGGGGCGTCACCCAACTGGCTGACGTTCTCGCCCGACAGCAAACGGGTCTACGTTTCAAACGGCGGCCTGCGGTCGCTCTCCGTCATAGACACCGAGGCGATGAGGCTCGTAACGACCGTGCCCGTCGGCGAGGTGCCGAAACGGGTCAACACGCTGACGCTGCCCTAGTGACGAGAGCTTGGGAGGGAGTATGAGTTCGAGAATCATGAGAAAGAAATACGCCGGATTTCTGGCAGTCGCGGCGGCAACGTGGCTTGTGAATGCACCGTCCGCCACGGCGCAGTCGCTTGATTTTGAATTTTTCCGGACCCGCGTCGAACCAATCCTGCTCAAACAGCGCGGCAACCATGCGCGCTGCTACGCCTGTCATGAAGGAGCCAACAACGGCCTGAGTCTGGCAAGCCTCACGCCCGGGAGCGCAACCTATACCGAAGAGCAGTCTCGCCAGAATTTCCAGACCGTCTCGCGACTGGTTGTTCCCGGCAGGCCGACCGCAAGCCGGTTCCTAACGCATGCGCTGGCGCCGGAGGCCGGCGGCGACCCCGGGCCAATCGGGATGCACCATGGCGGCAGACAGTTCGAATCGCAGGATGACCCCGATTGGAAGACACTGGCTGAATGGGTGAATGGAGCCACGGCGAGCAGCGGTTCCGGCTACTAGACCATTTTCAGCATTGCTGTATAGCCCGCAGGTAGGGCAGGCATTCCTGCCTGCCCGTAAGAGGACAGGCCAGAGGCCTGTCCCTACTTTGGCGGCTGCGCTACACCAACCCTGAAAATGGTCTAGACGAGCTATTCTCGCCGGTGGTTATGCCGCCAAGCCCCAAAAGACGAAGCCACATCTACTGAAAACGAAAGGGAGCAGCTTGTCGATGCCGTGATATCCGGTCCAGAACGGAAAGGTAATTTCCGAACCCTGGATCGTGGGCTTTGGCAGAATCGGAAAGTTGAATGCACCGTGTTTCAGGCTATGTCTTGCGGACTACCTCCCCATCGCCCTTTCCTTCCAGAGTTCCCAGGCGCGCAGATGGCGGTCCTGGTCCCAGAGCGTTTCGTCTACGAGACGGGCCTCGTTTTCGGTCAGAAACGTGGCGCCGGGATTCAGGGACAAAGCCTGCAACTGCAGGGCGGAGTTGATCTGCAAATAGACGCTGCGGAACACGACCAGCGACAGCGCATTGGCCGTGATGACAGCTCCGTGGCCCCGCATCAACGCCGCGGGATGTTGCCCTAACACTCTGGCCAGGGCACGGCCGCGCTCCGCCGTGCGGACCAGCATGTTTGTATCCTCACCCATTTCTTTGCGAATGTCGAAGACCGGCACGCCTTTGCCGACAAAAGAACTCATGTGATAGACCGGACGGGGCAAGATGCCAGCAACTCCCAGGGCAATCACCGACGTGGCGTGGCTGTGGACCACTGCGTTCACGTCTGGCCGCATCTTGTAAATCTCGCCGTGGATGAAGACCTCGGAATACAAATTCCGGCCCCGGGGATCGATGGGGCGGCTGTCAAGGTCGTATTCCAGGATGTCAGCGGCGGTCACCAGTGCTGGGGCGAGAGAGCGCGAAATCAGATAACGATTCCGGTCCTTGTCATGTCGTACACTGACGTGCCCGTAGCCGTCCACGACTCCCTGGTCGGCCAGGATGCGGTTGGCAGCCACGAGATCCTCGATGAGTTGCGGAGAAGCAGGTCCGGCCGAAGCTGGCGCTTGTTGTGCCCCGATGTGGTAGGGGAACAGTGCCCCTCCGGCGGCCGCCAAGGCACACGAACGCAGAAACTTTCTTCTGCCCAGTTTGCTAGTGCGTCGAAGAGAAGTTGTCATCCTTGGAGCCCCCTGGCAGCAATTCAACAAATTGTTTCGTTATTTCCTGCAACTGATTGTGTATACTTCTGATAGTTATTTCTCTTTCTTTTCGAAATCCAGCGAAGCCGAATTGATGCAATAGCGAAGACCAGTCGGCTTCGGCCCGTCCGGAAAGACATGGCCGAGGTGGGCGTCGCAGTTGGCGCAGAGGACTTCGGTGCGCTTCATAAAAAAGCTGTTATCCTCCTCAGTGCGGACGTTCTCCCGGGAAGCGGACTCATAGAAACTCGGCCAGCCCGTGCCAGACTCGAACTTGGTGTCGGAGCTGAAGAGCGGGTTCCCGCAACAGACGCAGCTGTACACACCGTCCTCGGGGTGATCGTAGTACTTTCCGCTGAACGGCCGCTCGGTGCCCTTCTGACGGGTGACAGCGAACTGCTCGGGGGTCAACTCCGCCCTCCACTCCTGCTCAGTCTTGCTGACTTTTTGGGCCATGGCGATTCCTCCTAGACGTCGGCGGCCTTGGGGTCTGACAAGAGAAACAAGAGAGGATTCCTGTCCTGCCGCCGCTTGCCAGGAATGATGATAGTGCCATAAAATACAGGCGTCAGCATAGGAGGGAATTCAAGATCATGGACGAGCAGCGGACTGAGACGAAGTCACGACCGGGCCTGGAGCCCCTGGCACTGGGTTTGACTGTGTTCGGAGGCGTTTTACGGCTGCTTCCACATCCGTGGAACTTTGCGCCGGCAGGAGCGATGAGCCTGTTTGCCGGGTCCCGGCTGCGCGGCTGGCAGGCGTATCTGGTTCCGATCGCGCTGATGGTAGCGACCGATCCGCTGCGCGTAGCGATCTGGAACCCCGGTTATGCGGCTTTCGACGGGCGGACCCCATTCGTCTACGGAAGCCTGCTCATCAGTGTCTGGATCGGGCGGCGCTGGCTCCAGAATCCGGGGGCTCCGCGGGTGGCGCTGGCGGCATCGGCTGGAAGTCTGCAATTCTTCCTCATCACCAACGCAGCCACATGGCTCATGAGCGGTATGTACCCGCTGACGACAGAGGGTCTTGTAGCCTGCTATGTCGCGGCAATTCCCTTCTTCGGAAACACCCTCGCATCCGACCTGTTTTACGCAGGAGTGCTATTCGGATTATATGCCTATACCCGGCGGACGGTGCTTGGCGGTCACAGCCTTGCAGAAAAAGCCGGGGCGTAGAAAAACCTGCTGGCCAACTATCTCTACAAAGAACGCTTTGAAAGCAACGGGGCTCAATGGAGCCTTGTTAGGAAGGCTTGGGAACCACCGGCGGGGCTGGCAGGGGTAGCTCGTGGGCTTTCTCGACCGATTGGAAACCGGCCTGCTTGTGGCTACCGTCGCAGAACGGCTTCCGGGCGGAGTGCCCACAGCGGCAGAGCGAAATCATGGTTCGACCGGACAAACCGTATTCGCCTCCGTCGGCATCACAGATCGTGAACTCCCCTTCGATGCGGAGTGGACCGTTGTTTCGAACCGTAACCTTAGCTGCCATGCTGACCCCCCTGTAGGCTCCGTGTATTATGGAACTATCCGAGACAGTCTACCGAAAGTTGTCCCGCAACGCCAGATGCAGCCCTTGCCGCCGGAAGATAAATCGTCTATAAGAAAGTGCCGGTTCAACGAACGGCAAAGAATCCCGTAGCCAAGAGGCTCTCTGTGGGCGCTCCAGCCAAGGTCACAAGAAAAACCATTGCGGGTATCATCGGCGCGCCCCTTACGCTGCTTTTGCTTTGGGTCCTGCCGCTCGGGATCGGCGCGCCCGCCCAGCACGCTTTAGCAGTGGTTGGGTTCCTGATTGTCCTGTGGGTGACTGAAGCCGTGGACCACGGAATCGCAGCACTGGCCGGCTGCTATTTGTTCTGGTTCCTGGGCGTGACGGATTTCCGGACGGCGTTCGCAGGATTTTCCCAGGACACGCCTTGGTTTCTTTATGGGGCGCTGCTGATCGCGGCCGTGGCCGCCAAGACGGGCCTCGCCCGGAGGATCGCCTACACTCTGATGGGGGTCCTCGGAACATCGTTCGAACGGCTGTTTCTGGCCGCGATTACGATGAGTTTCCTGCTGAACTTCGTCGTGCCGGCCGGCATGGCGCAGCTCGCCACGCTGGCACCGATTCTGGCGGGTTTGGTAGCGGCGTTCGGCCTGCCGGCGCGCAGCAACATCGGGCGCAGCCTGTTTGCGACGATCGCTTGCACATCGGGACTGTTTAACAAGATGATCCTCGCCGGCAGCGCCAGTTTGCTCGGCCGCGGATTCATCGCAGACATCACAGGAACCGAGGTCTACTGGAGCGACTGGCTGGTGGCATTCTTGCCGGCGATTCCACTCTCAATTCTGGCCATCTGGCGGGTGGTTCTCTGGCTTTACCCGCCTGAGCATGCAACGCTCGAAGGGGGCCGCGAATACCTGCGGGAGAACCTTGAAAAGCTCGGGGCCTGGACAGGGGAAGAAAAACGCGGTTTCGCGCTGATTCTGCTAGCTCTCGGGCTGTGGTCGACGGACCGGCTGCACCACGCCAGCCCGGCTTTGGTAGGGATTGGCGTCGGGTTGCTGATCTGCGTGCCGCGATTGGGCGTGCTGCAGAGCGCCGACATCCGCAAGGTTAATTTTCTCCCGATCTTGTTCGTGGGCGGCGTACTGAGCATGAGTCGCGTCCTGGTTGAGAGCAATGCGTTGGACGTCCTCACGGACTGGATGTCCCGGGGACTGGGGCCTCTCTTCTCGAACTTTACGGAAGCTACGGTGGTTCTATACTGGAGCGCGTTCCTCTATCATCTTTTGTTAGGGAGTTCGCTGTCCATGCTGAGCACTTCCATGCCGGCCGTGATCCAGTTTTCGGTGGAGCAAGGCCTGAACCCGGTGGCGAGTGGGATGGTTTGGACTTTCGCTTCCTCGGCCCAGATCTTCGTTTACCAGTCGGCAGTGCTGATCCTAGGATACTCCTACGGGTACTTCGAGCCGAAGGACCTGTTCAAGATCGGCGGAGCGCTGGCTATTGTGGAGTTCCTGATCCTGCTGCTGGTGGTGACGTTCTATTGGCCTCTGATCGGGATGGTATAGAACCGAAACGGCTGTACGGAAAGCGATTGAACAATTGAGGAAAGAGAGGCAGAACCATTCATCCTGCATACCGATTCATATTGCGGCATTCGCTGTTCATCGTGCCCGGGACCGGGTTAATTGTGGCAGCCTGGGTTCTGGTCCGCGTGGAAGCGCCTTGGCCAGCCTGGGCGGTGCTGCTGGCGTTGATGACGATCCTCTGGACTGTCCCGTTCTGGCGTCGTGAAGAGGCCACGCCCCTCAGATCTGCAGACGACCTCGGTCCACGGATTGGCCGCGGGCAGCCCAGCCTGTTGCACTTCTACTCCAACTTCTGACTGGGCTGCCAGGTGTCCCGGCCCATCGTGCATGGGCTCGAACGGGAGTGGAAGGAGAAAGTCCAATTCATCCACGTGGATTTTCGCAGCCCGACGGGAAAAGAACTTGGACGGCGTTATGCAATTCAGCACCTCCCGGCACTCGTGCTGCTCGACGGAGCCGGGCAGGTCCACAAGAAGCTGGGCATTGGACTGCACCTGCACACCGAAGCGGAAGCGGAATTCGAAAATCTGATCAAGCGCTAGCCTGGAAATGCTCGACAAACGTGTGGTTCAATAGCGGCGCAAGACACCGAGGACTCTGCCCTGAACCTTGACGTCGTCCGCCGGGACCAGGATCGGTTTCATACGAGCATTGGCTGGCTGCAACCGCACGCGGCCGTTGGCTTCCCGGTAGAGGCGCTTCAGCGTGCTCTCGGAGCCTCCGACAAGCGCGACAACGATGTCACCGTTCGAAATCTGAGTGGTCTTCTCAACCAGAATGAAATCGCCGTCGAGGATGTGCTCCTCGATCATGGAGTCACCCTTGACCTGGAGGACAAAGACGTCCTTCTGGCGGACAAAATCGCCTAGTGAAATCGTTTCAGGTTGTTCGGCAGCTTCGACGGGCTTGCCAGCGGCGATGCGACCAAGGAGTGGCAGTTCCGAGGCGACGCGTTCCTGGCGCGCACGGCGAACCTCCTGCAAATAGCGTTGGCCGGGCTCGACGGAACGGCTCTGATTGTACCGTCGGCGCAGGAAACCTTTTCGCTCGAGTGTCAGGACGTGCTTGTGCACCGTAGCGAGCGAGTTCAACCCGAGTCCCTGTGCGATCTCTTGAAAGCTGGGACTGTATCCGTTCTCCTGCAAAAATCCAGCTATGAAATCAATCACCTGGCGTTGGCGGCGCGTGAGCACCATAGCGCTTCCCTCCGTTTGGTCGCCGAATGCCCCTCCAGTATAGGGGAAGAAAAGGCGAAAGGCAATGCTTTCGGTAACGTATTCGTGTGGATTGTCAGCGGGTACTCAACTACAATGGACAGGCTCAGCGGACGGCTACTGTTGAACAGATCGCGGCTTGGCTGAGAAAGCCACGTGATTGCCCTGTGCCATGGCGGAACTACCAAAAGACAAATCACCTCAAACGGCGGACCGGAAGGCTCCCGAGCGCCGCAGAACTCTGAGGGTGGCGGCGCCGCTTGCTATCGGGTTGGTGATTGTTCTGTTGCCGGTACCCGAGGGGCTCTCGGGAAATGCCTGGCGATATTTCGGCCTGTTCGCCGCCGTAGTGGTGGGAATCATCACAGAACCGATTCCGGCCGCAGCCATCGGACTGACCGGAGTAGTCCTGGCCACCGTCCTGGGCCTAGTGCATCCCGGAACCGAAGAAGCCACAGAGTGGGCGCTCAGCGGTTTCGGAAGTGGCACCGTCTGGCTGATCTTCGCGGCGTACATGCTGGCGCTTGGATACTCCAAGACCGGCCTTGGGAAACGAATCGCGCTGGGGCTGATCCGGATGCTGGGAAAGCGAACCCTGGGTCTCGGCTACGCCATCGCTTTGGCGGACTTCTCCCTTGCCCCTTTCATGCCATCCAGCACGGCGCGCAGCGGCGGAACGATCTATCCCATCATCTCGAACATACCCGGACTCTTCGGCTCCAAGCCCCACGAAGAGAGCCGCCGGAAGATCGGCTCGTACCTGATGTACACGGCCCTCGCGACAACATGTGTGACGAGCTGCATCTTCCTGACGGGTCACGCCTCCAATCTGCTGGCGCTCAGCCTGATCGCGGAAACCACAAACGTAACCATCACCTATCGTGAATGGATCCTTGGCTTCGCGCCGGTTGGGATCATCCTGTTCCCGTTAGTACCGCTGCTGCTGTATAAAATCTATCCGCCGGAGATCCGCGAATCGCCGGGCGCGGCCCGCTGGGCTCGGGAAGAGTTGCAGAACCTGGGTCCGATGACCCGAAGTGAACGCACCATGCTCGTGCTGGCGCTCGTCGCTCTCGGAATCTGGATCGGCGGGGGAGAGTACGTCGAGCCTGCCATTGCGGCGATCCTGGTGATCCTGCTCATGGTGATTCTGAGCGTCGTCACCTGGGACGATATTCTGCGCAACACTCCGGCGTGGAACATGCTGATCTGGTTTGCGACCATGGTAACGCTGGCGCGCGGCTTGGCAGACGTACAGTTTGTGGCTTGGGTGGGGCAGTCCATTTCGCCCATGCTCACCACGCTCAGCACAAGCGTGGCGATCGTGGTCCTAGTGGGCGCGTTTTACTACATGCATTATCTATTTGCGAGCACAAGCGCGCACACGAGTGCGCTGCTGCCGGTATTCCTCGGAGTCGCGGCCGTGATTCCCGATGTTTCGGCCATGAAGGGGGCGCTTTTGCTGGCGTATCCGCTCGGCCTGATCGGAATTCTGACGCCCTATGGGATCGGGCCTTCGCCCATCTACTATGGAGGTGGATACATTCGGGGCCGAGATTTCTGGATCTACGGGTTTATCCTGGGCCTTACTTTTTTTCTGGTGTACATGGCAATTATCATCCCCTGGCTCGGATTCCTGAACTTCTGACGGGATAGCCCGTGTGGGAGGCCTACACAAGCGCATGGCGAACGTTCAAGAGATCACTCGATTCACCCCGGACATCCATTCGACCAAAGGAGAGGGTCTGACCCGCTATGTGGCTGGGTTCGTATGCGACACCGAGTACGCATCCATCCCGGACTCCGTCATGGAGCTGGGGAAGAAGTCCCTGCTCGATGGCTTGGGGTTGGCTATCGCCGGCTCGGTGGCCGGGTCTGGGAGACTTGTGAGAACGTATCTTGAAGGCCTGGGCGCGTCCGGCGGTGCCACGGTCATCGGAACGGGCCTCAAGGTTCCGGAACGCTTCGCGGCGTTCGCCAACGGTGTCGCCATGCACGCGGATGATTACGACGATACCCAGCTCGCCGGTGCCAAAGACCGCGTGTACGGCCTGCTGACGCATCCGACGGCCCCGGCACTGCCAGCCGCGCTCGCAGTCGTGGAAGTGCGCGGGATGTCTGGCATGGACCTCTTGCTGGCCTATCAACTGGGCGTAGAGGTTGAGTGCAAGATCTCCGAAGCGATTTCGCCCCGGCACTACCAGCACGGGTTCCATTCGACCGCCACCTGTGGGTCGTTTGCGTCGGCGTGCGCGACGGGCAGGTTGCTGGGGCTGGATCTCAACAAGCTGCTGCGGGCAATGGCCATCGCAGCAAGCCAGGCCGGCGGCTTGCGGGAGAACTTCGGCACGATGACCAAGCCGTTCCACGCCGGACGGGCATCGGAAAGCGGCGTGGTGGCAGCGGATTTGGCGAGCCTCGGCTGGACTGCAACGGACAAGATTCTCGAATCGCCGCGCGGCTTCTTCCAGGCCCACGGAGGCGGCTACGATCTCGATTCGATCCAGGGCAAGCTTGGGAATCCCTGGACGTTCGAATCCCCGGGAGTGTCGATCAAACCGCATCCCTCGGGATCGCTCACGCATCCGGGCATGACCCGGATGCTGGAACTCATCCGCGAACACAACCTACAACCGGAAGAGGTTAAGCAAATCCGAGTCGGCACCAACCACAACATGCTGAACGCACTCATCCATCATCGTCCCAAGAACGAGCTGCAGGCGAAGTTCAGCATGGAGTTCTGCATGGCGATCCTGGTACTCGAACGCCAGGCCAGCCTTACTGAGTTCACTGACGCCGTCGTCAATCGCCCCGACGTACAAGCCATGATCGAGCGGGTGGAGTTTCAGGTCCATCTCGAAGCCGAGGCTGCCGGATATGACAAAATGACCACGATCCTCGAAATCGAGCGCGCCGACGGGAGTACGATCACCGGACACGCCGACTTTGGCAAGGGAAGCCCCGCCAATCCGATGAGCTACGATGAGGTCGCACAAAAGTTCCGCGGCTGCGCCGAATTCGGACGCTGGCCTGCGGTGCATACCACCAGGATCATCGAAACCGTACGCCGGCTCGAAGAAGTAACTGACGTCCGCTCGCTCACCGCTCTGCTGGCCGGGAACGACTGATCGCTATTCCTTCCGTCTCGCTCCTTCGCCCTGGAAGGAAGCGCGCAGACTCACCATCGTGCTGCGTTTGGTACTTCCGCCCTGTTGGGAAAATGTAGCTTTCGCACCACTCCTTTCCGTGACCACCACCGCCGAGTAACAGCGTTCTGGACCCAGACACGTCCCTACCCAAACCGCAATTCTCCCCAGCATGCTTCCACATTCAGGCCTCCGCGTCCAACTTGAGGTCACTTGAAACCAGACAAAGTTCCAGCCTTTGCCCTTCTGGAGTCGTCCGGTTGACCCCCGGAAGCAGGCATGGTAGGCTCGCTAAAACCGGAAGAAGCTGGCGGACAATGGCGGAAGTTCTCCCAATTCAATCTGATTACCCGGAAGAAGACAAGATAGCATACGCGGCCAACGCCCTCCGGCGGGGAGAGCTCGTGGCCATCCCCACCGACGCACTCTACGTCCTGCTGGCTGACCCGTTTAATCTGGCCGCGGTTGGTAAGGCATTTCAGGCAAAGAGTCGTGCCTGGGACCGCTCGCTGCCGTTGATGGTGGAATCGATCGATCAGGTGACAGAGTTGGCGCAGCACTTGCCGTCCCGCTTCTATTTGCTTGCGCATCGGTATTGGCCTGGGCCGCTCACGATCATCGTGGAGGCCGCCGGAACCGTGCCGCTGAAAGTCACCGGAAACACCGCCCGACTCGCCGTTCGTCAGCCCGATTCGCCGATCGCGCGCTCTCTGCTGGCGCAGTTCGGTATGCCGTTGGTCGCAACCAGCGCCAACGTTTCCGGGCACCCTACCTGTGCGAACGCCTCGAAAGTTCTTGCCATGCTGGGCAATCACCTCTCCCTGATCTTGGACAGTGACGTCCCTGACCAGAGGGTCGCCACGACGGTGGATATCACCGTTCCCAAGTGGCGGCTGATCCGCGAAGGTGCGATTTCGGAAGTGGAGTTAAAGGATTTTCTCGGGGAGTAGCAAGAACGGGTATCCGGCGTCGGACATATTACCTGAAGAATACTAACACTGGGCCTCACAGCGCCGCGGCGCCGCTGACGACTTCAATGATCTCCTTGGTAATTGCAGCTTGACGGATCCGGTTCATAGTCAGGGTCAGGTTGTCGATCATTTCTCCCGCGTTGCTGCTAGCAGAATCCATCGCGGTCATGCGGGCAGCGTGCTCGGCGGCAGCGGATTCGAGCAGCCCCCGGAAGATTAGGCTCTCGACGTACTTCGGCAATAGAGTCTCGTAGATTTCCCGCGGGGGCTGCTCGTAAATGTAATCGATTCTCCGAAACGCTGCCGCGCGCGACGGCGGCGGCTGAAACTCGCGGAGCGGCAGCAACTGTTCCACCACCAGGCGCTGCGAGAGAATGCTCTTGAATTCGTTGTAAATCAACACCACACCGTCGGTCTTCTCCTCTGCGTA
This sequence comes from Terriglobia bacterium, assembly GCA_965198025.1. GTDB lineage: Bacteria > Acidobacteriota > Terriglobia > 2-12-FULL-54-10 > 2-12-FULL-54-10 > CAYWWM01. The sequence goes on along the minus strand of OZ240237.1, from coordinate 1,379,071 downwards.
GGCGGCCGTGACATCGGCGCCGATCTCTCGGGCGTGCGCGAAATCGATGTGAGAAAAAACCTGAACCACTTCCCTGCGGATCGGCCGACCCCGGCGGCGAAGATAATCGCGCGCCTTCCGCCCCACCGGGATCAGCTCCACTTGCTCATTCCGGTGCTCTTCAAGGAATCGCTCCGTGGCGCGCATGATATTCGTGTTGAATGCCCCGCACAGGCCGCGGTCTCCCGACAGCACAATCGCCACCAGCCGCTCCTGCGGGCGGCGTGCCAGCAATGGGTGGGCGGGCGATTCAATGCGCGCAACCAGGCTCTCGATGACTTCTTTGAGCAGATTCGCGTAGGGTCGTGCGTTGAATACACGGTCCTGCGCTCGGCGCAGTCGTGCGGCTGAGATCATCTTCATCGCCTTCGTGATCTGTTGTGTGTTGCGCACGGTACGGATGCGCCGGCGCATGTCAATCAGGCTGGGCATAGATCAATTTCTTCGTGCTCGTTCATCACGCCGCCGAAGCTGGCGTAGAGGCCCCAACGGGCCGCCGGGCAGCTCTCTGCTGCTTGAACTCCTGTAACACCTTGTCGAACTCCCCTCGGATCTCGTCGATTAGCTCTCTCTTCTCCGCCAGCTTCGGGAGAAGCCCCGGATGATAGGTGTCCACAAAGTGGTAGAGGTCGGCTTCAAATGAGCGGATCTCCTCCACAGCCAAGTCGTCCACAAACCCTTGCGTTCCGGCATAGATGGCGAGAATCTGCTTCGTAACCGGCAAGGGGCTGTATTGGTCCTGCTTCAGCAACTCGGTCAGCCGCTGGCCGCGGGCAAGAAGTGCCTGCGTTGATCTGTCGAGGTCAGACCCGAACTGCGCAAACGCAGCAAGCTCGCGGTACTGGGCCAAGTCGAGACGCAGCGTCCCGGCGATCTGCTTCATGGCCTTGATTTGCGCGTTGCCGCCCACGCGCGAAACCGAAAGTCCAACGTTGATGGCCGGGCGGATGCCGGTATTGAACAGATCGGTTTCGAGATAAATCTGGCCGTCGGTGATCGAGATGACGTTGGTCGGGATGTAGGCCGAAACGTCACCGGCCTGCGTTTCGATGATCGGCAGGGCTGTCAGCGACCCCCCACCCTTTTCTTCGCTCAGCCGGGCGGCGCGTTCGAGGAGCCTCGAGTGCAGATAGAACACGTCGCCGGGGTACGCTTCCCGTCCGGGTGGTCGCCGCAGCAGCAGCGAAATTTCCCGGTAAGCCGCGGCGTGCTTCGAGAGGTCGTCGTAAATGCACAAAGCGTGCCTCTTGCTGTCGCGGAAGAATTCACCGATGGCGCACCCGGAATACGGCGCTAGGAACTGCATTGGTGCCGGGTCGCTCGCCGAGGCGACTACGACGATGGTGTAGTCCATGGCTCCGTATTGTTCGAGGGTCTTCACAACCTGAGCTACCGTGGAGCGCTTCTGCCCGATCGCGACGTAGATGGCGATCACGTCGCCACCCTTCTGGTTAATGATGGTGTCGAGCACGACGGCGGTCTTGCCCGTCTGGCGGTCGCCAATGATCAACTCGCGCTGGCCGCGGCCTATGGGGATCATGGCATCGATGGCTTTCAATCCGGTCTGCAAAGGCTCCTTTACAGGATGCCGCGCAACTACGCCCGGTGCGATTCGCTCGATCGGGAAAAACTGCTCGGTCAGAATCGGGCCTTTGTCGTCAATCGGCCGGCCTAGCGCGTCCACCACCCGCCCGACCATTGCCTCGCCCACGGGGACAGACATAATCTTGCCGGTCCGCTTGGCAAGGTCGCCTTCCTTGATCTCGGTGTAGTCGCCAAGGAGCACCGCACCGATCTGATCCTCCTCGAGGTTCATGGCGATGCCGGAGACGCCGTGCGGAAGCTCCAGCAACTCGCCCGCCATCACACGTTCCAGACCGTAGATTCGGGCGATGCCGTCGCCGACCGAGATGACCGAACCGACCTCCGTGACATTCATCGCGGTTTCGAAGTTCTCGATCTGTTGGCGGATGATCTTGCTGATCTCGTCTGCTTTAATTTGAGGCACTCCTAAACTCCTTAGCACAACTCCTTACGATGCTCGCCGGTTCAGCCGGACATCAGATCGGCGCGGAGGCGGGCCAGTTGCCCGCGTACGGAACCGTCATAAATGGTGCTGCCGACCCGTGCTGTGACGCCGCCGATCAGGCTTGGATCGAGCGCAAAGTTCATCCGCACCTGTCGTCCCGTCCGGGCTGCGAGCGCTCCCACTAATTCACCCTTTTCGGCTTCGTCGAGTGGTCGAGCTGTGGTGATCTCCGCCACCGCCACGCCCGTCCGCTCGTCCAGGAGCATCCGAAACGCGGCTGTGATCTCGCCGAGCAGGTTCATTCGGTCGTGCTGAATGACGACAGTCAAAAAATTTCTCGTCAGTTGGTCGAGTTCCAGTCGGGGCGAGAGCTCGGCTAGCACGGCTCGCTTCTTGGTCGTCGAGATGGCTGGCGTCGAGAAGAGGATTCGCAGCTCCGCGTTCTTTCGGAGGAGTGTTTCAAAATCATCCAACTGGACCGGGATGGCCTCCAGCAACCGCGGAGAAACATCCGCCCGCTGTCCTGTCAGCGCGTCCACCAAGGCACGAGCGTATCTCAATGAAACCGTCGAAGGCATCTCTTCTCTTTCCTGATCGTCTGCGGGCGGTTCGTGCTCGGCTTACGATGCTTCGTCTCAGGACCGCCCCTGGCCGTCGCCTAAGTCGTTCACGAACGAGCGAAAGATTCGCTTTTCCGCGTCGGTCGAAATCGTCTCGCGAATCTGTCTCTCCGCCAGTCCGACGGCTAGTTCTGCGGAGTACCGCTGCAGCTCCCGCCGCGCCGCTTTCGCCGCGGTCTCGATTTCCAGCTCGGCAGCCTGGGAGATCTTGCGGGTCTCGGCCTGGGCCAATTCCTCCATGCGGATCTGCTCGGCGGCAGCGTCCCGGCGCGCCGTCTCGCGGAGGCGCTGGATCTCTTCATCCAACTGCTGCAACTTTTTTTCGATGCCCGCCAAGCGCTCGGACGCTTCTGCCATAGCTCGCGCCGAAGTTTGCATATTCTCCTGAATGGTGCGCGTCCGCTCGGCAAACATTGGGACGGCGAACTTTTTCCCCAGATACCAAACACCGATGGCGATGAGCAGGAAGTTCATCCAATGAAGAACAACCTCCATAACACCATGCTCTTCCGCTCCCGCCGCGGCGTGCTCCTCCGCGATTTCTGCTTCTTCCGCCACGGGCTCCGTTGCCTGTGCAACGATGGCAGGCTCCTCCTGAGGCTCAGCGTCACCCTGCAGAAAGGCCATCACTCTTCCGCCGGCAGACAACAGAACCGCCAGCGTGATGAGAGTGGCAATCGTATTCCAACGGATGTGTGTTTCGCGGGACATCGTCAGCGCGCCATCTCCCTTCCGCCGGAGCCGGCCCGCTCCAGAATCGCTCGGCTGATCGACTGCGCCAGTAGCTCGCTCTCAGCGGAAAGCCGTTTCTTGGCCTCTTCCACGTCTCGCTCGATCTCCTGTCTAGCGCAGGCAACCATCTCCTCAGCCTGTGCGCGCACCCGCTTCACGATCTCGGCGCGCTGCTCGATGGCTTGCTGTCGCTCTTGTTCCTGCTGCTCGTAGAGTTCCGCTCGCGCGGATTGGAGGCTTTCCTCATACTGTGCTGCCTTCTTTTGCGCCTCGGCAATGTTGGATTCCGCAGCCGCACGCATCCCGTCCGTGGCGTGGTGGCGCTTGTTCAGAGTTTCCTCCAACGGCCGAAAGAACACGCGCGTCACGTATAGATACAACGCCCAAACAAGCAGGAATGTAGGGATAGCTCCGAGTAGGATTCCCCCCAGAGCGACCAAAGGCTCCATATAGGTGACCTGTCAGCCCCAGTAACCGAAGAACTACAAACCAACTATGGTAACATACTGATTCCAGAAGTGTCAACGCGGAGGGAAGGCCGCAGGAACGGAGACATCTACTCGATTTTGCTTCTGTGTATGCCGATTATACAATCCCGATATGGTGCCTCTGCCCATCGTAGCCATCGTCGGGAGGCCGAACGTCGGCAAGTCGACGCTCTTTAACCGGATCACCGGCCGGCGGCGCGCCATCGTGACCAATGAGCCGGGCATCACGCGCGACCGCATCTACGGACAAGCCGAATGGATGGGGAAGCGTTTCGAAATCGCCGACACGGGCGGCGTGGCGGGCGGAGAATCCGAGGAGATTCCCTTGCACATCCTTGAACAGGCCAAGTTAGCCATCGAACAGGCCGCGCAGATTGTCATGGTGGTGGATGGGCGGACCGAGTTGACGGCCTCCGATTTCGAGCTCGCGCAACTCCTTCGCCGCACCGGAAAGCCGCTGGCTTTGGCCGTCAACAAGATCGACTCTGCCGCTTTGATTCCAAAGGCTGAGGAATTCTACAATTTGGGCATCTCGCGTCTGTTCCCCACATCGGCCGAGCACGGCCTCGGGGTGGACGACCTGCTGGATCAGGTAACAGCCGCCTTTCCGGCCCCGGCTGATGCAGAAGACGCCGCGGCGAGCGACGAAATCAACGTGGCCATCATTGGCCGACCCAACGTCGGCAAATCGACCCTCCTGAACCGGCTGGCGCAGGCTGAGCGCGCCATAGTTTCCGAAGTTCCCGGGACCACCCGGGATGCCGTCGATACTTTAGTAGAGCAGAATGGAATCCGCTACCGCCTGGTGGACACGGCGGGGATTCGCCGCAAGGCAAAGACACAGCTGATTGCGGAGAAGCTGAGTGTTGTCATGTCTCGACGCCACATCCGCCTTTGCGATGTGGCGATTCTTCTACTCGATGCTCTAGAAGGAGTGACGGCTCTCGACGCCACCATCGGCGGCTATGCCCATCAAAGCGCCAAATCCGTGATTGTGGCGTTCAACAAGTGGGATCAGGCGCACAAGGGCGACAGCCGGCGTGCGGCCAAGAAGGCCTTGATGGATGACGCCGCAAGAAAGCTCAAGTATCTCGAGTACGCTCCGAGGCTGTTTCTTTCCGCGAAGACGGGCTGGGGAGTTGCCTGGGTCTTTCCGGAAGTACGGGAATTGATGGCCGCCCGGCGCGCGCGTGTTAGTACGGCCGAGCTCAACCGGTTCCTGCAAACGCTTGATTTGAAGGGTGGGACCAGCCCGGCGCACCGCAAGCCCAAGATCTACTACATCACCCAAGCCTCGGCCTCGCCGCCCAGCTTCGTACTATTTACGGACAAGGTCCGCCGCTTGCACTTTTCCTACGAGCGGTTCCTGGTAAATCAATTGCGCAAGCAGTTTGGATTCAAGGGCACACCGATTCTCCTGAAGCTCCGGTCGCATCGTTAGACCAGCCCTCAATGTCGGAAGAGCTTTTCTCGCAACTTTTGAATCTGGTGCTCGTCTACTAACCCATAGCAGAGATTTGCCAACGGTGCACCAGCTCGAGGCCGGTTGCCTGCGCCTTCAGGGTGAGTTACCTCCGGTCTGGCAACACCCGCGCCGCAACACGGCTGACTTGACAATGGGAGCCGATGACGTACAAACTGGACGCCGGTAGACGATAAGAAGAAAGTATTCCTCGGAGGAGACTTATGCCGATACGCATCAATGATACAGCGCCCGATTTCACCGCCGAAACCACCCAAGGCAAGATCAATCTTCACGAATGGATTGGTGACGGGTGGGCCATCCTGTTTTCGCATCCCAAAGATTTCACGCCGGTTTGTACCACGGAACTGGGCTACATGGCGGGACTGGAATCGGAATTTGAGAAGCGCAATTGCAAGATTATCGGGCTGAGCGTCGACCCGGTTGACAGTCACGGCAAGTGGTCGAAAGACATTGAAGAAACGCAGGGCCACAGAGTTGGCTTTCCGATGATTGGGGATCCGGAACTAACGGTCGCCAAACTCTATGACATGCTGCCAGGAGAAGCCGGAGACTCCTGCGAGGGCCGCACCGCGGCGGACAACGCTACCGTGCGCAACGTGTTTGTAATCGGACCCGACAAAAAAATTAAACTGATCCTCGTCTACCCGATGAGCACCGGCCGCAACTTCGACGAAGTTCTCCGCGTTCTGGATTCGATGCAGCTTACGGCAAAGCACAAGGTCGCCACGCCGGTCAATTGGAAGCAGGGTGATGATGTCATTATCCTGCCAGCGGTGTCCAACGACGAAGCGAAGCTGAAGTATCCGGACGGATGGAAAGCCCCGCGCCCGTATCTTCGGATCGTGGCACAGCCCAAGTAAGTTCGCCCCAATCACCCAAGACTGTGAGCCGGGGGTTTGCTGGCATGCGGCTGGCTGCCCCGGTTTTCGTTTACGGGGAGATGGAGTCGATAGAGCGACCCCCATGAATGAGACGATTTCATGGAACGACTTTGCAGTGCCGTCGCCTTTCGACGGAAAAGTCTACCGCTGCCGGTTTCACACGCTTGCTACCGGCATCTCCCCGCGGGGTACCGATACAGTGGACGTCGAGTTTCTGGTCGACGGCACACCGGTTGTGCTCGCGCTGCCCCATGCAGCCTTTGCCAAGTACCAGCAAGAGACTGGTCGCCAGCTAACGGACCAGGACGCTGTGCGGATCGCCGGGCATTCCCTGAAACGATTATTGGAACGCGGAGAATGGGTGGATATGCCGCTGCTTACGTTGTCTTCGCAGCAGACATTGGAAATGGCGCATCGGGCCGAATCCGCCGTACGGATTTCTTCCGAGAGCACACACTGATCAGTCAGCGAGGGCGGATCGGCCGCCTGGGAATCATCGCAGAACGAGTCCGCCGGCGAACCGGTGCTTCCGGAACCGGAGCCCCCATCGCCTTTCCTGCCAGCACCGACGCCAGCACTTGCTCATATGCGGACTGCTTTTCCTTTTTCTTCTGGCCTCCCTGGCCCTGCCGGTAGTCGTGTTCATGGTTGCACGTCCGGCATCTTACCTTCTTCACTGCATCGTCCACGATCGCCACCACGGAATGATTGGTCAGTAGGCGGCATCGCGTGCAGTAATCATCCAAAACGTCTCCCAAACGGAAAGTGTGCATGGCTCTCCCCCATTGGGTCCCTGCAATTCAGGGCGTATTCCACTCCCGCCTGGCAGCGGGAAAGAAAAGTGCGCGAATTATGCCACAAGAAAACCTCGCGCACAAGGTGGGGTCGGGTCCGAATTCGCCTACCGGAAAACGTTTCTCTCCGGGGGCGCAACCTTCCTTTAAGACGGTGGGGCCCACTGATCTTAGAAGGAAAGCCGCAGAGCTAACTGAATCTGCCGCGCCGTAGTGATGGTCGGCGGCAGCAGCCGCCCTGCCGCGGGGCCCAGAATGCGTGAACCGGTCGGCGGCGACGCGAAATTGGCATGATTCGGCAAATTGAAGAATTCCGCCCGGAACTGCAGTTGTCGCTCACCCCCCAGAACGAACTCCTTTTGGATCGAGAAGTCCATACTAAACACGCTTGGTCCGAGAATCGTATTCCTTCCAGATGTTCCCAGCGTTCCCGGCTCGGGAACACCGAAGGAACAGGGATCGAAATATCGCTCCGGCCCACCGAGTTGCTGGCCGGCCAAGACGTCAGAGCAACCAAAACTGACGCCGCTCACTGGATTGTTGCTCTGCCCCGGAAGCAAATCCGGGCGGTTGGGGAAAAACAGAAAGCCCGGCGTGCGCGCTGTGACCAGCGGATGGAAGGGCGTCCCGCTTCGAAACGAAATAATGCCTCCCACCCGCCATCCCCCCAGGACCTTCGACAAAAGGCCCGAGCGCAACCAGCGTTGTCCTGGCCCCAGGGGCAAAGCGTAGAAATAATTCATCGTCAGTCGGTGCCGCAGATCGAAATCCGAAAGCCCACGTTCCAGCGTGCGCCGGTGCGGATACTGGCGCGCCGTTGTGGCGACGAATCCTGTGAGAGAGGAGGAGGCGTCATCTACGGACTTGCTGTAGCTGTAGCTTCCTTGCAGCGAAATGTTGCGGCCTGCCGTCTGGCCGACAGACACCTGTAAGGCATTGTAAAACGACTGCGCGTCGCTGCTGGTGACTGCGATGGGCCCAAACGCAGGATTGATGGGGCCCGAATTTGGTGGAAAGAACAACTTGCCATCTTCCCGAACCTCGGGCTGCGGATACAGATTCGCTTCGTAGCCCCGGAACAGGTGATTGCCGCGCGCTCCCACATAGGTAGCTTGCGCGTTCCACCCTCCGGGCAGGGACTGTTGCACAGAAAAGTTATAGCGCAGCAGGGTCGGCAAGTTTATGTGATGGTAGTCGAGCACGTCCACGTTAAACGGGGTCCCAAACGGAATCAGCGCAGCTCCAGCCAGCGCGTCGGGAAAAACTCCCGACGAGTTGAAATTGGGGTTGATCGCCCGCTTGTAAAAGGGAGCGCTGTTCTTCTGCAGGTCGATCACGTATTCGAGTAGCGGATCGTAATAGATCCCGAATCCCCCGCGCAGCACCGTGCTACCACTGTCGCCCGGCGACCAACTGAGTCCCACCCGCGGCGATAAGTTCTTCAGCGACGGATTCTCCGGAAGCATCGCTCCGATCTGGACTTCTGTGTCGTGCACCGGATCTGGCAGAAACGCCAGCCGGTTGTCCTTTTCTTTGATGATCGTGGCGAACTCATACCGCAATCCCAAGCTAACCTGGAGCCTGGGCCCGACCTGGACGTCATCCTGCAGGTAGAATCCCGCCAGCGTCTGCCGGAACCCCTTGCTGTTGTCCGAGCCAGGCAGCGTGACGTCGAGAGCCGTCCCCTGGGGGCCAGCTTGAAGAAAATCCTCCAGGCTGTTGAACCCCCACACCCCTCCTTTCTGGAAGCTGTTGAAAACATCCCAACGGTAGCGGTGCACCTCGGCTCCGAACTTCAGCGTGTGCGGGCCTCGCTGCGCCACCACGCCGTCAGCGACCTGGAACGAGTTCATCGTGTTCGCTTCCGGGGGAATCGACAGTGGCCCGAACTGCGCCAGCCCGGGTATGTCGATCTGCCCGAACACGGGTGCTCCGGGTAAGAAGTAGAGCGAGAGTGGAATCTGGATCGCTGACAGCGTGTCAATCACGTTGGTCGGCCTGGTGTAACCGAGGCGCAGTGTGTTGAGCGTTCCCAAATCGAAGATGTGCGTCTCTGCCAGCGTAACGTACTGCTGCCGGCTCCCCGTCAGCGTCCGGAACAGAAAGAGCGACTGCCGCCGAGTGCTCGAAGCATCGTCGAACGTGTAGCGCGCGAACAGGCTGTCCCGTTCGGAAACCGCGTGATCCACGCGGACCACAAAGAAAAACTCGTTCGAGGGCAGAAAGACCGGAGCCGCGTTCCGTCCAATCCCTCCACCGATGGAGCCGAGATTCGGTAACGGATAAAGAGCCAGGTAGGGCTGAACCGATGGAGCGACCGGGACGATCCGAATCGTATTCCCTGAACCATCGGTAATCAACCCCTGCCGTGCCGCGGCATCCGGCAGAAACGCCACCTCCGTCTCCGTCAGGCGGTCTCGCATGGCTTCGAAGCTTCCCATGAAGAATGTCCGTTCGCGACGTACCGGACCCGTCAACGTGAATCCGAACTGATTGCGCTTGAAGGGCGGGGGGTCGGAGCCATCAAAAAAATTCCGCGCGTCCATCTTGCTATTACGAAAATACTCGAACAAGGTGCCGTGGAATTCGTTCCCCCCCGAGAGCGTAATGGAATTGACTGTCCCTCCTGAACCGCGCCCGAACTCGGCTCCGTAGGCGGAGCTAAAGACTTGCACTTGCAAGACCGAGTCCGCACCCAACAGCGCCCCGGCGGCACTGCGCGGGGCCCCGTTGCCCGTGTCCATGATGTTGGTCCCATCGAGCAGGAAGTTGTTCGACGTCGGCCTCCCCCCCGCTACCGTGAGGTTTCCCCCGCCGACTCCTCGCGAGGATTGCTCGCCCGCCGTATCCGCCACACCCGCCTGCAGCGTCGCCAGTTGGCTGTAACTGCGCCCGTTCAACGGCAGTCCGACCAGTTGCGCTTCGCTGATCCGGTTTGCCGACGCATTCCCGGATCCCAGCACGGCGGACAGCTCGAAATCCAAGTTCGCCGTTCCGGTCTCGCTCACCTCGATCCCTTGCCGTCTCTGGTTCGCAAATCCCTCACCGGAAACTTCCACCTCATACGTCCCCGCCTGGAGGCCGTCAATCCGAAACCGCCCGGCAGCATCCGTGCGCCCGCTGTGCCCCTCCCCGGTTCCGACGTTCCTCACGACGACCAACGCCTCCACGACGGCTTCGCCGTTCTGCGTTCGTACCGACCCCCGAAGGCTTCCTCCGGGTTCTTGCGCACGGGCCGCGATGGTCGTCCCGCAAAGTACAAGGAAGAGCATCATGAGGACGGTTGGAGTCACGTTCCACATCGCTAGTTGGTTATTCCTTTCGGTGTGCCCGCTCGAATTGATGCGCTAGCCGAAACAGGCGAGCCTCATCGAAATGACGAGTCAGCAATTGGAGTCCCACGGGAAGCTGTTGCACTTCCGGCGAGCCGGACTGTGCCGACACCGTTCCGCAGGGAACGGAGATGCCCGGGATTCCTGCGAGATTCCCCGTAATGGTGTAAATGTCGGACAAGTACATTGCGATCGGATCGGCGGTTTTCTCTCCCAGTCGAAACGCAGGCGTCGGAGCGGTCGGCGTCGCGATGGCGTCAACCGTCTCGAACGCGCGGGCAAAGTCCTGCGCCACCAGCGCACGCACTTTCTGTGCCTTCCGGTAGTAGGCGTCATAGTATCCTGCGCTTAAAACATACGTCCCCAGCAAGATACGCCGCTTGACTTCGGTCCCGAATCCCAAATCCCGGGTCTTGCGGTACATCTCCGAGAGCGATGCGGCTTCCGGCGCCCGTCGGCCGTATCGCACACCGTCATAGCGGGCCAGATTCGAGCTGGCTTCCGCAGTGGCGATAATGTAGTAGCAGGCGATCGCGTACTCGGTGTGCGGCAGCTTGATGTCCACCAGTTCGCAGCCCATCTCCTGCAGCGTGGCGAGTCCGGACTCCACTTGTCCGCGCACATCCGAGGCAAGCCCCTCGGAGAAGTACTCGCGAGGCACTCCGATCTTGAACCCTTTTACCGGCTGGTTGAGCTCGGCCAGATAATTCGGAACGGGGACTGCTGCCGAGGTGGAATCGAGCGGATCACGTCCCGCCATTACGGAGAGGAGCGTCGCCGTATCCTTTACGGTGCGCCCGAGCGGCCCGATATGATCAAGCGAGGAAGCATATGCCACCAGCCCGTATCGCGAGACGCGCCCGTAAGTGGGCAGTACTCCGACAACCCCGCAAAATGACGCCGGCTGCCGTATGGAGCCGCCCGTGTCGCTCCCGAGTGCTGCCACGCACATGCCCGCCGCAACCACCGCCGCCGAGCCACCGCTCGATCCTCCCGGTACTCGCTCCGGATCATGCGGGTTGCGCACCGGCCCAAACGCCGAGTTCTCGTTCGACGAACCCATGGCGAACTCATCGCAGCCTGTCTTGCCGACCACAACCGCCCCACTCGCCTCGATGCGCTCCACCGCCGTGGCGGAATACGGGGCGATGAAGTTGCCAAAAATCTTCGACGCGCACGTCGTGCGGACCCCCTTCGCGTGAATCACATCCTTGACGGCAACCGGGACTCCAGCCAGTGTGGGTAGCGGCTTCCTCTCTTCCGCCTGCCGGTCAATCGCCGCAGCCTGAGCCAGCGCACGCTCCTCCGTGAGCGTCACAAAGGCATTATTCCTTGAGTTTTCTTCTGCGATGCGGGAGAGTGTCGATTCGCAAATCTCGCTTGCCGTTGTCCGGCGTGACGCAAGAGCTTCCTGAACGTCGGCGATCGTCCAGCGGCTGACGTCCAATGTCATCGCTCGATCACCTTGGCGACTTTGAAGTGTCCTGCTCCCCGCTCCGGCGCGTTCCCTAGAGACTTTTCCTGGGAGAAGCTTGCGCACTCGCCGTCCTCGCGCCAAGCGAGGCTTTCCGGAGCGTCGTACAGAACTTGTGTCATCGGCTCAACTGCGTCGGTGTCGAGTTCATTGAGCTTTTCGACGTAGCACAGAATCGAATCGAGATCGGCAGTAAGCTGGGCCGTCTCGCTTGGCTGGAGTTCCAGATTGGCAAGACCCGCCACATAAAGTGCGTCTCTTTCTGTGATTCTCACTGGCCAGCCTCTTTGCTGCGTGCGAAATACTTCCTCGCCGACTGGCGAAACATCCGCTGGAGATCGGTGTCCCTGATTCCCTCCAGCGGGAGATTCACCGATTCCGCCCGAGCGGGCGGTGCGTCGGATTCTTTTTTTTGTGGTCGGGGGCTGGCCAAAGACAGGTCTTCCACCAACTCGATGCTACTCCCGAACTCATCCCCGCAAACCCGGTGGACCGCCTCCAAAACCGCCTGTTCCAGTGATCGCAACTCTCTTTTCCACGTCGGGTCGGGAACTCCAATTCGCAGCCGATTCTGCCGGACGTTCAACAGTCGGGTATTCCCCCCCAATTCTGGTCCCACAACCATCGGCCACAGCAGGCGCAATGTTTCCTCCTGCCCCAGTTTCTGTTGCATTTGGACCAGTAAACCACCTGGCAAAGCATCGCGTATTGACTGCATGGGCCTGGATTGACGGTCTGCTCGAAAAGAGTCATTCTAGACCTGTTCCCCGGGGATGTAAACTGGTGCGCGATGACACAGGCGGACCACAAACTCATCCTGGCTTCTTCCTCCCCGCGCCGCCGCGAAATCCTGCAGGCTGCTGGGATTGCCTTCGAGGTGGTAGCGCCGTCAGTGCCCGAAGTCCTGCGAACCGGAGAATCACCGGAACAGTTTGTCACCCGCGTGGCAGCAGAGAAAGCGAAAGCGGTGTTGGATCGCATCACCCACCCCACCGACGCTCCGATCCTGGGTGCGGACACCGCGGTCGTCATCGAAAGCCACACCTTAGGCAAGCCTAGCTCCGCCGAGGAGGCACGCGCAATGCTCCGCCTTCTTTCCGGAAAGGAACATCACGTCCTGACGGGGCTGTGCCTACTGTCACCTCCGGCCAAATGGCCCTGCACCCGGTCGCATCTGCAAAGCGACATCCGGGTCGCTTCCACATCCGTCCGTTTCCTGGAACTTACCGAAGAAGAAGTCGAGAACTATGTGGCTTCCGGGGAACCCTTTGGCAAGGCAGGCGCATACGCCATTCAAGGGCTGGCGTCCAAGTTCATCCAAACGATTCAGGGGTGCTACTTCAACGTGGTGGGACTGCCAGTTTCGTTGCTCTATGAGATGCTGAACCGCTTCCGTTCGGCAACGCCGAGCGAGCCCGTGCCGAGACCGGGATCGGTGTCGATGTGAAGGCAAGAGGAAACCCGCTTGGGTTTCTCATGCCGTGGGCTTGGGATGCTCTTCTTCCGCCGGCTTATCTTCCTTGATCGCGCCCTTGAAGTTCCGAATTCCTTCGCCGAGCCCGCGACCGATGTCGCCGAGTCTCCGGCCTCCAAAGACCAGCAGGGCTACCAAGCCGATAATCACCATCTCCGGCAAGCCCAGATTCGGCAGAACAAAGCTGAAGATTAGTTCCTGCATAATCCCTCCTTCCCACTATTGTATGACTGCCGGATGATCAAATACAACTAGTTATTGCCGAAGCAATGCCCTACTCAACAGGATACCACTTGTCCTACAGCAATATCCTCTCATCCCCGGCCCGCCGCGTGACACGCTCCCGGTCCAGGTATTCGAGAAGCGGGATAGCATACTTCCGGCTCACCTGCGCCAGGTCTTTGAACGCGCCCACCGTAATGCGGTTGCTCTTGGATTTGTGCCCGGCCAGCAGCCGCAGTAGCTTTCGTATGGCCTCAGCATGGAATACCAGATCCTCCGATACTCGCACTAACGCTCCTTCTTGCAACAACATCTGGAGAATCTTCTCCGCTCGCTTGCGTTCGATCGGGAGCTTGCCCAGCACTTGTTTGACTGACGGAGTCGTCAAACCCGCTTGCTCGAACGCCCGTGCAATCTGCCGCTTGGACTGCTCCTCCTCATCCTTCAGAACAATCTTGTGCGTCCCTAAACGGACGGTTTCCCCGGAGATAACAACCTGTTTCTGTTCGACGAGCTGGCGCAATACAGCCTCCCCGATCTGCGGATGAGTAGACAGGACCCGCGACCGCAAGGCTTCCTTCGATATCCCGGGCAGCAATGGGTTCTCTTTATGGAACCGCTCCAGAAGATTGATGGCTTCCCCGCGCAGGCGCTCCAGGCGACTCGAGTCGGCAATCCACAAAGGGTGCTCCTGCAGGAACCTCACACGGCCTGCCTTGCGGAGTGACCCGGCGATCTCGCGACATTCCTCTGGCAGCCATCCGGTTCGCACGACCAAGTCTTCTACCCGTAAGAACCCCCCGGGTGTACGCCCGAGAACGGTCAGTACGATGGACTCGCGGTTTCCATCCTCCAGAATCTTCAAGAACTTCCGCGTCTCGGTACGCCGGGGAGAGCGCATAGGCATCGCCTGTCGCGGCACCCAGTTGTCAAGCACCTGGCCACCGCCGATCGTGATGACAGGCGAAAACCGGCGGACGATGAACCGGTCCCCGGGAAGCAGCAGCGTTGGTTCGCTGAGGCGGAACTCCACGTACCCGCTCTCGCCCGGCGCAAGCTTTCGTTCTGTTTCCTTTCCTGTTGTTTCGTCAAGCAGCAGGACCTTGCCGATCAGTTCCGCCGTCCCGGAATGGAAGTGCACCCGTGCGCCGTTCTTGAGCGGAGGCGCCGACGGCAACAGCGAAAACAGCGTGTGCACCCGCTGGGTCACTTCGAACCGGCCCGGATCGGTCAGAATCATTCCCCGGGCCAGGTTGCCTGCTTCGATCCCGGCCAGGTTCAATGCCGTGCGCTGCCCCGCCAGCGCCGTTCCCGCCGCCTTGCCATGGACCTGCATTCCCCGAACGCGCACGCGCCTCTGGATCGGATGGACCTCCACCACCGAGTCCTTCCGGACTGCTCCCGCAACCAGTGTCCCCGTGACAACCGCCCCGAATCCTTTCATCACAAACACCCGGTCGATCGGAAGGCGAAAGTGCCTCGACGCGTCTTTCGCCGGAACGGCCTCCGCTAGGCGCAGCAGCTCGCCGCGAAGCTGCTCGAGTCCCTGGCCCGTCCGCGAGCTGACCGAGATGATCGGTGCTCCCATCAGAAACGAACCCGCCACAAATTCTTCCAGTTCCAGGCGTACCAGCTCCAGAATTTCCGGGCTGACGAGATCCGCCTTGGTGATCACGACGATCCCTTGCTGCACTTCCAGCAACCGGCAAATGTCGAAATGCTCGCGCGTCTGCGGCTGCACCGATTCGTCCGCCGCCACCACAAACAGCAGCAGATCGATCCCGCCCACGCCCGCCAGCATGTTCTTCACAAACCGCTCGTGGCCCGGCACGTCCACAAACCCCAGCCGGCACTTCTCATCCAAGACAAGCGTCGCAAACCCGATGTCAATCGTAATGCCGCGGCGCTTTTCCTCTTCGAGCCGATCCGGGTCCGTCCCGGTCAGCGCACGCACCAGGGCGCTTTTGCCGTGGTCAATATGCCCCGCCGTCCCGACAATAATGTTCTTCATGCCCTATTGATTTCCCCGCAAGCTGTCTGCCGCGACTCTGCCAGGACTCTCCCCGCTATCTGCCTGGTGAAACGCCTCCAGGCTCCATTCGTCCCGGTCAGAGTCGTAGCGTAGAATATAATAGTTTCTGTCTTCCGCTCTCACCTTGAAATACAGGGAATCCGGCCCATACCATCGGTCGAGGATTTGGACCACATCGTACCTCCGGCCTGCGAGCTGAAATCGCTGCGGCCGTTCGTTCGCTTTGTATCCGCTGTAGGCTTCAACAGTCACATGCATCGAATTCACTCCCCCGGCGATTATCGCCGGAATCGCTGTCTTCCACCAACGGCTGACCGCAACTTTTCCTGTCGGGGACAGGTGGCGGGCTTGGCACTTCGGGAGACCGCAGATACCAGATGTTGATTATCTTGGACTACCCCGATGGCACAATCGGATTTGAAATGTGCATTCATTGACACATTGCCCTAACCTTAATCAATACAATAGTTCCAATATCTACATGGTTATTCTCCAAGACAATGGCCTAGTACCGCTACCTAAAGTCCGGGCGCACCGGCGCGCTCGCGGTTCTCTCGGTTCTCTCGGTTCTCTCGGAAGTCACTTTCGTGCCTGATTGTCTTGACAAACTGCATCGGAATCTCAAAAATGATCTCAACAACCGAATACAGAACGTTTCAAGAACTGCTGTGACGAAGGCTCGAAGAACCCATCCTAGTGGCCGGCTACCGGACGGATTGCTCCGGGGGCTCCAGCTCGGCGGAAGTTTGCGGCCACGCGCAGAGTGGAATCTCCGGGAGAACAGAAGCACATGACGGAACCATGCTCTCACTCCCGCACCCAGATCATTGCCAAGGACGAGAACGGCCAGTTCGTGGAGTGTCTGGAGTGCAAAGAGATTTTCGAATCCAGCGAGCTTGAGGATTCCGACCCGAAAGAGAATATCAAAGAGGATCTGTCGGACGCCTAGCCTCGGAATCTCGTCTGGATGACCCTCGGGTGCTTCCCGGAATCACCAGGCCAGCAACGCCGCTTCGGCTGCTAGACCCGGCCCCAGGGCCAACAGCACGCCTCGGTCTCCCGGCTGGGCTGCGTTGCGCCGCCAAGCCTCGTGGAGCACAAACAGGACTGTGGGCGAAGACATGTTGCCGTAGTTCCGCAAAACGTGGCGGGAGACGGCGACGTCCGCATCGCTCAGGCCGAGCGATTCCTGCACGCGATCGATCACTTTACGTCCGCCCGGATGCAGCAGCCAAAGGGCAATGTCCTCGCGCTCGATTCCCCGCCCCGCCAGCAGCTCAACCAGCGCATGATGCGCAAGCACGGGAGCGACGTTGCGAATCTCCGCCGCTAGAATAATTCGCAGCCTCCCCTGGCAGTGCTCGAAACCAACCAAGTCCTGCAGGTCCGGATCGAGCACCGAAGCAAAACCCTCGATGACTGGGCCGTGCGAACCGCGGCAGCCCACGAGGCAAGCAGCAGCCCCGTCGGCGCAAATTGCGTTCGCCACCAGGGTTTCCATGGTGTCGTCTTTGTAATACGCCGCGGTGCAGATCTCTACGGCGATCAGCAGGACGCGGTGGTTGGGGTAAGCGAGAGCATGATCGTAGGCGCGCTGCAGGCCCGGTAGCGCACCGGCACAGCCAAGACCGAGGAGTGAACCGCGCTGTACACATGGTCGCAGACCCATTTCTTTGACCAGAATCGTCGAGAGGTCCGGACAGAGATACCCGGTGCAGGAGCAGACCAGAATGCAATCCACGGCACTCGCAGTAAGGCCTGCTTGCGCGAGACAGCGCTCGGCGGCCTGGCGGGCGAGCGAAACGGCCCCCTTTTGGTAGCGGCGATGCAAGTCGTCGAGCGATTCGGAGCCTGGATTGTCCGACGGCGCAAGACACAGATGGCGGAACTCAATGTCACTGTTCAGGAAAATCCTTCGCGCGGCGGGCTGGGTGTAACCGGCCAATTGCAGGGCCTCTTCCTGGGAATAACGCCGCGAAGGGCAGGCGGTTGCGACAGATAGAATGCGGGGTTGCTTCATGCTGCTTCCTGATGTGCCGGAGGCTGGATCTCTGTGATGCTTCGCTTTCCTGCAAAACGCCTCGCGGCTGTTCTCTATCATGCTCTGATGTGCGGTGAGCCGCAAACGAGAATTTCCACAGAATCTGCATGAGCATCTCGACGGCCAGAGGAAGCTCGACGATGATGGAGGGCGTTCCTGGTGTTGTTCGGTGAGGAAGGTCCGCGTGACCCCAAGTTTCGCTTGCCTTTTCCGACAAATTCCAAGACAAGCCAAGTGGCCCGGCAGCCGGAGCGCGGTATAGTAGTCCGATCTGCGATGCACAATTGAGCCAAAGCTGCTGAATGTACGGGAAGGCGGTGCAAGTCCGCCACTGCCCCGCAACTGTAAGCGGAGGTTGAACGCCCGCAGCAAGCCACGGCTTCCGGTTGTGCGATCCCACCGACATTCAGGATTCGGCCCGGCCGCTGCTGTCCGACCTTCTTATCACCGAAGCGGAACGGATTGAAGTGCTGCGGGGAGCGGGGTCCGCGCTCTACGGGACGCACTCGATCGGCGGAACGGAAGGGTGACGGAGGTGCTCTCGATACCGCCGATAGAGATCGGGACAGGTCTCGTCCATCAAGACACCAGCGTAGCGGGCGACTTGGGCGATGAAGAGCGAAAACCGCCCGGGTGCATTTTCGCGAAAAAGGTCGCAGACGGCTTCAATCGCTTGCAGTTTGGAAATAGAGGTTGGGTTCGAAGTGAAGCTTCATAGCGCGCGTACGGGTAAGCCTTACGCCAACTCCAGGCCGGTGGTTGCGAACCGGCGAAAATCCGCCGCGTTCGCGGTCGCTAAGGACGCGCCATCGGCGAGCGCTGCCGCCGCAATCATACAGTCGATCAACGATCCACGTCGCCTTCCCGACTCATTGAACAAACGGGCGGCAATCACGGCGTGTTCGGATGTGAAGTCATGGCGCTGTCCAACGATCTCGGCAACCCATTCCATCTCGGATGGGGCGAGCGGGCCGCACAGCAACTCTGCCCAGGCGACCGTGCTCATTCCCAGTGTTTCGCCCTCCCCGATCCAGCCCCGCAGTCTGCGGTCTTCCGGTGACCCCGGGTCCAGAGACCGGATCAGAAAGCTCGTGTCCAAATGGATCATTGGGGCTTGGAAGGCAGCCGCCGAGCCACCGAGCGGCGTTCGTCCTGCAACTCACGCGCCCACCGTGAAACATCGACCTTGCGCTCGCGCAGGGAAGCCTGCAATCGGTCGAGAGCGCCGAGCGCCGCACCCTTGCCCGGCGACTCTTCCCTGACCGCAAGCTGAATGGCTCGTCGCAATACTTCGGACTTCGACACGTTCCAGCGTTGCGACAACGCCTCCAGCGCGCGCACGGATTCGACATCCAGCGAATACGTCGATTTGATGGTCGTTGCGGCCATGTGAATCAGTGTATGGCCATACTCCGGCCAAGTCAATCTCCCCGCGCTAACCGATGCAGTGAATTGTTGACCCTTGCGATTTGGTCCAAGTTCTTGTGGTTCACATGAAGAGACCTGCCGCCTATTGCTACTTCAAGCTTTTCCCAGCGGAGATGCCCACCCGATCGCCGGGTAGCGCTTACGGCGAGACGTAACGCGCTCCCAGCCGATCAGCCGGTGCGCGAGTTGGCGCTGAGCTGGTTCGTATTCCAAAGGCCCTGGACAGCGACGTCCCACCCTGAAGAGCAGTCTTGGATGCCTTTTGGGTAGCCGGTTGAAGACTACGCCGAGGACAAGACAGACCCAAAAATCCTTCTCCACATAGCCGGGTAGCGTGTCGAGGCGGCTTGCTGTTGCCTCGAAGACATCCCGTCTGTTCTGCTCCGGGAGGGAGAGAAAGGACTCGAAATCTCCATTTATACGGCAACAGCCTGATCAGCCGTGATGCTGCGCACGAGCGGCAGTGCCAACCGGGGCAGGTCTCGGCTATTCTCGAAGAGGTCGCGCTTCACATGGTTCGGCAGACGGTTCAGGAACCACGAAGCCTACATCTGCAGCTAGGCTGTTGCCAGTTCGCGAATGCGGCCTGCTACCTCTTCGAGGACCTGCGTATGGACGTTGACTCCGCCGATGACGCTGACTTTCGCGGCGCCAGCGAACCATTCGGGGTTCAACTCCCGTTTTCCCTCGGTGCGGTAGACACGACAGGTGGGGGAACCTGAGGGAAGCGAGCCATCCGAGCCTTGGGTTGAGCGGCGAGCGACTTCCTCGATTTCCTCTTCCAGGTAGCGCGCCACCTTACCAATATCTACAATCACCACCACGTTGCTCTCGGTGGCCAGCTTGCGGGCGGCGGGAACCCGGCCGAGAGAGTCGATGCATGCGGTGTCAATCACTTTGACCTCGCGGAATTCGCTGACAAGCTGCGCGATCACATCCTTTGAGAGACTCATGTGCCAGGTGGTCTGCAAAATGACGCCGATCCGGGTGCTCCGCTTGAACGGAAAGGCATTGATATCCTCCGGGCGGTGCGCGACGTACAACTCCTTCCCGTATTGCCGGACGAGCCCCTGCAGGCGGGGCATGCCGTGGTATTCGCGGAGGCCGCAGAAGACAAGTTGGTAGCCTTCTTGCAACAACTTGCGTGCGGCAGCCTCCTGGCTGGTTACGTAGGGGCAGGTGGTGTCGAGCACGCTCTCGAGGCGTTTGCGCACTTCCTCACGGACCTGGGGTGAAGCGCCGCGCGTGCCAATCAGAAATGGGGAGCCGTCAGGAACATCTTCGACCTTGTCCACCAGGATCACTTCTTTGGCCATTGTACCGAAGCGGCGCTGGAGGGTCGCCTGTGTCTGCTCCCGCTGCTGTTGGGTAGCCCCCGCCGGAAGGTGAAAGTAGACGTACATGGGCTTCTCGGTGCGGTAGGTTTGGGCCTTCTTTTCGGCCAGCTCGAAGGTGCGGGCGATGCCATAGCAGAGATGATTCTTGGTGCCCGAAACCTGGCTCAGGTCAACGATGTCAACTTGCATGGAGAAGCCTCCTTGGCTCCGCTGGGGCTCACGGCATATGCCGCGAGCCAGGTTCTATCGCCCCTCTCGGGAGGCCTATTACTCGTTGCGACCCCAGGAAGGGCGCAGAAATTGCCGTTCCAGCCTGTCGAAGAACTCGTCGAACTCCTGAAACAGGCGTTCAAAGTCGATGAGAGGACTGACGGGCCCGGGAACCGTGGATCGTGGGGCGCGCAGAGTCTGTGACGGGATGAGCGGTTCCGGGCTTTCAGCAGAGCGCGCGGGCGTCGGCACTACGTGGATGGAGCGAGCACCACGGGGTTTCCCTCGCCGGGCGTCGTAGGCGCGCCGGCTGGCCGGATCGCTGAGCGCATCGTAGGCTTCCTGAACGGCGTGAAAGTTGGTGGGCGACCCGCCGACATCGGGATGATGGAGCTTGGCCAGACAGCGATAGGCGGCTCGAATTTCCCCGGGAGAAGCATCCGAGCGAATAGCCAGGATGGAATAGTAGTCGGGGAACATGACCGTTCCGTTTCGAGAGCCCTCCCGGCCCTGCTAGGTCTGGACGGTCTGGGACACCCTGGGACGGGGACCTTCCTCGAGCATCTGGCGGTCCCAGATCGCACCTTCGCGCGTATAGTTCGCCAACTCGAAGTCCTGCGTCAACTCGAGCGCATCGACCGGGCAGGCGTCCTCGCAAAGGCCGCAGAACATGCAGCGCGAAGTATCGTAGATGAAAGTGGTGAGAACCTTGCGCCGGGTCTTCACATCGCGCTGGCTGGTGACGACGATCAGATTTTCAGGGCAGGCGATCGCGCAGAGGTCGCAGGAAATGCAAAGGGTGTCGCCACTCTCGGGATTGATGTTAAGCCTCGGGGCGCCCCGATAGCGCTCCGCCACCGGCGGGCACTCCTTGGGGTATTGCTCGGTGTAAAGGCGCTCTCGGCTGACCTGTCCCTGGCGCGCGCCCAGCATCGAAAGATTGTATCGTAGCGTAAGACGCAGGCCGACAATCAGATCCCACAGGAAAATTCTCTTCAGGAACTTTTTCATGCCTCCCGGGGCGTTCGGTTTGCCGTTGCCGCTCATCTGGCTGCCTTTAGGAAAGAATCGCCTTCCACCGCAGATTAGCAAAGCGGGGCGCAAAAGGCAAATCCGTTTGCGGGGATGACCGGGTTGAGCATGTAGGGACAGCTTTCTACACCATTTTTAGGGTTGGTGTAGCGCAGCCACAAAGTAGGGACGGGCCTGTGTTCTATGGGGGCAGGCAGGAATGCCTGCCCTACCTTGTCGCTGCGCCGAGGCTCCGCGACAGCCTTCGGCAGAGCGGAAGAGGATTCTTACAACCGCGTTTTGGCACGGTTGAAACCGTGCCCTTCCGCACGACAGAACAGCCCACGGCAGAAAAAAACGGCTAGTGGTTACTCGCTCAAACCCACCGCTCCCTTGCGGTCGCGGCTCGGATGGACCGCTTGTTGACTCGCACGGCTCGGATTCAGAACCATCGCTCCCTGGTCTGTGCTCTCAAGTGGCAGGCAAGAATGCCTGCCCTACCTGCGGGCTATACAGCAACGCTGAAAATGGTCTAAAACAGAGGCTCCTGCTCCTCCGATCGAGAACACTGGCAGAGAGGGTTGCTGTGATATAGTCCAGCAGCAATGGAAGAGCGAGACATTCAGTTCATGCGCGAAGCGCTGGCCGAGGCTGAACAAGCGAGAGCGAATGGGGAGGTGCCCGTCGGCGCCATCATCGTTCGGGGCGAGGAGATCGTAGGCCGCGGGGCAAACTGCATGATCGGGTCTCACGATCCGTCGGCACACGCCGAGGTCGTGGCGATGCGAGACGCCTCGCGGCGGCTAGCCAATTACCGGCTGACGGAGTGCACGCTCTACGTGACGATGGAGCCGTGTCCCATGTGCGCGGGAGCCGCAGTGCTGGCACGGCTCGACCGTCTTGTTTACGGGTGCGATGACCCGAAGGCGGGAGCGGTGCGAACGTTGTACCGGTTAGCCGATGACCTGCGCTTGAATCACCGCATGGAGATCGAGCGGGGTGTCCTGGCAGAGCAGTGTGCGACGTACGTGCGAGAATTCTTCAAAGAAAAGAGGCTTCCGTAGCGGTTCCTGCCCGCAAGCCGCGAGGTGGTATCTTTTCTTGCCCGACTTGTGGTCCGTGCCAGACCGGGTCCGCAAGAGCACCCAAACTCACCCGAGGAAGCCGCCCCCGAGATACCGCGCGGTCCGTTTGGGCTGATCACGCCGGCGTAGCGAGGGTTTGGACGGCGTACCATTTGGACTCTAAAATCCTCCGCCCTGGCGCGAGAATACTTTACGGCCGCCGACGTATGTGGCCAGGGGCCGGATGGCGGGGATCTGGTCCTCGGGGACGGTCAGGATGTCGGCGGAAAGAATCAGAAAGTCAGCCAGCTTCCCTGCCTCGATCGAACCCTTGATTTCTTCTTCAAACGTCAAATAGGCATTGTTGAGCGTGGCGACGCGAAGGGCCTCGGCGCGGCTGATCTTCTGCTCGACGCCCAAGGGTCCGAGCGGCAGCGTGTCGCGGGTGACGTAGAAATAGAGGTTGATGAAGGGATTGTGAAGCGTGTTAGGCCAGTCGCTGCCGGTGGAGACGATGAGTCCGTGGTCAAGCATTTCGCGCATGGGGACGGCGCGCTCAGCCCTTTCCCTTCCCAAGCGCCGCACCAGGTTTCCCGCGCCGCGGTAGGGTTGAATCTGCGCCGAGACCATCACCCCGAGCCGCTGCATTCGTTCCATTTGGTCCGGGTGAACCAGGGGAATATGCTCCACGATCCATCTTCTATCGCGGATGGACCGCTCGCGGTCAGCGGCCTCATAAGCGTCGAGCACCTGGTCGAGGCCTCCGTCGGAGTTGATGTGCGGAGAAGGACGCCAGCCCAGGCGGTTCATCAATAGAATCGCTTGTCGGTACTTTTCGGCGGGGACGCGGTACTGCCTGCCGTCTTCGTCGCTGGGCGTCAGGGGCGGCTCGCGGAAGTTGTCATTGCCGGGATTGAACTCCGCGATGCCATCGAGGCGCAACCAATGGTCGCCGAATCCGGTGCCTACGCCCCACTGGGGGAGCCGCGATTCCAACTCGTCCACTTCCTCCGGGTTGAGTTCCAGACCCATGCTGACGCGCACCGTGAGCCGGTCTTCACGCCACAAGTCGAAGTAGGCGCGCATGGCGGCGGGGCGGATCTGCAAGTCGCGAATGCTGGTCAGACCGACGGCGTGCTGGCGCCGCTGAATCTCCAGGATGGCCTCCTTGGTCTCTTCCAGGGTCGGCGGTGAAATGTCGGCGGTGGGGTTCATGACGGCGGACGGGGAGCCGCTGAGGGCGCCAGTCAGCTCGCCGGAAGCGTCCTTCAAAGCCGTGGCCCGTCCAATGACGTTGCGATCGCGGGTGAGGCCGACCCGTCGCAGTGCCGCGCTGTTCAGGCGCGCGAGGCCGCGCGCCTGGTAGATCACGACCGGATGGTTCGGAGCGGCTTCGTCGAGGTCCTGCCGCGTGGGTTGGCGGCGTTCTGGGAAATCGTTGGGGTTCCATCCCATCGAACCGTAGACCACCTCTCCGGGCGGAGTGCCGGAAGCTTCCTGCCGAATCCGGTTCAGCAGTTCAGCGAGCGAGGGGACTCCGCGCAGATCCGCCCCGCGCATGAACACGATGGTTGCGTGATACTGGTGATTGTGGTTGTCCATCAGACCCGGAATCACAGTGTGGCCGCGCAGATCGGTGCGGCGCGTCGCCGGACCCGCCAGCGCCTGCACATCGGCGTTGCTGCCAACAGCAAGGAACTTCTCCCCCTGGACCGCAAACGCTTCATGAGTCCCAAAGGAGGAATCCACGGTCACGACCTTTCCGTTGTAGAAGATCTCATCCGGGACGGCCGAAGGTTGTTGACTGAACACGGCGGCAGCGGACAAAACAAAGCAGAAGCAGAACAGGACTCGAAGATGCATCATGGTCCCTCCTTATTGGGTTGAATTCTAGCAGAACTTGCACTGTGCAGAACCCTGCCGATCCGATCCAATCCGACTAATTTATTGGTCCGGCATTTGTCAAACGAGATCCAAGAAGAACAATCCTTGGCCGAGGAATCCGTGCTGGAATGGCCCATTAGAGGAAAACAGGTGTTATACTCCCAGCAATCGGGAAAGCGGACGTCACTTTGCTTCAAGAGCATTCATCATGAATGAATTCATTCAAATTTCCATAGACCAATGGGCAGTGGTGGCGGCTTTCTTCCTATCCCTGCTGGCGTTTACCGGAATCGGTATCCTGTCGAGCAGGAAGAAGCAATCGACGACGGAAGACTATCTGCTGGCTGGACGCAGCGTGAGTCCGATGCTTGTTGCTTTGTCGACGGTCGCCACGATGAGCAGCGGGTTCATGTTTATCGGTCAGATCGGGTTCACCTACCGGCTGGGTCTGGCTTCCATGTGGATGCTCGTTGGCTGGACCATTGGGGACTATCTGGCGTGGCGGTTTCTGTATCGCCGCGTGCGCCAGATCTCAGGAGATTCCAACGAAATCTCCCCTCTGCGGCTCTTGAAGCCCACGGACGAGAATGGCGTCCGGCTGCTAGTGCCCCTGGCCGGCTTGGTGACAGTGTTTTACCTCTCCATGTACGCAGCTGCGCAGCTCAAGGCCGGCGGGACTGCACTGCAATCGATCTTTGGTCTGCCAGAGAGTTTGGGAGCGATCATCGGCACTCTGATTGTTGTCATCTACTGTTTCTCCGGAGGAATCCGAGCATCCATTTGGACGGACGCAGCCCAATCGACGGTCATGTTCGTCTCTATGATGCTTCTCGTTGTGACCGCGAACTTCGCTGTGGGAGGGCTCGGGGGGTTGTTCGGGAGGCTGGAAGCGATCGACCCATCTCTGACATCGTTGTTTCCTCAGGACCTGCGCTATGGATTCCTACTGTATTTTCTCGGCATGGTTGCCGGAGGCTTCGGGGTCATCGGACAGCCGCACCTGCTGGTCCGAAGCATGTGCATCCAGGACGCGTCGGCGATTCGGAGGGCGCGGCTCTATTACTTCTTGTGGGTGATTCCGTTTTACGCGTTTGCGATCGGCGTGGGCCTGCATGCGCGGGTGCTGATGCCGGAGCTGGCGGAGGCTGCCGGCCTGGCTTCCGAGCAGGCGTTGCCGCTGTTGAGCCTGCGACTCTTTCCGGACATCCTGGTGGGACTCGTCCTGGCGGGCCTTTTCTCTGCAACCATGTCCACTGCGGATTCGCAAATGATTGCCTGCACGAGCGCCGTTACACAGGATATTCGCCCGAGCTGGAGAAAATCCTACCGTGCCACGAAAGTAACAACCATCGTCGTGGCGTGCACGGCACTGACGATTGCCTTGAGCTCTCCGGACGGGGTGTTTGCGCTCGTTCTGGACGCCTGGGCCGTGCTTTCCTGCACGTTGGGCCCGCTGTTCGTGCTGCGGGTGCTTGGTTTTTCCATTTCACAACGGACCGGACTGTTGCTGATGGGCGTGGGGTTCGCGGTATCCAACGGGTGGGTGGTTTTGAACCTCAGCGACGCGATTTACACGAATCTGCCCGGCATGGCCACTGTGTTCATTAGCTTCTTCTTCCTCTTCGGATTGGCGTGGCTACGGTCAGGCCGGAAAAGAGCGGATCGCAGGCAGGCGGCCATGCTTTCGCAAAGCGAAAGCGATTGAAATCCCGATGGCCCGGGGAGCGCGAGCCACCGTCACCGTGCATTACCCGGGCAATGAAGTAATCTCTTCCTCAGTCTCAGGCAACGGATAGGTTCCTTCCTCGTCGTGCACCTCCTTGCCCGTCAGCGGCGGAGAGAAGACGCAAATCATCCGCAGGTCGGTAATGGCGCGAAGATAATGCTTTTCATGCTGGTCGAGGGCGTACATCGTTCCGGCATGGATCGGGCACACGAAACCGTCCGGCACGGTTCTGACTTCCCCCTCTCCTTCGATGCAATACACGGCTTCTACATGGTTCTTGTACCAGATGTAGGTCTCCGTACCGGCATAGAGGATGGTGTCGTGAAAGGAAAATCCCATGCCGTCACGTTTGAGGAGCAGGCGTCGGCTGACGAAGGTCGGTGCTCGGACCGCATGATCGGTATCCTTGATCTCATTCAGTTTGCGAACAATCATGATACACCCGCTGCCGCAGCCAGATCCGTGCGATCACTCAGGACATGGGATAGCGAATCCTCGATGATTTCCAACCCCGTCTCAAGTTCGCTATCTTTGATGGTCAGCGGGGGCAAGAACTTCAACACGGAGCTGTCAGAACCGGAGGTTTCCGCGAGCAACCCTCGCTCAAAGGCTGCCCGGCTGACGCTGGAAGCAAGGTCCTCGGAGGCGAACTGGATACCTTGAATTAGCCCGCGACCACGAACCTCGGCGCCTGTCTCGGGATGCTGCGCTGCCAGATCTTCGAGGAAGCCTCTCAGCTTACGCCCCTTCCGCTCCGTTTCCTGGCGGAGAGAATCCGACTCCCAATACGCGAGCGCTTCGGTGGCTGTCACGAAAGCTAGGTTATGGCCGCGAAACGTTCCGTTGTGCTCGCCCGGCAACCAGCAGTCCAGTTCGGGTTTGATGAGCGTGACCGCGAGCGGCAAGCCGTATCCGCTGAGGGATTTCGACAGGCAAATCATGTCAGGCTCGATGCCCACTTCCTCGAAGCTGAAGAACGGACCAGTCCGGCCGCATCCCACCTGGATGTCGTCGACGATGAGCATCATGCTGTATCGGCGGCAAAGCTCTTCGAGCTCTCGCAGCCATTCGAACCGAGCCACGTTGACCCCGCCTTCGGCCTGGACGGTCTCGACGATCGCCGCCGCCGGCAGGTCCACGCCGCTGCCGGTGTCGCTGAGCAGGCGGTCCGCATATTCGATCGTATCGATCTCATCTCCGAAATAGTCGCAGTACGGCATGCAAATGCTGTGGGTCAGTACCAGGCCGGCTCCTTCACGCTTGAGGAAATTGCCGGATACGGCCAGCGAGCCCAGCGTCATGCCATGGAACGAATTGGTGAAACAGAGAATCTTGTGCCGTTGTGTCACCTTGCGGGCCAGCTTCAGGGCACTCTCGACGGCATTGGTTCCTGTGGGTCCGGTGAACTGCACTTTATACTTCATGTTGCGCGGCTCCAGAATCACCGATTCGAACCGCTCCAGCAACTCCACCTTCGCGCAGGTGGCCATATCCAGAGAGTGAGTCAGGCCGTCCTCTTCGATGTATTCCATCAACTTCCGCTTCAGCCGATCATTGTTGTGTCCATAGTTCAGCACACCTGCGCCACAGAAGAAATCCAAATACTTCCGCCCGTCGCAATCGTATAGATACGAACCTTTCGCTCTTGCAAATACCGTTGGAAATGAGCGGCAATAGCTTCGAACCTCCGATTCAAGCCGTTCGATAGTTTTCACGATTTCTATCCTTTCGCTGTTGATTGGAGGAGTGGAAGGGTCCGATTCGAACCAGATGTTCGGGCTCGTGCGGCGCCCCGCCGAACAGTTCGGACCCGAAACAGGGTTCCTCCGCAAACCTTGTTTGAAGCCGCCGGGCCAAGGACTGAAAGAGGCGGCGAGACGGGAGATTGGACGGGGTAACGGTAGCTTCCAGAAAGTAAACATTCTGGCAAGCCTTGCATTGCACCAGGGATTCCAGCAGTGCGCTTCCCAAACCTCGCCCGCGAGCAGACTCGGCCACTCCGATCTGCCAAACAAAGATGACGTCTGGAGACACCGGCGGACGGTAAGCGGTTACGAAACCAACCACTTCCCCGTCGTCCTCGGCTAACAAGCAGGTTTCCGCAAAATGCCGGCAGAGAATCAAGTAACTGTATGGAGAGTTAAGATCCAGACCCCCCGAGTTGCTCACCAATTCCCAGAGCGCGTGACCGTCGGCAACTGTTGGTCTTCTGATCGTGACTGCTCCTTTCACTTAGGGGGAACCTGCTTTTCGTGCAGGGCACAAGTACCAAGTGGTTGTTCTCTCGGAGGAGCTTTTCCCCTTACCAAAAGCTCTCCATTCAAAACTTGCTTGTAGCAATTGTAACCAGACAGACCGCAGAATGCAACCCTGCGAGTGCTGCCCTCCTCCGATGCTCACCCGAGTGTCGTTCCCATTGGTACTCTGGACTGACTAAATCGCCAGCGAAGAGGAATAGAAGGATACGGTTTGATGCAACGGAAATCCGGAATATTTCGCGCATGCCGATCGCACAGGAGGTTGGTTGGACAGTTGCAAAGAAAGCTGCTACTGTATTGAAAACCTACTACCCGGTGAGGTGCGAGAGTGGTTGAATCGGGCGGTCTCGAAAACCGTTGAACCTTTACGGGTTCCGTGGGTTCGAATCCCACCCTCACCGCCATTTTCCTACCTGTAGAATCAGTTAGTTAACAGCCACAGATTGTTGGCGCACGCCCAACGGGTTCCTTCAGCAAACGCTTTTCGAATCAAAGTTTCGACGATGGCATGTTCGTCCACTAAGTCCTGTGGTCGAGAGACACAGCCAAATCGGCTACGGTCGCGCGTTGGGCTCCGTGGCGGCTCTGGCATCAGCTCATGGCTACATCGTGACATGGATGACCTCCATTTGCCACAAAAGTGCCGCAAAGATGTTTCCCGTTCTCTAACTCTGAAAAGGAAGTTACACTAGTCGCTTCGAGCGTCAGATCTGGCGAGGTGTGGTGTGATCCCTGTCTTTTGCCGAACGGCCGCATGGGGCTCTTTTTCCCTCCCGGTTGCCCCAAGACGCACAACCATGTTCCTGATGCTGATGCTGCTGTCCGCAACGGAATCCTCTGCTGTGAATATCACTGGGAAGGTGAGCAATCTTGACGGCACGGGGGTTTCTGGCGCTGCGGTGACGGTTCGGCAGCAGAACTCCGGTTTTGAAACGACCATCGTGACCGACGATGATGGTGGATACGCGTTGCCTTCGCTTTCGCCCGGTCTCTATACGATTCTCATCAGGAAAGTTGGTTTCGCTGACCTGACGCAGGAGAACATCGCGCTGGCCGATGGCGACGAAACCGTTCCGATGGATTTCAGCCTACAGCCGGCCGAGCAGCAGACCATCGTCCGTGGCGTCGAGGAGCTCAATCCGAATCTGTTTTACGTCAAGCTGGATACGAACGAAATCCTCCGAAACCTCAGACGCCGTGGAGTGGACGCCCAGTTTCTTCGAGAGTTCCGCTCTCAGGAAAACTATTTTGGCGCCCAATACGGCCATGCGTTGCGTGAGCTGGAGTTCGCAACCCCGCGTCCCTTCCTGCAAGGCTTTCACGGTACCGTGTACAATCAGCACCAGAACAGCGCACTCAATGCCCGCTCCTTCTTTACCGTGGGTGAACTGCTTCCCTGGCGGCGCAATGACTACGGCGGTGCTGTGGGGGGACCGCTTATTTCTGAACGTCTGGTGTTTGACTTTGCCGCCAGCCAGACCCGCGACTCCGGATTGATTAATGGCAATGTCCAGGTCCCTCTAGCGGACGAGCGCACCCCGCTCGCGTCCGATCCTGCTACGCGCGAGTTGATCGCCCGGCTGTTGACCGGCTTTCCTGAAGAGTTTCCCAATCTGCCCCACGTCAGCCTGCGGCAATTGAACACCAACGCGGTACGCGATATTCGCAGCTCCGCGTTCTCTACTCATTTGAGATATCGAGCGAACGCGACCAGCCAGCTCGTCTTCGAGCAGCGCTTCCTCGACTCGACCGAGAAACCCTTTGAGTTCGTGGCCGGACAAAACCCGGTCACCTTTCTTCGGCCCCAGAGCGTCCATCTCACCTATGTTCATGCCGTCTCTCCGCAAACACTCCTCCGCTTCTCTCAGAACTTTGACCGCCTGTCCGTGTTTCTCGATGTGACCGAGCGGTACAGAAATTTACTCGCCCCTCTGGGTCTGGACGTGCCGCCGGAGGTTTCTTTCGGACATGAGTTGACACGCCTGGGGCCGGGGTTCAGCTTCCCACGCCGACGAATCGAGAACCGGTTCCACTACGGCGCGGAGCTCACCCGATCGGGAGGCAATCATTCTCTCTCTGCCGGCTTTCTGGTTTCCCGGCTCCAGACGAACGATTTGCAAAGCGACAACAGCCGGGGAGCGTTTTCCTTCGGACGCGACTTCGGGAACGACACGATTACGAACTTCTTGCTCGGCCACCCCACAAGATTCCTCATTACTCTTGGCGACCTCTATCGCAGATTCCGTAACTGGGAGCTGGCTTATTTCTTTCACGACACCATCCGAGTGAGTCCTTCCCTGACGCTCTCCCTCGGCCTCCGCCACGAAATCATCACGGCGCCTGTCGAAGTCAACGGGCTGACCTCAATTCCGTTCGGCACAGACGCCAATAACCTCGCGCCACAATTCGGGTTTGCCTGGAGTCCCACTCGCGGCAGCACCGTCTTGCGCGGCGGTTACGGCATCGCTTTCAGCTCGATTTTCCCCGTGCTCTATCAACGCGCCCGCTTCAATCCTCCGGCCGTCCAAGTCATTCTTGCACCCGCCCCCGACATGCTCGACCCCTTGCAGAACGTAGAGCGGCGCAAGACGGGGCTGAATTTGATCACGCCCGATATGGTGGCTCCCTATTCGCACATCTATAACTTCGGAATCGAGCGGCAGCTTCCGTTCAGCCTCTTCCTACGCGTCGGCTACATGGGGAGCCGCACGATCAAGCTTCCAGTCAATTTCGTCACCAACCGTGCCCGCCCGGTTCCGGGAATCCCCACCACCACTTCCACGATCAATGACCGGCGGCCCGACCCTCGCTACCAGGAAATCTCGACGATCGTCAACGGCACCATCGCCTACTACGACGCGCTGCAAGTCGCCGTGGACAAGCGGACGGGTCCGGGCCTCACTTGGAACGCCCGTTACACCTTCAGCAAAGGCATCAACTCCACTGGCACACAGTCGTTTGCCAACACCACCGGCCTGGGGCACCCCAGCACCGTCGAGGACAACGTCGTCGGGGACATGAAGTCGCTCGAGCAATTTGACACGCCCCACGCGCTCATCGTCGGCTTCCGCTACGAAATTCCCGTCGCCCGCGGACTGCGCGGTTTGCTTTCGTGGTTCCCCGGCGGGTGGAGTGTAGCGGGAACTACTACGTTCAAGTCCGGCACTCCCCTCCATGTCCACACCGGCTCCGACAGTCCCGGGAACGGGAACGTAGACGGCGTTGGCGGCGACCGGCCAAATCTCTTGAACACCGCCATCCTCGGCAAGAGCCTTGACCATCCGGACAACTCGACCTCAATTTGGCGCCGGGAATATTTTGACACCAATATTCCCCCGGGCGGACGCGGCAACCTTGGCTTTCAAACATTTCGCGGTGACGGCATCAGTAATTGGAACGTGGCGCTGGAAAAGGATATTCCGCTCCGCGAGCCGATGATCCTGCAGTTCCGCACGGAGTTCATCAACTTCCTGAACCAACCGCAGTTTGACGGAGCCGACGACGAGATGGCCTTCGAGCCTTTCGGCAAGATTACCAATACGGCCAACCGCGGCCGCGTGATCCAGTTGCTACTGCGGCTGCAGTTTTAGGCCATGTCCCCGTCAAGGGTTCCCGGTTGCGGGCCAGTCCCTCCAATTCCCTACCTTCATTGGTTCCCAAGCTTTTCGAAAGGCCCGTCACGGGGCAGGGGGATTCCGAACAGTCTGTCCGTTTACGGAACGCTGTTGCTGTGCTGGGCGCTTGACAGCGTTCGGGGTGAGGTGTATATCGTACTCAGCCCGCAGAACACAAAGGAGGAGCACGGAATGGCAGCCGAAGTTCCCGGAGTGAGGAGCCTTTGGATCATGGCTCTGCTGGCGGGCGCTGGCATAACTGCCGCCGCCAGCGATCTTCCGCTCGTAGAAGCAATCCGAAATGGAGACAAAGCAGCCATACGCTCCCTGCTCGACCAGCAGGCAGACGTTAACGCGACACAGCCGGACGGCGCGACCGCGCTCGCCTGGGCGGCTCAGCGCGATGACGTCGAAACGGTGGAACTGCTACTGCAGGCCGGAGCGGACGTGAATGCGGCAAATGAATACGGCACCACTCCTCTCTGGATCGCTTGCACCAATGCGAACGCCGGCATGGTAGAGAAACTGTTGCTGGCGGGCGCGAACCCGAATGCTGCGCTGCAAACCGGAGAGACCCCGCTCATGGCAGCCGCAACCAGGGGAAGCCTGGACGTAGTGAACTCCCTGCTGGCCCACCGCGTAGACGTCAACGCGAAGGAAAACCGAGGAGGACAGACGGCGCTGATGTGGGCCGCGGCGGAAAAGAAACCAGCCGTGGTACGGGCGTTGCTTGAGGGGGGAGCAGACGTCCATGCCCGCTCGAACGGAGGGTTCACGGCGCTGCTGTTTACTGCACAGCAAGGCGATGTGGACTCGGCGCGCGAGCTGTTGGGCGCGGGTGCGGACTTGCGGGATGCCACTCCCCAGGACGGAAGCGTCTTACTGGTAGCCGCAGCGAGCGGCCACGATGAGCTGACCGCCTTTCTAACGGAGCGCGGTGCTGACCCGAGCGTCCGGGATTCCAAGGGTTACGTAGCCTTGCACTACGCGGCATCGGACCGGAATATGCCGGAGTCAGTCAAGGCACTCCTGACCCACGGAGCGGATCCGAATGTCCGGCTCGAGATGGAGCCGCCGGGACGGCGCACGGAAGATATTAGCCTGGTTGGAGCAACGCCACTCTTTCTGGCAGCCGAAAGCGGCAACGCCGCCGCAGTGCGCCTTCTGGCAACCAGCGGTGCAGACCTGAACGTCGAGACGAACACTCACATCACGCCGCTCCTGGTGGCAGCTGGAGTCGGTAAGTATCAGGACGACCGGCAGGTCACCGCAACCAGGGACGGCAGGCTGGAAACCGCACGGTTATTGGTGGAAATGGGCACCGACGTCAATGCGGTCGGCGAGAACGGTTGGACCGCGCTGCACGGGGCGGCCTACACGGGTTCCGACGGCATCATCGAGTTGCTGGCAGAAAATGGCGCTCGCCTGGACGCGGTGGACCGATTCGGCCAGACGCCGCTGAGCATCGCGGAAGGTGTCATTACGGTCGGCTTAGGGGACGACGCGGTCCGCAGGGCGCGCAATATCCGCCTCGATACAGCAGCCTTGCTGCTGCGGTTGGGCGCCACACCGCTGTCCGAATCTGGAGTGCAGGTGGTCGTGCGAAACGCGGAGTGATGCACGATCGAGTCGTTCTTCCGCTTGGGAAATTCTACACCGCCAGCAGGTTCAGCCTACCGGTGCTGTCGCCGAGGCTGTCAATGGAAACCCCCAGCTTTTCCAGCATAGTCAGGTAGAGATTCGCCATCGGAGTGTCCGTCGGATACGAAAGGTGACGGCCTCCTTTGATTTGCCCGCTGGCGCCTCCCACGAGCAGAACAGGCAGGTTCTTGAAAATGTGCAGATTCCCGTCGCTCAACGGGCTGGCGTACAGGGTCATGGAATGGTCGAGCAGCGACCCGTCGCCTTCCGGCGTCGAACGCAACCGGTCCAGGAAATAGGCGAGCATGGTGGTGTGGAAGCGGTTG
Source organism: Terriglobia bacterium (assembly GCA_965198025.1). Taxonomy (GTDB): domain Bacteria; phylum Acidobacteriota; class Terriglobia; order 2-12-FULL-54-10; family 2-12-FULL-54-10; genus CAYWWM01. Next base: position 1,344,928 of record OZ240237.1, on the reverse strand, counting down.
ACCTGGACCACCTTGCCGATTTTCACAGGATCGCCCTGGTGATGGGTCAGCGGGTGGTAGGGATCGCCGAAGCCGGTCTCGGGGAAACCCAGGTTGCTCATTTCGTGGCCGGTCATGAGCGTGGCGACTCGCGTCAGGTCAGTCTGGAAGGCAAGCACTTCGAGGTCCATCATCAGCTTGACGTGCTCGGTAAACGTGGGCGGGATGCCGACGGGCCGCTCCAGGCTGGGCATCTCCCGCGTAGATTGTTCCTCGGCCATCTGGATGCGCCGCTCGACGTCGCGCACAGCATCGAGATACTGGTTCACCTTGAGGCGGTCGCTCGGAGCCAGCGTAGCCAGCAGCCGCGCCGCGTCCTGACTGACGAAATCGAGCAGGCTGCGGTTCTCCTGCAGGCGCGCTGCCCTGACTTTCGGGTCCGTTGAATCGCTGTCGCCGAACAGCCGCTCGAAAACTGCGCGCGGCTGGTTTTCCATCGGCATCGGCGTCGTGGGAGTGCGCCAGGAGATAGTGTTGTAGTAAGCGCAGCTATAGGCGGATTCGCACGAACCCACGATGCTGGGGTTCTCAATTCCAAGCTCCAGAGAAGCAAGCTGCGTGTGTTGGCCCAGATCTCTCGCTGCATACTGGTCGACCGAAACACCCGCGCGAAGGTCGACGCCCGAAGTCATCTTCGGGTGGACGCCCGTCAGGAGCGCTGAGCAAGCGCGTGGATGGTCGCCTGCGATTTCACCCGGAAGCTGCCGGGCCTCGTTCGAATTCAACCCGCTCAACACCAGCATCTGATCCCGAAACGGAGCCAGCGGCTCGAGCGTCGGGGTCAGTTCGAAGTTCGCCCCTTCGGCTTTTGGGGTCCACCGGTCCATGATAATCCCGTTCGGAACCGTGACAATTGCCAGACGCGTCGCGGGTTTCGTGTCCTGGGCGGCCGCGAATGCCGGCACCATCCCATCCAACAGGGGCAATGCGAACGTCGCGCCCAGACCGCGCAAAAACGTGCGGCGAGGAATCGCCTTCTTAAAAATCATCATGGGACCTCCTCCTGTTCTGGTGACCTCCGCATCTGAAACGGTATGCTCCGGACAATACCCAAGACAAGAGCCGACCATCGGTAGTTGCTCGGAGCAGCCTCCCGGACAATCTTGCGGACAGCAGGCTGATCGTAGTATTCCACCCCGCGGCCCAGGGCGTAGGTGAGCAAACGGTCAGTAACGGTTCTGACAAAGTCCTCGCGACGGTTGAGCAGGACTTGCCTGAGCCCAGCCGGCCCGTCAAATCCCGATCCGTCAGGGAGCACGCCCGAGGCATCAATCGGGGTGTTGGCCGAGCCACTGCTGGTGCGCCACCGCCCGATGCCGTCAAAATTCTCGAGCGCGAAGCCCAGCGGGTCCATCAGTTTGTGGCAGCTCGCACAGGCGGGGCTGGCGCGGTGCAGTTCCAGCTGCTCCCGCACAGATAGGATTTCGCCATCCTCTCCGCGATCATTCAGAGACGGAACGTCCGGCGGCGGGGGGGGCGGGGGCGTACCCAGAATGTTTTCGAGCAGCCACTTGCCACGCAGCGTTGGCGAGGTTCGCGTGGCATAGGACGTCACCGTGAGAATGCTGCCCTGACCTAGCAAGCCGCCTCGCTGCCCATCGGCCAGCGTCACGCGCCGGAAGTTGTTTCCATAGACGTCCGGGATTCCATAGTGGCGGGCCAGACGTTCGTTGACAAACGTATAGTCTGCATCGAGCAGGTCGAGGACACTGCGGTCCTCGCGCAGGATATCCTGGAAGAAAAGTGCCGTTTCCCTCTGAAAGGCCCGCCGCAGGTTCTCGTCAAATTCGGGAAACTCATCCGGATTCGGCGCCGCCGTCGCCATGTTGCGCACGTACAACCACTGCCCGGCGAAGTTGTTCATCATCGTCTGGGCCCGCGGATCGGCGAGCATCCGAAGCACCTGCTGCTCTAGCACAGCCGGGTTCTTGAGGCGGCCTCGCTCGGCCAAACTCAACAGCTCGTTGTCGGGAATGCTGCTCCAGAGGAAGAACGCCAGCCTGGAGGCCAACTCGAGGTCGCTGACTTCATATGCCGTACCCGGCGAGACGCCGCGTTCCGGCTCGGGATCAGCCTCCACGCGGAACAGGAATCCGGTGCTGATCAGGATTCCCCGCAGCGCCATTCCGATTCCGGCCTCAAATCCTCTCTGGCTCCGACCTTCCCGATAGAGAGCGAGCAACGGTTGGATGTCCCTTTCGGTCACCGGGCGGCGATATGCGCGGCGGGCCAGACTGGAAAGAATTCTGGCGGCGCACGGCTCCTCTTCCGTCTGGCTAGCGGGCCAGCATACGAAAATCCTGCGCCGGCTGGGAGTGTCACCCGGACCGGTCGCATTGTACGGCCCAATGACAATGACATCGGATACGCCCTCATAGAAAGCGGTGTTCCGGTCGCGGCGCACCCGCACGCCTTCTTTCTTGACGGTGTCCTTCAGAAACGCAACACCGATCAGATGCATGCCCGCCGTGGTGGAAAATCGGACTTCCAGTTCCGCGTCCGCCGTGCGCTCGTATTGACCCAGCAGATCTCCGCTCTGCCTTCTCCCTCTGAGCGCATCGGCGCCCCCAATGGTGAACAATTGGAGCCGCTCGCCATCCAGGCGGATGTCGAGCTGATGCTCTTCGGCAAGACCTAGAATCCCTTCCAGCTTCCCGCGCTGCAAGCGGACCTGGATGACGTATTCGCCATCAAGCGGGAAATAATGTCGAACCGCAGTTCCACCGCGCGATCCGAACGGGAGATCGTCGCTGATGCGGTCCTCTTGAACAAGGCCCTTCGGGACGCTGTATCTCTGCACGATGGGACTGCTAACCGGTTCGCCGATGGAAAGTCGGGTGATTTTGCCGGCCGCTGACAGATACCGTTCCAGGAGCATGGGCGATACCGTGAGGACATCGCCGTTGTTGTCGAAGCCGTAGCCAGAATCGTCCCCAGGAAGCAGGGCCGTGCCATCGACGGCCAGTTCCAGCAGGTCCAGGATTGCATTGGTGTATTCCGTACGGTTCAGGCGATGTACAGCCGGCCGACCCGGATTCGGGCTGGCCGCAGCAGCACGATCCAACTCGGTCTCGAGGTAGTTGACGAAGGAGTCGTAGCTGGCGTCTTCAGGCCGTGGCATGCCGGATGGGGGCATAGCGCGCGTGCGCAACTTGCGCACGACCTTCTCCCATACTTCCGCGCTGGCACTTGGATCCTCGACGTCGGCCTGGTCCAGCAGTAGGTTCGCCGTCCGCAACCGTTCGTTATGACAGGTAACACAATATTGGTTGACCAGCGCGCGGTGTACGGACGCAGGCGCTGGGGAAGAGCTCACCGGCTCCTGCGTAGTAGCCTGAAGATGGCTAACTCCAGCCAAAACAATCCCCATGCAACCCATGATCGTTCGGAGCATGACGGCCTCCTTGATGAAGCGAATCATAACCAGCCAACTATAAGCATGTCAAGCGGTTCAGGCCGGAAGTACGCGATTGTGGCCGGCTTCGTTAGTTGTTGTCGGACGGCCAAAGCGACGATAGTGGATGGAAGTTACAACTGATGCCACGCGCTTGAGTGCAGAGCACAGCATCGGAACGAGTTCAATTGAACTATTGCTGACGGGTGTCAGGGACGAGCAGACGAACGACCCCGTCACCCTTGTTGAGCAGGAAAATCTGGCCTTCCGGCCCTACGCCGAAGCGCAAGTCGGCTCGCATGGCCGGCTCCCTGCCCTGCTCGGCGTTCTTTTCCTGGATCAATTGCAGCAGCGTCTTGGTCGCTCCGTTGTGGTTGAAGAGAATCCGCCGGATGGCACCCTGTCCGCCATCGGGGAGGTTGTCGGCATGGATGTAGAAGACCTCACCGCTGGGGATGTCGCCGAACAGCAACAGGTTCTCGAGTTGAGGGATCGTACTCTGCCGGTAGACGGGTCCCACCGTCACCGAGGATCGGGGAGGAAGCAGCGGGTCTTCGTGCCCATACTCGACGATCGGATAGGTGACCTCATAATCGCCTCGCGGGTTCTCCAGATTGACCGCTCGCCGGTTGGCAAACGCGAAGCTGCCTTCCCAATTGTTCCATCCAAGATTGGTTCCCGGCCGGACGAGGCTGATCTCCTCCACGATGCCCTGCCCGATATCGGCGACGAACATGTTCCCGTTCGCAGGGTCCCAGGAATATCGTTGCGGATTGCGCAGACCCCAAGCGTAAATCTCCCCGAGCGTGTCGGCGTTGTTGTCGTTGGTGAGCGGGTTGCTCACGGGAATGCCGTACTTGCCGTTGGCGCTGTTGGAACCTAGCGGATCAATGCGCAGGATCTTTCCATAAGGCGCTCCGCGATTCTGCGCGAGGTTAAGCGGGTCACCGCCGCTGCCGCCGTCAGCGAAGCTCATGTAGAGCAGGCCGAATTCGGGGTCCCCGGTCAATGCAAGTGGGTTGAAGCTGATCAGGCCGGCGTTGTGGTTGCGGAACGGTTGTTCGAACCGGAGCAGTTCGCGCGGAGGTCCGCTGTCGTAGACTGCCGCGGCCGGATTTCTGGCGGTCCATTCGAGAAGAATCGTGTCGTGGGTGTTGTCACCACCTCCGGGTGCGAAGTCTGGAGCCGGTGCCGTGTTGCCAGTGTCCAGGAGAGTGTAGAACTTGCCGAAGCCGCGAGTGCCGGGTCGGTTGAACTGCGGATGAAAGGCGAAACTCTGGAAGCCGCGCTCGCGGCTATCGGACTGCACGCTCAGCCCCCACTTCGGGGCACGGAGATCGAGATATTTCACTAAGGCTTCGCCGTCATAACTTACGCTGTAAAAGGGACCCCGCATGTCATTTACGAACATACGGCGCGTGCCCGGCTCGTCGACCAAGAGCATCATGCGAGCCGGCACTCCGTCGATGTCAGGAAGAGAGGCAAACTCGTCGAAGCTGACTCGGATTACATCCTCGGTAACCACAATAGGCGCCGGAAACGGGTCTGTAGGCGATTGCGCAAACAGAGGCTTCGCCAAAAACAAGGCCGCCAGAACTATGAATCGTATGGAAGACATCTCTTCGGCTCCTTTCAGCTCTCATTCCAGTCTAACTAGTGATCAGTTTGCTCACCCGACATGGCGCCCTACCCCTTGAGGTGAGGCGGCCAGTATACCCCGGATTGGCCGGGCAGCGATTGCCTAGCCGGCAATCCAACGTGTCAAAAGTCTTGGATGTTCGGTGATCCCCGAGTAGAATGATCTTCGATGCGTCGTATCTTCATGGCTGCAACCATTGGGGCGTTACTGGGAAGCTTCGCCGGAGCACCCTACACCCATCGGCACGGCAACCCGGCCAGTGATCATGCGCGAATACACCATCATGGGGAGGGTCTCGCCGCGCACTCTCATCTCTCGCTGCCACGAAACGGGGAGGACCACTCACCTGCCGTTCACCCGGAGAGCGCCGATCAGGACGAGGTCTTTCTCGCCCAAGTTTCCAATCCGACGCGTTTGTTTCTGCCGCCAATGTTCTTGCTTGTGGACACGAGCCGTCTAGTTCGGCCGACCCCGGACTCGAATCGCGTTTGGCAACCGGCCTATCAATCGCACGATCCGCCCTTCGTTCCGTCCACCTTCCCCAGACCCCCTCCAGCCTAGGCTTGCCCTTGCGCAGAACGCCGTGCTCTACCTGTTTTCCGTTCCAAAATTCAACGTTTGAGGAGAACTTATGTTGATGCACATGCAGATTGTTCTGGGCATCGCCTTCTTGGCAGCGTCCGTGTGGTCTCCAGCCCACGGGCAGGAGTTGGGAGAACGGGAGGCCGTGCGGATCTTTCTGACGCGGAGCCCCTACGCGCAGGAATCCCGTGCGGGGACCGCGATCGTGGAGGCGCGAACGCAGAGCTGGTCGCTGTGGCCGAACCCGCAGACCAGCTTTGACCATGAGGGAGCTGGACTGACGCAGATCGCACGGGTCGAGCAGACCCTGCCGCTCAACGGACGGTTGGGCTTCCTGCGGGAGGCCGGGGTCTCGGCCGTTCAAGCTGCTGAGATGCAAGCGGAGTACAACCTGTGGCGGCAGTGCAGCGACATGCGCCGGACGTTTTACAACCTGCTGCTGACGCAGGAGCGGGAAGCCGTGATCAGCGATGCCATCCGGCAGTTGCAGGAGGTGGTGCGGATTTTGCGGGAGCGGGAGGCCCATGGCGAAGGGTCGCGCTTCGACCGGTTGCGCGCAGAACGCGAAGAGTCCGAACTGCAGGCGGAACTGGTTTCCGTGCAGGCCGGGACCGCGCAGGCGCGTTCGCGGCTGGTTTCCTTCCTGGACGCCAGCGTGGACCCGGTTTCGATTCGAGCCCAGGGAAATTTCGGTGGAGCGATGGAACTTCCACCTCTTCCGGAGTTGATCGAACTTGCCTTGGAAAGCCGGCAGGACTACCAGGCGGAACAACAGCAGCAGGAGCAATTTCGCTGGGAGGAGCGAGCGGCCGATCGCTTGCGCATTCCCGATCCGGTTTTCTCGGTAGGGCTCAAGAGAGCGGAAGGAGTCGGAGGCCTGCACTACGGGCCCTACGTCGGGTTCTCTCTCTCCTTGCCTGTTTTCGACCGCGGCAAGACGCGCGTAGCCGAACTCGAAGCGGAACTGCGGCGCTCCTCTTATCGCCGGGAGGCAATGGACCGGCGTATTCAGGCGGAAGTAACGGGAGCGTTCGAGGCGCTGCGAATGCGGTGGCAGGCGGCGGAAGAGTACCGCCTGCAGTTCGAAGAGCAGGGAAGGGAGCTGGAGCAAATCGCGCAGACCGCCTACCAGGAAGGCGAACTGGGAATCCTGGAGCTGCTCGATGCGTACCGCGTTCACCGGCAGTCGAGTTTGCGGGTGCTGGAGTTGCTCGCGGCGTCGAAGCAGGCCGAAATCGAGCTGGAACGGGCGGCGGGAAAGCCCGTGTTGAATCTGGAGGTGTTGCCATGAAGAGCGAGATTGTATTCTTTTCGTTATTCGTATTTCTGGCAGGATGCAATCAGCAGCAGCCGCAGCCTGCCGCATCTGTGGAGGAACCCGAAGAGCCGGAGCCGGTTGCCGTCACGAACTGGACCGCCCGCACCGAGTTGTTCATGGAGTATCCTCCACTGGTGGCAGACGGCACGGGACGTGCGGCCGTTCACTTCACGGATATTACCGCGTTCCAGGCGGTTGCCGCAGGCAGGGTTGCGATTGAGCTCAGGCGGGATGGCCAGCTGGTTGAGTCTTTCGAGACGGACGATCCGTCCGTGCCGGGAATCTTCGGCGTGGACCTCGAACCGAGACAGCCGGGAGATTACGCATTTTCCGTTTCGCTGCAGACATCCAATTGGACGGACACGCACGAACTGGGAAGCGTGACCGTTTACTCGAATCTGGAAGAGGCAATGGCCGCCCCCCTAGAGCCGGAAGTGGAGTCTATTCCTTTCCTCAAGGAACAACAGTGGACGCTGGATTTCGCCACCGAACTGGCAGCGGAGCGGGAGATCCGCGAGAGCTTGCGGGTGGTGGGAGAAGTCCGGCCACGCAGCGGAGGAGAAGTCGAAGTGTCGGCCCCCATCACCGGGAGAATCGCCAGCACCAGTCCGATCCCCGTGATGGGATCTGAAGTAGCCGCGGGGCAGACGCTAGCCTATCTGATTCCTCCGACCCCCGCCCCCTCGGACCGGCCTGCATTGGAGTTCGCCATTGTGGAAGCTCGAATCGAACTGGGGCACACGCGCCGAGAGCGGCAACGCGTGGAGCGCCTGCTGGAAGTAGGCGCGATTCCCGCCAGGCGGCTTGAGGAAGCGCGGGATGCGGAAGACCTGGCCGTGGCTCGTCTGAAGGCTGCCGAGGAGCGATTGAAACAATACGAAGACACGCGCCTGGCCGACGGGGCTCTGCCCGATCAATCGCTATTCACGCTGCGGTCCCCGATTGCGGGAATCGTGGCGGACGTGAGCACCACGCCTGGCTCGAACGCGCACCAGGGGGACCGGCTGTTTCGGATCGTAGCCGTGGAGCGGGTTTATGTGGTTGCTAGCGTTCCTGAAGCAGAAGTGCCCCGCGTTCCACAATTGAGCGGGGCCGAAATCGAATTACCCGTGGCGGGCCCCGCGGTCCGGCTGAGCCGGCCCGTCTCCATCAGCCGGTTCATTGACCCGAACACGCGGACGCTGAGTGTGATCTACGAAGTGGACAATGCAGACCGCAGGCTCGCGATTGGCCAAGCGCTGGAGGTCCGGCTGTTTCTTTCGCAGGCAATCCGAACTGTAGCGGTACGGGAAGACGCAGTCATTGATGATGGTGGGAGGCCAGTGGTCTTCGTCCAGTTGGCGGGCGAATCCTTCTCCCGGCGGGCAGTCCGCCTCGGAGCCAGGACCGGCGGCTACGTCCAGGCGTTGGAAGGAGTGCTTCCCGGCGAGCGCGTGGTAACCCAGGGGGCCTACCTGATTCGGCTGGCCGCTTTGTCGCCGCAGATTCCAGCCCACGGGCACGTTCACTAGGGTTGTTTGTTGCTGATTGAGTCAACTGGCAAGGGGAAAGCTGATGATTAACGGATTGATTCGGTGGTCACTGAACAATCGGGCGCTCGTTGTCGTCCTGGCCGCTATCTTGCTCGTCTGGGGAGGATATATCACAACAACCGTTCCGGTGGACGTCCTGCCGGACTTGACGGCCCCGACCGTGACCGTTCTCGCCGAGGCGCCCGGGATGGCGCCGGAGGATATGGAGTCCTTGGTTACCTTCCCTTTGGAGACAGCGCTGAACGGTGCCAGCGGCGTGCGGCGGGTGCGCTCGGCGACGTCGGTGGGCGTGGCCGTGGTGTGGGTGGAATTCGATTGGGGCGAGGACATCTATCAGACCCGTCAAGTGGTCACGGAAAGATTGAATCTGGCACAAGGCTCGTTGCCGCCCGAAACGGAAGTCATCCTGGCACCGATTTCCTCGATCATGGGCGAGATCATGTTCGTGGCGCTCGAATCGGACCTCCATTCCCCGCTGGAACTTTATTCGATCGCCTATACCACGGTGCGGCGCCGTCTGCTGGCGGTCCCTGGCGTTTCGCAAGTGATCCCTACCGGCGGGGCGCAAAAGCAATACCAAGTCCTGCTATCCGCTGCGAAACTCCGAGCACATGACCTCTCGCTGCACGAAGTTGAGGAGGCGCTCGCTGAATCCAATCGCAATACTTCGGCCGGTTTTCGCGTGTCCGGAGGACAGGAATACCTGGTGCAAGGCATTGGCCGGGCCTCCACGATCTCGGACATTGAACAAACGGTGATCGCTTCACGAAACGGCCGACCGATCCTGGTCCGTGACCTAGGAGAAGTGCGTATCGGTGAGGCATTGAAGCGCGCCGAAGGCTCCCACGACGGCAACGCCGCGGTCATCCTGGGAATTCAAAAACAGCCCGGAGTGAACACGCTGGCACTGACGCGGGCTCTAGACGGGGTGCTGGATGAAATCCAGGGAACGCTGCCAGAAGGAGTCCGGACGGACAAGACCATCTTTCGGCAAGCCGATTTTATCGAAGCTGCGGTCCAGAACCTGGTTGAGGCGCTGCGCGAAGGCGGGCTGGTCGTTGTCCTGGTGGTGGTGCTCTTTCTTGGAAATTTCCGCGCCTCGCTGATCACGCTGTTGGCGATCCCGCTTTCTCTCATCGCCGCGGTCCTGAGTCTGCAAGCGGCAGGATTGACGATCAACGCCATGAGTCTCGGGGGCCTGGCCATCGCCATCGGAGCGTTGGTGGACGACGCGATCATTGACGTGGAGAACGTGTTCCGCCGCCTGCGAGAGAACAGCCAGAAGCCCGCGGCGGACCGTCTGTCCGCCTTAGAAGTGGTCTATCGTGCCAGCGTCGAGGTGCGCAGCTCGATTGTATTTGCGACGTTTATCATCGTCCTGGTTTTCGTTCCTCTGTTTCTGCTCGAAAGCGTGGAAGGGCGGCTGCTCGCACCGCTGGGGTTCGCGTACGTCATCGCGCTGGGTGTTTCGCTGGTCGTGGCGCTTACAGTCACTCCGGCATTGTGCCTTCTGTTGCTGCCACACGCCAGAATGGTCCTGCAAGGCCGGGAGCCGTTGCTCGTACGGGGGCTAAAGTGGCTTTACCGGCCAACGGTGCGCTGGGTGGTGAACCATTCCATGGTGATTCTGGTCGGATCGGTCTTGTTGCTGGCCGCGGCAGTGTACAGTTTTCGCTTGATGGGTCGCTCCTTCCTGCCGGAGTTCAATGAAGGCGCACTGACGATTCAGGCAGTGACACTCCCGGGGACCAGCCTGTCGGAGTCGGATCAACTGGGGCGGCAGCTGGAGCGGATTCTGCTGACGGTTCCGGAAGTGGTCTCGACAGCGAGGCGTACGGGACGCGCGGAATTGGACGAGCACGTTCAGGGTGTCGAATCGGCGGAATTGGATGTAACCCTCCGAATGCAGGACCGTCCGAAGGAAGAGGTTCTGGCGGAGATTCGCGACCGGGCAACGCTCCTGCCAGGAGTGAACGTTACCGTGGGAGGCCCTATCGCGCACCGTATTGATCACATGCTTTCGGGCACGCGGGCGAATGTCGCTGTGAAGATTTTCGGGAACGATCTGGCAACCCTGCGCGACCTGGCGAGCCGCGTCCAGACCGCGATGTTGGAAGTCGAAGGAGTGGTGGACCTTTCCGTCGAACAGCAAACGGACATCCCGACACTCCGGGTGCTGTTCGACCGGCCCGCCCTGGCCCGCTACGGCCTTCCGGCCGGGCATGCCGCCGACACACTTCAGACAGCTCTGCTGGGACGGCAGGTGGGGCAAATCCTGGAAGGCCAAGTCGCCTTTCCGCTGGTGGTTCGCTATTTGCCAGACACCGACACCCAAGAGCTCGAAGCCATTCGCCGGACGATGCTCGATACCCCGGCAGGTCCGCTGATTCCGCTGGCGGCCGTGTCGGAGATTCGCGACGACCGGGCTCCAAATTTCATCAGCCGAGAAAACGTGCAGCGCAAGATCGTGGTGCAGTGTAACGTGGCCGGCCAAGACCTCCGGAGCCTCGTGAATGACATCCAGCAGGCCGTCGGGGCGGCGGTAGCGCTGCCAAGCGGCTACCACATCGAATACGGCGGGCAATTCGAGAGCGAAGCCCAGGCATCCGAGCGGTTGCTGTGGCTGGGAGCCTTGGTAATCCTCGGAATTTTTCTGCTCCTGTTTTCTGCTTTCCGCTCCGTGCGCGACGCCGTAATTATCATGTTCAACCTGCCGCTGGCGCTGGTGGGCGGGGTGATCGGAGTGTTCCTGGCCGGAGGAGTTCTCTCGGTCGCTTCACTCATCGGCTTTATTACGCTGTTTGGCATCGCCACGCGCAACGGCATCATGCTGATCTCTCACGTAAGGCATCTGATGGAGAAGGAAGGCGTTTCCAATCTCAAGGAAGCGGTCATCCAAGGCGCCTCGGAGAGATTGGCAGCGATCTTCATGACGGCGTTCGGTACGGCGTTGGCACTGGTGCCGATTGCGCTGCGAATGGGCGAAGCCGGCAACGAGATTCAAGCACCGATGGCGATGGTGATTCTCTTCGGACTGCTGTCATCCACGGCCCTGAATATGGTGGTGGTACCATCGTTGTACGCCCGGTTCGGCAGGACACGGACCTAAGGCTTTGGTGGTCAGTGAAATAGCCCGTATGGCAGATTTGCGCCGGGTAGCGCAACTGAAGTGAGTCAGATCGCGCAGATTTTCAGATATCTCCATGATCTCAATCTACCTTTCGCTTTAAGAATTCCGTACAACTTATTGTTTGGGAATAGTTCGCTTGATCCGTGCATGGTGCCCTCCGGGGGCATTACTATCGGTACGCGACTTGCTTCTCTTGTTTCTGGAGAAAAAGGCCCTAAAATGGAAGCGGCGGAAATTACTCGCCGAAAAGCACTGGAGCCGTGCGACGAGTGCTGGCTGATGGAGTTCGTTCCGGGAGACTATCATGACAAGGCTCTTCCTGCCATCAGACCTGATGGATAATAAGGGCGAAACTTTGGTTTCGCTGAAGCCGGACGGGGGATCTTGCTCGCCTGGAACAAACGGTTCTTGCCTGGCTCCGGAACAAGATGGATGCGGAGGGCCTTTTGCAGGGGGCCACAGTGCCGGGAGCGGCTGATCGGTGGGTCAATCCCGGCAAGCCCTTCAGGAGGCATGGGAATGCGTCCTAGAGGGAAAGCTCCCGAACAACCACTACAGGGTACCGCCCGTCTCGCACCACGGCGGAACTTACCGAACCCCACAGCGTACCGGAACTCCTCGCTCCCCGTGCTCCCGTCATGATCAAGTCTGCATCCTTCTCATCCGCCACCTTCAGAATCTCTTCCTTGGGATTCCCGTGCCGAATCTCATAAACGACCTCACAGCGCGATTTAACCTCTTCGGGAACCAAGCCAGGGATTTTCCCCCAGGCGCTTGCAACCTGCCGTTCGAAGTACGGGTTATATTCGGGGAACAGGTCTACGAGCCCTTTCATTGCCGGGGCTGGCTGTTCGACGGAATGAAACAGCACGATTTTGGCCTTCCATTCGTAGGCCCACTTGAGCGCGTAGGTCAAAGTCCGGTCGGACGACTTCGAAAAGTCCGTTGCCAGAACAATCGTCTTCAGCCGTTCTTCCCCACCGACATCCACAAAGTCCTTCTTCGGCTGACTCACGACGAACACCGGGCAGACTGCCAGATGAATCAACCGTTCCGTCACGGAGCCGACCGCCAGCCGCCTGAATCCCTTATGGCCGTGGGTTCCCATCACCACCAGATCCACCCGCTCCTGCGCAATGGTTTCCAGGATGCGGTTGGCGGCGTCCCCCTCGTTCAGCAAGATCGTTACTTCGGACGAATCGACTCCTGTCTCGATCAGAAGCTTCCTGATTTCCTCTCGCGCTCGTTGGATCTGACCGTGTACGTCCGCATCCATGATGGGCGGACCCACTCCCTCCAATGCCGTATACGTCCCCAGATGGGCTGTGTGCTGAATCAACAACCGGGCTCCAAAATGCCTGGCCATGCTCACTGAGTATTGGAACGCGCGCCGGGAAAATTCTGAAAAATCCATCGGGCATAGGACTCTCTTGATTTCAAGCTGTTCCACCCCCGATTGGCTCGCTGCCGGGGTTCCCTTAGCTGCGAAGCTATCTTTCTCTGCCATGCATTACCTCCTGCAAGATTTGCGATACACGGAACTCCCTTCTTTTTCTGCCAGCAACCCGATTGCCGCGAATCAAGAACCCTCGCAACTATACGCAGGCACGTGGGTTGTGGGCACAGTCGAATCCGTCCAATCGCTGGCTCTGAGCCAAACCACTCAGGCACGAGTGCTATTCTACTTAAAGAAATCTCTTTGCAGGCCTCGGAACCAACGATTTTCGCCCACAATCCTATTCCCGCCAATGGGTTGCAAAACTCCAGCTTCCGGTGGAGTTCTTAATCTCAGGCACAATCCAAGAGGACTATGGATACGTGGTTTCTCGGCTTGACAGGAAAGACTAGAGGGAGGAGTGGAATCCCGCCAAGGCATCCCGGGTGGTCGAGACGCCTTGGCGGGAGGAAGTTGCGCTACTCGAGCGGCTCCACCCGGAGGAGCGTAGCTCCGAGGTTGTCACCCACCCAGAACGAAGGCGGGTTGGTTGAATTGTCGACGTCGACGCGCCGGATGTTGGTGGTGCCCGGCAACAGGTACATGGTAGTCTCACCCGTCTGCGTATTGACACGCCCAACATAGTCATTGGTCATGCCGCCGCCCCAAGCGAAGCCGGCCCGGTCGGAAATTGCGTCGTAGGGATTCGTCCACTCCACAGCCATTTCATATTCCTTGAACTGCTGTGTCTTGGTGTCGAACATGCCGATCCGGTTGCCGCGAAACTCCGCAAACCACAACCGATCCTGCGGGTCCATGTGGCCGCGCCGCGGTCCCGAGTTCGGCGTAGGAGTCGCGAACGGTGTGACGTTCATCGTCTGGGCATCCACCCGCGTGACGTACGTGTTGCCCAGGTTCAGACCGTAGAAGTTGTTCTGCGAGTCGACCGCCACCCCGTAGGAGCTGATTCGGTCGTTGTAGTTGGGTTCGCTGGGCGAGCGGCCCTTCTGGTAGTCAATCGCCACCCATTCGCCCGAGGCGATGTCCACCTGGTATTCATCGTCAGCGCCTACCCAGACCTTGCCATCTACATCCATCCGATTCGGCGTCACCATCGCCGTCCGGGCTGCGTCGCCCTGGTCGTACTTCGGGTTCTTCCAATTCTGGAAGGTCCCCGTCCGCGGGTCGAATCTCTGCATCACGCCCTGCATCATCATCCCCAGCCAGATGTTTCCGTCCGGATCGAAATTCATATCCAGGAAGCCGGTCGCAGCTCCGGGTTTCGTCAGCGGGATCGGGTACTCTTGGATCTCCAAGGTTCTCGGATTGAGCACTCCGAGATACTGCGAACCGAAGTCGCCGTACCATACCATCCCGTCCTGGTCCACGATGGCGTCATGCGGCAGCGTCTCCGGCCGCGGCAGATCGTATTCCGTGATGATCACGCGCGTTCCTTTGCCGCTTGGCCGCGGGAGGGTCTTGAGCGGATATTGCCAGGTCGAGGAAGAACTCAGGTTTACTGTAGCGGCATACTCTCCCAGCCGGATGGCCCGCTCATTCTGGTTCCCTGTCGGAGCGCCCATCCCCCCGCCATCCCCGCTTCCCTGCCGCCTCTGGGGACGCAGCGGCGTCGAACCTTGTGCGTAGGTGCGCATCCGGTTCACCACTTGCGCGAACTCCTGGGCGGTGTACCGGGAGCGCACGATCCGCTCCAGCGTATGGCAGGAGACGCAACCCAGAAACATTTCCTTCTGCTCGTGCGTTCCTGGAAAGCTAGCCAGCCACTCACCGTTCGAGAGCTGATAGGCGAGATCGGCCGCCTGGTTGAGCCTCAGATCGAGCTGAGCTGTTCTTCCAGAGGCCACCGTGACCGCGCCCGGGTTCGCCATTTCATATCCCACCGCGCGGATGCGGACGGAATACTGTCCCGGCTCCAGCCGGTCCGCTGGAAAGCTGTAGCGGCCCTGCGCGTCGCTCACCACTGTCACCGTGAACTTGGCTCCATCCCGGCGCACCGTCACCAGCACGCCCTCCATGTTGCCTTCCTCTTGCGAGCTGACCTGTCCGGTCAGCGCTGCGGACGAATTCTGCGCATTGACCAGGTCCGGCATCGCAAACAAACCCATCGCGAGCAGACCCGCCAGCATCACTCCCAATAACCGTTGCTTCGTCATTGTTGCTCCTCGGTATAGACTCTCAGCAGCTCTCTGCCGCTGGATGCGTAGGATATGATTCCGCCACCTCCCCGCTGTCTACGGCGGATTCGCACTCATTATAGCCGAAACAACTGCTCGGCAGGAGTGAATAATTCCCCACCATGAACCACCGATCGGATCCGCTGCATAGGAATTGCCCGGAGTATAATGACTCCATCATGATCAAGACCCCAACCCGGAGGCGTTCGCCCATGGACCCCATTACCCGAGAAAACCGAACGAACCGTTTTGCCATTGCACGCATCGCTTTTGCCATCGTTTGGTTTGCGGCAGTCTCGCAAGCCGCGGTGACCCGGATTGACGTGATCGAGCGATCCGACGTCCTGGCCGGACAGTCCTTCGGAGACGTTGGCCCGTACGAGCGGATCATCGCCCGAGTGCATTTCGCCGTGGATCCTACGAGCGCACCGAACGGCATCATCACCGACGTGGCACTCGCTCCGCGTAACGCTGCCGGTCGCGTCGAATTTTCCTCAGATCTCTATATGCTACGCCCGCGAGACAGCTCGAAGAGCAACGGGACCGTGCTGTACGAAGTCTCGAACCGCGGGGGCAAGGGAATCCTGGGTCTGTTCAACCTGGCGGCCCGATCGCTCGACCCTCGCACCGCCCTCGAGTTCGGCGACGGCCTCCTCATGGAGCAGGGCTACACACTGGTCTGGCTGGGTTGGCAGCCGGACATGCCGGACCGCCCGGGTCTGGTGCGCCTCTACCCCTCAGTCGCAGAAGGAATCACCGGGATCGTGCGTTCCGAGTTCGTTCCTTCGGAAAGAGTTCACAGCTTTCCGCTCTCTGACCGCAATCACAAGCCCTATCCCGTCAGGAATCCGGACGACCCATCCGTCACACTGACAGTGCGCGACCGGAGCGACGGCCCTCGTCATACGATCCCGCGCAGCCAGTGGAAGTTTCGCGGCGACAGTGTCGAAATGGACGCGGGTTTTGAGCCGGGCAAGTTCTATGAGGTCGTTTACCAGTCACAGGATCCGCCCCTCGTGGGACTCGGACCCGCTGCCGTGCGTGATTTCATGTCGTTCCTGAAGCATGGCGGGCCTGGAGCATCTTCGATTGGCAACCCACACACATACGTAGAACACGCCATCGGGTACGGGACCTCCCAAAGCGGCCGCTTTCTGCGCAAGTTTCTCTATGACGCTTTCAATCGCGACGAGCAGGGCCGCCAGGTTTTTGATGGCGTTTGGGCGCACGTCGCCGGCGCAGGCCGCGGCAGCTTCAATCATCGGTTTGCGCAGCCTTCACGTGACGGTCACCTGATGCTGAACACGTTTTATCCGACGGATCTCTTCCCGTTCAGCGACTTGCCGCAGCGGGACCCGGAAACCGGCCTGCGACAGGGACTGCTCGACCGCGCGCAGGCGGAGGACATCGTTCCGAAGATTTTCTACACCAATGGGTCCTACGAGTATTGGGGGCGCGCCGCATCGCTGATCCACTCGACCGTAGACGCCCGGAACGACATGGAGCAGCCCGCGACCACGCGTATCTATTTTTTTGCTGGCACCCA
Organism: Terriglobia bacterium; assembly: GCA_965198025.1. Taxonomy (GTDB): domain Bacteria; phylum Acidobacteriota; class Terriglobia; order 2-12-FULL-54-10; family 2-12-FULL-54-10; genus CAYWWM01. Next base: position 1,328,118 of record OZ240237.1, on the reverse strand, counting down.
GCACGGTCCCGGCGTATTTCCTCCCCGGCAGCGGGACACCCGGCATCTTTCGAACCCCAACGATTACCGCTACCTGATGCGAGCCCTGCTGGTCGGTCTGCAGGACTGGGTCACGAGCGCCAAGGAACCTCCCGCTTCCGCCTATCCCCGCATTGCCGCGGAACAGCTCGTTCAACCCTCCGCGCTGCACTTCCCGGAAATCCCCGGAGTCGCGGTTCCGACTCTCTGGCACCGCGCCTGGCGTGCCGACTACGGGCCTGATTTCGCAAGCAAGGGCGTCGTCACGATTGACCCGCCGAATCTTGGCAGCCCCTTTCCGATCCTGGTCCCGCAAGTGGATGCGGACGGGAACGAGACCGCCGGCCTCCGCCTCCCGGAAATCCAAGTCCCACTCGGGACTTACGCTGGGTGGAACCTCCGCGACCCGCGCATCGGCGCGCCCGATTCGCTCTACAACATGGTTGGCTCGTTCTTTCCATTGCCGCGCACCAAGGCCGAGCGAGAAACAGGAAACGACCCGCGTCTTTCCATCCAGGAGCGCTACGCGTCACGCGAGGACTACCTTGCCAGGATTGAAGCCGCCGCCCAGGAATTGGTACGCTCGCGTTATCTGCTCGAATCGGACATCCCCTATCTCGTGCGCCGGGCAACAGAACAATGGGAGCATTTGGCTGCTACAAACTAAAGTGATAGTTGCTGAATGTTGTGCAATCTATTGATTAAAAGTTGCTTATGAATCAAAGCCGACTAGCGTGTATTGGCCAAGAAGAAACGAAACGCCGTTTCATATTCCGAACCACTCTTGCAATGGCTCCGAGCCGATGTTACGTTTACTCGACCCGAAAAACTGGAATCGTGGGAGGTCGAAGCAGGGTATGACGCCGACGGTTCAACGCCTTAGGAGACTTGATATGAAATCTATCAGACTCGCGATCGCTCTCCTGTGCCTGATTTCCGCCGGTGTATTCGTGAGGCCCCTGGCGGCGCAGCAGGCATCCTCCGTCGACCCGGAAGTCTGGGAAGAGTACGTCGCTTCTCTTCCGCAGGGCATCCACCCGGATTCCGGCAGCCGCCTTCCCCTCGTCAAGCGGGAGGACCTGAATGATGAGCTCCAGGAGATTTACGACCGAACGACTTCCAATCCGAATACCTTGACGGGTATCCGGGGACCGAACGGAATCCGGATGCGCAGTCCCGGCTTCATGCGCAACCGAGGCCGCGAAACGCGCTATCTGCGGTACGAGTCAACCATCTCCAGGCGACACGTGGAACTGTCGATCCTGCTGACCGCGCGAGCATTCGACGCACAGTTTGAGTGGACGCTCCATGAATTGGCCGGTTTGCAGGCCGGTTTGGAACAGGAAGTCATTGACGTCGTCAAATACAACCGGCCGCTGACAGGACTTGGCGAACAGGATGCCGCACTCATCCAGCTCGGACGGGAAACCTTCGGCAAGACGGTGGTGAGTCCGGCAACCTATGCCCGCGCTCTGAAGGCATTCGGGCAGGAGACCTTGGTTGAGATTGTTGCTCTGATGGGCCAGTCGGCAGCCACCGCGGTTCTGCTTCACGCGTTTGACCAGCAATTGCCTCCGGGCATGGAGCCGCTCCTTCCCCTTCCCTAAAGAGATTTTGCGGGCGCTGGCGCCCCACACGTGAGTTCCCACGTGTGGGGCTGCTTTTGTCATTGCTCCGGGATGGTAGAAAAACGCCGTTTCTGGCGCTTTTCGGTTCCTTCGGTAGATTCGGTTCTGGCGGTTCCTTCCGTTCCTTCGGAATACCAAATTCACTACAAAAACACTAAAAAAAGGGTCGTTTCGGGCCTTGGGGACGGTGGATGGGTGGGGACGGCGGCAAAGGGAACCAGTCCGGCACGCTGTGGCATAAATCCCCCCGGGACTTTGATAGCGGACCCGCAACACATGGGCTTGCGAGCCACAGACCTGGCGGCCTGTCGGGCTAAGGGGACACCAACCTGTCTGAAAATGAAAATGGTGTAACCGGCAGGAATGGTCTACAATAGGAGAAGCAGGCTACCGCGAGCCCTCGCGAAGTACAGCCCCAGAACGCTCGGAATAGGGGAGGTCGGAAACATGAAATTTAGGAGTCACGGACTGAGATACCCGATGGCGATGTTGTTCGTCATCTCCTGGTTTGCCTCTGCAGCACTGCCGCGCCTCTTGGCTCAGACTGCCGAGGAAAAGCCGGTTGCTCTGATCGGCGACGAGGCTGTATACGAACGCGACTATCTCCCGCAGGTTCAGAACGAAGTGTACAAGGCGCGCATGCAGGAGTACGAGTTGAAGCTCAATGCCCTCGAAAACGCCATCAACAGAAGGCTTCTGCGGGCGGAGGCGGAACAGCGTGACACCTCCGAAGAAGAACTGCTGCAACAGGAAGTGGACTCCAAGGTTCCGGAACCATCCAACGACGAGGTGGAACAACGTCTGGTGATTCAGATGTTCCGCGGCGGGATACCCTCGAATGCCAGCAAAGAGCAGATTGCCGAGGAACTGATGCAGGCAAAAATCGAGCAGGCCCGCGATGTCTATTTTGCCGGACTGCGGGAGCGCGCCGGCGTCAAGATTCTCCTCACGCGCCCGCGCCGCACGGTCTCCGCCGATCCCGCTCGCATGCGCGGTAATCCCGCCGCCCCGATCACCATCGTCGAGTTTTCCGACTTCCAATGCCCCTTCTGCTACCAGGCTTATTGGACCATCAAGAACGTGCTTGCCAAGTATGGTGACGCCGTGAAGCTCTCCTACCGCGACATGCCGCTCGCAGGCGCCCAAGCCGACCCGAACGGCACGGCCGCCGCCGCCCGCTGTGCCGGCGAGCAGGGAAAGTATTGGGAATATCATGACCTCTTGTTCGAGAACCAGGATTACATTGGGCCGCGGGTGTTCCGCGAGTTTGCCGCCGATGTAAACCTGGAGATGCCGGAGTTTGAATCCTGTTTGGAGAGCGGCAAGTTTAGCGCCTCGATCCAGGAGGATTTTGAGGCAGGTTTGCGCCTCGGCATCACCGGCACGCCGTTTTTCTTCATCAACGGCATTCCCGTCAACGGCGCCCTGCCGCAGCCTGTGTTCGAGGAAATCGTCGAGAGGGAACTGGCCATCCTGGCGCAGTAGAGTCGCCGTTCCAGGTCCGCAGCCTCCCTATTTCTACCCTGTGTTCTATGGGGAAACCGCGCGTTTCGCCGAACCTCGCGCTTCCCTAGCGACTCGTGTATCATGCCAAGGGTGATTCAGAACGCAAGGAGAACACGATGAGGATTCAGTGGTTTCTGCCGCTTATCTTCTGGGGGGTTTTGATGACGACACCTGGAAACGGTCAGACCAACGCCAGCCCAACCGAAGTGGAAGGCGATCCGACACGAACACGCTCCGGTCTCGAATACTGGGACATTGTGGATGGCACGGGCGACACGGCAGTTGCAGGCAAGCCGGTGCGGGTCCATTACACCGGATGGCTCACCGACGGCAAGAAATTCGATAGCTCAGTGGACCGCGGCAGGCCGTTTACATTCCCGCTGGGCGCCGGACAGGTCATTCAGGGCTGGGATGAAGGCGTGGCTGGAATGAAGGTGGGAGGCAAGCGGCAATTGCGCATCCCGCCGGACCTGGGCTACGGCCCGCGCGGCGCGGGCGGCGTGATCCCGCCCAACGCCACGCTGGTTTTCGACGTGGAGTTGCTCGAAGTCGGCCCGTAGCAGGTTGGAGCGGCCAGCAGCTTTCCCAAATAGCTAATGCTTGCCAATGAACTCGAGCACGGCGCGATTGAAGACCTCGGGCTGCTCCCAGTAGGTCGAGTGGCCCGCGTTCGGCACCGTCAGGGTCTCGGCATGCGGCACTCTTTCGGCGAAATAGCGCTGCAGCGGAGCCGGGGCGGCCAGATCCGAGCCCCCGGCGATGAGCAGAATGGGGGTCTTGACGGTCTCGATCAGAGAGAGCGACAGGCGATTCTTTAACGGCTGCGTCGGCATGCGCGGGCCCGGCGGCCGGCTCACCTCTTCCAGTTCGACCCAGCGCCGCGTCCCTTCCGGGTTCGACGCCCGGTAGTAGGAGCCCACCTCGCGGAACTCCGGTGGAAGTCCGTCGAACTGCTCCGGCCGCAGGCTTCGAACGAAATCCAGATAGTCCTGGTCCACCACCCTCCCGGTGTTGTTGGCGATCACCATGCTCCGCACCCGCTGCGGGAACGACAGCGCATAATCCCACGCAATCGAGCCTCCCGCCGCTGTGGCGACGATGTGAAAGCGATCCACCTCCAAGTGGTCCATCAGGCGGTCGAGGTCTTCGGCGGCGGCGCCGGGCTGGGGACCTGACGGGACCACTTCCGAACGCCCCCAGCCGCGCCGGTCATACGCGATAAACCGATAGCCTGCCGCGGTGAACGCCGGAATCTGGTATTCCCAGACGCGGCTGCTTCCGGTCCCGGCGTGCAAGAAGACCACCGGCACTCCGCTGCCTCCGGTATCGTTGTACCAAATACGGACGCCGGGAAGGTCCGCGAATCCTTCGTAAGCCGGCGCCTGCGCGTGGGCTCGGGGGACGAGGAACAGTGCCGTCCCAACCATCGCAACAAAACCAGAGACCATCCAAATCCGAAGAAAGCGTTGCATGCCATCCTCCCGCCATAGCCTTGGGATGGCTACAGAATACCACGCCCAGGCCATCGCCCACCGGTATCCGATCCGCGCCGATGGCTCTTGTGATAGAATCGCTCCCGTAGTTCTTCCTTGATCGAAACGGTCCGCAACGCGCGCTATGAACAAGACGGCTGGCTTCGCACTGCGCATGTTCGTTCTCCTCGCAGCAGCCTCTTCGATAGCTTTCGGAATCCAAACAGCCATTGCGCTGTCCCAGGCAGTGCCCAGCCAGCAGCGGCAGCGTTCCCGCAGCAGGTTCTCGCGGCCTCTGGAGCTGCTTGGCATTCCCGCAGTACCGCGAGACTTCATGGCTCTGCCGCAGGCAGAGGCGGACAACGTTCCCGAGTTCTACTTCACCCGGTTGATTTACTCGGATTACGGCTGGGGCCGTCGGCGCGGTTGGAGAAAACCGCCGCAGTTCACCTGCCCGGAGTTTGGCGGTGGCGCCCGCTTTCCCCGCGCGGGAGGAGGCTGGGCCACCGACTATCCCAGCGCTGATTGCAAGTTCATGGGCGGGGTCCACCGCTTGACCGGGGTGCGAGTCCATCCCGACCCCAACGTGGTCGCGATCATGGACCCTGACCTTTTCAAGTATCCTTACGTCTATGCGGTCGAGGTAGGCGGGATGTACTTGAGCAACGATGAGGCCAGACGCCTGCGGGAATACCTGCTGCGCGGAGGGTTCCTGCACGTAGACGATTTCTGGGGGCGCTGGGAAAAAGCGAACTTCGAAGAACAAATGCTAAAGGTTTTCCCCGGCCGGGCGATCCAGGAGCTGCCTCTATCTCATCCCGTGTTCCATACCTTCTATGATATCGACACCGTGATGCAAATCCCCAACGTCAGCAACGGCTGCCGCGGCGGACGTACATGGGAGCGACCCGATGACACCCAACCCCGCGTTTATGGCATCTTGGATGACCACGAACGGCTGATGGTCATGATGACCTACAATTCGGATCTGGGCGACGCTTGGGAGTGGATGGACATGCCCTGTTACCCGGAAGAGTTTTCCAGCCAGGCCTATCGCATGGGCATCAATTTCATGATCTATTCCATGTCGCATTGAGACGTGCCCCCTCTGGTCTCTTTTTCCTTAGCCCATTTTCAGGGTTGGTGTAGCGCAGCAACAAAGCTAAAGAACAGACCCACGGCACAACAAGCGTGCCGTGGCTACAGGGCTGTCTGGTCCCTGTTTCCATAGCCCTGCCTTGCTTCTCTCCCACGCCTCCAGTATGATTTCCTTTGCCCGTTGCGAGATTCCTATCTCTCAGAACTCCGTCCCAGCACCAGGTATGTCGCTCCGAGAAAAAACGCAATTGATGTCGGAATCCGAGGTCGAACGGACAGTCGTTCACCTGGCCCATGAAATTGTGGAAAAAACAGAAGCGATGCAAGAAGTGTCGCTGGTGGGAATCCGGCGGCGCGGGGTGCATCTGGCCGAGCGGTTGGCCCGCAAGTTCCAGGAAATTTGCTCCGCGTCGGTCCCGGTCGGGAAGCTCGACATCCAGTTCTATCGAGACGACCTTTCGAAAGTGGACCCCAAGCCAGTGGTCCTTCCCAGCCAGATTCCCTTCCCCGTTACGGACAAGGACATAATCCTGGTGGATGACGTTCTCTTTACGGGCCGCACCGTGCGTGCCGCAATGGAGGCGTTGTTCGACCACGGCCGTCCATGCCGGGTGCGCTTGTGTGTCCTGATCGACCGCGGCCACCGGGAGTTGCCGATCGAGGCCGCTTTTGTCGGCAAGCGAATTCCCACCAGCGCGCAGGCCCGCATTGAAGTGCGCCTGCGGGAGGAAGACTCGGTGGAAAAGGTCCTGATGCTGGAATCAACGGATGAGGGAGAACCGGCCGGACCGATGCAATGACGGCCCAGGAGGTGACCATGGGACGGGGGGGGTTGCTCGGAATTGAGCCCCTGACGGTGGAGGAGATCGAGCAGATTCTGAGCCGGGCGCGGTATTATCAGCCCCTGCAAGCGCGCACCGGGCGCAAGTTGGACACGCTGCGCGGGCGGACCATCATCCATCTCTTCTACGAACCCTCCACACGCACACGCATATCCTTCGAGATCGCCGCCAAGCGTCTGGGCGCCGACACGGTCAGCATCACCGCCAAAGGATCGAGCACCGATAAGGGCGAATCGCTGCTCGACACCATGAATACACTCGCCGTCATGCGCCCCGACGCCATCGTGATGCGGCACTCGGCTTCGGGAGCGCCCCATTTTCTAGCGCGCTATCTTGAAATCCCAATCCTGAACGCCGGCGACGGAACCCACGAGCACCCCACGCAGGCCCTGCTCGACGCGCTAACGATTCTGGACCACAAGCAAACGCTCTCCGGACTCCGGGTGGCCATCATCGGCGATATCGCACACAGCCGCGTCGCCCGCTCAAACCTCCATCTGCTTTTGAAATTCGGAGCCAAGGTTCTGCTCTGCGGCCCCCCTCCTCTGCTGCCACGGGAGTTCGAATGCTTCTCCCCGCACGTGAGCCGCACCTTTCGCATGGAAGAGGCCATTGCCAATGCCGACGTCATCATGATGCTTCGCGTGCAGTTCGAGCGGCAAAGCCCGCACCGGGTCCCTTCAACGAACGAGTATTTCCGGTTTTACGGCCTGCGCCTGGAACATCTGCGAGCGGCGCGCCCGGACGCCATCGTAATGCATCCCGGACCCATCAACCGTGGGCGTGAAATCGGCTCCGAGGTCGCTGATTTCCCTCGCTCCGTCATTCTCAACCAGGTCGAGAACGGCATTGCGGTGCGGATGGCCGTGCTGGATCTTCTTTTGGCGGGCGAATTGACGCGGCGTCCGGCAAAGGTTTCGACGACTTGATGTGAATTCCGCTGCTTTCGAGTTTCTGATATGAGTGATCCCCAGCCCAATCCCGGAAGAGACCTGCTGATCCAGAACGGCCGTGTCCTCGACCCGTCCCGCGAGTTCGACCAGCAGGCCGACGTGCTCATTCAGGACGGACGCATTGCCGCGATCGGGAATGATCTCGAGGCTCCCGAGGCAACACGGCTCGACGCCTCCGGCTGCATCGTGTCACCCGGTTTCATTGATCTGCATGCCCATTTGCGGGAGCCGGGCCGCGAACACGCCGAGACAATCGGGAGCGGGGGCCGCGCCGCCGCCGCGGGAGGTTTCACCTCTGTCCTGGCGATGCCGAACACCCAGCCTGTCAACGACAACGCGGCTGCCACCCATTTCATTATCCAGACGGCTCAAGCGCAGTCGCCGGTGAACGTCTATCCTGTCGGAGCCATCTCCGAAGGGTCTCGCGGCGAGCGCCTCGCTCCGATCGGCGAAATGCGCGAGGCTGGAATCGTGGCCATTTCCGACGACGGCCTCCCGGTCATGAACAGCGACCTGATGCGCCACGCGATGTCCTACGCCACCGGCTTCGGGCTGACCGTCATGGACCACTGCGAAGACCTCGACCTGAGCGCCGGCGGGCAGATGCATGAAGGATTCACGGCGGTGCGTCACGGCCTTGCTGGCATCAGCGCGGCGTCCGAGGAGGTCATGGTCTCGCGCAACATTCTGCTCGCGGCGCGGACCGGAACGCGTTTTCACGTGGCGCATCTCTCGACCGCAGGTTCGCTCGATTTAGTGCGCCAGGCCAAACGGCGCGGTTTGCCCGTCACCTGCGAAGTCACTCCCCACCACTTCAGCCTGACCGACGAAGACGTCAAGGTCTACGACGCCAACTTCAAGATGAAGCCACCGCTGCGCAGCCGGGAGGACCGCGAGGCGTTACTCGAAGGACTGGCCGACGGAACCGTGGATGCGATCGCCACCGACCACGCTCCGCACGCCGGCAGCGAGAAGATGCAGGAGTTCGAGATGGCTCCCTTCGGCGTGATCGGCTTCGAGACGGCACTCGGTCTGGCCCTGGACCGTCTCGTGCATACAGGCCTGATCACGCTGCCGCGCCTTGTCGAATTGCTGGCCGTCAACCCCGCCCGTGTTGTGGGGCTCGATCGGGAAACGCTCAAAGTCGGCGCCGTCGCCGATGTTACCGTCTTCGACCTGGAGCGCCGTTGGACCTACGACGTCAACCAGAGCTTTTCCCGCAGCCGCAACACGCCGTTCCAAGGAATTCCCCTGCGCGGTGGTCCCGTGGCGACCATCGTTGCCGGCAAAATTGTCTGGCAGCTAGGCGGTTAATGGCATTCCGCGCGAACTGGTCTACAATAGTCCCTCATGCAAGCCGAACCTCCGTGTAGTCGTATGACGACAATAATCCCTCCCGAGGCGGGCGCGACGGAGGAGGCGGCATGAGCGTTATGGCGACCGGGCCGGGAGTTCCTCCCGCCACGAAACCGGTCGGCGTATTTTCCCGCACGTTTCAAGCCTTCCGATACCACGATTTTCGCCTCATGTGGTCCGGTGCGTTTACGTCCACCACGGGCACCTGGATGCAACAGGTTGCGCAATCGTGGCTGGTTTTGGAACTGACTGGCTCGGCGTTCTATCTGGGACTGGTCGGGTTTCTGGCCGACGTTCCGTTCCTTCTGTTCACGCTTGTCGGCGGTGTGGTCGCCGACCGTATCGACCGCCGCAAGCTGCTGCTCGGCTCACAGTACACGCAGATGACAACGGCGCTGGTTTTGACATTGCTCGTTGTCTTTGGCCAGGTCCGCATCTGGCATATCCTGGGTCTTGTGTTCATCGCCGGCACCGGCCAATCGTTTGGGGGGCCGGCCTACGCCGCTCTGATTCCCGGCCTAGTCAAGCGCAAGGACGTCCCGAACGCCATCGCCCTCAACTCCATCCAGTTCAATCTGGCGCGCATGGTGGGGCCGCTGCTCGCGGGAGCCGTGTTGGCCGCCGCCGGCATTGCCTGGTGCTTCGCCCTGAACGGCCTTTCATTCATCGCTGTGATCGTCAGCCTCTATCTCATCCGCGCCACCTTCATTCCGGAAAAGACCAACGAAACCGTGATGACCGGGCTTCGCAACGGCTTTACGTACATGAAGAACCAAGGGCCGCTTTGGCAATTGAGCGTGCTTGGGTTCATCAGCACCTTCTGCGGCATCCCGCTCATGACCCTGCTCCCCCTCTTCGCCCGAGACGTTTTCGGGATGGGCGCCTCCGGCTATGCGCATCTGATGGCGGCATCCGGGGCGGGAGCGATCACCGGCGCGCTGCTCTATGCCGCCTATTCGCGACGCCAGAGCCACGGACGCGCGGTCCTCGGCGTACAGATCATCTTTGCCCTCCTGCTCTGCACGTTTGCCCTCTCCCGGATTCTGATCCTCAGTTATGTGGTTTTGTTTCTTGCTGGCGGGTGCCTGATCACGCTCTTTGCCACCATAACGTCCCTGGTGCAGTTGAACGTTGCCGAGAGATTGCGCGGGCGTGTGATGAGCATTTTCATGCTGGCCTTCCGCGGTGGGATGCCGCTCGGGAACCTGTTCTTCGGCTACCTGGCTTCGCAGCTTTCTCCCACGACCGCACTCCTGGTGGGAAGCGCAGTCCTGGGTTGCACCGGCCTAGGCGTCCTGCTTTCCTCCAGCCGGGTCAAGAATTTGTAACGGATTGGTCGCCTACCGCCACCTGTTTCCCGTTCTATGGGGCTCTTGTGCTTTCCTGGTGCGAGGCCTTGGGGAGCTTGCTACACGACGTACTTTCCCTGCTCGATCACTCGGGCCGCAATCTGCCGCCGCAAGCCTATGGAATCTACCGGGACGCGCTGCGTGAGCCGTTGCAGCATTATCGTCTGTTTCCGGAGCGCATCTCCAGCAGCGCACCCGGCCAGGGCCATACGCGCCCGCTGCTCCACCCGGTACATCCGCGAATGAACCCACAAGCGGGTCATGGCGACGGAATGTGCCGCCCGCTCCGGTCCGGCCTGTGCGACGATCTTTCGTGCGCGCAGCGCGGCTGATTCGAGTGCGTAGGCTTCCATCACGATGTCGGAGATCGCCGCCACGATTTCCTGCTGCTCCGGAAGCGCGGCCGCGAACTTGTGTGACGCAACGGCCACTGCAAGCAGGGCCGCCTTTTTCGCTGCTCCGACAAGACGAACTTCTGCCGCAAGCAGTTCGCCAGCGCCAGGACTTTCCGACTCCGGGGCTTCCTCCTGCAACATCCGTTGCGCTACGGACAGTAAGTCAAGCTTTCCCGACGCCGCGCGCTTCAGCAGGAAGCTCGTAATGACAAGCCGGTTGATCTCGTTCGTCCCCTCGAAGATCCGGTTGATGCGGGCATCCCGGTAGGCTCGTTCGGCGGGATAATCCTGGTGATAGCCGTAGCCGCCGTAAATCTGCACCCACTCGTCCACAATGTAGTCCTGTATCTCGCTCAGGTACACTTTATTGATGGAACATTCGACGGCATATTCCTCCATTGCCCGGCGAGCCTGCGCGTTGTAGGCGTCCGGCTCGACCTCGCCTTCGGGCCATAACGAATCAAGCAGCGCCGCCGTGCGATGGAGGATCGCCTCCCCCACGAAGATGCGCGCCGCCATCTCGGCGAGTTTTTCCTGAATCAGTCCAAATGCGGCGATGGGCTTCCCGAATGCGCGGCGCTGTTTCGCGTAGCCGATCGAATGTTCGAGCGCGCGCTTCGATCCTCCCAAGCTGGCGGCGGCGAGCTTCAGACGTCCGACATTGAGGATATTGAAGGCAATCCAATGCCCCCGGCCGATTTCACCCAGCACGTTCTCAACGGGAACGGGCACGTTTTCGAAAATGACCGCGCGGGTGGACGATCCCTTGATCCCCATCTTCTTTTCTTCCGCGCCGGTTGAAAAACCCGGATAGTCGCGCTCGACGATAAAGCCGGTGAACTTTTCCCCATCCACTTTGGCAAAAACAACGAAGACGTCGGCAAAGCCGGCGTTCGTGATCCACATCTTTTCGCCGTTGAGGAGGTAATGCTTGCCGTCCTGCGAAAGCGTGGCGCGGGTCCGGGCGGCAAGAGCGTCCGAGCCGGCCTCGGCTTCGCTCAGGCAGTACGCTGCGATCCGCTCTCCCGTCGCCATGCGCGGCAGGTACTTCTGCTTCTGCGTCTCGTTCCCGAACGTGACAATCGGCAGAATCCCGATGCCAGTGTGCGCGCTGTAGGAGACGCCGAAGGAAGCGTACTGTGCTACCTTCTCGGCCACCAGCATCGCCGAGACCTTGTCGAGCTCCATGCCGCCGTAGCGTTCCGGAATCTCGACCGAAAGAAGTCCCAGCTCGCCCGCCTGCCGGAGCAGCTCAGGCGTGAGGCCCGGCGTTTGGCGTTCGATTTCCTCCCACCGTGGCAGCACCTCCTTCCGCATGAACTGTTCTGCGGTGTCGGCGACCAGGCGATGCAGCTCGGAGAAATCCTCCGGCGTGAACACGTCCTCAGGCTGCTGCGCTTCGATCAGAAAGCTGCCGCCGGGAACTTGCGTCCGCCGCGAGGCCGATCGGGCTTCACCGGCCTCTGTTTTCGCTTCTCTCTTCATGAATATCGTTCAAAAGGATTCCTCCGGAAACAAGCGGTCAATTCAGGTTCTCAAACACTCCCGCCGCTCCCATTCCCCCGCCGATGCACATCGTGACCAGGCCGTAGCGGGACTCGCGGCGTTTCATTTCATGCAGCAGTGTCGCCGTAAGCTTGGCTCCCGTGCATCCGAGCGGATGTCCGAGCGCAATCGCGCCGCCGTTCACATTTACCTTGGCCGGATCCAAGCCCGCTTCGCGGATCACGGCCAGCGACTGCACTCCGAAGGCCTCGTTCAGCTCGATCAGGTCAATCTGGTCGAGCTTCAATCCGGTCAGCTGCAGAGCTTTCGGAATCGCCGCTACCGGGCCGATTCCCATCACTTCGGGGGGCACGCCGGCCGCCGCAAAGGCCAGGAACCGCCCCAGTGGTTTCAACCCGAGCACCTTGGCGCGCTCCGCCGACATCACCACCGCCGCCGCCGCGCCGTCGCTGGTCTGCGAGGAATTGCCCGCCGTCACCGTTCCCTGCGCGTGGAACACGGGCCGCAGTTTTGCCAGCGCCTCGAGCGACGTGTCGGCACGCGGGCCTTCGTCTTTGGTAAAGGTGATCGGCTTGCTCCGGGGCTGCAGCCCGCTTCCGTTCTCGGACTCCGCAATCGTAGTTGTGATGACTTCCAAGGGGACGATCTCGTCCTTGAACCTCTCTCCCCGAACTGCCGAGAGCGCCTTCTGGTGGCTTGCGAACGCGAATGCGTCGGCGTCCTCCCGCGCGATTCTGTACTGCTGCGCAAGGTTCTCCGCCGTCAATCCCATGTTCAGGTACACGTCGGGATAGCACTCCGTCATGTAGGGATTGGGAGCGAGACGCGTTCCCGGCATCGGAACCAAGCTCATCGACTCGGCGCCCCCAGCAATAATGACGTCCGCGAATCCGGCCATAATGCGCTCCGCCGCCATCGCGATGGCCTGCAGTCCGGAAGAACAAAAGCGGTTTATGGTCATTCCTGAAACCGAAATCGGGAGACCAGCCCGCAGGCTCGCTACGCGCGCCATGTTGTTTCCCTGCTCCGCCTCCGGGTAGGCGCAGCCCAGAATGACATCGTCGATTTCCTCCGCCGCCAGGCCTGGTGTCTGCCGCAGCAGCGCCGCAATCACCGCCGCAGCCATGTCGTCCGGCCGCGTGTTTTGCAGAGCCCCGCGCGGAGCTTTCCCAACCGCGGTCCGCAAACTCGCAACAAGCACTGCATCTTTCATGGCTGCGCCCCTTTCCCCTCTATACGATGACACAACTGCGACATTAGTTTCGCAGAGCTTTGCCGGTCCGGAGCAGGTGCTCCATGCGGGCCTGCGACTTTTCCTCGCCACAAAGACTGAGAAACGTCTCCCGTTCGAGGTCGAGCAGGTATTGCTCGCTCACCGCCGCTGCTCCCGTCAGCCTGCCGCCGCACAGGACATAGGCGAGCTTCTGAGCAACCAATGCGTCATACTCGCTGATGAACCTGCCGCGCTCAACCTGATGAATCCCGATTTTCAACTCCGCCAAGCCTCCCTCTCCCAGCACGCGCACGTCCGAGCGCGGACCTGGATGCGCGGGCCGATATCCGCCGCGAGCCATCTGTCTAGCGGCCTCTTTGGCATCGCCCAATAGACGGTCCGGGTTCATGGTGATTCCATCCGAGGCTCGAAGAAACCCGAGCCGGCGCGCTTCTGCTGCGCTGCCGGATACGGTTGCCATGCTGATCGTCCGGAACAATTCTCGCAGGGCTGCGAGTGCATCGCCTCCCGGGGGCAGTCCGTCCATTGTCCGCAGGAGCATTTCTTTTGACCCTCCGCCGGCAGGAACTAGTCCTGCTCCGGTCTCGACCAGCCCAGTGTAGGTCTCCGCGGCAGACTGCGTCCGCGGGGCATGCAGCGCCATTTCGCACCCGCCGCCGAGCGTCATACGGAACGGCGCAACCAGGACCGGTTTCGGCGAGTACTTCATCGTCATATTCAATTGCTGGAACTGCCGGATGGTCTGGTCAATCGCGCCCCAGTTCTTTTCCTCAATCTCATGCAGCAGCAGGGCGAGATTGGCGCCGGCCGAAAAGTTTGCTCCCTGGTTCCCGATCACGAGGGCGTCGAAGTTTCGGGCGAGTTCCTGCAACCCCATATGAACCATGGCGATCACCCCGGGGCCGATGGTGTTCATCTTGCCTTGGAACTCGACCAAGATCACTCCGTCACCCAAGTCACGCAGGCAGGCGTCGGCCGACTCCCGAATGGCGGGAGGAGCGGCCGCTGCGTCCAACAGGATTACTCCCGGCGGCTGATCGACTGGGAGATAAGCAGACTGCGCTAAGTCAAAGTAGCTCGTCGTCCCATTGGCTTGGTCGTAAACCTGTTGGGCCCCGGACGCAAGCATCTTGGTGACGGACTCCGGCACCGCCAAGCCCTCCTTCTCCATCTGCTGAACGGTTTCGGCAACTCCCGCTGCGTCCCATAACTCAAAGGGTCCAAGCTCCCAGCCGTATCCCCACCGCATCGCGCGATCCACTTCGACCACGCGATCGGCGATCTCAGGAATCCGTCCCGCAGCGTAGGCCCAGGTGCGATGCAGAAGCTTGCGCAGGAATCGGCCCGCTGCATCCTGAGATTGGAGAAGTGCGGGAATCCTCTGACGCACGTCTGTGATACTTCCCGCTGCGTCCAGCGCGGCGACTTGGACTTTCTTGCGAGGCTGATATTCGAGCGTCGCGGGGTCAATCGTCAGCACCTCAGTCTCCCCGGAACGCAGCTTGGTTCGCTTGTAGAAACCGGATCCCGACTTGGCGCCGAGCACCCCGCGTTCGAGCATCCGCTCGGCGAAGACTGGAAGCCGGAACACGTTGTGCAGCTCTTGCAAGGAAAGATCGGCGGGAGCATGCATGGCCTGCGTGCGCATGGCGGTTTGGAAAACGTCAAGCCCGACCAGATCGAGCGTCCCAAAGGTTGCCGACTTCGGCCAGCCGATCGCGGGACCGGTTAACTGGTCCACTTCCTCGATGCATAGTCCTTCCTCCTCCATCGCTCGGAAAACCTGACAGACGCTGTATACTCCCAACCGGTTGGCGATAAAATTGGGCGTGTCTTTCGCCTGGACTACGCCTTTGCCGAGCAGCACGTCCGCGAACTCAGACATCGCTTCCAATACGTCCGGCAAGGTGTCCGGGCCGGGAATGATCTCAACCAGATGAAGATAGCGGGGCGGATTGAAGAAGTGGGTCCCGAGAAAATGCCGCCGGAACTCCTCGGGGAAGTCCGCAGCAAGGCGTGAGATCGAGAGCCCGCTGGTATTGGTGCTAATGACGGCGCCCGGCTTGCGGAACGGAGCCACCTTGGCGAGCAGGCGGCGCTTAATTTCGAAGTCTTCCGCCACCGCCTCGATAATCCAATCCGCTTGCCCGACCCAATGCAGGTTATCCTCGAAATTCCCTGGCGTCACGCAATCCACTAGCTCGTTGAGAAAGAACGCCGCCGGGCTGCCCTTCCGCGCCGCCTCCAGCCCGGAGAGAGCCGCCCGGTTTCGGACAACGGGAGCGTTCCGGTCCAGTCCCTTCTTCTTTTCAGCCGACGTCAGTTCGGAAGAGGCTACATCCAGGAGGAAGCTGGGAACACCGCAATTGGCAAGATGAGCGGCGATGCGGGCTCCCATGGTTCCCGCTCCCAATACCGCTGCGCGTTGCACGGTCCACTTCATGAACAACCCTCCGCGGGACCGGCAAGCGTTCCGGCCCGTCAGTCCTTGCTCCTGAAAAGGGATTCCTACGGCTGCCGAACGATCTCAAGATTCCCCTGCGGAATTTCGATCCGTTGGATCTCCCGCTGGCCGGTAGTCCAGGTGTCGAGATGGATGTCCTCGACGGCCCCTGAAAACGGGGCCATTTCACCGGCGTCCCGTGAACTGGGAGTGCTTCCTGGGCCAACCAGATTCACACGGATGATCGACGGGGTAGCTTCCTGGGGAACGAACATATTGAAAGTTTGCGTCCCGATCCGGTCCATGTCAACCGCTCGCTGCCGGTCTCCGACCCGCTCGCCCGTAGGAAAAACACGCCACTCTCCGCGCCCGGTCCGAATTGCGGCGCCGCACCTTCCCTCCCGCCGCCAGTAAGGCTGCGAGCACAGATGAGGTCCACCCAACGGAACCTCAGCAGTTGCACAACAATCTCTCAAAGACCGGCAAAGCCAGAATCCGCTTGACAACCCCGCCGGGACCAGAGTTTTCCGTCGCCACCGAAAAAGATGCCTGGCGATAGAACGGAAGCCTCTGTTCGTAGAGCTGTCGGAAGCTCGCCTCGTCGCGAAACAGAGGACGGTTCGTCAGCAACGCGCACCGCAGGAGCAACTCCTCCACGGGGCACTCCAGCCAGATAGTAATCGCCTTGGCGCTTCGGAGCAATTCAAAATTCTGCGGCTGGGCAAACGTCCCTCCTCCCAGGGCCACGACACGTCCTCCGCCCTGATCGCCTTCCGAAAGGACGCGCAGCAAGGTCTCTTGCTCCTTCTCACGAAACGCTGCTTCTCCGGCCCGGGCAAAGATCTCCGCAATCGTCCGGCCCTCTTCCTGCTCGATCGTGATGTCCAGGTCTACGAATCGCCACGCCAGCCGTTGCGCCAGTTGCACCCCGACCGTCGTTTTGCCGCATCCCATAAAACCGACCAGATACACGGCCGTCGGTTTTCCGGATAATGCGACTGGCGATTGGAAGGTAGGGGTCATCCTGATCGGTCCCGAGGGCCGGAGTGTTGTCTTCCTTGCCGCATATACACAGTCGCAAACGGCAAGCGCTCAGCGGCCACCGGACAATCGGATTGTACCACTGTAAGAAGTGATCTGGACGGTAGACTTGCCGGTGTTCACGCGGCCACGCACCGATCGGCCCGTCCGGCGTGCCCGCAGTGCAGAGGCTTCCGGGGGAGGCGCGGGAAAGGAAATGCGGTTCTCAATGGACCCCTGGATGGAGCGGGCATCCACGTCGAAGCTGGCTCGTGGGGAAGCCTGCACCTCGATGGGCGAGCTGTAACTGTGAAGCTGATACGTTCCGCCCAGGCCAAAATCACCTTGATAGCGGATACGGCCAGAGTTGGTCGTGCCGGCCAGCTGCGAAGCGTTCACTTGAGCGAACTCCAGGTCACCGCTGATCGAGTCTGCCTGGATCACGCCCTCCGACGACCGGATGACGATGCGACCGTCCACGGTGCGCGCGGTGATGTGGCCGCGTATGCGCGACAGGGTCAAGGAATTGGTGACCCCCTCAACCGTCACGCCTCCTTCCACGTCTGCGACCGTAATGTCACCCTGCTCCGCGTCCAGGCTCACGATCGTCTGCCGTGGCACGCGGACTTCCAGGTCCACCCGCGCTTCTTCCCGCGTCAGATCCTGCCGTTTGGGATGTGTCCTGATCGTGACCTTCTCCGCGTTGCCTTCGATCAGTACATCCATGGCCTCCGCCGAGGCGCGGTCGACGCGGATCTCCACTTGGTTCTGGTCCCACCCCTGCAAGGAAATCGTGCCGCTGTGGCTATGGAGGATAACCGCTGGGTTGGCGATAGTGGCAAAGCTCTGCTCAATCAGTTCGCTCGACGCGGGGACGGTGCCCGTGCACACAACCCCAACCACCGCCAGAACCATTGGCCAGCGTCTGCCTGTTTGAACCTTTGCTCCACGCAACATCAGAATTCTTCCAATTCCCTTCGTACAACCAATTCCAATAAACGCTTCTGCTGCTCCTGAATTTCTGAAAGCTGTAGCAGGGCTTGCCGGTCGTCCGGATGGGCTGCTACGAAGCTCCGCAACACGTCGCTCGATGAGTTGAGCTGCTGCCACCGCGTAAGATAGATCTGACGCCTTTCCGGCGGGGCTTTCTTGATCGCTTCCTGGATCACCCTTTCTTCTTCCCGGAGCGGCTCCGGTGCGGGCACGGTTGCAGACGCAACGGCTTCTTCCCGAGCAACCGCCGGGTCCGCAGCAGCGGACTCCACTGGGGTTTGCGGAACCGAAGAAACCGCGACCGGCGGGGGAGTCGCCCGATCGCGCACATAATCCACACCCACCAGCGCCAGGAAGAATACCGAGGCATATGCCACGCCCATCGGCAGGCGGGGCAGCCATGCAAACGTCAGAATCCCGTTCAGCCAGGACTGCGCACCCGGCTCACGCAACACGCCCTCGTGGCTCAGTTGGCTTCGGATATTGGCCCAGACCCGGTCCGGTGGCTGTTCCGCCGCCATCAACTGCTGGGCCTCCCACCGCAGCCGATTGACCTCCCGCACCAGCCGCGCGCACCCGGCACACGCCTGAATGTGCTCGTCCATCCCGGGTGAAAGCAGAGATAGGTCATCCAATTCCTGCCATTCTCGCTCGAACTCCGCGCAATTCATGTTACGTCACTCCCTGCTGTGTTCGTGCTTCGCGCTTCCTCCCAGCCGCCGAGGCCTCTTTTCCCTGCAGCAGGTCCCGCAGTTTAAGCCGGGCTTTGTGAAGCTGTGACTTGGAATTTCCCACCGAACACCCGATCATTTTCGCAATTTCCTTGTGTTCATACCCTTCCACATCGTGCAAGTAAAACACTGTCCGATATCCTGCCGGCAGGGCCCCGATTGCCCGCTGCAAAGCCACACGGTCCACCGAGCCAACCAGCGCTGTATCGTCCGATCCGAGCTCCCGTTTGCGCGATTCCCCCGAATCCGACTCCGCTGTTTCTTCAAGCGAGGTCGTGAGAACTGCTTTCTTGCGGAGCTTCATCAGCACCAAGTTCACAGCCAACCGGTGCATCCACGTCGAAAACGCCGCCTCGCCACGGAAGGTACCGATCTTGCGGAACACCTGCAGGAACGCTTCCTGGGTCAGGTCCTCCGCTTCTGCGGGATTCCCCGTCATCCGCAGGCACAGCGAAAAAATCCGGCGCTTGTGCGCATGATACAGGAATTCAAAAGCCTCGGTGCTTCCGTTCTTAGCCTCTTCGATCGCCCTGGCTTCTGCATTCTCGCTAACATCCCGAAACTCGGAACTCAATGGGCCCCGTGCAGTAGCATCTGCCCTTACTATGTCAGATGCCGGAAGAATTCCTTGAAGTTGCATTGAAATCGCGTGCAATCAAACCCTCGCTCCGACAGGATCAAACCCTACGATGCCTCGCCTGCCAGTCGGGTTGCCTCACGATCTCATTCCATTACGATCGCTTAGCGAGCTTCTCCGTTTTCCGTTGCCGCCCAGACGGCTTTCCCGACCGCCACGTTCCCCGCAGCATCGTACACTCGCAGGGTCACCAGGTGCTCTCGGCCATCGAGCGGGCTTACGGTGATCGTGAACGTCTCCGCCTGCGAATCGATAATCCGGTCTTCCGACAGCAAGGGCTTCAAGCGATCGGCGTCCAGAGCGTATTCGGCGCGCGTCAAGACGCTCGCCGCATCCCGGACCCGGAAACGAACCGTGGCGGAATCCGGCCCCCGGCTGGTCTGCGTGTCTACCACCAAAGGCGGGGTCCCGTCCACCAGAAATGGGGCGCTGAAGGTTTCGTCGCTCCGGTCGGTTCCCTCTGCGTTGGCTCGCGCGTCTGACGCCACCACCTTCAACCGATATCTCCCGTCTGGGAGCGTGTTGTTCTCCAGAGGATAGCTGTTGTTCCGGACATCCTCCTCCAGCAGTTTCCACTCGCTCTCTGCCTCGCCGCGAAAGTACAGGGAATGCGTCAACTCGTCGTCATCCGGATCGTTCGCCGTCCATCGAACTTCCAGGCCGTCCTCATTCTGCCCTCGGGCACCACCCAGCCCGGAAAATCTGCGCTGCGAGCCCGACCCGCCTGCTGCACTGACCACGGTGACATTCTGTCTCCCGCCGCCGCCTCGCCGCCCGCCGCGAGGCGTGACCTGAAGGTCCGAAATCTCGGGCGCGCGGTTGCGGGGCAGGTAGGCGACAATGACCTCTCTCAGGATGGGCGAGCGGCCGGCAGACGACCGCAGCACGGCCTTCCACTGGATGTAGCGGGCCGCAGGGCTATTGATCTGCTCCCCGTTGGCTTGACGGTACGCCTCGGACCATTCGCCCCAGGTCGCATCCGGACGGTTGGAGTTCCCGCTTCGTGTATAAAGCTCCAGAGAGGTTCCCGGGGAGACGTCTGCGGTCCACCGAATCTGCCCCCACCCGGCAATCGTCCTGGCGTCCTTGACCTCGGACTCAAAGGTGCCTGTTGCTGCCGGCCGTGTTCCCAGCCGGAACACTTTGCCGACGTTTGCGGTCATCGCCAGCACAGAGTCACCCAAGGGAATCAGACGAGTCGTCTCACCCTGGCCAGTCTCGGCAAGCAAGGAAATCCGCCGGTCGGCCGTCATTTCATAGATCCGGCCCCTCTGGTCGGTAGAAAATAATATCTTTTCGCCGGAAACCAGCACATCGAAAACGCTTTCATTCGCGGAATCCCACAGTGTATCTACCGTGCTATCCGGCCAAACCCGGTACAAAGCGTTGCGGGTCCTGCGGCCCTCGCCCACGCGCACCACCTGTCGCGTCACGTTCGGTTGCACCCTCTGCACGGTCACGCGAGCGGTTTCCTCACCCTGCGGCTCCTGCCTGCCCCCGCCGTCTCCAGGCGGCTGGCCCGGCGTGGGAAACGGCGAGTCGTCGGAAGCGCGAACCGTGATGGTGGTGGCGGCCCGGACGGGAGCTTGCCCGATTCCCTGCTGCCCCGTGCCCACGCGAATCCGCTGGTTCTGGGGACCGCTCATCGCAGATGCATAGATACTTCCGTCGTCCCCCGCCAGAACGCTGCGGATTTCCGACTGCTCCGCGTCATAGATCACAAAGCCCCTGCCGCCGCTGGAAATCCGGTAGAGTAACCCGTTCGGCTCGGTTCCGGCAATCAGATCGTCTCCCGAACCCGGCGCCAAGCTCACGACGTGGCTCTGCTCCGTGTTGTAGTAGAGCTCTCCTTCGCCGTTCGGCTGCACGCGATAAATCCGGCCCAGGTCCCCCGTCCCGACAAAAAGCGACCCATCCGGACCGAACGACAGCGACCAGATGTACCGCGCCTGCGGATCAAAAAATTCCTCTCCCTGGCCGGAAGCGTTCACTTTGTATACCTTCCCGCCCGGTGAGCTTCCGACGTAGACATTTCCCTGCCCGTCCACAGCCAGCGCAAAGATATCCGGCTCTGAGACGTCGAAGAACAGCGACCCTTGCAGATTTTCTCCCAACCGGTAGACGCGACCGCCGTGCCCGGTGCCGAGGTACAAACCCCCATTCGGGTCCCGCGCCACGGACCAGATGACTGCCTGGTCCGTCGTGAAGACTTCCCCCAGCGTCGGCGCAAGTTCCACCGCACCTTCGCGGTTCAACGAAATGTCGGTAAAGGTCCCTTCCCGGAAATCCTGGTAGGTAGAAGTGCTCCAGAACTCGGTGCTTACGCTGCCAGCGCCGGTTACCCACAGCGCCGCCAGCAATAGCACTCCTTGGAGTCTGTTCCGCATCGGTTTCACAGGAATACTGCTATTCACTCACCACGGATCGCTTCCGCATTCACTCCCTTATGCGCACGGTGATGGTCTTGACGCCGGAAACCAGAGAGGGCAAAGCATCCATCTCATAATCCGCCACGGTCGAGAGGAAAGTCGGCCGGACCTCGGTGTTGAGCGACGGGTCGCGCGAAAATATGCGAGCTATGGACGGCGGCGGGGACGGATAGGTTTCTCCCTGGATCACAAAGCCCCGTTCCAGCCGGGAAAGCCGCGCGTAAAGCCGGTTGTTCCGGCGCAGCTTGTTGATGGCCCGGACCAGTTGTCGCGGATCCTTCGGAAGAGTTCTCCGCCCGGCCTGGCTCCGTTCCGCGCGGTCGATGGTCCTTCCATCCGCCACCAGGATGGTCAACGGACCCGGAGTCAGACTGGCGGGAATCTGGATCGTGGTCTTCTGCAGCGTTCCCTCGCCGTCCTGGGAGCGCAGCAGTGCCGTCAGCTCGAGGGATTCGCCCGGCTTGACCTCCCTCCGGTCGCTCCAAATTCGCTCCAGGTTCCGGACCAAGCGCCGGTCCGTGGACAGGACTCGCAGCTTGATCCCCTCGATATCCAGCGGCCCCAGTTCACTCTGCATCAGATAGGACAAAGTCACCGCTGCAGACTGCGCCGCCATCGCCGGCGCATTGATGCTGCCGCTGAAGTAATTCTCCACCCGCACTTCCGGCAAGCCGTTCAACGCGACCGTCTGCTCCACCTGCAGCGTAGAATTTCCGACCATCCGTTCCGTCGTCCCGAGCGACGAGAGCACCGCCATGTTCACCAGAAACGGCAAGAGGAACCGGTCGTTCACGACCTCGAAACTGTAGTTCCGGTCCGGCCGTTCGCCCGACGCCACTTCGAGCTCCACGGGAACCATCCGCACGCGCTCGCCCAAAGTTCCCATGATCCCGGAGCTGCGATCCTGCCCGATCACGCCCAGCAATTGTCCGGGCGTCGAGATCTTCATCGAGTTGGCATAGCTCGGAAGGGCTGTCAGGACAACCGATTCGGCGAATGGAATCGCCGTCGGCCCGGCGGATAGAAATTGGTGTCCGAAGGCATACACCCTCCCCTGGTCCACCAGCGTCACCGTGCCGTCCGCGCTCATCCCCAGGTCGCCGCGCACCAGTTGTACGCTGATCATGGAGCCGGGCTGCAGTTTGGAAGCGTCGCCCATGGTTTGGTCCGCCGTCCCTCCTCCTCCGACCTGCATGGGCACCAGCCCCAGCGCCCGAAGCTGCGGCTGGAAATACTCGACCGCTTCCGTTGTGAATCCAGACAAGGCCAGCGGCGTTGCCACTCGCACCAGCGACGTTTCGTTGCCTCCCCAGAAAACCCGGTTTGCGGCATTGGCGTTCGCTGCCGGTGGCAGCAAATCCGGCATCTCAGAAACCACTAGCCGCAATTCAGAGGGATTTCCACTCTCCGCAACAAAGCTCCAGGCCAGCTGCCCAGCAGCCGGAACCGACGCCGTCTCGGCCTCGTCCCCAAACGATTCGATCATCTGCTCGATGGGTGTGATCCCGGCGATAGGGGCTTTCGAAAACTGGAAGCCCAGCGCCACCGCACCGATCAACCGCCCGTCGATATATATCGGGCTACCGCTCATGCCTGCCAGGATGCCGGTTTCTTCGAGCGGCCCTCCCGACAGGCGCGCCAGAATTACGCTCTGCCGCGGCGTCACGTTCCGTAACACGCCCAGAATCTCAGCCTGGAACTCCACGATGTTCCGGCCGTCGAACACCGTGCGGCCGACTCCTATCATGCCGGGCTCGATTTCCGACAACGGAAACAGGGGAACGTTAACGCGGGCCTGCTGCGCCCAACCTAGTGTCCCAAGCAAAGCAAGGACGAATCCCCACATCCATTGTGAAACTCTGAACCGGAAAACTCTGGCACAACTCGGTGACGGCATTCGGAAGGAACGGTTTTCGCTTTGCAACTCCACGTCCTTAGACTACAGACTTCAGCCGAGCTGAATCCATGATAGGCCATGCTAAATAAACCCGTCAAGAGAAGTTCCCCCCTTTCCCCTGCGAAACCCAGCGCGAAGGAGTAGAATCTTTTGGAAAGCCGACTCACCCCACCGGGGCAGAGGATCGAATCAGGAACCTGGAGGAGGAGGATAAATGGATACTCGACGTTACATACACTTGCTGTTTTGCCTGTTGCTTCTAGTGGGATGGGCGGCCCCAAGAACTTCGGCTCAGGACGGAGACGTTTTACAGGAACTCGCGGTCTATCCGTCCCTCATTCTTTACAACGGCAAGATCGCAAGCATGGATGCAGACCTGACGTTCTATCAGGCCATGGCCGTCCGTGACACCAGGATCTGGAGACTCGGCACGGACGCGCAAATTCGTCCTCTTGCCGGTCCTGATACAGAGGTCATTGACCTGCGCGGCCGCACTGTCATCCCAGGACTGATTGATGCCCATACCCACCCTCACCTCTGGGGCCTGTGGCACTTGGGCCCCAAGTATGACCCGCAGTTGGACCCCGTGTTCTTGCGGGCCGGCAATGTGGACGAGATCCGCTCCCGGCTTGGTCCGGCAATTCAGAACCGCGCTCAGGAGTTGGGAGCTGGGAAATGGGTCAGCGTCAGTATCCCGTGGCAGCTCGAGCCCGAAGCGATGGAAAGAGGAGTGATCACCCTGGAAGAGCTGGACCGGCTAGCCCCGGACAACCCCGTCCTAATCGAGTCCGGCTATGGCGGCGGATTTCCCAATACCAGGGCTCGCGAGATCATGACTGAGACCCTGGGCACCGTGGTGGAAGGCTTGCGCGCCAGGTACTTCGTTCCTCATGACATCATTCTGCGGGACCGTGTCCGGGATGTCGCCGATTTCCTGCACGAAGAAATGCTCGAAAACTCCGCCTATGGACTCACAACATTCGGAAGCCACATCGAACCAATGAACGTAATTCGTGCTTTGCGCCTCCTCGACCAGCAGGGCCGCATGCCCATGCGCTTCGCCTGGGTCCATCGCGCCGGTTTCTCTCTGGCGAATGATCCCGCGGAGTTCTACCGGCTCTATGGCGACATCGTCGGAACCGGCTCGGATCATTTCTGGAACATGGGCGTCGGGGGCGAGTCCTGGGGAACGGGTTGCACCAGCCTGCCCGGCCGGACCGAAGCCGTGCGCGAACGGGACCGCAGAACTTCCTGCCAGACTGTCCCGGGGTTCCGATATTTTGACGCGCTACTGACCGCCGTCAAATCGCATCTTCGCCCGGCGATTCTCCACGCCACCACGGACGGAATGCTCGACGGCGCGTTCCAGTTGGCGAACGAAGCCATGCAGGGCGATGGCGCCCTGACGCTCGATGAGGTCCGGCAGATGCGCTGGGGATTCGAACACGGCCTGCGCATCCGCCCCGAACAGCCGGCTATCGCCGCACGCTTTGGCTTTTTCATGAGTTTTCAAGCGACGCAATACTCCCGAGAACGGATCCGGATCACCGAGAACTACGGCGAGCAATACCTCCCACTCGTGCAGCCCGTCAAGAGCTGGCTGGACTCCGGCGCCCGCATGATCATCTCGTCAGACGCCCATATTGGCGCACTCAGCAACGACGCCGAGGAGATGATCCATGAGGCTTTGATTTATGACTGGCCTTATCGCGACTCCATCTGGCCCTGGCTCGCCTTTTACGTGACCCGGGAACTGAATGGCAGGGTATGGAATCCCGAAGAGCGGATCGACCGTATTTCGGCGCTGCGCGGCTGGACCACCTGGGCTGCCGAATACGTCCTGCGTGAAGACGACCTGGGTTCGCTCGAGCCGGGCAAGCTCGCCGATTTTGCCGTGATTGATCGCGACTTCTTCACCATCAGCGACGAGGAACTCTGGAATATCAAGAACCTCATGACCGGCCTCGGCGGCAAAATCGTTTTCCGCTCGCCGGATTTCTGAAAAGCGGACTCAATCCGCAGAACAGTACCGCCAGAGATAGAGCCGAACTCCGCAGCACCAGGAGGCATGGATGCCTCGAGAACAGCAAAGGCAAAGCAAACCAGGGCGAAAGCGTGTTCGGAAACCAGTGCCTAGCAGGCCGTCGCGTGTTTCGGCCAAGCGAGAGCTTCGCAATTCCTCACCCCGGAACCTGGAACGCGCGCTGCGCGACCACTTGGTGAATCTCCTCGATGGCCGCGGCGCGCACGTCTCCTTCGCCGATGTACTCGGGGACTTCCCACCCAAGCTGCGCGGCACGCGCCCGGCCGAACTTCCCTTTACGGCCTGGCAGCTGCTGGAGCATATACGCATCGCACAGTGGGACATTCTCGAATTCAGCCGCAACGCCAAGCACGTCTCACCGGAGTGGCCCGTTGGTTATTGGCCCGAATCCGACGCCCCTCCCAATGCGACGGCCTGGGATCGCAGCATCCGAGCTTTCGGAGCCGATCTGCGCGCCATGAAGCGCATTGTCCGAAACCACTCGACGGACTTGGCCGCGCGCATCCCGCACGGCGCCGGCCAGACGATCCTCCGGGAGGCCTTGCTCATCGCCGACCACAATGCTTACCACCTCGGTCAGTTGGTGATCCTGCGCCGTTTGTTGGGAGCGTGGCCAGGACACAAAGCATAAAGGACAGCATTTTATTTGATTCGCAATTTGTTATTATATTGAGACTTACTAGAGAGTTCGTATTTTCGCCTGGCCTGTCTCCCGCAGACGCCCGCCTCCTCCAGCAGCGCATCCCTTCCGCCGTCATGCGCAGGAACCGAATCGGCCGCGTCCGTGCCATAGCCGGCGCCGACATTGCGCTGCGGGAAGACACCGGCTATGCCGCTGTCATCCTCTATTCCTTTCCCGACCTCGCGGAGCTTGAACGTGTTTCAAGCACGGGCAAGCTGCGGTTTCCCTACGTGCCCGGATTGCTCGCATTTCGGGAACTTCCGCTTCTGCTCGATGCGTTCGGGAAACTTCGCCGCAGGCCGGACTTGATCCTGGCCGACGCCCACGGCTGGGCGCACCCGCGGCGGGCGGGCATGGCCTGTCATCTGGGTCTTCTCCTCGACATCCCGACTATCGGTTGCGCCAAGTCCGTTCTCATTGGCCAGTACAAAGAACCGGCGGTCGAGCGCGGCTCCTCGTCAGCTCTAGTTGAAAAGCAGGAACTCATTGGCAGAGTGGTTCGTACTCGTACCGGCGTCAAGCCCATATTTGTTTCCTGCGGGCACCGTGTCTCGCTACCGACGGCGGTGCGGTTGGTTCTGGCTTGCTCGGATGGCCTCCGCATCCCGAAACCCCAGCGCGAGGCCGACCGCTGGGTGAAACAATTGCGAGGCTGAGCCTCCTAAAGGATAATGGAGGGATGAAGCGTTCATTGATTTCGCTCTTGCGTACGATTTGTTCTCTGGTGGCGTTGCTGATTGCCGGTTCAACGTCAGTCTCCCATGCACAATACATCGCCATCGGCGTCGGAGGATCGTTTCCGCAGGACCAGATCGCAGCGGGAATCGGCAGCGTCGGCGAGCCAGCTCGCTCGGATTTCGGTAACAGCGGACTCCTGGCTTTCGATGCCGGGATCGGCTTCCTGCCGTTCTTGGGGGCGGGTCTGCACTACAGCTATTCGAGTCCGGAGCTGGTCCTGCGGCGCGGCGACGCATTCAGTTCAGCCGCCATCTCGGACCTGGGCGCGCACACGCTGACGTTTGACTCGCGCTTGCGGCTTCCCGAGGTAGGTGGCTTTCGGCTGTACGGATTGGCCGGAGGAGGCTTCACGCGCTTCACTGTGAACCTGAAACAGATTGTGGAAGTTCCCTTCCCTCGAGGCGACCCCGACAACGTGCTCTCACCAGTATTCTCAATCGGCGCTGGGATCGAGAGAAGCTTTGCGCCGCTGGTGCGCCTGAAATTCGAAGTGCGCGATTACGTAACGCCCATCTCGCAGGATTTTTTCGAGCCCGGCGGCACATGGCACCGGATGGCCTTCATCGGGGGGATTGTGTTGGGTCGCTAACGCGCGGAGAGCCAAGTGACTGGTGGCAGTGTCTTTTCGATTATGGTGCTCTTCGTTTAAGAGTAATTCCGTCGATCCGCTGGAAAAATTCTCTCCCTCTCATGGAACCGGAATCGTAGCCAGGCGATTCTCCAGAATTCGCTGGATAGTGTGCGACCAGTCGTTGGGGCTGCCGGAGCCACCATGCTGCCATAGCCTGCCCAATTCCCATTGGCCGTTGCTCAGCAGATGGAAATCGAAAATCCCGACGCCGCACATCCCAAGCTCACCGTACACGAAGACGACCGGATCATCCGGCGAAAAGTACGGAATCGACAACTGCCCCATGCCGCAGGATGCGTCGTACCAGTAGCGGGCCTGCACACGAACCGCCGCTTCGAATTCCGGCAGGCCGGGCGGCGCCTGGGCCTGAGCAATGTACTCCGGCGGCTCGAGCTCGGGCAGCACCCATTCCAGGGAACGTTCCCCCATGCTGGCTCTGGTTTCCCCTATCGCGCGGGGATCATGACCGGCATCGTCGGACGGACCCGATGTATCGCCAAACGTTCTCAGGTACTCGTCTATAGCGATTTGGTTGGTCGTGTCAGGAAAGCGCCGACCTTCCGTGATTCGTCCTTCCGGATCAAATGCCAGATACTCGCCGAGCTCGGCGAAAAACACGGCAACCTCGTCGGCGGATTCGAGGACGGCGACTGGGATGATCTTGCCTTCGGCGTAATCCGGGTGCGTATAGCCGTTCCAAAACCAATCCCACCGGACGCGGTGGGAGAGTTTCTGGATGATCTCTTCATCGGCCAGGCGAGCTTCCGGCGGCGGGGTTTGAGAGAAGGTCCAGGAAGGCAGCAACAGCAAGAGAGCAAAATCGGAAATGAGCCAGCGCTTCAATGCCGTTATCCTAGATCAGTCCGGTGTCCTTTGGAATGCTCCACCGACATAATGGTGCGGTAGTGGATCGAACGACCTACCGCGTCGGGGCCTTGCGGGAACAGATGCACGTGCATGTCGATCATCCCCGGAAGCATGGTGGCATTGCTTCAGTCGATCCCGTGCGCGCCGGAGGGAATTCGCAGTATAACGCAGCGGGAAGTGCTACGGACGGGCTTTTTTCCGGACCAACTGGTAATAGATGGAATCGAGACGGCGGCCCACCGGCCCCCAGTCGTAGGTCGTTTCGACGAGACGGCGCGCGTGGGCCGCGAGCTGGCCGGCCTCGTCCCGCTGTTCGAGCAAGCGGAGACATGCTTCGGCAAACTCATCCGGAGAATCGGCACAGAGGAATTCGCACCCGTGGGTTGCTGCAATGCCTTCGGCGCCGAGCGACGTCGAAACCACGGGTATGCCCGCGGCAAAGGCTTCGAGCAGTTTCACGCGAATGCCGGCTCCGCTCAGAATCGGGCAGACGAATACGGCGCACTGCGCCAGCGGCTCCCGTATATCCGGAACCGAACCCCGGAAGAGGATTGTGCCATCCTCCGCCGAAGCCGTTGCCGCTCGTTCCAACTCCGGCTGCGCCTGCGGTCCCACCACCGTGAGCGTTGCTTCGGGACGGCGCGCTCGAATCCGGGGGAAGATCTCGCTCGTGAAATAGCGCAGCCCCTCCCCGTTCGGCCGGTGCTGGAAGTTGCCGACGAAGAGCAGCGAATTTTCGCAGCGCGGCCCGCCCGGAAACGGATAGCTCGCGCAGTCGACGGCCGTACGCACACCGGCGACGAGGACCGGCTGTCGCCCATTCAAGAACGACTCCAGCAGCCGCCGTTCTTCCTCGTGGCAGGTGAACACAGCATCGAACTGTCCGGCGGCGGCCACCTCGAAGCGCAACGCGCGGAGCCATTCGAGTAACTCGCTCGCTTTTGCTCCGATGCCTCCGGCTC
Source organism: Terriglobia bacterium (assembly GCA_965198025.1). Lineage (GTDB taxonomy): Bacteria > Acidobacteriota > Terriglobia > 2-12-FULL-54-10 > 2-12-FULL-54-10 > CAYWWM01. Next base: position 1,298,687 of record OZ240237.1, on the reverse strand, counting down.
CGGAGACCAACTGTCGCTGTATCGAACGAAAGTAGACGTCGTGCTCAAACAGACATTGCGGTGTGCGGGTGAGAGGAAGACGGTATTGGGCCAGCTGCGTGTACTCAAACTGGATAAGGTCAATCTCGTGCTGGAATACAAGCTTGTCGAGCAAAGCGGCGAACCGGGGGTCGCAAAACACCTGTTGGGCGTGCGGGCGCAGACTGAAATGGCTCCGCAGCAGGGGACGGCGGAGGACCGTCTCAACGTGCCGCGCCCAGCGGGTGAGCTTCTGATTCGATTCCTCTTCCTCGGGCCGGTCTACAAACAGCACTACGGAAACGGTGTGACGCTTGGAAAGCTCCTGAATCGCCTGCAGCATCAGGACCGCGCCGCCATGGAGCGCTGGATAGATCGAGTACGGCGAGGCAAACAGGATACGCAGCGGCCGGGGTTTCGCCTCTGCAGGCCAGGCAACCCCATCGCGGCCGCCTTCGTTCGGGCCGGACTCAGGGGAGGAAGATGCCGTGACACTGGGAAAGACCTCGCGAAAGATGGAGGGTCGCGTCCGAGCAAAAACCTCCGTGTCCGGGATGCAGGCTGAGCGCAACGCTTCCGACCGCGCGCGCAATGCCTGGGGCCACTCCCGGAGTGCGAGGCGAAACGCTCCCACCGTCGTGCGCGTTTCCGTTCCTTCCCCCGCCCAGCACAGGAGCATGTGACCATACAGATAAAAGAAGTGCGCGAGCAGCCAGCGCCAGCGGTGAATGTTCTTCCAGACCATCAGGACACAATTCTTTTGGAGATATGCCCGGATGGCCTCCGCAGAATAGCGCTTGCCGATCGTGGCGCGGTGCTCGTGGTAGAGGCGGCTCGCGGGCTGGTAGAGCACCTTCCAACCGCGCCGCCAGGCGTTGTAGGAGAGATCCGTGTCCTCCACATAGAACGGCTCGAACAAGGGGTCGAACCCGCCCAGTTCCAGGAACTTTCCCCGGTCGTATGCTGTGGAGCCGCCGCCCGCGTAGAAGGTGGGATACAGGCTGTCGATGGCGTCGTCGACATCGTGCCGGACACGAATAAAGCCCTTCTCGAAGCTCCCGACAGTTAAACCGGTCTCCTCCCTCCGGCGGGCAGGGTCGGAGAAGAACAACTGCGCCGAAACAGCGAAGACTTGGTCATCGGTGAACCCGGCCAGAAGCGGTGCCAGAAAACCCGGCGTAGCGCGCATGTCATTGTTGAGCAATACGGCAATCCGGCGGCTCGCGGCACGGATACCGGCGTTCGAGCCACCGCCGAAGCCAAGGTTCCGTTCCATCCGCAACAGGCGCACCTGCGGGAAATTCTGCTCGACGAACTCTGCGCTGCCGTCGTCGCTGGCGTTGTCGACAACGATGACTTCGTCGGAGGAAGAGCAAGCCGCGAGCACGGACGGCAGAAATTTCTCGAGCAGGTCTTTCCCGTTCCAGTTGGGAATCACAATGCTCGCGTGACGAGGAGGCTCCACGGGGTCTGGCGGCTGCGGGGCTGGCGCGCGACGAAAACGGAGCCGCAGTTGCGCCAGCAGATCGGCGCACAAAAAGCTGACTGCTACGGCCGCCAGGATCACGGGGGCGATGCAGAGAAAAACCAGTTTGGCGAACCACTTCATGTCTGGTTGGAATCCGAAGAGCTCATGTCAGAAGCAGGAACCGGACTCAGGTTCAAATTTTTGCCCAGCCGATACCAGCGGGAACTAAACAGGAGTTGGAGTTCTTCCGACCGCAGTTGGAGCTCTTTCGACCGCTGCTGCAGATCTCTGTCGAGCCGCAAGGCCCAGGCGGTGCGCTCTTCAAACTCTTTCTGAAGTTGAGCCAAATCGCTTCGCGCTTTGTCGAGATCGCATTCGAGATCTCTGTGCCCACTGGATCTTGCTGTCGTACTCCTCCTGGAGTTGAGCCAAATCGCTTCGCGCTCGTGCCCACTGGATTGAGCCAAATCGCTTGCTGTCGTACTCCTTCTGTTGAGCCAAATCGCTTCGCGCTTTGTCGAGATCGCATTCGAGACTCTGTGCCCACTGGATCTTGCTGTCGTACTCCGCCTGAAGTTGAGCCAAATCGCTTCGCGCTTTGTCGAGATCGCATTCGAGACTCTGTGCCCACTGGATCTTGCTGTCGTGCTCCTCCTGGAGTTGCAACACATAGGCGTCTTTCTCCGCAAGCCGATGCTCCAGCTCCCTGCACGTTGCATCCAAACTATGTATGTGAATTTCCCGTTCCCGGAGAATGTTCGCCGCCGACGGCATATAGAGGAGCGGCTCGATGGGGCCGAGCGGTTGAGAGGAACACACGGCGACGAAGAAGTGTGCGCTCCGGCGGGCCTCTTCGATGGCCTGAGTAGCGCCTTCTTCCTGAAAAAGACGTTCCCAATGCAGAGCCTGGCTGCTCAACTCCGAGCCGGGACCCGAAACGGCGACACCGGCGACATGGTTCTGAAACAGGATCGTGCAGTGCGGAAACACGGGTTGCAGGATCTCCTCAAACTCCGGATAGGAAAACTCGCGTCGGTGGAATGGATTGATCTCCTCGCGTTCGTCAGTGTAGTAAAGGCGGTTCGGTGTCGAGAGAATCAGCGCTCCGGCAGGATCAAGGACACGCCGCAGCTCGGTGAGAAAAGTTTCTGGTTGGTCCAGATGCTCGATGATTTCAAACGCGACCACCAGACCGAAGCGATCAGCGGAAAACGGAAGCGCGAGGCAGTCGGTCTGCGCGAGCTGGAAATTCGGAGCAGGAAAGTGCCTCCGCGCGTAATCCACCGCATTGCGCGCGACATCTACCCCGACCACGGCTTGCGCGGTTTCCGCAAGCAGCGCCGAGCCATAGCCCGTGCCGCAGGCAGCGTCGAGCACGTTCTTGCCCTTTGCGAAACGGCGCGCAAACCAATACCGTGCCCGGTGCTCGTTGAACAGGTCAACATCGTCCTGTCCGGGAATCACGCGTTCGCCGGTAAATTCCATGAGCCCTATCGCTTCTCCACGCCAATATGTGCGTGGAAACTCTCTTCGCCAACTTCCATTACGTGCTCAGCCCGGATACCCGGACGTGGGCTTTCGTCACAGAGTTGACGCGCACCTCGCAAGGAAAGTGCAGATAGCCGTAAACCAGCCGCCCCTTTTCCGCTTCCAGCGTAACGGCGTTCTCGATCAGATCGCAGACCTCGTAGGTTTCCACCGTTCCGCTTGCCACCGCCGGGGTAAACGAGAAGTGAGATGGATAGAGCTCCGGTAGCTGCAGGTGAAAATCGAACGTGTAAACGTCGCCGGGCTGGAACATGGGCAGCTCCGTCTCTTCCAAGACGGTATTGGTTCCCGCCAAGTCCACGCCCAGGTGATTGCGCATCAGGAACCCCACAATCGGCATGGGCACCTCGGCGTGCACCTTAAGCGAAATGCGGACGATGATGCGACCTTTCTGCGGGAGCAGCAGCAACTCCTCGCCTTCCTCGCTCAGGACGGCAATGCCCAGGATTTCCGCTGCGCGGTTGCCGTAGCGATAATCAACGTTTGGAATCCGCTCGACAATCTCCGGCGCTCGGACCGGACCCGCCGCCTCACCGGCAGGCCCGCCTTCCGGTGGGAGCTGCTTGCGGTACGCTGAATCCTTCTGGACCATCGCGGCCAGGTAATGGGAAATGACCTGATCGGCGTCGCCGCACTCGACGAGCCGTCCATGATCGAGCCAAGCCGCCCGTTGCGCGATGCTCTTCACATCGGCGGCGGCGTGCGAGACAAAGAGGATGGTCACGCCGCGCCGGTTCAGCTCATGAATCTTGCGCATGCAGCGCTGGCGGAAGTAGATGTCCCCGACGGCCAGCGCTTCGTCCACCAGCAGAATATCCGGGTCCACGCTGATGGCCACTGCAAACGCCAGCCGGATCACCATGCCGCTCGAATACGTCTTCACGGGTTGGTGGACGAAGTCGCCGATCTCAGCAAAGCTCTCGATGGCCGGATAGAGCCGTTTCATCTCCTGGTTGCTCAATCCCAGAATCGCTCCGTTCAGGAAGACATTCTCGCGGCCCGTGAACTCCGGGTTGAAGCCGGAGCCGAGCTCGAGCAGCGCCGACACGCGGCCCTCCACAGCCAGCTCCCCGCTCGTGGGCTGCAGGATTCCCGCGATCAACTGCAGCAGCGTGCTCTTGCCGGAGCCGTTTTCGCCGACCAGCCCGAACGTCATGCCCTTCGGAATTTCGAGCGACACGTCACGCAAGGCCCAGAAGTCGCGGTGATACGATCGACTGTTCCCCGTGAGCAGCTCCTTGAGCCGGTCCGCCGGGCGAGCGTAGATCGGATAACTCTTCGAAACGTTGCGGACGTAGATCGAGCCCATTCGGAGACATTCCCCTATAGCCGCCAGCCGCTGCACCCACAATGCGGCATACCTAACATGCTCATTCTACATCAGGGTCTCGACGGACGCGTGATCTCCAACCGTGGGGAACCAAAAAGGCACTGGTGGTTCCGACGGATGGACGATGGATGACCTGTTTCTTACTTCCGGGCGTGGAGGATCGGCCGGTCCACGGCATGCCCATCGGGCCGCAGGATGACGGTGTTGCGGCCGACTTCCTCAACGGTTCGGAAGCCAAGTTTCTTGAGCATCTGATCGAGACAGGCACGGTTCGGCAACCACCAGGAGATGTCGTCTTCGCCAGGCTGATCGCCTCCGACGTAGAGCATAGCGGGCTCCGACGGCTGGTCGGGAACCACATCCGACAGAACCAACGTGCCCTGGCATAGTGGAGCGAGTGCCCCGAGCGCGCGCAGCGGATAGAGCGTATGCACCAGCACGTCGCCAACGAAAACAAGGTCGAACGGCACACCGCCCAGTTTGTCGAGCGTGAGGTCGTAGATGGCGCAGTAGCACCGCTCGACATGGGAATTGAGCGATCGTTTGCAGAACTCGAAGGGGCCTTCCAGCAGGGCATAATACAGCTGGGCCGCCGTGGTGGGTGGAGGCGCCGCGCCTTCCGGGCGGGAAGATGCAAGCATCCTCCCGATCTTCGCAATCACCTGCTCCGTGGTCTGGCCGGGAAAGCGGTCGAGCATGTCGAGCGAGGGCAACTCAACCGAGACCACTTGTGCGCCGCGCCGCTCAAACTCGAACGCAAAAAACCCCGTTGCCGAGCCGACGTCCAGCACGCGCATGCCGCGCATGGACTCCGGAAACCGGAACGCCGGGAGCGTCGCGCGGTAGTCGTACGTCCCCGGAGTCACCAATCCGTCGCCGAGATCGATCGTGTGATACCAGTAGAAGTCGCGTACGGGCCCGAGACCCAGCTCCTCAGCACGCCGGACAAACGCCGCAGCCTGCTCGTAGTATTCCAGTTGGAAGTCGGTTGGGGAACTCATATTGCCGGGCACAGGCGGCTTCGAGCGGCCCATGCTATTCCTTATATTACAGTAGAGGGCAGCCGCCGCAAACGGGAGCCCCCTGCTCCGCCGGTCCGGAGTCCTTGTCGAGGTCAACCTGGGTGTATACTTGGGCTGGAACGGGAACCCGACGTTGGAACCAAGGAGACGTTTCGTGAACGAAAAGATTGCAGCAGAACGGATGGCACGGCCGCTGGCCGAGATGGACCCCGAGATCGCGGACGCGATTCGAGGCGAGACGGAACGCCAGCACGAAAGCCTGGAACTGATCGCCAGCGAAAACTTCGTCTCGCAGGCAGTGCTCGAAGCGATGGGCTCGGTCTTTACTAACAAGTACGCCGAGGGCTATCCCGCGAAACGCTACTACGGTGGATGCGAGTGGGCGGACCGCGTCGAGAATCTGGCGCGCGACCGTGCCAAGCAGCTCTTCGGCGCCGAGCACGCCAACGTCCAGCCGCACGCCGGCAGCCAGGCCAACATGGCGGCCTACGCGGCGCTTCTGCAGCCCGGCGACGTGATCTGCGGCATGAACCTCTCGCATGGCGGGCACCTCACGCACGGCAGTCCAGTCAACTTCTCCGGTAAGACCTACACCGTGGTTCCCTATGGCGTGCGCAAAGACACCGAGACGATTGACTACGACGAGCTCGAGCGCGAGGCCGTCGAAAAGAAACCGAAACTGATCGTGGCGGGAGCCACGGCATATTCACGGATCATCGACTTCCCGCGGATGCGCGCCATCTGTGACAAAGTCGGGGCGTTTCTGATGGTGGATATGGCGCACTTCGCCGGTCTGGTGGCGGCGGGGATTCACCCCAGCCCGGTGCCGCATGCTGACGTGGTAACGACCACGACGCACAAGACCTTGCGCGGACCTCGCGCCGGAATGATCCTTTCAAAGGCGCAGCACGCTGCCGCGATTGACAAGGTAGTCTTTCCCAGGATGCAAGGCGGCCCGCTGGTGCACATGATCGCAGCCAAAGCGGTCTGCTTCCGCGAAGCCATGCAGCCCGAGTTCCGCGATTACCAGAAACAGATTCAGGCCAACGCACGTGCGCTTGCCGAGACTTTGATGCAGGAAGGCTATCACGTCGTCTCAAACGGTACTGACACCCACCTGATGCTCGTCGACGTGTTCTCGAAAGGGCTGAAGGGCCGCGAGGCGGAAGACTCTCTCGGCCGCGCCAACATCACGGTCAACAAGAACACGATTCCCTTCGACACCAACAAACCGATGAATCCCAGCGGCATCCGCATCGGAACACCTGCCGTGACGACGCGCGGCATGCAGGAACCTGAGATGCGCAAGATCGGCCGGTGGATCGCTGAAGTGCTGCGAGATTCGCAGAACGAGGGGCGCATTGCGGAGGTCCGACGGCAAGTGCTGGAGCTGGCCCGGGAGTTCCCGCTCTACCGCTGGCGGCTGCACCCCAGCGCGGCAGTTCCGGAACGCGCCATGGCGGGTGCGGAAGTCCCGGCGCGGTGAAGGTACGGGTCCCTGATCTGGAAACGACAGCCACATATCGATTCGCTCCTCGGTGATGACAGTGTTTGGTGGGCGGGGGTCAAGCTATGAGGATCGCCATCAACGTCTGCCGCATCGGCGACTTCGGCGTCGGCACCTACATCCGCAACTTGGTGCGGACGCTAGCGTCCCGCGACCTCGAAAACCGCTACCTGCTGCTCGGCGATGAAGAGCAGATCATCGCGGAAACGGCTCTGCCGGACAACTTTGAGGTCGTCCGCTGGTGTGACGCGAGCGATACCTGGTGGAGCCATATGCGGCTGCGCCGGTTGCTCCAGTCCTACGGCGTAGGCCTTCTGCATATCCCCCACCTGGCGCTGGCCCCACTGATTCCCTGCCGTTATCTGATGACCGTCCACGACGTGGCGAATTTTCTCTATGGGCCGCGGCAGGGCTTCCGGCAGACCATGCGCTTCCGGCTGACGCAGCGCAGCCTCGCCGGAGCTGCGCGGCTGGTCGCTGTCTCGCACGCCACCAAACAGGACATTGAAAACCTGTTCTCCGTTTCACCGGACAAGATCACGGTCGTCGAGAACGCCATTGACGAGCGCTTCATCCGCGCCAGCCGCCGCGAGGAAGGCCGCCTGGTGCTGGAGCGCTATCAGGTCAAGGACCCGTTCCTGCTCTACGTCGGCAGCGCCCGCCCGCAGAAGAACATCCCCCGCCTGATCGAAGCCTTCGCCGTCATCCGGGGCGAACTGCAGGAGCATTCGCAGTTCCACAAGCTGAAGCTGCTCGTCATCGGAGATCAGGTGAGCGAGAACCCGCAGTTGCGCCAGACCGTCGTGCGCACGCGCATGCGGGAACACGTGCGCTTCCTGGGGCATATTCCGATCGAGACGCTGCGGGTGTTCTATCAGGCTGCCGAGGTTTTCGTCTTTCCATCGCTCTATGAGGGCTTCGGCCTGCCGCCGCTCGAAGCCATGGCGCAAGGGACGCCCGTTGTCACGTCGAACGTCTCCTCGCTCCCCGAGGTCGTCGGCGACGCCGCGGTGCTGGTCCACCCGGAAAACGTCTTCGACATCGCCAAGGGCGTGCAACAGGTCTTGCTCGATCCCAAACTGCGGAATGAGTTGCGCGAGCGCGGCCGACGGCAGTTGGCACGCTTCAGTTGGGAGCGCTCGATTATCCAGGTGATGGACTTGTACCAGGAAGCAGCGGCGTAGCGAAGGTGTCGCGTGTCAACAGCCGACGGGAATCGATCCTGCAACGGTTTCCTCGCGAGGCAGAATTCAATTCCTGTAACATGTTTGTGTGAGGAAGAAAACGCTCGCGCATTTGCTTTTGATTTTTCCTGCTTGACCAAACTGGGAGGTGTCTCGCGCCATGCGAGAACATGCCTGCAGCGTGGAATATTTTCTAGCCATCCAGCGAAACGAAGGGCGGCCGCTTCCTCCGGAGGAAATCGAAAGCTACTGCTCCACAAACCATTGATTGCTTCCACTTCACCCCCGCCAATGCCATCCTTCGAATTCACTGTCACCCACCGGGATCACGGAACCAAGGCGCGCACCGGCGTTCTGCGAACGGCGCATGGCGAGGTCGAGACGCCGGTGTTCATGCCGATCGGGACGTTAGGGACGGTGAAAGGGTTGACGCAGGAAGCGCTCGAAGACCTGGGCGCGCAGATCGTTCTGGCCAATACCTATCATCTATATCTGCGTCCAGGCGAGCAGGTGATCCGCGAGATGGGCGGGCTGCACCGGTTCATGTCCTGGGAGCGGCCCATCCTTACGGACAGTGGGGGATACCAGGTGTTCAGCCTGGCGGCACTGCGCGACATCACCGACGACGGCGTGCGCTTTCGGTCGCACCTCGACGGCTCGCTGCACATGCTGACGCCCGCGCGCGCAGTCGAGATTCAGGCCAGCTTCGGCTCGGACATCGTGATGCCGCTCGATGAGTGCACTGAGTTCCCAGCCAGCGCCGTGACCGCGCAGAAAGCCATGAGCCGGACCACTGCCTGGGCGGCCCAGTCGCAGCGGACCTGGAAGACGCTGGCGGAAGGCAATGGTCGAATCGATGCAATTCATCAGGGCGCTCTATTCGGAATCGTGCAGGGCGGAACCCAAGCGGACCTGCGGAGCGAATGCGCGCGGCAGCTGGTTGAAATGGAATTCCCTGGCTACGCCATCGGCGGTCTCTCGGTAGGCGAGGCGCGGCCATTGACCTTCGAGATGGTCGCGGCGGCCGAACAGTATCTCCCGCAAGACAAACCCCGCTACGTGATGGGCGTCGGGCTCCCCGAAGAGTTGCCCCTTTACGTGGCGCTGGGTGTGGACATGATGGACTGCGTGCTGCCGACACGCAACGGGCGAAACGGGCTGTTGTTCACCTCGCAAGGCAGGATGCACATCCGGCAGACGCGCTACGCTCGCGACCCGCGCCCGGTGGATGAGTCATGCGGCTGCCCCGCCTGTCGCCGTTATTCGCGGGCTTATCTGCGGCACCTGTTCATCGCTGGTGAAATGCTGGGCAAGACGCTCAACACCGCGCACAACATTTACTTTTATCTTGACACTATGCGGCGGATTCGGCAGACTATCGCCGCTGGTGACTTTTCCCGTTTCTCGGACGACTTCCGCTCACGGTTGCAAGGGGAGGTACCATAGGCGATAGCCGGAGCGAAAGCTTGTGTTTGGCGGCCCAGCAGCCAGTAGAAGAGAGCGTGCGCCGAAATTGAACGTAGCCTTTTTCTTACTCCAAGCGCAAGGCGGTGGCAGCCTCACCGGCCTGCTGTTCACGTTTGTGAGCATCGGCTTGGTCTTCTACTTTATCGTGTTCCGACCCCAGCAGAAGCAGCAGCAGCGGCATCGGCAGATGTTGGCCGACCTCAAGAACGGCGACCGTGTGATCACGCGCGGCGGCATCCGCGGGACCATCGTCGGCTTACGCGAAAAGGAGGACGCAATCATCTTGCGGATTCCACCCGAACAGGTCAGACTAGAGGTATCGCGGAGCGCAGTCGAAGGGGTGGAGCGACCCGAAGAGGAGGCGAAGTAGGGTATGTCCAAGAACTTGCGTAACAGGGCGATCTTGATCGCTGCGGTGGTGCTGGCGAGCATCGTGGGCGTGATTGGCCTGCCCACCTCGGCAACCGAAATGCGCCAGAATGCGGAAGATCGCATTCGGCTGGGTCTCGACCTGCAGGGCGGAACCCACCTCGTGCTGCAAGTCAACGTCCATGACGCCATCAACGCCGAAGCGGACCAGACTATTGAACGGCTGCGGACCACCTTGCAGGCACGCCAGATTCCCTACGCAGCCCTCACCCGCATCGACGCCGCCGACATTTACTCAGACGGCGGCATTGAGGTGCAGGGCATCCCTGTGGACCAGACCACGGCGTTTCGCCAGGCCATCGACGAAACGGAATTCAACTGGATGTACCAGCCGACTGAATCCGGCGCCTATCGCCTGAGTTTGCGGCCGCTGGCACTCGCTCAAATCAAACAGCAGACGCTCAATCAATCCGTGGAAACCATTCGCAACCGGGTGGACAGCCTGGGCGTGAGCGAGCCCACCATCCAGGAGCGCGGCCAGGGCGAGTTTGAAATCCTGGTGCAGTTGCCCGGCGTGGACGATCCGGCCCGCGTCAAGGAAATTATGCAGACCACGGCTCTGCTCGAAATCAAGCGTGTGCAGGGCGGCCCCTATTTTTCGAGGCAGCAGGGACTGGCCGCGCACAACGGAGTCTTGCCCGTGGGAACCGAGCTGATGGAGTCGGTCGAGCCGCCGGATACGGGCGCAGTGGTGACAGGGAATCAGTGGTACCTGGTGGGGCGCGTCCCTGCCATCACAGGGCGCGACCTGCGCAACGCGCGCCCGGGCCGGGATGAAAACAACCGCCCGCAGGTCGACTTTACGCTCGGCGCAGACGGCGCGCGGCGCTTCGGGGAATTTACGGAACAGAACATCGGGAACGCCTTGGCCGTCGTCCTCGACGGTAAGATTCAGTCCGTCGCTACTATCCAGAGCCGCATCACCGATTCGGGACGTATCACCGGCCGGTTCTCCCAGCAGCGGGCCAACGATCTGTCGCTGGTGCTGCGGGCCGGTGCCCTTCCGGCCTCCATGCAGTACCTGGAGGAGCGCACGGTCGGCCCGTCACTCGGCGCGGATTCGATCCGGGCCGGACTGTCCGCCTCACTGGCGGGATTTATCGCGGTCGTCATTGTCATGTTGATCTATTACCGCATGGCCGGCGTGAACGCCGTCATCGCGCTGCTGCTGAACATCGTCATCCTGCTGGCGGTGCTCGGCTACATCAGCGCCACCTTGACACTCCCGGGGATTGCCGGAATCATCCTGACCATCGGTATGGCGGTGGATGCCAATGTATTGGTGTTCGAGCGAATCCGCGAAGAATTGCGCTCGGGCAAGACGCCCGTCTCCGCCGTGGATTCAGGATTCGGCAAAGCGCTGTTGACCATTATTGATACGAACACCACGACCATCATCGCCGCCTTCTTCCTGTTCCTGTTCGGGACGGGGCCAGTCAAGGGGTTTGCGGTCACGCTGAGCATCGGCTTGGCCGCCAATCTGTTCACCGCGGTATTTGTATCTCGTACGATGTTTGATTATATTTTGTCCCGTCGGCAGAGACACGTTGCTCTGAGTATCTAGTGTGAACGCACAGGGCGCGCCTCCGACTTGTTGAAGCATGGAATTCTTTCAAAATCCAAAGATCGATTGGATCAGCAAGAAGTGGTATTTCATTCTTGTCTCCATTGTCCTGAGCACGGCGGGAATCGCCTCCCTGCTGGCCAAAGGAGGCCCGCGTTACGGAATTGACTTCCGGGGCGGCACGATGGTGGATGTAAAGTTCCGGAATGCGCCGCCGCTCGACCGCATTCGCGACGCATTGGGCGCACGTGGCCTGGGGGAGGTCACCTTGCAGCAGTTCGGAGCCGCTGCCGACAACGAGATCCTGATCGGGCTGGATTTGAGCGCCGATAGCGAAACCAACCTGGACGCCGGGCGCGAGGCGATTGTCAGCGCGCTCGCGGAGGAATTCGGCGCCAGCGACAAGCCCAGTTGGCATGAGGCCGGCACCGCCAGCTTAGCCGACTATCTAGTCACAGCCGGGATCGAAGCCGGGCTGGCGCGAACCGCTGCAGAGCGCGTGGTTGCTTTCCGCGATGCCCCGCCGCGCAGCGGGCTGATCGAGCAGTTTTCCGATCTGAACCAGGTGGAGGGCGTCACGCCGCAAATCACTCAGGCCTTTGAAGACGGCTACTCGCTGCCCGACTTCGTGGTCCGCAATGTCGAACTGGTTGGGCCGAAGGTGGGCGCTACCCTACGGCGGCAGGCCTTGCTGGCCACGCTGCTCGGCCTCGGCAGCATGCTGGTCTATATTGCGTTCCGCTTCGAATGGATTTATGGTCTCGCCGCCGTCCTCGCCGTCCTGCACGATGTCGTCATCACCGTGGGGTTCCTCTCCCTGTTCGAACGGGAGATCAGCCTGACGATCATTGCCTCGCTGCTCACGCTGGTGGGATTTTCCGTCAACGACACCATTGTCGTGTTCGACCGCATCCGGGAAAACGTCCGCCTGATGCGGCGGGAAAAGTTTTCCCATGTCGCCAACATGAGCATCAATCAGACGCTGAGCCGGACCGTCCTAACCAGCGGTCTCGCTTTTCTAACCGTTCTGTCCCTCTTCCTGTTTGGAGGCGAGGTGCTGAACGGTTTTGCGTTCACGCTCGTCGTGGGCATTATCGTGGGCACCTATTCTTCGGTCGGGGTCGCCAGTCCCTTGGTCGTCAGTTGGCAGGAGTACAAGCAGCGCAACCGCCGCGGCGGAGTTCTCGCACGGGCTGGCCGGGAACTCCCCAAGGTGAAGCGCGAAAAGGTTCGAGTGGGGGCCAAAGCCTGAGCCGGGAGCGGGGAAACCAGCTTGCCAGAAATGCAGCGGAGCGCTACCATAGGCCCTGGCTAAAAATTTGCGAATTAAGATATTGCAATTCAAATGGACCGGGGATAGCATAATGCTACCGGGCAGGATCAGGAACGGAAGCAGTTTGAAGGGGTACCTTCCGTTTTCCAGAAATCAGTGGGGGCATAGTCATGTTTGAAGATAGCTTGCTGGAACAGGGAGGCCGAGGAAAAACCAAGAAGGGGTGGACGGTTGCCGTTTCCTTCGTCGTGCAGTCTGTAATTCTGACGGTAATGATCCTGATTCCCTTGATCTATACGGAGGCGCTGCCTGCGACGCAGATGTTGACCATGTTGATGGCGCCGCCGCCGCCGCCACCACCGCCGCCGCCGCCGGCCCCGGTGCAACAAGTTCGGGTGCAGCCGCGGGTCTTCCAACAACCGCAGGAGATGGTGCAGCCCACCGCAATCCCAAGGGAAGTGGCGCGGATTGTTGAGGATCCTCTTCCGCCGCCGGGACCTGTGGGAGGCGTGATCGGAGGTACCGGGATTCCCGGGGGAGCAGCAGATGGACTTCTTGGCGGCATACTCGATGCCGCGCCGCCGCCCCCGCCGCCGCCACCACCACCGCCACCACCGCCACCGCCGCCACCGCCGCCAGAGCGTGTCCGAGTCGGAGGACAGGTTCAGTCAGCGCGCCTGGTTAACCAGGCCCGGCCCCAGTATCCTCCGCTGGCGCGGCAGGCCAGAGTCCAGGGCACGGTGCGCCTGGAAGCCGTCATTAACCGCGATGGAGTTATCGAAGAATTGCAGGTCATCAGCGGCCATCCGCTGCTGGTACAGGCCGCCCTCCAGGCTGTGCAGCAGTGGCGCTATCAACCAACTATGTTGAACGGCGTCGCTGTCGAAGTGATTACGACCATCGACGTGAACTTTACTCTTGGCGGGTAACAGCTTCCGCTTGGGTTTGAATTTTTTGAGAAACTGAAGCTCCAGCTTCAGAACACGAGAAAAGGGGAGAACATGGCAAACGTTTACTTGTATGGAATGTGGTTGTTGCAGGAAGCAGCAATAGGCTGGGACGTGCTCTCGATGTGGAGACAGATGGGATTCGCAGCGAAAGCGGTGGTTGTCATCCTGTTCTTGATGTCGGCGTGGTCGGCCGGCGTCATGATTGACCGCTACCTCGCGTTTTCGGCCGCTAGAAAGCAGTCCCACACTTTTGCGCCTCTGGTCGCCGGAGCACTGCGCGAGGGCAAATTGGATGAAGCCGTCCGGGTTGCCCAGCGTCATAAAAAGTCCCACCTCGCAAAGGTTGTGACGGCCGGTCTACAGGAATATCAGGCGCATCAGGCAAGCGCGGAACTCTCGGGCGAGGAAATCGAGTCCTCCAAGCGCTCCCTGGAGCGGGCTTCCGCCATTGTCCACGCCGAGCTGAAGCGCGGGTTGAGCGGATTGGCCACCATCGGGTCGACTGCTCCGTTCGTGGGCTTGTTCGGGACCGTGGTTGGCATCATCAACGCCTTCAAGGGCATCTCCGAGCAGCAGGCCACCGGGCTCGCCGCGGTCGCTGGCGGAATTTCCGAGGCGCTTGTAGCCACAGCCCTAGGCTTGTTCGTGGCCATCCCGGCTGTCTGGGCATACAACTATTTCACCAATAAGGTGGAGTCGTGTGACGTTGAGATGGACAATTCCTCTTCTGAGCTGGTTGATTATTTCATTAAACAGGTCGCAGCGAGGGGGCGCAAGTAATGCCTTATAAGAAGGTACTGACCGATGTGAACTCGGAACCCAACGTGGTGCCGATGGCTGACATCATGTTGGTGTTGTTGATCATCTTCATGGTGGTCACCCCGATGCTCCAAAAGGGCGTCAGCGTCGACTTGGTGCGTACGGAGAACCCGCGCAACATGCCCGACGCTGACCGGGAAGATGCCGTCGTCGTAGCCATCACCCGGGACGGCAATACCTTTCTCGGAGCCGATCTCGTCACCGACAACTTGGTGGGGCAGGTCCAGGAGCGCGTTGCCGCCAAAGCGGACAAGACGGTGTACATCAAGAGCGACGCCCGTACCAGGTACGAGCGGGTCGTCGCCGTGGTGGACGAAGTCCGCTCCGCCGGAGTTGACCAGGTCGGGCTCATTACTGAACGCGTGGAGGAGCAGGGCCAGCAGGCGGCCGCTGCCGCCGCGACTGGCTTATAGCCTGGAGCTTTGGATCAATTCACCTCCCCGGACTTCGGGGGATATTTGCAGGCACGTGCTCTGCCTGAAGAACAGGAGATAGTGTTATGGGAATGTCGGTAGGAGGCAACAAAGGGGCGAAATCGGAACCCAATATCGTCCCACTGATTGACATTCTGCTCGTGCTGCTGATCATTTTTATGGTCATCACGCCGTTGGTTCCCAAGGGGCTCGACGCTCTCGTCCCCCAACCCAACCCGGACGAGGAAGAGCAACAGCAACAGGAAATTGACGTCCGCACGGTGGTGGTCTCCGTTAACGAGGGTGGTCAGTTGATGATCAATCAGGACCCGGTTACCAAGCCCGAACTCGGGTCTAGACTTACGGATATCTTCCGAACGCGGGCCGACCGGACCATGTTCGTCCGAGGCGATCCGGAGGTCCTGTTTGCGGAGGTCGCCGAGGTGATTGACATTGCCAAGGGAGCCCAGATCGACAAGATCGGGCTGATTACCGCAAACATTGAAGCAGGTCAATAAACCGGTCTAGGCCGGTATGCTTGTCGGCCTCGTGGCAAGGCCGGAAACACTCAGATTGTTGTGGGGGGATAGATGAAGATGCACTCACCACGAAGAAGAACGTCGGGAGGCTTGCTGCTCCTGACATCCTTGCTGGTTGGGTCGTTTGGCTGCCAGTGGTTCACGGCGCGGGACGAGCTCAACAAAGGGATCACAGCCTATAGAGCCCAGAATTATTCGCTCGCGGCCCAGCACTTCGAGGCCGCTACCGAAGCTGATCCGGAACATATCATCGCACGCCAGTACTTGGCTACGTCTTACGCCACGCAATTCGTGCCTGGCATGGACACCCCCGAAAACCAGGAGGTTGCCGAGCGAGCCATTGCGGAGTTCGAGAGGGTTCTCCAGATGGACCCGGGCAATATCGGGAGCATCAGCGGAATCGCCAGCATGTACTTCCAGATGAAGGATATGGGGAGGGCGAAAGAATACTACCTGCAGCAGATCCAGTTGGATGCGGAGAGTCCGGAGCCGTATTACTCGATCGGTGTGATCGACTGGACGATGACTTACCAGCCCCGCATGGACTTGAAGACGTCTCTGGGCATTACCCCGGATGCGCCGATTCACCTCGACGACGAGCGCGTGGAACTGGCCGAGCGTAGCCTGCCCTTGATCGAAGAAGGCATGGAGATGCTCAACAGGGCTATAGAGCTTCGGGAAGAGTACGATGATGCCATGGCATACCTGAATCTCCTCTATCGCGAAAAGGCGGATCTGGTGGCGACCGAGGAGGAACGCGAGGAACTCCTTTCGACCGCTGATTCTTGGATCGACAGGGCCGTTGAGATCAAGAGGATTCGGGCAGAACGCGCTCTGGAAGATCAGAACCCCGGCCTGGGCGGGTAAGAGAAGAATCTCTTTTCCGTCGAACTGCTGAACCACTCTTAGGGGACCCTGGAGAGATTGTGGGATAATCTTTCCAGGGTTCTTCGTTTTCTGGCGGGAACGCTTCGGAACTTAGAGTACCTGCCAACCCCGGACGCGAGTTATGGCCAGCACGTTTCGCCAATCCATTTCCACTAACCTTCTTACTCTGACGCGCTTTCGCGACCTGCTGAAGAAGATTGCGCAGGCGCGACCGTCCGAGGACCTCGAAGTCCCTCGCCGTGCCTACCACTTTTCGGCGCGCTATCACCTGCGGCAAGTGCGCATGTCGGGCGAGCCCTACCTTTCACATCCTCTTGAGGTCGCGCACATCCTGGCGGACCTGCGCCTGGATGTCCCCACCATCGTTACGGCTCTGTTGCACGACGTGGTCGAAGACACTGGTGTAACGCTCGACGAAATTCGTAACCAGTTCGGCGATGAAGTCGCTCACCTTGTGGAGGGTGTCACCAAGATCAGCAAACTCGACATCTCCGGCCGGGAAGAACGCCAGGCGCAGAACATGCGGAAGATGTTGCTGGCGATGGTGGACGACCTGCGCGTGATTTTCATCAAGCTGGCCGACCGCCTCCACAACATGCGCACGCTGCGCTATCTCCCTGCGGAAAAGCAGCAACGCGTCGCCCGGGAGACTCTGGAGATTTACGCCCCGCTGGCTCACCGCATGGGCATGGGCAAGATCCGGGGCGAGCTCGAAGATATGGCGTTTTTGTATATCGATCCGCTCGCCTACCGAGAAATTCGGGAGGAAGTCGAGGCCAAGCGCCGCTTCGGTGAGGATTTTCTCGAAGACGCTGTTCTTACCCTCGAGACCAAGCTCCGGGAGAACGGCCTCCCGGCGCGAGTCGAATGGCGCATCAAGCGCCCCTACAGCATCTACCAGAAAATGCAACGCCAGAAATACGAGATCAATCAGGTTTATGATCTGCTGGCAGTCCGCCTCATCACCCACTCCGTGCAAGACTGTTACGCGGCGGTGGGTGTCGTTCACGGTCTCTGGTCGCCGGTCCCCGGCCGCATCAAGGACTTTATCGCCATACCCCGGCCGAACCTCTATCAGTCCCTCCACACCACGCTGATCGGCAAGAACGGCCAGCCGTTCGAGGTCCAGATTCGCACTGAGGAAATGCACCGGACCGCAGAGGAGGGCATCGCAGCTCACTGGAAATACAAGGAACAGGGTTCCTATTCCTCGTCCGACGAACAGAGCATGTCCTGGCTGCGCCATCTCGTGGAATGGCAACAGGAAATGTCCGACCCCACGGAATTCCTTTCGACGCTGAAGATTGATCTTTACCCGGAAGAGGTCTACACCTTTACCCCTATGGGAAAGGTCGTGGTTTTGCCCCGTGACGCGACGCCCGTGGACTTTGCATTTGCCATCCACACTGAGATCGGCAAGACCTGTGCGGGGGCAAAGGTGAACGGCAAGATGGCGCCGCTGCGCTATCGCCTCCGCAATGGCGACGTCGTGGAAATCATCGCCCAGAAGGGCGGACGTCCGAGCCGGGACTGGTTGACGTTCGTCAAGTCCTCCCGCGCGAGGAACCGGATCAAGCACTGGCTCAAGGCTGCCGAACGCAGTAGTTCGATCGAGTTGGGGCGGAAGTTGCTCGAAAAAGAGAGCCGCCGCTACGGCGTTCCCTGGAACCAGGTACCGGGGGAACAGTTGGGCCGGACGGCGCGAAGCTCGGGTTATGCTTCTTGGGAAGATATTCTTTCGGCGGTTGGCTTCGGGCGCGCGGCGCCGCGCCAGGTATTGGCCAAACTGTTCCCGGATTCCGTTCTGGAAGAAAAAGGCGAGAAGCCGACCACTCTCGCGCAGGCCGTCCAGAAGGCCCTCGGGATGGTCTCCGGCGCTTCCTTGCAGGTCAAGGGATTCGGCGACCTGCTCATCTACCGCGCCAAATGCTGCGGGCCAATCCGCGGTGAAGATGTGGTCGGTTACATCACGCGTGGCAAAGGCGTCGCCGTGCATTCCAGGGCCTGTCCCAACGTCCAGAACTTGCTCTATGAGCCGGAGCGGCGGATCGAAGTGGAGTGGGCGGCCTCGGTCGAGGATTCCTACCCCATGCAGTTTGCACTCCGCACGGCTGACCGCCCCGGACTGCTCAAGGAACTGACCGCGGCCATCACTGAAAAGACCAACATCCGCAACATTGAAACCCGGATCGGAGAAAACGGTGAAGCCCACATTGACCTGACGCTCGACATCGCCGACAAGAAACACCTCGAAAAGCTCGTCATCGCCATGCGCAAGGTGAGCGGGGTCCGGGAAGTGGAGCGGCTCTATAAGGTGTAGGCCGGACTTGGTGCTCCAGGCGGCTCGCCGGAAATCGCCGTCGCGATTACTTCCCCAGCCCATCCTGTAAGGAATCCGCCCGGGTTGGTGTGAAGAAGCTGCACGTCCGGGGACTCGTGCGAGGAAGTAGTCGCTTGGAATTCAATGGATTGATGAACGGTATCCTCGTTGCTCTACTTCGCTGGGAAGTATCGCTGGCGCCCCCATGGAAGAAGATTGGAAACCTGCTCGGGTGAGTAACAGATACACAGATGCTTCGCGTCCTGGACGATGGAACCTCTCGGCTTCAGCCCTAAGACGGTTTGCCTTCGGGTTTCTACTCCTGGCGGGCCTCGCACCTCGTACCGCGATGGCGCAGGATCGCCGGCCGCAAACCGGGGCAATTCAGAACGGTTCTCCGGCCGTGACTGCATTCCGCGTTTCCGTTCCCCTGGACCTCGACGGCCTGTTGACCGAAGAAAGCTGGCTCGCGGCGGAACCAGCCGCTGGATTTCTGCAGAAGGATCCGCAGGAAGGGGCTCCCGCCTCCGAGCGTACCGAAGTCAGAATCCTGTTCGACTCCCAGACGCTCTACATCGGCGTGATCTGTTACGACTCCAATCCCGGCGGCATCCGCGCGACCGAGTTGCGCCGGGACGACGAACTGCGGAACGACGACTTGTTCGAGATTATCCTGGACACCTTCCATGACCACCGCAACGGCTATCTCTTCCGGATCAACCCACTCGGCACCCAGTATGACGCCACCGTCACCAACGAAGGGCAGACGATGAACGAGAATTGGGACGAAAAGTGGGACTCCCGAACGCAGATTACCCAAGAAGGCTGGACCGCGGAAATCGCGATTCCTTTCAAGACGCTTCGCTTCAGCGACTCGGATGAGATCCTCTGGGGCGTGAATTTTCACCGTACCATCAAACGGAAAAACGAGGACGTCTTCTGGACCGCCCACAACCGCAGCTACGAGTTCGAAGAGGTTTCGCAGGCGGGGCATCTCGAAGGCTTGTCGGAGATTCAGGGCTTTACATTTCGCTTCAAGCCGTTCGTCACCAGCGGCACCGGCCGGAGCATTCGGCGGGGGATTGAAGAAACGCGCCACTTGCACGACGTAGGCATTGAGGACGTCAAGTACATGATCACCCCGCAACTGGCGCTCGACCTCACCGTCAACCCCGATTTCGCTCAGGCCGATGTGGACGAAGCGCAGGTCAACCTGACGCGTTTCAATCTGTTCTTCCCCGAGCGGCGGGAGTTTTTCCAGGAAGGTTCCGGCATCTTTCAGTTCGGCGCCCGCCCGCCGCAACCGTGGCAGGACCCCCAGTTGCTGGTGTTTCATAGCCGCCGCATCGGGCTGTCGGACAACCGGGAGGAGATTCCGATCCGCGCCGGCCTGAAGCTGACCGGCAAGCAGGGCCCCTTTGATCTGGGCGCGCTGAACATGCAAACGGGCCGGGAGGGCGACATTCACGGGCAGAACTTCACTGTCTTGCGGGCGAAAGGGAATCTGCTCGAACGCTCTTATGTGGGCGCCATTTTCACTCGCAACACGTCGAACGGAACGCTGGACGAAAACTGGGTCAGCGGCCTCGACGCCAATTTCACATTTCTGCAGAATTTGAACGTCCAGGGATTCCTGGTAAAGAGCAGTTCGCACGAAGTCGGCGCTGGAGAATGGGCAGGCCTCAATCGGGTCGAATGGGACAGCGACCGCTTCCAGTTTCTCCTGGAGCGCCTCGACATTCAGGAAAGCTTCGAACCCCAGATGGGGTTTGTAGCCCGCGCGGAACCCGATTGGCGTGGCCTCAAGAAGTCTACGGGCGGAGCGGTGTACAAGCCCCGGCCTCCCATTCCCGGCGTGCGGCAGCTCGAGATCGGCGCCTTTGTCGAACACCTGGCCAACCAGGATGGCCTGCTCGAGACGCGTGTCCAGGATTTCGAGTGGGCTGCCAATTTCGAATCAGGCGAGCAATTCCAGTTCAGCTACACGCGGAATTTCGAGCGGCTGGTTCGCCCCTTTCGCATCCGCCAGGGCGGTACCATTCCGGCGGGCGACTATGCTTTTGAAGAGTACTATATCCGCTCCCAGGCCTTCCGCGGGCGGGCGATTTCCGGAGGCCTGAACTTGCGTTGGGGAGAGTTCTTTGACGGCTCGCGAAGGGGAATCCAAGTCTCCCCGCAGATCAAGCCCACGGCGAATCTTTCCTTCGAGCCAAGCTATGAGTGGAACAAGATCACATTGCCCAACGAGACCTTCACCACCCAGGAAATGAACACGGTGGTGAATTATTCCTTCAACCACCAGTGGCTGACGCGAACCACCTTCCTGGTCAACAGTCAGGATTATCTCTATGCCGTCAATTTCCGGCTGAATTATATCTTCCGCCCGGGCGACGACATTTTCTTTGTCTACAACGAAGCCCGCTCCTACGGCGACGTCGAGCAGTTCCTCGACCGCGCGCTGATTTTCAAGATGACGTTCTCGCTGGACCGGTGAACGGTCTCCGCCCCCTATTGCCGTCCTCGAACCTATTCCTGGTATGACCTCACAAGCAAAAGCTAGAAAATCTCCGGGAAATAGAACGTCAAGACGGCATTCAACCGCATGTCGGAGACAATCACCTCTTTGTGCTTGGGATTCAGGGTGACCCCGCGCGGCTTCTTCATTACGTTGCTGGGCTTGCTTTCGATCTTCCAGCGCGGCGGCACGTCGCCTTCATCGTAAATGCTCCAGACGCCCACGAAGGTTCCCTCGGGCTCCGGAATGCCGCCGTCGGTAATCTGAGCGACAATGATCCACCCGCCCTCCGGCTGGATCTGCATCTGCCGGATTCCGTGAATGCCGGTGTTTGGGCCGCGGATCACGCGCAGCGGCTTGGTCTCGCCGTTCGCTGTGCGCTCGAAAATCAGGATGGATTCTCTGCCCCGGCGGTACGGTGTGTGCCATTCGACGTCGTCTCCCAGCAGCGTCCCGTCGGTAACCACCACGTCGTGGATGGGGTCCACGGCGATGCCGCTCCCGGGACGCCAGCCCATCTCGTCGCCCCCGCGAATGATCCGCGAAGGGGCTACGTCGCCGTCCGCGTCCAAGGGGAAGACCAAGATGACATTCCCCTGCGGCATGTAGATTTCATTGTTCACGGCGTCGACTTCGAGAGTATCCACGGATTCCAGCATCGTCTTGGGGCCTTGGATCGTCCGGATCGGGGCCTCCTCTCCGTCGGCGTCGCCGCGGAACGTCAGGAGGGCCTGCGCGAAGGGATTGCCAACGTAGAACTCGTCGCGAGCCTCGTTATAGCGGATGTCGTGCATGGTACGGCTGAGTCGGGTGGCCTGGCCGAAGATCATCCTGCGTGGCCCGTCTCCTTCCTCCGCCAGCCTGGCGAAGGTCGCAATCTGCGGGTGAGCCACTCAGTTGGGAACCAGAATCTCATCCCGTTTGGTGTCATACGCCACTGCGCCCGGGTTGCCGATCTGCAGCGCCGGCGTCTCGTCGGGCGCGGCTCGGATCACCCGCAGCGGCGGCGTATCGCCTTCGGCCGTCCGAGAGTAAACCGTCGCGCGGTGGTTGCCCATGTTGGCCACCACGATTTCGTCGTTGGCCGTGTCCACGTAGATGCCCGTAGGGTTCCGGATCTGCGTCTTGGGTCCTCCCAGCACGCGCGTCGGGGCGACGTCGCCGTTGTCGGTGACGCGGAAGACCAGGATCGAGTTCGTTCCGTCGTTGGCCACGAACACTTCCCCATGCTCTTCATCCACGTAGATGTGCGCGGGCCAGTTCAGTTGCGTGTTCGGCCCCTGGATGACACGCAACGGTGGCGTGTCGCCGCTGGCCTTGATGGGATAGACTGTGATCGAAGGTGGCGTGTAGCGTCCGCTCCCGGGCAGGATCCGCGCCCCGCCCCGTCCCGCTAGAGAATTTCCGCCCCCGTCATCATACGATGCTGCGTTGCCGTAATTGGCCACGAACATCCAGCCGTTCTTGGTGTCGACCCCCATTCCGTGCGCGTCCTCCAGGCCTGTCCGGTTCCCGCGCAGCACCCGCAGCGGCTGGTCGCTTCCTTCGGCGAATTTCTCGTACACCACCACCATCGGCGGGTGTTGCACCGTCAGGAACAGCTCCTCGCTGGCCTCATCCACGGCGATTCCGTACGTCCGGTGCGGGGTCTCTAGTTCCCGGGTCGGATGTGTGTTGCCGCTGACGTCCCGAGAAAAAATCGTGAGCGTGTCAATGGTATCGTTGTTGACCGAGTAAATGTCGCCGTTCTGTGGATCGATGTAGAGGCCGCAATTGAACTCCACCTTCGTTTCATGCCCGCCGATCACCCGCTTGGGCTCCGAAAAGGCAGCTTGGGGCGGTGTATCCGTCATCCGGTCGTACACCATGATCTGAAACAGGTTCTCGTCCTGGATAACGATCTCGTCGTTCGTTGGATCAACCGCCACGGCACTGAACGTTGGGTGAAGATCGCGGATCACCCGCAGCGGAGGCCGGTCGAGCGATATGTTGCGCTCCTCGGACGTATCTCCCGGCCCGCCTTGCTGCAGCGCAAGGGCCAGCCCAGCCGGGCTGCTCGCCGGCATCCACTCGCACATCTCCCCTGTAGTTTCGAGTTCCGGGAGCGGTTGAACGGAAACCAACTGCGGGTAGCCGGTCGCTTTCCGTCCGGCATGCGCCCCAGCGCGATCCGATTCGGAGCTGCGGTCCCCGGAGAAAACACCCCACCCTGCGATGGCGCACAGCGCCCCGAATAATAAGACGGCCGAAAGGACGCTCTTGGCGCGCCCGCGATGAGCAGTTGCCATAGCTTCTATCCTCCTGGGATTTGTTGTTGGCGTATTCAGGGCTTGGTCACTCGTCCCGCGCGGATGCACGATGCACAGACCACGATCCGCACATGCCCGCCCTTCACGACTGCACGCACCCGGTGCAGATTCACATTCCAGCGTCGGCGCGTAACGTTATGCGCGTGGCTGATGCTGTTTCCCGTGCGCGGCCCCTTGCCGCATATCTCACATCGTCTTGCCATCGAGTAAGTCCCTTGCTTCTATGAAGTTAATAATGCAGTATACCAGATTCCGCGCCCGCGCCAAATCCGGCGGAACCAACCACAAGATTCCCTTCGCCGTCCGCATCCAACAACGGCTGCAAACTCCAGCTATTTGCTGCTCTTACTGCCCCCGGCTCACCAGCTGCTCGAGTCCCGACATCGGCCCCGGACGACCGTGAATTCCCACAATCGTCTCCACGTCGAGCTGCAGGCGCTGCAGGTTCTCGTAGAACGTCCGGTTGCTGGCGTTTGGAGTCGTCGCGTTCGAGTTATAGAGATCCGCCTGCACCACGATTTTCTCTTTCGGGAGATACGCGATCAACATCCCCTCGGCATGTTGCAGTCCCTGAACGTTGTAGAGTTCAACCGTCCGGCTCTCATCGCCCAGGACAAATTTCTCCCACACCGTCTCGAACGTATAGCCTTCGGCCCACTCTTCCGGAGGAGAGAACGAATAACGGTCCGGCATCAGCAGCCGCGGCCCCGCAGTCAGAACCTCTTCAAAGAACTCACGGTTCCTCTCGTTCAGAACGACGGTGGCGCCCTCGTGTCGGTACGTGCGGATTCCCCCCAAGTGGTCCCAGTGATGATGCGAGTTCACGACGTACAGGATCGGCTTGTTCGGGACGAGTTGATACACCTCCTCAATCACCGCGAGGGACCGCGCTTCATTTAGAGGCGCCTCGATCACCGCCAACGAATCCTGGAACTCGACCAGCACGCTGTGGTGCGAGCCTCCGCCCAGCAGCCACACCCCGTCGGCCAGCCGTTCCGACTCGACGCGCACGGGCCCCATCATTGCCTGCCGCACCTCGTCGGGAACGGTCGGCGCCTCGACGGCCACGTTGAACTGCACATCCGTGATCGTCTCCAGCCCGAACGCATGGTCTCCTGCGCTGACGTTCCCCCGCCACGAGCCGTCGTCATAGTCCTGGTGCTGGTGCCACCGCCCGGGAAACATCACTCCGTTGATCTCCCGGTACTGGCTGAACACGGTCTCGTAATACAGGTCTCCGGCCACCGGATTCGGAATCCAAGTTTGCACGCGCTGCAACACGTTATCCGCATTGATCGTCCCGTTCACCCGGTACTTCCCCAGCGCCGTAAAGGACACGACGGTAACCCACTGGTCGTACTCCCATCGCCTGACGGCTGTGGCGTTTTCCGCCATCGCTGCTTTCAGGAAACCGTGCGGGGTCAGCCAAATTTCCAGTTGCCGCAGCTCCGCATCCTGTGGCCGCGGGACTGTCCTGCCGTTGCGCACCTCCCACGCGTAGTTGCCTCGCACGATCCGTTCAATGTTTTGCTCGCCCCGGATCGGCGTTCCTCCGCCGCCGCGCGCGATATTGTCCCCCTGCCGCCGTACGTATTCTTCCTTCGAGGAGTGCGTTTCGAAGTCAATGGTCCGCGTATAACCCGCCAGGTCAAACCGCGGCCAGTCAGTGGACGGCGTGAAGTTCTGGCCCAATGCTCCCTGCCAGCCCGTCCCGGAATACTGAACCGACGTCATGTTCGTCACGCCCATCGCCGCCGCCGCCGCTTCCACCACGCTGCGGGCGTCCTGCTGCGCTGCCGACGTTCCGCCCGCCAGCGCCATGATCGCAATCAGAAACACAACTCGCCTTCCCATGATTCCACCTCCGCCCCACTTCTCTGTTTGAATGGGAACAAAATCATTCTGCCACGGCAGCAGCGGCGGTTTTCCGCCTCCGCTGCGGCCGGCGTTCTCTGCTCTTTGAATCGTCTATCCGCCTCCGGCCTTTCCGGATTACTCTCCTGCGGCCGCGGGTCCTACGACCCGCTCAAAGTCCGCCATGCTTCCCACGCCTCCGTGAACCCCCGCGATCCGGTCCACATTCAGGTTCAGCCGCCTGATGTTGTTGTAGAGGACAATGGCGCTTTGGCTCACATTGGCCGGCGGCTGCGGCCGCGGCGACCACAGGTCCGCGTTCACCAGGATCCTTTCCTGCGGCAGATACGCGATCAGCATGTTCTCGTTGTGATCGAGGTCCTGCACCAGGTAGGTCATCAGGACGCGCTGCCCGTCGCTGATCGCGTGCTGCTCCGTGAAGGTTTCCAACATGCGCGGCCCCGGCCCGGTAGTCGCAAATGGGAAGAGAGACAGCCGGTCCGGCATCAACGTTCTCACCTGCGGGGCTAGCACGACGCGCTCGTAAAGCTCCCGGTTCCGTTCGTGCGTCACGATTGTCGCGCCTTCCGCCGCGTAGGTTCGCACACCGCCCAGGTGATCGAAGTGGTGGTGTGTGTTCACCAGATAGCGGATCGGCTTGTTCGGAATCGTTCTCTTGATCTCTGCGATCACGGCGTTCGACCGCCCGTCGTTCAGCGGGCCTTCGATCACCGCGATGAAATCCCGGAACTCGACCGCTATGCTGTTGTGCGAACCACCGCCCATCAGCCACACTCCGTCCGCGATCTGTTCGGCCGTCACGCGCATCTGCGGTGCTGCGGCGTTGCGGACGTTGTCGGGAACCGTCACTGCTGCGTTGGCCACGTTCACGCTCGCGTTCCGGATCCGCAGATCCATCCAATTCCGCCCGGTGCTCACCGGCAACAGCGGGTGGTCTCCCCGATGGGCGTGAATCCGGAACGGAAACTTCGCGCCGCTCCCCACGTCCCGGTAGTCGCTGTACCGGATCTCCATCTGCATGTCTCCCATCACGCGGTCGGGAATCCACGTCACCACCCGCTCCAGCAGGTTCTGGTCATTGAACTCGCCTGTCACTCGGTAGTTTCCCATGGTCGTAAACCCAACCACTTTCAGCGTCCGTTTCTCTGCGGCCATGTGCCGGTCGACCAGCGTCGCATCTCCGGACTCGATGGCAGCTTTCACAAAGCCGTGCGGGCTCACCCAGATCATGAACTGTCCCAACTCGGCATCGCCTGGTCGCGGTTGTGTATTGTTCCCCTGCATTCTCCAGGCATAATCCCCGCTGATGTAGTTCATGCTGCGCGACTCTCCCCGGAGCGGCGTTCCACCTCCCCCGCGCGGCGGGTAGTTTCCCTGCACCCGGACATATTCCTCTTTCGAGGACCGGCTGCCGTAGTCAATCGTGGTGGTATAGCTCTGCAATTCGAACCGCGGCCAGTCGCCGTCAGCGGCGAAACTCTGTCCTACGGCGGACATCCATCCGGTTCCGGAATACTCCACCGATTGCACGGCGCTCGCTCCCATCGCCCTGTCCGCGGTTTGCAAAAAACTTCTGGCATCCTGCGCCGCTGCCGTTCCAGCCATCCATGCCAGCACAAAAAAGAAGACTCCTGCCTTGTTTCGCATAACGCCTCCTGATCCCCCCCCCTGCTCCTCTTGCCCAGGGCCTGATATGTTCAGAGAACATCCCTGCCGCGATCTGCAAGGAAACCCATTTTTCGGAAACCGCGTCGTACGCAGTTCTCTCTTTTGGAATCATACTCCCCGGACACTGTGGAATCAATACGGATCGAATTTGAGTAGTCTTCCAGTTTCAAAGCGTGATCCAGAGGAACATAGTGACGAATTTTCCTTGCCGCGCTCGGGATGGCATGCGCGCGAAGGACGCCCAAATTCAAAGTGGGATGCTGCCTGAAGGTGCTCCTGGGACGACATGCCCCAAAAAGGGCATTTCATTTCTGCCGCCCGAGAGGACAAGAGAGCCGCACCCAACCCTTGGAGGGTTTGAGTTCCGGTCAGAGTTTTGGGAATTCGTCACGGGGCGGCGGCGGCTCGATCAGATCCGCAAGCTGCAGCCGTACTGCTAAGGGCGCTGGTCTGGTTTCAGCTAAGGCGATGCACTATCTCCCGGCCATCCGTGCCGCTCGCGGGCGGTACCCGGTGCGCGTTCGGACCCGGAAATCTTTCAGGTGATCGCCGACCAGGTTTACCGTGATGTCGCGCCAGCCGCGGTTGGGATTTGGCTGCGGATAATAGCTTAGCGCGTAGAGGTGCGTCAGATCGTCCCGGATCGAAGCAAACGCCTTTTGCTGGTCCTGCCAGTCCTTCGCAAAGTAGGCTTTGCCCCCCGTACTGGCGCTCATCCGTTCGAACACGGCCGTCGAAACCGGATCGTGACGCGCCTCCCGGGTGCTGATCATATAGATCGGGATTCCTTCCGCCTGCGCCAGTTCCCGCACGTCTTCCGGCGCCACCATGCTGGCATTGTCCGGGCCGTTCGAAAACACCACGATCATCTTTCGCCCGGAAACCCGCGCCGCGTCCCGCAGCGTCATCAGAAGCGCGTTGTAGAGCGCCGCATCGTCGCCGGCGACCGTCCTGCGAACTCCCCGCAACGCATCCACGCGGTTTTCGCTGATGGGGACCACGCGCGAAAAGTCCCGGCTGTAGGAATAGAACGCCACGCGGTCCGGCCGGTCCAGCGACCGGATGAATTCCGTGATCGCGTCCTGCGCGAAGACGAAGCCGCGATACATGTAGTTGCTCGTATCGAACAGCACGTACACGCTGGCGCCGTTGGCCAGGGAAGCCACGCTTTCCGGCGTCTCCTGGATCAGCGGGCTGATCGGCCCGTCGCGCAGCCCCCGGCCGACTCGCGCCGAATAAGGCTGCACGATCCGCGGCGTGCTCTCAAGGCGCACGAACTCTCCCATTCCTCGGGGCTGTTCGTTGCCCTCCGCGAATGTCGCCACCGCCTGGTCAATTTTGTCTTCCAATACCTGAAAGTCCCATGGCCGCAGGTTCGTGACGTAGTTGCCCCTTCGATCCGTCACCGCCACGTTCAGCAGAACCAGGTCCACGTCGACCCGAAACACAGCCGTTTCGTTCTCCTGCGCCACGCCCCAAAACGGTGTCGCCAGTGCTCCGATTACAAGTAGGAGAGCCGCTCTTGCCATTTCGTCATCTCCTCGTGTGGATTCAACCTCAATCTCCGGCCCGATAGGCCGGAGATGATGCGTTCTATGTATCTTACAATCCCAAAGTTGCGGTCAATCCGAACTCTGCCGGAAGTTGGTCCTGGAGAAACTCTTCCCCCGTTTCGCGCATGGCACGCAGCACCGCGGGCCAGTCCTCCAGATGTGTGGCGAAAATCTTCTCCACCATCCGGTGCGTCAGCACCGGAATCAGCCGGTTCAGCACTGCAGGAGCATAGCCCTTCTCGTGGGCCAGTCTCGCCCAGTAGAGATTGTTCGACTCCCAGGATTCCGCCAGCAGCCGGCTGGAGTATCCCAGGAACGTCGGCAGCGGCTTCAGGTTCAGCAATTCTCGCGCGTACGTCCGGCCCAAACTCGGGTGCGGAGTTCCGAAATCCTCGGCAATCCTCTCCCAGCTCGTTTCGGTGGGATTCTCGCTGGTCAGGCGTGACAGCTCCTGCCCCGCTCCGCCCATGGACGCCGTTTCCTCTGGATGCACCCGCAGGTATTCCGCCGCCAGATGCGCAGCCTCCGCGGGCAGCAGTTGCGGCATGAATTCCTCGGCCCGCCCCGCGGCCACCAGGCCCTCAAACCGATAGAGCCGGCTGGGCAGCATTCGGTCGAACAAGATGTCTGTGATGACACTCCGTAGCTCCGCATCCGTTTCCGCCGCCAGGACCAGTTGTTCGCCGAACTCCTGGTAGAGCGCCACGGCGCGTAGCTCGTCCGGCGTCACCCCCCACCACCGCGGCAGCACTGCCGCCGTCAGCAGCCCCGGAACCAAGTCCGACCAGATCAAGGATTGCACGTTTTCCGGCACGATGAAGTCCTGCTCGATCTGCGCCAGAACATACGGCAGGTCCGACAACGAGCCCACCAGATGCGCTCCTCCGCTCGCCGTCCAGCCTCGTCCGAACATCCGGGGCGTCTGCCACACTTCCTCGCCCGTAGGCGTCATCTGTCCCGAGAAATCGTGCGACCGCACCAACAACGTATTGTTGTGCAGCATCTGGGCTCCGGGCAGCTCGTAGTACGCATAATTCAGCCCTACCAGCACGTCCCGGAAGAACGGTGTCAGCAGCCCTCGGCCCTCGGCCAGCTCTTCCGGATCATCTGCCGACTCGCTGATGACCTCCCCCAAATCGACCCGTGCCTGCAGGGTGGCGTGCGAATTCCTCCGAAGTCCCGAAGCCCACTCGCTCCGTTCGCGGTTCGTGAAAATCGGCCGCGGCATCTCGAACTCCTGCAACTGCCCCGCTAGGCGCATCAAACCCTCCGAGGCGGCCTCTCCTTGGCTCATCCCTTCCAACCCATCGGCCAGCTCGAACAGCGTATCGAGCGACGTCAGCCGCTGCGCATCCATCGCCATCCGCATCCGGTTGGCCACTTCCTGCCGTACCCGTTGCCCCTCGGGCGTCTTCTGCTCAGGCCCCGCCAGCAGCACGACGATCTCGGCCTGCGAATGGTCCGCTCGGAGCGTGACTGCCCGCGTGACTTCTCCCAGCGACGCTCGTGCCACGTCAAACACCTCTTCCGACGTGCGAATCCCCTCATAATATGGCTGGATCACCCGCTGGAACGACCCGTTCAAGTCTCCTTCCGGAATCTGCTTCTGCCGCGCCAGAATTTCCCACAACCCCAGGTTGGCCTGGAACGTTCCTATGGCGTTGGCGCGCACCGTGCGGTTTCGGATTTGATCCAGGGTAATCGCCGCGTTGATAAACCGCGTAATGCTCTCGTCGTCCAACTGCGGCCATTCCGTGAATAACGTGAACTGGTCGTTATAGCGCGAGAAGTCGGCAGCCACTGCGCGCACCGTTTCCGGTTTCACCCGCTGTTCCGGCGTGCGCCTCCGGTCGATCTCCGTCATCAGCAGGAACACCTGTAGCGGCGTGTCGTCTCCGGGAACCCGCGAGACCGAGAACAATGCCTCCAGCAACTGCTCCGGTCGGTTCCATCCCACCGATTGTCGCGCCCAGTCCCGCACCAGCCGGCTGTTGCTCTTGCGCCGGAATACTTCCTTCCACACATCCAGGTTCCCCGGAATGTGCGGCTGCCCGTTCGGACCGATGTGCAACCGGGCATGCAAGAACTGCAATCCGGCCACGGGCCGGAACACCGGACGCGCCGGACTGGGTTCCAGATCCCGCCCTCGCAGCGCCTCGTAGAACCGCCGCAGCCGGTCCGGCTCCGTGAAATACGCCTGCTGGGAGCGCGGAATCCGTCCCAGCGTGTCGAAATACGCCGCCAGCCACCCTTCGTCTTTCTCGAGCAGGCTCAGCACAAAATCTCCAGGGTCGTCCGGGTCTTCTCCCACCAGCCGCTGCCATCCCCGCTCGGCGTTCCTTCCTCCCGGGACCATCACCCGTCCGCCCCGGATCTGAATATGGCTGCCGTAGAAATCCAGGATCGACGCCACCGGCACCAGCGCCTCGATCCCGATCGACTCTTTCAACTCCCTCTGCGTACCTTCGTCCAGCTTCGCCAGCGCCCAGTACAGACGCGCCAGCCTTGGACCGTCGATCAAGGTATCCAGTACGCTCTTTTCCTCCGCCGCCCAGTCGCTTACTTCGAACAACACCGGCACGGTGCTGGACTGCACCGAATGCGTGAAGGTTGTGCCCTGCCGCAAGGCTTCTTCCAGATCCACCAGTGGAAAGCCCGAGTCAACGGCCAGGAACGCTCTCTCTGGATCTTCGGTCTCGAGCGAAGTGCCCGGTCCGCATGGCGTCCGGAAGTCGTAGCCGATCACTGGGATCAGTAACTCCGCGTCCTCGCAGGAGTTCACCTCGATCAACCCGTCCAGCCCCGCCAGGGCCTGCAATTCCCGTGCCTGCTCCAGATAGCTCTTCAGCAGCACCAGAAACTCGGTCGGTCGCCTCGGATTCTCGCCAATGTATACGTACCCCTCGACCGCCACGTTGCGCGCCAGAAAGGGCAGCACTTCTTCCGGTGCGGATTTCTGGCTGATGGCCGCCATCCGCAGAAATGAACTCAGCTGCCCCGGGATCCGCACCTCTGTGCGATCGGGCGAGCCTGCCGCGGCCAGGCCTTGGGGTACTGCCGGCGCCGGCTCACCCCATGCCGCTTGAACTCCGATCGGATTTCCTCCCAGACCGAACACAAACAGAAGAACTGCAATCCGTTTTATTTGCACAGGTCCCACCCCTATAATGAAAAACGTCGGCCTCGGCACCCACTCAATCTCAGACCTGCTGAACCATTTCGCAATGTGTCAAAAGAATAAAACAACTCGACTCGAATTCCAAGCCTTTTTCGCCCGGCCACCCGCCGCGTATTCGCCGCTCGCTATCACTGCCGTCCCGGATCAGGATCGCGCGGCCTCACGACTTCCCGGCAAGGTTGCCTTGACCTTTCCGCCACGCCCATCCGGCCTAAAGAATACCGGCCGACGGCCGCTGGCAATTCCGGATCGTTCCGTTGCCTGGCATAATCTGGATCGTTCAGCCGCTCCAGCGTTTTCTGCACAGTTCGGCGGACTTCCGCGCGTCCGCATCTACGGCCAGGGCCACCAGTTCGTCCAGTTGCAGACCATCCCAATTCTCCGCAGCGCCTCGCGCCTGGAGCAGCTTTTCGTTTCGCTCTGTTTCAGGAAGATGAGAAAGGCGTCGATCCCACGGCCGGCCCTCACGGAGAAGATTCGGCGGCGTCTCTCGCCGTGATGGTGAGGGTTCGGACTTGGCCCGGCAGTCCCAGCCCTGGCATTGGGTTCCCGTTCAAGGTAAGGCTTATCGCTCCCGCATCGCCGACCGTCAGGTTTACCGATTCCGCCGCTTGCACGTCCCGCGTCTGGTTGGCCTGCATGGTTCCCTGCCACTCCCGCACGCCGTCGGCCGTAATCGAGAGCCACACCGGGCCGTGGGAAGCAATCTGCAGTTCCAATTCCTCCTGCGGCAGGGATGCTGCAACGGGTGTTGCCTCACTTTCCGCAGCCGGCGCCGCCGCGGCAGCAGCTGCGGAAATCACAGCCGTCCCTCCCAGCCCGGCGTTCTGCTCCTCTCGGCCCGGGGCCGCCATTGGCTCATCGCTCGCAGCCGTCTCCGTCGGCGGTTCCGCTGGAACGGCTGCGGAAGGCTCCCCTATCCGAGCCTCTGCGGAAAGCGGATCGGCTGTCAGGGAACCATACAAGCGGTACCCCCCGTACCCGAAACCCGCTAACAGAATGCCGATCCCGAGGATCGCCAGAATCATCCGCGCATAATCGGCTTCCGCCGAAAAGCTTTGGTCCGGAGTGTCGCTCAGCAGCACGGTTGGCGCTTCCACCCGTTCGGCCGATGCCTGCACGTACTCCTGCACGGCCATATTCTCGTCCACGCCGAGTTCCCGGGCGTACTGACGCACAAAGCTCCGGCTGATGAGCCCTCCCGGCAACCGGTCGAACTGCTCGTTCTCGATCGCCTGCAGCAATCGGGTGCTGATTTTGGTCTTCTGCGAAATCTCTTCCAGAGAAATCCCGCGCTCTTCTCGTGTTCGCCGGAGATTGTTACCTAAGGAATCCATGAGCTCGTAAGGAACTAATACAATCCGCCAAGTTGTATGATAGGGGCCGAGAAAGCACCTGTCAAACAGAAATTGGTAATGTGTCAGGAGACACTACAAATTAGTGGCCCCGCGCGGACCATTTTGGAGAAAATCAGCGGTTTCTTCCGCCCCGGCGCCTGGTCTCCACTGTTCGTGGATGAAGAAACCCCGGAGTCATGCTTCGAAATCGCCATCGGCGAGTCCGCCGGGAATTTGAAAACCGTGCGCCTCAAGCCGGGCCAAGGCATTGCCGGCTGGGTCGTCTGTCGTTTCTGCCGAAGACCTGCTCTTCATCCTGTTTCTTGTTTCCCTGTTCCCTGGTATATCATTTCACGATCAGCCTCGGCGGACCGGACGAAGATTTGCTCTTGAGGGAGGTACGCAATGAACCACCGCAAACCGGCGCTCTGCATGGCCCTTGTTCTGCTCGCAGCCTCGTGCCAGACGGTCCCGCAGCCGGAGACCTCATCCGATGTCACCGCCATTGTGGGTGCCACCGTCATTGACGGCCGCTCCGACTCCCCGCTTGAGAACGCCACTCTCGTTATCGAAGGCGACACCATCCGAAGCGTTGGCGCGCAGGGTGCCGTCGAAGTCCCGGCCGGCGCCCGCCGCATGGAAGCCGCCGGAAAGACCATCATCCCCGGCATGTTCAACCTCCACGGCCATGTCGCTCTCTCGACTGCGATGGAGCGCGGCCTCCAGCACCACACCCGCGAAAACATCCAGCGTGACGTGAATGCCTATCTCTACTATGGCGTCACCCACGTGATCTCCCTGGGAATCAACGGCGACGCCATGCAGGGCTTCGTCGAGGACCAGCAGGCCGGCCGGGTCGGCGGCGCGCGCATCCACTCAGCCGGTATCGGGTTCGCCGCCCAGGGCGGCTGGCGGCCTGCCGACGTCGAAACCATTCACCGGCCCACCACTCCCGAAGAGGCGCACGAGATGGTCCGCGAGGAGGTGTCCAAGGGAGTCGGGCTGATTAAGCTTTGGGTGGACGACAATCTCGACGAATTCCCCAAGCTCTCGCCGGAACTTTATGGCGCGGTCATCGACGAAGCGCACCGCCACGGCATCAAGGTCCTGGCGCATCTCTACGAGCTCGACGACGCCAAAGAGCTGATGCGCCGCGGCCTCGACGCGATGGCTCACAATGTGCGCGATCAAGAAGTGGACGAAGAGTACCTTGCTCTGGCGACGGAAAACGGCGTGACGCTGATTTCGGTTTTGGTCGGCACCCGCAGCAGCGTTCTGTATGCGGAACAGCGCGATTTCCTCGACGACCCCGCGCTGCCCTTGCTGTTTCCTTCGAGTGTCCTGGACGTCATCACCAGTGCGGAGTATCAACAGCGCGCCGCCTCGGATGTCGAGCGCTCCCGGCGCCAGTTCGCCATCGCCTCGCGCAACACGGCCCTGTCTGCGGCGGCGGGCATCCCCGTCGCTGTCGGTACCGACTCCCAGGGAGCGGGCCGCTTGCAGGGACTCTGGGAGCACCTGGAAATGGAGTTGCTGGTGGATGCCGGCCTCATGCCCATGGAAGCCATCCGGGCCGCCACGCTGAACGCCGCCGCCTTTCTCGGAATCGACGACCGTTTCGGAACGCTCGAGCCGGGCAAGGTCGCCGACTTCATCGTGCTCAATTCCGACCCGCTCGCCGACATCACCAATTCCCGCGATTCCGGCGCGACATCGACGCCGTCTGGATGAACGGCCAGCCCGTCCCCCGCCCTCGCCTTGCGCCAGACCCCCTGAACACGAATTCGAGCCGGGAGCGCGAGCGTAGGGGTGGCCATCCGGCCCGCATGATCTACCCTACCCACGGACACCTTGCCCTTCTTCTATTCCCTGCTCCCTGCTCCCCTTTCTAATGCGTCATGGAATAGATCATGAAGTTGATCCCCATGCGGTACGCCCACCCCGAAAACTTCTCTGGATAGCACGGCAGGTCCATGTATTCCCAGGCGTCGCCCAGGTCCGAGTTGTATGTCACCGCCACCATCAGCCGCCCGGCGTCGTCGTGCATGCCGTAGACGCGCGGCTCGCGGTCGTCGGGCTCCTGCCAGGTCGGCCCCCCGTAGCATCCCTGTCCCACGTTCGGGATCTGCATCACCCCCTCGAGGTCGTAAAACGTGTGGAACACCGGATGCGTCAGCGGCAGCTCTTCCAGCTCGCGCTCTGGAAACACCTTGCGCATCTGGTCCACGAAGTTCTGCTTTTGCCACCTTCCCCAGAAGTCGTCCACGAACAGGTAGCCGCCGCGCAGCAGGTACTCGCGCAACCGCGCCGCCTCTTCTTCGTCCAGGTACATCCCTCCGACTTCCACCGCATACGCAAACGGAAATTGGAACAGCTCCGGGTCCAGGATCGACATCACGTTCGGATTCGGATGCACGCGCACGCCCGTCAGCCGGTGCACGCCGCCCATGAACTTGCAATCGGCTCCGGGAAAGTCCGTCGCCCAGCCCCAGCCTTGCCGGGGGAAGAACCGTCCGCCCCCGAACTCCGGACACACGTACTCGGACGGCGGTTTTCGCATGGTCGGCCTGCGCCGCCAGCCGTTCTCGCGATAGACCAGTCGTGTAAAGTAGAACTCCGGCGCCTCGTCCGCTTCGAGGTCGGGCCGCGGCATGAAGTCTTCCGGAATCGGTTCGAACAGCCCACGCTGCCCCTGTTGCAGCAGCAGCCCGCCGCCCGGCCCCTGCCCCATCGCCGCGAACGCCGCCGCCGCGATCACTGCCAGCCCCAGGTAGCCCGCCCGTTTGTTCATCGCTTCTTCTCGAACTCGTCCGGCTGGCTCGATTCTATCCGATCCCCTGAATCCCCAACAACCCCGCTGGCGTCTCAAGAGCCACCCGCTGCTTGCGCAGCACCTTCTCGACTTCGCCTTTCTCCTTCCTGCCGGTCGACTCCTGTCTGAACTTTCCGGTTTGGTTCCGGTAGCTCATCCACCAGACGCGTGAATCGCGCCGGAGATACAGGCTACCGGCAGTATTTCTGGGTCTACCTGTCTTGATTGTTCATCGATTCCTCCATTGACATGAAATTGTTGAGGCCACTCGGCCAGCTCCGAGAGTCGAAAGCGGATCGAGCGGCTCATCATGCGGTAATGGGGAATCTGCTTTCGCTCGCAACGCCTACGGCCTGACCCTCTTGATGGGCGAGTTTTCTGACGGTTTCTTGACGGTGGTTGCTGTCACGGCCATGCTCTACGGGCTGTGCAGCACGTTGTAGCAGTGATAGTTTTCGAGCTGCAATAGCCCGGCTCGTCGCAAGGACGTGGTGTCAGCCTTCCAGGGGGTCCGTAGTGAGATTTCAGACGTGAACGTGTTCGTTCTTAAGAGTCGGCAGGGTCTTGATCGCCTTGCTGGCTTTCTTCTCGGCAAGGCGCAGCTCATAGAGCTTTTGCAGATTGAGCCAAAATTCCGCACTGGTGCCGAAGAAGTGACCCAAGCGTAGGGCCGTATCGCCGGTGATGGCCCGTCGACCGTTCAGAATCGCGGTGATACGGTTCGTAGGCACCTGGAGCTGGCGCGCAAGAGCGGCCGCGCTCATATTGAGCTCTTTCAGTTCTTCGGCGAGATGTTCTCCGGGATGGATTGCGGGCACGGCCATAGCAGTTCTCCTAGTGATAATCAACAATCTCTACATTCTCGGGTCCGGGCGATCCTTTGGGCCATTCGAAGCAATTCCGCCACTGGTCGTTGATGCGGATGCTGTACTGGCCCTTGCGGTCACCTTTGAGCGCTTCGAAACGATTGCCGGGCAAAGCGGCAAGGTCCTGAAGAGCGGCTGCCGCTTCAAGTCGGTCGATCTTCAGCCGTGAAGCCTTTTCGATACCGGAGAAAGCCTTGATCCGTTTCCCGGCGGCGAAGTCTGTAGTTCGCTTGTCGCGATAGCTGAGGATCATTCCCAATATGCCCGAAAATATGCGTTACGTCAAGAGTAACGGTCATCGTAGCGAGTGTCAACAGTAGCTGGATGGTAGGTTCGGGGGGTCTTGCCCGTCGATGACTTGGTGCTTTCGCCCGCGCACCGAGAAAAAAGAAATTCCAGCCGACGGCATGGCGCGTCACTAGGGCATCGAAAAATGTCGCTTCGCCGCCACTGATGGGTTCCCGGAATTCTGTACCAAGCTCAGGGTGAGTCTTGCGGCTTTTGCTGTTCTTTCCGCAGCGTCGCTGGCTTCAACAGAGTTTGTCATTCTGAGCAGAACCCGTTGGAAACCATGTCTGGAATCACTGGAAAGCTGCCTCCAAATGACTCAGAAATCTGCGTTCAAATGACCGGAAACCCGATGTCAAATCGTTGGAAATTTGGCCGCAAGCTGGAGCTCAGCCACGGCGGCGTCTTGAGCATGCACTGCGGCAGGCTGCATGAGCGGAACCAGAGCGTTCAAGAAAAGGCCCAGCGCAATCAGGGCGAGTAATGCTTTCGTTGTCCTGTCAATCTTCATTGTGTTTTCCTCTTCGCTTTGCGGTTGTCGTTGGTTGTTGTACCGGTTTGTTGTATCTAAATGATCGGATGATCGGATGTTCTCTGAATGATCGTTTCCGCCGCGTTTCCGGGGAGCGTTAACTCTCTTCCTCAGCATCTTCCCCGCTTCATCGTTTCTTCCCGAACCCGCCCGGCTGCCTCGATTCTATCCGATCCCCCGAATCCCCAACAACCCCGCTGGCGTCCTGGCGCCGGCAACCGGTAGCGTAGTGCCGCAGGCGGGTGTGGCGTATACTCTGCCGTGAACGGCGTCACGAACGATTTGCGGAGCAGGGGCGGACTCCGTGCCCCCCTTTTCAAAGAAGGAGTCGAATTCTCATGTTGCAGATGGCACCGGAGATGGTCAACAAGCAATTCGTCTTGCGGCTGTGCATCGTGAACCACAACTCGACGTGGGATGACGTCCGGGCGACGCTGGAAGCAGTTGAGCGGTTTGTGATGGACGGTGGCGAATGATGGCGTAACCGGACTGACTCAAGATCAACTCGATCAATCCAGCGCCGATCCCGATAACCCTCCCAATTTGGCCGGCGTCCTTGATGCCAAGACTGGCAGGACGGGTGAGTCCCTTGTCTGGCGCGGGCAGGTCGCTCCGCGAACCTGACCCCGGGGTCAGGAGCACGGCCTGGTAGATGGCCTGAGTGCACACAGGAGTCTTTGTGCAACCCCCACAAACTGAAGCTTCACCCCGACCAGGGGCGAAGGTTCTTGAACGGGCCGCGTGTTCATCCAGTGGAAGCTGCAGTTCTCAGGAGATCTTTTGCCTTGCCAATGCCTTCGCCCTTTTCGATGCTCGCGCGACAATTTCAAGCTCAACCGCGCCGCTGCGCTCGCCCGGTGGCGTCAGCTCGGGGCGGCCTAATTCCCTGTCTTCGGTGGAGAACTCAGACCTGCGGATTTCCTCCGACAGTGCCATTTCGACACCTGCGGGACGGCTCGCGGTTGACCGGAGCCGGGTCACGGCCGGGCTCGGACGGGGGCCCCACCGGTGCGGCCTGCGGCTTCGGCCTCCCGCAGGACCCATTCACGGAACGCTTGGACTTCAGGCCGCTGCCGGGCAGCCGCAGTGGTGATGAAGCAACAGCGCTCGGGGGCCTCGGCCTGGCGGTCGAAGAGGGGGACCAGGGTTCTGCCTTCCAGCTCCTGCGCGATCAGCATCGGGCGTCCGATGGCGGCCCCGAGTCCGTTGACCGCGGCCTGGACCAGCATGCTGTAGAGGCGGAACCCCGAGGCCTGCGACAGGTCCGGCGTGGACAGGCCCTGGCGGGCGAACCAGTAGGACCAGTCGGTGTCCCATCCCAGGTCATAGAGCAGGGGCCAGCCGTGGAGGTCGGCCGGGCCGCGGGGCCGGCCGCGCGCCACCAGCAGGGCCGGGCTGCAAACCGGCAGCAGCTGCTCCTCGTAGAGCGTCTCCTCCAACAAGGTGTCCTCGCGCCGCGTCACCGGGCGCTGCGCGGCGGTCTCGCCGGTGTAGGCAAACCAGGCGTCGAAGTCGCGGCGGTCGGGGTCGACGCCGCGGTGGTTGGTCTCGACCTCGATGGCGATGTCGGGGTGGGCCGCGGTGAAGGTGGCCAGCCGCGGCACCAGCCACTTCTCGGCGACCGCCTCGACCGAGACGATGCGGACCCGTCGGGGCCAGCGGCGCTGCCGTTCGGAGACTCCGTGGACCTCGGCGAGGATGCGCTGCACCTCCTTCAGGTAGGCCTGGCCGCGGCGGTTGAGGCGCACCCCGCGGCGGCGGCGTTCGAACAGCGCAACGTCGAGATGCTTCTCCAGCATGCGGACGCGGTGGGCGACGGCGGCCGAGGTGACCTCAAGTTCCTTAGCGGCGCGCACGAAGCTCTGGTGCCGGGCGGCGGCCTCGAAGAAGCGCAGGCTTTCGAGCGGCGGCAGAAGCAACACTGTGGCGAACCTCCGGACGGCGCGAGTAGACAAAACGCTGTTATGTCATCGCACATTTTACACTCTGATGGCAAGTCCTTTCGTTGCGGAGAAGCGCCGGGCGGCGGGACACTAGCGGTCACGGAACCGCCGGCGGTCGCCGTGGCGCCGGGTGGTCTCGTCGAGGTCGGCGAGGATGCGCCGGATCTCCTCGTGGTAGGCGCGCCCGCGGCGGTTGAGGCGCACCCCGCGGCGGCGGCGGTCGAACAGCGGAGCGCGGAGATGGCGCTCCAGCATGCGGACGCGGTGGGCGACGGCGGCGGGGGTGACCTGAAGCTCCTCGGCGGCGCGCACGAAGTTCTGGTGCCGAGCGGCGGCGGCGAAGAAGCGCAGGCAATCGAGGGGCAATAGGGTTTGCATGGTCGGTAGCCGGGCGGATTTCCGACCCACATATTACAGGTATATTTAGTCATTGACAAAATCTATCTTTCTCTAGTTCCAGGCTCGACTCGTTGCGTTGCTGCGGACTGGCCTGCGCAGCACCTGCCAGTGCAGGCACCGGAGGGAGGAGCATCGGCAGGGCCTGTGATGATGAACAAATATAATTATGTCTATGCACTAAATAACCATTATTTACAATAATATACATAAGTGATACTCTCCTTACAAATGTGCTATGCTCCGCGCTGGCGGGGCGTGCGCGGTTTCCCGGTCGGAACGGCGCGGAGGGAGAAAAGTTATGGATGGCTCAAGAAAAGACTTGCTATCCACCGCACGTTTTGACTCGGCTATCAGAGCCGAGCACCGTACCCATGGCCTGAATCGTCAGCCTGCCCCGCCCGAACAACCAGGCCCCGCACTCCCTCCGTCAAACCTTCCGAACGGCCCCGCCCATCGGTCTGGGTGGTGTGACGACATGCGCCGCAAGCATCACCGGTGCTATCAGGGGCGCTTCTGCCATCTTGCAAGCCTTGCCCGATTCCTGACTGCCCCCGCGGCGGCAGGACTGCTGCTGACGCTCCCTACGCTGCTAGTGATCACACAGGCGCAGGGCAACGGGCAATTAAAGCCGTGTTCAGGAGGCGGCTATGACCCGGTGTCTGTGCCGGTGAATGATAAGGAAGGGAAACGATTATGAGACAGCCTGCTATTTATCTTGTCAAGCTCTGCATCAGCGGGATGCTTCTGGCGGCGATTGCTTGGGCACAGACCGGGGATGACTATAGAATCGACACGTTCGCGGGCGGAGGCGGCGGCGACGGCGGCCCGGCGACCGAGGCTGCTTTGTCCTACCCAATTACCGTGGCGGTGGACGCGGCGGGCAACGTGTACGTTGCGGGCTACGAGAGCAACAGAGTGCGGCGGATCGACACGGCCGGCGTGATCTCGACTATCGCCGGCACGGGGGAGGCAGGCTTCAGCGGCGACGGCGGCCCGGCGACCGAGGCCCAGTTCGCTACCGGTCACGATAGATTTCTGTCCGTGGCGACGGACGCGGCGGGCAACGTGTACGTCACAGACCCGGGGAACAACCTCGTTCGCAAGCTGACGCCGTCAATGACCGGACCGGTAGCTACGGTACCGGTGGTACCCGGCGGGAGCGAATCGTTCTCCATTTCGGCCACGACGCCGTACAGCCTGACGGTGGAGTGGACGGAGCCGGAGAATACGGGGTCGGCCATCACCGATTATGACGTGCGGTACCGGGAAGTCGGCAGCGGCGGCGACTTCACCGATGCGCGGCACGAGGGGACGGCCCGGACCGCGACGCTCACGGGGCTGAGACCGGGCACGGCCTACGAAGTGCAGGTGCGGGCGACCAACGCCACCGGAACGGGCGAATGGTCGCAGTTGGGCGAAGTGAGGACCAACCCCCTGCAAACGGGAGATCATATCTATTACTTCCCCCATCTTGCCGTGGGAGCGAGTTGGCAAACCACCATCACCTATATCAACTACACCCCGCAGGAGGTGAGTTGCCAGACCGATTTCCTTTCCGATCACGGAAGCCCGCTGATGGTCTCGTTTGCGGGACTGGGAACGGTGGATAGCCGGAGCGACGTTCTGCCGCCCGGAGGCTCCGTTCACCAGGAAACCAACGTGGAGCTAAGCGCTCCTCTGGCGCCCGGTTGGGCTTGGGCCACCTGCTCTGGGCCGGTGAAGGCCAGCCTTCTGTTTCGTCAGCACAGCAGCGAAGGGGTGCCTGTGGCGGAAGGCGGAGTCAATGCGGCGGCGCTTCCGGCCACCCGCTTTGTCACCTTTGCGGAACAGGGAGAAGGCAAGCCGGGGACCGCAGTGGCCTATGCCAATCCCTCCGACACAGAGGCCGTCGTCACCTTTACGGCCCGGGACGCGGCGGGGCTGACGCTGGCTAGCGTCACCCAGGAACTGCCGGCCGGAGGGCATGGTGCGCAAAATATGGCGCTTCTGTTTGGTCTCACCAGCTTCACCGGCTCGCTCGAAGTCACCTCCACGGAACCCATCGTCACTCTGTCGATCAATGCCGAAGCCGCTCCCGTATTTTCCTCCTTGCCTCCAGGGGAACTGGATGCCGCCGCGCAGGGCCCGCAGCAAATGACGACGTATTACTTCCCCCATCTTGCCGTGGGAAAGAGTTGGCAAACCACTATCACCTACATCAACTACTCCTCGCAGCAAGTGAGCTGCCAGACCGAGTTCCTTTCCGATCACGACAGTCCGCTGCTGGTCTCGTTTGCGGATCGGGGAACGGTGGTCAGCCGGCCCGACGTTCTGCCGCCCGGGGGGGTCGGTTCACCAGGAGACCAACGTGGAGTTGAACGCTCCGCTGGCGGCCGGCTGGGCGCGGGCCACCTGCTCCGGGCCGGTGAAGGCCAGCCTACTGTATCGCCGGTTTGAGGGAGGGGTGCCCACCGGAGAAGCCGGAGTCAACGCAACGACCGTTCCGGCCACCCGGTTCGTCACCTTTGCCGAACAGGGAGAAGGCAAGCCGGGGACCGGAGTGGCCTATGCCAATCCCTCCGACACAACAACGGCCTTCGTCACCTTTACGGCCAAGGACGTGGATGGGGAGACGGTGGCCAGCGTCGATAAGACACTGTTGTCCAACGGGCATGGCGCGCAAACTATGGCGCTTCTGTTCGGTCTCACCAGCTTCAGCGGATCGCTCGAAATCACCTCCACGGAGCTCATCGTCACTCTGTCGCTCAATGCCGAAGCCACTCCCGTATTCTCCTCCTTGCCTCCGGGGGAAGTGGATTAGGGCGTGATTCGGCCGCCGCGGCGGCGAAGAAGCGCAGGCAATCGAGCGTCGGCAGGGCCTGTGATGATGGATAAATATAATTATGTCTATGAAGTAAATAACCATTATTTATAATGAGTTAGATACGTGATATCTTTCCAAGCTGGAGTGGCGCGTGCGGGTTCCCGTATTGCAACGACTCGGAGGGAGAAAAGTTGTGTTATGCTCGAAAAAAGGCTTGACAAAAACGGCGGCGTCCGGTGGCTCTCATAATGAGAGCCACCTCTGAGCTAAGCCGACCCTCCCGCCGCAGCGCGCCGTCCGCCTCCAGGCGAACGGGCGGCTGGCTGATTCCCGTCCTCGCCGCCGCCATCATCTTCGCGCCACCGTTCACACCCACAGCGGAGGCGCAGACGACGCTCGTCAGCAATGTGGGCCAAACGCGCTCGGGTGGTCTTGGCCTTAACACACACGAAGGGGCACAAGCATTTACCACGGGCGACAACAGTGCCGGCTATACCGTGACTAGCGTCGGGCTCGACATGTCGTCGGGCGCGGACCATACCATCAACTTCACTGTCGGAATATGGACGAACAGCAACTCCAATCTGCCCGGCAGTTCCTTGGTGACGCTAATGCAACCCGCCTCCCTGACCACCCCGGGGGTCAACGAGTTCACGACCTCCGGAATCGAGTTGGCGGCCAATACAACCTACTGGGTTGTGGTGGACAGTACCGGCGGTGGTAGCGTGCAATGGGAAGGCACGGCTTCGGACTCTGAGGATTCCACGGCCTCGGGATGGAGCATTGCCGACGAATCCTACGATAGGCCTTACGACGGCGATACTTGGGGCTCGTGGACCGATCCGTTTAAATTCCGCGTCAACGGCACCGCGATTGGTAGTACCACGAACAATGCGCCGGTCTTCACCGAGGGAACCAGCACGACGCGCAGCGTCGCCGAGAACACGGCATCGGGCCAGAACATCGGCGCCCCCGTCACGGCGACGGATGCGGACACGAGCGACACGCTGAGCTACACCTGGGGGGGCGGGCTAGACGCGATTTCGTTCGCGGTCAATAAATCGACCGGCCAGATCCTGACCAGCTGCCGCGCTCAACTACGAGACGCAATCCAGCTATGCAATAACGATTTCGGTCTCCGACGGCAACGGCGGCGCGGACAGCATCAACGTGACTATCAACGTCACGAATGTGGACGAGCCCAACTCCGCGCCGGTCTTCACCGAGGGAACCAGCACGACGCGCAGCGTTGCCGAGAACACGGCATCGGGCCAGAACATCGGTGCCCCCGTCACGGCGGCGGATGCGGACACGAGCGACACGCTGACCTACACCCTGGGCGGGACGGACGCTGCCGCCTTCGGCATCGTCTCGGCCAGCGGCCAGCTCCAGACCAGCGCCCCGCTCAACTACGAGACGCAATCCAGCTATGCGGTAACGGTTTCGGTCTCCGACGGCAACGGCGGCGCGGACAGCATCAACGTGACCATCAACGTCACGGCGGACCGGGCGGCGCTGGTGGCGCTCTACAACGCGACCGGCGGAGCGGACTGGACGAACAACACGAACTGGTTGAGCAACGAGGCCCTCTCGGAATGGCACAGGGTCGAAACGGACGAGGACGGCCGCGTCACGGCTCTGCGTCTCGTCGCGAATGGGTTGAGCGGGGAAATCCCGGCGGAGCTGGAGAACTTGACGAACCTCCAGGTGCTGTCTTTCTCCATAAACACGTTGAGCGGGGAGATCCCGGCCGAGCTGGGGCGCTTGACCAACCTCCAGACCCTGTCTCTCTCCGCGAATACGTTGAGCGGGGAGATCCCGGCAGAGCTGGGGAACTTGACCAATCTTGAGGGGCTGGATCTCTTACAGAA
The DNA here is from genome assembly GCA_965198025.1 of Terriglobia bacterium. Taxonomy (GTDB): domain Bacteria; phylum Acidobacteriota; class Terriglobia; order 2-12-FULL-54-10; family 2-12-FULL-54-10; genus CAYWWM01. Next base: position 1,253,999 of record OZ240237.1, on the reverse strand, counting down.
TACGTTGAGCGGGGAGATCCCGGCGGAGCTGGGGAACTTGACCAACCTCCAGTTGCTGTATCTCGACAGCAATAAATTGAGCGGGAAGATCCCGGCGAGGCTGGGGAACTTGACCAACCTCCTGGATCTGTATCTCAACCGGAATGAGTTGAGCGGGGAAATCCCGGCGGAACTGGGGAACTTGGCCAACCTCGAGTTTCTGTATCTCAACGAGAATATGTTGAGCGGGCCTCTTCCGCTAACCCTGTCGGCGCTGTCACAACTCTCGGAGTTGGATATACGGGAGACCACGTTGTGTGCGCCGGTGGATACTGCATTTCAGGCGTGGCTGGCAACGATCAATTTTCAGGGGGCCGTCTGCACCGCCCCGCCACCTCCACGACCGTCCCCTCCTCCTCCACCGCCACCTCCTCCACCTCCGGCGAGCAATTCACCGACGGCGGATGCCGGCCCGGACCAGACCGGCGTGTGGGAAGGAGCCCTGGTGACCCTGGACGGCAGCGGCAGCAGCGATCCGGACGACGATCCGCTGCGATATCGCTGGAATCAATACAGCGGCGAGAGCGTGGTGCTGTCGTCCCGGAACGTGCCCAATCCCACCTTCACGGCTCCAGAGGGGCTGACGGCGGATGCGGTGCTGCGCTTCCGTCTGCTGGTCACCGATCCCAGCGGTCGCTTCGATTCAGACACGGTGACGGTCACGGTGGATCCGGAGGCCGAACCCCCGCCGGCGCCCCCGATGGAAGATCTGATCTATTACTTCCCTCATCTTGCCGTGGGAGCGGGTTGGCAAACCACTATCACCTATATCAACTACTCCTCCGAGGAGGTGAGCTGCCAAACCGAGTTCCTTTCCGATCAGGGAACGCCGCTGCTGGTCTCGTTTGCGGATCGGGAACCGGCACCCAACCGGACCGACGTTCTGCAACCAGGGGGTTCGGTTCACCAGGAGACTGACGTGGCGTTGAGCGCTCCGCTGGCGGCCGGCTGGGCGCGGGCCGCCTGCTCCGGGCCGGTGAAGGCCAGCCTCTTATATCGCCGGTTTGAGGGAGGGGTGCCCACCGGAGAAGCCGGAGTCAATGCAACGACCGTTCCGGCCACCCGCTTCGTCACCTTTGCCGAACAGGGAGAAGGTCAGCTGGGGACCGGAGTGGCCTATGCCAACCCCTCCGACACAACAACGGCCTTCATCACCTTTACGGTCCGGGACGCGGATGGGGAGGTGCTGGCTAGCGACGATCTGATGTTGTCGCCCAACGGGCATGGCGCGCAAAATATGCAGCCCCTGTTTGGTCTCACCAGCTTCACCGGCTCGCTCGAAGTCACCTCCACGGAACCCATCGTCACTCTGTCGATCAATGCCGAAGCCGCTCCCGTATTTTCCTCCTTGCCTCCAGGGGAACTGGATGCCGCCGCGCAGGGCCCGCAGCAAATGACGACGTATTACTTCCCCCATCTTGCCGTGGGAAAGAGTTGGCAAACCACTATCACCTACATCAACTACTCCTCGCAGCCGGTGAGCTGCCAGACCGAGTTCCTTTCCGATCACGGCAGTCCGCTGATGGTTTCGTTTGCGGATCGGGGAACGGTGGTCAGCCGGCCCGACGTTCTGCCGCCCGGGGGGTCGGTTCACCAGGAGACCAACGTGGAGTTGAACGCTCCGCTGGCGGCCGGCTGGGCGCGGGCCGCCTGCTCCGGGCCGGTGAAGGCCAGCCTACTGTATCGCCAGTTTGAGGGAGGGGTGCCCACCGGAGAAGCCGGAGTCAACGCAACGACCGTTCCGGCCACCCGGTTCGTCACCTTTGCCGAACAGGGAGAAGATAAGCCGGGGACCGGAGTGGCCTATGCCAACCCTTCCGACACAGCGGCCCTCGTCACCTTTACGGCCAGGGACGTGGATGGGGAGACGGTGGCCAGCGTCGATAAGACACTGTTGTCCAACGGGCATGATGCGAAAAATATGGTGGGCCTGTTTGATCTCACCAGCTTTACCGGATCGCTCGAAATCACCTCCACGGAACCTATCGTCACTCTGTCGATCAATGCCGAAGCCGATCCCGTATTCTCCTCCTTGCCTCCGGGGGAACTGGATGAGTTCGCGCCGTGATCTGCCACGTCAAACCAGACTCCAGTGCCGACAACCTCTACCACTCCTGATCGTTGATTCGGACAACCACCGGCCGAAACTGGCCCCGGTGATTTGTGCTTCGATCTCGCTGAGCTCAAAAGCGGCGAGAAGAGAGTTATAGAAGTCTCTTCGCAGGAAATCCGCGCCGAGGTTGTTCAATTGCGCGAGCGGATGTCTCGATGACGAATTTCATTCCAGGAAAGAGGCGCGCCGGGATAATTTCAAACTCCCGCGTGACCCGTGCAACATTCACCGAAGAGTTGATGGCCTACGGTCCCTCATGGCATCGCGCCGAATAGCACTTCTTGTCGGGGAGGGTCCTATTGAGTCCCTGGTTCCCTTCGTCCGGAAGCCACTGATTCTTCCTCCCCCGCCCCCGGCAGTCCGCACGCCTTCGATACCCAATACCGGTTGTGCGCGAACGTTTGGTAAGCCCGGTCGAACACTTGCCGCAGCAGCGGCAAAACGGAAAGCAGATAGACCGGGTAGGACCACCACACGCGCTTCATCACGTAGCGGTAGACGTCCGCACCGACAATTTGCCGCCCGTCCCGCAGCAGCAGCCGGATGGAAACCATCTCGTTCTGCGCAAGATCGAGACGCTTCTGCACCCACTCGCTCTGCAGCGGCGCAATTGCGAATCCCCGTTTTCTCAAAGTCTTCTCAAACTGCGGAACCACTTGGTGGCATACCCCGCACTCCTCGTCGTACAACAACCAGCCGCGGGGTTCCGTCGGCTCTGTCGCAACCCTCATTGGAGTTTCGGGGTACGCCACTCCTTTGCCCTCTGCTTTCATTATAGGTTCTGCGCGGCCCTCGTCCTTGCCAATTCACCACCCAACCCAGCATAATGCGCTGAGGGCTTTCTCGCGCTTTTTGGCCAATCGCGCGCGCTTTTTGGCCTGTCGAAGGAACCGAGAGAACCGAAGGAACCGAATTTGCCGAAACGAATGCGGGTAGGATTTCAAGGTGAGCGAGGAGCGTTCGGCGAGGTCGCCGCGGCCAAGATGGCCTCCGGCCTGGTGGAACTCGTCCCCCTGCCGAACTTCTCGGCGCTTTTCCGCGCGCTTGCCGCACGAAAGCTCGACTACGCCACGGTTCCCATTGAAAACACGCTATTTGGGTCTATCCATGAAAACTACGACCTCTTGTTAAAGCACCGCTTTCAGATTCTCGCGGAAACCCGTATCCGAATTATCCACAACCTGATCGCTCCGCCCGGTGTCTCGCTCCGGCACGTTCACAAGGTTTATTCTCAGCCGCCGGCTCTCGGCCAGTGCCGTCGCTTCCTCGAACGGCACCGCAGGTGGGAGGAGGTCCCCTATCACGACACCGCCGGCAGCGTCCGTATGATCCTGGAACGGGGCTTCACCGACGCCGCTGCCATCGCAAGTAAGGCTGCTGCAAAGATTTACGGAGGCCGCATTCTGGCCGCCGACATTGGCGACGACGCGGAAAACTACACCCGTTTCTTCCTCCTTGGCAAACGCACCCGCGCCAAGCGCCCCGCTGGCAACAAGACTTCCATAGTCTTTGCTGCCAAGAACTTGCCAGGGGCTCTCTTCCGTTGCCTGAGCGTTTTCGCGTTGCGAGACCTGAACCTGACCAAGATCGAGTCTCGCCCTCTGCGGGGCCGCCCTTGGGAATACCTGTTTTATCTTGATTTCCAAGGCAACCCGGCCTCCGGCCCGGCCCGTAACGCCTTGAAACATCTATCAGAAACAACCGACTTCCTGCGTGTACTGGGCTGTTACCCCACCGTGCCTTGAGGACTTGTCCTGCACTATGTCCGAACCTTGGATGAATTGATCGCCCTTGCCTTGGAGCCCGCCAACGCGAAGGAGGCTGAAACGATCCCACTGGAAGAACGGCGCGATGCGGTCGTCCACTAGAACAGCGGCATGCCGCAGGCGGCTTTGCCGATAAAATCGTACAAGGCATCGGTGACGGGCGCCATCACCACCGAGGCTCGGCTGTCGCGGAAATATCGCTCCAAGTCCACATCCTTGCGGAAGGCCGCTCCGCCGCACACCCGCATCAAGAGATCCAGAACCTCGAGCGCGGTTTCCGCTCCAGCAACCTTTGACTCCAGTACGCGCAGTACGGCGTCTTCCCGGCTGTGCTCGACGGCATCGAGAGCCTCCAGCAGGAACCCCCGCGTCATATCGATCTTCACTCTGCCCTTGGCGATGTGTCCACGCACCTGCGGAATTTCTGCGATCTTCTTGCCATCGTACGCGTATTGGGAGTTGGTGATATGCCGGACGGCACGCGCGAATCCACCCTCCATGATTCCCACGGAAACCGCGCAAGATTGCAAATTGAAAAAGGGCAGGACTACGCCAATCATGGCGTCAAAGCCTTTTCCATCCTCTCCCAGCCGGTTCGCTTCTGGGATCAAGACATCATTGGCAACGATCGGAGCGGAGCTGTTACCACGCAGCCCGAGCCCGTCGTACCGCTGCGCAATCGATAGACCAACTGCGTTGCCCGGCACGGCCCACAGGCTGCTCAGGCCCTCGGCCGCCGCGGGTTTGCTAGACCATACATACCAATCGCAGTTTCCTGCCGAAGTGATCAACTGCTTTGCGGCGTTCAAGCGCACTCCTTCCGAGCTGGCCGAAGCCGTGCTGACGGGCAGCCAGAAGTGGCTCCGGGAACCGGATTCCGAGAACGCCAGGGTTGCCAGCTTGCCTTCCCCAGCGATTGAGCGGCGCAGGGCCTCAGACCCAAAGGTCTCGATTACCTTGGTGGCGCAGTTGTGCATGATAGTGATCATGGCCGTGGAAGGACATTCGCGCGCAATGCGCTCGGTCTCGGCAACGGCTGTGCGAAGTCCCTGGCCATGTCCCCCTACCTGCGGGTCGCTTAGCAGACCCAGCAAACCGACCTTGCGCAAGGCTTCCACATTTTCTTTCGGAAACCGTCCTTCCTGGTCAATCTCCGGCGCCAGTGGAGCGATTACCTCACGCGAGATCTTGTCCACCGCTACCAATAGCTGCGAGCCCGCATCATCCAATTTCCACAGATTATTCATTGCCTCCTACTCCCTATCTACAAATTACCGCGACACACGCCCAGCCTCACAATGGAACTTTGCATTGTACCCTGACCAATGAATGTCAATCCCGCCGTTGGCAGCCGGGTTCGAGTGCTTACGGCAGTGTGTTCACTTGAATCCGAGTGGAAAGGCGCCTTGACGGCGAATCGTCCGCATTCCTGTTGCTCTGACCAAACACCAAGGCCGATCTTGTCTGCCTCGGCTTGGCCGAACAATTGGCCCACCACGCAGAGCGAGCCTTCATAGCCGGTCAATCCACCGGCGGAGGTTACCACATCGCCGTCTACAACCACACGCTGCTCCCGACCGTTAAGCACGGGACTCAGGTAAACCCGGAATAGGTGAAATCCTGGTGCAATAGCAGCTGGCACTTTCCCGTCACACAAATGGCAACCGATCAACAAGATTGACTTACAGGGAATCGCTACGGAACGGCAGACTGACGTTCTGCCCTAGACTCAGGTAAAGCCGGAAGGAACTCGAAACTTCGTGTCACTCCGCATATTGTTTTCTCAGTATAGCATATCCGGCTTGAATCCCGTTATCGCATCCATTAGGCTATCGTCTGAAAGCCCAATCGGGCGGCACCAGCAAAGAAGGTTTGCCGTTGTCCACCACCATTTCCGAGCGGATGCCCAATTCCGGCTGGCTGGCCGACAGACTGGAGACGGCCACGGCTGTCCTGGCTTCCGTGGCGGCCTGTGCCATTCTCTTCTCCATCGCCGTGGCGCAGATTTTTCTGGGCGCGGCCCTGTTGGCGCTGCTCTTTTCGCGGAGGCCCGTCCGCTTCCCGACCCGTCTTGGGATCGCACTGCTCGCCTTCTGGGGTTGGAGCCTTTTGTCCCTCGTCTTCTCGCCTGATGTTTGGGAGAGCCTTCCGCAGTTACGAAAACTCTTCGTCTTTCTGGCACTGGTCGTCGCCTACAACGCCTACACGGAGCCACGCCAAGTTTGGAAGACCGTACAGGGCGTTGTCCTGGGGGGCGCCATAGCTGCGACCTATGGTCTGCTGCAGTTCGTGCAATCGTACTGGCGCATCACCGGGGAGGGTCGACCGTTTTATGAGAACTATATCCTGCACCAGATCACGGGCTTCATGGGGCACTGGCTGACGTTCGCCGCCCAATTGCTGATGGTGCTGCTCCTGGCCGTTTCGGGAGCGCTCTTTGGAAAGCTTGCTCCGCGGCTGCGTTGGGCGGCCTGGATTGCGGCAGGACTGGCTTCGCTCGGAATCCTGGGGGCCTTTACGCGCGGCATTTGGCTTGGGGCATTCGCGGGCATGGTCTATCTGCTGGCCCGGTTCCAGCCACGCATTCTTTGGCTGCTGCCGGCGGTGATACTGTTGCTGTACTTCCTTTCCCCAAGCTGGTTGCAGCAACGGAGTCTCTCCATGCTAAACACCAGCACGGATTCTTCCAACCGGAGCAGATTGGTCATGCTCCGGACAGGGCTCAACATGGTCGCCGCCAACCCGTTGCTGGGTGTTGGGCCCGAACGAGTTGATACGGAATTCCTGCGCTACAAGCCCGGTGCACTGCCTCTGCCGGACGCCTGGTATGGGCATTTGCACAATAACTATTTGCAGCTCGCGGCGGAAAGAGGCGTCCCGAGTCTATTGTTTTGGTTATGGGTGCTCTTTGAAGTGTTTCGTGAAAGCCTGCGCCTGGCTCGGAGTCGAACTTCCGAGGCCCGAGCTCTCGGTCAGGCGATTGTCGCCATCAGTATTGGCCTGATGGTTTCCGGTCTGTTTGAGTACAACCTTGGTGACTCCGAAGTCATGATGCCCTATTTGTTCTTGATTGCGGCGACGCTGGCGTGGGCGAAGCTGGAACCGACAGCCGTCCCGGAGTCAACCGGCCAGGAGAAACGGTGAGCGCCCCGGACATGCCAACCCAATTTGGTTTCCCGTCGAACACACTGGCGGGAAAGGTGGTGCTCTTAGTTGGAGGCTCGGGCGGCCTCGGTGCTGCCACGGCGTTCCTACTGTCACGAGAAGGAGCGCAACTTGTCATCGGCTATCGATCGAATCACGCACGGGCCGAAGCTTTGCAAGAAACACTGCAACCCTTCGGGTCGCCAGTCCACCTCGTGAAAGGTGATCTATCCAATCCTGGAATTCCGGAGGAGTACATCAGCCGGGCAGCGGCCGTGGGTCCGCTGTGCGCGGCGGTGATTTTCGCCGGCGACCCGGTGCGTGCAACAGGCAGCCAGCCAGAGTCTGCCGCGCAGGAAGCCCGTCGGATGGAGATTTCCTGGCAGTGCAACTTCGCCGGTCCGTACCGGCTGGCGAAACTCGCCGCGCAACGGATGGCTGAGCGAGGGACTGCAGGCAGCATCGTTCTTGTGAGCACGATGCAGGCTGTCGTTCCGTTCGCGCAAAGCGCCGTTTATTCGTCTCCCAAAGCAGCGCTCACTCACGCTGCCCGTGTGCTGGCGCATGAATTTGGTGGAAAACCCAACGTCTCGGTCAACGTGGTCGCGCCCGGCGTCACAACTGCGGGCATGGCCGCAGCCAGCGTATCCGGCGGCAAGTATGAGCGCTTTCTCCGCGAGGGCATCATCCCGCGTTATGGCCGCGCTGAAGACGTAGCACGCGTCGTACGCCTGCTGCTCGAACCCGACGGCTACATCACGGGTCAGGTCATCACCGTGGATGGCGGTCTCACGTTGCGTCGTTAGAGAAGATCTCAGCTATGAACGAACGACTCCGCGAAGAATTCAATCTGTGGGTTCGCGACGGCCGCAGCAGCGGGCTGGAGGCGCACCATCGCTCGTTCGTAGAGGACATGGTCTCGTTCATGGGCGTCGAGCAGCGGGACCGGATTCTGGAAATCGGCTGCGGTGAGGGATGGGCGAGCCGTCTGCTGGCCTCCCTGGCCCCAGAAGGTCTGGTGGTGGGCCTCGATGTTTCCGACGCAATGATCCGCAAGGCACGCGCCGCGTCTGTAGCCCACGAGAATCTGTTGTTCCTCTGGGCCGACGGGGAATCCATACCCTGGCAGGAGCGGTTTTTCAGCCGGGCCTTCAGCGTCGAGTCCTTCTATTACATGGAACGCCCGGAAACCGCCTTGCGGGAAATCTTCCGCGTACTTTCGCCGGGCGGTTCCGTCTGGATCCTCAATCATCTTTCGCAGGAAAACGAATACACGCTGCGGTGGCTCGACCGTCTGAAGGTACCGGTCCATCTGCATACGGCGGAAGAGTACGGAAAGTTGTTTGAATCTTGCGGCTTCGAAGGGTATTCTTTTCGCATGATTCCGGACCGGACCTCGCAAGTCGACGCGGAATACTATGGATGGCTTACCGATTCGGCCGAGCGACGGCGCTTTCGGGAGCTGGGGGGCTTATTGATGACGGCGAGTAGGCCCGATGAATGAACACGGAGGAACGCATGATACGATATCGGCGGAATGCCCGGAATACATGGATCCTCGCATGTTGCTGTTTGGGATTGATGATGCTAAGCGCTGAATCTCTGGCCCAGGAAGGACGCTGGCAAGGCCGGTCCGTGGTGACTTCGCGTCACGGCATTGTCGCAGCGGAAAGCCCGCTGGCAGCACAAGCTGGTGCGACGATTCTAGCGCGCGGCGGCACGGCCGTCGATGCCGCCGTAGCAGCCAACGCCGTGTTGGGCTTGGTTGCGCCGCACAGTGACGGCATAGGCGGCGATCTGTTCGCCATCGTCTACGACGCGCAGACCAAGAAGGTTTACGGCCTGAACGCCAGTGGCTGGGCACCCTCCGGGATGACCATTGAGTTCCTGAAGGGAAGAGGAATTGCCGGACGGATTCCGGCGGTGGGGATTCACTCCGTCACCGTGCCCGGGGCCGTGGACGGCTGGGACAAGCTGCTCACGCGCTTCGGGCGCAAGCAGTTCGCCGACGTCCTGGCTCCGGCGATTCATTACGCGGAGGAAGGCTTTCCCGTGACCGAGTGGTCCGGCGGGAGATGGGTTGGGGGCGCTGATTCGTTACGGGGTGATCCCGCGGCCGTACGCGCCCTGCTTCCGAACGGCCGCGCTCCGCGCTTCGGCGAGATTTTCAAGAACCCGGACCTTGCCTGGAGTATGCGGCAGATTGCGTCTGAGGGCCGCAAGGCGTTCTACGAAGGTGAGATTGCGAAACGGATCGTCGAGAAATCGAGCGAACTGGGCGGCGCCATGTCGCTCGCCGATCTGGCCGAGTTTTCCAGCGAATGGGTGGAGCCGATCTCCACGAGCTATCGCGGCTGGACGGTCTACGAGATTCCGCCCAACGGACAGGGGATTGCCGCGCTCTCCATGCTCAACCTCATGGAAAGCTTTCCGCTGGCGGATTGGGGCCACAACCAGCCGAACACGTTGCATGCCATGATCGAGGCCAAGAAGCTTGCCTATGCTGATATGCTCCGCTACGTCGCTGATCAGCGGTTCAGTCAGGTCCCCGTAGGGGGGATGCTCTCCAAGGAGTACGCCAAGCAGCGCATGGGGTTGATCGACATGGAAAAGGCGAACTGTTCTGTAGGGCCCGGGGAGCCGCCGCACCCGGGCAGCGACACGATCTATCTGAGCGCAGTGGACCGCGAAGGGAACATGATTTCCCTGATTCAGAGCATCTACTTCGAGTTCGGCTCCGGGCTGGTGGCCGACGGGACCGGATTCGTCCTCCAGAATCGTGGCAGCTTGTTCAGCCTCGACCCCTCGCACCCGAATGCGCTCGAGCCGCGCAAGCGACCGCTGCATACGATCATCCCAGCCATGATGAGCCGCGGTGGCGTACGTATCGGTTTCGGCATCATGGGCGGCTGGAACCAGTCACAGGCTCATGCGCAGTTTGTCTCGAACATCGTGGACCACCAGATGAATCTGCAGGAGGCCATGGAAGCGGCCCGCTTCACGAAGCTCAGTTTCGGTGGGTGCGATCTCTATATGGAAGGGCGTATCTCGCAGGCTATCTATGAAGACCTCACGCAGCGCGGCCATCAGATCCGACCGCTCGGATTCTATTCGGAAGCTGTGGGAGGAGGTCAGGCCGTGATGCGCGACGAGTCGACGGGTGTCAACTCCGGCGCCTCCGACCCGCGCAAGGACGGAGCAGCGATTCCGGAACCCGCGCCAGAACTACGGTAACCTTCAGGCTGCCTGGCTGTAATCACAGCCCTCGCTAGGGCATTCGAAGGTGGGTCCGGTCTTGGAATCCTTCTCAAGGAGATAGGCGGAGCCGCATTCCGGGCACTGCCGCGCTACGGGCTTGTTCCGCAAGCTGTACTTGCACTTCGGGTAACGGTCGCAGCTATAGAACGTCCCCCGCCGGGAACGCTTTTCAACGATCTGGCCTTTCTTGCACTCCGGACACTCGACTCCGGTTACATTCTGCTTGATGTATTTGCACTTCGGGTAATTGCTGCAAGAAGTGAACTCGCCGTAGCGCCCCTCGCGTATGACCAGCGGATTGCCGCACTGCGGACACGGCTCGCCGGTCGGCACGGGTGGCTTCTTCTCCGTTTGCCCAATCTTGCGCGTGGTCTTGCAGTCAGGATAGCCGCTGCACGCCAAAAACTGCCCGAACCGGCCGCGCTTGCGCACCATCGGACGCCCGCAACTCCCGCACGGCTCTTCCTCTTCCGGCTCCGAAGTTTCCGTGGCGGAATCGGACGGACCCTTCGCCAGCTCGCGCGTATTGGTGCATTCGGGGTAGCCGGAACAGGCCAGGAACTTCCCGTGCCGGCCCCATTTGATCACCATCTGATTGTCGCATCTTTCGCAGGAGAACTCTGTGGGCTCCTCCATGCGCTTGATGTTGGCCATGTGCTCCTTGGCTTGTTTCAGGTCCCTTTCAAATTTTTCGTAGAATTCGCCGAGCGTCGCCACCCAATCCTGCTTGCCATCCTCGATTTCGTCGAGAGAGTCTTCAAGACGCGCCGTGTACATGATGTCGAAAATTTCGCTGAAATTCTTTACCAGGAGTTCCGTTACAACCTCCCCCAGCTCCGTCGGGAAGAACCGCTTCTGCTGCTTCTGGACGTATTTCCGCTCCTGGATGGTCCCCAGGATGGTCGCATAGGTGGAAGGCCTTCCGATTCCCTTCCTCTCAAGTTCCTTCACCAGGCTGGCTTCGTTGTACCGTGCGGGCGGTTCGGTAAAGTGTTGGTCCGGCGTCACCTTACCCACTCGGAGAACCTCGTCTACGCTGACCGTGGGCAAACGCCTACCCAGGTCGTCGTCTACTTCGTCGTGATCTCTGGATTCTTCATAGACCTTCAGGAAACCGTCAAACTTCAACACTGAGCCCGTCGCCCGCAGCTCAAACTCGCCGGCCGTGATTTCGATCGTCGTCCGGTCGAACAGCGCGGGAACCATCTGGGACGCCACAAAGCGCCGCCAGATCAATCGGTACAGTCGGGCCGCGTCGCGGTCCTCCGGCTTGCTCAAGAACTGCGCTACCTGGTCCGGCGACCGGAAGGCGGCAGTGGGACGGATCGCCTCGTGCGCATCCTGGGCGCCCTTCTTGCTTCGGTAGAAATTCGCCTGGCGAGGCAGATACGTCCGGGCATAGTTCTGCGGAATCCATCGGCGCACTTCCTCCAGGGCTTGATCGGAAACGCGCGTAGAATCGGTGCGCATGTACGTAATGAGACCGACGATTTCCTGGTCGCCGCAATCCACCCCCTCATAGAGCCGCTGGGCCAGCGCCATCGTGCGCTTGGCGCTAAAACCCAGCTTGAGTGACGCTTCCTGCTGCAGGGTAGCTGTGACGAACGGGGGCTGGGGGTTCCGGCGGACCTCCTTTGTGCCCGTTGAAGCAACCACGAAGGATTCCTTTTCGAGGCGCGAGCGGATGGCCTGTGCCTCGGTCTCACTGCCGATCAGAAACTTCCCCTTTTCGACTTGCGCACGGATGCTCCCGGATTTTGACTCCCCGCCGACAATGAAGTCCTTGCCGCCCTGCTTGACCAGCCGGGCGTCAAAGAAAGGCGGCTCCTTGGCATTCAGATTCGCGCTGACGGTCCAGTATTCTTCTCGCTCGAAAGCCCGGATTTCGCGTTCCCGTTCGACGATCAGGCGCAGCGCAACGGTCTGCACTCGTCCGGCCGAAAGCCCGCGGCGCACCTTATCCCACAGCAGCGGGCTGATCTTGTACCCTACCAGCCGGTCCAGAATCCGGCGTGCTTGCTGTGCTTCTACCAGCCTTTCATTGATCGTGCTGGGATGCTCGAAGGCTTCCCGGATGGCGTTCTTGGTGATCTCGTTGAACAGCACGCGATGGATCGGCTTGCCGTTACTCAACTCTTCGGCCAGATGCTGGCAGATAGCTTCGCCTTCGCGGTCCGGGTCGGCGGCCAGATAGATCGCGCCTGCCTTCTTGGCCTCCTGCTTGAGTTCCCGTATGACCTTCGACTTGGCGGGAATAGCTTTATAGGTAGGGCGGAAGTTATGCTCTACGTCCACGCCGAGGTCGCTTTTTGGCAGGTCCTTGATGTGCCCCAATGAAGCCCTCACCCGGAAGCCCGTGCCCAGGTACCGGTTGATGGTCCTCGCCTTGGCCGGCGATTCTACGATCACAAGGGAGCCGACCGCCGCTTTTCCCTTCGATGTCCGGGGGGCTTTGATCGCTGCCTTCTTCTTTGTGGTTGTGGCCTTTGCTCTTGGCATTCTTTTCGCGAAATCCTCCTGACTTAGATCGGGCTACGTCTCAAAAGGTCTTAACAAAGCTCTTTCCCGGCAGCTGCCTCACCAGACTTTTGAACTCCAGTTCCAGCAGGTTCGCGAGCACTTCAGAAGACGAACTCTGCGGCAACGCATCCAGGATTTCATCAATATGCACCGGCTCCTCTACCTTGAGCAAGCCATAAATTGCCTGCTCCCGTTCCGAAAGTGATTCAGCAAACAAAGACGTCTTTCCGGCCTTTTGGGTTGTATCTGACAATGGAATCAATCGTTTACGAACCTCAGCAGGCAGTTCCTCGACCACGTCCTCCCAATTCGCGACCAGCTTCGCTCCTTGTTTGATCAGAATGTGCGGACCCCAACTGTTCTTGTTCGTAACAGAACCGGGCACGCCATACACCTCGCGATTCTGCTCCATCGCCAATCGGGCCGTGATCAACGACCCGCTGTACTGGGCCGCCTCCGCGACGATTAGCCCTAGCGAAAGGCCGGAGATGATCCGGTTGCGGATCGGGAAGTTTTGCGGTGCCGGAAACGAACCGAGCGGGAATTCCGAAAGCAGCAATCCCTTTTCCGCGATCTCAGAATGAAGAGATTTATTTTCAGCAGGATACGGCACATCCATACCGGTACCGAGAACGGCGATGGTCTTTCCACCGGCCTGCAGCGCCCCTCGGTGAGCGGCGGAATCTATTCCGCGCGCCATTCCGCTGATGATCACCAGCCCCCGGGCCGCTAAGTCCGTGGCCAGCCGTTCCGCCATCGCCTTGCCATAGGCCGTAGGCCTACGAGTCCCCACGATTCCCACCGCCGGCTCGCCCAGCAGCCTGAGGTCGCCGCAGGCGTAAAGCAATAGCGGGGGATCAAAAATCTCCTTGAGGATCTTCGGGTAGGCTGGGTCTTGAATGGTGAGGAACGCAGCGCCCAACTGGCGGGCCTGCTCAGCTTCCCGGGCCGCTTCTTCAAATACCGTTCCGGTTGAAAGCGTGCGCACGACGTGCGACGGGACCCCCAGCGATTCGAGCTCAGTGGCCGAGGCACGGAAAATTCCGACCACTGAGCCGATTGCGGTCAACAGGCGCGCCGCCAGCCGATTGCCCAGTCCGGGAACCAGTCGCAAGGCAAGCCAGTGGAGTTCTTCTTCGTCCTTCGGGGTAGCGGGCGGATTGAGCGCGTCGGGCATGGAGTGCAGCGAATCTATATGAGTCAAATTCCGTTTGTCAAGACCGCCGCCAGTGGTAGGATAGCTCAGAGGGAAAACCGATGCCTGAAACATTCCCAGCTCTTAAGATTCCGAAGCGCCTGCTGATGGGACCCGGCCCGAGCGAGGTAGACCCGCGCGTATATCACGCCATGATGCAGCCCGTCGTAGGGTATCTCGACCAGAACCTGCTGCGAGCCATGGACGAGATCCGCGCCATGCTCCAGACCGTTTTCGGCACCCGTAACAAAACCTCGTTCCCCCTTGCGGGAACAGGCAGCGCCGGCATGGAGGCGTCCCTCATCAATTGCATTGAGCCTGGCGACGAAGTGGCTGTGTCGGTGGGCGGGGCGTTTGCCGCACGCATGTGCGAGATGATCGTACGTGCCGGGGGCAAGCTCCTGCGGCTGGATCATCCACTTGGGATGGCGGCGAATCCGGAGGACGTCCGCCGAGCGGTAAAGGGCAAGAAGCTGAAAGTTCTCGGCATGGTTCATAGCGAAACCTCGACCGGGGTTCTGCAGCCACTTAAACCCTTGGCGGAGATTGCGCACGAGGTTGGCGCGCTGCTGGTGGTGGATACGGTTTCCTCGCTCGGAGGAGTGCCGGTCGACGTGGACGCTTGCGGCGTGGATGTTTCCTACAGCGGCACGCAGAAATGTCTTGCCTGCCCGCCGGGCCTCGCTCCGTTTACCTTCAACGAGCGGGTGGCGGCCGTTATCCGCGAGCGTAAGGAGCCCACGCAGAGCTGGTATCTGGACCTGAGCATGATTGAACGGTTTTGGGACGAAGAGCGGCGCTACCATCACACGCCCCCGGTCAGCATGCTGTACGCTTTCCATGAGGCCCTGCGAATCATTGTCGAGGAGGGCGTCGAAGCCGTTTATGCTCGCCATCTGCAATGCCACCGTGCATTCGTGCAGGGCGTCGAGGCTCTGGGGCTCAAGATGTTCGTCGAAAACCCAGCGGATCGTGCCGCAACGGTGAATACGATCCGCATTCCGGACGATGTGGACGATGCGAAGGTTCGGAACTCCTTGACTCAACGCTTCGGCGTCGAGATTGGGCCGGGCATCGGCGATCTGCGAGGCAAGATCTGGCGGGTCGGACTGATGGGCCAGACGGCGAAGCCGGAGCTCGTGCTTCTCCTGCTCAATGCTTTGGAAAACGCGCTTTCAGAGAACGGTTTTCATTGTCCCAAGGGGGCGGGCGTCGACGCCGCAGAAAAGGAACTGCAAGTTACAGCCAAATAGACGAACGGGAACCGGATGAGCCGCCCAAGCCGGTCGAATAGCCCTTCCAGGTTTGTGATCAGCCTGCCACCTTTCTAAACAGCGGAACCGGGCAGATGCTTATTGCCCCGGCGATGCTGGTTCACTGGAACCCAACTTTCCGTATTCGCTCGTGTAATAGAGCGGCACGTCGGAATAGACTTCCCGTTCCGGGTAATACACTTCGCAACTGTCAAAGGGCTTCGAATAAATGTGAAGGCTCACAGCGCGACCGCCAAACTCGGCGAGATTCAGGACTTGGTGCACCGGCTCGTTGGGGTTCACTTCCGCAGGCTGCTCCAAAGTAATGGGATAGCTCTTGCTGGGTTGCAGGCGGCACGTTTTCTTTTTCGGGTCGCGCTCCAGCACACGAAAGTCTTGCACCTGTAACGTGCCGAGAGGGACGGTCATCCAGCACTGCTGGTCGCGGTGATTATGGATGCGGCTGACTTGCCCGGTTTCCCAGCATAGCGCCAGCAGCTCGAACAGTTCATTTTTGAAGATCAGGTTGCGCGTATAGGTAGCTTGGCTGAAAAACAGAAACGGCTTCAACGACTCAGGGTAGACGGGATTCGATTTGAGATAGCCATACACCTCCTCCGCGCTAAAGCGCGGCAGAGACCGGAGCCCTTCGATGAATTCTCGAATTCCAATTCGTCGCGATTCCTGTTCCGTCATGACTCACATCTCCCTTTCCGTCAGGAGAGACCTGTAGCTTGAGACACAGCAACCGAATTCCAAACATAGTTCAAACGGTTACAATTTTGAAAAGTCTTTTCGGACATAGTTTACTTTTCGTTCCGGTTTCGCTTCTTCTCTTGCCAGGAAGACTTTCCGTACTGCCGCAACTTCCAGGATACCCCCGCGCCGAACAGTGTCCTCAGCATCGAATCGAATGCGATCGCGGTGTAGAGAAGCGATCCAAATGGAGCGAGTAGAGCATACCTCCGGGGAATCCCTAAAAAGGAAATCAAGAACAGGTGAATCCACGCCGAGAGTCCGTATTGCGCAAGACTCAGTACAAGAATAAGTTCCCCGCCCGGCGGAAGCTTGCCTCCGCTCCAGGCCAGCCAGCCTAGCGAGTAAGCCAAAGCGGCCAACGGCAACAATGTTATGAACCAGATTCCCGCAATGAAAGCCGTCATGCGCAAGACCGAAAAGCGGTGGATGGCAAAGGCGTTTTTCCGCAGACCCTCCCAAATTTGTGCCAAGCTGGCATACATACGCGTCCGCACCAGATCCCCTGCCGAGGCGACAAAGATGCGGTGGCCGGAATGCTTGACAAGCCGCGCGGTGTTGAGGTCATCGATCATCTCGCCACGAATCGTCTCGTAACCGCCCAAGCCGGCCCAAGTGTCCTTCCGCATCAGAATGTATCCTCCCGATGCGATGGCGACGGAGGAACGTGGATTGTTGATTTTCCGCAGGGGGAACACCGTGGCGAGCATCAGCGCGAACACGGGCATCATCAGCCGTTCCCAAAACGAGCGGCACTCGAGAAACGTGCATAGGCTCACCAGTTCGGCCCGTTGCTGTTCGGCGAGCCACATCCCGGCCCGCAGTGCCTTGGGATGGAGCACCATATCGGCATCCGTCGCCAGCACCCACTCCCCGTTGGCAGCCTCAAAGGCTTTGAAGAGCGCGTAAGATTTACCAACCCAGCCGGCGGGAAGGTCCTCGATGCGTACCACGCGAAGCCGTCCCGGATGCCGCGACGCAAACGATTGCGCCAAGTCGCCAGTGCCGTCCGTTGAGCCGTCATCGGCCAGGATCACCTGATAATCGCTGTAATCCTGCTCCAGGAAGGCAGGAAGCGTCTTCGCCAGGATCGCCGCTTCATTTCGTGCCGGAATCAGGATCGAGACGTGTGGCTCTGCGTGTAGCGGAAACGGCATGGCCGCTGAGACTGAAGAAGGTTCCCCGTTGTTATAGAGGTTCCACGCCAGGCAGGCGACCCACAGGGTCAGACCAAGCCCGAGCAACAATTCGATCACAAAACACTCCCAGCGAAACCTGCAAGGAATCAGAAAAGTTCCCGGGTATCCGCTCATTGCGCAAACGGCTGCAATCGCGAGTACCCAGAGTTATGATATAACTGGGTTCTGAAATTCAAAAAATCTCGTAGCCGCTCCGGCACTTTCGAGGTGTTCTCCCGTGTTTGACCACATCAAGCCGATTGATCAGAAGGCAGAACGACGAAAGCGATACGCCATCAGCATCCTCGCGTTCGTGATTCTCATGGGAAGCTTCGGCTACTGGCGTTTTCGGAATTTCGCGGAGGAGCGGCAGGCCTTGCAATTCTTCGAGGCATTGCACAGCAAGAACTTCCAGGGAGCCTATCAAATCTGGCAGCCGAACGCCACTTACAAGTTCCAAGATTTCATGGACGACTGGGGAGAGCATGGTTTGCAAGGTCCAGTGGAGGACTTCCGTCTCGTGCGATCGCGCCGTCGCGGCACCGGCGTCATCGTAGAGGTGCGAGTCAACAACGAAGAGAACGTCCGCATATGGGTTGAACGGGGGAACAAGAGTCTTACCTTTCCGCCGTATTGACAAGAAGTCGCCATGGGGGTTTGGTTTCCTTGGCATCAACAATTCTTCCAACATAAGTTTTCTACCGAACACCAGGAGGACCTCATGACTACTCAGGAATCAGATCGCAGGCAGTTTCTGAAGCGAGGTGCGGCGCTGGCCGGCTTGGCGGGCGCGGGCGTGATCTACCCCGCAGGTGCGCAAACGCCAGAGACGGCAGCCGGTGAACGCCGTCCCGACGAGTGGTACGACTACGGGGTGCGCTCACGCTTCGTGCAATCGATACGGATCGGGACCAACGGCCGCCGTGGCAGGGACCCGCGTCCTGGAGTCCCGCGTGACTACGGTTTTCGTACTCCGCTCCAGGATACGTTTGGCACCATTACTCCGTCGTCACTTCATTTCATCATTAACCATGGATACGATCCCCCAGATATCGACCCGGCGGAACACCGGCTGATGATCCACGGTCTCGTGGATCGGCCACTCGTTTTCAAGATGGACGACTTGATGCGCCTGCCGTCGGTCACGCGGATGCACTTCGTCGAATGCGCCGGCAACAGCACGCCCTCGGGCGTTGGGTTTGCGCCGGGGCTGGCGCGGACGCTACCCCCGGCCACCGTGCAGCAGACCCACGGCCTGACCAGTTGCAGCGAATGGACCGGAGTGCTCTTGTCCGTGCTGCTCCAGGAGGCCGGCGTGAAGGGCGAAGCAACCTGGTTCGTCGCCGAAGGCGCTGAGCAGGGCATGCACATGAAGAGCATCCCGATTGGGAAAGTCTGGGATGACGCGCTGCTCGCCTACGGCCAGAACGGCGAGCCGCTCCGCCCCGAGCAAGGCTATCCCTTGCGGCTGCTGACGCCCGGTTATGAGGGCATCAACAACGTGAAATGGCTGCGGCGAATCAAGTTGGTCGACCAGCCCTACATGGGAATGCGGGAGAGCACCCGCTACCCCAGCTTACGTGTGGATGGCAAAGCCCGCTGGTTCCAGTTCGAGATGGGGCCGAAGTCGGTCATCACGCGTCCTTC
This sequence comes from Terriglobia bacterium, assembly GCA_965198025.1. Classification (GTDB taxonomy): domain Bacteria; phylum Acidobacteriota; class Terriglobia; order 2-12-FULL-54-10; family 2-12-FULL-54-10; genus CAYWWM01. The sequence goes on along the minus strand of OZ240237.1, from coordinate 1,235,130 downwards.
TGGCGGACAGCGGCTGGCCGGACCCGGATTCTATGAGATCACCGGCCTCGCCTGGTCCGGCGGTGGCACCATCACCCAGGTGGAAGTGTCCACCGACAACGGCCGCACCTGGATGGAAGCCGAGATCCAGGGACCGGTCCACCGCAAGGCGCATACCCGCTTCCGCCTGCCCTGGAATTGGGATGGCTCCGAAGTCGTGCTGCAGTCCCGCTGCACCGATAATCGGGGCGACGTGCAGCCCTCGGTCGCCGAACTGGGCCGCTTCATCGGCGCCGACTTGAGCCTGGATTTTTTCAAAGAAAGGCCGGCGTCCATTAATCACTTCAACGCGATTCAACCCTGGCGGGTGTTGCGGGATGGGAGCGTGCAAAATGCAATCTTCGCGTAGTCAGTTCGCTGCTCTGATGGTCCTGCTCTTGTTTTTGGGGTGCGGTCTGGTACAAGCCCAGGCACCCAGCTACCGGAACGTCGGCAGAGTCCCGACCGTGCAGGAAATCCAGGCTTGGGACATTGCCATCAGCCTGGACGGCAAGGAACTTCCGCCGGGAAGCGGAACCGCCCAGCAGGGCGCCCCGCTCTACGCCAGGCAATGTGCGGCGTGCCACGGACAGGACCTCGAAGGCACCTCCCAAGGTCCCGCCATGGCGGGCGGCAAAGGCACGATCCACTCGACGCGCCCTCAAAAGACCATCGGCAGCTATTGGCCGTTTGCAACCTCGATTTGGGACTACATCAACCGCGCCATGCCCCGGTTCCAGGAAGGGACCCTTACGGCGGACCAGGTGTATGCACTGACGGCGTTTATCCTCTTCCGGAATGAGATTATCGGCGAGACCGAGGCCATGAACGCCGAAAGTCTGCCGAACGTCCAGATGCCGAACCGGAACGGATTCGTTCCGCCGCGCCTCGAGGACATTCCCGACACCGAGAAGCGCGGTTGCCGCTTCGGTATCTGCCCGTAATCACTCTTTCTGCTGTTAAGGGACGAGGTGGGGAGAGTTCTTTCACATGCGGGAGTGGGCAGCGGGGCGCAGCAGGGCTTCCAGGCAGACTTTGACCTGCTCCTCGGAGATCGAGAGGATGCATCGCGGCTCCTGGTAGACGTAGCAGCGGTCGCCCGGACAGGGATTGCAATCGAAGTAGTTCTGGACCACGGCAGCATCCACGGCCCGCCAGGGCTTCCACGCCGCGGCGTGCGAGGACCCGAAAATCACCAGCACCGGGATTCGGACGGCTGCGGCGATGTGCGCCGGTCCGGAGTCGTTGCCGACAAAGATCCGCGCTCCCGCCGTCAGCGCCACCACTTCCTGGAGCGGCCAGCCTTGCGCCACCAGAATTGACCGGCGGTTATGCATCTCGATCCGGTCAAGCGTTTCCCGCTCGTTCTTACCCGCTCCGCTTACGTAAACAGTTCGCAGCCCATAGGCTCGCTCGAGATACTGTTCGATCTCGGCAAATCCCCGTGCCGGCCACTGCTTCGAGGCATAGAGGGCCGTCGGGTGAATCACAGCGTAGCTCTCATCTTCCTCAACTCCCATGGCCCGCAGCCGTGCTCGCGCTCGCTCGAATGCTGCATCCGACGGGTAAAGCTCCGCTGGGGGAATCTCTCCGTGTGGGACACCCAGCCAGAAGAAAGCGGACGCGACGTGTTCGGCGGTGTGCACCGGCCGGTTTGTTGCCAGAATTTCCTGAGCTGTGGGGATGTGGGCATTGTACGCGCCGGGATGCCGAAAATGGCCGAAGCCGGCCCGCAGCGTCGCCGCGCTCCACCGCGACAGAAACGCGCTGGTCGGCCCGCCATGAAGATTGACTACCGCGTCGAACCGCGCCCGCCGCACCCGCCACGCCGCCATCGCCTTCCCCCGCAATGTCAGCACGGACTCGATCACCGGATTCCCTTCCAGGAGCTCGTTCCATGGTGGTTCGACCAGAACCGAAACCCGCAGATCGGGACGCCAGTTGTGGAGAAGACGCAACGCCGGAGTCAGCAGAATCGTGTCGCCCATGGACCGCAGCCGGACAACCAGCACCGATCCGGCTTCCGGCAGCCCCGCAAGAAGCTCCGATCCTGCTATAACGGTTTTGGCCGTTTCCTTCATTCCTTTTCGATAATCGCCTCGTCTACCAGCATGACTGGAATGTCATCCTTGATCGGGTACACTCGGTGGCACTGTTCGCACTTGAGTCCCGTCTGGTTCGGCGTCAGGTGTACGGGTGCTTTGTCCTGGGGACACACAAGAATATCCAGCAATTCCTTGCTGACGGCCATTTCTCCGACCTCTTCCTAAAATTTTCATCCTCACTGTAGCAAACCCTTCCTGGACGCGCAATGGGGGAAGCTTTCCCTCGATCCGGACCCGCGCAAATTCCGTTGACGCCGCAGCGTTTTGCAATCAAAATGATTCTCCCGCCACCAAGCGGGTCTGGAGTGCTGAGTGAGCAAAACGAACGTGGCGGCGATTCTTCCGGCAGCGGGACAGGGCGTCCGGATGGGTTTCCACAAGAAGCAGCTTCTGTTGCTCGATGGCGATCCGCTCCTGGTCCACACGCTGCGCAAGTTTGCCGCCTGCCCCGCCATCACCACAATCTGGATCGCGGGCCCGCCGGAAGACCTGAGCGGCATTCGCAAGATCGTCGACGCAGAACGATTTGAAACGCCTGTTCATGTGATTGCCGGCGGGGATCGGCGCCAGGATTCCGTAGAAAACTGCCTGCGCGCGCTCCCGCCCGGCACGGATCTGGTGGCTGTCCATGACGCCGTGCGCCCCTTCGTCTCGCCGGAACAGATTGCGACCGCCATCGACGCTGCGTCGGAGAGCGGAGCCTCCATCCTCGGAATTCTGACTGTTGACACCGTCAAGCAAGTAGCCCGAACCCGCATCATTGGCACGATTCCCCGTGACCGCATCGTCCTCGCACAGACCCCTCAGGTTTTTCGATTTGAAATCCTACGCCAGGCGTTTGACAAGGCCCGCGAAGACGGCTTTTCCGGTACGGACGAGTCGAGTCTCGTCGAACACCTCGGCGTCGAAGTAACTGTGGTTCCGGGCTCGGACCGCAATATCAAGATCACCAAGCCGGCCGACATGGAGTTGGCACACTTTTTCCTGGAGCAAGAGCGCCACGCCCTCGCCGAGCCGGCCACTGCTTCCAACCCAGCCGGGCGCAACCCCACGGCAACTTCCAGTTGAGCTATTTCCCCATGGTGTCTTCTGATCATTTGTACCGCTGCGGTATCGGCTATGACTCGCACCGCCTGGTTGAGGGACGGCAGCTCGTTTTAGGCGGCGTCGAAATCTCCTCACCTCGGGGGCTGCTGGGACACTCCGACGCGGATGTTCTATCGCACGCCGTGGTGGATGCCCTACTCGGCGCGGCCGGTCTGGGCGATATCGGAAGATTCTTCCCGGACACGGACCCGCGCTGGGAAAAAGCCGACAGCCGGATTTTCTTGAGGACCGTCCGTAGGCTGCTCGCGGAGCGGAATCTCACCATAGTGAATCTCGACGCCGTCATCGTTCTGGACGCCCCCAAACTTGCGGCGCATTTGGATACAATCAAGGGGAGTCTGGCCGCCTCGCTTGGTGTCGCTGCGGAGCGCGTGAACGTCAAGGCGAAAACCAGCGAGGGAGCGTCTCCGGATTTCGCTGCCGCTCAAGCCGTCGTCCTGCTCACACAGACCGGATCGCCCGCTTAAGTCAGCTTACAAAATCTTCGGGATTGTTCACATGCAATTCCGGAGAAATCGGAGGGCACCATGAATCATCCGATTCCCTGTTCACTGCGCTACATAGCGCCGATCGTGCTTGTTGTCGGCCTCTGTGCTCCCTTAACTCTTGCCCAAGACCCCATGCAGATGATCGAGATCGCCCCAGACGTGTACACCATGCTCGATCCCAATGGATTGAGCAACTCGACGTTTGTGGTCACCCTGGACGGGGTCCTGGTGTTTGACACGTACGTTCGGACTTCCGATCAGACCCTGGCCGCGATTCGCCGCATAACCGACAAGAAGGTGAGATACCTGGTCTCTTCACACGCCTCCGGCGACCACTCGACCGGCGGCTGGTTCTTCCGCGAGGACGATCCAACCTATATCGCCACCAAGAATCAGGCTCGTGATCTGTACATGCAGGGACTGCAGGAATTCAACGAACGCAAGACTTCCGCCGATCCACGCTACGCTTACTACAAGGGCAAGGAACTGGTCCAACCCGACATCGCATTTGAGAACAGCATGACGCTACATTTCGGCGGCCTGACCTTCCAACTCACAGCAGAAGGCACCGGTCACACCACGGGAGACTTGACGCTCTACATCCCGCAGCGGCGCGTTATGCTCATGGGCGACCTGCTCAACACGGAGATCCATCCCGGACCCGGCGAATCGGCCGGCGTCTTCTTTTCCCGTCCCCAGAGCTGGATCGAGGTGCTCGACCGGATCATCGCGCGGCGGCTGCCGGTGAACACCTACGTCCCCGGACACGGCCCCGTCCACGTCGGACGCGGGGTGGCAGACTTGGAAGAACAGAGACGCTATTTTGTCGTGATGAGAGACGAAGTAGCCAAGATGGTCCAGGCAGGGAAAAGCCTGGAGCAAATCCAGCGCGAGTTCCAGGCCCCGGCCGAGTTCTCCCACTACGCCAGCCCCAGAAGACTCCGCAACTTTCTGCCGCTCTTCTACAACCAGCTCATCGATCGGGGACTCTAGGGTTCCGGAAGTTGCAAGCTCGCGACAGCAGCCTAACCTTTTCCGGCGAACATGCCGCGCATGCTGTTTTCGTATTCAGGAAAGTAGCGCCCGATCAGCGGCAGGCTGAACGACCGCAAGATGGATTCCTTCGGTTCCCGCTGCAACAGGAACTCGAAGGATTTTTCCACCAGATGCTCGACCGGTGTTGCAGTTCCGGCCAGTTTGTCGCGATACGTCCTTTCCACCATCACGGTGTGGTTGGTATGGCTGTTGCCCTCCGCAACCGTCACGTTACACTCCCAGGCGTCACCTTTCTGTTGCGGCTCGACTGAGATCTGCGCGGCCATATCACCTCTGAGCGGCGAGCGTCTTTCCCAAGCTGATCATATTGGCGAAAATTCGATACGCTCCCGGGACGCCAGCGGGCAATTGGCGGAACCATGCGTAGCCGGTGTACAGGTAATGCCCGCGACCGTAGGAGGCAAGTAGCATGCCGCCGCGTAGCGGCCCTTCCCTGGGATCATGGCTCTCGAGCAGCGACGTGTACTGCGAGTCCCAGGTTTCCATGAAGTATATGCCCCGCTCCTGCACCCAGCCGTCAAAATCCGCGGCCGTGATGCGGTTCGGAAAGTGGAAGAGTGGATGGAACGGCTCAAGAATCCTCACCGCAGCCTCTTCCACCGTCACGCGCGGCCCGGAACCCAATGCAAATGGATATGGCCCGAGCGGCTCGCTGAAGCCGCCTCTCCTGCCATATTGCACGATCAGCAATCCACCGTTCCGTACAAACTCCATCAGCCGGGCCTGATTCGCGGAAAGGTCCCTGCGGACTTCATACGCCCGGATTCCTGTGATGATGACGTCGTACTGCCCCAACTCGCCGAAGGCAATCTCGTTTTCACTGAGTTGCTCGACGGTGATGCCCATCTGCCGGAGCGCTTCCGGTATCTCATCCCCCGATCCCATCACGTAGCCCACACGCAGCCCCGGCTCGACTCTCATATCGAATCGCAGCAGCTTACTCTCCGCCGGCCGAAACAGATGCCGCGGCACGATGTGCGGATAGTCCACAATCTGATAGCCGGTCGAGAAGGATTCTCCCTCCGATTCCGCAACCGCTCTCACGGAAACCTCTTGCGCTGCGGCTTCGGAGCCGGCCGCAAAAACCTGGAACCGCACGGCGGCTTCATCCCCACGCTCCCGAAGGGAAAAATTCTGCGACGCCGGCTCCGACCGCCAGCCCGGAGGCAAGTCGAGCCGCGCCACACCGTCTTGCGACGTGGCGCGCTCGTTGCGAACGCGAACCAGCAAGTACTGCTGCGACCCTGCCGACGGAAAGACTGCCACCGGCGGCTCGAGCCATATTGCCAGCGGAGGAACGACGGTCAGCGGTTCGATCCTTTCTCCGTAAACGCGGTCGGCGGAGCGGTGAACCACTTCCTCGGACTGCGGAACCGGCAAGTTCTGTCCATTAACCGCAAGCGAAAAGGTCACACGTGCGGTGAGTAAAGGCGGATTGTGCGCCTCGCCGCGATACGGAACATCCGGTGCGGCAAAATAGTCTCGCTGGCGCTCTCGGACTAGCCAGTAGGGCTGCGAGACCGGTGCATCTGCTGGCGCGGTCACCCGAAATCGTGATTCTGTTGTCCCGCCGTTCCCCGGTGCAGGCAGCCGCTCGATGCTCCATCCCGGCGGACCTTCCAGAGAAATCGACTCCTCTGAAACCGTGATCTCTGGCGAGCGCAATTGAGCCGCCACAATGACCTCGAACGGCTCTCCGGGGATGACCTCGTTGTCCTCGGCGTCAGCCTCCACCTCGCTGCCCCCCGCCAGAGCAATCGCACGCAAGAAATCCTTCTCCTTCAGCCCCAGAAGGAACAATGCACGCTCCTTTTCCGCCGGTGATGTATTCGCCCGCTCGAATTCACCCCGCAATTCTCGCAGTTCTGCCAATCCCTTTCCCAGGAAAGGAAGGACCCTAGCCGGTTCGTTTGGCGTGAGCGCGTCTTGCGCCGATGCAATCGCCTCTTCAATTGCCTGGACACGCTGCGCCACAGTCGCCGATCCCCCAGCGAGCTGGTTAAATCGGTCGAGCGTTACATCCACGCCGTCGAACAACCCTTGTGCTACGGTCGGAATTCCGGGACTCGAGGCAATCAGGCGAAACCCCGCCGTAAACGGTCCCCGACGCCCGGCGGCTCGACCCATGCCCTGGCTCCGGTGCAGGCTACGCCCCTCCAGACCGATCTCGGCATACGTTATTCCGTACAAGACACTGAATTCGCTTAGGTTAACTGTGATTCCTTCGCCGCTCCCACGCCGGAACGCATTCACAAACAGTCGTGCCGGCTGCCAGGGCCGAAGGCCTTCTCGGATCTGTTCCGGAAAGCGGCTTGGGTCGGCGGCGGCCCGAAAGGCTTCTTGCGCCAGAATTCCGGCAGCCTGATGGTGCCCGTGGCCGTCGGAGGGCGTGCCGCTAAACCGCGAGATCATGATGTCGGGGCGGAACTTGCGCACGATTCTCACAAAGTCCCCCAGCACCGCCTCGCGATCCCACTTCGCCAGCGATTCCTCCGCGTTCTTGGAAAACCCAAAGTCGTACGCCTGAGTGAAGTACTGCTCCGCGCCATCAAGCCGCCTTGCCGCCAGTAGTTCTTCGGTGCGAAGAATCCCGAGGGCTTCGTATTGTTCGGTGCCGATTAAGTTCTGGCCTCCGTCGCCGCGCGTGGCGGAAAGATAGGCCGTGCGGAGGTGGAGGCGTTTCGCCAGATTCGGCAGCAACGCACTGTTTTCGTCATCCGGATGTGCTCCGGTGAAGAGCACGGACCCTACTACCGGCAAGCGTCCGATCGCTTCCGCCACCGCCGCGGCATCCGTTGGCTCGGCGGCAAGAGCCGTGCTGCGCCGCTCGACAGGCCACAGCAAAAGAAACATGGCTGCGACGAGCATGGCCAACAGGCCGGAAACGGCCTTACGGCAGCCCGCTCCACAGTGCCATCTCTCGGGTTTATTCATCTCGCTCGCTCCAGCACCCGGCGGTAGAGGTTCTCGTATTGAGGAATGATTCGCGTCGAACAAAACCTGCTTTGGGCCGTCTTTCGGGCGGCCCGGGCCATCTCACCGAAAAGGTCGGAATTGGAAAGCAGCCGCAACGCGCATTCAGCCATGGTCCCCACATCTCCTACCTTAGCCAAGAACCCGTCTACGCCGTCCGTGATTAATTCGGGCACGCCTCCTACGCGGCAGGCAATAGGCGGCACTTCCGACGCCATTGCTTCGAGCGCCGCCAAACCGAATGATTCCATCTCACTCGGCAATAGAAGAATATCAGCAATTCCAAGCGTCTCCTCTACATTTTCTTGCTTGCCCAGAAAGACGATATCCTCCCGCACTCCCTTCCGTTGCGCCAGCACCTCCGCCGCTGCCCGGTCCGGCCCATCGCCCACCAGGAGGAGTCTTGACGCAATCCGCTCGTGGACTCGCGCAAAGATCTCGATCACGTCCCCCACGCGTTTCACGGGGCGGAAGTTCGACAGGTGCACCAGGATCTTCTCGCCTCTGGAAGCATACTTGGCTCGCAGTTCTCCTTCCCTGCGGCAGCGATATTTGTCGCAGTTAACGAAGTTATAAATTACTTCAATATTCGTGCGTATTTCAAACTCCTGCAACGTCTTCCGGTACAAGTTCCGGGAGATAGCCGTGACCCCGTCGCTCTGTTCAATGGCAAACCTTGTGATGCCCCAGTAGGAACTATTTACCCCGACCAGTGTGATGTCGGTCCCGTGGAGCGTCGTGATGAACGGTAATTTCTTCGGGGCAAGCATGGACCGCGCCAGAAATGCACTTACCGAATGCGGGATCGCATAGTGGACGTGGAGCAGATCCAGATTTTCCGATTTAGCCACTTCGGCCATCTTAGTCGCGAGCGCCAGATCATACGGCGGGAATTCGAATAGCGGATAGCTAAGGACCTCGACTTCGTGGAAGTTGGTGTGTTCATTCGGTTGCCGTAACCGGAAGGGCAACGCCGATCCGATAAAGTGGACGTCGTGGCCTCGCTCAGCGAGTTCGATTCCCAGTTCCGTACCGACTACGCCGCTTCCTCCGTAGGTCGGATAACAAGTGATGCCGATCTTCATGGCTGGTCCTCAGGGTTGCTTCGCTTGGCTCCAGTACTCATTCCTGCGGAAACAGGTGGGGGAGTTTGCTGTCAGGAAATTCCCGGAAAAATGCGGCCGGATCGGAAATCTCCAGGACTTCGCGCGTTAGGAACGGCTCGCCGTGGGGTGCCCCGATCATCGCCCCATAGTGGCGCGCCATGGTTTCGATGACTTGCAGTGCGTACGGCGTGCTGATGAGTGTTTCCGGTCCGTCCGTGTTATTCGTGTCTCCACTATGGAATTGCGACCGATAGCTGCACAACGCTCGCATCTTGTCCTCAAACGTGTCGGAAATGTCTACCACAAAGGATGGCCGAAACCCGATGCGTCCCATGTAGTAAAGGACACGGAAGGGTCGGAAACATTCCTGTCCCGTATCAATCTTGGCCAATCCCGAGTAGAACGCAGCTTCAGCCACCAATTCGCTTCCATGAATGTGGTCAAAGTGGCGTTCCTGCCAGAACGGAGCCAGTATCAGACGAGGCCGGTGCTCGCGCAGTACCTGGATTACCCGGCGCAGGTTTTCCTGGCTTTTCTCGATGTTCCCATCCGGAATCCCGAGATTTTCTCGCAAGCAGACTCTAAGGATCTTGTTCGCCTCCGCCGTCTCTTGCGCGCGGATTTCCGTCGAGCCCCGTGTGCCAAGCTCACCGCGCGTCAGGTCAACGGCCCCGACACGGTAGCCCCGGCTTGCCAGCAAAATCAGCGTTCCCCCGCAGCAGAGTTCGAGATCGTCCGGATGCGTCCCGAACGCCAACACATCAAGTGGTGGTTTCATAGCAGTTCCGATCCTGATTCTGAGAATGACTGATGGCTCAGAAGACTGTCAAGGTTTGCATGCCCATCCAGCCACCGTAACCCGGAATGGGTCTGAGGATTTGGGCGCAGCTAACCTGCCTGAGTACAGAAGCCGTATAATAGTCCGTTGCAGGTTCCCGGACCCGAACGGGCTGAGATCATGGGCGTATTCCAGTTGGCCAGTATCATGGTACACGGACGGTGAAAGTAGCCTAGCATGTATTTGATTTACAACCTGTTGTCCTGGCCTCTGGCCCTTTTGCTGAGTCCCTGGCTGGCGTACCGCGCCTGGCGAGGCCGTTTGCCGGGCCTGCGGCAAAGGCTTGGACTGATCCCTTCCTTCGGCTCGGAACACCGTCCCACCGTCTGGCTCCATGCCGTCTCTCTGGGCGAGGTGAAGGCGGCCGTGCCACTGTTTCACGACCTCCGCTCCCATTCCCCAAAGGTTCGCGTTGTGGTTACTACGTCGACCCGCACCGGCTGGCAGGCAGCCCGCGAGAGTCTTTCCAGCGGTGACGAAGTCTTGTTCCCTCCCTTTGATCTGGCCTGGATTTGCCGCCGGTTTATCCGCCGCATTCGACCCCAGGCGATCCTGGTAATGGAAACCGAGCTTTGGCCGAACCTCTTCCGCGAATCCAAGCGGGCCGGCGTTCGGCTGCTTCTGGTGAACGGGCGCATCTCGGACCGGGTTTTTCCCCGCTATCGGGCCAGCCGGTTCTTTTGGCAGCGTGTCTTGACTCAGCCGGATGCAATACTGGCCCAAAGTCAGCGTGACGCGAAGCGGTTCTTGGCTCTCGGCGCCCCACCGACAAAGGTGCAAGTCGCCGGAAATCTGAAGTATGCGATCCGTCCCTCGTTCTCTCCCATCGTCCCTCGATTGCGCGCCTTGGCGGAGAAAGCCGGCGCCGGGCCGATTCTGGTTGCTGGCAGCACCATGCCCGGCGAAGAGAAATTTCTGACGGCGGCGTTTCAGGAATTGAGACGTGAATTCCCACGCCTCTGGGTGATCCTTGCTCCGCGCCATCCCGAGCGTTTCGCCGCCGTCACCGAAGAACTGCGAACCGCAGGGATCCCGTTCCAGTGTCGCTCGGCTTTCTCTGCAATCCCGTCCTCCTCAGTCCCCCAGCCGAAGTTGGAGCTTCCCGGCGTCTTGCTATTGGACAGCATCGGCGAGCTCGGAGCTGTCTACGACGTGGCCGATGTTGCCTTCGTGGGCGGGACGCTCGTTCCCACCGGCGGACATAACATCTTGGAACCCGCTTGCCTCGGCAAGGCCATTGTAATCGGCCCGTCGATGGCTAACTTCCAGGACATTGCCGATGCTTTTCTCCGGGACGTCCGTAATTCAAATGTGGAGGGAGCCCGGATGGGAGCCGCTGTTCAAATCCCGGATGCTTCCTTACTCTCTGCGGTTCTGCGATACCTTTTCCGAAACCCAGCCATCTGCCGGAATATGGGAGAGGCTGCTCAGAGTCTCGTGGAGAACAAGCTGAATCCGATAGATCGGATTCGGCAGGAGCTTGGCGGGTTGGGCGGTCCGCCGGACGCTCCGAAGGCCAGCGCTGCAAAATTTTCGGAAGCGTCGGCCGTGGATGCCAGACCATTGCCGTAGGCAAGGGAATAGATTGGCTGAGGCAGAGCAGGGAACACCGGCGTACAAACATGCATGCACCTTGGATTATTTCGCAGGCTGCCACCGGAGTCGCAGCGCTCTGGAACGGAGCCGCTCGACTGCGAGTCAGCCTCTACCGGAACGGCTTGCTGGCGCGGAAACGGCTGCACGGCAAGGTGATCAGCGTCGGAAACATTGCCTGGGGCGGCTCCGGCAAGACTCCCTTTACAATCTGGCTGGCGCGTCGCCTCCAGGAGCGCTCGCTCCGCGTTTCCATTCTGACCCGGGGCTACCGCCGCACTTCGCGCGAACGCGTTCAAGTCATCCCTCCGGGAACTACTCCCGAAGATGCTGCCAACGCCGGAGAAGAGGTGCGATTGTACCTGCGCAATCTTCCGGACCCAATGGAAATCCCAATTGGGGTGTCCGCATCGCGGTACGATGCCGGGAGACGTCTGGAAGCGCTGTTCCCGGTCGAGATTCACCTGCTCGACGACGGCTTTCAGCATCTGGCGCTGCACCGCGATCTCGACTTGGTGCTCGTGGACGCAGACAATCCGTGGGGACGTCGCAGTCTATTCCAAAGCCTTCTGCGCGAGTCTCCGACCTCTCTTGCCCGTGCCGATGCGATCTTGCTGACCCGTTGCGAACTCGCGCCGTCCGCACCACATCCGAACTCCGTAGAGGCGTTGCGAACCAGATTGCTTCGCTGGAATCCTACCGCCCAGTTCTTTACGGCGCGCACGCAGTTGACTGGCTTCCGTGCGAAGTATGGCAGCTTGATTTCGGCAAACGAATTCCGATCGTTCCGCCCGCTGGCCTTCTGCGGACTCGGCAACCCGAACGGTTTCCTTCGGACCCTGGAGCATTGTGATATTCCCGTTCTCGGCCATCGAACATTTCCGGACCATCATCGCTACAGCATAACCGATCTGCAGGCGGTGCAGGGGCTCGCGGAGGTTGCGAAAGCCGATTGCCTGGTCACAACCGAAAAGGATTGGTTAAATCTGCCTCCGGGGGTGGATTCTAGTCCGCCGATCTACTGGGCAGAAACCGATCTCAAGGTAGCGGATGAATCTCGCCTGCTGCGGTGGATCTCGGAACGGCTGGATCTTCGCCTGGCAGGTCCCACCGGTTTGTCTGAAGAGCTTGCAGGAGAACCGCCAGACCAGCCAGCGCAGAAAGGGGAGAATCGACGAGACCGCTTTGTTGCGAGAAACAGACTCGGCCGCCTATGAAGCCGCTACATAAAGACGACTTGACCCGAGCAAAACTCTTGCTCCGGACGCCGAACTGGATCGGGGATGCTGTCATGTGCCTCCCAGCCCTGCGGGCTTTGCGCAGCGCTCTTCCAGACGCGGAGCTGGTTCTTGTGGCAAGACCTTGGGTACTCGATCTATTTCCTGAGGATGAGCTCCGATGCCGCATGGTTGCGTATGATGCGCATGGTGCGCACCGCGGGGTCAGCGGCAGGTGGCGTATGGCCTCCGAGCTGCGACAAGAGAAGTTCCATGCGGCGATTTTGTTTCAAAATGCGTTTGACGCTGCGCTGCTGGCGCTTCTGGCCGGCGTTCCCGTTCGAGCCGGGTACGCCCGGCACGGGCGGCGCCTGTTGCTAACCCATCCGGTCGAAGTACCCCGACGGGGGAAAACGCCGCGCCATGAAGCGCACTACTATATGGAACTGTTGCGGCGTCTCGGCCTGATCGAAGGATACGCGGAGGTCCGTGAGATTTCTCTTCCCTTGACGCCTGGAGCGCGGGCACGAGCACGGATCCGGCTGGCGGAATTGCGCAGGAAGAACGTCGCGGGGTCGATCCAGGAAAGAAGAGATGAATCCGTCGACGTGAAGCCGGTGATCGGAATCATCCCCGGAGCTGCGTTTGGCACCGCGAAGCGTTGGCATGACGTGCGATTCGCTGAACTGGCTCGGCGGCTCGGCAGGGAGCTGGGTGCCGTCGCGGTTTTCTTTGGATCGAAAGATGAAGCAGAGCTCGCCGAATCTCTCCTTCCCAATGCGGGAGAGTTAGCGTTTTCACTAGCGGGCAAGACGTCGCTCTCCGATTTTCTGACTCTGATTCCGGGGTGCGATCTCTATATCACCAACGACACGGGAGCTATGCATGTTGCGGCTGCGTTCGGAGTACCGACGCTGGCAATCTTCGGCCCGACCGACGAGCAGGCAACGCGTCCGCTAGGGGCATGCACACAACTGATTGCGGGGGAAGCCGATTGCCGCCCATGTTTGCTTCGACACTGTCCGATCGATCATCGGTGCATGAACTCGGTTTCGGTCGAGGAAGTATTTGACGCTGCACGGTCGTTACTGGAACGAACGTGGAGCGAGCACTCGGCCCGAGAGGAAAACTGCGCTCGATGACCCGAATTCTGTCAACATCGAAGTCTTCTCGGAGGCGTCGCGTCGCCCGCCAGCGATTTGTGGCAACAGAAGTGGTCCCAACATGCACGCCGGGAGCCGTTTTCTTCGACCGGGATGGAACGCTCAATGAAGAAATCGGTCACGTACGCAACGCAGAGGACTTCCGGGTGTATTCGTTCGCCGCGCGGGCCGTGCGGTTGGTGAACGAAGCCGGACTGCGGGCCATCGTCGTAACGAACCAATCCGGAATCGGCCGAGGACTGATTCCGGAATCGCTTGTCCGCCGCGTGAATCGTCAACTTACACGACGAATCGCAATAGGCGGCGGGCGGCTCGACGCGATTTACTACTGTCCGCACCATCCAGAGGCATCAGTCCCGCGGTTCCGAATGGTCTGCCATTGCCGAAAGCCGGCCGCAGGCCTGCTCGAAACGGCGGCAAGAGAGTTCGGCGTGGACCTCGAACGCTCCTTCATGATCGGTGACCGATTCGTTGATATGCTGGCGGGCAAACGTGTTGGCGCGCGCAGCGTTTTGGTTCTGACAGGCGTCGGGCGAGCGGAATTTGAAGACGATAGGATCAATACCATCACGCAACCGGACCATATCGCAGAAAACGCCTACCAAGCCGTGCGTTGGATTTTGGCCAATCACGGAGTGGAGGGCAGTGAACAGTGAATGGGATGACGGATAGACGACGGATTCTGATCGTGCGGCTCGGGTCCATGGGAGATATCCTGCACTCACTGCCGGTGCTGGCAAGTCTTGAGGAGAGTTTTCCGACGTGGGAAGTCGACTGGCTAGTTGAGCCTCGCTGGGGACCGCTGCTGGAAGGGATTCCATATGTTTCACGCATCGTGCATCTGGACACGCTGGGGTGGAGAAAGGAACCCTTATCGGCCGACACCTGGCGGGGCATGCGCGATGCGCTCGGAGGGCTTCAGGAGCGGGGCTATGCCCTGGCGCTCGATTTACAGGCCTCGATCAAATCCGCTGTGGCCTGTTATCTGAGCGGAGCGAGAGAAATTCTCGGATTGGAGAGCCCGTGGCTCAAGGAACCGTCTTGCGGTGTGTTCTACACGCGCCGCGTGGCAGCGACGGGAACGATTCACATGGTCGAGACAAACTTGGCGCTAGCAACGGCGCTCGGAGCGAGGTCTGGGCCAGTCCGGTTTCCTCTCCCGCCCGGAAATCCTGCATTGCTTCCCCCCGGACTTTCGCATGACGGCTGGGCGGTGATCAATCCCGGTGCGGGATGGCGATCGAAGATCTGGCCGGCGGAGAGGTACGCACAGGTTTGCGATAACCTTGCACAGGAACATTCCCTGCCCGTCGTGCTCAACTGCGGGCCAGGCGAAGAGGATCTCGGGCGGCGAGTAACCCTAGCCTGTCAGTACTCTCATCCCTGCATCTATTCGGGCGAGATTCCCGGACTGATCGCTCTGCTACGGCGCAGCCGCCTGATGGTCGGGCCAGACACGGGTCCTGTGCATCTGGCGGCCGCTCTCGGTGTTCCAACCGTGGGCCTGTTCGGCCCGACAGACCCATGCCGGAACGGACCTTATGGACCACGCCAGAAATCTTTGCGTCCCAACGGGGCGCTTACTTCGCACAGCCGATCTGCTATATCGGCGGACATCATGGCACAGATTCAAACGGAACAGGTGCTGCATGCGATTCAGGAAGTGCTGGGAGTAGAGGTGCGTGGCTAGTAGCGAATGGTCCTGGGGGAAGCGGGCGGCTCGAATCCGTGTCCGCGGAGGATTTCTGTTGGCGACGGTTTATCTGATCTGGGCACAGCCGACGCCGGGCCGACTCGCCGGGGGAATTGCGGTGGCCATGGCCGGTCTGCTGCTTCGCGCGTGGAGCGCCGGGTGCCTGGAGAAAGAGAGGGAACTGGCGACCGACGGCCCGTACGCCTACACGCGCAATCCGCTCTATCTGGGATCGGCGATCGCGGCGCTGGGCTTCGCGATTGCTGGAGGCCGCTGGTGGTTTTTCCTTCTGCTGGGATTCTTCCTCGGTGCGGTCTACTGGCCCGTGATCCGCTACGAACAGGCCCGGCTTGTGAAGCTCTTCCCCGAAGAATTCCCCGCCTACGCACAGGCAGTCCCCGTTTTCTGGCCGCGGCTGCAACCCTGGCGTGGAAGCGGATCTTCGGGAGGATTTCTTTGGCAACGGTACCGAGGCAACCGGGAATACAGGGCTTTCTTCGGTTCCGTCGGCATCGTATTATGTTTATTGGCGCGTATGTATCTCATCTAGATTCCGGGGAGGGGCGCGATTATCGGAAAGCTGAAGGCCTGCTTTGTCCTAAGCCTGATCGTGGGAGTTGCCTCATGCCTGCCGTCCCTTCCGGCACAGCAGCCGAATTCTGCGTTCGGACCAGGAGAACGGCTCCAGTATGCTGTCGAGTGGCGGCTGATCCCAGCCGGGGACGCAGAGTTGTGGCTTGACGCCGACGTAAGGCCTGGCTTCTGGAAGGCAATGGCCCGTGCGGACTCGACCGGGTATGTATCGAACCTTTACAAAGTAGAGGACGAATATACATCCACGTTCAGCAGCCGTCGATTCTGCTCCTTGGGCATTCAGAAGACAATTCACGAAGGGGACCGGCACCGAGAGGTGGACGTTCAGTTCGATCCGCAGCGACGTCTGGGGTTTCTGCAAGAGCGTGATATCGAGGGCAGCACGCCGCCTCGTCAGGAACAGTTCCCTGTCCCCGAATGTGTCCATGACATTCTTTCGGCGTTCTACTACGTCCGGAGTCTTCCGTTGGCAGTTGGCGAGGCCTTCGATTTCTCGCTGAACGACGGAGGGCGCACGATCTCCGTCCGACTTGAAGTGCAGGCGATTGAGGAAGTAGAAACGGAAGTCGGAACGTTCGAGGCCTTCCGAGTCGAACCGGATGTTTTTTCGGGCCAACTCTTCCAGCAAAATGGGCGTATGTTCGTCTGGTTCAGTACCGACGAGCGGCGGACCCCCGTCCAACTTCGTGCCCAGATCGGCATCGGGACGATTGTTGCGTCGCTCGTCAGCATCGAGCAGGAACAGTTGGTTCCGTAAGAGACGGATCGAGGCGTTTCTGCCTCAGCAGATACGATACTTCTCGCGCAAGAGGCGCTGTAGGCGCGGACGGTAGATGAGATCGTAGGCAAGCTCCTTTTCCGGGAACAAGTTCATGGCTGCCCGCTTGGTGGAGGCGATGAGTTCCGAGGCTTCCTCGATCGGAAGATTGCCTTGGCTGATGACGTTCGTGACCAAACTCGTCATCAGCTGCAACCGCCGGATTCGCAGGCTCTCTTCCCGAATCTCTGCCTCAGTCGGTTGGTTTTTCATGAAGCCTTCGGACCTCGCTAACGGACGGTCGATTCACTCGCCGGTTTTCTCCCAGTATACTTGGCTCGGCTGTCCGGGGTCAAAAACCTTGGACCCTGAAGTGGTGCAAAGGAGAACAGGGAATGGAACCGTACGATCAGACGTACCGCCAGATGCTTGATGAGGAACTGCTGGACCTTGTGGGCCAAGCTGACCAACTGATGCCATCTGCCGAGCAGGCTTTGCGTGCAGAGTTGAACAGGCGCGGCCTCGAAGAAGAAGCCAAGCGCCGCGAGCAGGAATCCCGTGCTGCGGTTTCCGCATCCGGCTCAACGGACCCGGACTTGTCGAAACTGGTGCCCGTTTTCTGGGCGGAAAGTGAGATCGAAGGACGGGTGGCACAAAACCTCCTGCGTGCGTCCGGTATCGAGAGCGTGTTGCGGCGTCAAGTTGTTTCGGTGGTATTCTCAGGCGCATGTGAAATTCTGGTCCTGGATTCGCAGGGGGAGGAAGCTCGGCGAATTATCGCGGACTATCAGCAGTCGAGAGAACTTCCGCCGGATGAAACGGCGGCCACGGACGAATGAGATGCCGATGTGCCGTAATCTCGATGCGGTTTCCGTCGGTGAGGAAGGTCGTTGCCCCGTCCCGATCCGTGCGGTACGTACGGACCCCGGCCCGGCGCAGCCGTTTCAAGATCTCGGGGCGCGGATGCCCGTACTGACCGTAGGCCCCGACCGAGATGACGGCGAAGACCGGCCTCAGGGTTTCCAGAAACGGGGAACTGGTGGAATCGTTGCTCCCGTGGTGAGACACCTTGAGCACGTCGCTGCGCAGAGGAGTTCCATCTCGGAGCAGGCGGCGCTCGACCGTTGCTTCGGCGTCCCCCGGGAGCAGAACGTGGCGGCTGCCGAATCCCAGGCGCAACACCAGCGAGTCATTGTTTTCGTTCCGCGTAGGAACCCAGTCGGCAGCGGGCCAGAACACTTTAACGTCAACTGAGCCAATCTCTACAACACTTCCTGCGGCAAGATGACGGAGCGGGATGGACCGTTCTGCAACTCGTTGCCGGAACTCCGTCCGGATATGGTTCTCTCCGCCAGGACCAAGCCAGACTTCCCCAACCCGAAAATTTCCGAGCACGCTGGATACCCCGCCGATGTGATCCCAATGTGCGTGCGTGGCGACGACGTAGTCGAGCGTTTGAATCCGCCGGGACCATAAGTAGGCGGAAACCACACTCTCCCCCAGATCCAGCCCGACGGGCTGCCGGAACTGGTTTAAGCGGGGCCCTTCACCCGCATCCACCAGCATGGTCTGGCCCTCGGGGAAGACAATGAATAAGGAATCCCCTTGGCCAACATCGAGCGCGGTTACTTCGAGATTCCCGGGGCTTAGGACGGGCGCAAATGGCGCCATCGTCAAGAGAGCGCAGAGACTGAAAAGCCCGAGTGCCGCCCCCCAGGTCCATCGTGACCGCCGATCAGCCAGGATCGCAAGACACACCAGCAGTGCCAGGAAACCAACCACCAGCCAAATCGGAGGGGTCGGGACGCGGCGAGACAGGCCCGACAAGTCCGCCGTCCAGGAAGCAACCGACTGCAGTACGGAAACAAGCCCGCCGAGCAAACCTCCGCCAAGCGCCGCCGCTTGCCCGGACACCAGGGAAACTGCGAGCACCAGAAATCCGGACGGAATGAGTATCGCCGTCAACGGAAATAGGATAACGTTCGCAACGATGCCCGACCAGGATACCCGGTGGAAATAGCTCGCCATAACCAGAGCGAACCCGGCCTGCATGAAGACAAGGAAAATTATCGCTTCCCAGACGGCAAGTTTTGCTGCCAGCGTCGTCCGCAAGCCGGATCGCAACCAGCGCCACCGGCGTTGATTGAGTCGCGCAGGGTCGCAAAAATAAGCGAGCAGCGTGCGGACGTCCATCCGAAACTGTGCCTGGCGCGGCTCGAGGAGCCGGTCTCGATCCTTGTCGTCGAGGTCCCGCAATGCGGCGCGATAGGGGGAGACAGTCCACTGAAGGATCGGCAGAGCGATGGCTGCCAAAACCAGCACCGCCAGGAAAGAGAGTTGGAAGCTCGGATCGCGCAGGTCGGATGGATGGAGGACGAGAAGCACCAGCGCCGCCGCAGCAATCGAATTGAGCAAAGCCCTCTCGCGATAGACGAGACGTGCCGACAGAAAGATAAGGACCATCAGGCTAGCTCGAACGACAGGGGTTCCGGACCCGGCCAGCACAGCGAATCCAGCTACCGCTCCGCCTACGGCGAGAGTGCTCCAGAGGTTTGAAATCCGCAAGAAGTTGAGTAGCCAGAACAAGGCTGCCGCGAGTGCGGTCACGTGCAGTCCCGAGACCACCAGAACGTGATATGTCCCGCTCGCTCGAAACACGGACTCGGTATCGAGATCAAGATCGCTGTCATCGCCAAGCAGCATCGCCTTCAGGAGAGCGCCCCGGTTGGTTCCGTTCGGCCCGGCGGGAAACTGCTGGTCGAGGTAATCGAGCAGCCGCGTCCGCAAGCTGAAAGCCGCCCCGGTCAGACGGCTGCCCTCCGTCCCAGGCAGAAGGCTAACGTCCGTCGCGCGCACGGCCGCCGTGTACGCAATTCCCCGCCGCCGCAGGTAGCCTTTGTAGTCAAAGGAGCCGGGATTTCCGAAGTTCCGCGGCTGCCGCAGACTGCGCAGCGACATCTCCAGACGGGAACCGTACCGAAGGCCGAGAGACTCGGGATCGGACGATTGCGGCCTCGGATAGTAATAGACGCGGACCCCTCCTCGGGAGGGCGCTGTCCACCCCGCTTGGCGAATTTCGGACACTTGGATATCCACATGTTCGCCAAAGGGACGCTTCACGGAGGGTGAACGGGTCCAGCCTACCAGCTCGAACGGCTGGTCGGGATCGAACCGACCCTGTCGCGCCAGCTGTTCGATGTGATTGGATGGAAGGATGTGGTGCTCTTCCGCAGCCAGGAAGGTGCCGCAGAGAAAAAATCCAGCCAGGGAAACGAAAAATCCGTGCGTCGTTTTTCCGGCACGAAGCAACCCTACCGAGAAGAGCAGGATGGTCGAGGCAAGGATGACTTGTTCCCCGGCCGTGAGATAGAAGTGCGGGGCAGCCGCAATACCGGCCGCGTAAGCAACCGTGATGGGTACGAGCGAGTAGCGAGTCACGCCGCTGACGATTTTACCCGGATAGTTCGAGGTGCACTACGGATTCGATATGGAACGTTTGTGGAAATTGGTCCACGAGTTCGACGGAGCGAATGCGGAATGGCGCTGGTGTGAGAAGAGCCAGGTCGCGTGCGAGTGTAGTCGGGTCGCAGGAAACATAGACCAGCCTGGGGGGGTGAATGCGCCGCAGGTGTTCGACGACGCCCGAAGTCAGACCACTACGTGGCGGGTCTACCACCACCAAGTCCCAATTATGGGAAGTGACCGCAAGAAACTTTTCGACAGGCTTGTGAAACGCGCGGGCGCGGCCTCCTACCACGCCGACGTTGGCGGCTAGGTCACGGGCGGCGGCATCCCCATCCTCTACCGCAGCCACTTTCTCGAAACGTCGGGCAAGCGGCAGAGCGAATAGTCCCGCGCCCGCGTACAGGTCCAGTGCACGGTCGCCTTCGAGGTCTTGCCGAACCGCCTGAATCATGCTGTCCAGCAAATAGCGATTCGTCTGGAAGAATACGCCGTGGCTGACACGAAAGTGAAACTCACCGACGCGGCAGGTGACGGCGCCGTTTCCCCACACGCTTCTCGGCCGGCCACCCCGGCCACACCAGCAGACGGATTCGAGGGTGGGCACTGCACGGCGCAGCTTATCCCCAAATTCAGGCGGCGGCGCTGCGGCAGAATACACTGTGGCAAGCATCGTCCGGTCACTATCGGAAGCAAACAGTTCCAATTCCATCGTGCCGTCGGGAAACAGCGCCGCTCCCGCGCCGCCGCACAACCTTGCCAGGACTTCGTTGATGGCCGGCGAACTAATCGGGCACTGCTCTATGGCGCAGAGCTCGTTCGATTGCGGCTCGTGATAGCCGAGGCGGAAAACGCTCCCCTGCTTCTCCACTTGCACACGCGCGCGGTTACGGTAACCCCAAGGCTCTGACGGTGTAACGGAAATCGGAACCTCCAGGCGGATTTTTCCGACCCGCTCGAAACATTCGCGTAGGATTTCCTGCTTCAAGGCAAGCTGCCGGGGATACGCAATATGTTGATACTGGCAGCCGCCGCAGCGACCGAAATAGGGGCACTCCGCCACGATGCGGTCCGGGCTCCTCTCCCGCAGCTCCAGCAAACGCCCCCGGCGGACACCCTTCTTCCTCTCTTCGAGACCCAGGCTGATTCGCTCTCCAGGAACCACGCCGGGAACCAGCACGACTCCCTGCGGGGTGCGTGACAAACCGTATCCTCCGTAGACCAACTTTTCGACGGAGACCTCCAAGGGCTGGGCGGCGGATTCAGATTCGGTGCTCATGCTCGGGTCGTCGTGCTCCAGAATTTTAGCTTCCACTTCCTACAAATAAAACAGGCTGAGCCGCGGCAGGTCGGCCTTTGCAAGGAACTTGCGGGCCAGGAATTGCTTGTGGAGATGCGCAACCTGCTCGGGCCCCAAATTGCGGCGCGCGGTACCGAGCGAGCGGTCAAGCTCCGCCTGCAGAGCCACTACTTCGTCTTCGGGTGCAGCGTTTTTCAGGATCCAAAACATCCGATCCTCCAGTACCGTCAAACGGCGTTCGATATCCTCGAGATCGAGTGGCGCATCGTCGCCGGCCCCCTGCGCCATTTCTCGAAGCGAGGCTGCGAGGGATCGAAACGTAGCGCCCGATTCGGGGCGGCCTTGCCGCTCGAAGTTCTCCGCCGCTTTCGTGAGCCTTTGGGCATTGTCAGTCAGGTATTTCACCAACTCGGCGCGGGGTATCGGTTCGCCACCAGACGGATGCGGCAGCTTGACGCGCTCGGCGGCTTCGGCGGCTTCCAGAACGGCCTGGTGGCAATACGCCAGCGAGTTCACCCGGCGCGACCCCCCGCGCCGCTTTTCATACTTCTCGAACGCCTGATCGATCCCCTTCAGCACGATTTCGAGGGGAATCTGAGCTTGCTTCCAAGTATCGATCACGGCCCAGTCGAGAGTCGAAACAAGCAAAGCTATTCCCCGCTTTTTCCAAAAATATTCTTCAATTTCCGTGAAATAGTTAAAGTAGTTCTCCAACTTACTAACCTGCAAGATAAGTAGTGATCGAATGCGCGCCGGTCAATGACTTGGCCACGGCGTCCCCAGCATGCGCAGATACGTCAGCAACTGTGCGCGGTGGTGGACTTCGTGCTCGATGATTCCGAACAGAACGGCATACCCTTTGCGTCGAAAGCCAAACTTCTCATTGACGAACCGCTGTTCCATGCGCTCCGGGGGCATGGCGGCTACCAGTTCCAGGGTCTCCTGATGCGTTTTCTCCAGCATCTCGATTTCGCGGTCCATGTCGGACACTTTTCCGAGGATAGCTAAAAGGCCTTCCGGAATACGGCGTTCGTAGTAGCTCCAGCGGTCGAAGAGCGGAACTTCGCGGACGCCGGACTCCGAGTGCCAGACGTGGCGAAGCATGAGCCCGAGCGAGAGCGCTCCCTCGGCCGGAACCCAGTTCACCTTGTCGCGGGGTATGTATGGATAGATCGCGCGCGTGCGCTTGCGTGTCGCTTCCTTCTGCTTTAAGAAAAGGTCCCGAATCTCCATTGGTGGTCCCAGTCCCGCTTTTCGCTGGCTGCCTCGCTAAATCCAAGCCCCGTAGCCACGGCACGCTGGTTGTGCCGTGGGTTTGTTCTTTAGTCCCGTAGCCACGGCACGCTGGTTGTGCCGTGGGTTTGTTCTTTAGTCCCGTAGCCACGGCACGCTGGTTGTGCCGTGGGTTTGTTCTTTAGCCCCGTAGCCACGGCACGCTGGTTGTGCCGTGGGTTTGTTCTTTAGGCCCCGTAGCCACGGCACGCTGGTTGTGTGCCGTGTGGGTTTGTTCTTTAGTCCCGTAGCCACGGCACGCTGGTTGTGCCGTGGGTTTGTTCTTTAGTTGTCATCCCGAGGACACAAAACTGAATCGCTCACTCTGGACTTCTTTTTCCTCCACGGACTTCTTTTTCCTCCACGTCGTCTGCTTCCTTTGCCTCCTCTGGCTCCAGCTCCCTTCCGTTCCCATAGAATGCGCAGGCCATCGAGAGTCAGATGTTCATCCACGGTTGTGATGTGGTGTGAACTGGCGGCTATCAGCGCGGCTTGGCCGCCGGTGGCGACCACGCACGTCTTCTGCCCCAGCTCTTTCTTGAGGCGCTCGAGGATGCCGTCCACAAGGCCCGTGAATCCGTAAAAAATCCCGGCCTGGAGCGACGCGGCGGTGTTGGTGCCGATGATCTTCCCAGGATCGCGGACCGCGACGCGGAACAGGCGCGCCGCCTGGGCAAACAGTGCATCGGCGGAAATCCCCAAGCCCGGTGCGAGCACGCCACCCAGGTATTCACCGCGCGCCGAGACGACATCGAAATTAATGGCCGTGCCAAAATCCACAACAACGCAAGGGCCGCCGTATTTTGAATAGGCTGCGACACCGTTGGCGATCCGGTCCGCGCCCACCTCGTTCGGGTTGTCGTAGAGCACAGGCATCCCGTTCTCTCCACCCGGCTCGACAAAGAGCGCCTGCAAACCGAAGTATCGGTCGGCCATCTCCGCGAGCGTTGCGTTCAGGGACGGAACCACCGAAGCGATCATCACGCCTTTGATCTTCCGGGCCGAGATCCCCGCCAGCGTGAACAGGTCCCGCGTCAGGATGCCATACTCATCCACCGTCTGCTCTCGCGCCGTGGTCAATCGCCAATGGCCTTTGAGCTGGGCGCGGGCAAAGACACCGAGCACGGTGTTCGTATTCCCAACATCCATTGCCAGCAGCATCGGGTTCACTCCGGCCTGACCAGCCCGCTCAGGACGGTTTTGATCTGCCCGTCCTCGCACTGGACCAACAACATCCCTTCCGGAGACAGGCCGACTGTCTCGCCCCTCAGGACACGTGGCTCGCCCGCCCCGAGTGGAGCCGAGGGAAGCGGTGTCCCAAAGTCGGTGACTCGAACGCGCTTTCCGCGCGCGTAGCTGGAAATCTGACTAAAGCGTTCCACAATGGGCGCGGCCCCTCGCTCCTGCAAAAGGTGATAGTAACGTTCCATTCGAGCCAGGATCGCAACCAGGATCTCCAGACGGGAAAAGGCACGGCCCGTCTCGCGCCGCAGTGAAGTGGCCTCGCCAATCAGTCCCGCCGGGATGGCAGTCTGGTTTACGTTGACGCCCACGCCGATCTGAGCGTGCTCGACGCGCTCCGGCTGCGCCGTCATCTCCACCAGGACCCCGGCACATTTCTTCGCGGAAATCATCACGTCGTTCGGCCAGCGAATGTCCACCGGCGCCTCTGCCACTTCCCGGACCGTCTCGGCGACGGCGATGCCGGTGAGCAGCGTCAAAATGGGCGCCGCCGCGGGAGTCAGCTTCGGCCGCAGGATGATGGTAAAGTAAAGCCCGGTCCCCCGCGGCGAATACCAGTTTCGCCCGAAACGGCCGCGACCGGCGGTCTGCTCCTCGGCAACCACGAGTGTGCCGTGCGGGGCCTTCGCGGCGAGGCGGCCCGCTTCATTCATCGTCGAGTCAATCTGGTAATAATGATGAACGCTGCTTCCGATCTCTCGATGATGCAGGTTCTGCCGAATCTTCTTCGCCGTGAGCACGTCCGGTACTTTGACAAGCTGGTAGCCGCTCCCCGGCAAGCCCCGGATATCCGCCCCCCACTCACGCAGCCGCTCGATCAACTCCCAGCACGTCGAATGCGGGATGCCCAACTGAGTTGCGATCTTCGTGCCGCTCATCACCACCGTAGCATTCTCCGTCAGCAGGTCAATCAGCTCGTCCAAACGCCGATCCTGGTGCTTTGTCATGCCGTTCAGCCTGAGAGACCTGAAAGCAAAGGGTTTCCTTCAACCGAGCTGATCCAGAGTCTCGACCACCTTCCGGTGTTGGGAGCCGAAGTCCTCCCGGCGCTGGCGCAGGTTCTGCACGATCGCTGGAGGAGCTTTGGCAAGAAACTGTTCGTTTGCAAGCTGTCCTCCTAGCGCGGTCATCTCGCGCTCGAGTTTCTCCTTCTCGCGCCGGAGCCGGCTGCGCTCCGCCTCGAGATCGACTGCGTCCTTGTGCGAAATCTTCAAGGAAAACTCTGGAAGCGCTCGAACGACCCCGCCTTCGTTCGTGAGGGAATCGGCAACGATATTCAGTGCGGAAAGGCTCGCCAGCCGCTCGATCGCGTGTCGATACCGGGACCCGAGCTGCGCAGCACCGTCCCCGGCAGGGTGCAGTTCCACAGGAATCTTCCGCCGCGCGTCTACGCGCATCTCGGCGCGCATATTGCGAATGTTGCCGATCAATTCCTGAAGCTGCCCGATCTCTCGTTCGGCGTCTTCGTCAACCAGGGCGTCGTCGTGCATTGGGAACGTGGCCAGCGCGATCGAATCGCGCCTCTCGCTCAGGCGCTGCCAGAGTTCCTCCGTGATGAACGGCATCATCGGGTGAAGCAGCCGCAGCACAACGTCGAGGGCCCGGCAAAGATTCTCGAACGCAGCGCTCTGCTTCTCCCCCCCGGCATCGAAGCTCAATTTTTTGAGCTCGAGATACCAATCGCAGAACTCCCCCCAGAAGAAATGGTAGATCTCGTGCGCCGCTTCGTGGAAGCGGAACTCCCCCCAGGCCCTGTCCATCGTATCGGCCACCCGGGAGAGACGAGAGAAAATCCAGCGGTCTTCGACCGCAACCACCCCGTCGGGTCCTGCAACGGGCCGGAAGCCCCCCTCGGCGGGCGGCTGCCAGGATGGGATGCCCGCCTTCTCCATTGACAGGAACAGGAAGCGCGCCGCGTTCCAGATCTTGTTGGCGAAGGCGCGGTAGCCGTCCATGCGGTCTTCCGACAGCGCAATGTCGGTTCCCGGGGCGGCCATGATGGCGAGCGTGAAACGCACCGCATCGGTCCCGTACTTTTCGGTGACGACGAGCGGATCGATCACGTTGCCTTTGGTCTTTGACATCTTCTGCTTCTCGGCATCGCGAACAAGCTGATGGATATAGACAAGGCGGAACGGCGCCTCGCCCATAAACTCAACGCCCATCATCATCATCCGCGCCACCCAGAAAAACAGGATGTCGAAGCCGGTGATCATGAGTGACGTGGGATAAAAGACGCGCAGGTCCTTGGTCTCGTCCGGCCATCCGAGCGTCGAAAACGGCCACAACGCCGAGCTGAACCACGTATCGAGAACATCGGAGTCCTGCGTCAGCGATTCTGCCTGGCAATGCACGCAGCGGCTCGGGGCCTCGCGCGCCACCGTGACCTCAAAGCACCTGTCGCAGTACCACGCCGGGATGCGGTGACCCCACCAGAGTTGCCGCGAAATGCACCAGTCGTGCACGTTCGTCAGCCAGTCGAAATAGATCTTGGTGTTGTTTTCCGGGATGAACCGCGTGCGGCCTTCTGCAACAGCGCGGATGGCGGCATCGGCCAGTGGCTTGACTTGGACGAACCATTGCGTCGAAAGGCTCGGCTCGACCACCGTCTTGCACCGCTGGCAGCAACCGATAGCGTGCCGGTACGGTTCGGTCTTTTCGAGCAGTCCCTGCGCTGCAAGGTCAGCCAGGATTTTCCGGCGAGCGGCGAAGCGGTCAAGGCCTGCGTATTCCCCGGCAGCGGCGTTCATGGTGCCGGTTTCGTCCATTACGGTAATTTGCGGCAGATTGTGGCGCTCGCCGGCCATGAAGTCGTTGGCATCATGCGCCGGTGTGACTTTGACAACGCCTGTGCCGAACTCGGGATCGGCCAACTTATCCAGAATGAATGGGATATCCCGATTCATCAGAGGCAGCCGGGCCATCCTGCCATGGAACTTGGTGTAGCGCTCATCGGTTGGGTTGATGGCAACACCCGTATCGCCGAGCATGGTTTCCGGGCGTGTCGTCGCGACCACTACATGCTCGTCCGTGCCAACCACCGGATAACGAATACGATAGAGATGGCCATTGCGATCCTCGTGAACGACTTCCAGGTCCGAGAGCGCCGTCTGGCAGCGGGGGCACCAGTTGACGATGTATTTGCCGCGATAAATCAGCCCTTTCTCAAAGAGCCGGACGAAGACTTCTCTCACGGCTCGCGACAGGCCCGGATCGAGCGTGAATCGCTCGCGCGACCAGTCGCAGGACGCCCCGAGGCGGACCATCTGCCTTTTGATCGTGTCCCCGCTTTGAGCTTTCCACTCCCAAACTTTCTGCTCGAAGGCTTCGCGGCCAAGGGTTCGGCGGTCCAGCTTCTGCTCGGCAAGC
Organism: Terriglobia bacterium; assembly: GCA_965198025.1. Classification (GTDB taxonomy): domain Bacteria; phylum Acidobacteriota; class Terriglobia; order 2-12-FULL-54-10; family 2-12-FULL-54-10; genus CAYWWM01. The sequence goes on along the minus strand of OZ240237.1, from coordinate 1,207,777 downwards.
TGCCGCTCGACGACCATCTGGGTAGCGATGCCGGCGTGGTCGGTGCCGGGCAGCCAGAGTGCGTTGACGCCCTGCATCCGCTTCCAGCGGATGATGATGTCAATCTCGGTATGCTCCAGCATGTGCCCCATGTGGAGAGAGCCGGTGACATTCGGCGGCGGAATCACCAGCGAGAACATCGGCCGGTCGGAATCGGCATCGGCCTCAAACAGGCGCTTCTCGATCCACTCCCGCGCCCAGCGCGGCTCGATCTCCGAGGGATTGTACGCCTTTGCAATTTCAGCCATGTGAGAGATTCGACTATACCGTTTGGATGCAGGGGGCGTCAATTCTACTGCTCGCAAACCCCGGTGTTGCGGGTCCGCTATCCAAGTCCCGGGGGTGGTTTTTATTCCACAGCGTGCCTTACTGGTTACCTTGCTGGTTCCCTTTGCCGCCGGCCCTACCCAGGCACCGTCCGCAAGGCCCGAAACGCCCCTTTTTTTAGTGTTTTTATAGTGAATTTGGTATTCCGAAGGAACGGAAGGAACCGCAAGAACCGAATCTGCCGCAGGAACCGAAAAACGCCGGAAACGGCCTTTTTCTAGTTGCAATCGGAAGCTCCGGAACCCCAAGGCAGCGAGAGGCGGCGGAGCACAGGCCGGAGGCCTATTGCTACTGGCGGGCTATACAGAAACCCTGTAACTGTTCTAAATAAAAAAGTTGTACGCATATTTGTCACGACACCGGCGGCCTATGCGTGTGCCAGTCGGTAGCCTGCTCGTAGGCGTAGCCGGCGTGCAGAACGGCGGCTTCGTCCCAGAGGCGGCCGACGATCTGAAGGCCGATGGGTAGGCCCTGCGAGTCCGTGCCGCACGGGACGGCCAGGGCCGGATGGCCGGAGGCATCGAAGCAACGCAGGAAGCGCGTCGAGGCGGCGCGGGCATCGTATTCCGTTCCGCCCAAGGTTACCCGGGTATCTCCAATTGGAAACGCGGTCAGCGGCGTCGCAGGCGTTACGACGACGTTTACGTCGTCAAACACGCGCTCCATCTCGCGACGGAGGTTGTGGCGGAGGCGCTGCGTTTGAACGTACTGCTCGGTGGTCCGTTCCCTGCCCTTCTCGAAGAGTGCCCTCAGGTCTTCTCCTAAATCATCCGGACGGTCCCGGAAATGGCCGGCGTGGACCGCGTAGGCCTCGATCAGCAAAAGATCCCGAGCGACCTCGACCATCTGCGGAATGAACGGCATGCTTACGGGGATCGTCTCGGCACCGAGCCCTTGGATCACCTCGACCGCCTTTCTGACGGCACGCTCGACATCCGGGTGCACATCCTCGAAGAAAAAGGAGTCGGGCACACCAACTCGGAGCGCAGCGAGCGACTTGCGCAGGGCGATCTCACCGACCAGGCGGTCCACGGAGAACTCGTCTTCCGGGTCGTAGCCCGAAATGACCTGATAGAGGAGACCCACGTCCACGACCGTCCGCGCCATGGGGCCGCAGTGGTCGAGGGTGTAGCCGAGCGGCTGAATGTTGTGCAGACTCACGCGGCCGAGCGTCGGCTTCAACCCCGCAATGCCACAGAATGAAGCAGGGATGCGGATGGAGCCGCCAGTATCGGTGCCCAGCGCCGCGTAGCACAAGCCCGCCGCAACCGCGACTGCCGAACCGCCGCTTGACCCTCCGGAGACGCGCGCCGGGTCCCAGGGGTTGCGCGTGGGACCAAAGTGCGGATTGTTGTTCGAGATCCCGTAGGCAAACTCGTGGAGTGCCGTCTTGCCAACCAGGACCGCCCCGGATTCGAACAGCCGCTGGACGACCTCGGCGTCGGCATTGGGGACGAAGTCCCGCGTGATCTTAGATCCGAACGTCGTCCGGATGCCGCGCGTATGGATCAAATCCTTCAGGCCGACGGGCACACCATGCAGCGGGCCGCGGTATTCTCCCTTCGTGATCTCGGCCTCCGCGGCGCGGGCCTGCTGGCGCGCCCGATCCGCCGTTACCGTCAGGAAAGCGTTCCACCGTGGATTGAACTCTTCGATGCGAGCGAGCGCCTGCTCAGTCACCTCAACGGGTGAGACCTGCTTGGCGCGAATCAGGGCGCCGAGGTCGGCGAGACTCATTTCAGGAAGAGGGATGCTCACAGCTTGGATGCACCATCACGGACAAATTCGAGCGCGGCAAAGCTAACCACCGATTCGGCATCAATATTCCATTGCTCGTAGTGAAGCAGGCTGCCGCGAGCTTCCGGAACCGCCCGCAGAAAAGTATACAAAGACGAATAGCCGCACCACCGCAGGCGATCCTGTTCCGGATGCAGCAGTTCGAAGAACCGCTCGCAGTCTCCGGCGCAAGCGAGCTGAAGGCGCTCCTTGTCCTGGTTCCGGACCACAGCCATTCGGCCTTCGCCAGCGCGCACGGCGGACGGGTCCCCGTAGCGCTTTCCGATGTGGGCCAGGTCAATTCCCAAAATCCAGAACAGGCGCGACGCTTCACGTTCGGCCAGCTCCCCGAGCGCGGAGAGGAACCGCTTGATCCCGGCGTCCGACTCCGGCAGGCGGCCCGTGACCAAGCTTTCAAAAAACGGACCGCAGAGAATCGGCAAAATCCGCACGGAGCTACCGAGGACATGTTGCAAAAATACACACTGGAACTCGATAGAATGCTCAATGGCATGGCAGTAGTCTTCCATCAGCACAGCCTCGCCCGCCTGCGTCTCCAGCCAATCGACGAGGGCGGTATCGACTTCGAGTGTTCCGAGGGGTGTTACAAAGGGTTTGCGTGTGAGCCCGAACCGCTCCGGAAAGCCGTAATGCGACGTGCCCAGTACTACGAACGTCTTATCGGCAAGCGACGGACCCAAGCGGCAGTAGGCCTTGGCGTAACTCTTCCACCCACCAAACGGACTGACATGCGGGGCTGCCAGGCCGATTGCATTGCCTGGTCCAGAGCCGGACTCTCCGGCGGATTCCATGTATTCCCGGAACTGAGCGCGCAAAGTCTCCGGCTGGTCGGGGTAGGCAGCACCGGCATGGTTCGGCGCGCGCTGGGGAGTGTCGCGAAACTCCCGGCGCCGGGTCTTGCGCATCTGATAGTACTCTTCGGTCTCGAGGAAACCCTGCGTCTGGAGAGATCGAACGAAGTTATCCACGACGTCGCCGCCAACCAACTGGCCCGTGCGGCGGTAGAGATCGGCTCGCATATCCAGGTCTGTCTTTTCCCCGTCGAATAAAGCCAGCGATGGGACCAGCGCGGGAGGAACAATGAGCATGGCCGGGCTGTAGCGAAACGGGTCGCACACCAGCAGGCCCGGCTGTTCGGGTGTCGGCGACGGCATTACGTCTATATCGGCTCGTAACCTGGGAAGAACTTTGGACACCGGCTCATTGTAGCCAGATTCGACAGAAAGGCAAGAAGCAATGGTCAGCGGGTCATGTGCATGGCTGAGGATGAGGCGAGGGGCTGGGTGCGGCAGGTGGCGCCTTTGCCCTTCATGCAGTAGTCGTAGCAGTTCTTGTGGCCGAGATAGACCGGCCGCAAGGATTCTTCGAGAGTCCCGCCCAGGTCGAAGCGGTCATCGTCGTAGATCACCGGACAGGGGTAGTAGCGAAGGCGACCTGCAAGCTTCTGAATACACCGGCTGAAATGACACATCAGGCTCTCGGCCGGCTTGTTGAGAATTCCAAAACAGTTTGTCGTAATGAAAACCTCCTCAGAAGGCCGGCGGCCCGCCTGCTCGATCCGCACCAGCTGATGCCCCATTTCCAGAATGTTTTCAATCAGGTTCACCTCGACCCGAACGCCCCGCTCTCGAAATAAGCGAGAAAAGCCCGCGCGGATCTCTTCCTCGGATGACGCTTCGAGAAACGGCCGTTCGGCATTGACGATCGGGACGAAACCGAGCGAGCTGATCTGCACGATGGTCTCGACCGTCTGGGCGAAGGTTCCCCGGCCTCGGAGGGCATCATGATCTTCGGGAACGAAACTCTCGAGCGTGATCCGCAGCTTCAGGCGGTCGCCGTGCTCACGGCGAAGGCGGGCCAACGCATCGAAATGATTCCGGATGTAGCGGCGACCGTTGGTCAGAATTTCCGTGGGTGCAATGCCCAGAGCATACTCGAGGGTCGACAGGAATTCTTCATTGGTCTTGGCTCGCCCGCTGAGGACATCTTCGTTGACGAAGACCTCACCTCCGGTAAAGTAGATCTTCCGCACGCCAAAAGAGCGCGCGTCGTCAAGGTGTGGCCGCAGCTCCGCAAATCGAATCTGCTTCAGGGTGTCATTCGTCGGGGAAGATGCCGTGTAGCAGTGCTTGCATTTGAGATCGCAGAGCGATCCCTGCATAATCCACAAATCATCGATCGCGGGGCGTCCCTTGTGAGATTGCGGGTTTACAAAGCCCCGCTGCTCTCCTTCCAACCCGGTCAACTGTATGCCATTTGGATGCGGCACGTTTGCTTCCTGCCCGACGCTTTCAGGACAGTATAGGACAGCTTAAGAGGCATGCCAAAATGCGGTGTGAAGCTTCGACCCATATCCCGGGGTTTGCCTCTCCCGAGGTCTGCCTGCTGGGTGCCTTCGGCTGGTCCGCAAGAGATTCCACCCTTCCCGACTTTAGCGGCCATTGGAATGGCTTGGTGAACCCGCAAGATGGCCCACTGGGGCGGATTGGCTGCCTGCCGCCATTGCTTTCCGGGATTTCCAGACCAATAATCGAAGGATGCCCGACATACTGTACTTGAACCTCTGGCTGCAACCGTTTCAGGAGCACACCATGCTTCCCTATTGGCGGCGGGCAATCGAGGGTTTTCCGGCCTCGTCTGAAAGCCCTGGCGTCCGGGCCCTTGCAGTCTATCCTTTGAATTGGAATCAGACGGCCACCGTGGAGGATACGTTCCTGAACGGCGGAAGCGCTGAGGAAGCGCTCCAACTGGCTCAGGAGTTCCTGCATGCCGATTGCGCGTACGAGGCAAAGTTGTGTTGGGACCTTTGGCTTCCAAGATCGGAGGACCCCTCCGACGGCTGGGAACGAAGGCCGCAGAGAGTGTCCATCGCGTGCCTTGGGGACCAGTTTGGGCGCGATGAAGAAGAAGACTCCGGGCATATGGAAATCAACTTCGGGCCGGAAGCGAATTTCCTCCCGCCAGAGTCGTGGGGCCTCGACGCGGAAGAGAAACAGGAAGCCATGGCCGGAGCCCAGTTACGGGAGAACATCGAGGAAATGGTAAGCTACGCGCAGGCGTTGGAACACAGTCTTCCCGTCGTCCGTCGGCGCCTTTGGTGTGAATCCGGAAATGACCTTCCAAACCGGATTTTGTCGTTCTGGAAGATTTAATCCTAAGCTTTGAAACCCGGCTTATTTGTCAGTCAGCGCCTCGACTCCTCGCAATTTTTTCCCCGCCAGGAACTCGAGCGATGCTCCTCCACCCGTACAAATGTGGGTGATCTTGCCTTCGACCTTGGCGGCCGCGAGAGCTGCAATCGAATCCCCTCCTCCGACGATGCTGGTACCCCCAAAGGAAGCCAGTGCCTTGGCAACCGCCATGGTCCCCTGAGCAAACGGTTTGATCTCAAAGATGCCCATCGGACCATTCCAGAGGACCGTTTTGGCTCGGGCAATCTCAGCGCAATAGAGATCGATGGTCCCGGGGCCGATGTCCACTCCCAGGTAGTCTTCCGGGATCACCATCCCGGTCCCATCCAGCACCTGCGTCGGGGAAGATGAGTCTATCTTCGCAGCGATCAGATGGTCTATGGGTAGCTGTAATCGATGATCTGGCGCTTGGGCGGCGCGCAGGACACGGTTTACCATGTCTACCTTGCCTTCCTCCACCAGCGATTTACCGGTGGGTCGTCCAACGGCGCGCAGGAAGGTATAGGCCATCGCGCCACCGATCAACAGCGCATCCACAATCGGCAGCAGGTTCTCGATCACCGCAATCTTGTCGGAGACCTTGGCCCCTCCCAGCACGGTCACGAACGGGCGCACCGGGTTCGAAGTGGCCCGCGTGAGGTAATCCAGTTCCTTGGCCATCAGAAATCCTGCCGCCGCCTGAGAGAAGAACCGAGTCATGCCGACGGTCGAAGCATGAGCGCGGTGAGCCGCTCCAAATGCATCGTTGACGTAGACATCCGCCAACCTCGCCAGTTGCTCGGCAAACGCAGGATCGTTGGCCTCCTCTTCGGGATGAAAGCGCAGGTTCTCGAGCAACAGGACTTCGCCGTTCTGGAGTGCGGCAGCCGCCTGCTCCGCCGCGGGGCCAACGCAGTCCACCACGAACGAAACCGGCCGGTTCAGGAGGCCCGCCAGATGAGCCGCCACAGGCGCCAGGCTCATCTTCGGATTGAACTTGCCCTTAGGTCGGCCGAGATGGCTGGCCAGGATCAGGCGCGCGCCCTGCCCCAGCGCGTACTCAATCGTCCGCACCGTTTGGCGAATCCGCGTATCGTTCGTGATGCCCCCCCTCTCAGAAAGATGCACATTGAAATCCACCCGCACGAAAACACGTTTGCCATGAAGATCAACGTCGTGGATCGACAGCTTAGGCATCTCTTTGTCCAGCAATCAAGGGTAAGGATTCCGATGCGGAGGAGGAAACCACTTCGATTCGAACTTCTGCCTCTGGCTCTTCCTTCCGTTACAAGCCTTTGGCAGCCACAAACTTGATCAAGTCCCGCACCCGGCAGGAGTAACCCCACTCATTGTCGTACCAGGAGATTACCTTGACGCAGTTTCCCGAGATCACCCGCGTGAGCGGTGCGTCGACGATGGATGAGTGCTCATCGCCCCGGAAGTCGGCGGAGACCAACTGCTCTTCTGTGTACCCGAGGATTCCCTCCATCGGCCCGTTCGCGGCAGCTTTGAGTGCACGATTCACTGCTTCCACAGAGGTCGCTTTCTCCACAAAAACCACCAGATCCACGACCGAAACATTCGGGGTGGGAACCCGCATGGCAAAGCCGTCGAGCTTGCCTCTGAGCTCCGGAATCGCCAGGTAGATTGCCTTGGCAGCTCCCGTGGAGGTGGGAATCATCGAAAGGGCCGCCGCGCGCGCCCGGCGCAAGTCCCTGTGCGGCAGGTCCAGAAGCTGCTGGTCATTCGTATAGGAGTGGATCGTCGTCATGGTACCGCTGCGGATGGTGAAATTGTCATTCACCACCTTCGCGACCGGCGCCAGGCAGTTAGTGGTACAGGATGCATTCGAAAGAATGTGATGCTTCGCAGGATCATACATGCCGTCGTTGACTCCGAGCACCAGGGTCACGTCCTCTTCCGTGGCAGGGGCCGAAATGATCACCTTCTTGACCCCTCCCCGCAGATGCTTTCGCGCATCGGCGGCATTGGTGAACAGGCCGGTTGATTCCACCACCACCTGCGCCCCGACGGAATCCCAGGCAATCTTCTCCGGGTCGCGCTCCGCGAATACGCGAAGATTCTTTCCGTCCACCTGCAGGCAGTCTTGGATGTGGCCGACCGAGCTCTTCAGGTTCCCCAAAATGGAGTCGTACTGGAGCAAATGAGCCAGCGTCTTGGGATCGGTAATATCGTTTACCGCTACGAACTCTACTTCCGGATCGCCGAGTGAGGCGCGATAGATATTGCGCCCGATTCTTCCAAATCCGTTAATTCCAACGCGAATACTCATGACCTCGTTTCCCAGAACAGATTTTCATAATCCCCGACGGATGCTCGGGTGGAAACAAAAAAAGGCCTACCGAAACGGTAGGCACTAATGAAAAAGGAGAATAGTTTCGACGAATGCACAACCGTCAAAACTTTGACATGATCTTATGCCCCCTCCGCGTCCGTTGTCAAGGAAAATTTCAGCAAACTGATTGAATTTGTTGTCTTTATTTTTCAACAACTTACAGCTATGCCATATACTGTCACGATTTGTATTCCGGGAGCCAAAATTTTGGCCAATAACCGCTCTCCTCGTGTATCTCATTGATTTAAAAACTTGTTATTTGTCAGATATGTTAAGGCGTATGATCTCTATCTGGGAAGGACGGTCGAACACAGCCCAAGGCAGGAATTTCTTGGCCAAATAGCGGAGTCCACCGAAGGAAATCCCGGCAACCAAGGTAATAAGCAAGCAAAACCCGGTCAATAAGAGGGCGGCCAGCAGAAGATCTCCAACGTTGTCCCTTAGCGTCGGGGCACGCTCGTTCCATGTGATGACGCTCTCATAGCGAATGCCGTCGAACAGGTTCTCGGCAACCTCCTGCTGCGGAGCATCCAGGGCAAAAGCCAGTAGGGACCCTTCGCGGCGAATGTAAACAGGACTTTGATCTTCCGGGTCGGACTTTGGGGAAGTCTCTTCAAAGCTCTGGAGTTGTCTGGCAGCGAGTTGGGGGGTGGCATAGCTGACGAGCAGGAAACGCGAATGGCTGCCCTCCGCGCTGTATTGAGCGATGGCAGCTTCAGCGCCTAGATTAAAACCGATCGCCGAAGGAGAAAGGCGGGTCGCCATCCGCTCGAACGCAACCGGGCCCACCAGGAACCTCGTACTGTTAGGGATCTGGTCCTCCTCCGGGAGATAGTCGGGTAATTGGGGAAGAACTTCCCGCCCACGACGACCGGCCGGTATTTCGGTCAGCAGCATAGGAGCCTCGTCGCGGCTGAGACTCTCGCCCCGGGCGTCGATCACGTACACCCCGCGGCGGGCCAGCCAGCGGCCCTGCCCCACGACCATGGAGCCTTCCCCTTCCTGCTCCTCCATGCCCGGTTCCCGGAAAAACGTATAGACACCATAGCTTCCGGTAGCATCCCGCATCTGCCACAGGGTAACTGAGAGCAACGAACCATTGCGTGTGTATTCGCGGCGCTCACCGGAGGTAAATCCGTATTCATGAAGCAACAAGGTGTCGTCCCCGGCAAACTGACCGAGCAGACTGGCAGGGATCGGACGAAAGCTACTCGTCTGCCAGCCGTTGAAACTATTCGGCAAAACGGCGGATCCGACGCGCACAAAAAGGAGTAAGAGACTCAGGCAGAAAACATGCCGTCCCCACAGAACAGCCCTCATGGAACTCTCCTCAAATCATGATACCCTCGTTTCCCCTTTTTGACTACAGAAAGCGAATGGATCTCCCAATCCATACCTCCCGACCAACACGGCGCCGGGTCGAGGACGAAGGCTCGGGAAGTGTGGACCTCCAAACGGAAACCTTTTGAATCAGGCGGGGAAACTGAACCGCGAAACAGCACATCTCAGCGCGGGTTGAGGATGGCTTTGGAGATCGTCTGAAGCTGGATGTTGGACGTGCCTTCGTAAATCTTGCCGATCTTGGCATCACGGTAGAGCTTTTCGACGGGATAGTCCTTGGTGAAGCCGACTCCGCCGAAGATTTCGATGGCCAACGAGGCGGTACGCTCGGCGACCTGCGAGGCGTAGTACTTGGCCATGGCGGCCTCTTTGGCGAAGGGGCGGCCGCATTCCTTCAAACGCGCGGCGTTGTAGACCATGAGGCGCGCGGCCTCGATCTCCGTCGCCATCCCGGCAATCTGGAACTGGATGGCCTGGAACTCGGCAATGGGTTTGCCGAATTGTTTACGCTCCTTGGCGTAGCGGACGGCGTGGTCGAGCGCTCCCTGGGCAAGACCAGTCATCTGCGCACCGATAGCGATGCGGCCTTCGTTCAGGGTTTCGATGGCGATCTTATAACCCTGGCCAACCTCACCGATGACGTTCCCGCGCGGGACGCGGCAGTCGTCGAGCAGCAGCTCGCAGGTGCTCGAAGCGCGGATGCCGAGCTTGTCCTCCTTGCGCCCCACCGCAAAGCCGGGAAAATCGCGCTCGACCAGGAACGTGGTGATGCCGCGATAGCCGGCTTCGGGATTGGCGTTGGCGAAAATGAGAAACAGGCCAGCTTCCTTGGCGTTGGTGATCCAGAGCTTGCGGCCGCGCAGCAGGAAGTGGTCGCCACGATCTTCGGCCACCGTTGCCATGGCGAAAGCGTCGCTGCCGGAGCCGGCTTCCGACAGCGCGTAGGTCCCGACGGTGTCGCGAGCCAAGCGCGGCAGGTAGCGCTTTTTCTGGTCGTCCGAGGCCCAACGCATCAGCAGGTTGATCACTAAAGTGTTCTGGACGTCCACCACCACCGCGGCGGAGGGGTCCACAGCCGAAAGCTCCTCTATCGCCAGAATCGAGTGAAAGAACGTCCCTTCGGAGCCGCCCAGCGACTCGGGAATCTCGATCCCCATCCAACCCATCTGGAAGAAGTCGCGGATCAGGTCGAGCGAGAACTCGCCTTTTTCGTCCATCTCGCGCACTAGCGGGGTGATGCGCTCACGGGCGTACTGGCGGACGGAGGAGCGGAAGAGATCCTCATCCGGAGTGAGCGAAGTTAGCGGCAGGCGTTCGGTCTCTATGGCTTGGGTCATTTTTCAAGATCTAAAACGCAAGGCCCGTAGTGACCACGAACTGGTTCTTCCTGCCGGCGTAGCGGGTATAGTCGGCGCCGACAAAGAAGGAAGTCCAGCTTTCGACGGGCGCAAAACGGGCGGCGATGCCGTAGTTCCCGAGCAGGCCCCAATTGCTGGCACAAACGTCTTGCTGGAAACTGCTGCAAGCATCCACGAAGCCACCCGTCCCGAGCGAGCCGCCGAACTGCGAAAAGCCCTGCAGGACCAAGCTGTTGCGCGAAATCGCGTTGCCGCCGTGGATCGTGAACGCGCCACGCTCCGCCTGCACTAGGTCAAGCCCGACCGCAAAGTTCAAGAGATAGAACCGCTCGCGAGTCCGAAATCCGGACGAGATATCTTCCCCGCCAATTCCAGTCCCATCGAGCGAGAGACGCCCCGTGAAGCGGTTCCAGAAGTAGTCCTGTTCCACAGAGGGGCGATACGCAAAGAGGCCTCCGAAGTTGAAATGGTTTCCTTCCCCGACATCCAGAAACCCGCCGGCGGGGATATGGAGGGTTCCGAAGCGCCCTTCCACGTAAACGCGCGGCAGCGCCTGCGCGCGGGCAAAGCCAGGCGACAGGATGACAGCAAGAGCAAACAGAGCGATCAGAAAATGGGTTCTCGACACAGAAAATCCTCCAGTGATTAGAAATTTGCGGTTGAGGCCGCAGTGCGCTGCTTCATTCGCGGCCCGCGTCCCTAGCCCCGGGGGTCCTCCGGCGTGTAGCCGAGCACGATGTCGAACCTGGCCGCCAACTCGCCGATGCGCGTGTTCGGAAGCGGCCGAAACGGCACGGTGATGGACGCGCGCGCCTTCGGATCCTCGACCGCATTGTAGAGACGGTCCTTGGCATTGAGCGGTTCGCCTTCGATATACATCTGTGTGACGAACTTGTGCTGCTTCGGGATCTCCACCTGGAAATGAATATGCGAAGTGCGGGTCGCGTACGGGACGGGTTTGACGGTGCGAAACAGGTACTCGCCGCTAGTGCCGGTTATGAAGCGTCCAAAGCCCTGGAAATTGCGGTCACGCTTCTGCCCGTTGTCGCTCCCGCTGTGGAGATAGACGCCGTTGCCATCCACTTGCCAGATTTCAACCAGCGCGCCGCGCACCGGGTCCCCCCGCCGGTCGAGCACGCGTCCGCTCAGCCAGGTGACCTCTCCGACTGCGGGCGTAATGGCATCGTTGATGACGAACAGGTCGTTGTCCGTGTCGAGCGGCAGATTGTCCGGATAAAACGGCCCCTCGCCCTGCGCCGCCGTTTGAACCAGTTCTTGTGCGAAGGCTCCGGGGACGTTGAACAGAGCGCTCCCCGAAACGGTCAATAAGGCGCCGCCGATTCCCGCCCGATACAAGAATTCCCGCCGAGCCAGGCCCGCGCCGGGATTTCCGCCGACCGTGCGGGGCCATGGAGTCTTTCCGCCAATCCTCATAGTTGGTTCCCTCACTTTCTGTCTAGTCTGCGTCAGTCGCCCCCCGCGATGCCAGAGGCATCGCAGTGAGCCAATTATAGCCCGAAAAGCCGGAAACGCAGTGGTTTGTGAATATGGTCGGCAAGGGACCGGTTGCTCAACGGACAGGCCTCGGGGCTACAGAATACTGGATTCGACGTATACACCGAAGACGCCGCGCAGGCGGTTCGAGATTTCTCCGAGTGTGCAATACGCGCGGACGCAGTCCAGGATCAGGGGCATTAAGTTCTCGCGAGCCCGGACGGACCGCTCCAGCGCATCCAGGGCGGAGTCCGCACGCACGGCGTCGCGGCGGGTGCGGAGCTTCCGGAGCTTCTCCACCTGCCAGTCGAGGGCCGCCGTGTCGATCGAAAGAATTGCCGGGAGCGACTGCTCAGCGGCGTAGGAATTAACACCGACCACGACCCTTTCACGCGATTCGACCGCACGCTGGTAATCGTAGGAGGCTTGCGCGATCTCGCGCTGCGGAAAGCCGTGCTCAATGGCCGCAACCATGCCTCCCATCTCGTCAATCCGCTGGAAGTAATCGTAGCAGGCCTGTTCCATGTCGAGCGTGAGGCGCTCCAGAAAGTACGATCCGCCGAGCGGATCGACCGTCTGTGTGACGCCGCTTTCGTGCGCCAGAACCTGCTGGGTGCGCAGAGCCAGCAACGCGGCGGCCTCGGTCGGAAGAGCGAGGGCTTCATCGAGGGCGTTGGTGTGCAGCGACTGCGTTCCGCCGAGGACGGCGGCCAAGCCTTGCAGCGCCGTGCGGACCACGTTGTTATAGGGCTGCTGCCCGGTGAGCGAGCACCCGGCGGTCTGCGTGTGGAAGCGGCACATCAGCGAGCGCCGGTCCTTGGCGCCGAAACGTTGGCGCATGACCTGAGCCCAGACCTTGCGCGCTGCCCGGTACTTGGCGATCTCCTCGAAAAAGTCGCTGTGGGCGTTGAAGAAAAACGAGAGGCGCGGAGCAAATTCGTCCACGCCCAGCCCGCGGCGGACGGCGTGTTCGACGTATTCGATGCCGTCGCGCAGGGTGAAGGCGAGTTCTTGCACAGCAGTCGAGCCGGCCTCGCGGATGTGATACCCGCTGATCGAGATGGGGTGAAAACGCGGAACCTCCCTCGTGGCGAACTCGATCGTATCGGTCACGAGACGCATGGAGGGCACGGGCGGAAAGATGAATTCCTTCTGCGCGATGTATTCCTTCAAGATGTCATTCTGGATCGTCCCGGAAATCTTGCGCCAGTCCGCGCCCTGCCGTTCCGCCACAACCAGGTACATCGCCCACAGGATGGCCGCCGGGGAGTTGATGGTCATCGAGGCGGTGACCGACTCCAGAGGGATCCCCGCGAAGAGGACTTCCATGTCCTCAAGCGAGCAGACGGAGACACCACACTTGCCGACCTCCCCTTCAGCCAGCGGGTCATCCGCGTCGTAGCCCATCAGCGTCGGAAGATCGAAGGCGACCGAGAGTCCGGTTTGTCCCTGGGAGAGCAAATAGCGATAGCGTCGGTTGGTCTCCTCCGGGGTGGCAAAGCCGCTGAACTGCCGCATCGTCCAGAGCTTGCCGCGGTACATGTCGCGGTGAATGCCTCGCACATAGGGAAACTCCCCGGGATCACCCAGGTCCCTCCCATAGTCCAGATCCAGCAGGTCAGCGCCGGTGTAGAGCTCCCGGATCGGAACTCCGCTGATGGTGGTAAACGAGCTGGGAGAATGGAATTCTGGGGGTTGTTGGGCGCCGATACCGGAAACGGACTTCGTTACCTCATTACTCTGTCTTGGCATCCCTTCACACGCCTCCGGTTCGCATTATGAGTCAAGGGAAAAAGCCTTGTCAAAAGCGAGTGGAAGCGACAGCCCCATTCGCATTGTTGAACTGGGAATTGAAAACTGAGAATAATGAAGGAGAGGACTATGAAGGAAGCAAACCAATCCGGAACAAGAAGCAGAAGAGATGCAGTTCTCTTGAATGAAGCCCGGATCCAGGCATTCGTACCTCAGCGCGCCATCGCCGGGGATCACTGCTCCACAGTGAATAGGATCGGCTGGATAAAGATGTTGTTCCCGACATGAATCGAAATGTTGTAGCCGCCGGGCATGACCTGGGGCACCGTCACAACGATCCGGTCTGTGGCCTGCTCAACAACCGTTGCCGGGTAATCGGACATGTCATCGGAAAGGAAAACGCCCACCACTGTGTCGCTCCCCAAATTCTCACCCGTTACCGTCACGTTGGTATCCACTCTTCCAGCCGCCGGCTCGACGCCGGTCACCCGCGGGCTTGCCTGCCCCAGGGCAAGCGAGGCTGTCAGGAAAGCAGCTGCCGCGAGCAATAGCAATTGTGAACGCATTGTAAACAAGCCTCCTTTCGGGCCAATCTTCGGGCGGCGAATGAACCTGTTCTCTCGATTACCAAATCGCCCAACGGGCTCCGCTTGGAGAAGAAGACTCTCACCGAATCGAGGAATTAGGAGTTAGTTCCCTCGCTCCCGACTCAGTCTTCCCTTGGCGGCCAAAGCAAACAGGCCATATTCTACAATTGCTTGAAAGCAAAGGGCAAGTCGGAATGCAAGTTTTGTGCCTGGATCCAAAGAGGTAACAGGAGAAGAAGGTGGAGATGCAAGCGCTCCTCCTTCACCCGAAACTCCCCCGAAGCTGCCTAAAGGACGCTGGGGTTAGCGATGCCCAGGTCCGAAGCCGCCACCGTGGGCGAGCTGGTTACAAAAGCGAACCTCGAACCACTCGCAACAAAGGGGAGATGGCCGAGCTTCGCGCCGAGATCGAGAACGCGAAGCCGGAAGTGCTCGAGATGCTAACGGACAACGTCGATCCGAAGGTCATGGCAGGGACGCTGCAGCTGGCCAACCGAATCGGCGTTGGAAGCAAGAACGCCTTCATAGTGCCAGGTTCGGTGTTGCACCGGACCGAACCTGCTTTCGATGTTGACCATAAAACTTGGATGATGAATAACAACTTCATGGTGAGCACGGCAGGAATCGAACCTGCAACCTGAGGATTAAGAGTCCCCTGCTCTGCCAATTGAGCTACGTGCCCACGTTCAGGTCATCACATCTTACATCAAGAGAGCGGGTGCTGAGCCTCTGGCTTTCGCAACGCTTCCAGCGGCGCGGTGGGAACCGTGCACCATCTTTCTCCCTCCCATCCATTTCCGACAATCCTAGCCCGGGATCCCGGCCAGGTCAAACTCCGGCAGGCGGGACCGGAATTTCTGTTTCTCGCCCCTGATTTGGTCCCGAGAGAAAAAGTGCTGTAGGCTGGCACCAGATGAGGAATGCAATGCGGATCCAGTTGACGTCTCCGATGAAAAAACGGATCACGCCGGAATTGTGCAGCAGAATCGATCGCGCTCTGGCCGAATTCCCGGAGTTGACCGGCCACACGATTACCGTGGGTGCTATCCGCGCTCCTGGATTGCACGGCGCCGCGGAAGGCGACAAGTTCACAATCCGTCTGAATACGCGGCGGCGCGTCGGAGTGACATATTTTACGATCGGTCATGAGCTGACACACCTTCTCCAGAAACCCGGTCTGGGTCTTGTGCCGAGTGGCGAGACTGCCTGCGACATCTGGACGCTGGCACGCAGCGAGTTGTTTCTGGGTGAAATGCCGACATATCTCGTCGGCCCGATTTCTTGTTCTAACAGGGACTGGCACCTTCACGCTCAAGCTGTACGCCTGCTCTGCATCGAGGCTATCCACGTGCGGAAGACCAACCGCCTCTACATCAACTGGCTTCAGGCGAGACTCCGCGAGTATTTCAGCCAGTTAATTTGCTGAGGAATGCTGAAGAATGTGGGCTGCAGGATTCGGGATTGGACCACCGAACGCCGACTTCATTGTCTCGATCGCGGCTTCCTGACCATTTCTGGGACGACATTCCGAACGTCCGCGTATTGATGACGACCGTCGGCGGCAAGGTGATTCACCTGATGCCCGAGTTGGCCTCGCAGATCGGAATGGACCCTGCCGACCCGGTTACCGGGGCCACTAATCTGTTCGAAGGTTATTACCGCAGCGAATGGAATTAGCTTCGGATAGCAAAGAGGTCGTGCACTATTGGGCCGGCGCGCCCGACAAGTGATATTCGTTTGCCAAGTCCTCATTCGCGCCGACTTCCAGCGTCCTGCCGTCTGCGAACTCGACGCGCACGATGCGTCCCACCGGGTTCCCGTTCTTGGCAGGTCGCACCGTGACCGTAACCTGATCCCCAGAGTTCAGGGAGTTTTTCCTCCACCCGGCGTCCACCATGTTGGCCGGAGCCCCGGTCTCCCCCACCCAATGGACCACCTCACTATTGCCGGTCCGCACATCGAGCTTCAGCAGACAATGCGGATTGGCCCAGAACCACTGCGTGACCGTTCCCTCAATCGTGAGAGTTTTCGATGTGTCAAAGGCCGCCGTGCTGTGGTGCGCGAACATCGGAAAAGCGACAGCCCACACACCGAGAGACAGGAGCAGCTGGATTACGGTCTTTCTCTTCATCGGTGACCTCCGTCTTGCGTCCAGATTCGCTGAATCCTGCCGCTTACTGGTTGTCGTTCGCAACGCCGCTGGCGGCATTTCCGAACGCCTCGATATACTCCTGCATCTCTACCGGCGAGCAGTACATCTCCAGAACATCCGTATAGGGGTCTGCCAATTTGAACAGGATCTTCATGGTCATCCAGGGCCTTGTGTAAACCTTCGGGTCGTCAATCGTTTCCGTCCATTCCATGTGGTCGCTGTCCACACGGCGGAAGACTTCCGTAACGGTGACAGCGTCGCTGATTGGGCGCCCGGTCGAATCGAGCCAGACTCGGTCTTCCGGCATCATCCCTACAGTCTTGACCTCCAGCGTGTAATCGTCCGTCCACTTGCCCACCGAGTACCCATAGAACCGCGACTCTTTGAACGTTCCGCCCGCCAGCACGCCTCCCTCCGCGATCTTGGGCACCTCTCGCCCGTCGATCCAGATGTCCCGCCACCTCTTGTCATATTCGTACAGGATCGCGATCTTATAGGGGCTCTGAAAGATCTGCGTCATCCGGACGTTGTAGTGATTCATGCGCGGGAATCCCAGCGGCTCGCACTTGTTCCTCGGATCATTCCCCAACGCCGGCAGAACGGCGTCGGGGCCCTCCAGGGGCTTATGGCTCCGGTACAGTTCCAACCCGTAGGGTGTGTATGGCAACGCATGTTCCGGCCTCCCGTCATTCGGCATCGCCTGCACACCTTTCGCCTGGATGGCGCCTCCCGGCCTATCGGCCGGCGTCCAGGTCCCCGAAAGATCACGACGCGGAGCGGGCCCTGGTTCGAAAACATCAGTCGCCGTCGGCAGCGGCTGGCTCTGAGCGCGCGTATCAAGTGGGATTGCCCACATTGCGAATGCGGCAAATGTCGCAAGGAACGTAGTCGGCGAAAACAGAAAAGGTTTTGCCATTCGGAAACCCCTCCGCTTCAAGTTACCTACATTTTACTTATTCGAACACGGTTTGGATAAAAAAATCGCCCACGGCATCTGTACCGTGGGCGAATAGTCACTCCAGGATATTCCAACTTTACCGTGCCAACGGATTGGGTCGCAGCTGGAACTTCACAACCCGGCTGGGCGCTCCTTTGCCGCCCTCGGCATGAAACGGCGCCCGGGTTCCGTAAGTCGCCCATAGCCCTCTGCCTTTCCACCCCGCCTGCGGGTCGTCAATCCGTCCGTCGAGGCCCTTCGAGTAGAACCCCATCGGATAGGGCACGCGGAGGATCAGCCACTCCCCATCTTTGAACGCCAGCAGGGAATCGGAGTTGCTACCGTTAGCGATCGGCACATTCTCGCCCAGCCCGAAAGTATTGTGCTGGTCCACCCAGGTGTAGTAGCTCGCCTCAGCGGTGCCGGCCCCCGCGACCCCCTCGAACTTCGGTCCCGGAAACTCGTGCAGTGTCCAGCCTTCCGGACAATGCTGCCCGGTGGCCGTCGGACCGTTCAGCGGCCCCATGCATTTCCGCCGGTCAAAGCTCGCGAAATGTCCGCTCGAGAGCACGGTCCAGACCACGCCGTTGCTGTCAATGTCCATCCCTCGTGGCGCATAGCCCTGCACGGGGGCTCTCTGGTTGTCCCACGGGATTTCGTAGACTTCCGACAACGCGGTCGCCGGAGGATTCGATCCCGGATCCAGCCGAACGATCGATCCCGGAAACCCCAGCACGGATCCCCAGACCGAACCGTCCGCCGGGTTCGGCGCGATTCCGTAGAATGCCGCCACGACCCGTTTGTCCTTGGTCGGATCAACTGGCTCGTCGGGTTCCACGTACTCATCCCGTCGACCGTTGCCATTGGTGTCCAGAATGATCGCGGTCCACCCCTGCGATTTTTGCTCGTCGCCGGTTTCATCGAACATCTTCGTATTCAGCCAGCCCACCACGCCGCTGCCGGGACCGCCGGCGCTGAACCATAGCGTGTGATTCTCGTCCGGGGCGAACTGCAGGTGGTGCGTTGAAAAACAGGTGTCAATCGTCGTGTACTCCTTTGTCCTCGGATCGTACACACCAGCTTGGCGTCCGTTCTCATGCATCGGGAACAGCATCGCCGAGGGATGGTCCGAACCTTCGCGGCACCACGCCGGAGTCTCCGCCGGCCGGATGCGCGCTGTCACCCATACCCGCCCCAGGTGATCGAACATGGGGTTATGCACGTTGGCCTGGCTGTCCCAGATTGCCTCATCCCCCCAGAAGGACGAAGCAGCCGGGATCGGGCCATCCTTGCTCGTGGGAGTGCTCGGGTCGCGGACGGAGAGCGGCACTCGCGTCGCCTCGTGCTTCACCGGGTCCAAAACCGGCAGATAATCTGCACCCGCTTCCAATGCTCCATAGATCGGACCATTAGCGTTGACGGTCGGGTTCCGCCGGTCGCTCGCTATCTCGTCATGAAGATACACCTTGGAGTCGGCCCAGTCCCAGACGGTGACGACCACATTGCGCTCTACGCCTTGCGGGCGCGGCGGTGTCTCCTTCGGCAACTCGCCCGCCCGAATGCGGTCGGTCCAGTCTCCGTACATCTCCGCTGCACGCCGCTGGCCCATGCGAGTGAAGTTCCGGATCATATTCGGCCCCGCTTGGCCCGACTGAATTCGCCGCACCCAAGCTTCGGCGCCGGAATCAAACGCTCCGAGGTTCTCGGGGACCTCTCGGGTTGCCTTGTTGCCCAACTGATGGCAGGTTACGCAGCCGTCCGTCCGCACATACCGCATCCACTGGGCTTGATTCTCGATGTCCGGCGAAATACCGTTGCGCCCGGTGCCGGGAAACTCGCTCTCCGCTGGGATCTTCAGCATGGAGTACCAGTAGTTGGCCGGGTAGTATTCCGCCGCTGCGTGCGCGTTCGGCGCCACCACCGCCGTCAGGTCGAGCTCCTTGCCCGGGGTCGTGCGCACCTTCGGCGAATCCATCAGTCCGTATCCGCGCACCCACACGTTGTAATTCGCTGCCGGCAGGTCCGGCAGCAGGTACCTTCCCTGATCGTCCGTGACCACCATCTTGGCAAACGGGGTGGGAAGGTCATTCGTTTGCGCGATCACCCACACTCCCGCTTCGGGGCCTTGCGAGCTGGTCACCACTCCGCCCAGGTCGTCACTGTCCACCCCGCCGGGCAGTTGCCCGGAACTGGTTCCTACAAGCAGCACAGCCACGGCTGCTATGAACCCTATCGCTACCTTGCCCAATAACGATCTTCCTGTCTTCATTGAGTTCTCCTCTCTTGCCGGTCGTCTCTTCAGCTTGCAATCCTCCCGTCAGGAGATTCCCTGAAGCTACTGCCAATCCTAGAAAGACACCGTTATTCCATCACGTCTAGAAAACCCACCGTATCCACGTGCAGCCCGGTGAACCAAACCCGATTTGGGCGGCTGGGATCCACCTCGATGCGGCGCACCGAGGAGTTCCGAGTCGGGATCGGATACTCGACGAACGTCTTGGTGCGCGGGTCGAAGCGCGCGATCTGGTCCGCCATCATTTCGTTCACCCAGATGTAATTGCGCGTGCGGTCCACGTCCACTGAATACGCTCCGGAGTGCTTTGTCGGGGTCGGGTACTCGGTGATCTTCCCGGTCTTATAGTCAATCATGGCCAGCTTGCCGATGCCCCCGAACTGTCCGAACCAGAGGTTGCCGTCCCGGTCCGATTGCATCCTCCGCAGCACCGCCCCTCTTGTCGGAATGTCGATCTCCACGATCTCGCCCGTCTTCGGGTCGATCTTGGCGACCTTGTCGGTGCGTCTCTCAGTGAACCAAACGTACTGGTCGGCGTCGATCGCCATGCCGTACGGCGTCGCATTGACCCCGTTGACAGCCGACGGCACGTCGTGCGCGGTCACTTCTTTCGAGTTCGGGTCCACATGGAAGATCTGGTTCGATGAGATCCCCGTGGCCCACACGGTCCCGTCCGGGTGGAACCGGATCGTGTTCAGATTGGCGCGCCGGCTCCCGGGGGCTGTCAGCGTATAACTGGTGAACTGCTCCGTCCTCGGATCGTATTGCATCAGCCGGTTCTGGCTGGAGTCGCTGAACCACACGCGGTCCTGCAGATCGACTTCAATCGCCGTGGCCCGGGCATTGTCCCCAGGGATCGTGATGCGGCGATACTCGAACGTTGTCGGATCGAGACGCCCAATCACGCCATGCCCGCCTTCCGATACCCAACCGATTCCCTGCGAGTCCACCGCAACGTCATGCGCGCCAGCCCCCTCGGGCAGGTCGAACTCCATGATGACACTCTTCGCTGCCTCCCCGGCGGTCAGCCGCGCGGGCACCTTCGCCGGATCGAGCGCCGGCTCGTTGGGACCGTAGTTGTCCGCCAAATAATCGAGCACGACCGGGATTTTCTCCTCCGGGATATCGAGCGACCGGACGCTGCCGTAGGGGTTGTTCCGCATCAACTCAATCGTGGCGGCCCAGCCCTCCCGTGTCTTCCGGGAGTAGAGGATCTCCTGCAATCCGCCGTTGTGACAATCCGTGCACAGGGAGACAATGACGGTCTTGCCCTCCCCCTCCGGCATCACTGTCGCGTAATCGGCCATGGACGCGTGCTTGCTGATGTCCCACGGTGCCGTCAGCGCCACGTCGTACGTCACCGGCCGGCTCGCCTCCACGGTGATCTCAGCGATCTGGCTTTGCAGGCCTGCTCCCACGCCTTGGATCGTGTGTTTGCCAGGCAGCAGATTGATAGCCTGGTAGCGGCCTCCCTCACGGCTGATCACCGTCGCCGCAACCCCGCGGTCCACGTTCTTGACCTTCACCAGCGCGCCCACCACCGGCTCGCCCGACTGTTTCTTCACCACACCGCTTACTTCCGTGCTCTGGGCTGTCCGCCCGCACAATATCGCCGTTCCCACTACGAGGACACTCAACATGGTTCGCATTTTCATAACTTCCCCTCCTGTGGCGCAATCATACTACGGTTCCCCAACCCCGCCAATTGGCAAAGGCTTCCATCGCGACTCCCGAACCCGCTCCCGTGTGTCCCCGCCCCGATTTGTAGTAAAGTACACGAAGGCCAACCATGATTGCCGACTTCCTCGCCCTTCTTAGCGACTTCATCATCACGGTGCTCTCCGCGATGGGTTACTTCGGGGTGCTCTTCCTGATGACGCTTGAAAACGTCTTCATGCTCCTGCCGTCGGAAGTCATCCTCGCCTACGCGGGCTATCTGGTCTGGACCGGGGAATTCAACCTGTGGCTGGTAACGACGGTCGCCACGCTCGGCTGCAATATCGGATCGAGCTTCGTTTACTACCTCAGCGCCAAGGGCGCTCGGCCCATCCTGGTGCGTTACGGAAAATACGTTCTCGTTTCCCGCCGCGACATCGAGCGCGCCGACGAGTGGTTCGAGCGCTATGGCCATTGGGCCGTTTTCTTCTGCCGCATGGCCCCCATGGTCCGCTCTCTGATCGCCATCCCCGCTGGCGTGGCCCGCATGAATTTCTGGAAGTTCAATCTTTATACCTTCCTCGGCTCCTGGCCTTTCTCGTTCGCCCTGACCTACGGCGGCTACGTCCTGGGAGAGCATTGGGAAACCCTGGAAGTCTATCTCCAGGAGTTTGACCATGTCATCGGCATCATTCTGCTGGCGGGTCTGGCAGCCTACGTCTGGCGACACTGGAAACAGCGAACCGAGGAAAAAGCCCTGGGAGTCGACGAAGGGGCTGGCAGCGGCGAGTAGGAATTGGGAAGTGCAGAGTACCGTACTGCTCAGCCCAGGGAAAGCAGCAAGGGGCGACCTACTTCTCTATTCCCCACTCCAACTTTGCAGCCGTTTCCGGAGCTCCTCCGCATCCACCTGATACCAGAATGCTTTTTCACCGTTAACCAATATAACGGGCACTTCCTCGTTGTAGAGGGAAACCAGTTCAGGATCGCGGTCGATGTCTATCGACCGGAAGGCGAACGGGATTTCGGCCCGCACGCGCCGGATTTCCTCCTTGGCTTCCTCGCACAGGTGACACCCCGCCCTCGTATACAGGATCACTTCGGGAAGAGTTGATTCCGGTTGAGCTCCCACTCCCTATTCCCTATCGCCACTCCCGTCTTCTACGCCGCCGCAGCATCATCATCAGTGGAATGCCTGCCACGAAACCCCCGACGTGGGCAAACCATGCCACGCCGCCCGAGTCCGTCCCGAGCGACGCCGCGCCGCTCAGGAACTGTATGAAGAGCCAATAGATCAGAATGAGGAAGGCCGGAATCTCCACCGTCGTCAGGAAGAAAACGATGGGCACCAGCGTCAGGATGCGTGCTCCCGGAAACGTAATCAGGTACGCCCCCATCACGCCCGAAATCGCACCGCTCGCGCCGACCGTGGGAATGGCCGAATTGGGGCTGAACAGAACATGCCCTATCGCTCCCGCCAGTCCGCTCGCCAGGTACAGCACCACGTAGCCCAGATGCCCCAACCGATCCTCCACGTTGTCCCCGAAGATCCACAGGAACCACATATTGCCAATCAGGTGCATCCAGCCCCCGTGCAGGAACATCGAGGTGAAGAACGGAAAGAACGCAGTGGAAGGAGCCACCGGCTCGCCGGAGAAGAACCCCGAGGTCCGCGCCGGGATTAAGGCGTAGCTTGCAAACAGGGCCTGCAGCTCCGCTTCGTTCGCAACCGCCTCCCGGAAGAAAATCAAGCAATTGGCCACAATCAGCCCTACCGTGATCCAGGGGAAACTGTACCGGGGATTGTTGTCGCGCAGTGGAATCATGCCTTGACTCGCATCCGACGCCGGGTTGGTCTCTACAGCAGTGCCCTGCCGATCCGCGGACCCGACCGCGGGAGGATCCTTCCTGGGTACTCTAGCCTTCGTCGCAGCCGATTGCAACCCGGCCTGCGGGCTTGTCGCATATCTCTGCCGGAGTGCTAGTGCGTCCGTCCCTCGTTCTTGCAAGGTTCACCCCGGATTGCTCGTTGTGTTGCCATGCTATTCGCCCTAGAATGAGCATGGTTTTCTCCCCGGATGCCCATGGGTGAAGAAGTCAAACCAAGCGCAACTTTGGAAAGCGCGGGATTCCTAATCCTGGAGAATTGTCCCGACGCAGCGGTCTTGTTCGACCGAAACTGGTCATTGGTCTATGTGAATCCTGCCTTCCGGAGGCGATTCTCTCCCCACCAGCCACCGGGAGGGACTGACTTTCTCTCCTATTTGGATCCGGCCTCCGCCGCCCGACTGCGGGACCATCAGGACCAGTTGCTGCAGGGAAACCAGCAGATTGAGTTGAACCACGTGACGCCCGAACCCCGCACCATATCGTTGCAGTATTCCTTTTTTCCCGCTGGCGGCTCCCAGGAACCCTTGGTAGCGGGCATCGGCCGCGACCGTGCTGGTGACCTGAACGCCCTGTTTGAAACGATTCAGCTCAATCTCGAACTCGAGAAAAAGCAAAAGGAGCTCTCCGAAGCCAACACCCGCCTGGAGCAGCTCGCCATCACCGATCAGATCACCGAGCTCTACAACCGCCATTACTTCTTTCAGGTCTCGCAGCACTTCTGGGAGGAAGCCAAGCGCTACCGTCTTCCCTTGGTCGTCATCCTGATGGACATTGACAACTTCAAATCCGTTAACGATCATCACGGCCACCTGTTCGGCGATTTTGTGCTCAAGGACACCTCGCGCCGCCTGCGGAAGAACACCCGCAAGTCTGACATTCTGGCCCGCTTCGGAGGCGAAGAGCTTGTCTTGCTGGCTTCCAATACCGACGTTCTTACGGGGCAGGTCCTGGCCGAGCGTCTCCGGCTGTCGATGGTCTCCGAGGCTTTCGTGATGGACAACTGCTCCGCCACGGTTACCATCAGCGTCGGGATTTCCGGTACCGAGCTGGCCGATTTCCCGAACTTCGATGCTCTCCTTGACTCGAGTGACCAAGCCCTCTATGGCGCCAAGCGGGCCGGTAAGAACTGTGTCTTCACTTACAACGCCAAGACCCAGACGGGAGGCGGTGCGTAATGCTGCAGCATGCTGCCGCGGCCGAGCAGTCTGCATCCCTGCTCCGTCGCATGGTCCCGTCGACAATTCTTTTTCTCACGCTGCCCCCAGATCCCGTGGATCGTTACTTCGATCTGTCCCTGGTTTTCCTCCGCTTAGTTGATCGTAGAACATGACCGCACTATGGGTTGTAGAGTATAGGAGTGAAGGCGGTGCTGGGCTGGCTGAAGAGCAAGCCGCAAGGGGCAAACTCTGTCCAGTGATCCCTTGTTGCTTGAATCCTGCCTGAAACAGGCTGCGAAGCGGAAGGGGATTTAGTGCTCAAGGGATTGTACAAAGCGAAGAAGAGATTGCTTGCGGTTGTCGCGGCCGTCCTCATTGCGGCTGCTGCACTGACCGTATCCCAAGAGCAGACACGCAGCTTCGAGGCGGAAGCTGTGCGACTGGCGGAACTGCTAGCGTTGGAACCGGGCATGACCGTCGGGGAGATCGGCGCAGGCGCAGGCGAGATGTCCATACGCATGGCGCGGCGTGTTGGGCCCACGGGCCATGTGTTTGTGAACGAACTTGACCCGGAACGGCTGGACGAGATCCGCGAGGCCGTGGCAGAGGCTGAAGTGCAAAATGTTACCGTTATCGAGGGCAGCGTAGACGACACCAATCTGCCGGGGGCGTGTTGCGATGTCATCTACATGCGCAGGGTCTATCATCACTTTACCGATCCGCAGGAGATAAACGCAAGCCTATATCGCGCACTGAGCCCCGGCGGGAGGCTTGCCGTGATTGATTTCGCTCCGGACCAGGCGATCTTCTTTGTCCGGTGGTTTGTGGGACGCCCTGAAGGCGTTTCCGAGGACCGCGGCGGGCACGGCGTTCCGAGAAGGATCGTAAGCGAAGAGTTGGCTGAGGCGGGATTTCAGCAAGAGCGGGTCATTGCTGATTGGTCCGGTGCTCCTTTTTTTCCTCACTTTTGCGTTCTCTTTCGGAGATAGCATCAAGCTGTCGGAAAAGTGGGACTTGCCAGATAGCGGCCCCTTGTTGGGAAAGTCCCAGGGGCAGTAGAGTGAACTCCTAGCCGCAGTGCCGCCCGAACAAGCTGAGACAGCAAGCTCGCCGGAGGCAGAGGCGGTAGCAGGCGGATCGTATCGAAGATGCCTGGATTGCAGTCGATCCGTACCTTGGGTTGACCCTCTCCTAATCCAGGACCCCAGAGTTTCACCACCACCTCTGCTGGACAACCCCGTTCCAACGCATTGATCGGCCGGAACCGCATCGCTGTCCGAGCGCCATCCAGCTCAGCCGCTAAACCTCGGGATCTGCGATCCACACTGCCGCGCGTGGACTACCTGCCCGTATACATCGGAGGACACGGACGGTCCTTCTCGGGTGCAACACTGACGGAAGGCCTTCTCAAGCTCTCCGGCGATCTGGTCCGGCATCATCCTCTCGATGTGCCGTCGCTCCAGCGCGTAAACCAGTACACCGTCCTTAAAGAGTCCGACGGACGGTGACGACGGCGTGATCTCCGGCATGCGCTCACGCGCGCGCTGAGTCGCCTCCATATCGACGCCCGCAAATACCGTGGTCAAGTGGTCCGGGATGAACGCACCTTGCAGCGCCTGGGTGACACCGGGTCGGGCACCGCCTGCAGCACAGCCGCAGATAGAGTTTACGACGACAAGTGTCGTCCCTGGCTTGGCAAGAACCTCATCAACGTCGGCAGCGGTCCTCAGTGGATTGACCCCGCATTGCGCCAACTCCTCCCACATCGGACGCACGGCTTCCGGATCGTACAAGGGCTGCATACTAACTTCCTCCTTCTCCGTCCGGAGAACATTTTCAGATGCTCGGACGAAAACAGCGTTGAACGGGATGCCATCACAAGAATACTCCCAAGTATGGCCATTCGGTCGGGCTGAAAGATACGGTATATTGGCGAATCGCAAAATTCAGCAGGTCAACAGGGATTCAGCAGTGTTGAAATGAAATTCCACATCCGCCCAAAACCCCTCTTCCAGCCCTCCCCAAAAGGCTGATCCTCAAGAGCCGGTTCCAGGCGATTCTCACCTCCCAAACAGATGTTTCCAGCTGCTTGCGTATTGCTCGCGTCGGGCTCAGCGGGCGTTTTCCGGACGGCCCGGTTCAGCCGGCGGACTAAAATGAGAACCGCAATGCAAACTGAAGCTGCCGCGCGGTCGTTGCCGACCGGGAAAGCCGCCCTGCGCTGGAACTTCGGCGGCCTGAACTGCCCGAAAATACCACCGCAGTGCTTCCTTGATTTCCACTGAAATTGGGGTGATTCAGCAGATTAAAGATCTCGGCCCGAATCTGAAGCTGCTTCTCCGAGTCAATTGAAAATTCCTTCTGCAACGATACGTCCACGTTGAACACACTCGGCGCAATGACGGTGTTGCGCCCCAGATTGCCGAGCGTCCCCGGAGCCGGGAGGGAGAACGCGCACGGATCGTAATAGAGGTCCGGGGTTCCCAGTTTCCGTCCGGCTTCCACTCCGGCACATCCTTCCGTGACGCCCTCCGTGGGATTGTTGCTCCGGCCGGGGATTTGATTCGGGCGTACTGCCGCGAACAAGAATCCCGGAGTTCGAACGTTTGCCTCGACCGTGGTTGGAACGCCGGTGCGGTAGGAGACAATTCCACCCAGCCGCCAGCTGCCGAAGAGTGTGGAAAGAATGCCCGAGTTGAACCAGCGCTCCCCCGTGCCAAAGGGCGGACTCCAAAAGTAGTTCCCCGCCAGGCGGTGACGGATGTCGAAATCCGAAAGGGCTCGTTCGAGCGTCCTGAGGAGTCCGAACTGCGGAGCGCCTCCATTGGGGCCGGTGGAGTTATCATCCACGGACTTGCTATACGTGTAGCGCGCCTGCAGGGAAATCCCACGACCAAATTGGCCGTTGAGAGAAACCTGCATGGAGTTGTAGAACGAGTTGGCGTCAGAGGCGAGCATTGCCACCGCTCCGTGGGCCGGGTTCAGCGGCCCGACATTCGGCTGACAATATGCCGAGGGCTGCAGTCCCAGGCTGATCCGTTCCGTGCAGTCGTCCGGGAAGAACAAGGAACCGTCGGGCAGTGTAACAGGGGCTGGAAACAGGTTGATCTCGTAGCGGCGCAGCAGATGGATTCCGCGCGCGCCGACGTAGGCGGCCTGAAGTTCCCACTGGCCAGCGAGGGGTTGTTGGATGGACAAGCTATAGCGCAATACGCGTGGCGTCTTCATGTTGAAGTAATCCATCGTATGCACGTGGGGCAGGCGCCCTCCGGGACCCGTTGCAGCAGCCACTGCGTCCGGAAATGTCATGGTCGCGTCAAAATTCGGATTGGTCACCGTCTTCATAAACGGGGCTGTATTCTTTCGCATGACTACGGTATAGCCGATGATCTGGTCGTAGTAGAGGCCGACCCCACCCTGAAGTGCCGTGCTCCGGGCAGTGAACGGCGCCCAGCGCCATCCGATACGAGGCGCCAGGCTCGCCAGCGAGGGATTGTGCGAAAGGGGTGAGCCAGTCTGAATGTCGGTGTCGGTGAACGGATCAATCAGGTATGCGAGCTCGCCATCCCTCTCCCGGATGAGCGTAACAAACTCATACCGCAGTCCGAGGTTCAGTTGCAGCTTCGGGGTGACCCGGTACTGGTCCTGGAAGTACAATCCCATCAATGTCTGTCGGAACTTGCGGGCATTACTTCCTCCCGGCAAGGAAAGTTGCAGATTGGTGCCCCGAGGACCGCCTTGCAGAAAACTTGCCAGGCTGTTGAATCGCCACTGGCCCGATCTCATGTACTGGCTGTCAGAGTCCCATCGGTACCGGTGGACCTCGCCGCCCAGCCGCAGCGAATGGGTTCCTCTCTGCAGGATTACGTCGGAAGAAACTTGAAACGTGTTGGTGACATTCACTCCGGGTTGCACCGGGAAAGACCCCAGAGAGGTCATCGAAGGGACGATGATCTGGCCGAGATGAGGAGCGTCCGCAACGAAGAACGCCGAACGCGGGATATCCAGCATTTCTACGTAGTCGGAATTCTGGGTGGCTCGCGTATAACCCAGCCGGACCGAGAGCAGGGTTCTGGGATCGAAGATATGCGATTCGACCAAGGTTACATACTGTTGCCGGCTTTCGGTGAGGCGCGTCCAGAGAAAATTGTCCTCACCGCTCTGGCTGGTCGCATCGTCGAACGTGTATCGCACGAACAAGCTGTTGCGGTCGGAAATCTGATGGTCCAGGCGGACCGTAAAGAAATTCTCACTGGTCGGCTGAAACTGCTCTCCAGCCTTCTCGGCGATCCCGCCCCCTCGGCAGTCCGAATCCGGCAAAGGGTAGAAATTCAGGTAGGGCTTGACCCGGGGATGTATCCCGGTCTCTTCTGTTCCTGTATGTGGGTTGCCGACTTTGATCTCCTGGATGACAGAGCCGTTGCAATCCGTCAAGATGCCTTGCCGTGCCAGCGCGTCGGGGAAGAAATTCACATTGGTTTCGGTCAGCCGGTCCAGCAATCCTTCGTAACTCGTCATGAAGAACGTACGGTCTCTCCAGACCGGCCCTGTGATCGTGGCGCCGAATTGGTTCCTCTTGAACGGGGTCGGTTCCGGGCCCGGATCAAAAACGTTGCGGGCGTCCAGCTTGCTGTTGCGGAAGTATTCAAAAAACGTGCCGTGAAACCGGGGAGTTCCTGATCGCGTGATGGAGTTGAGCACGCCACCGCTGTTCCGTCCATATTCCGGCCCATACTGGGAACTGAGCACTTCCACCTCAAGCACCGCATCGGAACCGAGTTGGACCCCGGCGGCGCTTCGTGGAACTTGGTTCTGGGCATCCATAATGTTGGTTCCATCGAGCAGGAAATTGTTGGAGGTGGAGCGTCCACCCACCACGGTCAGGCTGCCGCTACCGCCTCCGCGCGTCGCCGAGCCGCCGGAGGGGTCGGAGACTCCGGCCTGTAATGTCGCAAGCTGACTGTAGCTGCGGCCGTTAAGCGGCAGACCGGAAAGTTGAATCTCCGTGATCTGCTCCCCTGGGGAAGAGGGTGTGGAAGGCTGATCTTCCTTCTGTTCTCCGATCGGCTCCTCTCCGGCGGCCCGGGGGTCCTCACCGGCGCCTGTTACCGTATCCGAAGCGCTCGCCGTGCCGGAGGGCTCCTGACTCCACAGCTGGGCGCTGCCCCACAGAAAGAGGACCAGAAGAACGACTGGAGATGCCTTTCGTATCACCGCTTGTTCCATCCTCCTTCGCTGCAAAGCAAATCGCCCCACAAACCCGTTCTTGCCCTGAACCCCTTTCGGTCAGTTCCAGGATGCCTGCCAAGAGTCCGAACTTTGTCGGTCAGCGTTCCCACCAGTCGGCCGGAGCCTGAAAGCCAATTGCAGGCAGGTCCATACTCTCGGCGTAGCTTGGTTCGCTGTATCGAACTTCTCCTCCCACGATCGTCAACAGAGGGTTGATTTGCAGGATCTCGTTCTCCGGGACTGCAAGATAGTCTCGGTCAATCACCACGAGGTCAGCCCACTTGCCCGCTTCGATCGAGCCGATGTCTTCTTCTTTCCACACATGCCAGGCAGCCCACCGGGTGTAGGTGTAAAGGGCTTCCCGCCGGTCGATTCTCTGCTGTAGCCCCCAGACCTCACCCGTGACCTTGTCTATTCGCGTGATGGCCCACTGCAAACAGGTAAACGGCCAGTCCTGATGGCCTTCGCAATGAATGGAGGGTTTCATGCCCAGGCGCACTAAACGTTGAAACGGGCTGTAGGAGTCGGCAGCGGTTTCCCGATCGTATATGACTGCATACGCCCCTACGACTTGGCTCTCCGCGTCGTTGAATGAAACGGGCGTGCAGGTGAAACTGATCCCCAAGCGTTGGGCGCGTTGTGCCTGTGGCTCGGTAAGGTGTCCGCAGTGATCGAGTGAGAACCGAAGATCGGCTGCGCGGATCGAATACCGATTCTCAGCTTCCTCCAACACATCCATATAATCATCCAGGCTGCGGTCTCCGTTGGCATGGACGTTGGAAACTGCCCAGCCGTATCGCGCCGCAGCAAGCAGGAAGTCCCGGAGGACTGTATTGTTTGGATCGCCAGTCAGCTTGCAGTCTCCGTGTGGACCCCAAGGCTGTTGCAGCCAAGCCGGGAATTTGGATGACTCGCGCGGATAAGTCCCGTGAATGCAAGCCGCACCGGCCTGCGGACCAGTCGTCCCCTCGATGTTCCCCACCGTCGCACCGGATGACCAAAGCCAGGAAGTGCCGTGCCCGGCCCGCATAGGAACTCGTCGAAACAGGACTTCTGCGACGGGGGAGTGGTCAGCGATCTGGGAAACGTAGGACAGACGAACCGGCATTTCTCCCTGCTCGTCCAAAAGCTGATAGACGCGCATGGAGTTGTCGTCAACGCGAGTGGCCACGGTGGTCAAGCCACGGGCTGCGGGTTCTTCTAATTCCCGTCGGAACATGGGCGCCAGTTTCCGGACTTCCTCGGCAGTCCACTCGGGCAAGAACTCCCCCATCAAGCGCGCGACCGGCCCTTTCAATACGCCAGTGGGATTGCCGTCCGTGTCTCGAACGATCGTTGGGAAGCCGTTGGGATACCGAGCGAGCAGGAGATTGAGCGCCTGTGAGTTGACGATGGCGGGTTCTTCATTTCCAAGCATCAAGTAGAGGGGATTGCCTGGAACTGCCGCATCCAGTTCAGCTAAGCTTGGCGTGAGTGAATTGCCGTTCGCAATCGACATCCCCAAAACCATACCGTCCAGTCGGCTTCGTCCCACTACAACCGCGGCGACCCACTCGCCGGGCCGCTTTAGAACAGCCTGACTGCGCAACTGTGCCAAGCCCTGTTCTTTGCTGGACCATGAGATCAAGGAGGGCTGAATCTCCACCACTCCGCGCGCATGATGAGACAATGCCTGGGTGTGAACATGCAGATGGGTCTCGATCAATCCTGGAAGTACCGTCTTGCCAGCCAGATCAATCCTGCGCGTGCCGGGCCCCGCCGTGTCCAGCGCCTCCTGGTTGCTTCCGACCACAACGAACTTCCCATCGTAGATCGCAACTGCCTGTGCAATCGTGAAAGTGCCGGGGTCTTCAGCATCCGCCGTCAAGATCTTTCCGTTATAAAGTACCCAGTCAGCCTCCAGAGCTGCGGACCGAATGTTCGTGCATTGCAGAAGAAGGAGCACCCCCAAGAAGAAAAGTCGGGAAAGGTTGCGGCCGGTCACAATCATCGTGTACCTCCTGTAAGTCTGTCCGAGTACCGGTATTCCGAGGAACGGATAGGTATCCGGTATCTCGAACTGCGATCCCAAGGCAAAAAATCCATTGTATCAGGTTATGAAAAAGCTCAACAGCTTCCAGGACATGATCTGTCCACCGCAAACATGGATGGCTTGGCCTCTGAACGTTGAGTCAGTACGAAAATGCAGGTGACGTAGGGTGTCCGCAGAGTCAAGTTTCATCACGGTACGGAAACATGTTGGGATCATGAAACCTCTCTCGATCGCGGCTGCCGAGTCATGCGACAATACTCAGCATGATTATCCACAAGGTTGCTTCCTCAGCTGTTTTCCATCGGGAAAGATTGGGCAAGGCCACTCTGGCCGCAACCCCACACCTGTTTGCCGGACTGAATGCATTCGAGCCAGGGCAAGAGCACCGGCTGCATACACACGAAGGACAGGATAAATTCTACCTCGTGCTCGAAGGAAAGGGCGAGGTGACAGTGGGCTCGCAACTCTCACGCATTCAGACGGGCGACTTTGTCCTGGCACGTTCGGGGGAGGCACACTCCTTGAGAAATCCTGGACCTGATCGATTGGTTGTCCTGGTGGTGATGGTGCCTCCACCAACGGCGGTGTAGCTGTCCAAATATCGGCTGCGAACCCCGTACCATCCCCGTACCAAAATCAATGGATTAGTCCCGGGTTCCTATGCTCGCACGACCGACTCTGCGCGGATCATGCGATCATCCGCAGAGCAGTACATTCGGATGGAACTGCAGCTTCTGACTCCGCTACACGCGGGCGGCTCGCAGGGCTGCCAGCACGCGGTTGCTTCGGAACGGAACCCGCCGGATGCGTACGCCGGTGGCGTCGTAGATGGCGTTGGCAACCGCCGCAACCGTCGGCTTGATGGACGCCTCCCCGGCTCCATATGGCGCGAGATCCGGCCGATTCAGGTTGGGGTCTCCATTGACGAACACGACTTCGACCTGGGCCGGCGCGTCGACGTGACGGATCGAAGGGTGCGTGAACCAATCGACGCTCGTGACCTTCTCGGTGTCGAACTGCACTTCCTCATGGAGCGCGCGGCTCAACCCATGCAGCATGTTGCCCTCGATGGTGCGGCGCAGGCCTTCCGGGTTGATTACCAAACCGCAGTCATGCGCGCAGACCAGCCGCTTCACCCAGACGCGCCCCGTTTCGCGATTCACCTCGACCTCGGCGATCTCCGCCACGACCGTCCGGCCACGGTAGACATACGAGATGCCTCGGCCGGTGAGAATAGTTCCCGTGCCAAGCCGTTTGGGTGAAGGCCGCGTGTCCCATCCATACGTCTCGGCCGCGGCTTTCACCGCCGCGATCGACCGCGCCCGCAGGAAGAGATCGTTGTCCTCGTCGCTGGCCGTCAGCAGCTTCAGCCGGAACTCAACTGGGTCAGCGCCCGCCGCAGCCGCCAACTCGTCAATGAATGACTCCGCGGCGAAGGTAATTTGCGGGCCGTTCGGGTCGCGCAGGTTGCCAACGCGCAGCGGCGTTTCCCAAACCAGCGGCAGCTTCACAACCTCGGTCCGCCTGCGGCGATTCGGGATGGCGTACATCTCCGTCGGCGTGCTCGCTCCGCCGGGGGCAGGCTCGGGTGGCCTTCTCCCCATGAGCTGCGCGACGAGCACGGTATTGGGATCGTTGTAACCGATGTGATTGTAGTCGGCGGTCCGAGCCCGGTAGTCGAGCGCGACGAGATTACCCTGGTCGTCCAGACCTCCGCGCAGCTTGAATGTAAAAGCAGGGCCTTTGACGTCCCAGGCCGTCTCTTCGTGCCGCATCCACTGCATGCGGACCGGCCGGCCGAGTTCGTGGGCCAGGTAGGCGGCTTCGAAGCCGGCGTCATCGGCGGCCGTGCGCCCGTAAAGCTGCGGCCCCTCCTGCCAGATCACCCGTACGCGCTCGCGCGGTATCCCGAGAAATTCTGCGACCCCGTTGCGCAAACCATACGCCTTCATGTCGTTCGACCAGATAGTCATCTGCCCGTTCGACGGATCGGCCATGGCATGCGCCGGACCCAGGGCTGTGTGCCCCTGGAACGGAAATTCGTATTCGGCTTCGACCACTTTCGCCGCGTTCGCCAGGGCAGCGTCGGGGTCGCCGACCAGCTCCGGGGTGTTGCCCCGGGGCGTGACGACCGACGTGGGTGTGGCGGTTCTCATATAGTTGTACAGTTCCTCCGATCCCGGAAACGGAGGTGTCGCCGCCTTCTGCCAACTGACCTTGAGCTGCTTGGCCGCCTGGATAGCCTGTTCCTCTCGTTCACACACCACCGCCACATAGTTTACGTTGCTCACCACTCTCACGAATCCCGGAATGTTTTGCACCGAAGATTCGTCGATGCTCACGAGCTTCGCGCCCGCCGTCGGCGGCCTCACGTTGCGCGCGTGCAGCATCCCGGGGACCTTCGCGTCCACGGCCCATTTAAGCGATCCGTCCACTTTGGGCGGTATGTCATAACGGTTGGGCGACTGGCCGATGACCTTTAAGTCCTGGAGATTCTTTATCTCGGCCACTCCGGTGGTGGCATTGACGTCGTCGCCGGTCAGCATGACGTTAAAGCGTTGTGCGCCGATCAGCTCTCCGTAGGTGGCTCTCCGCGAAGAATCCGCTTTGACACTAATGACGCCTTCGCTGACGGCCAGTTCCCCGGCGGGCACCCCGAACTGCCGAGACGCTATTTCCAGCAAAACGCGCCGTGCTTCAGCCGCCACGAGCCGCATGACTTGGCCATCTCTCTCGATCCCATCCGAACCGCCCGAGCCTCCCTGGTCCACCGTGATGTCGGTCTGGCCCATAATTAGGTCGGTCTGGTCGAACGTCATATCCAACTCTTCGGCCATCATCTGCCGAAAGGCCGTTCCCGTGCCCTGCCCGCCGTCCGTCTTGCCCACGTAGAAGGTCGCCGTGTTGTTCTGGTGGATCACGATCCACGAATCGAGCTGCAGGAAGTCGGGGTCAGCGTACGGACCAGCCGCTTGGGCCGTTCCACTCGTCTGGGCGCCGGCCACGGAGCTCAACAGGCTGGCGTTGCCCATCGCGGCTACGCTTACGGCGAACAGGCCCGAACTCTTCAGGAAACCCCGGCGGGTGGTTTTTCCGTTCCACTTTTCCATCGTTTCTTCGATCTGCTTTGGAATTCTGGTAAAGGTTGTCATGCGACCACCTCCTTGACCGCATCCTGCCGGGCGGCCTGGATCAGCTTCGCGGCTCGTTGAATAGCGGCTTGTATGCGGTAGTAGGTCATGCAACGGCACAGGGCGCCGTTCATTCCCTCACGGATTTCGGCGTCTGTCGGGTTTGGGTTTTGGTCCAGCAATGCCTTGGCGGTCATGATCTGCCCGTTTTGGCAGAAGCCGCACTGCGGGACCTGTTCATCAATCCAGGCCTGCTGCACCGGGTGCAGCGCGCCGTCTTGGCCAAGTCCTTCGAGCGTGGTGATCTCCGCCCCCTGCACCACCGAAGTCGGCGTGGTGCACGAGCGGATGGCCGCCCCGCGGACGATCACCGAGCACGCACCGCACTGGCCCAGTCCGCAGCCGAATCGCGGACCTTGCATGCCGAGATCATTGCGCAAGATGTATAGCAGCGGAGTTGCAGGGTCGACATCTACGGTGTGCGTTCTACCGTTCACCCTCAGTGTTATTTCGCTCATTCGTGTTCTCCTCAAATGGAGTGAGTGGGTCAAACAACCGGGTTGATTCTAACAGAAACTGCCAACGAATTGGAACCCTGAACACAGGTGCCGGGATTTAAATCCTGGTCGACTTTCCGCAAGGCGAATCGCAACATCATTACACTTCCAAAGGAGAGTACTTGACAGCGGACGCAGATGGCTCAGTCGGAAGAAGTGCCCGAAAATCACTTCCGGTTGGATTTTGGAAAATGCGCAGGTCAAATTGCTGCGCCACCGCCAGAAGGTGATCGAAGATGTCGGCCTGGATGTCTTCGTATTTGGCCCACTCCGGGTCGTTGCTGAAGCAATAGATCTCTATCGGCAGCCCGTGTTCTGTGGGATCGAGCTGGCGCACCAGCATGGTCATTTCCTGGTGGATCTTGGGGTGGTTCCGGAGATAGGCGCGAATGTAGACACGGAACGTGCCCACGTTCGTCAATCGGCGGCCGTTTACCGGAACGTTGTCGTCTACGTTGCGTTCCCTGTTCCAGGATGCCAGTTCCTCTTGTTTGGTGCGGATATATTCGGAGATGTATTGGATCCTGGAAAACCGCTCGATCATCTCCGGCGTGCACACCTGGATCGTGTTCATGTCCACATAAAGGGCTCGCTTTATCCGCCGCCCCCCGGACTCAGACATACCCTGCCAGTTCTTGAATGAATTGGTGATGAGAGCATAGGTAGGGATCGTGGTGATTGTGTTGTCCCAGTTCTGGACTTTGACGGTCGTCAAGGCAATTTCAATGACGTCTCCGTCGGCGCCATGCGACGGCATCTCGATCCAGTCCCCTCTGGCCAGCATGCGATTGGCTGAAAGTTGAATGCCCCCTACGAATCCGAGTATCGGGTCCTTGAACACCAGCATGAGCACGGATGCCAGCACGCCTATGCCGCTGAGCAGATAGACCGGAGACCGCCCGAGCAGAGAGGCAATAATGATGATGATCGCGATGAGATAGAGGATGATCTTGGCGACTTGAACAAAGCTCTTGAGAGGAACCTGACGCGAAATGACAAACGTATTGTAAATGGCAAGGCAAGTATTGAGAAAGGCATCGACCGCAAGCAAGGCGACGACAATTATATATATCTGGGCGCCCCCCCGCAGGATCGAGATGATTCGATCCGCCCCCTCGAAGGCCAGCGGCGCCAGCATGTAAACGACAATCCCGGGAGCCAGATGGGAGAGCCAGAAAAAGACCCGATGTTTGATGAGCTGGTCATCCCAGAGGGTCTCTGTTTTCTTGATGAGCGTTTCTGCGAGATGCAGAATCTCTCGCTTGCTGATCAGGTAGACGATCCAGGCCACCAGAAGCAGGGCCAACAGCCCGATGGCGTGGGCGAGAGCTGCGGCAATCGGCGTACTGAGGCCTAACCCCTCGATGAGTTCAATAACCTGTTGCAGCATGACGATCGCTCCTGCTTCCATTGATCCTGGTGATCAATCCTAGCACCCGAATGAACTCGTTGCCAGTCGTCTTCTACCGTCATTCGATAGGTTCCATGACCGCCTCCGCAAACATTCTCTTGCGGCTGGGCCATTCCACCGCCACGATCGCCGCCAAAACCACCACGACCCCGACCAACTGCATCGGCCGCAGCAGCTCCCCGAGAACCACGGCGGCCAGCGCGATACTGAAGACCGGCTCCATGCAGGCGCCGATCATGGCGCGCGGCGGCTCCAGATGTTCCAGGCCGGCGGCGTACAGGACAAACGGGGCCAGCGCCGAGACTACAGCGAACACCACCAGAAACACCCACTGCATTCCGCTGTATCGCTCCGCCGCTATCGCCCAGGGCGGATGGACCACCAGCCAGAACAATGTCGCACCTCCCGTCACGTACAGAATCACCGTCCAGCGGTCGTAGCGCCTCAGAACGCCGTGCGCGCCGATGTTGTAGAACGCAAACGCAAACGCGGACGCGATTCCCGCGGCCACGCCAACCTGGTCCAGCCGAAACCGCCCCGCCCCGAACAAGTCCAGCAACAGGACAATCCCCGCCATCGCCAGCACGACGCCGGATGCCTGCTGCAAAGTGGGTTTTCGCCACCAGCGTGCGCTCAGATAGACCAGCACCCAGATCGGCGCCGTGTACTGCAGCATGATCGCCATGGCAACGTTGGTCCGCTGGATCGCAACATAGTAAAAGAAGCTGGAAGCGGAGATACCCAGCACGCCCAGCAGAAAGAGTTTGACGGTTTCGCCGCGCGGCATCCACAAGGAACGCCAGCCCCGGCGCATCCCCAAGATCATCACCAGTGCAAGAAACGCAACGGTGTTGCGGGCTTGAGCCAAGATCAGCGGTCCAATCTCTCCGATGGACTCCCCGCCCGGTAGCAGGCTCCCGGTAAAAGCCGCTCGGCCCAAGGTCGCCGAAACAGCCCAGAGAAAGCTCGCCGCCCCGATGTAAATGTAGCCGCGCCAGGGACTTGTTTTACCGTGCCTGAAATGAATACCCGAACCCTCCCGCTGGTGAAAGGCAGCAGCCCATTTGCTTACCGCGGTTGCTGCCGGAACTTCTGGTGCACCCTCTTGGCAAAAGCCTCCCAAACCCGCAAGTTGCCTTTGTGTTCCTTCAGCATGCGCTCCGGATGGAATTGCAGTCCCACCGTGAAGGCTGCTTCAGGATCATGGAAAGCCTCGACCAACCCGTCGTCGGCCCAGGCCATGGGGGCGAAGCGCGATGCCAGCCGTCGAATCCCTTGATGGTGATAGCTATTCACTTTCATCGTTCGCCTTCGATACCACTTGTGCAGCGGCGTTCCCGGCTCCAACCTCACCGGGTGCCGGTACGTGTCGTAGTTATGGTAATTGATATGCGGTCGGTGCGAGCGTTTCTGAAGCTGCACGTCGCCATAGAGTGTCCCACCGCAGGCAACATTCATGATCTGTGACCCGCGGCAAATCCCCAGGATAGGAATCTGCTTTGCGAGTGCGTGTCGAAACAGCTTCAATTCAAGCTTGTCTTTCAGGGGGTGAATGTTTTCCAGATAGTGATAGTTGTCCTTACTGGCCTTGTAGTTCTTGAGGTTAATATCTTCTCCCTCGACCAGCAACAAGCCGTGCATCGGCTCCCAATACTGTTCGAGACATTTCTCCATCCCCCTGGCCACGGGCACCATAACGGGCAGGATTCCTAACCGGAGCAGCAATTCAAGATGAAGTTCTCCAGTGTAGTCAATGATCCGGCTCTTGCGGATCGTTCTGCGGGTCACGGTTAAGACACGGGGCCAAGTCATGGTCAGTGCGCGGAGACGGTTCGACGGGAGCCTTCCACTGGTCTATGCCACCTCCGGATTTGATTGCAGCAGTGTTCGCAATGCCTCCACCAGCCGCGCATCCTTCTCTCTTCCCTGCGACGCCACGCGGATGTGGTATGCATCCATGCCCAGCTTGTTCGAACAGTCACGCACGTACATGTGAAACTCCTCCAGCAGAACGCGCTGCATTTCGGTGGCCGTCATGCCGTTGATAATCTTGATCAACACGAAGTTTGCACCGGTGGGATATGCCCGAAGACCTGGCAAGGGTCTCACGGCTTCATACAAAAGGCGCACATCTTCGATGAGCCGCTTGCGGC
This sequence comes from Terriglobia bacterium, assembly GCA_965198025.1. Classification (GTDB taxonomy): domain Bacteria; phylum Acidobacteriota; class Terriglobia; order 2-12-FULL-54-10; family 2-12-FULL-54-10; genus CAYWWM01. Next base: position 1,168,958 of record OZ240237.1, on the reverse strand, counting down.
CTTCGTGGTATTCGGAGTTGGTCGGAGGCAGGAGCGACAGGAAATACTCCGCAACGGTATTCACGTTCCAGGTCGGGATGTGGTGCCGCAGCCGTTTCAGCAGATACAGATTCGAACTGTAGCAGTACCCCAGCCGCAGACCGGGTATCCCGCAATGCTTGCTCATGCTTCGAACGATCAGCAGATTCGAATGCCGCTCCGCCACCGGCAACAGGCTTGGGACGGGGTCACCCGCAAAATCAATGAACGACTCGTCCACGAGAACGATCTCCAAATCCTTGGCCTGTTCCAGAAACTCCAGCACCTCATCCAATGGATGCAGTTGCCCGGTCGGATTCCCCGGATTGATGACCAATGCGGCCCGCAGCCGGTGGCGTTGAATCCAGTCGAGATATTCCTGCAGATCCAGGTGGTAGTCTCGGTCTGGCAGCAGGGTGAACAACTCCGCATCCCGCTGGTCCTTCAGTTTCTCTAAATACTCTCCGAACGTCGGAACTGGCACGCCAATGCGGTCAATCAACGTTTCGTTGATCAGAGCGATCAGTTCCGTGGCGCCGTTACCGATGACCAGAAGTTCCGGGTCGACCCGCAGGACCTCCGCCAGATGCTGCTGGCTGAGGAGCCGATTGCTGGAGGGATAGGACTTGATCAGCAGCGGCAGGTTCCGCCCCAGGTCCTCCATCATCGCCGGAGTTGGGTAGTACGGGTTGGCGATAAAACAGAAGTCAATCGTCTTCGCGGCGTTTTCGTATCCGACCAGATCAATCAGTGATGGGGAGTGGGAGGTTTCGTAGAACAGATGCCGCTTTAGGGCGGTCGCTACTTCCCCATAGGATTTCTGTGTCAACATTCGGACGGCTCCACGGCCAAGTCCCGGGGATTCCTCGTCAGACTCCCATAGAATCACGTTCATTTTTCAGTGTCAACGCAGCGAATTCTCGCCCCTCTCCTCTCCCAGCCCGGTGGTCTGGTCGCAATTCTTTCCTTCCGCAAAGGATCATTTCCTGGTAGGATTGATGCTAATGGGAGGAGAAGCGGCCTTATGATCAGAATGGTTCTTTGGTTTGTTGCGATTGCGTTGGTTAGCAGGACAGCCCTCCCGGCCATGGCCCAGGACTCTTCGGCTCCCTCCGCGCCGTACCGTACTCTCCTCAATCGATATTGCGTAACCTGTCACAACGAACGGTTGCGCACAGCAGGTCTCACCCTGGATACCGAGAACGTAGATGCCGTTACGGAGCATGCCGAAGTTTGGGAAAAGGTAATCCGCAAACTGCGCGCGGGGGCGATGCCGCCGCAGGGAATGCCTCGTCCCGAGCCGGCCGCGTATGACGCCTTTGCGACGTACCTCGAAGCCGAATTGGACCGGGCGGCCGAAACCAATCTCGATCCCGGAGATACTGGCATCCAGCGTCTCAATCGTACTGAGTATGCGAACGTCGTCCGGGACTTGCTGGCCGTTGAGATCGACGCCAATTCCCTGCTTCCGGCCGATGACTCCCGCTTCGGGTTTGACAACATCGGCGACGTGCTGACCGTGTCTCCGTTACTGTCGGAACGGTATCTTTCCGCGGCGCGGAAGATCAGCCGCCTTGCCGTCGGCAATCCCTCAGTCGGTCCGGGTGTTGAAACCTACGATGTGCCGAAATACCTGATGCAGGAGTCGCAAATTAGCCCGGACCTCCCGTTCGGAACGAGGGGAGGCATTGCGATTCGCCACAATTTCCCGGTGGATGGAGAATACGAAGTTCAGATCCGATTGCATAGGAACCATCGCGAGTTCATCCGCGGCCTTGCCGAACCGCACCAGCTGGACGTTCGCCTGGATGGTTCCCTCGTCCATCAGTTTACGGTGGGAGGCGACATTCAAGGCAAATCAGCGCCGGTTTTCTCGACGGCGGCTCAGGGAGATATTGCGCAGGAGCTGTACGAGCGCAATGCCGACGACGCACTGAATTTTCGCTTCCAGGCCAAAGCCGGCCATCGCTTGGTGGGGGTTGCTTTCCTGGAAGAAGGGCTGGCCGACGAAGGGCCGCTCCAGCAGCGCATGACGCAATACGACTTCACGCAGTATAAGGGCGGCAAACCGGCCGTCGCGAGGGTTACGATCAGCGGGCCTTATGACGCGGCCGGGGTGGGGGAAACGCCGAGCCGCCAGCGGATTTTCCTTTGTACCCCCTCGAGCCCGGCGGACGAGGAGCTTTGTGCCACCAAGATTCTCTCCACTCTTGCACGCCGCGCCTATCGCCGTCCCGTCAATGACGAGGACATGCAAACATTGCTGGCCTTGTACAGACAATCCCGGGGGCGGGCGGGATTTGAAGCGGGAATTGAAACCGCCTTGGAGCGCATTTTGGCCGGGCCTGAGTTCCTGTTCCGCGTCGAACAGAACCCTCCCAATGTCACACCTGGCACCGCCCACAACGTGAGCGACCTGGAACTGGCATCCCGTTTGTCATTCTTTCTGTGGAGCACGATTCCAGACGAAGAGCTGTTGAGCATAGCCGAGAACCGAAGACTCCGGGATCCCGGGGTTCTGGACCAGCAGGTGCGTCGCATGCTAGCGGATTCCCGCTCGGAGGCTTTGGTTGCGAACTTCGCCGGTCAGTGGCTGTATTTGCGCAACTTGCGCGCTGTGTCGCCGGACCCCGAAGTATTTCCCTACTTCGACGACAACCTGCGCGAGGCCTTCCAACAGGAGACGGAGATGTTCTTCAAGAGCATGCTGCAGGACGATCGCAGCGTGCTCGACTTGCTGGACGCCGATTATACCTTCATCAACGACCGGCTTGCCAGGCACTACGGGATTCCGAATGTCTACGGCAGCCATTTCCGGCGCGTCAAGCTGACCGACGAGCAGCGCAAGGGCTTGCTAGGCCAGGGGAGTATTCTGACTGTCACGTCGTATGCCAATAGAACCTCGCCAGTGACACGTGGCAAATGGTTGCTCGAGAACATTCTGGGCACACCCCCGCCGCCTCCCCCGCCAGATGTTCCAGCGTTGCAAGAGCGGAGCGAGAGCGGCAAGGCTCTATCCATGCGCCAGGCGATGGAGCAGCACCGCGCCAACCCGGTTTGCGCGGGTTGCCATAAAATCATGGACCCGCTTGGCTTCGCACTCGAGAATTTCGATGGTATCGGCAGATGGCGGACCACTGACGCCAACGCGCCGATTGACCCCTCCGGGGCCCTCCCCGACGGCACCCCGTTCGAAGGTCCCTCCGGCCTCCGTGCTGTCCTGCGAGAGAAGCTTTCCGAGCAGTTTGTTATGACCGTTACCGAACGGCTTCTCACCTATGCCTTGGGCCGAGGAGTGGAATATACCGATGCCCCTGTCATCCGCAAGATCATGAAGGAAGCCGAGGCGTCCAATTACACTTGGTCGTCGCTGATTGCGAGCGTGACCGAGAGCATGCCATTTCAAATGAGAAAGGCGCAGTAGAGACAGGCCTTCGGCCTGGAGCCTGCAATAAGAGGAGACTAGCCATGTTTATTAGCAAGAAAAGGATTCCCCGCCGTACGTTCCTGCAGGGTGTGGGTGCGACGGTAGCCCTGCCACTGCTCGAAGGAATGGTTCCGGCATTTGCGTCCCCCGCGGAAACTAAGCCGCCCATTCGCCTCTCGATCGTCACCTCGCCCAACGGCATGAATATGGCTCAGTGGACTCCAGAAACGGACGGTCCGTCATACACGTTGAGTCCGACGCTGGAGCCGCTGTCGGCCTTCCGGGATCAGTTCCTCGTGCTAAGCGGGCTGAACAACAACGAGGGTGATGCCTTGCCGGGCGAAGGCGAGTCGGCGCCTCATGAGCGCGCCGGCGCAGTGATGCTCACCGGCGTCCATCCCAAGCGCGAAGGGATCGTAGGAACCTCCATCGACCAGATTGCCGCCCAGGAGCTCGGCCAGCACACGCAGCTCTCCTCCCTCGAGCTCGGCCTCCACGCAAATGATGTTGTGGGCCTGTGCGAGAAAGGTTGGAGCTGCGCTTACACCAGCACCATCTCCTGGCGCAATGACACGACACCGCTGCCGGTCGAAAGCCAGCCGCGCGCCGTCTTCGAACGCCTCTTCGGCGACAGCAACAGCACCGACCCCGCCGTGCGCATGGAGCGGGTCCGCAAGGACAAGAGCCTCCTTGACTCACTCACCGAGGGTGTCAGCCGACTAATGGGATCGGTTGGCCCGCAGGACCGGGCGAGACTCAATCAGTATTTTGATGCCATGCGCGACGTCGAACGGCGCATTCAAATGGCAGAGGAACAGTCTGCGAGAGAGATGCCGGTTTTCGACCGGCCCGTCGGCGCTCCCGCATCGTTTGAGGAACACGCCAAGCTAATGATCGACCTGCAGGTGCTGGCCTACCAGACCGACATGACTCGCGTGATTACTTTCATGACGGGCCGAGGACAGAGCAACCGCAGTTATCCAGAGATCGGTGTTCCCGACGCACACCATCCCATCTCGCATCACCAGAGCGATCCTGTTAAGCTCGACAAGCTTTACAAGATCAACCGTTATCACTCCGAATTGTTAGCTTACTTCCTGGATAAGCTGCGTTCCACCGAGGAAGGCAACGGCACACTGCTCGATCACTCGATCATCCTTTACGGAAGCGAGATGAGCGACAGCAACCGGCATCTGCTACAGAATCTGCCCATCCTGCTCGCCGGCGGAGCTGGGGGTCAGATCAAGGGAGGCAATCACCTACAGTATCCTAAGGATACTCCGGTGACGAACCTGTTCCTAACCATGCTTGACAAGCTGGAACTCCAGGTGGAAAAGTTCGGCGACAGCACCGGAAAGTTGGAACTTCTTTCTATCGGCTAAACTGCTGACGGAATCGAAGCATCAGGAGGGAACGTGCAAAATCGGCGCAAGCTATGGAATCTGGGGCTGATTATGCTTGTGGGGCTTTCAGCCTCCGGTTTGGCCACCGCCGCTGATCTTCGTTTGCTGGACGCGGTCCGGGAAGGCAACCGAGAGGCCGTTCGATCCCTACTTGGGGAACAGGTCGATGTCAATGAGGCTCAGGCCGACGGGGCAACGGCTTTGCATTGGGCGGCCCAGCGGAACGATCTGGAAACGGCGGACTTGCTGATTCGTGCCGGGGCAAACGTCAACGCCGGGAACGATTACGGCGTCACTCCGCTCGCACTGGCTTGCATCAACCGCAACGCCGAGATGGTCGAACGACTGCTCGGTGCCGGAGCGGATGCGAACGCGGCCAAGGGAACGGGGGAAACCGTCCTGATGACCTGTTCCCGGACGGGGAACCCGGCCACCGTTAGAGCTCTGCTGGCGCACGGTGCGGACCCGAACGCCAGCGAAACGCGCGGGGGGCAGACGGTGCTGATGTGGGCGCTGGCTGCAAAGCATACGAACGTTGCCGGGCTGTTGGTGGAGGCTGGCGCGAACGTGAATGCCCGTTCCAAGATGCGGCCCAAGCTGGAGATTGCCGTGCGATACAACGCTGGCGGTGTTGCCGACCAACTGCCGTTTCGCGAACCGGCTGGTGGGTTTACGCCGCTCTTGTTCGCTGCCCAGCAGGGTGGCATCGAGTCGGCCCGCATGCTGCTCGCTGCCGGAGCGGACCTGGAGGATGCAGCCCCCGAAGACGGAACAGCCTTGCTGGTGGCGAGCTCCAGCGGCCAGGAGGATATGGCAATCTTCTTGCTGGAGCAAGGCGCGGACCCGAACGCCATAGACGGGTTCGGAATGACCCCTTTGCACTATGCCATGAAGAAAGGGGTGTGGGCCTTGCTCGGTATTCGGTTTGACCCCTCCTACCGCATGCATCCGCCCAACATGCCGGAGCTGGCGAAGGCGCTTCTGGAGCGCGGAGCAGACCCGAATGCTCAGATTACCAGGGGGTTCAAGCTCGGTCCGGACGGCATCCCGTTCAGGATGGCTGGTGCAACGCCGTTTTTCCTGGCGGCGGTCTCGGCCGATGCGAATCTCATGCGTAGACTAGCGGACGCGGGCGCAGATCCCCGCCTGACAGCCGGGGACGGAGCGACGCCATTGATGGCGGCCGCGATGGCAGCTTGCACCGGGGCTTGCGCGTACGCAGGAGCCAATCGCGACAACGACGAGGAAGCACAGAACGCCCTTGAAGCCGTGCAGGTCGCCGTAGAAGTGGGTGCTGATGTCAACGCCTTGAACGAGGACGGGCAAACCGCCATGCACGCTGCAGCGTTCACGGGAGCGGATGCCATCGTGCAGTTCCTGGCAGACCAGGGCGCCGAGGTGGACGTTCCGGACAAGCAAGGCGAGACGCCGTGGTCGATGGCGGCGGGAATCAGCCCGACCTTTAACAATCAGGGCATCTACGGTTCGCACCAGAGCACGGCCGATTTGCTTCTTCGGCTGGGTGCCAAGCAGATTACCCAAGAGGAATTGATGTCCCGCAACGCGCAATCGAACCGAACGCAGTGAAGGACATTCAGCGCGTTTCCGGACACCTAAAAGGCACGAAGGTAAACGCAGAGCAGATGCCCAGACTGCCTTGATTCGTGCTGGCGCTACGTGCGGCTGTTCCCCCCGCAATATTGTAACCATCCCGGCGCTCGTTTATTCTGATCGCAAAACTCCAATGCGAGCTGGCAGTGTTATGAGTGAGTGTTCCCATTGCGACGGCACCGGCTGGCGGCCGGTCGAGAAGAACGGTCTGCGCGCTGTCGAAATCTGTTCCTGTCGGCGGCATCACCAGGACGAGCAATGGTGGCTGCAGCAGGCACAGATTCCGCGAGCCTTTTGGAATAAAGATTTGGCGGATTTCTCCGTGAAGCATGGCAAGGACGCGGCGGCGAATGAGAATCTGAAACACCCACGGATCTTTGCAGAGAGATTCGTAAAGGATTACCCGTCCGTCGAGAAGGGCATCTTATTTCTCGGCCCGCCAGGTGTCGGCAAGACGCACCTGACGGTTGCCATTCTGAAAGAGTTGATGCAGCGCAAGGGCGTAGAGTGCTTGTTCTGTTCTTACCAAGAACTGCTCCGAAGGATTCGAGACAGTTACAACCCCATTTCGCGAAGCACGGAGTCGGAGGTCGTGCAGCCAGTTCTCGAAACCGAGGTGGTGGCGATTGACGACCTTGGCGCCGAACGCATTTCAGATTGGGTGGAAGACACCGTGACGTATCTCCTCAACTATCGATACACACAGAATAAGATCACTCTCCTGACTTCCAATCTCCCGGATACTCCTGAGGAAGTGAAGGAACGCAGCCCCAGTGGTAAATACGCCGTCGGAGACACACTGGAGCACCGGATTGGCATTAGAGTGCGGTCCCGCCTCTACGAGATGTGTAAGACGGTTCGGATTAGCGCGGACGACTTCCGCCAAAGCGTCCGACAGCACGGGGGCTAGCTCGCGCCGCACCGACTCGGGATTTTCGGGATCTTCGGAATCCTCGGAATTTTCGGAATTCTCGACAGAACAATTTTGCCTTCTTTTTGCAGTCCTTATCATCGGAAATGGAAGGAAAGCTTCGAAAAGCTACCCGGGAGGAAGCTCCGAGAAAAACAGAATTTTACGAAACGAAGCCAAGCTATAAGTAATAGGACCTTTTAGCGGATCAGCACAACGATTCTTCCAGCGACTTCAGGCACAGCCAATGCGACCCTCGTTTGAAACAGTCCCTTTGTTATAAACACCTGCATAGCGACAGGGCAACTCAGACTCGTCAATCTGCGTCAAAATAAGAGTGGAGCTATGGGAAGGACGGTCGATTGAATGGTTTTCGTCCGCCCGGCGTCATGCGGCTGAGTGCGAAGAGGAGGTTGTAAGATGAAAAACGCCGAACGTTGCTTATTAATCATGGCCGGCATGGGAATTGGCACGGGGATCGCATTGCTGTTTGCGCCCAAGTCCGGGAAAGACACCCGGAAGCACTTGTCACGGATGGCCGAAGACGGCCGTGACAAGGCGGTCGAAACCGGCGAAGAGTTCCTGGGACGCGGGAAGAAGGCCTTCGAGCAGGGCAAGACTGTGGTGGACGGGGCGATGGAATATATTGACCACGGCCGCCGAGCCGTTCTCAGCTAGTCGGATCGTACAATCGGCTCCTTCGCCCCGATCGTGGATCGAGGTGGAGGAGTTTACTTTTTCAGGAGTCTTTTTCCAGGATGCGAGGAGTTCCCAGAACCGGCATGACCGGAACGCTGGTTTCCGGCGCTCCCTCGGGCGGAAGCTGTCCCATGTAGATTTCCGCGCCGGGCGTCACTGTGTAGGCGAGCGCAACCTCATCGCAGGCGTGGAACATGGGGCAGCGCAGGCAGTCCTTCCAGATCTTAAGCGGAAGCGCGGAGCGATCCACCGCCCGAAACCCCAATCTTTTGAAGAATCCTGGGACATAGGTAAACACGATTATCAGATCGACCCCGAACCGGCGTGCTTCCTCGAGCAGCGCCCGGGCGACTTTCTGCCCCACGCCGCTGCTGGTGTTGTCAGGAGCAACCGCAAGGGAGCGTAGCTCCGCCATGTGTTCGGTGTAGAAGTGCAACGCCCCGCACCCTACCAACTGGTCATGATCCAGGGCAACGAGAAAGTCCCGCAGACCTTCGCACAGTTCAACCTCCGTGCGCGGCAGCATCAAGGACTGCGCAGCATACCCGTTGATCAACCGCAGCAGATCCGGAACATCGGACAGCCGCGCGCGCCGTACCGCAATGCTGTCCGAGGCCGCTTCTGCCTCCGGGGTTTCCAATTCGACCGAATGTCCTGGATGGTTGCGCATGGAATTGCCTCCTAAACTCCCTTCAACTCCTCGTCCGGTTTCCGGAGGTGGAAGCCGTCGCCACGGCAGCGGCAAGAATGATCGTTCCCGCAACGCTTTCCCGCCCTGGCTCGCTGTGATTGGTTTCACCACCGAGGATATCGTCGAGCACATTTTCGCGGCGCCCGTTCGCGATGCAGACACCCCGGACTTGATGGGCCAAGGCTTCCTGTATTGCGCTCAGCTTAGCCAGCATGCCTCCCGTGACCGCGCCCGAAGCAATCAATCCCGGGATTTCATCCTCCGCGAGCCGAGCCACCGTGCGGCCCTCTCCATCCCGGACGCCATCTACATCCGCGAGGAAGATCAAGCGATCGGCCCCCCAGTAAACCGTGCAGGCCACCGCCGCCCGATCCGCGTTTACGTTGTAAATCTGTCCGTCCTCTCCGACAGCCAGGCAGGCCAATACAGGCAGATACCCCGCCTGGCTCAGTAGCTCCCAGAGCGCTGGATTCGCGTCGATTACCCTCCCCACGAATCCCCAGTCCTGGCCGTCGGCGCTGCGGAGCTTTTCGGCCACCAAGCCGCTGGCATCGATTCCCGAAAGACCCACAGCGGGCAGCCCGGCACGCACGAACGCCGCCAACAACGCATGGTTCACCGTACCGCCAAAGACTTTGACGACCCCGTCGAGCGTCTCCGCGTTCGTGATCCGGAGCCCGTCGCGAAAGCGGCTTTCAATCCCCGTCCGTTCGAGATAATGCGTCAGTTGCTTTCCACCGCCGTGGATCAGAAGGACTCTGTGGCCTGCACGAACCTGCCGGACCACCTGCCTGGCTATCCGCATGCGGTCCTGGTCTGCTTCCAGCAGCGTCCCTCCGACTTTGACGACGACTTTCATTTGACTATTCTTGCGAGCTGTCTACAATCCTCCTGCTAAAGCAGTCCCGCCGTTTCGTCGAGTCCGAACATGAGATTCATATTCTGGATGGCCTGTCCAGCGGCTCCCTTCACCAGGTTGTCGATGCAACTGACAACCACGAGGCGCTTGCCGTCGCCGCCCAGAACAAAGTGGATATCGCAGAAGTTCGTCCGCTGTACGGCGCTCACTTGCGGCGTGCATCCATCCGGGTGGGCGCGCTGGGGCAGGCGAATGAAGGGCGAGTCCTGGTATGTCCTTCCATACAGTTCCAGAAGCTCCTCGATCCGAGTGGAGCGCCGCATTCGCAGGTAGTGGGTCTCGAGAATGCCCCGCTGAATAGGGAGCAGTTGGGCCGTAAAGTCGAATTCGGCTTCTTCGAGGCCAAGGCTGTTCAGAATCTCCGGCACGTGGCGGTGTCTGAGCAGAGCGTAGGCCGAGAAATTCTCCGACACCTGCACGAAATGCGTCCTCGGGGAAGGCGACTTGCCGGCACCTGTGACGCCAGACTTGGCATCGCACACAATGCCAGCCGTCCGGTCCACCCAATCCTCTTTGACCAGCGGCCAGAGAGCGCAGATGGCAGCCGTCGGATAGCAGCCAGGATTGGCAACCAGGCAAGCCGACTGAATCCGCTCGCGGAACAGTTCCGGCAGCCCGTAGACGGCCTGGGGCAGCAGTTCCGGATGGCTGTGCCCGGCGCCGTACCAACGGGCGTACTGCACCGCAGAAAGCCGAAACGCCCCGCTCAGATCGATTGCTCGGGCTCCCTGTGCCCGAATTTCCGGGACCACCTCCAGTGAGATTTCCGGAGGCGTTCCCGTGAACACCACCTCCAGGTTTGCATCCGCTACCGCCGTCTTGCTCCACGGCCAGCGCTCAATGGTTTCCAGCCCGTCCGTGTGTTCCGGCTGGCGATGGTCGAGCAGGACCGGTAACGCGGCAGGATGCTGAGTCAGCAAGGCAGACAACTCGGCTCCGCTGTAGCCGGAATAACCAAGAATGCCGGCCCGAAACCGGCCTGATGAAGTATAATTATGCATATAGATGCATAATTATACTTTACCGGCCCTCTCGTCAAGAAAAAAATGGGGCGGTAGCCAGACGGGGTACGTCCTGCCTGCTTCGCCCCTTGCAATTGCCCGTTGTTTGCACCTATGCTATCGGCGTAACTACCTTTTGTTCCGTGCATTCGGGCAAACCAGAGAGTTCTGTGGCCCTTCTGTACGAGGCGGGCTCCGCCTATGAATTGGCGGGAGACAGGGCCGCCGCCCTCAAGAGCTTCATGGAAGTCTATGCCCGCAGCATTGACTATCGAAATGTCTCCGACCGAATCCGTGATCTCCAATAAGGGAAGTGAATCCGTAACGGAAGCGGACGTCCGCACAGAAGACGAGCAGCCCCGACGCTCCGGGGGTGAAGACATCGATCCGCAAGTCGTCACTGGATTCCGCGACCGCTGGCGACAAGCCCTGGGCATTTTGGTGTGTCTGGAGGTGGGCATCTTCCTGTTTGCGGCGCCCTGGTCCCCGCTCTGGTCCGGGAATTTGCTGTTGGACTATTATCCGGCCATGCGGCCCCTTTGGGTAAACCCCTTTGTCCGCGGCGCCATTAGCGGGGTTGGGTTGCTCAATTTATGGTTTGCGTTCCGCGGGGTTTGGGAATTCCGCGACTGTGACGAAGCCGCGGAGTCACAGTGAACCCAGGGGTTCGACCCTCTGCTCGTTACCGCGGTCCAAGAACAGTTTGGCTTTCGCCTACTACATTACCGCCCGCCGGCAATTGGGTGACTCCGACTCGAATGGAGCGGAGGAACGGCTTCGACAGAAAGTTCGGGATGCCTTTGCCGCCGGGGTGGATTACGTACAATTGCGCGAAAAGGACTTGCCCGGGGGACCCTTGTCGCAGCTCGTAAGCGATTTTCTGACATTGCCGGAAAGAACCAACTCTCGCCGGCCCTTACGCTTGTTAGTCAATGAACGGCTGGACGTTGCGCTCGCTTGCGGAGCGGACGGGATACATCTGCCGACGGATTCCCTGCCCTTGCAGGTTGTAAAGTCCGGCACCGGATCGGAATCGATCGTGGGGATTTCCTGTCATTCCGAGGAAGAGGTAAACCAGGCTGGCCGGAACGGCGCCAACTATGTGCTCCTTGGTCCCATCTTCAGTACCCCTTCAAAGCCAGCAACCAAGCCGTTGGGAGTTCGGTTTCTGCGCGAAATCTGCCGCCGCTCCATGGCCCCTGTTTTTGCCCTGGGCGGGATCACCCGTGACAATGCCGAATCCTGCATCCGGGCCGGAGCGGTCGGTGTCGCAGGCATCCGCCTGTTTCAGGAGGCGCCTGATCTGGCAGCGCTATGCCGCTATCTTCACGCGCTGTGACCTCCGGGGAGGATTGTTGTGACAGATCACAAACGAGTTTCGAAACAAACCGAGATGGCACCCAGCGCAACGCTCCGCCAGTCCCTCCATCCTGTACTGGGCGGAATTCTGCTGCTCGCTCTGTGTTCCGCTGCATGCGAACGGACCACTACTTCCACCCCACCGTCCTCTTCGTCTCCCGCACCCGCCGGGGTCGCGGCACGCGTGAATGGACAAGATATCCCTCGCTCGGGTGTCGAGAAGTATTATCAAGCTCGCGTTTTCGATCTGGAGCAAAAACCGACAAGTGATGCCGTGGATATTCTGAAGCTGGAGCTCCTGAAAGAACTCATTACGGGCGAGCTGATGTCCCAGAAAGCAGATTCATTGAATCTTCAACCCACCGAAGCGGAGATTGAAGCCGAGGCGCAGATTCTGAAAGGAAATATTCCGGACGAGCAGTTCCGCGCCTCGCTTCAGGAGCGAGGACTGACGGAGGAGGACTTGCGCCGTGACCTCAGGCAGAATCTTGTTACGCAGAAAGTCGTCGACCATCAACTCGGGGCGAAATCGGAGATCGGCGAGCCCGCGATCCAGAGGTTTTATGAAGAGAGCAAGCAGAATTTTTTGATCCAGGAGCGGCAGTACCGAGTCGGGCTGATCGCGGTCGCAGAGAATCCTCCTCCGGGGGCGGCAAACCCGGCCAGCCAGGGCATGGCGGGCTCCGAGAAGATTCGTACTGCTGCCAGCCGTCTGCAGGCGGGAGAGGATTTCGGCCAGGTTGCCCGGCAGTTTTCCGATGATCCTCAAACAGCTCAACTCGGCGGCGACCTCGGCTACCAGCCCGCCGCGGGCCTCGACCGGCTCGGGGCAGCGCCCAAAGCGGCTCTGCTCCGATTGCAGGTCGGGGAGGTCACTCCCGTTCTGACGGTTCCGGGCGGATTTCTGCTGCTCAAGCTGCTTGGAATACGAGAGCCGGGGCAACTTACGCTCGAAGACCCCGAAGTGCACCGCGCCGTGCAACAGGAGTTACAGGCACGCCGGAACCAGCTCCTGCGCGTGGCGTTCATCGAGCAGCTCCATAACGAGGCTCGCATTGAAAACTTTCTGGCGCGGGAGGTTCTGACGGGATCGCAGTCAGTTCAATGAAGGAAGCGGAAGCTTTCCGTTTCGAGGCAGCTTGCGGCCCGGTCCCAACGTAACCTATGATCCCTCCATCAACCTCTCCGCCTCGCTGGATCAGCTTTGACTGCTACGGCACGCTGATTGACTGGGAGCAGGGCATTACCGGCGTGTTCCAGGAGGTTTTTCCGCGGGGCGAAGAAGTGCCGCGGGACATCTTTACAATTTGGGAGCGCATACAATGGGAAATGCTCCAGGGACCGTACGTTCCGTATATAGAGGTCTTGCGAACCAGTTTCGAACGCACGATGGATACGCTCGGATACCGCTGTCCCCGGCACGCCACCAATGCCTTTCTTGATTCACTCGCCCGTTGGGAGCCGTTTCCGGACGTAAACGCAGCGTTGATTCATCTCTCGCGACGGTATAAACTAGCCATCATTTCGAATATTGATCGGGAGCTTCTGGGAGCTTCCCTGCGCCACTTGGCAGTGCGCTTTGACATGCTCATGACTGCAGAAGACGCTCAGTGCTACAAACCGAATCCAACCATTTTTGAACTCGCGTTGAAAAAGATGGACTGCGCGCCCCAAGAGATAGTCCACGTTGCCTTTGGCGCTGCCTACGACCTGGCACCGGCCAGCAGCCTCGGATTTCGCACGGTGTATCTCAATCGGCAGAATCTGCCCTTGCCGGAAACTCCGATCGAAGCCGAAATCCGCACCGCCGATGAACTGCTGACCCTCCGGGAATCACCTCCGTCTGCCGGTGCTACATCCGGTCCGGGAGGAACCCAACCTTGAGATTCTATCGTCCGGTAATCGACAAGTATGACCGGCAGGCCAGGACCTACGACCGCCGCTGGAACCGTTCCTTCGGCGGCGCGTTACTCCAATCCGCCATCGACGCTGTGCCTTGGGACCGTGTGCAACGCGTTCTCGACATCGGTTGCGGAACCGGAGCACTGGAGTCCCATGTCCTCCAGAACGGCCACCCGAAGGTTCATATCATTGGCATTGACGCATCCTTCCGGATGCTGCGCCAAGCCCAAGCCAAGCTCCATGGCAACGGATGCGGTCCGATCAGCTGGAACAACGCTCTTGCTGAAAGTCTCCCCGTTCGCACGGCCAGCGTGGACGCGGTCATCTGTGCCAACAGCTTTCATTACTATCGTCATCCGACAGCCGTCCTTGCGGAGTTTCGTCGCGTGCTCAAGCCCGGAGGCGTTCTCGTCCTGGCTGACTGGTGCCGCGACTTCCTGAGTTGCAGAATCATCGAGTGGGGATTACGCCACATCCACCAAGCGGGTTTCCGTGGCTACGGCGAGATCCAGTGCCACGACGTGGACAGCCTTGCCAGTCTGCTTACCTCGGCCGGTTTCCAAGTGGAAATATCCCGCAACTTTGAAATCGACTGGGGTTGGGGAGCCATGATTCACCGCTCCCGCGCCTGAAATCCGGACAATTTCTCATCCATCCTTTGTCGTCCCGAGCCGAATCGAGGGCTGCCGTTCCTGCTCTGGATCCTTAAATTCTCATTCCACGATCACCAACGTCTCGCCCGCGTTGACAGCCTGCCCCACCTGCACTGACACCTTTTGCACTGTTCCCGCTTTGGGGCTTTTGACCTCGTTCTGCATCTTCATCGCCTCTATCACCAGCACCCCCTGGCCCGCCTCGACTGCCTCGCCTTTCGCCACCAGCAACCGGATCACTTTCCCCGGCATAGGTGCTCTTACAGTTTGCCTTCCTTCGATCGCGATCTGAGGTCCGCCGCGCCGCCGGCGCCGCGGGTCGGCAACGGCAATCCGGTATGAGGCGCCTTCTATCTGAACTTCGTATTCCCCCTCGTCCCCGCCTACGCGCACCGCAAAGCTCTTTCTTCCAATTAGCATGGAGTACAGACCTGTCCGTACTTCCGCAACTTCAGCCGAAAACGGAGTTCCATCGAGCGAACAGACAAGCAAATCGCCACCTCTGACCTCTAGAGCGTGCTCTTGCCCATGAATGGTTAGCACATACTTCATGGCTTGGCGCGCGGAGCAAACTGCCGCAGCAATTCCCGCCTCCCTTCGGCTTTCCAGCGGCTGACTGGCGGTTCCTTCACGATGGGAGTGCCGTGGGATTGTTTTCCATCCTCGAGTACCGCAGCCAGCGCAGCCGCGCGGAGTCCGTCGAGGTCGAGATCAACTTTCCCGCTCCGGTCTCCGCCCGGCGCGATATTCCATCGCGCTTCATGGGCCAGCAAGCGATTGATCAATTCCGTGTCCAGGCGTCCCTCCAAGAAATCCGGAAACCGAAGAATCGTCTTGAACAGGCTTACATTCGTGCGAATGCCCCCAACGTGATACTCATCCAACGCCCGCCGCATCCGCTCGATTGCTTCCTCGCGCGTCCCGCCCCATGTAATGAGTTTCGAGAGCAGAGGGTCATACTCCACGGGCACGGCCCAGCCCGCATAGACACCGCTGTCGTCGCGCACGCCTGGGCCCGATGGTGTTTCGAGCGTGCGAATTAGCCCCGGGCATGGGAAAAACGAATTCTCCGGGTCCTCGGCATAGATGCGGCATTCGATGGCCGCGCCCCGCAACTCGACGTCCTCTTGGCGGAACGGCAGCGGCTCATCCGCCGCAATCCGGATTTGCAGCTTCACCAGGTCAAGCCCCGTCACGCACTCTGTAACCGGATGCTCCACCTGCAACCGGGTATTCATCTCGAGAAAGTAGAAACTCCGGTCCGCGTCCACCAGAAACTCGACCGTCCCCGCATTGTAATATCCGGCCGCCCGCGCCGCCCGCACGGCTGCCTCGCCCATCCGGCATCGCATTTCCGAGTCCACGATTGGAGACGGCGATTCTTCCACCACCTTCTGGTACCGGCGCTGGATGCTGCACTCGCGCTCACCCAGATGCACCGTGTTCCCATGGCGGTCTCCCAGAATTTGGATTTCGATGTGTCTTGGGTTCTTGATGCGCTTCTCGATGTAGACTTCCGAATTCCCGAAGGCGTTCTGCGCCTCCGACTGTGCGTCTCGAAATGCCGATGGCATCTCGTCGAGCGACCGCACCAGCCGCATTCCCTTCCCGCCACCACCCGCCGCCGCCTTGACTATCACCGGGCAGTCGAACTGCCGGGCGACTCGCTGCGCTTCCTCGACGCTCTCGATTCCCTTCTCTGTTCCCGGCACCACCGGCACACCCGCCGCCTGCATGGCCTGCCGCGCAAGGGTCTTGGACCCCATCAGCTTCATCGAAGCTGCGCTGGGACCGATCAGAATGATCCCGGCCTGCTCACAAGCTGTCGCCAATGCCGGGTTCTCCGCCAGAAAGCCGTAGCCGGGATGAATCGCCTCCGCACCCGTTCTCCGCGCCGCTTCGATGATCCTGTCAACGCGCAAATAACTCTCCGCAGGCGGTGGCGGCCCGATCGCGTACGCTTCATCAGCTTTCAACACGTGTAGCGCCTTGCGGTCTACTTCCGAATACACCGCCACCGTGCATACCCCCATTTCGCGGCACGCCCGGATGATGCGCACCGCAATTTCACCCCGGTTGGCTATGAGGATTTTGTGGAACATGGCCTCTTTGAAGAGCAGATTCCTCGCTTCGCTCGAAATGACACGCGAGTGGCTACAGTGGAATATTGCCGTGCTTCTTGGGCGGCATGGTGTCGCGCTTGTTTGCCAGCATGCGGTCATGCCGTAGGCGCATACCGCATCCATTCCGGTAACCATTGTAGCGTGAGTTCTCTTGCAATCTCGTGTAGATTAGCACCATTTTCAGCGTTGCCGTATAGCCCGAAGGTAGGGCAGCCATTCCCCTCGGCTCCGCTCCCCTCGACCGATCTCGGGACAGGCGGGACAAGCCTGCCTGTAGGTGAAGACGACAGGCCAGAGGCCTGTCGCTACTTGGGGCTGCGCTACACCAACCCTGAAAATGGCTTAGCCACACGATGTTTTGCACGCAAGACGTGCCATCGCTACTCTTCAGCCGACAGGTTGAATGCCAAGCTGCTTACAAATCTTTCTGGCCAGACGGTTGTCCACTTCCAGATGTCTCGGCACGGGAGTCTTCTTGCCGTTGGCTGGATTCTTATAGATTGTGTGACGGCTGCCCTCGTGATCCAGTTGGCAGCTGCACCGTTTCAGATAGCGAAGCAAGTCGCCGCGTTTCATTTAGGAACAGGTCGCATTATGCCGGCGGCAACCGAAAGGGGAATCAATTCCACAAGATCGGCTTCGGGATCCGTCGCCGTTTCCGATGGCATCGGCAGAGGGCGCCCTTCGTCCAGGTACAATTCCGCCATGTCCTCCAGCGCGCTCGCGATCATCCTGCGCGCGTCCGCCAGATCAAATCCCTGGCTGAGAACTCCCGGAAAATCCAGAGCCTCTGCAATCACCATCCGGTCTTCCCCGCGCGGCATGGTAAAGGCGACATGGTATTGCAACATGGTTTCAGTATAAACGAGGCTGCCAGGAAAGCACAGGATGGAAAATCCAACCGATCTTTGAAGAGCAGATTCCTCGCTTCGCTCGAAATGACACGCGAGTGGCTACAGTGGAATATTGCCGTGCTTCTTGGGCGGCATGGTGTCGCGCTTGTTTTCGAGCATGCGCAGCGCGGTGATGAGCTTGCGGCGGGTGTGGCGCGGCTCGATGACTTCATCCACGTAGCCTCGCTCGGCAGCGATGTAGGGATTCGCGAAACGCTCCTTGAATTCCTCGATCCTGGAGGCACGCACTACGTCCCCGTCGTCCGACTGCGCCAGCTCGCGTCGGTAGAGAATGTTGACCGCGCCCTCGGGACCCATGACGGCGATTTCGCCTGTGGGGTAGGCGTAATTGACATCCGTGCGGATGTGTTTCGAGGCCATGACGCAGTACGCTCCGCCGTAGGCCTTGCGTGTGATGACGGTCACCTTCGGCACCGTGGACTCGGCGAAGGCATAGAGCAGCTTCGCGCCGTGCTTGATGATCCCCCCGTACTCCTGCTGCGTTCCAGGAAGAAATCCCGGCACGTCTGTGAACGTGACCAGTGGAATATTGAAGCAGTCGCAGAACCGCACGAACCGCGCACCCTTGATCGAAGCATTGATGTCGAGCGTCCCTGCCAGGACGACCGGCTGGTTCGCGACGATCCCGACCGATTTGCCGGCGAGCCGGGCAAAGCCCACGATGATGTTCTGTGCGAAGTGCTCATGGACTTCCAAAAAATAGCCGTCGTCCACCACGCGATGGATGACGTCGCGCATATCATACGGCTGGTCGGACTCCGCCGGAATCAGCGTGTCCAGCGCAGCATCCTCGCGGTCAATGGGGTCGTTCGACGGCTTAACGGGCGGGTCATCTGTGCAATTGGGCGGCAGGAACGACAGCAGTTCTCGGATCAGCGTAAGACAGTCCGCGTCGTCGCGGGCGGCGAAGTGCGCCACACCGCTCGTGGCGTTGTGCGTCATCGGCCCGCCGAGCTCTTCCTTCGTCACTTCTTCGTGCGTTACGGTGCGGATCACTTCCGGCCCGGTAACGAACATATAGCTGGTTTCCTCGACCATGACGATGAAGTCGGTAATGGCAGGCGAATAGACCGCTCCGCCCGCGCACGGGCCCATGATCGCGGAGATTTGCGGTACCACGCCACTGGCCAGTGTGTTGCGCAGAAACACATCGGCGTATCCGGCAAGCGACACTACCCCTTCCTGGATTCGCGCTCCACCAGAGTCATTCAGCCCCACGACAGGCGCTCCTGTCTGCATGGCGCGGTCCATAATCTTGCAGATCTTCGCAGCATTGGCTTCCGACATGGAGCCGCCGAAGACGGTGAAATCCTGCGCGAATACAAAGACCAACCGCCCGTCCACACGTCCGTATCCGCCCACCACTCCGTCGCCTGGAATGCGCTGCGACGCGAGATCGAAGTCCGTCGCCCGATGCGTGATGAGCCGGTCGAGTTCCTCGAACGTCCCTTCGTCGAGCAGGAGTTCCACGCGTTCGCGGGCAGAAAGCTTCCCCTCCTTGTGCTGCCGCTCGACGCGAGTAGCACCGCCGCCAGCTTCCGCAGCCTCATTCTTGCGGCGGAGTTCTTCGAATCTCTCCCGGACGTTTCGTGCCATAGTTTTCCGTCCCAAAAAGCAATATCCTACTCCTGGGTGAAAGAACCCGCTTCATACCCCGGTGCGGGGTTTCTACCCGTTTGAAGTCCGGACGTTTGAGCTTTATCGGCCCTGGACCGGTTGCCTTACCTCGGACGGCAAGCCGCTCCACTGCTCGCATAGGATAATTGAATCGGAAGGTCTTTGCGGATGGTATTTGACATGGACCGGCACGCCCAGCAAACAGTTCCCGGGAGGCGTTAGATGCACCAGATCAGAGATGTCTTGTGCTGCAGAATATTTGACCCCCTTGGCGTTGTAGCGATAGAACAGCAAGCCCGAAGTCGTCTGCTGGCTCTCGGACTCGGCTTCTGCCTCCATCAGGATGCCGTCGGTGATCCGCCCCATCTCATTGACGCTGAGCCGGCGCTCCCGTTCCCGCTCCTCCGCAGACTTCCGCCAGCCACGGATCCAAAGCACCGGCCCCACCAGCAACGCCATTGCTCTCGTTAAGCCCATTGCCATCCATCGAGAAAATCGCACAAGTTCCTTGCTTGATTCTAGACTGCCTTCCAGTCAGCGAACACGTTTTTAGACATTGCGAAGCACACGCGACACGTCCCGCAAAGAGTACATTGGGGCTACTCTCCCGTCACCATGATTGCCTCAGAAGGCTCGCTTTCGTTTCCCTTCATGTCCACAGCCCGCACATGGTAGCTGTACTGCCCGCCGGGATCGACCGCTGCATCACGGAACACCGGCACCTGCAACAGTTCCGGACTGACTCTCACGAATTCCGCCCCTTCGCTGCGATAGACGTTGTACCCCGCCAGATCCTCTTCTTCGTTTGGATTCCACGTAATCTCGACGGCCCCCGGTGTCACTACCGCCCTTACGTCGCGTGGCGGGCCTGGTGGGAAGCGGTCCGTCGCTGCGATTTCCGCCACAGCCGAGACCGGTGTTACAGCTAACGATTCTCCTCGCCTGACAAACGCCCGCACCGAATACAAGTACAATCTCTCAAACTCGAACGAGGTGTCTTCATGCTCGGGATCAGATGTTTCCCCGATCATCGCTCCTGGCTCCGGGCTCCCCGGCTCGCGCCGGAACACCTGGTATCCGTCCACGGGCGAGGCCGCTCCGCCAAAAGCCGATTGTGCGGCTGACCTCCACGCCAGCCGCACCGCCCTCTCTGTTACCTCGCCTGTGAGATTCGCGGGTGGCTCCGGAAGATTCACGACGGGCAGCGTCACCACATTCGAAAACCCCGCGTCGCGGCCCCGGTCATTGAAAGCCTTGACTGCGATCACCGCTTGCATCCCCGGCTGGGAAGCATCCAGCCGAATCACCAGACTCATGCGGTCCTCCGCATCCGGGATGCTATCCGTCCTAATCGTTGCCAACGGATCGGACGGAACACTCGGTAATGGAGCGCCCTCGGGAATGAAGGAGGCGTAAACCTCAATGCGGTCCAGTCGTTGCGCGCGCGTTCCTTCGGTCGTCAGACGTGGTCGCGACCATTCGAGTTCGATCTGGGCACCCACCTGCAGGCCGGTCAGGTCTTCTACCGGCGCGGGGATTTCCAGCAGGGGAGGCAGCGGTTCCCCCGGGACGCCGCAACCAGCCAGCAGACAGGTCAGCAATACCACGGCGGCCCAGCCGGGCCGCGATTGAATCCGAGCCGCAAGCGCCTGTCCCGAGCACAGCCGAGGGGTGAGCGGCCGGTGGTTTTCGTTTCCGCTCATCACTCGTCACTCGTCACTGGTTTATAGAATATATCGGCTGAGGTCCTGGTCCTTGACGATTTCGGCAAGCTGTTTCTGGACGTAGGACGGATCGATCTTGATGGTCTTCTGCTTGAGATCCGGGCCCTCGAAGGAAATCTCGTCGAGCAGCCGCTCCATGATGGTGTGCAGACGCCGCGCCCCAATATTTTCGGTTCGTTCGTTCACCATGGTCGCGAACCGCGCAATCTCGAACACCGCATCATCGGTGAACGTGATCTTGATTCCTTCAGTCCCAAGCAGAGCGGTGTATTGCTTGACCAGCGCGTTCTTCGGCTCAAGCAGAATCTTAACGAAGTCGTCCACCGTGAGGGAATCCAACTCCACACGGATCGGAAACCGGCCTTGCAATTCGGGAATCAGGTCCGACGGCTTCGAGACGTGAAACGCTCCGGCGGCGATGAACAGGATGTGGTCGGTGCGAATGAACCCGTAGCGCGTGTTCACCGTCGTCCCTTCAACAATTGGCAGAATGTCCCGCTGCACCCCTTCGCGGCTCACATCCGGTCCATGGCCCGTCTCACGCCCCGCGATCTTGTCGAGTTCGTCCACGAAAATGATCCCCGCCTGTTCCACACGCTCCACCGCGGCCCGCGTCACCTGGTCCATGTCGATCAGCTTCTGCTCTTCTTCCTGGATCAGGTAGTCCGCGGCTTCGGCTACACGCATCATGCGCTTCTTGGTTTTCTGTCCAAAGAGACCCGGCAGCATGTCTCGGATGTTGATGTCCATCTCTTCGACGCCGCTCGAGGAGATGATCTCAAAGGCCGGGAAGCTGCGTTCGCGCGTCTCGATCTCGACCATCCGCTCGTCGAGCTTCCCGTCGCGCAATTGCTGCCGGAACTTTTCCCGCGTACGCGCAGCCGAATCGCTCGCCCCTTCGTCGCCCAACTCTCCCGCCGGATCGCTGGGTGGTGACGGCGGCAGCAGCAGGTCCAGCAGCCGCTCTTCTGCATTCGCCTCTGCCCTGTCGGCGATCTCTTCGAGCTTTTCCTCCCGCACCATATCGATCGCAATCTCGACCAGGTCGCGTATCATGGACTCGACGTCGCGCCCCACGTAACCAACCTCGGTGAACTTGGATGCCTCCACCTTCAAGAACGGGGAGTTCGCCAGCCGTGCCAGCCGACGCGCGATCTCGGTCTTGCCCACTCCCGTCGGCCCGATCATGATGATGTTCTTCGGCATCACCTCCTCGGCGATCTCGGACGGCAGTTTCTGCCGCCTCACCCGGTTCCGCACCGCGACAGCTACCGCCCGCTTCGCGGCATTCTGCCCGATTACGTACTTGTCGAGCTCGCGGACAACCTCCCGCGGTGACATCTCGTCAAGCGACGGGATGGTTTCTTCGGTCATGGCTTCCGGAAGGTATGTTGCCATTCAAGCCCTCCGATCAACAGCGACTCGGATTCTCTTGACCGGGCTCTATAACTCTTCGACGTGGATGTGGTCGTTGGTGTAAATGCAGAGTTTCCCTGCAATGTCCATGGCTTCGGTTGCGATTTCGCGGGCCGAGAGTGACGTATGCTTCAGCAAGGCCCGCGCGGCAGCCAGTGCCAGCGGACCTCCTGAGCCGATTGCCGCCACCCCCTCGTCCGGTTCGATGATGTCGCCCTGTCCGCTGAGGAGGAACGTGTTCTTCTGATCGGCCACCAACAAAAGCGCCTCCAGATGCCGCAGCGCCCGGTCCGTCCGCCAGTCTTTGGCCAACTCCACCGACGAACGGCTCAAGTTTCCGTTGAACTGCTCCAGCTTGGTCTCAAAACGAGAAAACAGCGAAAAGGCGTCGCCCGTGGAGCCCGCGAACCCTGCCAGAATCCGGTCATTCCACAACCGCCGGATCTTGTTTGCCGTATGCTTGACCACGTTATCGGCGAGCGTCACCTGACCGTCCCCGGCCAGGACCACTCTTCTCTCGCGACGGACGCATAATACTGTCGTACCGTGAATTTGCATCACTCCGTCTGGGTGGTTCTGGGCCCTCGCGATTCCCCGTACCCACGGTATCGCAAATTCCAACCCCGCGCAAGACCATCGCCCACCCTAGGCTGAGCCAGCCAATTCAGGTTAACCAAAGAGACGGAGGTGTGGTTTAGTACGCGTGTTGTGAATTTGTAGAAAGTAATCCGTTGGCCCCAGGCTGCCGAAATCATTTCCTCATGTTCCGGCCGAGCCGGGACACTTTTCAAACCAATAACCGGTCAAACTTGCGGAGAGCAGCATCGGCTTCATCCGTTCGAAAAGAGGTCTTCTTCTCGCCCCCGTATCTTGTTCAACATAGATGCGGTCGCGGGCCATTCGGCAACTAATTCTGGCTGAAGGAGGTAAACCAGCAATTCGTTAGCCCTCATCCGCTGATCGTTCCCCAATTCATCACCAGGCGCTCTGCTGTCCGCCATGCCAAGGCTTGGGCCGTCAGCGTCGGGTTGCGAGCCCCACTAGTTCCCATGACGGAGGCCCCGAGAATACCCAGGTTTGGCACCTCGTGACAAAACCCCCAACGGTCCACGACATTTGTATCGGGGTTGTCACCCATCCTCGTGCCACCATAGGCATGCGTGGAAGGACCCATCGTACCGAGATCCCCTCGGATCGTCTCGACAGCGCCGGCCGCCTGGAACCACTCGACCATATTGTCCTGCATGAACCGGGCTATCTTTCTTTCGTTGTCCTTGAAGTCAGCTGTGATCCGGCACACCGGAAAGCCCAGTGGATCTCTCACAGTGGGATCCAAATCCAGGTAGTTATCCTCGTAGGGCAATGTCGTCTTCTGGATGTATGTGTTACTCCATCGGTCTGCGTTCTCTTTGATGAATGCCTTCCAGGCGGAACCCCATCTCGGCGCCTTTCCAAATGTGCTCATCTCCGCGGCAGCAATCGGGCGTCTCTCGGTGTAGATCCAGAGGCTTCCTCCGCCGATAAAATCCAGGTCCGAGTGGTCGAAGTTGTCGTCGGCCCAGTCGTCGACGGCAACACCCTGCGCCGCCGCGCCATACCACTTGTTCAGGTTACGCGGAAACAGCGCGGTCACGCCAGCGCGCGAAGCATGGCTGAAATAGTGTCGCCCAACCTGGCCATGATTGTTCGAGAGTCCGTTCGGATAAGGGCCCGACTGCGAGAGCAGTAAGAGGCGGACATTTTCGTACGTGTAGCTGGCGAGTAGTACCACGGCGGCAGGCTGGAGATACTCCCGGCCGCCCTTGCGGTAGATCACACCACGAGCGCGACCGTCTGTGTGCACGTCGATAGCAGTGACATGAGCCTGCGTGACTACACGGAAGTTCCCTGTTGCCTCTGCCTTGGGGATCGTTGAGACCATGGTCGAGTTCTTGGCGCTCACGTGACAACCGCCCCGCGAGCAAAATCCGTGGTAGACACAGGCAGACCGTTCCTCATAGGGTTGGGAATTGATCGCGGCTGGACCGGGGAAGGGGTGCCAGCCGAGCGTTCTAGCGGCATCGCTCATGTACTCGGTGAACCCAGTGCTGCGGAGTGGCGGCATCGGATACTCGCGGCTTCGCGGTCCTTCGAAGATATTGCCGCCCAGATTCAACCTTCCGTTGACGTTCCCCGCTTTGCCGGACACTCCGATTTCATACTCCACCCGGTCATAGTAAGGTTCCAGCTCTTCGAGCCCGAAGGGCCAGTCCTCGACCGTGGAGCCAGCCGGGATTCGTGAGGAACCATACCGTCGAGTCGTCTCGCTTACGACTTTGAAATCCCATGGATTGAGGCGCCAACTCTGGGCCCAATAGTGGACAGACGTGCCTCCGACCGCATTCATCATCGGGTGGATTGATGCCCGAGGTGTGTACGGAGCCGACTCGCTAGGCCGATGCGTCGGAACCTCACGGTTGGCCTTCTGGGCGGATTGCGGCCATCCCCGGATATTATTCCGGAGCTCATCGGGAGCGAAGTCGCGTGGCGTAAGCCGGGTACCGGCTTCGAGACCTACTACTTCGAGTCCCGCACGCGTGAGGGGAAGTGCTGCTACGCCTCCCACCGCTCCAACCCCGATAACGACCACGTCGGTGGGAGGCAATATCGTAGCCATAGCTCACGCATCCCCTTTCGTAAACATCGGGTAGTCGTAAGCCGATCGGTGGTTCGCCGCCGGACTTTCGTCCATGCGCTGATCTTCCGCCGTCACAACAGTTCGGATGCCCGGATAGCCTATCAGGTCCCAACCGACGAAGCTGACGTTTCCGCCATAGTACGGGTCACAAAACGTTCCCTGGATCGTATGCGCTCGGAGCAGGCTGAAAAACGTGGCAGAGTCTGGTGTAAACCCTGTCGCCTCGTTCGATTCCATCTCACTCAATACGGCGTTCTGATCCGCGGCCGTAAGCTCTGAGAAACGCGCACCCCGTGACACTTCGGCGTAGCGGTTGACAGCTTCGAGTCCTACTGAGTACGCATCGCGCGAGGCGGCGAGGGCACCGGCCAGCGCCCGATCAATGTAGTGCGCAGCACGGGCCTCGGCTGCTCCGGGCCCGTTTTCATCGCTGGGGATAAGCCGGGCCACAATGGCTTCAAGCGTTTCGGTCTCGGTCGCCGTCAGGGTCTCAAACGGTTCCTGCGGAGCCGCGGGGGCTTGAACCGGCACAATCAGCGACCATGGAAGGGCAGTTGCAGCTCCGACCACTCCAGCTCGCTTGAGCAGGTCCCTCCGCGAGAAACCTTCCTTTTGGACCTCTTCGGAACTGTCGCGACCGGAACTTCGATCTGCCAGAGATTCAGGCTTCTCCGGATCTTTTCCAGGACCGGAGCCATCCGTTCTTCCAGCCATACTTGTTCCTCCGCAGCGTTTCACGGGTATCGACGGAGTGGACTGAATTTCAGATCTTACTGCCCACTGACACACGCTGCCTTAGTTCCTCAAACCATTTCTGCTCTTCCTACTGGCCGTCCGTGCACATCAAATCTACTGGAAAACTGACTTCGAGAGCATTGCATGACGCAACACTTGCTTTTCTCAGAATCTCATTGAGTGAACCGGCGGACGCTTATCTCGTCTCCGACATCGATACTCATCAAGTCTTCCCCCACCTCTAGTGGGCCACTATAGGTTTTTCGCGTACCGGTAATCAGATCGTTGGCCGGGGCATCGGGGGGAATGATGTGCGAATACAGAGCCAGTCTTGGCATGACTCGCGAAAAAATCTCTCCAGCTTCCTCCGGTGTCGTGTGAGAGCCCTGCTGTCCGCCACGTCCCAGCCGCACTTCGTGGATCAGCAAGTCAACTCCCTGGGAGAACCGAATCAGATTCTCCGAGGGGCCGGTATCTCCCGAGAGCACAACCGATCTCCCCCCATAGTCGACTCGGTATCCGAAGGCTGGCTTTGTCCGACCATGCGGCACTTCAAAAGCCGTCACCTTCGCGCCATCGTGTTCGTACACGACCCCTTCATTGATGTCGCGGGCTTGAATCACTACGCCCTCCAGAGAGTTGTTGCCGCCGGAGAGTCTGATCCGAATATCGGCCTTGTAGGCCTGGTCGAGGTGCATCATCATTTCTTCGGTTCCCCTCGGGCCGAACACTTGAAACGGCACTTCCCGGTCCCGGAGCCACCCGGTTAGCCAAAGATCCGGAATGCCTACTACATGATCCGAATGAAGGTGTGTGAGAAATAACGGGTTCGCGTCTTTCACCGGAATTCCCATCTGTACAAGGCGAATCGTTATGCCCCGGCCAGAATCAAACAGCATCTTCCGAGCTCCCGCTTCGACCAGGATGCCAGCGCTGAAGCGTTCAATCCGCGGTTGGGGATTGCCTGTTCCCAACAGGACAACGCTGAGATTCTGAGCAGAAGCCATCGTTCCTACAAGCCCAAGAAAACACACTCCAATCAGCTTGGAAATTGTGGACAAGATCTTCATTGTTCTCCTCCTTTATATCAAGACAATGCAATTGCCATCAGGCGTTGTTCTTTCCCTACGTTTCGGTGGACTGCAACTCTCGCCCATACCCCTGGAGCCGATGGGCTAAGATTTCATGATGATTCAGCCACGTGCCTGGATAAAAGCCACAGTTTTACCCCTCGCCAGTACAATCCTGTGGCTACTACGAATCAACTCGCAGATAGCTTATCGGATGATGCTGTTGCGGAGCAAGGGGCTTAGAGGAAGAGGTCCGTAGAGAATGAATTGTACTTGAGAGGCTCGGTGGGGGGTACGCAGGTGTATACTCTTGACTGTCAGAGGTCCAACAATTTGATTCCGGCAAGAGCGGAAATCAGGGGAGGGTACGGATGAGATACCCGGTTAAGGAATCACTATTGCGTGCTGCCCTGCTATGTGCCATCGGCTCGACGGGGAATGCCCAGGCGCCTGCGGAGCCGCCCACGGGCACACGAACGCTGCGAGCCGTGCCGAACTTCGTTACGGTGACCGACCAGATCATAAGTTCACCTAAGCCCGAGGATTGGCTGCTCTATCGCGGGAACTATCAGGCCTGGGGCTACAGTCCGTTGGAACAGATCAACACGACCAACGTGAAGACGCTGCAACTGATCTGGGGGCGGGCCATGGAGCCCGGCATCAACCAGGCCAGCCCACTGATTTACAACGGCGTGATGTACCTGGGGAATCCGAACGACGTGATCCAGGCGATTGACGCCGCCACGGGGGACCTGCTGTGGGAATACCGGCATCCGCTGCCGCCCGCCTCCGAGTTTGCTTCAAACCACGGACAGCGTAAGCGTAGCATCGCACTCTACGGTGACCGGGTCTACACCGTGACCTGGAACAACATTGTAGTCGCGCTCGACGCCCGCACCGGCGACTTGGTGTGGCAAACCGATCGGGGGGGTGACTTGTACGTGAGTAACTCCACAGGGCCGATCGTGGCCAACGGCGTGGTCGTCGCCGGCAGCACGTGCCAGAGAGCGGGTCACGGCTGCTATGTCACGGGCCACGATGCCACAACCGGTCGCGAGCTCTGGCGCAATGAGATGATCCCCCGTCCGGGCGAGCCGGGCGACGAGACCTGGGCCGGCTCGCCGTTCGAGGACCGTTGGATGACCGGCGTCTGGGGCCACCTCGTCTATGAACCGGAACTCGATCTCGTCTACTACGGGTCGAGTGCGGTCGGTCCGGCCTCGGAGGCCCAGCGCAACATGCCGGGAGCAACCATGGCCGGCACCAATACGCGCTTCGCCGTGCGGCCTCGGACCGGCGAAGTCGTCTGGAGGCATCAGGTGCTGCCGCGCGACAACTGGGACCAGGAATGCACCTTCGAAATGATGGTCATTGACACCCCAGTTAATCCAGACCCGACTGCCAGCATGCTGTCGGTCAATCCGGACACTCAGCCCGGACCGCGCAAGACGTTGACCGGAATTCCGTGCAAGACGGGCATCGCGTGGAGCTTCGACGCCGCCAGCGGTGAGTTCCTGTGGGCGAGGCCCACCGTCGAGCAGAACCTCGTCGCGCAGATCAGCCCCGAAGGGCTTGTTACCGTGAACGAGGACGTTGTACTGAAGGAGATCGGCAAGACGTATGCGATTTGTCCGACCTACGGCGGCGGCCGGGACTGGCCAAGCGGCGCCTACAATCCGAAATCGAACTTGATGTTTTTTCAACTGACGAACCTGTGCCTTGACTCAACGGCCCGCGCCGACCGCGATCCTGCACCGGAGTTTACGTACAACGTGAACAACGTCGGCCGGTTTGCAAGGGACAAGGACAAGGTCGGGCGCATTGATGCCATCTCGGTCGAAACGGGCCGAACAGTTTGGAGTTGGGAGACAGAGGTATCGAACTACTCGCCACTGCTGGCAACCGGAGGCGGGTTGCTATTCAACGGGTCGATGGACCGATACCTGCGGGCGCTGAATATCGACAGCGGCGAGGTCTTGTGGCAGACGCGGCTTCCTGCACAAGTGGTCGGAGGCGCCATCACCTATTCGATCAACGGGCGCCAGTATGTTGCCATCACCTCAGGCGGCGGCCCTACCACCGCCCGCCTAGCCGTGGGCATGACTCCCGAGGCAGATACCGTAAGCGGCAGCAATGCGGTCTACGTCTTCGCGCTGACGCAATAGACAGGGTGGCAATTGGAGGAGATTCCTGTGCTCAAGAAAATTCATTTGCGACCGAGAGGAGAGGTGACTACGTCAATTTGCTTCGTGGTGGCCGTTGCGGTCTGGGTCCTGTCCGCCGGGGGACCCAAACGGCCGGAATGGAACGCAGCCTCTCAGGCGGCTTTGCGAGGCCCCATGGGACTCCCTCAGTTGGTTTCGGTTGAGGCGTTGCCGGAGCAGGGACAGGTATGCGAATGGGTTCCCGCCCGGGCGAGCGGGACGATCCTGGCTTCACTCCAGCAAGAAGAATTGGCGGGCGGCGCGACCGCTATCTCTTCCGAGGATGCCGGGGCCCGGACGACCGTGGATGCGGATCGTGAGCCGTTGCGGGTGATCCGAGATGCCTATCCCACCTACAGTGCCATTGCAGTCGATACAAACTCCGATGAAGTCTATCTTCAGGATGAAAACCTGTTTGGCTTAAAGGTGTTTGACCGGCTGGACGATACCTCACCCACGGCCGCCTTTACCGAGCCGAAGCGGATGATCGGAGGAATCCAGACCAAGCTGGAGTTCAACTGCGGCCTGTATGTAGATCCGAACAGTGGCGACGTTTATTCAGTCAACAACGACACGGTGGATACATTGGTCATCTTTGGCCGTGACGCGCAGGGAAACGTTCCTCCCAATAGGGAGCTGAGCACCCCCCATGGAACCTACGGGATCGCAGTGGATGAAGAGAGCCAGGAAATGTTCCTTACGGTCCAGCACGAGAGCGCGGTGGTAGTGTTTCGCAAGATAGCCGAAGGAGAGGAGCCTCCTTTGCGCCGTCTTCGAGGCGAAAAGACCCGCCTGGCAGATCCCCACGGAATTGCTCTGGATCCCAGGAACGATTTGATGTTCGTTAGCAACCACGGGAACACCAGTTCTCTCATGACAAATGATCGGCGAGCTCCGGGTTCCGGCCGGTTTGAACCACCCTCGATCACAATCCATTCGCTCCAGGCGAGTGGTGACACCGCGCCGCTGCGCATCATTCAAGGTCCCCGGACTCAATTGAACTGGCCGGCGGCGATGTCCCTCGATCCGGAGCGCGGGGAGTTGTACGTCGCGAACGATGCGGGAGACTCGATTCTGGTCTTCCGTATCACCGATAGCGGCGACGTAGCGCCTGCGCGGATCATCCGGGGTCCGCAGACCGGCATCAAGAATCCCACCGGTGTCTTCTTGGACCTGAAGAATGATGAGCTGTGGGTGTCCAATATGGGAAATCACTCGGCCACTGTCTATCCGCGCAGTGGCAATGGAGACATCCCTCCTCTACGAACGATCCGCAGCGCCCCGCTCGGGAAGGTTGCGCTAGCGATTGGGAATCCGGGGGCGGCAGCCTATGACAGCAAGCGGGATGAGATTCTAGTACCCAACTGAGTGGCTCACCCGCAGATTGCAGCCTTTGCCAGGCTGGCAGAGGAAAACGCAACGCCGACGAGGCTTGTGGCTGGACAGAATACCCGGTTAGCCCGCACCATGCATGACATCCGGTATGACGCGCTCCACGATGAATTGCTGGTCACCAACCCCTTTGCGCAAGCCATCCTGGTGTTCCGGGGAGGGGCCGACGGAGAGGAGGCGCCAATTCGGATCATCCAAGGTTCCCGTACCCAGTTGGGAGGATCAAGATATGCGGGTCTGGACCGACTGGATGTTGATCCGGTTCATGATGAAATCTACGTCCCGAACGGGGATTCGATCCTCGTATTTCCGCGCGAGGGAAACGGCAATGTGGCCCCGATCCGCGTCATCAAAGGCCCGGACACGCGACTGTTGGGCACGCACGCGCTGGCGGTCGATCCTGTCAACGACGTGATCGTGGTGGGGGATTCCATCGGGCAAACCCAGAGTCCCTACAGGGGAAATCTTTTGATGTACAACCGGACGGATAGCGGAAACGTGAAGCCTAGAGCAGAAATTGCTGGTGACAATACCCGCATCGTACGGATCAATCAGATCCAGGTTTATCCGCCGAACGGCTGGATCGTAGCCACACAGCCAGGCGGCCGAGGCGTGGAACCGGAAGGCATATTTGTTGGCGTTTGGAACATAGAAGATAACGGAAACGTTCCAGCCCGCTGGATCATCGGGGGACCCAAGAGCACGCTGAAAAAGCCGCGCGGCGTCGCTTTGAACCCCAGGAATAAGGAGCTCATCGTCGCGGATATGCGTCTCAATTCCGTGCTGACCTATTATTTCCCGGAACTTTTCTAGTCATTATACTTTCCGGGCAAATGACAACCCGAGAGTTGCACCAATCTGCGAGACGATCTGGTCAGGACCGAGTTGTGTGCCTGACTGCAAGCTCATCGTCAGCTCCCGAATACTAGCCCAGAGCTTACTCGGTGTATTCCTGGAAGCGGACGATCCTTCCCAGCCGCTGATTTACGAACCAAAGCGCGGGAGGGTCGGCGGACGTGTCAATGTCAATGTTCAGGATGGTCTTGCCATGGCTCGGCAAGGGAAATTCTGTCACCTCTCCGGTTTCGGGATTCACTTTAACGACCCGATCGCTCACAGCCGGAACGGACCAGCCTACCTTGCGAACAGGATCCCCGATCGCGTTGCCCGGACGAGTCCAAGGGCTCAACGGCTCGAATTCCGTCGTCTCACCCGTTTCGGGGTCCCGGTAGACGATCGGACCCGTTGCGGTCAGGACTTCCCAGTCGTTGTAGCTCCTGCCCCGGTCGCAGCCGCGCAACGGAACGCCCCAATTCAACTCGACCTGCGAACGCTCACCGGTTTCAGGATCGATGATCCATCCCTGCCGCCGTTCCAGTGCATCCCGGATCAGATACCGCAAGCGGTCATCCGGTCCCGACCCGCAGATTCCAATCCCTCCCGCACGTGCCCATTCGAGCGGTGTTCCCCAAATACCGGTGACCCTTTCGCTCTGAACGTCAAACCGAACCGCCCGTCCTGCCCAAATTTGCCCTGCTAAAAGGTCCCCCCTCGGGTCCCATCTCAGTCTCTGCAATCCGGGCGGTCGAAACTCGACCCCAGGGATGGGGTACTCGCTGAATTCTCCTGTCTCGATGTCAATCTTCCCCAAGACATTGGCGCGCCAATCACTGAACCAGACATTGCTGTTCCGGGAATCGACCGCTACGGTTCGCGGCGTCGCCCCCAGGCGAGGAATCTGATATTCGGTTACGACAGCGCGGGTTAGCTTCCCGGTAGCACGGGGCTGGAACTGGATCGGGAAATCTGGGCTGTTCGGGCCTCGAAACTCCGCCAGAACCCTTGCGATCGATTCATCATCGCTACCCGGATACTCCGGGCTTGGTGGGCGGGCACTCGGACGGGACCTCCGCGGGGGAGGCGATATATCACCCGCCGGAGTAATGCTCATCCGGTCATCCATCTTGGCGATGATGAGTGTCCAGTCTTTGAGTGTGAATCGACTCTTCGCGAGGTAGTAAGCGCCGTGGCATTCGCCGCACCGATAATCCAGCGCCCTTCTCTCCGTCCGGGACAGGGGAAAACTTTCCGTCAATTCGGAATTGGTGGCCTGTTCAATCAATGTGAGGAAATCAGTTTCTGGTTCAACTTCAAAGTTCACGTCCGCTGCGTTCTCCCTCTCTACGCGAACGCCGTCTTTTCGTACGGTTTGAAATCCTGGAATCTGGGTAAAGACCCCGTAACTCCCGGGTGTTAGCTCCTGGAAGGCGAACTGGCCGCTGCTGTCGGTCATGACATAGGTTGTAAACGTTTTCCCCATCGCGTGAGCACCCACATAAGCCCCCTCCTGTGGGCTGCCCTCCGCTGTCACTTTTCCGCGGATCGTGGCCGGACCTTGCGCCCATGCCTGGCTCAGCCATATGCTCCAGAGTAATGCCAGGGAAAGGCGAGCGGTGTATTCTCCGTTATTCATGCTTCTCCCCTGAGATGACAGGCGCTGCCCAACGGAATGCCTAATGGGGTCCAGTTCGTTTCATCCGTGTCCGTTGGGGTCCTCTGGGTTCTTGTTGTAATCGAATATCTCTTCTGTCTAAGGCTGCATGGGAGGGCTTCCCTACTAAACGTAAAGCCTCCGCGTCTCTGCCAAACTCCAGAGAGGTCGGGTGCCCCGTTCGGCAGGCGTGGTTAAATCATCACGAATCGCTGGCCATCGTACGTCGGTCGCATCCAGGTCCTTTGCGGATTCATTCACCAAACCAAATTCCGGGTTCTCTGTACCGCTCATTGCAGAATACTCTCTCTTCCAGTCTCCCGGCCGGTTGAAAAAGATAGAACGTCGGACCGAAAGTCCATCGCTCGGTATACGCTTTAGGGTCATCGACCGTGACGACGGTTTCCAAGACATCGTACGCAACGCGCCGGATTCGTTCGCTCAGATGCAATGCGTCAGTATGAATAAAATTGCCATAGGAGTTTCGCGGGTCAATGCGGATCGTGTCCACGACGAGCGTATCCCCTTCCCACTTCCCGACCGAATGCCCCATCCACTTGAGCTCCAAGTCTTCAGGGGCCGGATGGTCCTCGTTCATCCAGACCTGGCGCACCCAGAAATCGTACTCGTAGATCATGAGCACACGCTGTGGACTCTGAATGATTTCCACATGGTCATTGTCGTTTGTGATCAGATAATTCAGGTCGGGAGGATAGCAACCGGTGGCACGTGGATTCAATTCGTTTCGATTACGGTCGGCCTCGGAAAAGGGGTCCCGGTGATACTCCCACATCTTTCGAGCCCAGGGCTGGAAAGGACGCTCTCCTCTTCCCGGTCCCTGGCCAGATGGTAGACCTCGCTCCTCTCGGTCTGTGAAACTGGCTCCGAGCCAAACCCCCGACAGGTCCGGCTTACCATCCGAAGTCCGAGGTATGTTTTGCGCAAGCCCGATGCTCGAAAAAACGAGAACCGCTACAATCGCAACAGCCCAATTCACCGACCGATTCTTCATTTCCCTTACTCCTCCTGCCTTCCTTCTAGTGGGATGACAATCCCGTCGACTAGCCTCTCGACAGAACATTGCGGTTCTCAAGCCTAATTGATCCGAATATGGAGATTCGGGGGCAACGTGTCGATGCCGTTCGCAGCGACTCTTTTCAAAAAATCGGCCAACCGCCGCTGCTCACTTTGCGAAGGGGTGATTTCATCTCCGTTGGCCCGCGTGAGCTTCACATGAATCATGATCGGTCGCTGGTCCCAATATTTGAAACCGCTAATCGTCAGTATCTCCCCCAGCTTAATCGTGTTATAGGTCCAGCCAACTCTTCTCATCGAGCCCAACGCCCCTCCCGTGACAATCCACTCCGTGGTGTTTCCCTGCTCATCCGTTACATTCATGTAGATTTGCGTGTGTGGATTGGCAAAAACGAATTTCGTTACAGTTCCCGTTACGGTAACCAACCTGTCCTGATCGAACACTGAATCGGAGTGGTGTGCGAACACTCGGTCTGAAATCAGGATAAGACCAAAAGTTGCTGCAAGGATACATGGCAATCTGTTCTTCATTCCTAACACCCCCATGCCACACTGCTAGCGAGAATTTCATCATGATTCAACCAGACGCTTGGAGAAAAAGTCGCGGTTCACCTTAACGAGTGGACACTGTAGCCCACTTAGTTCGCAGCTAGCTTATCGGAAGGCCACAGTGCGGGGCAAGGGGCTTTTCGGTCCGGTGGGGGGGCACTTCAAGCACTCCGCTGCTTCCGGTCTGATAGGCCGACAATTTACCCAAGCTTAGACACGTGATCCAAAAGCCCAGCCTCGATCGGGGGAGTCACCCGGGAGGTGGTGAATCTGACAGAAATCGAAGTGAGCGAAATAGAGGGCAAGGGCATGAGCCAGACTCTCAACCTTTTGCTGAAGGCGTTCCACGACGGGGAATCCATCAGCCGTATGTAGGCTTAAATTGCAAGAGGGAGCGGTGCTTGGCTCACAACTCCGGTCAGCATTTGTTCTCCGCTACGCACGCTGACTGAGTTAGAATAGCCACAACCTACGCGGGCGATCAGAAGATGGCGTCTGAATGGAGAGGAGAAAATGGGTCCGGCGATCAATAGCGCCCCAAAACTGGAGTTAGGCAAAAAGATGGACCGGGAAGAGGCGAAGGCGCTCGTCGACGACCTCTACCGCAAGACACTGGCGCGATGGGACGATCGCGTCAACGCCGGGCCGTTTATGGAAGAGCTGCGCAGGGGCACTCTCCCGATGGACGCTATCCGGCTGTTTTGGAAGAACTGGGCGTATTACGTTTTCGAGATCAACAACATCATCGCCTGTACGTACCAGCGGCACATCGGGTTTCTGAAGCGACATTGGGACCTGCTAGCGGCGTTCAGTGCTAAGGTGGCAGATGAGTACATCCATCCCGAGCCGCCTGGACACGTCAAGGTGGTCATGGAGCAAAGCAAGGTCTTCGGCGTGCCCGATAACGAAGTGATCGAATGCCGGATGCTTGCTGAGTGCCGGGGCATCCTCGAATTCAAGCGCGGCCTGATGCACGAAGGAACGATGCTCGAGTGGTGGTCGGGCGTGGCGACGGAAGAACCCATTGGGTACTGGGCAAGGGAGTGGAGACAGGCGCTTACGGAGAAGTACGGACTGGGCCTCGACCAGACCCAATACTTCCGTACCCACGAGGAGGCTGATCTCGAAGAGCATGACGAAGGGGTCATGGGCCACGGAGAGTTCAATCGCACGGTGTTGCAGCGGCTTCTGGAGGCAGGAGAAGTCTCGATGCGGCCAGGCTTTACACTGGAGTACAGTCCGTTGACAGCGGTCGACTTCTACGGTTTGTTCTTTGACGGAGTGTACAGGCATTCCAAGACCGGCTCCAAGTAGGACGCGACCAAGCATGGCAAAGACAGTCTGCCAGGGGATTTTGGTTCCGCTGATTACGCCCTTCGATCCGGCGGGCGAAGTGGACGAGTCCGTCCTGCGGGAGATGGCCGAGTTCATGGTCCGGAGCGGTGTGCACGGCCTGTTCATTCTCGGCTCCGCCGGGCAGGGCCCGGTTATGACTGTCGCACAGCGAAAGCGTGCCGCCGAAGCGGTCGTCGCTCAGGTGCGGGAGCGTATTCCCGTCGTAACGCATGTGGGCTGCGCCGACACGGAGAGCACCATCGAACTGGCTCTTCATGCCAAGGCGTGCGGGGCGGCAGCCATCGCGGTCGTGCCTCCCTTCTACTATAGCGATCATTCGGATCATGAAGTCTTCGAACACATTCGCAGCGTGGAAGCAGCCGTTGGAGAAGCAGTTCCCATCTATCTCTACGACAATCCACGCTACACCGGCGTTCATCTGACCCCGGAAAAGGTCAAAGAATACGTGGAAGCCATTCCGTCTCTGTGCGGCATCAAGGCCGCCTATATCGGGGTGGAGGAATTGCTGCGCTATGTCCATCTTGCCCCGCCGGGCTTCGGTGTCTTTTCCGGCTCCATTTTCAATTTGCTGGCAGCCGTTCCGTTGGGAGTGAGTGGGGCGATCCACCCTCCTACTAGCTTCTTTCCGGAACTCTGCGTCGGACTCTGGAGCGCGATTCAGCAAGAGAAGTGGAAAGAGGCCTGCGATTTCCAGCGCGTGTTGTTCGAACTGACGACGGCGATAGGCTCGATAAAAGATAAAGGAAGAGCGGCGCTCACTGCCGTAGCCCGGCTGCGTGGCTTTGCCGTCCAGCGCTATCCCCGCTGGAAGACGGAGGAACTGTCGGTGAAGGAAATTGAGTCGCTGGAAGCCGCAATAGAAAAGGCAGGAATCGCCCTGCGGGTTGGTTGATACCGTCCCGCTTAGAACGTAGGCAGAGGAGAACGATATGGCACACACCATTCCAGTGAAACGGAATCCAGGATGGGCTGGCATCTTCCTACTAGTCTTCCTATTTGGATCCGCCGTCCTGATTGCCCGCAGGCCCCAAGTTTCGGAGTTAGCGAGCGCATCGCAGGCTGCCTTACGACAGCCCACGGGGCAGCCCCAGATTGTCTCCGCCGAGCCGCTGCAAGCAGTGGAAGGGATGCAATGCCTGTGGACGCCTGCCAGCGCTATGTACACTCTCGCAGGAAGCATCCCGCAACGCGGCGAGACCGGCAGTGGAGGCGGCACGCCACCCGGCATTGCTATCGACCGAGCGCCGGTCCGGGCAATCCGCGACACCTACCCCACCTATAGTGCCGTGGCTGTAGATCTGATTTCGAACGAGGTCTATCTGCAGGACGAGAACTTGTTCGGTTACAAGGTCTTCGACCGACTGACCAACACTCCCCCCGAGGCAGGGTTTAGCGAACCGAAGCGGATCGTGGGAGGGATCAATACGAAACTCGAATTCAACTGCGCCTTATACGTAGACCCAACTAGCGGGGACGTTTACTCCGTTTCCAATGACACCATGGACACCCTGGTGGTTTTTCCGCGCGAGGCGCAAGGCAACGTCGCGCCCAAACGGGAGTTGTACACCCCGCACGGCACGTACGGGATTGCGGTAGACGAACAGGCGCAGGAGATGTTCCTCACCGTCCAGCACACCAACGCGGTTGTGGTCTACCCGAAATCTGCGAGCGGAGAGGACCAACCAATCCGCAGGCTGGCCGGAGACCGCACCGAGCTCGAGGACCCGCACGGTATTGCAGTCGACGCCAAGAACGGCTGGATGTTCGTCAGCAATCACGGTAACGTGAAGAACACCCATCCGCCGCGCGTGGGCCGTTTCGAACCGCCCTCGATTACAGTCTATCCACTCCAAGCAAGCGGAGACACGCCTCCCATCCGCATCATTGAAGGCCCGCGCACGCAGCTCAACTGGCCCTCCCATCTCTTCGTGGACTCAGAGCATGGCGAATTCTATATTGCCAACGACGTCGGAGATTCGGTCCTGGTTTTTCGGATGACTGATTCCGGCAACGTGCCCCCCGTGCGCATCCTCCGGGGTTCCAAGGCAGGCCTCAAGAACCCAACGGGATTATTCGTGGATCTGGAACACGATGAACTCTGGGTTTCCAATATGGGAAACCATTCCGCGCGCGTGTTCCCCAGGACGGCAGACGGTGACGTAGAGCCGCTGCGAGTCATCCGAAGCGCCCCGGCAGGAAAAATCGCCTTGGGGATCGGCAATCCGGGCGCGACTGCGTATGACAGTCGCCGGGATGAGATCCTCGTACCGAACTGAGTGGCTCACCCGCAGATTGCGGCGTTTGCCAGGCTGGCAGAAGAAAACACAACGCCCACGAGAATGCTGGCGGGTCAGAAAACTCTGCTGAGCCGGACCATGCACGATATCCGGTATGACGCCGTGCATGATGAATTCCTGGTGACAAATCCGTTCGCGCAGGCAATCCTGGTATTCCGGGGAGGAGCAAACGGAGACGAAGCGCCGCTTCGGGTCATTCAAGGGCCAAACACCCAACTTCAGGGAACGGGCGCTCAGGCGGGCGGCGTGGACCGTTTGGACGTGGACCCCGTTCACGACGAAATTGTGATCCCGGCAGGGGACCGGATCCTGGTCTTTCCACGCACCGGAAACGGCGACGTGCCGCCCCTGCGGGTCATCCAGGGACCGGAAACGACGTTGTATCGGGCGCAGGCCGTTGCCGTGGACCCGGTTCATGGTGTGATTGTGGCCGGCACGCATCGATCCTACCGGAACGGATTCGGCGGTTTGCTGATTTTTAACCGTTCCGACACCGGAAACGCCAAGCCGCGGGGGATTATCGTGGGGCCGCGATCGGGGATCGGCAACCTCAACCAGATCGTGACATATTCGCCCAAGGGCTGGATCATCGCGGCGCAGACGGGCGATTCCTACGGGAAGTCGGAGCCGGAGGGAGCCTTCGTGGGCGTCTGGAGCGTTCACGACGACGGCGACGTTCCGCCACGCTGGAAGCTCGCCGGGCCCCGAAGCACGCTCAAGAAGCCGCGTGGAGTTGCGTTGAACCCGAAGGACAAAGAGCTCATGATCGCGGACATGACTTTGAACGCCGTCCTGACGTTCTACTTTCCGGAACTTTTTTAGCCGCGTGGTTCGCTCTTGAATCCGGAACCGACGGAACATCGGAGTGCGGACGAAGGAAAAGAAGATCCTCGAACTGTTTGACCGCCAGATCGCCCGGCGCCACCTCCGTGGCCAGTGGAAGAGCGACGAAGTGCTGGTCCGTTGCATTGGAGGTCCGCAGCCAGCCGGCGCGCCGCATCTCTGGCCCTGGTCCGACGTGTATCCGCTCCTGTTGAAAGCGTGCGACGTGCTTCCGGAAAGTTTCACTGCGCGCCGGCACCTGAGCTACATGAATCCCGGATTGGAACGTGGCGGGGCGACACACACCATCCGGATGGGGCTGCAAATGGCGCAGCCGGGAGAAACTGCCTGGGCACATCGTCACTCGATCGCCGCGATCCGGTTTGTGGTCCAAGGCTCTCCTCAGGCCTACACAGTCGTTGACGGCACGGTTTGCCCCATGGAGAATTACGATCTGGTCCTGACCCCGTCCTGGAGCTGGCACGACCATCACAATGAGAGTGCAGAGAGGGTCGTTTGGCTGGACGTGCTCGACGCCTCGCTCATCGCTATGCTCAATGCCACGTTTTACGAACCGTATTCCGAGGAGAGCCAGGAGGTGAGCCCGGCAAGCGTGAGGGAACGCTGGCCAGAACAAGCCGGCAGGCAAAGGCCCCTGCGGTATTCCTGGGTCGAAACCCAGAAGCAGTTGCAACGCCTGACGAGCGCCAACGGCAGTCCGTATGACGGCGTTTCGCTGGAGTATGCGAACCCCGGGACGGCGGCCTCGGTCCTGCCGACGTTGAGCTGCTGGATTCAAATGCTACGGCCGGGTGAACAGACGGAACGCCACCGCCACACCTCAAGCGCAGTCTATTTCGTCGTGCAAGGCGCAGGGGAAACTCTTGTGGAAAACGAGCGGATCGATTGGAACCGCCACGACGCCTTTGCCATCCCGAACTGGAGCTGGCACGAACACCGCAACCGTTCGCAGACCGAAGCCGCCATTCTGTTTTCGGTCAATGACATTCCGGTCTTCCGGACGCTTGGCCTCTACCGCGAAGAGCCGGAAGAAACTGTGCAGTCGGCACCATTTCCTTTGCTGCCGTTTTCTCCAAAGGGGCGTTAGTCATCCTCGGATTGGCTGGTCGTCCCCATCCTACAGCATTTCCGCCCGTCCCGGATTTCGCGGTCGTTGGGCGGAGTGTTGGACTGCCCCAGCGAGGATTCCTGGTGAACGAGACCATCTTGCGGCTGTGCGAGGTAAGCCGGTTCTACGGACCGGTTCGGGCGGTCCGCCGCGTAAGCCTGAAAATTCGCGAAGGAGAGCTGTTTGCTCTGCTGGGCCCTAGCGGATGCGGAAAGAGCACGACGCTCCGCCTCGTTACGGGCCTAGAACACCCGGACGAAGGTGAGATTTACGTCCGCGACCGAGTGCTCGCCTCCGTCACCCGCCACATCTTCGTACCGCCTCACAAACGAAGCATGGGCATGGTGTTTCAGTCCTACGCCATCTGGCCGCACTTGACCGTCTTTGAAAACGTAGCTTACCCCTTACGAGCACAGGGAATCCGGGCGAAAGAATTGGAGAAGAGAGTGCATCAAGCCTTGGAGCTGGTTGGACTGGGAGGGGTCGGCGATCGTCCAGGTCCCCGCTTGAGCGGAGGCCAGCAGCAGCGAGTGGCCTTGGCCCGAGCGCTGGTATACGAGCCGCAGATTCTCCTTCTCGATGAACCGTTCAGCAATCTCGACGCCAAGCTCCGCGAGCAGATGCGCCTTGAGCTCAAGCAATTGCAGCGCCGGGTCGGGATCACCGTCCTCTTCGTGACGCACGATCAAGAGGAAGCACTGAGTTTGTCAGACCGCATCGCCGTAATGGAATCCGGTGAGATCGTACAGGTCGGCCTCCCGCAAGAGCTCTACGAACGGCCGGGCAAGCCGTTCATCCGAGACTTCCTCGGCAAATCCGTGGTCCTGCAAGGAGAGGTGGCTCGGCTCGGGCCGGACCATCGGGCGGAAATTCAGCTCGTTGGAAATTTGCGAGGAATCCTTGCTGTTCACGATGCTGCTGTTTCGTCGGCGTCCGCCGGACAGCGCGTCTTCGTGGCCACTCGCCCCGAGGACATTCTCGTGGAAGAGAGCACCACCGGAGATCCCTGCAACCGGCTGGAGGGTACCATCAAGAAGCTGCTTTTTCTCGGGGATCGCTACGAATGTCACATCCAGGTAGGCGGACAGGAAATCGTTCTCTATGTTTCCCGGTCCACCTCCTATCGGGAAGGGCAAACGGTTCGTGTCCACTTTCCGCCGTCAGCCTTGAGCGTATGGAAACAGTGAAGCGGGGGTTGGCTTTCCCCATTTCCCATCGCCTCGATTCGCATACTTTTTGGTGTACGGCCGTCCTTGGGCTTGTCGGTTTCATCCTGCTCTACCCCCTTGTCCTGCTTCTTTGGAACAGTTTCCAGGTTGCCCAGTCGAACCAGGAACCTGCCTTCGGGTTTGCAAACTGGGTGACGGCTCTCACCGAGCCAGGCATGCTCGCGGCGACCCTCAATACTGCCCGGCTCACACTGGTTCTCCAACTCGTTTCCTTCCCCGCAGCGATCCTCATCGTGTGGCTCCTCGCGCGGACCGACCTCCCAGGAAAAGACTGGATCGATTTTCTCTTTTGGATTGCATTTTTCGCTCCCTCCTTGCCGATCACCCTGGGATGGATTCTGCTGCTGGACCCGGATTCCGGACTTGTGAATCAAGCCCTGATGGAACTGCTCTCTTTGGAGCAAGCTCCCTTCAACATCTATTCGTTCTGGGGAATTGTATGGGTCCACTTGGCGACGCGGTCGGTGGTCGTAAAAGTGATCCTCCTCACCCCGTTTCTGCGCAACCTGGATTCCTCGTTCGAGGAGGCCTCGCGAGTTTCCGGCGTCGGCCCCTTGCGGACCCTGGTTCGGGTCGTGGTCCCACTGCTCGCTCCAGCCGTATTGGTGGTGCTGCTGATGTCGGTAATCCACCTGCTCGAATCGTTTGAGATCGAGCAGGTGCTCGGGCCACCGTCCCAGTTTTACGTCTACAGCACGATGATCTACCGTTTGCTGCTTTTCGAGCCTCCCGA
Source organism: Terriglobia bacterium (assembly GCA_965198025.1). Taxonomy (GTDB): domain Bacteria; phylum Acidobacteriota; class Terriglobia; order 2-12-FULL-54-10; family 2-12-FULL-54-10; genus CAYWWM01. The sequence goes on along the minus strand of OZ240237.1, from coordinate 1,126,852 downwards.
GTACGGCGCCGCCACGGCGCTCGCCGTGATGATTCTGGTTGTGATGACACCATTGATTCTATTCCAGCAGTGGATCAGTCGGAGCCGTCGCTACACGACCGTCAGCGGCCAATTTCACACCCGGCAGTTTTCGCTCGGTTTCTGGAAGTGGCCTGCTTTTGCCGCCGTTCTCGGCACGGGAGTGTTCTTCACCGTTCTTCCTTTGGTGTTTCTGGGCTTGGCGACGTTCATGCGTCTGTTTGGCTTTTTCAACCTGCCCGACCCTTGGACGCTGGAACACTGGCAGCGGGTCTTGCGCGATCCGATCTTTTTTCAGTCTCTCGGAAACACGCTCCTCCTGGCGGCAGGCACGGTGGCTCTGGCCATGATCGCGTTTCCGCTGATCGCCTATATCATCGTGCGCACCCGCTTTCGAGGACGGCACATCCTGGATTTCCTCTCCTGGCTCCCAATTGCGATCCCGGGCCTGATTCTGGGGCTGGGGTTCCTGTGGCTGTTCCTGGACACGCCGGTCTTGCGGCCGCTCTATGGTAGCATCGTCGTGTTGATCCTGGCCGCCGGCATCAGCAGCACGACCCTCGGCGTCCAGCTTGTGAAGACCAATCTCCTCCAGCTCGGACGGGAGTTGGAGGAGGCTTCCTGGGTCGCCGGTGGATCGTGGCTGTATACTGTTCGCCGGGTGATTCTCCCGATCTTGACCCCGGTGCTCGTGACGGTGGGGCTGGTGGCCTTCATTTCGGCGGCACGCAATATTGCCGGCATCGCCCTGCTGGTGACCAACCAAAACCGGCCTCTGGCCATGCTCCAGCTCGACTACATGGTGGATGGCCGGTATGAAGCTGCCGCCGTCGTCGGCATCATCGTCCTGCTGCTGACGACAGGAGTGGCTCTGCTGGCTCGTTTGTTTGGTCTGCGGATCGGCATTCGTGCCTGATCCGATAAGGATTAAGCCAAGTCGAGTTCGGGGAATGGTCCAGGACGAACGAGAGTCTGCGGACCACGCGCTCATGTGGATACGGTTTTCATTCTGCCTCATCTTGCTCGTTGCACTCGCAGCCTGCTCACCGGCCTCGCAGCCGGACCGTGCGGCGGCTCCTCCCACGCCGGGCCCGGCCGCATCTGAGTGGGACAGCCTCGTGGTTGCCGCCAAACGGGAGGGTAGGGTTGTCGTCTCGGGTCCTACCCGCGAGCTGTGGCGGACCGAGCTCATGTCCTTCGAGCAAACGTACCCGGAGATCCAGGTCGAGTATGTCGGCGCCAACTCCCGGAACTTCTGGCCCCGCGTGTTTCGTGAGCGGGAGCTTGGCCAGTATCTCTGGGATTTGCGCGTAGGCGGCCCCGATCCCCAGGTCTATGAGGCGAAAGATCGAGGCCTCCTCGATCCGATTCGTTCCGTTCTCCTGCTGCCCGAAGTCCTGGACGAAACGAAGTGGTTCGGCGGAATGGATCGCATGTTCTTCGACCGGGAAAAGCAATATGCTCTCGGCTTCGTAAGTTATATTTCGTTCGTGGCCTACGTGAATCGGGACGTCATTCCGGAAACCGAATTGCGGTCATTGCGCGATCTGACAGATCCGCGGTGGCGCGGCAAGATTGTGCTCCAGGACCCACGCGGAGGTGCCGGGCTGAGCGCTATCGAAATGCTCTTAGAGGTCCACGGTGAGGATTTAGTCCGCGATTTGCTGACCAACCAGGACGTCGTTGTGGCGAACGATCTCCGCCAACAGGCCGAGTGGTTGATCCGTGGCCGCTATCCGATCGCCCTTGGGATTGTTCCCGATGCTTTTCTCGCCTTTCAGGACCAGGGGCTGGAAATCAATATCCAGCCGGTCCCCGAGGACACGTCCGCTATAGCCACGGGCACCGGAGGCCTCCAGCTCTTCGAACGGGCGCCGCATCCAAATGCGGCCAAAGTATATGTCAACTGGCTGCTCACTCAGACTGTTCAGGCCAACCTTTCAGAGGTCACACGCATGAACAGCCGCCGTCTCGACGTTCCGGTCGCGCATCCGCTGACGGCGCCCGACCCTGCCCGTCTGGCGACTTATGTCCCGTCGCAAGTTGAAGAGATGGTGCCCGTCAGGGCGCAAGCCCAGAGTCTGGCACGAGAGTTGCTCCCTTGATTCTATTGGGTGTTGATTGTTTTCCCTGCCGAGAACCGGGTTTGGAATACCTGCCTGGGCTATTCCTCCAAACCACAAGACTTCAGATCACGATTCGAGCGTGGAGTTGTGGATCGGGACGGGATTTCCCTCTGGTGAAAAGTTCAGAGGCAAGAAAAGCCCCTCCTCACTCTTGGTGAGGAGGGGCTTGGTGTTTTGCCTACAGACCGGTTCCGCCTAGAAGGTGAACTTCAGGCCGAACTGAATCTGCCGCGCGGTGGTGGTGGTTTGGTCAGCGGGAATGCGCCCGGAATTCGGGAGGGGGCGGCTGATTCCATCGTCGGCCGCATCCGGGTCGAGTGGTTCGTTGTCCGGCAGACCCAGGTTTGGACGGTTGAGCATGTTGAAGAATTCGGCCCGGAACGTCAGGTCCTTTTCTTCCCCAAGCACAAACCGCTTGGTCAGAGTGAAGTCCAGGCTGATCAGCCGGGGTCCGATGATCGTGTTTCGGCCGACGTTCCCATAGAAGCCCGGCTGCGGCACAGCCAGTCCCAGCGGATTCGGCAGCATGAACGCGTTCGCGTCGTACCACTGGTCCGGGCTTCCGACGGGGCCTCGCGCGTTACTTCCACTGGTTGGGTTGTAGGGGTTGCCCTGATAGTTGGGATTGATATCGGGACGATCCGAGGCCCCGCTATTCCCAATCCGGGACCAATCGAATCCCATGCTTGGGGTGAACGGCTGTCCGGACAGCGCCGTGAAGACCCCGCCCATACTCCAGCCGCCCAGAATCGCATTGGCGGCTCCGCTCGAAAACTGGAACGGCAGCGGAAGCGTGCCCGTCGACGTGAGGACGTGCGTGGAGTTGAAGGCCGCCGGCCCGTAATCTCTGGTCCGATCCGCCGGGTCCTGGGACGTGTTGGGGTCCCGCGTCCCGTTGTCGCTGCTGTTCAGGCCGCCCTGCTGGTTCATGACCTTGGAAAAGGTGTAGTTGGTCTGGAAGATCGCCCCGGCAACGGTCTGGCGCGAAAACCGGACTTGCAGACCGTTGTAGTTGGAGTTCGCGTCGCCGCCTCGCTGTCGGACGCGGTCCCATACGGGATTGCGGCGGATGCCGCTGACCGAGGTCGAGGGGCACCGGCGGGGAAGACTCGATACCCCATCCCACCCACCATAAGGCGCAGGCAGGCAGACCTCCGAGCCGCCGCTGCGGGACGGATGGTAGACGATGCCATTTTCGAACCCCTCCACCGACAGGAGTTCGGGTACGGGATCGTTGAGCTGGAAGTAGCGTTCGATGTGGCGCTGCAGGGAGCCGACGTACGCGATCTCGATCACGCCCCGCTCTCCTAACTGTTGCTGCAACGCCAGGGTGTAGCTGTACTTGGTCGGCTGTTGTATTAACGGGATCAGCGGTTCATTCCGCAGCCGGACGGCGTCGCCCGTCACAACGGCTGATGTAAACGGGAAGGTTGCGGCCAGCAGATCGTCGTCCCGAATCCGGGCCCGCGAGTAGAAGGGAGGATACTTCGACAGACTCTGCGTGTAGTAGGCGGGCAGGACCAGGTCATGGTAAATGCCGGCGCCGCCGCGCAACACCCGCCTAGCGCTGTCGTCCAACTGCAGGGCAAACCCGAACCGCGGCTGGAGGTTCTTCTTGGCCATCTCCGTGAACGCGTACAGATCCTGTCCGATGTTATCCGGAAATGTAGGATATCCCCCATAGTCTGGCACCCTCCAATCCGGATGGAGGGCTAATTGATTCGGGTTATCCTCGATCCGGAGCTGATTGGAGATCCGGTTGTTGGCTTCGGTGGGGTCGGTGATCCACTCCCAGCGCAGCCCCAGGTTCAGCGTCAGCCGCGGGCTCACCTGGTAGTCATCCTGGAAGTAGAACCCGTACATCGTGTTGCGGAGGCCCTTGTAGCCGGTCTGGTTGGGCAAGGTCCCCGACCACTCCGTGGGTTGAGCCAGCAGCATGTTCTCGGGGCCTGCGAAGATGTAGTTCGCTTTCAAATCCGTCTGCACGTTCATGTTGTTCTGGACGCGCCGGATCACGCCGCCAAACTTCATCGTGTGCGTGCCCCGGACGTAGGTCATGTCGTCGCCCCACTCCCAGAGGTTGTACGACCACTGGCGGGGCCGGGTGCCGCTGCCCCCGCTATCATCGTACAGCAGGATGCCGTTCGCCTGCCCGACGCCCATATCGCCTAGCGGCAGCCCCGGGACCCAGGTGAGGCCCTCCAAGCCAGAATTCAGGAGATCTTGATCCGCGATCTGCGACGTCCGGTTGAGGGCGACTCGGGCCGAATTGACAATCGTCGGCGAGACCACCGTGTTGGCTTGCAACGTAATGTACTGCCGGCGCGCCTCGTTTGTATCAAGATAGTTGGCTTGTTCATCGGGAACATTCCTACTGTCGTCATCGAAGGAGTAGCGGCCAAAGATGCTGGTCCCGTTCGTGAGCTGATGGTCCACCCGGCCCATGAAGTAATCCTGCCGGGCGATTTGTTTGGGCGCCGAAAAGTAGAGGCCCGTATCACTATCCGCCGCCGGGTTCAATGCGTGCGGCAAGATCTGGTGCGGGTCCGGGTAGAGCGCTGCAATGAAGGGCACCACCCGCGGGTTGGGCGTAACCATGTAGGTGCCAACACCGTCGGAGTTGGGCAGGATTCCGTTCTTGACGTTCACGGTCGGCACGCGGATCTCTGTGCTATCGGCCAACGCCTCGCGCAAGCCTTCATAGCCCACGAAGAAGAACGTCCGGTCCTGGACGATCGGCCCGCCGATGGTGCCGCCGAACTGGTTCCGGCGGAACGGCGGAACGTCCCCCGTGCCGTCCCCGTCGAAGTCAATGCCATCCCGGAACTGCCGCGCATCGAACGCGCTGTTCCGCAGAAACTCGAACGCCGTTCCATGCACCTGGTTGGTGCCGGTCCGGGTGACCGCCGAGATCACCGCCCCGGAAGCACGCCCGTATTCGGCGCTGAATTGCGAGGCCACGATCTTGAACTCCTTGATCGTGTCCACGCCCATGTTGGTTCCCGCCGCGCCGCCCGGCGTGTTGTTGGATGCATCATTGATGTCGGTCCCGTCCAGCAGGAAGCTGTTCGACGTCGCCAGACTGCCCGACGCGCTGAATTTGTTCCCGCCCGGGCTGCCGTTGAAGCTCTGGTTCGCCGTCGTGTATTTGACAATCCCGGGTTGCAGCAGGGCCAGCTGGTCGTAGCTGCGGCCGTTGAGCGGCAACTCCCGGATCGTCCGGTCGTCCACCAAGCCCGTTATATTGGAGTTCGTCAACTCGATCAGGGGAGCCTCGCCGGTCACTTCCACCGTCTGCGTGACGGCTCCCACCTGAAGCGTAAGATCGACCACCGCCACCCGGCCCACCGTCAGGACGATTCCTGAGCGGACCGCGGTTTGGAACCCAGCGAGCTGGGCTCTTATTTCAAAGTTGCCTAAGCTGAGCGCTGGAGCCGTATACCGTCCGGCTGCGTTGGCTGTTACCGTACGGGTAATTCCCGTATCCTGATTCGTGAGTACCACATTGGCTCCCGGGAGAACTGCGCCCGATTCATCGCTCACCGTCCCGGCTATCGTTGCCGTGTTCACCTGCGCCAACACCAGTGAGCCCATAAAGGCGAAACCTAACACCAGCACCACTAACTTTCGCGTCGCCATAAGACCCCCTTCTCCTTTCGGATTTGGTTAGAGGCGAAACCTACTCCGCCGGATTATCGTTCGGACGGAAGCCTGCTTCTGCACGAACTGTCACTATCCCAACCCGACCCGTAGAACTCAGTCTCTTCCCCGTCCAGTACGGCGGCTCTTCGGTTCCCGCAACCCAATTCCCCAAATTTGTAAAGACCTGACACCGCCTCTCGGTGTTCACCATACGCCACTGCAGCCGAGGCCACAATCAGCTTTGCAATGTATATTCGTCGATTAGTTATACTAGTTTTGGCAGTCCAAACCATGAGTCTGAACCGGTAATTCGTCCAAATTTCGGTGTTCGAACCGCTATGGCTTGATAAGTCTTGCCGACGTGGCAGAATGTGGCAGAATGAGGATGTGCGGGCGAAGTGATAGCCAAAACGTCTGCCTCTCGCGGTACTCCAGGTGGGGATTGACGAAGCCAGGACACGCGAAGTAGGATTGCCGTAACCGGGGGAATCGGCCGGTGCTGTTACGTGTTCTGCTAATCGTCCGGCGAGTCAGGCAGGACGGACGCCGGCGCGGGTGAGGGAACGCGGAGCGATGCGCAAGAGTTCTTTGCAGGGAAGTCTCCAAGTCGCTACGCTAGCGTGGTGCGCAGTCTTGTTGCTGGGCGCAAGACAGGCGGGAGCAGTTTGCCCTCCCCGGGAATCCAGCCGCGCTCCCGGAGAAGCCCTCTTCCAGTACGCCTTGGTGCTAGCCGAGAGTTTCTCCCATGCCAGGTCGGCTCTTGCATTCGTGACTCCCGCGCAATCCTCCGGCAGAAACCTCGGCTCGGGCCAGCAACTGTCCGGATTGGCGGACCGCTTGCGATCTGCCGCCGAGGATTACACGTGCGCCTCCGAGCTGGTTGCCCCGTACACGGAAAGCAGCGAGGAAGGCATTGCACTGAGCGCCCAAGCCGTGGCCTTCACGTACACCCAGTTGACACAACTGGACCGGCAAAAGATGGAATTGATTCAAGCCGCTCTGGAGGGAAGGCTGACCCGTGAGAATCTGGCGGAACGGCTCAATAGAGGCCGCCCTCAGACAGATGAAACCTGGCGGCTGCTCATCTCCGCCACCGTGATGGGAACCATCGCGCTCACCGTTCCCCCTGCGAGGCAGGAAGACCCGGTATCCGAACTGCGAATCAGCAGCCAGCAAAGAAGAATCCTGGCCGAGCGGCTTGAGCAGGATTTCGGACCGGAGTTGCACGAAGAAGCGACTCGGAATGAATCGCCGCTCGTTTCAGCAGCGAGACTGCTGCATGGATTCGTCTCGAATCCGAACTTGACAAGCAGCGACGACCGGTAGGCCGGCAATCTTGCTTTTCTCCCGCCACAAGACAATGGCCACGTCGCCGGCCCCAGAAGGCCCGCCATCTGTCCGCCCATTGCTGAACTTACCTGCCATATCCTCATCCAACACTCCGGTCTTGCGGATGGGAGGATAATTCCCGGCGCTAGAAAATCTCCGGGAAGTAATACGTCAGCACGGCGTTCAGGCGCATGTCGGCCACGATCAGCTCCTTGTGTTTGGGATTGAGAACCACGCCGCGCGGCTTTTTCACCAGGCTTTTCGGGCCAGCCAGCTTCCAGCGGGGCGGGACATCTCCATTGTCGTTGATGCCCCAAACGCCGATAAAAACACCCTCCGGCTCCTCGACATTGTTCTTGCCCGGCTGCGTGGCGACGATCCAGCCCTTGGTTGACTGGACCTGCAATTGGAGAATCCTCCAGATGCCTGTATTCGGCCCCCGGATCATGGAACGCGGAGCCACGTCCCCTTCATCCGTGCGGTTGAAGACCAGCATCCCGCCTCCGCCGGAATCGCCGTACAGCATGCCTGCGGGAACGTCGGCTTCCCGCTCCCGCCGTTGCTGGTCCCGGAAACTGTAGGCCCCCACGACCAAGAGGTCACGGACCGGATCGACCGCAACCGATGCGATGCTCGTCATGTTGGTTCGCGGTCCGCGAATGACCCGCAGGGGAGCCACATCGCCGTTTCCTTCCCGTGGAAACACCAGGATGGCATTCCGCAAGGGCACGTAAATTTCATCATGCACGGGATTCACTTCCAGCCGGTCCGTGTTCCCGACCAGTTGGGTGCTGGGGCCTTGGATGACCCGGATCGGTGCTTCCTCGCCGTCGGCCCCGCCGCGGAACACCAGGATGGCATTCCCGAAGGGGTTGGTAACCAGCAGCTCGTCGTTGACGGCATCATACCGGATGTCATGCATGGTGCGGCTGAGCAGCGTCTTCTGTCCGGCGATGACACGAGCGGGTTGGGCGTTTTCCCCCGCCAACCTGGCGAAGGTCGCAATCTGCGGATGCGCCACTCAGTTGGGCACCAGGATCTCGTCGCGGTTGGTGTCATAGCCGACGCCGCCGGGATTGCCGATCATCTGGGCCGTCTTGCCCAGCGGGGCGCTCCGGATGGTGCGCAGCGGCGCCGTATCGCCGTCGGCTGTTCTCGGATAGACGGTGGCCGAATGGTTTCCCATGTTGGAGACCCATAGTTCATCGTTCCGGGGATCGAGGAAAATTCCCGTCGGATTCATGAGCCCGGTCTTGGGACCCTTGATGACGCGCGTCGGCGCCACGTCGCCGCTGTCCGTGGCCTTGAAGACCAGGACGGAATTGTCCACGTCGTTGGCGACGTACAGGTCCCCGCGCTCCTGGTCCAGGTAGAGCAGGGCCGGCCAGTTCAATTGCGTCTTGGGACCCTCAATGACCCGCAACGGCGGGGTATCCCCGCTAGCCTTCAGCGGATACACCGTGATCGAAGGCGGCTCGAACCGGCCTCCCCGGTCATCCTCGGCTGCCAGGCTGCCGTGGTTGGTGACAAACATCCAGTTGTTCCGGGTGTCGAGCGCGATGCCATGCGCGTCTTCCAGCCGGGTCCGGTCGCCTGCCAGGATGCGCAGAGGTCTCTCCTCTCCCTCGGCCATTTTGCGATAGACCACCACCTGGGGAGGATGCTGGACGGTCAGATAGAGTTCCTCCGCTTCCTCATCCACAGCGATGCTATAGGTTCGGTGCGGCGTATGCAGCTGGCGCTTGGGAGCCACGTTGCCTTCGGCGTTGCGGGGAAATACCACCATGTGGTCCACCATATCGTTGTTGACCGAGTAAACGTCTCCCGTTTGCGGGTCGATGTACAGAGCGCAATTGAACTCCAACCGCGTGTTGCTGCCGCGGACCCGCCGCTTCGGCTCGCTGAAGGCGGCAGCAGGAGGCGTGTCGGTCAGGCGGTCAAAGACCATCAGACCGAAGAGGTTCTCGTCCTGCAAATACACTTCATTGGTTTCGAGGTCTACGCCCACGGCACTATAGGTGGGATAGGAGTCCCGAATGACGCGCACGGGCTCGCGGTCGGCGTCAATCGATGTCCCGGGCGTTGCTTCCTGGACCTGCGCGCCGGCCATCACCAGCCGTTCCTGCCGCGGGGCGGCCGCCACCGGAATCATGGCACTGGCCGGAAGCCACTCGCACATCTCCCCTTGCATGGCCGGCAGCGGCTCGACCGAAACTAGTTGGGGACCGCCGGTCGCCATCCGGCCGTGGTGGCGCGAAGCCTCTCTCCATTCGGCCTGCCGCATTCCGCCGGAAACGATCCATACAGCTCCCGCTACGATTAGACCCAGCAACCCTGCCCAGAATCTCCCCGGCTTTCCATGAACTGTTGGCATCCCCGCCTCCTCGGTACATTGGTCCCTATACCATATACCATGAAGTTTACCAAAACCACGCCATGCTATATCCCGGCAATTCGGCACGCTCCCGCCACATGCCACCGCCCGGGTGAGGTCAGCATCTGGAGATATCAGTATATGAACTTGCGAAGGAATCAGGCTCTGCGCCGGTCGGGCAACCGGTGGGGATCACAATCCGTTGCTTCCACCTTGCCTGAAAACCTATGCCGCCTTACCGATGCTCTACAATCAGTTCGCTGCTCCCGAGCCCGGCGCTTCGTAAATCACTTCCCCTCTCGGAAAAGCTCTACCGATCAAGGCTCCGACGCCAGCTCCTATGCCTCCGAAGAGAGATCCGAACAGGAGTCCTCCCAATGGCCTCAAATCGCAATCCTGTCTACCACACAATCTGACAAATGTGGCCGCTCCGATACCGAGTCCCAACAGAGCACCTATCCTGGCATGGCTGCCTCGAACCAGAAGCACGCGCAGAATCTCCGCTCGCGGAACGCTGCGTTTGGGTCCAGGTCCACGTGCCACGCAAGCCACGATCATGTAAGATGGTCGAAGGCCAAGGAAGGGCCCATAGCTCAGCGGTTAGAGCATCGGACTCATAATCCGTTGGTCCCTGGTTCGAATCCAGGTGGGCCCACCAGAAGACCTTGTCTGTCCAGGCGGCCGGCGACAACCCGAACGGCACGGCAGGCTTTTCCTTGCGGACCGACACCAAAGAACCAGACCATGCCATCCGGGGGCGGCGCCACCTGTGCGGAGCGCGCCCCGATTCCTACATCGGGGTGAGACCGAAGTCGTCGATGTGGACCTCCAGCAGGTGATTGACTCGAAGACCGTAGATGCCATCGGTCTGGGCGGTCATGCCGGTCTTCGGTGTCGTATGCACGGTTGTACCGTTGACAAGGTACTCGATCCGGTCCCCCATCACGCGCAATTCCAGGGCGTTCGTCGACCTGCCCGTGGAGTCGGGCTGCCTCACGGCAGGGTTCGGCGCTCGGGCGATATCGTGCGTGGCCGTTCCGGCGCGATGCTTGACGATGTAGGCTCCGTCTTGTCCAACCAAAAAGTAGATGTAGTTCTGCCCCGCTCCTCCGAGCTCGGCGCCGCCAAAAATCAGACCGTAGTAGTTCGTGTGGCTGCTGGGTCTCACCAGTGTAAAGGTTCCTTTGAGAGAATAATTGCCGCTGGCCGTATTGGCCGGGTTCCAATACACCGCCGCCTGAGGATTTGTCGCATGAAATCCCGTTCCCATCGTGACAAACTGGATGTCGCCCGCGCCGTCAGGGTCCGACGCCATGGTGCTACGATCCACGCGCAGCATCCACCCTGCCGGGCTCTGCGCCAGCAGCAATCCGGCCGCCAGCAGCGTGAACACTGCAACAGATACAGTACGAGTCATTTCATTCCTCCTCAGGTGTATTTCAGCAACTCTTCCGCCGATGCGGGTTTTAGAATATCACATCCGAACTGCCTTACTTTGCTGTCAGAGCTGCGTGTCCGAAGACCCGGCCTGCCTTGATCACGGTATTGATCCGCCGCGCGTTCCGGATGTCGGCCAGAGGGTCGGCATCGAGAATCACCAAGTCGGCCAGCTTGCCCGGTGCAATCGTGCCCATCTCCGGGTCGCCGTGAAAGACCCGCGCGGCTTTGCTCGTAGCGGCAACCAGGATTTCCATCGGTGTAAGACCGGCGGCGGCCATCAGCTCGAACTCCCGGTGCACCGCCGGGCCGTGGAGCGTGCCGATATTTCCGGCGTCGGTACCCGCTGCAATGATCACACCCACGTCCTGCATCCGTTTCAGGTTCTCCGTGGCAATTCTCAAGCTCTGCGACTCTCCCGCAAAGTAGCCCGGCGGATAGCCCATCTCTGCAAGGTCGTCCCAAGTTCCGATCACGGCCGGGTCGCCACACGTCCTGTCCGCATCGGTCATGGTGACCTGCTGGCTCAGAACCTTCGCGTATCCCTCGAATACGCCGAGCGTCGTCGTGTAGATGACGCCGCGGTCCCGGACCATTTGCATGAACTCTTCATCCACGGGCTGGTCGGAAACGCCGTGGACGAGAATGTCCGCACCGGCCCGAACTGCCTCCTTCGCCGTTTCGAGCTCCATGGCGTGAACTGCGGCGCGCACTCTCCCTGCATGGCTTTCGGTGATCGCGGCTTCAACGGTGGGCACCAGCTCGCCGAGGACGGTGCCCGGCCCCAGTACGAACCAGACCTTGACGAGGTCGGGCCGCTCGGACAGTTGGCGCCGCACCAGCTCGCGTGCGGCTTCCGGGTTTTCAGCCAGGATCACATCGGGATCATCCGGAGGCAGAATGTGCGGCTCGTAGGTCGAGACCAAAGGGCCCGCCACCGCGATCCGAGGCGCAAGAGCCGTTCGCGACGCCACATCGCGCACCTCGAAGTTCCAGAACGGCCCGCCTACGTCCACCGTTGCGGTAACACCACTGCAGAGGTAGCGCCGGAAAGTGCCCAGCAGTCGGGAGCGAATCCCGTCCATCTCGCGCTCGTAGGACACCATTTCGCGCAAGTCGATCACGTCGGGCCGCGTGTAGAGTCCTCCGGACTGCGAGTAGTGGACGTGCGCGTCAATCAGCCCGGGGATGACCCACTTGCCGCGCGCATCAAGGACGGTTGCGTTCGAGGGGACTTCCACGGTGGCGCGAGGGCCGGCGGCAAGGATTCTGCCGCCTGCGATCACCACGACCGAGCCGGGGACGGGACCGCTACCCGTGCCGTCAATCAGCGTCCCACCCGTCACGGCTAGGGTGGAACCCGGCCCCAGCACCCACTGCGCACGATTCGGCACTAGAAGAATCGCAATGGAGGCGAGCAACATGAAACCAGCCAGCCACGCTGTCCGCAACCGACTCACTTGCCCCTTCCACGGTTTTTCTCCCGAAAAGGCCCGTTCGGCTCCACCATTCGGAATGCGGATGCCGGAATCTGCGTGCACTTCGCCACTCCCTATTTCCGATTCCCTATTCCCTATTCCCTGCTCCCCGTTGCTACTATACTCTCTCCCGTGGGCCCGACGGGCCCGAGAGGAGAATTGGGATGTTCTCATACTTCGATCATCTGGAATGCTCGGCATGTTCCCGCACGTTTCCAAAGGACACGCTCATCAATCTGTGCCCTTGCGGCGGGCCGGTCCTGGCCCGTTACCGGCTGGGGGAAGCGGCGCTCGACATGGATCGCTCCCATCTGCCCGGGCATGGATTGTGGCGGTATCATGCCGTGCTGCCCGTGGGAGAACCGGAACGGATCGTCACATTGGGTGAAGGCATGACGCCGCTGCTGCGGGCGGACCGGCTGGGACGGCTCCTGGGTCTCGAAGCCTTGTCCATTCAGAATGATGCCTTGAATCCGACCGGTGCTTTCAAAGACCTGGGCTTCTCGGCGGCTGTCTCGCGAGCCGCCGAGCTCGGCGTGAAAGATGTTGCGCTGCCATCAGCCGGCAATGCCGGAAGCGCTGCTGCCGCGTACTCGGCCCGTGCCGGGTTGCGGGCACATGTTTTCTTTCCCAAGGACGTTCCCAAGGCGTTTCTAACCGAGTGCCAGTACTACGGGGCGCAAGTCGAATTAGTGGAAGGACGAATCAATGACGCCGGCAAACGGGTTGGAGAGGAGTGCAAGAAGCATGGCTGGTTCGATCTCTCGACCCTCAAGGAGCCCTACCGCCTCGAAGGCAAGAAGTACATGGGTTACCGCCTGGCCGAGCAGCTTGCCTGGGAACTGCCCGACGTCATCATCTATCCCACCGGCGGCGGCACCGGCCTGGTCGGCATGTGGAAGAGTTTCAAGGAGATGGAAGCAATGGGCTGGATTGACTCGCGCCGCCCGCGCATGGTCACCGTCCAGGCAGCCGGCTGCGCTCCCATCGTGCGTGCGTTCGAGAGCGGGGCTGAGCGCGCCGAACTGTGGGAAAACGCCGAGACCATCGCGGCCGGCTTGCGCGTCCCCAGCGCCGTGGGTGACCGCCTGATGTTGCGCGCGCTACGCGACAGCAAAGGCACTGTCGTGGCAGTCAGCGAAGAGGAAATCCTCGACGGGGTCCGGCAACTGGCCCGGTCCGAAGGCATCTTCTCTTCCCCAGAAGGCGGCGCCGCCGTGGCCGGGCTGCGGCAGCTTGCCGCACGCGGCTGGGTCAATCCTGAAGAGCGCGTGGTGCTATTCAACACCGGCAGCGCCTTGAAGTATCTCGACGTACTTGACCGCGACTAAATCTGCAAAACCGGATGGGAGTGACCCCTTGGCAACGCTGAAGCAGTCCGCCGCCGCTGAACCAACCCGGAGAGCCAACTGGCGGCCCATGGCTCGGGCGGCGATTCCGTTGCTCGTCTGCGGGACGCTGGCGCTCCTGCCGGTTCCCGATGGCCTTTCCGAAAACGCCTGGCTCTACTTCGCTCTGTTTGCCGGAGTGATGGCCGGAATCATTACCGAGCCGATTCCACAAGCGGCGGTGGGGTTGCTGGGGATTGTGGCGGCTGCCATAACGGGAGTCGTGCACAATTCGCCCGAAGAGGCCACGCAATGGGCCCTGAGCGGCTTCTCGAACGGCACGGTCTGGCTGATCTTCGCCGCGTTCGTTTTCGCGCTCGGATATTCGAAATCCGGCCTTGGCCGGCGCATTGCGCTGCTGCTCATCCGCCTGCTCGGGAAACGGACGCTGGGTCTTGGCTACGCCGTTGCTCTCGCTGACCTCGCGCTCGCGCCGGTCATGCCGTCGAACACGGCGCGCAGCGGCGGGACGATCTACCCCGTCATCCGCAACATCCCCGAAATCTACGCCTCCTACCCGCACGACGCCAGCGCGCGGCGCATCGGCTCCTATCTCCTCTACACCGCACTGGCGGCGACGTGCATCACCAGCAGCATGTTCATGACGGCCCTGGCCGCGAACGTGCTGGCGGTAGGCTTGGTTGCGTCCACCATCGACGTGGCCATTACCTGGACCGTCTGGCTCAAGGCCTTCGCGCCCGCCGGGATCGTCCTGTTTGCGCTCACGCCTGCCCTGCTCTACAAGATCTATCCGCCCGAGATCAAGGAGTCGCCCGACGCCCCGCGCTGGGCTGCCCAGGAACTCGCCGCGATGGGCCCCATAACACGCAATGAAACCGTGCTGCTGGTCCTGGTAGCCGCGGCGCTCGCCATGTGGATCGGCGGAGGCAGCTACGCCAGCGCCACGGTCACGGCCGTCTTCGCCAGCGTCCTGATGGTGATTCTCGGTGTGGTGCGCTGGGAGGACATTCTCGCCAACAAGGAAGCCTGGAACATTCTGATCTGGCTGGCCACGCTGGTGACGCTGGCCGGTGGGCTGGCGGAAACTCGATTCGTAAACTGGGTGGGGCAGGCCCTCGCCCCGAGTTTCGCGGGGCGCAGTGCCGGTGTCTCGATTGTCCTTCTAGTGGGCGCGTTCTTCTTTCTGCACTATCTCTTCGCAGGCATGACGGCCCACGTCAGCGCCCTGCTCCCGGTCTTCTTGGGCGTAGCCGTCACCGTGCCGGGCGTCACGCCACTTGCCTGGGCGCTCTTGCTCTGCCAGTCGCTGGGCATGATGGGAATCCTGACCGCCTACGCCACCGCGCCCGCAGCCATCTTCTACGGCAGCGGCTACATCCCCGGTCGCGACTTCTGGAGACTCGGCTTCGTCCTCGGAGTGATTTACTTTGGCCTTTACATCCTGATCGGCATACCTTGGCTCGCTTATCTGGGGATCTGACAAGAACTGAACATGCCAATGAGTGAAGCGGCAAGGCGCCTGCGCCTGTTTCGCAGATGCCCCTCCCGGCTCTGCCGGGACCGGCATCCGGGACCTAGGGAGATACCCCCAGAAACACGAACTTCTGGACGCGCCGGTTTTCGGGTCGCAGCGGCGTGACTTCCGTGACGTAGAGGTTCCCCTTCGAATCCGCCGCCATGTGGTGCAGCGTCCCGAACTCGCCGGGCGCAGAGCCCCATTGCCCGAAGGTGTGCAGGAGTTCGAGCGACTCGCGCTCGAACACCATAACCTTGGCCTGGCTTCGGTTGCCGACGTACAGGAAGCGTTGCTCGGGATCGGTCGAGAACGCCGTGCTGGCGGCTGTGGTCCCGTTGCCACACCCCGGGACCTTGCACTCTCGGCCGATGAACACCTGCGAGATGTATTCGCCGTCCAGTGAGAACACCTGCACGCGCTTCCCGCCCCGGTCCGAAACATAGACGTGACCATCTTGGGACACGCGAGCAGCATGTACCGGCTGCACGAACTGTGGCGCGCCATTCGGGTCCGCGTCGGCGTCGGCGGGGTTCGGGGGAGCGTCGGTCGGAGCGTTGCCGAAGGCGCCCCACATTCGCTGGAAGCGCCCGCTGTCGGCGTCAAACACGATGATGCGGCGGTTGCCGTAGCCGTCGGCCACGAACAGCTCATTCGTTGGTTCGTGGACGAAAGCATCCGCCGGCCGGTTCAGGTTCGTAGTGTCGGCGTTTCCTTTGCTTTGGCCCGCGCGGCCGATCTGCATCACGAACTCCCCGTCCTTCGTGAACTTGAGGATCTGGTGGTCGTTCTCGCCGTTGCCGCCGATCCAGACAAAGCCTTTGTGGTCCACAAAAACACCGTGTTCGGAGCTCGGCCAGTCATACCCGTCACCCGGTCCGCCCCAGGCTTGGATGAAGTTGCCGGCCGCATCAAACTCGATCACTGGCGGAGCCGCGCGGGCCTTCTCTTCAGGCGGCAGCGTGCCCGGGCGCTGCAACACCCAGACGTGGTCCTGCGCATCCACAGAGACGCTGGCCACCTGCCCGAACTGCCAGTTATTCGGAATTTTCGGCCAGTTTGGCTCCGCGCGGAACCTCGGTGCATCTTGAGCCGATGCGGACCCGGCGCCTCCTTGCCCCATTCCGATGACGACAGCAACCAACAAACCGAAGACCATTCGAGTGATAATCATCCGCTTCATGACTCAGCTCCTTTCTTTTGTCGCCAGTTTACCGCACTTGCAAACTGAAGGCTCCTGGAAACTTGTGCCTGCCCTTTCGCGGCGCAGATTGAGGCCGAGTTTCGGGTTGCGTTTACCCCACTTTTCACGGAATTGGGAGAGTCGAAGGAACCGAAAGAAACGAAAGAACCGAAAATACCGAAACCCGAACATCGGTGTCGGGAGAGTCGCTTTCTTATGAGAACGGACCGACGTCTTCGCGCGCCGTTCGTGCGACGGTGAAAACGAACCTGAATGCAACTCGGCTCTAGGGTGTGGGCTGGGCGGCTGCGGGTGAGGCACTGCCAGCCACCATGGTGGTGGCGAGAGGCGAACTCGCGTCCATAAGCCGGAAAAACGGTCGCGAGCAAGTTGAAATTCCAACATCCGATCCCCGGGAATCTTCGGCCCAAGCGGAAGTTTCAGCCCCTCAAAATCCATAAAGCGGTCGTTCCTGCGAATCCGGAAATCGAGGTGCGGGCCGGTGGCCAATCCGGTGGAGCCTACCAGACCGATTTGCTGGCCCTGCACCACGCGTTCTCCTCTCCGGACCAAGCGCCGGGACAGATGCAAGTACTGCGTTTCATAACCGCCGGGATGCTTGATCGTCACGAGGTTCCCCGCCCCACCCATCATGCCGGAAAACACCACGTGTCCGCTGGCGACTGCCTGCACCGGCGTCCCTGCGGGGGCCGCGTAGTCGCTTCCCAAGTGCGGGCGGTAACGCCTAAGAATCGGGTGAAAGCGGCGTGGTGAGAAGCGCGAGCTTACCCTCGCTTGAAACCGCAGCGGGGACCGAAGAAAATCCGCCTGCAAGGACTCGCCGCTGGAGGAATAATACCGCAGCGCGCCATCCTCGTCTGGAAACAAATATGCGTCATGAAGCCTGCCGGCGTTGTTATAGGTGGCGGCCAGAATCTTCTCGTAGGTCGGCGAACGCACCCCACCGTACTCCTTCTTTTCCACCAGCAGGCAGAACAAGTCGCCCTGGCGGGGGTCCGTGTAGAAGTCCAGGCTCGAAGCAAAGATATCGGCGATCTGAAAAGCCAGCTCCGGCCGCTCGCCGGCTTTTTCGATGCTTTCGAACAACGAGCTTTGCAGGGTGCCGCAAATGCGAACCGGCCGGATCGTGCCCGGAATCTCCACGACGTTAGCAACGTAGGCTCCGTTTGTGCGGGCCAGTGACAATTTGCGGTCCGGGTCAATGGCGTATTCCAGTGACTCGACGGTCCCGAGCGGTGAGCGGCCGATCACGAGGTGCGACCCCGCTTGGATCGTTAGGATTTCATGCTCTTCCCCAATCGCGGAGATCAGGTGCGTTCGCGTGTCCGGGTCCACTCCTCGGCGTGTCAGCAGGTCGCCCAGTGTGTCGCCGCGGCCGATGGGGATCGTTTCCATCAGCAGTTGTACGTCAGGCTCGGCCGCCACCACCGGGAGTGGCTCGAATTCCGTTGCTCGAAACTCCCTCACCGGCAAGAAGTTCCAGACCAGGAGGCAAAACTTGGCCGCGGAAATCAGCCCGAAACAAAGTACCACTACAGATAGGCGTGTTTGCTGGGACATGCGCAAGTATTAGAGCATTGCCTCCTCTTACGGGTCAACCTGAAATATCGAAAAAGTTTCGCCAGAATCACGGAGTTGTCATGGGAATGACTGGACCGCCTGCGATGGTCTCGAGCGATATCCAGCTCCGACAAATCCATCAATTCCTGTTTCCAGGATAAAGCGGTTTGGTATAATCGGCAACTTATGCGGAAGCGATTTCGCCGCCCCCTCCGGCAATTGCAACTGTTCCGTGCGGTTTCGATTGCCGCCACGGTGGCGCTGTCGTTCATCGCCACGGCCTGGGTCTGGGCCAGCGAGACCCAGCAACTCACCTCCCCGCCTGAAGATATCTTTGAAGCAGCCTCTCAGGAAGCATCCCGGCTCCCGCGTCTGCGCAGTCTGCTGGTCAGCCACGGAAGCAACCTGGTCTTTGAGCGCTATTACAACGGGGCGCGGCCCACGAGACCGACCAACATCAAGTCCGCATCGAAGAGCGTCATTTCGGCCCTTGTGGGGATAGCCATCCAGAGGGGTTTCCTGGATGCTCTGGGCGAGCCGATTTCCTCCTTCTTTCCACAACTGGCTGAGCTTCCGAAAGAAAACGGTTATCCCCGGAAAGCGGAAATTACACTCGAGGACCTGCTCTCCATGCGCTCCGGGCTGGAAACGACTAGCAACCGCAATTATGGGAGATGGGTACACAGCCGGAACTGGGTGCAGCACATCCTCAGCCGGCCGTTTGTGACTTGGCCGGGCACGGCTATGGTGTATAGCACAGGAAATACGCATCTCCTGTCGGCGATTCTGACCAAAGCAACCGGAAAGAGTACCTGGGAGTTCGCCCAGGAAGGGCTCGGTGACCCGCTGGGCTTCCAGCTGGCCCGCTGGCCCCAGGACCCCCAGGGAATCTATTTCGGCGGCAACGACATGCTACTCACGCCCCGGCAGATGATGGCGTTTGGCGAGATGTATCTCCGTCATGGAAGGCACGATGACCGACAGGTCATTCCCGCGGAATGGGTCCGGGAGTCCCTGCGTCCTCGCGTCCGCTCGCGCCGGGAAGCAGACCGCTTCTACGGCTACGGCTGGTGGATTCGCAACATGGCCGGCTATCAGGCCCCCTATGCCTGGGGATTCGGCGGACAATTCATCTTCCTCGTTCCGGAACTCGACTTAGTGGTCGTCTCGACCTCGGCGGTCACGCTCGAGAACGACCGTCGCAGCCATCGTTTCACGGTCATGGACATCATCGAGCGATTGATTATCGCGCCGGTCGGGACTTGGGAACGCAATTCCGCCTCCGTTCGGATCCAACGCTGACGATCGTCGGAGCCGGTTGCTCCCATCCCAATGGATTCTGTGGTACAATTGGGCTATGCGGGTCTGGAAACGCGCGGATTTGCCTGGATCGCCCGCAAAAGGAGGACTCACACTTATGAAGACGAAGCTGTTTGCGCTGGGGGTGGGAGCAGTGCTGCTGTCGAGCGTGGCCTGGGCGCATCACGCCGGCTCGATCTATGACCGCGAGAATCCGGTCACCTTCCAAGGGACCGTCACCGAGTTCCTGTTCACCAACCCGCACGTGCAGGTGGTGTTCGAGACGACGACCGCGAGCGGGGCCAAAGAGATCTGGAAGGCGGGCTCGGCGCCGCCGCAGCGGCTGTATCGGGCGGGCTGGAACACCAAGACGCTGCAACCGGGCGATGCGATCACGGTGACCTGCGCGCCGGCCAAAGACGGCAGCAAGATTTGCAGCATCCGCAATCTGGTCGGACCCGGCGGCGAGGTCCTCACCCAGGGCGCTGAATAGACCACCATTTCTCTAAACTTGCACTGAAGCTCGGGGGCAGGGGTGCCGTGTGTCGGCTCTCGTGCAATTTTGCCGGCTCGATTGCTTGCCTGTTTCTATTCGATTGTTTGCTGATCTCTAGATGGAGGTTGGTTGACCCATAGAATGAGGGCCGGGAAAAGAGCCCGGCTCCCTGTCTTCCAGTGTGTCTACGGGAACTTTGGGAGTCTAGGGGATCCAATGCATGCCGTCAGGATTTTCTCCAGGCGAAAACCGGTCGGTGACTTCAAGAGTTTTTAGATCGAAATATGCCAGCATGTCGTCACCGGAAACGGCGATGATGACCTGCTCGCTACCGGGAACCATGAGGATTCCCGTGGGACCGTTGCCGATATCGATCCGCTTGACCTCTTTCTTCGTAGCTGCGTCGAGCACCAGCAGCTTCCCGCCCCGCAAGTCTGTGATGAGCACATACTTCCCATCCAGCGTTACCTTCAGCCGGTTGGCCCGCACCATATTGAGGTCCAGGGTGTGAGTGACTTTCTTGGCCGCAACGTCAATGACGGAGACCGCCCCGTCCCGGGTGTGTGCAGTCCAAACTTCCCTGCCGTCCGGAGTCACGTCAATCCCCTCCGGGCCTTCGCCCACCGGGACTACGGTGGAGGTCCAATCGGGAGCATCGTTGACACGCTCAAGGATGCTAACGCTGTCGGCGGCCATATTCGCGGTGAAGATCTTGCTCCCGTCAGGGCTGACGGCAAGCACGTGCGAGCGGTCCTGGCCCGTCCCCAGCATCCAGTCCATCTTGTTGCTGGCGGGGTCATAGGTCGCGACCATGTCGAAGCCTTCCGCCGTGAAATACAGCTTCCCACCGACGAAGACTGCGCCGTGCGGCTTGGCGCCCCGGCCGATCTCGAACTTGCGCAACTCTTTCTTAGTTGCAACGTCGACAATGGAAAGTGAGCTACCGGGCACGGCTGCATTCGACAAGCCGTAATTGGTGACAAAAGCGAGCCGGCCATCGTCGGTCGCAACCACCTCATGCGGGCCATCACCCACGCGCACGCTGCCCAAGACTTTCTTCGCGATCGGGTCCACGATCGCTACGGCATTCTCGTCCTTATTCACTACCAGCAGCCCCGGCGACGGTACCTGCGCTGCCAGGATGTCGGTCACCAGCAGAAATGCCGCGAGCGCGAGTATCTGACGGCACAATTTCTTTTCGGAATTCATCCGAGTCTCCTTGTCGAATCAGGATCAGAAGCTGCAGATGCAGAACAACGCGAGTACAGTCCTAGTCGTTCAAGAGGGGAATCTCCCGCACGGGGCGTGGTTGCGGAAGCGAGCGCAGAAACGCGTAGATATCCGCCAAATTCGCATCCGAAACAACCTTCTCCGTGTAGGGAGGCATTTGCCCTCCCGGCTGTCGCACGTAGCGGGACAGGACAGCGAAGGGAATCGGATCGGGGCCCAGTCGCGGACCGGCCACGCCTCCTTGCGCCTCCTTGCCGTGGCACGCCCAGCATCCGAAGTCATCGTACAGGCGCCTGCCGTTCTCGGCGTTTCCGGCCGGAGCGGTCGACTGAGCGGAATCACCTCCCTGTTCTTGCGCCTCTCCCACGGCAGCAAGCAGGAACAGCACCACGAGCAGACCCAACAGCGCGGCCCGGTTCCGACAATCCAGTTTGTGAAGTCGTATCACCACCCACCTCCTTAGCGCGGCTGCGTCACGGCATCTACCAGAGCCGGCTCGCCCCGCTCGACCACGGCAAGAGCGCGCCGGATGGCCGGCCCGAGTTCCTTGGGATCGGAAATCGGTCCCTCCCCATAGACGCCCATGCTCTGCGCCAGTTTCGCGTATTCAATGTTCGGATTGTCGATGGTCGTCCCGATTCGGACGCTGGAGAGCCCAATGCCACGATTGTGGCGGTTCGCCATGCGCTGAACATGCATGACTTCCTGATGATAAGCCCGGTTGTTGTGCATGACGATCAGCAGCGGAATGTTGTGGTGCGCGGCGGTCCACAAAACACCCGGGGCATACATCATGTCGCCGTCCTTCTGGATGTTAACGGAGAGACGCCCGTACTTGCGGTTAGCGAGCGCGGCGCCCACCGCGGATGGAGAGTTGTAGCCCACCCCGGCGCCGCCGGAACCGCCAATGTGATGGTACGGTTTGTCAAATCTCCATAGCTTCTGCGCCCAGCCATTGGGGCTCCGCGCCTCCGATACCAGGGACCAATCCTTGTCCTTGATCTGGGCCCAGACCTCGGCAGCCAGGCGTGCGGTGCTGATGGGGCTGGCGTCCCAGGCGTAGGCGGCGTCGGCCTTGAATCCCTCACGCATCTTCCGGTGCTCCTCAGCCAGCTTTGTTCCGCGGTCCTGGAAGGCGCGCCTGCGGTCCGCGTTCGCGAGACGCTTCACCTGCTCAATCAGAGCGGGCAGCGTCGCCTCCGCATCGGCCGCGATCGAGAGATCCAGCTCCGTGAACCGCTGGAAGTCCTGGTAATTGCTCTTCAAATAAAGATCGCCTGCGGTGATATGGATCAGCTTGACCCCGGAACGGGTAACCGAACGCGATCGCCGGTGCAACTGATCCGTCAAGCGATTGACCGTTCCCCAAAAGTCCGTCAGCTCCAGGCCCAAAATCACGTCTGCGCTCCCGACCAGCGCTCGCTCGCGGCCCGTATGGTTCAGGGGGTGGCGATTGGGGAAGTTCATCCGGCCAGCGTCGTCAACGACGGGCGCTTGCAGAAATTCGGCCAGCTCGATCAAGTGCCGCATGCCTGCTTCCGTGCGGGCCAGTCGATCGGCGACAATCACCGGATTCTCCGCCCCGACCAGCAAGCGGGCCGCTTCCGCCACGGCGCCGGAATCGCCCTGCGGCGGCGAAGCCAGCGTCAGCTTCGGGATCCGGAATTGGGCGTCTTTGGCAATCGGAGTCTCCTGGAGCGTGCCATCCGCAATCAGCACTACCGGAAGCATCGGGGGCGTCATGGCGATCTTATAAGCCCGCACCGCGGACTCGGCGAAGTGCGGCAGGGAGGCCGGGATATCGTCCCACTTGGTATAATCCCGGACCATCGCCGCGGCGTCCTGAACGCTGTGCGCCCACTCGACCCCGGGCCGTCGCTCTGTGGCGTCGATGGTGTTTCCGAGAATGATATAAACCGGCACGCGGTCGCAGTAGGCGTTGTAGATCGCCATCGCGGCGTGCTGCAAACCCACTGTCCCGTGGGCCATCACAGCCAGCGGCTTGCCCTCGATCTTGAAGTACCCGTGGGCCATTCCAACCGAAGACTCTTCATGGCAGCAGGTAAGGAACTCGGGGCTTTTGTTTCCGCCGTAGTTGATCAGCGACTCGTGGATCCCCCGGAAGCTCGATCCCGGATTCGACGCGATGTACTCGATTCCGAGCGACTTGATGACATCCACCATGAAATCCGAGCCGCTCCGCTCGGTCGTTTGCACGAGGACGTCATCCGGCGGCTCGTCCACAAAGCGTGCCGCGCCGCCATTCTGTTGTGCCGAAAGCAGACTTGGTTTCGCAACCAACGCTGCCGCCCCTCCGGCAGCAGCCTTCAGAAACGTTCGCCGACCCGCAGAAACCTTCTTCGCCTTTGCCATGAAGTTGACTCCCGTCTTCGGTGATGTACCCTGCTCTCAGTTTTGCCAATCAGCTTTTGTCTCAACACAATTCGCCGCAGGGTGATGCTGCGATGTTAGCCGGAAGCTTCCGCCCATGTCAATCCGTCCTCGCTGCGGAGTATGTTGCGATCGGGTCCGCAACTTGTATATTTCCGCCGCAGATAGTACTCTCCTTCTGATTGGCGAACTATTCCGTGGGTTTCAGAGATTGGTGTTCGGTGGCATGTGTCTACCGGTCACTCAGCGGCTTCCAATCGCCGATCGACCCTATGGTGGGTGTGACAGCCAGGAAAGTGTCATATCTTCTATGGCAGGCTGCAGTTGGACGCCAATAGCATAGACAGGCAGGTTTGTGAGCCCACGACGCCGAAATCGTTTGAGCGGCGGATCGCACGGCCAGCCCGTTCTTATTTGGATCGAGGAATTGAAGGAGGCTATTCATGGCGACAATGACGGAACCGACCGTTACTCATTATCAGGCATACAAGCCCAGACCTTTCACCCGACAGCAGCGCGAGGACACTACCATTCTATTTGGCGGGCTGACCTGGAAACATGAGCGGTTGATCCAAGGGGTCATGCAGAACATGAACTATAACGCCATGCCCCTGCCCAATGTGGCGCGCCCGGATCTCGACGCTGGCAAAGAGCTGATCGACGTCGGCGCGTGCTGCCCCACGATCTTCACCACGGGGAACCTCGTCAACTTCCTCAAGTCCGAAACCAAGCAGCGCCCGAAGGAAGAAGTGATGAACAAGTACATCTACCTCACGGCAGGCGCCTGCGGACCGTGCCGCTTCGGGCAGTACCACGAATCCTACGCGATGGCTCTGGACGGCCTCGGAATGCGGGACTTTCGGCTCTTCCTGCTCGCCCAGGACCAACTGGACCAGGGTGCAGCCGACGGCGGTGGCCTCGAAATCAATCTGCCGCTCAGCATGGGCCTCGTCTGGTCCATCCTGTGCGCCGATGTTCTTACGGATCTGGAGTACATGACCCGCCCCTATGAAGTTACCCCCGGCCAGACCGACAAAGTGCTGCACGAGAGCATCGAGTATCTCTACAACGTATATCGCAACCGCCCGATCAAACAGAACAAGTGGGCCATGCTCGGCTGGCATCTGACGACCGACTACTTCACTTCGGCGTTGCGCAAGGTTCGCAAGATGTGGGACGCGGTCGAAGTGGACCGGCTCCAGGTGAGACCGAAGGTGAAGATCACCGGCGAGTTCTGGCTCCAGACGCACGAAGGGGACGGCAACTACAACATCAAGAGATGGCTCGAACAGGAAGGCGCCGAAACCGTTCCGCCACCAATCGCTGTGTGGCTCCATTACCTGCTCCACCCAGCAATCCGGAAGCTCGAAAAACGCCAAACCATGAATCGCAACGCGAAGATCAAGCTGGCCGTCGTGCAGGTTCTGGAACGGGCATACAACGGGACCTACAACCGCTTCCGAAAGGCGCTCGCGAATCTTCCAAACGAGCTGCCCGACCAGATCGAGCTCAAGAACCTGGCCGAGCCGTTCTACCACTTCGAGCTGCGGGGCGGCGAGGGCCATCTGCTGATCGGGAAGGCGCTGCACGCCTACCATCACAAGAAGGCCCACATGATCTGCGAGCTGACGCCGTATTCCTGCATGCCGAATACGATGTCGGTCGGCTCCATGGCCAATGTGCTGGGCCGATATCCTGATCTCCTGTACGCCCCGATCGAGATCAAGGGCGATGCTGAAGTCCATGCGCTTTCGCGCACTCAGATGATCCTGACCGAGGCCAAGAAGCGATCCCAGCGTGACATGGAAGACGTGCTCGAAAAGACCGGACTGACCATCGAGATGATCCGGGAATACGAAGCCCGTCATCCGGAAGTCTGCCGGGCTACCTATCGCGTTCCTCACATGGGTTACCCGGGAACCTCGGCGAATTACGTGGCGCACCTGGCGAAGAATGGGTTGGCCGCCGGACGGGCGTAAGACCCACGCGGGCCCCGGATGCCCCCGTCTCGAAGACACATCCACAGAGCGGAGACTTACTCGTGGCAAATGCGACAGACCATCTGTATCAACTGAAACCGTTACCAAAGCCTGAGGAACCGGCCCCGGCCGGTCCGGGGCGCGCACGCGACGGCAGCTGGAAGATCTGCGGGATTGACGTAGGAAGCACCACCTGCAAGTACGTGCTCGCCTCGTCGACAGGAAAAGTGCTGGCGCAGGCCTACGAGCGGCACAACACCAAACAGGCGGAGAAAGTCCTGCAGTTCCTCGGGACTCTTGAGAAGGAACACGGACTCAGCCCGGAGCGCGACTCGGTATTCTTCACGGGTTCCGGCTCCGGCGGCATTGCTCCCTTGGTCGGCGGGAAGGTTGTTCAGGAAGTCGTCGCCGTCGCCGCCGCGGTCGAGAAGGTGCATCCGGACGTCCGCTTTGTCAGCGAAATCGGCGGCGAAGACATGAAGACTATCTTCTTCAGCGGCAGCGGCGATTCGAAGAGCAAACAGGTCCTGATGCAAAGTGCCTGTTCCGGCGGAACGGGCACCTTCATCGAAAAGACCGCACGCAAGCTTCAGATCCCTCCCGAGCAGCTTGCCCAGATGCGGTATCAGGGTTACACCCTCCACAAGATCAGCAGCAAGTGCGGCATTTTCGCTGAGGCGGACTCCAACACGCTGCTCAAGGCCGGCGTCACCGTGGACGAGATCATCGCGTCGCTGTTCGAGGCGGTCGTTTATCAAAACCTTGCGACCTTGACGCGCGGGAACACCCCGCTTCCGGAAATCTTGCTCCTCGGCGGCCCGAATCTTTTCTTCAAGGGCTTGCAGGAAGCCTGGCGGCACCATCTCGCAAAGGTTTGGAAAGAACGCAAGGTCGAATTGCCCGCCGGCAAGACCGTGGACGAGTTGATCCAGGTCCCGGCCGATGCACTCTATTACGCTGCGCAGGGCTGCATCGAAGTCGGCCTGCGGGAGCCGACCGGCGTCGGAACCTATACCGGCAAGGACAAGCTGCGGTGGTGGATTGAAGAAGGCCAGCACGAAGAAAAGAAGAAGCAGGGGAGCGTTGCCCTCTGGAAGACCATCGAGGAGCTCGAGGCCTTCAAAACCCGCTACGCTGACAACGGCCCCAGCAACGGGAATGGTAAGATCGGGCACGCGAATGGCAATGGGAACGGGAACGGAACCGTCGAACTGACGGAGAGCGAAAAGCGGAAAAAGATGGCCCGTGTCGTTGTCGGGTGTGACTTCGGCTCCACTACAGCCAAGGCTGTCTGCATGTCCCCCGAAAAGGAGCTGCTTTTCTCGTGCTACTCCTTGAGCAAGGGCAACCCCATTGAAGACGCCAAGGACCTGTTCCGTCAGATCCGCGGGGCGCTCGGCGACGGCGAAATCCTGGCCATGGGCATCACCGGGTACGGCAAGGACCTGCTGAAGGGAATCCTCGGAGCTGACTGCGCCGTGGTAGAAACCATTGCCCACGCGACCGCCGGGCTGCACTACTTCCCCGATGCCGACTGCATCTGTGACGTGGGTGGCGTCGACGTCAAGATCATGCTCTTGACCAATGGCACGGTCACCGACTTCCGGTTGAACTCGCAATGCTCATCCGGCAACGGTGCGTTCCTGCAAGGCGTCGCCGAGCGCTTCGGCATCCCAATGAGCGCCATGGCCGATGGTGCCTTCGAGGCCCAGGCTATGCCGCAGCTTTCCATGGGCTGCGGGGTTTTCCTCCAGAGCGACATCGTGAACCAGCAGCGCAAGGGATGGCAGGCGTCGGAAATCCTCGCCGGACTCTGCGCCATCCTCCCGCTGAACGTTTGGATTTACGCCGGCGGCTTGAACAACCTCACCTCTGTCGGCAAGAAGTACATCCTGCAGGGCGGCACACATAAGAACCTCGCCGTCGTCAAAACGCAGGTGGACTTCATTAAATCCAAGGTCCCCGACGCCGACATCGTCGTGCACCCTTACTCCGGCGAGGCCGGGGCCATTGGCGCGGCGCTGGTTTCGCTCGACTGGTGGAAGGACGGCGGCCAATGCCGGTTCCACGGATTCGATATCATCGAGAATCTTGAGTACAAGACGACCACCGCGACGGACACGGTGTGCCACTGGTGCCCCGTCAATTGCCAGCGCAGCTTTATTGACGTCCAGTTACCCGACGGCAAAGGCCGGACATGGAGTAAAGTGCCTTTAGAACTCGGCTGGGAGCGCGTGATCGTGAACAACTCCTGCCCCAAGGGACTGGTCGAGGACCTGAACGAAATGAAGGCCATCAAGGCCGAAATGGAAAAAACCAAGAATGCCTTTCCTAACGTTGCCGACCTGGTTCGGAAAGAAGGCTTCCGACGCACCGGCGTCCCAGCCTAAGGACCGCTCGAAGCTTCGCGTCGGAATTCCGCGAGTCCTCAATGTCTGGACAACGCACCAGTTCTGGGTGGGCTTTTTGCGCGACCTCGGCGTGCAGTCCGAAAACATCGTCTTCAGCTCGGACACCACGGAAGAACAGGGGCGGGAGTTCGGCAAAGGGCGCGGTACCGTGGACTGCTGCTACCCGGTCAAGTGCATCAGCGGCCACTACGGCGAACTCGTGTTCGGACTCAAGAAGAAAATCGACATTCTGCTCAGCCCCATGATCTATTCCCTGCCCTCCTTCCTCCGGGGCCACGTGCAGGACACGCTCACCTGCACGCGCGTCATGGCCGGGCCGGAGAGCATCAAGTCCGGGTTCCTGAAGGAACGCGACGTATTCGGGGAAAACGGCATCCGTTACGCATCCCCCTTCGTCTCGCTCGGCGACCGCAAAGCCGTCCCCGACCAGCTCTACGAGACGCTCCAAGACATGTTTGATTTGGACTACGAGGAAACGGTGCGCGCTACACAGGCCGGTTACCGGGCCCTCGACGCCTTCAACGACAAGGCCCGGCGGCAGAGCCGCGAAATCCTCGAGTGGTGCGCCCGCGAAGGCAAGCCCTGCATCTTAGTCCTGGCGCGACCCTATCACATGGACACCGGCATCGGCCACGAGATCGAGGTCGACCTCCAGGCCCACGGCTATCCGGTCCTGTGGCTCCAATATTTACCAACCGACGAGGATCTGCTGAACTGGCTGTTCGAGGAAGACCTGAGGGAGAAGCGGATCCAATCCCCCCTCGACATCCGCGATGTCTGGACCTCCTCCTACAGCAGCAATACCAACGAGATTCTCTGGGGCGCCAAAGTCGCCGCACGCTACCCGTGGATCACCTGCGTGCTGCGCTTCTCAAGCTACGAGTGCGGCATGGACCAGCCTACCTACACGCCGACGCAGAAAATCGTCGAGGCCACCGGAACACTCTTCTTCAAGTTTGGCGACCTCGATTCGACCAAGCCCGCCGGCAGCATCAAAATTCGCGTCGAAACCATCATCCACTACATGTCCAAGAACTCTGCGGACATCATCGCCCGCAAGCGCGCATTGCTCTCCCCCAATTGCCCGCTGCTGCCGGAACGAGTGTCTTCGGAACCTCCCGAACTCGTGACGTCAGCGCGCGGATGAAGTTGTCCTCTTCGGCTTTTCCCGCGGCCACTAAAGTAGTAACAAGAATAGGTAAAGCTGCAGGCTCTGACCGCTATGGTCGCACCGCTGCCGGCTCTGCCACCGCTTGCGGCTCTCTCCGCGGAGGCCGCAGGGTGAAGATGACAGCGAAGGAAATGAGGAGAAGAATGGCGGCGACGTCGAACGCGCGGGTATAGTTCTGGAACTGGTCGAAAAGCCGTCCGCCGATTTTGGGCCCCAAGACGCCGGCTGCTCCCCAAGCGAGGAAGACCAACCCGTAGTTCGTCCCGACGTTCTTGGTGCCAAAGAAATCGGCCGTGGTCGAGGCATAGAGCGAAAGCTGCGTTCCGTAACAGTAGTAGATTATGAACAGCAGCGGCCAGAGCAGCACGAGCGAGTCAATCCGCCCCAGCAGCGGCAGGGCAATGGCGGACAGTAGGACCATCACTGACAAAGTCTTGATGCGTCCAAAGGAATCCGACATCCAGCCTGAAAACACCCGTCCCAGGCCGTTTCCAAATGCTCCGATGATGATCGCGGTTGCCGCGATGGCAGCTCCGACTTCGGGCGTGATGGTCTGCGCATAAGGGATCAACTGGCTGATGACCATCAGGCCGGCGCTGGTTCCGAGCGCGTAGCCCACCAGCAGCCGCCAGAAGTGCGCCGTCCCGAGCATTTCAAGCGGGGCGAAATCCCCGCCTTGGGCCAGCTTTCCGGTCGTGGGAGGAGTCCATCCTTCCGGTTTCCATCCCAGCGGAGGATTCTTCAAAAACTGTGCCCCGACCACCATCATGGCAAAGTAGAAACATCCCAGCCAGAACATCACCGGTCGCCAGCCATAGTCCGCGATGAAGCCGGGAAGAACCGGTCCCAGCAGCGCCGACCCCGCTCCAAACGCGCTCAAGCTGATCCCTATCACCAGCCCCCGGCGGTCCGGGAACCACTTTGAGACCACAGCGATGGGCGTAACGTAGGCAAAACCTCCTCCAATTCCGACCACGCCTCCGAAGGCGAGGTACATCCCCGTGAGGCTCCCGGCACGGCTGGCCAAGACAAACCCAAGGCCGAACAGCACTGCTCCGATCATCGAAACGAGATACGGTCCTTTCTTGTCCTGCAGCCGTCCCGCAATCAGGAAGAAAACCGCAAACACGGCAATGGCGATGGAAAAGATGTTGGAGGCCTGCTCGCGGCTAATGTTCAACTCCTGCTGCAGCGCCGGCACGAACAGGCTCCAGGCATAGAGCGCCCCGAGCCCGAGGTTCACCAGGACGCCGCCGAGCACACAAAACCACCGATTCACAGAGTTAACGCTCCTTTCCCTGCCACAACTCGTTTGCTTTGGTTTCGCTCAGGAACTGTGGGCCTTCGTCGGGAAACGACATTGAGATGTCGTTTCCCTCCTTAAGACAACCGCTCCAATCGTCTAGCGACGAACAGCTATACGTTGCGCGTTCTCTGGTCCGCCACGGAAAACTTCGGGTACCAGGAAGCCTCCGCTCCCGCACCGGATCTGCGCGTCCGAATGTCCAGCACGAAGGGCCGTCCTTCCCGGAGCACTCGGAAGGCTCTTTGGATCGCCGGGCGAAGCTGGTCCGTATTTTCGACCACCTCGCCGCCGATGTTGTACGCCGAGGCAAGTCGCGTGAAGTCTACATCCGGATCACCGAGGTAGGACATGTAATCCCGTCCAGCCATCCCGGCGGCACTCCCGCGTCCCATGACGCGCCAACGCGTGGCTTCGTAACTGCGGTTGTTGAGAATCACAACCAGGACCGGGATCGAGTAGCGGGACAGCGTCCAAAAAGAATCCGTCTGACCGAACAGGAAGCCGCCGTCTCCCTGAATGCTGATGACCTGGCGGTCGGGCAGAGCCAGCTTGGCGCCCGCCGACGCGCCAACCCCCCAGCCCAGGGCCATACCCGTCGTCCGGCCGATCTTCATCTTGGCGTCATCGGCGAAGGAGAAGAAGTTGAGGACGTGCTCGTCGAGCGCAATTTCCGGAACGATGATTGCGTCCGGCTCCGCCATCTCGTTCAGCTCGGCCAGTGCGCGGTACCACGGAACCGGCGCTCCATCGGTGTTTTTCGCCACCCAAAGTTTAGCCTCCCGAACAGCCTTCGTAAAGGCGGCGGTCTCGGCGCGGCGCGCCTCCGCCCGGGCCTTCTGCTGCGGCATGGCCATGCTCTCGACCGCTGCGACCAGCTGCTTCATGTTCTGGTCCATGTGTCCGAGGAGGGCGACGCTCAGCGGCGTCTTGCGTCCGATCGCCTCCGCGTCCACAGTGGCGTGCAGGATGCTGGCCCGCCGGCTCACGCGTTCGGCGGTCGGGAAAACACCGCCGATGTTGAAGAAGCAGTCCACGGTCTTGGGGTGACGCACCCCATTGCGCAGCAGACCCAAACCGAGCGGGTGGAAATTCGGGAAATCGCAGCCCCAACTCTGATCCTGTGCCACGGGTGCGCCCACCAGCTCGGCCAGCTTCACAACCGAAGCCCGCGCATTCGTTTGCGTTACTTCTTTCCCCACGAGAAACAGCGGGGACTCGGCTTCCAGCAAAATATGCGCGGCGCGCTCGACTTCCCCGGGGTCAGCCTTCAGATTGGGAGACGTGGTGAATGCTTCTGCGGAAAACACCAGGGACCGGACGTTTTCCTGATACAGTGCATTTCTCGGGAAGCGGATGTAGGTCGGCCCGCCCGGCAGCGCCGTGGAAATCTTGACGGCATTGCGAACCCATTCGGGAATCCGGGTCGCCTCACGGCTCACCCAGCGCCACTTCGTGAATTGTTTGACGGGCTCCAGCCAGTCGTCGATGTCCTCGGCTCCGTCCGTAGCTTCCACCAGCGTGCTCGAATGGTCGCTGAAAACGACGAGCGGCGAACGGTCCTTCATCGCGTTATATATGTTGGAGGAAGCGTTCGGCAGCCCGACGCGACTGAACATCACGAAGCCGGGTTTGCCACTGGCTCGCGCGTAGCCGTCCGCGGTGGACACCGCCTGCCCTTCCTGCACGGATTGGATCAACTGAATCTGCGGCCGCGTGACCAGCGCGTCGCACAACGGGCCCACGCCGGAGCCGTTGGCGATGAACATGTACCGCGCGCCCGTCTCCATCACCTGCTCCGTCATTAACTCTCCACCCGTCCCGGTCACAATGCGCGTCATAGAGGCAGACGGTTCAACGCCTGGAACGAACGGCGCTGCCGACTGCAGCGCGGACTTGGCAGCCGCAGCCGAATACCCCGCTGAGACCATTGCCGCAACAAACCCACGGCGCGAAAGCTTGGCGTCCAATAGATCACGCAGAAGCTGTTGCATAGGGAAATTCCTCCCTCAGTTTGAATTGGCCGACCCGGTCGCGTTTCCGGGACCGAAATGAGTTTCCAAATACCGCAGCACTTGGTCGAACTCATCTATCGTTAGCGGCGCTCCTCGGGACACCATATCGCTTACCACGTTGCGCCATTCTGCCGCCGTGCGGCCCGCTCGTGTAATGTAATTCAGTCCATGGCAGAGAGTACACGAGGCTTCGATGGCCTCCTTGCCCTCCCCTTCCGGCATTCCCTGGGCCCGTGCGCTTATTCCTCCAAACACGAACCATGTTGCAACCAGTCCGCCATACAAAAGTTTCTTGCTGCACTGCATGTGGGAGATTTCCTCCTCCATTACACAATTGCCTGCCAGCCTAACACGAAGAGTAGTGGGGAAGTTACCTTGTGTCAAGCGGTTTCGCCCCATGCCGTATCACCAGTGATGCTCGCACTCAAGGCTCTCGCATTCCGGATTCGTGCTTTTGCTACAATGGAACGGAAACGGTGAGACCCGCTCACAAACCTTTCATGCTAAGAGGATTCCACAGACACAGGAGAACAGTGGGAAAGCGACCCGGTCGTCGTAGCGCATCCATCTCCGGACGGCTAGTCTGCCACCGGGACGGATACGGCTTCGTCATCCCGGACGAGCCTCTCCCCGAGATGCACGGCGACATCTATATCGGCGCGCACGCCATGGGCAGCGGTATGCACGGGGACCGCGTGGTGGTCGGCCAGACTCGGGTCGGCCGCTTTGGGCGCACAGAAGGAAGCATTGAACGAGTCCTGGAACGTGCACACCCCACGCTGGTCGGGGAATATTGTTGGCATCCTCGCGGCTCCTTCGTGGTCCCTTTCGACGAACGAATTCAGCACCACATCCTGATTCTTCCGGATGAGCTGCCCGCTCCCGGAGGAGCGCAGACACCCCGCCGCTCCGCTGCCCGCCAGCGGGAGACGGGTCGAGAATTGGACGGCCTGGTCGTAACTGTCGAAGTGGTCCGCTTCCCTTCTCCGACTCAAAGCGCGACCGGCAAGGTCATTGAGATTCTCGGAAACCGCGACGACTTCGGCGTGGACGTCGAGATCGTCATCCGGAAACACCACCTGCCGCATGAATTCCCGGACGACACCCTCCGAGAAGCAAGCGCCCTCCCCGCAACGATCCCCGCTGAGGAAACCGCCCGCCGCCGGGACTTTCGCAATCTGCCCATCGTCACCATTGACGGCGAAACGGCGAAGGACTTTGACGACGCCGTCGCTGTGTTTCCGCTCCCGAACGGGAATTTCGAGCTCCAGGTTCACATCGCCGACGTCAGCTACTACGTCCGTGCTGACACGCCCCTCGACCGCGAAGCCCGGTTACGGGGAACCTCCGTTTACTTTCCCGACCGTGCCGTACCCATGCTGCCGGCGGAGCTGTCGAGCGGCATCTGCTCCCTCAAGCCCCAGGAAGACCGCCTAGTGCTTTCCGTCCTCATGGAAATCGACTATCACGGTGAGATTCTCCAAGCCAAGTTTTCGGAAGGCATCATCCGCAGCGCCGAGCGCATGACCTACACGGTCGTCAACGCCGTTCTCGAACAAGACACTGAGGCCACAGAGCGCTACGCCGCACTCTCGGATCGCTTCGAGCGGATGCGGGATGTGGCTCTCATCCTGAATAAGAAACGGCAAAAGATGGGCGCGATTGATTTTGACCTGCCGGAGCCGGTGATTCAGTTCGATGAGAACGATGTCATGACCGGCATCACGCCCTCCGAGCGAAATATCGCACACCGCATCATCGAGGAGTTCATGCTCGCAGCCAATGAGGCTGTGGCCCGGTTCTTGGAGGACACCGGAGTGGCCAGCCTTTACCGCATCCATGAAAAGCCGGACCCCGCCAAGGTCATCGAGTTCGAGCAGATTGCCGCCACATTTGGTTACAGTCTCGGGATCGGCCCGCTGCCGGTTCGGCGCATTCCGATCGGTCGTCGGAGAGAGCGTTACGGGCGCAGGCAGCCCGCCATCGAACTGCCCGCCGGGGATATCGAGATTGCTTCGCGCAACTACCAGCACTTGACCGATCAGATTGCCGGAAAGCCCGAGGAACGCATTCTCACGTATCTGATGCTGCGATCTCTCAAGCAGGCCTGTTACCGGGAACAGAACGTCGGCCACTTCGCTCTTGCGTTGCCCTGCTACACGCACTTCACCTCCCCGATCCGCAGGTACCCGGATTTGATCGTCCACCGGATTCTGCGGGCGGTCATGGAAAGCGGCTCCGCCGAAAGACATGCAACCCAACCTTCAAGTGGCCTGCCGGATCCGATCAACGCTGCGGAAGTCGAGGCCATCGCCGCCGAGTCCTCCGAGGCTGAGCGCCGTGCGGACGACGCCGAGCGGGAGCTGATCGAGTGGAAGCAGGCCCGATTCATGCGTGACCGGCTCGGCGACGAGTTTGACGCGCTGATTACGAGCGTCAGGAAGTTCGGATTCTTCGTAGAGTTGATCGAGCTCTTTATCGAAGGCATCGTGCCTATCGAGACGCTGACGGATCAGCGATACCGGTTCCGCGAGCAAGAACGGCAATGGGTGGGCGAGCGAACCGGGCGACGCTTCCGCATCGGCGACCGGCTGCGAGTCCAGCTCGACCGCGTCGGCGAACTTGGTGGCCAGATAGCGTTTTCGGTGGTTGGCTAACCACTTCTCTTTTTTCCGGTTTTGCTTATGCAGCCAAACGATATAATCATAAACACAGAGGACAAATCCGGATGTGCATGCTACGACTAACCCGCAAGTTCAAAAGGAGGAATCCCGCATGATTCCGATGGCGCGCAATCTCAGTTTGACCATGCTGGTTGTCTCGGTCGCTTTCGCGGCGGCGCAAGGGACGATTTCCGGCACCGTGAAGGACCCGGACGGCGCTCCGTTTAAGGGGGCTTTTCTACGAGTTCAGAATGCGCAATCGAAGATTACTACGATTGTCCTCACCGACCGGCAGGGCCGGTTTCGGGCGGAGAATCTGCCTCCAGGTGAATACCAGGTCCGCACCACGGCGATCGGTTACGAGGACGACTCGCGGAGCGGCGTGCAGGTCGCCGCGGGGAATCCGCTGACCCTGGACTTCGCCCTTCGAAAAGGAATGGTCCGCTGGAGCGACCTCACGACGTACCAGGGACGGCAACTTCTACCGAAGACCGCCAACCACGATCTCAGTTATCGGGATGTTTTCTTCACGTCCTGTTACCAGTCCTGCCACTCGTTTCAAAAAACCATGGCTCCCTACAACTGGGACAAGAACGGCTGGTTAACGCGCGTCCGTTACATGCGTGACGTCATCATGGGAGGTGATGACCGGCTGACCGAGGAGCGCATCGACGACTTCGCTTCCTACATGACAACCGCCTTCGGTCCTGGCTCCAGGCCCGAGTCCCCGGCCGATCTCCCCGAGTACAAGAATCTGGTGCGCACCTTCAGCGACGAGGCGTCGAAGATCGTCTATGTCGAATACGAATTTCGAGGCACCAAAGGCCTGGGCCCCTGGAGCGCAGTCGAAGGAAACGACGGGATGGTCTGGATTCCTTACCACAACCGCGGCAATGAAGTGGTCCGGCTCAACCCCGAGACGAGTGAGCTGAAACGATTCGCTCTGCCGTTTTCCGAGACCGCCGGGATTCATTCGGCGATTCCCGCCTCGGACGGCACGATCTGGTTCACTGAAGCGGAACTGGGTCGCGTCGGGCACTTGAATCCGCGCACCGGGGAGATGACGGAATATCGAAACACGCTCCCTGACGGCCGCCAAGCCGGCTCGCACACCGTGCGTGTAGGCGACCGCGGCTATGTCTGGACCAGCGGCGGTCCCATGATTTCGCGCTTCGATCCGGAGACGAAGCAGTTCGCCCACTTTGATGTCGCCGGGACCTACGGCAATGAGATGGGCCAGAACGGCGACCAGTGGTTTACCGTCTTCCGTGAGACAAATGGCGCCATTGTCCGCGTTTCGAGAGACGGAACGGTCTCCCGATTCATCCCACCCACAGAAGGAAAGCCCCAGCGCATCCAGATCGATGACGAAGGCATTGTCTGGTTCAGCCAGCGGCGCGGCGGTAAGATCGGGCGGTTCGACCCCAACACGGAGACGTTCCGGGAATTCGACTTGCCCGGCCCCGAGCCAAGTCCTTATGCCCTCGGAATTGACCGCAATCACATGATCTGGTACGCCTCGCACGAGCAGGACACCATAGGCCGTTTGAATCCCGACACCGGCGAAGTCACCGAGTATCCGTTCCCGCATTCGGAGGTTTCGATTCGGGAATTTTTCCTCGACTCGCAAGGGCGCATGTGGTACGGGTCCACCGCGAACGACCTGGTCGGCTATTTCATTCCGCCTGAAGATTGAGAGTTGCGCTGACGGTCTTGCAGTGACTCTACCGGCCGGACTGGAGGGAGTATGAGACTCGACATGAGGTTCCACTCGTCGTTTGCCGTTACCCGCCGCGACTTCCTGGCGGGCGTGGCGTGGCTCGGTGCGGCCGCCGCAGTACGCGGATGGGCGGCCCCCCTCTCGGCGGATGGCATCGACCATGTCAACATCCGCGTTCCCGACGTGCGGCGATCGGCCGATTTCTACATCCGACTGTTTGGCGGCGTACACGTAGCCCGGTCACCGAACGCCAAGGCACAGACCGCCAACCCGGACTCTCCTTCAGGAGTACTCTGGTTTGTCAGACTCGGGGAAAGTTCCTTGGCGATTTCGCCCACGGCTCCCGGCCTAAGCACGGGAATCGATCACTATTGTCTGGCGATTCGGGGATACGACGGCGACGCCATGAAAGACGACGTAGCCGGATTGAACCACCAATGGCCGGACGCGCCTCCGGGCAATCTGTGGGTCCGCGACCCGGACGGTCACGTGATCCAGTTGCGTGGAAGCTCGGACCCGTCCCGGGTTCCCGGCTCGGGAGTGGGATCTGTTCTGGTGGAGCCTCCCGGCGGAGTCCCGCGGCGACCTGCGTTTCAGGCGACCCGCGTTGGCCAACTGACGTTGGCCGTTGCTGCGCTCAATCCATCCGCAAACTATTACCGAAGGCTATTGGGCGACGCCGCTGAGACGGCAAACGGAAGATTTCGCGTAGGACCGTCAGAGTTGATCCTGGGACCGGCCACGGGCGGTGAGTCGTTCCGGGTGGGCGTGTCCGGCTTTGATTCTGCCGCTGCGAAGAGGACTCTGCAAAACCTCGGCGTAACTGCACACGCCACGCCGGACGGAAATGCCGTTTCATTCCACGATCCGGACGGCATTCACGTTCAGATCGGCAGCTAGGGGCTCTTCCCCGCCGCTCGTCCTTTGAGACTCTCCTGACGTCTGACAATTCCTGTCGAGAGTGCAGGCCTTTCGCAACTACCGCGGGGAGCGGACCTGCGGGCTGCTGCCTACCTGCTCGTACACAAAGCCGTCCACGGGCCGATCCAGTTTGCGGATGTAGACGGCCGAGGACTCGGAGCGCGAGGGGTTGCCTGTCACGATCACCCGGTCTCCCGGCTGAATCGTCTCCCGGGTCACCCCCACGGCAACCAGCTCCCTACGGTTGTCCATCTCACCTCGCCACTGCTTTGCGCCAGCGCCTTTCTGCTGGACTTCCACCGTGACAAACGGATGCGGATTTACGAAATGAAACTGCGCGATGACACCCTCAATGGTCACTTGCTTGCTGGTGTCGTACGCGCCCGAAACCGAATGATGCGCGCGGGCCGCGCCGACAGAGATCGCGATTCCGGTTGCAAGCAACAAAATCCATCGGTTCATAGGGCTACCTCCTAAATCCATCCACCGGAAGGATATCTGGCTCCTTGTTTGCTCAGATTATACCTCACCTGAGCGGCTCAACATTACCCTTTGAGCCTCCCTGGGTTGAGAGAAAGTTGATGTTCATGCTAGTATCTGTTTCACAGGAGGAGAATATGCGGAAAAGAACTCATTTACTTGGTCTTGTGCTAGCCGGCCTGCTGCTGCTTTCGGCTGGCTCCACGACGTCGTATGCTCTTCAGCTCGGCGGCCGCCAAGCTTCGGACTGGATCGACCGATTGGAGCGGTCCGAGCGCGTCGCAGACCTTCAGATCGAGGAAGTTGTCTCGCGGCTGGTGATCAGACCTGGCACGGTGGTCGCGGACATCGGGGCCGGTTCGGGGGTCTTTTCGTTACCATTCGCAAAAGCCGTGGGCACGTCCGGAAAAGTCTACGCGGTGGACATTGATCAAGGCTTGCTTGACCACATCAATCAGCGGGCTCACCAGGAGAACCTTTCCAACATTCAGACCGTCCTGGGCAAGTTTGAAGACCCGGACATCCCGGCGAACGATGTCGACATGGCTTTCATCCACGACGTACTCCATCACATTGAGAACCGGGAAGCCTATCTCAAAGCGCTTGCCACCTACATCAAGCCGGGCGGCATGCTGACAGTTATCGACATGGATCCAAGCGCTTCGGACACTCCTCACGCCGGAAGTCCCGAGATGCTCGTCAGCCGGGCCGAAGCGGACCGGTGGATGTCCTCGCTCGGGTTCCGAGTGGCGACGGACCATGGCGATCTTTTCCCCGGAAGCAAGTGGTTCGTTGTTTACCAGAAACAGTGAGGCAGTTGTTAGTTGTTTCGAGCCGATCAGGCAGTTTGCTGACCGGCCTTTTCTAAGGTGACTTCCGCCAGTAACGGGGTGGAGAGCCGGAATACCTCGGACGAGTCCTGCAGTTGCACGACGAGCTCCTTCGGGGTTCTGTCCAAGAGCGGCAGCTTGAGCGTCGGGACAATCTCCCGCAAAGGGATAAGCACGAACCGCCGCCGGTGCAACTCTGGGTGCGGTACCGTCAAGTTTTCTTTTTGAATGATCGAATTCCCATACAGCAGAATGTCGAGGTCGATCGTGCGAGGTCCCTTTGGCCGCCTCCGTTTTCGTCCCAGTTCCTGCTCGATCTGGGCGAGTTTCTGGAGCAGGCGCAAGGGCCCAAACGACGTTTCGACCTTGATCACGCAGTTCAGGAACCACGCCTGCTCCCGCAGGTCCACGGGTTCAGTTTCATAGACAGATGACGCCCGCAGGATATCAATTCCACAGTCTGAAAGCGCGACGCAAGCAAGCCGTAGATTCCGCAACCGGTTTCCCTCGTTTGACCCCAACCCAAGATAGGCTGTGATGGATTCTGCCATGGGACCTCAAATCAAACGGTTCTGGGCGCTCCCAGGCTGGACGCCGAAGTGCTGGTAGGCGAGCGGAGTGGCCACGCGGCCGCGCGGCGTGCGGTGCAAGAAGCCGATCTGAATCAGGTAGGGCTCGTACAACTCTTCGATGGCATCCACTTCCTCGCTCAAGGAAGCCGCCAGAGTGTTCACTCCAACCGGCCCTCCGCTGTACTTCTCGATGATCGTCAGGAGCAGCTTGCGGTCCACTTCATCGAATCCGTAGTGATCCACTTCGAGCATTTCAAGCGCGGAGCGTGCTACGTCCCCGGTGATCCGGCCGTCGGCCTTCACTTCCGCAAAGTCCCGGACGCGTCGCAGTAACCGGTTGGCGATTCGAGG
This sequence comes from Terriglobia bacterium, assembly GCA_965198025.1. Taxonomy (GTDB): domain Bacteria; phylum Acidobacteriota; class Terriglobia; order 2-12-FULL-54-10; family 2-12-FULL-54-10; genus CAYWWM01. Next base: position 1,086,990 of record OZ240237.1, on the reverse strand, counting down.
CGTCCCGCGGCTGCGGCGGGCGATCTCGCCAGTGCCGTCCCTCTCCACGCCGATTCCCAGGATCTCGGCGGAGCGGCGGACGATGATTTCAAGCTCCTCTGCAGTGTAGAAATCCAAACGGTGGACAATACCGAACCGTCCGCGTAGAGGTCCGCTGATCAGGCCGGCGCGCGTCGTGGCTCCAACCAGTGTAAAAGGTGCAACGTTCAGCTTGATGGTCCGCGCCGCCGGTCCCTGTCCCACGATGTAATCAATGTGAAAGTCCTCCAGAGCTGGATAGAGCAGCTCCTCGATCTGGCTCGGCAGGCGGTGAATCTCGTCAATGAAGAGGATCTGCAGCTTCTCGACGTTGCTCAGGATAGCAGCCAGGTCCTTCTTGTCCTCGATCACCGGCCCGGAGGTCCCCTGGTACGCAACACTCATCTCGTTGGCGATGATGTTGGCAAGCGTCGTTTTCCCGAGACCGGGAGGGCCGTACAGAAGCACGTGGTCCAGAACTTCGCCTCGGCCCTTGGCGGCTTGAATCGCGACCGCCAGGTTGTCCTTGACCTTCTGCTGGCCAATGAACTCACGCAGCATCTTCGGGCGCAGACTGTATTCAAATGTCTGCTCGTCCGGGAGCACCGACCCGGAAACAATCCGCTCTCGTTCGTCGTTGGACATTGCAGAATGACAATATACAGGAGTCAGGACGTCAGAACCAAAATGAGCGGAGCTATGGAGACGGCGAGAATCTTGGAGCGACCCTCTCCTTCAAACGATCCAGCATAGGGCGTGAAAATCCAGGGCGACTCTTCCTACGTTCGGTTGCCCCAGCAGCACGAGATGCAATATAAGCAGGCAACCGTCTTCCGCGGTTTTCTCCCAACTCCTTCCTTTCGTTGCTATTACACGGTTTTGGGGCGTCTGCTTTCGCTCGCAACACCTACGCCTAGCCCGCTTGATGGGCGAGTTTCCTGACGGTTTCTTGACGGTGGTTGCTGCCACGGCCATGCTCTACGGGCTGCGCAGCACGTTGTTGCAGTAATGGTTTTCGATCTGCAATAGCCCGGCTCGTCGTGAGGACGCGCTTTGTCGAGCCGGGGGACCTGCTTTCCCTAACCACCACCCTCTGCTTCGGAGTCCACAGCAAAGCTGTAGTGACCGCTCTCTATTTTCTTCTTCGCCTTTGCGAACTATTTATCCGAAGGCGTCAATTTTTCCTTTCCCTCGCAACCCATTATACAGTCGGATAGTGTCGAACAAGATGTCCGTTATTCTAGTCCACGCGGACGACACCCCTCTTGTCGCGAGCACAACGGGTCCGCGAAGCGTCCCTGACCGTGGCCGACCTACGGAGGTTGACCAATGCCGCCGCATTGGTGCAGGAATCGGCGTAAGCGGCCACGCTAGCATCGGCGTGGGGTTCCGGTCCATCATGGAGATGGAGGGGGCAACGTCATGGCCGCAAGGAAATCGAGCCGAATCAACCGCCAAACATGACGAAATACAGAATCCGGAACTGAAGCGAGTACGAGCGTAGCCTCAGGAGCCGCGGCGACGGCCCAATCGACCTGATCATTGATTCTACAGAGTTCAAGATTCTGGGTTGCGGCGAATGGAACGCACACAAGCACAAGGCATCGAAGAAACGCCGGGGGCGGCGGAAGCTGCCCATCGGAGTGGCTGCCAAGAGGTTTATTGTGGCAGCCGAACTCACAGCGAACAGCCGGGACGACTCCCTGATCTTCTCGACCCGACCCCAGTTCCCATCCGGCGTTTCAGGGCGGACGGGGCCTACGTCCACAGATCGGTCTACGATCGGATCAGCCGCGGCCGGTACAGAGAACGTCGTGATTGTGATCCCCCCTCGTCGCTCTGCGGTGTCCCACGGACGGCCCCTGGGCGCAGCGTGAAGCGGCTTTTCAGAGGATTCGCAAGGTCGGGCGACGGGAGTGGCAGAAGGAGTCGGGCTACCGACAGCAGGCGCGTTGAAAACAGCTTCTTCCGCTACAAGTCCGTGTTCGGAGGCGGCCTGCAGGCGAGGCACAGCAAGGCGCAACGGAGAGAGGCCGCGATCGGGTGTCACATCCTCAACCAGATGGCCGAACTCGGTAGGCTGAAATCCTACGCCGTGGTGTCGTGAACGAGGGGTTGGGAAAGTGGCCCCACTCGCGCCGGGATGGAATCGTGCAACACGCCGGTCAGCAGCACAATCTCCCCTTGCCTGCACTGAAGTGTGTCTCTGAACGATCCAGGCCGATGGAGTTCCGGTTCCCTGGGCCAGTCTCCCACGTTTCAAACTACCCCAGACAACCTGCAATCACTTGCTTCGACTATCGCGAATCACGGTCATCGCCGAGGCGATCATGCCGGCAATGTCAGAAAGATTCGAGGGAATAATCAAAGAATTATTCGTCTTGGCCAGATTGCCGAACTCCTTGATGTACTGCTCAGCAACGCGCAAATTAACTGCATTCATGCCTCCATCCTGGTTGATCGCGGAGGCGATTTCCCGGATCCCTTTCGCGGTAGCTTCGGCTACCTTTTCGATCTCTGACGCCCTCCCAACCGCTTCATTGATTCGGCGCTCCCTCTCACCCTCGGAGCGTTCGATCAGCTCCTGCTTATCCCCTTCGGCCACGTTGATCTTGGCCTGCTTTGCACCTTCTGATTCGGCGATCATGGCGCGCTTCTCACGCTCGGCTCGCATCTGCTTTTCCATCGCGTCCTTGATGCTCTGCGGCGGGATGATGTTCTTGACCTCATACCGGGTGACCTTGACACCCCAGGGAGCAGAGGCCTTGTCTACTGCGTCGACAATCTCCGAATTGATCGTATCCCGCTCCTCAAAGGTACGGTCCAGCTCCAGCCTACCGATAACGCTCCTCATGGTTGTCTGTGCCAGCTGCGTGGAGGCGAACTGATAATTATTGATCCCGTAGGATGCCTTCATCGGGTCGATGACCTGTAGATAGAGAATCCCGTCTACTTCCACCGAGATGTTATCTTGCGTGATACAAGTCTGCGGCGGCACGTCCACAGCCTCCTCCTTCAGTGTTTGCTTGTAGGCAATGTGATCCACAAACGGCAATAGGATGTGGAATCCAGCGTCGAGCGTGGCTCGGTACTTGCCCAAGCGCTCGACGATAACGGCAGTCCTCTGCGGAACGATCTGGATGGTTTTGAAAAACGCAACCAGCGCAACGGCAATCAGAACGAAAAGAAAAAACGTACCGGTGTCCATGGCGACCTCCTTACAACGCTCTTACCTTTAACATAAGATTCTCTCTGTCTACGATTTCAACCGCTGACCCTACCGCAATTGTCTCATCGGCCTCGGCCCCCCAAGAGGTGCCGCGAAAGTCGACCTTGCCTGCCTTGTAGGGGTGAATCTCTTGGCTCACCACTGCCTGTTTGCCCACAAACTCATGCAGTGTTTCATCGTCACCAACCTGTTCATCCTGGTTGAAAAGCGTCTTGAACCTGCTGCGAAAAAAGAGCAGGCCCACAACCGAAGAGACGACGAAGACGCCCAGCTGCAAGTTCAGTGGAATTTCCACGACCAAACTGATGAGCGCCACCAGCCAAGCACCGATCACAAAGAACCCCAGAATCAATCCAGGGCTCGTAAATTCCAGCAGCAACAGGATGAGTCCCAAGGCGGACCATACAAGCGCCGGACTCAGCCATTCCTGAAGGTCTCCCATCACTCATCCTCCATCCAACTCGCAGCACTCCCGCGAAGTTGGGTTGATCGTGTCCTGCTCGAACCGAAGAGTTCCGCTGGGATAGGCGTCTGCAGAGTATCACACAACCGCGTGTCAAGGGCGGAGCAAAACCAGACCATTATGGGAACGGGGAAGGGTTTGGTTGGCACTGTCAAGTTAACGGAACCAAGGCGAGATTCTCTCGAAAACAATAGGACTCCTACAACGCCTCAACAGGCGCACGTCAATTCTCTCCAATCGGAAAATGCCCGGCCTCGGAGCAGTCGATGATGTTGTGCTTTCAGATGATGACGACCAACTCGAAATAGGTTCTGAATGGGACCGTGTACGGAGAGAAAACGTTGGGCCTGCTCTATTGATTTGAACCGTCTCAGACGCGTTGGCTGATGAGAGGCTTCAGCCCGGTTGTTCTCGTATTGACCGGTGCGATGCACAACGGAAGGAAAGGTCTCCCGATGTGCAGCCCCATAACTCCGCAGCTTGTCGGTGATCAGTTGCCAGGGTGGTTGTCTCTGATGTTGCAACATCTTACGAAAGAATCGCGTAGCGGCTCGACGATCTCTACGCTTGCTAACCAGAATGTCGATCACGTCTCCATCCTGATCGACGGCACGCCACAGATAGAGATGCTGACCTCGGATTTTGATGAAAAGCTCATCTACATGCCAGATGTCGCCGAGCCGCCCCTGCTTCCTCCGCAGATTGCGAGCATAGGCTGGACCGAACTTCAGACACCAATACCGAATTGCCTCGCTCAGTAAGCAGATCTTTGACATCTCGAAAGCTCAGCGCGAACCGATGGTACAGCCTGACGGCATGGCTGATGATTTCAGATGGAAAACGATGGCCTCGATATTGTGATTTCATCCGCCAATTGTGCCTGATCCTGCCTTAACTTGACAAAGCCGAAAAAAGGGTACTAAAAACACAGAAGTTAAATGGTCGGGGCGGCTGGATTCGAACCGCCGACCCGCTGCAATATAAGCACCCATTCCCCGAGCCTCAGTCCAGGACGCGGCGCGTGTCGGGGGGCAACTCCTTGAGCAAGGCTGCTTTTCGGGCAGCGCGGTGAGCAACCCGACCGGCGCGTTCCGGGTACGCTAATGCATGTGGTCAACCGTCTGCCGCTCGCTCATCGGGTGACAGTCTAGCATGTCACTTGAAAAATTTTCTTGCCAGCAGCCGCAGCGAGCTGCGCAGCCAGTCTTCGAACTCTCCGCCGGGGTTGGCGTCGCGTGCCTCGCGCAGGGCGCTTTCTGCCGCCGGGCGTGTATAACCAAGGTTCACCAGAGCGGAAAGAACATCGTCTTCCACTCCTCCCGTCTGGGTGGCGGGAACCGACAGTCGCTCCGGTTCTTCAACGGCGAACTTGGCCAGCCTCTCCCGCAACTCGACGATCAGCCGCTCGGCGGTTTTCCGACCGACGCCCGGAACCGACACCAACCGCGCTACGTCACTCTTCCGAACGGCAAGAATCAAGTCCTCGGGCTCGAGCCCGGACAGCAACGTGACGGCCAGTCTCGGGCCCACGCCGGCAACACCCAGCAGCTTTTCAAACAAACTCTTCTCGCGCTCCGTCCGAAAGCCAAATAGCGTAAACGCGTCTTCCCGGACGTAGGTATACACATACAGGCTGGTCTCCGCTCCGACTTCTCCCAGCTCGTAAAAGGTGGAGACCGGAATTGTGACCTCGTACCCGACGCCACCGGCGTCGATTATGACACGGTTGGGAGTTTTCGAAAGCAGACGACCTTGCAGGTGAGCGATCATGACGTGTTGGGGGTTCTGAGAACTCCTTGCTCGCCAGCACCCGTTACCTAAGGAAAGCAAGGAAACTGCCTGCAGCCACGAGAGTCCCGATCACTCCGGCCACGTTCGGGCCGATGGCGTGCATCAAGAGGTGATTCTTCGGGTTCGCTTGCACACCGACGGTCTCCGAAACCCGCGCCGCCATCGGGACTGCCGAAACTCCCGCCGAACCGATCAGCGGATTGATCTTATCCTTCAAGAACAGGTTCATCAGTTTAGCGAACAATAATCCGCCGATTGTGGAGAAGGAGAATGCCACCAACCCGAGAGAAAAAATCAGCAGCGCTCGGGGCTGCAGAAACGTTTCTGCTGACATCGTGGCTCCGACCGAAATGCCCAGGAAAATGGTGGCTAGGTTCAGCAACTCATTTTGTGCCGCATTGGTCAGGCGGTCCACCACCTTCGATTCCCGAAACAAGTTTCCGATCATGAACATGGAAATCAGCGGCGCGGACTGCGGAACCAGCAGGAGAATGACCAGCGAAGTCGTCAACGGAAAAACAATCCTTTCCGTTCGGGACACGGGGCGCGTTTGGCGCATCTGAATCTTGCGCTCCGACTCGGTCGTCAGCAACTTCATGATGGGCGGCTGAATGATCGGTACCAGAGCCATATACGAGTATGCCGAGATCGCCACGGGTCCCAGCAGATGCGGAGCCAGCGTCGATGCCAGAAACACGCTGGTCGGCCCGTCAGCCCCGCCGATGATACTGATAGACGCTGCCTCATTTAAATTGAAATCGAGTGAGAGCGCCCCAAAAAATGCCACATAGACACCCAACTGCGAGGAAGCACCGAGAAGAATCATTCTCGGGTTGGCAATCAGCGGGCCGAAATCCGTCAACGCGCCCAGTCCAAGAAAAATGACTGGCGGGATCACGTCCCATTCGATTCCGTAGTGGTAGAAGATGTTCAGGAGGTTGCGCACATCTCCGTGATCACCCATGAGCGGCGTCAGCGGCATGTTCACGACGAACACCGCGAAGCCGATGGGCAACAGCAGCAACGGCTCGTACCTCTTCCGAATGGCGAGGTAGATCAGCGCCAGACCGATGGCCCACATGACTACGTGGCCGAGGGTCAAATTCGCAGCACCGATCTGGCTGAGATACGATTCGAGCGTCAATTCCTGCACGGCACGCTCCCGTTACAATCCCGGGTCTGTTGTTCTCGATGGAAGATCATTTCGCAGGTTCCGTTTTCTTTGCGCTCTTCGCAGACATTGCAGATCCCACGATCCGCATACAGGTCATCAACAGCGCCAGCACGACAAACACGACGCCGAATCCCACGCCTGCAATCAGGAAAGCATCTGACCACATTACTTTGCTAGCCTTCCACGCCGCTGCGGACAAACCGGGGAAAAGTTGTTTCTCGCACAGGGTAGGCTCTTGGCCTCAGACCGGCATGATTCCATGTTTCTTGGGCGGCCGGACTTCCTTCTTGCCACGGAACATCTCAAGAGCCCGGATCAGCCGCACACGCGTTTCCCGCGGCAAAATCGGGGCCTGGGCAAATTGCTTCGCCACGGCTTCGAACGGCCCGCTGTACCGCTCGGAGTATTCCTCCAACTTCTCCTTGCGGAGTGTCTCCGGATCCGCCGCTTGCGCAATCTCTTTTCGATAGAGAACATTGACGGCGGCTTCGGCGCCCATCACGGCGAGCTCGACCCCGGGCCAGACAAAGACTTGATCTGCTCCCATTTCGCGCGTGCACATGGCCTGTTTGGCACCGCCGTAGCCTTTCCGCAGATAGAGCGTCAGCTTGGGAACCGTCGCCTCGGCATACGCATAGAGCATCTTTGCACCGTGCCGGATGATTCCCTGTTGTTCCTGGCGTGTCCCCGGCAAGTAGCCCGGCATATCCACGAACGTGACAATCGGGAGATTGTACGCGTCACAAATCCGAATAAAGCGGGAACCCTTATCGGAGGAATCCACGTCCAGACAGCCGCCCATGAACTTCGGCTGGTTGGCGACGATCCCTACCGCGTGTCCACCGAGTCGCGCGAAACCCACGACCATGTTGCGGGCAAATTTCGGCTTCACTTCCAGGAACTCTCCACCGTCCACGCACCGTGCGATCACATCCTTGATGTTGTAGAGGCGTTTCGGCTCTTCCGGGACAATGCCTTCGAGATCGTCGAGCATCCGGTCCGGCGGATCGCCCGTGCGCAGCAGCGGCGCCGTCTCCGAGCTGTTCCGTGGAAGGAACCGCACCAAGCGCCGGATTTGCGCCAGACACTCCTCGTCATTGTCGCTCACGAAGTCGGCCACGCCCGAAGTCTCCGAGTGAACCTTCCAGCCGCCTAACTGATCCGGCGTCACATCTTCTCCCGTGACCTCCTTAATGACCGGCGGGCCAGTAATGAACATCTGGCTCGTGCTCTTTACCATGAAAATGAAATCCGTCAGGGCCGGACAATACGATGCCACGCCGACGCAGGGCCCCATGATCGCTGAAATCTGCGGTACAACGCCCGAGGTCACCGTGGTTTCGTAAAACATCCTCCCAATGACCCGCGTTACGTCCAGCCCTCCGCCGATCCGCGCGCCCACCGAATCATACAGGCCGATCACCGGGACGCCCAGCTTGCGCGCCGTTTCTATGGCGTAACTGATCTTCTCGCCATGAACTGTCCCCACCGTTCCGTTCAGGACCGTGCGGTCCTGGGCGAAAACGTAGACGCCGCGGCCTTCGATGTTCCCATAGCCGGTCACTACGCCGTCACTCGGGTGCCCGCTGCCGGGGATGGCGTTACCCCCCAGCATCTCGGCCAGCATGAACTCCTCGACGAAGGATCCTGGATCGAACAGCTTCACGACTCGCTCGCGCGCCGTCAGTTTGCCATCCCCATGCTGCTTCTCGACCGCCTTCTCATTTCCCTCGAGGACTCGAGTCTCCAGGTCCAGCAGCTTCTGGCGGAGATCCTTATACGACTTCGGCATTCCGTTCTCCCGATCCCATTGCCCCAGGCAAAGAATCTTCAAATCTATGTCGAAACTGAGGAAAACGCAAGCTGACTGGCCTTCTCGCCGATGCGCTGATTCTGCGATCGACCGTGATTCTCACCCCACTACTCTTCGCATCTCGCGTCAACAGATCGCGGCCGGTCCAACAGCCAGGACCTGATCGCGGCGGCTCAGCAAGGTAACACGGCAGTCCTGCAGCCGTGCTCGAGGCAGGCGCAGACATCGAAGCCAGAGACCATGAAGGGCTGACTTCTTTGATGCATGCGGCAGGCGAGGTTCACACTGCCTCGATCCAAGCTCTACTCGATGCGGGCGCAGATACCGAAGCAGCGTGGTTGAGGGAACGGAAGACATAAACGGGATGTCGGCTCTAGCCACACCGATGTTGCGTTGGGGCCTCAGTCATAGAATAGATTCCCTTGCCTTCCCCTCGTGTCCTTTCATCGTTTGCAACCTTTGGGGCCGCTAGGCCGACCTTCGACCCATTATGCTGTAAGCACTGCTCTTGAATTCGCCATTTGTTCGCCCATCCACGCTACTGGAGGGAAAGGAAAGCTGTCAAGAGAATTCTGATTTAGAGTATATAATCTCTGTGAACGCAAATGGAACTGACTGGAACGAATGGCCTGATTCAGGAAAGGAGGCACATGTCCCGACTCTCACTTCTGGTATTCGTCTTGGTTTCTATTTCCTCCCCAGCTTTACACGCGCAGGGGAAACTCGGTCCCGTCGACGACCTCAAGCTTTCACCCTATGACCTGGACCGCGTTGTTGAGGGAACTGTGGCCCCGGACTTCCGTTTGCAGGATCAGGACGGCAAGGTCCACCAACTCTCTCAGTACCGAGACAAGAACATGGTTCTGGTAATGTATCGCGGCTGGTGGTGAGGTGCGTGCACCGCGCAGCTAGGTAAGCTGCGGGACCTACTGGATGACCGTCAGAAACAAACCACCCAAATCATAGCTCTTAGTCCGGACGATGTCGCGGGCGCCATGAAGATGGTGGAACGCCAGCAACGCGACAACGACGCTGCGCCGAATTTTCCGCTTCTCGCCGACCCCGACCATAGCGTAATCGACCGCTACGGACAACTGAATCCGGAACGGTTCAAACATCGATCCAATCCTGATCCAGCCGGCTACATTGTTCCGCATCCGGCGGTGTTCGTGATTAACCAGCAAGGAATCGTGACCTGGAAGTTTACAAATACGGACGCGAGCATTCGAGCGTCTAACGAGCAAATTCTGGAGGCGTTGAAGGAACTGGAAGGAAGGTAGCTGGCCGAGATTTTTAACAAGTCAAGTGTTCTGTGTGATGCGCGAGCCAGCGGAGCCTCGAGCGCTTCTGTCTGTGAAGGAGTGCGAACTCTTTCTAACAGCCACGGGCTCGGACTAATGGATCGGCCTCCCGCGCGGTGGATAAGCGTTTTCGCAGGTTTAATAAAGGGTTCATTTTCGCCGGAAATCAGACAGTTGCTTTGGTTAGAATTGAGACAGCACAGGTGAGGAAACTGACCGATTGGAAACAAAGGAGTGCGCTGATGAAGCGTTTGGCAATGGGGCTGGTTGTGATTCTGCTCTCGGCGGCTTCGCACGCCCAGGAACGGAGAGCTTATGAGGGCGTTGTGGGACTCGAGGGGAGAACGATCGGAACCTTGATTCTGCTCGACTCCTCCGGAACTTCTTTGCAAGGTTGGATGCGGCTCGAAGATTTTGTCCCGATTGAGAGTGGAAGCGTCTTGGAACATAGCATCGAATTCTCGGCTGCAGGTAACCGCTATGAGGTTGACGAACGCCGGGGGAGAATCTCATACTCCGGTCCGGACGGAGAAGGCTCTCGCTATGTTCGGCGGCTGGAGCGTCAAACGGGCCGATTCGAGGAACTCGCCGAAAATCGCCGGTTTTCCCGTGTCGCCATGGTGGAAGTAAACGGGCGGGTGCGCAGGTTCGACGTCGGCCGGCCGACGCTTTGGAAACATTCCGAAGCTCCGTTCGAGACCTTCGACCGCATCGAAGAGCTCCTCGGCAAGGAAATTTCCCTTTGGCTGGCCGACTTCGACAATCGCGGCGGGCGCCTAGTCGCCATCGAGGAACCCGCGGACATGAACATTCCGCTCAAGAAGCCCTAAGGATTCGGAATGAGTCGCTGGGGCATGCGGTGCTTCTCATTCACAGCATTGGGATCTGAGAGTAGGCTGAAAAGTAGAAAGGAGGCTCCATGAAACGTATAGCCTGGAACTCCGTCCTTGCCGTTGCGACATTGCTCTCGACTGGCCCTAGCTTTGCGCAGCAGGGATCGCCGGCTGCCCGCTGGGGTGAAGGAAACCACGCTCGCGGAGGTGGGATGCGGGGCGGACCTGTAGGCGGCCGTTCCGTGGGCACCACTCCGTCCGGCAGAACTTCCGTCGCCTCTCCTTCCTCACCCAGCTTTCGATCCCGGTTCGGGTCGGCTCCTGTTGGTTCGGTGACGGATCCGGGTTTTGCCGGACGCCTGGGAAGAACGGTCGGCAGACAGCCTGGAGCCGGAGTGACAGGCTTCGGAAATATTAATTCTCCCGGTGGCTTTCCCGGTATTCAGCCCCTCCCCACGGGGTCTGGAGCCCCCATCCCCAACATCAACTTTCCAGGCGGAACACCGGAGATGCATCGAGGTCTCCCGAGGGGCAAAGGCAGACGTTCACACCGAGGTGCTTTCGGCTACGTCGGAAATTACCCAGGGCCGATCATCTACGGCGTACCGTACTATGTCCCGATGTACCCGCTGGCCATTCCCGCACCAGTAGTGGAGCAACCTCGGCCTTACAATATTCGGAAATACCGAGGCCTTGAGCCAGCTTTCGAAGATAGAGAAGCCGTTCCGCCGCAGACGCCTCGGCCTGTAACCTTGCTTGCGTTCAAAGACTCCATGGTCATCGCCGTGATGGACTACTGGCTGGAAGGGGACATGTTGGTATACGAAACCAGTCTGGGCATCCGGACTGTGGTGCCGCTCGACCGCCTCGACTTCGCCCTCACGCAGCAGTTGAACTTCGAGCGCAACGTCCCTTTCATCCTCGAGGCCCGGCGGTGAGGAATCGTTGACAGGGCTCTGAGTTGCGGTCTTTTTCTTTCTGATCTTGTTACCCCGAATCACTACTGCGATTTGGCAGCGAGCTTCTGCGGGTTGATGACAACGCGCTCGTGGGTTCCTTCGCCAATCTTTTCTTTCTCATTGTAGGCCTCGACGGCGAAGGTGATGCGGCGGCCGTTGATGGCCTGGACTGTCGAGCGGCCGCGCACCTTCATTCCAATGGGAGTGGCAGCGATGTGACTGACACATATCTTGGCCCCAACTGAGTTTTCTCCCTCTTTCAGGTACGGCTTGATGAGCGCCAGCGACGTTCGCTCCATTAGGGCACACATCGCCGGAGTGGAGAAAACCGCCCGCGCCAGATGCGGCGCTTTCTCCGCCTCGGTCGTGACCATCTCGACTTCCGTCGAAATTCCTTCCTTAAATTCCGGTTTCAACTCTTCACTTCCCTTTCATCAATGTCTCATCCTGAGAGGTAGAGTGACAAGAGACAGGCTCTTCTCCCAACTTGCAGTACTGTGTTTCTGTAGCTGGGGTCAGCCCTCTACTTCCACGATCATTTCCAACTCTACTGCAGACCCCAATGGCAATTCACTGACGCCGACGGCCGCCCGCGCATGCTGGCCCCGTTCTCCGAACAATTCCACCAGGAACGACGAAGCGCCGTCGACGACCTTCGGCTGATCGGTAAATCCCTTAGCACTCGCCACGTACCCGGTCAGCTTAACAATGCGACGGACTCGGCCGAGATTGCCCACCGCCTGCTTCACAACGCTCAACGCATTCAGTGCGCACAGGCGGGCCGCCTGGTATCCATCTTCCAGGCTCCGCTCACCTCCCAGATGACCGCTATACCGCAGGCCACTCTTGTCTCGCGGCACCTGCCCAGAAACAAACACCAGATTCCCTGTCTGGACGTACGGGACATAGGAAGCCACTGGCTTCGGTGGATGCGGCAGCTGCAATCCGAGTTGGCGTAGTTTCTCTTCTATTGTCATGGGATCAAACCTCCAGCAGTTATCCAGCCCGGCGGTCCTGGCGCAAATATTTTTGCGGAAATTCGGGAAGCGTGGATGCAACCAGTTCCAGGACATTCCCGTCCGGATCTTCAAAATAGAGGTACCGATCCTTGTCCTCGGAGTGGGTCAGTGGTCCTTTGAGCACCTTCACTCCTTTGGACTTCAGGTACTCCGCCGCCTGGTCCACCTCCTCCGCCCTCTGCAAGCGAAATGCCGCGTGGTTGAGTCCCGGACGCTTGCGATAGTTCTCGGCTGGGCCATACGGAACCTTGAACAAGGCAACATCGTGAAAACCGATGTTATCCCCATCCCGGAATTGGCCCATGTTCAACCAAACAATGGCCCCTTCGGCCTTCATGGAAACATGGAACCCGAGGATTTCCGTATAGAACTTCTCCGCCCGATCCAGGTCGTTGACGTTCAGATTCACGTGGGCCACATCCACCACTCGAATCATGGCATTGTGCTCCTTCCACTCCTCACGCTAGTACAGACTGCGAATCACGCCACCGTCCACCTGGATAGCAGTTCCCGTAATGTAGGACGCTCGCTCTGACGCCAGAAATACCACCAGGTTTGCCAATTCTTCGGGCTTGCCGTTGCGCTGGAGGGGAATGATCTTCGCCCGGCTCTTCAGGTACTCTTCCAGCGGCAGACCCTCCTGCTGGGCTCGCTTGCGGGATAGCTCCAGGTGGCGCTCGGTCTCAAACGCGCCGGGACAAACCGAGTTGACGAGAATATTATGGCTCGCCAGCTCGTTGGCTAGTGATTTCGCGAGCCCGAGCACCGCCGGGCGCGTCATGTTGGACAAGATCAATCCCTCCGTCGGCTGCTTGGCGACGAACGAGGTGATGTTTACGATGCGGCCCCAATGCAACGCTTTCATGTGAGGAACCGCCTCCCGGCAGAGGTTGAGCGTACTCAACAGGTTCAACCGAAGCGCCTTTTCCCAGACATCCTCCGGAAGATCGTCAAAGTGCCCGAACGGAGGGCCGCCCGCGTTTGTCACCAGGATTTCGAGCTGCTTGTAATGGCCAACCGCCTTCTTGACCAGATCCTTCACCTCTGAGGGAACGCTCACGTCAGTCCGCACGGGAAGCACCTCGGCTCCCGTTTCCTTGCGTATATCTTCGGCGGCTTTGGCAAGCTTCTCCTCCGTCCTGGAGCAAATGGCCAGTCTTGCTCCCTCTTTGCCAAGGCCCAAGGCAACGGCCTTCCCCAAGCCCGAACTCGCCCCGCATACCAACGCCACGCGACCCTGCAACCCGAGATGCATGTTCTTGAATCCTCTTGTCTGTGCCAGTCTCTCCGGTATCCAAAAGACCGGCTATTGTAACCCAATTCGGGCTGATCGGATCAGCCTCGACCCAATTCCGGCAAGGCATGAGTTCCAGCGGCAGAGTCGTAAAACAGCGGGGCCGCTCGCGCCAATTGCTCCGGAGTGCCGAGCAGCAACGCGACGTTACCAACCGTGAACCGTGCACCCGGCGTCGGGTTGGCCTGCACTTGCGAATCGGTCTGAATTGCCAGTACCATGACGCCGGTCTTACCGCGCAAATCCGCTTCAGCTAAAGTTTGTCCTTCCAGAGCGCAACCCTCCTTTACTTGATACACCTCCATGACTACACCACGAATCAGATCATGAATGGCTTCGGTCGGACGATGTGTTTCACGGATCACGCGGAACATTTCGTACCCGTCCTGCCGGATTTCGCGTACCGACTGTTCTACGATGTCCCGAGGAACCAAGTAGTTACGCAGAACACGGGAAAAAATCTCGACCGAGGTTTCAAACTCCTCTGGAACCACCTCATTCGCACCGAGGACAAACAGACTCTCCATTTCCCGCACGTACCGAGTCCGCACAATGATGTGCACCGAAGGATTCAGGCGACGGGCCAGCTCCGTAGCGTGTCGGCTTCCCACTGGGTCCGAGATAGCCAAGACCAGCACTCTGGCTTTCTGAACCCCCGCCTGCTCCAGCACTTCTCGTGTGGCGGCATCGCCGTAAAGAATGGGGACTCCGCGCTTGCGTTCAGCGCGCACGGTCTCGGGGTTCATTTCAATGACAACATATGATATTGCAACGCTTTGCATGACATGCGCCAGATTTCTGCCATTGATTCCATATCCCGCAATCACCACGTGGTCACGCAGCTTTTTGCCCAAGGGCTCCGGACCTTCGTTCCGGCGGGAGGTTCCCCAGCCGGGCAAATCGGCCGAGAAGCGGTGGGACAGGGCAGTGCCGAGAGCCCAGAGCATTGGGGTGCCAGCCATGGTCAACACTGCCATTCCTACAAACATCTGGAAAAAAGACTCGGAAAGGACTCCGGAGGCGACGCCGGCCGACGCCAGCACAAAGGAAAATTCGCCGACCTGCGCCAGGCCCAGCCCGGCGGGGAGAGCAACGCGGATGGAATACCCAAGCAGCATCAGTACACCCACGATTATCCCAGCCTTGGCAAGCACAAGGCCAACAACTCCCAAGCCCATGCCAAGTGGTGAGCCAATAAAGGATTGGACATTGAACAACATCCCCACCGAGATGAAAAAGATGCCGTTGAAGGTATTCCGTAACGGAAGAATCTCACCCAAAGCCTGGTGGCTGTACTCCGACTCCGAGACCACCAGCCCTGCTAGAAACGCTCCCAGGGCAAGCGACAGTCCAGTCTCAGCCGTAACCCAGGCTGTTCCCATGCAGAGCAGGATAATGGTTAGCAGGAAAATCTCGCGATTGCGGGTTGCGACGACCTGGCTCAGGACCCAAGGAACGATCAACCTGGACGCGAAAATTGCCAGCGCTACGACAGCGAGCGCTTTGCCGATGGCGTAAAGGAGTTCGGAGGGATGGAATTCGTTTCCGGAAAGAAACGGGGTAAGCAGGATCATGGGAACGATGCAGAGGTCCTGGAAGATGAGAATGGCCAAAGCAGTTTGGCCGCGCAGGCTGTCAATCTCGCCGCGCTCGGCCAGGAGTTTCAGCACTATTGCGGTACTGCTGAGGGAAACCAGCATGCCGAGGAATACGGCCTGCTGCCAGGACATGCCGAATGCAATTCCGATGAGAAAAACCAGAAAAGTCGTGAGCAGGACTTGAGAGCCTCCGCCGAGCAGCAGAATTCTGCGGAGGTGGTTCAGGTGAGCGAGTGAAAGCTCCAGGCCGATGGTGAAGAGCAGCAGCGCCACCCCGACCTCGGCCAGCACACGAACCTGCTCGACGCCTTCGACGACGCCGTAGCCGTTCGGTCCGGCAAGCGCACCGGCAAACAAGAATCCGATGATCGCGGGGAGCCGCAGGCGGGAAAAAATCACCACAATCCCGACGGCGAGGGCGAAGATGACGATCAGATCACGCAAGTACTCCATCGCTTTTCAAGGATAGCATTCTTGGGGGAGTGGTTCGTGATTGGCAGGGAGGCAAAGGACTCAGTGAGCGGTGAACGGATATGATCATCAGGATCACGGAAGCACGAAGAGATGAGGGCCGCCTGGCGGAACAAATCCACGGCACAGCGGGAGTGGCGGGGCTACGGGCTGCAAGCGAATCGCCTTTCGTATTCGCTGAGAGTTGGCTTAAGATGAGAAGCAATGAATGTGGATAGTGAATCGCGATTAGCAAGAAGCCCGGCGCCATGGCGAATGGCGTAGTGAAGAGGCAGAAATGACACCGGACATGGAAGCTCTGTTAGCTTTATTCCCCCTGTGGTATGTAGCATTCCTGATGTCGCTGACGTGCCATGAGGCGGCGCACGCGCTGGTGGCGAAGTGGGGCGGCGACCTGACGGCGTACCATTCCGGACAAGTCACGCTGAACCCGCTGCCGCACATCCGGCGAGAGCCGTTCGGGACCGTTCTGGTACCGATCATCAGCCTGTTCCTGAGCGGCTGGATGCTCGGGTGGGGAAGCGCGCCGTACGATCCCTACTGGGAGCAGCGGCGCCCAAAGCGGGCGGCCCTGATGGCGCTGGCCGGGCCGGCGGCAAACTTCCTGTTGGCGCTGGCGGCCGTGCTGCTGATCCACGCCGGGACCGGGATGGGGTTCTTTGTAATCCCGGAGACGTTCAGCTTTATCCGTGTGGTGGAAGCAACGAGCGCAGCGGGGGAGGGCGCGGCACAGTTTCTGAGTATTTTGTTTTCGCTCAACCTGCTGCTCGGAACGTTCAACCTGATTCCCGTGCCTCCGCTCGACGGGCACAGCGCCATTGGGCTGGTTCTGCCGGAAGACCTGTTTCGGCGGTGGCTTGAGATGGTTCGTTCGCCGATGCTGTCACTGCTGGGACTATTGATCGCGTGGCGCTACTTCGATGTGGTATTTTTTCCGGTATTCTTCCTGGCGCTGCGGCTCCTGTGAAAAGCGGCAACGAATTGCGCTTCCATTCCGGACTCGCATAATCTCCTGCGATTCAGGATGCTTGGCAGGAGAGTTGCTCGCTGATGGAATCGCGATGGGCCACGAAAGCGCGGCCGGCTGAAGGGAGATGCTCGCGGAGGCGAAACGCCGGCATGATGACGCCGCGGCGTGTCGCGGCCTTAGGTGAACACGTCCAGAGCTGTTTGGCGTGACTCTTTGATCGAGATGATCCGATCGAAGCCGCTGATCACAAAAATTTCGCGGATGTGATCGTGCATGTTGCATAGGACGAGCTTCCCCTGGCTCGCGGTGAGTTTCTTGGCTGCGATAAGAAGTACCCTCAGACCGGAACTGCTGATGAAGTTCAGACGGCTGAAATCAACGATCATGCGCTGTTCGCCTTTGATTATGTGATCCATGACCATGGATTCGAATTTTTGTGCGTTCGTACTATCGAGCCGGTCGACCGGCAGCAGCACGAGGACGTTGTTGTTTCGTTCTTCAGCAACTTCAATATTCATCGCTACGCCTCTCTCTAGAATCGGGACGATTCCCCGCAGTGATATTGCTATGCGAGCTTGAGATCGTGCTCCAAGGTCAAACGGTTCTTGCCGCCCACGAAGTCATAGGAGACACGGTCGGCTAATTCCTTGACCAGATGTAGGCCCAGGCCACCCACTTTCCGCGCCTCGAGTGCCGACGAAATTTCCGGTTCTGTGTCCATTGTGGGATTAAACATCGCCCCGTTGTCCTCCACGGTCAGGATCAGGATATCGCACTGGACTTTCAAGTGGATATCTATTTGGGGATCGATCCCATCCTCGAAGGTGCCGTGGATCACCGTGTTCGAGATCAACTCGTCCAACTCCAGGTTCACGGCGAACACTTTAGCCACGGGCAGCTTGTTGGCGTCTCCGAAATCTTCTACCATCTTCGTCAGGGAATGCAGTTCGGACAGCCGAGCAGGCAGGTTGACACGTAATTCATTAGACATAGTGATGAGCCCCCATAGCATCCAAAATACCCTTTTGTGCGATCACGCATGGTAACGACCTTCACGCCCCGGGAAGCTCATCCGGTGCCGTAGAACGAGGCAGGCCCTGTTGTCGGCAGCCACGGTGTTACCGAGAAGTTTCCGATCTGGTCCCAGAAATTGTTCGCAATCTCCTCCGGCGATTGCCGCGATACACCGACCAGGTTCCTCTTCAGCAGTTCCTTGCCGAACAGATCACCGCTGTGGTTCGTGGCTTCCGTTAGACTCTTAGTATACCAGCAACCATTCGAATGGAGAAAAACGACGTAAAATAGATCGCGGCCTAAGCGGCCGCTTACATCTCTCCGGACCGAAGCCCAGCGAGTTCGTGGTGAAGCTCCAATAACACGACGATCCGCGGATTCCACAGTAACCGTCAACAAGCTGCGCCGTGAGATCTTAATCTCCCGCCCGTCCCGGTAGGGCTGGCCTGTCGCGAATGCGGCGCAGCGTTAGCCCGGCCATCCCCAAGGCCTACAGGGCGAATCGGCCAATACCGATCTCACGGGCCAGGGTAAGTTCGATCTAACGCAACGCGTTTACGAAGTGCCCGCGAGCGACACCTGCCAGGATAAACAGGCCAGTGGCGAAGCGGGGGGCGTAATGGTCGACCGAGAGGGGGTTCAGGTTGAACTCCGCATCCGAGAAGATCGTGAGCGCAAAGGTGCGGGATACCCTGGGCGGGATTGCGGTCTGGTAGGCTATATCGCTGTCTGCCATTCCGTTCGCAGGCGGCACCATGCTATACTCGGTTCTCGGCTTGTGTGGCTGATGGCAATCATACGTGAACCCATCAAGGGTCTGTCAACGCGCTTCCCGCAAACCTTGTTGTCGACGCCGCCTTCCGTTCGCTCTGCCGTGGCGGCGATGACTCGGGCACGACGTTTGTATCCTCATGGTCCATCGCTCCTTGATAGTCGACTGCCCGTGAACCCACGATTGCGCGGTCCTAGGGTGATATGCCCGGAACGATGACTCCTTCGTTGCTGGATCGGTATGTGGCGGCAGTTCTGCGCCACAAGTGGCTGGTTGCTGCGCTTGCTACCGTGGTCATGCTGGTGATTGCCGCCGGTGCTCCCACTCTCACCGTCACGAACGACTACCGCATTCTGTTCAGTGATGATAACCCGCAACTCATTGCTTTCAACGCTCTGGAGAATACCTACGCCGTCTCCAACCGCGCCTTGATTGCGGTTGCGCCGCGGGAGGGTACGGTTTTTACACGCGAGACGCTCGGCGCCGTCGAGGAACTGACTGAAGCGGCTTGGCAGGCGCCGTACTCCAGTCGTGTCGACTCGCTCACTAACTATAGCCACAGCGAGGCGGCCGGCGAGGATGATCTGATTGTCGCCCCGCTCGTGGAAAATGCCGGCGGATTGAGCGATGCCGAACTGGCCAGAACAGAGACGATTGCGCTGGACGCGATAGATATTGCCGGCCGGCTGATCTCCTACGATGGTCGGGTAGCCGGCGTAGCCATCAATTTCGTTCTCCCCGAGAATCCCGACTTGGCAGTGATCGAAATCACTGACTATCTCAACTCGGTCCTGGACGAAGCCCGCGCGCGGCACCCCGGCATCGACTATTATGCGACCGGCGATGTTGTCATGAACCGCACGTTCTCCGATGCCACGCTGAGTGATATCCAGACTTTGACGCCGATCGTGTTCCTCATCATCGTGATTGCCGCGATCGTTCTGCTGCGCTCGGTCCTCGCCACGGTGGCGGTCGTCGCCGTGCTCCTGTTCGTCGTCAGCACTACCATAGGGTTTGCCGGTTGGCGGGGCGTAGTGTTCAGTCCCGTCAACTCCGGCGTGCCAATCATCGTCATGGTGATCGCAATAGCGGATTCCATCCACATCGTCACGACCGTTCTGCTGAGCATGCGGCGCGGGTTGGACAGGCACGCCGCCATCGTCAAGTCGTTCCAGGTCAATACCTACCCCGTCGTCCTCACTTCCATTACGACAGCGATCGGATTCCTCAGCCTGAACGCTTCGGACTCGCCTCCGTTCCACGTACTTGGAAACTATGTGGCATTCGGTGTGTTGTGTGCCCTCGCATACACCATGATCCTCCTGCCGGCGCTACTTGCGATCATGCCGCTGCGCGTGCCGCGTGTCCAAACAGGTCAGCCGGTGCTTTTCGAACACTTCTTCGAACGTTTCGCCGACTTCGTCATCGCTCGACGCTCGCAGGTGCTGTGGTCCATGACAGTAGTAGTGCTCGTTCTGGCAGTCGGCATTCCGCGCATCGAGCTGAATGACAACATGACGCAGTACTTCGACGACCGCTATCAGTTTCGGCGCGATTCGGATTTTATTGCCGCGAACCTGACTGGACTCGACAGGTTGGAATACTCGCTAGACTCGGGGCGCGAAGGTGGTATCACGGACCCCGAGTACCTGCACAAGATCGATGCGTTCGCGGAATGGTACCGGGAGCAGCCTGAAGTTTCTTATGTTCAGTCGTTTCCGGACATCATAAAACGCCTCAACAAGAACATGAACGGAGACGATCCGTCCTTCTACCGCCTGCCTGAGAACCAGGAGCTCGCGTCGCAGTACCTGCTGCTCTACGAGCTTTCATTGCCGTTCGGCAGCGACCTCAACGACCGCATCGACATTGGAAAGTCGGCCACGCGCATGGTTGTTGCAACCGGCAACTCGTGGTCCCAGGAGTTGCGTGAGCTGGACGCGCGAGCACAGGAGTGGCTCCGAGCCAACGCGCCGGAGCTCGCGATAGAGGCCTCGGGCATCAGCGTCATCTTCGCTCACCTGTCGCAGCGTAACATCACCAGCATGCTCAGTGGCACCATCACCGCGATGTTGCTCATTTCTTTCATCCTGATATTCATCTTCCGGAGTATTCGGATTGGACTGATCAGCCTCCTGCCGAATTTCATTCCCGTCATTATGAGCTTCGGTCTGTGGGGTTATCTCGTTGGCCACGTAGGCATTGCGTCATCAGTGGTCATCGCCGTCGTCTTCGGAATCGTGGTGGACGACACCATCCACTTCCTGAGCAAGTATCTGCAAGTTCGGCGCGAAGGACTTTCCACAACGGAATCGGTGCGCTTCGCCTTTCGCAACGTGGGGCACGCGCTGTTCACCACGAGCGCCGTCCTCTCGGCCGGTTTTCTGGTGTTTGCCTCATCAGGGTTCGAAGTGAGCTGGGCGCTGGGGGCCCTGGTGACAATGACGATCATCCTGGCTCTGGCCGCGGATTTTCTGCTACTGCCGACGCTGCTGCTTAGCGTCGACCGCAGGGAGCCAAGTGGCGCAATCCAGCTCGAGACACAAGGCTGAAGCGGAGTGATTGCCGTCCATCGTCAAGCACTTCATGTCGGCGGGGGCCGCGTGCAGGGTGAGTACGGCTAATAGTTGTAGGTCAGGCGGAATTCCAGGAAACTGTCGGTTCGCATCGCGTAATGGAGATCCGCTTCGTCCACGCTGAGGAGTGCGGTACCCTCCGCATGCAGGGACCACTTATCAGAAAGCCGCCGGTCGAATTCGATCCCCAGCGTGCGCGTGGCGCGGCCCACGTCAAAGAAAAAGCCTGCGGTAATCTCGGTGCTTTGGACGTCGTTGAACGCGAAGCGCGTGGCGAGGAAGACGTCGTTTTCGAGCGTGTTGGGAGAGCGACTCGGCGTCGCGTTGCGGCCTCGCGCGTCATAGTTCCATTCGCTGAGCAGGCTGAGATCCACAGCGGATCCGGCTACCGAATAGAATGCGTATTCGCCGCCGACAACTGTGGCGAAGTAGGACTCTTCCACTCCGAATAGGTTGCGAGCCCCGGCGCGCTGGATCGCCTCCAGCTTTAGCAACCAGGAGTCAACCGTCACCTGGGCGTCCAGCCCGACCTGGCTTATCTGCGTGTAATACTGCATCAGGGTCGGAGCTCCCTCCGAATCGGCTCCCGGGATCAGGAACGGGTCCCTGCTGGTACCGCTGAATATGCTCAGTCCCAGATCGAGCAGTCCGATGCTGCGGCTGTAGCGGGAGGCCAAGTCCAGGTGCCACGGCCCGGCTTTACTCTCGTACTCGATATGTTCGTCATCCACGACTAACGGCAGCCGCAGGCGGCCTTCGCGCCCCTGAAATGTCCGTGCGCGGTGATATGGCATACCGAATATCTCGAACGTACCCCAATCGCCGAACCACGTCGCGTGCGCCATCGGTTGGCCCAGCTTGGCTTCTCCGTTAGGATGCTCTACGAAGTCGACCTGGTTGACGATATCCACCAAGCGCTGCGATTCGACGACGCCCCAGAATACCTGGTCGACACCGAGGCGCAGTTCCCAGCCGGTATCCCCGATCTCGCCGAACAGCAATAGATACGCTTCGCGCAGATCGAAGTGGGTGCGGCGCGGGTCCGAATGGTCATAGCGGAAGAAGGGTGCGAACGTGACGCTTCGGCCAGCGCTATCCTCCAGGTAGAGAATGGGCTCCGCAACGAAGCCCGTCGCCAGCGAGCGCTGAGCGGCAAAGGCGGCGTCCTGGGGAAACCAACGACCCTCGGCGCTGATGCGTCCGGAAAAGGTTTGGGGGTAGGCGTCGACGGCGAGAAGGGAACTGAGAATCCAGATGGCGGCCGCGATACCTTGCGCGCGAGCCGCCCAGACTGGAATCATCGTGCCCGCCTCAGTCCTGTCTGGGTGAAATCATTTTCGTTCAGGTCGGTCTGGAATTGATAATCGGTCCACGTCAGGATGGTGCTCTTCCCGGTCAGGTGATTCACCATCTCCATCTCACTCGCCCGCCAGTAGCGATTCAGATACTGCGCGTAATTGTCCATGGTAAGCGTCTTCAGGTGGTCGTCCTTGCGGTCGTAATACTCCACCTTCCAAACGCGATGCTCATCCTTGTCGCGCCAGACCACTTGGCGACGGTATCCCGACCTGTCCACCGGTGTCCGTTCCGTGACCGTGCATGTTAGGTCGCCGCACGATTCATCGCGCAGATATCGGTAGGTGAACTTTTCTACTTCCTGAGGGGTCAGGTCTTCGTAAGCAAACTCGCTGCCCATGAAGGAACCGGACCGGTTCGAGGAACTGATGCGCTTTACACGTCGCAGTGCGGGCAGATACAGCCACTGCTCGTCTGCTTCTTCCGGGTGAGCGTAAACCAGAAACGATGTGCCCTGGACGTCTCGCGGCTCGTCGAATACAAACAGGCTCTTGTTCCCGTCGTCAGGCACCTCAAACACCTGAACTCGGAGCTGGCGCCGGCTCTCCTGGCCCTGCTTGTTGCGCAACACCATAACCTGTCGGGCTACAAAGTTGCCGAATCCTTCCTCAAGAGCCCGGGCCTCCTCGGCGATTCTCAGCCCGATCTCCTCGGGCGTGTTATTTTGGGCGAAGGCGGTCGGCGGTGCAAAAAGTCCGGTCACGCCGGTCACCGACAGTGCACAGAACACGGGAATTAGACGGAACATAAATTGTCCAGACATCATAAATTTCCTTAGTCGAAGGCAATCATTTCTAAAGCCAGTCTCGCCAGCGTAAACCTCCGCCAGTTTAGCAGAAAATACCGGAAGAGTGTTCCATTGTCAAGGATTGGTAGTCTCTCAGTTTGAACTGAGACACTCTCCAAGGATTTGGGCCATGGCCCGGCAGTCATCCCGCAGTACAGAAGCCTCTGGAGTCGGCCCCGAGATTGTGCGCTATTGGGGTGGTCCGGTTGGAGAATGGCACCGTGGGGTCAGATCAGGACGCGGTTACCACTTTGTCGACATGTCGGAGCGGACATGGTCTGGCAAGTTGTAAGTGATGTCCTCCGTGCCGAGATCAGTGAGGCCGAGTAGGTGTGTGAAAGACCGCCGTCGTTGCAGCTTGCTGACAATCGGAATGATTCGGCCGATCCTGCGCTTGACTCGCTCCTGCGCTCGCAGCCAGGGCAGAACTGGGAATGGCCGAATCTCTGCTTACTGTTACCGGACGGAGGCGGTTGCCGTACGGAGTTGGTTGCACCACCAGTACAAGCATCTTCACCATTTGATTGATTTTGATGTGTAGACGTGGTTGGGCATCTTGTAACTCAGCCCTCCCTCGTCGTACACCGAGATTTGGAGAAGCTGAGTAAAATTATCCGATCTAACTAGCTGTCTGTTCTTCAGAATTCGCTGTATGCGTTGTTTCATCCGGTAACTGAACAGTGTTAGCAGTCCTTGTAGGAGAGTGTGCTTCGGAAACTCAAACTGGTCAGCGAGTTTGTTTCCTATAAGCGCTCGTGACAGGCGGTAGGCCAAAGCTACCAAATTGTCCCTTTCTCTCGGATCTGTCACATCTGCAACTGCCGGAATGGCCTGGATCAACATATTCGCCACGGCTATCGATTCGGCATCCGCCGGGGGCTCGCACATATAGCTGATCTTGTAAATTTTTTCCGCATCCGCGCCGTCGGTATAGAGGATGGTTTCAGGTATCCCCATGAGATAGCCGGCGTAGCGCCAAACGGCAAGAACGCTATTTTTTTCTTCCTTGCTGAACTTCGCACCCACCAACAAGGAGTATTCCAGAAGGCGCTTGGAAAAGACGGAAATAGCAAAACCCAGGTGCGCCGCGCTTACCGGCGTACCCCAAGTTTCGTAATTCCAATCGTCGGATTTCGCCAGCAGACCCCTGATTCGACTATGGATGAAGCGAATGCGCGTGGACAGCTTCCATCCATCTCCCTTTCTTTGCATGCCGCCGGGGAAAAATATTTCCATCATGTGGCGGTTATTCTGCTGTAGGCGTCTTTTGGTGGACGCCACTCGCCCGGTAATGTTGAAAGACTTGGCGATAAGTGTCGAAAAGCCTTCCACCAGCACCCCCGTAACGAATGCGGTCAGCATGAGGTCTACGTTTACGTGGAAGGCGCGAACCGCTGGACGAAAGATTTCGTACATGAGCCAGGGAGGCTCCTCAAGATTCTTGAAGAAGTCGCGCAGGGCCTGCGGCGCATTTTGCAGAACCTCATCCTGCTGCTCTATTCCAGCCTCGATGAACCGGTGCAGGTCTTGAGGCGGCATGGAGGAGAGGTCCTCCATAATCGGGTCCAATTCAGGATCGCCAAGGGTGGTGTGCCGGATATAGTTGTCGGCCGCTGCCTGATCATAGAGGCGGGCTTGCTCGTAACCAGCAATGTACGCCGAAGGCACATTTCCCATTTTCTCTCCTAACCTGATGGGGTGTACGTTACCTTTCTCATAATACAGCGCCTGCGGCAGGGAACACAAGCAATTTTCACCTCGGGCAACCGGCTCCAAGCGAGGGTAGCCCGCAAGATATTTCCTGTCTGGCAATCACGCCACGCGATAGACAAGTTCAGCAACTCGCCTTGGGTGGAGGATTCGCTTTCGCGATCGGCTAACTAGCAGTGAGGCAAGAAGATACAGAGGAGGCCTGATGCAGTTGCCGTCGCTACACGAACCGCACTAGCCTTACATCCAGCACCCGGGTCGGACTGCCGGCAACCTTCCATTGGACCAGGATCGGACTCTGGTAGGTACCCCAGCCGATCTCACCGATCCCTTCGCCCTGACGGTCCAGAACCGGCAGGCTGATCTCCCGCTTCATCCGCAGAAAATGGGCCACCGGAATCGCCAGCGCCCGGTTGACGAGCAACTCCACCACTGAACGCCGGACGCCTACCCGATCCACGATCTCGTTGAAGAGCTGCACGGCGTCGTACTGCGCGTAGTTGAGGGCCTTGGCCGGAATGGCCCGGGGGGCCTGAATTGCCTCCTTGCCTATCCGCGCCATGAAGCGAAGGGGGTTTTTCAGCACTTCCCGAAGGTCGTGGGTCATGAGCAGGGTTTCGTACTCGTTGACGGTCAGACCCGCATGGCGCTCGTTCGGGAGGAGGGAGACGTCGAAACGGCCGAACGACACCTGGTGTTCCCGCGCCAGCGTCTGTAGCTGGCTGATGAAGCCGAGACGTGGGTCACGCAGGTTCTGGGCGTCGATGGGGTGCGGCGACGACGCCACCTGCACCTGCATCCGGGCGACGTCCTCCTCGCCGTTGTATGCGATCACCGTCGTGCACCGGCTCCGGGCGCCTCCCGCGTGGACCCCGTCCAGCTCCACGAACCACACCGGCTCGTCCCCCCCCAATTCGTACGACACGCAGTTCCGCAGTCCGCCCCCCATGAACGTGAGGTGGGAGTCGGCGTTGAGTGGTTCGACGGCGCGCTGTTGGTCGGAGAGCTCGGTCCGCAGGTTGAGCTTGTCATGGACGTAGCCGGCTTCGGGAGGAAAGAGCTTCTGGAATACCTTAAGGTAATCCTGGATGTTGGCGCTGTCGTGTTCAAGCAGTTCGACGAGGCGCTGGTCCAGATAGCCGGCCGTAGTGTGGTCCGAGATGTAGAACTCTTTAGAATATCGGGTGAAGTCCGACCCGAACTCTTCTCTCAACCCGCCCCTCACATCGAACAGGCCGACGCGGGAAACGGGCGTGATGCGCACTGTGGCGCGGAAAGGCGCCCTTCCAGCTTCGGTGTGCCGGTTTACCAAGATCATTGGCGGCTGTCCCCATCCCTGCGCGGAATAGTTTAAAACACTGGGTCGGTCGAGTCCAGATCCAGCACTGCTCGGTAGTGCCAAGGCGTGGTTTCCGTCTTCCCGATCAGTTCGCGGTTTCCCCCTGCCAGACCCGCGAAGTTCTCTTCCTTCGCCAGCATTTTCGTCTCGAACGTCTGTAACCGGGAGGTCAGTGCTGCCCCGCGATCCCAGACTTTCTCCGAGCCGATCAGCCGGAACGGCGGGTCCTGCGACAGCCGCTCGGCATCGTTTACCTCCTCCTACCCAGCCAGGCGACTGTACACCGACTGCCGCAGCAGATCCGCGAAGGAAACCCTCGCCTTGTTAGCCCGAGAATCGCTCAGGTGCTCGTCGATCAGTTCGCTGAATCCCAGACGCTCGTCCAACTCCCGCGCCAGAACCAATCCCCGTTGGAACTCACCCGCGATCCTTGGAACCCGACCCGCAAATACCGGTTGAAGGACAGTTGCAAGGCCTGTTTTTCACTCTCCCCCATTGGGTTTACGCCTCCCAACGCTCCTATTGTTGCTGAAACCCGCATCAATATTGACGTGGAATGTTGGCAGATGGGTGCAGCTGCGTTTTCAAAATGGAAATGCGGACTTAATGTATCATATTTGCAACGGGCAAGTTTAAGGGATTAGCCCGAAATTTCAGGACCAATTGGTTCGTGTAGGCGGTCGTCATTGCGCCCCACCTGCCCGCACTCATCGTCAATGCTATACCGGAGTGTTAACACGCCATAGTCCAAGGAGAAGTCCGACGACATTCCTACTTTCCTGCAGCCACGACGAAGGGGACTTACCCCACAATACGGTGGACCCTCGAACACCTGTCGGACCAAAACGGAAGGCCGGAACCGATTTTTTTAAGCTCGGAGTGGCCCAATTTTTGGAGAAACGTTAGGATGGAGTCTCACATCATCAGACGTTGGAGGCGCGGGTCCGGCGGTCGAGCCGAGAGGTCCGATATAGAATGCGGTGGATGGGGATGCGGATTTAAATGCCAAGCACGAGATCATCGAACAGAGACGACTCCGAACGCAGCGTCAAATCACCCCGTCCCAAAGGTATGAAGCACATCTGTGTCTTCTTAGGTGGGAACACCGGACACCGGAAGGCGCATGTCCGGCAGGCCGAGACCCTGGGCCATCTGATGGCCCGGGATGGGATCGGTCTGGTATACGGCGGCGCGCGGGTCGGGCTGATGGGCGTGCTGGCCGACGCCGTCCTCGCGCACCGTGGCCACGTTACGGGTGTCATCCCACGACATCTGCAGTATCAGGACGTCGCCCACGAGGGCCTGAGCCAGTTGTACGTGGTCGACACCATGCATGAGCGGAAGCACAAGATGCAGTCGCTGTCGGACGCGTCGCTGGCCTTGCCCGGAGGCTTCGGGACGATCGAGGAGATATTCGAAGCGCTCACCTGGGCGCAAATCGAGCTGCATGAGAAGCCGTGCATCCTGCTGAACAGCGACGGCTACTACGACGACCTGTTCAAGTTTCTGGACCATGCGGTTGCCGAGGGATTGCTGAAGCAGCAGAATCGCGATCTCGCCGTGCAGGCGCCGACCGCCGAAGCAGCGTTGCAGATCATCCAAACGGTCTGGGCCAGGAAAGAGGCTGCCCTGGGCCGGGCGTTGCGGTCCTACCGGCGTTGAAGTCCGAATAGCGAGCGACCCCGGCGTCTCGATGCCGGGTCCGTGTGGCGGTTCAGGCTAAAGCGTCCAGAGCGGCTTGGCGCGAATCCTTGATTGCGATGATCCGATCGAAACCACTGATTCGGAAGACTTCCTCGATGTGTCTCCTCATCGCGCACAGCACGATCCGTCCATGACTCGCCCGAAGCGCGCGGGTCGCGAGCAGGGCCACCCGCAGCCCGGCGCTGCTGATGAAGTCGAGCCGGCTGAAATCGATGATCAAGCGCCGTTCGCCGCTGTTGATGTGCTTCATGACGATTGATTCGAACGCGCCGGCGTTTCCGCTGTCCAGGCGTCCGACAGGGAGCAGCACGAGCACCCCATGATGTCGTTCTTCCGCAACTTCGATAGTCATGGGTTTCACCAGGCGGTGGGTGTGCCGCAGGGCTTCACCGCATGGCATGTCCACCGGTCCGGAACCTTGCTGCAGGGATTCGGCCGGCACTCCGTGGTGAAACCCCGCGTCGCGCCGAGACCGGTCAGGCGTCTGGCTGACAAGGCGTGACGAGGGAGCATATTGGGCATATGTGACCGAGGAGCAACGCAGCTCAGACGGGATGCATGGGCGGTCGAACGCAGCGGGGCTAGAACCGCCAGATCACCAGCAGTTGCGGGACGTTGTCATCTTCGTCCGCGCCCAGCTTGTTACGCCAGTATTGGTACTCCACGCCCACCAGCAATTGATCCGCCGCTCCAAACACTGCGCCCAAGTCCCAGGTGAGTTGGGGCTGCGCGAGAATCCAGCCCTTGCCCTGATTGCCGAACTCGTCGGTCGTTTCGCCGATGTACTCGGCATGACCGCCAAACAAGAATGCTTGGCTTTCGATCTGAAACGGGGCCGCCCAACTGACATCGAACATGAAGCTGTTGCTGGTCCGGGGAGCGCCGCCCCCTTCGACGCCGCTGTTGGCGTCGATGAAGGCCGTCCAGTCCGTGTTGAGGAACGCGAAGCCGGGCGCCTGCCAGGATATCCGCACGCCGGGCAGGTACTTGAAGAAGTCGGCGTCGGAGTCGATGTTGATGCCGCCGATGAACGCGATGTCGCGGATTGGCCCCAGTTGGAACTGCGAACCCGAAAGCCTGCTGAAGCTCAGGGTTGGATACCACTCGCCATAGAGGTCCTTGTCATTGAAGCCGTCATGACCGCCGTCGTCGAGGAAGTCAACAAAAAAGAAGCTGTCCCCCAAGCGCCAACTTGTCGCATGCTGAACCGTGAGGATGGAAGTGGATTCCTTTGCACCCGAAAATGGGTTCGTGAGCTTGCCGTACTGGTAGTGGAATTCGGCCTGTGCGGCTGCCACCGAGGCGGACGCCAGCACCAGGCATGTGCCCAGGACGCATCGCAGCAGGCTCGGCAAATGGGGGTGTGCGGTCACGGAGTGTGCTTTCTTCGCCTCCGTCATTGTCCACGCTGCACGATTCAAGCCCTGATGCAACCTCCATTTTAGCCTGCATGTGATCACTCGTGGAAGCGGCCTTCACGCCTCCAAAAAGCTCATTCGGCGCCGCAAAACGAGGCAGGTCATGTCGTCAGCGGCCTCAGTGGCTGCCGAGAAATTCCCGATCTGATTCCAGACGTGGTTTACGATCTCCTCCGGCGATCGCCGGGAAGAATCGTCCAGCGCGGCCTCCAGCCGCTCCTTGCCAAACAGGTTGCCGTTGCGATTCGTAGCGTCGGTGAGGCCGTCAGTATACAGAAACAGCGTTTCTCCTGGCTGCAGGATTACATGTCCGCTCGAGTATTCGCAGTCCTCCAGCAAGCCCATCGCGAGTCCCCCCGTCAGGGGAAGGGCACGCCTCGAGCCCTTGGAGCCTATCAGAAACGCGGGGTCATGCCCGGCGCATACGTAGTCGATCGTGCTGGTTTCGAGGTCGACCACGGCGAGCATGCAGGTGACGAACATGCTCATCGGATTCTGGCTGCACAGACGGCGGTTCGTATCCTGGGCAATGGCGGTGATCACGCTGTCTATTGTGGTGATATCAGCGCGCCTGAGGAAGGCGGACTTGACTGCCGACTGGGCCGCCGCCATGAACAAGGCGGCGGTCACACCCTTGCCCGAGACATCGCCGACCACGAAAAACGCCAACCCCTCAGACGGCCCCACGACATCAACGAAATCGCCGCCCACGTGTTTCGCGGGTGTCATCCGCGAGTAAGCCGTGAAAGGGCCTATCTCGGCGCCCCCTTCCCGCACCAGGGCCTGCTGGACAACCTTGGCCGTAGCCAGATCCTCTTCCATGGCTTCGTACGCTATCTGAAGTTGCTGGTTGCTCAGTTGTAATTCCTTGGTCCTTTCCGAAACCAGCGTCTCCAGCTGTTCCTCACGGTTGAAGACCTGGACCGCCATGTCACTGAAGACACGCGCCAGGCTGCCGATCTCGTCGGACCGCTGCATCACCGGCTCCATGGCACTAGGTTCGGGTTCTTTTCCTGATTCCACCTGTCGGGCGGCGTTGGCGATGACTTCGATCGGATGCGTCAGCAACCGCGTGCCGAAGCCCGCCGCCACCGCTGTCAGCCCCAGCAGCACAAACGCGATCAGGGCGGTGTTGCGTGCTTCCCCGCGCACTGCGAACGCGATGTCGTCCAGGCTGACGGCAACGGCCAGGCCACCGATCAGGATGCCGCCGGTGTTGACGATCGGGGAGGCGACCACGATGCCCCGGTCTTCGGGCGAGAACAAGCTCAAGCTCGCCGTGCTGACGGCTTGTCCCTGAGCCATTGCATCTTCCACGACCTGTTCGCCGCGGCGTTCGAAAATACCCGCCGTGTCCACGGTCTCGTCACCGGTCTGCGTCTCCTGGCGCGGCGCGGCTGCGGCTAGCTCGCCCTCAAGATTGATAATCCAGAGCGCTTGGAGGTTTCGGTTGCGGACCAGGATGTCGGCCTGCTGCTGGTAGACCGAGTAGAGCAGATTGCCCGCGCTGCTTTCAATCGGCACGCCCACCTGGATCAGGCGTGAGGAATTCCGGCTGGCCATGGTGACGTACTTGTAGATGGTGCCGTCGGAGGCGCGTGGTGATGTCGGATGCTCGACGATCGTCTCTGATCCCTCCAGCAGGGCGCCGAGGTCTTCGAAGTGCGGCGTGTCGGCCAGGGCTTGGCCTGCTTCGCCGGACGGAATGTTGGAGTAGATCGTGCCGCCGCGGGGGTCGATGATGCGAATCTCCCCGATGGTGGTGGTGCCGACGATGCGTTGTAGCCGTTGGTTGATCTCGCTGCTCGTCCACCCGGCGGCTTCAGCGGAAGACACGAAGTAATCCAGAATCGTGGTCTGCACGGTCATGTGTTGGCCCAGGATGCCTTCGATCACGGCCGAGACATCGGGCCGCTGCGAGGCATAGACATTCCTCAGCAGCTCTTGATCGCCGAACACCAGCGCATCCCCGACTTGCACGATCCGCGGCTGGTCGACGCCGCCAACGCCGACGTACTTGAAAACCTGTTGGTCGATCTCCCGCACCTGCGCCGGCTGCGTGATGAACTCAACGCCGTCGAGGGGGGCCGTCAGCAAGGTGTAGAACTTGGACGCCTGCGGCTGCACCGCAGGATCAGGATCGAATTGGAAAGGCACTAGAGCGTTGTTTGCATCACGGACGTTGGTGAGATAGGCGTAGGCTTGATCGTCGGTGATCCAGAACTCGTCGACCACCGTATCCCGGACGATGGCTTGCAGGATTTCGATGATGCGGGGCGGGTCGTATCCGGCGGCTTCCGCAGCCTCGACCATGTGGGCGACGATGCGCGCCTGGGCCGTCATTGGATCGTCGAGCGTGGCATCCAACGTCCGCGCGACATTGGCCAGCGAGATCTCGCCCATTTCGGCATATTGTTCCGAAATCAACTCTGCCAAATTTACGGCGGCGATTTCAGCTTCGTCGCGCAACGCCGTCGCCGAATTGTAGAGCAGGGTCGCTGAGGTTGTCAGGATTGCGACCGACAGCAGTCCCGCCAGTGCAATGAAGACGCGGGCTGCCAGAGTGAAACCTTTCATGGGTTCCACCTTTGGTGAGGCTCTTGGTAGCCAGTGTCTATCCCCTGGGTCATGCTCATCTCCAGATTAACAGGATACAACAAGAGAGTGCATGGCGCAGCCACTCGCTGCGCGGATGAACGTCCAGACTGTACCTTGAAGTTGGCAGCCTCATGATAAATTATTCAGCGTCTGTGTACCGGGCAGGTTTGAGAAGAGGAGTATGGCGCTCAACGCAAGGCAACGTCGAAACAAGTGCATGATTTTACGATTTCAGCGCTTCCGGCCCGTATCCCTTTGCTCACGGGCGAAGATGGCCAAACAGGAGCAATTACAACGATAAACGATAAAGGTACTGCTCCATTCGACGCTTCGTTCCGGCGAGCAAATCGCCCTGCCCCGGAAACGGTCACGACAGGGCGATTGACCAGCGCCGCTCTACTGCGACGGGCAGCCCCGGCGATCCTTCTCAAACTGATCAAAAAGCCGCTTGGCGCCTTCGCCGGCAAGCGTGCGGATGCCGTGCCCTTGGCCCGGCTCGACCGAGATGTCAATAGCCATGCCGCGCGCGGCAAACTGCTGGGCCTGGGATTCCATAGCGGCCCGCCACGGAGCGTCCCGCTCTCCAACATACATGTGGAGGCACACCGTCGAGAGAGAGCGTAGCTGTTCGGGGGTGGGGTTGAAAATGTATCCGGGCAGCCCGGTGACCGACCAGAAATACGGAGCGTGGCTCGCCCCGATATAGAACGAGCTCAAGCCGCCGTTTGAGTTGCCTGCAACGTGGAACTTATTGTCCAGAATTTTGTAGTCGCGAAGGAAATGGTCTAGGAACTCGGGGAAAATCTGCGCGCCCTCCTCTTCGAAGTAGAGCCAGCCTTGGGGGGTGATCGAGGCAGGAATGACTACGATATAACCCCTGCGCTCGGCCTCGTCGCGCCAGAAGCGGTCAATGGCACTGTCCACGGTGCGCATCGTCTGCGTGCCGCCGGAGAACGCCAGGACGCCGGGATAGGCCTTTACAGGATCGAAATCGTTCGGCAGCACGACCTTGTACTGCACGGTCTTGCCGGCAAAGGTGCCGGACTTCTCGATGACCTCGGCGGCTGTGGGCGGCAGGAAGCTGAGGAGGTATAGGAAAACGAAAGCATGCGATGCAAACGATGCAGAAAAGCCCGGATTCCTGCCGTTGTGGCCGCGTTGGACCGGCTGGTTCATAGGCGCTCCTTGCCCCCACTGTATCGGGTCGGAGCTAGTATAGCGAAAAACGTGCCAAGACAGTTACCCCCCCCTTTTTAGGTAGTTTCTCAGTGAAAAACTGCCCTTTTGTGGGTGAATTTGGCCTCACGAAGGAACCGAAAGAACCGCATCTACCGCAAGAACCGAAAATCAGAAAAAGGGGCGGCCTCTGGTTCATTTGCCCGCGACCGCTCCGCGCAATTGCTTCCACGAGCCGATGCCCACAACTGGCGCAAGGATGCTGAAGGCGAGCAGATACAGGAAGCTCGCGGCGGCGCCTTGCAAGAATGAGCCGCTCATGGTTTGCCAGGTGAGATAGCCGTCGAGCCAGCGGGCGGAATAGAAGGCCACGACAGCAGCGGCGCCAGAGGCGGCGGCGGTGCGGGTGAAGAAAACGGCCACGCCGGAGAGTGGAATTTCGAGACGGCGGTATAAGACAATCCAGAGAATAAGCGAATAGAAAATGACGCCGAGAGAACTGGCTACAGCGAGGCCCAGGTGCTCGTAGCCTTGCGAGAGGTACCAATAGATGGGAAGCCACCCCAGAGCCAGTCCCGTGCCGATCAGTGTCGGGGTGAGTGTATCGCCGAGCGCATAGAACCCCCGCCCCAGAATCGCCTGGACACCCCAGGCAGCAGCGCCGACGAGGAACAATGTCATGGCGAGGGCGGTTTGCTCGATGTCGTCCGGACCGAGGCGCGTGCGCGAAAACAGAAAATAGACGATCTGGCGGCTCAGAATGGCGGCGAGAACGGAAAGCGGAACGATGGTCAGGATCACGTGACGCATGGCCTCTTCGAGGCCACCCTTCATCTCGTCCCATTTCTTTTCCGCAGCGAGGCGCGCCAGGATCGGATAGGATGCCACTCCCGCCGCCTGACCGAAGATGGCGACGACGACCCGCATCAGCGTCTTGCCGTAGCCCAGCCAGGTGATCGAGGCCGGGACCAGGAACGACCCGCACCAGCGGATAGCCCAGTCGTCCACGAAGATCAGTGAAAAGCCGAGCATGATGGGGAGGCTCAAATGAAGGAAGCGGCGGAAGCCCGGGTGCGCCAGATCGAACGAGAGGCGGAAACTTGCCGAGAGCGTGCGGACTCCGTAGACCTGAATCACGAAGTTGCCCAGGAATGACCCTGCCAGCACGCCCCAGGAAAACGCCTGAATTCCGATCGAGCGGGCAAAGAGCATCCCGGCGCCGATGATCAGGCCGTTGTAGACGAGCGGCGCGAGCGAGGGGATCAGGAAACGGCCCTGAGCATACTGCACGGCGCTCAGGACGCCCCCGAGAAAAAAGAACGCCTGGGCTGGAAGCATGATGCGCGTTAGGTAGGTGACGGTTTCGCGCTGCTCGGACGTAAAGCCGGGTGCGATCCAGCCGGCGAGCGTCGGAGCATAGACTTCCGCGACGATGACTAGGAAGATCAACACGCTGGTCATCACTGTAAGCACGGTCGAGAAAACGGCCCAAGCCTCTTCCTTGCGCTCGGTTGCAAAGTATTCGAGGAAAACCGGGATGAAGGTAATGCTAAGCGCGCCGCCGGCAAGGAGGTAATTCAGAATATCGGGGATGGTAAAGGCGGCGTAGTAGGCGTCGGTGACGCCAGTGGCGCCGACTTGGTGGGCTATGGCCCATTCGCGGAAAAATCCGAGAACACGGCTCAGAAAAACGCTCACGCTAACGATTGCGACCGAGCGCAGAAAAACCCGCTGGCGCTGTGCCGCGACCGCCGCGACCACCTCGGCGGCGGGGCAATCGTCGGGTGTGGGGTTGATGGCCATGAGTATGTACGCGCTCGTCCCGCTCACGTCATTCCGGCATCTAGCGGCAGCCGCGACGGTGTTCGGCAAAGATGATAATGCTATAATTCGAGGTGTGGTGGAAGCGCATACCGGCGCTCCAGTCACGACGGAACCCGTTACCAGACAGGCACATATGCACCACTATTTCGACCACAACGCAACCACACCGGTCGCCCCGGAAGTCGTTGAGGCCATGGTGCCGTATCTGGGGACCGAGTACGGGAACGCGTCGAGCATCCATCGCTTCGGCCAGAGAGCCAAGGCGGCGGTCGAGCGGGGGCGGACACAGCTCGCAGGATTGATCCATTGTGAGCCAGGAGAACTGGTACTGACGAGCGGCGGAACCGAGGCGGACAACATGGCGGTTCTCGGAGCGTTGGGAGCCGCGCAGGCCGCCGGGCGCACCGACCTCCACGTCATCACTTCGACGATCGAGCACCCGGCGATCCTGCGAACATGCCAGGCAATCGAAGGAGAAGGTGTGGCGGTTACGTATCTGCCGGTAGACACGGAGGGATTTATCGAACCCGGCGACGTGCGGCAGGCGCTACGGCCCGAGACCTTCCTGGTCACGGTAATGCACGCCAACAACGAGATTGGCACGGTCGAGCCCATCGAAGAGATTGCGGCGATCACGCGCGAGGCAGGTGTGCTGTTCCACACGGACGCGGTGCAGACAACGGGCAAGATTCCGGTGGACTTCCAGCGGATGGGAGTGGACTTGCTCTCGCTAAGTGCGCACAAGTTTTACGGCCCGAAGGGCGTCGGAGCACTCTGCATTCGCAAAGGCGTCACGCTCCGCCCGATTATGTTCGGCGGTCACGATGACCGCGACCCGCGTCCGGGAACGACGAACGTTGCGGGAGTGGTGGGCATCGGTACCGCGGCCCAATTGGCTGCCGAAAGGCTCGCAAGCGAAGCCCCACGGCTGGGAGCGCTACGCGACCGACTGGAACGCGAGGTGCTGTCGCGCATTGAGGACGCAGGAGTCAACTGCCCGCGCGTTGAGGGGAACGATGGGCGATGCTGGCGCGTGCCGAACACGACGAACCTTTACTTTGATTACATCGAGGCGGAGTCGCTGGTGATTGCGCTGGACCTCGACGGTCTGGCGTGCTCGACTGGCGCTGCATGTGCGGCGGGAGCCATCGAACCATCGCACGTGCTGACCGCGATCGGGGTGCCGACGGAGCGCGCTCGCGCCAGCATCCGCCTGAGCCTGGGGCGAGCAAACGGCGACGACGGCGTGGACGCGCTGGTTGCGGGCCTTGAAAAGGCAGTCGCGCGCCTGCGCTCACTTTCTCCGCGAACACCCGTGCGGGCAGGTGCTCCGGTACAGGGGCAATAATCTGAATTCCGATGAGTTGTCACGAAATCTTGCAGCAATCCGGAGAGGAATTGCATCCTCGAGTTGCGTCTGACCCCAAGAACACGGTTGTGGTTGGAATGAGCGGAGGGGTGGACAGCTCCACTGCCGCGGCACTGCTCCAGGCCCAGGATTGGCGTGTGATCGGCCTGACCATGCAGCTCTGGGACCAGCGGCGCATGCGCGAGGCGGACCCAGCAGCTCCGGAGAGCATCGAGGGACGGTGCTGTTCCTCGAATGACGTCTACGATGCGCGTCGCGTCGCCGAGCACCTGGAATTCCCGTTCTACGTGGTCAACTACGAACGTCAGTTCGAGGAGAAGGTAGTCAGACCGTTTGTGGCAGAGTACGCCGCTGGGCGGACCCCGATTCCCTGCACGCTGTGCAACAACCACGTCAAGTTCGATCAACTGCTGCGGACGGCGCGGGAGATCGGTGCGGAGCGGCTGGCGACGGGACACTACGCGCGGGTAGAGTTCGACGCCGGGCGGCGGCGTTACGTGCTGCGGCGGGCGCTTGACGAATCGAAAGACCAGTCCTATTTCTTGTTTGGACTCACGCAGGAACAGTTGAGCCGGACGCTGTTTCCGCTTGGATCGCTGTGCAAGGAAGAAGTGCGGGAACTGGCGCAGAGTTACCGTCTGCCGGTCGCGGCAAAGCCCGAGAGCCAGGAAATCTGCTTCGTGCCGGGTGGCGATTATTCGCGCTTCATTGATGCCTATCGGGATGCCTCCCGCCACGAGCAGGGCGAAGAGGATTTGGAGGTGGGGGGCGAAGTGGTCGCCGCCGACGGCGGGGTGCTCGGCCGCCACGATGGATTGCACCGCTTCACCGTAGGCCAGCGCAAGGGACTGGGGATCGCGACCGGCGAGCCACTGTACGTGATCTCGCTCGACGCAAACACGCGGCGCGTGGCCGTGGGAGACGATCGGCTGCTCCGGTCGCGGATTTGCGTCACGCGGAATAACAACTGGATCGCCGTGGCGCGTCCTTCTTCCGGAATGCGCATCGAGGCCAAGATCCGGCACAAGCATGTTCCCGCGCCGGCAACGCTCTTCCCGGAAGGGGATTCCGTTCGCATTGCGTTCGACGAGCCGCAGCGCGCCATTACGCCCGGCCAAGCAGCAGTCTTCTACCAGGGCGACGTGGTTGTGGGCGGCGGATGGATTGAACGGGTGGAGACGTAGGACCTTATTTTTGCCGCCCAGACACTAAGGCATTGGGGATACGGACATGAAACCATGGATAGCGAGGTTTGCGCTTCTCATCTTTCTGGTAGCCCACCCCTCTTGGGGGCAGAACAATGTTCTGGTCATCGAAGGAGGCACACTGATTGATGGAACGGGGCGCGCGCCGGTTCCGGACTCCGTGGTGGTGATCGAGGGCTCGCGGATTCTGTCGGTGGGAGCCCGAGGCAGTGTCTCCTATCCGGCCGGGGCCCGGGTAATCCGAGCGGAGGGCAAGACCGTGTTGCCGGGACTCATTGACGCGCACGTGCATTTCCTGGATTTCATGCCGCACCTGTTCCTGCATTACGGCGTGACGACGGTGTTCGACACGGCCAACCCGACGGACTGGATCATCGCGCAGCGGGACGCCCAGCGGGCGGGGCGCATCAAAGGACCGCGCATCTTCGTGACGGGGGCAATCATAGACGGGCCGCCGGAAGGCGCCAACCCGGTGACCTTCGCGGCCAGAGCCGCCTACCGAATCCATACTTCGACTACGGAGGAAGCACGAACCGCCACGCGTGGGCTGATCGAGCAGGGTGTCGACGGGATCAAGGTATACGAAGGCCTGGATATCGCATCGCTCCAGGCCGTGGTGGAGGAAGCGCATCGGGCGGGCCTGGAGGTGGTGGGACATAGCCAGGATGCGCGGGAAGCCGTGGGGGTTGGACTGAAATTCATCGAGCACGCCGCGCCGATTGCGCACTCGACTCTGGGCGACCCGGCCAAGGTCCGGTTAATGGACGAGCGGAGACTTCCGAACCCGGAAACGCAGATGAATCCCGCACTATTTGACCCCATCATCTCCTTGATGGTAGAGAACGGCGTCTTCTTCAATCCAACGTTCACGAGAAACGCGCCCGAGAGCCGGGAGTGGTACGACGTTGTCAGGACCTTGCTCGAAGACCCGTCGGCGCGCTTCATCACCGAGGCGAGGCGCGAGTCGTGGCTCGAAGCAATCCGAGAGGCCGACACTGCGGAATACCCGGAACGGATGCGGCGGCGAGCCGCGATGCTCCAGAAGGTGTGGGAGTTCACCCGCCGGTTTGCGCAGGCCGGCGGCAAGGTCGTTACGGGTCCCGACAGCGGGCCGCGGTCGAGCCCCACCAACATCGCCGGACTGGCGATGGCGGTCGAGATGGAAGGTTTGGTCAACGCCGGGCTGACGC
Organism: Terriglobia bacterium; assembly: GCA_965198025.1. GTDB lineage: Bacteria > Acidobacteriota > Terriglobia > 2-12-FULL-54-10 > 2-12-FULL-54-10 > CAYWWM01. The sequence goes on along the minus strand of OZ240237.1, from coordinate 1,048,019 downwards.
CGATGCAGGCGATTCTTGCCTCGACCAGGTGGTCGGCGGAAGTGATGCGGAAGGAAGCGGACCTGGGCACTATCGAGCCGGGGAAACTTGCCGACGTGATCGTGGTCGACGGTGATCCCCTCGCCGACATCCGCTCTATCGCCAACGTTGAGACGGTGATTCTGGACGGCGAGGTCGTCGATACGCGTCTTGACCCGGATTTCCGCAATCCACTGCCACGCACGTTCTACGTGGACACGCCGCTCGAAAACAGAGCCCCGGCGATTTCTGCCGTTTCACCAGGAACCGCCCGGGCCGGCAATAGCGGCATCACGGTGGAACTGACCGGCCAGCGATTCACGTCACAAACCATCGTTCGCTTCGATACGACCGACGTGCCGGCGCAGTTTGTCAGCGATTTCACCTTGCGGGTAACCCTGCATGGCGCCCTCTTGCGCAACGCGGGCACCTACGCGATCACTGCCGTAAATCCAGGTTCCGGTGGCGGCACGTCGAACGCGACGTACTTTCTGGTGAGTTTTCCCGAGTAGACGCTCGCGGAGCCATATGGAACTAGGTCATTCGCGTTCTTCACAGGGACCGAGAAGGTAGTCGCCCGTTCCTCTCTGAACTTCAAATCCTACCGCAGCCAGTCCGCTATGAAACGCCTCCTGGAACTGACGTCGAGTGGCAAGTTGTACAGACGCGAGTTCCGAACTGTTCCCGCTCTCTTCAATGCTCCGGGCCAGAGGAACGGCGATGCGCCGGCGAATGTTCCTTGGGGGCTTGGGAGAGTCTTCCTCTTCGGTGCAAGCGACGACGCGGGGCGAGTCAAGCCACCACTCGGCGACGAGCCGGTCGGTGGGTAAGCTGCGATGCAGCGGGCTCGAGCTGATGCCATAGTGATTCACCACATAGCAGCGGGCAACGGCTCCCAGCTTTTCCAGATTCAAATAGGCGTTCCAGCCTTCCAGCGGATCAAACGTCCATTCGATCAACCGAATTCCGCGCGCGAGGGCATTGCGGCGCTGGGCGAGTTTCAACCGGCGGCCGAGGCCGTGCCCGCGGAACTCCGGCAGAACCCCCAGCATGTGAGAGTGGAGATAGCAGCTCGTGCCGCGCAGCCCCGGCACGCTGAGGCAGAATCCGACCAGCTTGCCCGTCGCGTCGAACGCGCCGATCACCTGGCCCTCGACCTTTCGCGTCACCACGAGAAACCGGGTGGGGATCAGATCTGCATCCGCAAATCCCCATACGGTCCGCTGCAGGGCAACGCACTCACGAAACTCTTCGATGGAAGAGCATTCGCGGATCACAATGTCGGCATCATTCGCCAAGCTCGTTCTTGATTTCCTGTTCGCCTTCCTTGGCTCGATCCCAGAGGGCGTCCATCTCGGCCAGGGTGGTCTCGCGAGGGGATTTGCCTGCAGCGGAAAGCTCCCGCTCGATCAGCTGGAAGCGGCGGCGGAACTTGCGGTTGGTCCCCCGCAACGCGCTTTCAGCATCCACGCCCAGATAGCGGGCCACGTTGACCGCCGTGAAAAGGAAGTCGCCGATCTCGCCTTCGAGCCGCGCCCGGCACACTGAATCGTTGGAAAGACTGGATGACTTCGATTCGTTTTGTGATTCCCCCGCCTCGGCCCGCAGTTCCTCCACCTCTTCTTGAAGTTTCGAAAACACGTCCTCCAGACGTTCCCACTCGAAACCGACGTATCCGGCGCGGGCGCTCAACTGATAGGCTTCCATCAGCGGAGGGATGTTGCTCGGAATGCCCGCCAGAACGGACTGGGGAGGCTCGTAGGACTCGCCGCGCTCAGCCGCACGCTGGCGCTTCTCCTCTGCTTTCAGGATCTCCCAGTTGCGTAGCACGTCGGTGGCGCTGTCGGCGCGGGCGTCTCCGAAGACGTGCGGATGGCGTCGTACCATTTTCGTATGAATGCGTTCGATCACGTCCTCGATGGTGAAGTGGCCTTCCTCGGCAGCCATCTGTGCGAAGAAGACAATCTGCAATAGCAGGTCGCCGAGCTCGCTCGCCAGTTCATCCCAGTCGCGGCAGCCGATGGCGTCCACGACTTCGTAGGTTTCTTCGAGCAGAAACGGCTTGATGCTGTCAAACGTCTGCTGGCGGTCCCACGGGCAGCCGTCCGGCCCGCGCAGCCGCGCCATTAATTCAACTAACTGGGGGAATTGAGACATACATTTGCCCGGGATTCCAGAATGGTGTGTAATGCCCAAAAACTTCAGCTGATGGCTCGCCCGCGACGCTTCACTGTCCTTTGTACCCTCGTCCGTGCAAAACCTTTCCGGGACGCGCGCCGGTGTGCCGTCCGGCATCGATTACCGGAACGCCGTTCACCAGCACGTGGGACACTCCCGACGCATAGGACTTGGGCCGTTCAAAGGAGTTGGTTCCGGCGATGTTGGCTGGGTCAAACACAACCACGTCAGCGGCGAACCCTTCGCGGATCTGCCCGCGATCCCGCAGCCCCAGAATCTGCGCCGGAAGCGAGGTCATCTTCCGGATGGCATTCTCCAGAGTCAGCACCTTCTCTTCGCGTACATAATGCCCCAGGACGCGCGCGTTGGACGCGTAGTTGCGGGGGTGCGGGACGCCGGGAAAATCGAGATTGATGGCGGAGCCGTCGCTCGCGATGGCCACCCACGGCTGCTGCATCACAAGGCGGACGTCGTCCTCGGACATCGTATGGAAAATCCCGCGGATCATTCCGCCGTCGTTGGCCATCAGAGTGATGCAAGTATCGGCCGGATCCGCGTCGCCGCGCAGCCGAGCGATCTCGGACAACCGCATCCCTTCATATTGCTTGTTTTCAGGTCGGAAGGCACGCGCCAGCACGATGCCGTCCCACCCGCCATGCTCCTCGGACCAAGCCTTGAAATCGGGGTGCTGCTTAATCCGCGCGCGGACCGCCGGGTCTTGCAGGCGCTCGGCGAACCGTTCGTTGCCTCCTTCTCGAGCCCAGACCGGAAAGAAGGCGCTCCACCCGTGAAACATCGCCGTATAGGGATATTGGTTGGCTGTGATGTCCAGCCCCCGTGCCCGGGCCTCCTCAATCTGTGAGATAAAGTTTCCGATGGTGCCCCAGTTCTCCCGGCCACGAATCTTGAAGTGGAAAATGTGCACCGGGATGCGCGCTGCCTCAGCCACCCGGATGGCGAACGCTACTTCCTGTGCTTGCTGATAACCCTCGCTGCCGATATGTGAGGTGTAATTCCCGCCGAGTCCAGCCACCACCTTGGCGAGCGCAATGATCTCCTCCGGGTGTTCCGGGCCCCCACTCTCGTAGCGCGTCACGAGTCCCCAGGCGCCTTCTTCCATGGAACGGGCAACCAGTTGCTTCATTCGTTCCAGTTCAGCCGGAGAGGCTGGACGCGAATCGTATCCCATCACGACCCGCCGAACCTGCGTCGCACTAACGTGGGAAATGATGTTCATCGCGATTCCCTGGCTCGCAAGGCGCTCGAAGTAGTCAGTGAAGGTCGTCCAATCCGGCACGCCGCCGTAGGATTCGTAGCCGCCGGTCAGGCCGTCGCGCGGAGCAACGGACTCGCTCTCGCCGATCACGTCCAGCGTGACCCCCTGCCGCACCTTGCTTTGCGCCGTTCCGTCTTCGAGCAGCGGAATGTCGGAGTGCGTATGCAGGTCGATAAAGCCTGGCGCGACAACCATGCTCTCTGCATCAATGACCTGATCCGCACTTGCTCCGTCGAGCTGTCCTACTGCCTCAATCCGCCCTCCTCGGATTCCCACGTCGCCCCGGAACCAGGGGTTGCCCGTGCCGTCTACGATCTGGCCTCCGCGGATTAGGACGTCATAAGCAGCATTCTGGGCGAGAAGCGCCGATACGGTAAGAGCCGCAACGAGAACCGCCATCGCAGCTCGGAGCAACGAACGGTGAGGATCGCAGATTATGTATCCTGGCCCGTCCTTCCCCTGCTTGCCTGTCCGACTATTCATCCCGCACCCCCTTACACAGCCGCTCGATCCCGTTGCGGATCACTCGTCATCGTGTTCAAGAAACCATCCAAGCATTCATTGAACTTCTGCTCCTGCTCCGCGTTGTCACCTGCTCCGTGAATCAAAACCGATTCAGCCACCTTCTACTGCAACCCCAGCAACCGGTGGTTTACAATTTTTATTCCGCCTTCAGCTTCGTCGCAATTTGCTCCCGCAGGTCTTTCTTCGAAACCTTTCCGACCTCTGTCAGCGGAAACGATTGTACCAGTTCGAGCCGCTCAGGAAGCTTGAACTTGGCGATGCGCTTGTCCAGCAGAAATGCACATAACTCCGCAAGCGTGAGCGTACGGCCCGGCCTCGGGATCACGAATGCGCAACCGCGCTCGCCCATCACAGGGTCCGGCATGGCTACCACCGCAACCATGTGGACAGCGTCGTGGGAAAGAATCAGGTTCTCGACTTCTTCCGCGCTGATCTTTTCCCCGCCCCGGTTGATCATGTCTTTCTTGCGCCCTGCAACAACGAGGTTGCCGCTCGGATGCAGGCGGACCATGTCGCCGGTGCGGTAAAAACCATCGGAGGTGAAAGCGGTTCGGTTGTGCTCCGCAGCCTTGTAGTAACCGCGAATCGTGTAAGGGCCGCGCGTCAAGAGCTCCCCCACCTCGCTCGGTGCCACTTTCCTCCCCTCATCGTCAACGATTTTGATTTCGTCACCGGGCGAGACAGGACGCCCTTGTGTTTCCCGAATAACGTCGGCGGGATCGTCGAGGCGCGTCATATTGACCAGCCCTTCCGCCATTCCGAAGACCTGCACGGGCGTTGCATGAGGCCACACAGCGCGAGTGCGGTCGACGAGCTCCGGCTGCATCTTCTGCCCTCCCGCTTCGACCTGCCCCAGCGAAGCCAGATCGTACTTGCTGCGGTGCGGCGAATTGAGAAGCATGATCAACAATGCCGGACTCACTGCCATGCATGTCCCCTTCTCGCGCTCGATGACTTCGAAAACACGCTCGGGGTCGGTTGAAGGGCACATGGCGACGCTGGCGCCGACGCTGACCGCTCCGAGCAATCCGGGCGATGAGACGGGGAAGTTGTGTGCCGCGGGAATGACGACCAGAAAAACGACCGAACTGTCCCATTGCAGGACCTCTGCGCATTGGTGCGCGTTGTGTAGGTAGTCGGCGTGCGTCCGGGGGATCAGCTTGGGAATTCCCGTGGTTCCGCCTGAAAGTAGAAATAGCGCGATATCAGATGGTTTCGGGCGATACTTCGACAAACTCTCGAAGGCTGATTCTTCATCCTCCAGATCTTCCAGCCACGGCCGCAGGTACGAGACGCCTGGCTGCGAGCCGTCGCCAAGCGCTACCAGATGCTGCAGACTGGGGGTTTCAGCCCGGACCTCACGAGCCATCGCCAGGTAATCGAAATTCCGAAACTCCGGAGCCACGAAATAGGCCGTGGCCTGCGTGAGCTGGGCGAAATAAGTGATTTCCGTGTGTCGGTGGGAGGGCAAGCACATCACGGGGAGAACACCGACCTTCTGCAACGCGAAAAAGATGACCACGAACTCCCAGAGATTCGGGACCTGCAGCAAAACAATGTCATGGAGCTTGAATCCCTGGCCGAGGAAACGCAGGGCTAGGCGGTTCGTCAGGGTGTCTAGCTCCGAGTAGCTGATGCGTCGCGCACCGCCCGACACTGCAATGCGGCTGGGCCAGGTTCGTGCCGCCCTTTCGAGCAGCCCGCCGATCGTTTCCCTCTGCCAGTATCCCTCGCGCCTGTATCGGTCGGCAAAATCGTTGGGGTAAGGCGTGCAGCCGTCGAGCAGCGGATCGCCGATATCGAATGTCTGCCCGCAGGTCTCTGGCATGATCGCTGCAACTCCCGATGTGGACCGTATTTTGTGCCGGGGCCGACGCTGCTGTCAATACGCCCCAAAGCGCTGCATTGAAGACAACGAATCGCTGCCCGGATTCGATTGCGGTATAATCCTGCGACTGGGAAAATCATTTTGGGAGCCATCGGGAAAGGGGTCTGGAGATGCCTTGGAGCTTTAACAACGTCAATCGAGTCATTCTTGTGGGGCGTCTCGGTAAAGACCCCGAGCTGAGCTACCTGCCCTCAGGCCAGTCTGTCGCGAAGTTCAGCATGGCCACCAGCCGCCGTTACAAGGACAAGACCGGCGAATGGAAGGAAGAGACCGAGTGGCACAACATTGTTGCCTGGGCAAAGTTGGGTGAGCTCTGCACGCAGCATCTCAAGAAAGGCCGCCAGGCGTACCTCGAGGGCCAAATCCGTTCCCGCAATTGGGAAGACCGCGAAGGCAACAAACGTACCTCCGTGGAGATCGTCGCGGATAGCGTAGTCCCGCTGGGTAGCCGTGCCGATTCGGGCAGCGGCGAACCGGTTCGCTCTTCGGCTCCCTCACGGGCGGCCAGCTCCCGTCCCGACGACTTCGACGAGCCGGCCTCGCAGAAAATTACCGACGACGATATTCCGTTCTGAATCAGCCAGAGGTGAGCTGGCTGCCGAAACTTGCTTTCCCCCCTGCGATTTCTTACAATAGTGTCTTTCATTGGGGGCTTGCGGCGGAGCGAGAGGCGTGCCCCTGGGCAGAGACGTGGAGGGTTTCGAGGGAGGGTCCACGAACCGGCCACTTCCGCGGATTGATTTCCAAGGAAACAGCGAAACTGAGAGTTCTTGAGCCAGCCTGAGCTGACATGGATCGAGACCGCTTCAAGGTATTTTGCGGATCGGCGAATCCTGCACTGGCGCAGGAAATTTGCCGGTGTCTGAACATTCCGCTCGGACGCAGCGATGTCACGCGCTTCAGCGACGGGGAGGTGCGCGTTCAGGTCATGGAAAACGTTCGCGGCGCGGACGTGTTCGTGGTACAGCCCACATGCCAGCCCGTGGATACCAACCTGATGGAGCTGCTGATGATGATGGATGCGTTCAAGCGGGCCTCGGCGCGGCGCATCACCCCGGTGATCCCTTACTACGGCTATTCGCGCCAGGACCGCAAGGACCGCCCGCGCGTTCCGATCTCCGCCAAGCTGGTGGCGGATCTGCTCACGACCGCCGGAGCGCATCGCGCCCTGACCATGGACTTGCATGCCCCCCAGATCCAGGGATTCTTTGAGATTCCGGTGGACCACTTTTTCGCGGCCCCCGTTCTGGTGGAGTATTTCCAGACACTCGACCTTTCGAGCCTGACGGTAGTGGCGCCGGACGCGGGAGGCGTCGAGCGGGCTCGGTTTTTTGCCAAGAAGATGGACTGCGCTCTGGCGATCATGGACAAGCGCCGCACGGAAGTCAACGAAGCCGAGATCATGCACGTCATCGGCGACGTGGAGGGTCGCACGGCGGTGGTGGTAGACGACATGATTGACACGGCTGGGACGCTGGTGCGGACGGTTGATGCGTTGTTCGCGCACGGAGCGAAGACGGTCTACGCTTGCTGCACGCACCCGGTGCTTTCCGGCAAGGCCGTGCCTCGGATTTGCCAGTCGAGAATTCAGCAGGTGGTCGTGACCAATTCCATTCCCATCTCCGAGGAAGCCCGCGGGTGTGGACGGATCAAGGTTTTGAGCGTGGCCCCCTTGCTGGCCCGCGCTATCCAATCCATTCACGAAGAGACCTCCGTCAGCATGCTATTCATCTGAACGGGGAAGAAGGGGGAAAGTAGGAAACCATGCCGGAAGCGATGGAACGGCAGGTGATCGAAGCAGAACTGAGAAGTTCGACCGGCAAGAATGAGATGCGGCGGCTTCGCCAGGCGGGCCGGGTTCCCGCCGTTTTGTACGGCGCCGGGAAGGAGACACTCCCTTTGTCCGTCAACTTGCGGTACCTGCGCAGTCTGCTCCGGGGTGGGCAGAATGAAATCTTCGAGCTGCGCATGCAGGGCGGCGAGAGCACCCCAGCCATGATCGTCGAAACGCAGCGGGAACCGGTCAAGTGGAGTTTGCTGCATCTTGATTTCCACCGCATCGCCATGGACCGCAAACTCGAGGTCTCGGTCACCGTGGTTCTTTCCGGCGAAGCCCCCGGTGTCAAGCAGCAAGGTGGCGTTCTGGAACAGGTGCTGCGCGAGGTCGAGCTCGAATGCCTCCCGCTCGACATTCCGCCCCGTATTACGATCGACGTGGGTTCGCTGATGCTTGGACAGAGCGTCCGCATCGAGGACCTCCAGGTGCAATTGGGCGACCGCGTCCAGCTGTTGCAGGATCCCCACGCCGTCGTTTGCCACGTCGTGGCGCCGCGCGCCGCGGAAGAGGAGAAGCCGGTCGAGGAAGCTGCCGCGGAAGCGCCGAGCGAGCCGGAATTGATCAAGAAGGGCAAGGCCGGCGAGGAGGATGAAGCCCCGGAAGCCGGCGAGAAGAAGGAAAAGAAGTAGGTGCGGCCTGCATGGCTTACCGCTGCGGGGAGGGCGCGGCGTGAAACTCATCTTCGGCCTCGGCAATCCCGGACCGGAGTACGAATTTTCGCCGCATAATATGGGCTTCGGCGTTGTGGACCGGCTGGCAGCGCGACGCGCGGTCCGAATGGGCCGTAAGCAAGACCACGCGCTGTGCGGTCGGTTCGACCTGAACGACCGCGAAATCTGGCTGATCAAGCCGCAGACCATGATGAATTTGAGCGGCTTGGCTGTGCGGGACTGGGTTGCCAGGCAGCTTTGCGGTCCCGGTGAGATCCTCGTGGTAGCTGACGAGCTCGATCTGCCCTGGAGGCAGTTGCGGATTCAGCAGCAGGGCGGCGCGGCCGGACATCACGGATTGGAGTCCGTCATAGATTCGCTGGGAACGAAACAATTTACGCGGCTGCGAGTTGGTGTGCGACCGGAGCATGCCCTCACCGATTCCGTCCGTTACCTGCTTTCGCCGGTGCCGCGCTCCCGGAGGGAAGAGTTGGACGCCGCTTTCGACCGCGCGGCGGACGCCGTAGAGGCCATCTTGCAGGTCGGAACGAAACGGGCCATGACGGAATTCAACCGCCGCGACTCCTCGTCGCAGCCATCCGGCTCTTCGCCGGAGGGGGCGAAGGAAGTGATCCAGTAAACTGAGTGAGTATTAACTGATGAGAACCTATGAGACCATATTCATTTTGAAGCCGGACTTCCCGGAAGAAGATGCTGCCAAGTTTGTTACACAGATGGAGGAGGTCGTGACCTCCACAGGTGGAACCCTGCAGAAGACCGACCGCATGGGCCGCCGGCGCCTCGCCTATCCGATTCAGAAATACCACGAGGGAGAGTACGTGCTGCTGGCGAGCGAATCGGAACCCGCTACCATCCAGGAAGTCGAACGACGCCTCAAGGTGGCCGAGCCGGTTCTGAAGTACATGACGGTTCGGACGGACGAAAACTTGAAACGGCTCGCCAAGAAGCAGCAGGAGCGCGCCAAGCGGGCCTCTCGCAGAAAGCCCCGGCAGTCCGCCGAGTCCGCCGCACCACCGGCGTAAGGTCCAACCGGTCCCGTTGCGGACCGAGAAAGGAATTCGATGGGATTCCAGCCACGATCCGGGCCTCCCCACCGCCATGGAGGGAGACGACAGTATTCCCGGCGGCGCAAAGTCTGCCGCTTTTGCGTCGACAAGACTGATTACATTGACTACAAGGAAGTCCGGATGCTTTCGCATTTCATTCCGGAGCGCGGCAAGATTCTGCCTGCGCGCATTTCAGGCGTCTGCGCTCCGCATCAGCGCCGCCTCATGAGGGCCATTAAACAGGCACGGAACATCGCCTTTCTGCCCTTCGCGGCCGCAGGCTAGGCAGTAGCGTCCCCGGACAACGGTCCGGGACGACGATTTCACAGGAACAGGAAAGCCGATGGAACTGATTTTGCGAGAGGATGTCCCCAAGCTCGGACGGCGGGGAGACGTCGTCGAGGTGAGTGGGGGCTACGGACGCAATTACTTGCTTCCCAAGAAGCTCGCTGTGCTGGCGACCGACGGGAACCGCAAACAGGTGGAGCAGATGAAAGCCGCGGCGATCCGCCGCGAAGCTACCGAAAAAGCGGAAGTCGAGCAGCTCGCCGCGCAGCTCGCCGGTGTCACGGTTTCTGTGGCGCGCAAGGCCGGGAAGACCGGTACGCTCTTCGGCTCGGTCACTTCGCTTGATGTGGCCGAAGCCCTGGAAAGGGCAGGCTATCACATCGACCGGCGCAAGATTGAGCTCGATGAGCCCATTAAGCACTTGGGCGAGTTTCAGGTTCCGGTGCGCCTGCACCGCGAGGTCACGGCTTCCATCCCGGTCCACGTCGTGGCCGAACAAGAAAGTCAAGATGGTAGTGCTGCGACAGCCGGCGAGTGAGAGTCTTCATTCTCCTCACCGGACGCTCTTCACTGCCCGCTAGGTTTTTCCATGGCGACGCGCGATGCCACTTTGGTCAAGGGCCTTCCCAGCAACCCGGATGCGGAACGCTCTGTCCTGGGCGCCATCCTGCTCGACAATACCGCCTACAACCAGGCCGCCTCGCACCTCACGCCTGACGATTTTTTCCTCGACAGCCATCGCCGTCTGTTCACCCGCATCATGGAGCTGGCGGATCGCTCCCGGCCCATTGACTTGGTGACGTTGTGCGAGGACTTGATGCGCACCAATGAGCTCGAGGCCGTGGGAGGCGCGGCGTATATCTCTTCCCTCACAGACGGACTGCCGCGCTTTGCCAACATTGAGCATTATGCCAAGATCGTCAAAGACAAGGCCCTGTTGCGCCGCCTGATCCAGATTTCGAACACCGTTGCGGCGCGCTGCCTGGAGGGTTCCGAAGAGGCGGAAGACGTTTTGGACGCCGCCGAGAGCATGGTCCTTTCGGTTGGCGAGCAGCGAGTCAAGGACGGCTTCGTTCACTTCCGCGACATTTTCCGCACCAGTTTTCAGAGCATTGATGCGCTCCATGACCGCGGCAAGCGCGTCACCGGTCTCGAGACTGGTTTTCGTGCGTTCGACGATCTGACCCGCGGCCTGCAGCCATCGGATTTGATTATCTTCGCTGCCAGGCCATCGATGGGGAAGACCAGCTTCGCGCTCAATGTCGCGCAGCATGCGGCCGTACGGCAGAAGGTGCCGGTCGGGATCTTCAGCCTGGAGATGTCGCGTGAGGCTCTGGTCCTGCGCCTGCTGTGCGGCGAGGCCCGTGTCGATTCGCACAAACTCCGCGGCGGCTTTGCCAACCGCGACGACTGGAGTCGCATGGCGGGCGCCTTGGGCCGCCTCGCCGAAGCACCGATCTTCATCGATGACACACCCGGACTTTCCATCACCGAGGTGCGGGCGAAAGCACGGCGTTTGCAAGCCGAGCACGGCTTGGGCCTCCTGATCGTGGACTACCTGCAGTTAATGAGCGGGCGGGGCCGCTTCGACAACCGCACCCAGGAAATCTCGTCGATTTCGCGGAGCCTGAAGGCTCTCGCCAAAGAACTGCAAGTTCCTCTGGTGGCGATCTCCCAGCTCAGCCGCGCTCCCGAAGAGCGTGGCGGCCGACCGAGACTTTCCGATCTCCGCGAGAGCGGCCAAATCGAGCAGGACGCTGATCTCGTCGCCTTCATCTACCGCGAAGAGGTATCCAAACCCACGGAGCAGAATCGAGGACGGGCCGAGATCATCATTGAAAAACAGCGCAACGGACCCATCGACAAGGTGCATCTCGCCTTCCTCTCTAAGTTCACCAGCTTTGAGAATCTGGCGGAAGACTTTGACACGGAAGCATGATCCGCCCCCAGCCACTTCCAGCCACCGAGACCCGTCCCACCTGGGCTGAGATTTCCCTCCCGCAACTGCGAGACAACTACCGCATCATCCGGCGCCACCTCGGCACTGGCTGCGCCATCATGGCCATTGTCAAGGCGGACGCCTACGGCCACGGCATTTCCGAAGTGGCCTGCACGCTCGCTGCAGAAGGCGTGGATTGGTTCGGCGTCACCTCCGCCGACGAAGGTGTGGCACTGCGCCAGCAGGGCTTCGTGCAGCCGATCCTGCTGCTCACGGGGTTCTGGGAAGGTGAACAGAGCGCTCTCACCGACTACGATCTTGTTCCGGCCGTTTATTCTGAAGACCAGCTCGCCACCATCGAGGCCTGGGGCAAGCGAACCGGCCGGCGCATTCGGTTTCACTTGAAGATCAACACCGGCATGGGAATGCTCGGGCTGCATTGGCAGGAGGTCGAGTCCTTTCTGGTTCTATATCGCAAGATGCGTCACGTAGAACTCGAAGGACTGTTCGAACAATTTGCGGCTGCGGAGGACTTCACCATCCAGCGCACCGAGGAGCAGATGACGCGGTTTCGGTCATTCGAGCAGGCCCTCGGCCGGGTGGGAATCCATCCGCAATACGGTCACCAGGCCAACAGTGCTGCCATCGTCAGCCGCCCGCAGTCCTGGGGCAACCTGGTCCGCCCCGGCCTGCTGCTCTACGGCTATCACGCTCCGGTGCGGACAGCCGAGGGCGCGTCCGATCCGGCCTGCCGGTCGTTACCTGTGCGCGAGATCCTTACCTTCAAGACGCACGTCATCGCCGTCAAGGAAGTCCCCGGGGGCACGCCGCTCGGCTATGGCGGCCGTTACGTGACCCCTCGGGATTGCCGCATCGCCACCCTGCCTGCCGGCTACGCCGACGGCGTCGACCGGCGACTCTCCGGACGCGGCCACGTGATCGTCGGCGGACGCTACGCGCCGATCATTGGAACCATCAGCATGGACCTGACCCTGATCGATGTCACGGACTTCCCGCACCTGACTCTCGGCGAAGAGGTGATCCTCATTGGCCGCTCCGGCGAGTGCGCCGTCACGGCGATCGACATCGCCGAGAGGACCGGCACCATCCCCCACGAAATCCTGAGCAGCATCGGAAAACGCGTCCCACGCCGCTACCTGCGTTGACGCGGTTTGCTCCGGCACGTTCGTTTCATACGTCTTCCTTCAACCCCTTTCCTTGAAGTTCAGAATTGCGTTGTTTCGTGCTACACTTTCGATAGCACGGCTCGCTCGTCTAGTAATAGTGACGCAGGTCAAGCGGGTCTGTGGCAGGGGATTTTTCCTCGATGCAGGCTGGGCAGCCCGCATCGAGCGTTGTCAATGCCGGGCGGATTCGGATCATCATCTGGTTTCTGCGCGGAGTTATCCCGAATCGTCTGGTCTGCAACCAAGGAACATGAGGAAGGGGGTGACTTTTTGTGTTCGATTTGTTGGTTGTACGGGGAACTTTCTTACTCGTCTTCGCATTGGTTTCGTACTATCTCGAACCGTTCGGGCTGGAACCCAGGCTGGCGGGGTTGGTCGGACTCGGAATCGGAACTGCAATTCTGCTGTTTGAATACCGCCTGAGTCGCGCCAGCTTAAAGCGATTGATCGGCGCGGCGGTTGGGTCCATTTTGGGGATCATCGGCGCCTATATGATGAGCCTGGTGTTGGGGCAATCGGTGTTTCCGAGGAACACACTCTCGTTCCTGCAGATTCTGGTCATGCTCTGGATGACCTATATCGGCCTCCTCGTCGGAGCGGCAAAGGGCGACATGTTGAATCTGGCGGCGCTCGGCGGCCTGTTCGGTTCCGAAAAGCAGAGCAACCGCTCCTACAAGATTCTGGACACCAGCGTCATCATTGACGGACGCATCGCCGACATCTGCGCCACCGGCTTCCTGGACGGTGTGCTGGTCATCCCGCAGTTTGTTCTGCGCGAATTGCAGCAAGTGGCGGACTCTCCCGACCCGCTCAAGCGCAACCGGGGGCGCCGGGGGCTCGACATCCTGCAGAAGATCCAGAAGATGGCCTCGCTCGACGTGCGAATCGTGGACGACGACTTCCCGCAGATCCGGGAAGTGGACATGAAGCTGATCGAACTCTCCAAGACGTATGAGGGGAAGATCGTCACCAACGACTTCAACCTCAACAAGGTCGCCCAGCTAAAGGGGATCGAGGTGCTCAACATCAATGAGCTGGCGAATTCGCTCAAGCCCATCGTGCTCCCCGGCGAGATCATGCGCGTCTTCATTCTCAAGGAAGGCAAGGAGTTCAATCAGGGCGTTGCGTATCTGGACGACGGAACGATGGTGGTCGTGGACAACGCCAGGAAGATGATTTCCAAGACCATCGACATCGCCGTCACCAGCGTCTTGCAGACCACTGCTGGCAAGATGATCTTCGGGAAGTACGACGACCGCGCACACTTCCACCGAGAGCGGGAGCGCACCGAGCACGCCGTCAACCAGTAGTGCGTTCTGCCCTCAGGTCGCCAGGTCTCCCGCTCGCCAATGGCATCGGATCAGGGAGCCATTCCAGTCTGGGGGTAGTGTTGTGCGGTGGAATTGTGTCTGCTAGAATCGGTGTTCCTTGCCTCCCCGCAAAAGGACTTACGGGCTGGAGTGGCGGAACTGGCAGACGCACCAGACTCAAAATCTGGCGCCCCTCGTGGGCATGGGGGTTCGACTCCCCCCTCCAGCACCAGCTCTCAGTACGTATTATCAGTAAGTTACAAACTCGAAAGGCATCGCGTACCATCGGTGTACCATTCACTGAGCGGTTTTCACCCCGATCGGAATGCGGCCCGCGCCCTCGAACTCCCGGCAAACGCCGTTGCTGCTGCCGCAATGGCCATTGCAGAACGGGCAAACTATCGCTACTTCCGCCGCCAGTAGCGCCCCGTGGTCGGTGGCATCCGCTGACACACAGAACCCCTGCTCGAGCATCGCGGCCCCGCGCCGTTCGAACTGGCGTCCCTGGTCCTCGCGTTCTTTGCCTTTTCACAACGAAGAGCGCTCTCGTGCCGCTTCTGCGAATACGCATGCTCCGCGACACCTGCCGGGCCCCCGCCGGGGCGAAGATTTCTTTTCTGCAGTCAGCAGCGTGGGTACAATCAGGCTTTGCGATAGAAGGGAGCGTTCATGCGCTGTGACAACATCCTGGAAGCGGTCGGTCGCACACCGCTGATTCGGCTCCATCGCATCGCCGAGGGCGTCCCGGCATCCGTCTACGTCAAGGCCGACCACCTGAACCCCGGCGGCAGCGTCAAGGACCGCATCGCCATCCGCATGATCAAGGACGCCGAACGACGCGGTCTGCTCAAGCCGGGCGGCACCATCGTCGAAGCCACCTCCGGCAACACCGGCATGGGACTGGCTCTCGTCGCTGCGGTCAAGGGCTACAAGATCATCTTTACCATCAACGACAAGCAGTCCCAGGAGAAGATGGACGCACTCCGCGCACTCGGCGCCGAAGTCATTGTTTGCCCCACCTCCATCGAGCCCGACGACCCCCGCAGCTATTACTCCGTTGCCCGGAAACTCTCCGAGGAGATTCCCAACTGCTACTACTCCAACCAGTACGGCAACCCGATGAATCCCAAGGCACATTACGAAACCACCGGCCCGGAGCTATGGGAGGATTCCGAAGGCAAAATCACGCACTTTGTCGCCGGCATGGGCACCGGCGGAACCTTGACCGGCGTCGGCCGTTATTTGAAAGAGCAGAATCCGAACGTCAAAGTCATCGGGGTCGACCCCATCGGATCGCTCTACTATGATTTCTTCAAGAATGGCGTCGTCGGCAAGGCAGAACCCTACGTGGTCGAAGGCATTGGCGAAGACTTCTTCCCCACCACCATGGATCTTTCCATCCTCGACGACGTCCTGCAGATCACCGACCGCGAGTGCTTTGTCTGGACCCGCAAGCTTGCCCGCCTGGAAGGCATCTTTACCGGCGGCTCCACCGGTGGCGCCGTCTGCGCAGCGCTCCGTGTCGCAGCCTCCTTGACGCCTGGCCAGATGGTCGTCGCCTTCATACCCGACGGCGGCAGCCGCTACCTGAGTAAGATTTTCAACGACGACTGGATGCGCCGCCACCAGTATTCGGAGTCGGAGCTGCACGTTACAGCCGAGGAGGTCGTGCGCCTCAAACGTCGTCACTACCCCGAGAACCGCTTGATCACCGCCTCCGCCGGCGACACCTCCCACCACGCCCTGCGCTTGATGCAGGACCACGAGATTTCGCAGTTGCCCGTCTTCGAGAACCGCGCCTGCATCGGTACCGTCCGTGAGGATGAGATTCTCAATCTCGCCCTCCGCGGCGCCGACCTGAAGGAGCTCGTCCTGCGCGAATGCATGAAGGACCCCCTGCCCGTCCTCAGCCCGGAGGCTTCGATGGACCGTCTCACCTATGTGATCACCCGCGAAAGCTCTGCCGTCCTGGTCGAGTTGGCCAAGGGGCAGTATGAGATCCTGACCAAGTACGACCTCATTCATATGGTTGCCAATCTCTCCGAATCCTCCTCCGCTCCCCGCCGCTGATTCGGGACGCCCTGTCTCAAGCGGAGTCCAGGGGTGGTCGTTACTATTTTCTGGCAACTATTCACTATTCACTATCCACTACTGTAGAATCTCCCGGATGGATCTTGCTTCGATATCGGTCGGCGCGCTCGTTGTTGCGATCCTGGTAAGCTGCTTCACTCGGTTGAACGTCGGCTTGCTCTCGATCGCTTTCGCCTGGATCATCGGCGTCTACCTCGGTGGAATGAGCCTCGCCGAGGTGACATCCGGCTTTCCCGTTCGGCTTTTTCTGACCCTCGCCGGCGTCACGTTGTTGTTCTCCCAGGCCCACGTCAACGGCACGCTCGAACGTGTGGCCAAGCACGCCGTGCGTCTCTGCCGGGGCCACCGCGGCTTTGTTCCCATCATGTTTTTCGCGCTGGGGGCCACTCTGGCTTCAGTCGGCCCGGGCAACATCGCCACCGCCGCGTTGCTCGCTCCCATGGCTATGGCGGCCGCCGCCCGCGCCGGCATTCCGCTGTTCCTGATGGCTATCATGGTCGGCAACGGTGCCAGCGCCGGCGCGCTCTCGCCCATTGCCCCCACCGGCATCATCGTCAACGACATCATGCCCGGCATCGGAATGCCCGACCGCGTATTGGCAACCTACTTGAACAATGCGCTCGCCCATTCCGTCATTGCCTTTACCGGCTATTTCGTTTTGGGCGGCTGGAAACTGTTTCTACATGCCGATCGCAGCCCGGACACTGCACCAGGCGGAATCCCGGCTGCCGACCTCCCGGAGCCCTTCGATACCCGCCACTGGATCACTGTAGCCGTGATTCTCTCGCTCATCATCGCCGTGATCTTCTTCCAAGCCGACGTGGGCATGGGCGCGTTCGCCTGCGCCGTTCTGCTCGCACTCTTCCGCGCTGCCGACCATCAGGAATCTGTCCGGCGCATGCCCTGGGCGGTAATCATGATGGTCTCCGGCGTCACCGTTCTCATCTCGCTGCTCAGCAAGACCCAAGGCCTCGATCTGTTTGTCTCGTTGCTAGCCAGCCTCACGTCCGTCGGCACCGCCACCCTCGTGTCCGCCTTCATCACTGGCCTGATCTCGGTTTATAGCAGCACCTCTGCCGTCGTCCTGCCCGCATTTCTGCCCACCATCCCGGGCCTCATTGACACTCTCGGCGGCGGCGACGCCTTCGCCATCGCCTCTTCCATGAACGTCGGCGCGCATCTCGTCGACGTCTCGCCGCTCTCGACCACCGGAGCCCTATGCCTCGCCGGCGTCTCCTCCACCGAGGACATCCGCCCACTCTTCAACCGCCTGCTCGCCTGGGGTCTTTCCATGACCGTGGTCGGCTCCGTCACCTGCTACCTCCTGTTCTGATCGCCTGCAGAGCCGATCGCCGCATGAAGGCCGCCCGCCCGCCGAGCGTTTACCCGCAGTCCTGGGCTTGCTATTCGGATCAAGGCCCGAATAACCCCCCTCATTCTGCTGGGTGTTCCGGCATCCGAGATCGGAACTTGTTTAAGATTTAGGGTTTAGGGTTTGGATTTCTCGTAGTACCACTCCGCCATCCGCCGCGGCGGCATCCCCAGCAAGTACGCCAGCAGAAACAGCTGATTGAGCAGCGTCGCGCGTACCACCCCCACACGCTCCCAGCGCCGCGCTGAAGTCACCGCCTCCAAGGGAGAAATGGCAATCCGTCCGTGTCTCCTCGCCCGGCGTGCCATTTCGAAGTCCTCCATCAGCGGCAATTCTGGAAACCCGCCCAGACTGCGAAACAGGGCCGCCTTCAAGAAGAATCCCTGATCCCCGTACGGTAACTGCAGCATTCGCGAACGCCAGTTCGCCGCGCGCTCGACCCAACGCAGCCAACTGCCCCTGCTGTCAATCCGTAGTGAAAAAGCTCCCGCTGCAACACCGGGCAGATCGAGCGTCCGGTGCACCTCTTCGACGAACCCGCGCCGCAGCCGGGTATCGGCATGGAGGAACAGCAACGTTTCGCCCCGCGCGATTCGCGCCCCGGCATTCATTTGGCTCGCCCGTCCGCGCGCCGCCTTCACGACGGTCGCTCCACCCGCCCGCGCGATCAGTTGGGTCTTATCTTCGCTCCCGCCGTCCACCACGATCAATTCGACCGTTTCTTCGTACGCCGGCCCCCGAACCGAATCCAGCGTCTGCCCGACCGACTTCGCTTCATTCAGCGCCGGAACAATAATCGAGATGCTTCCTGGCATCTTGCTTACTCAACCCCCGTGTCATCCCGAGGAGCGAAGCGACGAGAGATCTTCTCTTCCCTACTCCGCGCCCTTCAGCTTCCTCCGCGCCACCCGTACCAGCACTGCCAGCACCACCACTCCGATTCCCAGCAAGCCCAGCGCTACTCCCGGAACCTCCCCCCCCATCAGGAACTGCACTACGGTGTCGGTTCCGGCCACGTACACCACGATGCCCGGCGACATGCACAGCCACGACCAGAAGACGTACGTCCCGAACCGGACGCGCGTCAGCCCGAATCCGTAGTTGAGCAGATTGAACGGGAACAGCGGAATCAACCGCGTCAGCGCCACGATCACCGCGCCTCGCTCTTCGGTCATCCGGTCCAGTCGCTGAAATGCTTTTTTGTGCGAGAAGCGTTTCACGACGGCATCCCGTGCCACGTACCTCGCCGCCAGAAATGCCAGGCTCGCGCCGAGCGTTGCGCCGATGCTTACCAGCACGATCCCAACTCCCGCCCCGAAGAGGGTTCCGGCCCCGACACTCAACACCGAGCCCGGGACCGCCACCACCACCGCCCCCGCATAGATCGCAGCGTACACCACCGGCCCCAGGCTACCCAGTTCCCCGATCCAGCTCCGCAGCGCCATCACTTGCTCTCCGATGCCAAGATACCGCCCCAACGCAACCCCTGCGGCCAGGATCAGGATCAGCAGCGCCGTGCGCAGACCCGAGGCGGGCCGAGAAACCTCGCCTTCTCTCGCCGGTTCCGCCGCGCCGCCCTCCCTCTGGATCAAGCTGGCTTCGACTTCGTCACCTGGCTGTGCTTGTTTCATTCCAAACCTCTCATCTCGAGCCTGCCCCGGCCGTCCGCCTCTTGACTCTTCGTGTCTCCCCGCCGCACCGCTGCTACACGTTCATATAATTCGCCATCCAGTGGTCCGCCATGTCCACGTAGCGCGCCCACCACACGTCCTGGAACGTCTTCATGTATTCCAACGCGCGCTGATGCACCGCGATGCGGTCCGGGATGCACGAGCGCATCGGATGAATCCCGTACGTGAGCGAGCCCGGATACTCTTGCTGTCCCAGCGCGTAATAGGAATCGAACAGGTCCTTCACAAACTCCAGCGCGTCCCGCCCACTGCGGAATCCTTTCAGGCTCCCGGTCTCCGGGAACATCGCATAGTCATTGCTCGTCATCGTGCGGTGTGGAATCACCACGATCTTCTTGCCGTTCGCCGTTCGGATGCCGTACGGCAGGTCGTCTCCCTTCAAATCCCCGAACCATTTGTAGCCTGCATCTGCCAGATACTCCGGCGTCTTGTCCGAGCATTTCGCTCCGGGGCTGATCCATCCCACCGCTTTCTCCCCCGTCACGCGTTCCACCAGCGCCGCAGCACGAACGATGTCGGCCCGCTCTGCGTCGGGCGAGAGATGAGGCGGCGGCACGCCCTGATCGAAGCTCCGCGCCACAATCTCGTGCCCCTTCGACTGCAATTCCCGAAACAGGTCCCCGTAGGCTTCTAGCATTCCCGAGCTTGGAAAGATCGAAGCCTTGATGTCGAACTCGTCGAGCAGCTTCACTGCCCGCCACACCCCGACCGTAAAGGTGTACTGGTCGTGCTCCGATTCATGCGACAGATCGCGTCGGTAGCGCGCATTCGCGGCTGCCAGCGGACGGTTCGCGTTCCACTCCGCCGTCACGTAAGCATGTACGCACAGCGGCCCGCCATTCGGCCACCGAATCCTCCCTGCCCGCTCCCGGTACGGGATCCGAATCTCCTCGAACGGCCAGTCCGGCCACCGACCCGAGGGTCCGCCCTCGATCTGCTGGCTCTTTCCCTCTTGCGCTACGCTCGCCACGGCTCCGGCCACCGCCATTGATTGGAAAAAACTTCTCCGGTTCATCGTATTCCTCCTGAAATTTACGTGTCATCTTGAGGAAAGAAACGACATATGCATGTCGTTCCCGGCAAAGCATCTGCTCTTCCTTTACTCTTCCTGCATGCAAAATCACTCTTCGCGCACCATTCTACCAACAAGTCTCGCCGTGGCGGTGGCTTCCGACCCGCGTGCTATAATCCCGATGGAAGCGAAACTGGTCTGGTGACTGGCCCGGCCTTCAAAGCCGGTGGTCCTTCTCTTTTGAGGGGGGCGATGGGTTCGATTCCCATACGCTTCCGCCAGATGCTGTGGGTATCCGGTATGGGACTTATGCACATAACGGTCGCCTTGAAGAACCTCAGCGCTCCAAACGCTGTCTACGAGGCGGATTTCCTGGTGGACACAGGTGCGACCGATTCGTTGGTTCCCGCCTCCGCTTTGAAGAAAATTGGTGTCGAACCGAAAGGCAAAATGGCCTATGAACTCGCCGATGGCACTGTCCAGGAATACAACTTCGGCATCGCCCAGATCGAATTCATGGGCGAGACTACGGCGAGCCGCGTGATCTTTGCTCCCGACGATGCCGAGCCTCTGCTCGGATTCACCGCGCTTGAATCAGTAGGAATCACTGTGGACCCAGCCAATCGTACGCTAAAGCGCCTTCCTGCCGTACCGTTGAAGTAGGCCATGGCCCGCACACGCTCCCGCAAGAAATCCTCTGCCAAGAAACCCTTCCGCGCCGCGACAGAAGCCCGCCGCCAGGCCCGCGAGCTGCAGGGCACGCCCCCTCCCACGCGCGTCATCCCCGACAAGCGCCGCAAACCGCCCAAGCATAAGAAAGACTTGTTGGAAGAAAGAAACTGCTGACTGAACTAATGAATCGTCTTCGTCTTCCGATTCATGTAATCCATCAGCAGATACTGCCCCAGGGTGTAGGGCGTAGTGAAGTAGGCTTTACCGCGGCATAACTCGGTGACCTTGTGCACGAAGTTCACGAGCCCATAGTCGCTCGCCAGCATGAAGGTATTGATCAGAATCCCCGCCCGTTTACATTTCGAAACCTCTTCGAGCGTCTGGCCCACGACCAGCGGGTCGAGCCCGAAGGCGTTCCGATAAATCCGCCCGTCTTCGAGCGTCAGCGCCGAGGGCTTGCCGTCGGTGATCATGATGATTTGCCGCATGTCCTTGCGCTGCCGTTCCAGGATGCGCCGCGCCAGCCGCAGCCCTTCGCGCGTATTCGTGTAGTACGGCCCCACCATCACGCGCGCCAACTCGCTCAACGGCACTTCCTCCGCCGAATCGTGGAACAGGATCAGGCGCAGTGAGTCGCCCGGGTACTGCGTGCGGATCAGGTGGGACAGCGCCAGCGCCACGCGTTTGGCCGGCGTGAACCGGTCTTCGCCGTACAGGATCATGCTGTGGCTGCAATCGAGCATCAGCACCGTCGCGCACGAGCTTTGGTACTCCGACTGGTGCACCTGCAGGTCAGCGTAGTCAATCTCAATCGGAACCTTCAACCCCTCGCGCTTCACCGCGCGGAACAGTGTCGCGCTGATGTCAAGATTCAGCGTATCGCCGAACTCGTATTTCTTCGACGCCCCGCTCGCCTCCACGCCCGTTGCCAGGTCGCGCGTATCGTGCCTTCCGAAACTTGCTTTGCCGAGCGACCCGAGCAGGTCCTTGAGCGTCTTGAATCCCAGAAAGTCGAGGCTCTTGTCCGTCAGCTCGAACTTCGCGTGCGTCTCCGGCCCGCCCGGCCTCGAAGCCCCGCGCTCCCTCTGCTGCTGCATCTCGGACTGCTCCGGCGCATCGGTGATCGAGACATAGCCCTCCTGTTCCATTCGCTCGATCAATTGGTCGGCGAGCTGCTCGCGCTGCTCCGGCGTCATGTTCTCCAGCTTCTCCTGCATCTCCTGCAGCCGCTCGTCGGAGAACAAGCTCCCGTCCTCCAACGCGTCCAAAACCGCCTGTCGCAGCGACTCCATCGTCCGCTCGCCGTCCGAGAACTGGTAGTAGTCCGAGTTGAACCCGCTTTGCAGCAGGAAGTCGGCCAGCCGGTCCAGCAGTTCCTGCATGTCGAGGGAGTCCCAGTCTTCGCCCTCGTACTTCTTGTAGCGAATGTATTTCATGCTGTTATCCGAGCTGCGACGGCAAGGCGGCGGCTACAAAGCCAGGCGTGTCATCCCTCGCGGAGCGAGGGATCTGCTCCTGCTCTTCCTCCTGGCTCTGACTCCTGCTAGTTATACGGCCTCTTGTGCGGCGTCCGGTACTCATCTTTCATCGACGGTGGCTGTTTGCGCTCTTCGATCATAAAGCCGCGCTCTTCGCTCCTCCCGATCCGCCGGTGTGCGTAGAGCCCTTCGAGGATGAACTCCCCTGCCGAAGCCGCCAGCGCCGGCGAGCCCTTCGCCCGAACTCCCAGCGCCCTGGTCTTGTCGAGCAGCCCTTGGATCTTTTTCAGTCCTGCCAGCGTTTCCGCCGACGAAGAGTTTTCCCCGATCTTCAGCGACCCGCCCAGCTCGAACCATTGCACCACAGGCTGCAGGTCCAGGCCCTCGAAGTGTTTCAGGAAAACCTTCCCGATGGCCCCGCGGATCAGTTCTTTCGCAACGTGGTCAGCCCCTTTCAGCTCCCCTTCGTACTCCAGCTCGAACTTTCCCGTCAGCGCCGGCAACGCGGCATAGATATCGGCGATCCGTGGCACCACTGCTTCTTCCCGGCCCGCAATGGCGCGCCGCTCGGCGTTTGACACCACGTTTTCCATGCACGTAATGGGCATCCGCTGGCTCACCCCGGAGCGTTTGTCCACTTTCTTGTCCGCCCGCGCCAGAAACGCAATCTCCTCCACGATCTCGTGGATGAACTGCGGCACGTTCACCACGCGCCCGCCGCCGCGTTCCAGCCACGCTTCCTGCTGCGTAATCGTGATCGCCTCGTCGCTCGTCGCCGGATAGTGCGTCCGGATTTCCGACCCGACTCGGTCCTTCAGCGGCGTGATGATCTTCCCGCGTGCCGTGTAGTCCTCCGGGTTCGCCGTAAACACCAGCGCCACATCCAGCGGCAGCCGCACTGGGTAGCCTTTGATCTGCACGTCGCCTTCCTGCATGATGTTGAAGAGCCCGACCTGAATCTTTCCCGCAAGGTCTGGCAGCTCGTTGATGGCAAAGATGCCGCGGTTGGCACGCGGCAAGAGCCCGAAATGGATCGTCAGTTCGTCGGAGAGCTGATGTCCGCCCCGCGCTGCCTTGATCGGGTCGATATCCCCGATCATGTCCGCGATCGTCACGTCCGGCGTCGCCAGTTTTTCGACGTACCGGAACTCGCGCAACAGAAACGCTACCGGCGTCTGGTCTCCTTTTTCTTCCATCAGCAGCCGGCACCCCCGGCAGATCGGCGCGTACGGGTTGTCGTTGATCTCGCACCCCGCGATTACCGGCAGTTCCTCGTCCAGCAATTCCGTCAGCGCCCGCAGAAGCCGTGTCTTGGCCTGCCCGCGCAGCCCCAGCAGAATGAAGTTATGCCGCGACAGCACCGCATTCACCACCTGCGGCAGCACCGTGTCGTCGAACCCGATGATCCCCTCGAACAGCGGCTTGCCGCTTCCCAGACGCCGGATCAGGTTCTCCCGCAATTCATCTTTCACCGACCGGCACTTCAGCCGTTCTTCCGAATGAGGACTGCGCCGCAGTTCCCCTAATGTCCTGGGCTTTGATTTCATGGGTAAGCTTTCTGCGAATGCGGGTTCATTATAGCATCCGTCCCAAACACCCGCCTGCTGGCCACTTGTCACGGATCACATGTCGCTGCTCTTAATGCCGCTTCCCGTTTCCGCCCGCCTTCCGGCGCGTCCGCAGCGTGACCGCCAGCCGGTGCGAGGCTTTCCCCAGGAACGTAATCACGTCATTCAGCCGCTCGCTCTCCGAGCGGCTCTTCAGGATCGTCTGCTTGAAGTTCAAGTCCGCCGGTAGCCGCGCCATGATCTGGTAGGAGAGTTGGCTGTCCTGGGCGTCGGGCGGCTCCTCCACTTCGGCCTCCAGCAGTTTCACGACCTCCCCATAGATTTCCATGGCTTGTTTCCGCCGCTCGTCGTCGGCAGGAACACCGTCCGACTCCTCCTCGAACAACTGAGGAGCTCCGCGCAGGTACGCCTTGTTCCGGTCAAGGAACATGATCTCGAACCGCCGTTGTCCCTGGACCACAATGTCCATTCGACCGTCGTCGTACTTCCGCACGACTTCCGTGATCCGGGCCATGCACCCGACGTTTTCCATCGCGTTCTCCTGCGCCAGCACCACTCCGAACTCCTTCTGCTTTTCCAGGCACTCCCCGATCATCTCTTTGTATCGTTCCTCGAAGATGTGCAGTGGCAGGTTCGTGCGCGGGAACAGGACCGCCTGCAGCGGAAAAAGCGGAACCAGTAACTCATCCATGGGGTTATTATACTCGTCTGGCGCTGGAATCCGAGCGAGCGGTGGCTTGTATCCGGGCCGCAACTCGGAAGGAGCGGGGCAACGGAATCCGAAAGCCCCTAAGCCCGGGGAAGGACATCTGAAAATAAGCAATCTCTTGATTTTCGCAACTGCCTAATGCCCAAACTCGCCGATAAAGTCGTTCTCATCACCGGCGCATCGAGCGGCATCGGGGCTGCCATTGCTCGCCTGTTTGCCCAGGAAGGCGCCCGTCTCGCGCTCGCCGCGCGGTCCGCCGACAAGCTCAACTCTCTCGCTTCCTCGCTCGGCCCGAATGCGTTTGCAATCCCTGCCGATATGACCGATCCTGATCAGATTCGGCGCATGGTCGAAGCCGCCGTCGAGCGTTTCGGCCGTCTCGACATTCTCGTCAACAACGCCGGCGTCGGCGTCTACGCGCCCGTTGCCGGCATGCCTCCCGAGTGGTTTGAAACCGGCGTGGCCACCAACTGGCTCGGGCCTCTCTACGCCATCCAGAGCGCCGTGCCGCACATGCGCAAGCAGGGGGGCGGACAGATCATCAACATTTCTTCCGTCGCCGGCAAGATCGCGATTCCGTGGATGGGAGTCTATTGCGCCACCAAGTTTGCCTTGAACGCGCTCTCCGCCAGTTTGCGCATGGAGCTGGCCGACGACGGCATTCAAGTCATCTCCGTCTGCCCCGGCCGGATTGCAACTCCGTTTGGCAGCAATGCCCTTCGCGACCCCCGATTCCGCCTGTTTCCGATGAACGGGATTTCTGCCGAGCGTGTTGCGCGCGCTGTCCTGCGCGCATCCTTGCGCGGCAGCCGCGAGATCGTCGTCCCCGCTAGCAACTGGCTGTTTGTCTGGTTTTACACGCTCTTTCCGCGCCTGGTGGATTATTTGATGTTGCAGTACCTCCGCCGCGCCATGCCCGGCGCCTGACCCGACGAGCGAATCTGACCCGCGACTCCGCCCGACTCTGAAGACACGGACCAACGGATTCCGGAGTCCACAATGCTTCGCTGCTTTTCGTGAATCAAGTGCCACACTCCAGCTTCTCAATTCGCGATTTGGGATTGGTTGCTTGCCTCCTACCAGCTGCCGGGCATGGAGCCGGGCCCCATGAGTCCGTGCTGCGAGAGTGGGCTGTAGGAACCATCGCCGAGACCCACATCGAATTGCAGGCGGATGTTGGGCCCGAACTGCAGGCGCCATCCCAGGAGATAGGGATGGGCTCTGGAGCCGGCGCCTCCCAGCGATACATCGGCGTAAGGGGCCATCTGCAGCCGACCGCCGAACGCCAGTATCCGGTAGTCCATTTCCGCGCTCAAGGGTGCGTCGAAGCTGGCGTAGCCATTGCTGGGGAAACCCGCCGATGGCGACTGGGACCAGAGACGGTTTGTCCCGCTCGCCGCCGTCCCCCAGGACGAGACCATCCGCACGGAGAGGCCCCGTCCTGCAGTCCCCGGGTCGTACTCGACTGTGCCGCCCACCCCCCATTCCCGGTAGTCGTCGTCCTGGTGCGCCATCAGCCGCCGTGCGGTCACGGAAACCGCCAGACCCCGATCCGGATTGACATAGCGCAGGCTGCCGCCCAGCTCCAGGCCCATGCCGGTCTCTGCGGCTCCTGCGTCTCGGCGGATCCCAAACTCCACTGAACTCTCCAATTCGCCGCCCCAGACCGCCAGTCCGTCACGAGACCCTTCCAGGAGAAGCCGGACTCGACTCGCATCCGCGTCCGTGACCCGGGGGCCGGCGTCCGATTCCGTGCCCATCCCGACCAGGAACGTGTCTGATTTCATCGCCAGCTCGAACCCTTTCGCTTGTTCCGGCTGCAGCAACAACCCGCGCGCCCCGACCGCCCCCATCCTCATCCTGATATCGTGCCGGGCAACGCCTGCTTCCCCGCTCGCTGTCATCTCACCCCATCCCTGTCCGTACAGACCCCAAACAAACAGTTGCTCTCTCAGGTCCGCCCGAACATAGGGGTACACGCTGGTCACAGAACTTGACAACTCCGCACCCTGCGACTGGAGCCGCTGGCCCCTGCCCGCGAAAAAGTCCCCGTCTCCGTTACTGCGCGACACCGCCATACCGGCCAACATCGGTCCCCGCTCATAATCGACTCCAACCAAGCCGGTGACCACCCCGCCGTCCAGCGACAGGTCCGTTTCCCTGCCGGAAAACTGCGTCGCCACCCCGCGGCCCCAGGCCGCCCATCCCGCTCCCTGACGATTCCCGGAACCGTTTTCGTCCTGCGACGACAGGTGAAACGAACTCGTGGCCAGAAGATTACGTCCGCTCAGACGCTGCGTCCCGAATAGGCTGCCTTCCAAGGGATCCCTGTAAAGACCGAGAGATTCTCCGGCCCGGCTCAACGGGCCCGGTGCTCCCAGCCCCCCGACTGGCATCAGCCGTTGGTTTCCGAATGGGAGTTGCCAATTTCCGAGAGGATCATCCGCCTCGCTTTTGAATGCCGACTGCAGCTGCTGTCCCGCGATCGTCACTTGAGACGACCGGCGAGATACTCCTGTGAGCCGTTCGCTGACCGTGTCCACCACCTGACCTGCAACCGTCCGCCCGAAGCGGGTGAGCCAGGCCTTGAACACGGTGCTTTCGTCGTCTCCGATCACTCCTGTCGCCGTACCCCCATCCAACGTCCCGTTCACGGCGCTTGCGAGCGTCAGCGTAAAGGTTTCGTCCTCTTCCAAGAGCATGTCGTCCAGCAGAGCCACCCGGATCGTCTGGGCGGTTCCCCCTGGAGGAAAGGTCACGACTCCTTGCTCCCCCCTGTAGTCCTCGTCTTGTCGCGCCGTTGCTTCGGAGGTCGACCACTCCACCGTCACCACTCGATCGCTGGCCGCTCCCAGCGTGACCGGGAAGACGATCTCCCCCGCGCTCTCCAACGCCCGCGCCCCTTCGATCCCGATGCTTGGTATGTGGTCGTTGTCCGTCACCGTGACCACGGCTCTGCCGGGACCCTCGATATCGTAATCATCGCTCTCGACCAGAACCGCCTCCAACGTGCCGTCCGGCTCGTCCCGATCATCGTCTGTGGTTCCGATCTTCAGCACCACCCTCACTTCCCCAGGCTCAAAGCTCACCGTAGTCGGCGGTGTTACCGAAAGAAATGCTCCCGTCGCACTCACCCGTAGCGTTACGCTCAGTTGCACATTGAAATCCCCCGACCGAACCAGAGCGAACCGAACATCCTCCCCTTCCTCCACCGAACCGGAGCCGGCGGAAATGCTGATCACCGGAAAGTCGTTGTCCTGGATCACGCCGGTCGCCTCGGCCCGCTCCAAGGTCACTCCCTGCGGGTTCGACAGCGCCACGGTGAAGGTCTCGTTCGGTTCGAGCACGCTGTCGTCCAGCACCGGCACCTTCGCCTCCTGCCGAGTCTCTCCGGGAGCGAATTCCAACTGGCCTCTTCGTCCTGTATAGTCCTCGTCCGCCGTCGCCGTTCCGTCCGCCGTCGCCCACTCCACCCGGACTGTTCGGCTGCTCGGACGATCCATCGTCACGGCAAAGGAAATTTCGCCGTCGCCCTCCGTGGCTTCCGCATCCTCGATCGACAGCGCCGGAAGATCGTTCTCGAGGACCGTCACCGTCACGTCCGGCGCCATCACCCCCGCGTAACCTCCGCCGCTGACCGTGTGCGTCAGCTTCACCGGCTCGTCCTCCAGCTCGTCTTCGTCTTCCGCCGCCGTCACCGTCACCGTCTGTGCCATCGACCAGTTCGATGGCGTGAACAGCAGCGACTCCGGCGCTACCGTCACGTCTCCTGCCGCGCCTCCTACCCTCACCGTTACCGTTCCAGTCGGCTCCGACTTCAGTACTACCGTGTAGGTCTCGCGGCCTCCCTCCATGACCTCCAGCGCGATCGGGGTTATCTTCACTCCGCGCCTCTCGTCTGCGATGCTCACCTCGGCGGTGGCTGGAAACCCAACATTCACACTGGGCGGCAACGTCCCGAAGCCCAGCGTTACCCTCTCAGTTTCCTCGTCCAGATCGTCGGGCATAGCCTTGAAGATGAACTTCGCCACCGTCTCGCCCGGCTCGAACACGACGCTCCCGGGCACTCCAACATGGTCCTGAACACTGGTACCAAGTCCGTTCTTCACCGTCAGCGGGATCAGCAACCGCCCGATACTCTCCAGACTCAGGTGCACCGTCACCTCCACCTTCATTCCCTCCCGCACGTGGTAGCTGCTGGAACCGAACCACACCGTCCGGCTTTTTGTGGACCCGGGCGGGCGGGGACGTCTCATTGTCTCTGATCCTCAGCGCGGTAGGCGTCACCGTCAAACCCGGCGCGCTGGTCGTCCCCGTGACTGAAATTGTCTCGTCCCCCTCCGTGATCTCGTCGTCGATCGGCGTCAACGTAAATGTCTCAGTCGTACTCGTCGATCCCTCGGGAATCGTCACCGTCAGGTCATTGACCGTCTCGTAGTCCGTCCCCTCCGTCGCGCTGTCTCCCATCTGGCCCACTGCCACCGTCACCACCGTCGATCCCGACCGCGCCGCTCCATTCAGCGCCGCCGTCAGCGTCACTGTCGTTTCGCCCGCTTCTTCGCTCACCATCGTCGGATTCACCAGCAGCGTCACCCCAGTCGTCGGCGTCTCGTCGTCCGTGATCCGCCCCTCACCAGTGGCGTCGGCTATCGTGGCGCCTTCGGCCGCGCTCAGCTGCACTGTGAACGTCTCCGTCCCCTCCACCTCCTCGTCTTGCAGCGTCTGCACCTCAACCTGCCCCGTGCTGTCTCCAACATCGAACGTCAGCATTCCGCTGGCGGCCTCGTAATCCAAACCCGCCGTCGCCGTCCCGTCGATCGTCTCGTAGAGCACCGTCACCGTCGCTGTCGCCGCCGCGCTCAACGTCACCGGGAAAGTCGCTAGCCCACCCTCCGAAACCTGCGCGTCACCGATATCCATCTGCGGTGGCTCAACCGGAGGAGGAGGCGGCGGCGGCGGGACCGTCTCATTGTCTATGATCCTCAGCGCAGTAGGCGTCACCGTCAAATCCGGCGCGCTGGTCGTCCCCGTGACTGAGATTGTCTCGTCCCCCTCCGCGGTCTCGTCGTCGATCGGCGTCAACGTGAATGTCTCTGTCGTACTCGTCGATCCCCCGAGAATCGTCACCGTCAGGTCATTGACCGTCTCGTAGTCCGTCCCCTCCGTCGCGCTGTCTCCCGTCTGGCCCACCGCCACCGTCACCACCGTCGATCCCGACAGCGCCGCTCCATTCAGCGCCGCCGTCACCATCACTGGCGTTCCGCCCGCTTCTTCGCTCACCGTCATCGGATTCACCAGCAGCGTCACCCCAGTCGTCGGCGTCTCGTCGTCCGTGATCCGCCCCTCACCAGTGGCGTCGGCTATCGTGGCGCCTTCGGCCGCGCTCAGCTGCACTGTGAACGTCTCCGTCCCCTCCACCTCCTCGTCCTGCAGCGTCTGCACCTCAACCTGCCCCGTGCTGTCTCCAACATCGAACGTCAGCATTCCGCTGGCCGCCTCGTAATCCAAATCCGCCGCTGTCGCCGTGCCGTCGACCGTGGCGTAGAGCACCGTCACCGTCGCTGTCGCCGCCGCGCTCAACGTCACCGGGAAAGTCGCTAGCCCACCCTCCGAAACCTGCGCGTCACCGATATCCATCTGCGGTGGCTCAACCACCGGAGGTTCAACCACCGGAGGTTCAACCACTGGAGGTTCAACCACTGGAGGTTCAACCACTGGAGGCTCAACCACTGGAGGCTCAACCACCGGAGGCTCAACCACCGGAGGTTCAACCACTGGAGGCTCAACCACCGGAGGCAACCACTGGAGGCTCAACCACCGGAGGCTCCACCGGTGGGGTCACAACGCCGTCGCCTTCATCGTCGATGACTCGCACCCTCACAGGGGCCACACCGTGCAGGGATGGTGGGCATTGGAAGTTCTCGTCCGACCCCTCGTGGGTGATGGTCACAAACTCATCCTCGTCATCTTCGT
This sequence comes from Terriglobia bacterium, assembly GCA_965198025.1. Taxonomy (GTDB): domain Bacteria; phylum Acidobacteriota; class Terriglobia; order 2-12-FULL-54-10; family 2-12-FULL-54-10; genus CAYWWM01. Next base: position 1,017,290 of record OZ240237.1, on the reverse strand, counting down.
CTTGAAATGCTGTGATACTAACGGTTCGCCATGGTGTTGTGCTGTCACCCTGATTGAACTGATGGCCGACGGACGGCACCCAAGAAATGCCTATTCCCTCGCTGTTGTCGTAGTTGCCGTCGGTGTACACCACTCCGTTGACATGGATCCGTACCCACCAGCCGTCGGCGAGCGGAGGCTGAGTGAGCCACATGCTGTAGCTCATGCTTTCCCCCTCCCGGATCGTCAACATGTCTGTCGACACCGCCACTGTCCCGGTGTCGGCCCAGTCGCAGATCGCGGGGGGGTTCTCCTGCTCGCAGATGTCGTCCTGGGCGTGGACCTGGCGCACGGCGACTCCGGTCAGGAGCGCCGACAGCAAGATGGTGGAGGCGACGAGACGTGAGAATCCAAGGACGGGATTCTCTTCCAATCTCGAAACAGATCGGAAGCAAAAAAGCGAGTCAAACATCTTGGTCAGCCGAATCAATCGATTAGAAACCCTGGGCTCAGGCATCGTTGTGGAAGACTGGGCGCATGCTGAACTACGTCAATCGGACGCCGGAAGCATTGACCATCGTGTGTTTGCTCAAACACGAAATCATAGCTCCAAACGTGATTCCCTACAAGCGCGCCGAAGCAGAATACAGGACCTGCATTGACCCGCAGCCGGCGTCGTTTAGCTGTTTGGATCGTGGACCTACCGGTTCGGCACGTAGCGGGCGGTAATGTTTGTGCCGACACGGGCGAGGATGAGCACCGGCACGAGGCCGGCCAGCACGATCAGCAGCGCGGCGCCGGCCGCATCCTCGTAGGTACCGCGGATCGCCTCGCCGTAGAGATGCGTGGCAAGTGTCTCGACACCGATGGGCCGCAGCAGCAGCGTTGCGGGCAATTCCTTCATGCAGTCCACGAAGACCAGCATGGCCGCTGTGGCAAGCGCTGGGTACGACATCGGCAGGTGGATGCGCCAGAGCCTGCGGCCTGCCGTCTCCCCCAGCGTGCTCGCCGCAGCGTCGAGCGACGGCGACACGCGGCTGAAGCCGGCCTCGACCCCCCCCGCCGCGATCGCCAGAAAGCGCACGAGGTAGGCGTAGATGAGCGCCGCGCCCGAGCCGAGAATCAACAGCCCGGTCGAGATCCCCAGGAAGCGCAATGAGAGGTTGTCGATCACGCCGTCGATCCTGGTGACGACCGGCAGCAGGCCGATCGCCAGCACGGTGCCCGGTATCGCGTAGCCGAGCGAGGCCACGCGCGCCAGCACCGCGGGCAGCCGCGAGCGCGCGATGCGAACGGCATAGACGACGGCGACCCCACAGGCAACGGTGAGCACCGCCGCGATTGACGAGAGGGTCAGCGTGTTGAGCGCCTCGGTCACCACGCTGCTTGAGACTCCGGCTAAACGGATGCGGTCCACCGTTGCGTCCACGAGATACGCCGCCGGGAACAGAAAACCCACCGCCACCGGGATCGTGCAGCCAGCCAGCGCCAGCGCTGCCGAAGTGCCGCGCAGCCGGTGCCGCGTCAGCGGGCGGGGGTGCTGCGCGTCATTGGCATAGCGGCGCTGCCGCCGCGCCCACCGCTCTAGCAGCACGAGCGCGAGGACGATCGCGAGCATCGCCAACGCGATCTGCGCCGCCCCGGGCAGGTCCGAGCGGGTGATCCATGTCGTATAGATCGAGACCGTCATCGTGCGCACGCCGAGGAATTCCGATGCGCCGATGTCGTTGAGCGCTTCCATCAGCGCCAGGCTGAGGCCGACCGCGAGCGCGGGGCGCGCCAGCGGCAGGGCCACGCGCAGAAAGATGCCGCGCCGCCCGACGCCGAGCGTTCGGGCTACGTCGATCAGATTGGCCGCTTGCATCAAAAACATCGCCCGTGTTGTCAGGTAGACGTACGGATAGAGCACGAAGCCGAGCAGGATGATGCAACCGGCCATCGAGCGGATGTCCGGCAGTCGCAGGTCACGCGGGCTCTCGACGTCCAGAAGTGCGCGGATCGCCGTCTGCACAGGCCCCACCGGGTGCAGGATGTCGAGATAAGCGTAGGCGACGATGTAGGTGGGAACTGCCAGAGGGAGGAGGAGCGCCCAATCGAAGGCTTTGCGGCCGGGAAAGTCATGCGCGCTCACCAGCCATGCCGTGCCCGTGCCGATCGCCGCGGTGAGCAGCCCCACGCCCGCCAGCAGGATGACCGTTTCGCGGGCGGCCACCGGCAGCACAAAGGTCATGAGGTGCTGCCAGAGGTCTCCAGACCCCCCGGCCGCGGCGAACATCAGCGCGACGAAGGGCAGAAAAACCAGGAGCGCCAGGACGCCGGACGTCCCGACCCACAGCTTCACATCCGACCAGCGTCGAGGGGCGCCCGGGCTGCGGGTCTCAATCGTCAAACCCAACCTGGTCTACCAGCCGGCTCGCCGTGTTGCGGTGCCGCACGATCTCGGGGAGCGGCAGCGGATCGATCTTCAGCGGGCCGAGCGCCTCGATGATCGGGTGTACCGTAGCGCCTGCCTTGACCGGGTACTCGAAGTTGGCTTCCGCGTAAATCTTCTGGGCCTCATTCGACACAAGGAACTCGAGGAACCGTACGGCGGCGGCGCGGTTCGGTGCATGCCTCGCGACCGACGCCCCCGAGATGTTCACGTGCGTGCCGCCCCCCTCGAATGTCGGCAGGATCACCTGGATCGCCGCGCCCCACTGTTCCTGATCGGGCCCGCCGGCGCCGCTGCGCATCAGGCCAACGTAGTAGGAGTTGCCGATTCCGATCTCGCAGATGCCGCCCATGATGTCACGCGCAACGTCGCGGTCGCCGCCGGCGGCCGTTCGCCCAAGATTCGATGTGATCCCGCGCAGCCAGCCCTCGGTCTGCGCCTCGCCGTGATGGGCAATGTAGGCCGCGAAGAGCGCCGTGTTGTACGGGTGCTGTCCGGCGCGGCTGCAGAACTTGTCGCGCCACTGGGGATCGTCGAGCTGCTCGTAGGTGAACGAAGAGAGGTTGAGGTCCTTGGCTGCGTAGAGGACGCGCGCGCGCATCGAGAGGGTGAACCACTCGCCGTTCGGCCCGCGCAGGTTCGATGGGATCGCGCTTTCCAGCGTCGCCGACTCGACCGGCTGCGTCAGCCCTCGTTCCACCAGGTCGAGCAGGTTACCCAGATCGACCGTCATCAACACGTCGGCCGGCGACCGCGTGCCCTCGGCCGCGACGCGCTCGGCGAGCCCGTCGCGCACAAAGATGCTGTTAACCGTGACGCCGCTCTGCTCGGTAAAAGCGTCGAGCAACGGCTGGATCAGGCCAGGCTCGCGTGTCGTGTAGAGATTCAGTTCCTGCGCAGCGACGGGGGCGGCGGCCAGGGCTGTCAGGCAGGCCAGCAGGCCCATTCGCGCCAAGCGGTTCAACGGGCTATGGGTCATCGTCAGACTCCTTCGGAAGGGATTGGCATTAGGGCACTGTGCTCGTCGTGAGCCACGATCAGCACGTGCTCGGGATCGACTTCGAGATACACCGTGTCGTTGGGCGCCAGCCGCGTGCGCCCCGGCGTGCGGATCGTCAGCGGCGCGGCTAGGCCGTTCACCGCCACGGCCACGTGATTGACCTCGCCCAGGAACGAGGTGCTGACCACTCGGCCGGGTATGCCGGCGCCGTGCGGCGCGACCCGGATGCTGTGTGGGCGGATGCAGACGCAGACGTCCGTATGGTCGGCCAAGTGCGGCGCGGCAAAGCAGCCAATCGGTGTCCGGACGCAACCGTCCCGGCAGACCCCACGCAGCTCGTTGACGTCGCTGATGAAGCGCGCGGCGGCAAGGGTCGCCGGCTTGCCGTACAGGTCTTCGGGGGAAGCACATTCCACAAGGCGCCCCTCGTGCAGCAGCGCGATCCGATCGCCGAGGCACATCGCCTCGCCCGGATCGTGCGTGACCAGGATCGCCGTCGTGCGGGTCTCGCGGAGCAGCTTCAACGTGTCCTGACGGATGCGGTCGCGCAAACGACTGTCGAGGCTGGAAAATGCCTCGTCCATGAGTAGCACGCGCGGGCCGGGCATGAGAGCACGGGCCAGCGCGACGCGCTGCCGCTCACCTCCCGACAACATGTGCGGATAGCTGGCGGCGTAATGCCGCAGTCCCACGCGGTCGAGCATCGCGGCCACCCGCGAGTCGACGTCCGCCTTGCGTTGCCGCCGAACTCCGAATGCGACGTTGGCCGCCACGGTCAGGTGCGGGAAGAGCGCGTAGTCCTGAAAGACCATGCCGACGCGGCGCTCTTCGGGCTCCACGAACGTCCCCGGTCCCGCCACCTCGACGCCGTCGAGCAGCACGCGACCGGACACGGGGCGCTCGATCCCGGCAATCAGCCGCAGCAGCGTGGACTTGCCCGAACCCGAAGGGCCCAGCAGGCACAAGATCTCCCCTTCGGCCACCTCCAGTGATACGCTGTCCACAGCCAGGATCGGCCCGTAGCGGAGCGACACGGCGTCCAGAGAAAGCCTCGGAATAGTAGAATTGCAACTCATTTGCATTAAGAATAGCAGCTTAACTCAGACCGACCAGTCGGTCAAGGTCAAAATTAGGCACTCAGTGCCACGGCAGTCACTAGCTTGAGAAGCGAGCGCTTCACTTGCAGCTACCGCCCGGAGCGGCCAACGGCGCCAACCTCGATCTGATGGCGGTCTGGCTTCCTCGGCGATTGCTGACTGCTCTTCGCGGCTGTCGGATTGCACGCTGGTATAATCGAGTGATGCTCGACAGCGCACCCCCCCCGTTCCGTCCAATCCTGTCTGCAACTGTCCTTCTCGCTCTGACACTTCATGGCTGCACTGCGGCACTGCGTTCCAGGCTCGGCGCCGACGCTCCGCTGCGCCCTGTTCCTGCGGAAACGCTGGCCATGCAGGTGGAGGTCATCCGGACCGAATATGGTGTCCCTCACATTTACGCCGAAAACTTCAAAGCTTTGGGCTACGCGCTCGGCTATCTCCAACTGGAAGACTATGGGCGACGCGTTCCCATGGGCATGCTCCGCGCCCGGGGCGAACTGGCGCGGCATGTGGGAGCCTCGGCTCTCGCATCCGACTTTGAAAACCGACCCTACTACTGGAAAGTCCGAGAGGTCTACTTCGAGCTTGGATCCGACACCCGTGACGTCTACGAAGGATTTGCAACCGGGGTCAACCGATACATCCAGCAACATCCCGGGGAGTTCCCGGAATGGATGAAAGGCGATTTCACGGGATATGACGTCACCGCCCTCTATGTCTATCGTCCGAGTCCCCGCCAGGTGAATCGATGGATCCGTCGCATTGACGAGGCGCAGGTAGCACCGCTGCTGGAAATTGCAGCCGGCCAGCCCGAGCGGAGAGGCGCCGCAGACGGGGGATACGCGGGAGCGCCGGAAGAGGGATCGAGCGCCTGGGCCCTGGCGCCGGACCGGACGACATCAAACGCCGCGATCCTGATGCGCAACCCCCACCTCAACTGGACAGCCGGCTACTGGGAAGTCCATGTGGTCGTCCCGGGCCGCCTCGACTTCTATGGCGACTTCCGTATCGGAGGCCCGCTGGGAATCATCGGGGGATTCAACCGGCGACTGGGCTTTGCCACTACCAACAACTCGGTGCAGAACACCGAAGTGTACGCTCTGGAGGCGGACCCCGAAAGACCCGGCTACTACCTGTTCGACGGGACCTCGATGCCCATCCTCCGGGAGTCCGTGACCATCGCCTACAGGAACGGCTCCGGCTTGGCCGAGCGGACGCGCGAGCGCCTTTCGACGCACCTGGGACCGGTGCTCCGGCAGAAGCACGGCCGGGTCTACGTGATCCGGACGCCCCAGGACGGCGAGTTTCGAGTCGGCGAGCAGTTCCTGAGGCTGATCCAGGCATCCAGCCTGGAAGAATGGAAAGATGCCATGCGTCTGGCGGCTCATCCAGGCTCCAACTTCATCTACGCCGATGCGGAGGGGAACGTCTTCTATGTCTGGAACGCTGTCATTCCGGTGCGCCCGCATCCCATGGGTGACTCGCTGGCCATACCGGCGCGCCGCGCTGACGAGGTCTGGACCGAGGTTCACGATTGGGACTCCCTGCCGCAGCTGCTGAATCCCGAAGGAGGCTACGTCCGTGACGAGAATGACGGGCCGTGGTTCACGAATATGCATATGCCGATTGACCCGGCCGACTACCCCGCCTACTTCGAAGAAAACGAGTTCCGGCTCCGGAGCCAGCACTCCGTTCTGCTGATCGAGGGCCGGCCCCGCTTCTCACTGGAGGACGTCGTCGAGCTCAAGCACAGCTACCGCATGCTTCTGGCCGAACGCATCAAGAACGATCTCATCCGTGCCGTCCGGGCTCGCGTGGAACCCGACTCGGAGCGCGCCCTCGATCTACTGGAGGAATGGGACAATACTGTTGCGCCGGAGAGTCGCGGCGCTGTGCTGTTTGCGGAATGGTGGCGCCTCTACACGCAAGCTCTGGCGGGTGAAGACGAGGACGATGGAGAGTTCTTCGCCGAGCCCTGGACGCCCGAAGCTCCCATGACGACGCCGCGGGGGCTGGCTGATCCTGCGCTTGCGGCCCGTCTGTTCCCGGATGCAGTGGCGTCCACCGCAAGGCAGTTCGGCGCCTGGGACGTGGCCTGGGGTGAGGTTCACCGGGTTCGGCGCGGCGCGGTGGATGAGCCCGTCGGAGGGTGCGGGAGCCGCATGGGCTGTTTCCGGGTTCTCAACTTCAGGACAGACCCCGACGGCAAGCGTCGTGTCTCCGGAGGCGACGGCTGGGTGATTGCCGTCGAGTTCACCAATCCCCCGCGTGCCTATTCCGTCCTGGGCTACGGACAGAGCTCCAAAGACACCTCGCCGCACCACGCCGACCAGGCAAGGATGTTCGCTCGCGCCGAGATGAAACCCGTCGCCTACACGCGCGAAAGCGTCGAGCGGTCCGCGATCCGTACCTACCGTCCGGGACTCGACGACTAGCGCAGCAGCGTCGGGAGGAGGCGCAGACGATACCTCGGCTTGCTTGCTGGGTCCTCGAGAACAAAGCCTCCGCCGATCGAAGGCTCCGGATTCTGTCCGCCGGGAAACGTGACGGATTCCGACGATATGGGTCCGGCCGTCTTGTCGTCGTCGAAGTCTCTGCTCTCGAATCGCTTCGAGTAATTCAAGTAACAGGTCATCGTCACGGGCGTTCCCGCAAACGAATCCTCACGAAGAACGTCACGCCCCACGGATGGTCACCGTAATATGGCTTCAAGGCGTCCTCAATCCAATACCCTGATATGTTTGCCCCGATGCCCACTTGAAAATAGCCGTCAGTCATCACGTCACGGGTGTAGCCGGCTGTAAGCGTTGTGACTGCAAACGCGCGGGATCCCGCCTCGTGTTCGAGGTGCTCTTCTAGCTCATGGTCGTCCGCAAAGAGTTCATCCCGTTGACTCCATTCAACACGCCCCGTCACGAAGTTCCTTTCTCCAAGTGGGAGGACGGTCTCGGCAAGAACTGCGTTCGTGGACTCACCCGCAAGAAGCTTGCATGGTTCCGCCCCCAAACCAAACTCGTCGCCCAGGAATTTCCATTTCCGCGAGGAAGAATGTGGTGCAGAGAAGCCGTATAACGAACCACATCATTTTCATGGAATTGCTCTGGCTGGTTCAGGCGACCCGCGGAAACCTGCGCCATCCAGTTGCTTGACGGGAACAGGCTGAATCTTGCAGACCAGGAGTCCATCGCTCCGTAGTCAATGTTCCACCGCCCCTCGTCCGGCTCCATCCCATGAAAACCCGACACCTCGATCCGCACTGTATCGAGACTGATTCCACCAGTGAGCACATTGTTGGCTATGTGCGTGGAGTCCTGCCAATGATGGGAGAGAACCGCCTGAGGCATCTCCATGGCTGAAGCGCGATGAGGAAACGCTGTGGGGCCAAGGGCGGGGTCGCCGATTGGGGCGTAATAGACATTGAGCATGGCTGTTTCGCCCACGGGATGGGCGTACTGAACCGATAGTTCCATGAAAAGGTCATGGGGGTGTTGGCCGTCGACGATCGGCCGACCGAACGCGGCCTCTCCGGTCTGAAATAGCAGGGGGTACACGCGATCGGTGACCGTCGCAGGTTCCAGGCTGAGCATGGATCGGAGCATCAGGCTGCCATCACCGATTGGTTTGGCAGCTCCCAACATGCCCCAGTTCAAAGCGTAGATTTTGTCTTTTCCTCGCGGTGCGCTCTGCTGTGTAGCGGCCAGAAAACCCTGTCCCATCCACATCAGACTCCAACCGCGGAATTGACTCATCACCATGGGCATCGGCCATGCTTCGGGTTGTTGACTTGTTCCCGTGCCTTGCATCAGCAGAAAACTGGTTGCGGCATGAACCTCAGCCATGCCCATATGAGGCATGGCGTCGTGCTGACCCGTCTGATTTGATCCAGGATTCGGACGCTCTTGAGCGATCGCCGGGTTCACTGTCAGCACAAGGCCGACAAGCAAGCGGATATATCCTTTGGACATGATTCCCTCCCCCGTACACGTCTGATTGCAACGTGGAACTGCTGGAGGGCTAAATCCTTAGGACAGTGGAGTGAGATTGCGGGGAAGACAAATGGGACGGCCCGGATAACCGCGCCGCGCAGCCAGCCCGGGAAGCTAACGATCTCCAGTCAAGGGCCGAGGTCAATAGGCTGTCAGGACGGAACACAACGGTCTTATTTCCAAGTTCCGAGCCGGAACCGGCCGACCGAAGCATTACGGTGTTGGGAATGCAGCGTTCTTCGCTTGGATGATTCTGCTGATCTGGCGGCCAATGACAGGGAGGCACATTTTCGTTCCGAGTTTCCTCCAGCGGCAATCTCCAGTCACTCATGTATGCACATGTGCCCCAGCACTGCATTCCCAACAGCAAGACGGTGACGAACAGCATGGGAGTGCGGCTAGGTGGCCGGAACATAGCTGAATGTTAACACGGAACCGTGCGTAATATCAGATGGCAGGTAGCGGCAGACATTCCTGCCCCCAGGTAGCGACAGGCCTCCAGGCCTGTCTTCATAGAGCACAGCCCGCTAGGGCCTGTGCTCCATTTCTTTCCCGCCCCATCAGGGCAGGCGCAACCGCCTGCCGCCTCTCCTCTCATCTTGCTGCTCGGACTAGGTTACAAGGGTCAAAAAGCTAAGCGCTACTCCGTCCTCAGCACTCGGAAGCCGAGGTCGCTGAAGCGGATGCCAGGCGAGTTGAAGCCGCGACCCGACGCCCGGCAGTACCTGGCGCTATAGATCCAGTTACCGCCCCGATTCACCCTGCGCGAGCCTGATGCAGGCCCCTGGGGATCCGTTACCGTGCCGCCCGGGTAGTCACCGTACCAGTCCTCGACCCACTCCCACACGTTTCCCAGCATGTCATGCAATCCCCACGCGTTCGGCGCCTTCTCGCCCACCGGATGCGTGCGACCATCGAAACCTTCTCCGTACCACGCGATCGCGCCGACGTTCCCATAGCGGTCCCCTGTCGTCCCCGCCCGCGCCGCGTATTCCCACTCCGCCTCGGTCGGCAACCGGTACTGACTCTCTCCGGACCGCCCATTCAGATTCCGGATGAAACCCTGCGCGTCGTTCCAGGAAACGTTTTCCATCGGGCACTGCCCACAGCCGGAGAACTCCGAGGGGTTCGTCCCCACCACACCCTGCCAATCCGACTGCGTCACCTCGTACTTCCCCAGCCAGAACCCCCGGCTGATCCGCACTCGCGTCACCGGCCGCTCGTCGGGGAACGCTTCCAAACTGGTTGAGCCCATCCGGAACTCCCCCGCCGGCACCCAGACGAACTCCATCCCGTCGAACACCCGCGTCTCTCCGGCCCGCGGCGCTGCATCCACCGCCGCGGACGCGGCGCGGTCAACGCCCGCCGCGGTTGATTCCTGCACATCCGCCTGCACATCCGCCTGCAGATCCGATTGAAGCCAGCAACCCGAAAACTCCACAGCGCATCGCACGCCGCCGGCGGCGTGGAGCACTGCGGCTCGCGGGCCAGGCGCGTACAGGCTCGCCACCAACAGGACCGCCACCACCCACAACTTCTTGGAAGAGTTTCTCCGCATGGCTCACCTGCCTTTCTTGGTAGCTGGAAGCACGCACCCCGCACCGAGTGTATCGGTCCACATAATTTTCTCCTACAATACGTGGTCCCTACACACAATGAAAGTGACTATGTCATCGTATGGTGTGTTATTACTGTGATTTCTAAAACGATATGGCCTTCATACCGGAACACGCCAGCCGCCTCATTTCCCTTCCCGCCGCGCCTGACCCCTTCCCCTCCCCCAAGTGGCGACAGGCCTCCGGCCTGTCCCAAGTAGGCTAGGCGGCGGCAGCTGCCTGCCTGGAAGCATAGAGCACGAACCTGTGCTCCACTTCCGCCTGTCCTTCAGAGGGCAGGCATTCCCGCCTGCCCCACACCGCAGCGCCGACTCCCCATGCCGTTCCTCGAAGTCGCATAGCTCCGGCTCAGATCTCCGCTCTCGCTGCGACTGCCTGCCCCGAACTCAGTTGCGGGGTAAACGTCTTTCCGGATACTGTTCACTCTGGTTGATGCTCATTCATAACCCCTTAACAAGCCGGATTCGCTCGTTTTTTGCCCTATAGCTTTCCACATCGCCACGTTCTTCAAGAACTTTGAGCTTCCTCTTAATCCTTCTCTCGAATCTCTCACGGGGGCGACCACGGGTCAGAATGCCCAACTCCCTAAGCACGAGTGTCGTTATCGAATCTCGTTTGCACGACTGATTCGGGCAATTTCGCAGCACCCCAAGAATAGCCGCTCCGATCTCCGCGGCAGACACGTCTTCAACGCCTCGGCCAGAAGTCCTTGGACCGCTCTCTACATGGTCAAACAACGGTAACGACTTATCAGTGTGCGGAGGTCTCTTTCCTCTCCCACCGGCATCGCTTTCATTGCCTTCGTTCAGAACAGTTGAAGGCTCAGCCGGTTGACTGTCTGTCGTGGCGTTCGGGACAATCCCTCTTTCCTCCAGCATGGGCCACAACCTCTCCAGCGCGGTCTCTTCATTGGCGCGGAAGGCTGATTCCCGGACTCGAAAGAATTCCCACCCACAACGTTCCAATTGCCGTTGGCGTTCCATGTCCTTCTCGTACTGATCAACGCCGTGGTGGTATTCGCCGTCGCATTCCACTGCCAATCGCGCATTACCTTCTCCGACAACGAGATCAATCCGCTTACCCGCAACCTCATGCTGCGAAACAACGAAAAAGTTTTTTCTTGCGAGTGCCAGTGCCACATCAACCTCAAACCAGCTATCGAATGGATCGGGCGCGTTGAGTACGGTTCGATTGGCTTGTGCGGCTATGCGCTCTAGTTTCTCTCGCTTTATGCCGGCGATTATGATTATTTCGGGATTCGTGAAGAACTCAAGCAGCTTCCGGCGCAGATCGAACTCACTCAGGTCGTTGACCGTTACCGAATGGAAGAGGAACATCTGATCCCGCGCGCGGCTCGCAGCGACGTTAAACCGCCGTTCATCGGCTGCTTTAGTGAACGGGCCAATTCGCTCATTGGTCGCTGCAACCATGGACAGAAACATGACATCACGTTCGTCGCCCTGGAAACTGTACGGATTTCCGCAAACAAGGCGCCTTTTTTCCATCTCTTCCGCTCCAAGCTCTTCGAGCAACTTCCCCTCGATCAAACCCGCCTGCGCGTTGCCCTGGAGAACCACCACCCCCATAGTTTTGTCGGAATAACTCGCGTCATGACATAGCTTGACGATCTTCTTCACAATCTCTTCGGCCTCGCGCTTGTTTACGACCCCCTGCCCCGAACCCTCTCGATAACCTCCTTCTACGAAGACGTGTTCCAATGGATTCAGGCGATCGGTTCCGTATTGCCGCAACGGAATCAAGGGCGTGGCCGAATAGAAATGCTCGTTGCTGAAGCGGATGATTTCGGGCATGCAGCGGAAATGCTCACGCAGGGTGATATGCCCTCCGCGATACAACCGTTGTCCATGGTCGAATAGGCTGCTCTCAACAGCGAAGGAGTCTTTGAACTCAAAGTCGGACAGAAATTGCTCCATGAGACTATGGACGGCATTATGATCCAAGCCGACGGCCTCGGGACTGATCTGCTTGTCGTCCCCGACGATGAGAACCTTCTTTCCCAAGTAAAGCAGCGGCAGCGCCTCTGGACCGCATTGGGATGCCTCGTCAATGATCACGACATCGAAAATGCCGGGACGGGGATCTACCGTGTCCCATACGCGATGCAGTGGCATGACCCAAGCCGGGACCGCCTCTCGGCATTCGTTCAGGTGCCTTTGCGCGTCCCGACGAAACCTCGACGCAAATTTGCCAGTACCTTTTCCGAGGCGGCCCATTGCCTTCTGCCAGGCCACCATATGACTGCGATGGCTATCTTTGAGCCGGGACAAGCAGAAGGACCATGCATGGAGTTCTGCAAGTTCTGCGATCACTTTGCTAACATCGCATTCAATTTGGCGCGAACGTTCCTGGAGACTTAGGTAATCGTCCTTCCTGATGTATTCGTCGACCCAGAATTTCGCCTGGGCCCATTGCCAGGCGTTTCCGATGTCAGCAACGCGGCGGTCCCAATCGGCGCTGTCGTGGGTTTCTTCCATCTTCGCGGTCAGGTTCGGCACCAGCTCGCGGAGACGATGCAACCTCGCGCCGTGCTCCTGCATGAGACGCAACTGTTCAGCCAGGTCCTGTACCTGATGGACTGCTTGCCGGTATCCGTCTACATCCCGCTCTCGAATCGCAGAAAGGCACTTCTGTGTTATCGGATGGGAGTCAGCCTTTCCCACAATAGCTGCGAGTGGTTCTTCGAGTTTCTGGATCTCATCGGAAGCACGGCGCTCGTCTTGAGCAGCCAACGCCGCGCGGCAGGCAGCGAGCAGTTGCTGAATCTCTGATTCGTCCAACCATCGGGGCTGATGAAGCGATGGGCACCTTCGGATGGCGGTGCGGCAGTTATCAATAAGCGCCTCAAGCGGCAAGGCTTGGCTGAGCGCTTCGTGCAATTGTCTGAGTTCCTGCAATTGCAAAGCATAGGGGCCGGACGTACCGTTGTGATGTTCGGCCCAGATCCGCCATGCCTTTTCACACTCGTGACGTACGGTCAGGACATCAATCAGAACTGAGAATTGTTCCAAACTCGTACAGCGACGCCCGTTTATCATCATGTCCTTGAGTATGTGGCGATGCTCTCTGACCGTCTTGGATTGAAATGGTTTCGTCCACCAACTGAGTCGTCCCCCAGCGGCCACGTACTTCTTCAGTTCGCGGGCGCTCTCCAAGAGCGTTTGGTTGTCAATCCCATCGGGAAACGCAATGGCTCTGTTGTCCGCCGCGGAAACCAGTGGTTCGATAGTTTCGATTGCCGTCTGTGTGGCGCGATGGCGCTCTCGCCACGTCAGCGCGTTGCCTCCCGCAATATCCCGTAATGCTTCCCCAACCCACGTATGTGGCAGCGCCGACAGTTCATGGAGCAGGTTCTCAAGGTTGCCAACTGCTTCGTGGATTGCCTGGACCTTATCGCCAGCGATGTTTGACAAAGCTGTTACCGTGTAGTTGTCTGCTCGATCAGACCACCGTTCATGTTCCTGAATTGCCTTATTCTCGGACTCTACAAGATGACCGAAGTCTTCTATCGGAATCAGATGCTCTGGCCATTTCTGCCCTAATTCCCTTCTTGTTGTCGGCCCAAACCGGCGCAATCCCTCGAGAATTTCGAGCAACAAATTCTTGGTTAGCAGGCACGATGCCTCCAAAGGGACCGTATCTGTGAACCATCCATAGGCGTCGTGATCACGATGGACCGTTTCTGCAATACGCGCCGCAGTTCCTCTATAGGTCCCCTCTCCAATGACGTGGACATGTGTTTCGGACTCTCTGATCTGCCGCAGGCGTCTGTCAACTTTGGTTTTCTCCTCCCGAAGCTGTTGCAGCTTCCGTTCGCGATTCTTGATCTTCCTTTCAGCACGATCTGCCTGCCAGTCATCGTCCTGTTGGAGGATTCCCCTAACGCTGGACTCCAAGGATTTTCTTTCGTCTGATCCGCCGCCGAGGAGATTGATGCAGAGCGGGTGCAATTGCTTCGGAACAAGCCCTTCAAGAACCTGAAGCGCGCGCGGTGTCTTGGCGGTGATCAGCGTTCTTTGTCCCGTCGCGAGCAGATGACAGATAAGGTTTGCAATGGTGTGGGACTTCCCTGTTCCCGGAGGCCCTTGTACAAGAATCCCATTGCTGGTTAGCATCTTTTCGGCGATGCGGCGTTGTTCCTCGTTCCAGGGTTTTGGGAAAAAGAGCTCGCCGTCAAAGCCGCTGGTCGTTTCGCCGGGATCAGGTTCCGAAACGCCATTCCCGTTCGTCTGAATCTCGGCGAGGCTCCCGAATTGTGGGGGAATCTCCCCGCCCTTCTCGATCTCTTCCTTCATCCGTTGGAGTGTCTCGGTGAGGCCTTGCACGGATCGCTTTCGCAGGATCAGCGCCGGGGCGTATTCCACGACTGGTTTCTTCGAAGGATTACTCTCCGCCTGTAGCGCGCTACTGTATTCCCCTTCCGAGTCGATGGAATGGACTAACGATTGAAGCACGCCTTCGACAACGCTCTTGTTCCATGGATCATCGTCCTCGGCCTTGTCCAGCAAAGCCTTTGCGGTGTGCTCTGCATTCAGCGGTTGATCCTCGCCCTCCAGCATGTCGAGCTCCGGCCGAACCTTTGCTCCGTCTGGCAAGGGCCGCACGGTGAACTTGGCCGATTGCGATTCGAATTCGAGCGTGGCGGTTGCCACGATGATGTGACGACGCACGCGCTGGCCGTGGTTTGTCTGCCAGGTGAGTAGACCGAGTGCAAGCACAAGCTCATAATCCTCACCAAGTCGGAGTTGCTCTTGGTGAATCGCAAAGAGCTTGGCATAAACTTTGTGGATGCGCTCCCACTCGTTATGCTCATTCATCCATGGGAACCAGCGTTCCTCAATGTATTTTTCCCATGTACTCTGAACTTCGGGATGATCTTGCAGGTGTTCTGTGCGAGGGATGAATTCCGGGTTGTCGGTTCGCTCTTCTTGCGAAAGGGGAAGTTCGATCAGTTTCGTGATTTCGGTCAAAAGCTCCGGGATATCGTTCTTGTTTCGAAGGGACGCCGGTTCGAACCAGCCTTCACAATCAGGAGGAACTTTGGGCAACGGCGGTTCCTTCCGATTCCGAATTTCTATCCAAATATCAGCATCTTCAACTCTTTCGTCCGGTCCCCAGGCCCGCGTGAAACATTCTTTCGGCCCTTGCGGAATATCGTTTAGCCAAAGCACGTCTGGATAGCCATGGACATCCCTTATGATCTTGGTCCGGAGACGCGCTAGTCGAATGAGATACTCGACTAGGTCGAGTACTCGTTTCCTGTTCTGGTCTTCTATTACGGACATACGGGCAATTGTACCGGTTCAGCGTGAAATGGAGAGCGGACGTTTTCCGTTAGCAAAGCATTTGGCTGTTCGTCTGATTCGACACGCTCTTTCCGTGCCTGGTGGATTATGTGAGGTTGCAGCACCGCCGCCGCGCCATGTCCAGCGCCTGACCCGCCGAGCTAAGGATCAACCCGCATTGCCATTGTTCTATCGTGATTGGCCCCGAAGCCCCCAGCCGTTTTCCGAATTCGGAATCCGCAATTGTCCTGTAATCTTCTTGTATGGACCAGTCCTCCATACCGGAACACGCCAGCCGCCTCATTTCGCTTCCCGGCGACATCCCGCTGTCGCTCACCCACGCGGCCATCCTTGTTTCCGCATCGAGGACTTGGGAAGTTGAAGTCATCGAATTAACCCTCGGTAGTCCACAAGACTTTTAGAATCCGCTCCACCTGCGCGAAGTCTTTGTCGGCTGTGGACAAAGCTGCTTTGTGGTGATGGGCCAGCGCGGCGGCGAAGCAGTCGGCGTAAGGCAGCTTGTGTTGCGCTCGGAACGCGGCAGCGAGTTTTGTCAGTTCGGAATCGGCATCCACGATCTCTATAGGCAACTGGTCAATTTTCGCCAAAGTCCGCCCCGCCGCTTCTGCGCCCTTCGTTCTCCAAATAGAATAGTAAACCTCGCCCCAGTTCACGACGCTCATGAAGAGTCCCACCTTGCCTTCGATTGCTTGGCCCAGCAAATCCTGAACTTTTTGAGCGCCGGGCCGGTCCTCGAAGAACGTCATAATCGCGCTTGCATCCAGCACCACCTGCTTCACAGTTCACGCTCCCGCTTGTGATCCTCGATCAGTAACTCGAGCGCCGACGGCCCGCTTTTCAGTGAGCCGCGCAAGCTGCGAATGAACTGCGGGGTCAGCGGCTGCAAGACAAGCTTGTCCTCTTCCGCTAGGAAAGCCACCTGCGTGCCTTTGCGAATCCCGAACTTGCGGCGCAGTTTAGACGGAATGACGAGTTGCCCTTTCGTTGTAACCGTCGAGACCTCAGACATTATGGTTCCTCCTTCTGCCCAACCATTCTGCTGGTAGTATGCCATATGGAAATTAGTAAGTTGAAATATATTATGTAATACTTTAATGGTAAAGCAATACAACCCATCGGGTTTCCGCTTCGATCACGCCAAAGCCTTTTTAGCGCAAAGGCTGCGATGTAAACCGGGAGATGGGGCTTCCGGACCGGTTTCGAATCAATGACCGATTTTGTCGAGATCAGCAGCGATTCCCGGCAAACCATAGCGGAAGCCCCCGCCCGTTTTCGGAATCCGCAATTGTCCTGTAATCTTCTTGTATGGACCAGTCCTCCATACCGGAACACGCCAGCCGCCTCATTTCGCTTCCCGGCGACATCCCGCTGTCGCTCACCCATACGGCCGCCCGTGGAAGATGGCTTGCCGAGCAGCTCGAATCCGGCCACATTCTCTTTTTCCCTGAAATGCCCTTTCCGCTCCCGCCCGGCGACCGCGAATTCCTTCTCGGCCTGCGCCAGACCAGCGGCCAGTTCCGCAAGTTCCACAAGAACGTCGCCTATCGCCCCCTGGAAGACCGCCTCACCGGCCTCGACGACCGTGAGCCCCGGGATCGCAAGCAGCGCCTCGGCTGCATCTTGCGCCAGTTCTCCGCCGACGTCGCGCGCTTCATCGAAGAAACCTTTCCCGACTATGCCGGGCACGCTCGCCGCGACTTCGCCAGCTTCCGCCCGCTCGAAGAAAAAGGCCGCCCCTCGCGGCTGCGCGCCCGCAACGACCTGCTCCACACCGACGCCTTCCCCACCCGCCCCACGCACGGCGACCGCATTCTGCGCGTCTTCACCAACCTCAACCCGGCCGTGCCGCGCATCTGGCTCACTTCGGAAACCTTCGCCGGCCTGGCCCCGCGTTTTGCTCGCGACGCCGGCCTGCCCCGCCGCGCCGCAAGCCATCCTGTCTCGCGCCTCTCATCCAGCCTGGGCCGCTTGCTCGCAATCCCCTCCGCCCGCCGCTCGCCCTACGACCGCTTCATGCTGCGCTTCCACAATTTCTTGAAGGAGAATGGGAACTTTCAGGAAACCTGCACCAGGCAGCGCTGGGAGTTCCCGCCCGGCTCCGCCTGGATCGTTTATAGCGACATGATCACCCACGCCGTCTTGTCCGGCCGGTTCGCCCTGGAGCAGACCTTCATTGTCTCCCGCTCCGCCATGGTCCTGCCCAACCAAGCCCCCATCTCCATCCTCGAAAATCTCTGCGGCTATCCCCTCGCCGAATAGAGGCGCCGCCTCTTTGGTGTCATCCCGAGCGGCATGTCCCGCTTGTTCCGAGATCGGCCGAGGGGAGCGCAGTCGAGGGAAGCGAGCAGTCTGCTCTATGGAACCCCACTGCCTGCCCGCCGCTCACAACTCGGCCACCGCCGCTTCGATCTCCCCCCTCGCGTGCTCATCGCCATTGCGGCTCGTCGCTTCGATTCCCTTCTGGTACCACGCGCGCGCATCTTCGATTTTGCCCATCTTGCTCAGAACCTGCCCGGCATGGTAATACGCATACGAATAGTCCGGGTCCACTTCGGTCAGCGTGCGGAACTGTTCGAGCGCTTTGTCGTTGTCCCCCTGGTTCGCGTACTCCATCGCCAGCCCGTAGAGGGCGAACGAATCCTTGGGATTTCGCTCCACCAGTTGCCGCAAAACTTCCAGCCGATTCGTCGCCAATTTGCGCCTCCTTCCAAAACGGGCCGTTTTCTTGTCCTTCTAAGCGGCCTCCAGTATGATAGCAATGAATTCTGTTCAGTCGAGAATTCCGAAGGAACCGAAAGAACCGCAAGAACCGCAAACGCCGAAGGAACCGCATCAAGCCGCTAAACCATGTCTTCCTCTGCCTTTATCCGCAACGCTCTCACCGAATCCCGCCGCTACAAGGAATTGGCCGAGAAAGCCATCGCACAGGTTCCGGATGCAGCGCTGTTTGAAGTATTAGATCAAGGATCAAACAGCATCGCCATGTTGATAAAGCACTTAACCGGCAACCTGCGGTCCCGCTGGTCGGACTTCCTGACCTCTGACGGCGACAAGCCCAGCCGCGACCGCGAAGCCGAGTTCCGCAGCCATCCTTCTGATAATAAAGAGGATTTGATGCAAGGCTGGGAAGCGGCCTGGAACTGCCTCTTCTCCGCTCTCGAATCCCTCCAACCCGAGGACCTCGGCAAGACCGTCACGATTCGCGGCGAGCCCTGCACGGCCTTGCAGGCAATTCATCGCGGAATGATGCACGCGGCTTACCACGTTGGTCAGATCGTTTTGCTCGCGAAGCACCACACCGGGCGCGACTGGCAGTCGCTGAGCATCCCGCACGGAAAGTCCGAGGAATATCGTGCTGCGAGCCGTCCAGGCGGACGCAAGTATTGGAAACGGTGACACATTTTCTCTCGTTCCGATTCGCGAGGTAACTATGCCGGCAGCGACGAAGTCCAGAAAAGCCCGATCGGGAAAGCCTGTTAGGGGTTCGCAGACTGACATGAGCCAGGTCGTTCTCCCGAACGACGCCAACCCGCTGGGGACAGCCCTGGGAGGAGCTATCATGCACTGGGTGGACCTGGCCGGGGCCGTGGCCGCACACCGCCACACCAGGTCCTACGTGGTGACCGCCTCGGTGGATCACATGGATTTTCTCTGCCCGATTCGAGTGGGCGAGGTAGTGATCCTGAAGGCGTCGGTCAACCGCACGTTCCGTACGTCGCTGGAGGTAGGCGTGAAAGTCTTTCGGGAAAACCCGTTTACCGGAGTTCGGGAACACGCCAGTTCGGCATACTTGACATTCGTCGCCGTAGACCTCCAGGGGAGGCCCCACACCATCCCTCCGGCCGTCCCGAAAACGCCGGAAGAAAAGCGCCGCTATCGTGAAGCGGGCCAGCGCCGGCGGCGGCGACTCGAACAGCAAGATTAGGGAATCCCTCGCCCCTTGGGGTTCTTACAAACGGATCCGTTCCTGGGGACCATTACAGCTTCTTGGATCCCACGCTACAAAAGAAAAGGGTCAAAAACCTTATGGAATACACTAGCGGGGAGCGGGCCGATGGTGCGCTGCTATCCGGAGCGAGAGGTTTGCCGTCCCGCTGGAATTGTTCTATGGCCTTTCATCCCCCTCATTTTCTTTGAAGAGATACTTGATGGATGACTTGTAGATCAGCAGGTTGGGACCGTTCTGACGGTGGACCTTAATGCAGTTTCGGTCATACCATTCGATTACGCCATGAATCTGCTCTCCGTCCTGCAACACCACGACCATCGGAGTCCGGGCCTGCATTTGTTTGATATAGTAAAAGTTCTCGGCGTTGGTCTGCTCTGGAGGCGCGGGCTTCTTGCGTTGCTGGGTCCCCCGCGAGCCTCCCATGGGCTCTTTCAGATCCGTCAATGACGGACGAATCAATTTCCGGTTCACTTTCTTCTCCTTAGAAGCACACTTCCCATCTCAAACTTTCACCGCGGGCCTTGCCCTCGATTCTCCAATCGGGGGCGCCGGAGAGCGACACTCCACCTTTCCAGCTCCCTACCGCCTGTCGTAGAAGTATTCTGCCATCCGTGCGGATTTCCTTACTGCCCGGCCGGGCAGCAGGGCTGCCGATATCGTTCGGCTCGGAGCCACCGGGGCAGTGCAACAAACGACCTCGTCACGGCGTGCGGCGAGTCGGCCCCAAGCCGATGGCGAAAGCCTCCAGCGACACTTGCGCCGGAACATTACGACGGAGATTCTTCTCTATATTTCGCAGCGCAACTGCCGCCTGCCCCACTCTCGCCATGTCCAACGCGCGGGCAGCTTCCATTAACATCTTCGGCCGGTCCACGTTTCGAAGCGGCTCCCCGTCGGCTTTCGTCCCGATATGCAGAATATCTTGCAAAAGACTATATAAGACCTCCAGCAAATTTTCAAGTCCCTCCTTGGCACGGCTGAGCTTCTGCGCCTCAGCGAACAGCTGCTCGAAATTCCGTCTTTCCGCACCCGTCCTTAGAATCACGAGCAGGGAGTCCCGAACCGAAAGGTAATGCTCGAGATCCAGGCGCAACGCGCGCCCCGGACATCCTTGCGCAACGGCGGCGCGCAAGTTTCTTTCCTTCTCATCCTTTCCGACCTCCGCTCGTTCCAGGAAGGAAGCTACCTCCTGTCTAGGCAACGGGACAAACCAAAGGGGGGCGCAGCGAGAACGAATCGTGGGTAGCAGCGCCGCATCTCTCGACGTGGTGAGCACTAGAACGGCGTGCGGCGGCGGCTCCTCGAGCGACTTCAGCAAGGAATTCGCCGCCGCGGCATCCATCCGTTCGGCGTCCGGCAGGAGAATGACCTTCTTCCGTCCGCCCGACGGCACGAATGCAAGCGTCTCCTTGAGGTAGCGGCCCTGCTCGATCTGAAACAGGCGCAATGGTCCATTGGGGGGAAGCAGAACCACGTCCGGGTGGTTCTGAACTACCAAAGGGATTTCCCTCGGGCGCTTGGTGGTGCGCTCGCGTTCCTCTTCGGCCTGCTCGACCGCCGCCCAGCGGTCATCCGCGAGGGCAATCGCGCCACAGTCACGGCATTGCTCGCAAAAGTCACCCTTACTCTCCAAACAGTGGAAGGACTTGGCGAGCATCTGAGCCAGCGTATACTTTCCTACCCCGGCCGGGCCACAGAACAGAAGAGCGTGCGGCAGGCGGTCCCGGTGCATCATGTCTCGCAGCAGATCGACCGCCGGACGGTTTCCGACAAAGTGATCAAAGCCCATAGGGATTCTTGCTAGAGACGATTTACTGCTATCTGCTTTAAGAACTCGTCCACTGCCTTCCGAACACGCTCGTGAACCACGGTAATGGTCCCCATCCCGTCCACGACCAGAACACGCGCCGGCTCTTGGCGTGCAATTTCCTCATAGCCGTGTCGAACGCGCTCGAAGAACCCAACGTCCTCCTGCTCGAAGCGAGTCGCTGGCTGGGAGGTAGCCCGGTTGCGGTTGCCCGTGCGACGCGCGGCCGCATTGGCGTCGATCTCCAGAATCAAGGTCAGGTCCGGCCGTACTCCCCGGCATAGCCAGAGCTCAAGACCCTGAATCACTTCGAGCGGCACTCCCCGGCCATAGCCCTGGTAGGCCACCGAGGAATCGGTGAAGCGGTCGCAAAGCACCAAGTCTCCGGCTTGGAGCGTCGGCAGGATGAGCTGCTCAATGTGCTGCGCGCGTGCGGCAAACATCAACGCCAGCTCGGCCATCGGTGTAACGCCATCCCGCGCAGCATGCAACACCACCTCCCGAACCTGCTGTCCGAGACTGGTTCCGCCCGGTTCGTGGGTGGTGACAACGCGGAATCCGCTGTTACGCAGACGCTCTGCTTCCAGCGCAAGCTGGGTACTCTTGCCGGAACCATCCAGCCCTTCTAATGTGATCAGCTTGCCGGGATACTCCAAACGGGTACTCGAATCGAACTGGGTTGCAGACCATGATATCATTTCTCACCTTCTGGACGCTGGCTTGGAAGACAACGCGTAAAATAATAGAGATGCTGTTGGCAACGGCAATTGCAGCAAATGTCTCCCAGGTGCGGGAGCAAATGACTGAAGCAGCCATCCGGTCGGGCCGGGATCCGGCATCGGTGCGTCTGGTGGCGGTGACGAAGACGTTCCCGGCAGAGACGGTGCAGGCCGCATATGGATGTGGACTGCGGGACTTCGGCGAGAACCGCGTGCAGGAATTTCAGCAAAAACTCTCCCGCCTCCGCGCGCCCGAGGCAGCGTTTCATCTGATCGGACACCTGCAATCGAACAAGGTTCGCCCGGCGATGGCCTTCGACTGGATCGAGACGGTGGACAGCGAACGCTTGGCCCGGCGGTTGAGCCGGGCCGCCTCCGAATCGGGCAAGGTGCTTTCGGTGCTGATTGAGGTCAAGCTGGGCGAGGAGGAAACAAAGACCGGGGTTTCCGAAGCCAGCCTGGGGGAGCTCGTCGCCGCTGTGGCTCCGCTTCCTGGTCTCACATTGCGGGGATTAATGACCATGCCCCCCTACGCGGAAGACCCGGAAGGGGCAAGGCCGTTCTTTCGGCGTCTGCGTGAGTTGCGCGACCGCCTCCAGCCGGAATTCCCTGATCTACGAGAACTCTCCATGGGAATGACGCGTGACTTCCGGAGTGCCGTCGAAGAGGGAGCAACCATTGTGCGAATCGGAACGGCGCTGTTCGGACCGAGGAAAGAGAATTGACTGGCGAGCAGTGAGCGCTGAATCGGCATGATTGTGCGTGTGCGAGTGCAACCACGGGCCAAGAGAAACGCCCTAGCAGAACGGATGGGGCAGGAGTGGAAGTTGCTCCTTACAGCCCCGCCCATTGACGGCCGTGCCAACCGTGCCTGCATCGAGTTCTTTGCGCGCGGGCTTCGGATACCTCCTTCGCGCGTGCGACTGGTGTCCGGGGATAAGTCGCGCCACAAAGTGTTCGAACTCGCCGGAATCAGCGAGGACGAGTTCCTGCGGTTCGCCTCGGCGCCCATGGTATAGACAGAGAGGGCGCGGAGAAATCGTGCACTGGGGCAAGGTTTCTGCATATACTGGACCTTAAGACTCGCCCGGACGGGCACACGATGCACTTGGAGGCAATTCAGCAAGCCTTGCGGGAGCAGGGCCTGGACGGCTGGCTCTTTTACGATTTCGACCACCGTGATCCGATCGCCTACCGCATCCTGGGACTTCCGCCCGATAGTCTCGCGAAGCGGCGGTGGTATTACCTGATTCCGGCGCAGGGTTCGCCGAAGAAATTGGTTCACCGAATTGAGAACGCGCAGCTCGATTCTCTTCCGGGAGAGAAAAGGGAATACGCCGCCTGGGAGGTCCTGAGAACAGAACTGAAACAGATGCTCGCGCCGTTCCCCACGATTGCCATGCAGTATTCCCCCGACAACCAGATTCCTTACATCTCGCGGGCGGATGCGGGAACCGTGGAGCTGATCCGCAGTTTTGGGAACTACGTGGTCAGCTCAGCGGATCTGGTGCAGCAATTCGAGGTTCCGTGGACCGAGGAGGCGCTGGCGGCTCATCTGGAGGCCGGACGGCGGATCGATGGGATCATCGCGCGGACGTTCCAGGAAATTGGCCGCCGCGTCAGCCAGGCTGGCGTTACAAACGAGTACGCTGTGCAACAGTTTTTGCTGGAGCAGTTCGAGAAAGAGAATCTGGTGAGCGACGAGCTGCCGCTGGTGGCGACCAATCAGAATTCCGGAAACGCGCATTACGAGACCCAGCGCGATCGGGCGGCGCCGATTCGAAGCGGAGACTTCGTTCTGCTCGATGTATGGGCCAAACTGCGCCAGCCCGGGTCCGTCTACTATGACGTGACGTGGGTGGGATTTCTGGGAGAGAGCCCGCCGGAAGAGATTCTTCGCGTGTTCGGAATCGTGACGGCGGCACGCGACCGGGCGGTGGCGCGGGTTCAGGAGGCGGTCCGGGAGGGAAAGACCATCCGAGGTTGGGAGATCGACCGAGCGGCGCGCGATCTGATTGCACAGCACGGATACGGAGACTATTTTGTGCATCGCACGGGCCATTCGATTGGAGAAACCGTTCACGGAAACGGCGCTAACATCGACGACTTGGAAACCCATGAAGAACGGGCCATCCTCCCGCGCACGGCCTTTTCGATAGAGCCGGGGATTTACCTTCCGGAGTTTGGAGTCCGGAGTGAAGTGAATGTCTACGTGGGCAAGAGGGAGGCTCGCGTGACCGGTGCGATTCAGCGGGATATCGTTCGCATAATCACCAGCTAAGCTGTGCAGGAATCTGCAAAGGAAGTATCATGGCCACAAAAGAAGCGGTATCGAACCCTCCAGCCAAGGCAGAATTGCCTGTGGGAACCCTGGTGGCGGCTTGGCTGTTGCCCGGCGGGGGACACTTTTGGCTGAAGCGGTGGGGGCGCGGCGTTATCCTGCTGGGTGCTGTGGGCGTCATGTTCGTGACGGGATTGTTTATGGAAGGCCGCTTTTTCCGGTTCCAGCCCGGGAACTTCGTCGAAACACTCGGCTTCCTGGGCGATCTGTGTTCCGGTCTGTTGTTTATGGCGGCGAAGACGGCGGGGCACTCGAGTGGGGTGGTGGCTTCCCCCATCGCCGACTACGGAACCAAGTTTCTGCTGGTAGCCGGACTCCTGAACGTCCTCTGCGTTCTGGATGCCTACGATATCGCCGTCGGAAACAAGGATTGACGCTCCAGCAAAAGGTTACAGAAAACGAACACCAATCATGTTTGTTTCACATTTCACCGCCGCGTTTCTCTTCGCTTTGTGCATCTCCGTTGTCTTCGGCGTCACCAGCAAGAGCACGGATAGTGCCCGCCTTCTCTACGGGGTCTGGGTATTCGGCCTGTTTCTTCTGATTACGTTTGGCGCGTCGTGGGTGATGTACCTGCTGCACTAGCAACGCTCGGGCAAGCTGCAAAGAAGAAGCCAATGAATGGCAAAAACCAGGTCCGGGCCGATAGAAGAGCCAGACAACCCGGCGGGCGTATATCCAGACGCTTACGCGAACGTCCTGTTACACGCTCCCGCACGGAGGGGCAGACCACAACTTCGATTCGCCCCTCCTGGATCTTCATGGGTTCTCTCGAATGGCTTCCGTTCAGGAAGGCTTCCTACTCGAAGGCAAAATTTTCGATGTGCAGGCTCGGATCGTTGCGAACCACCACTGGTCTTCCGAGCATCTCTTCCATGTCGGAGAGGATCGTGTTGTCACGAGCCTTGAGCGTCTTGCCGACCTCCGGGTTCACCCGTAATGTCACCTGCCTGCCCTCGAGCTCGGAGGCCATCTTCCGGGCTTCGGTATAAATCTCGCTGCAAACCGTGAAGGCGGACTTGACAAAACCGGAGCCGGCGCAGTGCGGGCATGGCTGGCCGAGGGTTCGCTCCAGCGACTGCCGCACTCGTTTGCGCGTGATCGCGACAAGACCGAATTCGTTGAACGCCAGGATCTTCGACGGAGAGCGGTCGGCGCGCAACGCCTCATCGAGGGCGGCCATGACCTTGTGCCGGTTCTTCCGCTCATCCATGTCGATGAAATCCACCACGATGATGCCGCCCAAATCCCGCAGGCGAATCTGGCGGACGATCTCCTGAATCGCGTCCACGTTCGTCTTGACGATAGTATCCTCGAGGCGGCTGGATAGGCCCACAAACTTTCCGGTGTTCACGTCGATTGCAACCAGCGCCTCCGTTTGGTTGATTACGATGTACCCACCAGACTTCAGCCAGACCTTCGGCCTGAGGGCCTTATTGATTTCCTCCTGAATGCCCATCTGTTCGAACAGCGGGACGTCCTTGGTGTAGAGCTTTACGCGGCCGACGAGTGACGGCTGGAACCGTCCGACCCAGCTGACGAGCTTCTCATACTCCAGTTCGGTGTCCACCCAGACAGCCGTAAAGTCCTCCGAGAGCTGATCGCGGACAATCCGCTGAATCAAATCCAAATCGTGATGCAACAGCGCCGGGGCTTTCGATTTTTCAGCCTCCGCCCGAATGTCAGACCACATATCGGCCAGGAACAGAATGTCCTGCCGTAATTCCTCTTCGCTCTGGCCTTCTCCTGCCGTGCGCACAATGAATCCGCCTGGGATATTCCGGGAGTGTTCCTGAATGATCCGCTTGAGACGCAGGCGCTCCTCATCGGAGCTAATTTTGTGGGAGACCCCCACGTGATTGACGGTCGGCATGTAAACCAGATAGCGCCCGGGTAGCGCGATATGGGACGTGATCCGGGCACCCTTCTTCCCGAGCGGTTCCTTGGCAATCTGAACCATGATCTCCTGGCCCTCTTTGAGCAGATCGGAGATCTGCGGCGAGGGAGCGGGCTGTTCCCCTGACCGACGGCGCCGGGAAGAGCCTTCCCCTGATGCAGCGCGGCGAGCCGCCCAGCGCGACCGACGCTGATAGCGGGGATTCCTGTGTCCATCGCGGACGACCGCCTTCTTCTGCTGTGGGGACTGCTCTGAAGACTGCTCCTGCACCGCATTCTCGTTGTCGGCTGAAGCAGCCGTTAACTCCTCCGCAGACGCTTCTTCCGGCGGGCGATCGGATGGTTCCACTTCTACCGATACCGACTCCTCGGCGGATTTCTGGAGCAATTCAGGCAACGGCGCCTGCTGACTTTCAAACGTTACATCGCCACCCTTTTCTTCCGACGCTTCCTGCTGAGACTCGAACGCAACCTCCTCAGCAACAGGCTCTTCACCCGGCTCCTGTAAAGTAAGGGGTTCTTCTGGAGACGCGGTGGGTCCTTTGAATCCTTCCACTTCCGCCTCCGCCAATGGAGGTTCCGAAGCGATTACGCTCGAACCCGCTTCCATCTCCTGTGCCGCCTCCGCGTCGCCGACGTGTGACTCCTCAGATGCGGAAGACACAGTGGAAGGCTCGAAGGCAACGTCCTGTTCCGAAATGAGAGGCGTTGCGACCTCGGGTTCTGTCAATTCCTTGCGAGGCTCCTGTGCCACCTCGGGCGTCTCATCGGCAAGACTACTTGTCTCGGCCGCTTCAGGTTGCAGGGCTGCAGCCTCCACCATCTCCTCACCAGAAGACTCTCCTTCGGACGGAACCTGCATGTTCCGGTACTTCGCCAGAGACTCTCCCGGCAGGATGGTTGGAGCAGAGCTGGCATCGGCGCTCGAAGATGCTTCCCCCTTCGGCGCCGGACCCGAATCCTTGCGGCGCGAATACTTCGAATCTGGAAATCCTCTGCGCCGGGGGCGACGTTGTCGCCCGCGGCGCGAGGAGGGATACGATCCTCGTTCCCGTTCGGGCGCTGTCGATTTCTCCGGTGAGCCGGCGGTCTCGGAGGAAAGCGATTCGGATACGGCAGGCGCTTCCGACTTCGCTTCTTGCGCCAGCGGCTCGGAAGTTCCGGCTCCTACCGCACGGACTTCCTCCATCTTGCTGACCTTGTCCTCGACCGACGTCACGATCTTGTCGTACTCCTCTAAATCCTCGAAAAAATCGGATACGTAGAGGAATGCGTCCCGCTCCAGGCCAATCTCCACAAAGGCAGATTGCATTCCGGGCAGAACACGCGTCACTCGGCCCTTATAAATGCTTCCCGCCAGACTGTATTCCCGCTTGCGTTCAAAATAAGTTTCTACAACCTGGTTATCTTCCAGGATGGCCACTTTCGTCTCGTGGCCAGCCGAGGAAACCACCAATTCCTTTGCCATGCTTGCTCCTCTCGGATGAGCAGACGGCGAAATCAGACCGTTTCAGACAATGGTCGAAGGAGACTTGACAGAGGTACAGAGTTTCAAAGCGCGCGATAGAACCTGATGTCAGCGGGCCCTCTCGGCCCGCCAGCCAGAAGATGAAGGAACCACGGATTTCCGATTCGCGGAAGCCTCTCAAGACTCCGCATCGATTCCGAAACGAGCGTTGCAGCCCGTCTCCGAGTTGTCATGGCCCACTTTCGTTCCGCGCATGCTCTCATACTGAAATCTTGTAATCCCGCTCCGAGGATCCTGTCTCTTGTTTCGCTGTCAGGAAAGCTAACCCGGCTTTCCCGTAATGTCTCTCCGCCTCAGAATTTCTCCGGCGTTTCTTGTCGCGTTCCGCTCAACCTCACATTTCTCAAAATTCTTGCGGGAAATTGAATCCCGATTCTCTCCACCTTTCTTGATCCGGCACCGGACTGCCACGTCTTTCGCCGTCCCCCGCTAGTTCACAAAGCGCCGGACGCACACACCATTTGCGAATCCAATCGCCAAACAAGTAAAGATTACCGAAGACCCTCCATAGCTCATGAGGGGCAGTGGAATCCCGGTGACCGGCAGATAGCCAACCACCATCCCTACGTTGACCAATATCTGAAACGCAAATACACCCAAAAACCCCACTACGAGGAACATTCCTGCTGCGTCCGGCGCCGTCCGGGCACTCGATACGAGCCGCAACATGACGATGCCATAGAGCGTCAGGCAGATCAGCACACCAACAAAACCGTGCTCTTCCGCGTAGGCGGCAAAGATAAAATCCGTGTGGGGGACCGGCAAGAACCGCAGCTGCGTTTGCGTGCCCTGCGCGGTTCCTTTCCCCCAAAGTTGGCCGGAACCCACGGCGATCTTAGACTGCAAGACCTGATAGCCGGAATCCTTCGGGTCAGCCTCCGGGTTTAGAAAGGTCGCGATCCGCTCCTTCTGGTACGGTCTCAGAAATTGCACAGCAACCGGAAGCGCCAGCACTGCGATCAGAAACATGGCCGCAAAGTACCGCAGCCGCAACCCGGCCAGAAACAATGAAATCATTGCGATGGGAACCATGGTCAGGGCCGTCCCCAGGTCCGGTTGCAGGGCAATCAGAACCGTCGGGACACCCACCGCCAGTGCAACCTTCCCGACATCCAGCAGGCTGAGTTCGCCTACCTGGGACTCGCCGAAAAACCGGGCCAGCAGCAAGATCACAGACAGCTTCGCGATCTCGGAAATCTGGATACTGAATCCTCCCAACTGAATCCATCGGCGCGCGCCGCCAATCTCACTTCCAACCAAAAGCGTGGTCACCAATAAGGCAAGCACAGCCAAATAAAACCAGGGGGCATAGTTCAATAAACTATGATAGCTGTAAGAACAAACAAACACCAGCAAACCGATTCCGAGCAAGACCCAGTAGATTTGCCGGACATGAGCGCCGGCAAACCGGGTTCCTGCGGTGGCGCTGTAAATCTCCAAAATACCCAGCACGGCGATGAGCAGCACCGCCCCGAGTAGTACCCAATCTGAATCTCTCCAGGAAACCAGACGTTTCAAGGGGATTCCGGCTCCTTTCAACCTCCGATGCGGCCGGCCGAAGCGAGGGCGGCGGCCGGCTGTGCGCCTGGCTCTTCGCGGTTGGCCAGTTGCGGTTGGAGTCCTTTTTTCTTGTCAAAGTACGCCTTCATTACCTCGCGGGCAAGCGGTGCAGCCAGATAACCGTGCTCGCCGCTCTGGTAGAGCACTACGACCACAATCTCCGGATTTCGCCGCGGGGCCAGGCCAACGAACCAGGCGTTATCTCTTAGGGGTTCGCCGGCTTCCTGGGCCGCTCGAGCGGCCTGCAGGCTGGCCACCTGTGCCGTACCCGTTTTCCCTCCCACGTCGAGTCCCGGAATCCGGGCCCGGCCCCCCGTGCCGCCTTCATTCACGACGCCATACAAAGCGTCGGCGACAGCGTCCACGGTTTCTTCTGCTAAAGCAACGTGCACTTCCCAGTCGCCGTCTGAGGGAAGGCGCCTCCCCTGAACCACGAGTTCATCCGTCGAGACCAGATGCGGCCGGATAAAATGGCCACCGGAAGCGATACCTCCGAAGCTGTACGCAAGCTGGAGCGGCGTGACGGTCAGCGCCCCCTGGCCGATGGCCAGCGAGATCGTTTCACCCGGATACCACTTTTCTCCCAGGACGCGCTGCTTCCATTCCGGGGAAGGAACTGTTCCAGTCTGTTCGTAAGGCAGGTCGATCCCCGTACGGCGCCCCAGCCCCAATAACGACGAATACGCCGCGATCTGATTCACCCCGAGATTATTTCCGAGGTTGTAGAAAAACACGTCGCAAGAGTGCACGATGGCTTGATGCAGGTTCACTCGTCCATGCCCTCGCGGATTCCAGCATCGAAAATAACGGCCGTAGAAGGAAGAGCCACCAGGGCAATAGAACGTCGTTTGTTCGGTGACGGTCCCCGATTCGAGGGCAGCTGCGGCCAGAGGAATCTTATACACCGAACCCGGCGCCAACTGTGCCTGAATGCTGCGGTTGATCAACGGAAGATCGGGATTGTTCGTCAGACGGAACCAGTCCTCAGTGGACACCCCACCCGTGAACAGGTTGGGATCGAAGGTCGGTCGGCTCACCAGGGCCAGTACTTGGCCGGTTCGAGGGTCCAGGGCCACCAGCGCGCCGATATCTTCCTGGAAACCCTGCTCAGCAATCAATTGCAGGTCGGAATCCAACGTTAAACGGAGATCGCGCCCGGAAACCGGTGGGCTTTCGTCGAGCCGGGCAATTTCGGCGCCAAATGTATTCACAACGATTCGCCGTAAGCCATCTTGGCCC
Source organism: Terriglobia bacterium (assembly GCA_965198025.1). Classification (GTDB taxonomy): domain Bacteria; phylum Acidobacteriota; class Terriglobia; order 2-12-FULL-54-10; family 2-12-FULL-54-10; genus CAYWWM01. The sequence goes on along the minus strand of OZ240237.1, from coordinate 986,818 downwards.
CGCAAAACTTCGTTGTATTGTCTCTCGATTCCAGCCTTTCCAACTGTGTCGCCGGGTTCCAACAGAGCCAGTTCCGGCAAGTCCAGGTCATTCTCAGAAACCTCCCCCACATAACCTAGCAAGTGCGCCGCAAAACCGTCCGGCGGATAGGCACGCTGTTGGACGGTTATCAAGTCGAGCCCCGGATACTCACTGCGGTGGCTCTCCACGAATGCGACATCCTGCCAGGACGCCTTCTCGCGCAGCGGAATCGGCTGCAGCGGGGCGCGTCGCCGGACGGATTCGATGCGTCGCGACAATTCCTCGGTCTTGATCCCTAGCCCGTGGGCGATGGCGGGCAAATGCGCCTCCAGCGGCTTTTCATCTCCCCAGTGCGCAACCACACTGAACGCCGGGTAATTGTCCACCAGAACGCGGCCTTCGCGGTCGAGGATGCGCCCGCGGGGGGCGGGAATGGAAATCTCTTTGATGTGATTCCGCTCGGAGAGTTGTGAATAGTACTCAGGATCGAGGATCTGAAGCCGCCAAAATCCGGTGATCAGAAACAAGAAAATCGCAACCACGCCCCATTGCAAAAACACAAGCCTACGCGCGGCATAGCGGGTTTCCTTCTCTGAAAACTCCATCGGGGTCGACCGCATTCACCCTCGAACAACTTGTACGAATCTGGGAACGACCCATAAAGCCTTGCTTACGCAGACTTTCGGAATCGATCCAGTACCTTGAAGAGTAGCACACCGACTAGAGCGTTGACAAGCATCGCAATAAGCTTGGCTTGGCCATTCCACTCAATCGGCTGGACCTGCAGGATGGCTCCCACCAGATACAACAAAGCAAAGTGCAAGCTATAAAGAAAACATATGGTTAGCAATCTAATTGCGCTGCTTTCCGTGTCCAGGTGCAAGCTCGCAGAGGAGGTCACATATCCGATAATTGTCTTGACAAACCCCAAAAGCCCGATCGGCCCGCTGGTCAGGCTATCCTGGGCCATTCCGATCAGGGCACCTGCCAGCAGTGCAACCACAGGATCGCGGCGTGTCAGCGCGATATAGATCACTACCAGAAGAGGAAGGTCAAGCAGTTGAACGGACGGAAGGTGTAACGGAAGATAACTCTGCAAGGCGAGGGCCAGAAACGCAGAGACCGAGACGGCCACGAAGGGAATGCGGTAGACTTCCACCTTCCGCGTTGGAGCAGCTCCGAAAAGCACTGCAACACTCCTCCTCCTTGCGGAGTGGGGCGAGAGTACACGAGACGGTGGAGTTGGTCAAACTGCCCCCCAGGTCCGGGTGCATGACAGGCACACTAGGGACGGAGAGAAATGGTAACCTACCACGTGCGGCGAATTGGAAACAGAGCATTCGAGGCCTGCGTTCGCCGGCTCGTCGTCAAGTCCGGAGTGTCCCTCGCATGACCAGATTTCGACTCGGACCGGGCCTGCTCGTATCGGCCGCGTTCATCGGACCTGGCACCATCGTGACGGCGAGCACCGCTGGCGCCGATTACGGAGCCGCGCTGCTCTGGGCAGTCCTCTTTTCTGTGGTGGCCACCATCATCCTGCAGGAAATGGCGGCACGGATCGGCATCGCGGGGGGCCAGGGCTTGGCCGAGTCGATCCGCGCGAGCGCCGCGTCACCGGTGCTCAGACGCGCACTGATTCTGATCATCGGAGTGACCATCCTGCTGGGTAACGCCGCGTTCCAGGCCGGCAACCTGCTCGGCGCAACGCTCGGGATCAACATAGTGACCGGCTTGGATCAGGGCGTTGTACTCGTATTGCTGGGTGCATTTGCCGGAGGTCTGCTGCTGACCGGCAGATACCGAACGATTCAGAACGTCCTGGTCTCTCTGGTCGTACTGATGAGCGCCTTGTTCTGCATCGTTGCCGTCATGACAGCCCCGAACCTCAACGAATTGGTGGGGGGAGCGCTCGTGCCGCGCGTGCCAACCGGCTCGCTGCTGATCGTCCTGGCGCTGATCGGCACCACGATTGTGCCCTATAATCTGTTTCTGCACGCGAGCACAGCGCTGGAGCAGTGGCCGGAAGCCGCGCGCAACGACGCGAATGTACGAGAGGCACGGCTCGACACCATCTGCTCGGTAACGCTCGGTGGACTCGTAACCGCGTCGGTGCTGGTCACCGCCATACCCCTCCAGGGTCTGGGAGGCGAGGGGAGTGCTGCCACTGTCGGCCAGCAGCTTGAGCCGCTCCTCGGTCCGGCGGCACCGGTGCTGTTCGCCGCCGGGCTGTTCGCCGCCGGGCTGACCTCGTCGATCACCGCCCCACTGTCGGCTGCTTATGCCGTCTCCGGTGCGTTCGGCTGGCCGCCTGACCTGCGGAGCGCGCGCCTCCGTCTGCTCGGCGGTTTCGTGCTAGTCACCGGCGTGCTGTTCGGCGCATTGTTCGACGGCTCGCCCTACCGGGTGATTGTTCTGGCGCAGGCAGTCAACGCCCTTTTCCTGCCTGTCGTAGTCGTGCTACTGCTGGTAATTGCGAACCGAACCGAGATCATGGGCCGCTTCTGCAACTCCCGCCTGACAAACGTGCTGGGCGTGCTTGTGGTTCTGGTGATTGCTGTGCTCTCGGCCGTGCAGCTTGCTCGGCTGTCCGGAATCGTGGAGTAGTGCCAACGGCCGGGACTGCTGTCCACAACTTCAGCGGTGGGTTCGGTATCTTGCAGTCGGTCGGCGGCACCACTGTCCATGTCACCTCCAGCCGCCTCCTAGACTAGCGGAACTTCATTACCCTCGGGCGTCGCCAGCGATTTCGTACGCCGGAGCCGTGGCAGGCGCAACGGTAACTTGCGACACCCGTTTTCGGTTCTTTCGGTTCCTTCGGTTCTCTCGACAGAGCATTTCCGTACAGTTTTATGGGGTATATGGATAGATTCGACCATTTTCCGGGTGGGTGTAGCGCAGCCGCAAAGTAGCGACAAGCCTCCAGGCATTTCCTCTTCAGGGCAGGCAGGCCTGTCCCGAGCGAAGTCGAGGGGAATGCCTGTCCTACCTGCGGGCTATACAGCAATGCTGAAAATGGTCTAGAGTCCGACGCTGTAGCCACGATGAACTGGATTTCGGATCAGAATCAAGCAACTATGCCGGTTCAGACCTTTGCAGAGAACTGGAGGATCTCCCGGGCCGCTTTATCTGAACTGCACGGAAGCTAAACGGTTGCAAGGCTCCTACACGGTTGGCTAGACTATTCGCGTCATGAGACCCTATGTTCTTTCGATTCTGATTCCCCTAGTCTCCATCATCCTCGTCTCCCCGGCCTTGGCCTCCGAGGATGCCTGTGCGCTCCGCTTCATCGTGGCCAGCGATCATTCCGCTGATTTCACCGCAGATTCGTGTCGGCTCATGCGAACGACATCGAGGGTGTGTGGATGAACGCATGGGATTTGTACTGTGGAACTTCGAAACGTAGACGGGCCGTGACTAGACGGTCCGTGGCCAAGTGCGCGCGGCAGTGGAACCGGAATTGCCGCCCAGAAGAGGAGAAAGCCCGTGGAACAGCTTAGCATGCCGTCGGATGCGGCCAGCAGTGAACCGACGCTCCAGCGCAGCATCGGATTGTGGCAGATGACGCTCTACGGTGCCGGCAGCATGCTGGGCGCCGGCATCTATGGCCTGATCGGCCAAGTCGCCGCACAGATGGGTTCCGCGATCTGGTTGGCCTTCGCGCTATCGCTGGTTGCGGCGGGGCTGACGGGGTTGTCCTACGCCTCTCTCGGGTCACGCTACCCCCGAGCGGGCGGCGCCGCCTACATCACCCAGCGCGCCTATCGACGCAGCCTGCTGACCCATGTCGTCGGCCTCACCGTGGCGTGCTCGGGCTTCACTTCGATCGCAGCCGGCGCACGCGTGGTGGGGGAGAATCTGCAAGCCCTGCCCTTTTTCGAAGGCCTGCCCACCAGCACGTTAGCGTTCATCTATCTTGTCTTCGTGGGAGCTTTGGTCTACCGGGGTATCCGCGAATCGATGTGGGCTAATGTCGCCTTTACTCTGGTGGAAGCGGGAGGATTGCTGCTCGTGATCGCAGTCGGGCTGCGTTTCTGGGGTACGACGAATCTGATGGAGTTCCCGACGGCTGCGGAAACCGAATCCGGCCTTCCCCTTGTACTTCTGGTGCAGGGAGTCGTGCTCACCTTCTATTCCTTCCTCGGATTCGAGGACTCGATCAACGTTGCCGAGGAATTGAAGAATCCGCGGCGCGACCTGCCGTTCGGCCTAGTGATGGCGCTGGTCCTGACCGTCATCATTTACATGAGCGTGGCGATCAGCGCTGTCTCGGTCGTGCCGTGGCAGGAATTGGCCGAGTCCAATGCACCGCTGGCCGAAGTCATGGAGCGCGCCGCCCCCTGGTTCCCGGCTTGGATATTCATCGGGATTACCATTTTCGCGGTGGCCAATACCGGGCTCATCAACTACGTTACGGCCTCTCGTCTCCTATACGGCATGGCGCGCGACAAGCACCTGCCGCGCGCGCTGTCGATCATTCACCCGCAGCGGCGCACGCCCCATGTTGCCATTGGGCTGATCTTCGTGGTGATCGTGCTCTTGATCCTGTCGGGCGACATTTCTCAACTGGCCTCGGCCACGGTGTTGTTGCTGCTGCTAGTCTTTTCGGTGATCAACAGTGCGCTTGTCATTCTGAAGTTGCGTCCGGGTGAACCTCAGGGGGCGTTCGAGCTGCCGATCGCCGTACCCGCGGTCGGCTCCGTCGTCTGTTTCGTGATGTTCGCAGCCCGGGTCGGGGCCGGGGACTGGCGCGCGCCAACGATTGCCGGTGTCCTGTTGCTGGGAGTCGCCTCACTCTATCTCTGGATCCGCCCGCGGCCCGGCTCGGGCGCGGAGTAGGGCCGGTCGTTCCGACTCAATGGGATGAAGTTAATAAGGGGTGTCGTATTTGGTTGCTCAAGACACCAGCCAGAATGCCGGAGTGCGTTACGAACCCGACGAGAAGCCACCGATATTGCTGTCCCTGGGTCTCGGACTGCAACTGGCCATCCTCTGCGTCGCCGGCATCATACTGACTCCGGCGATTGTGATTCGGGCCGCTGGGGGGACCGAGGCCTTCTTGTCCTGGGCCGTGTTCGCCTCTGTGGCGGTCAGCGGGATCAGCACGTTGACCCAGGCCGTGAGGTTCGGCCGCATCGGCGCGGGCTACGTTCTGTTGATGGGGACCTCGGGGGCGTTCATTGCGGTCTGCATAACGGCCATCGCCGAGGGCGGGCCGGCGATGCTGGCCACGCTGGTTCTCGTCTCTTCGCTTTTCCAGTTCGGACTGGCCTCGCGCCTCTCGCTCTTCCGCCGAATCCTGACTCCGGGAGTGGCGGGGACCGTCATCATGCTGATTCCGGTGACGATCATGCCGCTCATCTTTAACATGCTGACCGAAGTGCCGGAAGGAACCCCGTTGCGCGCCTCCGGGTTCTCCGCCCTAGCCACGCTCCTAATCATCACCGGCCTCGCGCTACACCATTTTCAGGGTTGGTGTAGCGCAGCCACAAAGTAGGGACGGGCCTGTGTTCTATGGGGGCAGGCAGGAATGCCTGCCCTACCTTGTCGCTGCGCCGAGGCTCCGCGACAGCCTTCGGCAGAGCGGAAGAGGATTCTTGCAACCGCGTTTTGGCACGGTTGAAACCGTGCCCTTCCGCACGACAGAACAGCCCACGGCAGAAAAAAACGGGTAGTGGTTACTCGCTCAAACCCACCGCTCCCTTGCGGTCGCGGCTCGGATTCAGGCGAAGAGCAGATCCCTCGCTCCCCTCGACTGCGCTCGGGACAAGCCGCTCGGGATGACACAGTCTTGAGGGGTGGCTTGCACTATTGGGGACAGGCAAGAATGCCTGCCCTACCTGCGGGCTATACAGCAACGCTGAAAATGGTCCTGCCGCCCCCTTGAGGGATTAGCAGGTTGTTGAAAAACTCCGAGATGGACCACTCCTTACAATAGTTTCGCAAGTGACGTGGATACCCTTGGACCCCCAGGAACGCCGCCACGTGCTTGATCTCCGGTGTCCCGGAGAACGACAATTGGGTTGGAGCGGCACGAATTGGCCAGTGGGGTTGGAGGCAGTGCCCCCATCCCTGAACAAGGGCATTGTGATACCATGGCAGCCGTGCCAGGCCCCAAGAGCAAAGCCCTTATGGTCTCCGATCAGTACCTGAATGCCGTTCTCACGTACTACTTCCCCGAAGTGTTCTGAGACGACCAAGATGCGGTATGCTTCGATCCTCTGACCTACGACTGCTGATCGCGGCTTCTCTTTTGCAACTGCCATTGTTTCTGCCCTCGGGGGAACTGGCGGCGCAAGAGCGCGAACCTCCCGCCAGGGAGGAGGAAGAAAGCCCCGCGGAACCCTCTCCCGGCTCCAACGCCAATCTCATCAATGAGAACCTGTTGACCGGACTTCCTCTTAACGGACGCAGCTACACCCAACTGGTCACCCTGGACGCGGGTGTGTCGGACTCCTCCTCAGCGAACGCATCGCGCGGCGTGAGTGGGGGGAGTCTGAGTTTCTCGGGCAGCCGTTCCTCCTCCAACTCGTTTCTGCTCGACGGAACCAACATTATGGATGCGCAGAACCGCCCTCCGCGCAGCGCCGCCGGAGTGCGACTGGGTTCGGACTCCATTCTGCAAGTCCAGGTCTTCAGCGCCACCTACGGCGCCGAATACGGACGGAACAACGGAGGCGTGATGAACTCCATTTCACGCTCCGGCTCCGACGAATTCCACGGAACCTTTTTCGAGTATTTTCGCAACAGCAAGCTCGACGCCCGCAATTTCTTCGACCGCGGCTCAGACCCTCCACCCTTCAAGCGCAATCAGTTTGGATTCACCCTGACTGGACCGATTCGGAGGGGGAGGACCTATTTCATGGGCAGCTATGAGGCCCTCCGCGACCGCTTGAACAATACCAAGATTGACACGTTCGTGGACGCCGATGCCCGCCAGGGGATCATTACGGACGCGTCGGGGCGACCGATTCGAACTGTTCCGGTGAATCCCAGCGTGTTGCCCTACCTGGCCCTGATGCCGCTTCCGAACTCGACGCGCCTTGGAGAAGGTTTGGCCCGGAACTCTTCGCCCCAATTCCTGCCCACCAACGAGAACTTTTTCACCATTCGCATCGATCATCAGCTCTCCGACCGCGACAGCCTCTTTGGCCGCTACACCTTCGATGACGCCGACAGCCAGCAAGGCGGGGACAACTTTCTCTTCGCAAGGGGGGTCACAACCCGCCAGCAGTACCTGACCGTGGTAGCGAGCCATATCTTCAGCCCTAGCGTATTGGCTTCTTCCCGCATTGGGTATACCCGCCCCGTGGATGCCCAGGAAAGTGTTTCTTCGATTGAGATTCCGCGTTCCTTGTTCTTCGTCCAGGACGCCCCGCAATTCGGAGAGTTCAACATTCCCGGAGCCGGCACCTTCGGACCCGTAGGCTTTCTCCCGGCGGGGAGCGTCACCAATGCGTTTCAATTTTCCGGGGACGGAATCGTCCAGCGCGAAAAGCACGGCCTCAAGTTCGGGCTGGAGGTGCACCGCTATCGATGGGATATCTTCTCCGGTTCGGCTCAGGGGGGCGAGTGGTCGTTCAACAGCCTTGACAGCTTTCTGCAGGGAGGGCCGGAGAGGACCACTTCGTTAACCGTGGCGCTGCCGGGATCGAGCAACAAGAAGTCCTTTCGCCAGACTTTAGTGGGCCTTTATGGACAGGACGAATACCAGGTCCGTCCCAACCTGCAGCTCAGCCTGGGATTTCGATATGAGCTCACCACGCTGATCCGCGACCGCTACGGAAGAGATGCGTTCCTGGAGGACCCGGTGCACAGCACGGACGTAACCATTGGTCCCGTTTTGAAACACAACCCTTCCTTGCGGAATCTTTCTCCGCGACTGGGCTTGTCCTGGTCTCCCGGAAGGAGCGGGAATACGACCGTCAACGCCGGCTTTGGAGTCTATTACGATCACATGATGGCCTACCCCTTCGACATTCTGAAGAGCGGGCTTCCGTTCTATCGCGTGGCCGTGCTGACGAACTTCAAGTCCTCCGATCTCTTCCCTGATGCCCTGCAGGCAGCTAGTAAAGTTGGATTTCCCCTGCAAGCTCAGAACCTGGATTACCAGAATATCGACAGTCCCACGATGTTGCGCTACAACGTGATGCTGCAACAACGACTGTCGGGAAACTCCAATGTTCAGGTGGGCTACGTCGGCGCCAGGGGCAATCACCTGCTGCGCAACTATGAGGCGAACCTGTTTCCTCTCCCGATCGTGCGGCCGGATGGATCGTTGTTCTTCCCCCCCGACGTCGGGCCCGTGAATCCGGCTTTCCAGGGTGGAATCAACCTCATGACCAGTGACGCGCAGTCCTTCTATAACGCCCTGCTGATTTCGGCCGATGCCCAGCCGGGACAGGCACTTTCCTTGCGCGCCACTTACACCTTTAGCAAGTCTGTGGATGACAGTTCTGCGTTCAATTTCCGCGGCAACCAGCAATACGGACTGCGGCGGACGCTCGACCGCGGCCTCTCAGACTTTGATATCCGCCACCGTGTTACGGTCAATTTCTTTTACACCTTGCCTGCCACGGCCAACGGCTCCAGCGCGTTTTCCAAGGTTCTTTCGACAATCCTGGGAAGCTGGCGGGTCGGAGGCATCGCCAGCGTTCGCACCGGGCTCCCAACCTCGGGACAGATCAACGTCCGCCGTCCCAGATACCTGTTCTCCGCCACACGCCCCCATCTGCTCCCCGGTCAGGATAAGAATCCGACCCAAGGCGTTTCGATCGGCTGCAACGATCCGATGACCGGCGAGACCTTCATCGAGGCTGGACGGGAACTGGGAACCCCGGACTTGATGTTTGACCCTTGCGTTTTCGGCGTTCCGGCAGAGGGGACAATCGGCAATCTCGGCCGCAACACCATGATCGTTCCTTCGGTATTCAATCTGGATGTCTCTCTGCAGCGGGATTTCCCGCTGGGGAACACCCGCCGGCTACAGTTTCGCGCGGAGTTTTTCAATTTGCCGAACCATCCCAATTTCCGCGGCCCCAACAGAGGCTCGCTGCTGGTTTTCTCAGGAACAGGCCGCTTCAGCCCCACGGCGTTGTCCGCCACCGGCACGGCCACCACGGCCCGGCAGATTCAGTTCGCGTTGCGATTATCCTTTTAGCACCACTGCGCTTCTTGACAATTTGGACTTCGTTCCTCTATTCTGAGCGTTTGCGACTCCAAGAGGCGGATAGAGATGGAGACTTATGTACCCCGCAAGGGGGAAGTCGAAGCGAAATGGTATGTAGTGGATGCGGCTGACCAGGTCCTGGGGCGCTTAGCCACGGAGATCGCCACTTTGCTGCGCGGGAAGAACCGCGAAGAATTCACTCCTTTTCTCAGCTTCGGCGATCACGTAATCGTGGTCAACGCGGCGCAGGTTCGCATGACAGGAGCCAAGTGGGATCAGAAGCTCTACCGTCGGTTCACCGGGTATCCCGGGGGTCTGCGCGAGATCAGCGCCCGCCGGCAGCAGCAAGAACGGCCCGAACGGATCATTCGTGAGGCGGTTCTGGGCATGCTTCCTAAGACGAAGCTGGGACGGGCCATTGGGAAGAATTTGATAGTTTACGCGGGCGACAAACATCCGCATGAAGCGCAGAAGCCGGAGGTGTTCTCATTTCCGAAGAGCAGAATCTAGAAACCACACCGGAAACCACCCCAGAGGGCGCGCCGCAAGGCACGCCGGAAGAAACCCAGCCGGAGGCTCCGGAACCGGCTCCACCGGAGCGACCTGCTCCGCCGCCGGGGACTCAGTACTACGGGACGGGAAGACGAAAAACGAGCGTGGCGCGTGTGTTCCTGAGACCGGGGGAAGGCAAGTTTCAGGTCAACGGGCGTCCACTGGAAGTGTATTTTGTGACCGAGAGGCAGCGCGTAGCCGTGCGCCAGTCGCTGCAGGCGGTCGATCTGCTGGGCCAATACGACGCCTGGATCACGGTACGGGGCGGGGGCGTGAACGCTCAGGCAGGAGCCGTCCGGATGGGCATGGCTCGGGCGTTGCTCCACGTCGATGCGGAGCTGCGGCCGCAATTGAAGCGGCTCGGGCTTCTGACCCGTGACTCACGGGGCAAGGAGCGCAAGAAATACGGGCAGAAGGGGGCGCGGAAACGCTTCCAGTTCTCCAAGCGCTGAGTAGCACTACGCCTGTGCGCCGTGAACTACGAATGGTGCTAGAATGATCCCGAAGGATTCAAGGATTCACTGGAAGAGTCCAGAGGAGGTTGATTGCCGGCAATTAGCATGAAAGAGTTGTTGGAGGCGGGCGTTCACTTTGGTCACCAGACCAAGCGATGGAACCCGAAAATGAAGGAGTATATTTTCGGGGAGCGCAACGGGATCCACATCATCGATCTGCAGAAGACACTCAAGATGTTCAAGGAAGCCTCCCAATTCGTGTCGGAGCTAGGCACCGAGAACAAGATTCTCCTCTTCGTCGGAACCAAGCGGCAGGCACAGGAAGCAATCGCGGAAGAGGCTAAGCGCTGCACGATGTTTTACGTAAACCAGCGGTGGTTGGGTGGTTTGCTGACCAACCATGTAACGATTCAGAAGTCGATTAAGCGCCTCAAGGAACTGGAAGCGATGTCGCAGGACGGGCGCTACGAGCTGCTGCCGAAGAAGGAAGTCATCAAGCTGGAACGGGAGCGCAAGCACCTGGATCTGAACTTGGCCGGCATCAAAGATATGCCCAGACTTCCCGACTCCCTGTTCGTGATTGATTCCCACAAGGAAGAAATCGCCGTTCGGGAGGCGCGACGCCTGGGGATCGCCGTGGTGGGTGTGGTGGATACGAACTGCGATCCGGACCTGGTGACACATCCCATCCCTGGGAACGACGACGCGTTGCGGGCGATCCGGCTGTTCACGTCCAAGGTTGCAGACGCAGTGCTCGAAGGCAGGCACATCGCCGAGAGTCGCGCCCTGGAAGAGGAACGTCTGGCTTCGGAAGCCGCGTATGAAGCAGGCGCCGCAGAACCCGCATACGAGCCGGTACCGGTACCGGAAGGCTTTTCGGAATATCCAACGGCGCACGACAGTACGGCGGCTGGAGCGTCCGAGACGGCTAAAGAGCCATACGACACTTCGCAGTATCCCGCGTCGCGTGAAATCCCCTAACACTCCGGGACTCCGCGGGGCACGGATTTTTCCTGAATTATCCTCGGACAGACTCAGGCAAATGGGAACACCGGCCTGCTGATTGTTCCGGGGCGGGCTTCCTCTTCATAACGAACACCGTCTGGACGAGCGACGTACAAATCCAACAGGACAGAGATAAACTCATGGCTGCTGAGACTCCGATTACCGCCCAGCAAGTGAAAGCATTGCGAGACAAGACCGGCGCGCCGATGATGGATTGCAAGGCAGCCCTGACAGAAGCCAAGGGGAACATCGCCGATGCGGAAACGGTCCTGCGCAAGCGAGGCCTGGCTTCGGCGCAGAAACGGGCCGGCCGCGCCACCCTGGAAGGACTCGTGGGATCCTACATCCATGCCGGGGGAAAGATCGGAGTGATGATCGAGCTTAACTGCGAGTCCGACTTCGTGGCCCGCACGGACGAGTTCCAGAACCTGGCCCACGACATGGCCATGCATATCGCGGCGGCGGACCCGCGCTATATCCGCAAAGAAGAAGTGACTCCGGAGATCCTGGAGAAAGAAAAGGAGATCTACCGGGCGCAGGCCCTGGCGTCGGGCAAGCCGGAAAAGATCGTGGACCGGATCGTAATGGGCAAGATGGAAAAGTTCTACGAAGAGGTGTGCCTGCTCGAACAACACTTCGTGAAGGATCCGGGCCAGACCGTCGGGCAGGTGGTGGCAAGTTGCATCGGGAAACTGGGGGAGAACATCACCGTACGGAGGTTCGCGCGGTTCAAAGTCGGCGAGAGCGGAGACCGTACAGCTAACTCGGCCTGAGAATCGCAGCGGTCATCATTGCGGTCGGTACCGACACGGGGCCGGTTATTGCTTTCCACATGGCTGCCACACTCATCTTCAAGCGAATCCTTCTGAAACTGAGCGGAGAAGCACTGGGGGGCGCACGCCGATACGGCGTCGACCCGGCCCGGGCAGCGGAGATCGCTGGCGAGATCCAGGCAGTTCAGGAAACGGGTGTCGAGACGGCGATTGTAGTGGGTGGAGGCAACATCTTCCGCGGGGTGGCGGAGTCGGCCAAGGAACTGGACCGCGTGTCGGCGGACCACATGGGGATGCTGGCGACAGTCATCAACGCGCTTGCGCTGCAGGATGCTCTTGAGAAGCTATCTGTCCAGACTCGCGTGATGACGGCGATCCAGATCCATCAAGTGGCGGAAGCATTCATCCGGCGGCGTGCCGTCCGGCACCTGGAAAAAGGCCGCGTCGTGATTTTTGCCGCGGGAACCGGAAACCCCTATTTCTCGACTGACACGGCAGCTGCATTGCGCGCCATGGAGATCCGAGCCGATGTCATTATGAAGGCGACGAAGGTGGACGGCGTGTACGACGCCGATCCGACGCAGGTCAAGGACGCTAAAATGTTCTCCCAGGTGACCTATTACCAGATGATCTCGCAAAACCTGGCGGTGATGGACTCGACGGCGATCTCCCTCTGCCGGGAGAACAGCCTGCCGATCATCGTGTTCAACCTCAACGTTCCGGGCAACATCTTGCGGGTGGTTCGGGGAGAGAAAATCGGCTCGCTGGTGAGCGGCGACTGACCCGGATTCAGACACAGATGCGGGAGAAACTGAGGATGACTCAAGAAACTTTGAAAGAGGCAAAACAACGGATGGAAAAGGTTGAAGCAGACTTGAGGGCAGAACTGGCAACGGTGCGCACAGGGCGCGCCTCGGTTGCGATACTGGATCATGTACGGGCTGATTATTATGGGACGCCGACACCGATCAAGGAAATGGCCAAGGTGTCGGTGGCCGATCCAACGACCCTGCTCGTACAGCCTTGGGACCCCTCGGTGTTGGGGGAAGTCGAGAAAGCCATCCGTAGCGCCGACCTGGGGCTCAACCCCATGAGTGACGGCAAACTCCTGCGTGTGCCGATCCCGGCGCTCACCGAAGAACGGCGCAAGGAGATGGTCAGGCATCTTCATAAGATCGTCGAAGCTCACCGCGCCGCGGCGCGCAACATCCGCCGGGACGCGAATGACACGCTGAAGAAAATGCTTAAGGAAAAGAAACTTGCCGAGGATGCCGAGCATCGAGCGCTGGACGCAGTCCAGAAGCTCACCGATCAAACCATCGCGCATCTGGATGAGATGGGCAAAAACAAAGAGAAAGAAATCCTCACCGTTTAACAAGGTTCAGCCGCAGAGACATCCAGCATGGAGCGCCAAGTATTCAAGCAACCAGATCGCGTGGTTCCCGTCATTCCGGCTCTTGTTCCTCCGTTCTCTAGCGTGACTTGCTCTGTAGCGCTGCCGCTCTGTGGCTAGTTCCGAACGTCCGATCTGATGCCTTCAAACGGTTCAACTGATCCTTCCCTGGCCTTGTCCGGAGTCCGGGTGCTGGCAATGGAAATCTCCGTGGCAGGCCCCCACTGTACGCGGATTCTCGCGGATATGGGAGCCGAGGTTATCAAGATTGAGAAACCCGGCGACGGAGATCTGATTCGCCACTGGGACTCTGCGGTGAAGGGGCTCTCGTCCGGCTTCGTTTGGCTCAACCGTAACAAGCGCAGCTTTGCCGTGGATCTGAAGAAGAAAGCTGGCCTGGAAGCCATCCGACGGCTGGCCGAACGGGTGGACGTGTTCCTCGAAAACTTTGCCCCCGGTGCGGCCGGACGTCTGGGACTCGGAGCGGCTGAGCTGTGCGCCAGGAACCCGCGGCTCATTCATTGCTCCCTCTCCGGCTACGGGCAGGACGGCCCGTACAAGGACATGAAAGCCTACGACCCGCTGATCCAGGGAGAAGCAGGCATCATCGCCACAACCGGGTATCCCGACCGGCCGGCCAAAGTGGGGATTCCTATCGCTGATCTGGGTTCCTCGATGTACGCGGCCATCGGAATCCTCTTGGCCCTTTTTCAAAGGGAGAAGACCGGCCGCGGCCAGGTGATTGACATCTCCATGTTCGAGTCCATTCTTTCCTGGCTCGGATACTTTCCCCACCGCTACTGGCATCGTGGCGAAGAACCGGAACGCATCGGGATGCGCCACCACCTCGTGACGCCCTACGGGCCTTATCTGGCGGGCGATGGAGTGTACGTGTCGCTGGCCGTCGGCACAGACCAGGCATGGGAAACCTTCTGCCGCCAGGTCGTAGAACGACCCGACTGGCTGGAAGACCCAAGATTCAAGACTGTGGAAACCAGGTGCCAGAATCGCGGAGTATTGGAAGAACTCATCGAAGAGTTGTTTCTCGCGTACCCGCATGACGAATGGCTGCGGCGCCTGGAAAAGAGCCGCCTGCCGTACGGAGAAGTCCGGGGCATCGCCCAGGTGCTAGCTCATCCCCAGGTCATTGCGCGCCGCATGATCCGGGAATTGGAATCGCCGGTGGGACCAGTCCCTGCCATTGCCAGCCCGCTGCGGCTTTCCGATAGCCCGGCGCGCTATGATCCCGTCCCGGCATTGGGACAAGACACGGAGGCGATTCTACGGGAGCTTGGTTACAGTCAGGAAGAAATCGAAGAGCTGCTCTGACGACCAACCGTGAGTCACAATCTCTACAACTTGCTCCGTGAACGTTTTCCGCGCGACCTCTCGCAGACCTTTCTCGAAACCGGAGACGGTGCCTCGTACTCCTTTCGAGACCTCGAGCGGCAGACCGCGGTCTATGCCTCGTTCCTCACCGAGAAGAGACTGGCCAAGGGCGACCGTCTCCTGGCACAAGTGGATAAGTCGCCCCAGGCGCTGATGCTTTGCCTGGCGTGCCTTCGTGCCGGGCTGATCTTCGTACCCCTCAATCCGGCGTGCCGTGAGGGCGAGCTGCGCCATCTGCTCTTGGACTCCAAACCGCGCGCGGTGATCTGCCGGCCGGAGGCGCAGGATGAGATTTCGGCGCTTCTCCGAGAACTCCAAAACCAATTTCCCCGTCCCCACGTCGCAATGCTCAACGAACGAGGCGAAGGGACTCTGACGGAACGGAGCGCCGGAACGCCACCGAGTTTCGACACGGTGCCCTGCGCCGGGGACGATGTGGCAGCGTTGATGTACACCTCGGGAACTACAGGGGTGCCGAAGGGAGCCATGATCACGCACCGGAACCTTGGCGCCAACATTGCAGCGCTCCACGACGTCTGGCGCTGGCGGCCCACCGACGTGCTGCTCCATTCGCTGCCCATCTTCCATTTCCACGGCCTGTTCATCGCTTGCTTCACCGCCCTGTTCGGCAGCACCAAGATACTTTTCCTGCCCAAGTTCGACGCCGCCGCTGTGACCGGGCATCTTCCGCAGGCCACTGTATTCATGGGTGTGCCCACGTACTATACGCGCCTGCTCGACCATCCTCGGTTCAACAAGGAGGTCTGCCACGATATGCGGCTGTTCATTTCCGGCTCGGCGCCGTTGCTCGCGCAGACATTTCAGGCGTTCGAGGAGCGCACGGGGTTCCAAGTGCTCGAACGCTATGGCATGACGGAAGCCGGTGTCATCACGTCGAATCCAGTTGACGGCGAGCGCGTAGCGGGAATGGTCGGGCCACCGTTGTCGGGCGTGTCGCTGCGCGTTGTCGATGAGGACGGCGCAGCTTTGCCCCCAGGCAAGGTAGGCGAGGTGGAGATCCAGGGCGAGAACGTGCTGGCGGGCTATTGGGGAAGGGCCGAGGAGACCGCAGCAAGCTTTACCGCTGACGGATTTTTCAAGACCGGCGATCTCGGACGCTGGGAGCCGAACGGGTATCTCTCGATCGCCGGGCGGCGCAAGGACCTTGTCATCACGGGCGGGCTGAACGTCTATCCCAAGGAAGTTGAGATGGCACTGGATCAGATGGAGGATGTTACCGAATCGGCCGTGATCGGTGTGCCGCATCCGGACTTCGGCGAGGCCGTGGTCGCCTTTGTGATCCCCGAATCGGGCGCCCCGCCATTGAGCGAAGCGTCTCTCCTCAGCCAGCTGAAGGGAGTTCTCGCCAACTACAAGGTCCCAAAACGCATCTTCTTCGCAGACGATCTACCACGCAACACCCTAGGCAAGGTACAGAAGAACGTGCTGCGGGAACAGGCGAAATACACGAACACATTTCGGCTTCCTTGACACATTGTAAGGTTTAATGTTAGACATCAAATCAGGCCTTTATGTTTCAAAGTGTTCCTACCAGCCGCGTCTCCGAAGAGATTGCCGGACAGATCAAACGGGCGATCCTTTCGGGGAAGCTCAAGCGGGGCGACAAGCTGCCAACGGAGCGCGAGCTGGTCGAACAGTTTCGCACCAGCCGGGTTTCCGTGCGCGAGGCGGTGCGGGCGCTCGAACATCTTGGTTTGGTCCGCATCAAGCGAGGCCACGGCGGGGGGACGTACGTCAGCGGGGCGGACCACCATCGCGTGGCGGAGTCGTTCTGGGTGCGAATGCAGTTGAGCAAGGGAACGCTCAACCATTTGACGGAGGCGCGTCTGCTGCTCGAGCCGGGACTGTGTCGACTCGCTGCGGAGCGAGCGACGGCACAGGATCTGGGACGTCTGGAAGCCGTTGTGATGAAGCAGGAAGACGACGTCAAGGCGGGGAAGGACACCCAGTCCTACGACTTGAAGTTTCACCGGCTGCTGATTGACGCGGCGCGGAACCCGATCCTGGCGCTCACGACAGTTTCGGTGATCGACCTGCTGGTAAACGCGCTGCAGGAAGCACGGGTGGGGGCCGGTCTGACGGCCCATGTGGTAAACTTTCACAGGGCAATCTACAACGCGCTATGCGACCGGGACGGCGAAACGGCAGCCCGCATGATGGCTGATCATGTCGCCGACATCCAGCGAAGGCTCCATCCGCACCTGATCCGGGGACGCGGCCAGACCGCCCCACGGCAATGGATCAGCGCTCCCCTGCACATCGATGAAGCAACCTGGGATCAATAGGACAGGCCCATGAAACAGTCTACTCGGCGTGCCAAGGCGCTCTCGCGCGACGGTCAGCAACAACGCCGCTTGATCATCGGTATGTCCGGCGCCACGGGAGCGATCTACGGCGTGCGGTTTCTGCAGGTACTCCGGTCGTCTCCCAACATCGAGTCCCACCTGGTCATGTCCAAGGCCGCCGAACGCACGATCGCTTACGAAACGGAATTCACCATCGCACAGGTGCGGGGCATGGCCGACGCAAGCTACCATATCGCGGACATCGGGGCGACGATTTCGAGCGGGTCGTTTCACACCGAGGGCATGATCATTGCGCCGTGCTCGATGAAGACGCTGGCAGCCGTAGCCAACTCACTCAGCATTGACCTGCTCGGCCGGGCCGCCGATGTGGTGCTTAAGGAGCGACGCCCGCTCGTGCTGATGGTGCGGGAGGCGCCGCTGCACATCGGCCATTTGCGGCTGATGGTGGCGGCTGCGGAGATGGGCGCGATCATTGTGCCGCCCGTCCCGGCCTTCTACAACTTCCCTAAAACGCTCGATGACATCGTCAACCACACCGTGGGGCGCATTCTCGACCTCTTCGGCATTGACGTGGATATCGTCAAGCGCTGGGAAGGCATGGTGGATTCAGCCCGGACGGACGTCTCGTCCTCGTAGATTCCTGCGGTTTGTTTGCGATTGGAGTGGCCTTTGATCGAGCGGAAGACCGAGACTGCGCGAACATGCAGATTCCAGGTGCGGCTCCTTTCCAGACAACCGGTTCGGTGGCGAGTGGCCTGGGCCGGGGAGCGGAGTTTCTGCGCCTCGACTGGGTCCTCGAAGAACTCTGCCGGAAGCTCGATCTGATTCCCTTCCCCGGAACCTTAAACCTGCGCGTGGATCTTGAGGCGCGGGAAGCACTCTTTGCGCACCGCCATTCTTTCCTGCGCATAGCCAATCCCTCCGACCCCACCTGCCCAGGCTATTTGCGACGCGTCAAGCTGAGGACGAACGCCCGGACCTGCCGCGCCTACTTGATTCTCCCCGAGTTAACCATGTATAAAGACGTGCTGGAAGTAATCGCTGCAGAGAACCTTCGGCAGACGCTTCAATTGAAGGACGGTGACCCAGTCGAAATCGAGATCGAGATCGAAAGCTCTTCGGCATAGGCAGGTGAAGGCCAGATGATATTTTCCTACGCCAGCGAAGCCCCCATAGTAGACATCCCTCCGACGTTCAATATTGCCAGTCATCTGGTCGACAGGCACCTCGAAGCCGGACGTGCAAACAAGACAGCCATTCTGGAAGACGGCCGCGCGCTGACCTATGCGCAACTGGCGGAGATGGTCAACCGCTGCGGAAACGGCTTGCGGTCGCTCGGCATGGATGCCGAGGAGCGCGTGCTGATGGCAGTTCCAGACTGCGCGGAATTCATCGCTGTGTTTCTGGGGGCCACGAAGATCGGAGCGGTGCCGGTTCCCGTCAACACCGCAGCGTATGCCGAGGACTATCTGTACTATCTCCGCGACAGCGGCGCGCGGATCTTTGTGCTCCACGAGGAGCTCTGGCCGGAGGCGCAGGAAGTCCTTGGCCAGGTTCCCGATCTGGAGCATGTCCTCGTTCTGCCGTCCGATCCCGCCAGGACACAGCGGATTGCGACGCAGCCGCCTTCCGGCGCCCGCTATCGCTGGCGCGCGCTCGGGGAACTGCTCCAAGCGGCGTCTCCAACGCTGGAGCCAGAGCCTACCTGGAGAGATGACATGGCCTTCATGCTCTACACCTCGGGCAGCACGGGTGGCCCCAAAGGCTCGGTCCACTTGCATCACGACATTCCGGTCGCCACCGAACTCTACGCGGCCCCGATTCTCAAGATGACCGAGCAGGACGTCTGCTTTTCGGTGAGCAAATTGTTCTTTGCCTACGGACTGGGCAACGGAATGTTTTTTCCGCTCAGCATGGGAGCTGCTGCGGTTTTGAATCCACATCGGCCGAAGCCCGAAGTCATCTTCAATTACATCGAGCGTTTTCGGCCCACCTTGTTCTTTAGCGTTCCGACACTCTACGCATCGTTGCTGCATGTTACGGATCAGCGGGATTTGAGCAGCATTCGGTTCGGGATTTCAGCGGGAGAGGCGCTCCCGGCGGAAATCTACGAGCGCTTCAAAGAGCGCTTCGGCGTCTCGATTCTGGACGGCATCGGCTCGACGGAAATGACGCACATCTTCATTTCCAATCGTCCGGACGATATCCGGCCCGGCACCAGCGGGCGTCTCGTTCCGGGCTACGAAGCGAAGATCGTGGACGATGCGGGCGAGGACCTCCCGGCGGGCGAACTCGGGAATCTCTGGATCAAAGGGGACGACGCCGCGGCGTTTTACTGGCGCAAGCAAGAGCAGACCAAACGCACCATGGTGGGCGAATGGCTCGTGACCGGTGACAAGTATTACGTCGACCCGGACGGCTACTTCTGCTACTGTGGCCGGGCGGATGACATGCTGCGATGCGCCGGGCAATGGGTCTCCCCGGCTGAAGTAGAGAACGCGTTGCTCGGGTTTCCCGGCGTCGTCGAAGCCGCCATTGTCGGGTGCAAGGACGATGACGGCCTGGACAAGCCCAAGGCGTTCCTGGTCATGAATCAGCCGGTCGAGGGGGACCTTGCAGATTCGTTTCGTCATTTCCTCAAGGGAAAGTTGCCGGGATTCAAGATACCGCGCTGGTATGAAGTCGTCCAGGACCTGCCGAGGACGCCGACCGGTAAGATTCAAAGATTCAAACTGCGGGGCAAAGCAGGAAGTAGCAAGTAGAGGTCTGAGAGCAGGGATAGCATGCCCATACCCTATCAGGGCGAGCACATTGGAAGCTTTCTGCGGCCAGCCGAACTGCTGGAAGCTCGCCGGGCCGGAACTGGTCCGGAGCAGTTGCGGGCTCTGGAAGACCCCCACGTGGCGCGAGTTCTTGAACGGCAGAAAGACCTGGGATTCGAGGTGTTCACGGATGGCGAACTACGCCGCGGCAACTTCATGAGCGACTTCACCGACGCCGTCGAGGGTTTCGACATGGGCGACGCCGTGGCGCGCATGTGGAAGGCGGGGGAGACAAAAGGCCCGACGGTTACCAGGATCACCGGCATCGTCCACACCAAACTGCATGCCGTGCGCCCACTTACAGAGCATGAGCTTCCGTTTCTGAAAGCGCAGAAGCCGGGCAAAATCAAGATGACGCTCCCGAGCGCCTCGCAGTTCCCGGCGATCTCCTTCAAGTGGGGCGTCACGGACAAAGTCTACAAGGGCCCGGTCGCGCTGCTATGGGCCGTCGCCGAGATCCTGAAGTCCGAGACAGCGCGGCTCGCCGCCGAGGGCGTGGATTACATTCAGATTGATGCGCCGCGCTACAGCTACTACATGGACCCGAAATGGCGTGAGTGGACCCGGACAGCGATGAGAATGGAGCCCGAGAAGCTGCTCGACGAATCCATCAAGGCCGACAACGCGTGCTTCGAGGCAGCGCGTCGTCCCGGCATCACGCTTGCGATCCACCTCTGTCGCGGCAACAACCGCAGCCAGTGGTACGCCGAAGGCGGCTACGACGCCATCGCAGAGAAAATGTTCGGCGTGCTCCAGGTCGATCGCTTCCTGCTCGAATACGACGACCACCGCTCAGGCTCCTTCGAGCCGCTTCGCTTCGTGCCTCGCGACAAGGCCGTCGTCCTGGGATTGATCAGCAGCAAGCGACCGGAACTGGAAGACCAGGCAACTCTCCTCCGCCGCATTGAGCAAGCATCCCACTTCGTGCCTCCCGAAAACCTCGCTCTCAGCCCGCAGTGCGGCTTCGCCTCCACGGCGGACGGCAACCTCCTGACCGAAGACGAGCAATGGGCGAAGCTGGGGCTGGTGGTCGAGACAGCGCGGAAGTTTTGGAGCTAAACGAAGCGGCGTAGGCTGGGACGATACTACTTGAAGCCCAGAGTTCTTTCTTTCTGCTACATCACATCCCACTCGGACTCGACCATCACCTGCGGCACGACGGCTTCGGCGTCGTCCTCAAAGTTGCGGATGACGGGAGGCGGAAAGTTCAGGCCCAGGCGGTCCCATTTGGCGAGCAGCTTTTCGTAGACTTCACGGCGGATGCGCGAGCGGCGGGCGAACTGCTTGAGAAACTTATGCTCCTTGCAGGCATTGATGAGGCACTTCGAGCCCCAGGGGCGCTCTTCCGGAGGATTCTTCGTCGGGTCGAGCCAAGTGGACCAGGTACTGCGCAGGATGTCGATGTCCTTGGCCGGATCGCAGCGCGTGGACATCGCCCAGAACACTTGGTGAATATCGGTCGGGTCGATGTCGTCGTCCACGACGATGATGAATTTCGCGTAGTATGCGCCGCCGGGAACCTGCGACGCGAGCGTTGCCACTTGCGAAGCGTGGCCCGCAAACCGTTGCTCGATGGAGACGGCCGTGGCTCCGAATCCGCCCGCCGCTTCCGGAAATGAAAATACGCCGCGGATGCCTGGCACGCCGAGCTTTTCGAGATCGGTCCAGATACGCGCTGAGCGGGCAATGCTGTAGAGCAGGCTCTGCTCGCAGGCCGGGTAGTCGGCCATCAGCGCGCACGTCAGGATCGGGTCGTTGCGGTGGCGAACACACTGCACGTCAATGATCGGCGTGTGCGCCTCGGGACGCCCGTAGTAGCCGGTGAACTCACCGAACGGACCTTCGCGCGCGACGTTGCCGGGACGCATTTCCCCTTCGATAATGATCTCGGCGCTGGCGGGCAGCAGCAGGCCGGTTACGTCACTCTCAAAGACCTCGACCGGCTGATTGATCAGCCCGCCCGCATAATCGTATTCCGATTCGAGCTTCGGAACGGTTTGTGTGCTGACGGTGAAGAGCAGCGGGTCGGGGCCGTACACGGCGGCGACTGGAAACGCTTTTCCGAGCCTCCAGTAGCGTTCCGCCTGCAGGCGCGCGTCCTTGCCGGGCGACCAGTAAACAAACAGTTCTCGCGGACTCTTCACCATTTGCCGGTAGGTCCCGAGATTCAGGTGGCCGTCTTCGAGATCGCGTGTAATGAAGACGTCCCATGTGCCAAGGTAGCGCCCTCCATCGAGCGGCCACATCTTGGGCGCAGGGAACATCGTAATGTCGGCTTTGCTTCCCGTAAGGACGTTCTCATTGATGGCGGCGGAAGAGGCTGGCACGGTCTGGGGAGGCACCTTGTGCAGCGCCCGCTGGCGGAAGAGTTCGATCAACTCGGTGAGGGATTTGCCCTGCGGCAGCCCCACTGCCGCCGCGATGCGTTCTTTGCTCGTCCCGAACAGATTGTGCAAACAGCGAAAACCCGCCGGCGCATCCTTGATCTTCTCGTAGAGCAAAGCTGGGGCCCCTTCGCGCTGTCCGACGATGTAGTTGAGCGCAGACGTTTCCTCGTCCCAGTCGAGTTCCTCCGTGATGGTCAGCAACTCTCCCATTGCTTCCACTTGCTGCATCCATGTCCGTAAGTCGCGCATTACGATGATTGCTCCTTTGATTCAACTTCCTTCGGAAGGCCGCGCGGGAAAGACGGGCGCTACCGTGCTCTTGGAGTACTCGCTCTGTTTCGACGCACCAGGGTGGCGCGCACGAAGTTGCAAATCTGATCCGCCACCTGCTCGGCGGTCAGGCGGCCTTCCGGCGAAAACCAGCTCGCCGTGGCCGTGCACATGGTAAGGATCGAATTCCGGACGACGCTGATGTCTTCGATCTCGAAGATTCCATCCTGCTGCCCCCGCTGCAGGATGATGTCGAATAGCTGGTCGTATTTACGCCGCAGCTTCAGGATCGCTTGCAGGTTTTCGGGTTCCAGCGAACGGAGTTCGCTGTGGCTGACGAACGCCTCTTCCCGTTTTTGCGTGTGGAAGAGGACGTGCCAACGGACGGCCGCGTTGAGCTGCTGTTCCGCGCTGTCGTCCGATTCCACGATCTGGCGCAGGCCTTCGAGCAGTTCCGAGACAGTCTTCCGCATCAGGTAGAACAAAATGTGCTGCTTGCTCGGAAAGTGATAATAAAGGCTGGCGGCTTTGATGTGGAGGTGCGCCGCGATCTGCCGCATGGTCATGCCGGCGTACCCGCGTTCGAACAGCAGGCGGCACCCGACGGCACAAATCTGGTTCAGGCGGAGTTCGCGGGGCGCTTCGGCCCGGGCTTGCCCCGGAACCCGGTCCTGCGTGGCCGGCAGCGTTCCCGCTGCCGCGCCACTCGGTTCCCAGGTTTTGGCCATTATGCTCCTTGTCCTTACAGGAAGCGCCGGTCCTTGAGCGGATCGGGTTCCTTCAGGCCAAGCCGGCCCATGATATTCGTGACTTCTTCGCGGTACTGCGTTCGGCCCTGTTCGTTGGTGCGCTTCTTGATGCCCCACTCCAGGTATTGGGCGCTGCGCTTGGAGCCGGTGACGCCGAACATGTCGAGGCAACGGGGATACATGTGGTCGAGCGATTTCTGTGCTGCCGCCTTACCTTCCTCGGTCTGGCACAGACCGGTGAGGATCTGAATCCCGTGCGCGATGTGCTGCTTCTCTTCTTTGAGGATCTGCGGAATGATCCGCGCCACGGGCAGATAGCTGCAGTCCCCGAAATCCTCCAAGTGATAGCCGCCGACGCGGTCAATGAAGGTCCCGAAGCAGCCCATGTCGGCCCACGTCTCCAGCGGCTCGCGGAAGATCTCGAGAATACGATCTTTCGATCGGTTCTTAATCATGTAGCCGACATCCACGTTCAGATCGGCGAGGATCTTTGCGAACTTGCGGTGGTGGTCGATCTCCTCCGCCGCAGTCTTGGCGAGCATCATCTGGTCCTCCGCCGTTGGCGCGGCCAGAACCCATTTCTCAACGTACAGGTGCGGACCGCCGAGCTCGCTGTCCGCCTGAATCGTCATCACCTTGATGAACAGGTCCTGATACTCCTTCGGCATCTTGGAGAAATCCTTAGCTTCGATCTTGTCCGTAAACATGCACTCAACTCCTTTCCTCTCCGGTTCTTGCTGTCGTTCTTCCCTGCCCCGTCTAACGGCATATTCCATGTCGTTTCCCGACGAGGGATCTGCACTCGCTTACTTCTTCCTTCGACCTTTCGTTCCAGAACCGCCAGGTGGCACGCGCTCCCACTTCTCCTTGAAGCGCACTCCCGCCGATTTGAGCAGATTGTGAACCGGGTCGCGCTCTGCCAGCTGCTTGCGCAACTCCGCCAGCCTCCGCCCGGATTCCGTGGTGGTCACACGAGCATCCACATGAACTACCGGGATCGGTTTGCTCACCTTCGCCAGGCCGTAAATCCCGC
Source organism: Terriglobia bacterium (assembly GCA_965198025.1). Classification (GTDB taxonomy): domain Bacteria; phylum Acidobacteriota; class Terriglobia; order 2-12-FULL-54-10; family 2-12-FULL-54-10; genus CAYWWM01. Next base: position 962,476 of record OZ240237.1, on the reverse strand, counting down.
GCGGATCGAACTCCGCCCAGATCGTGAAGTCCCACCTGTCCAATTTAAAATCCATCGTCTTGGCGACGAAGTTGCCGACCACGTTAAGCGACCCTGCATACGCCGCGAGCAGCGCTTCGAGCGGCATCACCCCGCGATTCGTTCCGCCGAGTAAAGCTGGCATGTCGAGCCGTAACGACTTCTCCGCACCGCGCACTGCCACGCGCTGCGGCGACTCCATCGCCACCTGAACACGCAGCCCGGTCTGTGGAACTCGCTGGATCCTTACCATAACTAATCCATTCTAACAAGCGTTAGGTTAGTTGTCAAGCCCATTCATGTCCATCCCACACGGAATTCTGGCCAGATCATGTCTCCGTCTACGGCTGGTGGAGCTTCACTGGTGGAGCTTTTCGCAAACTTCGCACTCTCATGTTCAGAAGTTTCACGGACATCGAAAACGCCATCGCGAAGTAGATGTATCCCCGTGGAATGTTGCCGTCAAAGCCCTCTACGATCAGGGTTACCCCGATGAGCAGCAGAATCTGGATGATCACACTGGTGAAGGTCGGCACCACCCGTGCCGACGAGCCTCCTTCTTCCCCTTCGAGCTTCTGATGAATCTCGTGCGGGCTCTTTGCGATAAGGAACAGCCCGCCCCCCATTCAAGATAATGTCCCGGCCGGAGATTTCCTGCGAGAGCACGGTAAACAACGGAGTGGTCAGCCCGATAACCCACGAGACCGAAACAAGCAACGCGATCCGCAGGAACATTGCCAGCCCCAGGCCCACTATCCGCGCCTTGGCTTGCTGCGCGGTCGGGAGCTTCGACGCCAGGATCGAGATGAAAACCACGTTGTCGATGCCGAGGACAACTTCCAGAAGAAGCTGTGTCGCAAAGGCATTCCAGCCGGGGGATCAGTGATCCAACTCATGGATGGTTTCTCCTGGTCCGAGGGTTAGTGGGGGACGTGCAGCATAGCCGCGGTGCTCGATGGCTGACTTCACGGCACAGTCGGCTTCCACTTGCCGTCCACGTGGTACGCTTCGCCTTCGCCCGGCCAAGGCGGCATGGTGATTCCGACAGCGGTGAGTGGCTCGCTGCCAAACGATCGAAACTGAAAATTGGTGCCCAGCGGAATTGTCAAGCAGACGTCCGGACCAACGGGGACCACCGACTCCCGGGCCCCCTGCTTCCGCCACATTTCTCCCCGGCCGGACAGGAAGTACCAGATCTCCTCCACCGTCCTGTGTGCCACTGCTTTCGAGGTCTGGCCCGGTGGAAGTTCAAAGTGCGCCATTCCCCCAGATTTCAGGCCCAGCAGGATCCGCACGTCGGAGCCGTCGGGGGCTACGGCATCGCGAGCGATCGGCAGACCTTTTGTGTCGAATGCAAGCACCCGATAGGCGTCATTCATGGTGCATTGCCTCACCTGCGGATCCAGGCGAATCCGTCCACGAGTATCCTATTGCCGGCTCTCGACTACTTGCCGACCTCCAGCCCGTAAGCTTTCGCCAGTACGAGCATGGGATGGACGGCCTTCTTGCCGGTCCCTTGCTCGATTTGGATTGCCGAGAGCGGGCAATCGGTAACGCAGCAAGCCTCCGCATCGGCCTTCATGAAGTTGAAGAGCGGCTTGCCGACCTTCATGGACTCCTCGAAGTATTCCTTTTTGACGCTCCAGGAACCGTCGTGGCCGCTGCACGCCTGGAGGCGGTTGACATCCGCACCGGGAATCAGGTTCAGCAGTTCCTCCGACTTGACGCCCATTTCCTGCGCCATCAGGTGGCAGGGCTGGTGGTAGCGCAGCTTGCCGACATCCTGGGTAAAGCCGACATCGAGCTTCCCTTCCCCGTGGAGCTTTACCAGATATTCCGACACGTCATAGGTGTTCTCGGAAACCAACTGGGCGTCTGCCGTCGGGAGGAACGCCGGGTAATCGTGCTTGATCATGTAGCTGCAACTGGCGCTCGGCACGACGATCTTTCGTCCTTCTCGGACTGCCTGGCCCAGTGACTCCACGTTCACCGCCATCTTCTTCTTCGCTTGCTCCGGCATCCCAGCGTCCACGAACGGCAACCCACAGCATTGTTGCTGCGGCACCGAGTACTCCACTCCGTTCCTTTCGAACACCGCCACCGTGGCCTTGCCCACTTCCGGGTCGTTGTAATTGACCATGCAGCTATAGAACAAGGCGACTTTCTCTTGCTGGCCGCCACCAGATGCTGATGGCCGGGATGAATGCTTCCGAACCCACTTCGCAAACGTCTCCGAATGGAACTCGGGCAACTGCCGGTCACGATGGACCCCCAAATATTCTTCCAGCGCACCTCGCAACAGCGGATTGCGGTTGGCCCAGTTGACGATTGGGGCGGCGTAGCTCGCAAGCGTCCCCATCAGGTCAGTGTTGCCGAAAACATAATCGGCGAGCGTATTCCCTTCCTGTCGTTTCCGCACCAGGTTGTAGCGCACCAGTGTGCGCGGGAAGTCCATGTCCAGCTCGTGCGGCGGCGTATACGGGCAGATGGGATCGCAAATCTTGCATTGGTAGCAGAGGTCCACCACATCCCGGATTTGCCGGTCACTCAATTCCTCCACTTGGCCGAACACACCGGCGACGTCATCGGTCACCTCGAACAGTTTGACGAACGACGGACAGAGCTGGTAGCAAACCCGGCAGCCGTGGCACACGTCATACACGCGCGTCATTTCCTTCTTGAGGGCTTCCGGGTCCCAAAACTCAGCCGACTGTAGATCAAAATTCACGTTTCTTCTCGTTTCCATCTGATTAGCGGATGCTCCTGGCGGACTGAGAGCAGGCATAGAACTCCACCAAGAGTTTCTTCAAGCCTTACAGCACCTTGCGAGGCATGTGGAGGAACTCGACCAACGAACTCCGATGCGGTCTTCAATCCGTCCCGCCAGTGACGGGAAATCGCAGCTCGGCTCGCCTTGCGCAACCCGCTCGACGCGATGCATTGGACAGAACACCGTCGCCAATGTGATCAGCTCAGGCTCGGTGTCCGCTACCTGGCGCATCCAGTCGTTGAACGAGTTCCGGTCGAACCTCCTGGATCGTGATACTGGCCCCGGTTGGCGCGACGAGCTTGCCCCCAATCTTCTCCCGCGGATTGTTTGAACTCAAAATGACGATCGATCGGGTTTCCTATCCGGCGTCTTTTCTGCTTCAGCCCGTCCCGCCGCTGCGCTAGCCGGACGAAGCCGATCATTTTACCAAAGTGGGCGACTGCAGCCGCTTGCGCAATGCGTTCGCACGGTCGAACATCCGCTCGATTTCTCGGGTACGCAAGTTGTCCCGCATGTGTTCCAGCGTCTGAATGCAGGTGGAGAGCGTCCGCTCCAGGTTCTCCGTATTGGTCAGGCAAATGTCCCGCCAGACAGTATATCGGCTGTCGGCGAGGCGCGAAGCGTCCCGCAGCCCGCCCCCGGACAGTTCCAGGTCCTCCGGAAGCTTGACGTTTTCCATCACCGCAACGGCCAGTCCGGTCGAGACCAACTGGGGCAAATGACTGGTCCACGCGACAATTTCGTCATGCAATTCCGCGTCCAGGATCAGTACCCTCGCCCCGATGCGGTCGAGCCATGCCGTGAACAAGCGAGCCGCGGGTTCATCGAGGTGATGGCGGCTGTAGGGTGTCAGCGCGTAGCGGGCTCCTCGAAACAAATCCGCGTCCGCGTTCTCCACGCCGGCGCTTTCCTTCCCCGCAATGGGATGTCCCCCCACGAACCACGGCGGCCCGGGAAACAGTTCCATTCCCTTGTCGCAAATCACGGCCTTGGTGCTCCCGGCATCAGTCACCAAGCACCCTTCCTTCACGAGCGGAGGCAGTTGCCCCATCAACTCCAGGATCGTCAGAATCGGGGCGGCAAGGTACACCAGGTCCGCATCCGCGACGGCTTCGGCCAGATTCGACGAGCCGTAGTCAATTGCCCCGCGCCGCTGCGCTCGTTCCATTGTTGCCGGACGCCCGTAACCCACCACCCGGCCAGTGAACCCGGCCTTCTTGAGCGCCAGCCCGAACGAACCGCCGATCAGCCCAACTCCGCAGATCGTAACTTGCCGAATTTTCCCGAGCGCCTCTTCACGCATACTGCCAAGACTCTCCATCCAAATCGAACGTGTCCTGCCGATCCCGCGCAGCGGGAGAAGGATCTGCTCTCCGCCCTACTCCTCATTCCCCACTCCCTACTCTCTTTCCTGCCCCTCGAACAGCCGCTTCTGCAAGACCTTCCCCTCCTCCACGATCCGCTCGAACACCCGCTGGATCGCTTGATCGGAGAGAGGCCCTTCGTTGGCGTCGAAGGCGTGCTGCAAAACCTCCTGCTCGCGGTTCGGCTCCTGAATCGGCAGACCGTTCTGGCGCTTGATCTTGCCGATCTCGACCGAGCAGCGCGCGCGCGCGTTGAGGAGCTTAACCAACTCCCGGTCCAACTCGTCGATCTTCTTCCGCCAGTCGGGGATCTCCATACCGTTTCGAGGTTCATTATGCCATATCCAATCCGGCGGCGTCGGCGGTTCACTCCTCCAGCAGCCCCATCGCAAGAAACTGCAATGAAACAGCCTTTGCAGCGTATTCGTCCTCATATAGGAACAACTCCTTCCGAAGTAATCCGAATCTTGACAACCCCACGCGCATTTCGGAGAATCAAATGAAACACAGCCGAACGCGGCAAGCTTTCGGCGAGCCGGTTGGGAGGTCGTCTAACGGTAAGACTGCGGACTCTGGATCCGCCTATCGGGGTTCGAATCCCTGCCTCCCAGCCAATTCTTATTCTTAACATAAGGAAACCCTGCTTCATTCGCGAGTTCCAAAGTCCCCCGTACAGTTGGATGCCGATCTGTGTCGGCCTCTTGTAGCCCGTCGAGTGCCAGTAGAACCCGCTGTTCTTCCGCTTTTTCGGCTTCCAGAAACCTTCAGCAATCCTTCCATCCAGTTTATCCAAGTAAGCTCGATCCATCCGATTTCGTTGTCAAAATTCTCGTAAGTTTTGCACGCTCTTTCACAAGAGTAGTTTCGTAGGTGGCCCCAACTGGACGGCCTGGACGTCTAGCCGGACAGATAGCGGTTTGCACCGGAAGTTTTCGGGGAACTGCTTGACAAATATACCCCCTGAATCTGATTGCATCATCGGCAGCAGTTGACATAGAATAACGCGAGTGATTTATTCGGGCGCAGTTCGGGTTGGGTGAGGCCGAAATGGGGATTAGGCTTTTTGCTCAGACTCTGGCTGGTACCGAGGATACATGACGCGCACCAGGGGCATCCATTTCGCAGAAAAGCCCCCGTGCCTCAGAAAGTCAGAAACGGAGGACTCAATGGCCCAAGAAAGATTCGGAATTCCCACATGGGCTGGGCGAGGTCTAGCCCTGAGCTTGTTTCTCCTTTGTGCCGCAGTGGCGGCAGCTCAGCTAACCACGGGCACAATTTCCGGAACGGTAACCGATCAATCCGGAGGCTCAGCCCCCGGCGTTTCGATCACGATTACCAACACAGAAACAGGGGTCGCGCGCGCGACGACCACCGGTCCCACCGGACGGTATAACGCTCTGAGCCTGCCCCTGGGCAATTACGAAGTCCGCGCGACGTTGCCAGGATTTCAGACCAGCGTCCGGAGCGGGATTCAGTTGACAGTAGGCCGGAACGCGGTGGTGAACCACCTCTTGCAAGTGGGCGAAGTGGCGCAGGCAGTCACCGTGACCGGCGAAGCGGCATTGGTCGAGACCACCACCGCCACGGTGTCGAACCTGGTCACTGAGGAGCAGGTGCTGGACCTGCCGCTCAACAACCGCGACCTGGTCTCGCTAACCTATTTGCAGCCCGGGGTCCTCAAAGTCCCCGCCAGCGACCGCCAGGGTGTCTTCAGCGGCCAGGGGAACAAGCTCTCCGTCGCGGGAGGCCGCCAGACCCACAACCTTTACCTTGCCGACGGGATGGCCACCGGCGACCTTTCCGGCAATATTGCCGGAGCCAGCGGAGGCTCCACCGGGGTGGAGACGATTCAGGAATTCCAGGTGATCACCAACAATTACTCGGCCGAATACCAGAGCGCGGCCGGGGCCATTATCAGCATGGTGACCAAATCCGGGACCAATGCGGTGCACGGCTCGCTCTTTGAGTTCCTGCGCAACGACAACCTGGACGCCGCCAATTTCTTTGACAACTCCTTCGGAACCCCCAAGCCGGAGTTCAAGCGCAACCAGTTCGGCGGAGCGGTGGGAGGTCCGATTCTGCGGGATCGAACGTTCTTCTTTTCCAGCTACGAGGGCTTGCGGGAACGAAGACCCCAGACGGACTCGGTCCGGATGCCCACCCTGAATGCCCGGATGGGGATTTTTCCGGACGCGACGTACGAGGTTGACCCGGCAGTTGTGCCCTATATGGCGTTGTACCCCATTCCCGGCCAAGGCAATTCGGTGGTGAGAGATTACGGAGACGGGACGCTGTTGCTGGCCGGCACGACGGCAGAGACCACCCGGGAAGACTATGTCAGCACGAAGATAGACCACCAATTTGCCAACCAGAAACTGGGTTTCCTGACGGGAACCTGGAACTATGTGAGAAGTGAGCGGTCTCGGTTCGGGTTGCTCGGGGATATCAGCGGGGACAGTGAGAACAGCGGGAGCGAAGCGTTGCAAGGCGCGAGAGATTCTGTTTCGGTCTCCCTCACCAGCATCCTTTCTCCGACCGCTCTCAATGTGCTCAAATTCGGCTTTACAAAGACCCACCCGGCGGGCGAAATTCCCATCGTCAGTCGAGACTTCGGCGACCTGGTGTTCAACGATGATCCCCTGGGCCTCATGGGCCAGATCAATAGTCCTGGAGAGGTGGACTCTATCGGATGGCGGGTCAACGGCTCCCACTACCAGCAGGAACAATTTACCTTCGCGAACAACTTTTCGCTCACCCGCGGGGACCACTCGCTGAAGTTCGGGGCGCTCTTTGATCGCTTTATCATGGACCAGAACAACCAGGGCGCTGCCGTTAACGGACTCTGGGAATGGAGATCTTTCCCGGATCTTTTGCGCAACCGGCCCCGACGGTTCACGGTGCAGCTGCCGGGGGAGTTAGTCGACGTGGATAGTTACCCTGTCGAGCCGGGTTGGGAGTTTAGCGGCCCCTTCGGGAGGCGGCATCAACACGACGCGAAGCAAAGTGCCTTCGGCGTCTATTTTCAGGACGACTGGAGGGTTCGTCCCTCGCTCACGCTGAACCTGGGACTGCGGTATTCCTTTTCCACCATTCCCAGGGAGGTCAACGGCGCCAGCGGAGCTTTGCGCGACTATAACGACGACCGGGTCACCATCGGGCCGGTCTTCGCGAACAATCCCACGACGAAAAGCTTCAGCCCGCGCGTGGGATTTGCCTGGGCTCCGGGGAATCAGAGAACCTCGGTGCGAGCCGGGTTCGGCATCTTCTACGACCATCCGCGGTACTACCACATCCGAACCTCTTTCGCCATCACTCCGCCGTTCCTTCTGGCAACGCGGGTTGATGCCGACAGTCGGGGAAATGTCCGACGAGTGCCCGGAGTGCCGCCGGGAACGAAGCTGCAGTTCCCGGATGCCTACTTCACGCAGACCGATTTCCTCACTGCGAATCCACGTCCGGATATTCGCCCCCAGCAATACAACCAAGAAAGTAGCTATGTCACGCGGTGGAGCATGAACGTGCAGCGGGAACTGGGCACGAGTTGGCTGGTTTCGGCCGGCTACACCGGATCGCGCGGCGTGCACCTGTGGATCATGGAGCGCGGCGAGCTAAGCCGATGGCGCAACTGTCCTACGCACGCTGCTTGCGGCCCGGACACACAAGCGAGCGTATGGCCCACCAATCCGACGCCCGGGCAGTTCAAGTACTTTGATGAGTCTCTGGGTCTGATCCACCCCAATTTCGGTGTTTTCCGGCCTCAGATTCCCGCGGCCACCATGGACCATCACGGCCTGACCCTCAGCGCGACACAGCGGCTCACTCGCGGCCTCCAGTGGCAGGTTGCCTACCAGTTCGCCAAGACCATTGACATGGGTTCCGGGATCACCAGCAGCGGGGATAATCTTCCCCAAGGCCAACGCGGGGTCTATCTGTACGATCTGCACAGGAAGCGGGCGCTTTCCTCCCACGACATCCGGAATAACATCGTCTCCAACTGGACGTGGAATCTTCCAGCAGGCAATTTAGACGGAGCCGCGGGGGCGCTGCTGGGAGGCTGGCAGGTGAACGGCATCTTGACACTCACCGATGGCCACCCGCTTACGGTCATTGATAACAGCTCTGCACAGGATGACGCGATCGGGCAGAATGACCTGTTGACGCCGAATCTCATCCCGGGCGGCAATAACAACCCGGTAACGGGCAACGTGAACCAGTGGTTTGACCCCACCCAGTTCATCCCCGGCTCCTGCGTGGGCGGTCAGTTCTGCCGTCCGGGTGACCCGGACCACCAGCCGGGATTCTTCGGCAATGTGGGCAGGAACACGTTCACTTCTCCGGGCCTGGCCCAGTTCGACTTCTCGGTCTTCAAGAACTTCACCACGACGGAAAACACAAGCGTTCAATTTCGAGCGGAGTTCTTCAATCTCCTCAACCGGGCCAATTTCGGAGAGCCGGTAGAGGCTGTGATTACGTCAGGGGGAGAGTGGAACGGCGAAGCGGGCCAGATTTCGGAAACCCTCGGCGCTGCCCGGCAGATCCAGTTCGGCATGAAGTTCATCTTCTAGCCAAGGCAATTTGAAAATAACCCCCGCGAAGGTCCTCTTTAGAGGGCTTTCGCGGGGCACCCCCTCCATCCCAGCAGACGTAACTGCTTGGAATCCGAAACGGCATTCTTGGAAGTTCCTCCTGTCTGGTCGTCTGAAATCGTCTACCAGGACTGGTTCCCTTTGCCGCCGGCCCCGCCCATGCACCGTCCGCAAGGCCCGAAACGCCCCTTTTTTTAGTGTTTTTATAGTGAATTTGGTATTCCGAAGGAACGGAAGGAACCGCAAGAACCGAATCTGCCGCAGGAACCGAAAAACGCCGAAAACGGCGTTTTTCTTGGAATCGGAAGCTCTGGAACCCCACCGGAGGCCTGTCACTACTTGCGGGCCATACGGCAACGCTGAAAATGGTCTAGAATCCCTCGAGCGCCATGCTGGATGTACTCATCGTAGTTGCGTTCATCGTCTACAGCGTCAGCAACGGCTTTCGCAATCAATCCAAAGCTTCCGAAAATCTCGAAGAATATTTTCTGGCTGGGCGGTCAGTAAAGGGCTGGCGCGCGGGGGTCAGCCTGGCAGCCACGCAGTTTGCCGCCGACACTCCGCTTTTGGTCGCGGGATTGATCGCAACCGGCGGCATCTTCATGCTTTGGCGGCTGTGGATCTACGGCTTGGGATTCCTGATGATCGGGTTCCTTTTGGGACGGAGTTGGCGCCGCGCGCGCGTTCTCACGGACGCCGAACTCACCGAGCTGCGCTATAGCGGCCGCGGTGTCCTGCTGCTGCGCGGGCTCAAGGCCCTCTATTACGGCACAGTGATGAATTGCACCATCATGGCCATGGTCCTGGTCGCCGCGACGCGCATCAGCGAAGTGTTTCTTCCCTGGCATGAGTGGCTGCCCGCCGGATTCTACCAGCCGATTCTAAACCTCGTCGAATGGGTCGGGGTTCCGCTGGCCTCAGGCGCGGCGGGTCTTGAAACCTACGTGGCGACAACGAACAACCTGTTCAGCATTTTCCTGATCATCGGTTTCACGGCATTGTATTCGACCACCGGCGGCCTGCGATCCGTGATCGCCACCGACACAGTGCAGTTCGCCATTGCCATGATGGGAACGTTGATCTACGCAATCATCGTTGTTGCGCAATCCGGCGGCATCGGTCGCATCGTGGAAAGCCTCGTCGAGCAATATGGCGCGGCTCAGGCGAGCCGGTTTCTTTCCTTCGCTCCCAGCACGGAGGAACTGCTCATGCCGTTTCTAGTGGTCGTTAGCCTGCAATGGTTTTTCGAGCGCAATAGTGACGGCACCGGCTACTTCGCCCAGAGAATGATGGCCTGCCAGTCAGACCGGGACGCCCGCATGGCCGCATTCTTGTTTACCTGGCTGCAAATCCTGCTTCGCAGTCTGATCTGGCTGGTAATCGGCGTCGGCTTGCTGGTCCTCTACCCGTTCGATGCGGCGCAGGCCAGCGGCGAAGCATTCGTAGCCGAAAGAGAACTTCTCTATGCGACAGGCATCCGGGACCTCCTGCCCACCGGGTTGCAAGGCCTCGTGCTGACCGGCCTGCTGGCGGCACTTGCTTCCACGATTGATACGCACCTGACCTGGGGAGCCTCCTACTGGAGCAACGACCTCTATCTGCGGATTCTCAACCGCGAATGGCTCAAACGCGAGCCTTCCACCTCGGAGCAGGTATTGGCTGCGCGGCTCTCCAACGTCGTGATCCTGGCAGTGGCCCTCATCATCATGGCGAACCTGCAGTCCATCCAAACCGCCTGGACCGTAACGCTCCTGTTCGGAGCGGGAACGGGCGCGGTGCTCGTGCTGCGCTGGCTCTGGGAACGCACCAACCTTTATTCGGAGATCTCGGCGATTGCCGTCTCGCTGCTCCTGGCTCCGGTTCTCTTGTTTACGGTCGCAGAAGAATGGCTGCGATTGTTGCTCATGTCCTCGATTGCAACAGTGGTCGTGGTTGCTGTAACGCTGCTGACCCGGCCCACAGAAGAGAGCGTGCTAGTGGAATTCTATCGGCGGGTTGATCCGCCTGGGTTCTGGAAGCGGACCGCGCAGAAGTCCGGCGGGGATATACAGCGTCCCATGGCGGCGTTTCGGCGGGGCGCCTATCTGACCGTTGCCGTAAGTTTGTCCGTCTACCTGCTGCTGGTCGGATTCGGAAGACTGATCCTGCCGAATCCATCCAGCTCTGCCACCTACTCGTGGTTCTATCTGCTGGCAGGCATTGCCAGCGTCACGCTGTGGTGGGGTAAGCTCTTCGCATCAAACGCCCTTTCTGATACGGCATCTGAGCAAAGCGAATCTTCTGCATCCCCCGGCCCTGAAAGGCCAGGAATCAAGTCTTGACAGCGAGAGCGGCGTAGCATATAAGTTGGGGGACGGCGGAAACAGAAAGCCATATCGCAAGCCACTGTAAGTCAAAGACGCGGAACGATCCGCATACAACCAGCCTGGAGGAGGGAATTATGAATTCCAAGCAATCCGGCAGGAGACGATTCTTGAAGGGCAGCGCTGCAGCATTGGGGGTGGCAGCGGTAGGAGGCGTTCGGCCCGCCGGCGCCCAGCAGCCTTCGGACCTCGCGAGCAACGATATTTCCCCCTATGAACAACTGGCGCGCTCGGGCCCTGTGACCCGCGCCACGACTCCGTTGCAGGACTTGCATGGAATCATCACGCCGTCGCACCTCCATTTCTACATGAATCACGAGCAGGGCTACCTCCCGAACATCAAACCGGAGGAGCATACGCTGACGATCTTCGGCATGGTGGACCGCCCGCTGGTCCTGACGATGGCGGAACTGAAGCAGCTGCCCTCGGTGACGCGGATTCATTATCTCGAATGCAACGCCAACGGTAATCCGAACCGGGTTAAGGTGGCAAAAGACATCCAGGAGGCGCACGGACTGACCAGTTGCGCGGAATGGACCGGGGTCACGCTGTCGCTGCTGATGCAGGAAGTCGGCGTGCGGGGCGGCGCAAAGTGGCTGGTGGCGGGATCAGCCGACTCGAGCAACCATGCCAGCGCCATACCGATGGCGAAGGCCATGGCTGACGGCCTGGTGGTCTACGGGCAGAACGGCGAGGCGTTGCGGCTCGGTCAGGGCTACCCCTTGCGGCTGCTGCTGCCCGGCTACGGCGGCCGGATCAATGTGAAGTGGCTGAACCGGCTCAAGGTCGTCGATCAACCCTATATGACCAAACAGGACCGGACCTCCTATATGGAGCACACACCGGCGGGCGAAGGCGCGTTCCTGCTCGCCAGCGGCAAGGCGATCGAGTGGCATTTCTCGATGTACGCGAAGTCCGTCATTACGTACCCGACCGCCGGACATCAGTTGCGCGGCCCCGGGCGGCATGAAATCTCCGGGCTGGCTTGGTCCGGGGGCGGCGCTGTCCGCCGGGTCGAGGTTTCTACCGACGGCGGGCGGACCTGGAACGACGCCCAGCTACAGGAGCCGGTACTGCGATTCGCTCATACGCGCTTCCGCTTCCCGTGGACCTGGAACGGCGAGGAGGCGAATCTCCAGTCCCGTTGCACTGATGAACATGGAACCGTGCAGCCTTCGGCAACGGAACTCGCAAAGAACTGGGACACCGACCTCAGCCCGGCCTGTACGGATGTGATGGGCCAGGACTGCAACCAAATTCCCCGCCGCGCCAACCGCGCCTACATCATGACTTGGCGCGTTCTCCGGGATGGCACCGTTCAGAACGCTTCCACGGACCTCCCCAACGACGAGGCCATTCATGGAGGAGAGATTCAGAGGTAGACGGTTCCTGTCGGAAATTCGGTTCTTTCGGTTCTTTCGGAAGTCTCGACAGAAGTTTTTTGGCCAGAGTTCGCACTCCCTCTGCATACTGACAGGGTGAAGGCGTGCCAGGGAGGATGGAATGGGTTTGGTAGAACAATTCTTGCTGCGAAACAAAGCCAAGCTATACCGCCTGGGACTTTGCGGTGTGATGGCTCTCGTGATCTCCGGGACAGGCGATCCTGCCCTGTGGGCGCAGATGCCCACCTACGGGTTGGGCCGCGCGCCGACTGCGGATGAAATTCGCGCCGCCGATGACGTGGTTGGGCCGATGGGGCGGGAGCTTCGTCCGGGCAGGGGAACCGCCCTGCAGGGCGCCCCGGTCTATGCCCAGAAGTGCGCCATGTGCCATGGAGCCGAAGGTCAGGGCGGCGGTCCGTTCCCGCCCCTGGTGGGGGGAACGATCCATCCGTTCGCGACTACGTACTGGAGCATCATCAACAATTCCATGCCCCGGGCTTTGCCTTCCGGCTCCTTGAGAAACGGGACCCTCACGACGGACGAGGTCTACGCGCTGACCGCCTGGATCCTCTTCAAGAACGGCATCATCCAGGAAGATACGGTCCTGAACGCCGAAAGCCTGCCGCGGGTGCGCATGCCCACTCGCGACCCGCGCCTGAACGTTTGGGCGCCTCCCGCAAGCGACTGAGCTAATTTGCAAGCGACGGAAGCCTTGTTTGCGCGGGCGGATTTTGTGGTATTCTGGCTGCCGAGGAAAATCAACGACCCTGGTGGTCATCATCAAAGTTACGAGGAGAAGGAGAACCGATATGAGGAAGACCTTTTTCGCTGTGATCGCGCTGTCCATTCTGGTCTCGCCCCTGGCGATGGCCCAGGAACAGCAGGAGCCCATGACCTTCTTTGTCACCAGCCGGCCCATCGGCAGCGGCGGTGACCTGGGCGGGTTGGCGGGAGCCGACGCCCATTGCCAGAGCCTGGCGGCTGCTGCCGGAGCCGGCGGGCGCACCTGGCGCGCCTACCTGAGCACGCAGGGTGCTGGCGCAGTCAATGCCCGTGACCGCATCGGATCGGGTCCGTGGCACAACGCCAACGGGGTTCGAATCGCCGCGAACGTGGCCGATCTGCACGGCGACAACCAGCGCGACCGGAACTATCTCTATCACCAGACCGCAGTGGACGAGAACGGCAACGAGGTTCCGGGCCGCTACCGTGACGACTCCCAGCCCCAGAACATGCACGACATCCTGACGGGCTCGGATTCACTCGGAAGAGCGCTTCCCGCCGGGGAGGACCGCACCTGCAACAACTGGACGAGCAGCAGCACGGGCCGCGCCATGGTCGGCCATCATGACCGTTCCGGCGGCAATACCACGTCGTGGAACATGGCGCATCCGTCCCGGACTTGCAGCCAGTCGGATCTGAATGCGACCGGCGGCAACGGCTTGCTGTACTGCTTCGGACAGTAAAGAGGCTTCGTCCGCCGCGTTGGCGGAACGGCGGCATTTGTTGCTTGCCAGCGGGACGCTGGCGCTACTTCGGAAAGCCAGTGCAGGCCTTGCGGCCTGCACACAGGGGACAGGCCTGGAGGCCTGTCGCTACTTGGCGATTCGCCGCAAGTTGAGACACCCCTACGACTCCCGGCGCAGATCTGCGCCGGGAGTTCTCCTTCTTAGGCCGGCTCATCCCCCGGAGCGCCTTTGAGGGAAATTCCTGTCTTTTCGCTAGTCGCCCCTTCATCGCAAGAATGAACGAGCGGTTCCGTTTGATACGGGCTTTGATACGGGATTAGCCAGCCCGGTCAACCGGGGCGAGGGCGGGATTTTTATTCGCAGTCTTGCGATCTACCCGGAGGGAACGAAGGGGGCCTTCCGCGTTCACCCGTCGCGGTGTCCCATCGAATTCGAGGTCGAGGGTCTGGTTCCGTTCCCATTTGTCTTCCGCTAAAAATAAGGGATGGCTAGAGGGCAGCAGGACAGGCAAGAATGCCTGCCGCTACCTAAGCTCAGAATGACATGCCGTGGCAGTATACACCCTTACGAGAAATGCCTAGCCCTTCCTGCCACCAAAACCGGTATCACAGCCATAGGTTGTGATATAAACTCTGGCACTACTGTGGTACAAGAAATCGGGCTGGTCAATGCACTTCACTGTTCGGGAATGCAGGTTTATGGACGGCAGTATGAAGGTTAGTGAAATGCTGGCTAATTGCCAGCAGGCTAAAGCCGACGCGGAGCAGACCTGCTTGCGAGGTTTTGCTGTGGCTTCAGCCAGGAGGCGAAGTCGTGACTCCTGGAGTTCGTTGCGCCGTATTTTTCTCCCGGCGGCAGTTTGGGTGTGGGCATGCCTGTTTACGCCACTTCTGTACGCCGCCATTCCACCGCAGATCATGGCAACTGAGTCAACCAAGTCCACTGTTGTAACAAGGATTACATCGGGAATTACCGTCGATGGATTGCTCGAGGAAGCGGCATGGGACGCGGCGCCGACGATCGAGTTGACTCAGACAGACCCTCGGCCCGGGGAGGAGCCTACCGAAAGAACAGAAGTCACACTGCTCTATGATGCCGATAACCTGTACATCGGGGTGATATGTTACGACGCGGAGCCGAACAGGGTCATCGGCACACAGATGGCTCGCGACGCAAATCTAGGCTCCGACGACCGGATTTTGATTGTGTTAGACACGTATCGCGACCAGCGCAACGCCTTCTATTTCGCTACCAATCCAGCGGGCGCGCTGGTGGACGGCTTGGTGTTTGCGAATGGTCAGTCGAATAATGACTGGGATGCTATCTGGACGGTGCGTACCAGGCGTACGGAAGAGGGGTGGAGTGCGGAGTTTGCCATTCCATTCAAGAGCTTGAGCTTTCCGTCCGTCCGGACGACCTGGGGATTCAACATTGCTCGGCACATACAGCGAAAGCTAGAGGAAGATCGCTGGTCGGGGGCGCGTCTGGATACACAGTTCCTCCAGGTTTCCGAAGCGGGGGAAATCACCAATCTGGAAGGCCTCACACAGGGCATCGGTCTTGACGTCCGACCATTCGTCGGGGGCCGCTGGCTGCAGACCGGCGCGACCGGGAACAATGTGGTCACCGGCAAGCCGGGGCTGGATCTGTTTTACAACTTCACCCCCAGTTTGAAACTGTCGGCGACCGTGAACACGGACTTTGGCGAAACGGAAGTGGATGCGCGGCAGATCAACTTGACGCGTTTTTCTCTGTTCTTTCCGGAGAAGCGGTCGTTTTTTCTGGAAGATGCCGGAGTCTTCAGCTTTGCCAGCACAGGGGTGAATCCACCTGCCGGCGTTCCCCGGACCGGAGCGGACATCAGACCGTTCTTCAGCCGTCAGATCGGGCTGCTTTCCGGGCAGGAGGTGCCGATCGATTTTGGACTGAAACTGACAGGCAAGATCGGCCGAACCGACATTGGCGTGCTGGACGTTCGGACGCGCGACTTGCCCATCGTGCCGGGAAAGAACTTCTTGGTGGGACGCGTCAAACAAAACTTCCTGCAACAATCCTATATCGGCGCGATCTACACGGAGGGCCATCAGGCTCTATCCACTTCCAGCAGAACGTACGGTGCAGACGCACGCTTGGCGACCTCCCGTTTTCTGGGCGGGTCGCGGAATTTGGTGCTCAACGCGTACAGTATCCGCAGCATGAACGATGGCGCTACCGATCGGGATTGGTCTTATGGCATTTCGGCAGAGTATCCCAACGACAAATATGGTGCGCAATTTATCTGGCGCGATATTCAAGAGAATTTTGAGCCGGCACTCGGTTTCGTGCAGCGGAGGAATGTACGGCTGCTGCGGATTGGCGGCAGCTTCAATCCCCGCCCGAGAAACTTTCTGGGCCTGCAACAGATGTTTCACGACCTGTACTACACCCGTTTCACGCGACTCGACAACGGACAGGTCGAAAGCTGGGATCTTCACGCGACTTTATGGGACTGGCACTTCAAATCCGGTGATTCCTTCCACGCGCTTCTTGAACCGCGCATTTACTACGAGCGCCTGTTTGCCCCGTTCGAGATTTTTCCCGGTGTCGTTCTCCCTGCGGGAGAATACCAGGCCACGCGCTTTCGCAGCTTCTTTCTGACTGCCTCAAAGCGCAGGTTGCAAGCGGGCTTAACCGTGGGGGCCGGCCAGTTTTGGTCGGGGCACGCCAAGGAAGTCCAGACGTCGCTGAGTTACAAGATCCCGCCCCGGTTCATCATCAGTTTCAATACCAACCAGACGTTTGCCCGGCTGCCGCAAGGCAATTTTGCCACCCGGATTTTCACCTCGCGGGTGAACTATGCCGCATCGCCCTTCCTTACCTTTTCCAATCTGATTCAGTACGACAACCGGTCTCAAAACCTGGGTTGGCAGAGCCGTGTACGGTGGATCCTGCAGCCTGGGAATGACCTCTTCTTGGTCTTCAACCAGGGCTGGATTCAAGAGGCCGAGGGCGGATACAACTTCACCGCGCAAGACCGCAAGATATCCACGAAATTTCAGTACACGATCCGCTTCTGAGGGCAAGGAGTCCATTTCCAGGTGTCGATCGCTTCTTAAGGCTGCCTCTGCCAGACGGCCAAGAACCTGAACAAATCAGGGCTGGAATGACCATGCCGATTTTTTGTCAGTTTCAGGGTGAGTTTCCGGTTGTTTGCAGGCCCATCAAATCGCGGCTAGAGCGTTTCACCTAGATGTGGTGATGCCCGGCGTGCCCCCGGAACGGATCACAAGGGTTCTGAAAGGGTTCACTGCCCGGCAAGCTAACAAAATCCTGGGGCGGACCGGGCAGCGGTTATGGCAGCAAGAATCGTACGACCATTGGGTTCGGAGTGAGGAATCGTTTTCCCACATTGCGGCGTATGTGGAGCACAACCCCGTCCGCGCCGACAGGCCCTAGCGGGCTGTGCTCTATGGGGACAGGCCGGAGGCTGTCGCTAACAAAAGAAACGCAAAAACCCACGGCACAGAAACCGTGCCGTGGCTACCCTTGCGCGCGCGGCTCGGATTCAGGCGAAGAGCAGATCCCTCGTCCGAAACGACATCAATATGTCGTTTCGTGTCCTCGGGATGACACGGCAGGCTGGGAATGTTGCGCTCTCTGCTGGAATGCAAAGGCCATGCCTGTCGCTGCCTACCGTGCGGCGGCGGCTAGGTTCAACCTCGGGACGTAGTCCGGGTCGATCTGCTGGATACGGTCGAGCAGCTCGCGGGCCAGCTCCAGGCGCCCGGCCCGCTGGGCTACGCCGGCCAGATGCTCCAGGCGGAAGAGTCCGGTGACCCAACCGTCAAAACCCGTGGTGCCCAAATAGCCGTCCGCATGCATGAGCAAGGCTGCTTCGCCTTCCTCGGGGTTCGATCCCAGCAGCGCAAATTGAGCTTCGAGCGGTACGAGCAGCGACCGTTCCCATCTCGCAGGCTGGGTGGCATAGATGGGGTGATTGGCGATGTCGTTTCGAAACACCTCCAGATACATCTTGGCCTGCTCCAATTCCCGGCGTGCTTCGTCCATGCGTCCGAGCGCCAGCAACGCTTCGGCGGCGCGCGCCGAACCGATGAAGCGAGCCAGAGCCAAGGGCCGCTGCTGGGCCTCGCGGGCCGCCTGCAACGCTTCTTCATTCCGCTCCCGGAGCAGCAGGTACTCCAGCCAGGGATCGGTGAAGCGCCCGTCACGCAGGGCGCGGACTTCCAGGTAGAAGGCTTCCCGCAGCAAGCGCTGCGCTTCCTCTTCGTTTCCGAGGCGCAACTGCACGGACCCCATCAAATGGATATTGTGCCCGTGGTGCCATTCCTCGACCGGAGGGATGCCGCGGGCAAAGTACTCGCGCTGCAGATCGTCCGCTCTGCCCAGCTGGGACAGCGCTTCCGACCACTTGCCCAAACGCGGCAGAACGTGAGCGTACATGTGCTGGGCATGCGGAACGCCGGAAACAGCGGCGGCATATTTGGCCCCGTTCTCGGCGGACTTCTCATACAAGGCAAGTCCTTCATAGGCATGGACCAGGTAATGATTCGCTCCCCAGTGGTTGGGGTCGCGGTAGAGAGCGGCTTCGTAATTTGCGATGGAGGGAATACGGCCTCCCTGCCCCCGTCCGGTCGGCCGGGCTTCGGCGGCATTGCCGCGCAGCACCCAGGCGTGGGCGTCGTCCGGGTCCATCCGAATCAGCTCGTCCACGGCTCCTCTATACTCTTCGAGTTTGGCACTACGTTCCTGCGGGGCGGCAAAGATGGCCTCCCACTGTTTCTGCGCGATTTCAATCCATTTGGCTTCCTTGGGCGTGACGTTGCCTTGCGCGGCGAGCAGGGCAGCCTTCGTCATATGATCGAAGGCATCCACCATCGCTTCCGAGTTGAAATAGGCTTTCGCCAGGCCGAGCTCGGCCATGGCCAAATCGGGATCGTGACGCAGCGCTACATGGAACGACCGTGCCGCCTCGACCCAAACGTAGGAGTGCAGGTAGGCAATGCCCTGGTCGTAAAAGGCCTGCGCTTCGGAGGAGTCCGTGCTGACCTGCTGGTGCATCCGCCCGGCGCCGGGATCGATGGTCACCGGCCGCTCCATGATCTCCCTGGAGGAGATACTCGGGATCTGATCCAATCCGGCCGGCAACGCGATCTCCTGCGCTTGTGCCGCCACCGTCGCGACCGACAGGAGGACTCCTGCGGTCAGAACCATCTGCCAACTTCTCACCGGTTTTGTTTGCATGATCCGTTTCTCCTTGCACGCCGTTTGGGCCGATCCGCCCGAGGGATGTTGCTGCACGGGAGGACACGCTCCTCAAATCATACCTCCGGCGCGTGAGAAAATCATGCCCAAATCCGAAGCGGAGACGTACGTCCCTGCCGGGAAATGAGATCGTGTAGAATGAATGCAGGAGCTCACCATGATCAGAACGGTTGAGGCCGTGATCGATGAACACGGGAATGTTCGTTTGTTGCAGACCGTTCAGATGCCAGGATCGCGGCGCGCGCTAGTGATGATTTTGGAAGAACCGGGACCCCCCGTTGCCGAAACTGCACTACTCAGCGAAAGAGCACTTGCAGAAGACTGGAACAGGCCCGAGGAGGACGCGGCGTGGTCACACCTGCAGGCGGCGCCGTAGTTCCAGTCCCCTTTCCTTTTTCTGATTTATCCCAGGTAAAGCTGCGGCCTGCCGTGGTGCTTGCGGATGGGGGACGTGGCGACTGGATTTTGTGTCAGATCACAAGCAATCCCTGGACGACCTAGCTTTCCTGACCGCTCCCTTACGGTCGCGGCTCTGATTTGCCCGCGTGCAATTCCGCTGACTCTACAATTTCCCAGAGTGGAATTTCCGAAACCGGCTTACTCAGTACCCGCAAGTTCCAGAGGGTTCCCTCCCTCAGATCTTTCTCTCCGCATACACTTCCTTAGCCACTTGGGCGGCGTTGACCGCCGTGGGCCAGCCGCCGTAGAAGGCCATGTGCGTGATGATCTCGCCGATCTCGTCCTTCGTGACCCCGTTGTCGAGCGCGCGCCGTACGTGGCTGCGGAGTTGCTCGGTGCGGTAGAGTGCCGTCAGCGCGGCCAACGTGATCAGGCTGCGGTCACGCTTCGAGAGCCCGGGGCGCTCCCAGATCTGGCCGAACAGCAGATTCGTCGTCATCTCCGCCAATTGCGGCACAACATCCTTCAAACCATCGGTCGCTAGTGCCATCCCAGCCTCCTTGTTGTTTGGAACTTCTCCCTACGGGCCGAAGCTTTACTGCTCATCCGCCGACGGCCCGTAGAGCGCCGGCACGGGAACGTCATTCAGCCGCAAGTAGACGCAGAGCTGCGCCCGGTGGTGGATATTGTGGTTCATGATGAAGCTGCGGAAGACGGCGATGCGGGGTATAGTCATGGTCACCTTGCCACCGTTCAGCAGCGACCAAGGCTTCATGAGCTGTTCGTCGGTCGCCCGTTGCAACGTCTCCTTCGCCGCCGCCAGGTTCTTGTCAAAGAAATCCAGGATCTCCTTCCGGGAGCCCAGACTCGGGCGTTGGTAGGTGGAACCGCCCGGCGGGTTGACGTCGAAGGAATCCTGTTCGAGCGTCACACTGGCCCAGGTGGGCATCTCTGCCAGATGCGTCGCTAGGTCCCCCATCGAGAACGATTTGGCGTGGGGTTTCCACGCCAGCTTGTCATCCGGCACCCGCTCGAGTGTCTTCCGGGTGCCAGCCATCTCGTGCGCCAACTCCAGCAATATCATTTGATTCAACGCCATTCTCTTATCCTCATTCCGTGATTTCGAATCGGCCATCCAGCATACCCCAACTCCTCAATCTCAAGCGAGCCGGGGCGAGCCGGGTGACAAGCGCATTGCATGCAATCGATCGTGGGTTGCCAGTTTCCGGGTTCGCATTGAGTTCTTGCTACACCGCTCATGCTTCCGATAAGCTAGCTACGAACTTTACAGACAGTAGAGATTGGAGGACCTCGATGCAGTTCAATCCTATCCTTGCTTTGCTTTTTCTTGGTCTACCGCTGGGAACTCTGTTGGCGCAGCAGAACCGGGAACTGCCGCGCGTGAAACTGATCGGGACGGGAGGAACCATCGCGCACGTTCCGGCAACCGCGGAGAGGCCGGACTACTACGTCAACCCGGACACGGTGCTGGGGGACATTCGGCAGCACGTCGAGGGGGTTGCTACAGTCGAGGTAGAGGAGCTGTTCCGAAAGGCCGGGCAAAACCTGACGATGGAGGATTTTCTGGCGGTAGCCCAGCGCGTGAATGCGATTTTTCGCGAGGACCCGGAAATCGCGGGTGTAGTGGTCTCGATCGGCTCGAACGGGGTGGAAGAACTGGCTTACTTCCTGAGCCTGACCGTCCACAGCGAGAAGCCGGTGGTTCTCACGGCGGCCAACCGCCTCTACACCTCTCTCAGCTCGGATTCCCCGATGAATCTGCTGGACGCCATTCGCGTGGCGGCTTCACCGCAGGCACAGGGACAGGAGGCGATGGTCGTCCTGAACGGCAAGATCAATGCCGCCCGGGGCGTCGCCAAAGTGGATACCTTCATGGACAATTATCAGTCGCGCGACCTCGGCCTGCTGGGTTACGTGGACGGCGATATTGTGTTCTACCGGCGGTCGCTGCGGAAGTACAAGAGCCAGTCGGAATTCGACGTCTCGCAGCTCGACTCTCTTCCCAAGGTCTACGTGATTTACAGCTACATGGATGCCGACGGGGTTCTGGTGCACGCCGCAGCAAAGGAAGGAAGGGCAGATGGGATCGTGATGGCTTCCTATCCCACCAGCTCCGACGCCCCGAAGCAAACCACGGCCCTGGAGGAAGTGGCCCGGGCGGGAGTGATTGTGGTGCGCACGAACCGCGGAGGCGACGGGCGACTGGAGTTCGATTCCTTCCGCAGACGCTGGCCCCTGTTCTTGAGCGGCGATTCCCTGAACCCGCAACAGGCGCGCATCCTGCTCATGCTCGCGCTCACCAAGACGAAGGACCCAGACGAGATTCAGGGGATCTTTATGGAGTATTAGCCGCAGTTCCGGGGCCGCCCGAAAAGAACTGCGGTTTCGCTCTGCTATACTCTGAGAGCGATGCGGCGCTGGTCCATTGGATGCATCTTCGTTTTGCTGCCGGGGGTCTTGCTGCTGGGGAACGTCCTGGGGGCCGCGCGTGTTGCCGCTCAGGATCAGGCTTCCTTCGAAACACTCGATCTGCAGAGCTCCCTGCCCTTCGACAGGCTGGCGACGGAGCTCGCAAGCAAGCGCGTGGTTTTCGTGGGGGAAATCCACGACCGGTACGACCATCACCTGAATCAGCTCGAAATCATCCGGCGGCTGCACGAACTCAACCCCGCGTTAGCGATTGGCGTCGAGTATTTCCAACAGCCGTTCCAGTCGCAGGTAGACGACTACGTTGGCGGACGAATTTCAGAAGACGAATTCCTGCGAGCTACCGAATACTACGAACGCTGGGGCTTCGACTACCGTCTGTACGCGCCGATTTTTCGCTATGCGCGGGCGCAGCGCATTCCCGTGCGCGCGCTCGACCTTCCCGACTCGCTGGTTTCAGCCGTCTCGGACGTCGGCGTTGCCGGGCTGCGCGCAGACCAGCGGGAGTACTTGCCAAGCGAGATCCAACCCCCGGACGAAGGCTACGAGAGCCGCCTACGGGCGGTGTTCGAAACCCACCCGGGGTCTACGGACTTCGGCCGTTTCATCGAGGTGCAGACGCTACGGGATGAAGGCATGGCGGAAAGCGCCGCGGCGTATCTGAATGCGGATGCCAGCCGCCGGCTGGTGATCCTGGCCGGCTCCGGGCACGTGGCATTCGGTTCCGGCATTCCCGCCGCCCTGCAGCGCCGAACCCAGGCATCGCACGCCATCGTGCTCAGCAGCGGACAAGAGATCGAGGCGGGCATGGCGGACTATCTTCTTCTCAGCAAGAAGCAGGAACTGCAGCCGGCCGGGGTGCTCGGAATTCGCATGGAGGAAGAAGACGGGACATGCCGCATCCGGTCAGTGAATCCAGGAAGCGCCGCAGGGCAGGCGGGGCTCAAAGAGGGAGATGTCTTGCTGCAGCTCGACGGGCAGCCCGTCAGCACCATCGGCGACGCGCGCCTGGCGCTATGGAAGAAACGTCCGGGTGACCGCGTGCAAGTCCAGGTGCGTCGCAAGCGGCTCTTCTGGGCCAGCGAGCGCGATTTTGAGGTGGAGCTGGCGGCGGCTGGCGGGCAGTAGTGCGGGGCAGGAAGTGAAAAGCTGTCGGAACCATCCTTTCTATGGCTCTATGACCGCACTCGAACTCACGCAGATGCATCGGCTTGTGATGAACATCCTAATTCACCGTTGCTGAAGGCGGCTCTTCCGCTTCCCCACCATGCGATTCGATTTGTAGCGGCACTCGCAGCAGATGGTCCTTCAGAAGCTTTACGGTTTACGGTGTCAGGGTCGATCGTTGAGGTTTTTGACCGTGCCTGCCATTCCGCAACAGAGTCGTAAATGCAATGGCGCAGGTAGTCCTTGACACTTTCTACTCCCGCGAGTTGTGTGTTCCAGTATGGATGGTTGGTGTTCACGATGACTGTGATTTCGGTTGCTTTGGTGGAGTCGCTGACCACATAAGGATCGTTCGGTGACATGCTTTCCAAGAATATCTTCCAGTTAATCTCCGGAGTACTCGCAATCGTCCCCTCCTGCGTTGCGCTGCGTCCGCTCACGACTGAGTCGATGATTTTCTCTTTGATAGCTTCAATCGTTTCGGGAGGAGGTATGTTGCTGATGTTAATCTGATCTACCATTTCAGGCGAGACAAGTTCCTTTTCCAGGTCTTCGAGCGCTGCATTTACGTCCAGCTCACTCGGTCTCCGATCGTCGTCGCTATCCTTCCGCCTTTGCTTCGCAAACTCTCGATAGTCGCTGCAATACTCTTTCAGTTTCTCTTCGACCTCGTCCTCCTGATTGTTTCGCCACAGAATATTGTCCTTCGTGTGGCTCACGTCGAAGCCGTCAAGATGGATTTCCCCGACAAGGCGCTGGTTCACGAGAAGTTATCTCATAAATAACAATACGTCATTGGGAGCATTGAAGTTGTTGACTTCAGGGTAAAGTCGAGCGAAACCAGATGCATGGATTTAACCGATGCCCAATGGGCGATTCTGGAACCGATGTTTCGGCCGAGGCGGCGACCGGATGGGCGTGGTCGGCCATGGAAGGAAGCTCGCACGGTACGGAACGGAGTTCTCTGGATACTGCGCACTGGAGCACCTTGGCACGATTTGCCATCTCGCTATCCGCCCTATCAGACCTGCCATCGTCGCTGCCAACAGTGGCGGCGCGACGGGTTGTTAACCGATCTATTGACCTGCTTGGCCCAAGACCTGCGCGACCGAGGCAAACTGGATCTGTCGGAAACCTTTATCGACGCCAGTTTCAGCAGCGCCAAAAAGGGGGCTCTGCTGTCGGCCCGACTCGTCGGGGAAAAGGCACCAAGATCATGGCGATCGTCGACCGCCATGGTCTTCCTATCGCCGTCAGCATCGCCAGCGCTTCGCCGCATGAAACAAAACTCGTTGCAGCCACCTGGGAGCAGCGATTCATCCCAGAAACACCGCAGCGAATGATCGGTGACCGCGCCTACGACAGTGAGAAGCTGGATGGGAACCTCCTGAACCATTACGCCATGGAGATGATTGCGCCTCACAGAACGGGCCGCCGAAATCCTCCCACCCAGGATGGTCGCCCCTTGCGCCGCTACCGTCACCGCTGGAAAGTGGAGCGACTCTTCGCTTGGCTCCATAATTCCCGGAGGCTGGTCACGCGTTGGGAATATCACGCTGCAAACTTCCTGGCCATGCTCCAATTGGCCTGTGCCCTGATCCTGCTGAGGCATCTATGACCATTGATGAGATAACTTCTAGTTTTCCATGACAGCCCCTAAGAAAATCGTGGACAGAAGCCGGTACCCGCCACGATCCGATGATCCATTGCTCGGACTTGTTCGAGCGCCGCCGACCGCTGATGGATGACTGTGCGGCCTACCTCAACAGGCAGCACGGGTAGGTGGTACCACTGGTGGGAACAGGTCAGGATGGATTCCCTGTTGAAGACTAGGGAAATGTATGCAAAAAAGGATGGTTAGATTGAGCTGAAGCTGCAGGCGTAGATCGAATCTGCGAACTCCAGGAGGGTCCATGCTGGAAGAGAGTCACCACTACTTCAACAAGGCGGCCGATTTGCTCCTCCTCTCCGAAAGGGTACGCAAGATCCTGATTACTCCACGCCGGGTGGTCAAAGTAGAGATCGTAATCGAAAGCGACAGCGGCCAATTACTCCACTTCCTCGGGTTTCGGGTGCAGCACAGCAACACTCGCGGGCCCTATAAGGGGGGCTTGCGGTATCACCCTACACTAGACGAGAACCATGCGGTGGCTCTGGCCAATCTGATGACCTGGAAGACCGCCATCGCCGACGTGCCGTTCGGGGGTGGCAAGGGGGGAATCAACTGCGACCCGGCGCAGCTCTCGAAGTCCGAATTAGATCGTGTCACTCGTGCCTTCGTGGAGCAGATTAAGGAGGTAATTGGCCCGAACCTGGATGTGCCTGCGCCTGACGTCAACACGAGTTCCGAAGTGATGGCATGGATCATGGACGAGTATTCGAAGTACCAGGGTTTCTCACCCGGGGTAGTCACGGGGAAGCCGGTTCATCTGTTCGGATCAGCGGGCAGGGAGGAGGCGACCGGGCGTGGCGTCTTGTACGTCCTGGAGGAGGCACTCAGCGATCACAACCTGCCGCTTTCAGGTCGAACCGTCGCGCTACAGGGATTTGGAAACGTGGGTAGTAACGCGGCCCGGCTCATTGCCGAAAAAGGGGGAAGAATCGTGGCAGTGGCTGACCATGCCGGAGCCGTCCACAATATCGATGGGCTCGACGTGCCGGCTCTGATAGATTGGGTCAAAGAGCATGGAACCATTCACGGCTTTCCGTTTGGCGATGCTTTCGACGGCACTGAGATCATCACTTGGCCGGCGGAGATCCTGATCCCCGCGGCTCTCGAGAACGTGATCACAGCGGACAACGCCAGTGACGTTCAGGCCAGGATTGTGATCGAAGGAGCCAATGGTCCCACTACCCCCCAAGCCCACGAGATTCTTTTGGAACGCGGCGTCACAGTAGTTCCGGACATTCTCGCCAACGCCGGTGGCGTTACTGTCAGCTACTTCGAATGGGCTCAGAACATCCAGCGGTTCAGCTGGGAATACGACCGAGTGGTCCAAGAGCTCGAGAAGGCCATGCGACGCGCCTACCGGGCGGTCCGGAGTCTCGCACAGGAGAAGAACATCGACCTGCGAACAGCGGCTTTCGTACTGGCGATTCAACGAGTGGGCAGGGCGGCTGTCTCTCGCTCAACGATACGCTTCCACGACTTTTGACGACCAGAGATAGTGATGGGTTTAGAACCCCAAGTGGTGATGTAATATGTCTCACATCTACTGGCACAAAAACTTCGGCCTGGTCAATTTTCAGGGTTGGTGTAGCGCAGCCGCCAAGTAGGGACAGGCCTGGATGCCTGTCCTCTCAAGAGGCAGGCAAGAATGCCTGCCCTACCTGCGGGCTATACAGCAACGCTGAAAATGGTCTACTTTACCCGACCCATGTAACCCTGGGCGAGCATCTGCACCTTGAAGGCTGCGCCGCGTCCGACGATATAGAGCGTCTTCTTGTCGCGGCCGGCAAAGGCCAGATTCTGGGGAGCACGTCCTGTTGGTGTCGCCACCGGGATCGTGCCCAGGTGCTGTCCCTGCGGGCTGAAGACGTCCACGCCGGCGTTGGAAGTGGTGTAGACACGCCCCTCGCTGTCCATTGCCAGCCCGTCCGCTCCGCTGGCGATTCCATCGTCCGTTTTCCTCACCCCGACGTACTTGGCGAAGTTGCGACGGTTCCGCACCGTGCCGTCCGGCTGAATGTCAAACGCAAGGAGGTACTCTCCCTCGGTATCGTTTACGTATAAGGTTCGCTCATCGGGGCTCAACTGGATTCCGTTTGGGCGGTTGATGTTGTCCGCGACTTTGACGACCTTTCCGGTCGGGGCAACATAGTACACCGACTTGGGGGCCGGATCGGAGAAGTAGACGCCGCCCTTCTTATCTAGGACGAGATCGTTCGGGCGGTCGAACGGTTTGCCGTCCATGTTGTCGGCGAGAACGGTTTCGCTGCCCTTGGGATAAATTACCGCGACTCTTACGAATCCCGGGGCACGTTGCACCGCAATCAAGCGGCCCCTCGAGTCGAAAGCCAGCCCGCTCGCCTCCTTGGTGTCCTCCAGAAAGACGGAGGTCTTCCCATCCGTGTCAATTTTGATGATTCGGCTTGCGTTATTGTCCGTGAAGAGCAAACCACTGTCCGGATGCGCGATCGGGCCGTCCGTGACCTCGAAATCATCCTTGATGAGCTCGATTTTCGCCCCGGCCGCGGTCACACCGGGAATTGCTGTCGCAACTACATCGGTGGCCGGCGCGTCTTGCGCTTGGACGAACGGCGCACAGAAATAAAATAGACTCAAAACCAAAACGAATGTTGCTTTCGATTTCATCCGGGATTTCCCTTTTAGCCTTCCGGTGGTTAAAACTATACATCCATCTGCGTCCCGCCGAGTACGATTGTTTCTCCGAGAGGGCCATCGGCTCAGAACCGCCCTTCCAGAAGTCCTCGCGACCCGTTGCCACCACTCCCGAAGCCAGATTCCTCAGATACCGCTGCGCGCCGAAGCATTGGGGGGGCGAGTTCTCTGTCGTCACAACGAGCAACTTCATCCGGCCGGAAGCGACAACTCCCCAATCCGCCCGGGCATGGCAACGAACAGCCGCCGCCACAGGTTGCCCAGGTTATAGGCAAGAATCGTGAGCCACAGCCGCACCTCGTTCGACCGCAACCGATGGCAGCTCAGCCGTGTCATCTTCACTGCCTGCTTGCCTTCCTGGATCCACTGCTCCGCAGTCCCTCGCTTGCTATAGAACCGCACCACCGCCCGACTCGGCAGTGTCAGATTCGTTACGATGAAGCCCACTCGCGGGAACCACTCTCCCGGATGATGTTCTACCTTGGCCACCACCCGTCGGGCCGTCTTCCAACCGGCTGCTTGCTACAGAAACACCTTGTACTCCACCAGCGGTTTCTGGGCGGGCCTTCCCACTGGGCGTTTCAGTAGCTCTTCGATGTCCCACTGCAGAATATCGTTGGCCGGGATGCGAATCGCGTATTTCACGCCTCACTCTTCCAACGCCTCCTACACCTCCGGGTTGGCAAAGGCCGCATCGGCCCGAAAGGCAATTTCCTTTCCCATCAACTGCTGGCGTTCGATCTCCGGCAGCAGAAGTTCTTCCCAACCGTCGGCGCTGTGGACATTGCCGGGACGGAGCTTGGCGGCCAGACAATCGCCGCCTCCATTGAACAGAAGCATCGGGTGATAGCAGATGGATTCAAAGTGCCCCTTGTAGGCGCTCTGCTGCTGCTCCCCGTAGACCGGAATCTCGGTCGAGTCCAGATCCAGCACTGCTCGGTAGTGCCAAGGCGTGGTTTCCGTCTTCCCGATCAGTTTGCGGTTTCCCCCTGCCAGACCCACGAAGTTCTCTTCCTTCGCCAGCATTTTCGTCTCGAACGTCTGTAACCGGGAGGTCAGTGCTGCCCCGCGATCCCAGACTTTCTCCGAGCCGATCAGCCGGAACGGCGGGTCCTGCGACAGCCGCTCGGCATCGTTTACCTCCTCCTACCCAGCCAGGCGACTGTACACCGACTGCCGCAGCAGATCCGCGAAGGAAACCCTCGCCTTGTTAGCCCGAGAATCGCTCAGGTGCTCGTCGATCAGTTCGCTGAATCCCAGACGCTCGTCCAACTCCCGCACCAGAATCAATCCACCATTGGAAGTTACCCGCGACCCTTGGAACCCGATCCGCAAATACCGGTTGAAGGACAGTTGAAAAGGCTGTTTTTCACTCTCCCCCATTGGGTTTACGCCTCCCACCGCTCCTATTGTTGCTGAAACCCGCATCAATATTGACGTTCGAGGTTAGCAGATGGTTGCTGCTGCGTTTTCAGAATGGAAATGGTCCGCCTCACCGCCTTTATGCTCATAGATCTGACGCCGATGGAACAGGCACACCTCGAACTTCACATCGGCAGAATCAATGCCTTTCAGAACATCAATGTCAAATATGGTTTTGAAGACCTTCGCAACTGCCTCTAGTTTGTGAAATCTTCTTTTTTCGAATCGCGCCTTACGCCTCGGTGTCATCGGCACGCGACGAACTAGCTGCTGTACATACTGGCCGGAGAAGGAATCGAATCCTGCGACGCCGTTGCCGCCACCGGCCTGTCCAATACTTGAACAACATCCTGGAGCAGGACCATCGAGCGATCAAACGATGAGTGAAGGCCCAGCAGGGCTTTCGTGAATTCCACGCGGCGCGGCGAACGATCCAAGGATATGAGGCCATGCACATGATCCGGAAGGGGCAGGCGAGGGGGGTGAGCGGTTCGGATGTTCATCGACAGATTCAGTTCATCAACAAGCTGTTCGAGGTGGCTGCATGAGACGGCTCCCGGTCGACCCGACCCATCGCTCTCCTGCCTCTTTTTGAAAGTTGCAACACATCCCTGCCCGGCCAACCCCTGCGCTGGCGTGGAGTTTCCGGTGATCCTGAAAGGTTTCTTCCGGCCTCGCTACATGACCCGGTCCGAGCAGCAGAAAATCGAGCGGCATGCTCCCGCCTATCTCAGGAACATCATTCGGATCATCACGGAAACGGGGCTCCGGGTCTATAAAGAGCTTGCCGCTATGCGCAAGGATCGAGTAGACCTCGCCAACAAGGTAGTCTTCGTGGAAGATTCGAAGACACCGACCGGGGTAGCCGAGGTTCCTTTGATCGACATGGCTGCTGAAGCCTTCCGTAGCCAGATCGAATTAGCGGGACCCGGCCCATGGCTCTTTCCCAGCCCGCAGAACCCAATTGGGCATCAGACCAACTTCAGAAAGACCTGGGAAAGAGCACTCCGCAGAGCCGGAGTTCCCTACTTCCGCTTATACGACCTGCGCTCCACCCACGCTACGCGCCTTAGCGCCGGCGGCGTTGCCGACGAGTGGGTGACCCAGCTTCTTCGTCAGACGGACGCCAAAGTCTTCAAGAAGTATTCTCAGATGAAGCTCCAGATGAAGCGGGATGCGTTGACAAAACTCAATCGCCGTGCAAATGAAACTGCAGCCGTGGGGTTTTGATACGGCACATCAACAGTTGCGGGGTTTTGATACGGTTTTGAGGTTTAGGGATGGGCAAATGCAATCGAGACCGATGTACCTCATTGATTTGGAAGGACTGAAATGGCGGGGCCGACGAGACTCGAACTCGCGACCTCCTGCGTGACAGGCAGGTAACGTCCTTCTTTCAGTTACATTGCTTCCATCCGTTTCCTCGTATTATCAATAACTTGGGGAACCTGCTTTCGCTCAGTCAGCAACCCCACTCGCTTCCGAACATAGGGTTTTGATACGGTACCATCTTTTTTTATCCGGATTCGTTCAGGTCCCGGCGCCGAAGCGGTAGGTCAGGCCGAGCTTGATGCGGCTGTCCTTCGGGTTGTGCGTGAAGCCGTCGAACTCCTGCTCGAGGTCGGCAAACGGCGGCGGGGTATCGAGCACGTTCAGCCCGTAGAGCGTGACGTCGAAGCCGCTCGCCGGGAAGCGCCACTGGAAGGTCATGTCCCAGGTGGCGAACGGGTCAATGACATTCCATAACGACGCCCCGCGGTCCTCGTAGGATGAGATGTAGTTGTAGAAGTTGGTGTAGCTGACGTTCTCCAGGTGGTAACCGACCGAGGCCCGGTGCTTCCAGCTCGGCAGCGACACGGCGAGCGGATTGCCGAAGTTGACGTAGCCGGCGGTGTTCATCTCCGGTTGCAATTCCAGGTCAAGGCCCTCCAGCGTCAGAGACTTCGTGGTGTAGTCGAGGGTGTGAGTGATGTCCCAGTTGGCCGCGAAGCGGCCTGGGCCCATGTCGGTGTTGATGCCGAGGTGGGTATCGAGGCCGGAGGTGGTGAGGCCGGGCCAGTTAATCAGGTCGATCCGCACCCGCTGCAGTTCGCTGGCCGCGCACCGCGCGGCGGCGGGCAGGTCGCTGGCCAGTCCGTCTGGGCACTGGATGAACCGCGAATAGGCGTCGAACTGATCGGCGCTACGGCATAGACGCGATCACGTCCTCGAAGTCGTCGGTCCAGTAATCGACGGTCGCCTCGAAGCCGCCGGTCGTGAACAGGACCACCCCAGTGTTCCAGGTGAACGCCCGTTCCGGCTTGAGGTTCGGGTTGCCGAACCGGTCGAGCCTGGTAGGCGCCGGTCTGCTCGATCCACTCAAGCGTGCTCAGCGGGCTGGTGTTCGTATCGTCGACCGACGGCGTCCGGAAGGTGGTCTGCAGCGAGCCGCGCAGCGACAGCAGGAAGGAGGACGACTGGACCAGCTCGTAGCGCAACCCCAGTTTCGGGTCGAAGCTGTTGGCGACGTCATGGATCTCGTAGTTGGCGGCGAACTGGGTGTTGAGGTGCGGTCCGATGTTGAGCGCTAGCTCGGCGAACAGCCGCTGCACCGGCTGGTTGCGATCGTAGGCCGCGTTGACGTTGGTGAAGGCGTACGGGCCGAACCGGTCCTCCGGTGGGCAGGTCTAGTCGCCGATGACCGGGCACGGATTGTAGGCGATGTCGCCTTGGCGGTTCGGCGTGCCGGTAGCGTGGAAGTGGCGGAACTGGTAGCCGACGGCGAAATCGGCCACGTTCTCGACCAGTGTCCCGTTCAGCACCGCATCGGCGACAATCAGGCTGCTGGTGCTGACGAGATCCACCTCGTCATTCATCCAGCCCAGCAGCGCCGGGCTGTTGGCGAGCTCGGGCCGGTTTCGGGTTGCCGGCGCCACTGCCAGCGCCATTGAAGTACGGTGCGCCCGGCTGCTGCGTATGCTGATACGCGTTGCTGAACGGGTTGTAGTACATGCATTCGCCCTGCCCCGGGGCCCTGCCGCCGAGTGTGGCCGGGTCGAGGCGCATGCCGGCCGCCACGCTCTGGTCGGCTACCACGCCGGCGCCGCAGTTCGGGCCGCCGAATCCGCGTAGGAGAGGAAGGTCCGCTCCGTATACACCCCCGGCAGGTTGTAGTTCCCGCTGGCGCTGGACCAACCGAGGCCGACGTCATAGCGAAGGTTCTCGTTGATGTTGCCGTCGACCGACCCGGCGAGACGCTGCGTGCGTGCGGTCCGGCTCAGGTTGCGCTCCGGTCCGGAGTTCCCCACTGTCCGCCCGCGGAAGTACCAGGGATCGTCGCTGTCGCAGAACGGGTTGCTGTTGTAGTCCTGGCAGAACGCCACCCGTCCCGGGTGCGTGGCGTCCACTTCCTGTGTGCTGTTGTAGAGCAGCGGGAACGGCGGATACGACGGCGTGGTGCGCCAGGTCGGGATATCCGCCTCGGACCACATCCCATCGATGTGGTAGTTGGTCGTGTCGTTCAGGGGGCCGTTGATTTCGGCGAACAGCCGCGTGTGGTTCTGCTCGTCGATCAGGGAGTCATAGGGGGAATAGCGGAACCTGCAGGTCCACGCCTCCAGATGCCCGCCCATGTTGGCGCACTCCAGGTCGATGAAACCTGCCTCGTTGCCCGGCATGCCGTCCCACAACGTTCCTTGCGCGGCAAGGTGCGCCGCTTCCTACTGGTGGGGGTCTCCATGCCGGTCGTAGTCGGGATGAGGAACGCGCCTGGGTTGCCTACGCTGGACCACCCGCCCCGGCCGCCTTCGTAATCTACCAAACCCCAGTCGGGCCGTTCGGTCTGGAGCAACTGGCGGCGGTGCATCCGCTCGGCGGCGAAGACGACGTGGGACGAGCCTAGCAGGCCGCCCCAGATACCGGAGACGGTGCTGTCGCCCGCGCCGGCAAAGTGGTCGTGCGTGACGTTGAACTCGAGGCCGCGGAAGTTCTTCCGCGTCACGAAGTTGGCGACGCCGGCCATCGCATCCGACCCGTAGGTCGCCGAGGCGCCTTCCTTCAGCACTTCGATCCGATCGATGGCGATCGCCGGGATGGTGTTGACGTCGACAAATCGGCCGCCGATCAGCCGCGCCGGCACGTAGGTCTGCCGGCGGCCGTTGATCAGGACGAGCGTTCGCGACGCGCCGAGGCCGCGCAGGTTGACGTTGGCGATCGTCTCCGTGAGGGTGGCGGGCTGGTCGGAGTTGTACCAACTGTTCCGCTCGCCGACGACGCCGTGGCTGGCACCGATGTTCTTGAAGAGGTCAACGAGCTGTGGCGCCCCCTGCTCCTGCAGCGTCTCCCGGTTGACGACGGCGACCGCGTTCGGCAAGTTGATGGCGGGCACATCAATCGCCGTGCCGGTCGCGACCACCGAGACCTGCTCGGCGCGGCTGCCGATCTGCATCTCGACGTCGAGCGTGGTCATTGCCCCCTCGGCCACCAGCACCCGCTCGCGCGCGAGCAGCGCGAAGCCGGGCAGATTGAAACTCACCGTGTAGAAGCCGGCCGGCAACGAGACGGAGTAGGCGCCGTCCCCGCCGGTGAAGGCGACGGACGACCCGCCCAGGTTGGGGCCGGTGATTTCGACCGTGACGCCCGGCAGCACGGCGCCTGTGGCGTCGCTGACGGAACCCGCGATGCCGGTGTCTTGCGCTAGCACCGCCACGGGTGCCAGCCACAGAGAGGCGAAAATGTCCAGATATACCAATTTTTTCATCATCATCGATCTATTGGGAAGTATTCATCGGTACATAAGTAGCGATGGTTTGGCTTCTCACTCATCCGATATAATAGCCGGCGGCAACCCGAAACGACGGTTCATCCGGTACGTCTCCTCAAAGCCCACTTCCTGAAATAACTCGTAGGCGCATTGAACGAACGCCTGAACATCCTCCGGTGTGCGCACGGTGCTGGCAACGATGGATTTCTCCGTGCACGAAAGAGGTTCAGCGGCACCAAAAGTCGGCGCGGTGGCCATTAGGATTAACCTGAACCAGGATTTCCATTTTGGCCCTGGCACGGTCACAGGATACACTCGCGTTGCCCGAATACGACATCTTTTCGCGCTGAACCCTGCACATCACCTTCGCCGGTAGGCGCCAGGTCTCGTCCGTCCGCTCACAGACGTTGATTGAGCGGGCTAAACTGCCCTGCCCCCTTTAAACGAGTCCTGTTTACAAATTAGCATTTCTGGATTCTGATGAGCCCCGGGTTTTTGTACCAAGTTCAGGGTGAGTCTTGCGGGCTTTGAAGGGCCATCAGATCGCGGCTCGCCGCGATCTGATGGGCGAACTCGAATGGCGTCCTCTCCCCCAGGGCCCTGTCGTTCCACTGTAAAACGCTTCTTCTTCACAGCAAAATCCCCTCCTCCAGCTTCCAGATTCTGCCGCAAAACTCACCTTCCCCTTGGATCAAAAAACCAAGGGCCGGTCAATGGCGTCGTTCATTGGCCCAAGTGACTGCCCCTCGCCGAATACCTCGAGGGTGACGCCCTGCAGGAGACCTCCCTGGCTGCGACCGTCAATGATGAGGGACTCGGTGGCCCAGCTCAGCATGTTGATGAATCCGGGCGCAACAGCTAGGTCCGTAGCATTGATCACCTGATCAGCAGTAGCCCCGTCGAGATCCCCCATCGCAGCGATCGTGTCTCCGGTGATGGCAACGTCGGTCACGACCGGCGCGTCACCTGAACCGTCGTAAACCGTACCGCCACGGATCAACACGGCATAGTCGTTTGTTGACTGCCAACTGACAATCGCTAAGGCTGCGATCAAGATTCAAGGCAGCCAGAGTCGCATGATCGCCTCCTTTCGGGTTTCACTTGGGACAATGTTCGTGACTCTTCGGCGACTCGTCTAAGGAATTCAACCAATTTCAATCGTGGATTCGTAGGTGGGAGCACCCGGAGTTTCCGAATCAATACAGAGAAATCCAGGTGTCATCCTTGCGATGGAAGACAATCCCTGAGGTCCATCTTAAAGTTTGGCCGGGCGGCCGGCACGCTCCTCGAGAGCCGGTTCCTGCAAGGGAGACAGACCGCCCCCACCGGCCGATGGTCCAGTAGGTGGATGCGAGCTCCCGTTCGGCACTTGCAATTCCGGCATCGGCACTCCCCGAAACAATCGCTGGCAGGGCTTCGCCAGCCACCGGGCCCAAGTGTTGGCGCG
Organism: Terriglobia bacterium; assembly: GCA_965198025.1. Taxonomy (GTDB): domain Bacteria; phylum Acidobacteriota; class Terriglobia; order 2-12-FULL-54-10; family 2-12-FULL-54-10; genus CAYWWM01. Next base: position 927,296 of record OZ240237.1, on the reverse strand, counting down.
GTTCACGCGGGCGCTGTCGGTGGCGATTCCGGTATTGGCGTACATCTGTCGATAGAGTTTTGAAACCAGGATAAAGGTAAGTCGAGACCGCAGGGACTTCAGGAAGAGAGATCGTTTCCAGATGGCCTGCCACCGGTAAAAGCGGTCCCATACCCCCTGGGAGCGCCGACGGATTTCGTCGGCAGACATGACCGGATGGGACATGTACACTTTCGGACGCAGAGCTTGCGGAATCAGCCAATAACGGGTGAGCGGAACCCCGGCAATCCGGGTAGGATCGTTCGCCATTTTCTTTTCCCAGCGCTGGAAATCCACCGTTCCCGGAAACGGGGTCAACAGCACGAACTGGGCTACCGTTACGCCGGCCTTCTCTGCCAGCGCGGCGGTGGCTTCGAAGGTATCCGGTCGGTCGGTGGGCAATCCAAAAATGAAGGAGCCCAAGACGTGCACGCCGTGCTCCCGAAAAGAGCGGAGCCTACTCACAAGACTTTCACCCGCGGAGTTGAATTCCTTAAAGACGGCCTTCAACCCTTCCGGGGTGACCGATTCAACTCCCACCAGCGCGCCCTTGATCCGGGCCTTACGCATGGCATCCAGGAATTCGGGGTCCTCGGCCGCCTCCATCGTGATTTGCGTGAAGAACACCATCCCCTGGGGCAGCTCAGCCAAGCGCGCCATCAATTCGAATCTCTCTTCGCGGATGGCCCGCAGCTCGCCCAGCCGGTGTTGATCGTTGCGACTCTCGGCCTGCTTTAGATCATCCAGGGTGACCGGATAGAAGTTGTCGTCGGCGAGCGCAATGAACTGAAATCCCATGCGGCGTAATTGGACAACTTCTTGGATGACCACATCCGCGGCGCGCTGGCGGGGACGTTGGCCGTCCGTGCGCCACACCGAACAAAACGAGCAGTGCTTGGGGCATCCGCGCACGGTCTGCACCGAAGCCCACATGTAGCGATTGCGCGGCATCAACTCCCAGCGCGCCGGCAGGAACTGGTCGGCTTCGACGCGCCCTCCCTCATAGGAGCGCTGCGGTCCCCCGTTGACACAGTCGGCCAGCACCTGCGGCCAAATGACGTCGCCATCGCCCTTCACCACGGCATGCGCATGTCCATGTTCGTATGCCTCCTCCGGGTAGAGGCTGACGTGGATACCCCCGAAGATTACGTAGGCTCCGCGCTCGCGCGCCATTCGCCCGACTTCGTAGCCCCGCTGCGCATTGCCGCTATGAATCCCAATGCCCACCACGTCGCCCGCTTGAATCGCGGCGGAGTTGACCGGCGCCAGGGTTTCGTCAACAATCAAAGGATCTCCGAAGGCGCGCGGCGTAGCCGCCGCAATGACATAAAGCCATCGCGGCGTAATTACACCGATGCCAAAGGATAAATGATTGGGATTTATCAGGTGCACACGCATTAGGATCTTTTCCTATACTGAGAATCAGGAAGCGCTGGCGTCTCAACCGTTAGAGCCCTGGATCAAAGGCAACCTTGGGGCGATGGATTAGGCCCGCAGCCGCGCTTCACGGCTGTGCTGAATCCGATAACGTCTGACCCATCATGAGGCGTGAACCGACTTCAAAACCGTATTGTAGTTTGCACTGAAGGGCAAGTCAACTTAGATTCGGCTTAGGCGGAAAAAGGGAGAAGCAATGCCTGGAACTGACCAGGCCGATCTTTTGTACCCATCCTGGTGAGTGATTAGATGAAGGCGTCGGCTTCTTGAAACCGAGTAGCCTGGGTCGTGATGGAACGACCCAGGCTTGACCTCCCCCCCTAAAACGGTCCAGTTGATAAGTTAGAGTAAAGGGTTTCAACTGGACTTGAACAAGGGGAAAGGATGGCTAAGAAGCGGTATACGGCCGAACAGATCATCCGACATCTCCGAGAGGCGGAAGTGGAACTGGCTAAGGGCCGGACAATGGGCGAGGTCTGTCGGAAGATGGGGATCACAGAGCAGACATAGTATCGATGGCGGAAGCAGTACGGGAGCTTACGGGTTGATCCGGTGAGGCGACTGAAGGAACTGGAACGGGAGAATGACCGACTGAAGAAGTTGGTAGCGGATCAGGCGTTGGACTTGGCGATTCTGAAGGAGGCATCCTCGGGGAACTGCTGAACCCGCACCGACGGCGGCAGGCGGTGGAGCTTGTCTGCCAGACCTTGGGAGTGTCGGAGCGGCGGGCGTGTCGGGTGCTGGGACAGCATCGATCCACCCAGCGGCATCGAAGCTGGATACCCGAGGATGAACCGAGACTGGTAACCCGGACGCTGCAGTGAGCCGGCGAGTATGCTCATTACGGCTAGCGGCGGATCACGGCGCTGTTGCGACGGGAGGGGTGGAGGGTGAACCATAAGCGAGTGGAGAGAATCTGGAGGCAGGAGGGACTGAAAGTGCCGAAGAAACAACCCCGGAAAGGCCGCCTGTGGTTGAACGATGGGTCGTGTCTTCGGTTAAGACCGTGCTGGCGGGATCATGTCTGGGCGTACGATTATGTGGCAGATCGAACCCAGGACGGTCGTCCCCTGAAGATGGTAACGGTGGTGGATGAGTACACGCGAGAATGCTTGACAATCGACGTAGAACGGCTAGCTGATTCGATGAGTGTCTTGGAACGGCTGGCAGCCTTGTTTGTGGAGCGGAGATCGCTCTCATCCGCAGCGCATCTTCCACTGCTCGGGTGACCTCCGCCATCGAGAAGGTCTCCAGCAGCCGCAGCACCTGCACGTACTCCCGCTTGCCTCGTTTCGACAGCCGGGCTTCCAGCAGTTGGCGCAGTTGGGTGAACTCCTCCGGCAACTCCCAGCCCACTAAGGGGCCGCTTGGTCCAGCGCGTTGGTCTTCTGTTCCAGCAGCGCCAGATAGTGCAGCGGGTCGAAGATCATGTCCTCTCGCTCATAGCTCCTGGCGTGCCGTGCAATCACCTCCGCGCCGCACGAGATCACCACCTCGTGCACATAGCCTTTGACCAGAACCTCGCGGTGTCCCCAGCACACCGGCACCGAATAATCGTTGCAGCGATACCGCACCAAAGACAGAGAACTCACGCGCGCCGTTCGTTTGTTGCAAGCTTCGTACGGTGTCTCCGGCAGTGGCAGCAGTGCTGCCCGGTCCTTCTCGAACCGCTCTCCGATGGTCTGCTCCTGCCCTCGCAGCCGCTGTTGCCGCTTCTTCTGGCACTGGTCCAGCAAACGTGCGTTCAGCTCTTCCCAACTCGCGCAACGCGGCACCGGAACCATAAAGTTCCGCCGCGCATATCCGACCAGCCCCTCGACTTTCCCTTTGTCATTCCCCTTGCCGGGCCGCCCGAACCGCTCCTGGAACAGATAGTGCGACTGCAACTCCGAAAACGCCTGCGTCTTCTTCCTTGTTCCGTCTCCCAGTATCCGTGCCACCGCCAGCTTGGTGTTGTCGTACAGAATGGTTCGCGGCACTCCGCCAATGTAAGCAAATGCCTGGGTGTGCCCCTCCAGAAACGCCTCCGTCGTCTCGGCCGGGAACGCCATCACGAAGCTGTCGTCCGATTGCGGCAGATCCATCGCCAGATAGTGCACCTTCTGCTCCTCGCCGCCGATCACCCCCAGTGCTTCCCCAGAGTCCGCTTGGGCGTCTCCCGGTGGATGTTCCAACAGCACGAACATCTCCCTCTGCCGCAGCTCCCGCAGACGCACGTAATCCTTCACGATGGTGTATCCACCGCTGAATCCGTGCTCCTCGCGCAATCGTTCGTGGATTCTCTTCGCGGTGTGGCGCTGTTTCCGGGGCCGTTCTCGATCCTCCTCCAGGATCGAGTCAATCACTCCCACCCACGGATCCAGCTTCGGCCGCTTCGCCGGTTGTTGCCGCCGGTAGCCCGGCGGCACCGAATACTGCAACATCTTCCGAACGGTCTCTCGCGCCAGCCCATACTCCCGCGCTACCTGCCGCTCGCTTTTCCCCTCGACATAATGCGCTCGCCTGACTCGCGCATAGAGCTCCACGGTGTACATCCCTCCGGTATCCCACAAAACTCCCACCCGGGGAATGCTTCATGAGATTGTTTTCCGGCGGTCTACTTTTACTCCGCCAGGGTCCGCCACTCTCGCGGCGCTTACAGCACTACCGGGTTGATCGCTCGGCAACCTGTCCGGGGACGTCTTCGACGGTCCAATCGATTCCCATTCAGAAAGAGGGATTTGATGAGGGAACCATAGTGGACCAATTCCTATTATATTCTTTACTATTAATTACTTACATTCGTATAGAAGTTAGCAGCGCCATGATGACGGGCCAACGGGTAGGCGTGGGACATGACGGCGGGCGCGGCGCAGCCTACGTTGAGAACTGGCTCAAGGTGCTCAAGAAGGAGCCGCGCGAGATTTACCACGCGTCGAGCGAGGCGCAGAAGATATCCGATCACCTCGTGGCCCCGATGCGGTCGCGATCCGCCGAAGAGGAAAAGATGCAGGGGGAGCTGGCGCAGAAATTCTCCCACGAAGCCGGGCCGCAGATCAGCCACTCACCCAGTCCCCAAGCGAAAGCGAAAGTACAGGAACACGACCGGGATGTTGGCCTAAGCCGTTAGCCCCGGGAAGGAGCACAGATGTTCGATCCACTCGACATCCTACTCCGAGAGGACAATCGCACTCCTACTCTCCCCACGCGTTCCGACCGGGAACGCGAACAACCCCGCACAGGACATCGGCGCGAGTACGATCCGCGCGAGGACAAGCGCGGCTTTCAGGAGCGCACCGAAGGGGCGCTGGCCGACGTAGGGATGTATCGCAACATATCCTACCGCGACCTGGCAGAGTCACACTTCGATGGACATCCCTACACGGCGCGGCGGGCCGTGGATCGCATGATACGAGACGGCCACATGAGAGAGCATCAAGCGAAGGGGCCGAACGGCGGCACGTACAAAGTGCTCACCTTGACCGAGGCCGGGGCGCGAAAAGCGCGCGATTACGCCGTCGAGCAGGGATTCGACAAGGAACAGCAAACCTGGTCCGGTCTGGTGAAACGTGGCGAGTTGAGCCACGATACCGCCGTTTACCGGGCAGCTCAGATCGAGCAGCAGCGACTTCTGCAACAAGGGGCCAGGATTCAGCGAATCCGGATCGACGCAGAAATGAAAAAACAGGTGGCGCGCGCCACCGAAACGGCGCGGGCCAAGGAAGGCAGGGCGGCGGCAGACGCGGCGCGGCGCAAGGCCGCTCAGGATTTAGAACTTCCTATCCAACAGGGCCGGATCGTCTATCCCGACGCTCAGATTGAATATCTGGACAGTGAGGGCCGCAGCGGGCGCGTCAACGTCGAAATTGCGTCGGAACACTACCGGCCCGGCGCTATCGCCTCCAAAGCCCGGGCCGGATTCCAGATGCACGGAAGCGGCGGACGGGCAATCGCCGCGATCCGCCGGGTGCTCGGCAAAGGAGGGCGCGACGGCAGAGGCGGCGCACCCGCACGCGGCGGGCGAGACGGCTCGATCGAGCTTTGAGCTATGCAACCGTGGAAAGTCAGTATCGGACTCACCGTGACCGCCTTAGGCGTGGCCGCGATCTTCGGCTTGCCGGAACTGATCTATCTCAAACCTCACTGGAAAGTCCTGCTGCGCGACTACTGGTTGCCCATCACCCTGTATGGCGGGCTGGCCGTTGTCTCGTTCGCTTTTTCCATTTACGCAGCTGCTCGATCATTGGGCTTGGCCGATTTAGGCCGCAAGGTTGATCTCGTGGAGCGCTCGATCCGGCGCGGAGAGGGCGGCGACCCCAAACTCGCAGAGACTTTGCACAATCAGTCAAAGGGGAAGTTTCTGGACTGACTACCAACCGAACCAACAAAGGAGCAAGTCATGACTTCACGATTTCCCAAATTCCGTACAGCGGCGCTAATTACAGGCATGGGTTTGCTGATGCAGCAGGAGCTTTTGGCCCAGGGCGTGAGTCCGTGGCTGGATGCAATCACCGTGCTGGAGGGTGCTTTCACAGGCCCGATCGCACGGGGTTTGAGCCTGATTGCCATTGTGGTGGGCGGATTGATGTTCGCCTTCGGGGAAGGCGGCAGCAAGCGGGCTTTGGCCGGGATCATCTTCGGATTAGGCATGGCGATGGGCGCGGCCAATTTCTTGACTTGGTTGTTCTGATGCAGGGCGCGAAGACGTGGCCGGCCTATCCAGCCTTGAGCGCGCCGCTCACGATCATGGGCGTGAAGCGCCGCTGGTTTCTACTCAGCGCCATGTTGGGGCTGGCAATGTGGACCGCGATCAACTCGCTGATGACCGGCGGCGTGATCTTTGTAGTGCTCTATGGCGCTGGCTGGTTTGCGTGGCGCGAGGACCCCAACATGGTGGAAATCCTGCGAGCCTCTACCCGTTTTAAGGCCCGCTACGATCCCGGCAAGTGGGCCGAATCCCCCTGGTATCTGCTAATCCGAGGGCAGCAATGAATGTAGATCAGGAAGTAGCCGACTATGAAGCGGCCGGAGCGCTGGCCGAGGAAATCCCTTATTGGGGCTGGCTGGAGGACGGGAGAACCTGCCTGACCCGCGCCGGTGAGCTGGTAAGCATGGCGCGGTTGTCGCCCGCTGTTCTGGACGGGCGAACACCCGAGCAGATGGACATAGTGCTGAATCGCTGGCAGCGGTTGCTTTCCGGGGCCGATGCACGAACGAGGATTTACTTCTATCTGTTTCGCCGGGCACCTCGATTCGACCCCGGAGAACTGGGAGAGCAATCCACCGTGGCAGCAATCTCTCAGAGGCGGCGGCGGTCTTTTCTGTCCAACCGAGTCAAAACGATCCAGTCCTATGTCGCCTGGACCCACGACCCTCACTTATCATCGGCCGCCTCTGGCCGAGGCAATCAAGCATGGTGGAAAAGCTACTTTCAGAGCTGGCTTGCCCGCCGTCGCAACCCGCATGAATCGGTCTATCTTCTATCCGAGATCGAGGAAGCCGCCGCTCGCTTCCGGCAACTGGTAGACGCCTCATGCGCTCTTGTTTCGGACTTGACGCCTTTGAAATTGCTGGAGGCCGAGGAAGGATCAATCATCTTAAGCGAACTCATCAATCGGCCCGGAAGCGGCTGGGAGGGAGCAACCGGCAGCGGCATGAACTGGCGGCTCGCTCGCAGCGAGCTGGAGGCCGAGAGGCGTTACCTACGACTGGACGGCGAACCCGTCATCTTGTACTCGCTGCTCTCGCCCCCAGGCGGAGCGCAGGCCAACTTGCTGAACGACCTGTACCGCCTCGATGCAACTATGACCGTGGCGATGGAATGGCGGCCGTGGGGCCTCGATTCTGCCCGGCGAAAGATACGCGGGGCGCAGCGCCACTATTTCTCGAAACGTTACTCCTTGATGGCGCACGTGCAGGAAACCGAGGGAACCAGCGCGGCGATGGTGGACAGCGCCGCCGAAGCTGAATCCAGCCGCTTAGGGAACGCCCTGGTAGAGCTGGAGACGGAAGGTATCGCCTACGGCGACCTGGCGCTCACCATCGCACTGCATGGAGAGCTGGATCAGACCGAACGGCTGGACGGCGATATTCGCCGCATCTTTTCGGCTCACGACGCCAAGGCGATCCGGGAAGGCTACGGGCAGCTCCCCGCGTGGTTCTGCCGGATGCCGGCGCAGCCGAGGAAACGGCAGGTCCGCTCCGTCTTTGTTTCGGCCGGTGCGGCGGCTTGCATGGCTCCGATATTCGGTCCGCCGAGTGGCACCCCACGGAGCAATCACTTGAACCGCGACGCGCTGGCGATCCTGGAAACGCAGTGGAAAACGCCCTACTACTACGATCTGTTTCACGGCGACGTCGGGCACACGCTGGTTCTCGGAGCGACCGGCGCGGGCAAGAGCTTCACGTTGAACTTTCTGCTGGTACAAGCACTGCAATACAACCCACGAGTTCTGATTCTCGACTTGGGCGGCTCCTATCGCTGGCTGACCCGCTTTCTGGGAGGCGGGTATCTGGAGCTCTCCCCCGACGACGACAGCGGCGCGGGAGGCTTTCGCTTGCGGCCCTTCGCACTGCCGGTAGGCGAGCGGACCTTCCAGTTTTTGACAGGCTGGATCACGCGCCTGCTGCGGATAGGAGGCTGGCAGGTGAGCGGGGAAGATCCCAGCGAACTCCGAGCCCGCATCGAGGACTTGTACTCGTTCCCTGCGGACCGCCGCACCTTGGGGGTGCTGGTCAAGAGCTTGCCTAAGAAAATGTGGCCTGCGATGGGGCGCTGGCACGGCGAAGGCGCGTGGGGAAAATACTTCGACAACCCGGCCGGAGAGGCCGACATTGAACTTGCCGACTGGCAGGTGATCGACCTGGCCGGAGCCGCCGAGCACGAGGACTTATGCGAGGCGGCGCTGTTTTACCTTCTGGAGCGGTTGCGCCTGGCGCTGGAAAATCCAGCGGAGACGGCTCGTGTGAAGTTGATGGTGGTGGACGAAGCCTGGCGGTATCTCCGCGATCCGGCCGTGCTGAGTTATTTGGCCGAGGCCGCCAAGACCTGGAGAAAGAAGAACGCCGCCCTGATTATGGCGACGCAAAGCGCCGTGGACGTGACCGGCACGGCCGGGGCCGAGGTGTTGCTCGAATCCATGCCGACCAAACGCTTCCTCGCCAACCCGGAGCTGCCGGCGAAGGCGGCCGACATCTTCCGCCTGAATCCCTCCGAGGTGGCCACCATACGCGGTTTGATCCCCAAGCGGGAGCTGTATTTGCGGCGACCGGAGGCGGCGGGTTCGTTCTTATCACGGTCTGGCGGGTCTGGTTTGAGCATTGGAGGATCGGACTTCCGACAATTGGAACGCTGCCAACGTGGCCCCTGAAACCCGCAGAGGACGAAGGTCCGGCTATCGTTGTCGGGGAGGTTCACCACCCGGTGAAAGTCGTCGAAATCAGCAACCCTTCCTGGCTCATTATCCCGGAGCGCGGGCTCTATACCGGAGTGGCAATCTTCGGCGCCGTGGGCTCCGGCAAGACCTCGGCTTGCATGCGCCCATTCGCGGACCAAATCTTGTCCTGGCAGGCCGGCGATCCCCAGCGCCGGGCGGCCGGCCTGGTACTGGAAGTAAAGGAGATTTCTGCCATGACATCCGGCAAGTCTTGGCCGATGCCGGCCGCGAAGAAGATTACATGGAGCTGGGCATGGATGGAAGCTGGCAATGGAATCCACTCTCGGCAAAGTGGCTCGATTCTTACTCGCTGGCCTACACCGTCTCATCCTTGCTCAATCAGTTATTCGGCAAAGGCAAGGAGCCGTTCTGGCAACAGGCCTACACCAACCTGGTCCGTTGGATCATCGAGCTGTACCGTGTGTTCCCCGGCCATTGGGTCACGTTGCAACAGGTCTACCACTGTGCCATCGACAAGGAACTGTTTGCGGCCAAGATCAAGGAGGCCGAAGATTACGTCCGAGACCTGCGGGAGGGATCAATTATTGTTTCCACCGAGAACTTCCTGCCCAACGTGGACTTGCTAGAGAGCATTTGCAACTGGGTCCCGATCAAGCATGAGAATATATTCCACACGGCCCACAACCCTGCGGTGGAAGCCCGGCTCAAAGAACTCCAATCGAATACGAGATCGAGTGGACCGAGAGCGTAAGAGCGGAAGAGATTCGAGGCCGAGTCGAGGCCGTCAAACGCTGGTATCATCACGACTGGCTGATGCTCGACAACAAAATCCGGTCGAGCATCGTCGAAGGCATCTCCGTTTTCCTGTCCATATTCGACCTGCCGGACGTGGCGCGGGTATTCTGCCCACCACCACCACCTGAAAAACGGCGGCGGTGGCCACCGACCAGGAAGAGGCCGATCCAGCCAAACAACCGGGGCTGGGAATCAAAGTGCGTCAGAGCTTGCCCCCCCTCGATGAGCTGATCGAGTCGGGCAAGGTGCTGGCTCTGAATATGCCCGCCGGGACCAACCCGGCACTGGCGCGAGCTGTAGGCGTCATGCTCAAGAACGCCTGGCTGCAAACGCTGTTACGGCGGCCGGCACAGATGAAAGATGCGCCGGAGCAATACTTCCGGCCGGCCGTGTTCATCTGCGACGAATACCAGGCGTTCGCTTCCGTGGGAGAGGACGATCCATCCGGCGACGAAAAATCCTTTGCCCTCACCCGGCAATGCCGTTGCATCCCGATCGTCGCCACCCAATCTATTTCTTCGTTGCGATCGGTACTCGGCAGCTCAGAGGCTTGGCGCACCCTACTGCAAACCCTGCGAACCCGGATATTCCTTTCCTTGAGCGACGACGCCAGCGCCCAAGCAGCCTCAGCTCTATGCGGGCAGGTCGCCAAGATCAAACCTTCCTACACCATCACCGAGTCATCCAAGCAAAGCGAGGTGTCCATGCTATCGGCCCAGGCCGGAGGCGCCGCCGGCAGCGTCGGGGCCAGCAAGTCATTCCGCGAGCAGCGCGAGGCGGTGTTTCAGCCCCGCGAGTTCGCTTTGCTCTCCAACTGCCAGGCCATCTGCCTGCCCTACGACGGCGCACGGTCGCTCCCGGCAACCCGCGTGTACCTCAAGCCGCACTACCTGCCCCGGTCGCTTCCTTACTGGCGGGCAAAGGCCGAGGGGAAGCTATGAGCGACGGACTGGAGTTGCTGAAACCCTTTCTGCCCGGCCTGGAGGACGTTCTGGAGGACCCGGAAGTGAGCGAGATCATGATCAACGGGCCGCAATCCATATCTCGCGGTCGCTCGGTCTGGACCCGGCCTCTGCGCCCATTGTCGATGCCCGCCTGGAGGACGGCTCGCGGGTGGCAATCTGCGTGCCACCGGCGAGCCCTAAAGTGGCGATCACTGTGCGGAGATTTGGCAAACGGGCATTCTCGGCCGAGGACCTGGTAGACCAGGGAGCACTTCCGATTAACGTGAAAGAAACTGCGGAGCGGATGTTGCACACGCGCCGGAACATTCTGGTTTCAGGCGGCACCGGATCGGGCAAGACCACGCTACTGAATGCGCTCATTGAATTGCTACCCGACGACGAGCGCATTGTCGCCATCGAGGACACCCTGGAGCTTCGCATCGAGCACTCCAATTGCGTTCGCTTCGAGGCTCGCGGACTCTCAACAGGAGCCGTGACGATCCGGGACCTGGTGCGCCATGCCTTGCGTCACCGCCCGGATCACATCGTGGTGAGCGAGGTGCGCGGCGGAGAGGCTGCTGACCTGCTCCAGGCCCTCAACACCGGACACGGCGGCTCGCTCACCACCGCACACGCCAACAACGCCGAGAGCGCCTTGTCACGGCTCGCCAGTTGGCCATGCAGGGCGGCGGGGAGCTTCCCTGGGAGGTCACCTGCCGGGGCGTGGTGGACGGCATTGCGATGGTGATTCACATGACCCGGCGCGAGGGACGGCGGTTTGTGGAGGAATCCTTGCTCGTCGAAGGTTACGACGCGCCACAGAACCGCTGGCTCATCGAGCCGATCTGGAGGCAACACGATGACGGGTAGGGCGATGACGCAGAGGAATACCACCGCCGCTTTGTCGATCAGATCATCGAGCAGATCAAACGTGTCGCCGAGTGTGAGTGGGACTAACGACACAATCGCAACGGACTCTCCGCGCGGAGTTCTCACTTGTGGTTTTGTATGGAATGTAAGGAGGGAACGATGAGCCCGGACGGAAAAGCGACAGATGCCCCGGTCACGGTGAAGGACGCAGCCCGCTTCTTGGGCGTCAGCCCCTCGCTGGTGTATGCTTACGTCGAGCGAAAGCAGACGCCCCAAAACCGTGCAATGCAATAGCAACGAAAGGAAGGAGTTGGTAGAAAACAGTGGAAGACGCCCACTTGCTGCGTAAGCGGTTGGTGGCTCGCGACGAGGGGCTGCTGCCGAGCGCCGCGCCGGACGGTGGGATCACCTTCAACGAGTGGGCGGACTGGTTCCTGGAGAACCGATCTCAACCGCCCTTCCGGAGTGAGCAGACCCACCGGCAAAACCTCAGCGCGCTGAAATTCCTCAGGCCCCGGTTCGGCAAGAACAAACTCTCGGACATCACGCCGGAAGAGATCGAATCGTATCTGATGACGAGATTGAACACAGGCAAGCGGGTGTACACCAAGTCAGGGCTGCAACTTCGCGGCCGGCTCAAACCGGCCACCGTGCATCAGGAGCTTCGCATCCTGCGTCGCATCCTGAACGTGGCGGTGAAGAAGCGGCGGCTGGCGGTCAATCCGTGTAATGGGGTGGAGTTTCCGGTGCCGTTAGCGGGCACGACGCGCAAGCCGCACTATCTGACCGCCTCGGAGCAGGTCCGGCTGGAAGCCTGTGCACCTGTGTGCTTGCGCAATATCATCGTGATCATGGTGGAGATGGGGCTGCGGCCCTATCGCGAGTTGACCCCGATGCGAAAGCAACAGGTCGATCTGCAGAACGAGATCGTGCATCTGCCGGATTCCAAGACGATGAATGGCATCGCAGACATGCCGATGACGGATAGAGTACGCGAAGCGTTCGCCTCCCAGATGAAGCAGAGCGGCGATTCCGACTACCTGTTCCCGAGCCAGCGGATGGGGTCAAGCAAGCCGCACATCACGTCGGTGACCAAGCTGTGGGGCCGGACGCTGAAGCGCGCCGGGCTGCCTCATTTTTCGCTGTACGAGTTGCGCCACACGTTTGCCACCCGGCTCAGCGCCGGGGGTGTGGCGGATCATTTCGTGACGCAGATGCTCAGACAAGGCGACGCTGCGGTGTTCAAGCGCTACAGCCAGGCAAAGCTCAACATGATGCGGGAAGCGCTGTCCAAGCTCGACCGGCAGGCGAACGATCGCGGCGCGACTTCCTTTACAGCGCTGGCCGGATAGGGCCGGTTTCTGACGGTTTCTTTACGTTTCCGTCTTCCGCAATGAGAGGATAGAAAAACGGGTGCTGAAAACAAACAAGTTAAGTGGTGACCCAGGCTGGATCGAACCAGCGGCCTACTGCCTTCTAACAGAAGCATACGGCTCGTAGGATTCATTTTACTGTTGTGTATCATTCCATTTTATTGAAATGTTCTAGGGAACAAACGCTTGCGGTTTCCGATGGCCTGGAATACTTCGTCGATGGCTCACAGGAGTATTAGGTATTGATATACCGTTTCCAGAGGAGGGGAAGACGAAGCTCACGTTATCCGGTTTGCGGAGTAAAATCTCAGACGAGCTATAGCTCATTCCGCACTCCGACTTCTGCCATGACTGGCCACTGTCCAATTCAACAAGCTCAGTTAGTCCTGCTTAGATCGGTGTCAGAGTAGGACTTCGTAATTCAGATTTACTATCGTTTCTCCATTGTATCAACCGCCCGTTCTGTACCCACAAGCTATCTATGACTTGCCAGCCTTCTTCTCCCGCAGAGCCGCCCAGCGCTTCTTGGCCGCTTCGGAGATTCTCTTCCGCGCCTGCGCCGACAGCCGCCGGACTTTCCGTTCCGGGGACCCGGAGGGCGTGCCTCGCTGTGCCTGAATCCTGCGCAGCACCGCGATCGCCTCTTGTACTCTCTTGACTTCCCCTTCCAACTCACGAATTGCAGCGTCCACACCAGATAGTTGCATAGGTTCTCCTATTCCTGTCTGTCTTTCACATCTAAGTTTTCGCTTGGATTTTTGTTACAGGCTCTTGCTAACTGAGTCCTTGCTCACAAACTATAGAATTGAACCAGATGATATTATACAGAACTTTCGGATGAGTCAACAAGATGCACGAACCATCCAGAATAGGATAGCCAGGAACCTTCCATGAAATTGTCCGGTTGTGCGAAAAACTACCAGCGAATCTCCTGCGTTTCGAAGAGAACATCCGGTCCGGGTGATGACACGTCGCCGCGTGTCTCCGCCGTGATGAACAAGACAAACTCCCGGAGCGGCGTGAGAGTCTGAATCTCAGCGCTGTGGTCTTCGGTCACACGGATCTGCCCGGCGTTGACGATGGTCTGCCGATTCGGTGTGGCGACCCAGAGGACGTACCGCGTGTAGGTGGCATTCAAGGTGGACGGGTCGGGGACGTTCGAAAGCTCTAGCTGCAGCGTGTTGTTCCGGTCGTAGGTGAGCTGGACGCGCACGCTCGCCTCGCCACCCCGCGCAGCGGGAAGGGGAGAGAATTGAATCCGCCTCTGGCAGCTCCCGGCCAGCAGGATCATGCACGCCAGCAGGAACCATGAATTCAGGTAATATCTTGACAACGTCATCGAAGCTCACCGAACCGGATTGGCAGTATAGCCCAGCACGTGGGTTCCGCGCGACACGGATCATACTGATCCCTCTCCTGGGCCGAGCACCTTCCGCAACCTGCGTGACCAGTGTAATATAGAACATTGCCGAATGGCATGTGGCGGCCTTGCAGAACCATTTGCATCCCCGCACAGAACCTGAAATCGTTCGGCTCGACACCTCCCGGCCAGGAGAACCAGCATGGAATTCGTCCGAGAAAGCCTCGTCAAGCTAATTACAGAAACATCCACCAACCTCCCGCCTGACGTTCGTCAGGCAATGGCTTGGGCGCTCCGCCAGGAAACCCCCAAGACACGATCCTCTCTTGCCTTGAACGTCATTGCATCCAACATCGATATGGCGCAAGAGGACGAAGGACCAATCTGCCAGGACACCGGTATGCCGACGTTTTTCATCAAGACGCCGATTGGACTGAATCAGATTCAGTTGGCGAAGGAAGTCCGGGAAGCAGTAGTTAAAGCCACCCGGCGCGGCAAGCTGCGGCCAAACTCCGTCAGCTCGATCACGGGCAAAAACAGCGGCAACAATCTCGGGCCGGGAACACCCATCTTGCACTTCGAGCAGTGGGAGGAAGACGACGTCGAGGTGCGATTGGTTCTGAAAGGCGGCGGTTGCGAAAACAAGAATATCCAATACTCCGTCCCGTGTATGCTCGACCACCTGGGCCGGGCAGACCGCAACTGGGAGGGCGTGCGAAAGTGCATCCTGCACGCCGTCTGGCAGGCGCAGGGACAGGGGTGCAGTCCGGGCGCCATCGGTGTCTGTGTCGGAGGCGACAGAACGTCGGGCTACGAGAACGCCAAGCTCCAACTTCTGCGCCCGCTCGACGACACCAATCCCGACCCGCAGTTGGCCGAGCTTGAAACGGAAATCATGGACGAAGCAAACCGCCTCGGCATCGGCACCATGGGCTTCGGCGGGCAAGTTTCTCTCATCGGCTGCAAGATTACCACTCAGAACCGGCTGCCGGCTTCGTTCTTCGTTTCGGTCGCGTATGACTGCTGGGCGTTTCGCCGCCTCGGCGTGCGGCTCGACGCAGCCAGCGGCGCCATCAAGCAGTGGCTTTACCGCGATCCCGACCGTCCGATCGAGCGCCTAGCGCAAGAATCCGGCTTCCCCTTGACGGGTCGCGAGATCGTCCTGGAGCCGCCGATTTCGAAGGAAAAAGTCCGCAGCCTGAAGGTCGGCGACGTGGTCCTAGTCAACGGCCTCATTTACACCGGGCGTGACGAGGCGCACGCCTACCTTCTCCAGAACCCCTCCCCGGTCGACCTCCAGGGAGCGGTGCTCTACCATTGCGGCCCGGTAGCGCTCAAAGAGGATGACACGTGGAAAATCAAGGCCGCCGGCCCGACCACTTCGATGCGTGAAGAACCCTACCAGGCTGACATCATCGGGAAGTTCGGAATCCGTGCCGTGATGGGCAAAGGCGGCATGGGCAAGAGGACCCTCGCAGCCTTAAAACAGCACGGCACTGTCTACCTGAATGCTATCGGTGGTGCGGCGCAATATTACTCCCGCGCGATCCAGCGTGTCGAAGGCGTCTCCCTGCTTGAGCTCGGGATTCCCGAGGCGATGTGGCACCTGCGTGTCCATGACCTGATGGCGCTCGTCACCATGGACGCGCACGGCAACAGCCTGCACGCCAATGTTGAGGAAGAAACTGGGTCGGCCCTCGAGAGCGTGGGCGTAGCGCATCCTTCGTCTGGCCACTAGCCCTGACGGCTGCAAACAGGCATCCAGGCTTGCAGATACAGAGAAGTTACACAACTGCTCGGAGGAGTTTCTTGTGCGTGATGTGAATGTGGGGATCGTCGGGCTCGGCACTGTGGGCGGCAGCACACTCCAGATATTGGACGAAAGCGCGGACGAGATCGCGCGCAGGCTCGGCTTCCGCCTCCACGTACGGGCCGCGGCCAGCCTGGAGATCGAAGCCCGTTCGGAACGGGACGGCCGGTTGCTGACTCGTACGTGGCAGGAAGTCGTTGAACATCCTGAAGTCCAAATCGTCGTCGAGCTGATTGGTGGCAAGACCGTGGCCTTCGATGTGTTGAGTGGGGCCTTGCAGCTCGGCAAGCCGGTGGTGACGGCTAACAAAGAACTACTCGGACTGCGGGGAGCCGAGTTGGCACAGCTCGCCGCAAAGCACAAGGCTTCACTCAACATGGAAGCGACCGTCGGCGGCGGCATTCCCATTCTGCAGGTTTTACGAGAAGGAATTTCTGGCGACCGCATCCAGGCCCTCTACGGCATCCTGAACGGCACTTCGAACTTCATCCTTACCGAGATGGAAAAGACTGGTGCTCCGCTGCAGGTGATCCTGGCAGAGGCGCAGAAGAAGGGCTATGCGGAGGCCGACCCGAGGGCCGATGTGGAGGGCTACGACGCGCGCTCAAAGCTCGCCATCCTGGCGGCCTTCTGCTTCAGCGTAAGCGTCCCAACTGAGGCGATCTACCGGGAAGGCGTCTCGCGTCTGCTGCCGATTGATTTCTCCTACGCACATCAGTTGGGGTATACCATTCGGCTTATCGGAGCTGGGATGCCGGGCCCAGACGGCCTTAGCCTTTCGGTTCGGCCCGCCCTGATTCCCGAGACTGCCATCCTCAGCAAAGTTCAAGGATCGTACAACGCCATCTGGGTACAGGGCCGGCATGGCGAGGACACGCTCTATTACGGCCGTGGTGCGGGTAAACCGACGGGAGTCGCTGTTGTCTCCGACATCATGCGAGCCGCTCGCGACCTCCGCCACGGCAGCTTGCTGCGGGTACCCGCCTTTGGCTTCTGGCAACTCAGCGAGGTCAGCCGCGCCGGGGTTGAGTCGCTGGTGCGCCCGTATTATTTTCGCTTCCTGGTGCGCGACCGCGTCGGAATCATGGCACAGCTGGCCACGGTGCTGGCGGAACAGCAAATGAACATCGACGCGGTGCTGGAGGAACCGTGCAACGACGCGGAAAACCTGCCCTTCATGATTAGCGTCAAACCCACTACGCAGGCTGCCGTCTCCGCAGCCGTTGAAAAAATGAAAGACCTCGACTTCCTACGGGAAGAGCCACTGGCCTTGCCGCTCGAAACAGGCCTGCGGTAAAGCGATTTGGGATTCTTCCTTCCTGGTGTATGATTGCTTGAGAAGTGAGAAGCTTGTCGGTACCGAAAAACCTGCCGGCCTTGGTTGTGATGGCGTTGGCGGCGCTTATAGCGACGCTGTTCACAATTGGGGTGCGCGCTCAGACTTCTTCTGTTCCGTCCTCCATTCCCGACATCTCCGGTGTATGGGACAACACCCACGCGGACGTAAACAGGGGAGGCCCTTCGGAAGGCCCGCCGGGAGGCTTTTTGGGCCCGGGCGGCATTCCCTCCTTCGGCTTCACGCGCCAGGAGCCGGACATGCTGCCCGAGGCGGCGGAGAAGTATAAGTCCGTGCGCACTGGCGTGGTGCGCGGCCCGTGGGACCGCGGCATCGGCGCTCTGGACCCCGTCAACAGGTGCTTTCCACACGGCCCCGTTCGTCTCTATACCATTCCCCGCCCCTGGGAAATCCGGCAGTTTCCCGATGTCGTCTTCATTCTCTTTGAAGCCGACCACTGGGTGCGGCGGATTTACGTGGACGGCCGCGAACATCCGGAAGGCTATCCCATCAGTTGGATGGGGCACTCCATTGGCAGATACGAAGACGATTCTCTTGTGGCGGACACGGTGGCTATGCACGATGAGACGTGGATCGACACGATGGGCCATCCTCACAGCGAGGCGTTGCGCATCGTCGAGCGCTTCCGCCGCACGGACCTCACAACGCTCCAGATCGACCTTCTTTTCGATGACCCGGAAACCTACGTCCGGCCCTGGAGCGGACGGAAAATCTTTATGCTCGCTCCGCCCGGCTTTGAAGTGATGGAAGAAGTGATCTGCGAAGAGTGGCTGGAGATGGGCAAGCATCGGGAGCCGGCTGCTCCGGTGCGCTGATCGCTCTCCCCTGTCATCCTGGCGCCTACAGTCTTCCAGTCAGTTGCAGAAATCCCATGTATGCGAACAGCGCCAGCGTGGCGACCAGCAGCGCATTGATGAACCATCCGCTGCGGAAGCGCTTGCCCACCAGCCGCCCCTGTGTGTTGAGGATCAGTAGCGTCAGCGCCAGCAGCGGCATAAACAGCGCTCCCATGACGGCATAGGCGAGCTGCACCTGCCGGACTGTCCCCCACAGCAGGACCAGAGGAACAATCGCGATCGCCACCAGGTACCAACGGTAGGCGGCTGTGCGGGACAAATCCTTCGGGCGCGCTTCGCCGTACAGCCGCTGCCGCCGCAGCGTATAGAAATCCGCAAAAAGATACGGTGTGCTCTGCCACACGCCCAGGAGGCTGGAGAACACTGCGCCCCAGAACCCTAGCAAGAACATCCACTTTCCGAGCGGTCCCAGTACCTGACCCAACTGATCGGCAAGCTGAACCGCCATCTGTGCTCCCTGCCCTTCCACGGCGATCCGCGAGCCGATGATCACCATCGCCATGCCGAACAACGCTGTCAGGGTGTACGCAACCCCCAGGTCCATCCGGCAAACGCGTACCCCTTCTTCTCCCGCGCGTCCCGTCTCTCGAATCCAGTATCCGTACGCCAGCAGCGTCACGGTTCCGCCCACACCTCCCAGAATCCCGAGCACCCAGGGACTTCCTCCCGAGGGAACGGTGGGAACAAACACGCCAGAAAACACGGCGCCCCAGTCCGGCCCCAACAGCACCGCCGTGATCAGCACTCCTACGAACATCACGCCGATGCAGACTGCCATCATTTTTTCGAACACCGGAAATCCGCCGATCCAGACCAGCGCCAGCCCCGCCAGCGAGTGCACGATTCCCCAGATGATTCGTGACGTGTCCGGATCGCCAATCGGAAGCAGCCCCGCCCCGGCCACGCCGCACCCGCTAATCATTGCCCCGCCGGTCATTACCGTCCAGAGCAAGAAATAGGGCAGAAACAGCCACTGAATCCAGCTTCCCAGCCGCGTCACCCATCCTTCGAGCAGCGTGGTTCCGGTTGCGAGCTGCCAGCGAGCGATGCCTTCGTTCAAGCCCCACTTGAACAGAGATCCAATCCCCACCGCCCACAGGATGACCAGTCCGGTCTCGGCTCCGCCGATGCTCGCCGTTAGCAGGTCGCCCGCTCCAACGCCTGTCGCCGCGACCAAGATTCCCGGCAGAAACATCGCCAGGCGGGGGAGCCCTTTGGTCTTTCCTGCCGCTCCATTGTTGGCGGCTCCAGCGGCACCGGACGAGTTGGAGGCATGAGCCATCATTCCCTCACATGGAAGAGAATGATAAGTGAATTCATAGCTTGTGAGTCAAAAATCATGTTGAGAAGTCGTAGAAGTTACCGATTGTCACTGAGGACGCAAGAACGGGCCGCACGGATTGACTTCCGTGGGTGAGAGTGCTTAAGTAGCGGCCCATGGGACAGAAATCACCGAAGACGCGAGGCCAGATCATTCTCGCCGTAGGACTGCCCGGGTCGGGCAAGTCCACCTACTTTGCGCGGCGGGGCATCCACCCGCTTTCCAGTGACCGTCTGCGATTGTGGCTCCTTGACGATGAGACCGATCAGAGCTTCCAGCCCGGTGTATTCCGTGCACTGCGCTATCTGCTCGAAATGCGGCTGCGTCTTGGGCTCACGCGAAATTACGTGGACGCCACGAATTTGACTCCCCAAGAGCGCCGCCCTTATTTCCGACTCGCCGCACGCTATGGCTGCGAAGTGCGTGCAATCTTCTTTGACGTCCCGGCGCAGGTCTGCCGCCGCCGCAATCGCCGTCGCAAGCGCAACGTTCCCGAGGCAGTCATGACGCGCATGGCCCGCCGCCTCCTCCCTCCCACGCTCGCCGAAGGCTTCGCCAGAATTACTGTGGTGCGGGAAACAAAGAAGTAGCTGATTAACTTCTTAAAAAACCCCCTGGTGTCGCTTTGGCTCCTCGCGGCCTCCCAGGCGGTCGTAGACATAGCGGGAAGAAACGGTCCCCAGAGCCTCATGATAGAGCGCCGTCCATCCCATCACGGCGCGCAAGTCCTGGTCGAACTGATGCATGAATTGCAACTGAGTGGAAAGCGCCGGAAACTTCCGCTCGCCCACCTGCCAGAATTTCTGGAAACCCCGATCGACGAGATGCGCTATGCCCTGCGGTGTCTCAAGTCCTGGCCGGACGACAAATTGCGGCTCGCCGGAAGAAGACGCCTGGAGCACAGCAGCGCAGCCGTGCTTGGTGATCCGGACAAGTTCGCCATCGGCCTTCTGCGCCGCAAAATCGGCCTCGCGCAGCCGCTCCAGCCACTGCTCAAGACTAGGTGCTGCGGTTTTCTCGTTCGGCTGGGTCATGGTGGACTTTCGCATGATACCACGGTAAGAAGAACACCCATTGCAAGTCCGATGGCAGTTCGAGAGAGCGTACACCCGTTTGACACACTCTGCCGGGCAGGCTAGAATCCAGAATCGCAAGCCATGCGATCACACCCGCGACAGGCGGATTGAACTAAAGTGCGTAAACAAGCTATAAGGTGTTTATGGTCAGCAAGATAGCAGCGGACTCCCTGTCCCAGGAGAGCGACTCGTTGGGTCCCGTCTTGGGCCTCGTGGGCGACACCCCGTTGTTGAAGCTCGACCGCGTGGTCCGCTCTTGCGCCCCGGTTGAGATCTACGCCAAGGCCGAGTGGTTCAACCCCGGCGGATCCGTCAAGGATCGTCCCGCGCTCAACATGATTCTGGAAGGCGAGCGCAGCGGAGCACTCCGTCCCGGCAAGGTGATTCTCGACGCCACCAGCGGCAACACCGGCATCGCCTATGCTATGATCGGCGCCAACCGTGGGTACGAAGTCTCGCTGTGCCTACCCGCCAACGCCAGCCCGGAACGCAAGCACATTTTGCAAGCCTACGGTGCAAAGCTCATCCTGACCGACCCCGACTTGCAGACCGACGGTGCAATTCAGAAAGCCCGCGAGCTCTACGGCAGCGACCCGGAGCGGTACTTCTATCCCGACCAGTACAACAACGAGGCCAACTGGCAGGCGCACTACAAGACCACAGGGCCGGAAATCATCCGGCAAACCGAAGGTAAACTGACGCACTTTGTGGCCGGCCTCGGTACGAGCGGTACCTTCATCGGGACGGGTCGTCGCTTACGGGAGTTCAATCCCGCTATCCGGCTGATCTCGTTTCAGCCGGATTCGGGATTTCACGGTCTTGAGGGAATGAAGCACATGGCCACCGCGCTGGTGCCGGGCATCTACGACTCGAAACTCGCCGACGAAGACTTGGCCATCACCACCGAGGACGCCTACCGCATGGTGAAAGCGCTGGCACGCGAAGAGGGCCTGTTGGTCGGCATTTCGAGTGGCGCGGCGCTGGCCACCTGCCTCCAAGTGGCAAACGGCCTCAAGGAAGGAAGGATCGTTACGGTCTTCCCGGACTCCGGTGACAAGTACCTGAGCGAACGGTTTTGGGAAGATAGTCATTAGGGATGAGTGGTCTGTTATGCCGATCGAACTGAACCAGGAGCATCGCAAGCGGATTGAGCAGCACGGCGCCGAGGCCTACCCGAATGAGTGCTGCGGATTCCTGCTGGGCCGGGAGGAGAACGGGAGCCGGGTCATCGTGGAGGTCGCTCCCATCCAGAACGCCTGGCAGAGCTTGGAGAACAACCCCTACGAGGTTCGGCCGGAAGACTCGACGCGCAACCGTTCCCTTGTAGATCCCAAGGATTATATGCGGATTGATCGCGATGCCCGTCAGAAGGGATTAGACATCATCAGCTTCTACCATTCCCATCCAGACCACCCGGCCCGCCCATCCGAGTTTGACCGCCAGCACGCTCTTCCGTTTCTGATTTATGTTATCCTGGCTGTGGAGAAGAAAACTCCCCGCGAGATGACTGCGTGGCTCCTCAGCGACGATGGCGCAAGATTCCTTCCCGAGGAGTTGAGCATCAAATAGAATTGGCGCCGCGGGCGTTCAAGAGGAGTGCTGTGTTTCGCGGGCGATAGCGTGCTAACCCCAATTGAAAGAGGGCTTTGCGGAATGGGCGTGAAGGTTGTCATCCCGACCCCCTTACGGCAGTACACAGATCGAAAGGACTCCGTCCTGGCGGAAGGCCAGACCGTCGAAGAGGTTCTGCGTAGTCTGACGACCCAGTACGGCGACCTTCGCAAGCACCTCTACAGCGAAGAGGGGAAACTTCGCAGCTTTGTGAACATCTATAGAAATGACGAGGATATCCGGTATCTTGAGCGCGAGCGCACGCCCGTCAAAGAATCGGATGTCCTGAGTATCGTCCCGTCGATTGCGGGCGGAAGCCAAGACATCTCTTAGTGCTTTTGTCGCTTGGAAGAAGTTTTTTCTCGAAAGAAAGGAGCGAACATGGCGAGTCAGGCAGGAGTACTTGAAAAGGCCCGGTTAACGAATGAGGAGGTCTTGCGCTACAGCCGGCACCTCATCATGCCGGAAGTGGGAATGGAGGGCCAACTCAAGCTCAAGGAGGCCAAAGTCCTGCTGATCGGCGCAGGCGGCCTGGGCTCGCCGTTGAGTTTGTATCTGGCGGCCGCCGGCGTCGGCAAGATCGGCCTGGTGGACTTTGACGTGGTAGACTTCACCAATCTGCAGCGCCAGATTGTTCACTCGACCACCGACGTCGGGCGCCCTAAGCTCGACTCCGCCAGTGACCGGCTGCGCGGGATCAATCCCACTATCGAGATCATTCCGCATGAAACAACGCTCAGTTCCGCCAATGCTCTCGAACTGTTCCGCGACTACGATATCATCGCCGACGGAACGGACAACTTCCCTACCCGCTATCTCGTGAACGACGCCTGCGTCCTGCTCGGTAAACCGAACGTCTACGGCAGCATCTTCCGATTCGAGGGCCAGGCTTCCGTCTTCGCGGCCCAGGATGGTCCGTGCTACCGCTGCCTCTATCCCGAGCCGCCCCCGCCGGGCCTGGTACCAAGCTGTGCCGAAGGCGGCGTGCTGGGAATTCTGCCGGGTCTGGTCGGCGTGGTCCAGGCTACCGAAGTCGTCAAGCTTATCCTCGGCAGCGGCAACCCGCTGATTGGCCGTTTGCTGCTTGTGGACGCCCTGGAGATGAAGTTCCGCGAGTTGAAGCTCCGCAAGAGTCCCGAGTGCCCCATTTGCGGCCCGAACCGCACCATCCATGCCCTGATCGACTACAACGAGTTCT
Source organism: Terriglobia bacterium (assembly GCA_965198025.1). GTDB lineage: Bacteria > Acidobacteriota > Terriglobia > 2-12-FULL-54-10 > 2-12-FULL-54-10 > CAYWWM01. Next base: position 903,893 of record OZ240237.1, on the reverse strand, counting down.
GCGGAATTCATCCCGAGCCGCCGCCCCCGCCGGGCTTGACGGAGTTCGAAATCTCTGTCCAAGAGCTCAAGCAGAGAATGGACCGTGGCGACCGCTTTGTCCTGATCGACGTTCGCGAGCCACATGAAGCGGAGATCTGCACTATCCCCGGCTCCCGGCTGATCCCGAAAGGAACCGTCCCGACACGCGTCCACGAGCTGAATTCCGCCGACGACTTTGTCATCCATTGCAAGAGCGGCAAACGAAGTGCGGAAATTGTGGACTTCCTGCGCAAAGCCGGTTTCCGCAAGGTCAAGAATCTCCGTGGCGGCATCCTCGCCTGGAGCGACGAGGTTGACCCATCGGTCCCCAAGTATTGAGCCGTGGCCTTTCCCAGCTCTATGATACTTCCCAGTGACCTGGAGCTGGCGGGTCTGTATCCGAGCCGCCTCGGACCTCCACCCGGAAGGGTCTTGCATTCTTCCCATCTGAAGTTCTGCGCGAGGGAACTGATTCCTGCTCGGTCATCCGCACCACGGAGCGTCTCTTGTCGCTGCCATGTCTGTCTAAACCGAAGTTTGCGAGGTTCTCACGAAGGCCACTGAGCAGACCGTTGCGGCGCCTGGCGGGACCCGGTGAGTTGGCCTCTGTTCGGCGAACTCAGGGGTCGCTGATGCAGCTTGGCTGGACAGCCGCTGTGCGCCTGGGGATTATGGAGATTTCTCAGCAGGACGCGCTGCTGCCCGGCGAGTGATGACTCATCCGGCGGGCTGCTCGAATTCCATTGCTACAAGCTGGAATTGCGGGACCTGCCGGTTCCATGAGTCCGGGATATCGGCAAAGTGCAAACGGAACTCCCGGCTTCCCCCCGGAGGCAAAGGTGAACCGGGCTGGATGATGCCGCGATCCTGTTGCAGAATCACCTGGTTCAGGGTGTCCCGGAAATAAAGCCGCAGCGTCAACCGCCGGATCGTCCGGTTGCCCCGATTCGACAGCGCACCATCCACATACGTCGATTGCTGCCCCAGGAAGTTTTCTTCGGCGCTCAGCCGCAAGTCTTCCACAAACAGATTAGGAAGATACGCCTCAGCTTCTTGTGTCGGTGCGGGCCGCGGCGGCGGTTCCGATTGCTGTTGGATCACGAAGTACAAGCCAGCCAGCACCGCCGCCATAAACACCGCGCCGGCAATCAACCCTAGCGGCAGCTCGCGCTTCTCTTCCTGCTGCACAGGCCGGTTTGTCGTCTGCGGTTCTTCTGCCATTTCAAACCGGCTCCAGATCCGCGTATTTGGCGACCAGCTTCTTCAGTCCGAATCCCGAGAAGCTTACCGTCAGCCTCGTTTCGTCGCCTGTTCCATCGCAGCGCAGGACCGTTCCGTATCCGAACTTCGGATGCCGCACCCGGCTGCCGAGCGTAATGCGACTGATCGTTGCTCGCCGTCTCGTCGGGGACGGCCTCCCGCCCGGCAATCCCAAGAAGTGCTTGGCATTCGCGACCGCGATCTCGCTCGAGTCCGCTTCGGCTGCGTCCGTGGCCGTTTCAGAAGGCAGGTATTCGTAGTGCCGTTCCGCGCGTCTCATCCGGCGCGTCGAAAGGTCGTCGAGCAGTCCTGTCGGTATTTCGCGCAGGAACCGCGATGGCCGTGAGGATTCCGGCATCTGGTTCCCATATCGCCGGCGCGAGGTCGCGCGTGTGAGGATCAACACGTCCCGCGCTCGAGTCATCCCCACGTAGCACAGCCGCCGCTCCTCCTCAAGCGCCTGCGAGTCGAGTAGCGACCGGCTGTGCGGCAGCAGACCTTCTTCCATGCCCGCCAGAAATACCACTGGGAATTCCAGACCCTTGGCGCTGTGCAGCGTCATCAGCGTCACCCGAGCATTTTCATCGTAACCGTCCGCGTCGCTCACCAGTGCGGCGTGGTCCAGAAACTGGCTGGCGTCTTCCCCACGTTCCTGGCTGTCAGCGGCGGCGTTCAGTAATTCCTGGATGTTCTCAATTCGCCCGGCCGCTTCCGGAGTTGCCTCCTCTTCCAACAATTCGATGTACCCGGTCCGGTCGAGCACCCTTTTCAGGACTTCTGGCACGTCCGAGACCGGAATCATCGCGTGCAGCTCGTTCATCAGATCCCGGAAGGTCTCGATCGCCGCCAGCGCGCGCGGTGGCAATAGCTTGTGTTCGACCGATTGACCCAAAGCGCCCCAAAAGGGAAGGTTCGCTTCGAGTGCAATCTCTTCGAGTTTCCGCACCGTTGCCGCTCCGATGCCGCGCGGCGGCGAGTTGACGGTCCGCAGCAGGCTCACCGAGTCCTGCAGGTTCACTGCGGCCTTCAGGTATGCCAGCAGATCCTTCACTTCCGCCCGCTCGTAAAAGCTGATGCTGCCCACGACGTGATAGGGAATCGCGTAGCGCCGCAGCGCCTCTTCATAGAGCCGCGACTGCGAGTTTGTGCGGTAGAGGATCGCCACCTGCTCTTCGGATTCCCGGCCGCGCCGGGCGATCCAGTCGGCTACAAACAGGCTTTCGTTCTCGCCGTCCGGCCCTTCGTAGACGCCCACTTTCGGCCCGCCCTGCCGGGCCGTCCAAAGCCTCTTGCCCTTGCGGTAGCGGTTGTTCTCCACCACGGCCGATGCAGCATCCAGAATCGTTTGCGTTGAGCGGTAGTTCTCCTCCAGGCGAATCACGCGCGCCTTCGGGTAGTCCTTCTCGAACTCTACGATGTTCCGGATGTCCGCTCCGCGCCACGAGTAAATCGACTGGTCCTCGTCACCCACCACGCAGAGATTCTGCCGCGTCTGCGTCAGCAATCGCACCAGTTCGTACTGCGACCGGTTTGTGTCCTGATATTCATCCACCAGGATGTAGGGAAACCGCTCGTTGTATCGCAGCGCGACCTCGGCGTGCTCATGCAGCAGCCGCACCGCAAACAACAGCAGGTCGTCGAAGTCCACCGCGTGCGCTTTCCGTAGCTCGCGCTCGTAGAGGTCGTACATCTGTGCCAGCTGCTCTGCTCCGTGCGTTTCCGCGGTCAGGTAAGACTCTTCTGGCTTGCGGCCTTGATTCTTGGCGTGGCTGATCCGCGAGAGCACCGCCCGGGGTTGCAGTTCGCGCTTCGTAAGCCCCAGTTCCTTGAGGCAGCTTTTCACCACGCGGAGCTGATCGTCTTCGTCATAGATCGAGAAGTTGCGCGGCAGGCCGATCCGCTCGCCTTCGCGGCGCAGCAGCCGCACACAGAAGGAATGAAATGTAGATATCCACGGCCGCGCCAGCCCCGGCAGCCGCACGATTCGTTCCACCCGCCCGCGCATTTCATCCGCGGCCTTGTTCGTGAACGTTACTGCCAGAACGTTCTCTGCCGAGACGCCGCAGTATTCGACCAGGTAGGCGATCCGGTATGTAATCACCCGCGTCTTACCGCTCCCCGCCCCGGCCAGGATCAGCAGCGGCCCTTCCGTCGCCTCCACGGCTTCCCGTTGCTGCGGGTTCAATTGATCTAATATGTTCATCCGCCCAAACTCTCTTGGTCACCCGCGGCCTTCGGGGTCATTCTGAGCAAAGCTGCTCTTGGTCGGGAGTCGTGCATCGCTCCTATCTCTTCTTGATTCTAAACCGGGCGCACTTGGTTACAAAAGTCCGATCTCCGCCTGGTTGCCCCTGCCGAATTGGGAGCCTGCACTCGGCTCCGGTCGCCATTCCTCAACGGCATCACGACCTGCTGGGTCTTAGGAACGGACGGCTGCTGCGAACCCCAAGTACCTTGACATGAGCGTAGAGTTTCTTTCCGCGTTTGACATCTGAGGTACAACGTTTCCGGGCCAGCCGCCGAACCCGCTCCCACTTCGCCCCCGCCGAGAACCCGCCCCTCAGCCCGAATGCACTCCTGAAGGAATTGGGGAAATCATTCCAGTTCGCCGACAGCCAGCGCGATCGGGTTCTCGAGGCCGCCTGTGCGGCTTGATCTACCAGTTGGAAGAACGGAAGGTATTCAGCCGCGAAGAGCTTCTTGCTTTCCTCCGAACTGTCGGCCAGAGATTCGGCCACGAAGCCAAGACGTGATCTGCATCTTCGCGGTCCAAACTCAAATATCGAAGTACACGACCGCCTCCCATCCCCCAGCGGTCTGCGTAACCGAAACCTGGTGATAGGTGACGGCCTTGACGGCCACGCGATTGTGCTCCGACGGCTCTTCTTGGGTTCCCCGCCCTTCGGCTTCGATAGTGTTCGATCCGATCGCTTCAATCCGGAACTCGCGAAACTGCCACCCTTCTGTATCGACGGCGTAGAGAATTTCACTCAGGAAGCGGACCAGCAGCTCTTCGCGGTCTTCTCCGCTAGCCGAGAGCAGGTGTCTTTGTTCCGGTTGGACTGCCTGCGATGGCCCGCCACTCTCCGTCTCCAGAGCCAGCGCGATCATTCCGCGCGCAGCATTCGCGAACAACTCCGCAAGCGTTTTCCCAAACGCCCGCAGCCCCACGTCTGCAGTATGTTCCAGAATCTCGAACGGGGAGTTCACGGGTTACTCATCACTGCTTTTTCTCAACCGAATGCGTTCGATCCCCAGCGCCCGGCCGGTTTCGGGGTCTGCCTGAATCAGGACCGCCGCCAGCCACACGTCTTTCTCCGCCGCTTCATACCGCGTTGGCATCTGCGTCAAGAAGCGTTCCAGGATCTTCTCTTTCGTGACCCCGATAACGGAATCATACGGACCAGTCATTCCCACATCAGTGATGTACGCGGTTCCGTTGGGAAGCACGCGCTCATCGGCCGTCGGAACGTGCGTGTGCGTTCCCACCACAGCCGATACCCGCCCGTCCAGGTACCAACCCATCGCCTGCTTTTCCGACGTCGCCTCCGCGTGCATGTCCACAAGGCGAATCTTGTATGATGCGGGCAGCCGTTTCAGTTCGCGGTCGGCGGTCCGGAATGGACAATCCGTCTGCGCCATGAAAACGCGCCCTTGCAGGTTCAGCACCGCGTAGTCGACCCCGGACTTCGTTCGCCCGGTGTAGCTGCCGCATCCCGGCCCGCCCGGGTAGTTCGCCGGACGCAGCAGTCTAGGCTCCTGCGAAAAGTAGCTCAGGATCTCTTTGCGGTCCCAGATATGGTTGCCGCTGGTCAGCACGTCGATCCCGAGCCCAAGCAGCTCCTCGACCAAGCGTGGCGTAATTCCGAACCCTGCGGCGGCATTCTCACCGTTGGCGATCACCAGATCCACCGAACGCATCCGCGCCAGGTCCGCCACGTGGTCCGCCACGATCTTGCGGCCCGCTTTGCCGAAAATGTCACCGATGAAAAGAATGTTCACAGAATCTTCTGGAGCCGTTGCCAACTCGTGCGGACTTCATGCCTTGCATTTCGCACTGGAATTCCTGAGTTGGAACCGCACGGACGAGATGTGACACGCGAATCGGGACCACCGGAAGAGCCCGATCAGTAGCGGACAGACCACTCAGCCGTGTGTGACGTATTCTTGAACCCGTTGGATACGGGTGGGAGTCTGAGCATTCCATTAGGCAGCTCAGAACCGGAACTCTAACAGGGCCCGGCAGAGCCTAGCACACCAGAACGACAGCCGACCCCCATTTCTTAAGTGTTGGCTCAAGAATAGCGGCACGATCACCTGCCTCGCAGTGCTGCCCCCCGGCTCATTATACTGCAATCTGCAACAACGGGTTTCGCATTTCCCCCGCACTACTCCACCGCACGTTCGAGCGCTTCTCGAAACGCCATACTCTTCTCCGACACCGCAGCCCTCAACGCTTCATGCCGTTGCTTGGATCGTTCGCATTCGTCCGCAAAATGCATGGCCGCCAGCACCGCCAGCCGCAGGGAATCGTAGGTCTGGGTCTTTTCCGCGATCGCACGCATAATCGTGTCCACAGATTGCGCCAGCCTCCTGGTGTAGGCTTCTCCTTCTTCGGAGCGCACCTGATACACGCAGTCGTAGATCTCTATGCGAATCCCCTTCGGTGCTCCACTCACAATATTGTCCCCGGCTTCTCGCAGCCAACGATCCCGCTCAGGCTTCCGTGCGCGCCGCAGTGACGGCGTCCACCTGCTCGACCAGCCGCTGCACCCGGGTGCGCACCGCTTCACGCTCTTTTTCGAGTTTCCCCGCGCGCTCCTCGAGAACCCGCGCTGCCTGCTCTTGCTCCTCCAGGCTTTGCCGCAACCTTGCGTTTTCTAGCTGCAAGTCCTCCTTCTCGGTGCGCGTCGTCCTCAGCAACTCAATCGTCTGCTGAATCTTTTCCTCCAGACTCAACAGCTGCTCCAATCCGTCGCCTGCTCCTGTCTGTTCGCTCATGGTTTCTGATCCTTCTGGTATGAATTGCGCTTGCTTTTCTTCCGCCGAATTCCATAAAATTCCCAACTGTTTCATGCACCCACTTCATCTTCCGGTGTCATCCCGAGCGCAGCAAGGGGATCTGCTTTGCCTCAGCCTCTGTGGAAAGCTATACCATCACATACGAATCTGCGCTCCCAGTTGCTTTTCCAGGCACTCGATCACTCGCGCATTCCAGTCCGCAAGTTCCGTCTCTGTCAGCGTAGCCTCGTGGCTCTGCAGCGTCAACCGCAGCAGCAGACCGTACCGCTCCGGTGTGGCGGGCGGCCGATCGGCAATCCTTTCCACTGGCGTCACGGTTGTCAGCTCCGGGATTCCCAGCGAGAGCACGGCCTTTCGTACACTGTCGAACCGGACATTTCTCGGGAGCAATAGAGAGAAGTCGCGCTCCACGGCCGGAAACCGCGAAATCGGTTTTGCACGCGGAAGCCGCAGCTCCCGTCCATAGATCCGCTCAAGGAATATCTCCGCAACATAGACCGGCTGTCGGAATTTCCATTGCTCCGCAGCTTCCGGGCTCAACTCGCCCAGCCGTGCCACCACAGTCCCATCCACTGTCGCCTGCACCGCATGTCCAAGCCGATAGTAGCCCGGAAGAGCCTTTTCGTTGAATGCAAGAGCGCCAAGTGCAAACAATCCCGCGCACTGTTCCACGTCGCCTTTGAGGTCCAGCCAGTCATACCGGCGCGGCGACTGGTTAAGCCCGGCCTCCACGCGATCTCCCGTCGCCACCAGCCCGAGCATCGGCGGTTCGAGGAAGCCATTCGCGGCTCGTTGGTAGATGCTTCCGATCTCAAATAACCGGACTGTCTCCTGGCCCCGGTTCCGGTTCCACTGGACGGCAGAAAGCATGGACGGGACCAAACTGGTCCGCAGAATGGCGGCCTCTTTGCTCAGTGGGTTGGAGAGCACCACAGGCGGCGCCTCGCCAAACGACTCTGTCGCCCGGCTCACAAGCACCGACGACAGTGTTTCGTCGTAACCCAATCCGAGCAGCAGCGAACGCAGCTTCTCTTCCTTGTGTGCGTGCGACGCTTTCCGGGCGGGCTGCCCCGAAGACGCCGGCAACCGCAGCGGAAAGCGATCGTAGCCGTAGTGGCGCGCCACTTCCTCGACTAGATCAATCTCCCGGCTGACGTCCACGCGATGCGTCGGCACCGTGCATTTCCATCCCGTCCGGCCTCGCGACCGTGGCGCAAAGCCGAGCCCAGCGAGGATCCGCTCGATGTCCTCGGCTGGCACTTCCATGCCCAGGTGCCGCGCCAGTTCCCCGCCCCGGATCTGGATCGTCTGCGCCGCTTTCGGCCGCGGATACACGTCGCTGACATGCGAGTCCACTTCCCCTCCGGCCAGTTCTCGAATCAGCTCGATACAGCGGTTCGCCGCCGCCAGGGTTGCTCCGATGTCGGCCCCGCGCTCAAAGCGATGCGACGCCTCCGTGTGCAGCCCCTGTTTCTTCGATGTCCGCCGCACCGAGGCCGGCTCGAACCATGCGCTTTCGAGCAGCACGTTTGTCGTGCCAGAAGAAATCTCCGTATCCAATCCTCCCATCACGCCTGCCAAGGCAACGGCGCGCTTGGCGTCGGCGATGACAAGGTCCGTCGGGGCCAGCCGACGCTCCACTCCGTCGAGCGTCGGCAGCAATTCACCCTCCTCGGCCCGGCGCACGACAATCCTTCTCTCTTCCAACCGGTCCATGTCGAACGCGTGCAGCGGATGGCCGAACTCCATCAGGACGTAGTTCGTCGCGTCAGCCACGATGTTGATCGGGCGCACTCCGGCGCGCTCCAGACGCCTCGCCAGCCAGTCCGGCGAAGGCCCGACTCGGACGCCTCGGATAATTCGTGCCGAGTAGCGGCGGCAGAGGTCCGTCGCCGTGATCACCACGACCGGATCGTGCCGCCGGGCGCGCGGCTTGCCACCCGATACGCTCGGAAAGGCAACTGTTAATCCGCCGTGCCGTGCCGCCAGTTCCCGCGCCACTCCATAGTGACTGAGGCAATCCGGCCGGTTCGTCGTGACGCCAATCTCAAACAGCGTCTCTCCGCCGTCCATCTCGACCGAATCCACCGTCAGCCCAAGCATCGTGAGCTCCTCGGCCAGCCGCCGAGGCTCGCTGGAAACAGCAACAAAGTCCTGCAGCCACGAAAGAAGGATTTTCATGCTACTTCAGCGCGCGTCCGATCTGGTTTTTGTGCCTCTACTTCCCCGCTCATCGAAATTGGTGTAAAAACCGCACGTCGCCCTGTACAAAGAGCTGAATGTCCTGAACGCCATATTTCAGCATCGCCAGCCGCTCAACCCCCATCCCGAACGCAAAGCCTCTGTAGCGCGCCGCATCGTAGTGCACATAGGAATACAGCGCCGGGTCCACCATGCCACACCCCAGCAACTCGATCCACCCGCTCTGCTTGCAGATGCGGCATCCGGTCTCGCCCCCGCAGAACAGGCACGAGATGTCCACCTCAGCGCTCGGCTCCGTGAACGGAAAAAAGCTCGGCCGGAACCGCGTCCGCACCTGCGGCCCGTAGAACGCTTTCAGAAAATAATCGAGCGTTCCCTTCAAGTCCCCGAACGTGATATTCGTGTCCACGGCCAGTCCCTCGACCTGGTGAAACATTGCGGCGTGCGTCGCGTCTGGCACGTCGTGTCGGAACGCGCGTCCGGGAACAATGATCCGCACCGGCGGCTGCTGTTTCTCCATTGTGCGAATCTGCACCGGAGACGTGTGCGTGCGCAACACCGTCTGCGGGTCCACGTAAAATGTGTCCTGGTCGTCCCGCGCCGGGTGGTCTTCGGGGATGTTCAGCGCCTCGAAGTTGTAGTACGTGCTCTCGATGTCCGGCCCTTCCTCGACGGAATACCCCAGCGCTAGAAAGATCTCACTGATCTCGCGGATCGCTCGCTGGATCGGATGCTCGACTCCCACCACTCGCTGTCGTCCGGGCAGGCTGATGTCCAGCCCCTCCGGTTTCGCCGCCGTTTGCTTTGCTAGATCAGCAGATGCCGCATTGTCCGCCTCTTCCGTGCGCGACGGCTGCGACGGGGTTTGCGCAATCTGCTGTTCTGCCTTTTCGCGCAGTGCGTTGAGCCGCTGCCCGATCTCTCGTTTCAGCTCTCCCGGCGCCGGGCGCAGCCAGTTTTCAGTGATGGAACGGACAATCCCCTGTTTGCGCCCGAGCCAGCGCACGCGAAACTGTTCGATCCCGTCCCTCCCGCTGCACTGGGCTGCTTCCTTGTCCAGATGGCTCTCCAGTCGCGCAAACAGCTCTCCTACTGCGGCGGCATTGCGGACGCCAAGTTCCTCCAGGCTTCGGTCGACGGTTTCGGCGATCTCCGGGGTGGGACGATCAGATGGTTCCATCGAAAAACTTGACGCGTGACGGTGCGGTTCGTGGATTCGTCGTTCAGTGGATTGGGGAGGAAATGAATCCGTTCCCGTCCATTTCCTCCGATTCACTATTTCACTGTTTCTATGCGGCCAGTGCGGTCTTTGCTTTTTCCGCCAGTTGCGCAAACGCACCCTTGTCCCGCACAGCGATATCGGCCAGCACTTTGCGGTCGAGCTCGATCCCGGCCTGCCCCAAGCCGTGCATGAAACGATTATATGAAAGGCCGTTCCGGCGTGCGGCCGCTCCGATCCGAATGATCCACAGCGAACGGAACTCCCGCTTCCGGGCCCGCCGGTCGCGGAAACTGAACTTCAGCGCCCGGTCGACTGACTCCTTTGCCGAGCGGTAGAGCTTGCTCTTGGTCAGCCGGTAGCCTTTCGCGCGCTTCAGAATCTTGATGCGCTTCGCGTGTCGTTTTGTTCCTCTTTTTACTCTTGGCAAGTTCTTAACTCCATGTGAATCGCGAGTGGTGCCGTGCGAGCGGAGTGAAGGTTCCGCGTGTTTTCCTTTTCACTGCTTACGATTCACTACTCACTGCATTTCACGCATAGGGCAGCATCTGCCGGACTCTCGCCTGGTCCGCCGCATTCACGGTCTCGCTCTGCCGCAACTTCCGTTTGCGCTTCCGAGTCTTCGATGTCAGGATATGGCTCGCCAAGGAATGGTGCCGCGTAAACTGCCCCTTGGCGGTCTTCTTGAACCGTTTCGCGGCGCCCCGATGCGTCTTAATTTTCGGCACGTTCCCTCCTCTGGGGAATAGTTTCCGTAGAGTGTATGGGCAAATCCTCGGCGGACTGCCCGATCGCCCTGCTTCTTCGGGGCCTATTTTTTGGGAGCAAAGATGGCCGAAATAGAAAAGCCTTCCATACGGGGCCGGAACTCGACCGTTCCGACTTCTCCCACGTCCTGGATCAGGCGCTCGAGCATCTTGCGCCCGATTTCCGAATGGGAGATTTCGCGTCCCCGAAACGTTACAATCGCCTTGACCTTGTCGCCTTCCTTCAAAAAGCGGACGATGTTGTTTTTCTTAAACTCGTAATCATGGTCGTCCGTGGTCGGACGAAACTTCACTTCCTTTACGATGATATTGCGCTGGTTCTTTTTCGCCTCATGTGCTCGTTTGTTGAGCTGGTACACGTACTTGCCGTAATCCATGATCTTGCACACGGGCGGAACCGCAGTCGGCGAGACTTCCACCAGATCCAGGTTCTGCTCCCGAGCGATCTTGACGGCCTGGTATGGAGGCATGATCCCCAACTGGTTTCCGTTGTCGTCAATCACCCGGACTTCTCTTGCCCGGATGCGCTCGTTCACCCTGATATTTGCAGAGGCTATAAATCCTCCTTTTTGCTTGAGCCGCTCCTGGCGACCATCCAAGCCCGCCGATTATACCACGGGCCAAACCTTCCGGCCACGGTTACGGCTGAATCTGCCGCGTGCGAATCGCCGTCCGCACCCGGTCCAAAAACTCGCCCCGCGGCATGCTTCCCTGGTCTCCTCCCTGGCGCGCGCGAAGGCTCACGGTTCCGTGCTGGGTTTCCTTGTCTCCCAGGACCGCCATGTACGGGACCTTCCGCACTTGTGCCTCCCGGATCTTAAGGTTCACCTTCTCGCTCCGCGCGTCCACTGCAACGCGAACTCCGCTCTCTCGCAGTTCCCCCGCCAGATCCTCCGCAAACGCCTGATGCCGGTCCGCTATCGGCAGCACCATTACTTGCACTGGGGCGAGCCACATCGGAAACGCTCCGGCAAAGTGCTCGATCAGCAGCCCGCAGAATCGCTCCATGGACCCGAACGGCGCGCGGTGGATGATCACCGGCCGGTGCAACCGGTTGTCGTTCCCCACATACCCCAGGTCGAAGCGCTCCGGGCCGTTGTAGTCCACCTGAATCGTTCCGAGCTGCCACTCGCGCCCGATTACGTCTTTGACCACGAAGTCGATCTTCGGCCCATAAAACGCCGCTTCGCCGGGCTCCTCCGTGTAGGGAACCCCTAGAGTTGCCGCCGCTGCCTTGCACGCCTGCTCGGCTTTGTCCCACACCTCCGGGCGACCGACATACTTCGACGAGTCCGGATCGCGCAGCCCCACGCGCACCCGGTAGTCTGTCATGTTCAGCGTCTTGAAGATCGTCTTCACCAGCGTCAAGCAGCCGTTCAGCTCCTGGCTGAGCTGGTCCTCGGTGCAGAACAGGTGCGCGTCGTCCTGCGTCAGTCCCCGCACCCGCACCATGCCGTTCAGCTCCCCCGACTGCTCCCAGCGGTAGACCGTCCCGAACTCCGCCAGCCGGATCGGCAGGTCGCGATACGAATACCGCTGGCTGGCGAAAATTCGGAAGTGGTGCGGGCAGTTCATGGGCTTGAGCATGTAGCCCTCGATCTCTCCCGTGGCCAGATGGTTCGCCAGCTCGGCGCAGCTCGCCTTTTCGTCGGCCAGCCTCGCCAGCGTTTCCCGCTCCACGAACGGTGGATACTGTGAATCGGCGTAATATGGAAAGTGTCCGCTCGTGCGGTAGAGTTCCAGTTTCCCGATGTGCGGCGTAAAGACCTGCAGGTAGCCCTGCTTTCGCAATTCCTCCGAGATGAAATTCTGCAGTTCCTGCCGGATCGCCGTCCCCGCCGGGGTCCAGAGCACCAGCCCCGGTCCTACCATTTCGTCGAGCACAAAGAGCCGCAGCTTCTTGCCGATCACGCGATGGTCGCGCTCGCGCGCTTCTTCGAGGCGCTTCAGGTATTCAGCCAGCTCCGCCTTGTCGTAGAACGCTGTCCCATAGACGCGCGTTAGTCGATCCGAGTTTTCGTCCCCGTGCCAGTAGCTCGACGCCAGCGACATCACCTTGAACGCCCTGATCCGCCCCGTGCTCGGCAGATGCGGGCCCATGCACAAGTCCTCCCAGTCCTTCCCCCGCGCTCCCGTCGCATAAAACGAGATCGGCGGTTTCAGCCGCGGCGTGCTTTCCAACGATGCCCCATCGCCTTCGAGTGCCCGCACTGCGTTGTCTACCTTGTATTTGTTCCCTTCTTTGCGGAGCTTCTCCAGTGCTTCTCGCTCGCCCATCTCGTACCGCGTCATCGGCTTGTTGGCAGAGACAATCGCAGCCATGCGATTCTCAATTTCCTCGAAGTCTTTCGACGAAACGCTCGCACCTTCTGGGAAGCGAATGTCGTAGAAGAAGCCGTCGTCGGTCGGCGGCCCGTAGACCAGCTCCGCCTGGGGCCAGATCTGCTGGATCGCCTCCGCCATCACGTGCGCCGAAGTATGCCGCAGCAGGAAGAGTGCGTCCGGGTTGCGCTGGCCGTTCTCCGGTATCTCTGTGATGATCACCACACTCGCGTCCTGATCAATCAGGGTCGCCAGGTCGCGCAACTGCCCGTCGATCCGCGCTCCGACGCTTTTCTTCGCCAAGCTGCGGCTGATGTCCTCCGCAATCTTGCGTGCCGCCACCGGCTCGTCGTAGCTTCTCTTCGACCCGTCAGGCAGAGTAATTACCGGCACAACCTCATCTTCTCCCAAGCAGACTGCCGTTTGATTACAACTCGCGGAGCCATCTGCACCTCTCCCAATATTACACGATGCAAAGCAGACCGCACAGGTGACTGGATGACGCTTCCGGCAAGATATCATCTTTGAGGTAACATGGTTGGCCACACCATTGCTGCCAACGCAATTATTGTTCGGTTCTTTCGGTTCTCTCGGTTCTTTCGGTTCTCTCGGAAGAATACTTTTGCGCTCCATTCCCACTCAAACCATACTGAGGACGGAAAGGAGGCCGCGGCCAGTTCCCCAATCCCTACTCCCCACTTCCCTCAGGTATAATTGGCCGCAACAAGCTGAGGAGGAAACAACCATGACGCCTCGAATCGTCATCGCCAGCCTGGTCTTGATCCTGTCGGCTGCCTTCGGGTTTGCCCAGAGCGATCCCATCTTCGTGCAGCTCCCTGGCCGCGCCAAAGCGGCTCTCTATATGCCGGACAGCGGGCCGGCCCCGCACGTCGGGATCGTCGTCACCCACCGTACGGGTAACACCATGTCCGGTCTCCAGAACGTCGAACTACCCAAGCGCGGATTTATGGTCCTTGGGTTGAACTCGCGGTTTGAAAACAACGAAGCCTCCGTCATGTGGGAAGACATTGCGCTCGACGTCAAATCCGCCGTCGAGCACCTCCGGCGCCAGCAGGGCATCACCAAGGTGTTGCTCTACGGCGGAAGCGGCGGCGGCCCAACCATGAGCTTTTACCAGGCCGTTGCTGAGAGGGGACCGTCCTATTGCCAGGGACCCAACAAGCTGGTGCAGTGCACCGATGCCTTGGCGAATCTGCCGCCCGCCGACGGTGTCATCTTCCGCGACCCCCATCCCGGCAACTCCGTGAACGCCGTGCGCAGCCTCAACGGAGCGGTGCTGGACGAGTCGAATCCGCACGAAATCGATCCCGATCTTGATCCCTTCAATCCCCGCAACGGGTTCAACCCGAACGGGCCATCGAAATACTCCGAGGAATTCAAGGAGCGGTACTTTCAGGCCCAGTCGGACCGGATGAACCGCCTCGTCGACGCCGCGCTCGCCAAGCTGGAACAGATGGAGCAGGGCATGGGGACGTTTCCCGACGATGCCGTTCTCCTGATTCCCCGAGGCATCGGCGCGCGGCTCATGCAGCTCGATCCGAGCATCCATCACAGCACGGTCAAGCCGCAGAAACTGCTCCAGAATGACGGGACCGTCTCCATGCAGATCGTCGAAAGCGTTCGCCCACCATTCCTGAACCAAAAAGAAGCCAACGCTACCTTTAACGAAGGGACGCGCTTCCTGACGCTGCGGTCGTTCCTGAGCGCCAACGCCATCCGATCCACCGACTCCATGGACCAGATTGACTGGTGCTCCAGCAACAATTCAACCCCCTGCGCCCTGCAGAACATCTCGGTTCCCATTCTCCTCGGGGCCATGGGTGGCCACTACTTCATACGGGACAACGAGATTCACTACGAAGCCGCCGCCAGCGAGGACAAGGACTACATCATCGTCGAAGGCGCGCTGCACGGGGTCCGGCCCTGCACCGCCTGCGAGACCACTCCCGGACAGTACTCGAACACCGTCAAGAATTTCTTCGACTACGTGGCGAACTGGATCAACGCCCGATTCTAACGGAGGCTGATGCCCATTGAATCCGGACCCCCAGGACCCGACATCCAGCTCGATTCAAGAACCAGCGCCTGCTACGTCTGCGGTCCGGACAACCCGACTGGACTGCACGTGGCGTTCCATGCGCATGGAGCAGACGGAGCCCGCGCAAATTACTCCGTCCGCCCCGAGCACTGCGGCTGGCCGGACATCCTGCACGGCGGCATCACGTTCGCGCTGATGGACGAAGCGCTCGCCTGGGCGTGTTCTTTCCAGGGACTCTACGGCGTCACGGCGCGAGTCGAGAGCCGTTTTCGGCAACCGCTCCATGTTGGCGCAAACCTGATCATCCTGGGCTGGACTACCGGGCGCCGCGGGCGGCTGGTCACGGCGCGCGCCGAAATCCATCTGGACTCGGACAACGGCCCCGTCGTCGCCGAAGCCGACGCCACGATGTATCTGCCGGACAATGCAGACGAAGAGCCGTAAGGCTTTCACTGAGAATCGTTCGTGTGCTTGAAGGCACCATGACCCGATGGGCCCGCAATGACAGCCTGTGATGCAGGTCTCGCTTGCGGCGTTGGAGGGTTAAAACAGGCGTTCGCTATCGAGCAAAATGGTTACAGGTCCCTCGTTGACCAACTCCACCTCCATCATGGCGCGGAAGACGCCGCTGGCGACGCGCAAGCGGTGGCCGCGCAGGGCCGCCAGGAAATGCTCATAGAGCGGCTCGGCCACTTCCGGGGGGGCGGCGTCGATGAAGCTCGGGCGGCGGCCGCGGCGCACGTCGCCGAAGAGAGTAAATTGCGAGACGGCCAGCACCGCGCCCTGAATGTCCTTGACCGAAAGGTTCATCTTGCCGTTGCCGTCGGGAAAGATGCGGAGATGGGCCACGCGCTCGGCCAAGTAATCCGCCGCGTCGCGGCGGTCGCCGGAACGAATACCGAGCAGGACGACAAGACCCTGCCCGATCTCACCGACGGTTTCAGACTCGACACGCACGGCAGCGCGGGAAACGCGCTGGACGACGGCCCTCATACCGGCTCCTTTCCGATTTTTGCAATTCACATCAGCCTTCGTTATCCTAGCAAAGATTTCCGGGGCAAAACATGGACGGAGGCCGATGCCGCTTTCTTCCGAACAACTGCGAAGGATTTTGGGGCAATTCGCCACGGGGGTGACCGTGGTGACGACGCGCCTGGCCTCGGGCGAACCCTGGGGATTCACGGTGAATGCCTTCACATCGGTGAGCCTCACGCCGCCTTTGATCCTGGTCTGCGTGGGCCACGGATCGGAGAGCTTCCAGGCAATGAGCCAAGCCCAGTATTTCGCCGTGAATTTTCTGGCGGAGGATCAGGAAGAGCTGTCGCGGGTCTTTGCGTCCCGAACCTGGGACCGCTTCGAGCACATTCCGCACCGGGAAAGCTCCAACGGCGCGCCGCTGCTCCAGGACTGTCTGGGGTTCATCGAATGCCGCAAGGCCGCGTCGCACGAGTGCGGGGACCACACGATTGTCATCGGAGAAATCCTGACAGGCGAAGCGCGCGACGGCGCTCCCCTGCTCTTCTACCGGAGTTTCTACGGCCGCATGGAAACGTAGTACACCACCCAGGGATTCGCGTTGAAGAACCGTTGCATCTGATTCCGGAGCCGGAGTCCGCATCCCGCGCTCGCCGAGGACGCCGCCGGCATTTTTCACGATCTCGCCAATGGGCGTGAATCCGTTCCGGTCTTTGCTCATGCGTCAACGCCTATCATGCGACACGGCCAGGACAGCCACCCAACTGATCGACCACGGGCGCGGAGGCAGGAAACGCGCGGTCTCTTTGGATGCATCCCACTCGGTTGTTCACACGCAGGTAGTCCAGCACGAAATCATGAAGAAGCGCTGACAGAGCTTGTAGAAGGGAGCTTTCATGAAGGGAGCTGCATCCCCGCTGTGCAGTCCCCCTTTGCAATCAACGACGTTTAACCGACCGCTCGCCCGGTGATGGCTTCCCGCAACCCTTCGAGCAGTCCTTCCAAGTGCGCCATACGCTCGCGCAGCTGGGAAACCTCAGTCCGAATCTCTGCGATTTCTCCGCGCAACCCTGCAATTTCTCCGCGTAACCCATGAACACTGGTAAGGATCAGACCCGCCAGACCAATCCCCACCGTGACAATGGCAATGATTTCTCCGCTCACGCTTTATTTCCTCTGGGTCATTGTATCACGCGGCAGACCACAGCAAGGATGTTAGATCTCATCGGCGCTGTCCAAGAGCTTTCGGAGGTCGTGACCGAACATTTTTAGGGGAGATCACCTGGCAGCGGCAGCGCGGGCCGGAGCGCAACTACGGGCCCAGCCGCTAGGGCCTCAGCGGATGTTGTGGGAGAGCAAAATCGAACTGGGCGATGGCTCAATCTCTAACAACTAAGCGTTGCCTTTAAGCTGTCCCAATTGTTCTTGTACTGCTCGATCTCGTGAATCTCAGGGTGATACCTGGCCCGCCGCCACGTCTCAGGGTCACCCCCTTCGAAGTACTGGAAAATGGTCCTCGAAGGTACGAGAAACACGTCGGGGAGTTCCTCGAATTCCTTCAAGTCGACCAAGGCGAAGAATAGATTGGGATGATTGGACCTCGCAGAACTCCACCCGATATCCCACTCATAGTGATTTGGAAGCTTCTTCTCCCCCCTCCCACGCGTGCGCATAGCCCAAGCCGTCGTCTTGACTTGAATAGAAATCCGCGAGATCCGTCGAGCGTACTGACGAGCAGATCTGGACCCGCAATGTTCCGAGTCGTCGGAACTGCATGGAATCCGCGATATGCTAGGATCGCCGCGACGTAATGCACGCCCGCAACACCCGTCAGTTGATGAGTTCGTGCCTCCGCCATCACGCCTCCCGGTATTGGCGCTCATGAAGGGGGCTGCATCCCCGCTGTGCAGTCCCCCTTTGCAATCAACGACGTTTAACCGACCGCTCGCCCGGTGATGGCTTCCCGCAACCCTTCGAGCAGTCCTTCCAAGTGCGCCATACGCTCGCGCAGCTGGGAAACCTCAGTCCGGATCTCTGCGATTTCTCCGCGCAACCCTGCGATTTCTCCGCGCAACCCTGCGATTTCTCCGCGCATTTCTCCGCGTAACACTGCGATTTCTCCGCGCAACCCATGAGCACTGGTAAGGATCAGACCCGCCAGACCAATCCCCACCGCGACAATGGCAATGATTTCGCCGTTCACGCTTTATTTCCTCCGGGTCATTGTATCACGCGGATTAGAGGTCGGGCATGATGGGCGGAGCCGCGTCCGGCTCGCGGCGCAAGCCGAACTCCACACCAAAGCGCTCGAAGATGAAATGCGAGAGGGAGTCGGCGTAAAACTGCTGGCTGCGGCGTCGGACCGCCGATTCGAGCTCCTCGGGATTGACGAGGTGATGGAGCTCGTGGAGAAACACCGCCAGCAGGGCAAGCTGCCATTGCAGAGCGGTCATTTCGCGATTGGCTGCTTCCGGGGGAAGCGCCAGATGAGACAGGGGAAGCGGCTCCCATTCGCGAATGGCATCAAAGGCAAGATCAATCTCGCCGGTGCGGACGCCGCTCAATCCCCGGAGCTTGCTGGTGAGGCGGCTTTCCGAGCTGGACGGATGGTGGTGGCCCAGGCAGGAGCAAATGTTGTACCGCCGCAGCAGAACGATGACCAGCGGAGGGGCTGCTTCGAGAATCCCAGCATAGCGCTTGCGAAACGGCTGCGGAACGGAGGACCAAACCGCTTCGAGCGCTTCGCGGAAAGGCCCCACGCCGTCGGCGTCGCCTTTTGCAAAGGAAATCAGCACCAGCGGCAACTCCGAAGGGCGGACCAAGACTTGCTCGCCGCCACGCAGCCGGCGACATAGCCGCGTCAGCAGGCCGGGTACATGGGCGATGCCCCGGCCGTGGATTCCTCGGTTCATGGCTCCATCACCGAAGATACCATCCGGGAGCCCTCCGGGAACAGGGAATTCGGCGCCACGATTCGCACCACGAAGACACGAAGATGACTAAATCGTAACGTCAACAAAGGAGAACGTGCTCTCGCGCTACAGGCCACCTGCTTCCGTGAACAGGCGCAGTTGATTGACAGGAGCAAAGGGCGGGATGAGGAATCGTCCCGCCGGCCCGTCAGCTTGTATTTGCGACGCAATTCCTGCACGAGAGATGCCACCCTTTCTGCATACGGCCCGCGAACGTATGCGCCGCGAGCATAAAGCTTCCGGTATTGCGGGACGAGGCGCGGAAACTCAGCTTCGAGAAACGGGAAAAACGCCTTGCGGGCTGCGGGCATCAGATAGAGGACGTTCGCCGCGAACGAACCAGCACCGATACGGGCCGCTTCGCGGGCAATGGCTTCGAGGTCGCGGGGATTGTCCGTGATAGCGGGCAGGACCGGCATGGCGAATATGCTCACGGCGATGCCCGCCTGAGCAACTTCCGCTGCAGCCGCCAGACGCAGGTCCGGGCGGGGAGCCCGTGGCTCCAGCCTCCGCGCCAGTTCCGGCCGCAGGGTCGTGATGCTCATATTGATCTGCACTTCATTGTCGTGAGCGACTTCCCGCAACAGACCGAGGTCGCGGCGGATGAGGTCAGACTTCGTCGTGATCGAGAGGCGCAGTCCGCGAAAGTCGCGCAAGGTCTCCAGAATGCTTCGCGTCGTCTGAAAGAACCGCTCGGCCGGCTGGTAGGGATCGGTGGCCGTACCGATGGCAATCATACCGGACGGGTCCTTAGCCAATTCCGCACGGAGGATTTCTGCGGCGCGCTCCTTGCTATAGATCTTTTCTTCGAACTCGTCCGGAGACTCCATGCCGAGATACTCATGCGTGTAGCGGGCATAGCAGTACCGACAACCAAATTCGCAGCCGCGATACGGATTGATGGTCCAGGTGAACGGAACGCGGGTGCTGCGGCAACGGTTGAGAATGCGCTTTGAACGAAGTGGAAAATAACGGGCCTTCTGCTTGCTGAGGGCAACAGTACTCTCAGCTGCTGCCTTCGCCAAGCCGACCAGGACCGGAGAGCTCCCAGTGATGAATGGAGTGTTGCGAGGTTGCGGAAAGAGGGTCATGCCCAAGTATTCGCTTTTTATTCGCTTTTGTCAACACCTGTCTGGCCCCCTTGCTCCAGAGGCGCCGGTTGCCCCGCACAAGACAGGCGGTGGGGCCAGGAGCCATTCCGACCCGAGTAGAATCTGAATTGACAGGGGGGGCATCGGTGGACATAATGGAACCTTATTCTGGCGCCAGTAATCGGGCAGGGCCCACTCGCAGGGCCCGCACAAAGCAACCAAAGGCTGAGGAGAACGGGGAACCCAACCGTACGTCTGCGATGCCCGCCCCGCCAGACTACGGCGACACTGTCTGCGCCAACGGGGTTTCCGGCAGCCCAGAAGACACCTGTAAGAGGCAAGGAACCAGACGGGGAGTTGCGCACAAGGCCGAAGGCGGGTGCCAAGCACAGCCCTTTGCACCCGACAGAGATAAGCCCAGAAAGCAATCGACCGCAGGAATCCACTCCTGTGTTGCGGAGAAGACCGGAGCACGCCAGGCTATGGCTGCGGTCCGAAGCGGCAGCCAGCGCCAAACCGTACTGAAGGGGGAACAGAAATGGCAGTTACAACGCCATCGCTGACCGGCGAATCGAGATACGCAGGGCTCGGCCCTAAGCAGCTCCTAGCAGCCTACCGGACCATGCTTCTTTCCCGCCTGATGGATGAGAAGGAGGTTCAGCTGCACCGGCAAGGCCGTATCTATTTCCAAATCAGCGGGGCCGGTCATGAAGCTCTACAAGTGGCGGCCGCAACAGCCCTGGAGCCGGGCCTGGATTGGTTGTTCCTCTACTATCGCGGGCGGGCGCTGGCGCTAGCGGCGGGACTGCAGCCGTTCGACCTGTTGCTCGAAGCAGCCGGGGCAGCCGAGGCGCCGTTCAGCGGCGGACGGCAGATGCCTTCGCATTGGGGTCACCGGGGGCTGCGGGTGTTTTCGCGGTCGAGCCAGACCGGAATGCAGTGGTTGCAGGCCGTGGGGTGCGCCGAGGCCGGCGTTTACTACCGGCGAATGCCGGAATCTGAGCCTGAGGACACGGCCGTCGGCAAGCCTGAGGTGGTCTGCGTCACCGGAGGGGATGGCTCCACGAGCGAAGGAGAGTTCTTCGAGTCGCTCAACGTGGCCTGCCGCGACCGGCTTCCGGTTCTCTATTTGATCGAAGACAACGGCTACGCGATTTCGGTTCCAGTCGAGCGGCAGACGCCTGGAGGAAGCATCTCGCGACTGCTGGCAGGATACTCCGACTTGTTCCGCCTGGAAGTAGATGGGACGGACTTTCTCGCCAGCTATCAGGCGCTGCAGAAAGCCGTGGCCTACTGCCGCGAGGGGCGCGGCCCGGCAATGATTCACGGGCACGTCGTGCGATTGCACTCGCATTCGGTTTCCGACGATCAGAAGTTTTACAAGGCCAAAGAAGAGCTGGCCGAAGAAGCCAGCCGGGATCCGCTCAGGAAGTTCGCGGCGTTCCTCGAAGCCGAGGGATTGCTCTCTTCTGAAGACCGGGAACAGCTCGAGCAGGAGGTCCGGCGGGAGGTCGAGGAAGCCGCCGA
This sequence comes from Terriglobia bacterium, assembly GCA_965198025.1. GTDB lineage: Bacteria > Acidobacteriota > Terriglobia > 2-12-FULL-54-10 > 2-12-FULL-54-10 > CAYWWM01. Next base: position 882,457 of record OZ240237.1, on the reverse strand, counting down.
GAAAGCCATGCGGGCGCCAACGCCGGAAGCCCGGTCGGCCACCGAGCACGTCTATTCCCCAACCGTAGACCCAACGGGACGGGCGTTTGAAACCGACCCGCAGCCCACCGGTGACCCGCGCACGATGGCCGACCTGCTAAACGCGTGCCTGCGGGATGAACTGAGACGAAATCCGCGCATGATCGTCTACGGGGAGGACGTTGCCGATTGCACACACGAGGAGTTCCTGGACAAGGTAAAGGGCAAAGGCGGAGTGTTCAAAGTGACGCACGGACTGCAGCGGCAGTTCGGCAACCGGAGGGTTTTCAATACGCCCATCGCGGAAGCAGGCATCGTGGGCCGGGCGCTGGGCTACGCCATGCGGGGACTCAAACCCGTGGTCGAGATTCAGTTCTTTGACTACATCTGGCCAGCCATGATGCAGATTCGCAATGAGCTTTCCGTGCTGCGGTGGCGCTCGGTGAGCAACTTCTCGTGCCCGGCGGTGATCCGTGTCGCCTACGGAGGCTATCTGAACGGCGGCTCGATCTACCACAGCCAGTGCGGGGAAAGCATCTTCACACACATTCCGGGGCTGCGAGTAGTTCTGCCGTCAAACGCACAGGACGCGAACGGCCTACTGCGCACGGCAATTCGCTGCGACGACCCCGTGCTGTTCCTAGAACACAAGCATCTCTACCGCCAACCCTACAACCGCAACCCGTATCCCGGGCCGGATTACATGATCCCGTTCGGCAAAGCACGCCTCGTCAAGGAAGGGAGCGACGTGACGCTCGTCACTTACGGGGCCGTCGTGCAGAAGGCGCTGCAGGTCGCCGAGAAGCTCGAGCAGGAAGGATTCCACGTCGAGCTGATCGACCTGCGGACGCTCAGTCCCTACGACTGGGACGCTATCGAGCGATCGGTCACGAAGACCAGCCGAGTGCTGGTGGCGCATGAAGATTGCCTGTCATTCGGATTCGGCGCGGAGATCGTCGCGCGGATCGCGGACGAACTATTCGACCGGCTGGACGCTCCCGTCAGACGGGTCGGCGCGCTCGACACCTTCGTCGGCTACAGCCCGGAATTGGAAAAAGCCATCCTCCCGCAAGCGCAGGACATCGAGGACGCCCTGCGCGAACTGCTGACGTGGTAGATACAAGCACTCCCGGCATGTCTTCAGACCATAGGATTGTTCTGACGGGTTTCGTAATACCCTGCCAGAGACGCTACAGAAAGATGTGCGCCGGCTAGGTGCTCGTCTTTTTTCTCGCCACTTCAAAAGCCTGCAGAAACATTTTCGGCGTCAGTCTCCCTGTTTGTGTGTTTTGGCGGGAAGGATGATACGAGGCAATCAAAGTGGGCAGCGGCGGCGGGAGGTTGTGAACTACGCCGTGGGCGAAATGAAACTGCGAGCGGCGGGTGATCAGGCCTCGTTCCTGAAGGATCGAAAGGTAGGCGTCGAACGCGATCTTCCCGAGGGCCACGACCACCTTGACCCCGCGAAGCAGATCAATCTCCCGCTCCAGATACTCGCGGCAATTGCGGAACTCTTCGGGCAGCGGCTTGTTGCCAGGCGGGGCGCAGCGGGCAGCGGCGGTAACGTAGGCCCCGTGCAGGCGCAAGCCATCGTCCCGGGAGACGGACTGGGGCTGGTTTGAAAACCCGGTGCGATAGAGTGTGGCGAACAGCAGATCGCCGGAGCTATCACCGGTAAAGACGCGGCCAGTACGGTTCCCTCCATGGGCAGCCGGAGCAAGGCCGATGATGAGCAGGCGCGCCCGCGGGTCGCCGAAGCCGGGCACGGGTTTCCCCCAATACTGCCAATCTCGATACGCGCGGCGCTTCCGTTCGGCAATCAGGCAGCGGTGCGCGACGAGGCGCGGACACCGAGTGCAGGCAATGACCTGCCGCTCGATCCTAAGGAGGTTATCCTTCACCTTATTGCCAATTCCTTCCGGGCATGGCTCCCAACTCTCTTCCCAACGACCCAGCTCTCCCTATAATGAGCCATCCACGGCTCACGGATCAATGTGGTGGCAAGGAACGCCTCTCTGAACAAGCGAACGCTTCTTCCCGCCCCTCTGAGCGTACTCAGGCTGGTCTCGCTTTACGTTGCCTGCGACCTTTGCAGCGCGAGATGAGTTACCGCAGATGCTCTCCGAGGCCTTCTACAAGCGTGATTGGGCGGACTCTCCCGTCCTGGACCAGTCAATCGAATTCCTCGTGACAACCTTCAAAAGTAACAACAAGGCCGATTGCATTCCCCGCTCGGAACGTCAACCAGACCGTTTCACACGCCGTGCTATCATTTCCGTTGATCTTTGGAGGTGTGAATGAGTCCGCTTGCGGACCCAGCCGTCGAATCTCGGGACGCGGTTCTGCGGGAGAAATACCACTGTCTGATCGGCGGGGAACTGACCGGAGCAGCGAGCGGAAAGACCGTTCCGACGCTGAACCCCGCGACAGGCGAACGGCTGGCTGACGTTCCCAATTGCGATGAGCAGGATGTGGATCGCGCGGTCGAGGCCGCCCGGCAGGCTTATCCCGCATGGCGCAAGCTGACATCGATGGAGCGCGCGAGCTATTGCCGGCGGTTCGCCAAACGGCTGCGCGCGCGGGCCGAGACGTATGCCACGCTGGACGCGCTCAACGGCGGGAACATTATCCGTTCGCTGCGGGCAGACGTGCAGCACTCCGCGCGCATGCATGAGTATTTCGCCGGACTGGCAACCGAACTCAAGGGGGAAACCATTCCGGCGACCACGCAAACATTCAACTTTACGTTGCGGGAGCCATACGGGGTCGTCGGGCGCATCGTTCCGTTCAATCATCCGATACTGTTTGCAGCGTCGCGGCTGGCAGCGCCGCTGGTCGCAGGCAACACCGTGGTCCTGAAGTGCGCCGACCAGACCCCGCTCTCGGCGCTCGAAATGTCGCACGATTTGCGGGAGATTTTTCCGCCGGGCGTCGTCAACGTCGTGAACGGCAGCGGCCCGGCGGCGGGTGCGCCGCTGGTGCGGCATCCGGATGTCCGCCGCATTGCGTTCACCGGTTCCGTGGAAGTTGGACGGCAGATTCTGCGCGACGCGGCCGAGGGCCTGAAAACAGTGTCACTCGAACTCGGCGGCAAGAACCCGATGATCGTTTTTCCTCACGCTGATCTAGAAAAGGCCGTGGCCTCGGCGTTCCAGGGAATGAATTACTCCTGGCAGGGGCAGTCCTGCGGCTCGACCTCGCGGCTGTTTCTCCACACCGACATTCATGACGCGTTTCTGGCGCGCCTGACCGAGCGCGTTCAGGCCATCCGGATGGGCATGCCCACCGACGAGGCGAGCGAAATGGGCTGCCTGGTTTCGCAGCGGCAGTTCGAGAAGGTGATGTCCTACATCGAAATAGGGAAACAGGAAGGGGCAAAGCTCGTGACCGGAGGAGGCAAGCCGGCGGATCGGAAGTTTGCGCGAGGGTTTTTCATCGAGCCGACGATCTTCGATCAGGTGAATTACCGCATGCGACTGGCACAGGAGGAAATTTTCGGCCCGGTCGAGTCGGTGATTCCGTGGCGCGATGAGGGCGAGCTGGCCGAAATGGCAAACAGCGTCATCTATGGGTTGACGGCGAGCATCTGGTCGGGCGACTTCCGGACAGCCTACCGTCTGGCGCAGGAAATCGAGGCGGGCTTTATCTGGATTAACGACAGCAGCCGGCACTTTCAGGGCGTTCCCTTCGGAGGATATAAGCAGAGCGGCCTGGGGCGGGAAGAGTGCCTCGCGGAATTGCTGAGCTACACGCAAATCAAGAGCGTAAACGTGAATCTGGCGTAAAGGAGTTAGCCGTGAGTCAGGAGATGGAATCCGCGATCAGAAATGCGTCCATCTTACGGCCCGAATACCGCTGTCTGATCGGCGGCGAACTGGTCCCGGCGGCTTCGGGGAGAACGTTCGACAAACACAGCCCCTCCACCGGCGAAAAGCTGGCGGCTGTGCCGGACTGTGGCGCTGAGGACGTGGACCACGCCGTGCAGGCGGCGCAGCGGGCTTTCGCCGAGTGGAAACGGCTGACTCCGGCAGAGCGAGGCGGGTACTGCCGGCGCTTTGCACAGCGACTGCGGGAGAAGAGCGACACCTATGCCATGCTCGACGCGCTCGACGGCGGGAATCCTTTCCAAGCCATGCGCAAGGACGTCACCCACGTCACGAACCAGTTTGACTACTACGCAGGACTGTCAACCGAACTCAAGGGCGAGACGATTCCCGCCAACTCCGGGACGTTCAACTTTACGATCCGCGAGCCGTATGGCGTGGTGGCGCGCATTCCGGCGTTCAACCATCCGATCATGTTCTCGGGGCGCATTGGAGCGGCGCTGGTCGCGGGCAACACCGTCGTTGTGAAGCCGACCAAGCAGGCGCCGTTGTCGTCGCTCGAAATGGCGTACGACGCGAAGGAAATCTTTCCGCCGGGTGTCGTGAATGTAATCGTCGGGATGGGGGGCGGTGAAGGCATCGGGATGCACCTGGTGAAGCATCCGCTGGTGCGGCGGATCGTCCTGACAGGCTCGGTCGAGGTGGGACAGTCGATCATGCGCGCTGCGGCGGACGGCATGAAGGTCGTTACGCTCGAACTCGGCGGCAAGAACCCGATGGTCGTCTTCCCAGACATTGACCTCGACAAGGCCGTGGAATCGGCATTTGTCGGGATGAATTACACGTGGTGCGCCGGACAGTCCTGCGGGTCGACGTCACGTCTGTTTCTGCATTCGGACATTCACGACCAGTTCGTCGAGCGCCTGATCGAGCGGATCAGGGCGGTGCGCATCGGGCTACCGAGCGACGAGAAGACTGAGATGGGGTGCCTGGTCTCGAAGAAGCAGTTTGACCGCGTGATGTCCTACATCGACGTCGGCCAGCAGGAGGGCGCCAAGCTGGTGTATGGCGGGACAAAGCCACCGAATCCAGAGCTCCAGAATGGATACTTCGTAATGCCCACGGTTTTCGAGGACGTGAATTACAAAATGCGCCTGGCGCGGGAGGAAATCTTTGGGCCGGTGCAGTCGGTGCTCAAGTGGAAGGACGAGAACGACCTCATCGAAATGGCCAACGACGTGGTCTTCGGTTTGACGGCGAGCGTATGGGCCAAGGACTTCACTACGGCCTACAGCTTGGCGCAGGAAATTCAGGCGGGCTACATCTGGATCAACGACAGCAGCCGGCACTTCCCGGGCGTGCCCTACGGCGGCTACAAGAACAGCGGCATCGGGCGCGACGAGTGCCTCGCCAACCTGCTCAGCTATACACAGATCAAGAGCATTAACGTGAATCTGGCATGAACAAACCCCGCCCAGCCAACGGCTATTCGCACGATTGTTCCGGGGCGATGCCGCATTGACGATTTCCCTTCCCTGAGCAACCCACTGTGCATCGTTTGCGCCACGCAGCGCATCACAGATAGAGGAATTGGTCTGCTTGTTCGGCGGCGGGAAGCCTCCTATAATAAGCTGGAGAAACCATGTACCACACACTGATTGCCAAGATCATCGGGACCAAGAGCGATCGCGAGATGAAGCGCATGAAGCCGATGGTGCAGCAGATCAACGACCTCGAACCGCAGATGCAGAAGCTGACCGACGCTGAGCTGCGGGCCAAGACGGACGAGTTTAAGAAGCGGCTCGCCGATGGCGAGGGTCTGGACGACATGATGGTGGAGGCGTTCGCGGTCTGCCGCGAGGCATCCAAGCGCGTCCTGAACATGCGGCACTTCGACGTGCAGTTGATCGGCGGGGCAGTGCTGCATCAAGGCAAGATCGCCGAGATGAAGACCGGCGAGGGGAAAACTCTGGTTGCGACGCTGCCCGTTTACTTGAACAGCCTGGAAGGCAAGGGTGTGAACGTCGTTACGGTGAACGATTACCTGGCCCGGCGCGACGCCGACTGGATGGGCAAGCTCTACCGGTTTCTCGGGCTGACGGTGGGTGTAGTCGTCCACGACCTCGATGACAAAGAACGCCGCGCCGCCTACGCCTGCGACGTGACCTATGGTACGAACAACGAATTCGGGTTCGACTACCTGCGCGACAATATGAAGTTTGACCTGCGCGACTGCGTGCAGCGCGGCCACCACTATGCGATCGTGGACGAGGTGGACTCGATCCTGATCGACGAGGCGCGCACTCCGCTGATTATCAGCGGGACGGCCGAGGTGACCCGGCCGACGTACTTCAAGGAACTAAAACCTCTGGTCGAGCGGCTCGTGAACAAGCAGAACGGAATCGCCGGACAGCTTGTCCGCGAGGCCAAGGAGTTGCTGGAAGGCGACGAGGAAGACCGGGAGCTGGCGGCGCAGAAGCTCTTCCAGGCCAAGCGCGCCGCGCCGAAGTTCAAGCCGCTGGCGCAACTCCTGGAGGACCCGTCCGTGAAGCAGATCGCGGGTCGGGTGGAGAACCGCATCAACGCCGAAATCGAGCGCGAGTTGGTCGAGCCGCTATATTTCACCGTGACCGAAAAATCGCGCATTGTGGACTTGAATCCCACGGGACGCCTGCAACTGGCTCCGACCATGATGGACGAGATCGCGAAGCTGGACTTGGCGTGGCAGATCGAGGAGGTCGAGCAGGACCCAGACCTCTCTGCGGAGGAAAAGAAAGAGGCCGTGCGGGAGGTGCAGCACACCTACGACTCGTTCTCGATCCTGGACGTGGACGGGCAGACTCAGAGGATCGAAGCGCGGGAGGACCTGGAGCCGGAGGAAAAGACACGGCTCATCCAGAAAGTTCCGCGCGTGGCCGAGCAGCGCTGGTCGAAGAACGAGGCGATCCGGCAGCTCCTGAAAGCGTACATGCTGTACGAAAAAGATGACGAGTACGTGGTGATCGACAATCAAGTCATCATCGTGGACGAGTTCACAGGCCGGCTGATGCCGGGACGACGCTGGAGCGACGGCTTGCACGAAGCGGTCGAGGCCAAAGAAGGCGTCAAGATCGAGCGGCAGACGCAGACCTACGCCACGATCACCTTCCAGAACTACTTCCGCATGTATAACAAACTCGCCGGAATGACCGGAACAGCGGAAACCGAAGCGGCGGAGTTCGAGAAGATCTACAACCTGGAAGTTTCCGTCATCCCTACGAACAAGCTGTTGCGCCGGATGGAGAACGCTGACGTGGTGTTCCGCACCGAGCGCGAAAAGCTGAACGCCGTGACGGAAGAGATTCAGGAGTGCATGCAACGGGGCCAGCCGGTGCTCGTGGGCACGACTTCGATTGAAAAGTCCGAAAGCCTGAGCGCCCAGCTCAAGAAGACCGGTGTCAAGCACGTCGTGCTGAACGCCAAGCAGCATGCGCGCGAGGCGGAGATTGTTGCACAAGCCGGGCGCAAGGGAGCCGTGACGATCGCGACCAACATGGCTGGGCGCGGCACCGACATTCTGCTCGGCGGCAACCCGGAGGCGATGGCGCGCGACTGGCTGCGCAAGCAGAACGTTGCCCCCGAAACTGCCACGCTGGAACAATACCGCGACGCCATGGCTCGCTATCAGCCGATGGTGCTGTCTGAGCACAACGAAGTGATCACCCTCGGCGGCTTGCACATCATCGGAACGGAACGGCACGAGTCGCGGCGCATCGACAACCAGCTACGCGGGCGTGCCGGACGCCAGGGCGACCCCGGGAGTTCGCGCTTCTATCTGTCCCTTGAAGACGATCTGATGCGCATCTTCGCGAGCGAGCGGCTGAGCAACGTAATGAAGAGGCTCGGAATGGAAGAGGGCGTTCCGATCGAGTCAAAGCTCATCTCAAAGCGCATCGAAGCCGCACAGAGAGCCGTGGAAGGGCGGAACTTCGAAGCCCGGAAACATGTGCTCGAATACGACGACGTGATGAACAAACAGCGCAATGCCGTCTATGGGTTGCGCCGCCAGATCCTCGAGAATGCCGACCAGAAGGAGTATGTCCTCGGGGTTGGGGACGAACTGGTACAGGAAATGGTCGAGCGGCACTGTGCCAAGGACATTCATCCCGACGAATGGGACATCGCAGGACTGCGCAGCGATCTCATGGGGCAGTTCGGGCTCGACCTGCGCGCCGAAGGCATTAACACGACACAGGTGAATACAGGCGAGCTGAATGACACGCTGACCGAGCGGCTGCACAAGAAATACGAAGAAAAAGAGGCCCTGCTCACCACGGAAGTGATGCGCTGGCACGAAAGCATGATCCTGCTGCAAGTGGTCGACCAAAACTGGAAGCTGCACCTGCTTGCCATGGACGATCTCAAGGAAGGTATCGGGCTGCGCGGCTACGGGCAGAAAGACCCGCTCGTCGAGTACAAGAAAGAGTCCTACGTGATGTTCCAGGACATGATGAACCGCATTGACCAGGAAGCGCTGCGCTTCCTGTTCATGATGCAGCCGGTCCAGGAAGAAGAGCAGGTCAAGGAGATCGAGCGCCGGCAGCGCAAGCAGCAGGCAGAGATGATCCTGGGCGGGGCTGACGACGGCTCCGGGGCCGCCGTCAAGACCGTCGTCCGCACCGGGCAGAAAGTAGGCCGCAACAATCCCTGCCCCTGCGGCAGCGGCAAGAAGTACAAGAAATGCTGCGGCGCCGCAGCGAAATGATTCCCCACGGCTAGCCTTCCCAGCGACTGCCCCGACGGAAGAGAAGAATCTGCTCTCGATCCGATGTGGAGAACCGTGTGAACTCTACGCTCCCGAAATGGTACACGCGAGTCATTGGAATATTTTTCCTCCTCGTAGCCGTTTCGCTCGTAACGGACTACTTGCGTTTCGGGTTCCGGCCGGAAACGATGCACAAGGTGTTTCACGTCGCACTCGGCGCGCTCGTCGTCCGTTACGGCTGGAACTCTGCCGCATGGTGGAAGACTTTCCCTGTGGCAAACGGCAGTTTCTTCTGTTTCGTGGGGCTGTTCGGATGGCTTTTCCCGGACTTTGGCGGACTCGACGCCTTCAACCGCTTGGACACGGTGTTACATTCCGTGGTCGGCGGCTCCGGCCTGTTGATCGGTTTGTTCGCGCGGCCGAGTAGCGCAACATAGACGGAAGTCCACAAAGTTGGGTCCAGCCGAGTTGTCCGGCTTGGAAAGCAAGGATTCTGCGAGCGTGCGTACTATTTCTTCCCAAGCCCCTGCGCGTGTGGACCTCGCCGGCGGCACTCTCGACATCTGGCCGCTCTACCTCTTCCACGACAATTCGCAAACGGTCAATGTCGCTATCCGGTGCTACGCTCGTTGCCTGTTGACGCCGCGCCGTGACCGGGCGATTCACCTGATCTCGCAAGACCTCGGGAAGGAAGAGAGCTTCCCTTCACTCGGCTCCCTGACGAAAGCGCGGAAGTTCCGGCTGCCTCTGCTCGCGCAGTTGGTGCTTGCATTCGAGCCGCGGACCGGCCTCACATTGGAGACAGACTCCGATTCACCCGCCGGCGCCGGTCTCGGCGGTTCTTCTTCACTTGACATTGCGATCTGTGGAGCCTTGGCAAGCTTCACCGGAAGAAGACTCTCGAAAGAAAGACTCATCCAGATGGCTGGCGACGTTGAGGCACAAGTGCTGCGTGTACCCACGGGAGAGCAGGACTACTACGCAGCGGCTTATGGGGGGGTGCAATCCATTCGCTTGACCGCTGGTGGCATCGTGTCCGAACGGCTGCGAGTGAACCACCTTGAGATAGCCGCGCGGGGCGTGCTTTGCTATACGGGTGAATCACGAAACTCCGGGATCAACAACTGGGAAGTGATGAAGGCTCACATTGATGGGAGGCGTGCCGTCGTGCGGCACTTCAGCCAGATTGCCGCTTTGGCGGCGGCCATGCGGTCAGCCCTGGAACGGAACGATTGGAAGGAGACAGCCCGGCTGCTCAACCAGGAATGGGAAGCGCGAAAACGCAATCACCCGGGAATCACCACGCCCGGGATCGAGCGCTTGATCGCTGTGGCGCGGCGAAACGGAGCTCGGGCGGCGAAGGTCTGCGGGGCGGGAGGTGGCGGCTGCGTTTTCTTTCTGTGTGAGCCGGGTACGAAGAGCCTTGTGGAAACGGCGCTGCGCGGTGTGGGTGGACGCGTGATTCCGTTCGTCGTTGCCATGCGGGGGCTCACGGTGCGAACCAGCAGACTCTGATTAGGCGAGTGCGGTCGGCTGCCGGAGCGTGCGGATGCGGTCGCGAATCTGCGCGGCGCGCTCGAACTCGAAGTTCTGGGCAGCGGCGCGCATTTCAGCCTCCAGTCGCGTAATGTGCGCGTCGCGCTCGGCGGCGTTGGCAAACTGTTCAACTTCCGGGTTGAGCGGCGGCGGCGTCCAATAATCGGCCTCCGCCACTTGCACCAAGCTCATGTCAATCGGTTTCACGATCGACTCCGGCGTGATGTTGTTGGCTTCGTTATACTGCAACTGCAACTGCCTCCGCCGGTTCGTTTCCGAGATCGCCTTCTGCATGGAATCGGTTACTCTGTCGGCGTAGAGGATGGCCTTGCCGCGCAGGTTACGCGCCGCGCGGCCGACGGTTTGGATTAAGGCTCCAGCCGAGCGCAGAAAGCCCTCCTTGTCGGCGTCCAGAATCGCCACCAGCGACACTTCCGGCAGATCCAATCCCTCACGCAGCAAGTTAATACCGATCAGCACGTCAAACTCCCCGCGCCGCAGGTCGCGCAGCAGCTTGATCCGCTCGAGCGTCTCGACCTCGGAGTGAAGATACCGGCAGCGCACGCCTACCTCAGAGTAGTACTCTGCCAGGTCCTCGGCCATACGCTTGGTGAGTGTGGTGACCAGGACGCGTTCGGTGTGCTCCGTGCGCTGGCGGATCTCGTGGAGCAAGTCGTCGACCTGGCCCCGGGTGGAGCGGATTGCGATTTCGGGGTCTACCAGGCCGGTGGGACGGATGATCTGCTCGACGACGACGCCGGCGGACTTTGTCAGCTCATACGGACCAGGTGTAGCAGAAACATAGACGACCTGATTGACGCGCTTCTCAAACTCCTCAAACATCAGCGGGCGGTTGTCCAACGCGCTGGGCAGCCGAAAGCCGTAGTTGACCAGCGTGGTTTTGCGCGAGCGGTCACCGCGATACATGCCGTGCAACTGCGGAACCGTCTGATGGCTCTCGTCAATGAAGAGCAGCGAATCGTAAGGCAGGTAGTCGAGCAGCGTTGGCGGGGCTTCGCCGGGGTGGCGGCCCGTGAGGTGCCGCGAGTAGTTCTCGATGCCGTGGCAATAGCCGATCTGGCGCATCATCTCGATGTCGAAGAGCGTACGCTGCTCCAGGCGTTTGGCTTCGAGCTCCTTGCCCTGGCCGATCAGTCCCGGCAGCCAGTCGCGCAATTCTTTCAGAATGCTCCCGATGGCTTCCTCGCGCGTCTGCGGCGTCATGACGTAGTGCGTCTTGGGATAGATGGGCAGGCGCACGTAGGTTTGTTTGACCTGCCCGAGCAGAGGGTCGATGCGGGAGAGGCGCTCAATCTGGTCGCCCCACATCTCGATGCGGTAGGCGAAGTCGTCGTAGGTCGGAAACAGCTCGATCACGTCGCCGCGCACCCGGAAGGTGCCGCGCTTGAATTCCCGGTCATTGCGCTCGTAGAGGATCTCGACGAGGCGCTCGAGAATCTCCTTCCGCCGGATGCGCTGACCACGCTCAAGCATCAGGAGCATGCCGTAGTAGGCTTCCGGCGAGCCGAGGCCGTAGATGCAGGAGACACTGGCCACGATCACGCAGTCGCGCCGCTCGAAGAGTGAGCGTGTGGCCGAGAGCCGCAGCTTGTCGAGCTCCTCGTTGATGGTCGCCTCCTTCTCGATGTAAGTGTCCGTGGAGGGAATGTAGGCTTCCGGCTGGTAGTAGTCGTAGTAGCTGACGAAGTATTCCACTGCGTTGTCGGGGAAGAAGGACCGGAACTCATGATAGAGCTGCGCGGCGAGCGTCTTGTTATGTGCCAGCACGAGCGTTGGGAGTCCGATGGCCTCGATGACCTTGGCCATGGTGTAGGTCTTGCCCGAGCCGGTCACGCCGAGCAGCACCTGGTGCTGCTCCACGTTATGGATGCCGCGGACAAGCTGCTCGATGGCGGAGGCCTGGTCTCCGCGCGGCTGGTAATTGCTGGCGAGTCGGAAGGACATAAGACGCGATAGAAGAGCACGGGCGCTCCAATTGGAATTATAACAGGGAGAATCTTGATCGCAGATTTCACAGACGAACAGCTGTGCGGGTCCCTCATCATTCTTCGCTCCGGACGGGCTGGATGACGCAAGAGGAGATGACAGGGAGGCCGGTTTGCCGCGCGATATAATTGATGGCTTAGGGTAAGGCACGCAAACGTCACTATGGCGACGGTGAAACAAGTTGAGTTCCTCACAAGGGAAGAGCGGGCGACGGAGTACATCCGCGTGCGAGGGGCACGGGTGCATAACCTCAAAAACATCGACTGCGACATACCGCACAACGCACTGACGGTAATTACGGGCGTGAGCGGGTCGGGCAAGTCGAGCTTGGCGTTCGATACTCTTTACGCCGAGGGGCAGCGGCGGTACGTGGAGTCACTGTCGGCGTATGCGCGGCAGTTCCTGGAACGGATGGAGAAACCCGAGGCCGACGAGATTGCCGGCATCGCACCCGCCGTGGCAATCCAACAGCGGAACACGGCGCGCACGCCCCGCTCGACGGTGGCGACGGCTACGGAGATTTACGACTACCTGCGGCTGCTGTTCGCGCGCGCAGGACAGACGTACTGCGCGCAGTGCGGCGGGGAGGTGAAGAAGGATTCAGTGGACGAGGTGGCCGACAGGCTGCTTACACTTCCAGCGGAGTCGGGGCATCCGGAGGGACTGCGGGCGTACGTTCTGTTTCCCATGCTGCAGGGGGAGCCGGGTAGCGGAAAGGGTACAAGTGTCACGGCAGAACGGTTGAAGGAGCGATTGTTCGAGTTGCGGAAGCTCGGGTTCAACCGGCTCTATCAGGATGGGAGCATTTTCGAGTTCTCGACGCCGGAGTCACTGCTCGAAATTAACTTCGGGCAGCCGGTCTGGGTGCTGGCCGACCGGCTTGTATTGGAACCGGAATCGCGTCAACGTCTGATTGACAGCATCGAGATCTGCTACCGCGAGGGCGGCGAGGCGGTCCTGGAGTTGCCGGAGTTGGAGGCGGAAGAGAGCGACAACTCTACGGAGGAACCGGTGCGGCTGGCGTTCAATGAGCGGTTCGAGTGCAAGACGTGCCGCATCCCGTATGAGGAGCCGGAACCGCGGCTGTTTCTGTTCAACAGCCCGTACGGGGCGTGCCCGCGCTGCCAGGGGTTCGGCAACACCACGGACTTCGACCCGCTACTGGTGATTCCGGATCCGACGCGCTCGCTGGAGGAAGGGGCGGTCGATCCTTGGAGCAAGCCTCGCTACCGCCGCTTCTATCGCGAGTTCAAGCGAGAAGCCGTGCCGCGCGGCATTCGCCTCGATGTCCCCTACCGTCAGTTGACGGATGAAGAAAAGGATTTCGTGTGGCAGGGGACGACTGGGACCCGGAGGCTCCGGGGAGTCGGCATTCAGGGATTCTTTGCCTACCTCGAACGGAAAAAGTACAAGCTGCATGTTCGGGTGTTCCTGGCACGCTACCGGGGCTACGCCCTCTGCCCCGAGTGCCGGGGCGGCCGGCTGCGGCCGGAAGCGTATCGCGTGCTGGTCGGCGGACAGGACATTCGCGCCGTGTGTCAGATGAGCATCGGACAGGCACGACAGTTTTTGGACTCGGTCCAGCTTACGCCGGTGCAGGCGGTGATAGCCGACCGCATTCTGGAAGAGGCACGCCAGCGGCTGCGGTTCCTGGAAAATGTCGGCCTGGAATACCTGACGCTCGAGCGCATGGCGTCGACGCTTTCCGGCGGCGAGGCGCAGCGCATTCAGCTCGCGACGGCGCTCGGCGCAAGCCTGGTGGGGACGCTCTACGTGCTCGACGAGCCTTCGATCGGCCTGCACACGCGCGACACGGCCCGGCTGATCCGCATTTTGCAGGAGCTGCGCGACCAGGGAAATACCATCGTCGTGGTCGAGCATGACGCCTCGATGATGGAAGCCGCCGATTGGATCGTCGACCTGGGACCCGGGGCGGGGGAAAACGGCGGGCGCGTGCAGTTTGCTGGAAGCTACACTGAACTGCTCGCCGGGATCGGAACCTTGACGGGGCGCTACCTGCGCGGCGATCTTTCAATCCCCCTGCCACAGCAACGGCGTCAGCCGACGCGCAAGCAACTGAAGATTCATGGCGCGTTTGCACACAACCTCCAGAACATCGACGTAGCGATTCCGGCCCGCATGATGGTGGCGGTCACGGGCGTCTCGGGGTCGGGCAAGTCTACTCTCGTGCATGACGTGCTCTATCATGCCTTGCGGAGCCACAGCACGGCTGCGACAGCCAAGTCGCGGATGAAGCGGGCTCCATCAGAAACGGCAATGACATCGGAAGAGATCGGGGAAGCGAGACGGCTCGGCTGCCGCAGCATCGAAGGAATGGAGCATATGCAGAACGTGGTGCTGGTCGACCAGTCTCCCATTGGGAGGACGCCGCGCTCGAACCCGGTGACCTACGTCAAGGCGTTTGACCCGATTCGGGCGCTGTTTGCAGCACAGCCGGAGGCACGGAAACGGGGCTATTCTCCGGGTGCTTTTTCTTTTAACATAGCGGGAGGGCGCTGCGACGCCTGCCAGGGCAGCGGGACGATTACCGTCGAGATGCAGTTTCTGGCGGATATCGAGCTGGTCTGCGAGGAGTGCAAAGGCACTCGGTATAAGAGCGGAGTACTCGGAGTTCGCTACCGCAGACGGAACATCCACGAAGTGCTGCAGATGACGGTCCGAGAGGCGCTCGGGTTCTTCGCAGGGTACGCCGCGATCGCACGGCGGCTGCAGGTGCTGGACGATGTCGGCCTCGGGTACCTGCGGCTGGGACAGTCGGCCACGACACTTTCTGGCGGCGAGGCGCAGCGCGTCAAGCTGGCAGGACATCTGGCGTTCGGCAAGAGCGACGCCACGCTCTATATCTTTGACGAGCCAACGACCGGGCTGCACTTCGACGATATCGCGCGACTGCTCGGGGCGTTTCGGAAGCTGTTGGACGGCGGGGGAAGCATTCTGATCATCGAACACAATCTGGACGTGATCAAGACGGCCGACTGGGTGATCGATCTCGGCCCGGAAGGAGGCGACCGTGGCGGTCAGGTGGTCTGCTGCGGGACGCCCGAGGCCGTGGCCCGTTGCGCGGAATCCTACACTGGACAGGCGCTGCGGCGGGTGCTCGCCAGAAACGGGTCGAGCCCGGAGCAGACGGCGAAACGCGTGGTTCGCTCGCGGAGAAGGCAGCGATGAAATCCGCATTGGCTGCAAGACAAATTTCCGTCCGGGCAGGAATGTCCAGAAGAGGCGACGGGCTTCTCCTGTGGGTGGTTGTGGTGTTGTTTGTACTGTCCGGGCCACAGGCCAAAGGGCAGGAACCCGCGTCGCTGCTGCAGCAGGCAGCGGTGGCGCTGGAGAATCAAGACTACGCCGGAGCAGCGAAAACACTCGAAGAGTATCTTGCTGACAATCCGGAAGACTTTCGTGCAGAGTTCAATCTGGCCTATGCCTACAGCATGCTGGGGCGCCGTGCGGACGCTATTTTGCACTACAAGAACGTAGCGGTGCGGCAGCCGGAGATTGTACCGGCGCGGCTGAATCTGGGCATTCTGATGGTCGAGGAAGGACAAGCGGCGGAGGCAGTGGAGCACTTGCGATTCGTGGCCGACAAGCAACCGGGGGATTTCCGTCCTGTGATCTACTTGGCACGGGCGCTGGCCGCCGCCGAGCGGCTTGCGGAAGCGCGTGAAGCGTATGAGAAAGCCCTCGAACTGAAGCCGGATGACGCGGAAGCGCACGAGGCGTATGCGCGGCTGGTGGCGGAAAGCGATCCGGCTCTGGCAGAGCGCCACCTGCGCAGCGTTTTGGAAGCCGATCCGGCACGCGACGACGTGCGGCTGCTGTTGGCGTCCGTGCTCGAAACGCTTGCAGACCAAGGCGCGGACACGCTCGGCGAAGCGGCCGAACTGTATCGCGACTATCTCGAAGCGCACCCGAACACGCCAGAGAGCAACAGCATGCGCGTTCGCCTGGGACAGATCTATACGTCGCAGGAAAAACACGCAGATGCCATCGAACAGTGGGAAGCAGCGTGGGTGGCGGGCGATTCCAGCGCCGAACTGGAACGCCTGATGCTGGATGCCTACCTCCACGGGCCGGAGCCGCAAAAGGGCAAGGCTTTGGAGTTGGTGGACTGGATGCTGTCGCGCGACCAAACCGACGCCGAGTTGTGGCTGCTGGCGGGCACGCTGCGATTGGAACGGCGTGAATACGAGCCGGCGGCGGAACGGTTCCTGCGGGCAGCGCAACTTCGGCCGGACTGGGCGGAAGCGCACGTCAACTTGGCGTCCACGTTGTTTCTCCTCAAGCAGTACGAGCCGACGCTGCGGGTTTTGGCGCGTGTGGCCGAACTCGGAGAGGACACGGCCGGCACACACTTTCTTCGGGCCGTCAGCCATGATCATCTGCATCATCAGGAAGAGGCCTTGGAGAACTACGAGCGTTTCCTGGAGCTCAATGGAGGAAGGAACCCGGACCAGGAATTTCAAGCCCGGCAGCGCATCCGGATCATCTTGAACGATCTGCGACTACGCGGCAGGGGCAGGTGATCATGCCGCACCTTCCTTCAGGTGCCTTGATTTGTGCCCGAGACCTGCACGGATGTCGCCAAATAGAGCTATACTCTAGGCAAGGAGGCAGAATGCAATGGTTTGGATGATTCTGTTCTTCCTGATCGCAGGATGGCCCATGAGGCCGACAGCCACAGCAGCCCAGGGGGAGGAAACGGCTGAGCTTCTCGAAGTGCGTGCTGCACTTCTGGAACAAAGATACGAACGGGAAACAGGCGACCCTAGAGACCAAGCGAAGATCGCCGTCGATCTCACCAAGAACTCCTACAAGCGGCTGCGGCTTGCCTACGATGCGGGAGACACCCAGCAACAGCAGCAAGCTAGGGAGGCCTTCCTGGACGCAATGGATCGCCTCGAGACCTCCGTCGCCTCCGCCAGGCACATGCGCACCTCGAAGGACGTGGAAGTGTTCTTGCGCCAGCACGGGCGGGACCTCAAAAACCTGGAGCAGAGTGTCTCCTACTTCGACCGGTCGGAGATTGAGAAGCTTCTCGAACGGGCGGCCGACCTGCGCCAGGAGATCCTGTACAGCATCATGAACCCGGAAGAAGATTAGGCTATGAATACAAGTTTCCGCGCGCTAGTGGTGTCCGCCGTTCTGCTCGGATTTCCGATTCCGGGTCACGCCCAGGATGATTTCCTCACTCGGGGCGAGGTGGAAGAAGTCCGGGACGCGCAGGAGGCTGGCAAGCGAATCGAGCTCTACCTGGAGATCGCCCAGCGGCGGCTGGACGCTGTCAAGACGGGGATCGCGTCGACCAAGGCAGGAGCGGGCCGCGCAATCCAGAAAAGCCTCGAAGAGTACACTTCGATTCTCGAAGCCATCGAAACCACCGTAGATGACGGGCGCGAAAAGCGATCACTACGCGAGAAAAACCTCGAGGAAGCGGAGGAGCTCGAGGTGGAATTCCTCACCTACCTCCAAACGATCGATTCCGAGACGTCCCCCTGGTATGAGGACTACCACTTTACGCTCGAGGAAGCGATCGCCGTGACAGAAGAAATCCTCGCCAGCGTACGGGAAGGTGTTTACCCCGAGATAGAAGGACGGGAGCCACCCCGGTTTCCGACAGCTCGACCGCCCGAAACCCGGATGCCACGCCGCGAGCCACCCCCGCTTCCGGAGGACGGGCCGCCGCGCCGCCGCAGGCGCTGAGCACGTGAATCCCAAGCGCACCTCGAATCATGAGCGATCCGAAAACGGGGATTGATTCCACAACAAGGATATTTCATTTTGCCTTTCGGGCGCTGCGTCCACGGACGCTGGCCCCGGAGATCGAGGTGCGGTTTCGTCCCTATGCGGACATCAACAATTTCATCCGTGTACGGGGCGGCAGGCTGGTGGTGGGGCTGTCGGACATGTTGGAAGGCGCTCCACGCTCCGTGCTGGAAGCGATTGCCTTTATCCTGCTGGCAAAGCTGTACGGTAAACCGATTCCGAAGCAGCACCAGCTCCGCTATCGGCAGTTCGTGAACCGGCGCTCCGTGCGGCGGCAGGTTCACGACGTGCGCCGTGCCCGCGGGCGAAAGCATGCGGACGCGCCTCAGGGGAACTGTTACGATCTCGGGGAACTGTTTGACGCGCTGAACGAAGTCTACTTCGGCGAGCAGTTAGGAAAGCCGCGGCTGAGCTGGAGCCGCACCATCGCGCGCGCCTCACTGGGGCACTACGACCCGGCCCATCACACCATCGTTCTCAGCCGGATCTTTGACAATCCGGAAGTCCCGCGCTTCCTGGTCGAATATCTTCTCTACCACGAGATGCTCCACATCAAACACCCGGTGCAGCACCGACGCTCCCGGCGCTGCTTCCACTCGGCCGCGTTTCGCGCGGAGGAAAGGCGATTCCCTCAGTTCCGCGAAGCCAAGCGGTTGCTGGAGGCACTGTAGGCCGTCCCCGTCCCCTGTTACCCGGTCCCATATGTGCTCACTTCCCCTTGGCCATGGAGGCGAGCCGGACGGGGTGGTGGCTCAATTCTCCGAAGAACTGCCATCCAGGGATATGTTGGGGCGTGTTAGAATGAAAGACTTACGGGCAGCTGCAAACGCGCCGGACTTTCAGATTGGGAATGTGAGAGGGATCGTATGATATCTGCAGGACTGACCGGAGGAATCGGAAGCGGCAAGTCGACCGTGGCGAAGATGTTTGCAGCACGGGGAGCGGCCACGATCGATTCGGATGAGATCGGGCGGAATTTCATGCAGCCCGGCAACGTCGTCTATGACCGGATCGTCAGCGGATTCGGGCCCGAAGTGCTGTTACCGGACGGGCAGCTCAACCGGGGCAAGATTGCAGAGATCGTCTTTAACGACCTGGACCGGCTGAAACATCTGAACGCCATCGTGCACGCCCCGGTGCTGCGCGAGATTGACCGCCAGGTGTTTGCGCAGCGGCAGAAGAATCCCAACGCCGTTGTGGTCGTGGAATCGGCTGTATTGTTTGAAGCGGCCCAGAACCGCCGGTTTGACAAGATGATCGTTGCTTGGTGCCGACCCGGGCAGCAGATCGAGCGCTACCAGGCAAAGTCCGGAGCCTCTGCGGAAGACATCGAGCGGCGCATGGCAGCGCAGCTGCCGGGCGATGAAAAGAAAAGCTTGGCCGACTATGTGATAGACACTTCAGGGACTTTGGAAGAAGCCGAGCGACAGGTCGAGGAAGTATTCGCCGAACTGCAGACGCTGGCTGCGGCGCAACCCAAGCCCGTGCGCTAGTGCGCCTAGCTCCATAAGTTATTATAAATAAACAGTTTATCTCTTTAGGATGGGCTGGAATCCATCTTCTTCCAGCAATCTCTTTACCTGCTGCGCTTGGCCTTCGGTCTGATAGGGGCCAATCACGATGTGATAGAGAGAATCTGAGGTTCCGGGCGTCACCATAACCGGCAAGTTCTTTTCTCCCAACAGTTGAAGGAGTGTCTCGGCGTCTTCCCGGCGGGTCAGGGCCGAAACCTGCACCAAAATGCCGGACGAAGGCACTCCCCCGCCGCCAGAATTCAGTTCATTCGGCAGATTCGGTTCATTCGGTTCATTCGGTTCTCTCGACAGGCTGGAAACATCGGGAAAAACATCCGGAACGTCCGAAGATCCAGCAGATTCGAGCCTGGCCTCGGGAGTCTGTTCGCCCAGGGTCTGATCGAATCGCAACTCCGGCTCCAGAAGCTCGGGCTCCGCAGGAACGGGAGCGGTCGGGGGCGTTGCGCGCAGGAAATATGCAGCCGGAGGCATCGGGCTCGGCTTGGCGGGAGCTTCGGCGCTTTGGGATTCAGCAAGAGCGACGGAGGCCGAGGGAGAGAACGTATTCCGGCCGACAATGTAACCCAGTGCGAAGAAGACCCCGGAGAGCGCAAAGATCGCGAAGAAAATCAAGAGCAGGTGGCGATTTCCAAGAACCAGGTCACCGGAGTTGCTTGCATTTCTGGGCATCTGTTCGAGCCATCTCCTCTTTTCAGTTTACAGCAATCGGAGTGGGAGAGGAAAGGCGGTTTGTCCTGCGACCCTTTTTGGGCACCCGCCGTTTCAGATTGATGGTACCGCGGCAGACCCGAGAACCACAATTACAGGGGACGTCTTCTTCGTTAGCAGAAAACCTGTAATCGACCGTAAGTTCTTCGCCAATCGGGATCCTCCGCCTGCTCATGTACAAGATGTGCCCCTTCAATATTTTCGTGAAAATGTTCGGTTGGCAACTGTGATTCACGTATTGGGCCCCGCTCCCCCCGACGGAGCCGTCCACCACCCTGCGGCGAGTCAATGCAAAGAAATAGGTGACCATGGAGGTATCGTGGGTGTTCGCCTCGCTGACGCTGATCACCTTTCCCGTGTATTCGATTACTTTTCGATTCGCCGGAATCTCCTCCCCTGCGAATACACCGAGGCCGTGGAGTCGTGACTTTCTGACAATCAATGCGTAGCGTGCAAATCTAGGATCGATCCGGACCCGCTTCAGCGACGACATGAATCTTCTTCTCGGAAACTCGACGTGGTTCTCGTGAATACCAAAGCGTCCAATCCATCCTCAGCATTTAACTGCGCCACAGCGTGCTCACGAAGCGGCGCCACCGCCAGAAGGTGGAGGCGTTACACTGCCGCCGCCGTTGGTGCCGCCGGCCAAAGCAGCTTCGATCTTGGAGAAGACATCCACGGGTAATGGAAAGACGATGGTGGTGTTCTTCTCAACGCCGATCTCGGTAAGCGTCTGCAGGTAGCGCAACTGGATGGAGACGGGCTGCGAAGCCATGATGGCAGCCGCTTCGGCCAGTTTCCGCGAGGCGGAAAGCTCGCCCTCGGCGTGGATGATCTTGGCGCGGCGCTCGCGCTCAGCCTCAGCCTGCTTGGAGATGGCGCGGACCATCTCGCCGGGGAGCTCGACCTGCTTGACCTCGACCTTAGAAACCTTGACGCCCCAGGGAGCCGTGTGGAGATCGAGGATCCCCTGCAGGCGCTCGTTCAGCTTTTCGCGCTGGCTGAGCAGATCGTCCAAGTCCACTTCGCCCAGGACGCTGCGGAGCGTAGTTTGGGCCAACTGGCCGGTGGCGTAGAGATAGTTCTCGACCTCGACGACGGCTTTGTTGGCATCAATCACTCGAAAATAGACAACAGCGTTGACTTTGACAGTGACGTTGTCGCGGGTGATGGTTTCCTGGGGAGGAACTTCCATGGTGATGACGCGGAGAGAGATGCGGACGAGCCGGTCAATGGGGGCGAAGACGAGGATGATGCCGGGCCCCTTGGCATTCGGGAGGAGATGGCCGAGCCGGAAAATCACGCCGCGCTCGTACTCGGTCAGGATCTTGATCGAGGAGAGAATATAGATCACCACGATCGCGAGCGCAATGGTCATGAAGGAAAAGGGCAACTGCATGGGCTAGACTCCTTTCGCGGTTTCCTGGCCCGGGGGAGATTCCGTCTGGACTTCCGGCTGTGCGGGCGCCTCCGGGGAAGATTGGGCGGAAGTGGGATGCGAATTCGAGACCGGGTCCACCAGCAGGGACAGTCCTTCCACGGCGCGAACCCGGACCAGCTCACCGGGAGACAGCGGCTTGGGGCTAACGGCCTCCCACAACTCGCCGTGGACATAAACTCTGCCGCGCAAGTCGAGCGCGGTCTGGACGCGGCCCATCTCGCCGATCATGCCGATCACCCCGGTGGTCGCCTTTACCCGCCGGGCACGGACGACAAGCCGCAAGAGAAACACGGTAATGAGCGCAAACGGCAGGGCGACGGAAAGGGCAGTGGGAAGCGCAACCGTGCCGCCGGGCAGGCGGGTGTTGATGAGCATCAATGCCCCGAGGACCATCGAGAGG
Source organism: Terriglobia bacterium (assembly GCA_965198025.1). Classification (GTDB taxonomy): domain Bacteria; phylum Acidobacteriota; class Terriglobia; order 2-12-FULL-54-10; family 2-12-FULL-54-10; genus CAYWWM01. Next base: position 860,460 of record OZ240237.1, on the reverse strand, counting down.
ACTCCGCCGGCGGCCAGGATGCCACTGGTGGCAAACTTGGCCTCCAGGACAAAGAAGACGATGGCAAGCAGAATCAACGCTGCGCCAGCCCAGTTGACCGGAAGCAAAGACAGCGCAAACAAGCCCAGGATGAGGGCAATGCCTCCGGCAACGCCGGGGATAATCAGGCCGGGATTGGAGAACTCGACGTACAGGCCGAGAATGCCGAGGATCAAGAGAATGAAGGCAACGTTGGGATCGAGAATCTGCGAGAGGAAGGTCTGGCGGAACGAGGGAGCATAGACTTCGATCTGGGCGCCGGCAAGGCGCAGGACCTGCTTTTCGCCGTCGAAGCGGGTGACTTCGGCGCCGTCGAGCTGCTGGATCAAGTCAGCACGGTCGGAGGCGACGTATTCAATCAGGCGGTTCTCAAGGGCCTCCGCCTCGGTGAAAGAGCGGCTCTCGGTAACTCCCTCCTCGGCGAGCTCGACGTTGCGGCCACGCTGGCCGGCGATGCTGCGGAGGTAAGCAGCGGCGTCGTTCTCGACCTTCTGCTCCATGACCTCGTTCGTCTCGCCCGCGCCAATAAACACCGGGTGAGCCGCGCCGGTGTTGGTGCCGGGCGCCATGGCGGCAACGTCAGCCGAGAGCAGAATAAAGAAGCCGGCCGAGGCAGCGCGGCTGCCGCTGGGACCGACGTAGACCACAACCGGGACAGGGCTGGACAGGATCTTCTCGATGATCAGGCGCATGGAAGTATCCAGGCCGCCGGGAGTGCTCAATTGAATGAGGATGAGGTCCACGCGCTGGCGGATGGCTTGTTCCATACCCGCCGTCACGTATTCCGCCGAGATGGGATGGATGACGCTGTTGACGGGAATCTCGGCGACTCGCGGAGCCAGGATCGGAGGGGGATCCGGGGCCGGCGCGGGGGCTTGGGCAAGCACAGGCAGCGCCAGGGCCAGGAGGCACCCGGCGGGTCCTGCGACAGATGGCAACAATCGGTTCATCGGTTTCCCGTTTCCTGCCCGTCCGAGAGTGCGTTCAACTCCTGGCGCAAGGCTTCCGCCGCCGCATTGGCGGGATCGAGGCGTAGCGCGGCGTCGAGTTGCGCGCGGGCATCGTCGAGCTTCTCCTGCTCCATGTAAATCCGGGCCAACCAGAGGAAATCCGGTGCGCGCGGCTCCCGCTGGATGGGATAACTCAGGACCCTGGCGGCTTCGTCCCAGCGCCCGGCCTCTTGGTAAATCCGCGCCAGGTCGCGGTAGGCATCCAGGTCCTCCGGATCGTAGTCGATGACGGTGTGGAGTTCCTCGATGGCCTCGCGGTCGGCGCCGCTCTCGATGAATTCCCGGGCCTGCTGGTAATGCAGCGCTACATGCTCGGAGGAAGGAAGCCCGGAGTGCATCAGTTCGGCCTGAATCTGCATCAGCATCGAGAGTTGTCGGAAGCTGGAGCCTTCGTATGTTTCCTTGGGCCGCTCGACGTTTTCGAGCCGGTCCGGATCTCGATCCTCAGCCCATTGGGGGAATTCCCTCGTCAGAGTGGCCATTAGCCGGCGGCTCTCCTCGGCCTGTGCGGTCTCCTCCAAACACCGAATATAAACAGCGAGCGCCTCCGGAGACCGATCCAACCCCAGTGAAGCCTGCAAGTGCGGGATCGCCTCCTGGAAGCTGCCCCTCTTCCAATAAGCATAGCCCAGGTTAAACCGGTAATCCGGGTCGTGCAGGTCACTCTCGACGGCTCTCTCAAAATAGGGGACTCCGCCGGGACGATTCTGACGCTGCAGGGAAATTCCGAGATTATTGTAGACCTCGTTGAGAGGCAAGCGCAGCTCCACGACCCGGAAGGCGGCGGTGGAGCGCTCGTACTGCTCACGATAGAGATAAGCCAGCCCGAGGAAAAAGTTTGCTTCCAGATAGTCGGGATCTTCCCGCCGAATCTTGGTGAGCCAGAGAATGCTGGTCGGGTAGTCCCGGTCGCGGAAGGAGATCATGCCCAACTCGAAGGCCGGAGCGGCAAAGCGCGGGTCGAGGCGCGTGGCAGCGTGAAAAAACCGGACCTGCTCGGCGCGCTCCGTGGAATCCAGACCACGGAGATAGCTCTCAAAGGAATCCAAGCGGGGGGCGGGACGCATGCGGATAAACTGCTCGCGGGAAACCGAAAACGCGGGACGCAACCAGCGCTGGATCTGCCATGCCAAGCCGGCCTGGATTTCAAACAAGCTTTCGAGCGGACCGGATTCGAAGAACTCCGGACTGAAGGAGGGAGCTTCCATATCGAGAACGCGAGCAACGGCCGTCAGGACACCGGCTTCCGAATCGTAGCTTCCCAGGATGACCTTGTTGGCGTCCAGGGTCTCGGCGACCTTGTAGATCGTGGCGTTGCTGAGAATGTCGGCATTGGCGGGGATTCCCAGGCTGTCAAAGGCGGCGGCCCGCTCGCGGCGGTCGAACATGAGAAAGCGAGACGAGGCGAGGTGCGGCGAGAGCACCTCGACAAAACTCTCGCTGATCCAGTCCAGATTGGGATTCCGCGTATCGTTCTCAAAGGGAAGAACAATACCGACATCCACCTGGGCACCGACCAGGGAGCCCGTTAGAAACGCGGCCAGGACCGCCGCGCGCGCACAGTTCATCCGAACCTCTCTGTCAGAGGATTGCCAATTCATTATAGCAAAGAGGGAGTGGAGAGTGGGGAAGTGCAGGTCTTTCGTCCCCCGCAGGCGGGGGCATCAGAATGGCACAGGGGATGACACGGGTAATGGGAGTTAGAGATTCTGGAGGTGCCGGTCGCGGCGTTCGTAGCGCTCGGAATAGTACTGGCGGTAGGAGTGGTTGCGGGCGGACTCCACCCAGGAACGATTCTCACGGTACCAGGCGAGGGTTTCGGCAAGACCAGACTCGAAGGAGATGGAGGGTTCCCAGCCCAGTTCGCGGTGGGCTTTGGCGGAGTCGAGCGCGTAGCGGAAATCGTGCCCGGGGCGGTCCGTGACGAACTGGATCAGGCTGGCAGGCTTGTCGAGGATTCGAAGAATGGTCTGGACAAGTTCGAGATTCGAGAACCGGACGGCAGTTCCGATGTTATAGACCTGTCCGGGTTGGCCGCGCTGGAACACGGCATCCAGAGCGCGGCAGTGGTCCTCCGCATGAATCCATTCGCGGACCTGCTTGCCTTTGCCGTAGACGGGCAGCGGGATTCCGGCGAGAGCGTTGGTGGTCATGAGAGGAATGAGCTTTTCCGGATGCTGATACGGGCCGTAGTTGTTGCAGCAGCGGGTAACCATCACGGGAAATTGATGGGTCTTGAAATAGGAGCGGGCGAGGAGGTCCGCGGCTGCCTTGCTGGCTGCGTAGGGGCTGTTGGGACGCAGCGCAGCATCCTCAGCGCATTCGCCGGTGGGGCCGAGCGCACCGTAGACTTCATCCGTAGAAACGAGGACAAAGCGGGGAACGCGGCGGCGGCGGGCGGCTTCGAGCAGGCGCTGCGTGCCGAGCACGTTGCTGCGGATGAAGACTTCGGCAGAATCAATGCTGCGGTCTACGTGGGACTCGGCGGCGAAATGGAAGACCACTTCAACACCTTCCATGCGGTCTTCGAGATTGGCGTCGCAAATGTCCTCGCAAACGAACTGGTGGTCCGGAGGCAGACCTGCGAGGTTCTGCCGGTTGCCAGCGTAAGTGAGCTTGTCCATGTTGATGATTTGGTCCGACGGGTAGGTGCGGAGCCAGTAACGGATGAAGTTGGAGCCGATAAAACCGGCTCCGCCGGTGACCAGAATTCTCATTCCCTTACCCTGGACTGGAGCGGACGCGAAGCCTCTCAAAAGAAAGGAAGGCCCTCCGCACGGCTGTGCCAGGAGGGCCTTGCCCTAAACGCAAACGTGCACCCGGGCTGATCCCTTACGGCAGGATCTCAATGTAGCCCATGCGGCCGGAAAGATTTCCGGACCACCAGATGCGGTTGGGGTTGTTCTGGTCCACGTCAATCCTGCGGTGATCCTCCTCCGCGTTGGCGAGGGGGAACTCCACGAAGGTTTCGGTTTCGGGATCGAAGCGAGCAATCTGATCGACGTGCTGCTGGCTCATCCAGACGTACCGGGTCTTGGGATCGCCCTGGACGGAATAGACGCCGGAATTGGTCGTGGGGGGATCGTAGACCGTCATCTCGAAGGTCTTGTGATCCACCTTGAGCAGCTTGCCCGCGCCGTGCAGTCCGGCCCAGACATCACCCTTGGAATCCGCGCCAGCTTTCCGCGCCACCGAACTCGGAACCGGGATCGGGAAATCGCGGAACTCGCCGGTGTCGGGGTCAACACGGGTCATGGCATTGGGGTTCTGCAGGACGGACCAGACATAGCCGTCGCCGTCAATGGCCATGCCGTAGTTCACAGCGCCGCGCGGCTTGAGCGGCTCACCGGCGGGGACTTCCCAGATGGTGAACTCCCGGGTCTCGGGGTCCAGCCGGATGACCTCGTTATTGCCGATGGAATTCAGCCAGACGGTTCCGTTGGGGTGAACGCGCATGGTATTGCCGCTGGCGTTGCCGCTTTCGGTCGGGGGCAATATGTACTGGTTGAACTCGCGGCTGCGGGGTTCCATGTTCAGGAAGCGACGGTTGGGGCCGCCGTCCACGAACCAGATTCTGCCGTCGGGAGCGGTGACGATGCCGTTGAGGCGCATCTTCTGGGACGGTCCCGTGGGCGGATCGACTTCGGTATACTCGAGCGTCACGGGATTCAGAACGCCGAGCTTGCCGCCGCGGCGCTGGGTGACCCATCCGCCGCCGTCAAAGTCCGACGACACCTCGTGCGGTTCCACGCCGGGGTCCGGCAGGAGGTATTCGACGGCAACATAGCGACGCTGCAGGCCGGTCATCAGGGTACGGGGCAAGCGGCTGTTGGGATCGGGCTGCGGCTGCGGCGTCCCACCGGCTGCCGTGGGGCTGAAATGCTCCGACAGGTAGCCGAGCAGGGTCTGCTCTTCCTGCGCGGTGAGATCCTCCGAGTTGCTGGACCCGGCGATGTAGAGTTGCATGTCGTCAATGGTTTCCTGCCAGCGAGCGCGGTCATACTGGGCGCGCACGATGCGAGCAGCATCGTGGCAGACGCTGCACTTGGTGAGGACAATCTCCTTGCCCGCACCGTCCGGCACCACGAGTTCCTGACCCCGAGCCGCTTCGGCTTCGCCGCCGCCAAACCCAGGCGCTCTTCCGGGCCAAGCTGGAGGCAGTAGCGGCGCACGCATATCCGTCAGCATGACGTCCATAGTCGCCGTGCTGCCCTCCGCAACCTCCACGGGCTGCGACATCGGGCTTTGATACTCCCCGCCAACTCCCTGGACAGTGTACTGGCCAGCGGGGAGATTCCGGATCGAGAAACCGCCTTGTTCCTGGCTGACCACCATGAAGGTCAGGCGCCTCGCGTCATTCTTCATTTTCACAAACGCACCCGCCAAGGGCGCGCCGGATGCATCCTTGACCATTCCTTGCATACTCACCGAGTCCGCCTGCTGCCCGAAGATCGAATGGGCGCCGACGACGGCAACCACGGCTATTGCAGCAATCAGCATCTTTCTTGAATGCCTGATCATCGTTACCTCCTTTGACCTACCCTTGCGGGTCCTTTGTCCGAATCGAATCAGTATTCTCTTAGAAATCCGTAACGGTACTATAAACCAATCGCACAACCGCAACAAGGCATCGGAAGCCGGGTGGCGGGCGCAGGCTGCGGCCGCTGCCGAAACGCGCACGTTGCGGCAGCGAGCCGGAGAAGTTCTACCGGCGCGGGGGCGGCCGGTTGAAGCGCGAGTCATCTATATCCACATTGTGCTGGACCGACTCGATGCGAGCGGTCTGGTACGTGAGCGGAGTGCGAATCGTCCAGAGCATGGGATAAAAGGTGTCGCCTACATCGTCGTATTGGTTAAAGTCAATGCGGCCCGGGTTTTCTCCGATCGGCGTCTCGCTGAACCAGAGGACCCGGACAAGGTGGCCCGTCCCCCTCCCGAAGTACATGCGCACGGGGACATCGCCGGGGGTGACGCCGCGAACCTCGTAGACATCCAACCCGCCTCGGATGGTGCTCTGCCGCGACTCCAACTCGGAGAAGCTCTTGGCGTTCTTGGCCAGGTAGAGCAGGTCGTAGAACCGGGTGTTGTTGAACTCATAGGTCCGAATGTCGCGGACATTGCCGTTGGCGGCGCGGAACCAGCCGGTGCCGCCCATGCGGCCCCAGGTGGTGCCGGCATTGACATTCATCAGAAGCGCATTATTGCCCTTGGAAATGTGCTCCCCGGTGTAGATGTTTCCCTCGCTATCGGTGCTGTTGAACCTCACGACGCTGCTGGTGATCGCGTTCAGAGTATTCATGCCGCCAAGGGAGGCCACGAACTTATCGAGGATCTCAGCAGGCGCAGGGCCGGAGACGGAAGGCGCGTTGGGCGAGCCGTTCTCGCTGTCTATATGCCAGTCCACGTAGTTGGACGTAGCGAGTGAAGGATCTTCCGGCGGCTGAACGCGGCCGCGGTGGCAGGTCCAGCAGGTTACCTCGCGGTCCCCTTCAAAAGTATTGTTATTGATGTCGTGCACCATTGTCACCATCGCGCGGGCGACGTCTTTGGTCTCCGTATCCTCCGAGCGATCATCGGCATGACAGTAATCACAGCCCACGCCGAGGGACGCTTCAAAGAACTGCATGGTGGCGTTCAATTGATTGGCCGGCATTCCGTTGAGGACTTCAATTTCATCGTACACGTCCTCGGCCGGTTGGGACTGCTGCGCCGCAGCAAACGTGGCACTGAATCCGATGGCCACAGCAAGAATCACCAGCATTCGACTCATCCACTTCATAATTCCTCCTCCTTCTCGCCAATGATTGAGACCAACGACGGTATACATGAACTTCCCGGACATCCGATCCCTTGAGATCATGCTTGCTTCTTGTCACTCCCGGAAAGTGCTGGAGCGATTCTCCAATTTGTTGATTTAACCCGCCTTACGCAGGCGATTGTACGACAGCGGCAGACGGAAATCAAGATGCAAAGATGGCAGGAGACAGAACCTCTCAAGACTGCACCCCAGTGCATTGAGATAGCGGAAACAGAGGATATTTGGATGCGGGATGCACCAGCCTACCGGGATGCCGACTATAGCGACAAGACCAGCAAGACCGCGCTGTATCAGAGAAGCGAAAAAGGGCAGATGCTAGAATCGAGAAGACGCCCTAGAGGGAATGACGGAAAGGAGAACTGTGGCGAACCGAACTGCGCATTTGTTTCTAGTGATGTGTTTCGGAATTGCTTCCGCGGCAAGAGCTGACACGGTGGTGCTTGAAAACGGAGACCGCCTGACGGGGATGATCGTGCGATCGGACCAGGAAACGCTCTCGTTCGATTCCCAGTACGCGGGCGTGATCGATCTGCCGTGGGAGGCGGTGACGAGCGTCGAGGCCTCGAACCCGGTGTACGTCGGAATCGAAGGGGGACAAATGGCGGTTGGAAGGGTGGCAACTGTCAACAACCGGTACGAAATCGAAACGCAAAGCGTCGGCACGATTACGGCAACGAAGGAGGCCGTGGAGTTTATCCGGTCGGAGGCAGAGCAGGCGGCGTACGAGCTCGAGATCGAGCGGTTCCGAAACCCGCGGCTGACCGACCTGTGGACGGGCAACGTGACGTTCGGATACGCGCAGGCGCAGGGCAACTCCGGCACGCAGACCATCAACTTCGGAGCCAACGCGAACCGAGCGACGACCCGGGACCGCATCGGGGTCGCCTTTACGTCGATCTACGCGGGGAACGACACGACGGGCGAGTCCATCGTGACGGCGAACGCCATCCGGGGCGGCATCAACTACAATCTGAACATCAGTCCGCGCTGGTTTGTGTTTGCGTCCACAGACCTGGAGTTCGACGAGTTCCAGAGCCTGGACCTGCGGTTCGCACCGGCCTGGGGATTCGGATTCAAAGTGCTGGACACGGAGCGGAGCACGTTCGACCTCTTCAGCGGATCGTCGCTCAACCGGGAATTCTTTTCGACGGGCCTCGACCGGACGTCGGGCGAAGGATTGATCGGTGAAGAGTTTTCGTTCCAGTACTCCTCGTTCGGGTCCGTGCAACAGAAAATCAGCGTCTATTCGAACTTGCGCGACCCTGGAGTGTTCCGCGTGTCGTTCGACACGACGGCGGATACACGGGTGAACCGCTGGCTCTCCTGGCAGGTCTCCGTGAGCGACCGCTACCTGAGCAACCCGGTCGCGGGAAGAAAACGAAACGACGTGCTGCTGACCACGGGGCTGCGGATCACGTTCGCGGGGGAGAACGGAGCAGGGACGCAGTGATTGGGTATTTTTTTGAGGAGGTTCGGTTCCGCCGCCATACGAAACTTCCTGTCAGGCAGAACTCCAGCAGTGATAGAATCGCTTTCGGACGAACCTCAGGGGCTGAAGCCCTCGTTGTCAGCGGCTCTTGGCGGCACGGCTGAAGCCGTGCCCTGACGAAAGAGCAAGGTTTGCACACAGCGCTGCGCTGTGCCCCTAAAAGTGAATCGAAGGAGGAAGGGACCATGATCCGGATTTTATTCGTTGTGATCTTCGCGGCATTTGGAACGATTACGGCCATGGCTCAGGGAGAGAGCTTCGAGCCGGTGACACAGCAGATGCTCGAAAACCCGAGCCCGAACGACTGGCTGATGTTCAACCGGACGTACGACGCGCAGCGCTTCAGCCCGCTCAACGAGATCAACAAACAGAACGTGAGCCGGCTGCGGATGGTGTGGTCGCGCGGGCTGCCGGAGGGCGTGCAGGAGACGATCCCGATCGTCTACCGCGGCGTGCTGTACACGATCCGGCCCGGAGCCGGGGTGCTGGCGGTGGACGCCACGAACGGCGACCAGATCTGGGAATACCGGCGGCAGCTGCCCGACGACATGCGGAATTACATTGGAACGGCGGCCGTGGCGCGCACCAAGACGCTCGCGATGTTCGAGGACATGGTCTATTACACGGCGCCGGACGGCTTCGTGGTGGCGCTCGACGCGAGAACGGGAGAGGTGCGGTGGGAGACTGCCGCACACGACTACAGGAAAGGCGCGCAGCATACTGCCGGCGTGATCGTCGCCGAAGGGAAGGTGATCTCGGCACGAGCGTGCGGCGGCGCGGAAACGCGCGAGGACGGCTGCTACCTGGTGGCGCACGACGCGCGGACGGGACGGGAACTCTGGAAGTTCTACAATACGGCCGGGCCGGGCGACCCGGCGGGCGACTCCTGGGGCAGCGTGCCGGTGCCGCAGCGCAAAGCCTCGGCGTGGGGGCTGCCGGGGTCCTACGATCCCGCGAAACGGCTGGTCTACTGGGGCATTGCCAACCCGACTCCCTACACGCGGCTGAAACGCCATAACGGGGACATCAACGACATTCCGCAGATGGCGCCGGCCGACGCCTATAGCAATTCGACCGTGGCGATCCACGCGGAGACGGGCGAACTGGCCTGGTATTATCAGGAGCTTCCCGGAGACGACTGGGACCTCGACCACGTGCACGAGAAATTTCTGATCCGGACGCCGGTGAATCCAGACCCGAGCGCGGTGAAGTGGATCAGTTCGCGGATCCCGCGCGGCGAAGAGCGGGACATCGTGGTCTCGGTGGCCGAAGGCGGCGGTATTTATGTAGTTGACGGATCGAACGGCGAATTTCTCTGGGCGATGCCGTTCCCCATCGACACGCCGGATTTCCATCTCTCGCGGATCGATACCGAGACCGGCAAGACCTACATCAATATGGACAAGGTCTTCAAGCAAGACGGCGACGAGGTGCTGGTCTGCTCATTCAACACGCGGGGCTACTGGCCACCGGCGTACCATGCGGGCAACAATTCGCTGTACATTCCATTTCACGACTCGTGCCTGACCATGACGGCGAACGAGGGCAGCGCGTCTGGATTCGGGCCGCGAGTCGGAATTCCCCGCCCCGGCATTGATCTGGACGAATTTACAGGACTGGCGAAGCTGGACGTGTCCACCGGACGCTGGGACCGCATCTATACGGCGCGGACTCCGAGCAACGGCGCGGTGCTGGCGACGGCCGGCGACCTGATCTTCTGGGGCGACGTGGACCGGCGGTTCCGCGCGCTCGACGCCGACGACGGCACCATTCTGTGGGAAACGCTCGTAGGGGGCGTGGTGCAGATGAGCACCATCACCTATGCGGTCGATGGCAAGCAGTACGTCGCGGTGATGACCGGCTCGGGGCAGTCGGGAACGCGCGGGGTCGAGCGGCAGGTGCCGGGAATGCACCTGGTGCGCAACAATGCCATCTACGTGTTCGCTCTGCCGTAGGGCAGAGGCGGGACCGCACGATGAAGGAGCGATACGGGCGTAAACAATTCGAGTCCATCATCCGAGAACTGGTGAAGCCGCTGAACAACCAGTATCCAAGGCCCTGGATGACGAAACTCGACGATCCTCGTCGGGCGAACGTTTTCGTCGTCGGGATGAATCAGAGGAACGGCTACCGTACGGACGCCGTGTCGCACAAGCGTCACGTAGCTGCTCTGTTCAACAGGCCTCCTGGAGAATGCCGAAGACTGTACGAAGAGTTGACTGATTCGCCCTCTCGTCGTACTCGCAAGAACATTGACGCCTTGGTCGGCAAGCTTGAGGATGTCGGCGTCGAGAACGTCCTGGAAACGAATGTGATCTGCTACTCCACGCCGATGAGCAAACACCTCCGGGACAAGTCGCATGCCGGCGGCGCCAAGCATGGCGAGGAAATCTTCCGTTTCCTGTTGTCGTCAATAGACGTCCGGGTGCTGATAGTTCATGGGGTTGGTGCGATGAAGAAACTGAAGTCGATTCTGCAGTGCGATCTGCCGGACCCGCCGAAGTGTCCCGCTGATGGCCTTTCGTCTCGTCGTCGTGCTGAAATGTTGATACTCACGATCCCTAGTCTCGGGCAGCCCGGATATAACATGTGGTCCAGTTGGGCTCCTAAGCATCTCACGCGAGTTGCCAAAGCAGCCGCTCGCCATCTGCGGCGAAGGCGCTCAGGAAGCGCACGCTGACGAACCTCTACAACGTCCGCCCGCAGTGGCTCGTCGATGCCACGAAGCCCTTGCCGCCACTGTGGCCGCGGCGTACGGTTGGTCGGCGGAAATCTCCGACGACGACCTGCTCCGCGAGTTGATGGCGCTCAACGGTGGCTGATGAGTTGCCGTCATGAGCGTTACAGTCGGCCGCGAGCGAGCACCCTTAACTCGCTAGCTTATTTGGGTGGACCAAAGAGTGCGGACACAGCGACTCCCGACCAACTTACGGCAATCATGGGAACCTCTCGACGAGTCCTGATGGTCGGCGAACACGAGGCTGAAGCACACTAGAGTATGCGGTACTGAGGAGAGGCAAGTAGATTGCTGATCAAATACTGCAAACGCGAGCACAATATACCAAGAGGATGCAGCACTATCCGTCTAGGGACTCTAAGGTCCTATTGTGCAGACGATCCCGAGTTCCTGCGCCGCGATGCCCAAGAGGGGCATTTTAGTCTTTCCAAGAAGCCAGGTGTCGAACTCAAAGGAAAGAGGGCATCGGAGTACACCGGGTTAGGATGGGAAAACATCGAAATAGCACCAAAGGCCAAAGTGGTGCGCAACGAGAGCTTTCCAAACTGCTTTATCTATTGTCTAAGTCAGAGTACTCCGAGCATCGCCTTGGCGCGCAGCATTGATCCTTGCTACGACGACTGGTTTGAGATTATCGACAAAGCGTGTTTCATATCTAGGTTGAGCCAGTTACTAGTCGAACAGATATGGCGGACCGACCTCGAACTGCCCAGTAGCGTATCGTTTACTGATTGCGGCATTCATACTTGCGACAATTCAGTCTCCTATGGCGAGCGTCATGTAATGCTGGATCACGAGAACTTCGACGAAGCCATGAAACCGATTCTGGATCCACTCAGGCGCCTTTTCCTTAAACCATCTGACCACCAAAGCATCAAGGAATACCGAATTGCTTTTGTGATCACGGACAAGGACAGAAGACCGATCAGCGTAAAGACACAAGCAAAGGACATCGAGTTGATGCCATCGGACCCAATCTTTTCGACCGTCGCCATGAAAGGCGCAACCGTTGCCCCCAGGGGCTGCAAGGGGCGATCGAGAGCGACCACGTCCACTTGAACGCCTGGCAGAATCGCGTGGCCGTCGCCGCGGCGGTCACCGCTAGCAGAATGGCCAGCACGAGCCGTGCCGGCGGTCTTTGGACGGCTTGGATGGTCCCGTAGATTCCCGTCTACAATGAGGGAAGCAACGAGGGAATCATGGTCGAACAGATGGCAACAACGCGCGTGTCATGAGTGATTTACCAGCATTATGCAGCTAACGCTGCCTTATAGAGCAAATCCCTCGCTTCCCTCGACTGGGCTTTCCTCGGTCGATCTCGGGACAGGCGGGACAAGCCCCTCGACTGCGCTCGGGACAAGCCGCGCGGGATGACGCCAGTATTCAGTTGAAGAAGCGAACTCACCGCTGGGCGGGGTGATGCGCCGGGACGGCCTGGTAAAAGCCGTTGGCGCGCAGGAGCTGGATGGGGACTCCGAACAGGTTGCTGAGCCGGCCACTGGTCAGCACACTTTGCTTTTCGCCGTCGGCAACGACTTTTCCCTCTTTGAGCAGCAGAACGCGATCCATCTCCGGCGGGATTTCGTGGATGTGGTGGGTGACCAGGGTCACGGTCTTTCCCTGCCCCATCAGGGCACGAACGATGTCGAGGTATTGAAAGCGCGCCTTGAGATCGAGTCCGCCGGTTGGCTCGTCGAGCACCAGAGCCTGGGGGTCGCTGATCAGGGCGCGGCCGAGCAGGAAGCGGCGGCGCTCGCCGGTGGACATGGCGCCGAAGGGTTTCTTCGCCAAGCCGGCGACTCCGAGCCGGTCCATGATCTCGCCGGCGCGGTCGCGGTCGGAAGAATCGAAGGTCTGGTTCGGCCACAGGCCGATGCTCGCGTACAGGCCGGAGAGGATCACATCCCGGCCGGAGGCGTTGCCGGAATAGTCGGTCTGCAGATCGTCGGAAATGATGCCGAGACGAGAGCGCAACTCCCAGACGTTCCATTCCTCCTGGCCGAAAACGCGGACCGAGCTTCCGGGCCGGGCTACGGGGTAGAGCTCGCGGGAGAGCAGCTTCAGAAGGGTAGATTTCCCCGCCCCGTTGGGACCGAGGATCACAGCGTGGCACCCGAGAGGAATTTCGAGCGACAGGTTCTGAAAGACACGCGTCCTGCCGCGATAGACGGTCACGTTCCGGATTTCAAGGATATTTTCCATGCGAGAGAGAAGCATGGTGAGAGTCTGAGCCAGCGGTGCGGGTTTCTCACCGCTCTCAGCTTCTCAGAATGGCAACCGGAAAACGAACGAAACCCCTCCACGAAAACGGAGGGGTCCGCTCATTCAAGGTTTCGGAGAAAACTCCGTAAGCTTCGCCGCTCAGGCTTGGCCTACGAGGGCTGAATCGGCCCTGCCGGGGGACGCTGAACCTGGTCTTTGTCGACTACTTCCAGGCCTTCGCCCTTCCAGTCCCGGATTCCGCAGAAAGGACCAGCCGATTGGTATCCAGCGGCGAGGAATTTTGCTGCGGCGCGCTCCGCGCGCCCTCCTCCCGCTCAGTAGAATACGATTTCGGCGTCCTTAGGGATGTCCGGCATGCGCGCGTCGAGCTCGGCCACGGGAATATGAATGGCGCCGGCAATCGCACCGTCCTCTTCCAGTTCGTAGTCTTCGCGCACGTCAATCAAAAGGAACCGCTCGCCGGCGTCGAGTTTCCGTTTCAACTCGGTCACGGCGATCCGCGCCGGCGAATGCTCCGCCTCTCCAGCCGCGTCCGATGCGTTCTGCTGGACCTCAGCTTCGGTCTCGCGATTCGACAGGAACTGCATCGCGAGCACCAGGAGCACTGCCAGCACTGTAATCGCAATCATGCCTCGTTTGCTCATTGTGCCTCCTGGGCAGAAAATTCCATTGTGAACAACAAAGGAATTGTAATGCAATCGGAGGACGAGAGCAACGCTTTGCAAACCTGGAAGGAGATTCCGCCGTCAGAAATTCTCAGGAAGCGGGCTTCCGGGCGATCAGGCGCGCCACCCCGCGGCCTTGCAGCGCCTCCTGATAGACCAAGACACGGAAACCGCGGAAGAGTTCGAGCAGCTCCTGGGGCCGAAGCATATGCGTGGCGTGACGCGGACGGCCGGGAAAGCGCAACTGGTCGGTCGTGTAAGTCTTGTAGACCAGCAACCCGCCGGGGCGAAGCGCGTCCCGGATCTGCGGAACCAGGTCGCGCTGCAGGTAGAAAAAGCAGAGAACCAGATCAAACCGTTCGACGGGAAGTTGAATGGACTCGAGATCCTGGCAGAAGAGCCGCAGCCCGACGCCGCGCTTGCCGGCCAGAGCTTGGGCGCAACGAAGACCTTCGAGAGAAACGTCACAGGCCGTTACGTCCCAGCCTCGCGCGGCCAGATGGACGGCGTTGCGGCCCGCACCGCAGGCAAGATCGAGCGCTTTCGGCCTGGCAGCGGAACCCGAACCGGGAGCGGGGCGCCGAGCGGCCGGCAGGACTTCCAGGTACTCGTCCAGCTGAGCCAGAAACGGGTCCGGGTCCTCGCCGGCGTGATCGCCGGCGCGAAACCGTTCATCCCAGGCTGTGCGCTCCTGCCGGGACATTGTTTCGCCTTACCCGCTACGGGTTGCGCCCTGCGCCTTCTGCGAAGACTGTGGGGCGAGCCAATCGAGCAGTTCATGCAGAGCGCGGCCGCGGTGGCTGCGCGCCAGTTTTTCTTCGGAGGAAAGTTCAGCAAACGTTTTCCCGGTTTCCGAGTCCAGGAAGAGCGAGTCGTAGCCGAAGCCGCCTTCGCCGCGCGGGGAGGTGAGGATGAAGCCTTCGGCCACGGCGCGGAATCGCGCCATCAGCTTGCCTCCGCGCGCAACGGCCAGCGCGCAGACAAACCGGGCCGTGCGCTGCGGCATGGGGACGCTCTCGAGCAAGACCAGCAGTTTGGCGCGGTTGTCAGCGCCGGTGGCTTCCGGCCCGGCAAAACGGCGGGACTTGACGCCCGGGGCGCCGTGCAGCGCGTCCACTTCCAGGCCCGAGTCATCTGCAAACATCAGTCCCTCGGCGAAGCGGGAATAGTGAAGAACTTTCTGCTCGGCGTTGCCGTCGAACGTCGGCGCGTCTTCCGGGCAGGGCGGCAGGCGGTGAAAGTCCGGGAGCGGCCTGGCGGTCCATAGGTCGCTTGGGGCGTCCTCCTCCGCGCCCGGCGGCAGGGACAGACGCACGCCCAACTGAAACTCAGCAACCTTGGAGGGATTCGAGGAGGCGATCCAAATGACCGGCAAGTGAGTACAGTCTCGCTGGCGAACGGGCCGATTCAGTGTTCCACGCCCGCGAGGGCCTGTTCCTGAATCTTGAGCAAAAAGCTGAAGCGGGGCTTCGGGTCACCCACACCCCAGCGATTGACAGTCCATTTCGTCCGCAAATATCTGACGTCGGGCACGTCGTGCAGGTCCAGCAGCAACTGCGACACTCCCTGATAAAACTTTTGTGGAAACGCGATCAGGGGTTTCGCGCTCCATTCCTGGCCGTCGGCCGAGCCCCAAACGCTCACGTCGAGCGACTGCTGTTCCAGAATGCGGGTGATGGCCAGCGTCAGCAGAAAAGTCTTGCCAGAAGCGTCGCCGAGCGAGACCGGCTCCCCTTCTCCGTTCGCCTCTACCGTGATTTCCGGAACCAAAAATGAATCGAGCATTGCAGGAGTCACTCCCGAGAAATGGAATTGTGCATTTTACCACATCCGAGCGACGCGCCAAGCTTGTTGTACGTTGCCTCAGGGACCTAGAAAGCCGCTTTCCTGGCGACATGGGCATCCGATGAGTCCAGCGCGACCACTAGCCACAGGAGCGTGAAGGCTGTCCACCAGCGGACGGAAGCGAAGGCGGCGCCTCAGCAAGCAAGAATCCGCTTGATCCTGAACAGCCTCAGGCATAGAATCCGTAGCAGATGGCGGAATTGGGCGGGAACTTTTCCGGCACCTTCGGGAAGCTAAGGAAAGCAGGCAGAAGGAGGAGCGATGGACCGAATCGAGAGCAGGATGCACCGATCCGTTCTGGCTCTGATCGCGATTGTGGCGGCGGCCGGGATTGCTGCGGCGCCGGCAACGGCACAAACCGGCAGTGAGTCCATGGCGAAAAAGACACCGCCGCCCGCGAACTGGATGGAGAAATGGGTGGGGATGTACGAAGGACAGGACCGGGCCGGCCAAGTCGCGCCTCCGGGGTTCCAGCTGGATTACCCGCCTGAGCCCGATACGATCGAACTGATCGAATCCCTGACACAGCCCTGGGCAAAGGCGCGGCGCGAGGCAACCAATTACGAGTTGGAAGATCCAGGACAGATTTGCCGGCCGACCGGTCCGCTGCGGGGGAACTCGACGTCGGAGTTCGAGCTGCTGGCATCGCCGGAGAAAATCACCATCGTGGGCGGGACCGGCGGCGGCATCCTGACCGGAGGAATCCGCCGCATCTACATGAACCGTCCGCACCTGAAGAACCCGCCGCTCACCTACCTCGGCGATTGGGTGGGCCATTGGGAAGGAGAAGAGCTGGTGATCGACGGCATTGGGTTCAACGATAAAACATGGCTGACGCGGGACCGCCAGCGGCATACCGAGGCGCTGCATATCGTCGAGCGGTGGCGGTTCGTGGCAAACGACGGATGGATCGAAAAAAAGATCACGGTGGACGACCGGTTTGCGCTGACCGCGCCGTACACGTTGACGCGCTATTTCGAGAAACTGCCCGATAGCACGCCCCAGCCGGAGCGGCTGTGCCTGGACACGCCGGCAGCGCGACGCGCTTGGGTGAAACTCTACAAGCAGTACGAGCGGGATTGGGAGCAGGAACGGAGAAACATCCGGGTGACAGAGCAATAGATCCGCCGTCGCGAATACTCGAACGTCTGCGGATGGATCCCATGCTTCAACAAAGGCTAGAACGGTGTACAGTTTGAACGGGGAACGGCAAAGGAGGCACGAAACGATGAAGCGAAATCGCGAAACCGCAGTCGGCGCAGCGGTGCTAGGTTTTCTGCTGGTTGCTCTGGCAACCCCGGCCCTGGCGCACCACTCCACTACGATGTTTGTGAATGACAAGACCATCACGCTCGAAGGCACGCTGACAGAAGTGGCGTTCGCCAACCCGCACTCGATCTTCTTTCTGGATGCGAAGTCCGTGGAGAACCCGAACGAGCCACCGAAGAACTGGAGCGTGGAAGCGCCAAGCCCGCGACGGCTCGTCGGAATGGGCTGGCAGCGGGATACGATCAACGCGGGAGACAAGGTGCGGATTACCGGCTACGCCCGGAAGGACGGCAAGCCGCAAATCCTGTTTATCGAGATCAGCACCGACAAGGGCATCCACTTCTCGCAGAAGCGCGAAGATTACGAAGGGAACTAAGCCGGACTCCGAACCCGGTGGGGCCGAGGCTAAGGGGCACACGCTGCAGTTCGTAGTACAAGGTTCGTAGCACCGCGGCGCCCGCAAGAACCGCCAGGACCACCCGACGCGCTCGCAGGCCAGACTCGTACCCCAACAGCGTTCCTCCCAACTACAAGCGGTCGCGGAGGCGGCGCAGCCGCCGTCCTGCTTCTTCAAGGGTCTCCAGCTTCTTGCAGAAGGTAAACCGGAGCTGCTGAGCCCCGTCTGCCGGGTTGCTATAGAAACTCGATCCCGGCACCGCCGCCACGCCAATTTCACGGGCCAGAAATTCAGCGAATCGCACGTCGGTCGGAAATCCGAAGCCGGAAACGTCCGTCATGATGTAGTACGCTCCGCAGGGCTTGAAACAGCGGAAGCCAACGTCTTCCAGAACCGAGAGCAGCAGGTCGCGTCGCTCGGAGTAGTCAGCGGCCAGTTTCCGGTAGTAACTCTCCGGCAGGGACAGCGCGGCGACTCCGGCCTCCTGGAGCGGCGCCGCGGCCCCCACGGTCAGGAAGTCGTGGACTTTACGAATGCTGCTGGTGAACTCGGGACACGCGATGGCCCATCCGACGCGCCATCCCGTGACACTGTAGGTCTTCGACAGGCTGTTGACCGTGACGCTGCGTTCGCGCATCCCATCGAGGCTGGCGATGGCAATGTGCTGGCGGCCGTCGTAGAGAATAAACTCGTAGATTTCGTCCGTGATGGCAATGATGTCGTGCCGGCGACAGAGGCGGGCGATCATCTCCATCTCCGCCCGGTCGAAGACCTTGCCAGTGGGATTGTTGGGCGTGTTGAGGACCAGCGCGCGCGTCTTTTCGTTGCATGCAGCGGCGAGTTCCTCTTCGGAAATCGTCCAATCCGGGGGGCGCAGCCGCACATAGCGCGGCACGGCGCCGGTCAGGGCACAGTCGGGGCCGTAGTTTTCATAAAACGGCTCGATGATGATGACTTCGTCGCCCGGGTTGAGCACACCCATAAAACTCGCGAACATGGCTTCGGTCGCGCCACAGCAGACCGTGATCTCCGTCTCGGGGTTGACGGTCCAGCCGAGCGTCTTCGAGGCCTCCCGCGCCAGCGCGTCTCGAAAACTCTTGGCACCCCAGGTGATGGCGTACTGATTAATGTCGGCGTCAATGGCGCGCTTGGCGGCTTCCTTGATTTCGGCGGGGGCGGGAAAGTCCGGATAGCCCTGCGAGAGGTTGATGGCGCCGTGCTGCAAAGCCAGGCGCGTCATTTCGCGAATCACGGACTCGACAAGTCCGCTGGTGCGCCGGGCAGTTGCCCGCCGGGGGATTGCAGCCACTGGGTCGCTGGGGTTTGTCATATGCAGGGACAACGAACGGACGGGAATCTATCGGGCCGAATAGGCAACCGGAGTCAAAGTCGTACCGACAGCAGCGCGCCCCGGCTCGGGCGGATACAGCAAGCGGTACACGGCGGCGTTGCGCAGAACCGCCTGGACGTAATTCCGAGTCTCTGTGAAAGGAATGCTTTCCACGAACTCTGCCGGCTCGCCGAAGCCGGCATTCCGGGTCCATGCGGTGACCCGGTTGGGGCCTGCGTTGTAACCCGCCAGGGCGTACTCGACGGTGCCTTCAAAACGGTCGAGAACTTCTTTCAAGTAGTGCGTGCCGTAGACCATATTGATCTCGGGAAGGTAAAGCGAGGCCAGCCTATAGCGGCGGGCGCTGCGGTCCGGGACTCTGCGGGCTACCGACCGGGCCGTTGAAGGCAGCAGTTGCATCAATCCGCGGGCGTTCGACCGGGAACGGGCGCGAGGGTTGAACTCCGACTCCTGGCGGATGAGCCCTGCTACGAGATAGGGGTCGAGGCCGGCGGCCTCCGCATTCATCCGTAAATCATCCCACCAAAGCCGCGGAAACAGGATCTCCCACATCTCGCGAGGCAGGTCCGTCAGGTCCATCGCAAAGTAGCCGCGGATGTGGCGTTTGCCCCAACGCATCGCCACGTGGTGGCGGCCGCGCTGCTTTTCCAGGCGCGCCAGAGCCTCTCCCAGCCAGAACGGCTCGGAGGACCCGCGCTCTGCGCCGGTCAGTTCGGCTACCGCCCAATCGAGAAGCCAAGCCGATTCCAAAATCTCGGCGCGCCGGAGAACCGCGGAGTCCGCGTTGAAGGGCTTTCCCGCGGGAACCGCCCCGTTGCCCGGCCGGGTGATGTGACCGAAGATCGGCTGCGTCGACGCAGGCATTCGGGTGAGCTCGGGGGGCATCCGCGCCAGGCGCTCGCGGGCCATCAATCCATAATAGAAATTCGGAAATGTTTCCGACAGCTTCCTATAGAAAGCGGCCGATACCAGCGGCGCTTCCTGTTCCGCCAACCGTCCCAGCCAATAGAAGGCAGCTGAAACCTGCGGGCTGTCGGGAAATCTCTTGACGTGGTCCTCGAACAGAGTCTTGGCCTCGGAGAGGCGGCGGTCCCGGTATGCCTGCCATGCCACATACCAGTGGGTGACCGGCGCGCGCTCACTGTTCGGAAACAACTCAAACACCTTCCGGTAGTATTCCATCGAGCGGTCCGTCTCGTCCACGACGCGATAGTAGTTACCGGCCAGGAAAAGCGCCTCTTCGTACCAACTGGACTGCGGATACTTTTCCGCCAGCGTTTGGACGTATTCTTCCAGGCTGGACCGCCGGCCAATCCGGCGGTAGGCTGCCGCCAGGGTATACAGACGCCGCGCATCCAATTCCGGTTCAGACACTTCGAGCTTGAGCAAGGTTTCAAGGGACGGCCAGGTCGCTCGCGAGTTGTACTGGCTAACGCCGAGACGGAGCGTCCAACGGTCTCTTCTTTGGCGCGGCTGGTTACGCGCCGACCTCATCAAGGCTGCGTATTCTCGACGCGCGTCCCGCCATTGGCGGGCCTCAAACAGCCGATCGGCCCGCGCCTCGCGGAACTGCCACGTGGGGCTTGGAACGCGGCTTCCCAGCCGTGCGTTCGCGGTATTCAGCCGGTTTGCGGCATCCTTCATCTTCGAGGACTGGGAGAAGTAGTAGTAGATCCTTCGGTAATGTGGAACCGCCTCCAGGACTTTCCCGTCTTTCCAGTGCGACTCCGCCAGCAGCCATTCGACCTGCGGCTCTGGGACGCTGACAGGAGGAGAGGCCAGGAGGGAGCGAACTGCTTCAGTCCGGCCCAGCGCCAGGAGGCTTTCGGCCTGCCGCAATACGGCGCCGGCAACAAAAGGACTCGCAGGATAGCGGCGGGGGAATCCTTCCAGGACGTTCACCACGGCCCTATGGTCCCGCAGGGCGAGGGCGCTCAAGGCCAAGTAGTATTCGGCATAGTCGGGGAAAGGATTCTCCGGGCTGCGGGCGGCCTGGAATTGCTCCCGTGCCTGTGGATACTGCTTCTCCTGATAGGCAGAGTAGCCCAGGACCAGGCGTGCCAGCGCGCCAGTGGGATTGCCTCCTTGCTGTCGGGCGAATTGCTGGAGAGAGCGCCGTTCCGCCGCAGTGGGGTTCTCCAAAAGGGCCTTGCTCTTGTCGCGTAATTCCTCCTGCGGCGAAGGCGCAGCGGCGAATGCCGCACTCGCCGACAGCCAGATAACGCCTGCGATCGCCAGCCAATGCATAACCGTCGGACCTCGTGTCAATGAAAATTGTCTTCTGCCCGGCCCCCAAGACGCCGCCGGGCGGATGCGCCCGAAGTCTATCCGGTCACCTCGCCCGGATAGTCCGGTCCTAACATCTCCGGATTGTTTTCCGCCAGCTTGGTAACCAGCTCCAGATGGAGATAATCATAGGAGCGCGCAGCCGTCTGGCCGTAGCGCGTCTGATACGTTTCCCGGTTTTTGTCAATCTCTTCCTTGAGCAGGTGGTACAGAGTGTTGTTCTTCCGGCCCTCCGCGATCTTTTCCCGGTTTTGGGGGTAGGTCAGCAAGTCCTGCACCGCCACGCGGGCAGAGCGGTAGGCCTTTTCGTGTCTGTCCCGGTCCCCAGGAGGCAACGAGTCAAGCTCAGGCGGCGGCGCAATAGCCCGAGCGGCAACCGGTTCCGGCGCCGGTGGCGGGGGCAGCGGGGGAACCTCCGGCTCCGGCGCAGCAGGCTCCGGAGCGGACGCTGCGGCGGGAGCTGCAAGCTCTGCAGCCGGCAGTTCAGCAGGAACTGCCGCGGCTTGCGTCACGACCGGATGCGCGGCACTGGCAGCAATCCTACCAGCGGCGGTTTCAAGACTCAGACCGGTAACGCGAGCCAGAATCTCAAGCGCCGAAGCCTCTACCGAACCGGCGTCGGAGCCCGAATCGGCATAGAGGACCGCCTCAGCTCGCCCTTGCACGACAATGGGAAACAGGAACAACGCGTCGTCGTTCGAGCGGGCCAGGACGGATGCCAGGGCGTCCGGCAGGGCCTCGGCGGTCCGCATACCAGACACGGCGAGCAGGTTCTCCGAAGCCTCCTTGAAAGCGCCCGGCTGGCCGGCGGAAACGGAGAGCGACTCCAGTTGCGTCGCAGCGTCCGCGGGAAATCCTTCGCCCCGCAAGAACGTAAATTCATCGCCACGCCGCACGAACAGAGCACAACGTCCCGCAAAACCGGAGGCGCTTTGCAGCACGGCAGCCATGATCTCAGACTGCTCCATGGGTTGCAAAACGCACGAAACGGCACGGTTTACCAAGGGGAGCTGCGATGCGCCTGATGACAAAGCAACAGGGGCGACGGACGGCGCTCCGCCCGAAATTCCCGCCTGCGCCATCGCGTCCTGCACGGCCCGCCGGACCAGATCTTCCAGAAGCCGTTCCAAACCTCCTGCTGCGTTCTGTGCCATAAGCCAGTTCTTCTTGAGATTGCAGGAGCGGCGAATGCGCCGACACTATTCCTGGCCCCATTTCCGGATTAGGATACAACCCTTTTGAAAATTAACGCCTCGGCACAATGGTGTCAAACGGTTTCTGTAGTTCCGGAGCATCCGCTATAATGGAAGTGCCAAACGGTGTACTCTCAAACCAAAGGGGGCGAAAAGGATTCGACGGGAAGGAACAGGGCGAAAAGGCATACCGGGGGCCATGCACCCGTAATCGCGTGGACCAAAAACTAACTGCCAATAACGAATTGGCTCTCGCTGCTTAATTAAAAGTGGCGCGTCGCGCCGCCTTCGCCTGTAGGGGCGAACGCGACGTCATTCATGCAGGCTGGCCGTTCTCTTTCGGTCCGTGAGGGAACGGCGAGACCTTCCGGACTAGTTGCCGGTTGTTGTTGTCAGTTCGATACGATCGGCGGCGAACGCTAACGAACTGAATAAGTATGTAGGCTTTTTGTTCGGGACCTTTTCGGACGGGGGTTCAACTCCCCCCGCCTCCACCAACAGGTCATTTCTCACAAATCCACTAGCTTCCCGCCGCCTTAGTTCGCACGGTGGCACGATCGGGCCGGTTCTGCGACGGGGCATGACCTGTACTTGCAGGTGCTCCCCACTGGCGCGGTCACTCCCTCGGGTACCTTGCCGTGAGGTCCACATACTGCACGGCGAAGGAGCGCGTTCTTTGCCCTGAGCTATTTCAGGCCTTTGACCCAGTATACTGAGCCTTATGCTTTGAGTTCCAAAGAGTTCCTACTTAGCCGGTTGAATCAGACACTTGTCCGGAGAGATACTTGACCTGTTGGCGCTGACCAGCATCGGGTACCGCGAACCCGATGAATCGCGCCAGCGTGTTGCCCATTTCGGCATCAAGCCCAAAACGCGATGTCCATTAGCGTCTTCGAGATCTTCAGGATTGGCATCGGACCCTCCAGTTCCCATACGGTAGGGCCCATGCGGGCCGCCCGAGCATTTCTACTGGAGCTGGCGGAACTCGGTCTTCTCCAGGAGACAGCCCGGGTCCAATGCGAACTTTTCGGATCCCTGGCGCTCACGGGCCGGGGACATGGAACCGACCGTGCGGTTATGTTGGGACTCGAGGGTGAAGAGCCTGACCGGGTCAAGCCGGACAGCGTCCAGTCAACGGTGGACCGGATTCGAGCCAACGGAAGGATTCGACTCCTGGGAGAACATGAAATTGATTTCACAGAAGAAACCGACCT
Source organism: Terriglobia bacterium (assembly GCA_965198025.1). Classification (GTDB taxonomy): domain Bacteria; phylum Acidobacteriota; class Terriglobia; order 2-12-FULL-54-10; family 2-12-FULL-54-10; genus CAYWWM01. The sequence goes on along the minus strand of OZ240237.1, from coordinate 836,924 downwards.
GGTTTTTCATCTCGAGCTGAACCTCCCGGCCCATGCCAACGGGCTCCGCCTGACGGCGATGGCCGATCGGGAATTGCTGTCTTGCGACTACTATTCCGTGGGCGGGGGCTCTATTCTGCGCGGGGACGAAATTGACCGCCCGGTTTTTGAAAGCGAGCTTCCAGAGGCTCCGTATCCATTCGAAACCGGGGCGGAATTGCTCCAAATGGCTGAACGGGCCGGTGGTTCGATCGATGGACTGATGCTCCACAATGAGGAAACCTGGCGATCCCGCAAGGAAGTGAGGGCGGGGCTGCTGGAGATCTGGGAGGTCATGGAGGAATGCGTGCAACGGGGGTTTGCCGCCGAGGGAGTCCTTCCGGGCGGACTGAACCTCGAACGACGGGCTCCGAAACTCTATCGCGACCTGCTGGACGAACCTGGTCAGAACAATGTTTTGGAGTGGGTGAGCGCCTATGCCCTGGCCGTCAACGAGGAGAACGCCGCTGGGGGGCGGATGGTGACCGCCCCGACCAACGGCGCCGCCGGGATCATCCCCGCGGTCGGACACTACTACCTCAAGTTCTGCGAGGGCGCCAACACCCAGGGGATCATTCGCTATCTGCTGACGGCTGGAGCCATCGCCATCCTCTACAAGAAGAATGCTTCCATCTCGGGGGCTGAGATGGGTTGCCAGGGAGAGGTGGGGGTCGCCTGCTCGATGGCGGCGGCCGGTCTGACCGCAGCACTGGGAGGAAGCAGTCTGCAGATCGAAAACGCTGCCGAGATCGGCATGGAACACAACCTGGGCTTAACCTGTGATCCAGTCAAGGGACTGGTGCAGATTCCCTGTATCGAGCGCAATGCGATGGGCTCGGTCCAGGCCGTCAACGCCGCTCGTATGGCACTGCGTGGAGACGGTACGCACCTTGTTTCTCTGGATCAGGTGATCGCGACCATGCGCCAGACCGGACGGGATATGCAAAGCATCTACAAGGAGACCTCTTTGGGAGGCTTGGCCGTCAACGTCACTGAATGCTAAACGACCGTCCCAACGACGGCGGTTCGAGCGCCTTCCCGAAGGGACTAATATCGGACGTGAGCTCATTCCCTGCCTCCTTCCTGAACCCAAATTCCTAGTATTGCACCTGGACTCGCTTTTAGAAAGCAAGGTCAAGAAATCAGGCGGCTCATCCTCATCCCTCACCGACATAGATCCCGCCGCCGCGCTAAACGCTTCAGTTTGTCACTGAATTGAAAGTTGGGCTATCAGTCTTTCCCTCATCGATACAAGTGTGCGGTTCATCGACTCCTTCGCCACGCCTTCCATCAGGGGATGCACGAACAGCGAAATGAGAGCAGGAATCGAACGACTCAACGTCAGTGCTTCGCACTCGACCACTACACCACCTTCCACTTCCTGATAACGCCAGTAGGAGTTCAGGCGCCACAAGAATCCGCGATCCCTGCCCGGCAGCTTCTCGCGCTCGTTTGGCGTTCCGGCAGAGATCAGTTCGGCGATCTTGGTGGAGATGGAGCGGCTTGACGCCTGCCCTGTGGCATGCCGCCAGTAGAGGGCGAGGTGTTCCGTGTTGTAGGTCACCGTGATAATTATTGAGCGCACCAGTTTGAGAAAGATGTGGAGGGAATCCCCATCTCGTTTGAGGACTCTCGATTCGAGAACGTCTTCTTGCTCATAATCTTCGTCATCGAAGTTCTGAACGGCCTCAAGAACGCCGTCGAGCGTGACTCCCGGAATGAACACGCTTCCTCTCCAATGGTGGATCAAGCCGCCCGGGACTTTAATGTCTTTTCCGGCGGGCGTCTTCGTCTTCATTTTCCGGATCAGAATCCGGCCTGACAAAACCAATTCGCGATCCGCTTGGGCCTCTCCGGGTTCTTGAAAGTCCTGCACCAGGAAACCCTCACCCGAGTAGAGTTCTTTACTGATCCGTTTCTCAGTCAGAAGGACGTATTCGTCCCAAGCATGGATTGTTTCACTCCGCAGCTCCTCCGCCTGTAACTGCGCCACAAATCCAACGGTGACGGACGCACAGATACAGAGGTATAAGTGTTTCGATCTCATACGAAACCGGGACATGAGGATTTCTCCTATTTCAATAGACCCGTTCGTGCGTTTCCATGTGGCGTCAGCGAACGGGGAGCCACGGACAAAGGAGCAAACACGAAACGGTCGCACGCAACAAAGTTCAGGAATGAACATGCTCCGATACACAGCAGATTGGCGAGGACCGGTCCCAGTTGTGCCGTTCCGACGAGAATCCACATGAGCCCAGTATTACCAGCTATGGAGACGGTTCCCGTGATCAATTGAAAGCGCAACAGGGAATCGAGCAGCCACCGGTGCAGGCCGGTGTGTGCGGGCCAGGTCCAAGTCACGTGCCAAACGAAGTTGTGTAGCAGCGCCGTCTCCACCGAAAGCAATGTTGCCAGGAGGTAGTGCAAATCCAGTAGATGAACGCCAACAGCAAGCATGGCGATCTGAACTGTCATACCCATCGCACCGACAGCACTGAACTTTAGCCAGCGCATCACACTCTTTCTCTCCGGTACAATGCCAAGGTGTTCCGTGCGACTGAGCCCACCAGCACCAACGCCATTACGGCACTCGCGGCCAAGCCCGCTACATCGAAAAAGGACTGTTCGATACCAAGGACACGTACTGTGGGCCGCAGCCATGCCACGAGGTTCCCAACACCGAGCAGGATCCTCAGTTCCGTAGGGCCGAATAGCCAAAATGAAAGCTGAAAGATGCCCAGAGAATATGCCGCCAAGTATAGATTGATCGAGAGCAGCAGATAGATGATGAGCAGGGCTAAGGCAACTCCTGGCTGCATATAGCCGGACAGAGCCAAGCCTCCCAGCAAGAAAAGGACACCGAAGGAATCACTCATGTGATCGACATAGAAGCCGTAGCGGGGACGCTCCCGGCTTCGAACTCGAGCCAGTGTTCCATCCAGGCTGTCTCCGAACCAGTTAATGACTAGCCAGACGTTCACTACCAGAAGAGCGGGCGGCCACCATTGCACTGCCGCATATGACACACCGCCCATGAACGTCGACGCCAAAGCAAGCAGTGTGAGGTGGTCCGGTTGGACCCACCACGGCAGGCGCTTGGCCAGCCACACAAGGCATCGTTTTTCTATGCCCGCCAGCAGACTTCCGTGCTGACGCGTCATGTCCGGGTTCCGGCCCGGCATTGAGATCGAAAGACTCATAAAAGCGCCTCCCTGGGGCAAATCGTTCCCCGATTCAAGGTCCGTCTCCTTGATGGACTCCATCCAGCGACCATCCTGCCTCAGGGAAGTTCAAGCCTCAATGCACTCGGGGCCGATTCTTGATGGACTCGGCATGGATCCTCTATGAATTGTTTCTAAACAGCTAACTAACTGGCTTCATTTGCTTTGTTGTCTCCTGCAGAACGGTGTGCTATTAAGGAGTTCACTGGTTCGAGCTCTATCGTGCATGAAGCGAAATGGATCAGAATGAACAACCCGGGCATTTCCGCTTCGATTCTTTCGAACTCGATCTAGAAACAGGCGAACTCAGCAAGAGCGGACGGCGCCTGCGGCTACAGGATCAACCAGCCAAACTGCTTGTCCTTCTGGTCAGACGCGCGGGCAAACTAGTGACGCGTGCGGAAATTCGAGAGGAGCTTTGGGGAGAAGACCAGTTTGTCGAGTTCGATCATGCCATCAACACAGCGGTCAAGAAGATCCGGACGGTCTTGGACGATGACGCCGAACATCCGCGCTTGCTCGAAACGTTACCCCGCAAAGGCTATCGCTTCATCGGATCGGTAGAACGTGTCTCCCCGAACGCCTTGGCTGACACAGGCCCTTCGGTAGATCCAGTCGCGAGCGAGCAAACGAAGGACCCGCCCAGAGCCGATAGCAACCTGGGGCCACCGCTTACGCCGATGGGTTCCGGCGAAGCTGAAACTGCCTTGTTGTCTGCCGGCATCTCACGTGTTCTATTCGTTGTGATCCAAGTGGGATATCTGGCCTTGTACTGCTCGACGCTCTACTACATCGAGCACTTGGGAGAAATCCTCAGTGGATTTTTCGAGGCGGCTGTGCCGAACCAGATTCTATCGCTGATTGTCATCACCGCGATGTGCGGTATTGCGGTGCGTTTGTACCTTGTGTCGTCGGTGGGATTGGCACATCCGACCGCAGGCCGGCAGTTTCAGCGGCTCTTCCCGGCCCTGCTCTTCCTCGATAGTCTCTGGGCCGCATCTCCACTGTTGGCTGGGCTAAGTATTGGGATTGGCCTGGCGCTAGCGGCTACAGCCGGATTGGCTTATCTACCCTTTTCTCAACGGACTCTGATCCGGAACATTTACTCCCCTCTTCGCTAAGAGGCGCGGGCAAGTCTGGCGTGTGATATGCGCAATGATCTTGCCCCTCACTTCGGACGGCATTGGGAGTTACTTATGTTTCTTCGGCATCAGGGCCTGAAAAAACACCCCTCCTCCATCTATTCGGTCATCCGTGGTCTCGCAGTTCCCGGCGGAGAATCTTCAGGGTGCTGCTCTTGGGAAGTTCATCGAGAAATGCAATGAGGCGGGGCACTTTGTAGGCTGCGAGCTCGCGGCGGCAGTACTCGGTCAGCTCGTTCGCCGTTGCGCGCTGGCCGGGGCGCAGCACGACGAATGACTTGACCGTCTCGCCCCGCTTGGGATCGGGTATGCCGACTGTCGCCGCCTCGAGCACGGCGGGATGCGCCACCAACACGGCGTCGATCTCGTCCGGATAGATGTTGTAGCCTCCGGCGATGATCATGTCCTTCTTCCGGCCGACGATGAAGGTGTAGCCGTCGGTGTCGACCGCGGCGATGTCGCCCGTGCGGAACCAGCCGTCGGTGAAGGCGGCGGCGGTCTGCTCCGACGCATTCCAGTAGCCGCGCATTACCTGCGGCCCCTTCAACAGCAGTTCCCCCTGTTCCCCGACTCCCACCTCCGTCGTCCCGTCGTCCAGGCTGACGACCTTCATGTCAGTGTTGGGGAGTGGCACACCAATGCTGCCGATCTTGCGCAGCCCGTCGAGCGGATTGGCGTGCGTGACCGGAGAGGTCTCCGTCAGGCCGTAGCCCTCGACGATCTTGCCGCCGGTCATTTTCTCGAAGCGCTGCAGGATGTCGGGCGGCAGCGGCGCCGAGCCGGAAAAGCACGACCGGACGCTCGTGAGATCCAGCTTCTCGATGCCCTTGGCGTTGACGATGGCGTTGAACATCGCCGGAACGGCCGGAAACAGCGTGACGCGGTGCTTGGAGATACTGGAGATGAGCTGCGGCACGTCCCGCGGGTTCGGCATGAGCACGACTGCTCCGGCAACACTGATGGGGAAGGCCATGGCCACCGTCAGGCCGAACACGTGAAAGAACGGGAGGACCCCCATCATGACCTCCCCGCCCCGCCGCACGTCCACAAACCAGGAGATCACCTGCTGGACGTTGCACGACAGGTTCCGGTGCGTCAGCATCGCCCCCTTGGCCACGCCCGTCGTGCCGCCCGTGTACTGCAGCAACGCGATGTCGTCCATCGCGATCGGCGGGCGCGGGCGATCCGGCGCCGTCTGCTTCATGAGGGTCCGCATCCGGTGCACGCCCGGGCCGGGCTCGACCGACGCGATCAGCGGTGGATCGGCACGCCGCAGCCGGAGCGGCGCCAGCAGGTTCAGCGGGAATCGGAGGAAGTCGGGGATCGAGGCGATGATGTAGTGCTCGACCGCCAGCTTCTCGCGGATGTGCGCGATGCGCCGGTCGAACAGGAAGTCGGCGACGACCGCCACCTTGCACCCGGCGTCGTTCCACTGGTGCTCGATCTCCCGCTCGACGTAGAGCGGGTTGGTCATCACCACGGTGGCGCCAAGCGACAGCGCGGCGTAGAAGGCAATCATCGTCTGCGGGAGGTTCGGCAGTTGCACGGCCACGCGGGTGCCCGGCCTAACTCCCAGCTTCGCGAGTGCCGTGGCGAACCGATCCACGTCCGCCTGGAGCTCCCGGTACGTCATCTTCCGATTGAGGAAGATCAGCGCCGTCGCGTCCGGATACTCAGAGGCACTCCTATCGAGGAAGCCGGGCAGCGTGATGTCCTCGAACTCGAGGACCGGCGGAACGCCGGGGTCGTAGAAGCTGTGCCAAGTCTTGGAAGACATCTGTTAGATTGTAGCGAAAAAGTGGCCACTGGCCGAGTACAAGGTAGCGTATCATCAGCAAGTGGCAAAGGCACTACGCAACTCAATTCAGTCTCTGGAACACCCGGTACGGTCATTCGTCTTCGGCGACAACCCGTGTAGGCTCTTACTGGCCCGTTTAGCCCTTTCCGCCCGGACCCGCTGTTCGTGTACCCCGCCAGCCCGTGCCCATAACTGTTAGAATAGTGTTCGAAGTAGGTAGATGAAATGTTTGGGGTCGCCGGAGCATTCCTCAGGTGGCGATCAGTATCTGGAAGGAGGAAGACCATGCAGAAAACAACTGCCCTGTTGTTCTGCCTGCTGACCTTTGTGGCGACAGGCTGGAGCCAGGAAAGCAACATTGCAGCCATACTGGGTTACCCGCAGACGATCGTGCACAACGCCAGGATCATTACCGTCAACGACGATTCACTGACGTCGAACATCGGTGACATCGTGCAGGCGATGGCCATCCGGGATGGCAAGATCCTGGCCACGGGGACCGACTCCGAGATGCTGGCACTGGCAGGCCCACAGACCCGCAAGATAGACCTGCAGGGACGCACTGTGGTTCCCGGCATCGTCGGAGTGCATAACCATCCCCAGGACTGGGTGCACAGCTCGCCGCACATCATGCGAGAGGTGCTCCCGGATGAGCTCGTCGTGCAGCGGTTCCTCTATGGCACGCCGCAGGAGCAGATGGAGAGATTCCCGGAGGTGGCGCGGGAGGCAGTGGCAGCGGCAAGGCCCGGCCAATGGGTCAAGATTCTGTTTCTGTGGGATATCGAGGCCAGCCCGGATGACCCCTATTTGATGGACTGGCCGGGCAATCGGATCACGAAGGAGATGCTGGACCAGATTGCGCCGGAGAATCCTTTCCTGGTTCGGTCGCGTCCCATGGTGCTGTCGCAGTCCAATGCCGCCATGCTGAACCAGAGAGGGATCGAGGTGGTGGAAGAAGAGGCTCCAGTTCACGTTTTTGCCCAGAACATGATTGCCACGGCCAAGGCCGGCCGGAACATCGGCGGCATCCCCGCCACCAGGATCATTGAACGCGAGATCATTACTCCTCCGGAAAACTTGAAAGAAGGATTGCGGCTGGACATCTCCTGGTGGGCGGCCCTGGGACAGACTACTTTTGGTGGTTTTCTCTACCATCATCCGGTCATTATCAAGAGCTACCGGCAGCTCGATCAGGAAGGCCGCCTGGATGCCAGAATCGCCTGGGGCTATGGAGCCACGCCGAACTATTACTGGGAGAACACGTTTGAAGACCCGTTCTTTGTCGCTGATCTGGCGACCCGCCAGGGTACCGGAACCGACTGGATGTGGTATTTCGGCACCGGCGAGACTGCCGGACGGTGCGTTTCCCTGATACCACTGCCAAACCGCCCGACCGATGTCAACCTGGTGATGGCCGGCGGCGGGTGTGTGGGAGAGTACAGACCCGGTGGTCCTATCTGGAACGCCTTATTCAAGGTTGTCAGGGATGGTGGGCGGCTGATCGGATCGCACCAGTTTGGAGATGTGGAGATCGACTACATTCTTCAGCTCATTACTCAGGCCAGCCGCGAAGGTGGTTTAACGATGGAGCAGGTTCGTTCCAAGCGCCACACGGCGGATCACATGCAGGGTTGGCCGCGGCCCGACCAGGTTCCTATCATGGCCTCACTGGGAATGACCGTGGGCGGTAGCAGCCTCTTTATCTTATCAAGATTCCCCCCGCTGGATGCGCGATTACGGAGAGTCCGCCTTGAAGATGGTTGTCCCCCGCCAAAGCATTCTGAGGGCCGGCATACGAACCGGCATGGAGATGGACAAGCCCTATGAGGCCAGCCCCGACGCCGAAACGGTCTTCGACGACATGTACTGGTCCATTTCACGGCTGGCGCAGGACGGCGAGGTTTATCTGCCGGACGAGCGTGTCTCCCGCGAACAGGCCCTGAAGGTGGGAACCATCTTCGGCGCTTATTATGTATTGAAGGAGGACGTTCTGGGATCGCTCGAGCCCGGAAAGTTCGCGGATTACTTGGTCCTGGACCGCGATTACCTCACCATACCGGAAGAAGATATTCAGAATATCCGTATTCTAATGACTTCGGTGGGCGACAAGGTGGTGCATCTGGTTCCCTCCCTGGCAAGGGAACTAGGTATGGAGACCCAGGGCGCTGCCGTGGAGTTGGGCGGACCGCAGGCGAACTACTAGCAGCGGCGCGCGGCTTGAAAAGAGGCAAAAGAGGCAGAAGAAAGCTGTTTCTATTCTTGCAATCAGCGCAGACCCTCGCCGGAGCGCGCAGACGCGCCGCCGCGCCGTTCCGTCAGGTCCTCATAGGTACTGATGACGGCGCCTTCCGGCCGAAGATTGTACTCGGCCGAGAAATCGTTGTGGACGAATACGATCCGCCCATCCACCATCGTCATCAGCGGCTTGATCCCGCCCAGCGCCTCTTCGGGAATCGCCATATAATCTTTGTCCAGCACGACCATGTCGGCCAATTTCCCGACGGTTATCGAACCGAGCCGGTCTCCTTTGAGGACATAGTCGGCCGCCCATTGAGTAGCCGTTCGGAGCGCCGTCGCCCGGTCAACCCGCTCTTGCGGCCCCCAGACCCTCCCTTGTGCATCCTGGCGAGTAATCATCAACTGCAGGTCCGCCCAGATATAGGCGCCCGTTCCGGATTCATAGGCCACCTTCGCCCCCGCCTCGATCATGCTCTTGATCGGGACGATAAACGTGTTCGCCATCTCGTTGCCGTAGGCCAGCGAAGCCGATGCGCCTCCCAGAATGTACTTGGGAGCGCAACTGAAAGATACTCCGAGACGGACCGCCCGCCCGATGTCGTCCGGGTTCATAAAGGTGCAGTGATCAAATGCCCAGTCACGCGTCGCATCGGGCCCATGTTGCTGCTGAATCTCTTCGATCATCGTTAGCAGGTTGGCTACCGTCCGGTCTCCGGCCACATGGTCATTGGCCAGCCGCAGACCGTAGTCTCCCATCGCCATGATCCATTCCTCGAAGTAGTTCCCGCTGATCGGAGCCGCTCGTCCGCTACCGCCCCGGTACTCATCGTCGGTGAGGCACTGGCCGGTGGGGAACCAGGTGTTGAGTTCCCCGTAGGCTTCGGATCGCTTTTGGTTCGTGCAGGCTCGCGTGCCGCTGCCGTCGATCGATGACGGTGCAACGGAGTTCATCCAAATCATGTCCGTGCCGGAACCGATCTGGCCCTGAAATTGCTCGAGTTCCTTCGGATCGGTGATGTTGCCGAAATACTCCCACCCCAGTCCATAGGCAAGCCGGACCGTCTGCTCCCCGCTTCTCTCCAGTTGCCTGTAGGCTTCGATTCCATGCAGCAGCATTTTGTTGGAGATGGTCGTGATCCCCTGTGCGTTCAGCTCCTCCATAACCTTCCTGTATCCGGGAGCCATCACCTCCGGCGTAGCACGAGGCAAGTAGCGATTCAGGATGATACGGGTCGCAGGCGCTTCCAGGTGCCCATCCGGCTGGCCATCGTTGCCCAGCCAGTACCGTCCATACCTACCGATGAAATCTCCGTAATCTCCCCACACCTGATCGATCGCCTTGCTGTTCACAAAGATCATGTTCTCTGCCGGCAGGCCCATTGTCAGAACGGCGGGGTTGTCTGGTATGACTTCATCCAGGTCATAACGATCCATATCGTCCAGCAGAATCTTGTTATGCGCCACGGAGCGAGGTTCATTGTGGAACAGCAGCCAGCGCCCGGCAGGGGGGTTGTGCCTCTCTATCAGTTGCCGGATCTGTGCCAGCACATCCTCTTTGCTCACAACAGCGCGCCAATCCAGATGCATATCCCAGTAATCGTCTGCGGGCAACGGCGCCCGGTACGGACCTGGATCATTCCAGTTGTTGATATGGGTATCGATCATGCCGGGAACTACCGTACGGCCTTTGAGATCCAACAGGATGGTATCTGGCCCGGCAAGGGGGAGGACTTCCTCGTTCGTGCCGACGGCAATGATTCTGTTCCCGGCAACAGCAACAGCTTCCGCAACGGAAAAATCCTCGTCCACCGTCAAAAGATTCCCGTGGTGCAGGATGATCGTAGCTGTAGCAGGCCCCGTCTGTGCCCTGATGGGCTGGATATTCTGTACTGCTAGAGCCGCCACGAAGAGCAGCCCCACAAGCGATTTTATGCACCAGTCTCTTTTCAACATTTCCGCTCCCTGTCAGTCAAGCGATCACGCCTGGGATTGCCAACCGGGGACAGCCGAAAGGCTTCCGCAGTTATTCAAATACTCAGCCTGATTTTAGCCAATGAGATGTGCTCGACTCTGCCGCTTCAGATGTGGGAATACAGCCCCGAATCTGTGAGATCCGAATCCAATCAAGGTCTGAAGGTTCCGGCCGCTTGCGAGAGTGAACTGGTCTATTGCCCGGAACGATCCGCCACGGGGCCCGTATAGGGGGTGGCGCCCAACTCGAGCAGAAAGTCGGCGATCTCTTCCAGAGGGGCGAGTTCGCGGAATCTGCGGTCAGTTTCGCCGCCGGGAAGCGGCTTGTAGGAGAACTGACCCGGGTCGCCCAGTGCGATGGACATCGGAGTCTGGCCGTACTGGTCCTCGGCCTCCAGGTCAGCACCGTTTTCGGCCAGAATCCGCAGCACTCCGGTTTCTCCTAGAATCGCCGCTCCATGCACCGCCGCCCGGCCACCGGGACCTTTGGCGTTTACATCACCGCCCAGGTCCAGCGCCAGCTTGAGAGCTTCCAGATAGCCCTCTCGTTCCTCGTCCGTCGCCGCGTTCCGTTCGCGCCCCACGCCCGCCGCCACCATCAGCGGCGTCAGCCCCTCCAGCGTGGCTATCCCCGGACTTGCCTTGGCCTCCAGCATGAAACGCATTGTGTCGGCATCCCCGGAAGCAGCCGCCAACAGAAACGGCGTCGCTCCGGCAAAATCAGCCTGCGGCAGTTCGTTGCCCAGCGTTCGGGCATAGCGGTGAATATCCCAGGGCAGAAAGTCCTTCGCGATTCGCGCGTTGGGGTCCGCTCCCCGGACCAAGAGCGCTTTGGCAAGCTCGGGCGAGTTGCGGTGATTCCAGAACCGGTCTGTTCGAGAAGGCCTGCTGTAAATAAACGCGATTCCCTGTTGCATCGTCCAGTGCAAAGCAGTCATCCCGTAGCCGTCGGCGGCATTGGGGTCCGCACCCTTTTCCAGCAGATATAGCCCCACCTCTTCATGACCGTTGGTGGCAGCCAGCACCAGCGCGCTGCCATCATCGGGTGTGGCATCATTCACATCTGCGCCCGCCTCCACCAGCGCCTGCACCGATTCCAGGTCGCCCGACTGGGCCGCGAACATCAGCGGGGTGAATCCTCCTTTTACCTCGGGCAGGTAAACATTCTTGCTGTAGGTAACCGCTATCAGCGGTTCGTACAGGTCCACCGTGCGAGACCGGGCATGGAGGTCCGCCCCGTGCTCCAGCAAAACCCGGATGACGTTCGGATGTCCCTGCGCTGCGGCCCACATCAGAGCCGTCTGCCCACGCTCCTGCTCCGCTGCGTGGAGGTCTGCTCCATGTTGCAGCAGGGCTTGGACTCCACCCGCAGCTCCCGTATGGGAGCAGGTCATCAAAACCGTCTCTCCAGTCCAAAGAACGCTATTCGGATTTGCGCCCGCATCCAGCAGTTTCTGCGCCAGAATGGAATTGCCGTTGGTGCACGCCTGCGAAAGGGCAGTGTGTCCGTAATCATTCGCCAGGTTCACGTCTGCTCCGGAGCCGATCAGCAGGTCGGCGGTTTCCACGTCGCTCCCATGAACCGCCCAGATCAGCGCGGTCGTGCCGTCTCCCTCCGCCTCATTGACGTCGACGCCCTGTTCGATGAGAGACGCGACCGCCGTCTGGTTCTGGTTCTTGACCGCCTCTACCAGGCTCTGCGACCGCCCGGTTACGGAGAAGCTTCCCAGGACCAGCAGTGCAATAATGCTCACCCGGCACAGACCGGTAATTCTCTTGATGCTCATCATAGTCGCTTCTCCGGTGCGCTCCTTACTGAGCTTTTGTTGTAGCGCCTGCTAGGCCACAATTCCTTCCAGCTTGCCCGTTGCGTCGCTATCCTCGCTATCCCGATACCCGTCCTCGGGCACGCCGGCCATGTCAAACACGGTCAGCCAGAGGTTCGATAGCGGCAACCCCTCATACCGGACGTGGTGTCCGGCACGGATCTTCCCCTTCGCGCCCAATACCAGGATCGGTACGTCATTGTGCGTATGCATCATCCCATCGTTCAGGCCGCAACCGCTGACCAGGAGCGTGTGGTCCAGCAGCGAACCGTCTCCATCCGAGGCCAGGCGCAGTTTCTCCAGATAGTAGGCGAACAGCTCGGAATGGAAATGGTCGATCCTCTCGCAGGAAGCGATCGGTTCGGCGTAGTTGCTGTGGTGCGACAGGGCGTGGTGTCCTTCCGAGAGGCCCAGTTCGCGATAGTCCCCTTCGCCCGACTCGAGCCCGAACATGAAGGTGATCATCCGGGTCAGGTCCGTCTGAAAGGCCAATACCTGCAGATCGAAAAGCAGCTTTGCCTTTTCGGAATAAGTGGTGGGGAGGCCGTCTGGCCGTTCGATCTCCGGGAGCTCCCGCGAAACCTGCTGTTCGGCCAACTGAATGCGCCGTTCGATATCGCGGACCGAATCCAGATATTCACTCAGCTTTCGCTTGTCTGACGAACCCAATTCCGCGGAAAGCCGCGCCGTCTCGTCGCGGATGAAATCCAGAATGCTGCGGTTCATCTGAATATTGCGAAGCCGCACTTCCGGATCGGTGCTGCGGCTGTTACCGAGCAGGCGGTCGAAAACCTTTCGAGGATTGGTCTCGATCGGAAGCGGCTGAGTGCCTGTTCGCCAGGAGATCGTGTTGGTGTAGGATTCTTGATACGAGCCGTCCGCCCTGCCGTCCAGGTCCGGTGCTTCCATTCCGAGCTCCAGCGATCCAAGCTGCGTATGATTGCCGAACTCCCTCGCTATGACCTGGTCGGCCGAGGCCCCCAGGCTGCCATTGGGTTTCGGATGGATGCCGGTGAGATACGCCGCGCTGGATCGGGCGTGCCCGGAGCCGTCCTCGCCGGGACGCATGTCGGCGGCCTTGATATTCAGCCCGCTCACAATCATCATCTGGTCGCGGAAAGCTGCCAGCGGTTCCAACGTCGGGGTCATTTCATAACCGGCCCCCTCCGTTTTTGGGAGCCACTTGTTCATGATTCTTCCGTTGGGCCCGTAGAAAAACGCCACCCGTAGCGGCGTCTGTCCGGCAACGTCCCCGGAAGCCGCGAAGGCCGGAACCATCCCATCCAGCAGCGGCAGTGCCAGCGCTCCTCCTATTCCGCGCAAAAATGTCCGTCGTGGAATCGCTTTCTTGAATATCATCATAGCGGTCGCGACCTCCTCATTTGAAATGGCGTGCTCTTTACGATGCCCACTATCAGCGACGACCAACGGTACTCGTCCGTAACGGCATCCCGCAGGATGCCGCGGATCGCCGGCTGGTCGTAATGCTGGACTCCTCGACCCAGGGCATAGGTCAGAAGTTTTTCCGTAAGGTTGTGAACGAATGGTTCCGGTCGGCTCAGAAGCACCGTTCGCAGTTCGCTGGGTCCCAGGAACTTCGAGCCGTTCGGCAGAGTGCCCGATGCGTCGATCGGCGCTCCCCCGTCCTTCTCCCGCCATCGCCCCGTGGCGTCGAAGTTTTCCAGCGCAAACCCGATCGGGTCCATCTGCCCGTGGCAACTGGCGCATACGGGACTGACGCGATGCGCCTCCATCCGCTGCCGCACCGTGGTTGGCTGGGCGCCCCGGGAATTCTCGGGGAGAGCCGGGATGTCCGGCGGCGGGGGCGGGGGCGGGATGCCGAACAGATTGTTCAGCACCCATTTGCCGCGCAGAACAGGAGAGGTTCGATTGGGACGCGAAGTCAACGTCAGGATGCTGCCCTGCCCCAGTAATCCGCGCCGGTTTTCATCGCTGACCGATAACCGCCGGAAGTTGCTGCCGTAGATATTGGGAATACCGTAATGCAGGGCCAGACGCTCGTTGACGAACGTGTAGTCCGCATCCAGGAGTTCCATCGCGGGCCGGTCTTCTCGCAGCATGCTCTTCAGGAACAGTTCCGTTTCCTGCTGGAAGGCTTGGCGCAGTTCGTCGTCAAAATCGGGAAAGACGCGCCCGTCCGGGAAGTGGTGATTCAGATTGCGCAGGTACAGCCACTGTGCCGCGAAATTGGATATGAGCGTCTCGGACTTCGGGTCCGCCAGCATCCGCCGGACTTGCCGCTCCAGAACCACGGGATCTCTGAGCTTGCCGCTTTCAGCCGCCTCCAGAAGTTCTTCGTCGGGAATGCTGCTCCACAGGAAAAAGGAGAGACGCGAGGCCAGATCCAAATCGCTCACCTCGTACGGCGTGCCCGGGGACGCTCCCTGTGGATCGCGCTCGGTCCGGAACAGGAACTGCGGGCTGACCAGCATCCCCTGCAGCGCCCGCTGCACGCCCATCTCAAACCCTCCGTCCGCGTGGCCGAGTGAATAGAGCCTGAGCAAAGGCTGAATGTCCCGGTCGCCCACGGGCCGACGGTACGCCCGGCGCGCCAGTCTTTCGATAATTTCCTCTGCGCAGGCCAACTCCTCCTGACTGGCCTCGCTGCCGCTGCCGTCCTGCCCCGTCGCCGCGCTATCGCTGCCTGGATGGCAAACGAAGATTCTCTGGCGGCTGAGCGTCTCCCCCGGACCTGTCGGGTCGAACGGCCCGGAGACCGTAAACATCTTGACCCGCGGCTCGCCCCCCTTGAAATCATTCAAGTCCGCCGCCATCGGTCGCACCGGGAAATATTCCAGCAGCCCCTCGCCCGAAATATTTCTCTTCAGGAAAAACACCTGCACCAGGTGATTGCCGGCCTTGGCCGGAAACCGCACCTCCAGTCCGGCATCCGCCTCGACGACCTCATACGCCATTTGCTCAGGATGGAACCGATATTGCCCCCCGATGCGGGAGTGGATCGGTCCGGTCGCCCCGTAGCGCTCTCCGCCCACCGAAAACTGCGCGACTCTCTTTCCATCCACCCGCACTTCCAGCGGATGCGCCCGATCCAGCAGACCGGGGATATATCCATCCGTGTTTCTCTGTAACTGAATGCTGATGGCATACTCGCCGTCCAGCGAAAAATTGTGCTGAACGGCAAACCCGCCGCGCGCGCCCAGCGGCATGTCCTTGCCCATCCGGTCATCCTGCATGAACGTGTCCGGTATGTTGTATGTTTCGCTGTCCACGCCCATTTGCGGGTCGCCCACCGCCAGTTGACTGATTCGCTCCGCCACCGCCAGATATCGCTCCATCAGCAGTGGCGAGACCGACAGCGC
Source organism: Terriglobia bacterium (assembly GCA_965198025.1). Classification (GTDB taxonomy): domain Bacteria; phylum Acidobacteriota; class Terriglobia; order 2-12-FULL-54-10; family 2-12-FULL-54-10; genus CAYWWM01. The sequence goes on along the minus strand of OZ240237.1, from coordinate 821,369 downwards.
GTCGCCCACGTTGTCGAATCCGTAGCCCGCGTCATCGTCGGGAAGCATCGCGGCCCCGTCAATCTCCACGGCCAGCAGGTCGCGAACGGCATTGGTGTATTCGGAACGATTCAGTCGGTGGAAATCCACTGTCCTGCCGGGATTCGGAGTTGCCGCCGCAGCCCGGTCCAGTGCCGTCTCCAGGTAGGTAACGAGTGAATCGTACCCGGCCTCATCCGGCCGCGGAACGCCCGGTGGCGGCATGGCGCGGCCTCGCAGCTTGCGCACCACTTTTTCCCAGGTCTCTGCTTGCGCGCCCGCGTTTCCCAGGTCCGCCTGATCCAGCAGCAGGTTTGCGGTTTGCAGCCTTTCATTGTGGCAGGTAACGCAGTACCGGTTGAGCAAAGCCTGCTGCGGGGGTGTTTCTTGAGCGGAGACGGCGATGGGATGTACGTATCCCCCACCGAAAACTGCTAATGCAATCCAGGTCAGGAGCCGTAATCTCATCGTAGTGCGCTCTCCCTGTCGTTCTGCGAGCAAATGCACCTGCGGCTGCTCGCCGCCCGTGGCCATAATTCTATGCCCCGCCCGTCGCGCGGTCAAGCGAAATTTCATCTCCGGGATGCGTCTGTCGGTTGGATACCGTCGCCCGGCGCGACGAATGAACCGACACGGTGAGGTCTCCGGAGCAGGCGCTGCGGCAGGTCAACTCAGCCGCGCGCTCCCCTGCCGGCCCGATAGAGCAGGAATCCGACCACGCCCAGCAGGGCGACGCCTGGGATGCTGCTTTCCTGGATACCCCAGAAGGCCAGCGCGTCAGCCCGTCCAAGGACCACGATCGGGACCGCCATCGCGATGCCGATCAGGGCCTCGCCCGTGATCAGTCCCGCAGCGAAAAGAACTCCGGAGTCGGTCTCGTTCCCGCGGGTTCGCCCGGCGTGGTGGGCGATCAGGCCCCCGGCGAAGATCGGCACCGTCAGTTCCAGAGGAAGATAGATTCCGACGGCCAGCGCCAGCACGGGCGTTCGGAAGGCGCTCCCGCGGCGCTCCAGGAAAACGTCGAGCAGAATCACCGCCAGCGCCACCGCCATGCCGATGCCGATCATCAGCCCAGGCAGCCCGCCCAGGAAGACCCCGCGCGCCACCGAGGCCATCAGCGTCGCCTGCGGCGCAGCCAGGGGGTCGGGATGCGTCTCGGTCGGGACGCCAATTCCGTAGGCCTCCAGGAGCAGCGTGAGCGTGGGCGCGATCACGACGGCTGCGGAGACCACGCCGACGCCCTGAACGATCTGCTGCTTATAAGGTGTTGCGCCTACGAGATATCCCGCTTTGAGGTCCTGGAGAGTGTCGCCGGACATGGCAGCCGCGCAGCAGACCACGGACCCGATCAGGATTGCCGCAGCCGGCCCGATCGGACTCTCTGATCCGAGCAAGGCCAATAGCAGCAGCGCCGAGGTCAGGATGGTGGCGATCGTGACGCCCGAAATGGGATTGTTCGAAGAACCGACCAGACCTCCCATGTAGGCGGCTACGGCCGAAAAGAGAAAACCAGCCACCAGCATCACGGCAGCCATCACGGCAGCGACTCCCGGCGCGCCGGTGATGTGATGGAAGATGAAATAGAGAGGGACGACCGAGGCCGCCGCTGCGGCCCCGATCCACTGCATCGGGATGTCCCGCTCGGTGCGGAGCGTGCTCCCGGAACCTGCCCGGCGGGCCTTGCGGTAGGCTTCAGCGCCGGAGCGAATTCCGAGGATGAGGCTCCGCCGCATGCGGACCAGAGCCCACAATCCCCCAACGACCATGGCGCCCACTCCGATGTAACGGGTCTGGGTGGACCACAGCGCGCCGGCCGCCGCGGCCGGCGGCTGGTCCATTGCGACCGGTTCCAGCAGCGCCAGCAGCGGGATTGCCACAAACCAGTTGAGGGCGCCGCCGATGAAGACCAGAGCGGCGATGTTCCGTCCGACGATGTACCCCACGCCGATCAAGGCGGGGGAGAGGTTGCTTCCCACGTAGAGAACCGTTCCACCCGCGTAGGCGGCTCCTTCCACGACGCCGCTCCAGAGCCGCAGCCCGGTCTCTCCGAGTTTGAAAAGGGCGCCGATCGCCCCGGCGGCCAGGATGTGGCCGATCCCGGAGCCTGCGCCTTCGCCCACCTTCAGGACTTCGGCCGTCGCGACACCTTCGGGAAAACGCAACGGCATTTCGACGATGAGGGCGCGGCGGAGTGGAATGCTGAACAGCACCCCCAGGATGCCGCCGAATCCGGCCAGCATCGTCGTCTCCCAATAGTCGAAGCGTGTCCACGTTCCGAGAATGATGAGGGCTGGAATCGTGAAGATGACTCCGGCCGCGACACTCTCTCCCGCGGAAGTGGCGGTTTGAACGATATTGTTTTCGAGGATGTTGGAATTGGAAAATGCACGCAGCAGCGCCATCGATATCACGGCGGCGGGGATCGACGCCGACACGGTCATGCCGGCAAAGAGGCCGAGATAGGCATTGGCGGCGCCCAGGACAATCGCCAGCGTGACGCTGAGCAGCAACGCCCGCAGGGTGATCTCAGGCAGCGTCGTCGAAGCAGGGATGTACGGCTCGTGTTGATTGTGGGCCACAATGGTTCCCGGCGATCAAAGCCCCCAGCATAACCCAATTGTGGGACAACGTGTCTCCGGATTCCGGCGGAAAACCCCGGCGGAAAACCATGCCGCCGTCGGTGTCTTCCGGGACCGCTTGCTCTCGCCAATCTTTCATTTTTCGCGCTTTTTTCGCACAAAAACGAGTGTTTCCCGCCTTACGAGACTTCCGAAGGAACCGAATAAACCGAAAGAACCGACTCTCTTTTCGCGGCGTCTCACTCCCGCAAATTGGTTGGAAAATGTCCCGACGCAGTGTTGTTCGTGGTTTGGCAGCATGAGAGAATGATGCAAGAGCGGAATCGCGGAGTGGAGCGCTGCGCCAACGGATGGCGCAGCGGGAAGGAACTGTCGGAAGGTTTGCTAGAAACCATTACCGAATGGGTAAGTCTATGAAAATACAATGCTTCGTTGTTTTCCTGTTGTCTGCCTGTCTACTCGCCAGCGGTTCCGTGGAAGGCTCAGGATCGCGTGCTCTCCGTCGAGGCTTCCGAGACCGAGCGGTTGCGCAATTTGCTCAGCGGGCAACGTATCGACGCTTCCCTTGCCGACGGCGCCTACCTGAAGGGCCGGGTCCAGGAGGTCCAGCAGGGACTCCTGCGTCTAGACATCCAGAAGAGCACCGCCTCTGCGATACCGCGTGGGATTCAGGGAATCCCCATCGATCGGATTTCCACGGTCCAATTCACCCGGTACGAGAGCAATAGAAATAGAGTCCGTTATGCATCAATTCTTGCTCTGGGTGGAATATTCCTAGCAGCGGCCGTGGACGCTGGGGGGAGTACGGTTGCGTCGAGTGGGATCTTGGCCGGAATGGGGACTCTCGGCTACCTGTGGGGGAGAACCAAGGACAAGCAGAATATCACCGTGAACCTCACACGCCCTCCCAGGAACAGATTGGATCCGAACCCATAAGCCCCCGAAGACGCGCGCCGGGAAGAGCTTCCGAACGGTCACAGCAGGGCGATCGCATCGGGGTCCTGAGGTGCTGGAGGAAGCCGTAAGTCCTTCCGAGGGCCAGAACCTGCGCCCCGACGAAATCGTCAACCGTCTTCGCGGTTTTGGGGGGCCCCAATAGCGCGCCTTCCTGTCACCCAGACTGCGCCTGACGCGCCTGATCCAGACCTTGGACCGACAGCGTTCGGCCGGGGGTACGTTCGTTCGCGCGGCGGAACGCGGCCTCTGCTTCTTCGCCGCGGCCCTGGCGGAGCAGTTCTTCACCGAGTAGCTCGAAGGTCGGCTTGAATACTTCCGGTGGTCCGAAGGCGAAGGGCAACGCGTCTTCCGCTTCGGCGGCTTCGCGCAGGATTCGCAGACCTGCTTCCGTATTTCCCTCCGCAATTGCGATGAGCCCTCGCAGCTCATCGAGGTGGAGTGGGTCCTCCGGCGAGCTCGGTTGCAATCCCTCGGCCAGCAGCTCCCGTGCTGGTTCGGCGTTTCCTTGCCTCAGCGCGGCGAAGGCATTGGTGAACGCATAACGGAGACGTTGCTCATCATCGGCAGGTGGATCAATCGTCCATCTCGAGGTGAGACTCCAGTCTTCCGTGTCGAGCACGTGGCGCGTCCTCATCGACAAGAAATAGTCCCGTTCGGCGTCATTGGCGTCCTCCCTCATCAACCCGTGGCAGGCATCCATCAGAGCCTCGGCTTCGGCCGTTTCCCCAAGCATCAGATGACCGTAGTGCAGCCACGATGAGTAATGTCCGCACAGGTTTGCGCGCCTGCCTCTCTCCGCATGTTGGGCGTCCTCGGTGCTGCGCGCACGGATGTTGCCGCTGACCACCTCTTTCCACATTCCCATCGCCACGAAGATGTGTGTGGTCATGTGCTGTGCGTGCGCGGCGTTGGGCGCGATATCGGCATACGCCTGCGCCGCCGGCAAACCAAGCGGCGCATGAATCGGGTCGTCGAACGAGTGAATGAGATAGTGTACCGCCCCGGGGTGATTCGGGTTGGCGTCGAACACCGGTTGTGCGACCGCCGCCGCCTTCATGTACGTCGCGAAATCACGGCTGCCGTCGCGGCTCCCCAAAATCGACAGCGAGTAGAAAGCGCGGGCCTCGTGGTCGTCGGGGTACGTCTCGTGCAGTTGGCGCATGACGTCCATGTAGGCCAAGTCCTGCTCCTCCTTGGAGCCCTCCCCGAACAGCGGTTCCAGAGCGTCGAGATACATTGCTTCGCGCTCGCTCCCGGCTTTCTTGCGCCGCTCCTCGCCGGTGGGCGCCAGCTTCTCGAGCGCCTTCCTGCCAGCCTCGGCGTCCTTCTGGCGCCACAACGGGTGGTTGTAGGTCATTGCTTCGCCCCAGTAGGCGAGCGCTAACTCGGGGTCGGCTTCCTGGGCTTCGACAAAGGCCTCGGCCGCCGGTTCGAACTCAAAGCTGTGCAAAAGCAGCAAACCTCGCAGGAATGGCTCCTGCACGGCCTCGTTTCCCGAGTTCGGGAACGACAAGCTGCCAAGCCCTTCGACGTGGACGAGATCGCGACCAACAGACCCTGCAGCGCCCGGGCCCGGCGGGCTCGATTCGCAGCCTGCCAACCACAGCCCGGTCAGCAGCACTGCACTCAGCAAACATCGCGTTGGGGGGGTAGAATGCAACATAGGACCTCCGAGGAAACGAACCGAAACTCACACCATCGTGGCGTTGACGCCTGGATACGACGAACGAGCGCTCCGGAACCGTAAACTGGCTAGCCGCAAAGCAGCTAAGTTCCAGCGATCACGGGTTGCTGACTGCCCAGAATACTCCAACGAAACGAAGTTGCTAGATTTTCGCTGGTTGAGAAAGGGTCCCGCGTCGCTCGATCCACGCCCGGAGGTATCCGGGATCCTTTTGGCATCCTTGCCGCTAGCCAGTATACACCCCTCTGCGTCTTTGGGGGCTGCCTTTCGTGTCCTGCGAGAGGCGTACGCCAGCCATCTCTCCGGGGATGAAAAGGCGTAAGGTATCTAACTGATGAAACGGACGGCGATGGAAGCTTGCAACTGCGTCTGGGCCGGCATCGGAGATTTCATGGTATTGGGATGGACAAAGGTGCTTCAGAGACTAGCTAGCCACCTCACTTCTCCATTGAGTGCCAAGAGAATGATAGCCTTCGCGGGAATCCTGTTTGCCGTGGTTATTCCAGCAAGCGGGCAGCTTCTCACGTCCAGAGTGGACGGGAGGGTACAAGATGAAACCGGGGCCGTCATCCCGGGTGCATCGGTGACGATGGCCAACGTCGACACGGAGGTGTTGCGAGAAACCGTCACGAACGATCGCGGTCTGTTCGTGCTCCCTCAGGTTCCCCCGGGAACTTACCGAGTCGAGGTGCAGACGGCCGGCTTCAAGACAACGCTGATCGAAGACGTCCGGGTCGCACTGAATGCACCCACGTCCATTGATGTTGTGGTCGAAGTGGGGGTACTGGCTCAGACGGTGGTTGTTACCGCGGCCGAGGCGCAATCGTTGGTGAACGCGGCCAGCGCGGAAATCAACACCAACCTCAGCCGAGAACAAGTCCAGGAACTTCCCTTAAACGGCCGCAGCGTCACCCAGTTGGTTCTTACCCAGGCAGGGGTGACGAGCCCCGGAGGCACCCGTTCCGCCTCCATCAATGGAACCCGCGGGACCTATAACAACTTCACGCTGGACGGCATCAACAATCAGGACGGATTCATTCGGGAGGACGCTCTTTTTGGAGTCATCCCAGTTCAGGAAAGCTTCATCGAGCAGATCAACATCACGACCGCAAACTCGGATGTCGATGCCGGCTTGGGGGCATCCCAGACACAGTTCGTCACCCGTTCCGGCAGCAATGCATGGCATGGAGAGGCCTTCTATTACCACAGGAACGAGGCCCTCAACGCAAACAACTTCTTCAACAACTCCGCTGGAATAGAGAAAGAGAGACTTCGGACCCATCAGTTCGGCTTCAATGTGGGTGGACCCATCGTGAGAGACAAGCTGTTCTTTTTCGTCAACTACGAGGAGGAACGACAGCCCCATTCGGATTCCGTCGTGCGGCGTGTCCTGACGGATTCCGCGCGCGCCGGCGATTTCGGTTACGTCCGGCAGGACAACGGCCAGGTGGCCACGTTGAATCTGTATGAACTCACCGGAATCACGCCTGACCCGACCATCCAAGCCCTGGTCGATCTGACCCCGGGGCCTAACGACGCCAGTGTGGGCGACGTAAGAAACACGGCCGGCTTTCGGTTCAACAGCCCCGACGACAGTGACTCCGATTGGTTTGTTTTTCGAGGAGACTACGAGATCCATCCGAGTCATTCGGCAACGGGAACGTTCCACCAGTTCCGCCTGGAGGCGCCGAACTCCGTGTTCAACGACATCGATGCCGTATTTCCGGGACTTGCCGGGGGAGGACAGAGCTCGACCCGAAGACTGGGCTCCTTTTCCTTGCGAAGCGCGCTCAACCAGAGCACCATCAACGAAGGACGATTTGGTTTCCAAAGCTATCGCGCCAGATTCTTCAATGACGAGACCTTTCCAGAGGGCTATCGTCTGAGCTTCGAGGGGTTCACGAATCCCGTCCGGAATTTTCTGGATCAGGGAAGGGACGTCCGCAACCTGGACTTGATGGACAATGTGACGTGGGTCAAGGGATCTCACACCGTCACCATGGGCGGGGGCGCACGGTGGACTCAAGTCGACGCTTTCAACGATGCAGGGCTTTTGCCCACCTACACGCTTGGCTTTGGTCCTGGAAACCCCGACCCACTGGTTCCCGAGCTGTTTCCGGGCGGGATTTCTTCTGATGAACTGAGCACCGCGGCAGCGCTATTGGGAACTCTGGGCGGATTCGTTGACGAGGCCGACCAGCGTTTCAACGTCACCTCAACGACTTCCGGGTATGTAGACGGAGCCACAAAAAGAAGGATTCTCAACCAGCATTTCGTCAACTTCTATCTGGGAGATGCCTGGCGGGTCACCCCCGAGTTCAGCTTGACGTTCGGCCTCCGGTGGGAGTTTCACTCCGTCCCGGATGAAGCCCAAGGCCTGGCCTTGTTGCCCGTAGGCGGGGTCGCATCGGTGCTCGACCCCGACGCCGTCGTTGATTTCGCGGGCTCGATGCACGGAAGGCCCTTCTTCAACACCGACAGGAACAACTTCGCTCCGAATATCGGCTGGGCTTGGCAGATTTCGAGCGGAACCGTGCTGCGCGGCGGATACGGGCTGAACTATGTGATCGACAACAGTATCGCGACGGTGGACAACGCTCTGAGCAACAATGAGGGTCTGACTCAATTGGTCGTCCTTCAGGGGCTCAGCGGCACGGTCAGCGGCGGCGGGCTGGTTCCCGTTTCCGAGCCTGAGTTCAAGATTCCCCGGACGGCGCGCGACGGGATCCTGGCGGATTCTACCGCCGCCCTCTTCACCATTGACCCCAACTTTCGAACCCCGTACGTGCAGCAATGGAACATCGGATTGCAACACAGAATCCTGCCGGACACAGCAGTCGAGCTGCGCTATGTCGGCAACCGCGGCGTCAAGCTGGTCCGAGCCATCGATCTGAACCAGCTTCTGCTGCCGCCGGCTTTCGTGGAGGACTTCCGGCGTGCTCAGAGGAACCTTGCGGCCAACGGAGACCCAAGAGTTGGTGAAGCTTTGCAGATTTTCCCCCAACTGGGCCTCGGCGGCTACCTGCACACGGGAGGCGTTCAGAACTTGATTCGCAATGGTGAGATCGGGCAGTACATCGGAGGCTTTGTGGCGCCCAACCGGACCTTTTTCTTTAGCGGTGAAGGAGGTGAGGCAGACGGTGCGACGCTGCCCATAAGCTATTTCTATACCAATCCGAATGCCTTTGCCAGTGACGTCGTCGGCAACCATGCTTTTTCCAAATACAATGCGCTCCAGTTCGAGGTTCGCAGGCGTTGGCGCTCGGGCCTGGCCGGCCAGTTCAACTATACCTGGGGGAAGGTGCTGACGAATTTTTCCGGCACTACGAGCAATTTCCGCGGACTGTTCGACAACGCCCGGCCGGAGCTTGAGATCATGCGTCCGAATTACGACATTACCCACACCTTGAACGGCAACTGGGTCTGGGAGATACCCGTCGGCGAAGGGCGCAGGTGGATGGACAACGACAGCGTGCTGAGCGCGGTCGCCGGTGGATGGGACCTCAGCGGATTCCTCAGGATCCGCTCCGGCGAGACGATCAACATTGTCTCCGGGCGAGGGACCATCAACCGGGGCGGTTCCAGAGGCTTGACCAACACCGTTCATCTCACGGGAATCGATATCCAGGAGCTGCAGCGTCGAACCGGCGCCTTCCGCAACCCCGATGGCCGCGTGACGCTGTTCGCTCCCAGCCTCATCACTGAGGGCGGGGCGGGCAATCCCGATATTTTTCAGAACCCGGCAATGCTGGAGGCGGGCACCTTGGCCATGTCGCCCGTCAGCGGACCCTGGTACGCATCACTGGATCTGGGGCTCCGCAAGAGCATCGCACTTCCCTTGCCGAGAGAAGTGCGTTTGCAGCTTCGCATCGATTTCTTCAACGTTCTCAATCGCACCAATTTCAACGTCGGCAGCGTTTCGGGCATCGGCGGATTGGGTGTCTCCAACCGCCACGATCCCAACAGCACGCAGTTCGGCTTGATCAGTTCGGCGTTCTCCGCCCGCGAGACCCAGGTCGGTCTGAAGATCATCTTCTGATGAATCTGCCTGCTTCCGACGCAAGCAGATCGTGCAGAACCCTTCAGATGGCAGCATGAAATATTAGAGCGGGCATTCTTTTGGGGCGCACGACGGGCCGGCACGGCCAAACAGAAAAGGCTGGCCATGCTCGCTCAATCACCTAATGGTGACCCCTCCCAGGTGTAGCCCAGGCGGATATAGTAATAAGCGCCGTTGAAGCCCCAGGGCGTGTATTCGCTATAGCGCTCTCCGACACTGGTTGCATTGGGGGACTGGTCAGGAAACGTATTGAAAACATTCTGGGCGCCCAGAGCCAGTCTGGTCCCCTCGGAGAGGGGAACGCCAACTTCGACATCGAAGACCGGCCTGCCGCCGAAGAGGGTCTCGGCACTGTCCCAGTCGAACCAGGCGCCGTAGTAACTGAGACGCCCCAGGATATCCCAGCGGCCTACCTGCTGGTTGACGCTGAAGTTCCAGCGATTCTTGGGAAGTGCTTCCTGCAGCTCACGGACGCGACGGGAGGCGTTGAGCAACTCCGGATTGAATTGTGTGACCCGAGTGGCTGTGTGGTTGAAGACGGCGCTCAACACCGTGTTGCCGTCCAGGGCAGGCGGCGCGTAGCTGAAGACCAGATCGATCCCCTGCGTACGGGTAGAGATTTCGTTGGTGAAGAACCGGAAGCTCGTCAGGCCGCGGGCGCTCTCGACCCCCTGTTCTTGGAGCTGATCCATTTCTTTCGGTGTGAGGCTGAAGTCCTGCGTGACGGCGAGACGATCGGACAGATCGATGCGGAAGTAGTCGGCGGTGAGAATCAACGGCCCGTTATCCAGGACCGTGCCCACGGCATAGTTGAAGGAAGTTTCGGGTTCCAGTTGTCGGCCGCCCCGCAGTTGCGCCATGGGGAGGATCGACGGGATCGTGCCCCGTTCCACCAGATCGCCGATCGCAGGATCGAAGGCCGTTGCCAGGTTGAACCCGTTCTGCTGGCCCGGCGTCGGGGCCCGGAACCCCCTGCCGATGCTGGCGCGAAGCGAGAGGGCATCCTGCAAGCGATAGCGGCCCGACAGTTTGCCGTTGAGCGTGGCGCCGAAGTCCTCAAAGTTCTCTAACCGGGCCGCCGTACCGATCGTCCAGCGGTCCGCGGCGCCGGAGAGTTCGACATCGCCGTAAGCGGCAATGCTGCTCCGGTTCCACCTGCCTGCAGCTTGAGGGCTGTAGCCGCTGAACCCATTGGAACCGACGCTGAAACCCTGGGTCGCGTAGGGACCGGTGATCCACGACTCACGCTGGCCCCGCCGGGTTTCATACTCCTCGTCTCGCCACTCGGCTCCGCCCGCCACGTTCAGCATGCTGCTGACGGCATACAAGAGATCGAAGTTGAGGCCGACCTCCCGCTGCCGGTTGCTTCCCAGATTGAAGTCCGTCGGGGTGTCCGGACCCAGCGAGGCGTTGACCGTGTTCACAATGAACAGATCGGTCTCGTGCTCTCCAAGACTGATGCTGACGTCCCAAACGACACCGCTTGAGGTGAAACCTCGCAAGCCGCCAACCAGGGACCGATCGCTGGCGCCGCCGCCGAATTGGGGCGTGAAGCCGCCCGGGAAGCGCTCCTGGAACGAAAAGCAGTTCGGATCGGCCCGGACCTGCTCGAGCGCCGCCGGGTCCGGAACGTGGTCGGTAATGCTCACCATGGGGCAGCCGGCACTGCCTTCCCCGCGAGCAGCCGGCACGTCGCCGATGAGCAGGGTTCGACCGCGGTCCACGCTAAAGACGCCCGCTCGGGTATTGGGGTTGCGAAAGAAAAAGCCGCCTTCCACCGTCTTGCGGGCGTAGTTCGTGTGTCCGTAAAGCTGCAGGTCATCGCTGAACGGATAGCCGAAATTGCCGAAGAACTTGAAGTCGTTGTCGACCGTGGGAGAGCCCCAGATCTGGGCGGGCTCTCGGACATCGGTATTGCCGGCGGCGAGGAGAGCCGCCACGTCGCTGCGCTGGATGCTGCGGTCGGTCGGATCGGAGCTGCCGTACTCGAGGCTCAGGTTCGCGAAACCCGTCTCGCCCAGCGGCAAACCGACGTTGCCGGCAAAGGTGTACGCTTTGCCGTCCCACCCTTGTCGGTATAGCCCCGAGGTGAACTCCATGCTGCCGCCGGAACGATTCTCCTTGGGCAGCAAGTTGATGACGCCGGCAATGGCATCCGAGCCGTATTGCGCCGCGGCGCCGTCCCGCAGCACTTCCACCTGGCGCAGGGCAATCGACGGGATGGACGAGATATCCGGCCCCTGTGAGCCGAAGGCCACGCCGTTGCCACCGTGCCAATCGATAATCGACGAGCGGTGTCGGCGCTTCCCGTTGACCAGAAGCAGGGTGTGATCCGGCGCCAGGTTGCGCAGCATCATCGGCCGTACGATCGTCGAGGCGTCGCTGATCGGTTGGATGTTGACGTTGAACGAAGGAACGAGCGTCCGCAACTGCTCTCCCAAATCGGTCATGCCCTGACTTCCGAGTTCCTGAACGTTGATGGCGTCGATGGGCACCGTCGACTCGGTCACCGAGCGCGGCCGGGCTCGGGTCCCAACCACGACGACCGTGCCCAGCGCACCCAACTCCAGGGTGAAGTTCAAGAGGACCGGCTGGCTCACTCTCAGCGCAACGTTGCGGTAGACGCCTGTCTCGAAGCCGGGCGCCTCGGCGGTGAGCGTGTATAGCCCCGGCGGCAAACTGAACTCGTAACGTCCGCTCTCGTTCGTCAGGCGCACCTGGGTCATCTCCGTTGTCTCGTTGATCGCCGTGACAATGGCACTGAGAATGACGCCACCGGTACCGTCGGTGACGGTGCCGCTCAATGCAGCGTTCTCCTGGGCGAACGTGCTTGAAGATAAACCCAACAGCAACACCAGACATCCCAAGTCAACCTTGTAATTTCTTGACACTCTTCACGGGCCTCGCAACATCACGAATCGTCCAGGGAGATGATGAACCGTTACAAGACGTTCGCCTACAACTGGTCCAATCCCTCAGTCAACTCGATGTAGGTTCCCCACGGATCGGTGAGGTGCGCAGTAGCCACACCCGACGGAAGCCTCCGATAGGGTCGGTCCAATTTGATGCCCATCGCTTCCAGGCTCTTGCAGAACGCTTCCAGATTCTGAATCTCGAATCCAATGTGGTCGAGCCTCCGCCCCTGGATCCCCGGCAGCCGATCGTGACCACCGGAAACGTTCAGGTTGACGCCTGGCAGGTCGGCGGCCGTATAGCCCATCTGATCCGTTCGGAACCGCTTTCCGGGAATGGCTCCGAACAGCTTGACGTACCACGACTGGACTTCCGCCACATCGCTGTCCGGGACATAAAAGTGGATGTGGTGCAGCGTGATCGGGACTGTCATGGGGGGAGGCGGCTCGTACTCCCCGGAGTCGGGAACAAACTTCACATTGATCGACTGATCTTCCAGAAACTCGATGCGCTCCCCCTCCGGGCCGTATACGCTGCCGACTTTTCCCGTCCGACTGCTGGCCAGTTCGGTTTCATACCCCATCGCCTGAAGCCGTTCCAGCATCTGCAACGTGTTCGGCACCCGGAATCCGAGGTGGTTGATTACCGATCCTTCCGTACCGGCGGTCGTGGCCTCAGGATCTTCCCGAAGCAAGACCAAGACGCCGGGAAACTTCAAGACTTCCCGCGCGCCCAGCATGACCGGCTGGGCTCCCAACGCGATCCAAAACTTCCGGTTCGCATCCACGTCGCGTACGTTGTAGTGCAGATGGCCCATGGCTGCGCCTGCAGCATTCGGAGAATACAATTGCGCGCGTAAACTGCCGCTCGAGACCAGGACCAGGGCGAACCCAGCCAGAATCATCCTTTTCATCGCTCCCCCTCCCCGCAAATCGGCACCGAATCGGTCTGTATTTGGAACCGTTAGCATGGCACTCCCACCTCCTCATGGCAAGTGCTTTCCCCGCCTTCCGGAGCGGCAGACAACATGAAAATTGAGCGGCGGGTCGAACATTCGTTTGTTTTGATTTATGATGCTGCTGTCCTTGGCGGAACGGGACTCGCGGCCATCCCCCCAGGCAAGCTCTGAGGGAGCGGACTTTATGGACCAAGCACTACAGCGCCGTTTGGAAATCGGATTCGCCGTGCTGATACTGGTAGTGTTGTTCGTATTCCTCATCGTTGGACTGTCCTACCCCGTCCGGCCGCGGGAGCTGCCTTTGCTCGTTGCCGGCATCGGTATCATCCTGGTATTGAAGCAGCTCATTACTGTGATCCGCCGGCCCGCCGTCCGCGGTCAAGCGGTCGGCGCGTCCTGGAACTGGAAGGCTGTGTTTCTGGCTTTCGGCAGCATGGCTGGCTACTTGGCGGCGACGCTGGTCTTCGGAATGGTGCTCTCCTCCGCCATCCTTGTCTACGGCAGCGGCTTAGCGTTTGGAGCCAAGAACAAGACTAAACTGGCATTGATTACCGCATTGACCGTGGTGGGAATCTATCTGTTGTTTGTGGTGGCTCTGCGGGTGCCGCTCTACCAGGGACTACTGCAGGATTTGGTGACGGATCTATCCTTTTGAAAGCTGGAGGCCCGGCGCACATGGAGTTGGTTTGGCAAGGGTTGCTGACAGCACTGGCTCCACAATCGATCCTGGTAATCCTGATCGGCGTGTTCGTCGGGATCATCATCGGGATCATTCCCGGCATCGGCGCTGGAGTTGGCCTGGCGCTGCTGCTGCCCCTGATCTTCAATTTCCCGCCCCTGGTGGGTTTGATGCTGCTGATTGCCCTCTGGGCGGCGGATGGCTACGGGGCATCCATCACGTCCATTCTTATGAAAGTGCCGGGAGGGGCAGGCGCCGTCGCAACGTGCTTCGATGGCTACCCGATGGCCCGCCAGGGAAAAGCCAGCGAGGCCATCGGGCTGTCCATGGGAGCCTCTATGGTGGGCGGCATTCTGGGCGCCGTCGTCTTGATGCTGGTGGCTCCGCCCCTGGCCCGGCTGGCCGTGGAGATCGGGCCGGCGGAATACACCGTTCTGGCGGTCCTCGGCATGACGCTCATCGGAGGAATGAGCGTCAAGGAGCCGACCAAAGGGCTCATCTCGGCTGTTATCGGCCTCATGACCAGCTTCATCGGATACGACCTCGCCACTGGCTTTGTGCGCTACAACTTCGGCACGCAGTATCTGTTTGACGGCGTCGCACTCACGCTGGCCCTGATCGGCATCTTTGCGATTGCTTCCTTGGTCGAGGCCGGGCAAGAAGGCGGCACGATCGTAGAGATGGGCCGGATGACCGGCTCGGTGGGCAAGGGGCTCAAAGATGCGCTGCTTCGCTGGCCGCTCTCGACGTTGCGCGGATCTCTGACAGGAACCTTGATGGGCGTCGTTCCCGGCATCGGTATCACGCTGTCCAGCCTTGCGGCCTACGACATCGAAAAGCGGCTTTCAAAGCATCCGGAGCAGTTTGGCCGGGGCACGCCGGAAGGAGTGATCGGACCGGAGGCCGCCAACAACTCCACGCAGCCGGCGTCGCTGATCCCGACGCTGACGCTCGGAATTCCGGCCGGCAGCACCTCGGCGATCTTCTTGGGAGCGCTCATCATGTACGGCATCAGCCCCGGCATGAGCCTGTTCCAGGACCGAGGCGTGATGGTCTGGGCGCTGATGTGGGGAGTGATTGTGGCCAGCATTGCTTACGTCGTGGTCGGACTGCTCTTCGCGAACCTTTTTGCCCGGCTGACGATTGTGCCGATTCAATACCTCGTTCCCATCACCCTGGCAACGTGTTTCATCGGGGCCTACACGGAAAACTACAGCTACGGCGATTTGGTGGTAGCATTAGTCTATGGAGCGCTGGGCCTTGCGATGGCCGTCTTGAAGTACCCGGCGGCGCCGGCGATTCTCGGCGTGGTGCTGGGGCCGGTTCTCGAGCGGAACTATTCCCGGGCCTTGCTGCTGTCGGAGGGATCGTACCGAACGTTTTTTGAAACGCCCATGGTCATTGCGTTATGGATGTTGCTGGCGCTGACGATTTTGGGTCCTCCCTTGTGGAGAGTGTTTCGAAGGAAAGTGACCTGATTCATAAGGACGACAAATGGCTATGAAAAGCAAAGCGGCCGTGGCGCTTCTGGCTCTTGCGCTGGCAACAACGGCATGCCAGCTATCCGGCGGAGGCGATCCGTCCACGTTCCCCGACAGGGCGGTAACGCTGGTGGTGGG
Source organism: Terriglobia bacterium (assembly GCA_965198025.1). Classification (GTDB taxonomy): domain Bacteria; phylum Acidobacteriota; class Terriglobia; order 2-12-FULL-54-10; family 2-12-FULL-54-10; genus CAYWWM01. The sequence goes on along the minus strand of OZ240237.1, from coordinate 805,902 downwards.
TTACAGTCCCGGCGGCACTGTGGATACCTCCGCACGGGGGATTCAGCCTTTTTTGCAGAGGGCTTTGGGCGCCAGTGTGATCGTCGAGAACAAGCCCGGCAGCAACTCGCTGATCGCCGCCAACTACGTCGCCGGGTCCCGCCCGGACGGCTACACGCTGATGATCGGTACCAACGCCACGATCCTGAACTCGCAGGTCTATCCCGACTCCTGGATCTCCGACCAGTCCTTCATTGATTCGTTTATTCCCATCTATTCCTGGGTCAACGCAGACGGCAACGGAATTGCGGTCAAGAAAGACAGTTCCTTCCAAACCATGAATGATCTCTCTGCGGAAGCCGGCAGGCGCCCCATCAAGCTTTGCCTCGCCGGGGGACTTGGTTCCTCCGATCACGTCACCGTTCTGATGATTCGCCAGGCCTATGGGGGAGAATGGACCATCGTGCCGATGGACAGCGCCGCCGAGGCAGCGGCGTCGGTCCTGGGAAACCGCTGCGACGCCATGTCAGCCAGCCCGACAGGCGCGAGCGTCGATCCCAACAGCTTGCACATGCTCGGCGTGAGCATGCAGGACCGCACCGCGCGCTGGCCCGATACCCCCACTTTCGCTGAACTCGACAAACCGGAAATCACGTTCCAGTTTATTATAGGCGCCATGGCGCCGCTCGGCACCCCGCCGGATATCCTCGCCAAGCTGGAAGCCGCGTTTGACCAGGCGCGTAATGACGCCGAATTCATCGCCTGGGCCGATTCCACCAATCAGCCCATCGGCGAGGAAGGATGGCACGCGGAAACGTTTGCCGACTTCTTGCGCCAGGCCAACGTTAATTTGCAGGGCGTCATTCCCGGCCTGCGCGAAGACATCCGCAGGGCGCAGCAAGGCAATTGAGCGATCCCGATGGGAGGAGGAAATGATGAGAAGAATCGTTGCGGCATCGTTCGTTTATCTGTTCATCCTCTGTCTGCCAACGGCTGACGCCAGAAATCTGCTGATCCAAGGGGCGACGCTGATCGCCGGGACGGATCAAGCGCCTCTCCAGGATGCTCGTGTTTTGATCGAAGGAAACAGGATTCGGGCCGTCTGGACGGGTGACGCGGCGCCGCAGAGTCTGCCCCCGGATACCGAGATCGTAAACGTGCAGGGGAAATTCATCGTTCCTGGTTTGATTGATTCACACGTTCACTACCGCCCCTACATGGGCGAACTGTTCCTGGCGCACGGCGTGACCACCGTCTACGACCTCGGCAATCCCGAAAACTGGCAGACCGCCGTCAAGAAGGGCTTGAATGAAGGCAGCATCCGCGGACCGCGCTTCTACTTCTGCGGAGGCATCACGTTTCTTGGACAAGGCGGAGGCAGGCCGGGACCGTCGGTCCGCGGACGGAACCTCACGACTATGCGCAGCCCGGACGAAGCTGCGCGAGTGCTGGCCGATCTGCAAGAAAAGTCCGACTGCATCAAGCTAAGCGAGAACGTGAAGGCGGATTTCTTTGAGCCTATTGCGCGGGAAGCCCGCTCCGCCAATATGGCCGTGATCTCCCACTCGCTCGATGCGGTCGAATCGGCAGGCTGGGGGATCACCGGGATCGAGCACATGGTCGGACCGGCCATCTCCACCATCCGCAGTGCCGAGGGCCGCGCAGCTCTGGCGGGCATGACCATCGAAGCCGGCCATAAGAACAGTCTTCTCTATCGATGGATGGAGCCGGCGTACTTCGAGGAAGTGATCGACGCTCTGGTCAGCCACAACGTGATGATCAACCCGACGCTCCACTTCGAGTGGAAAGCCCTGATGGAGCACGCGCAGGAGCACGAACTACAGGACACGCTCCTGCTGAACGATCCCAATCTCCAATACATGCCGCTCAGCGAGCGCCTGGTCACGCTGGGGCAGTATCACTGGGCGGACGGGCGCACCTCCGGCGAGCGCGAGCTGTACCGCCAGGGCTATCGCCGCGTACAAGAGTTTCTCGGCCGCTTCGTGCGGGCCGGAGGCAAGATCTATTCCGGGACCGACAGCGCCGCCGCCACCACGCCCGGGCTAAGCCTGCATCAGGAGATGGAGCTGCTCGTCGACGCCGGCCTGACACCCCTCGACGCCTTGCGCAGCTCCACGCAATGGTCAGCCGAGCTTCTTGGCCTGGATGACCAGCTGGGAACTGTGGAAGTCAACAAACTCGCTGATTTGGTCATCCTGCGGAGTAACCCGCTCGACGACATTCGCTCCACGAGGGAAATTGACACGGTGATCCGCGATGGCGAAATCGTGGACACCGCTTTCCATAGCGACTATTCGTTTCCCTTCCTCATGTTCGGGCCGGAATCGAAGCACCTCTACAACCCGATTCCCATGCTCTCGGACGTGTCTCCACCCATGGCCGCGCAGGGAAGCGAGATCACGCTGCGCGTTTCGGGCCAGGGCTTCGTTCCAAGTTCGGTGGTTCTCATGGACGGCATCGCGGCACCGACTACGTGGGTCAGCCCCACGGAGCTGTCCGTTCGGCTCACGCCCGCGCGGAGCGCCCGCGTCGGCACCGTGCTGTTTCAGGTGGAAACGCCCCTGCCTGGCGGCGGTAAGACCGTGCCGATCGAGTTCTACATCACGTATCCCTGACAGATGGAGGAGGATGTTTCTATCGCCTTGCCTTCCTTGTGCAGGCAACCGCGCTCTCTCATCGCGCTGGTTGGGACGGAAGACTAAGATCGACCTGTAACCATTTCGAGCCCCGGTGGACTAATTTTCAGAATGAGTCGAGCGACACCCTACCTCGCAGTACGGGATAATGCACAGAGGGGTTTGACGGATGAAGGTTGGAACCTTGCTCTTGTTATCGTTGCTCTTGTTATCGTTGGCAGCGATGAGCCTGCCTGGCGTGGAGGTTGGCGCTGCCGACTTTGACCATTCGCCTTGGGATCGGGTACTGAAGCGGTTCGTCACGGAAGAGAGTCGTGTAGATTACTCCTCCTTGAAAGTCGATTCGAACAATCTTGACGGGTATGTTGAACAGCTCGCCGCGCGAAGCCCCGTTTCGCATCCCTCCGACTTTCCCACGCGCGAGAGCCAGCTCGCTTACTGGATCAACGCGTACAATGCCTTTACGATGACATCAGTGATCGAGCACTGGCCGACCAAGAGCGTGCGGGACATCGGCTTCCTGCCTTACAGCTTCTTCTGGCGGCAGAAGTTCACGGCGGGTGGCAAGCGGTACACGCTCAACAACATCGAGAACGACTACCTGCGGAAGCAACTGCAGGAGCCGCGGATTCATTTCGTGATCGTGTGCGCTTCCAACAGTTGTCCACGACTCCAACGCGAGGCGTTTACGGAAGAAAACACAGAGCGTCTGCTCGAAGTGGCGGCCCGCTTTTTCGTCAACGAGCCGCGAAACTTGCAGATTGATCGTGATGCCAACCGCGTCACTGTCGCCCGCGTTTTCACCTTTTTCGACGATGACTTCGAGGACTATGCGGTAAAGGCGGGAAACTCTCCCACTGGTTATCCTTTGCTCGATTACATATGGATCTATGCGAATGAAGAGAACCGCGCAGCGCTCGAATCGCTTGACAGGCCAAGAGTTCGCGATTTCGAGTATGATTGGGGAATCAACGATGTGAACGCTCCGGTGTCAACCGGCGCCAATGCCAGAAACTAGGAGACTCTCTGATGCCGTCCATGCCGTGGTTGCATTATCTTTATGGAAAAGTCCTGCTGCTTTCGTTCGTTGGTTTGGTGTTGCTGCAGTTGGGTTGACAGGAATAGAACACTGAAGTTTCAGTGCACAATCCCTAGATGCACGTCTTGAACTTTTGCGTGGGGAAAATCGAACTGTTTGCCGGAAGGAGCATCCCCGAAGCTCATGGCGCGACTCGCACTGCTGTTGGCTGCGTTGTTCCTTGCCCTTCCGGGTGCAGTGCGCGCGGCCGACACTTGGAACTCCCCGGAAATCGAGGCTGGCTTCCGGCTCCTGTACGAGTTGCGCTTTCGCGAGGCCCGCCGGGTGTTCCGGTCCTGGCAGTCGGAGAACCCGAACTACCCGCTCGGGCATGTCACGCTGGCCGCTTCCTACCTCTTCGAAGAGTTTTATCATCATGGCGTGCTGACGTCGGAATTCTTCCTGGATGACAAGCGACTGCTGGGCGGCATTCCTGGCGAGCCGGACCCGGAGCGACGTGCGGCTTTCCTGGAATTCAACGAACAGGCCCGGGATTTGGCTGAGCAGCAACTCCGCGAGAATCCCCAGAACCCGGAAGCCCTCTTTGCTCTGACGCTGACCACGGGAATGCTGGCCGACTACGCCGGCCTGATCGAGAAGCGGCACCTCGCCAGCCTGCGCTTCGCGGAGGAGGCCGACGGCTTTGCTCGAGAACTCCTGTCCGTACGGCCGGATTCCGGCGATGCGTACCTAGCGCTGGGGGCGGCCAACTACCTCATCGGCAGCCTGCCGTGGCACAAGCGATTTTTCCTGTGGCTGGGCGGCATCTCCGGAGACCGCGAAGACGGCATGCGGCAGCTCGGCATCGCCGCCGAGCAGGGTCATTATCTCAAGCCGTTCGCCAAGATTCTTCTTGCCCTCACCGCTCTGCGCGAGAAGCAGATGGATTTGTCAAGAAGACTTCTTGAAGAGCTGACCAATGAGTTCCCGTCCAATCCGATCTTCCGACGCGAATTGTCGCTGCTCGAAGCGGAATAATCGCTTCGAACTGTTGGGATAGGAGCCTTATTCTGTTCTTTTGAATGAATCGTTTTCCAGGACTAGTAAGCTATGAAATCGAGGGGCGGCTACTTTTCGGGCTATTTTCCCCACCCACCGCCGCCGGGGGTCTCGATGCGGAAGATGCTGCCTTTTCGTGCGGTAAAGGTGGCTTTCGACGGGAGTTCTCGCTTCTTGCCGTTGGGAAGGATCAGTTCGTTCTTTCCTGGTTTCCCTGGGCGGCCGCCCGCCAAACCGTAGGGCGCGATGCGGCGGCGCTCGGAGAGAATCGAGCCGCGCGTTTCGGTTAGGAACTCGATCTCGCGGACGATCCCGTCGCCTCCTTTGCTTTTCCCCCTGCCGCCGGAGCCGGCGCGCAGGGAATGCCGCCGCACGCGGACGGGAAGCGCGGATTCGAGCGCCTCGGCGGGCGTATTGAGCGAATTGGTCATGTGCGTGTGAACCCCGTTGAGCCCATCCCGCGACGGGCGGGCGCCCATCCCGCCTGCGACGGTCTCGTAATACGCGAACGGCTGTCCGGTTTCAGGAACAATCCCGCCGAACGAAAGGTTGCTCATCGTGCCGGAACTGGCCGCGGGAATCTTCGCAGGCAGCGCCTTGGCCAGCGCTTTGAGCAGCACGTCCACGATCCGCTGCGACGTTTCAACATTCGCTGCAGCCACAGCGACTGGTGGTCGCGCGTTGACGATGCTGCTTTCTGGAGCTGACACTTTAATCGGTTCCAGCAACCCGGCGCACGCCGGAACGTCCTCGCCGAGCAGGCACCGAAAGACGTAGAACACGGCCGACTGCGTGATCGCCATGACAGCGTTCATGCTGCCGCGGCAGGCGGGAGCCGTCCCGGCAAAATCCACCTGCGCTCGCTCCCCGCGAACTGTGATGGCTACGCGCAGAGGCAGCGGGTCATCCGAATAGCCGTCATCGTCCAGGAAATCTTCCGCCCGATAAACGCCATTGGGAATTTGCCGCAGCGTCTGGCGCATCAGCTGCGCCGAATAACTCTGCAGAGCATCCAGATAAAACCGCATGGAGCGGACGCCATACTTCTCCGCCAGTTCCCGCAGGCGGCGTTCGCCGAGGCGGCAGGCAGCGATCTGCGCTGTGAGATCGCCCTCGCGCTCGTGCGGCGTGCGCACGTTCGCCAGGATCAGAGCGAGCACGTCGCGATCCATCCGGCCTTGCCGAAACAAGCGCACCGGCGGGATGCGCAGTCCTTCCTGGTAGATTTCTTCGCTCAGTCCCATCGAAGCCGGCTGCGCACCGCCGATGTCGGAATGATGCGCGCGGTTCGCCACATAGAAGAGCGGGGCTTTCGAATTTCGCTTTGTGACGACAAACACCGGCGCGACCATCGTCAGGTCGGGCAGGTGCGTCCCGCCCGCGAACGGATCATTGAGCACGGCGACGTCGCCCGGGCTGAGCTCACACGCCGCGATGGCGGCGGCCACCGACGCTGGCATGGAGCCGAGATGTACAGGCATGTGGTCGCCCATCGCCACGGCCCTTCCCTGACCGTCGAAAACAGCGCAGGAGTAGTCGCGGCGCTCCTTGATGTTCGGCGAAAAACCCGAGCGGCGCAGCGCAGCACCCATTTCCTCGGCCACCGAGTGAAACAGATTCTTGAAAATTTCGAGTTCGGTCGGATCAGCGCGCATTCTGTTTCAGCACCAGATTTAGCATTCCGTCCACGGTACAGTTGAAGTCGGGTGGAACCACGGTCGTTGAGCTGTATTCGGCCACAACCGCCGGACCGCGAAATCGCATCCCTGGAACGAGTCGCGCGCGGTCATACAGCGGCGTCGCATGGGACCGTCCACCGAACCACACCGCCCGCCGGCGGATCAACGCCCTGTCCGGTCTGGACACCTTCGCAACTCGCATGCGCCGGGACCGGGGCTGCGGCGTCGGAATCGTCAGCCGCAGCCGCAGACTTACCACTTCGAGCGCTCGACCCGGATCGGCATAGCCGTACGCCCGCTCATGCATGCGATGAAACTGCTCCCGAAATCTCTCACCCAGCGGCACGGTCAGTTCGTAGCTCTGCCCAACGTACCGGACATCGAGGCTGCGCTCGGCGGCCGCGGCGCCGGCACCCATCCCATCGCGCCGCAATTCCGCGCGGGCCTCCCGCTCCAGCCGCTGGAGCCGCTTCTCGATGCCGCTTCGAAACTGCGCCCATTCCCGGGATCGCCCGGCGGGTGAGCCTGCAGGTACCCGCAACAGCACGGACTGCGAAACGTCTTTTACCACATCAGAAAGCAGCACACCGAGCGCCGAACACGCACCGGGATTCGATGGAACGATCACCTGAGCCAGGCGTAGGACGCGCGCCAGGTCGCAGGCGTGCAAGCCGCCCGCCCCGCCGAACGACACCAGGGAAAAATCTCGCGGATCGTGGCCGCGTTCAACCGAGATCACGCGCAACGCCTTTTCCATGTTCGCGTTGGCGACGGCCACGATGCCAGCGGCGAGTCGGAGCGCATCACGGAGCCGTGCCCGCGAGCCCTTCTTGCCCAAAGACCCCAACGAAAAATGGGAGAAAAAACTTTCCCGTGCAGCCTGTTCGTCGAGCGCGAATTCGCCGCCGAGGAAGTGTTCCGGGTCGAGCCTCCCCAGCAGAAGATGCGCGTCGGTTACGGTCGGCCGCGTTCCCCCGCGACTGTAACAGGCCGGTCCGGGCGAGGCCCCGGCGCTTTTCGGACCCACCCGCAGCGCCCCGCCCGCGTCTACGCGAGCAAGCGATCCGCCTCCGGCTCCGACCGAGTGCACATCGAGAACCGGCACCGCCACCGGCAACCCTCCGAGCGTGGTCTCGCGCGTCGTCGCCGGCGGGCCGGCAAGCAGGCACACGTCGGTCGAGGTGCCGCCCATATCGAAACTGATCGCACGTTCGATGCCCAGTTGATCGGCAAGCCGCCGCGCGGCCACGACGCCCCCCGCCGGCCCCGAGAGAATCGTGCGCACCGGCTCGCGGCTTGCGCGGTCCGCTGTTGTAATGCCGCCGCTTGATTGCATCACATACACCTGTGCCCCCGTCCGGTACCGCTGCGCCTCCTGCCGCAAGCGTTTCAGGTACCGCCCCACGCGCGGAACCAGGTAGGCGTTGAGAACGACGGTCGAAAGCCTCTCGTACTCGCGAAATTCGGGAAGAATCTCGTGCGAGACCGAAACCGGAATGCCCAGCTTCCGCGCGGCTCGCGCAACCGTTCGTTCATTCGCCGGATTAGCAAACGAAAACAAGAAGCAAATCGCGATGGCATCGGCTTGCGACCGCCGGACGCCCGCCAGCAGCCGGTCGAGTTGGGCGGGCTGCGGCCGCATCAGCACCCTGCCACCCGCAACGCTGCGCTCGGGTACTCCCCAGCGAAGCCCCCGCGGGACGAGCGGCGGATCGCGCTCCACATCGAAGTCGTAGAGACGGGGGCGGTTCTGCCGGCCGATTTCGATCAAGTCCTCGAAGCCTTCCGTGGTGAGCAGCGCAACGCGAGCGCCGCGCCGTTCGAGGACCGTGTTGGTGCCTGTGGTCGTCCCGTGGATGAGCGTTAACGGTTCTGACAGTTTGTCCCCGGCCACATGCCGGATTGCGCCGAGAATCGCGGCGGCGGGGTCTTGTGGGTCCGTGAACACCTTAAGCACACGCGCCTCGGTTCCGTCGAACGTGATGCAGTCGGTGAAAGTTCCGCCGGTATCCACTCCCATGCGCATCGGTAACGCCTTTCCAATCCCCACCGGCCGAAAAGCAAGCGTACGAGGCTGCGCTTCCCTCCCTCCGGCCTCGCTGCCGAAACTATTCCTGATTCGGACCCAATAGGTTCAAGGTGAATTGTCTGTTCCGGTCGAGCCACTGGTCCGCAACCCGCAGCCTGGCCGCCGCAGCCGTTTCCTGGATCTCCGCCGGGGAATACTTGTAGGAATTCTCCGTATGAATTGTCTCGCCCGCTGCCAACGGCACCGCAAGCTCCAGCGCCGTGATCCGCACCGTCTGAGCGGTCGCGCTTTCCAAGCGCATGTCCACCCGGCCCGCCTCTTCGTCGTACCGCGCCCGGTGGTGGAACTGGTTCCGATCGAACTCTCCCCCTAGTTCCCGGTTGATTCGCGCCAGGATGTTCCGGTTGAACTGCGCGGTAATGCCCTGCGCGTCATCGTAAGCCGCTTCGAGCACGCGACGGCCCTTCCTCAGATCGATTCCCACCAGCAGACGGTCCTCCGCCGTCATCAGCCCGCGCAAACAATGGAGGAATTCGACGGCCTCCGGCCGGTCCAGGTTGCCGATGTTCGACCCCAACCAGAGGATCAGCTTCGGCAGGCCGAAATCTCTTCGCAGGTGCCCCGTCGCCTCCTGATACTCACCCGCCACCGCCAGGATTTCCAGACCCGCAAATTCGTCGAGGAGCGCCCGCGCGCTTTCTTCCAGCATGCTTCGGGAAATATCCACCGGGATGTAAAGCAACCGTCCGTCGCGCTGCAGGAACTCCGCGATCAGGCGGCGCGTCTTGGCAGAGCTCCCGCTCCCCAGCTCGATCAGAGTCGCACCGCGAGGAAACTTCCCCACCACTTCCTCGGACCGGTCTTCGATGATTTCAGTCTCAGCGCGCGTCAAATAATATTCCGGCAACTCGCAGATCACCTCAAACAGCCGCGATCCCTCCGGGTCGTAGAAAAACCGGCACGGCAGGCTCTTCGGATTCGCCGTCAGCCCCGCCCGTACTTCTTCCGCGAACGAATCCGGCTGCGAAGCCGATTCGCAAATGACCGTTCTGAGTCGCTCTGCCTCGGATTGCGTCGCCACCAGAACTCCTTATCGAGCTACACGGTGAGCTCTGCCAACAATCTTCTCAACGCTTCGCGTTCGTGGTCTGGATGGACCAGCGGACGCAGCCGGTCACATGCCGCTTGGAGACGCCCCCGGAACTTGGCGTCCGTCTCGGCATGACGAAGCAAACCCGCCAGCGCCTTCGTGTCTCCCACGGGAAAGTATCCAGGATAATCCCGCCCCAGAATCCCCACCGACCCGGGAATGCGCGAAGCCAAAGTGGGAACCCCGCACGCGATCGCTTCGGAGAGTACGTTCGCCCCACCTTCTGCCCGCGAGCTGAGCACATGGAGCCGGCTCCGCGCCAGCACACGGAGGGCCTCCCAGCGCGGAAGCTCGCCGCGCCACTTGTACCGGAGATTCGTTTGCATCTCCGAAGCCGCCTGCCGCTTCATTTCCTCGCTCAGCGCCCCGCCGATGTGCACGACGCGGATTCAGGAAGATTCCGGCAACAGCCGCGCGGCCCATGCCGTGCGCAGCGGGTCCTTCACCGGGCGCAAGTGGCCCGTCACACACACTTCAAACACACGCTTCTTCGGACGGATTTCCCCCCGCGGCCGCTCTGCCGACTGCACCACCACCCGGGCACGCTCGCGCAAGCGCGCGGGCAATTCCCCAACGCCGAGAGGCTGTAACAGAATCAGCCGTGTAGCCATCTCGATGCTGCGCTGCGCCTGCCGGTTTGTGCGAATGTCGCCATAAAGATCCGTGCCGGTTAGCGCCACCACGAGCGGGGTTTCCGGATGCTCGTGCCGGAATCGCTCGATCGACGGGGCGCTCCGCCGCGCGTGCAGCGCCACCAGCATATCGCAGTATCGCCCGCTGTACTGCTCCTCGATCACCGCACGATGCCCCAACTCCCGCAGCATCCGGGCCCACCGCAGCGCCGTCCAGCGATTTCCCCGTCGTGAGGTCGCGGCGGCGGGCGTGATGATCGAGATCGTCATTCGCTTCCTAGTGCGCTTTCCTGCCGGCAGGTCCGGAACCCGGCCCATACGTCGCGCCGGTCCGGCGTGTAGAAGTTGCGGTAGGTATTGCGCAACATGCGCCCCCGTGTCGCCCAGCAACCGCCCCGTAATACCTTGCGGGTCCGGAAGCAGGGCTCCGAATACTCCTGGTATGGATCGGCCAAGAAGCCCGGATAGGGCAGGAAATCGCTCTGGGTCCACTCCCACACGTTTCCGAGCATCTGGCGGCAGCCCGCGGCGCTGTCCCCCGCCGGCAGAGCTCCCACGCTGGCGCAGCCCAGTAAACGGGAATCGAGATTGGCATGCTTCGAGTCCGGTGTCGTTTCGCCCCAGGGATAGTGCCGCTTGCGCGACGACAGTGAGCCGCCGGAAGATCCTTCCGCTGCGGCGGCCGCTTCCCATTCCGTCTCCGTTGGAAGCCGACGGCCCGCCCAGCGGCAATAGGCTTGTGCTTCGTACCAGTTGACGTGGATCACCGGCCGGTGCGGTTCCAGGCGCACCCAGCGGTCGAAATCCCGCCGCAGCCAGCCCCCGTTCGACTCTCTGCGCCAATACACGGGATGCTCCGCGCCCGCCGCTTGCAGCCACCCCCATCCCTCGCGGCTCCAAAACTCCTCACGGGCGTACCCTCCTTCTTCCACGAACGCCAGGAACTCGCCCTGCGTCACCGCCGCCCGCGCCATGAAAAACGGCTTCACCTCGACTGCATGTGCCCACTTCTCATTATCGAAGACAAACGGCTCGTCCGGCGCGGCCCCCAGCAGAAACGTGCTGCCCGGTACTTCGACCTCTCCTGGCAGTGGAAGACCTACTCTGATTTCGCTTCCATCACCCCCGGCGACACGCGAGAGCTGCGGCGGGGGATACCCGAGCGTCTGCCGCGCGTACGTGAACGCCTCGCCGTGCATGTCTTCATGAAACGTCGCGTACCGCACGTGAAACAGAAGCTCGGGGCTCGGCTCCGGCCGGGTGAGCTTTTCCAGCACGCGCCCGCAGACAGTCTCCAAGTATGCAAGCGTTGCTTTCCGCGACGGCAGCGGGAGGTCCCAGCGCGTATCGTGCGCGATCGCAATCGAATCATAGAGCGCGTCCGAATCGTCGCGGCAGGACTTCTCCCCGCAGACGTGGCGCAGTACCCACTTTTCCTGAAACCAGGCCGCGTGCCCGATCTCCCACAGCAGCGGGTTCACGATGGGTAGGCGCGGTCCAATCATTTGTTCGTCGCTCAAGTCCGCGACCAACTCCAGCGTGCGTTGTCTCCCGTCCGAGACCCACTCGGCCAATTCGGAGATCTGTGTTTGATCGTTTGCTTTGCCGACAGCCATTGCGTCATTCCGTCCGCGCTCTCGCCGACAGACCGGCCGCGCGAGAAACGGTCCGGGGCTCCGCTGCTTGCCTGCGCAGTGCGGCGGCAGCCTCCGTCATGGCGCGCAGTTTCTTCGTTGCAACGTCAGCCGAATTCATCGGGCGGCGCGAAAACGTCCCGAAGCCGCAGTCGGGGTTCAGGAAGATGCGTTCCGCCGGCAGCAGTTGCAGCGCCTCCTGCACACGCGCCACAACGTGGTCCGGTGTCTCGACTTCCGTCGTGCGCGGATTTACCACCCCCAGGCCCAGCTCCTTGCCATCCATCGGGAGCAGTTCGCCTGCTCGCGGTGTGGCGTACTCGAGAACCAGTTGCTGGACGTTGATGCGCGCCAAATAGGGAAGGAGGGGGTGATACGATCCCCGCAGCAGCGTTTCCTCATTCTGGCTCCAGTTGCCACGGCAGACGTGCAGCCCAGTGCGGACCCCGCCGAGCCCTGCTACCACGCGATTGATCAGGTTCACGGCGAATTCGAGTTCTTCCGCCGGATCTTTGCGGGCCGCCAGCGCCGCGCACATGAACGTCCGTGTCTGCCCCTGAGTGAACACCAGCTCCGTTAACACCGGCTCATCGAACTGGATGAAGTCCGCTCCCGCGTCGCGCAGCGCACGCGCCTCCTGCCCAAGTACCTCGATCACGTCCTCCGCCAGGTCCTCCATCGCCGGGTACACAGCGCGCGTCACTTCCTTCACCCACATAGCCCGCGTCAGCAGGTACGGCCCGGGCAGCGGGATCTTGACGGGACGGTCCGTGTGCGCCCGCAGAAATCGATATTCGTCCATCGCCAGCGGCTCGCGCAAGCGGATGCGGCCCACGCAGGTCGGATTCTGGATCGAAAACGCCGGCACGTCAAGCGTCTGTAGGATACGCTCGAACCCGGCCTTGTCCTCCACCACGTCCAGCATCTCGGCGAGCGACATCAGCCGCACGCCGTCCAGCTTCTCCGCCACGAAGGAGTAAAAGTTGTCGCGCCGCTGCTCGCCGTCGGTCACCAGGTCCACTCCCGCCGACTCCTGGCACCGGAGCGCATCCAGCACGGCCGCGTCTGCAATGCGGTTGAACTCCTCCGCGGACAGTCTTCCCTGCTGCCTGTTTCGGAGCACACGCAACAATTCCGTCGGCCGGGGCCAGCTCCCGACCGCCGTGACCGGAAACAGCGGAAGCGCCTTCACGCACCTTCCTCCTCAAAGAACCGCTGCTCCGCGACGGCCTCCGTCAGCGCGTCGTAGCCCGTGGTGCGACCCGGCAGCCACGCCTTCAGCCCTTCCAGGTCCATCATCTCGCGGTGCGCCGGGTTGTCATAGCTCATCCGGAACAGCGCGTCCGTCCACCGTTTCTCCTCTTCTTTCTGGAAGCCTTCGAGCACGGTGAAGTTACAGTGGTCGAACGGCTCCGTGGTAGTCAGCACCGTGAGGCGGTTCGGATCGGCCGTGCCGTCGGCCAGCCACCCTTGCCAGTTCAGGTCGAGCACGGCGCATGCGTCGCTCTCGCCTTTTTCCAGGCAGCCCAGTGCATCTCGCTCTCCTCCGACATGGTCTCCGTGCTTGCCCACCAGCACGTCAAACCGACGCACGCTGAAGTCCTGCCCCGGCCTCAATCCCCCCTTCACAAGATGATGAATGGGAAGCAACGTCGCCTGCGGAGAATCCATCGCTCCGGTGGCGATGGTTTTCCCGCGCAGGTCCGCCAGGCGTTTCGCGCCGCTCTGCTTCCGAGTCAGAATGTGCGTTACCCGGTCGCGGTCCGTGTCGCGCATGGCGATGGCGCGGCACTTCCCCAACGTCCTCCTTTGCGCGTCCACCCAAGCAAGCGGCGAGTTCCACGCGATGTGAATGTGCCCCGCCACCAGCGCGTCCACCTGCAGCTTGTAATTGCTGTAGAACACGCAATCCATGGGACAGCCCTGCTGCTCGAAAAAGTCCTTGATGATCTCCCAGATCACCGCTACCTTCGGATCGTAGATTACGGCTCCTACCAGAATCGGGGACTTCGCCATTCCAGTTCCTCCACCAGCTATTCTTCCTTCCTGCTACTCCTTACGGCATGACCCGCAACTCGATCACTACCTCACCGCACCGCCGCAACGTATGGAACAGAGGCGACCGCGCCAGCGTTTCCTCCCACAACTCTTCGAGCACGGCTTCCTCAGCGTCGGCGCTCACGTATAACGTGCCTTCCACCGATTCGAGTCCCGGATGGCCTGCTTCGCCGATCACGCCTAGATGCGTCAGTGGATTGTTGAGTCGCCCCGAGAGCCTCAACTCTATCCCGTCCAGGTCAACCCGTCGCCGCGCCGCCTGCGCTTCGAATCCGCGAATCAAATCCCCACCCAGCGCCCCCAGCAGGTATTCCACCGCGCTCGGATGCCGATCGGATGCGTCGAAGCCTGCCTGCTCGCCGACCACAAAGGCGTGATTCCGCGCATATGCTTTGGCCTGTTTCTCGCCGACGCGCTCCACGCGCACGGTCCAGGTATAGTCGGTCATGTTACCTGCGGCGCACGCCGCGTCCGCAGCCGCGAAAAATGCACCTCGCAGCGCAATGGGAAAGCATAGCAACCACGCCGCCGATCCGCCAACCGCAAATTACGACCCTATCCTTGTGCCTGCGTAATCAAGACCTAAGCCGCCGGTTTCAACCGTAGTCCTCTGGGTACCAGCAAGCGCTCGAGGAGCTCGAACAGCCCTTGCACGGCCAGCGCCAGCAGGGCAGCCGGAATCGCTCCTTCCAGAATCAGTCCGACGTCGTCGAGCCGGATGCCGGTGAAAATCGGCTGTCCGTAGCCGCCCGCTCCGATCAGCGCCCCGAGCGTCGCCGTGCCCACGTTGATCACCGCCGAGGTCTTGATCCCGGCCAGGATGGCGCGCGACGCCATCGGCATCTCGATCCGTCGCAGCCGCGCCCCGGCCGGCAGTCCCAGCGCCGCTGCCGATTCCCGCAGCGGCAGCGGAATATCGTGCAGGCCCGCATAGGTGTTTCGCACAATCGGAAGCAGGCTGTAGAGAAACAGCGCCATGATGGCCGGCGTGTCGCCAATCCCGAGCAGCGGGATCATGAACACCAGCAGCGCCAGCGACGGGATCGTCTGGACGATGCCCACAATCCCCAGAATCGCCTGCCCCGCCCCCGGCTGTTTCGCCGCCAGAACGCCCAGCGGGACCGCGATCAGAATCGCCGCCGTCAGCGAAATCGCTACCAGCAGCAGATGCGACCGCGTATTTTGCAGAAAGCGTTCCCGGGCCGACGGCTCCGTGATGTTCACCACCAGACCCAAGCTCTCTGCGAGAAAGTCCGCTGCGACACGCGTTTCCGGAACCCGGTCGAGCTTCGCTCGACGGTTCATTTCAATCATCGCATCGGCGGAGATACGGCCTTCGAGCCCCAGAACTGCCGCTAGCGCCTCCGACGCGCGGCTCAGCAGGTCCGCCCGATAAACCAGTACGGCGTCGTACTCGGGAAAATGGCGCAGGTCGTCTTCGAGCACCCTCAGCCCGTAGTATTCGATCTCAGCGTCGGTCGAATAGAGGTCGGTCACCTCGATCGCTTCGCTTTCAAGGCCCCGATACGACAGGTCGTGGTCCAGCCCCCGCACATTGCGGTGAGGGAGCCCGTACCGGTCCCGCAAGCTCGGCCAGCCGTCCCCCCGGTCCATGAACTCGTTGCTGAAGCCGAACCGCAGAGCTGGATGCGCGCGCAAATCGGATATCGTGCTGATTCCCGCCTCTTCCGCAATCTCCTCCTTCATGCCGAGCGCGTATGTGTTGTTGAAGCCGAGCGGTTGGCTGACGCGAATTCCCTGCTCCACCAGCGCCGCGCGCAGCGCCTGTTCGTCCGGGATCGCCTGCCCTGCCAGAATCTCCTCGCGGATCGTCCCCGTATACTCGGGATAGAGGTCAATCTCGCCGCGCCGCAGCGCGTTCCAAAGCACCTGCGTGCCGCCCAGTTCCCGCCGGTGCACGGCAGTCGCTCCGCCGCTGCGCGCCAAGTGTGTCACCAGTTCGCCGAGGACCACATTCTCGGTGAACGACTTTGAGCCGACCGTGATCTCCTGCGCGACGCTTTTCCCCGGCAGCAAGCAGGCTCCCAGCAAGACTACGCCGGCCACGCCTCGCATCCGCCACCGTCTCATCGGCCCTTCCCCTGCAACGCTTCGAGCGGGCTGCGCTGCGCGTTGATGAACTGCGTGACGAATTCATCGGCTGGTTTCTCGACCAATTCCTGCAGCGACCCCCGCTGCACGACTCGTCCTGCGCGCAGAAGCACGATGTCGTCTCCAAAGAAACCGGCCTCCCCGATATCGTGCGTCACCAAAACCACAGTTTTTTCCAGGCTGCGGAAAATATCGCGCAGATCGGATTGCAGTTCCGCCCGGATCATCGGATCGAGCGCGCCCAACGGCTCGTCAAGCAGAATCACGTCCGGGTCGAGCATCAGCGCTCGCATCAGCGCCACACGCCGCGCCTGTCCGCCGGAAAGCTCGGCCGGATACCGCGCCAAGCCGTCTGGCGGAAACCGCGTCAGCTCGGCCAGCTCCGCCACGCGCTTCGTGACGGCATCCTCTCCCCACCCGAGATACCGCGCCATCAGCGCGATGTTCCCTTCCGCCGTCAGGTGCGGAAACAGGCCTCCGTCCTGAATCACGTACCCGATGCGCCTCCGCAGGGTCAGGTCGTTGTCTCGCGTCAGCTCATCACCATCGATGCGCACCGTTCCCGCATCGGGCCGCACCAGTCCGATGATCAGCCGCAGCACCGTGGATTTGCCGCAACCGCTTGGGCCCAGCAGCGCCGCTGTTCGCCCCTCCGGAACGGTCAAGTCGAGGTTCTGGACCACCGGCACCTCACCAAAGGCTTTGCTGACGCCTCCCAGTTCGAGCATCGGGTCTCCTGCGGCTTCTCTCACTCGAGCGGTTTCATTTCGCCGAGCATCGTCGGGATGAGCTCCGTCACCGTTGGATGGATATGCACGGCGCGCTGGATCACAGTGTACGGTGCGTCCGCGTACATGACGTCCAAAATCGAGTGGACGATCTCGTCACCGCCTACGCCCAAGATCGCCGCGCCCAGAATGCGTTGTGTCTCCGCATCCACCAGGACTTTCATGAAGCCCTGCGTCTCACCTTTCTCGATCGCTCGCGAAACTCGCGTCATAGGCCGCTTCCCGATCAACGCCTTTTTTCCGCTCTGTTTCACTTCGGCTTCTGTCATCCCCGCACGGCCCAGGGGAGGGTCGATGAACAAGGCATACGTAGGAATGCGGTCACCCACGCGCCGCGGATCGCTGTCGAGGAGGTTTGCCGCCACGATTTCGTAATCGTTGTAAGAGGTGTGCGTGAACGCGCCCTTGCCGTTGCAGTCGCCCAAGGCCCAAATCCCGGGCACGTTTGTCCGCAACTGTTCGTCCACTTGAATGAAACCCCGTGCGTCCACAGCAATGCCTGCTGTTTCAAGGCCCAAGTCATCCGTGTTTGGCCGCCGGCCCAGGGCCAACAGCAAATGTGACCCAGTGACCTCCCGGCTTCCTTCGTCGCAATCGAGCTGCACCGCCACGCCCTCGCCACGCTTCTCCACCGCTATGCACTCAACGTTCAGGCAGAACTCGACACCGTCCTTCTCGAGAATCTCCCGGACCGCTGCGGTCACATCGTCGTCTTCGCGTCTCATCAATTGCGCACCTTTCTCGATGACCGTAACCCGGCTCCCGAACCGCCGGTACATCTGCGCGAATTCCAGCCCGATGTACCCGCCGCCGATCACGATAAGATGCTCTGGAAGGAAGTCCACGTCCATCATGTTCGAGTTTGTCAGGAACGGGGCCCCGTCCAGCCCGGGCATGGGAGGGATAAACGCCCGTGCACCAACGTTGAGGAAAATGCGCTCGCTCTCGAGCAGGCCGCCGTTCACCCGCACGGCTCTCGGGCCTGCCAACCGCGCATGACCCTCGTATACCGTGCAGTTACTTGTGTTCTTAAGCCACTTCTCGACGCCTTCGTTGGAGCGACGCACAATAGCGTCCTTGCGCGCTTTGACGGCCTTCATGTCTACCGTAACTCCACCACCGATCTGGACGCCATAGTCGGCGGCGCGGCGCGCCAGCGATGCCGCATAGGCACTTGCCACCAGCGTCTTCGTAGGAATGCAACCGGTATTGACGCACGTGCCGCCGAATCGTTTCCGCTCGATCACCGCCACGCTCATGCCCGCCTTCGCCAGACGCGCCGCCAGCGACGGGCCCGCCTGCCCCGTCCCGATCACAATTGCGTCGTACGGTTTTGATTCGGCCATTCCTTCTCCTCTGCTAATCTCGGTTTCGTGCAACTTGAACGCATAACTTTTCCCCAACTCTACACAACGTTACTACACTCAGTCGACCGGGCCAATGATCGGCGCTCCTCCGATTGCTGGTGTGGACCCCCCGCTCGCCGTCCGGCGTAGTCATCTGGCATGACATGGATCGCCGGTGTACACTAGACCCGCGCTGCAGCGGTTCGCTGCTCCGGGAACGTCAGCTCCCGAAGGAAACGCCTCATGCCGTCTCCAACAGATTTTCTCGCTCAAATGCGCGTGGACCAGGTTGGAAGCTTGCTACGCCCGCCGCGGCTGAAGACCATTTTCGCGCGTTTCCATCAGGGTCAGATTTCCGAGCAGGGGCTCCGTGAGGAACAGGATGAAGCCATTCTCGATTCGATCACCACGCAGGAAGCGCACGGCCTGCCCATCATCACCGACGGCGAGTTCCGACGCCTGAACTTCATGGAGAGCTTCGGCGAAGTGGCCGGCATGGAAGCGTGGCAGTCACAGTGGAACGAATTGCTCCGCGAGCTCGAAGGGGAAAGGCGCCGCGATGATCAGGGCATCCGGCGCGGCCTGAATCCTGTCTTGAGAGTGCATCAGCCGGTTGGGAATCGTCTTCGTCTGGTGCGCAGCCGCACGTTGGAGGAGTACGAGTTCGCGCAGAGCATCGCCGGCAGCCCCGTCAAGGTAACCCTCATCAACCCCGACCGCATCCTGGAAGGCTTCGACCGCGAAGCTTCCCGGGCAGTCTATCCGTCTGTGGCAGAATTCCTCGCGGACGTCGTGGCCGTCGACCGCGAGATCGTCGGGGGGCTAGCCGCGGCCGGCTGCCGCTACCTCCAGATCGACGGACCCAGTTATACACGCTACGTGGACGAGCGCTCGCTCACTGCTATGCGCGCTGAGGGAGACGATCCCGAAGCCACCCTCGACCGGGCCATCGCCGCCGACAACGCCGCGATCGCCGGTTTCCCCGGCGTCGTCTTCGGACTGCATCTCTGCCGCGGCAACCGTCAGAGCCAGTGGCACCGCGAAGGCTTCTACGACGCCATCGCCGAGCGCATTTTCCAGGGCCTCGACCACCAGCGTCTGTTGCTCGAATATGACACCGAGCGCGCCGGCGGATTCGAGCCGTTGCGTTTTCTGCCCAAAGGCAAGATTGCCGTCCTCGGCCTGATCACGACCAAGACTGGCCGCGTCGAAACCCCGGACGAGCTGAAGCGTAGAATCGACGAGGCCGCCCGCTTTGCTCCCCTCGAGCAACTCGCTCTCAGCCCGCAGTGCGGTTTCTCCTCCGACATGGCTGGCAACCTCTTGGGCGAGGATGACCAGTGGCGCAAGCTCGACGTCATGCTCGAAACCGCTGCCCAGGTCTGGGGTTGATCAACGCATCGCGCGTTTCCTTGCGGTTCCGCCCTGAGACGACTGCGGAACTGGAGTGGGTTACACCAATTCGGAAACTGCTTTCGGGGCCTCTTCCGCGCAGCGCCGTTTGACATCTCCCACCAAGAATAACGAACCAGTCACCAGAATCACGTCGTCGGGCGCAGCCGTCTCCAACGCACACCCGAGCGCCGCTTCCAGCTCCGGCTCGATCACGATGTTGGAGTTCAGGTGCGCCGTCAGGTCCCGGACGGTTTCGGGAGCGGCCGCCCGGAACTGCTCCGGCTGAGTCAGCACCACCAGCCCCGCTTTCGGAAACAGCACTTCCGCGATCTCCGGCACTGCCTTGTCGCGCATGGCTCCGTAGACCAGTACCACCCGCCTTCCGGTGAAGCACTCATCCAGGAAGCGGGACAGCGCCCGCGCCCCTGCAGGATTGTGCGCCCCGTCGAGCAGCACCAGCGGCTCTTCGCGAATCGCTTCCAGCCGCCCCGGCCACTGGGCCGATGCCAGGCCCTGTTGTATGTGCTCGTCGCGGATGGGAAAGCCCTGCAGCGCCAGTTCCCGCGCCGCCACTGCCGCCGCCAGCGCATTTCCCATCTGATGCTTCCCGCGCAGCGCCGGTTTCAGCCTTAGCCGGAACCCGTCCCCGTGCGCAACCGAAAACGAATGTCTTCCATCGGTCCTCGCGACAGCCTCGACCGAGTATTCACGCCACGTCTCGATCAGCCGTGCTTCCTGTGCTTCCGCCCGCGTGCGGATCACAGCGGCAGCTTCCGGGTGCGAAGCCGCGCTGACCACGACTCCTTTGCGTTTGATGATCCCGGCTTTCTCCGCAGCAATGGCCCCGATCGTGGTTCCTAGAAATCGTTCGTGGTCGAGATCAATCTGCGTGATCACGGCCACGCGCGGCTTCGCTGTGTTCGTTGCGTCCAGTCGCCCGCCCATGCCCACTTCGAGCACCGCCAATTCGCACGCTTCTCGCCGGAAGTACTCGAATCCCATCGCCGTCAGGCATTCGAAATACGTGGGATGGAAGCGAAGCCGCCCCTCTGCCAGTAACCGCTCGATCCTTGCCCGCAGCGCCGTAAACAAGGCCGCGAATTCATCTGGCGGAATCGGCTGTCCATGCAACTGGATCCGCTCGTTGATCTCCACTAGGTGCGGCGACGTATAGAGCCCCGAGCGCAGGCCCGCGCTCCGCAGCACCGCTTCCAGCATCGCTGCACTCGATCCTTTTCCGTTGGTACCTCCCACCAGCACGCTCGGAACCGCATCCTGCGGCCGCCCGAGGTCATCGAGCAGCTTCGTGATATTCTCGAGACCCAGCTTTGAGGACTGCGCCGAGTCCAGGCTCGAAGCGCGGATTTCGTTTCCGAGCGAGATCAGGTACTGCGTCGCTTCTGCATAGTTCATTCGGATATTGTTTAGGAAAAATAATTCAGCGATCTTGCAAGAAACTGCTTCAATTCCAGCCGCGGCACTACCGCGTCGAGCATGCCGTGCTCCAGCAGGAATTCGCTGCGCTGAAATCCTTTCGGAAGCTTTTGCCGGATCGTCTGCTCGATCACGCGCGGCCCCGCGAACCCGATCAGCGCCCCCGGTTCGGCGATGTTCAAGTCTCCCAGCATGGCGAAGCTCGCCGTCACCCCGCCGGTCGTCGGGTCGGTCAGAATACTCAGGAACGGAACGCCGGCCTCGTCCAGCCGTGCCAGCGCTGCGCTGATCTTGGCCATCTGCATCAGGCTGATCGTTCCTTCCATCATGCGCGCTCCGCCCGAAGCCGAAACGATCAGCAGAGGATGTTTTGCTTCCGCTGCCCGCTCCACGGCCCGCGTGATCTTCTCGCCAACCGTTGCCCCCATGCTCCCGCCGATGAAGGAATATTCCATCGCGCACAGAATGACCGGCCGGCCTTCCAGTTTTCCTTCTGCCGTGATCACCGCGTCTTTCAGTCCGGTCGCTTTCTGCGCGCTCTGGATTCGCTCCTGATACGGCTTCAGGTCCACAAACCCCAGCGGATCGGTCGTCTCCAGCCCCGTGTCGTGCTCCTGGTACTGCTCCTCGTCGAGCAGCAGCCGCAGCCGCCCGCGCGCGTCCAGCCGGAAGTGATGTCCGCATTTCGGGCAGAGATTCCAATTCGCTTCGAGGTCTTTTTTCCAGATGATCTGGCGGCAGCCGTCGCACTTGATCCACAACCCCTCGGTCCGCACCGGCGTGCTCTCCAGAGCCGCAATCTTCTGTTTTTTTCTCCGAAACCAGGCCATGTGAATTCCTAGGAGTCAAGAGTCACAAGTCAGAAGCCGAAAAAGAAGCGTTCCCCTTGTTCCCTCCACCTCCGGATTCCTATCTCGAGTACGGGTGTCCCGCCAGCAGCGTGAACGACCGATAGAGCTGTTCGAGCAGCATCACGCGCGCCAACTCGTGCGGCAACGTCATCGGCGAAAGAGAAAGCTGTAGGTCCGCCTTCTTGCGAAACGCGGCCGAGAACCCGTCCGCCCCGCCCACGCAAAACGCGATCGCCTGGCCGCCACTGTCGCGCTGTTTCCTCAAGAACTCCGCGAGCTCTTGCGAACTCCATCGCAGGCCGGCCGGATCGAGCGCTACGCGTCGCGCTCCTTCCGACTGTTTGAGCAGCTTCGTTTCCGCCCCAGTGAATCCTCCTGCACTGCGCTTACTTTCCCGTGGAACTTCTCGCACCTCGTGACCCTCAAAATCACAATACCGGCTGAGGCGTTTTGTGTATTCGTTCGTCAAGGCCGCCACGCCCGGTAGGCGGGTCTTTCCGATCCAAAGCACCCCCACCCGCATTGTTCTCCCAACGAACTGCTATTCACTGACAACTGTTCGTTTCGCCGTCCGCCACAGCCGTTCCAGGTCGTAGAATACGCGCGCCTTTTCACTGAAGATGTGGACCACAAAGTCCACGTAGTCCATCAGCACCCACTCGGCGTGATTATAGCCTTCGATGTGAGCGGGCCGCAAACCGCCTGCCCGCAGCCGACGCTCGATCTCGTCTGCAATTCCATGCACCTGCCGGCTGCTGGTTCCACTGCAGATCAGGAAATGGTCGGTGAATGTGGCCACTTCCTCGAGATCCAGCAGAACAATGTCCCGCGCCTTGCGGTCCCGCGCCGCTTCGAGCGCCTCGTCCAGCGGCGAGATTCCCGGGGTCGGCATGGTGCTCATGAATGATACAACCCCAACTTTTGAATGTATTCCGCCACAGAGTCTGGGACCAGTCCCGTCAGCGGTCTGCCTGCCGTCACGGCCTCGCGAATCCCCGACGACGACACGTCGGAATCAACGGTTGGCAGCAGATGCAGCGTCGAGCGCCGCAACGGAAGGCTGCTCGCTCGCTCCGCGCCGGCCCGGAACTCTTCCGGAACCACTCGCGCAATCTCCGCGATCGGAAATCCCGGCCGGCTCACCAGAATGAAGTCGCAGGATTCGAGTAGCGCCGTCCCCTCCCGCCAAGTCGGCAGGTCCAGAAACGCATCCGCCCCGATCAGGAAATACAGCCGGTCCGACGCCCCCAGCGTGGCCGCCACTTTGCGCACGGTGTCGATGGAATAGTTGGCGTTTCCGTCGCCCTCTTCAGGGCCTTCGAGCAGCGACGGAACGAATTCCCGCGCGCCTGCGCAGGCCAGCGTCACCATCACGTAACGGTGCGGGAATGGTGTGATTGGCCGGTCCAGCTTATGCGGCGGACGGGCCACCGGAATGAACTCGATCCGGTCCAGCGCAAACGCTTGCTGCGCCGCCCGTGCCGCAGCCAGATGTCCGCAATGCACCGGATCGAACGTCCCTCCGAACAGGGCTACGTTCACTCGCGTTTCCCTCCCCGGCTCGGCGATGAGACCGCATCCGATTCCGAGGCCCGGAGTTCCCGCAGCATCTCCGAGAGCCCCCAGATCAACTCCTGAATTCCCGCCCCCGTCGCCGCTGAGGTTGCAAAGAATCGCAGGCCGCGCCGCGCCGCTAGTTCCTCCACGGCCCGCCAACGCTTCCCGTCGCCCGCCGCGTCGGTTTTCGACGCCGTTACCACCATCGGCCTGTCCGCCAGTGCAGGCTCGAAACCCGCCAGCTCCTCCATCAGTACATCGAAGTCATGCTCTGGATCGGCCGGTTCCGAGTCAGGCCCAGAAAGCCCCCCTCGCTCGCTTACGTCGATAACGTGCGCCAGCAGCCGCGTACGCTCGATGTGCCGTAGGAACCGCGTCCCCAGCCCGTGGCCCAGGTGCGCGCCCTCGATCAGGCCCGGAATATCGGCGACCACGAAGCTTTCGTCGTCGTCGACCCGTACCATCCCGAGCGATGGTTCAAGCGTCGTGAAAGGATAGTCGGCGATTTTCGGACGCGCTGCGGACACGCGGCTTAGCAGCGACGACTTGCCCACGTTCGGAAAACCTACCAGCCCGACGTCGGCCAGCAACTTCAGCACCAAGCGCAAGCGGTGGGACTCGCCCGTTCCGCCCCGCTCCGCGATGCGCGGCGCCTGATTCGTCGACGTAGCGAATCGCGCGTTCCCGCGCCCGCCGCGTCCTCCTTTGGCAATCACCAACCGCTGGTCCGCCCGCGTGAAATCGAAGAGTTGCTCCCCGGTGTCGGCCTCCCATACCATACACCCCAACGGTACGCGTAGAAGCTTGTCCGCGCCGTCGCGTCCTTTGCGGTTGCTTCCCTCGCCGTGCGCCCCGCGCTGTGCTTTGTGTTCGGGATTGTATCGGAAATGCAGCAATGTATTGTGCTGCTGCGAACTCTCGATCAGAACGTCCCCGCCCTTGCCGCCGTCTCCCCCGCTCGGTCCCCCGCGCGGCACAAACTTTTCTCTTCGAAACGCGACGCAGCCGTTGCCGCCGTCGCCGGCTTTCACGGTGATGACCACCTCATCTACGAATACCACCGCGCCAGGTCATTCCTTCCTTGCTTCCTTCGCTTGCTTACTCCGTCGGCTCCACCGGGAGCACCGAAACGAAGCGTCCGGCGCGCCCGCGATCCTTATACTGGACCCGGCCCGTAATCTTGGCGAACAGCGTGTCGTCCTTGCCGCGGCCCACGTTCTCGCCCGGCTTGAACCGGGTCCCGCGCTGCCGCACCAGAATCGACCCGCCCGGCACGAACTCCCCGCCGAAGCACTTCACTCCCAGCCGCTGGGCGTTCGAATCCCGCCCATTTCGCGAACTCCCTAGTCCTTTCTTATGCGCCATACGCTGTGTTTCCTCTGCATTCTTAGACCGAAATCCTGTCTACCCGCAGCTCCGTGAAGCCCTGCCGGTGCCCATTCAGCTTCTTATACTGCTTTCTGCGCTTGTAATGGAAGACCAAGATCTTTTTGGCCCGACCATGACCCAGTACCGTCACTTCGACCTTGGCTCCTGCAACTTCCTTGCCCGTCAGCAGCTTGCCGTCTTCGGACGACACGGCCAGTACGTCCGCCATCTCCGCACCGCTGCCCGGCTCTTCCGGGAGGTTGTCCACGCGGATCACGTCGCCCGGCGAAACACGATACTGCTTCCCACCCGTCTTGATGACGGCGTACATACGATCCTCCCGCTTTCCCGAAATCAGTCTTTCATTATAGAGATCAACATTATAGGGATCAACCTTTCCCGCCGTCAATGCCCCTCCAGGGTGTTCTGTCCGACCAAACTCCAACTCCCGCGTCGAGGAAATAGAATCTTCTTTCGCACCCCAGGTTAGAAATTCGGTTCTTTCGGTTCTCTCGGTTCCTTCGGCAGTTGCGGTTCTCTCGGTTGTTTCGGTCCTTTCGGAACTCTCGACAGAGACTTCTTGCCCTCGTATCTCACTGCACACACACTCAGCTTGTATGACGATGCGGCGAGACAAAACCGGACGGCACGGCGATGGAAACGGAAACTCCGTTCTCATTCCCCACGGGACGGCCGCAGCAGCGGTCCCCGTCCCCAGCCGCCGTGGCCTTTCTCTGAACGATTCGATTCGACCGCTTTCCTGGGCCGACCCTGCCAATCGGACGGTCCAAAACGACCGGCGGAATCTTTACCGGCTCGACTGGCCCGCGCTGGAAGGGAAAGCTCCCAGAGTTTACTCTGCGGAGTTCCCGCCGTCTTTGGACGGCCACTCCGGCGCGGCAGCACTGAACCCGCCCAGTTCGCTTCCCTCAGCAACTTCGCGGGTGCTGCCGGCGGCCACTCATCCCGTCCAGGAACCGCCGAGGCAGGAGCCTTCCGCCGGTCGACCGTCCCCTGCCACCGGCCTCGTTTGCGGTTCCCCCGTGCCGCAGTCTCGCACTGCGCGCAGCGGGTTCTGCCGCGACGAGGCCCCCCTTCCCACGAGCCTCTCTTGCCGGGTCCCGCAATCCGCCTGGGGCGCCAGGCTGCCGAACGCGCAGCGGCGAACGCGAACAGGGAGGCTCTCCAGCCTTCTCCAGAGAATCGGGCGCGGGGAGCTGGGAGTGGTTCCGAGGGAAAAGGAGAAAAGCAGCATGACGTATCTTCGGCCAGTCGCTTTGTTGCGCTCGTTCCATTCTCTGTTCGCTCTTCGCTACGCCCCATTCAGCTTGTTGCTGTGCCTGCTACTGAGCGGCTGCAACGAGTTCGAGACCGCCGCCTACCGGACGCTGGCTGTGACGCAGGCCGAGTACGAGACTGTGCAGCGGCACGTGGCTGAGGCCACCGCGCACGGGCTGATCACCGAAGAGCAGTGGAACCAGTTCGCGGTACAAGGACACCGCTTCATTGCAGCGCACAACGCGGCTGTGGACGCTTTCGAGCTCTGGAGCCACGCCAAGAACGAATCCAATGAAGCGCGCGTCCAGGCATTGCTCGAAATCCTCCCACGGCTCATCCGGGAGCTGAACCGACTGGTCGAGAGCTTTGAATCCAAGCCACAAGATCGGGATGCCGAGAGCCGCGGCTCGGGACTCGAGGGAAAACGGACTTCCTCTCGAACCTCGAATCGCGACGCGCGGATTGCGGAGGCCACATGGCATTGAGCGAAAGAGAGTTGCGACTGATCGAAGAAGGCATCCGCCTGGCCGTCGCGGCGGTGCTGGCAGCGGTTCAAGCGACGGAGGATAGCGCACCGCTGGATTGGTCGAAGCTTCGCATCACCGAGACGCCCGAGATGGCGCTCGAAAAGGCCAAACAGCAGAAGGCAGAAGACGGGAGACGGGAATGAATAGGGAACAGGGAACAGGGAACAGAAGAGCAGATCCCTCGTCGCTTCCCTCGACTGCGCTTCCCTCGACCGACATCGGGACAGGCGGGACAAGCCGCTCCTCCGGATGACACAGATTTGGGGGGCAGGCTGCACTACAGAGCACAAGCCAGAGGCCTGTCGCTACTTCTCGCTACCCGTCGCTACTGAGATGAAGTCATGAACAAGCCCACGCCATCCCCGAATCCGCCGGCGAGCCCCGCCCGGCGCAGCGCATTGCCGGTGGCAGGCGCGGCCGCCGGCGCTTCGCTGATTGTGGTCCTGGCGGAGCTGGCGCGCTCGGGAGCGTTGGAACAGTCGAAGGAACTGCTGGCGCCGCTGCTCGGCTGGGGGCCGGGGCTGTTCATCCTGGCGGGGTTTCTGTGGCTGGCCCACAGCTACGCGCCGCCGCTGATCGAAAGCCAGCGCTCCACCGCGCTGGCGCTCCAGAAACTGGCCGACACGGTCGAACACAACGCCACGAGCCAGCACGACCTGGTGCTCGCCGTGCAGGTCAACTCCGACAAGCTCGAACAGGTGCGGGCGATTGTGGCGGAGCTGCAGGAAGCAGTGAGCGGCGGGCCGTGAATGATGAGTTGTTCATTTCATCCCCCGGCCATCCCCCTGCGAGACGGCTGTAAATGGCCTTCCCACTCACGATTCACCACGCACCACCTACAAAGGAGCTCTTTTCATGGCTGGCATGGCTGGACGGAATGAAGCTGCGCTGAAGCACGACCTGCGGCGCGGGGAAATCATCTGGGTACTCAAGCAGGACTACCCGCACGCGGTGACGTTCCGCCATTTGCAACTGGCGCTGCGGGACCGCAACATCCCGCTTTCCAACCGGGACCTGGAAAGTTATCTGCACTACCTGGAAGAGAGCGGTTACGTGCGCTGCAAGCGCCGCTACGACGAAGGCAAGTCGCGGGAGAGCATCCTGGCCTCGGCCCTCACCGCGCGCGGCATTCTGCTGCTCGACAAGAAAGTGAACGATCCGGGGGTGCGGTTTTGAACGGCAGCAATCAAGAGATGAGGAGGGGGATGACAGGAGAGGAGCAGATCCCTCGACTCGCTTCCCTCGGCTTCGCTCCCCTCGACCGATCTCGGGACAGGCGGGACAGGACGCTCGCTCGGGATGACACGGCGCGCGAGCGGAGACGGAAGGAATGAATGAGTGGATGGGCCCAATCCGATGTGACGAAGCTGAGCGAGGAAGCGCAGGCGCTGGTGCGGCGGATGCTCGACACGGACGCGATGCCAAACGAAATCCGGCGGGCGGTACACAGGCTGACGGGAGAGCGGGTGATGCTGACGGCGATCAGCTATTTCGCGGCGCACTACACAAAGAGCAGCGTGAACCAGAAACAAGCCCGGACACAGACGGACGACTTCATCCGGCTGGCAGCGAAAAAAGGGGTCACGGTGTCGGAGCTGCAGCGGGCCATCCTGGTCGAAAGTCTGTTCCGGGCACGAAGGAGAAAGCAGTTCACGAAAGCAGACCTGTACAAGCTGGAAGACGCGGAGCGCAAGCGCAGGGAATTCGAGCTGAAACAAAAGCGGGAACGGCAAGCGGCCAAGCGAGAAAGAAAAGAACTGGAGATGAAGGAACGGGAGGTGCGGCTGGCAGAAGAAAAGCTGCGACTCGTGCGCAAGAGGATGAAGCCGGCCATCGAAAAGCTGGACCGGAAGGCGCAGGCGGGACAGTCGTTAACCGCAGCGGAAGTGCAGCGGATTCGGGAAATTTACGGACTGGCGAAGGCGGAATACCCGGGACCCGGGAAAACGGAACGGCGCGCTCAACCACCCCAACCAACGGAGAAGCAGAGGCACGGAGAATGAAAGAGAAGAAGACAGGAGTCCGGAGCCGGAAGTCAGGAACAGTGCAGGGCCGCAGTTCGGGACTCGGGACACCTTTGGTCGTGCCGTTGTATCCGTATCAGGAGCGGTGGGTGCGTGACGCCTCCCGATTCAAGATCGCGGTCAAGGCGACGCAGATCGGCTACAGCTTCGCGGCGGCATTGGAAGCGGTGCTGGACTGCCTGGAGCACACGACGCTCTGGATCGTGCTCTCGCGCGGGGAGCGGCAGTCGCTGGAGTTCATGCGGAAGGTGCTGCAGCACGCCAAGGCGCTGCGGGTGGTGGGCGGAAGACTCGAGAGCAGCTTCTTCGAAGACGCTTCCACTTCGCAGCATGAGGTGAAGTTCCCGAACGGGTCGCGGATCATCGGGCTGCCGGCGAACCCGGACACGGCACGGGGCTACACGGGCAACATGATCCTGGACGAGTTCGCATTCCACCAGCAGGACCGGGACATCTGGGCGGCGGCCTTCGGACGCGTCTCGCGCGGAGAGGGAAGCAAGGCCCTGAAGCTGCGCGTCATCTCGACGCCGAACGGGCAGCGGGGGAAGTTCCATGAGTTGGCGAAGGAAGCCGGGCTGGTGGACGGAGTCAGCCACCCGGACATGGCGGCACAGAGGAAAAAGACAACCAGCGATACGGGCTTTTCCGGGCACTGGTGCGACGTGCACGAAGCGGTGCAGCAGGGCTGCCCGATCGATGTGAGCGCGTTGCGGCGCGCCATCGGGGATGAAGAAACCTGGCAGCAGGAGTACGAGTGTGCGTTTCTGTCGGAAAGCGCGAACTACATTCCGCTGGAGATGATTCTGGCGTGCCAGAGCGCGGAGGCGAGCCGGGATTGGGGACACGAGGGAACAGGGAACAGAGGACAGGGAACAGCAGAGCAGGAACGCGAGCTTTACTTCGGCTACGACGTGGGGCGGGTGCGCGATCTGGCGGTGCTGGCCGTGGTGGAACGGGTTGGTGACGTTCTTTGGACACGGGCGATCGTCGAGATGCCACGGGCGAAATTTTCAGAGCAGGAACGAGTTCTGCGCGACGCGATCCCGCAATGCGCGCGCGGGGCCGTGGACGCGACAGGGCTGGGCATGGACATGGCGGAGCGGCTGGCCGAGGAATTTCCGGGCAAAGTCGAGCCGGTGGCGTTCACGCTGGGCCGCAAGCAGGACCTGGCCGTGGGCTTGAAGCGCAGCTTCGAAGAAAGAACCATCCGAATCCCCGACTACCGCGAGCTGCGGCGGGACTTGCAAGCGGTGAAGAGAGTCGTGACCAGCGCGGGGAACATCCGCTTCGACGCCGAGCGGACGGAGCGGAGCCACGCCGACCGCTTCTGGGCGCTGGCGCTGGCGCTGCACGCGGCCGGACAGCGCCGGCTTGCGTTCGCGAGCGGCGGGATTGAGAGCGAGCGGGATTGGTATCAGCCGGGCAGAAGACAGGAGTCAGAAGACAGGAGTCAGGAGAAGAGCAGATCCCTCGACTCGCTTCCCTCGCTCGGGATGACACGGGAAGAGGTTGAGATGGCACAGGCGGGACTGGGGATTGGTCGCGCAGAACGGGGGGAGACGGCATGGGCTTGACGTTGCTGAATTTGAAGACGGAAAAGCGCTCCGCAGAGCAGGCGGGGCGGCGATTGAGGACGCGGGACACGGGGACCGAGGGAACAGGGAACAGGGGACAGGGAACAGAAGAGCAGATCCCTCGTCGCCAGCCGAAACGACATCAATATGTCGTTTCGCCTCGGGATGACACGACTAGTAGTCGGCAGGCCAGAGGGTCTGGCGCTAGCTGGAGGCAGGGGGCGCGGGAGGCGGCTTCGCCGCGAGAACTGTTCGGGAACGATCCGTTGGGGTACCGGCCCATTGGAGCCTATCGCGGGCTGGGCGGAACGCTCTCGCCGCGCGACCTGATGCCGCCGATGCACGCGCGCATGCAGCAGGTGGCGTACTACCTCTACCTGGTGAATCCGCTGGCGCACCGCATCGTGGAACACACCAAGAACTACGTGGTGGGCGACGGGGTCGAGATCAAGGCGGAGCATCCGGCGGCGCAGCGCGTGCTGGAGGGCTTCTGGCGGGACCCGGTCAACCGCATGGACGTGACGCTGCCGGAGATCGTGAAAGAGCTGGCGATCTTCGGCGAGCAGTGCTGGCTGGCGGCGGTGAATCCGGTGAACGGACGCGTGCGGCTGGGGTACCTGGACCCGGCGGAGATCGAGGCCATCGAGTGGGGCGAGATCGGATTGGACGTGGGCGAAGAAGGCCCGACGGCGATTGCGGCGCCGGTGGCGGTCTGGCGGCGGCCAGCAGGGGGAGAAAAGAGTCCTCGGCGGTTCCGCATCGCGCGCCTGGACGAGAACCCGGAGAGCGAAACGTTCGGGCGGCTGACGGGCGAGTGCTTCTACTTCGCAATCAACAAGGCGCGGTCGGCGTCGCGGGGCGTGAGCGACCTGTTCGCGATCGGAGATTACCTGGACGGCTACGACAAGATGCTGTTCGGGCTGATCGACCGCGTCGGGTTTGCGAACGCCTTCATCTGGGACGTGCTGCTGAAAGGGGCGACCGAAGAGCAGATTCAGGACTGGCTGCGAGAGCAGAGACCGCCGCGGCCGGGATCGGTGCGGGCGCACAACGAACAGGTGGAGTGGAAGGCCGTGGCGCCGACGCTGCGGGCGCACGACTTCAACGAGGCGGCGCGCACGATCAAGAACATGAACCTGGCCGGGGCGGGCTTTCCGGAGCACTGGTTCGCGGAAGGCGGGAACGCCAACCGCGCTACGGCGCTCGAAATGGGCGGGCCGTCGCTGAAGATGCTGCTCGAACGGCAGGGCTACGTGGCGTTCATGCTGCGCGAGGTGCTGGAGTTCGTGCTGGATCAGGCGGTGGCGGCAGGGACGCTGGCGGAATCGGCGGGGCGGCGGTTCCAGGTCGAGATGCCGGAGATGAGCGTGCAGGACATGGCGAAGGCGGCCGAGGCGCTGGCGCAGGTGGGCAAGACGGTGGTCGAGTTGCGGCGCGCGGAATTGATTGACGCAGAAACCGCGCAACGGATGATCGCGTCGGTGGCGTTGCAACTGAACGTCGAGATGGACCCGCACGCGCTGCGGGAAAAGACGGAGCAGGAGGCGGGAGACAGAAGGTAGCCCATTTTCAGGGTTGGTGTAGCGCAGCAACAAAGCTAAGAACAGACCCACGGCACAACAAGCGTGCCGTGGCTACAGGGCTCGGGATGACACAAGCTGGAAGTCAGGAGACGGGAGAGACAGAAATGAATGCAGAAGTCAGGAGTTGGAAGAGTGGAGAAGAGCAGATCCCTCGACTTGCTGCGCTCGCTCGGGATGACAGGGAAGAGCAGATCCCTCGTCACTTCGTTCCTCGGGATGACAACGAGGGGTTGGGGAGAACGGCGACGGCGTTGCCGGTGGTGGAGGCGAAGCTGGCCGGGGGAGCGTTGGTGGAGTCACCGGCGAACGGGACGCTGAGCGGGCGGAAGTGGCGCGTGCTGGTGTTCGAGTACGGGCTGTCGAAGAACCGGTATGCGGTGCGGGACGCGGGAACTTCCCGAGGGGCGGACGGGCCGCGATTACCGTTGCGCTGGACGGAGCGGGCGGGGCGGCGGGCGTTGCAGCACCTGGACGGAGCGCGGTGTTTCGCGGACCACGCGGGATGGCCCGCAAGCGGGACAGGCGAGAATGCCTGTCCCACCGGCGGGCACAGCGTGCGGGACTTGATCGGGTTCTTCTCGGAGCCGGCGCTGGGGGCGCGCGGACCGGAGGCAACGCTGACGCTGCTCGCAAGCGAACGGTGGGCGCGGGAGAAACTGCTGGCGGCGTGGGAAGCAGGACGGGCGGAGTTGATCGGGTTCAGCATCGACGCCGTGATCGCAGTGCGTCCGGCGCGCGCAGACGGGCAGGCGGCGCTGGAAGTCGAAGACATCGCGTCGCTGCACAGCGTGGACATGGTCAGCGCGGCGTCGAGCGGCGGACGGGCGCTAGGGGTGCTGGAGGGCCGGGATTCGGGAGGTTTCGAACCGGCCCGGTCATCGAATGCCGAGTCGAATGCCGAGTCAGGAATCGCAAATCACAAAGGAGCAATCATGAAGCAGGAAATCGAAACGATGCAGGAGCCGGGAGCCGGGATTCGGGGACCAGAGAGCAAGGGGCAAGCCAGCCTGCCGCAGGAAGGAATACCAGCGCAGGTGCAGGAGCAGATGAAGGAATTGCAGCAGCAAATCGGCGAAGCGGAGCGGCGGCAACGGATCGCGGAAAACCGGCTGCGGGTGAACGGGAAACTGGCGGCGTCGCGGCTGCCGAAGCCGCTGGCAGACCTGGTGGCGAGCCGCTTCCAGGAAGACGGCCCGAACGGGGCGATGGAAATTCAGGAGGAGGACGTGGAGATGGAGATACAGCGAGTGCGGGAAGCATATGCGGCGCTGTCGCCGATGGGGCGCGTGATGGAAACGGGCCGCGTGAAGGTGGCGCGGGAGCCGGAGGAGAAGATGCAGATGGCGCTCGACCGCGTGTTCGGGCTGCCGGTGGAGGACACGAGCGTACCGGCATTCCACGGAATCCGGGAAGCCTACGTGGCCTATACGGGAGACGCGGAAGTGACCGGAACGGCGGCGGCGCACCTGCGGGCGCGCGAGGCCTACACGACCGCCGGGTTTCCGAACGCGCTGGGGAACACGCTGCGGCGGCTGCTGCTCAAGGACTACCGCGACCAGGACTACGGCATCGGGCTGATCGCGCAGTTCTCGAGCGTGCCGGACTTCCGGACGCAGGAGCGGGTGCGGGTGGGGTACTTCGGCGACCTGCCGACGGTGGACACGGAGGCGGCGGACTACGGCGAGCTGACGGCGCCGACCGATGAGAAAGCGACCTATTCGGTGGCGACGTTCGGCGGGTTGGTAACGGTGACGCGCAAGACGATCATCAACGACGACCTCGGCATCGTGCCGCAGATCGTGAGCCGGCTGGGACGCTCGGCGCGGCGGACGCTGGCGCAGCGCGTCTTCAACCTGATGATCAACAACGGGGCGATCTACGACGGGCAGGCGTGGTTCCACGCGTCACACGGGAACCTGGGCTCGACGGCGCTGTCGGCGGCGGAGCTCGACGTGGTGCGGACAGCAATGCGTAACCGGACGGAAAAAGACAGCGGCAAGAAGCTGGGCATCGGGCCGCACGTGCTGGTGGCGCCGCATGAGCTCGAAGGGCTGGCGCGGCAGGAAAACGAGCGGCAGTACACGGACTCAAACTTCACGCCGAATCCGGCGCGCTTCCTGTTCGGACAGCAGAGCGAGCGCGTGATCGTGTCCCCGCTGCTCTCCGACGCCAATGACTGGTACGTGTTCGCGAACGTGCAGGAAGCGCCCACGGTGGAGATCGGATTCCTGCAAGGACGGCAGGAGCCGGAGTTCTTCCTGGCCGATCAGCCGACGGCGGCGGCCGTGTTCACGAGCGACAAGATCCGCTACAAGGTGCGGCACGAGCATGAGTCGGTGGTGATCGACTACCGCGGCGCGTACAAGGAAGCCGTGGCGTAAAGCAGCCGGCATTCGAGATTCGTGATTCGGGACGCGGGTTTCCCGAATCGCGAGTCACGAGGCCCGATTCTCGAGAAGAGCTATGGCGAAAACGATACCGGAATATCAGGAACTGGCGGCCGGACACTTGCAGGACGGAGCGCAGAAGCTGGCCCCGGCGGAGATGGTGCGGGCGATTGAAGAAGCGATCGCGGGCCGGTACTCGAAGGACCGTCCGCAGAAGCTGGTGGCGGACCTGGCAGGCGACGGCGTGAAGTACGAGTGGAGCGTGGCGAGCCTGACGGGCTGGCAGGAAGGTTTTTCACGCGTCGTCGAGATTGAATATCCGCAAGGCGAGCGGTCTCCGGCGTATCTCGAAAGCGGTGAGTGGCTGCTGTATGCCAGCCCGTCGGGACGCTTCCTGCGCCTGGCGTGGGCACCGGGTGCGGGCAAGACGGCGCGGGTTCGATTCACGGCGGCGCACGCCGCGGACGCGTCCACGGTTCCCGAGGCGGACTTTTACGCAGTGGGAGCGCTGGCGGCAGCACTGGCGGCGCGGCGGCTGGCGGCGAATTACGCGCAGACCGGCGACAGCTCCCTGGCCGCCGACACCGTCAACTACCGAACGAAGTCGCAGGAGTACATGACGCTCGCCCGGCACCTGGAAAAGGAGTACGAGAACCTGCTCGGGACCGATCCCGGGCGCAGCGCGCCGGCCTCGTCGCGGACCGCGGCATGGCAAGGAAGAACGGCGGGGGGCGAGCGACTGACGCATTGACAACCAGATTCGGAACTCGGGACTCGCAGAAACAACTCAGTTAATCGTTGTTTTCTCCCGAACCGCGAATTGCAAAAGGCGATGCAGGTGCGAATCCAAGTCGAAAGTACGGCGGGCGCAGAGACGCTCGAACGGTTTCCCGAATCTCTGCGGCAGGGGGTCGAGCGCGGGCTGGAACGGGCGACGGAACTGCTCGAACGGGCGGTGGCGGCCGGGGCGCGCTCGCCGCTCGGAGCCGAATCACGAAACCCCCTGGGCGAACTGGCCCGGAGCGTGACGCGCGAGGTGTATCACGAAGACGGCAGGGTGGTCGGGCGCGTGTTTCTGGGGGCACCGGCAGACCAGTACGGAATCTTCGTGGAAGTGGGAACGCGGCCGCACTTCCCTCCCCCAGCGGCGATTGAGGGCTGGGTGAGGCGACGGCTGGGCGTAACGGACGACCGCCAGGCGCACCAACTAGCCTTCCTGATCGGGCGCAAGATCGCACGGCACGGCACGAAGGGACGGTTTCTGTTCGAGCGGGCGCTCCATGAAAACGTGGATCGGGTGGCGGAGATTCTGGAGGAAGAAGTGGGGGAGGCGGTGGCGGGAGATTAGCCACGGAGGCACAGAGAGCACCGAGAAGAAAAGAACAGGAGTCGGAAAACGGAAGAAGAGCAGATCCCTCGACTCGCTGCGCTCCTCGGGATGACAGCGTGAAGGGTAAGGAAACAGTTCTATGGCACTGGCGAACAACATTCAGGCGGTGAAGACGATCCTCGAAGGGGTCGGCGGCGTGGCGAACGTGTACGACCGGGTGCGGAACTGGCAAACGGAAAAACAGTTTCTCGACGGAGCGCGGACGGCCGGCGGGGGCGTGCAATGCTGGTTCATTACGCGGGAGGCAACGACGGCGGAAGATCGGGGAGCGCGACTGACGGCGCGGCGGCACACGCTGGCGGTGCACGGCTACGCGGGCGTCGAGGATGCGGCGGCGAGCGAGACCTCATTCCAGGCGCTGGTGGAAAGCGCGGTGGCGGCGCTCGGGGCGGACCGGAAATTGAAAGGGACAGCGAGGCACTCGCGGCCGGCACAGGTACGGGCAGTGGACTTCCGCATCCTGTCCAACGTGCTGTGCCACCACGCGGAGATTGTGCTGACGGTGGAGGACAAACCAGCGTGAGATTCGGGACTCGGGACTCGGGATTCGGGAACAAGGAGTTGACTGATGGCCTTTACGGAACCTACGCATGCATATGAAATGCTCTGGCGGTTTTCGGCGAACCGGCAAAGCGCACTCGGGACCCCGCTGGGCGACGGGAACCTGACGCTGTCAGCGGTGGTGTCGGGCTACGACGTCGGGAAGCTCTCGCACCGGCTGATCTCGGACGCCGAGCTCTACGGCAAAGGACATCCCTACGCGACGAGCCACCGCAAGGTAGCACAGATGACAGCGCTGCAGCGGGCGGCGGAGCTGAACGATATCTTCGCCGGCTGGGCGGCGGCGTTCTGCCTGGGCAGCGTGAACTCGTCGCAGCCGAATCCGGGCGGCAACCCGGCGGCGTACGACCACGTGATCACCTGGTCGGACCTGAGCGTCTCGAAGACGATGCCGTTTACGACGATTCACGAGAAACCGTGGGCCGGGCTGGCGCGCAAGCTGCCGGACCTGGTGGTGGCCAGCTTCACGCTGAGCGGGCGTGGGCAGGAGCCAGTGCAGATGGCGATCCAGATGCTCGGGTCGGGGCGCGCCACGGATGCGGCGTTCACGCCGCCCCCGCTCGCGACACCGTCCTACCTGGACGGGGGCGGCGCGGTCGTGAAGCTGGGGCCGAGCGGCGCGGCGGTTGACATTTCAAACCGTGTCGTCGAATGGAGCGTGGCGGTGAACGCGAATCCGGACGAGTCGAACGGGCGGTATCCGTCTTCGGGGCTGTACGTCGGGCGGTGGTGGTACGGGGCGAAGCGCACGGCGGTGCCGGAGCTGACGCTGCTCGTGAATCAGAGCGACGCGGACATCCTGGACCTGTTTCGCGAGGACACGCCGCAGGAATTGCAGATCAACCTGGGGGGCGCGGTGATCACCCCGGGGCAGCCGGAGGTCTATCGCATGGACCTGCTCTGGCCGGAGGTCCACTTTACGGCGGCGGAGGACACTCTGGTGGACGGCAAGGTGGCGCTGCGGATGACCGTCGGCGAGGAAGGCGTGTTCCAGAAGGCCGGCAGCGAGTACTTCCAGGTGACGGTGACGAATACGGAGCCGGCGTACCTGGCGGCGGCGTGAAACAAGAGACGGAAAGTCAGGAGCCGGAATGCAAACTGCGACTGCTAGAGGAGTGATGAAAATGGACGAGACAGCAACGCTGTTCGAGCTGGCGCCGGAGGAAATCGAGGTCTGCCTGCGTCTCAGGGGACCGGAGGGACGGCACGAGCTGACCCATTCTCTGCGACCGCCGGCATACGAGGACTGGCGCGAGTACGAGCGCAACCTGGGGAGCACGGTGGAGAGCGTCGAGAGCAGCGAAGCCGGGGGCGAAGAAGCACTGCGGTTCGAGTCGAACGCGCTCGAAGCCGCAGCGACGCTCTACGACCGGCTGTTCCGGCGCGTGCGGGGGTATCAGGCGGATGACGCAAGTCCCATCAGCGTGGAGCAGATTCCGCTGCACCACAAAGAACTTGTGGTGCGCGGCCTGAGCGACGTGGCTCCGGCGGCGAACGGCAAGGAGGCAGACGCGGGCGCGGAAGCCTGGGCGCCGTTCCGGCTCGATGCGGAAACGGTGGAAGTGAGACTGGAGGCAACGCGCGCGGGGGCGAAGCACACGGAACTGGCGCACGTCTTCCGGCCTCCGAGCGCGGCGGAGCGCATAGAACACAGCCGCGTACTCTCGCAGGCGCTGTACGTACGGGGGGCGCAGACGCTCAAGTCCCTGCTTCCGTCGCGGCTGCCGGGACTGGCGGCGCTCTACGACAAGCTGATCCTCGAAGTACATGGATACGCCGTGGCGGGACAGCCGCTCACAGACCCCGCCGCCGTCGTGCGGCACATGGACCCGTTGCACAAGAAGGTGGCGGTGCAGGCGCTGTTTGCGGAGTGAAGAAGGTCAGGAGACAGGAGCCAGAAGACGGGAGAAGAGCAGATCCCTCGGCTCGCTGCGCTCGACTTCGCTCCCCTCGACCGATCTCGGGACAGGCGGGACAGGACGCTCGCTCGGGATGACACAAGCAATGGAGGCGCAATGGGCCAGCCGGGATCGGGAAGAACTGGAGCGCGCCATCTGGCGGCATTTGACGGAACAGATTGCCACTCCAAAGGCCGGGGGCGCGGCAGCACGCCGGTGGAGGCGGGCGCGCAACGCGTATGCATTCGACTTGTGGATCGGACACCTGGCGCTGCTCGAACAGGCGCTGGAGGTGGCGCCGATTCCGTGGCAGGAGCTGCGCGCAGACGAGCTCGACGGGCTGCTGCTGCTGCGGGCGGCGCGGGAACGGTTCCGGCGCGAGTATCACCCGTGCGCGGAGTGCGGCGCGGCAATGAAAGGAAAAATCTGCCCGCGCTGCGGGGCGGTGCGGTGAGCGAACGCGAAGTCAGGAGTCAGGAGACAGAAGGAAAAGCAGATCCCTCGTGGCTTCGCTCCTCGGGATGACAGGTCCAATATTTTGGTCTTCATTCCGACTCCTGACTTCTGACTCCTAAGGAAACCATGGCTGAGAGAACCGTATCCATCGTGATTGACGTGAGCGGGGCGGACGATGCGGCGCACGAAGTGCGGCGCGTGGGGTCAGCGTTCGACGACCTGCTGGGCGGCGGCTTGCAGACGTTTGCGCGGCGCGGGCGCGAGGTCCATGCAACGATGAAGGACCTCGACGATCTGCTGCGGCGCATCGCGGCCGGGGCACGAAGCACGGGCGACCTCTGGAAGAACATCTGGCGTGAAGCGGCCGCCTTCTTCCGGCGCACGGTGCAGGAGATGGCAGGGGCGTGGAGCGTGAACCTGGGTGGAATCGTTCCGCTGCTGCCAGCCGGACCAGGAAGTTTCGGATTGACGGCGGCCGGACTGCAAGGGTTCGGGCCGTTTTCGGGGAACACGCTGCTGGCGGGAGGGTCGCTGCTGGGCGGGCTGACAATCGGCAGCCGTCACCGTCCACTGAGCGCCATCGGCGGTCTGGGCAGCGGCGCCCTGACGGGTTTCAGCCTGGGCGGGCCGATCGGGGCCGTGATCGGCGGGCTGGTTGGCGGCATCGCGGGTCTGTTCGGGGGCGGAGGCGGGAGCGAAAAGCGGCACGACGCCGAGATCGCCAACCGCGGCTTTGCGCAACTGGCGCGAATTCTCGAAGACTACGAACGCTTCCGGCGGGATTTTGCCTCGTCGGTGAACACGGCGCAGCAAATCTGGAACCAGATGCAGTCGCAGTGGGTGCGGCCGCAGTCGGCGCCGAGCCAGTGGCCGTACTTTGCGGCGATTCTGCGCTCCATGGAGCAGACCGAGGACGAGCGCAACCGGCGGCGGCAGTTGGCGGCGCTGGCGCCGGTGCCGGAGTTCGCCGAAGGCGGGTTGGTTGAAACTCGAAACGGAGTTCTGGCGCGTCTGCATCCCGGCGAGTTCGTGATGAACCGGCAGGCAGTGGACCGGCTGGGGGTGAATCTGCTCGAAGGGCTGAATCAGGGCTCGGGAGTCGCGGCTCGGGACCCGGTTCTTCCGGTCTCGCTGGAGCCGGCGAGCGCACGAACGCTGGGCGAAATGCTGCAACAGAATCCGCAGGCGCTGGAAGAAGGTTTGTTGGTGGTGTTGCGGCGAGGCGGAGCGGCAAGCCGGGCACTCAGACAGTGACACGCGGCCAGCGACGAGTGACGAGCCAGAAAAAACATGAGGCGGTGGCGGGTGAACGGCGGCGAGCGAGAATCGGAAGCGAGGCAAGATCCCAGCTCGTCACCCGAAACGACATCCTGATGCCCGTTCCGCTCGTCGCTCATCACCGAGGCAACTATGGCAGCGACTGACATATTTCCGGTTGATCCGGACTACACGGTGGCACGGACAGCGGAAGCGAACGTGCTGCGCGGGCGGGTGGAATCGGCGCGGGAGTTCTTCCGCCGCAAGGCGGCTCCGCGACGGGTGTTTCTGCTGCTGTTCCGGCGGCGCGCCCAGGCCGACTGGGACGCCATCGAGCGGTTCCGGCTGCGGATGATGACCGACTTCTTTACGTTCCAGGACCAGACGGCGAACCGGCAATACTCCGTCTATTTCGATCAAGAGCCGATCTACGAAGAAGCGGGTCACGAGGAGCACACCATCCGGGTGCAGTTGATCGAGGCGGTGGGCGTGGGCATGAACCAGTACCCCAGCTTTGCCGCCGGGAACCCGTTCGGGACCGTGCCGGTGAGCCAGGCACTCGATCTCGGCCCGGACGGCAAGCAGTTCGTCTATGCAGGCTACGGCTACCGGGTGAACGGGCCGTACGCGCAGATCTATCTGGACGACCTGCCGACGGGCGGCGAGAGCCCGAAGACCGACGTGGTGCTGGGACTGCACAGGATTCGGGTGGTGGGCGGAGCGCCGACGGGGCTGGACTATTTAATCTGAGCCACGGAGCGAACCGACGGCAATATGTCGTTTCAGAGACACGGAGAAGGTGGTCGGAGGAGGGTGAAGGTGGTTATGCGGCTGGAGAGAATGCTGGAGGAAATGAAACACAAGAGCAGATCTCTCGTCGCCCTTTGC
The DNA here is from genome assembly GCA_965198025.1 of Terriglobia bacterium. Classification (GTDB taxonomy): domain Bacteria; phylum Acidobacteriota; class Terriglobia; order 2-12-FULL-54-10; family 2-12-FULL-54-10; genus CAYWWM01. The sequence continues at coordinate 765,333 of OZ240237.1, read as the reverse complement.
CTTCGCTCAGGGCTCCTCGGGATGACAGTCGTAAATATAGGAGTGTGCAGCGTGGCCAGGACATTGAACGCGAACATTCAGGCGGCGCTGGCGGCCGGGAACCATGCGGCGCGCCACTTGCTCTCGTTCACGGCGTCCGGGACGAACTATTACTTCGCCGAGGACCAGGTACAGTTCCAGGGAAACACCTACGCGCCACACCTGGTGCTCGATTCAGCAATCCGGCTGACGGAGCATTTGCGCGCGGAGCCGGTCATGGTGCGGCTGCAGAACATCGACCTGCAGACGGCGAAGGTTCTCGACATCGAGCGAAGCGACATGCAGGGCATCGAGGCAACCATCCAGCGGCTGTTTCCGGCGGCGAATGAAGCGGTGATCCTGTTTCGCGGGCGCATCGGCGAGATACGGGTGGACGAGCGGACGGCCTCACTGCGGCTGGAAGGCGACCTGGACCCGACGGCGACGGAGATCCCGCGGCGCAAGTACTCGAATCTCTGCGCGTGGGACTTCAAGGACGCCAACTGCGGGTACGAGGACGGCACGGACCCGGACGATCCCGGGACCGGGCAGCCGTTCCTGGCGTGCCCCAAGGATTTTCTCTCCTGCCAGGCGCGGGGCCGACAGCACCGCTTTCCAGGGTTCCTGCACATCACGCGCGCGCTGACGGAATCGGTCGAGGGGCAATCGCGTTCCCGCGATGCGGAGCGCAGGTTATCGGAGGCGCTGTTGCCATGACGGGCGGGGCACCGGTTCCGGCGAGCCCTCGACAGGGCGCATTGCCACAGAAGGAAGTCCGGAGACAGGAGAAAAGCAGATCCCTTGCTTCCCTCGACTTCACCCCCCTCGGCAGATCTCCCCTCGACCGATCTCGGGACAGGCGGGACAAGCGGGACAAGCCATCCGGGATGACACGTCCTCTTCTACGGTTCGCTTATGCCAGTTAGCACAACCCATACGGACATCCTGACGGCGTCGCTGGGACGACCAGTGGTGCTCGCCTACGGGCGGCACGTGGTGGGCGGGAATGTAATGCTGAAGGACGAGACCGAGGCCGATCAGACGATTCTGTTCCTGGCGCTGGGCGAAGGCGAATGGGATGCACTGGAAGAGTTGTACGTGAACGGCACGGCGCGGGACATCACGATCCGGGAGAACATCCATTTCCACAAGGGGCTGCACGGCGAGCGGTCGTCCTTCGTTTCGGACACGGGCGCGCGGGACGCGCTCTATCCGGAAGGAGTGGGATCGCGCCACCCGTTCGACCAAGACGGCGACCAGAAGGCGGATTCGCTGACGCCGCCGGGCGTGCAGGGTCTGACGTTCTCGCGGACGGCGTACCTGGCGCTGCGGATTCCGTTCGACGTGTTCGCGCCGGGGCCGGAGCTGAGCGTGGTGGGCGTGTTCCGGACACGCAAGGTGCGCATCTTCGACGAGCAGGGCGTGCAGACGGGCTACGAGTACTCGGACAACCCGGCGTGGCAGATCGCCGACCTGTTGACGACGGTGCGCGGGCTGCCGGATTCGCGGATCGACTGGGCGTCGTTCCGAACGGCAGCCGATTACGCGGATGCGTTGATTGATCCCACCGGCGACGGAAGCCAGGTGAAGCGGTTCGTCTCGCACGTCGCCTTCACCGAGGAAGCGGATTTCGACCAGGGTCTGGCGGCGCTGCTGGCGACCTGCCGGGGCTTCCTGCTGGACAGCGCGGGGGCGATCCAGTTGCGAATCGATCAGGCGCGCGCGCCGATCTTCGACTTCACGATGCACAACATCGTGGAGGGATCGTTTTCGGCATTCTACCAGGACACGCGGGCGGCGGCGAACCGGATCGAACTGGTGTTCCGCGACCCCGACAACAACTTCGCGGTGATGACCAAGCTGTGGAACCACGAGCCGCACCAGTCGAGGACGGGGCGCGTGATTGCGGCGCGGCTACACCTGGGAAATCTGCCGCAGCACCAGGCCGAACGCATCGGGAACTACCTGCTGACGCGCACCATCGAGAACAACCTGTTCTGCCGGCTGCGGGGCACGCCGGAAAGCCTGGCGCTGCTGCCGGGCGATGTAGCGCGCGTGGCGCATGATGCCGCGCCGTGGTCGCAGAACGGCTTCGGGGACAACCGTTACGAGACGTTCGAGGTCGTGGAGGTGAGCGAGAACCCGGACGAGACGCGCGACTTTCTGCTGCGTGTCTACAACGAGCTCACGTACCCAGACACGGCCGGGCCGACGCAGAACCTGATCGCGACGACCGTGCGTCGCAGGCCGCAGACGACTGCGCCGCCGCCGGGGGAATGGTCGCTGTCGGCCTTTCCGCAAGGACACTTGTGGCTGAAGTTTCGGATACCACGCGGCGCGGACTACCGCACGGGCGACCTGACGCTGCTGGCCGACCTGGAGCTTGAACGCGTGGAAACGACGCTGGCGAGCGCTCTGGATGCCGAGAGCACGACGGCTGAAGTGGCGTCGCAGGCGGAGCTGCTGGTGGGGGATTTTCTCAACATCGGGGAGGAGATGCTGCAAGTCACGGGCCCGGGCATCGAGGGCGCGACGCCGACATCGGCGACGCTGGAGGTGGCGCGGGCGCAGAAGCTGAGCGAAGCGCGGGCGGCGAATGCGGGCGACACCGTCTATCGGCTGACGGAGCGCAATCTGCACTTTGTGCTGCCGCCGGGCTTTACGCTGTCGCGGGCGCTGCACGAACATACGGTAGACTTCCGGCCGGGGCAGTTGCGGATTCTGCACGCGGCGCTGCGGTTTACGAATCCGGCGGGGGAGTCCGAGGCGGTGGAGCTGCCGTTCCAGGCGCAGTACGAGATCAATGCGGCGCTGTTCGGGACGCTGCCGGGACTGCGGACATCTTCGGGAGGGCTGGGGACGATCCAGATTCCCGGGCCGTTGGCGACGGGCGACGACCTGGCGATGCCGCTGATGCTGCCGGAAGGAGTGAGCATCGGGCTGGTCTATGCGCAGGCCGCCAAAAGCCCCTTCGATTCCGGGGCGGCGGGCACGATCGGGATTCAGATCAAGATCGACGGCGAACCGTATGGGCCGGTCGGACGGTTGCCGGGGGTCATCACGGGCGGGCAGACGCCGCAGCTCGTGTGGGCCTCGGGCGCGAAGCAGGGCGACGCGGGCGGCAAGGCAGTGTCGATCGAAATTACCGAGGTCGGCTCGTCAAGCCCGGGCGAGGACTTGACGGTGTTTGTGACGATGTAGGAAACAGGACCCATGGCGAAGACGGTCTACCTGAAGAACTACGCGGGGCTCCAATTCGGCTACGAAGTAGATACGACGGTGGCGGCGGAGGAGGAGGAGATTCTGGGCGGCGATCCGCCGGAGGCGATTGGAACGAAGACGTATCCCGAATCGATCAACGGCATCCAGACCAACCAACTGCTGGAGATCGCCGGAGTGGGCGAGATTACCGTCAGCGGGATCGGCAACGACGAGAACGGGGATTTCTTCACCTATTCGAAATTGGTGGTTCCGGACACCGGGGCCTCGATCCGGACGCCGTGGCAGCCGATCGGCGCGCTGCTGGTCACGCGCAACGACAACTCCGTGGCGCTGACGTATTCCCTGCCGGTCGAGCACGATCTGTATTTCGGGACGCAGAAAACCGCCGACTCGGGTCTGGTCAGCGCTACGCTCGACGGGAGGAGCCTCGGCAGCTTCGACCTTTCGAATCCCACGACGATCCCGGCGTCCGTTCTGCTGCAGCAGGACGTTGCGCCGGGGACGCACACGGTGGTGATACAGGCGGTGATCGAAGCGCCCGCGGCGTTCGTGTATTTTCACGCGTTCGAACTGCTGGAGCACCTCGCCGAGACCGGCGGCGAATACCTCTACCTGGGGCCGGTCGGGACGATCGAGGACTCGCTGAACAACTTCGTGGGCGACTGGAATACGGTGGCAGGCTTCGCCTGGACGACGGAAGCCGGGGCGAACGTCTTCTTCCACCCGCAACTCGGGGCGGGCGGCAAAGTGAAGGCGCGGCTGCAGAAGACGCCGGACTCGGCCATCGTGGGCGTCTACGTCAACGGACAACTCCGCAAGAGCCTGGACCTCTATCAGGACCCGGGGGAGCCGGCGTTCGAAGTGACGCTGCTCGACAACAACGAGGACGATGCGGAAGGCCTGTACGAGATCGAGCTGCGGCACACGGGAACGAAGAACGCCGCGTCGTCGGGGTTTTTCTTCTATTTCCGGTCAGCCGTGGTGGAGGTTTCCCGGACGGACACAGAGGCGCTGACGCTGGCGGCAAACTACCTGCAACAGGTGGCGGCGATTCGCGGGGACGGCGCGTTTGTGGATGCGTGGGATTCGAACATCATCAATTTCGATTCAAACGCACTGTACGCGTCGATGGGTCTGCTGGCGGCCTACGCGGTGCTGGGGGAAACGGGGTACCGGAACGCCGTGCGGGACTTCTTGAAGTGGTTCGCGGGAATGCAGACGTCGGATCCGGGCAACCCGTTCCACGACGGAGCATGGAACATCGGATACGAAGTGAACCCGTCGCCGCCGCCGGCGTACCGCCCCGCAGTCGGACCGTATGCCGCGCAGGGCATCAGCGAGATCAAGTGGGTAGACGCAGTGCAATGCCTACCGGCGTTCCTCCTGTGGTGGTACTGGAGGCTCTCGGGCGACGAGACCACGAAGAACGCCTTGCTGCCGATGTGCCGGAAGGCGGTGGATGGGTTCCTGGTGAACAACTACGATCCGGAGACGGGGTTCTATTTTTCGTCGTGGCAGAACAAGACGGGGCCGACGATCTTCCTCTATCACGACGCGATCCGGCGCGTGGACGCGAGCGGGGCGCTGCTGGAACTACACAACGACGCCGAGGAAGGCTTCTTCACCTATTCCGGAACGTGGTCGTCGTATGCGCCGCAGGGAGCGGTCCACAGCGACGAACACTTCACGCTCACGAGCCAGGACTTCGTCGAGTTCTCGCTGGCGCTGGCGGCGGGCGATCAGGTGCAGTGGATCAGGCAGACGGGCTGGGACACGGGCATCGCCAAGATTCTGGTGTCGACGGACGGAATAAACTTCAATCTCACCGAGAGCGTGGACGGCTATTCGCAGGCGCTGCTGCTGCAGCAGGAGTTTGTGATCTACACTGCTCCATCACCGGGAACGTACTGGTTCCGGATCCGGCATAGCGGAACCATCAACCCGGCCGGCAACAATGCAGCGGGCTGGCAGCGTCTAGCGAACCGGTTCACCGCCGGGCAAACAGACGTCGCGCTGGGATTGACGGCGCTGTGGCTGCTCACACGGGACGTCCGGTATGCGAGGCTGGCGGCGCGGCTGATCCGGCGATTTCCCGGGCAGTTTTGGTTCGAGGACGAGGGGCGTTGGTTCATCTCCCGCGACGGCCCGGCGCCCGGCGTCGGCAACAACTTCTGGTACCCGATGACCCACGGGTACACCGTTTTCGGGCAGAAACAGTCGCGGTTCTTCCAACCAGTCAGTCGTTTTGCAGAAGGTTTGCAGGCCCTGGAGCCATATCAGGATGCGGAGGGCGGCTTTCAGCCTCCCGGGTATATTGAGCCGCAGTACATCTTCTCGGCGTTTTACTGCCTGGGAGAGAACCAACTCGCCGCGCCGACCAGTGCCGCGCAATTCGACTTGGCGAAGGAGTTCCTCAAGAGCGGGCAATACCTGCTCGAACTGGGAGGCCAGCAAACGGGCGGCATTCCCTTCAGCAAGCGGTACCAATATCTGTATACAAATATCGCGGGGTTCGCGTGCCTGGCGCTGGCCGGCATCCATAACCCGATTACGGAACAACTGCGGTTCAGCGAATCCCGGCTGGTGCAACAGCAATGACCATCGAAGCACAGAGGACACAGAGACGAAGAGAAAAGAATTCAGAAGCCAGAACTCAGATACCAGAGCGAATAGCAGATTCCTCGCTGCGCTCGGAATGACACTCGCAAGGTTGGTTGCTGCATACCGGTTGCTATTCGTGTCTCTCCATGCCCAGACGCCGGCAACGACGACAGACCTAGGGCTGAACGCGTTCGGTCGGATCAAATCGGCAACCTAGAACCAATATAACGTTGTCTCGGTGTTTGAAATTCCCACGAGGGAGAATCAGCACGCGATCGGGACGAAGCTCCTGGACACGCATACGAGCGGAACCAAGTTCGAATCCGGCGGGATATTCAGTCACGCGTACAGCGAAGTTGGAGCGGAGCAACTACTGCAAGGCTGCAAGGGATGGCACGTTCCGTTCTCTCTGCAGAAACGAGCGGGTGCCTTACTATTGCCAAAAAAGCGCGGGAGTTCTCCCCCCGCGCTCTTCAATCAGACTGACCGAAGTATTCCCTTACATCCAATTCCAGTCGCGCGTCACTTCTTGACGCGCTCGGTGACCCAGCCCCATTTCTCGACGGACTTGCGACGGAATTCCGGGGACGGGCGATTGACGGGCGGGAACTGATCGCGCCATTCCCAGGGACGGGTGGCATCAATGACGGCGCGGGAATTCATCATCTTCCCGATCTTCTTGTCCTCGGGAGGGATGCGCGGGTCGAGCGGCGTTGACCAGGCGCGCGGGATGATGTCGATGGAGGAGGCCGGATCGGAACGGGTAGCAACGGCCCACATCAACTCTTCGAGATTGGTCACGTCAATATCGTCATCCACGACGATGATGTAGCGGCCGGCATAGGCCCCGACGTGGCACATGGCCGCGACGTGACCCGCCTGCCGGGCATGGCCGGGATAGAGCTGCTTGATAGCGACGGCGACCAGCATGCGCGCGCCGCCGGCTTCATGGCACCAAGTCTGCGAGATGCCCGGCACGCTGGCCTTGGCCATCTCCTGCTGCAAGAGCGCCGAGCGCTGGATGGCGCGGAAGCGCTGCTGCTCGTCCGGGGGGACCTGGGGCGGGAAGCCGCAGACGATGGGATCGTTGCGGAAATAGACAGCTTTGATGTCCAAGAAGGGTTCTTCGCGGGCGCCGCTGGCGTAGTAGCCAGCCCACTCCCCGAATGGACCTTCGACTTTCTTGGCATCCTTATCCACGAAACCTTCGAAAACGATTTCGGCGTCGGCCGGCATGGGCAAGCCGGTGAAGCGGCCTTTGATGACCGGACAGGCCGAGCCGCGAATGCCGCCGACCCAGTCATACTCGCTCACCCCGTAGGGCAGCTCCGTGCAGGCCGCGAGCAACAAGAGAGGGTCGCCGCCGACGACGACGAGAGCCGGGACAGCCTCGTTCCGGGCCCAGTATTTCTCGCGGTGGATGCGGCCGTGCTTTCCCGGAGAGATGTAGAAGCCAACCGACTTCTTGTCCATGGACATGACCCGGTAGGTCCCGAGGTTGACGTCGCCGGTGTCGGGGTCGCGGGTGACGTCATAGCTGCCGGTTCCGATATAGCGGCCACCATCGTTCTCATGCCACTTGGGGGAGGGGAAGATCTCGGCGTTCACGTCGTCGCCGATCTGGACGTTCTCTAGGACGGGGCCTTCCTCCACAAACTCGGCGGCAATCGGCTCGCTGTTTTCAATCATCTCGAGCATGCGGAGGCTCAGATCGCCCTTGGACAAATCCGTGGGAAGGCCGAACGTGAGGGCAATCCGCGCCGGGGTGCCGAACTGATTCACGATGACCCGGAAACCTTTCTGGTGGCCCGGAATCGAATCGAAGATGACCGTCGGAGCATCCGGATTGTGATTGAGCAACTCAGTCGCCATGCCGATGTCGGTCTTGGTGTCCGCTCCTTCGACGATGCGCAGATCACCCATTTCCCTTACTTTCTCAATCCAACCACGGAGTCCGTCGTAAGGAAGCAGATTCTTCCGGGTCGCAAGTCTTTCCACTGTGGCCATACCAGCCCTCCCAATTCAATGAGTATGGTGTCCGGTCATGGTTACACAAGATGGCCGGACAGGTCAAGGCGGGAGGCGGCAAATCATTCCGGTACCAGCAGCAGGGGGCTCAGTCCGAAGGGTTCAGTTTGCGGAAAGAAGGTTGTATACTGACAGCCAGCCAGTGGCGGAATATGGAAACCAAACCGGCGCAGGAGGAATTATGCGTGAGATCAGACAGCTAATGGTGTTGATGGCCGTGGTGATCTGGGCCAGCGGCGTGATTCGGGCACAGGTCAGCAACCCGATCCCGGAGCCAGTTATCAAACGCGGGCTGACCGTCCAGATCCAGGAAATCGCCCGCCTGCCGGAGACCCGCGAACGATTTCCTGAGCGTCGGGGGAGAGGCGGATTTGCCCGTGTCAGCTTCGTCCGCGACTCCGCGGACGGACGGCGTTTCGCCAACGACTCGCGCGGTTTTCTGTATCTGCTGACCAGCAACAATCCGCCGTCGGTGTACGCGGACGTGGGGGCCGCCTTTCCGTTCGCGGACTACAGCCGACTGGAGAGCGGCTTCATCGGCTTCGATTTTCACCCGGACTTTGCGCAGAACGGGCTGTTCTATACCGTGCACGGCGAGGTGGCGGAAGGGAATCCGGCGCAGCCCGACTTCATTCCGCCCGGCTACACCGCGGCCGATGTGAACCACCACAACGTCATCACGGAGTGGCACGCCACCGATCCGGCATCCAACGCGTTCCAGGGCACGCGGCGCGAACTGCTTCGCGTGGGCCAACCGGTCATGAACTTGACCCACCCGTTCGGTTTTGTGGGGTTCAACCCGACTGCGGAGCCCGGCGATCCCGATTACGGCCTCCTCTACACCAGCGGCAGCGATCTGGGGTTCAGCAACGGCGGCGGGCCGAATGCCAGCAATCCCAGCCAGACGCAGCGGCTGGACACCGTTACCACGGCAATTCTGCGGTTCGATCCGCGGAGCCCGTCCCGGACGGGCGGGACGAAAGGGCTCGGCGATTACACGCTCCCCGAGATCAACATGTTCCACAAGGACGGTGACCCGAACACGCTCGGGGAGATTTACGCCTACGGCTTCCGCAACGCTCACCGGCACACCTGGGATCTCACCGACGGGACGATGTACGCCTTCGACATCGGGATGAGCCAAATCGAGGAAGTCAATGTCGTACGCGAAGGCAACAACTACGGCTGGATGACGCGCGAGGGATATTGGGATAACGGGGTGAACCAGCCCGGCGCAGAGCTGCGCGAAGTCTACCCGCTTCCGGACACGATTCTGGACGGGGAGATCCGGGATGAGTTCACGTATCCCGTGGCGATTTACGATCACAACGAGGGGCGGTCCATCACAGGCGGAGTCGCCTATCACGGGCGGATACCCGCACTGCGCGGGAAGCTGGTCTTCGGCGACATCCAGCGGGGACGCATCTTTGCGGCGGACCTTGCCGCGATCAATGGGGCGGACGACGGGATCCCGAGGACGGTAGCGCCCGTCGAAGAGATCCAGCTTTACACGAAGGACGCGAGCGGACGGCGTACGTACGTCACGCTGCACGAGCTGATCCAGGCCACGCTGGGCGAGAGTACCGACCGCGCAGACCTGCACATCGGTCAGAGCCGCGACGGGGAAATCTTCATCACGTCCCGGCAGGACGGCACGATCCGGATGCTCGTTCCTGATTCCGACTGAGCTTGACGGAACATCACCGGTATCCGGCCAGGAGGGCGACGCAACGTCGGATGCGCGAGTTGCTGGAATCCGTCGCGGGGGCGGCCCTGCTGCGTCTCTTGGGTGCGCTGCCCCGCCCGCTGGCGGTCAAAGCAGCTACCGGCATTTCCTATCTTCTCTACTGCGCGACGCCGAAATTCCGACGAATCGCCGATCGGAATCTGCAGCTGGCGCTACCTGAGCTGAGCCGCTCGGAACGAGCTACGATTACCCGCGGGGTCTATCGAAGCCTTGGCTGCCTGCTCGCCGAATGTGCCCGCTTCCCCAGTCTCACTCCGGACAATATCCGTGAAATCGTAACGTACAACAGCCTGGAACACTACCAGGAGGCGATGGCACGCGGCCGGGGCGTACTGTTTCTGACGGCGCACCTTGGACCGTGGGAACTGGGCGCGTTTGCGCACGCGCTGTACGGCTATCCCATCCAGATTCTCTATCGTCCGCTCGACAATCCCCGCCTGGACCGGCTGGTCAACCGGTATCGGACGCTTTCGGGGAACACACTCCTCAACAAGCGGGACTCCGCTCGCGGAATCCTCGCCGCGCTGGCGCGGAACCGAACGGTCGGCATACTGGCTGACCAGAACACGAGTCTGGAAGAGGGGGTGTTTGTCAATTTCTTCGGCAAGCCAGCTTCGGCGACGGCTGGCATCGCGCGGGTGGCGTTGCACACCGGAGCTGCCGTCCTCCCCGCGTTCTGCGTGTGGGAAGAAGCATCGCGCCGCTACGTGATCCACTTCGAGCCGGCGCTCGAACTCGCAACTACCAACGACCGGGAACAGGATATCCAAACGGCGACGCAGCAAATGGCAAGCGTCATTGAAAGATATATCCGGCGTTACCCGGACCAGTGGCTGTGGATTCACCGGCGCTGGAAGACGCAGCCGCCCGGCGAGCCAGGGATCTATTAAGTCATCGGTCGTTGGCAGGGTCGCCGGCGTCTTGCTCGCGAGCACCCAATGACGCGCGGCTGCCGCGGCGCGAGTCACGGCAGATGCCGCGCTTGGAACGGCGGATGAACTCGATCAGGTGGCGGGCTTCGGGCGTTGGCATTTCCCCTTCGATTCGCTCCAGAGCCCTTTCAAGCGGGAGGCCGGAGCGGTAGAGAATCCGATAGACCCGTTTCAAGGAGCCAATTGTTTCCTTGCCGAATCCAGCGCGGCGAAGGCCGACGAGATTCAGGCCGCGTGCGGTGGCGTTAAAATCCGAGATGAGCAGGAAAGGCGGAACATCGAGATTAACGCGCGTGTTGCCGCCGATCATCGCGAGGCGGCCGATCTTCGAGAACTGCTGGACGACGACGCCGCCCGAAAGGAATGCGCCGTCCTCAACTTCGACGTAGCCGGCGAGCGAGCAATTGTTGCAGACGACGATGTTCGAACCGAGGCGGCAATTGTGCGCTATGTGCGTACCGATCATGATGTAGTTGTCGTCGCCGACCTGCGTGGTTGATTCCGGCGGGGTGCCGCGGCTGACGCTCGAGTTCTCACGAAAGATATTGCGATGGCCGATCCTCAGGTACGACCGCTCGCCGGTGAAGTTGCGGTCCTCGGGATCGTTGCCGAGAACGACGCCGGGATAGAGATGATTGTCCTCGCCCAGCGTCGTATATCGCTTGATGACGATGTGCGAATCCAGACGCGTACCGGCGCCGATCTCGACGCCGTCCTCAATCAGGCAGAACGGTCCGATGAAGGCGGTGTCGGCGATCTTTGCGCCGGGGCTGACGATGGCGGATTCGGCAATGGCGCTCGCCACGAAGTTCTCCAGATTCCGAAGCCGCGCCAGCTCGCGGGATGCGGAAACGTCCTCGAGAAACTGGACGCGACAGCAGCTTGGGAACCCTAAGAATACTACAAGCAAAGGTGAGGCAGATGTGTTCGGCCGCCCGATCAGCCGCCGAGGGGGGGCGATTGACTTGAGCGCGGCAGGATTGTAATCTGTCCCCGCCTTGTCCAAAGCAGCTCGTGGAGGATTCAAAATGCTCCGTCTTGCCGTTCTACTCGTTTTCAGTCTCCTGAGCGTGACCGGATTCACACAAGGTCCAACCGGGAATCCGCAGAAACCGAATGTGGTGCTGATCATGACGGATGACGCCGGGTATGGCGACTTCGGCAGCTATGGCGCGCCGGACATTAGCACGCCGAACATTGACCGGCTCGCGCGGGAGGGCGTCCGGTTCACGGACTTCTACGCCAACGCCGACGTCTGTTCCCCGACGCGCACAGGACTGATCACGGGCCGCTACCAGCATCGCGTCAACATCGAGCGCGCGCTCGGGTCTTCGGCTCGGGAAGCAGGTGCGGGGCTGCCTGTTACCGGGCGTTCCCTGCCGCAACTGCTCAAGAACAACGGATACGCGACCGCGTTGATCGGCAAATGGCACCTCGGATGGGAACCCGAATTCAGCCCCAACGCTCACGGTTTCGATTATTTCTTTGGATTTCTGAGCGGCTCGACGGACTTCTACATGCACGTCACGCCCAGTGGGCAAGCGGACTTGTACGAAAACGGCAATCCCATCGAGGAACGCGGCTACTTGACGGACCTGATCACGGAGCGTTCGTTGCGCTTCCTGGAGCAGAACGCCTCCCGCCCCTTCTTCCTCGACATTGCCTACAACGCCCCGCACTGGCCCTTTCAGCGGCCGGATCGTCCTGCCGCGGCGACCCCGAACCCGACGACCACCGGGCCGAACCCATTGTTCCAGGGACCAGAGGATGAAGTTCCGGCCACGCGCCAGGACTACGCAACAATGCTGGAGCGAGTGGATCAAGGCGTGGGGCAGATTCTCCAGGCGCTCGAAGACCATGGACTCACCCAGAACACTTTGGTGATCTTTACGAACGACAACGGCGGCGAGTGGCTGTCGCGGAACACGCCGCTGTTCCATCGAAAAGGAACCTTGTGGGAAGGCGGAATTCGCGTTCCTGCCATCCTGCGCTGGCCGGGAGTGCTGCCCGCCGGAAGCACGACGTCTCAGGTGGGGATCACGATGGACTTGACCGCGTCGATCTTGGCAGCCACAAACACTCCCATACCGGCGAACGCCCGGCTGGAGGGAATGAACCTGTTGCCCATACTCCGCGGCGAGGCGCCCATCATGGACCGGACGCTGTTCTGGCGAATCGAGACTCCAAGAAGGCACCAGCTTGCCGTGCGGAGCGGGAATTGGAAACTTCTGATTGACGAGAACAAGATGCTGCTCTTCGATCTCGAACAGGATGTCGGGGAGAAAACCGATCGGACGGCAGAGCGGCCAGAGATGGTCAAGGAGTTGTATGGCCGAATTCAACAGTGGGAAGAAGACGTGGACCGGGAGGCGGCGCTGCTGAGAGGCGACCAGGCGAATCCCTAGCAGGCGCGGACAATTTGACAATGCTGAAACGAAGTGTCCTGGCTTCACTGGAGGTGGAATCATGAGAGGAAAAGCTCCCTTCGTGTTTGCATTGGCCGCTTCCCTCTTCGTTTTGCACCCGGCTCTCCCGGCGCAAGACCTGGGTCCGCAGTTCACGAAGATCCAGGACGGGATCTACGTGCAGTCGGCACGAGATATCAATTCCAATTGCGGAATCATCGTGACGTCGGAGGGCGTGGTGCTGGTGGACAGCGGCCATAACCCGACCGATTCCCGGGCAGTGATGGAAGCCGTACGGAAGCTGACGCCGCTGCCGGTCCGGTTTGTGATTGACACGGAAGTTCATCCCGACCACACCACGGGCCATTACGTGTTCTCGCCGCCAGCCGTGGTCATCAATCACACGGGCGCCGGCGAGGCGATGCGCAGAGGCTTCCGCCCGGAGCGGATGCCGAACCTGATCCAACGGTCCCCGGAGATGGCAGCCGCTGCAGAGGGCTACCGGCTGGTTACGCCCCAAATCGAGTACGACGACAAGCTCACGATCCATCTGGGTGGAAAGACGATTGAGGTGCTCTACCTCCCGAACGTGCACAGCGAAGCGGATTCGGCGGTGTGGCTTCCGGAAGAGCGTGTCCTGTTTTCCGCCTCCGTGGCGGTCCCGAACCAGATCAACATCCTCCGCCCGTTCGTCAGCATCCCGCATATGCTCAGCGCGATGCGAATGCTGAAAGAGCTCGATCCGGAGGTCGTCGTTCCGGGCCACGGCTTGCCAGGCACCACCACGATCTTCGACGAGGAGGAGAGATACTACGAATTGCTCATGGAACGTGTCGGCGCGATGGTGCGCGAGGGAAAGTCCCTGGATCAAATCAAAGCGGAGGTTGCGATGCCCGAATACGCCGGGTGGGCTTCGCAAGACCGGATGCCGACCAACGTCGAGGCAGCATATCGGGCCATAACCGGAAGCGATTAGGGATGCTTTATCCCAACGGAACAATTCGGTCGCCGGAACTGCCGCCGGGGCGAGACGAAGCAGAAGGCATCAGCGGATAGTTGTTTCATGGCGACCACGAAAACCGTTGCCGAGCTGGCCCGCTGGTTGGGCGGAGAACCAGAAGGAGACCTAGCCAAGCCATTGACGGGAGCTGCCGCGCTTGAATCCGCCGGCGCAACGGAGATATCGTTCCTCGATTCCGAACGGAATGCGCCGCAGGCGCGGGCCTCCCAGGCCGGATGCCTGCTGGCGCCGGCCGGTGTTCCGCTGCCTGATAGAACCGTCATCCGCGTTCCCAATCCCCGTTCCGCAATGGCGCGCGTAGTTGGGTTGTTCCATCCGGCCGTACCGACAAAACCGGGAATCCACCCTACAGCAGTGATCAGCGACGGTGTCGTGATGAGCGATGAAGTCTCCGTCGGACCGTGGGCAGTGATCGGCGACCGGGCCGCACTGGGAGCGCGGTCGTCGGTCGGGGCGGGTTGCGTCGTGGGAGAGGGATCCGTTCTGAGCGAAGATTGCCTCCTCTATCCACGCGTGACGCTCTACCCCGGCGTCCGGCTTGGCGCGCGTGTGATTCTGCATAGCGGCTCGGTCATCGGCGGCGATGGATTCGGATATGTGTTTGAGAACGGCCGCTACTCGAAATTCCCACAGGCAGGAACGGTCGAGATCGCCGACGACGTTGAAGTCGGCTGCAACACCACCATTGACCGGGGCGCCCTCGGCCCAACCCGGATCGGACGGGGCACGAAGATCGACAACCTCGTACAGATCGCCCACAACGTCGAGATCGGCGAGCACTGCGTGATCGCCTCGGGTACGGGAATTTCCGGGAGCGTCGTGATCGAAGACTACGTCGTTATCGCCGGGCAAGTCGGGATTGGAGATCACGCCCGCGTCGGCAAAGGCGCCGTGCTCGGAGGGCAGTGCGGCATCCTGCCCCACAAGGTGGTTCGGCCGGGCGAAACGGTCTGGGGAACTCCAGCACGGCCGCTCAAGGAATACCTGAAGCAGCAAGCATTGGCTCGTCGGACCGAAAAACGGAAAGCGTAGAAAGATAAGGAACCTTCAGGCGAAAGAGCGTTCGGATCATCCTAACGCCGGGTGACGATTCCAAGTAGTCCTCCGTTGGATCCGGCGGTGGTGGCAGTGTGGTTCGAGCCCTGTGCTATACTGCGCATCATGCGCATGGTAGTGGTGGGCGGAAACAGCCGCGATACCGGCAAAACGTCGGTAGTGGCGGGGCTGATCCGCGCCCTGCCCCATTATGACTGGACAGCGGTCAAGCTAACTCAATATGGCCACGGGATTTGCGCGGCGGACGGAAAGGAATGTGGCTGCGCGCCCGAGGAGCACCCGGTCGCGGTGACCGAAGAGACGGATTGGGGCGGGAGGAGCGATACGTCCCGTTTTCTGGCAGCGGGCGCGCAACGGGCGTTGTGGGTGCGCGTGCGGATAGGGATGCTGGAAACCGTCTTGCCCGCTCTCGGGCAAGCGATCGGCGATGCCAGGCATGTGATCGTGGAAAGCAACAGCATTGTTCGCTTTTGTGATCCAGCGGTGTACTTGACGGTGCTCGATCCTGCCAAACGGGATTTCAAGGAATCGGCCCGGGAGTTTCTGTCCCGGGCCGACGGGGTTGTCAGCTTGGGTTCACTTGCGGTTGATCCAGCGTGGGAGGGTGTCGCGCTGGAGGTGGTGCGCAGCAAGCCTCATTTCCCGGTCTCCCATTCCCACTACGTGACGCCGGAGCTTGCCGAGTTTGTGGAAGAACGGCTGGTCATGGCGGCCACCGCCGTCCCGATTCTCAGATAGCGGCCGGAGCCAGCGCCGACGCCCCGGACGAGAGCTCGAACGGGCGGGTCACCTTCTCCGGGTGGGGTTCTTCGCAGCCTTGCTCACGCTTCAGAAGCGTCGGCCGGTTCTTCTCCTCTGCATCCAGGCTCTTGGCGATTTCCTGCAGGTGGGCTTTCACGCTCCGGAATTCGCTGGTGTTGTCCACGGCCTGTGCCTGTTGCGACAGGAAGGAAATCTCGCGGTACGCAGTAACAATCCGGTCATAGAAGGCCGGGTGGGTGCGGAAGAAGCTGGTCTTCTCGACGTAGCCTTCCTTGGAAGCCATGCGGTCAAAGAACTGGACGAAGCCCTCCGGGTTGTAGCCGGATTTCCAGAGGTACTGCACGCCGAGCAGGTCCGCTTCGAGTTCATAGTCGCGGCTAACGCCGAGCATTTGCAGGCCCAGAACCAATCCCAGTCCCTGGAAACCATAGTTGAGCGCGTAATTGGTCCCGATGCCCGCAGCACCTCCGGTGAAGATCAGCGCCGCAACCTGAGCAGCCTGGTAGACGATGTTAGCGATGGTGGCACGCTTCATGAGCCGATGGCCGTGGCGGGCCACATCGTGCGCAATCTCATGTGCCAGCACGCCAGCCAATTGGGCTTCGGTCTGCGCTTCCTCAATTAAGCCCCGGTTCACGAACAGATAGCCCCCGGGCAATGCAAAAGCGTTCACTTCCTTGGAATTGAGCACGGTCAGGTGCAGAGGCACCTTGAGGTCGGAGTTGCGCGCGAGGTTCTGGGCAATGCGGTTCACGTACTCGGTAACGACCGGGTCTCCGATTTCCTCGGGCAGCATGCCCAACTGCTTCAACCGCTGACCGGCCTCCTGGCCCGTCTGGATGTCGTCTTGTTGATTCTCCTCAATGGTGCGAAACCCAATGTCGAGGGCGTCGCCCCACTTGCGGGTGTGGGCCTGGTTGGTGCCGATCACCTCCTCGATTCTGCGCTTCTCGGTCGGCCATTTTTCGATCAGGTCGAGCTTAGCGTTGTAGTTCTCATACTCGACAGGAATGCTGTTCTGGCGCTCAATCTTGGTCTTAGCCAGTTCGTCGCGGTAGGTCTGAATCTGGCAATGGATGGCATGGCGCCGCGTTTCGATCTCTTCGGTCCAAACGGCAGCCCCGGCATTGAGCTCCTTGAGATGGTCCTGCGCTGCCTTGATCTGTTTCTCAAAGTTCTTTTCCCTGCTCTTCAGCTGGTCCTTCCTGGTCTTCTCTTCGTCCTTTAGACGGTCCCGGACCTGCTCGATCTGGCCGCTGGTGAACCGCAGCGCGGGAGCCAGTTCCAGCAATTCCAGGTAGGGCCTTTTGAGGAGCGGATCCAGGCCGCTCGTATCTTCAATGACGGCGGCCGCATAGACGTTCGCCGAGTTGATGGACACCAGCAATGAAACGCTCAGCACGACACTCAAGAACTTCTGCATCCAGTCCTTCATATTCCCTCCCGTTCGGGATTCCTCCCCGCACTGTCCTTACACTACATATGGATTCATCCGGTCGCCTGAAAGATGCCTGACTCTGCGATTTCGCCACGGTAACCTTCCTTTCTGCTTCCGATGCCCGCACAAGATGCTGGATCGTTCATGCAGTGAACGAAAGTTTCAAAACCAGGCGAGCAGAGGGGAATATGGTATACTGGCACGTGCCAACAATCCTTAGAGGGAACCTGCCTGCGACATGAAGTGTCCGTTCTGTGGCCATCCGGAAGATAGGGTGGTGGACTCCCGCGAGGGCAAAGAGCACCAAGCGATCCGGCGGCGCCGCGAATGCCTCGACTGCAAGCGGCGCTTCACAACGTACGAACGCGTAGATGAAATCCCCTACATGGTTGTCAAGAAAGACGGCCGGCGCGAGAAGTTCGACCGGCAGAAAATCCTGGCGGGACTGCTGCGAGCGTGCGAAAAACGCCCGGTGAGCATGAACCGCTTGGAGGAAGTCGTCAACCAGGCCGAGGCACTGGTAATTGACGCGCACGACCGCGAAGTTCCTTCGCGGGAGGTCGGAGAACTGCTGATGAACAGACTCCGCGAGCTGGACAAGGTGGCCTACGTGCGCTTCGCATCGGTGTATCTGGATTTTAAAGACGTCAAGGAATTCATGGACGAGTTGAAGGATCTGCTACGGTCGTCGAGGGGATAGTCAGGATCGTCCACTTCACAACAGTTTCAGCAGCTGCTTCGCATTTCCCTCGTAAATCTTCTCGCGGTCGGCCGGGGCGATGGACATGGCGTCGATGGCGCGGATGGTCTCGCGGATGAAGCCGGGGCCTTTCTCTGGATCGAAGGGCATGTCACTAGCAAAAAGGATCTGATCGATACCGAAAAACGCGAGGCCGCATTCGAGCGGAGCAACCGCGCCGAACAGTGCTGTGTCGCCGCAGAACATGCGGAAATAGTCGAGCGGGCGGCGCTTTAGGGAGTGCCGGACCAGGTCCGCCTCTGGCTCGGGAGTCCTGACGCCAAGCTGGTCCAGACCCGGCCCGATTCGTCCTTCAAAGTAGGGGATCATGGCGCCCATGTGATGCGTAATGATCTTCAGGTTAGGGAACGAGTCGAAGATTCCGGCAAAGACAATGCGGCTCATGGCGATGCTGGTCTCATAGGGCCAGCCGAAGACCCACCACAGCTCGAACTTGGACTTGTTCTCCCCGATGTAATCCGGGAAGTTCGAAGGCCGCGCCGGATGTAGCCAGATGGGAAGATCGTGAGCCGCCATGCGCTCGAAGAGAGGCCGGAACGCGGGCTCGTCGAGCGGCCGCCCGTTGACGTTGGAGAAAATCTGGACGCCGCGGGCGCCCAATTGTTGGATGGCGCGGTCGAGCTCTTTCATGCACTCGTACATGTTGTTCATGGCTACCGAGGCAATAAATCCGGGGAAGCGGTCGGGGTGTTTGGCGCAGATTTCGGCCATGCCGTCGTTGGCGATGCGAGCAAGCTCGGGGGCGACCTTTGCGTCGCCGAAGTCTTCGATCGGGGGCGAGCCCAGACAGAAGACCTGCTGGTAGCCGGGGAACTGGTCCATGATGCGCAACCGCAGCGCCAGGTCGGTCAGTACGGGGATCTCCCGAACGCGCTTCTGCATGTTGGCGGCACGTTCCGAGTGGGTCATCATGCGATCGTAAAACGCCTGGGGGAAAATGTGGCAAAAGATGTCGATTTTCATTGGTCGCCTCGTTCCGGAAGAAAACTGCAGCTTGGCGCGAAACGACACTACCATGTCGCTTCGTGCGTCGAATGGAAAATCGTAGATTGCGGAAACTTCAACCGGGGCGGGTCCGTGGCGATGCAATCGGTGGCATGCAGGAGCGCACCAAAAGATCAGACCCACTCCAGGGCGCCCTTGGCGTAAATCCAGATATAGGCCACGATCAGGATTCCCAGGAAAATCAGCATCTCAAACAGGCCGAACGCGCCTAACACTTGGAATTGCACGGCCCAGGGGAACAGGAAGATGGTCTCGACGTCGAAGATAACAAACAGAATGGCAATGATGTAGAACCGAACGGTGTAGCGCCCGCGGGAATCGGTCTCGGGGTCAATGCCGCATTCGTAGGGCCGCAGCTTGGCGGCATAGGGAGTCGCCGGACGAATGAGCTTTGCGGCGAGCAGCGTCACAACCGGGAAGGCGGTCGCCAACACAAGGAAGATCACAATTGGAATGTATTCGAGCGGCACAACTCGTTCCCTCCTTCGCTTGGGCGAGGCGCTATTGTAGCATAGTTGGGCGATTGCAAGGGCCAGCCGTTGGCATGGAGGGGACGCCGTGGATTTCGATCTGAACGAGGAGCTGCGGGCGATTCAGGAAGCCGCCCGCCAGTTCGCGGAAAAAGAAGTGGCGCCGACGGTGGACGAGGACGACCGGGCGCACCGCTTCCGGCGCGATCTGGTCCGCAAAATGGGCGAACTGGGGTTCTTTGGATGCACCATTCCCGAAGAGTTCGGCGGGACCAACAGCGGGTTCGTGGCTCTGGTCGTCATTACAGAGGAAATCGCACGGATTCACAGCTCCCTGCGCGTCGCCGTCAACATGCAGATTGGGCCCGCGCTGGCGCTTCTCGAGTTTGGCAGCGCGGAATTGAAGCAGAAGTATCTACAGAAAATCGTGGAGGCCGAGCTGCTGAGCTGCTTCGCGATCACCGAGCCCGATACCGGTTCGGATGTGGCGTCGATGCGGACGCGCGCGGTGCGCGACGGCGGTCACTATGTCCTGAACGGCAGCAAGACGTGGATCTCAAACGCGCATGTGGCGGATGTCGGGCTCGTTTATGCTTATACCGACCCGGAGAAGAAGCACCGAGGCATGTCGGCGTTTCTGGTAGACCTCCACCAGCAGGGCGTCACGGCGAAAGCCATCGAAGACAAGCTCGGCGCGAACGCTTCGCCGACGGGCGAGCTGTTTTTCGACAATTGCGAGGTTCCGAAAGAAAACCTGCTGGGGAACGAGGGTGACGGCTTCAAGATTTGCATGACGGATTTAAATTACACACGACTGAGTTGCGGCGCCGGGGCTGTAGGGCTGGCGCGGGCGTGCCGCGAAGCGTCGGTCACGTACGCCAACCAGCGCGTGCAGTTCGGGCAGAGGCTCGGCGAGTTTCAGATGATTCAGGACCTGATTGCGCAAATGGTGGTTCAGGAAGAAGCGGCGCGGCTGCTGCTGTACCGCGCTGCTGCGCTCAAGGACAAAGGGCGCGCGAACACGCTCGAAACGTCCATCGCCAAGTACGCCGCGGGCGAGGCGTGCGCTTTCGCAGCGGACTGCGCCATGCAGATCTATGGCGCGTGGGGCTATTCGAAGGAGTACCCCGTCGAACGCTACTTCCGCGATTCGCGGTCGTATCAAATCGTCGAGGGGTCGGCGAATATTCAGAAACTGATCATCGCGCGGGATGCGCTCGGGTATCGCCGAGCGAATCGGTAGGGCTACGGCTACCGATTCGTAGGTTGGGTTGGAGGAGCACTCTTGTGTCCAAGATGGATGAGCTGGTCCGGGAACTGAACGAGCGGAAGGCCAAGCTGCGTGCGGGCGGAGGCGAGAAAGCGGCGGCGAAGCAGCGGCAAAGCGGGAAGCTTACAGCACGCGAACGACTGGATGCGTTCTTCGATCCCGGAACGTTCTTGGAGTATGACCTGTTTGCCAAGCATATCGGCACCGACTACGGCCTGGACCAGGCCGAGTTGCCTGCCGACGGTGTGGTAACCGGCGTTGGCAAGGTGGACGGGCGCGATGTCTTTGCCTACTCGGAAGACTTCACGGTTGTTGCAGGCACGTTCGGTGAGCGACACGGCAAGAAGATTGCGAAGACGATTGAGCTCGCGCGGCGGATGGGCTGCCCGGTTGTGGGAATGAACGACTCCGGCGGCGCGCGCGTGACCGAGCAGATGGGCGCAATGAGCGCATATGGCGAATTGTTCCTCCGTCAGATTCGCGCTTCGGGCATCGTACCGCAATTAGCGCTGGTGATGGGGCCCGTGGCGGGCGGGCAGGCGTATTCGCCGGGCCTGATGGACTTCATCTTCATGGTGGAGAAGACGAGCTACATGTTCATCGCCGGGCCGCCGCTGGTCGAAGCGGTGGTCTTCCAGAAAACCACGAATGAGGAACTGGGCTCACCCGAGATGCACAGCAAGGTCAGCGGCGTTTGCGACCTCATGACCGAGGACGACGCGGATTGCCTTCGCCGGACGCGGGTGCTGCTCGGATACCTGCCGTCGAACTGCCGGGAGAAGCCGCCTCGGCTCAACCCGACCGACAACCCCCACCGTCACTCGGACAAACTGCGCCAGATCATCCCCACGGACCCGCGCAACCCGTACGACATCCATGACGTGCTCGCTGAGGTGGTGGACGACGGCGAGTTCTACGAAATCCAGCGAGACTTCGCCGCGAACCTGGTGGTGGGGTTCGCGCGGCTCGATGGGTATGCCGTGGGTATCGTGACCAACAACCCCATCGTCAAGGCCGGATGCCTGGACGTGGATACGTCGAGCAAGGGAGCACGGTTTATCCGCTTCTGCAACGCGTTCAATATTCCGCTGGTCAGCCTGCAGGACAATCCGGGTTACCTGGTCGGGCGACAGATGGAGCGGCAAGGGATCATCCGCCAGGGCGGCAAGATGCTGTCTGCCTTCGGCGAGGCGACGGTGCCGAAGATCACTGTGGTGCTGCGGAAAGCGTACGCGGGCGGCTATCTCGCCATGTGCAGCAAGGAACTGGGAGCCGACTTCGTGTTTTCGCTTCCGACGGCCGAGGTCGCCCTGATGGGAGCTGAGGGCGCGGTGAATGTCTTATTCCGCAAGGAACTCGCCGCCGCCGAAAACCCCGACGCACTTCGACGGGAACGTATGAAAGAATTTCGCGACCGGTACGTGAATCCGTACTACTCGGCGGCGTTGCAGCACGTGGACGACATCATTGACCCGCAGGACACCCGGCCGACACTCATCCGGGCGCTGGAGTTGAGCTTGCAAAAGCAGGATGAACTGCCGAGGAAAAAGCGCGGGAATATGCCGGTGTAGACACCATTACCGTTTCTTTACGGGCCTTCCCTTCGATTCAATCAGCTCGGCAAACTTTGTCCACGATAGACGCCTCTTATTCACATAGTTCCCTTTGGGAAACCACTCACGTTACCTTTGCTAATGAGAAGCGTGCCCAGCTTCCTTTCGTTGGTCTTTACGACTATTTCGAGGTCTTTGTGAGCGACAACCTTCGTGTCAATCTTTGCACGAACTTCATGAGCCATTGATTCCCCATTTGCGCTGCGGATCGTTGATCATTATAGGGATACTTGTGCCAAAATAGCAGGCAGAAAGAGGATCGACTATGGCTTCCAACACACTTTCCGAACTGCTCAAACTTCCTGCGGGCGAGCGCGCGGAATTGGCGATGGCACTCTGGGAATCTCTCACTGACGCCGAGCGCGAGGGAGAGATGAGTCTCACAGACGAACAGAAGGCTGATCTGGATCGTCGGTGGGAAGAGCATCTCCGTGATCCAGATTCCGGAATTCCCTGGAATGACGTAAAGCGGCGGTTGCAGGGTCGAAAGTGACGCGACAAGTCATCTTTCGGCCTGAGGCTGTCGAAGACACTGCAGTTCGCATCACAACGACCCCGCTTGCTTTTCCTCGCGTGCACGGCGAGACCCGGCGAGCAATTCTGCGCCGCTTTCCCTACGCGATCTACTTTCGAATTGTGGATGATGACATTGTCATCCTGGCAGTCCATGGCCGTCAGAACCCAGAACGCTGGACGTCACGCCAATAGCTTCTTCCCTCTCCGCTTGACACATCCAGAGTCGGTTCCTATGATTATCCCAGCGAGACGAACAGAGGGAAGGAGTGTCCGATGGGAGCGACACGGCGGGATTTTTTGACGACGGCGGCTGCGGCGGCGGCAGGAGTGGCGGCGGGCGGCGGGCACGCGCGCGGGCAGGAGCACGAGCATCAAGCGGCGCCGTCGGACATGACGCTGCGGGTAAAGGCGCTGGAATCGCTGCTGGTCGAGAAAGGGTACGTGGACCCACAGGCGCTCGACGCGGTGGTCGAGACCTACGAGACGCGGCTGGGGCCGCACATCGGGGCGCGGATCATTGCGCGGGCTTGGTCCGACCCGGCGTTCAAGCAGCACCTGCTCGCCGACACGGATGCCGCGATCGAAGAGATGGGCTTCGGGGGACAGCAGGGCGAGCGTATGGTGGCGGTCGAGAACACGCCACAGGTGCACAATGTGATCGTCTGCACGCTGTGCTCGTGCTATCCGTGGTCGGTACTGGGATTGCCGCCGATGTGGTACAAGTCCACGGCCTATCGCTCGCGCACGGTGATTGACCCTCGCGGGGTGCTAAAGGAGCTAGGGCTGGAATTGCCGGAGGATGTCGAGGTGCGCGTCTGGGACAGCACCGCCGACCTGCGATATATCGTCCTGCCGGAGCGTCCGGCGGGAACGGAGAGCCTGAGCGAGGAACAACTGGCCGCGCTCGTGACACGCGACGCCATGATTGGAGTGACCAAGATCGAAGCACCGCAAGGAGGCCAAGCATGAACGGGCCGCACGATATCGGCGGGATGCAAAACTTTGGGCCGGTGCCGTATTACAGAACCGGGCCGGTGTTCCATCAAGTGTGGGAGAGTCGCATCTACGCGCTCAACCGGGCGCTGGGGCCGTTCCGCAGAGTGACCGGGTACATCGCCCGCGCACAAAGCGAGCAGTGGGACTCGGCGGACTACTACCGCATGAGCTACTACGAGCGATGGTACCAGCGGATGGTCGAGTTGCTGGTCAAGACCGGGATGGTGTCGCAGGAAGAAATCGACAGCGGTCGGGCGTCCGCGGGCTCGGCCAAGGACACTCCACTGCTCAGCGCCGATCGGGTCGTGCCGCTGTACACGCAAGGACGCTTCGCGGGAAGAAACCGCACGGGAGCGCCAGCGCACTTTCAAGCCGGACAGCGCATCCGCACACGGAACATGCACCCGACCGGGTTCACCCGTTTGCCGCGCTACGCAAGGGGACGCTTCGGAACGATCCAGCGCGATTACGGCGTCTTCCCGCTGCCCGATGCCGTCGCGCACGGACTGCCCGGCCGGCCGCAGCACGTTTACTCCGTACGGTTCGACGCGCGGGAATTGTGGGGCGAGCAAGCCAAGCCGCAAGACAAAGTGCATCTAGACCTGTGGGACGAATACCTTGAGCCAGCCTAAAGCACAATCCGATGCGGAGCGGCTGGCTGCCCTGCCGCAGCTGCCCCGCGACGACGAAGGACCGGTGTTTGCCGAGCCGTGGCAGGCGCAGGCGTTCGCGCTGGCCGTGAAGCTTTCCCAGCAGGGGCACTTCACCTGGAAGGAGTGGGCCGCGGCGCTCGCCGATGAGCTGCAGGCCGCCGTGGACCGCGGCGAACCGGACGACGGCTCCCGTTATTATCAGCACTGGCTGGCGACACTCGAACGCCTGGTCACGGCAAAGGGCCTGAGTAATCCGGCGGAGCTGCTCACCCGCAAGGAAGCCTGGGCCGACGCCTACCGCCACACTCCGCACGGCAAACCGGTGGTTTTGCGGCCGGAACCTCCCGCATCCGAATCCGAACATCCGTAAAGGTCCCGTTTCCTTCCGCTGCCAAGTCGAGCAAGTGCATACCTTTCTCCGTTCGGGGCGTTGGTGGTAGTATGCTGGATTCGGGTTCGCGCAGGGTAAAGCTGGCCGCAAAAGGTTCCCACGCAATCCAAAGAAGGAGACCGGAATGGCGGAATCGGTGATTGCCCCCATGGTGGGGAAAGTGTTCCAGATCGAGTGTAAGGTTGGAGACAAAGTCGAAGAGGATCAGGTCATTCTGGTGCTCGAAGCGATGAAGATGGAGATCCCCGTCGTAGCTCCAGCGTCAGGCACCGTGACAGAAATCAAGGTCGCGGTAGGGCAATCGGTGGAGTCCGACACGGTGCTGGCGGTCATTGAATAGGCGTCTTGTCATGATCTCGGCCGGAACACCGCTTGAGGAACCACGCCGTTGGCTTTGTTGCATCCGGCCCGATTGGGGGAACTGGTTCCCCGAGCAAGCTGGAGAATGGAGAAATGGAATTCGAACTTTCGTTGGAGTTTCTTCGCGTGGTCGAGAAAGCCGCTATCTCTGCGGCACGGACGATGGGCGAGGGCAACGCGCACAAGTCCGATCAGGTGGCCGTGGAAGCTATGCGGCGAGCCTTTGACCGAGTCCCGATCGATGGAACCGTCGTCATCGGGGAAGGCGAGCGGGATGAAGCGCCGATGCTTTATATCGGTGAAAAGCTCGGCCTAGGCAACGCCTCTTCTACTCTTCTGCCGCAAGTCGACATCGCCGTGGACCCGCTCGAGGGAACGAACCTCTGCGCCACGGGCGCAGCCAATGCGATCGCGGTGCTGGCGGCGAGCGAGCGAGGCGGCCTGCTCAATGCGCCGGTTTGCTACATGGAGAAGATCATTGTGGGACCGTCGTGTAAGATGGCCGTCGACCTGGACGCTCCAGTGAAAGACAATCTGCGCGCCATCGCCCGGCGGCTGAGCCGCGGCGTGGAGGATCTTGTCGTGATCGTACTCGACAGACCAAGACATCACAAACTCATTGACGAAATCCGGGCAGCCGGCGCCCGTATCCGTCTCATAACCGACGGTGACCTCTCGGCCGGCATTTCGGTTGCTGTGCTCGGAACCGGCGTCCACGCGGTGATGGGCATCGGAGGAGCTCCCGAAGGCGTCATCACGGCTGCGGCGCTTCGCTGCCTGAACGGGGAAATCGTTGCCCGGCTGGTTCTCGACAAGCCGGAACTGCTGGAGCGCGCCCAAGCCATGGGCGTCACCGATCCGAAACGCATCTACTCCACGGCCGACCTTGCGCCCGGCAAGCAGATCGTTTTTGCCGCTACCGGCATCACCGATGGAAACCTGCTGCGCGGCGTGCGCTTCTTCGGCGACGGAACCCGGACCCAATCGCTCGTCATGACCAGCACTTCGGCCAAAGTGCGGTTCGTGGACACGGTTCACCTCGAGAGACGGCCCGACGTCAAGGTGCAGTTCCACTAGAGAGTGCCAGCACTAATCCAAGGCGAATGGCTCGTCCCCTCCAGTTCGGCTATCTGATCCCTACGCGCGATGCCGTGATGCGCTCGGCCGACGGCCGCGCCGACGTGACTCGCATGATCGACCTCGCCGTGCGCGCCGAACAGCAAGGATTTGATTCCGTCTGGATCGGGGACAGCATCCTGGCACGTCCGCGGTTCGAAGCTCTGACCACCTTGTCCGCTGTTGCGGCGCGAACCCAGCGCGTTCAGTTGGGAACCGCAGTCTACCTTTCGGCTTTGCGGCATCCGGTGCCGCTGGCGCATGCGGTTGGGAACCTGGACCTGTTGAGCGGCGGGAGGCTGCTATTCGGTCTGGGGCTTGGGCCGCCGAATGCCGCCGTGCGCGCCGAGTACGCGGCTTGCGGCGTAGAACACGGAAGGCGGGGTGCGCTCCAGGAAGAAGGCCTGCGGATCATGAAGGGATTGTGGACGGGAAGGCCGTTTACGTTCCACGGCAAGCGTTTTGTTGTTGATCCGGCGGTGCTCCACCCACTTCCCGGCCGCACGGGCGGGCCTCCTGTGCTGCTGGCCGGAGCGGCTGAGCGCCCGTTGCGACGCATCGCACGGTTCGCCGACGGCTGGCTGCCGATCAGCCCGAACGTGCAGGAATTCTCCAGGGATTGGGAACGGCTGTGTGGATTTTGCGCGGCGGCCGGACGAGACCCCGACTCCCTGCTTCGGGTGCTGTACGTCACGCTGAACGTGAACCCCGACCGGACCCAGGCTGAGAGCGAAATGGAAGCCTTTCTCCGGGCATACTACGGGCCGGCGAACGCTGCCGCGGCCGCGCGCACGCAGGGCCATGAGGCCGGTGAACCGGAACGCTGCGCCGAGTTTCTGCAAGCCTTCGCCCAAGCCGGCGCCCGGCATTTCGTCGTGCGCTTTGCAGCAAACGATCAGGAAGAGCAGATGGACCGGTTCCTGGGCGAGGTGGCGCTCTTGCTCTCGGGTGTGTGAGCCGAGGCAATCTATCCATGAAGGAATTCAAGCAATGCTGGTCATGAAGTTCGGGGGAACGTCGGTGGGCGATGCGCGCTCGATCGCTGCCGTCCGGGAAATCGTCGCGGGCGCTTCTCGCGAGCGCGCGCCGGTGGTGGTCGTGCTGTCGGCGATGAGCACGGTGACGGAAACGCTGCTGCAAGCGGCACGGCTGGCGGCCAGCGGCGACGAGCGCGGCATGCAGGAGAAGCTCTGCTATCTGCGGGAGAAGCATTTCCGGGCCATCGAGGAATTGCTCTCTGGTCGGGAGCGGGACTCGGTGGCGAAGGCGGCTGAGGAACTCCTGACGGAATTCCATAACCTGTGCGCGGGCATGGCGCTTTTGCGGGACCTGCCGTTGCGAGCCATGGACGTCGGCTTGTCCGTGGGAGAACGGCTATCGTCCATGGTCGTGGCCAGCTACTTGCGAGGCCAGGGAATCTCGGCGCAGGCCGTAGACTCGTCTTCCTGCATCGTGACCGATAATAACTTCGGGGAAGCGCATGCACTGCCGGAGCAGACCCGCGCCGCAACCCGCCGCGTCCTGCTGCGGCTGCTCGAGATGAACTGCGTGCCCGTCGTGACCGGGTTCCTCGGCGCCACGCAGGATGGAATCCGCAGCACGCTCGGGCGCGGGGGGTCGGACTATTCCGCCTCGCTGATTGCCTCGGCGCTCGACGCGGATGAGCTCTGGATCTGGACCGACGTAGACGGCGTCCTGAGCGCGGACCCCAAGACCGTCGGAGACGCGCGCATCCTGAGCGAGATTTCCTATGAGGAAGCCGCTGAGCTTTCGCACTTCGGGGCCAAGGTGCTGCACTACAAGACGATCGCGCCACTCGCTTCGCGCATGATTCCCGTCTGGATCAAGAACACGTTCGCTCCCGAGAAACCGGGAACGCGGATCGGGCCGCCGCGCCCGGATAGCGCCAGCGGACCCAAAGCCGTTACGTCCCTGGCGCCCGTCACCCTACTCACGCTTCGGAGCCACGGGACTCCGGGAACAACGGAGCTGTTTGCGCGTACGTTTGAGGCGCTTTCGCATTCCAACGTACAGATTCTGATGGTGACGCAGGCCTCGTACCAGGACAGTTTTTGTTTTTTGGTACCGCAAGCGGCGGCGCAGATGGCCAGGACGACCCTGGAGGAAGAGTTTCAGCTCGAGTTCAGCCACGGGTATCTGAAGCCGATCGAGTCCGAGGACGTGGCTGCCGTCGCGCTCATCGGAGAGGGGATGCGAGGGGCACCGGGCATCGCGGCGCAGCTTTTCGGAGCACTGGGATCGGTGAAGGTCAACGTCATCGCCATCGCGCAGGGCTCTTCCGAATCCAACATTTCCTGCGTGGTCTCGGCCAAGGACCGCGTGGCCGCGGTCAAAGCAATCCATCAAAAATTCATCTGGGCGGGCCGGTAGGCTATCACGCTATCCGGTTTCTTTCCCGATGGCTGAGCCACTCAACGCGTTCCGGGCGGAATCGGTGCAATTGTTCGGCAGCGCTTTTCGGCTTGAGGAGAGGAAGCAATCCGTGGAGCTGCTCGGTGCGCTCGTGGTCGAGTGGCATTGCAAAGACATCGGCGCGGTCGCCATAGGAATACTCGGCGTAACGGACCGCCTCTCCGGCCAGGGCCAGCAAGCCGTCCCAGAAACTCTGCCGTCCGAATAGTGGCCGTTTCGTGGCGTTCTCGCGCGGCAGGTCCAACGTGTCGATGCCGCAGCGGAAACGGACCAGAAAGCAGTTCTGCGGGTCGAACGAGCGCGAGGGCTCCGGGTCCGGGAAGGTCTCGAGCAGCGCTTCAATGTCTTCCTCGAACGCCTCGAACGGGTCCCACCGATAGCGGTACTCGCCGTTCGATAGCGTACCCGCCCCGAGAATTTGCCGGATTCGCTGCACGTCCTTCCCCAGCACCGGCAGCATCATCTCGATGAGTTCCCCGAGGTCGAAATCCCTTTGCACAACGTGCGTGACCGAGATGTACTCGGCTGCTTCGGAAACCAGTTTGACGCGAATTCTGGCGGGAGTCATGAGTCCATTGTGCCACAGAGCGCCCTGCAGACTGCATCGGACGGATCAACCGTTGGACGATTTGAGCAGGACCTTCTTGTGCTGCCGGCCCACCTGCACCAGAAGCTCCCGCTGGCCGTCGGGCAGCGGGTAGACCGGCTTCTTCCAGCGCTCGCCGTTGATCGAGACCGCTCCTTCCGCCACTTTCCGGCCAGCCTCGCTGGCTGAGGAAGAGAGGCCCGCCTTCGCCAGCATGCGGTCTACCTTGATGAGATGGTCTCCCAGCTGCGCGGAGGTGGCCAGAATGGAATCGAGCAGGACGGAGCGGGTTTCAACTTCCATGGGGGTCTGCCGCTGCTGAAACACTCGGCGGAAGTTGTCCTCGGCTCCCCTGGCCGCCTGGGCCGAGTGGAACTCGGAGACGATTCGCCGCGCCAGCTCAACCTTGAGCTCCATGGGATGCGCCGAGCCGGATGCGGCCTTGCGGCGCATGGCGGCGATCTCGGCCAGGCTCAGGTCCGTCAGCAACTCGTAGTAGCGGTACATCATCTCATCGGAGATGGACATGACCTTGCCAAACATCTCCGAGGGAGGCTCGGTCAGTCCGATGGAGTTGCCGAGCGACTTCGACATTTTCTGCACGCCGTCGGTGCCTTCGAGTATGGGCACCGTCATGACGATCTGCGACGCCTGACCGTACTCGCGCTGGAGGTCGCGCCCCACGAGGAGGTTGAACTTCTGGTCGGTTCCGCCCAGCTCAGCGTCGGCTTCCAGGACGACTGAGTCATACCCTTGAAAGAGCGGATAGAGCAATTCGTGGATGGAAATGGGTACGCCCTTCCTGTAGCGGTTCGCAAAGTAGTCGCGCTCGAGCATCTGCGCCACGGTGTAGCGCGAGCAGAGAAGAGCGACGTCCACGCTCGAAAGCTTCGCAAGCCACGTGCTGTTGAACTCGACACGGGTCTTGCCGGGATCGAGAATTTTGAAGACCTGCGATTTGTAGGTCTCGGCGTTGGCCGCGACTTCCTCGCGCGTGAGCGGAGGCCGGGTGGCAGAGCGTCCGCTGGGATCGCCGATCATGCCGGTGAAGTCCCCGATGAGAAAAATGACGGTGTGACCCAGGTCCTGGAAGTGTTTCAGCTTGCGAAGCAGAACCGTGTGCCCGAGGTGGAGGTCCGGGGCGGTGGGATCAAAGCCTGCTTTGACACGCAACGGGTGCTGCGATTTGCCGGAATCGAGAAGCTTTTGTTGCAGTTCCTCTTCCCGGATGATCTCGATACTTCCTTTCCGCAGGTACTCGAGTTGTTGTTGGATATCCAAGTCGGAAGCCATCGCGGCGCTGATTATAGCACCTCCTGGGAAGAAGGCCGGTCAGCGGGCGGTCTGGTACTGCGAGGCGGGGCGGGCCTGGTAGATTTCAAAGCACGGACTCTGGCGAATGGCGTTGTAGCGCTCCGGATCGGAGCCGAGCAACTCGTAGTACTGCTTCATGCGCAGAACGGCTTCCAGATGGGGTTGGATCTGGTCGAGGTTGTCCCGCAGGAGCTGCTCGGCTGAGTCCGTGTCTCCGCGCTCCAGTTGCCACACCAGGATCGGGACCATAGCCGGGTCCGCTTCAGAAGTGGCTTGCGAGGAGCCCGGGTAACAAGCGAAGAGGACGGCGAGCCATGCGGTCGCCAGAGACGGGAACCTTCGCAGAAGCAGTTTCATAATTCCCTCCTGGACAGGGCACGAACAGCCGAGGCTACCGGCTCCATGGCTAATTGACCCAGGGGCCGCGGCGCGGGTCTTCTTTCTCGGGCCGCTCGCGCAGCTCGGGCGGTTCGTAGTGTCCGCCGCGCCTCCGCATATAGACTTCAAACTGGCGGCGGAGCCGCTGCCGGCGCCAGCGGTAGTACCGATTGCGCAGTTCGAACCAGTAGGGCCTACCGCGCAGATAAATCAGGCCGAAGACCATGCCGCCCAGATGCCCCGTGTGGCTGATCATGTCCCCGGGACTCGACAAGGTGGAAAGAAACGCAATGCCGCCGAGAATCATGACGAGATACTTCGCGGGGACCGGAACAAAGAAGAAAAAGAAGATCGGGACAAGAATGATCCGATTCGGGAATAGCACGCCGTAGGCGAGCAGGATTCCGTAAACGGCGCCGGAAGCACCCACTGTGGGGATCGGAGAAAAGGGGCCCAGGAGGACGATCGTCACGCCGGCGCCAATGCCGGTCAGGAAGTAGTAGCGGAGGAAGCGCCGGGAGCCCCAGGTGCGTTCCAACTCGCACCCGAACATCCAGAGTCCGAACATGTTGAAGAGGATGTGCCAGAAGCCGGCGTGGAGGAACATATAGGTGGCAAGCTGCCAGACGGCGAAACCGTGCGTGACCGAGAGCGGCGTCAGCATGAAGAGCCGGAACAGTGACCCCAGTCCCACGGCCTGCCCGAGGAAGCTGGCTACGAATACAGCCACATTGGCGATGATGAGTTTCTTGACGACAGGCGTCAGCCCATATCCGAAACCCAATTCAAACCCCGTTCGATACACACGGTAGGCCATGATATTCGCGGGAAGCCCCGACACTCCTATCCCGACTTTCAGGATAGAGAATTTGAGGAGCGGAGTCTAGCAGCCCGACCATTTTCGCGTGCGCGAATTGAGGTAAGAGCAGGCAAGCAGGTTCTTCGTCGGGAAACAATTCGGCTATCGCGGGATCGCCTCTCTTCCAGATGACCGCGCAAATGGGGTTCATGATAGGATCAATTCGTATGCTGCGACCACACGTTGCGCGCCAGGGATACGTTCTGGCGGGAGGCAGGAGCCGCCGGATGGGCGAGGACAAGGCGCTGCTGCCGTTCGGCGGCCAGCCTCTGGGGGCCTGGATGGCTAAGCGGGTGCGGCAGGTTTGCGGAGAAGCAACGATCATAGGCGATTCGGCCAAATACGCAGCTTGGGGATTCCCCGTGATCTCGGATGTCTTTGCCGACTCGGGACCGCTCGGCGGAATTCATGCCGGGCTGATCCATTCCGAAGCTGAGTTGAATCTTGTCGTCGGGTGTGACATGCCATACCTTTCGCAGGAGTTTTTGGAATGGCTTCTACGCATTGCCGAAGAAACGGAAGCGGACGCGGTGGTGCCGGCGTCGAAGAAGTTTGGATACGAGCCCTTGTGCGGTGTTTACAAGCCCGCCTGTCTCGCCCCGATGGAACGGGCTCTTCGGGTAGGACGCTGCAAGGTCAGCGAAGTGTTCGGCTGTCTGCGACTGCGGGCCGTTCCGCCGGCTGAATGGCAAGGCTACGATCCGCAGGACAGATTATTTCGAAACCTGAACACGAGGGAAGAGTACGAACTGGCTTGCCGGGAGCTGTTGATGGCCGGCGATTGTCAGCAAACTGTCTGATGGCCGCCATGAAAGCGGCTTTACCATGTCGAACTACTACATCGCGTTCGAACACGTTTTCAAAGCGTTCGACGGTAACAAGGTTCTTGAAGACGTTAACTTCTACGTTGAACCCGGCGAAACGCTGGTGATTCTGGGCCGGAGCGGGGTCGGGAAGTCCGTCACTCTACAGCACATGATGGGTTTCCTGAAGCCCGACGCGGGGCGCGTCTGGGTGGCCGGGGAGGACATCACAGACTACGACGAAACAGAACAGCAGCGCATCCGCCGCAAGGTGACGATGGTGTTTCAGTCCGGGGCGTTGTTTGACTCCCTCTCGATCTTCGAGAACGTGGCATTTTCGCTGCGGGAGACGCTCTCGTATGAAGAGAACCACATCGAAGAAGTCGTGTACGGGCTGCTCGAACTGCTGGAAATCCGCGAACTGGCGGACGAGTTTCCCGCGGACCTGAGCACAGGGATGAAGCGGGCGGCTGCCATCGCGCGGGCCCTGGCCGCGGAGCCGGAGGTGATCCTCTACGATGAGCCGACCACGATGGTGGACCCACTAATGTCCCAGCATATCGAAGACTTGATTTCCAGGCTGAAGAAGCAGTTGAAACTGACGTCGGTCGTGGTAACTCATGATACGCGGCTGGCTCGCCGTGTAGCTGACCGGATGATGTTTTTGGAAAAAGGGCGGGTGGGATTCTTCGGCAGGCCGGAAGAAATTTCACGCTGCAGCGATGAATTGATCCAGGAATTCTTTCACGAGAACCTCATCCGGTCGGTCCCGGGCTAGACCATTTTCAGGGTTGGTGTAGCGCAGCCGCCAAAGTAGGGACAGGCCTCTGGCCTGTCCTCTTACGGGCAGGCAGGAATGCTTGCCCTACCTGCGGGCTATACAGCAATGCTGAAAATGGTCTAGCTATTCGGAACGCGTTTCGCCAGGTGCTTTCTCTCGATCCAACTGCAAAAAACCTTCCCGCAGCCAGCGCGCCATTTCCGCGACGCGTGGCGCGGGGTTGTGGGCGTGCTCCTCAAGACAGCGGACGAGTGCGCTGCCCACGACAACGCCGTCCACGAGCGGGGCCAGCACTGCAAGGTGCTCGGGACGGGAGATGCCGAAGCCAGCGGCGATAGGAAGCTCAGTGCAGGCACGCAGGCGCTCGACCAGCGGGGCGATGGCGTCCGAGAGCTGTTCGCGTGCGCCGGTGACGCCCATGCACGTGATCGCATAGACGAAGCCGGTCGAAAGCTCGGCCGCCCGCCGCAAGCGCTCGTCAGTGCTGGTGGGAGCGGCGAGGAAAACGGTGTCGAGACCGTGGCGGCGCATTTCAGCGACAAACGGCTCAGCCTCTTCGACGCTCAGATCCGTGACGAGCGCACCGTCAGCCCCGGCCGCTACCGCCTCGGCAGCGAAGCGTTCCAGGCCGTAGCGCAGGATGGGATTGAGATAACTGAACAGCAGCAGCGGGACCCCGGAGTGGCGGCGGACCTGGCGAACCATGTCGAGGATAGCGGGCAGATAGGCACCCTTTCGGAGCGCCCGCTCGCCAGCGCGCTGTACCACCGGGCCGTCGGCAATAGGCTCGGAGAACGGGATGCCCAACTCAACGATGTCGGAACCCGCTTCCGCCAAAGCAAGCACCACTTCGGTGCTCCTGGGAACATCCGGATCGCCCGCCATGATGAAGGGGATCAAGGCTTTGGCGTTCTGTTTCCGCAACTGATCCCAGCGCTGTCCGATGCGTGTGGTCACGACGTTCCTGTTTGCTTGTCGATCTACAGCTTGAGTTCCCGTTCGAGGATTTCCATGTCCTTGTCGCCGCGGCCAGAGAGGTTGACGAGGAAAATCTTTCCGGCGGCGGTCGGAGCACGGCGCACGACTTCAGCGATGGCGTGGGCGGATTCGAGCGCGGGGATGATGCCTTCCTTCCGGGCGAGCAGGCAACAGGCCTCGAGCGCTTCGGCGTCGCTACGCGAAACGTATTCGGCGCGCCTGGAATCGTAGAGCATGGCGTGCTCGGGGCCGACGGCAGCGTAGTCGAGACCGGCAGAAACGGAATGCGTGGCCGCAATTTGCCCCATCTCATCCTGCAAGACGTAGCTGAAAGTTCCGTGCAGAACGCCGGGGCTGCCGCCCTCAAAGCGCGCCGCGTGCTCTCCGAGTGCCGGGCTGCGTCCGCCGGCCTCGACACCCAACATCGCCACCTGAGTATCGTTCAGGAATGCATGAAACAGGCCGATGGCGTTGCTGCCGCCGCCGACACAGGCGACGAGAAGATCCGGCAGGCGGTGCTCGGATTCGAAAATCTGGCGGCGCGCCTCGCGGCCGATCACGGTCTGAAAATCGCGCACGATGGTCGGATAGGGGTGCGGGCCCAGCACGGAGCCGAGCAGGTAGTGCGTCGTCACGACGTTGGTGACCCAGTCGCGCATGGTCTCGCTGATGGCTTCCTTGAGCGTGGCACTCCCGGCGCGCACGGGAATGACATCCGCACCGAGCAGGCGCATGCGAAAGACGTTCAGGCGTTGGCGCTCCATGTCGCGCTCGCCCATGTAGACCTCGCACTCGAATCCCAGCAGAGCCGCGACGGTCGCGGCTGCGACGCCGTGCTGGCCCGCACCGGTCTCGGCGATCAGGCGCGTCTTGCCCATCCGTTGGGCCAGTAGAGCCTGCCCGAGGCAGTTGTTGATCTTGTGTGCGCCGGTGTGCAGAAGGTCTTCGCGCTTGAGATAAATTCGCGCGCCGCCAAGGTACTGGCTCAAGCTCCGGGCATAGTAGAGCGGCGTGGGACGGCCCGCATAATTCGAGAGCAGATGATTCAGGTCTCGCTGAAACTCGGGATCGGCCTGTGCGGCGCGATAGGCCTGCTCGAGCTCTTCCAGCGGGTGCATCAGAGTTTCCGGAGCAAAGCGTCCACCAAAAGCCCCAAACCGGCCGAGAAGAGTCCGTGCTGTGCCTTTATCTGTTGTTGCCGGCTTATTCATGGAATGAGCAAGATTGCGTCAGGAGGCAGCCCGTTTCTGGCGAGCGAACGCCAAGGTCTCCAGCTTCGGGGAAGGAAGATGGTGTTCGGCTTCGCGCGCTGCCAGGATGAAATCCCGGATCAGCTTCGGGTCCTTCTCCCCAGGCTTGATTTCGACACCGGAGCAGACATCAACCCCCCAGGGCTGGGCCTGCCGGATGGCCGCTGCGACATTGCCTTTATTCAGTCCCCCGGCCACGATCACTTTCCCGAACTCACCCGCCCCCCGGGCGTGGGACCAGTTGAAGACCTTTCCCGTTCCTCCGGGTAGGCCCCCGGCAACGTACCCATCCAGCAAGAAGGCGTACGCAGCTCCGTAGGGCTGCAGCGTATCCGGGCAAAACTCTTCGGTGACCTTGAAGGCCTTGATCTTCCGCGGAGAACCGAGCTGTTCGAGATACTCCGGCGATTCGCTGCCGTGAAATTGGAGCGCCGAGACACCTGTCATGGCGGCAATCTCCAGCACCTGTTCGGGCGTCTCGTCCACAAAGACTCCGACGGTCCAGACGCGGCTCGGGACGGAGCGGACCAGCGGAACAGCTTCCTCCGGCGGAATGTAACGAGCCGTTTCGGGCCAGAAATTGAAGCCCAGCAGGTCGGCGCCCGCTTCTACCGCCGCTTCGATTTCCTCGGCGCGGCGCATGCCGCAAATCTTGATCTGAATGACTCCCATATCGAGCCGGTCCTTGACTCTCAATGAACGGGTGCGTGCGCGGCTACCTCCGACAGCAGGTGCGCTAGGGCCGCCCCGGGGTCGGGCTCGGTCATGAAACGCTCGCCGATCAAGAAGGCATCGAAACCCGAAGAGCGCAGCCGCTCCAGATCGCCCGCCGTCCGCAGACCGCTTTCGCTGACCGCGACGACCTCGTCAGGAATCTCTTCGATCAACCGGAACGAGGTGTCGAGCGAGACTTCAAACGTCTTCAAATCACGGTTGTTGACACCGATGATCCCAGCGCCGGCGTCGAGTGCAATCTGCAATTCCTCAGTCGTGTGCACCTCAACGAGTGCGTCGAGACTCAGAGTGTGGCACAACAAATTGAGGCGCGCCAGCTCCGGCGGCTCCAGAATGGCGACGATCAGCAGCACCGCATCGGCCCCAGCGGCAGCGGCTTCGTACAGATGATACTCGGCGATCGTGAAGTCCTTGCGCAGTACCGGCAGCTCTGCAGCCGTCCTGGCCTTTCGCAAATCATCCAGAGACCCATGGAAGAACTCGCGATCCGTCAAAACCGAGAGCGCGCTCGCGCCGGCCTGCCGATAGCCCCGGGCGATCGCCACCGGATCGTAGCTCTTGCACAGGGCTCCCCGGGAGGGAGAGGCCTGCTTGAGCTCTGCAATCACCGCGAAGTCAGGCTGCAATCTCCTTCGGCCGAGGAGCGCCTGCCGAAAGGCGCCCGACGAACGCGGAGCAATCTTCTTTTCCAGAACGGACTGGGGAACCTGGGCACGAGCCTGTTCCAGCTCGGTGCGCTTGGCTCCGACAATGCGCTCCAGCCACCGGGTTTCCGTTGCCATGTCGCTGACTCCGTTGGAGGTGTCGCTCCAGACTGCATTTCGAGGCACGAGCGCCTTCCGTGCCTTGTTTCGCAGAAAGTATGTGATGATTCTAAGAGGGCAATTGTATCACGCATCTTTGGATGAAAGACGGAACGGGGCCCAGCCGTCACGAAATTGCGTCCCCGCATGAAGTTCCTGTATACTCAACTCCATTGATTTCCGAACGCGGAGAAATCGGTTCAACCGAGGCAGCGAGGGACTGTGGAAGGCTTTACTCTGGTATTGATGACTGCTTGGCTGATCCTGCTGGCAACGTTTGGCGGTATGTATCACATGGACCAGGCAACCAAGAAGGCGGCCCGGAAGCAGTCCGGCGAAGCGGGGCAGCGCGCGGCGAAAGGCTAGAGGGGTATCGAGGCTCATCTGGCTTCCCAGATACTCAGGACGGCCAGCGAAAGGGTCAGGACAACCAGAACGCCCACAGCAGCGCGCGCGATGAGGTTATAGGCGCGCGAATTGGTGAATCGCCCCATTAGGTCCTCACGGTTAATCAACCACAGCATGAACAATAGAACGAAGGGCAGCAGGAACCCGTTTGCCACCTGCGACAGATACGACACCCGCACCAGGGGAATTCCCGGGATCAAGATCATACCCGCGCCGAACGCGATGAGCAAAGTATAGAGCCAGTAGAAGACCGGAGCTTCGCGAAATTTCTTGTCGACCCCAGCCTCGAAGCCCAGGCCTTCGCAAACCGTGTAGGCCGTGGCGAGCGGTAGTATCGAAGCCGCGAAGACGGAGGCGTTGAAGAGTCCCAGGGCAAATAGCCAGGCTGCGTAGTCTCCCGCCAACGGGCGCAATGCCTGTGCCGCATCAGCAGCGTCGGTAATGTCGCGGTGACCCACGGCATGGAGCGTAGCGGCGCAGGAGACGACGATAAAGAACGTGATGGTGATCATCGCGAGGCATCCGACAATCACTTCCATCCGGGACTCGGCATACTGTCGCGGCTCGATGCCCTTCTCCACAATCGCCGATTGCAAGTAGAACTGCATCCAGGGAGCTACCGTTGCGCCCGTCACCCCGACCAGCATGGCTAAATATTCGGTATTCCATTCCACTGTTGGAACCACCATGGCCTCCGCCGCGGTGGTCCAGTCGGGATGGGCCAGGACCCCGGAGATGATGTAGCAAACGTAAAAGCTGCAAGCGAAGAGAAAGATCTTTTCCACGGACTTGTAGGTGCCCCGCACTACCAGCAGCCAGACGAACACGGCCACAATCGGGACTGAGAGATACTTGGAGACGCCGAAGAGCGCCATGCTGGAAGCCACGCCCGCGAACTCAGCCATCACGTTGGCGAGGTTGGCCAGTGTCAAAGCCAGCATAACGAAAAAAGTGATTCGAAAACCGAATTCCTCCCGAATGAGATCGGCCAGGCCTTTGCCCGTCACTGCGCCCAGCCGTGTGCTCATCTCTTGCACCACGATGAGAACCAGCCCAACGGGCAGCAGCGTCCAGAGCAACGAATAGCCGTAGCGCGCCCCAGCGAGCGAGTAGGTGAAAATCCCGCCAGCGTCGTTGTCTACGTTGGCGGTGATGAACCCGGGACCAATGACGGCCAGGAATACAGCGATGCGGATTTTCCACCGTTTTAGAAATCTCATGGGAAAGCACCAGAGGCACATTCTTCTCCCGCTCCGCGGAATCAGAAATGGCCACCGTTATCTCTTACACAAGACACTGACGATGTCGTCCACTGTGATGACACCCGCCAACCGCTCTTCTTCAT
This sequence comes from Terriglobia bacterium, assembly GCA_965198025.1. Lineage (GTDB taxonomy): Bacteria > Acidobacteriota > Terriglobia > 2-12-FULL-54-10 > 2-12-FULL-54-10 > CAYWWM01. The sequence continues at coordinate 726,280 of OZ240237.1, read as the reverse complement.
CCAAAACAGGGAGCGCCATCAGATTGTACTTGTCTACCATCTCGATGGCATCCCGCTCGTTCGCTTCGGCAGAAATGGTGAGCCGGAGCTCGTTTTTCAGGTCCAAGAGTTTCTGGTCGCCAGTGGCGATAATCAGCCGCGCGACCGGCACCGAACCGATATACCGCTCCATTTCGTCTACTAAGAATATGGTGGTAAGGTTGAACGGGCGCTCGGGGAGCTTCGCCAGAAGCTGTCGGACTTCCTTTACGGTCGTTTCGCTCAGCAAGGCAATGTGGTCGGTCGTCATGAGACCGCCAGCGCTGTGCTCTTCGAACTCGAGCAGCTCGCCGAGTTCCTGCGCCTCCTCCTTCGGCATATCCTGCAGCAACTCGTTCGAAGTCTCTTCCGGCAGGTCAGCTAGCAGATCGGCGGCGGCGTCCGGGGGCATCTCTTCCAAAATGTCGGCGGCGCGGGCCGTATCCAACGATTCCAGAATCGAAACCTGCAAGCGAGGCTCAATCTCCGAAAGCGCATCGGCGGCGGTCCTATCGTCCAAGTCCAGAAAGACTGCGCGGCGCTCCTTGGGGGATAGCTCCTCAACGATATCGGCAAGGTCGGCGGGATGTAGTTTTCCGAGGACGCGATGGGAGATGTTGAGCTTCACGCGGCGAAGCGGGTCGTCTTCGAGTAGGTCCACAAACTCCCAGGAGATCGAGGACTGCTTGAGCCGCGTTTCGAGCTTGCGCAGCCACGCTCGGGGAACCAGTCCGCCGAGCAACCGGCGCGTCGCCCCTCCCACGCCGATGTCCACCGCGTGGATTAGCAATTCCGGTCGGGATTCCACGGTCTTCTCCTCCAGCGAGAGATCGTTGACGCGAACCACTTTCCTTCCGTTTACATCAATGATCTGCTGATCGAGGAGGTCCTTGCGCAGATAGAGAAGACTATCGTCGGGCCGGAAGGCCTGCACTTGATCCCGTGGAATCCGGAGCCGCACTTGCTCGACGGAAAGGGAGGACACGTCCTCGAAGGGCACCACGCGCGGGGGCTGACTCTTGCCGTTCTTGAGCAGCAGCAGCGACACGCGAGGAGGCCGTCCAGCCGGCGCGGCAGCCACCTCGGCGACCCGGCCGATCCTTTCCCCCGATGAGTCCACTACGGGCAAATCCAGGATCTCGGTTAAGTACATCATGACATTCCCCCGGAGGCTGGGAATGCCTCCAACGGTTTTGCAGCCGTCTCGTGCCTCGCAAGAGCAGGCTTGGTAGGTCCAAAAAAAATCCCGTGGCAATGGGCCACGGGAGGCGTTTTGCGCTGCGGGGGGGAAACGCCCGTCCCAAAAACTCGTTCGCTGCGCTGGTCTCTACATCTACAGCCCCTCAGCTTTGATACGGCCTTTTTCGCCCGGATGTCAAGGAGTTTCCCCAAACGTTACTTTTTTCGGGTACCTCGCTGCGGGCGGAGCGACACGGAACGAAGCGAGGGGAATAACATATCTCCGGGAGATTCACGCCGCCTCCGGCACTCTTCGAGATAGAGCGCGCCGTAGGAGGCTGTAAGGTAGTCGCGGCGCGAAAACCCAAGCTGGCGTGCCACGCGGTCGATCCAGGACCGGCTGCCCTCGAGTTCCAGGAAGTCCCCGACTGGCGTTTCGTCCAGCGAGACTTCCCCTCCCCGCTTTCCACGTTGTCCCGGAGTCCGCCGGACATACTGCACACGGTACTTTTGATATCGAAAGACGGGTCGCAATCCAATGACATCGAAAATGGCGCGCAGGGCACGCGGCTCCTCGACTTTCGTCTCAAGTTCGACGCGCGACTTGTAGGTTTGGTCCGGGTCCGGAGTGCCCTTGTAAGTGAGCACCCAACGCAAGCCATATTGCCGCAATCGCAGAATGGCGCGGACGCGGCGGAGGGCCCGGTTGGGCGTGTCGTAGAGAATGTTGTCTTCGAGAGAACGGCGGTGAATGGGACGGAAACCCAAGGTCCGCAGTTTCCTGCGCGTGGCGGCCACATCAGCGATGCGAATCTTGACTTCCGTTTCCCGATCTCGCATTTCTGGCTTGGCGTAAAGGCCCGGGGGCTAATTCTCCCGGTTCACGACAAAATCAGGGAGAGCCTCGAGGGCACGTTTGTACTGGGAGTCGCGGGCGCTTTCCAGGCACATTCTGGCCCTGTGGGCATACTGGTTGGCTAGGTCCTTCACGCGTGCAGGAGTGTCATATCGGCGGAGCAGATCGAGCAGTTCCTCCCAGGGAACGGTTTGAAAGGCTCGTTCCTCCATGACTCGCGCCAGCTTGTCGTACTCCTGCGGCGTGCAACGGTCGAGCAGATAGATGAGCGGCAGCGTCACCTTCCCTTCCCGGAGATCGCTGCCCACAGGCTTCCCGAGAACTTCCTCGCTGGCCGTAAAATCGAGTAGATCATCCACCAACTGAAAAGCCATTCCCAGGTTTATCCCATACTCGACCAGCTGTTCTTCCGTCGCCTGATCCTGGCCGGCCAGCACGGCTCCGAGACGCGTGCAGGCCCCAAACAGGCAGGCGGTCTTCCGATGGACCAGGTCCAGATGCTCTTCGACGGACAGGTCCAGCCGCCCGATCATCTTCCATTGGATCAGCTCACCCTCGACCATCTGCTGCGTCAACTCGATCAGAATATCAAGGACGTGGAAATTGCGCTCCTGCACAGCAATACGGAACGCCTGCATATAGAGCCAGTCCCCAGCCAGAACGCTGGTGTGATTCCCCCAGCGTGAGTTCGTAGAAGGACGGCCGCGGCGGCGGTCGGCTGCATCAATCACATCATCGTGGACGAGCGTGGCCGTGTGGATCATCTCCACGACCGCGCCGAGGCTGATGGCCGAGGGCTGGGTTCTGCCGAACATCTTGGCAGCCAGCAACAGGAGAGCTGGGCGCAGGCGCTTTCCGCCGCTTACCTGGAGATACTCTCCGATGGCCGTAACCGCCGGGACACTGGAAACCAGCTCCGACCGGAAGCGCTGCTCGACGCTGTCCAATTCCGGACGAATGGACTCAAGGACTTCCTGCCAGGCAAGGATGGGAGTGGGGTGCGCGCTTCTCATGGCTGCTCGCTCGCCGGAATTGAAGAGATGCTACTGTATCCGCTCCGGCGGAAAATCACAAGTCTTGTTTCATGAGCCTCTCTCGGTTGGTGTTCGGTTCCTGCGTACTCCGCCCAAGAAGTCCCAGAAGTTGCGGGTGGTTTGGACGGCGGCTTCCACCCGCGAAACCCCCCGGACATGAGCCAGCTGCTCGGCGACAAATTGGACAAACGAAGGTTCGTTGCGCTTCCCACGCTTCGGCACAGGCGCCAGAAACGGGCAATCCGTTTCAATCAGGAGCCGGTCCGACGGAATGCGTGCGGCTACATCCCGTAAGCTGGCGGTCTTCGGAAACGTCAGAGTGCCCGCAAACGAAATGTAGAATCCGGCATCTATTCCCCGTTGAGCATCCTCGAACGATCCGCTAAAGCAATGGAAGATGCCGCCCAGCCCAGTGGATTTCCAGTGCTCTTGGAGAATGCGGAGGCAATCCGGCCAGGCCTCGCGGCAGTGGATCACGACGGGCAGGCGGTTCGCTGCCGCCAGATCCAGTTGGCGTCGGAACACGGTCTGTTGGACTTCGCGGGGAGAATGATCGTAGTGGTAGTCGAGCCCGATCTCGCCGACTGCGATGACGCGTTGATCTTTCGCAAGTTGTTCTAATTCAAGGAAATGCGAGTCGGTCGCGAGGCGGGCTTCGTGCGGGTGAATGCCGATGGTGGGGTAAACCCAGTCGCGGCCCTCGGCCATTTCCAAACCGGCCCGGAGGCGGTGGGGGCCTGTGCCGCTGCCGATGGCCACGAGGTGACGGACACCGCTAACCCATGCTCTTTCAAACACTTGCTCGCGGTCCTCATCAAACTGCGGAAATTCCAGATGCGTGTGCGAATCGGCAAGAGGGGCAAATTCGGTATCTTCGGTTGTTTCGGTTGTTTCGGTTCTTTCGTGATTCACTTTTCGCACGTCTACCTTGGTTCCAGGGGTTGCGGAGGCTGAATTCGCAGCGTCTTGAGCCATTAGCGCAGGCGGGCTCCGTTGGGGACATCCTCGACGAAGGTGACCAGGACGGGACGGTCCTCCTTGCCGACCGAGGCGGCAACCAGCATACCCTGGGACTCAAAGCCGCGAAGCTTGCGCGGCTCGAGGTTGGCGACGATGACCACTTTTCTTCCGACCAGCGCTTCCGGAGAATACGTCTCGGCCATTCCGGCGACGACCTGACGAACCTCGGTCCCGATGTCCACTTCGAGGCGCAGCAATTTGGTGGCGCCTTTGATGCGCTCCGCTACGAGAATTTCTCCGACGCGCATATCGACTTTCAGAAAGTCGTCAATCTTGATCCGCTCGTCGGAGACGGGAGGGCTCACGTCCGATGCGCCCGCGGCGGGCTTGGCAGGGAGTCCCTTGGGAGCGGCTTCCTGGGCCTGCAGGAGATTGTTCAGGGTTTCCTTCTTCCGCAGGCGCGGGAAGACCGGCTCGACTTTTCCGATCTTGTCTCCGGTTTGGAGCGGAGATTTCTTCAATTCGTCCAAGGAAAGCGCGGAGAGATCGGAGGGGATACCCAGCTGGCGCCAGATCTTTCCCGCGGCGTCGGGCATGACCGGCGCGAGCAGGCCCGTTGCAACGCGCAGCGCCTCGGCCGCAGTGTAGAGAACGGTGGCGAGCTTCGAGCGGTCGTCCTGGGTATCACGCTCGGCGAGGGCCCAGGGTTCGGTCTCGACCAAGTACTTGTTGACGGCGCTGACCAATTCCCAGACGGCATCGAGGCCGACGTTGAATTCAAGGCGGTCGAAACACTCGACGTAGCGGGCGGAGGCTTTTTCGGCAATCTCAAGAATCCTGCGGTCCTGCCCGCTGCGCCGGGCCTGCACGGAGGGGTACGGAATTTCCTGGTTGAAGTAGCGCGTGATCATGGTCAGGACGCGGCTGGCGAGGTTGCCGAGATCGTTGGCCAGGTCACTGTTGTAGCGGGTGACGAGGGCGTCGAGCGAAAAATTACCGTCCTGGCCGAAGGGAATCTCGCGCAGCAGGAAATAGCGCAGCGGGTCGGCTCCGAGCACGTCGCGAATGGGACCGGCCTGGATGATGTTGCCTTTCGACTTGCTCATTTTGCTTTCTTCAAACAAGAGCCAGCCGTGCGCGAATATGGAGCGCGGGAGCGGCAATCCGGCGGCCAGGAGGAAGGCGGGCCAATAGACGGCGTGAAAGCGCAGGATTTCCTTGCCCACCAACTGCAGGTCGGCCGGCCAGAGCTGGTCAAAGCCGGGCTTGGCCGCATCGGGCTGCCCGAAGCCGGACCCGCTCAGGTAACCGGTGAGGGCGTCGAGCCAGACATAGAAGACATGATCGGCCGTTTCCTCCGGCGTCTTGGGAACGGGAATGCCCCATTGGATGGAGGTGCGGCTGATCGAAAGGTCACGCAGGCCGCCGCGAACGAAGGCGACGACTTCATTGCGGCGGGTTTCGGGGCGGATGAAGCCGGGGTCGTTCTCGTACAGCGCGAGGAGGGTATCCTGGTAGGCGGACAGGCGGAAGAAGAGGTTCTCTTCTTCGGTCCACTCGCAGGGCTGCTCGTGATCGAGACAGACGTTGCCGGGCTGGCGGAGCTCGGTGTCGTCCTTGAAGACCTCGCAACGCTGGCAGTACCAGCCGCCGTACTTGCCGCGATAGACGGCCGGCCGGCCGTCGGGCGCCTTGGCGTCGGTGATACGGGCCCAGAGGGCCAGGACGCCGCGGGCGTGGGACTCGTCGGTGGTGCGAATAAAGCTGTCGAACTCGATTCCGAGAGGCCGCCAGGCATTGCGAAACAGGGCGGCGACGGCGTCGGCATATTGCTGCGGCGGCATGCCCGCCGCGGCGGCGGCGCGCTCGATGTTCTGGCCGTGCTCGTCGGTGCCAGTGAGCAGGAAAGCGTCGTAGCCGCGCATCTTCTTGTAGCGGCGAATGGTGTCGGCGACGATGGTGCTGTAGGCATGGCCGAGGTGCGGCGCGGCGTTGACGTAGTAAAGCGGCGTGGTCAGAAAGAATTTCGACATGTTCGTTTGGATCGGACTGTTTCCCAGGATCGTTTATGCTACCACGATGTTACCACCCGGCGAATCCGGCTCCAAGTTTGCCAAGGGTCGGTTCGTGGTGCCGGTTCAAGCTCAGGGACCTTGAACCGGACCGGATGTGGCGTTCGACATTCAAAGCATGTCCAAGAAGGCATGCCCAGTATGCGGTCATGTGTTCCAAGGCAATGGTGGGGACTGCATCGATGCCCACTTGCGGGCAATGCACGAACAGATCATGCCATACTCGGAAGCATGGCCGCTAATCCAAACTGGCGATTACGAGTGTCAGGACTCCAACTTACCGCGAAAATAAGCAGTGGGCGGGTGCAGCCGGACGGGACGTTTCAGATGGAGATGCTTCCAGACTCCGGTACAGCTTTTCAGCCTTAGTTGGGTTGATTGTGGAAATATGCGCAATGCTACCGCGTAAGCTCTGAGAATAACGGGGGGTTTCAGACAATGGGACTTGGCTAGTACGAAGCTTGTGTGCTGCTGCCCTGACCCTTGCTAGGTGATCGGGCGGAACACTGAGGCCGCGGCCAATAAGAACCCCATTCAGGATTTTTCTTTCACCCGGACTGATAATTTCGAGCTTCCGCCGAGAGATTCTGAAACCTTCTCTTTGTAAAGTGCTTATCACAAGACTGATGATCGAACGGGGATTCTCTGAAGAGAAGGCTAAATCGTCTACCCACGTAGAGTAACGAATCCCTAATCGTTCACATTCAGACCTGATTGGCCCATCAATTAAATGAAGGACGAGGTTTGCCAGAAGTGTGCTGGTTGGAGCACCTTGGGGTAGGTGACGTTCGAAGGTCGTCAGTCTAGTGAGCAAACTTGAGATTTCTGGTGAACAACCTAAAAGGTCTTGCCAAACTCGATACACATGTTTGTTCGTGATGCTTGGGAAGAAAGATGCGATGTCTATTTTCACGAGCACCTTTGTGCTCTGGTGAACGTGAACATTATCCAAGATACTTTTTCCTTTAACCCCCCCGAACATGTAAGGAGGAAACGGAAGTGGTTTAAGAAGTCGGTCGTTGATCCGCGACTGGACTGCCTTCAATTCTTCAGACGGATTGTCTATTATGCGGCGCTTTGATGGTTTTGCCTTCTTTTGAAATGGTCTTGGTTTGGTTCCTTTCGGAAATGGGGAATAACAAGCGCCTGCTCTCGATGCAAGGGCAAAGAGGTAGTTCTGGTCGAATCCAAGAAGGCGCTCCAATGTAGATAGCAAGTGGAGGTTAAGCTTTCTTGGGGAACAACGGTAATTCGGCTCGAACTTTTGAACTTGCACCATGTCGAAACAATAACTGTGCCAGCGATTGCGCTGCTCTCTGCAATTCCTCTGGGTTCCTCATGTCCAGGTCATTTGGCTCCGCTGCAAGCAGTGTCAATAGATGGTCGGGAATCTGAAGGGCTTTCGCGAGTTTTTGCACGGTTCCAATGCTTGGCTTGCGTTTTCCCATTTCCATCATGGAAATATGACTTGGATCAATCTCAGCTAACTGCGCCAGTTCTTTTTGTTGCAGCCCGGCTATTGCTCGGGCAATTCTCAATGCTTTTCCGTAATCCATAGGATTCTCTAACAGGAATATGGGTTGCTCTTGAACAGTGCAATGAAGCGAATTACTTCACGATGAATGCCTTGATCAGTCTCTCGGTTATTTCACGGATGCAAAGATAGACATCGTGCTTCTTGACATCCGGTTTTCTCCAGAGACGCCTTAGCTGTTCAATCGCTGCTTCAACGTTCTGTCGCTGTTCGGGCCTGATATTATCTCCCGTCAACACTGCCTTCAGACAGGCAATACTGGCGTTGAAATCTTTGAACCTTTTCACTACAGGTACCTCCTTCTCGGCGTTTGTAAACGCCGTGCCGTAGTAGCGCATCCGAGAAGGAACAACATCAGGCCGAAGCAACCCATTTTCAAAGTGCCGCGCACATCATCACATGACATGAAGTCTACTAACACGGACATCCACATCACGCATCCGACCTACGGGCCTCAGAAACAATCGAGGACCGACATTCTCATGCCAGCCGTGACGTGGAGACAGTTCCCTCCACGTCCGTTAGCACCTGTGGACTTTCACCCCCAGGCTGCGAGCTCCCAAAAAGGAGCCCTTTGGAAACGCATGTCCGGCAGAAGGTCTGCAGTTTGTCAAAGATCTCAGAATCATCGTAACGATGACCCTCAATACATTTACCACACAGCATGGGTCATGTCAAGTGTCTTATAGTCATTTCTGGTGACTTTCCTGGAATAGATCGGCATTTTTTGCCAAGGCAAAAGAATCAATCAGGAATGTCGCTCCGCGTGCGCTCCGCTTGGGCCTACGGCAGTGTGGAAGTTTCTTAACCGGAATTTCCATATTGGCCCCTCCGACGATTGAAAATAGACACTCATCCGCGTCCCACCGAGCACGATTTTTCTCCGAGAGGGCCATCGGCTCAGAACCGCCCTTCCAGAAGTCCTCGCGACCCGTTGCCACCACTCCCGAAGCCAGATTCGTCAGACACCGCTGCGCGCCGAAGCATTGGGGTTGAATTGGATGCGGAAATGAAGCTGGTCCCGTGCTGGCTGATTGGGGGCCGGCCGGCGGACTCCGCTTAAACTGGCTTAATCAGCGCACAAAAAAGCAAGACAGTCGGTCAGGCATTCGACGTTAGAGGAGTAATTCCTTGTCTCTTGCACACTCAATGGCTCTCGCAGGCTTCAGGTTCTAGAATCACGATGGGTATTTTCCTTTCAGTTCGCTGCCGGTAATCCTCGTAGCCGGAAAACATATTTACGAAGCGGGGCCACAGTAGACTTCTCTCAACCTCTGTGGCTTCCCTGGTCCGAACCTGTCGGACAATACGCTTGATTTGAACACGGGCAGCCGGATTGACCTTGAGATTCAGCCACCATGCAGGATGCCGATCATCTCCTCCATACGAAGCCGCCACAACCCAATTCTCTTCGTATGCAAGGTACAGAAGCGGAGTGGTGCGAAACTGGCCACTCTTTCTACCCACAGTAGTCAGAAGAAGAACCGGTCCTACCATGTGGGTGCCCATGCTTCCCCTCGATAGCTGGTATAACACTCGGTGGATCATGGAGAACACGTGAATCAACAGACGTTTCGCCATTGACCTCCCCCGGGTTGTTGGTCCACTTTTTATGTTAGTCCATACGCCGTTACAGCCGGGTGGAGCGGAGCGGAACCCGGCGGTAACGGCAAGATCGTTTCCGGGGCTGGCGGCCGGTAGCTCAACGCGCTGTGCGGGCGATCTTTGTTATACTCCCGTCGCCATCCCTCCATCAACACCCTCGCTTCCCGCAAGGTGGTGAAGGCCTGCGCGATCTCAGGTGTCAGAATATACTCCTTACCTACTAACAGCTCAACCAGCTTCTCACGAAGATGTTCAGCTTCAGTTCCGGTCTCCATTAATTCATCCTCCATAAGTGGCCTTGCCGCTAAACAACTGTTCGCAGGGCGCAGTATTGAGGCCGATTGCTATGCCATACAATAAGGAATACAAGTGTTTACCTTGGTCTTCTTTTCGCTCGGGATGACAGTGCCGGGGGTATGGTAAGTGCGGCATGGTTGCAGCCGCTCGAGGATGTCCGTTAATTCGTAGAAAGTAGCGACTCTCAACCCCGGCGATACTGTGCCGGGGGTCATTTTCTGCCAAGAAAAGGAGAGAGTCGCTATGAAGAGAAGATACCAGATCGAAGGCCATCGTGCGGTGCAGAGTTTTCGCCGCTGGGCGGCCGAGAAAAACCCGAACATTCAGATGCTCCTGCCGCTGGCCGAGGTGGTGAGCCTGCTGCAAGAAGGCGTGGGACACCTTCTGCGGGAGGCCGGGCTGGCGTTGATGAACCTGGTGATGGAAGAGGAAGTGCGGCAGCTAGCCGGAGAGCGACATCAGCAACACGTGGGCCGTCGCGCTCACCGCTGGGGGAAGGAAGCGGGTTACTGCGTGGTGGACGGGCAAAAGGTGCCGATCCGCAGAACCCGTCTGCGGAACCAGCAGAACCGCGAGCAGCGGCTAGGAAGTTATGAGCTGTTCCAGCGGAGCGCGCCGCTCGAGCGGTCGGTGTGGGACACGATGATGCGGGGGCTCTCGACGCGGAACTACGGCGCGGTGGTGAAAGAGTTTCAGCAAGCCTACGGGATCGAGAAGTCGGCGGTGAGCGAGAACTTCGTCGAGGCCAGCCGGGAGAAGTTGCGGGAGTTGCTGGAGCGGCCGCTGGGCCAGTTGCGGCTCTGCGTCGTGCTGCTCGACGGCACGCCGTTCCGGGACCGCCAGATGATGGTGGCGCTGGGGATCGGCTGGGACGGGCACAAAACGGTGTTGGGGCTGCGCGAGGGAGCAACCGAGAACGCCACGGTGGTCAGCGAGCTGCTCAGTGATCTGGCCAGTCGCGGCCTGGACTTCGGCGTGCCACGGCTGTATGTGCTGGATGGCAGTAAGGCGCTGGCTGCGGCGGTGCGCCGTCATGCGGGCCAAGCCGCCTGCATCCAGCGCTGCCAGGTCCACAAGCGGCGCAACGTGCTCGACCACCTGCCAGAAGAACATCGTCAGGCGGTGAAGAGAAAACTGCAAAACGCCTACGGGATGGCCGAATACGCCGAGGCCAAGCGAGCACTGGAGAAACTGCATCGAGAGCTGATGGACCTGAATCCGAGCGCCGCCCGGAGTCTGGGCGAAGGGATGGAAGAGACGCTCACGGTGCATCGTTTGGGTGTGCCGCCGAAGCTGCGGCGGTCCCTCGCCAGCACCAATGTGATCGAGTCGGCGTTCTCGATCGTCGAGACGGTTTGCCGCAACGTGAAGCGCTGGCGCCCGGGAGACCAGATCGAACGCTGGGTGGGATCGGGACTGCTGGTGGCCGAGAGGCAGTTCCGCAAGATCCGAGGGTTCCGCGAGATTCCGCTGCTGCTGGCCTCCTTGGCCAATACCGTTTCCCGAAAACCAGTTGCCAACGAAGCGGCCGCCGCGTAGTCTAGCTACACCGAGGGTCGCTGACTTTCAACGGAATTCCGGGCAATCTCAGCCGCTCGGCGCCGACCACAACATTACGAACAGATCTCTCGTCGCTTCGCTCCTCGGGATGACACAGCTAGTAGTAGAGCAGGTCCCTGGAGCGAAACGACATCGATATGTCGTTTCGTCCTCGGCTGGGCTCCCCTCAGCAGATCTCGGGACAGGCGGGACAAGCCGCTCCGGGATGACAGTGCCGGGGGTATGGTAAGTGCGGCTCCAAGTTTGCCAAGGGTCGGTTTGTGGTGCCGGTTCAAGCTCAGGGACCTTGAACCGGACCGGCTGGCCGTTCGACATTCAAAGCATGTCCAAGAAGGCATGCCCAGTATGCGGTCATGTGTTCCAAGGCAATGGTTGGGACGGCATCGATGCCCACTGGCGGGCAAAGCACGAACAGATCATGCCATACTCGGAAGCAGGCAGGCGTCTTCCAAGGTTTTCTCCCAACTCTTTCCTTTCTTGCAATTACACGGTTTTGGGGCATCTGCTTTCGCTCACAACGCCTACGGCTAACCCGCTTGATGGGCGAGTTTTCTGACGGTTTCTTGACGGTGGTTGCTTTCACAGCCATGCTCTACGAGCTGCGCAGCTTGTTGTCGAAGCGATCCGGTCGTTGCTATACCAGCGCTTGATGGTATCCACCTGCTCTCGAAGCTCGCTCCTCGTTCCTCCTTCAATCCTCTCCGTCTCGATTGGAATCCCGAGTTGGACGAGCTGGCCCTGAAGTGCCCATTGAGCCGTCAGTCCGCTCTGTCTTCACCGGGAGACTCTTCCGAGCTCCGCCAGTCCGAAACAAAGGGCCTCTGAGAGCTGATTCTTTCAACTTCGAAGTGGTAGCAATTGCGAGAGAAGGTCAAGCAGAGTCTATATGGAGTATAATTGTGGTATGAAAATGAAGACATCAATCACACTTGCGAAAGAGGTGGTGGTAGCTATTGAAAAGGTCGCCCGCGAAGGAGAAAGCCGATCCCAGGCAATTGAGCGGCTGCTTCGTCAAAGCCTCGCCGTGCGAGAACGAACCGCGGTCGACAATCGGGACCGCAACATCATCAACGCGCACGCCGATGAACTCAACAAAGAAGCTGTCGATGTCCTAGGCTATCAGGTGGAAACGTGAGGCGCGGAGAGCTCTACCGGGTCGCGAGGCCTCCCGTGCGCGATCCGAAGCGCTTTCGCGTGTTCGTCATAGTCAGCCGACAGGCGCTGATTGATTCGCGGTTCTCGACGGTCATCTGTGCGCCGGTGTACTCGGCTCGCCACGGACTCGCAACGCAAGTCGATGTCGGACTGAACGAGGGACTGCGACAAGATAGCAGCGTACACTGCGACGAGTTGGTTAGCTTGCAGAAGTCACAGTTGACTCAGTTCGTCGGGAGCCTCGACGCCGCCAAGCTCAAGTGCCTCGACGACGCACTGATGGTTGCACTGGGGCTGCTCCGAAGTTAGCGCTTACTCAAGGACCTACGGCATACCATTCCAGATCGCCGGGACATCGGAGGAAGAAGGACGTGAACAGAACACAGGCCCTGGTGGCCTGTGCTCTATGGAGACAGGCCGGAGGCCTGTCGCTACCTTCAGGACAAGCGAGGAGCAGACCACTCGAGCGAAACGACATCGATATGTCGTTTCGTGCTCGACTGCGCTTCCCTCAGCAGATCTCGGGACAGGCGGGACAAGCCGCTCGGGATGACAGTGCCGGCAACATCCGGGGATCAGCTGCCGGCATAGCGTTTGGCGACCTCGTTGTATTCCGGGAAACCCACAATGTCGCGCAGATGAGGAAACGCGGCGGTCCCCACCGGCGTTTCCCCTCGCCGCAGCGAATCCAAGGCCCCTTCCATGGCCTGAATGCTCGCGAGCATCAGAGTCAGAGGGTACAGAGCAATCCGGAAGCCCATCGCCTGCAACCTCTGCGGGCTGAGCCTGGGGGTCACTCCCTGCTCGACCATGTTGGCCATCTTGGGGCCGGGGACGGCTTCGCAGCAGGCGAGCATCTCTTGCTCGCTGCGGGGACCCTCCACGAAGGTGATGTCGGCACCCAGCGCTGCGAATTCCCGACAGCGATGGATCGCTTCGCCGAGACCTTCCGTTGCGATGCTGTCGGTGCGCGCCATGATGAGGATGTCCGCTCCGTCATTCCGCGCGTCGACGGCGGCCCGAATGCGCGCCAGGGCTTCGTCCCTGCTTACCGTCTGCTTGCCGGCCGTGTGCCCGCAGCGCTTGGGGGCCACCTGATCCTCAATCATGACGCAGGCGAAACCGGCCTGAGCGTAGCCGCGCACGGTGCGCTGCACGTTGAGGGCGTTTCCGTAGCCGGTGTCGCCGTCGCCGATGACCGGGATGGAGACAGCCGAGCAGATGTTGCGGCCCTGATCAAGCATCTCGGCATAGGAGATCAAGCCCGTGTCCGGCATGCCGATGCGGGACGCGGATACAGCAAAGCCACTCATGAAGGAGCCCTGGAACCCGGCCCGTTCGATCAGCCTTGCGCTCAGGGCGTCATAACACGCGGGCAAGACCAGAATGTCCGGTCCCCGCAGCAACTCACGCAAACGATCCGCCGCACTCATGGTCCCTCCGCCATGGCCGCAACAAACCGAATCCTCAGTGACAAGGTTAATCCGGGGGCCCCCTCATGATTTCAATCGTACACCAAGTATTGCCTGTTCGGTGGGATCGCTCGGGATGAAGAACAGAGCACAGGCCCTGGGGGCTGTGCTCTATGGGGACAGGCCGACGAGGCCTGATCGCTACCTTCAGGACAAGCGAAGAGCAGACCCCTCGCTGCGCTCGGGGTCGACAGCACCGGGGGATGACAGTCCCGGCAATTCTACGATCCCGATTCCTTCCAGAACGCGAAGGCGGCTTCCTGCAGGACGGTCTTGAGGGGGACGCCGGCCTGGGCAGCGAGGCGGCGGCAGTCCTCATACTCGGGAGCGCAGTTGACGACGCGGCCGTTCGAGCGGGAGACCTTGACGCGGACTTCCCCGTAGGGCGTGCGGACGGGGACGGACTCGCGGGCGAGCGAGCGGCGCAGGACTTCATGACAGCGGACGCCGAGCGTGGTGGTCTCCTGAAAAAACAAATCCATGATCGTATCGCGTTGCTCGGGGCGGCAGAGGACGGACAGCAAGACGCCGGGGCGGTTCTTCTTCATCTGCACGGGAGCGAAAAAGACGTCCAGGGCGCCTGCAGCGAAGGCACGCTCGGCAAAGAACCCACCGAGCTGGGGGTTCATGTCGTCGAGGTTGGCCTCGACCAGGAGAAGTGTTTCCAGGCCGACTTCCGGCTTCTGCGCCGTTCCGACGAACAGCCGCAGGACGTTGGGGAACTCGCCGAGGTCATGGGAACCGGCACCGTAGCCGGAGGATGCGACCGTCATGGGCGGGAGCGGGCCGAAGCCGGAAGCCAGCACGGAGACGAGCGCCGCGCCGGTGGGGGTAACGAGCTCGGCCTGGATGCCGGAAGAATAAACGGGAATTCCCTGCAGCAACTCCGCCGTGGCGGGGGCCGGGACGGGCAGCGCGCCGTGGTCACAGCGCACGGAGCCTCCCCCCACGTTCAACGGCGACGAGCGCAGCTCGTCAATCTCAAGCAATTCGATTCCGGCGCAAGCGCCGACGATGTCGGCCATCGAGTCGAGAGCGCCGACTTCGTGGAAATGAACGCGCTCGAGCGGGACACCATGAATCCTGGCTTCGGCGCGACCCAGACGCTCGAAGACAGCCCGGGCGCGCTGCCGGGTCAAGGGGGAAAGCGGAGCGGCCTCGATGCTGGCGACAATGTCGGTGTAATGGCGGTGATGGTGCTGCGGGGGCGCTTCGACGACGATCCGCTCCGCCATGAGCATACCGCGCCGGACCTGCTCGCGGCGCAGCCGGACGTCAATGCCGAGCTTGCGGACCTCGGCTTCGAGCCGGCCCGGGCCGAGGCCGTTGGCAACGAGCGCGGCCAGGAACATGTCGCCGCTGACACCGGAGAAACAATCAAGATAGGCGAGCTTCATAGATCAGGAGTTAGAAGTCAGAAAAAGAAGATGTCCTTCGCTTCGCTTGGGATGATGCAAGCATCGAGTTGTTCCACGCACCGTTAGAATACCGTGTGCTCACCCCGGCCGCTACACTTTCTTCCGGTTTCGCAACGCTCTCAAGATTTCCGAGGCGGGACCACGGAAGACGCAATCGGCAAGGTCGGAGAGCGGCGTGGGGTCGGGGTTGATCTCGACCAGCCGCGCACCGCTTCGCTTGGCCGCCCAGGGCAGCGACGCGGCGGGATAGACCAGGGCCGAAGTGCCGACGACGAGAAAAACATCGGCGTGATCCGCGGCCCGCGCGGCCTGCATCCATTCGTAGTCGGGAAGCGATTCACCAAACCAGACAACCGCCGGGCGCAGCAGACCGGAGCATCCCGGCCGGTCGCAGCGGGGCGGCAGGGGATGGAGCGGAACGCGGCGGTCCTCGCCCTCGGCGCTGCAGCGGGAGCAGCGCAGACGCCAGATGCTGCCGTGGAGACGGAGCACGTTGCGCGAGCCGGCGCGCTCATGGAGGCCGTCCACATTCTGGGTGACGAGCGTAAAGCGGCCGTTCGGGCGGGATGCGATCCGCTCCTCCATCGAGACCAGAGCGAGATGGGCGGCGTTCGGCCGGGCCCGGCTGATCAGCTCACGACGCCAGGCGTACCATTCCCAAACAAGGACCGGGTCGCGGGCGAAAGCCTCGGGCGTGGCAAGGTCCTCGGCGCGATAGCGGCGCCAAAGACCGTCCTCGCCGCGAAAGGTGGGCACGCCGCTTTCGCGGGAAATTCCGGCGCCGGTCAGCACGCAGACGGAGTCGGCGGCGGAAAGAAGCGCTTCGAGATCGGAGGTTGCCGCCATGGCAAGAAAATCCTATCCAACGGTGGTCACTTGTCAGGAGGCGGGGCGATGGCATCCACGGCGGCGAGCTCTTCGGCGGTGAGGCGCCAGCCGGCAGCCGCAGCGTTGGCGTGGACCTGCTCGGGAGAAGTGGCGCCGGGAATCACGGAGGCGACCGAGGGCCGCATGACAAGCCAGGAAAGGGCGAGCTCCAGCAGCGAGCGGCCGCGCGCAGCGGCGAACCGGGCGAGCTGCTCCGCCCGGTCCATATTCGGTTCTTCGAGCCGGCCACCGAAGCGTCCGCCCGAGGTGAGGCGCGTGCCGCGGGGAGCCGGCCGGTCCTTGCGGTACTTTCCGCTGAGCAGGCCGCTGGCCAGCGGGAAATAGGGCAGAAAAGCGATGCCGCGGTTGACGCATTCGGAGAGCACACCGCTCTCGGGGTCGCGGCGCAGCAGACTGTACTCATTCTGCAGGCTGACGAAGCGCGCGGCGGCCGGGCGGACGGCGTCTTCGGAGCGGCGAATCTGGGCGGCGGAGAAATTCGAGCAGCCGATCTCCCGCACCTTACCGGCACGGACCAAGCCGTCCAAAGCTTCCAGCGTGTCGCCGATGGGGACCGAGGGGTCGGGCTGATGCAACTGGTAGAGGTCAATGCGGTCGGTCCCGAGGCGTCGCAGGCTGTCCTCGACGGCCCGGCGGATGTAGCCGGGCTCGGCGCCTTTGCGGCGGTCGTCCACGGCCATGCCGAACTTGGTGGCGACTACGACTTCGGAGCGGCGGCTGCCGAGCGCACGGCCCAGGAACTGCTCGCTCCTGGTTCCGCCGTAGATGTCGGCAGTGTCGAAGAAATTGATACCGGCGTCGAGCGCAGCGAGGACGACCCGTTCGGTGGCTGCGTCGTCGATGCGCCAGCCGAAGTTGTTGCAGCCGAGACCGATGACGGAAACCGAAAGCGAACCGATGGAGCGTTTTTCCATGACGGGTCCTGCACGCCAGCAGCGGAGGGATCAGCTTATCGCAAGCAGTGGCGGAAGGGAAGGCGGGAAAAGCAGATCGCTCGTCGCCGACAGCAACATCACGAGCAGATCCCTCGCTGCGCTCGACTGCGCTCCCCTCGACCGATCTCGGGACAGGCTGGACAAGCCGCTCGGGATGACAGAAGAACAATCAGGGGATGGCGTAGTAGCCCTTCTTGGTGCGGATTTCCACGTTGCGACGGCGGGTGCGGATTTCAATGGCGCGGAAGCTGCCGTCGAGCAGGTTGTTCCTGGGGATATAGCCGATGGCGTATTGATTGGTCAACTCGTCGCCGATGGCTTCCAGAGCCTTGGTGAGAGCCATGTTGAGCTCGGAAGTATAGGCACCGGTGCCGGGGGCGTAGACGGAGTTCTGGCTCTCGTAGAGCTGATGTTTGGAAATATAGCCGGTGGCAAAGGCGCTGCTGGGCAGTTCGTCGAGCGGGGAAAACATCCGTCCGTTGGTCTCTTCGACAAGCCGCTGGAGAACGGCCTGGCCGGGTTGGTTCTGGCCGTAGCCGTTGGCACTGACGACAAAGATGCGGACGTCATTGCGGAGAGCGATCTCGACGGCCTGGTCGACGCTGTGCTTGCTGAGGTTGTCTTCCCCGTCACTGAACAGGACCACGACACGGCGGGGAATGCCCGGACCGGGCGCCTCGGCAAGATGCTTGTGGGAGGCCGCAATGACGGCGTCGAGCATGGCCGTGCCGCCGGCGGCTATCAAACCGTCGAGCGCGGTGGTCAGGTCGTCGGGATTGGAGGTGTAATCCTGGATGATCTGAGGTCCGTGGTCAAAGGTCATCAGGAAGCCCTGGTGGTCGTTGTTATAGGACAGCACGTAGTAGCCGAGCTGCATGGCGGCTTCCTTCTCGAACTTGAGGCGCTGGCGCGTGCTGCTGGAAGTGTCAATCAGGATGGCGAAGCGGAGCGGCAGATTCGCCGGGGCGCTGAAATACTGAATCTCCTGCGGGACGCCGTCTTCCAGAATCGTGAAGTCGTCCTGCTCTAGGTCGAGGACCAGGTTTCCGTTGCGGTCGAAGACCGAAAAGGGGATCTGAACTTCCTCGACGCGGATGCGGATGCGCTGCTCACCGAGTTCTTCCGGATTATCCGGGCTGAGAGACTCCACCGCGGGCTGGGAGGACGCGGGCGCTGCGTCCTGGGAGAAAACGTTCTGCGGCATCATGCTGGCAACCGCCGCCGCGAAGAGCAGCGCGAAACACAGTACGACGCTCTGTGCCCGTTTGTGCTTTCTTTCGCCGCCGACTTTCATCATGCCTTTTACCCAGTTTCGGACCCAGCCTGCATGACGGGCCCACCTAAGCAAATCTTTCGATCAGTCTAGCACAGAATTCCAGCACGAAAGCCAACGAAATGCGCTGGCAATGGATCCGTCCGGCGGTCCACGAGCGGCGCGATTTCGCAGACCAGCCACCGAGATCAAAACGCCGCGAAACGACATCCATCAGAGCAGAAGAGATCTCGATTCGCTCGGTAGTCAGCCTGCAGAACGAATACTGTGCGCCGTCACGGAGACATTGTAGTCCGGCTCGCCGCTTTCGGGGTCGAGAACTTGATCGAGCAGGCAGTTGGCTTCGGGCCAGTGAGCTTGCAAGCATCCCGGGCGAACATCCTCGATGGCGCAGACGCCGTGAAACTCGCCGTGGGCGGAGCGCAGCAAAACGGGCGAGCCTTCGGTCAGGCCGAGTCGCCGGGCATCCTGAGGGGAGAAAAAGACGCTGTTGCGGCGGCGGCCGGTGAGCGGATCGCCGTCACGATAGACCATGCTGTTGAACTGGTCGCCGCGGCGCGTAGTGAGATAAAAGAAATCCGCGCCTGCTTCGGTTGCGGCTTGAGGGGCGGGTTCGATTGCGGCAGGGCGGACAGGAACAAAGCGGGCGCGGCCTTCCGGCAGGTTGGGGCAGACACCGCCTTCGAGAAGAATGGGGCCGCCGTATTGCACCCAGTCACCCTCCTTGCGGAGGTCCTTGATGCCGTGATAGAGCGGCATGACGCGGTCCATCTCCTCCATGATGTGGCGAACATCGGCGTATTGGAGCAGCGGGCGGGCAGCGTCGGGGAGCGCACACTGCGCGACGAGCGAGAGAATTTCCCATTCGGGTTTGGCTTCGGCGATTCTTTTTGCTGAGTGGGGGATCTCGGGGGTGAAGCGGATGCGGCGCTCGGTGCTGGTGGCAGTGCCTCCGCCGCGCTGCTCGTAGCGCGTCTGCGCCGGAAGCAGCAGAACCTTCTCGGCGGGGTCGGCGAGCATGGAAGTGCTCAGCATAATGTCCTGGTGAATGCGGACGGGAACGTTGCGCAAGGCGCGGCCGACGCCCGCGGGGTCCGGCATGGTTTCGAGGAAATTGCCGCCGATGACATAGAAGAGGTCGAGCCGGCCGTCGCGAGCGGCGTCCAGCATCTGCGCAGCGTTGAGCCCCTTCTCGGCGGAGAGCGGACAGCCCCAGACCTCGGCAAAGCGGCGAGCGTTCTCTGGATTGACGCGGGCGCCTCCGGGGAACTCACCCGGCACCGCGCCGCACTCCGCGCCTCCCTGCACACCGCTATGGCCGCGAATGGGCACCAAGCCACAATTCTCGCGGCCGATCATGCCGCGGGCCAGCGCCAGATTGGCGACTGCCCGGACATTGTCCACACCACGGCGCTGCTGCGTCAGGCCCATGCTCCAGACGAAGACTGCGTTGCGCACGCCGGCGTATATCCCGGCGAAGCGCTCCATCTCGGCCCGGGGCAATCCGCCGGCTTGTTCGAGCGCCTCCCAGGGTTGGGATTCGACTTCGGCGCGCAGGCTATCGAAACCGGCAGTGTGGCTCGCAATGAAGTCGCGGTCGAGCGCATCGCGCTCCATCAGGCATTTCAGAACACCGTTCAGGAAGGCTACGTCGCCGCCGGGACGGACAGGGAAAAAATCGTCCATGAGGCGGGTGCCGAACAGCGCACTCTTCGCGATCGAAGGAACCCAATAGCGCTCCAGACCGGGTTCGCGGTAAGGGTTGACGACGACGATGCGGGCCCCGCGCTGCTTGGCATGGTACAGATACTTGAGGGCGACGGGTTGGTTGTTGGCGAGATTGGTGCCGATCAGGACGATCAGGTCCGCGCCAAGCCAGTCGCGGTAAGAGCAGGTGGAAGCGCCGACGCCGACCATTTGCTTGAGGGCGACGGTACTGGCGGCGTGGCAGAGGCGTGCCGCGTTGTCAATACTGTTGGTGCCGAGCAGGCGGGCGAACTTCTGGGCGACATAATAGACTTCGTTGGTCAGGCCGCGCGAGGTGGTGTAGAAGGCGATGCGCCGGGGATCGACGCTCCGCAAGGCCGATCCGGCCTGTTCCAGGGCCTCGTCCCAACCGATGCGGCGAAGATGGGCGTCGCCCTTGTGGTACACCATCGGATACGGGAGCCGGCCGAGGCGGCGCAGCTCAGTGCTGGTGAGCGAACGCAGGCGGGACAGATCGGAGAGATACCGGTCCTCGATCGCAGGTATAGTGCTGAGCCGCAGCATCTTCAAGCGGCTCATGCAGAGATGGATTCCGGGAATCGTTTCGTCGTGAAGCCCCGCGGGCCCGAGCGAGCAGCCGTCGCAGACGCCGTGCCGCAGAATCCGGGCGGCATAGGCGAGATTGTCCCGGTTGTCCCACAGCACCCGCAGCATGTCGCGGTAATGGCGGGGTTTGGTTTGGCCGAGGCCGAAAGGGATAGGGCCGGCGATGGAAGGGGTGCGTTGGGTTGGCATGGATCAGACGGTGACTTCGATTTCCCGGGAGCATGGTTTTTCCGTTGCCCCCTCCGGCTTGTGATGGGGCAATAGCCAACGGGCAATCGCCAGCCAGAAAAACCGCTATTCGCGCGGGTACTGCTGATAGTCGATCAGCTTGCCGTCCTCACCGATGAGCACGACGGTGTACTCTCCCGGCGGGCCGCCGGGGAAATCCATGCCCGGAGAGCCGATCGGCATGCCGGGGACCGCGAGTCCTTTGGCTTTGGGACGCTCTTTGAGCAGGCGCAGGATTTCTGCGGCCGGGACGTGACCCTCCACCGCGTAGCCCGCCACCACGCCGATGTGGCAGGAGCGCGCAGCCTCGGGGACTCCGTAACGGGTGCTGTATTCGTCCGTGCTCTCGACGTCATGGACAGTGACCTGGAAGCCGTTCTCCTTCAAATGGTCCACCCACTTGGTGCAGCAGCCGCAGGTGGGGACCTTGTAGACGGTGATCTCGTTCTCGGCAGCACGCAGCCGCAGCGACGAGAGCACGAATAGCGCTACGGGCACAATCAGCAGGGCATAAAAGGCCGGTCGCAGTTTCATGAGTGAAGAACCCCTTTCCAAGCCGGATAAGAACAATATAACACCGACGGGCTCAGCAAAGAAGCAAAAGCTATCGTGATTCTACACGTGACACACTATAAGTCTTCAGGGTGATATCTGGTCAGTGGCTTGCGGAGTTCGGCTCTCGCCGCTTCCGCCAGTAAAGTTTGTACCACACTCTCGTGAAAACGCGCAGGCACTTGCAATATAAACGAGGACGGTTTACACTTCGGTTGTGATCTGTAGATCACAGCGCGAGTTTGTGGCCCGTTGCGATGAGTGGAAGCAACCCCCGCACCCTCAGCAACTATGTTGTTGCACAGAATAACCGGGAGCCTTTTCATGACTGGCTGTGGAGTTTAGATCGTCAGACGAGGTCCAGGGTTCGCATACGCCTCAATCGGGTTGCACAGGGAAATTTTGGAAAACACAGGGTTCTCGGTGGTGGTTTGATTGAACTGAAACTCGACTTCGGACCCGGATACAGAATTTATCTGGGCGACGATGGGAAAGATGTGACGCTTCTTTGGGGTGGGGATAAGGACTCCCAGACCTCCGATATTCGGCGGGCTAGAAAGCTATGGAGGGATTGCAATGCCGAAGAACAGTTATCGGGAAAGCCTACTCAGAGATCTTCTAGATCCAGAAGAGGCCGCTAGTTACATCAATGCTGCGATTGAGGATGGTGATTCAGAGATGCTGCTCCTGGCTCTGCGAGATGTTGCGGAAGCGCACAAGATGTCCAAGGTTGCCAAGGGAGCCGGGATTGCGCGAGAGGCCATCTATCGAAGCCTTTCCGAAAAGGGGAATCCCCGCCTAACAACTCTATTGAACTTGTTCGGGACTTTGGGATTGAGCATTGCAGTTCGTCCACACTCACGCAGAATTGGTTCAAAGGCTCCGCGGAAGGACGGGCGCAAAAAAGGGCGTAACCAGAAAACCTAATATCACAAGGATGACAGGGCCTCAAAATTGGAATCCATCAATCATTCGAGCCCGGCTGAATTGTTCCATCCAGAGTTCCCATGGGCCTAGTATCACGCGGCTATGCCGTTATCGGGAGTCCACGCTGAAGCCGCGCTGCTGGATGAGCGTCTCTTCGCAGACGACGTGTTCCAGAATTTCCCAGCCTACGCCGAGTTTGTAGACCTTGGTGCCGCCCCAGGGACGAGTGTAGGCTCCGGGGTCTTCAAACAGGAAAACGACCTGGAGGGAATCGTGGGAAGGCCGGCTGAAGCGCTCCACAACATGCAACTGATCGCTATGGGGCGTCCCCGCGCGGTCAATCCATCTACTGATGGAGTTGATGCCGACGGTGTCCACGACGAGCGTGTCACCGTCCCAGCGGCCGATGGAGTGGCCCATCCAGGTGAGGGGGTAGCCGTCGGGGTGTTCCCGGCCGTCGGTCCAGATCTGGCGAATCCAGTGGTCATGCTCGTGAAAGAACATGACACGCTTGGGGCTCTGGATGATCTCGAAAGGAAGCGGGTTGAGCATCAGGCCGGTGGGGCCGGGCGGCAGACAGTGATAGCGCGGCTCCAGCTCGTCGCGGCCGCGTCCCATGTGGGTGGTCGGGTTCTTGGCGTAGTTGAAGTAGTCCAAGGCCCAGGGCTGCATGGGAGGGATTTCAGTCGAAAAATGATGCCGCTCGCCGGTTCCCCTGGCCTGCGGCTGCCAGACGCCGGAAAGGTCGGCGCCGGGCTGGGCGGGATTCTGAGCGGAAAGGCCGGGCAAGCCCGCAAGCTGCAGGGCTGCTGCGAAGGCCGCAGTAATGAGTCGGGTAGTCATACGGAAGATCTCCTCATGAATTGGTACAGCCGCAGGCTATGCGGCGACCTGGATGATCTGGCCCGGCCTTACTTTGCTGAGAACCTGCCGAAGCAGCGGGACCAGAGGCCGGAGCGCATCAATCTCGTTGCTCTGGGCAACCAGAGTGACCACGGCGATTTTCAAACGACGAATATCCTGCTGATATGTGAGGCTCTGATCTACCGTTACGAAAACGTCGAATCGAGTGGCGGCCAGCCAGGAGGAGTTCGCCGTTCTTCTTGCCCGACCAACGCATACGGCCAACCGTCAGAACCTCGTGGCCCACCAGCGAATACTTGATCTGATATGGAACACACTCATCCAGCAAGACGCGCATTGGTGAGCAGGGCTTCTTTGGCTTGCTCCAAAGCGGCCTGGGCCTTCTTGCGGGTGACCGTCGGGAAGTCCTTCAAAAAAGCCTCCAGAGCATGGCCCGCCTCCAGATAGTCAATCAGCGTTTGAAACGGAACACGCGTCCCCACAAACACCGGGGTTCCGCCCAGAATGTCAGGATCGCTGTGGATTACTCTTCGCATACAAGCCGTTCATTATTGCAAGGTTCGCGCCATATTATAGCAGCATCAAAGCGTGAGCGAAGCCTTACAAAAGTTGCCGCAAGACGTAGGGCAGGATGCCGCCGTGCTGATAGTAGAGGACCTCTTGCGGGGTGTCGATGCGGACCTTGGCGGTGAAGGAAACGACCTGGCCGTCTTCTTTCCGGGCCCGTACGGAAACCTGTTTGGTGGACTTGATGGCGGCAGCAACGCCGGCGATCTCGAAGACCTCCCGGCCAGTGAGGCCGAGCGAAGCGACGTGCTCCCCTTTCTGAAATTCGAGCGGCAGAATGCCCATGCCGACCAGGTTGCTGCGGTGGATGCGCTCGTAACTCTCGGCAACGACGGCGCTCACGCCGAGGAGCTTGGGGCCCTTGGCGGCCCAGTCGCGCGAAGAGCCGGAGCCGTATTCCTTTCCCGCCAGGATCAGGAGCGGAACTTTTTCCGCGGCGTATTTGAGGGAGGCATCGTACATGGAAAACTTTTGGCCGCCGGGAAGATGGACCGTCCAGCCGCCTTCGGTCCCGGGAGCGAGCTGGTTGCGGAGGCGGATGTTGGCAAAGGTGCCGCGCATCATGACTTCGTGATTGCCGCGGCGGGCGCCGTAGGAATTGAAGTCCTTGGGCTGGACGCCCTGGGCGATCAGGTATTGCCCGGCGGGGCTGTCGGGCTGGATCGAGCCGGCAGGTGAGATGTGGTCGGTGGTCACGCTGTCACCAAGCAAAGCCAGCACGCGTCCGCCTCGGATGTCGGCGGCCGGCGCGGGCTGGCGGGTCATGCCGTCAAAGAACGGCGGCGCTTTCACGTAGGTGGACCTGGCGTCCCAGGTGAAGCGGTCGCCGCTGGGGACCGGAAGCGCAGTCCAGGTCTCGTCGCCCTGAAATACGTTGGCGTACTGCTTGCGGAACATCTCGCTGCCAACGGCGGCGCGAACCGAATCCTGAATCTCGAGCTGCGTGGGCCAGATGTCGCGGAGAAAGACGTCGCCGGAAGCACCGCGGCCGAGCGGCTCAGTGTAGAGATCAATGTCCATGCGTCCGGCCAAGGCGTAAGCGACGACCAGCGGCGGCGAAGCAAGATAGTTGGCGCGGACCTGCTGCTGAATGCGGCCCTCGAAGTTGCGGTTGCCGCTCAGGACGGAGACAGCGACGAGGTCGGATTCCTTGATGCCGCGGGAAACCGGTTCGAGCAGCGGGCCGCTGTTGCCGATGCAGGTGGTGCAGCCATAGCCGACCAAGTGGAAGCCGAGTTCTTCGAGATAGGGCGCGAGGCCGGATTTGGCGAGATAGTCCGTAACGACCTTGGAGCCGGGGGCGAGACTGGTCTTGACCCAAGGCTGCCTGCGGAGGCCTTTCTCCACGGCTCTCTTGGCCAGAAGCCCCGCGCCGAGCATGACGGAAGGATTCGACGTATTGGTGCAGCTTGTGATGGCTGCGATGACAACCGAGCCATCGTGCAGCTCCGCGCCATCGCCGTTGAAGGCGATCCGGGCGCTACGCGGTGCGGAGACGGATTTGCCCGCAAGAAGGGAGGACAGAGCTTCCTGGAACATCGGCTTCGAGCGGCGCAGAGGCACGCGGTCTTGCGGGCGGCGGGGTCCGGCGATGCAAGGTTCGACAGTTGCGAGGTCGAGCTCGGCTCGCTCGGAGTAGCCCGCTTCGGGGCTATTGGCGTCCCGGAAGAGGTCCTGTTCCTTGGCGTAGGCGCGGACCAGCTCCACTGCGGCATCGTCACGACCGGTGAAGCGAAGGTAACGCAGCGTCTCATCGTCAATCGGGAAAATGGCGACGGTTGCGCCGTACTCGGGCGTCATGTTGCCGATGGTGGCGCGGTCGGCGAGCGCGAGGCTCGCAACGCCAGGACCGTAAAACTCGACAAACTTTCCGACGACGCCGTGTCGGCGCAGCCGCTCGCAGATGGTAAGCACCAGGTCGGTGGACGTGGCGCCCTCGGGCAGGTTGCCGGTGAGTTTGAAGCCGACGACCGGCGGAATGAGCATCGAGATGGGCTGGCCGAGCATGGCGGCCTCGGCTTCGATGCCGCCGACACCCCAGCCCACCACGCCGAGGCCGTTGACCATCGGGGTGTGGGAGTCGGTGCCGACGAGGGTGTCGGGATAGGCGACGGGCTTCCCGCCGATCTCCGTCTGGAACACGACGCGGGCGAGGTATTCGAGATTCACCTGATGGACAATGCCGGTGTCCGGCGGGACGACACGGAAGTTGTCAAAGGCGGTCTGCGCCCAGCGGAGAAAGGCATAGCGCTCGCGGTTGCGCTCGAGTTCGAGCCTGGCGTTGGCCTGGAAGGCGTCCGGCGAGCCGAAGAAATCCACCTGCACGGAGTGGTCAATGACCAGCTCGGCGGGCTGCAGGGGATTGATCTTCCTGGGATCGCCGCCCATGCGCGCCATAGCGTCCCGCATGCCGGCGAAATCGGCAACGGCGGGAACGCCGGTGAAATCCTGGAGCAGCACGCGCGCCGGCATAAAGGCGATTTCCTTCCGGTCCGGCGAGGCCGGTTCCCAGCGCGCAAGGTTCTCGATGTCGTCCTTCTTGACCGACCGGCCGTCTTCGTTGCGCAGCAGGTTTTCGAGAAGGATTTTCAGACAGAACGGCAGGCGGGAGACGTTGCCGACGCCGAACTTTTCAAGCGCCTCCAGCCGGAAAATGTCTACATCCTGCGCTCCTACGCGGAGCGAGGCGCGGGTTGCGAAACTGTTCAACATAGCAATGTATCCCTCTATCCAGGGCGGAGCAAACGTCAATCGTAGCATAGGGAGAGAGCGAATGAGATGGTGCGTGCAACCAGCTCAAAGCGCGACGGGGCCTAAGAAGAGGATAAGAATCGAAGACACCTCCTGCTCCCCAACTATCCGTTGTTCCTCGTAAACCGATTGCCCAGAAACTAATGCTGCCGGGATATTCGTTAGCGAGAACTTCCGACAACTGCAGGCACACGTTCTCCTCAAAGCGGAGTTTTACACTACGGCCATCGTTCATTCGCCGACGAGCGCGAGTTCCCAGAGCAAAGAAAGACGGCCCTACCGCAGCGCGCTCGACCGCACGGGCATGATGTCCGCTGCGCGGAGGAATACCTGAATGCGCGAGTAGGCGTGGACCATCTCCGAGGCGGAGAAGCCGCCGTGCGCGCCGCCGGGAACCGTGACCAATTCATTGCGCACGCCGGCCTTGGAGAGCGCATCATGCAGGCGCGTGGAGTGGCTATAGGGAACGGTGGGGTCGGCGTCACCCTGAATCGAGATCACGGGAGGGATGCCGGCGCGGATGTACTTGAGGGGAGACACCCGCTCGGCAATCTCGCGACGGTTGGGCTGGCTGCCGAGCCACATCATCGCGTAGGTCTTCTGGTTGGGGCCTTCCAGCAGCTCCGCCACGTCGGTGATGCCGTACCAGTTGACGATCGCCGCGACTTTCAATTCTTCATCCCCTGGACACGGCCAGTCGAAGCCTTCGGAGGGCGGCATTATGCCGGTGGTCAAAGCAAGGTGTCCACCGGCGGAGTTGCCGGTCAAGACAATCTTGTCGGTGTCGAAGCCGTACTCCTCGGCGTTGCGGATCACCCAGCGCAAGGCACAGAGGCAATCCTCGACCGCAGCCGGAGCAAGCGAGACCTGCGCCAGGCGATACCCGACGTTGACGACCGCCCATCCCATTTCGAGATACGGCAGGAAGGCCAGCACGTTCGACTCTTTGCTGCCTGCGCGCCAGCCGCCACCGTGGAAAAAGAGGACCGTCGGATGGGGCCCGGGGCTTTGGTCCGGCCTGTAGACGTCGAGCTTCACCTCCCAGTTGTTGGCCGTCAGATAAGTGATGTCGGTTTCCACGTCGTACTGGTTGCGAATCCCTGTGGTCCAGGCCGCCGGCTCGGAGAGTTGCGCCGCGGCGATAGACGGCAAAAGGACGAGGCCGACGGCCAAAGCGAACATCCAGACTGCTAAGCGCGATGTGCTGATCATTATTTCCTCCTAACTCCCTTGTTTCCGATTCCCTAGCTTTTGAGCGTGCGGCTCAGGAGGCCGAGTGTGCGAGTCCAGGCATCCTGGGCGGCGGCGGCATTGTACGCATCCGGCCGTGTGTCGTTGAAGAAAGCATGGTCAGCATCCGGATAGACACGGACCTCGCCCTGGATGCCATAGCGCTCGAAGGCTTCTTCCAGCGTGCGGACCTTGGACTCATTGATCCAGCGGTCCTTGCCGCCAGCAATAAACAGGACCGGACAGCGGATCCGGCCGATCTGGTCAACGGGATCCGGCACGTCTCCATAAAACGGAATGGCGGCCTTGAGTTCCGGGGCGTGGCAAGCCAGCAGCAGCGCGAGGCTGCCGCCCATGCAGAAACCGACCACTCCGAGATGCTCGGCATAGATCGGCTCCTTCTCTTGCAGGAAGCGCAGGGCGCCGCGCAGGATGCGGACGGCCTTTTCGGGGTCGAGGGCGGAGGACCAGGCGGAGGCAAGGTTCGGGTCACTGGTGACCTTGCCGTCATAGAGGTCCGGCGCGAGCGCGACAAAACCGCCGGCGGCCAAGCGCTGCGCAACATCCCGAATGTGATCATTCAATCCCCACCACTCCTGCACGACGATGACGCCGGGATAGGAGCCTTCACCGCTTGGCCGGGCCTCGAAGGCAGTCACGCTGCCAACATCCTCGACGGCGAATCCTACGGTCCTGGTCTGGAGATGAGATTGCATCGGCGATCCGGTCCTCCGCCGCAGACGCTGCAAGCAGGGCTATTGTACCAACGGATGGGTCGGCAACCAAGACGGCTCCAGTAAGCAATCCATCCGAACATAACAAGAAGAGATTCCTTCGAAATTTTTGTCTTTCAAACCTGCTCGAATTGAAATGGGGATGATACAATGCAACCAGAAGAAGAAAGAAGAGAGGCTGGCATTCCCCGAAACGGGATGCCTCGGACAACAGAGGGGGGTTGTTGACGGATGCTTCTTTCGATTTTGTTTCCACCCAGGGCTTTGGGAACCATAGCAGAGAACCGGCAACAGTGCAGAACAGCGGCTGCTTTCCTGGGACTTGGCCTTGTCCTCCTGGGCGCTCTCTGGAGCGCGGCTCCGCTGCAGGCTCAAGAACGTGACAAGGACGCCGAGCTAGAATTCCGCGGGGAAGTTACATTGCCGCCTCGGACGTTGTTGTCGCGGCGCGCCCGGCTTCTGGTAAACCTATCGGGCGTGTCCTTTCCCTTCCGAGAGCGGACCTGGGCCAATCATCGCGGTCACTTCCGGTTCAAGGACGTCCCGCCGGGCTCCTACACGCTTTCCATCTACATTCCCGGGTACGGCGAGATACTGCAGACGGTGGACATCACCGAGAGTTTTGCGGACGAGAGAGACAGAGTGACCAAACAGTTCGTCTTTGACCGGGAAGCCCTGCTGGAACAAGCGCGGGTCCTCGACACCGGGATGGTGTCGATGCGCCAGTTGAGCATTTCGAGAAAGGCCAGGGGGGAATTCAGGAAAGCGCGCGACCGGATCCGGGACCGCAAGGTGAACGAAGCGGTGCGACACCTGCAGCGGGCCATCGAACTGGCTCCGCAGTTCATGGAGGCTATGAACAATCTGGGAACCATCTACTTCCAGCGAGGGGAATTCGACATAGCGGAGCAGTATTTCCGCGATGCGCTCGTCATCGAGCCGGACGCCTTCGAGCCGATGGTCAATCTGGGAGGGGTGCTGCTGGCCACCGGAAGCGCGGAAGAGGCCATCCAATTCAACCAACGGGCGCAAGAGTTGAGACCGCTGGATGCGCTGGCCAACGCGCAATTGGGGTTGTGCTACTTCCGGCTGGGGGAATTCGGCTCCGCGCTGGAACATCTGCAGCGAACCAAGGAGATCGATCCCGCTCATTTCTCGAATCCGCAACTGACGATGGCCCGGATCTATTTGCGGCAGTCACAGCAGGAAGCCGCATTGCGGGAACTGGAAGAGTTTCTGGAACACCATCCGGACTCTGCTGAATCCGACAACGTTCGCGCTACGATCGAAGAGATTCGGGAATTCGAGGCCCGGTCGGCGGGGCCACCTTTCTAGGCAGAGCCTTTGCGTGCTCGTTTGAGTCCTTCCTTCCTATCTTAGCCGTAATGAAATCATGTCTGCTGGACTGAGAACTCGTGCGGCCGCCGGAGTAGTGGAGCGGCTGTTTCCCGCTCCCGGCGGGAAGTGGTCTGTGGGGGGCGAGATCGCCAGAGGGGTGACGATCTTTGCGGCGATGTCCTACATCGTGTTTGTGCAGTCGGCAGTGTTGTCGCAGGCGGGCATGGAGTTCCAAGCCGTCATGCTGGCTACCTGTCTTGCGGCAGCGGCGGCGACGTTCTTGATGGGATGACTTGCGAAAGACCTCGTCGCGCTGACGCCCGACATGGGCCAGAATTTCTTCGTCTATACGCTCTGTGCTGCCCCGCCGCTCGGGTTCGGCTTGACCTGGTAGCAGGCCTTGACCGCAATACTGCTGGCCGGCGTTGTGTTCATGGTACTAGCGGCAGGCGGTGTGCTCGAGAGGCTGATCCGCGTGATCCCAACTTCCCTGAAAATGGGGATCGCGGCCGCCGCAATACTTCTTCCTTGAATGAAAACACCGCCGAAAGGCACCATTGCCTGGTTTGTTTCAGGTACTATTGGTGATTTATGCAACAAACCTGTGAGAACATCCAGCGGGCGGTTGCGACGTGAAACAAGCCGCACATCCATTCGAGTTTGTGGCCGCTTCGTACCTGATTCGAATCCTGCCGGAGGGAGCCCGGACCTTGGCGGAACTGGCCCGGCACCTGGGATCGGTGTCGAACCAATCCATCTGTTACCACACATTCCAGAGCCTGGAGACCCACCACTACACGACCTTCTCGAACGAATTCGCGCAATGGTGCCTGACCGCGTGCAATGAGCCCGTGCTAGCGGAGGAGCTTTCGGCCGTGGACTTGCGGGACATCATCGCAGTGGAAGACCTGCGCCAGCTGCTGACCGGCAAAGTGGAGGCGTACCTGACCCGTATGCCGCAGTCGGGAAATCGGCCCGCTTTGGAACCGTTCTATTTTTGCGAGGCGCTGGAGACGGTCGTATTCGTGGACTCGCGCGCGCAAACACTCCCGGAACTGGCGGCGGGCATCCGCAAGATGAGCAACCAGACGCTGCACTACCATTTCATCAATTCGCGGCTGCGGCTGCGGCTACAGACCAACGATTTCTCGAACTGGATTGAAGGCTGTTTGGGCCTGACCGAGCTGGCCCGGCGGATCAATCGCATTGACTTCTACACCAACACGCTCAGCGGAATTCGCAAAGAACTGATACAGATGATGGAATCATGGCCCCAGTAACCCAAGCTACGCCACCGCCCGACCCGCCGTCGACACCTCATCTGGACGATTACGCCGCTGTGGTGGGCGATCCGGAGATCCGCGAACTGCACGCGTTGGCGAACCGGCTGGAAGGACGGCAGGTCAAGATGGTCAATACCACGGCCGTCGGAGGCGGAGTGGCGGAGATCCTGAACCGCCTGGTGCCGCTCATGGAGGAACTGGGGATCCGGACGCGGTGGGAGGTCCTGAAAGGCGGCGAGGACTTTTTCGCCGTAACCAAGGCGTTTCACAACGCCCTGCACGGCGAGCCGTACGAGGGGACTCGGGAGTGGTTCGAGCGGTTCCTGTCTGTGAACGAGGAAAACCGCAGGCGGATGGAGTGGGACGACGACCTGGTGGTGATCCACGATCCGCAACCCCTGCCCCTGGTCCAGGCACGGCCGGGCCGGACCAGCCGCTGGGTCTGGCGCTGTCATATCGACTTGTCACGTCCCTATGCCGAGGTCTGGAACTTCCTGCGGCCGTTCGTCGAGAAGTACGACGCCGGGTTGTTCTCGGCGCCGGCGTTTACACAGTCGCTGCCCATACCGCAATATTTGTTCTATCCGTCCATCGACCCGCTGGCGGACAAGAACCGGGAACTGCCGCAGGAGTACGTGCGGCAGGTGACCGAACGGTTCGGAATCGATCCGAAGCGCCCCATCCTCACGCAGGTTTCGCGGTTTGACCGGCTGAAGGACCCGGTCGGCGTGATCCAGGCGTACCGCGGTGTGCGCAAGTATTTTGACTGCCAGCTTGTTTTGGCGGGCGGCGGTGCGGACGACGATCCCGAGGGGGCCCAGGTGCTCGGCGAAGTTCAGGAAGCGAGCAACGAGGACCCGGACATTCATATCTTGCATCTGCCGCCCTGGAGTCATCTCGAGATCAACGCCCTGCAACGCGCCTCGACCATCGTGATCCAGAAATCACTGCGCGAGGGGTTTGGGCTGACCGTTACCGAAGCGCTGCTCAAGAAGAAACCGGTCGTCACCTCCGCTGTGGGAGGCATCCCGGTGCAGGTCATCCACAAGGTTACGGGCCTGCTGACGCATTCGGTCGAGGGAACCACCTACCAGATCCGGTTCCTGCTATCGAATCCGGACTTCGCGCGCCAAATGGGCGAGAACGGCTACGAGCACGTCAAGGAAAACTTCCTCCTGACGCACAATCTGCGTCGGTACTTGCTGTTGTTCCTGAATCTGCAGCACCACCGATAGGCGTGGGAAGTCCGAAATCGGCCAAGCTCCAAACGCGCCGCTTGTCCCATCTCGCGGAAGCGGTCGATGGCGTCTTCGAGCGGGGCGCTCCAGTGCAGGACGCGCCACGAGCTTTTCCTGGCATCGCAGTCGATGGATTTACAGCGAGCTTGCCATCTGCCAACACAGAATCACAAGGGCAATCGCGCTCACTGCCAGCATCATGCCAGCGGGCATGACTTTCCTGGTCTTGCGAAAGCGCATGCCAAACATCGCAACGAGACCCACCGACACCAGGAAGGCAAACAGATAACCGGCCAACAGGTGGAAGAGCGCGACGCGGTAAGCCAAGGCCAGCAGCGCGGCACTAGCGAGTCCGGCAGTGAGCGAAATACG
Organism: Terriglobia bacterium; assembly: GCA_965198025.1. GTDB lineage: Bacteria > Acidobacteriota > Terriglobia > 2-12-FULL-54-10 > 2-12-FULL-54-10 > CAYWWM01. Next base: position 693,627 of record OZ240237.1, on the reverse strand, counting down.
GCTCCCGGAAAACTTCCAGCCCACGAAGCCTCCGGCGATCAGAATCGCCCCGTACGCCAGAATCACGCCAACGGCCAGCGTGCTCATTGAGTCCGCCTCCTTGCCCCATAGGGTAACACACGAACGGTAGCGCGAGACGCATCGAAGGGGTTATAATAGTAGATGTAGGGGTGACGCAAACTCACGGTGGAGGAAACGGATGTTTCGGGAATCGGTGCTCATTCTATTCCTCTTGCTCAACCTGTTCGCGTATGCCGCCATGCGCCAGAGCGTGCTGACTTGGGTAAAGACCCCGGAACGCCAGCGCCGAGCTTTGAACATTTTGTGTCTGGTTCTGGTCCTGCTCAACGTTCCGTTGGCAGTATTCTTCATCCGAGAGATATCGCAGACGCTGGTGGATATACCGTCTCCGATCCTGAAAGTCATTTTCTACCCCTCCACGGCATGGCTGGCCACGATCATTTTCTTCTTTCTGGTCGGTGCGCCAGTGGCACTCGCCTGGGCCGTGATAGAGGGCTTCCTATTCCTGGGCCGGACCCTTGCCAAGCTGTGGCGGAAGCCGGAACCGGAAGGCGAGGGCCAGCTTGCGGCAGCGCCAGCCATCTCGCGCCGCGGCTTCCTGGCCGGCACCGCGGGCTTGTTCGTTCCTGCTACCTACGGAGTGGCCGCGTACGGTGTCTACGGAACGCTGGACGATCTCGACGTTTCCCCGGAGCATGAAATCCCGATCCCCTACCTGCCGCGGTCCATGTCCGGCCTGACGGTGGTGCAATTGTCGGATCTGCACGTGGGACCTTACATCCGGGAACGGGAGCTGCAGCACCTAGTCAGCGTCACCAACCAGCTTCAACCGGACGTGGTTGTGATTACCGGCGATATTCTCGACCGCAGTCTGGGAAGCCTTCCGGACACCGTGGCCGGGCTGCGGGGCCTGAAGGCGTCGCTGGGCGTGTTCGCCGTGCTGGGCAATCATGACATTTCGACTGACCGTTACAGCTACACGGACGAGCACCGCGGCGGGGTCAACATCGCGCGGGGAATCGAGTCGGTCGGGATCCGGACGCTACGCAACGAAGTCGTTCACCTCGGTTCCGGGCAGGATCGCGTAGCGCTGATGGGATTGGACTGGCCAAGCTATCGCAGTGGGCGGAACTTCTACAACTATCAGGAGACGCGGACGCAGCGATTGCTGGCTCGCATGGCGGAAGAGGCTGGCCCGGAGACGGCCCGCGTATTGCTCGCACACCATCCCGACACCTTCACGGACGTCCAGGAGCACCAGGTCGGCTTGACGCTTGCCGGACACACCCACGGGGGAGGCCAGGTGATCCTGGCGGATGTAAAGGGGGTTCCCATCGGGATCGGGATGTTTCGGTTCAAGTACCTGAGCGGACTGTACCAGGAAAAGGGTTGCTCGCTCTACGTGAACCGGGGGATTGGTTATCTCGGAATTCCCATCCGCATCAACTGCCCGCCCGAGATCAGCCGCTTCAAGCTCGTGAGCCCGACGGAAATTTCCACGCCCGCTCGCCCCTCCTTCGGAACGGACGCTTCCCGGAGCACGTAAGCAACTCTGAACGATTCCAAACGAAAAACTACTGCGGGATCGGAGTCGTTGCCGAAGTGTCTCCGGTCGACGATATTAGAGCAAGCAACTGTTCGAAACGCGGGTCCACAGTGAGAAACTGGAATACTTCTTCTTCCAGGATGGTCTCGTAGATGTCAGGATAGCCTTCCTCCCATGCCTTGAGCAGGAACTGGAACGTGTCGTCTGCGTTGCCGATGCTGGCGTAGGTCTTGGCCATGTAAAAGTTGAAGGCGGCCGGGTCGCTGTCGTCGCGCGCCTGGACAATGGTTCCAACACGCCCAGATCGCCGGAAGACCTCCGGATCCAGCATGAGGGCGTAGCGGAAACTCTGGGTGGCGTACTCGAACTCTTCCCGTGCAAAGTAGGCCGTTCCGAGATTGCCGTAAATGACGGCGTCTCCCGGATTCAACTCCAATGCGCGCAGATAGGTCAGGATGGCGTCGCGGTGTTTGTTCTGCGCGTATTCGACCGAAGCCAGGTTATTGATGGCCTGCGCATAGCGGGGATTGAGCTCGATCGCGCGGCGATAGGACCTCCTAGCAGCATTCAGGTTTTGCATCTGGTGATAGGCAATGCCGAGCTTGTTATGAAACACCGCGTTGTCGGGTTCAGCCTGCGTGAGGCGGCTGTAGGCTTGGACAGCTTCGGCGTAATACTTGCGCACCATGTAGATGTCTGCGCGCTGCTCCAGGGAGAGCATGTCTTCCGGCAGCCGCGTCGTCACCGCCGTAGTCCCCAAGACCGTTTGATCCTGCGTCAGCGCCGTGGCCGGACCTGCGAGACAAACCAGCATCACCGCCAGCAAGGAGATTCCCCCGGACCAGTTGCGGGGTGTCCAGGCACGGCATCCAGAAATCGCTCTTGACTGATCATTCTGCATTGTTGCACCTACCCGGATCTCTTGCTGTCAACTCGTCAGCCTAAGGGTCAGCTTCTGCTTCTATGTTAACCCGGCAAATCAAGGAACGCAACCGGTGGAAGGGGGTCGTGCTCAGATTGGAACCAGGCCCAGGCAACTCCGGCACCCTTGACCGCAAGCGGAGAATCCGGTACCTTGTTGGGGCAACTAGCAGGTTGTCCGGAGGCGCTATCGTCTAGGGGTTAGGACGTGAGATTCTCAATCTCAAAACCCGGGTTCGATTCCCGGTAGCGCTACCAAACTTTAATCCAAAGCCATCCAAGAAATTCCGTTTAGTAATTTATTATCAATAACATAGCCTTTATCTTTGGTCTAGACTTGTTCAATCTTTTCCCTTGACAACCGGGGGCATCTGGGGGCAACTCAGCAATCAAAACAGGAGATGCCCCCAATGCCCCTCACCGGTACCACCATTCGTCATGCTAAAGCGTACAGTAGAGCCAGGAAACTGTTCGATGGAGGCGGTCTGTATCTGGAAGTGTCCCCTAATGGCGGCAGGTGGTGGCGATTGAAGTACCGCTTCACAGGCAAGGAGAAACGGCTCTCCCTGGGCATCTATCCCGATGTGTCTTTGAAGGAAGCCCGGCGTCGGCGAGACGAAGCCCGCCAACTTCTGCCCGAGACATCGACCCGAGCGCTTACCGAAAGACTCAGAAGGAATCGAAACGCCAAGGGACGCAAAACAGTTTCGAAGCTGTAGCCCGGGAATGGTTCACTACGCACTCTCCCAACTGGGCTGCCGGTCATGCCAGCCGGACTCTCCGCCGACTGGAGCGGGACATCTTTCCCTGGGTGGGTGGCCGACCCGTAGCCGCCATTACCGCTCCGCAGTTGTTGGCAGTTGTCCGCCGGATCGAACAACGCGGAGCTCTGGAAATCGCCCATCGTGTGCTTCGCAACTGTGGACAAGTGTTTCGCTATGCGGTGGCTACCGGACGGGCCGAGCGCGACCCCACTGGAGATTTGCGGGGCGCGTTGCCACGTATGAAGGGCAAGCATTTTGCAGCCCTCACCGATCCGAAGCAAGTTGGCCCGTTGCTGCGAGTCCTAGACGGCTACGAAGGGACGCTGATTGTGCGTTGTGCCCTGCGCTTCGCTCCTTTGGTTTTTGTGCGACCCGGAGAGCTACGCCACGCCCAATGGTCGGATATCGATATGGCGACGGCCGAGTGGCGTTACACCGTCAGCAAGACCGACATCCCGCACATCGTTCCCCTTTCTCGCCAAGCGGTAGAAATCCTGAGTGAACTGCATCCAGTGTCCGGACACGGACGTTATGTTTTCCCAAGTGCGCGCACTCCGAGAGGGGATCGGCCCATGAGCGACAATGCGATCTTAGCCGCCCTGCGGCGCATGGGTATTGGCAAAGAGGAAATGACCGGTCATGGCTTTAGAGCGATGGCGAGAACCGTTCTGGATGAAGTCTTAGGCTTCCGGCCTGACTTCATCGAGCATCAGTTGGCCCACGCGGTGCGGGATCCCAACGGACGGGCCTACAACCGGACGGCGTTCCTGCCGGAACGCCGGAGGATGATGCAAGAATGGGCCGACTATCTGGATCGGCTCAAGGCCGGTGAGGAGATCGACGCCAACGTGACGGCATCCTTCCAGCAGCCTTACACCTATCGCTCCGATCATGGAGATGCGCCGCGATGACGGGCGATCCGTATCAGCCCGGGAACTCGCAGACACACTCGACAATTCCGTCAATCTCGCGATGATGGACTGGGAAGACTTCGAGCATCTGATTCGCGAACTTTTCGAACAGGAATTTCGTTCTAGCGGCGGCGAAGTCAAGGTCACACAGGCGAGTAGGGATGGCGGCGTCGATGCTGTAGCCTTTGATCCGGACCCGATTCGCGGCGGAAAGATCGTCATTCAGGCGAAGCGTTACACGAACACCGTAGGTGTGGCGGCCGTCAGAGATCTCTACGGGACCGTTTTGAATGAAGGTGCTACCAAGGGAATCCTGGTCACCACGTCCGACTACGGCCCCGATGCGTACGAGTTTGCCAAGGACAAGCCTTTGGTCCTCATGACCGGCTCAAATTTGCTCCATCTCCTTGAGAAACACGGCCATCAGGCAAAGATTGATATCAAGGAAGCGAGAGAACAGCGCGGCGCGTAAAACACGAGTCCGTGACCATTTGTGTGATTCACCACTCGACGGCATTGGACTCCCGGACTCAGGGGTGATCGCTCGACAACCTTGTCCGCGGAAGTCTTCGACGATCCAGTGGAATCCCGTTCGGAAAAAGGGATACAATGAGGGGATCATGGTGGTATAATCTCCAGTATATCAATTATTATGAACAACTTATATACTATATATGGTTGTCGCTACGCAAGAATGCATGCCCTACCTGAATGCCAATCGCTACCTGATGCCATGGCGAAATGCACCTCTAGGAGAGATGTTCCAGGATTCCCGCCAGCTTCGAACTACTTCGCTCCAGGTACAACTCGCATGGGCTCAAAAAGCCATTGCCACATAACCCTTTGATCCGCATGGGAGAGAAGCATTGAGAATAAGATGCGAGTGGGTGACCGAAGACCCGCTCTACATTGCTTATCACGACCGGGAATGGGGTGTGCCCGTTCATGACGACCGGGCGTTGTTTGAATCCATCGACAGGACTGTGACCTCTTCGCGACAGCTCCAGATCGCATTAAAGCTCCTGTTCTAGACCATTTTCAGCGTTGCTGTATAGCCCGCAGGCAGGGCAGGCATTCTTGCCTGCCTCTTGAGAGGACAGACCAGGGAGCGATGGTTCTGAATCCGAGCCGTGCGAGTCAACAAGCGGTCCATCCGAGCCGCGACCGCAAGGGAGCGGTGGGTTTGAGCGAGTAACCACTAGCCGTTTTTTTCTGCCGTGGGCTGTTCTGTCGTGCGCAAGGGCACGGTTTCAACCGTGCCAAAACGCGGTTGTAAGAATCCTCTTCCGCTCTGCCGAAGGCTGTCGCGGAGCCTCGGCGCAGCGACAAGGTAGGGCAGGCATTCCTGCCTGCCCCCATAGAACACAGGCCCGTCCCTACTTTGTGGCTGCGCTACACCAACCCTGAAAATGGTGTAGGGCGGAATACAAACAGCCTTGGCGCGCGGAGGCGCGCCAAGGTATTCTCTCGAACTGCAAAATCGATTCCGGTGGCTGGCCGCTTGTGGGGAGGCCTGCCACCGTACCCATAATCTAAAGATCTTTGTCCTCCCGCAGCTTCCAAGACAGGTCCCGCAGCATTCCGAGTACCAGAGTCACATCCTGACTGCTGAGAGGCCAGCGGAACAGCATCCGCCGCAGCCGTAATTTCCGTGCCGTCTCCGGGCGCACCTTCTCCGGCCCGGAAGCCGGGCCTGCTTCCGCCCACAATACTCTTTCTACCTCATCCACCAGCCTCGTTATCTCGCCCGCAGTGGCTCCTGCAGGCGGCGCCTTTGCGGGAGGCTTCTTGCTCTGCAGCGGCCGGCTTAACTCATAGCAACAGACGGCTACCGATTGGCCGAGGTTCATGGAAGGAAATTCCGGACTGGTGGGGATTCTCGTAATCGCGTGGCAGAAACTCAGGACTTTGTTGCTGAGCCCTGTTTTTTCCGGCCCGAACAGGATGGCGACGCGGTCCGTTTTTTTGCGTTTCTTCCAGCGGGCAGCCAGCTGATCGAAAGCTATAGCGGATTCAGCGGGTTTCCGCCGCGAGAGCGAGCTGGTGCCGATCACCAGGGTCCGGTCTGCAATCGCTGTGGAAAGATCGGGGACCGCGCGAGCCTCAGCCAGCAGTTTCTGCGCCTTCAGCGCGGCTCTGGACTCCCGCCAGACCGGCTCATGCGGAGCGACCAGGACCAAGTCCTCGAATCCAAAATTCATCATGGCACGGGCCGCTGCCCCGATGTTCAGGGGATTCCGTGGCCGGACCAGCACAATCCGAACGTCATTTTTCGAGAAGGCCACGATAACGATTGTAGCAGCCGCTGGCCAGTGCCAGGTTTGGATCGGGTGTTTTTCCGATCCTGTTGCTACTTTGGCCCGCGCGGCCATCTTGACGTGAGTACTACCGAGTGCTACCTTGTTGTTCAGGAGGGTGCCTATTGACTGTCAAGTCCTCGATTTCTCTTACAGATGAGCAACACGCCTTTGCCAAGGCATTGGTCGATACGGGGCGTTATGCCAGTGTCAGCGCGGTGATTCAGCAGGGCATTCATCTACTGCGACAGCGTTTGGATGTCGAAGACCTGGAGCGCAGGGCGCTTTACGAAGTCCTGTCCCGCCGCCGGGCCGGCGAGTTTGTCGGAGCAGAAAAAATGGACGATCGGCTGAGCAGGATGATCGCCGAGAAGCGCCGCACCCATGGCGTTTCATCTTGAGTTTTCGGCTCAGGCCGAACGCGATTTCGGGCTGATATTCGACCATCTTCTCGAAAGCTACCTCAGCTTTGGCGAAAGTGTGGCGAGTGCGATCGAACATGCCGCAGCACGGGTTCTGGAAATTCGTGCACCCGCTGATCGCATTTTGACTGCTCCGCACCGAGGCGAACGTCACGACGATATTCTGCCGGGACTACGACACCTGACGATCAATCGTGCGATCTATTGGTTTGACGTGAATGAAGAAAAGGAAACCGTAAGCATCCTGGCAGTGTTTTTTGGTGGACAGGATCACGTCCGTCACATGCTAGCTCGGCTCATCGATAGCTGAGGAGGTTCATTCACGATAAGGGGATGGACAAACCTAGCGAGCGAGTTTTTGTCTCTTTCTGTTCCGTTCCGACGGGTATCGAGGGAACATCAAAGTCGATTGTCCGTCGTTAATTTCAGCAGGGGCTGGGAAGTGCCAGTCTTTGATCTCTTTTCATATCGCAAACGGCTCGCCGAGGGCGCAAGGCCGGATGTATTCGTCTACGACACGCTTCCCCATCCACTCCGAGTGCAGATCGTCCGAATCATGCAAGATGCTATCGGCCAATTTCACGTCGATTCCTCCTATTCCTTGATTGGCTTGGGAGCGTTCCAGAACAATGAAGGCTGGAGGTTTATCCACGATATGGTCGCCCGGGAGCATGGCGTGTTCCAGTTGGCGGATGCAATAAAGATCGATGCTCGTTGCGCTAACTTTCTTCTCAACTGTGATTCGGTGGATCGCGCGCTCGACCTTGTTGAATTCAGCTTTCGCTATATCGATGAAACTGTCCGGGAATTCGACAAATATGATCGTTTAAAAAGAGGGATAAAGGTGACAGCAAGCGATGCAATCGCTGAGCTCAACGAGCGTTTCCGACGTGCTGGCGTGGGGTATCAATTCGAGGAGGGAAGGATCTTTCGTGTCGACTCAGAGTTGATTCACTCCGAAGTGGTACGGCCGGCGCTTCGATATCTCCATCAAGAGGGCTTTGAGGGGCCACGTGATGAATTCATCCGCGCGCACAAGCATTACCGTGCTGGCGAAATGCAAGATGCAATCACGGATGCCAATAACGCGTTCGAAAGCACTTTGAAGGCGATTTGCGATCAGAAAGGTTGGTCGTATTCTAAGGGCTACCGTGCGTCGGATCTTCTCAACATAGTACGTAGGAACGGTCTTTTGCCAAGCTATCTGGACCGGTCGTTCGATCAGCTGATCGCTACGCTTAAGTCGGGTCTTCCGGAAGTGAGGAACGAGGAGGGGGCTCATGGCCAAGGAGCATCACCGCGCGAGACACCCAATTATGTGGCGGCCTACGCGCTCCACTTGGCGGCCGCTAACATACTGTTTTTCGCTGAAGCCCATAAAGCGATGTAATAAATGAGGCATACCGTGCAAGAGCGCCGTTGAAGTCGAAACGGTGTGTTTAGGTTCGTCGCACTATCGCCGCAATTATAGCGCGGCAGATGGCAAGTTGCGGTTCTGTAAAACAACAATCTGTTCACAGCTTTAGCTGGCGCAGCCGCTGTAGGAACCAAACGCCAGAATTGGGTGTCAAATATGGACGGTGTTGAGTCAGTGCTTGAAGAATTGGCCGAACTGCGAATTTGGCAAAGGGGTGGTGGTCCGCTACCGGCTTCACCAAAGATACTGTAAATTTTTGATTCTAATGAATTAATTTCCGAGAGGTATCCATATGTGCCCCCAGAGGTGCCCCACACTTGTCACTCCATCCGAAGCCCTGGCACCTGAAAGCCGATCACGAACGGTCTGGCGGCTTCACTGACGACCCGAACCACCATCGTCGGTTGACACTGAGTTCGGGGATCGCTGGTGTGACGGTGATTTCCGGTGACGCGGTGGCCAGGGCGGCGAAAGCAACCGAGTTTCTTGATATGGAGGTGCAGCAGTTCGCCAGGCAGGGCGGTTTTCATGGAGCGTTGACACTTCCTCCCCTCGCAATTAGCATGGCGTCTGCAACTTCGTAACACCACTTCGCCAGCTCATCGGAATAACCATGTCCAGGGTGATGCAGTGTTCCTCCCCTCGCCAGGGTTTGCCCCGCGAACCAATCCCGAAGTGACATTCCATCCATTCCGCCCCCGGCGGGAATGTCAGTGCGACTTGCGTCGGGTGGCACCGGGAATGCCGTTCCGCCATCATATCGTTCGATCATTGTTTAACTCCTTTATTCGGAATAATTTTCTTACCGCAAGAATCTGCTGCAGACCGAGGCGTCAGACAGCAAAGTCGATTACTGTCAAGCAGGTAATCCTCACTACCGTGTTGTTTGTGATCCGGGAGAAGTATCCAGCACTTAATTCCAAACCTACCATCCCGCGATTGTAGCTTATGGAATAGTTCCCAAGTCCCCGACCGGGCTAGCCGTGTTCCTGGGTGGATTTCTAGACCATTTTCACAAATGGTGTATAGTAATGGTTGGCGGTTCACTGCGAACACAACCAAATGGCGAAGGCGTATTCGAACGATCTGCAGCGGAAGCTGTTGGAGGCGTATGATCGCGGCGAGGGAAGTCTGCGGGAGCTGGCGGAGCGGTTCGGGGTGAGCAGTCCGTATGCCTGGAAGATTTCGGCGCAGCGGAAGCGAACGGGGCGGGTCGAGCGGGTGGAGCAGCGGCATGGACCGCAGAGCAAAGTCACCGAGACTGTGCCACAGCAGTTGCGAACCTGGGTGCGGCAACAGCCCGACTTGACCCTGCTAGAGATTCAGGAACGGCTGTGGGAAACGCAACGGCTGCCGGTGAGCGTGTCGCGGTTGTGGCAGGTACTGCGGCGGCTGCAGCTGCGGCTCAAAAAAACCCGCTCCACGCCCAGGAACAAAACACCCCGCAGAATCAGCGGCGGCGGGCGGCCTGGCGGGCAGCGTTGAGCGGGGTCGATCCGGCGCGGCTGGTGTTTCTGGACGAGCGTGGGGTGACGACGGAAATGACACGCCGCTATGGACGGGCTCCGTCGGGAGAACGTGTGCGCGCGGCAACTGCAGCGGGACACTGCAGCACGCTCCCGCTGCTGGGTGCCCTGACAAGCCAGCGAATGCTGGCCAGCATGACGGTGGAATCGTCCACCGATGGAGAGGTGTTCCTGGCCTATCTGGAGGAAGTCTTGTGTCCCTGCCTGCAACCGGGACAGATCGTGATCGCCGACAATCTCTCGGCCCATAAAGTGGACGGCGTGCGGGAGCGGATCGAAGCGGCCGGGGCAACGCTGCTCTACCTGCCGCCCTACTCTCCCGACTTCAATCCGATGGAGCCAGCTGGGTCCAAGATCAAACAACATCTCCGCAAGACCAAAGCGCGAACCCTGGACCGGCTGGAGCACGCCGTCGCTCAGGCTCTGGCCACCGTCACCTCACAGGATGCCCAGGGATGGTTTCGCCATTGTGGATATGCTATACACTAACTGTAAAAATGGTCTAGCCGCTGAGCACTCGTCTCCGGGTCATCCAGAAGCTGTTTTTTCAGACACATCTCCATTCCTGGAGGATATGGTAATCGCTTTCTTGGGTGCCGCCGCAAGAGCTATCCCGATGGAAGCGCCAATCTGTCGATCCGCTCCAACATGCTGGCAAACAGCCGCCGCGTCAGATGGCCCTCGGCCAGCAACAGCCAGTAATAGCGGGCATGTTTCACCAGTCTCCCGCCCGTCTTGACCAATCGCTGCTGGAGGCTCGTCAAAGACTAGTTTCCGATCCGCTGCGGCAGCACCAGCCGCCGCCACAGGTTGCCGAGATTATAGGCAAGGATCGTCAGCCACAGCCGCACCTCGTTGGACCGGAACCGATGGCAACTCAGCCGTGTCATCTTCACTGCCTGCTTGCCTTCCTTGATCCACTGTTCTGCGGTGCCGCGCTTGCTATAGAACCGCACCACCGCTCGACTCGGAAGCGTCAGGTTCGTTACAATGAACCCGACTCGCGGGAATAACTCCCCCGGAATGGTGCTCTACCTTTGCCACCACCCGTCGCATGCGGATGGCATACTTCACGCTCCGCTCTTCCAACTCTTCGTAGACCTCCGACTTAGCAAAGGCCGCGTCAGCCCGAAACGCAACTTCCTTTCCCATCAACTGCTGGCGTTCGATCTCCGGCAGCAAAAACTCTTCCCATCCCTCAGCACTGGGAACGTTGCCGGGACGGAGCTTCGCCGCCAGACAGTCGCCTTCCCGGTTGCACAGCAACAGGGGATGGTAACAGGTGGATTCAAAGTGCCCGTTGTACGCGCTTTGCTCCTGCTCGCCGTAGACCGGAATCTCGGTCGAATCCATATCCAGCACCGTTCGGTACGTCGAACCCAACGCTTCTGCCTTGCCGATCAGTTCCCGGTTCCGCTGTGCCAGCCCCGCGAAGTTCTCCTCCTCGGCCAGAAGTTCCGTCTCGAAGGTTTGCAACCGGGATGGCAGTGCTGCCCCTCGATCCCAGATTCTTCTCGGAGCCGATCAGCCGGAACATCGGGTCCTGGGATAGTCGCTCAGCATAGTTTGCGTCCTCGTATCCAGCCAGGCGGCTGTACACTGACTGCCGCAGCGGGTCCGCGAAAGAAAACCGCGCATTGCTAGCGCGCGAATCGGTCAGTTGCACTTTGATCAGTTCGCCGAATCCCAAGCGCTCGTCTAACTCTCGCACCAAAATCAATCCGCCGTTGGAAGTCACTCGCGATCCTTGAAACCCGACCCTCAGAAACCGGTTGAAGGACAGCTGAAATGCTTGTTTTTTGCTCTCACCCATACGGTGTTGCCCTCCTGAAGCCAATGTCGATGCTGAAACCCGCATCAATATTGCCGTTCGAGGTTAGCAGAAGGTTGCAGCTGCGTTTTCAAAAAGGAAATCCGGGCTTCGACACTTTCAACGAATCGAATTGCCAGCCTCTTAACGCCTTCTTTTTTGACGGCCTTTTCTTCCCATGTGTAGCTGTAGCCGCCGCGTGTAGGCCCCAGGTTGCTTTTCGCTCGCATGGGTACCCGGCCTGCCGGAGTGTCATCTACCGCCAGCACCATTCGCGCCACAGCGTCCCAAGCCCGCGAGCCTATCACCCAGTCCAGTGGGTCAGATGCCAGAGTGCTATGGCGCTTTAGGTAGTGCGTAATTCCTAACACTGCTATGTTCCGCTCAGTTGCAAGCTCGACAACCGGCGCGAGTGCACTCCTAATATCTTTTGCCTGGTATCCGTCCCGCGCTTCGCTGGCAACTGCAATTACAGGATCGAGAATCAGGAGCAGGGTTTCAGGAAGCTGTTTCAGTGTCAGCGACAATTCGTCCATATGCAACGCCGGATTGAAGGTAAGGTAACCGCGCCGCCAGCCTGTGCGGTTTTGTCTATAAAAAACCCGTCAGCGAGAAGTTAGGGGGGCTATATCCGTAGGTGACCTGAACCCAGTTTTTCACTTCCGGTTGAACGTCGAAGGGCTATATGGCAGTTCGGGCCGCCAAAGGTGAGAGGCGGACCCACCGGACAGGGGAACTGACCTTGCCGCTCCGCGTGACATTTTGTAGTCAGTTGGCTACAATGGCAACATGATCAGGGTAGTTCACTACTTAGCAGAAGACGGCACGGACTACTTTGGCGAGTGGCTTCAGAACCAGGATACCGAGATTCGAGCTCGCAGCCAGACGCGCATCGACCGGGTCGAACTGGGAAACTTCGGCGACCACAAAGGGGTGGGCAAGGGCGTTTCCGAGCTTCGAATCGACTTCGGCCCCAGATACCGCGTGTACTATGGCCTCGACAGCGAGAAACTCGTGATCCTCCTGGTCGGCGGAACGAAGAAACGGCAGGCCCGCGACATCGAAATGGCCCAGGCCTGTTGGAAGACGTATCAACAGGAGAAGCAAAAATGCCCGTGAAACAGCATCGAGCTAGCGACTATCTCAAAACACCTCAAGACGTCGCTGCGTACCTGAACGCTGCGATCGAGGAGTTCGACGGAGACCCTCGATTGTTGATGAAAGCATTTCGTAACGTGGCGGCGGCACAGGGCGGCGTATCTGAAATCGCACGTCGAGCCGCCGTCGACCGCGTGGGCCTCTCCCGCGGCTTATCGGGAAACAGAGATCCTCGGCTCGGTACGGTTGCCAAGATCGCCTCTGCCTGCGGGGTGAGGCTTCAGTTTGTGGCGTAGACCAGATATTGGTCTTCTCCAGGCTTAGGCGGCTGCGGAGTCGGGCCACGGCACTCGGGACCTGCAACCGGCGGACCACTGAGGAGGGGGCTGCCGGGTGGCGGCGCTCAACTTCGCCGTCTTTTGGTCGCGGCCTTTGTTGACGTGCTCAATCGCAGCGCGGGCCGGAGCGGGACTACGGGCCCAGCTGATTAGGTCTCTCGGCTGCGATGAAATGATCCCTCGCTTGACGACCCAAATCTACGACCGGCGGCGGCGTGTGACGGAGCGAATTGAGCAACAACGGAGACCGCAGCTCCCTAGATTTAGGTTCAAGCGCTAGCGTTCCCCGCCTTTGCCCGTCACTTCTTGACGGTCTGCTTGTAAGTGGTCTTCGTGACCGGGCCGAGATTTTGTACCAAGTGATGTGAGACATATTACATTACCATTTGAAGCCTTGGAATCGGGTTCCAGTGTGGGGTATAGGCCCCCGGCGCCGGGGGCCTATACCCCAACGCGGCGTGCGGTCTGACCCGGTTGTACTGCTGCCGCCACTGCTCGATCACGATCCGTGCCTCCTGCAACGAGTAGAAGATCTCCCCATTCAGGCACTCCTCCCTCAACTTCCCATTGAAGCTCTCGCAGTACCCGTTCTCTCACGGACTGCCAGGCTCTATATACAGGGGACTGGTCCCCAGTCCCCGGAGCCAGACTCGCAGCTGCCGGGCAACAAACTCCGGTCCATTGTCCGAACGAATATGCTCCGGAATCCCTCGCCACAGCATCACCTCCGACAGCGTCTCGATCACATCCTGCGAGTTCAGCCTCCGTGCTACCCGTAGCGCCAAGCATTCCCGCGTATACTCGTCGATCAACGCCAATATCCGTAACAACCTCCCATCGTGCGTCCGGGCGCTGAGGAAGTCGTAGCTCCAGACATGATTCGCCCGCTCCGGACGAAGCCGGATACAGGAACTGTCATTTAGCCACAACCGTCTTCTTGGTCTCTGCTTCTGTGGTACTTTCAGCCCCTCGCGCCTCCAGATCCGCTCCACTCGGTCCCGGCCCGCCTGCCATCCAGATCGTTGCAGCATCGTCGCGATCTTCTTATACCCGTCCTGGCCATACTCGCTCGCCAGAGCAATCACCGCCGCTGTCAACTCCTCCTCGTCGGCTCGCCGCATCGGTTCGTATCGTTGCGTTCCCCTCGATTGCCCCAGCAGCCGGCAGGCGTGCCGCTCGCTCATCCGGTATCTCATCTCAGCTCGCTCTACCGCACAACGCCGCCGCTCAGGGCTTAGAAGTTTCCCTCCGCTACGTCCTTCAAAACTTGCTTCTCCAGCGATAGCTCGGCTACCAGTCGTTTCAACCGGGTGTTCTCTTTCTCCAACGCCTTCAGCCGTTTGGCCTGCTCCACCTTCAGGCCTCCATATTCCTTCCGCCACCGATAATACGTCTGAGTATGGATCCCAGCCTCCTTGCAGGCCTGCGGCGTCGACTTCCCATTCGCCACTGCCACCTCGATCTGTCTCAGCACCCCTACGATCTGCTCCGGTTTGTACCTCTGCATTGGCATCTGATCCGCCCTCCTCCATGAGATTCCCTCTCTCTTAAGTCGGTACAAATTTCCCCGGTCGGGTCAGAGTTGCTGGCCGAGGAGGAGAACTTCGCGGGGCTGGCACAGCGGAACCGGGAACTGATCGGCAAGGCAGAAGCGTTGGGTTCGACGTACCGAACGGTGCTGGATATGGATTCCACCGAGATCCCGGTCTACGGGGAGCAGGAGCAAAGCGCGTACAACGGGCACTTTGAATCCACCTGTTACCATCCCCTGTTGCTGTGCAACCGGGAAGGCGACTGTCTGGCGGCGAAGCTCCGTCCCGGCAACGTTCCCAGTGCTGAGGGATGGGAAGAGTTTTTGCTGCCGGAGATCGAACGCCAGCAGTTGATGGGAAAGGAAGTTGCGTTTCGGGCTGACGCGGCCTTTGCTAAGTCGGAGGTCTACGAAGCGTTGGAGGAGCGGAGCGTGAAGTATGCCATCCGCATGCGACGGGTGGTGGCAAAGGTAGAGCACCATCCGGGGGAGTTATTCCCGCGAGTCGGGTTCATTGTAACGAACCTGACGCTGCCGAGTCGGGCGGTGGTGCGGTTCTACAACAAACGTGGGACAGCGGAGCAGTGGATCAAAGAAGGCAAGCAAGCGGTGAAGGTAACGCGGCTGAGTTGCCATCGGTTCCGGTCCAACGAGGTGCTGCTGTGGCTGACCATCATTGCCTATAATCTCGGCAATCTGTGGCGACGGCTGGTGCTGCCACAGAGAATCGGAAACTGGTCTTTGACCAGCTTGCAGCAGCGACTGGTTAAAACCGGCGGCCGATTGGTCAAGCACGCCCGGTACTATTGGTTTCTCCTGGCAGAGAGCCATCTGACGCGGCGTTTGTTTGGAGCGATGCTGGGGCGGATAGATGGACTGTCGCTTCCGTCGGGATAGCCTAGGCTGTGGCACCCGAGAAAACAATTCCGCTATCCTCCAGGAATGGAGAGCTGTCTGAAAAAGCTGGTTCTGGAAGCCGGGGCAACGGGTTTTCAGGATCCGTGGAAGGTCGGTTGGGAGCCGATGGGACCCTCTGGGAGAAAAACGGTGCCCGGAGGGCTCGACTGGAAGCATACAGGTATATACTCGCAACCGGCGGAGGGCCAAAAAGTTAATTCCGGCTAAGGGGCTGGCAGTATGCTCAACCTGATCTTTATCAGCTTGATCGTTGTTTCTGTGGTGTTTGCGGCCTTCAACGGCACCATGGCCAATGTTATGGACGCCAGCATCGAGTCGGCAAATGGCGCCGTCCAGATCGCCATAGGGCTCCTCGGTATGATGGCGTTGTGGCTGGGCCTGATGCGGGTACTGCGGGACGCGGGGTTCATGCGGACAATCGCGCGGGGGCTGGCGCCCATAATGCACCGGCTGTTTCCGGACGTGCCTGCCGGTCACCCCGCTATGGGCGCCATGATCCTGAATATCTCGGCGAACATGCTCGGACTGGGAAACGCGGCGACGCCATTCGGACTGAAGGCGATGCGGGAACTCGATTCGCTGAATACCCGCCCCGGAGTAGCCACCAATTCGATGGCACTCTTCCTGGCGATCAACACCTCCGGGGTGGCCGTGCTCCCGCTCGGTGTAATTGCGGTGCGGGCCAGCCTGGGCTCGGTGGACGCCGCCGGGATCATACTTCCCTCGATCCTCGCCACCGCATGCGCGACTGTCGCCGCGGTGGGGGTCGCCAAGCTTCTGGAGGGCCGCACCGCTTTTGCTCTCGATCGCTACCCCTTGAGCGCGGACGACGAGGGTAGTCGAGGGGGCGACACGACTGACATCAAGGGCCTGGATCAAGCCTTGGAGGATGTCAGTGTTCAGACAAGCGGTTCGTCTTGGAGACTCATTTGGGTGTCTTTCTTCTTTGTTCTGATGTGTGTCGCGATCTCACTTGAGGTGCGCCGAGTGGAACCGGACATTGGCACCTGGGAGTTTGCCAGCGCGCTCCTTTCATCGTGGTTGCTTCCGACTCTCATGGCGGCGATCTTGCTTGCGGGCTTCGTCCGCGGCGTTAACGTGTACAAATCGATTGTGGCAGGGGCGAAGGAGGGGTTCAACATCTTCGTCGTCATAATTCCATACCTGGTTGTGATCCTGGTGGCGGTGGGTATGTTCCGGGCTTCGGGGGCTCTTGATTTTCTTGCAACTGGCCTCACGAGCCTCACTTCGATCCCTCCCGAAGGCTTAATGATGGGACTTGCTCGGCCACTTTCGGGAAGCGGTGCGTTCGGGGTCATGACTGAAGCCATGCAAGCCAACGGACCCGATTCTTTTGTGGGCTACCTCGTTTCCGTGATCAACGGCAGTACAGAAACCACTTTCTATGTGCTCGCGCTCTACTTTGGAAGCGTCGCGGTCGGAGCCGGACGCCATACCGTCATCGCCTGTCTTGCGGCTGACCTTACGGGTTTCCTTGCGGCCTTGTTCTGGAGCCGACTCTTCTTTGGATAAGTAGTCGAGCGTTTCTTCACGCGAGGAAGTCGGACCGCTTGGAGTGTTGGCGGTTCTATTGGACGCAAAAAAACCTCGTTGAATCCCGGCCGAACAAAAAAGGAGTGAAGGGTGAGCGGCCCATGTGGCCAGTTTCAGACCAGGACGCCCCGCCCGTGATCGGAGTGGGTGAGATGCATCTGCAGGACCTCGCTGCACGGATCATGCCGAATGTCTTATGGTTGCTTTCTTTCAACGCTGGAGATAGCTTAGCTGCCACATCAGTTCAACGCAGCCTCGAGGCCACCGGAGCCCCAACTGCGGTACTTGCCGCCGTACTCGCCGAACTGCAACCCGATGGAACCATGCTGGGGGAAGGGGAAACAGAAGCTCCGTTCGCTGCAGTCCCGCACCGGGATGCGCGGCAGGAGGCGATTTCCGAGCCCATCGCCACGATTACTTCCGACAACGCCTCCGCCTGGTTCGTCCACGGCGGCTACTTTCTACGAATTAACGGACATCCTCGTAGTCCGCAGGGAAGGTTGTGTGGTTAGCCCCTTTGTTATTAAGGAGTTTTCCTGCCGTGCGATTTCGAATTCGATGGGCTGGCCTGGCGCCCGTAGCCTGGTCGGCCGACCACCTTCCCATTCTCGAAAACAAACTGACCTCTCACGAGCGTATGGACCGGGAGGCCACGTACCTTCTGCCCAGCATACGGGGTCCAGCCGCATTTGCTGAGAACTTCCTCGTTCGTGATGACGTGCTCTTTAGTCAGATCCACCGCGACAATGTCTGCATCGGCTCCCACGCGGATGGCGCCCTTGCGCGGATAGAGACCAAACAACTTTGCCGGGGTAAGGGAGACAATTTCGACCGCGCGCTGGAGCGAAATCCGGCCGGCGGAAACCTCCGTTAGCAGCAACGAGAGATAATACTGGGCTGAGGGGGTTCCGGTGTGGGCTTTCCAGCCGTCGGTCCAGCCGGGCTCCTTCTCTTCCCTCAGGTGCGGCGCGTGGTCCGAGGCGATGATGTCCGCGGTTCCATCAACAAGCGCCTTCCAGACCGCTTCGTAATGGTGCGGGGCGACATAGTAGGAGAGCGCATACGAACCGAGGCGCTCGATTGTGTTCCAGTCATTGCCGAGCCAGAGCGCCCAGGAGTTTACCTCCGTGGAAACGGATCGCCCCTGCGCTTTCGCTGCCCGCAGCATTTCCACGCACCCGGTCGTCTGGAGGTGCAGAACGTGCAGGCGCACTCCGGTGGCTTGCTGCAGCCGCAACAGGACTGCGACGGCAACATCCCAAATGACGCCGTCGTGAGCAGCGTAGGCCTGCGCGTAGGCGCGGTAATCGCGCTTGCCTTCGGCCCAGTAGCCCTGCTCGATCTGGTCCATCAACTCCTGATCGTGCGGGTGGACCATGATCGGCAGCCCCGTTTTCTCGACCGCCTGGAAGATCGCCAGCAACTTCCCGTGGTCATGCACGCCGATGCCGGGCATGTGCGGATAGGACCGTTCCGTATCCGCCACCATGAAAACCTTGAAGGCGAGGATCCCCAGGGTCACCATTTTGGGAATCTCTTCGAGCACTGTGCCCGCCGGGTTCATGTTGTAGTCAACGATGGCCTTTTCTTTGTAGAGGGCGAGAATGTCTTTCAGGATTTCGGCGGTGGTCGGCGACGGGCTGACATTCGGCATCCCCACCGTCACCGTAACGCCTCCCGCGGCGCAGCAGGTCGTCGCGGTAATCAGGTCTTCTTTGTCCGTAAAGCCGGGCTCGCGGTGATGCGAGTGCATGTCAATCAGCCCCGGCAACAGATGAAGCCCCCCGACGTCCACGAGGCGCTTGGCAGAGTTGCTTTCGCCCGGATCCGTAATGCCCACGATTTTCTCTCCTGAAATCGCAACCTCGGCTTGTACGGCACCGTCCTCGGTGACGACCGTGCCTCCCTTCAGAAGTAGGTCTATGGCCAATGTTGTCCTCCTGGCTAGATTTTTCTTTCAGGGCGCGCCAGACGCGCTCCGGGGTCAGGACAAACGCCACAATCGCACGCGGGTCGCCTTATTCTCGACACTCAACGAAATGTGACTCAATCCTCTACCATAAAAGACTACCAAATAACCTTCAAGGCGAACTGGATCTGCCGCGAGGTGGTGGCGGTCCCGTCAATTCGTCCTGCCCCGCCCAGGGGAGCTTCCACATCCTCTTTCGCGCCGAACAGTGAATTGCCGGGCCTATAGAAGTTGGCTCGGTTGAGGAGATTGAAGAATTCGGTGCGGAATTCCAACTTTCCACCTTCACCTAAATATCGTAGTGGAATATCCTTGACCAACGAGAAATCCAGATTGACCAGACCGGGACCGAACAGGATGTTTCGCCCCGCTGTTCCCAAAAAACCCGCTGCCGGGATCGAAAAAGCGCAGGGATCATAATAAAGCTCTGGTCCGCCGAGCTTTTGGCCCGCCGCAACTCCCAGGCAACCGGCGGTTGTTCCCGACACGATATTGTCATTGTTGCGGCCCGATAACAGGTGGGGGAGATCACGGTTCACATTCCCAACCTGTGAGCGCGAACGGTTGCTGGTCACGTAAAGTGTCATCGGAGTACCGGTCTGCGCGCTCAGGATCCCGCTCACCCACCAGCCGTTCAGAAGGGCCCCTCCAACGCCATTCAAACCTGCGATTTCCGAGAAACGATAGATGGTATTGAATCGCCAGTTGTGGGCTAGGCTGTAATCGGCCCATCCTTTCCGCGCGCTCCGATTCGTTGGCTCCGGGTATTTGAAACCGTCGTCGCTTCCGCCATTATCGTGACCCGACATCCCTTGTTTTTCGTCGAGCAACTTCGACCACGTGTAGGCGCTTTCGAATTGTAGGCCCCTGCTCAAACGCTTACGCAATGTGAATTGCATAGAGTTGTACCAGGAATTGGTTGAAGCGGTCACGTATGTAATGGAATCCCAATGGGGGTTAATGCGAGGTTCCTCCCCGGTCCAAAACTTCCGGCCGTCGGAAAGAATCGTCGGGAACGCCGGATTCCCGTCCACGCTCGTGGCGAGATTGAACCCCCGGGAACCTGCGTAGGCCACCGTCACCGCCATATTCCCGGGCAACTCCCGCTCCAGCGTGAGATTGTAATGCAGCATGTGAGGTTGTTGGACGTTGAAGTCGAACGACTCGGGAGTTCTTCCACCCCCCGAAGGGAATTCGATGGGAAGCATAAAGCTGCCAGGAGGAGGATTAGTGACCCTACTTCTGCCCCCAAACGGTGGCGTGTTAGGCGCTGCACCGGACAGCATACCAACCCAATTCATGAGCTCATACATTATACCAAAACCCCCACGCACCGACGAGTTCCCATCCCCCATCACGTCCCAGGCAAACCCGAACCGCGGACCAAAATTCCTCCGCGACGGGTTCTTAAACGGCAGCCCCACCGTAAATTCCGCATCACGCTGGTTGTCTCGCAATGCCGATCCCTGGCCGTTCACTTCTTTATAGTCTGTATGGAACTCGTAGCGCAGGCCGAGGTTCAACGTCAAATTGGGCAAAGCCCGGTAGTCGTCCTGGACGTAAAAACTTGGCGTGTAGAATACATAGTCCCTGGTTGTCTGACCGCCAGGCACATTGGCGGTATAAACGTCTGGGTTGCCTTCCAGAAATGAGGGGAGGTTTGCAAAGGCGACCTTCCCCAAGATGTTCCCTCCATTCCCGATGTGGTGATCAATCCGGTTGATGAGAGTCCCGAACTTCAGGGTATGTCGGCCTCTCGTGTAAAACAGATCCGCGCTCCAAGTGTAGATATTCTGGTCGTCTCCACCGAAGCCGCCCGCATTCGATCCCATCCCGCTAAGGCCTCCTACCTCAAGTTCGCCTATCCTCTGCCCCTCCACAAAGGAAAACCCTGGGCCACTGATATCCGAAGCATGGAGTTGGTCCGGTTTCGATTGGCTGAAAGAAAACCGGAACGTGCCCACCATGGCTGGCGAAAAGGTATGGGTTTCCGACACGGTCAGATACATATACCTATTGGAATTGTTTTCCGTGAACTGCGGGAAACTCTGGGGATTTACCAGTTCTGCGTCGTCGATAGTGAATCGGGCAAAAAACGCATCGTTGTCAGAGAAGTTGTAGTCACCTCGAATCTGTCCGTAATCCTCCCTAGCTGGCTGGGTTGCCGGGAAGGTGAACCGGTTGCCCGACAGATTCGGATCGGGATATAGCGTCAACAGGGGCCTAACTGTGGGGGAAATCTGCGGCACCAGCCCCCCATCCACCTTGGCAGATGGAGGAATCGTATCGGAAATCGTCGTCAGTCCGAGACGCTGCCGCAGCCCTTCGTACGTGGCGAAGAAAAATACCCTGTCCCTCTGGATAGGCCCGCCCACCGACCCGCCGAACTGGTTCCGGGTAAAGGCCGGCAGACGCCGCGGCGCTTCGGCGGTCTTGTAGTCAAAGAAATTCCGGGCATCGAGCGCGCTGTTGCGCAAATATTCAAAGAGCGAACCGTGGAAGAGGTTGGTTCCGCCTTTGCTCACCATGATCATTTGAGCCCCCATCCGCATGCCGTATTCGGCGCTGGAGGAGTTCGTAAGCACGCGCCACTCCCGAATCCCTTCAATTCCCAATGTGGCACCGGTAGACGATGCGCTATTCGTCCCCTGAGCAAGCCCCACCGGAGCTCCGTCCAACATGTACTGGTTGGATCGGATCGGCGCACCATTGGCGCTGAACGCGGTGCCACCACTCGAGCTAGCTCCGGAACCCTCGGGCCGGAACTTGACCACGCCAGGTTGCAGCAGCGTCAGGTCCACATAGTTCCTGCCGTTGAGCGGCAGTTCCGCCACTTGCTGCTCATTCACAAGCCAGCCTAAGGACCCGCTCGTGGTATTCACCAGCGGAGCTTCTCCCGTCACCTCCACCGTTTGCTCGACCGCTCCCACCTGTAAGGCAAAATTCACCACTGCTTCCTGTCCCACCGCCAGCGTGAGGCCGCTGCGCACTTCGGCACGAAATCCCTCTCTTTCGGCTCGCACCTCGTAGCTTCCCACAGGCAATGCTGCAAAGCGGTACGAGCCGCCCGCATCGCTCCCGCCCGTGCGCGCCAGGCCGGTATCCAAGTTGCGTACTGTTATGGCTGCGTCAGGCACGAGAGCACCGGTGCTATCCTGCACCGTGCCCAGGATCGTCACTGTGGGCAGCTGGGCTAGCGCAATCGTTGAGACGGTCAGGAATACAATACAGAAAACACCGCTTCGGTTGAACGTCTCACGAACTTTCCTGGATTGCCTTGACATGATCCCCTCCGAATTATCCGAATTAGATATGGTCAGTCGGAATTGTATACCACTATTTGGAATATCTTGTCAATAGCCCGTAAGTGATGTCAAGCCGCCTGTGCAAAAACCCGGAGGGTACGATTTTTCCATTGTGGGTTGTAGCGGTTAAAGATCGCATAGATAATCCGGTCCACGCTGGGTTCGTTGACGAAGCAGACCATGGGGCGGGTTCGCCGCCGCACCTCCACGAAGCAACGCTCGATGACGTTGGTGGTGCACAGCTTCCGCCACAGGTGCCGGGGGAAGTCAAAGAACGGCAGCAGTTCCGCAGGTCCCGCTCCAGGCGGCGCACCAGGCCGGTTCCCACGATGCTGAGCATGATGAGGTGGTGCCGGTACCCAACACCCGTCCTTTTACGGTTTCGCTTTACAGAATGGGAGCGGTTCCGTCGAGCTATTGGGCAAGGAAGTCTTGCCATGCGTGTGCGCAAGCCTCCCGCGGCGATATCGCGCCCATGATGCTTCTCCGCCGGTTCGAAATCCAGCAGCCCGCCACCCTCGCGGAAGCGGTCGAGATGCTGACCCATTTTAGCGAGGATGCCCTCTCCTATGCCGGCGGCACTGAACTCCTCCTGGCAATCAAGCACGATGTGTGCCCGAGTCCATCGGGTAGTGTCGCTGCTGAAGCGATGGTTGGGAGGGACGTATCAAGGTGCCGTAAGCCAGGAACATCTGCACTTCTATCGGGAACGAGTTCGCGTTTTACTTTAATCGCCGCAGGTCGTGTAACCGGGGCAAGCTGTTCTACCGCCTCGTGCAGCAGGCCGTGGCGGTGGACCCACGCCGTATAGATCCCTGTCGGGGTCGCCGTCTCACCGCTTGCCTTCCGCCTGTTCCGGCGACTGCCACCGGACTGTCCCACGAAACACCTTTTCTCTAAAGTTGTAGCGGAAACGGTCCTCGCAGTTGCCAATGTGTTCCATGATTTGCCAGTCCGGCTTTAATTCAAATGTTTTCTTGTCCCCCCAGGGCATGGAAAACGTTTTCGGGTCGTCGAACTGGAAGTCTATCTCCAAGGTAGTCGTGTTGGCGCGGCGGATGCGCTCCGTAACGCGCAGAGCGTCGCTATGTGGAACCCCTCGGGTATCTATCCAGGTCAAGTCGTTGAGGCCGACCGTTTCGACGACCAGCGTGTCCCCGTCATACTTGCCGGTCGATAATCCCATGAAGGAGGTGGGATAATTCTCCGGCATCTTCCGCCCGTCAAGGTAAATTCGACGTGTCATCCACCTCGTCTCGAAGAGCATGTAAACCACCTCGGGGGTCTGCACGATCTCAAACGGATAGTTCTGGGTCAAGGCCCGAGGGAAGCCGTGCGGCAGACAATAAATCTGCGGGTCCAACTCGTCGAGTCCCGGGTCCTGATCCGGGATCTGCCCCCCCCCGCGGTGCTCGTCGTAGATTCGCTTCGCCGGGGGCAGCATTGGAGGGACTTCCGTGCCAAACCAGCTTGGGCCCTCGCCTGGCCCCCGTCGGCGCATCCAAATGCCGGACAAGCCCGGCGGTCTCGCCGTAGTCTGGGCGAGAGCCACGGGCGTAAAGACCGGCACCGCGACGCCCGCAAGGATTGAGTGGATCAAAAGATTCCGCGAGGGTGTCCTAGCTGTAGTTGAAAGTTGAAGCAGCAGTTCTCGGGCCGATTCCGCAGAATCGGGTTGAGGAAATCCAAGCAAAGGAGAACCGCCGTGAAGAGAAGCTTGCTCATTGGCTTCCATTTCCGCCTGGGTATAGTGCTCCCACGGAGAATCACCTGTCTGCCCCCACAGAATAGTTGGCGCAGCGAACAGGATCACGCATAAAGCACCTACCAATCGAAAAGATACTCGAGTCTGCATCGTAGCCTCCCTCTCCTGCGACGCATTATACAGATATACGCTGCAGTGTGGTTCTCACCTCTTAACAGCAATTGTATCACGGAGGAAAAAGTCTGGATGGAAATAAAATCAAGCCGCGACTGGGAAGGATCGGGCTGGAAGTTCGGCGCCCTTCGTAAAGCGTATGACTCTTGCTTACGCGCGCGGCTGTGGGTGAGTAAGGGCAGTGCGAGGTTCGGATGTTGGTGGTTTCGAAGCGATCGTTGAAGCGGATTTCAGGCGAGTTAGTCCGCAGGCGGATGTCTTTTGGGAACTAGTGTCCTGAGTCAGAAATTCGCTGACAAAATCGGGCGACATTGGCCAGGATTTCGTCGGCGGTTTTGGTCCAAACGAACGGTTGGGGTTCCCGGTTATAAGTTTTCACGTACTGGCCGAGAGCCTTCTGCAGTTCCTGGGTGCTGCGATGCACGCCGCGACGCAGTGGGCGCTCGGTCAAGGTGGCAAACCACCGCTCGACGAGATGAAGCAAACAGTGAACAGCCAAAATCGTTCATTGGAGTTTCTTGAAGAATTGGCGGAAGGGGCGAACGATTATGCTGCCTTGTTCAATCCAGAGCACAAGAAGTGGAATGAATATGGAACCAGTACCAAGAAGCATCTAGCCACCATCATCAAAGACCTTCGGGTCAAGCAAATCCGACCACTCATGTTCGCCGTGTTGCGTAAGTTCTCGGTAAAGGAAGCGAAGTTGGCATTTCGACTCTTTGTGTTTTGGTCCGTCCGATTCCTAATCTATGGCGGAAGGGGCGGTCTTTTGGATCGCAACTATGCGCTTCGTGCCCAGAAAATCGGAAAGGCTGAAATTACTACTGCGAAGGAGTTGACGGCAGAGTGTATTTGTTTAGCGTAAAGGCACAAGTGATCGGAAGGATGGGAATGGAGTTGCGTTGTGGGGGAGAGCGATTAACCGAACGATGTGGATCAGGGAAACGAATCCGAAAAGATGGCTCGTTTGGAACGGGAGATCGAGGGGCTCCGAGCGGAGAACGAGCGTCTGGGGCGGGCCTTAGAGGAGGCACTGCGAGCGGCCAAACGACAGGCGGCGGCGTTCTCACGGCGACAACCCAAGGTGAATCCCCAAACACCAGGACGGAAGGCAGGCCAGGAGTACGGCCCGCGCAGTCGGCGGGAGATTCCCGAGGTGGTGGACGAGGGGGTGGAAGTTCCCCTACCGACGCACTGTCCGCACTGCGGGGGCGAGGTGGAGGAGACCGGGGTCGTATCGCAGTATCAAACCGAGATTCCCTCGCCACGCGTCGAGCGGATCGAGTTTCGGATTCACCACGGTCGTTGTCGGCGCTGCCGGCAGCGGGTGCAAGGTCGACATCGGCGACAGAGTTCTCAGGCGGTGGGGAGTGCGGCGTCGCAGGTGGGGCCGCGGGCGGTGGCGCTGGCTACGCAACTGAATAAAGGTTTGGGACTGCCCTATGGCAAGACGGCGTGCTGGAACAAGGCTGGGGGCTGCGGGTGAGCCGAGGCGGTTTATGCCAGGCGATGGAGCGAGTGGCGAAGAAAGCCGGACCGACGTATGAGGGGCTGCGGAAACGGATTCGGGCCGAACTCAGCGTGACGCCGGATGAGACCGGCTGGAAGGTGGGCGGGCAACTGTGGTGGATGTGGGCGTTCAGCAGTCCCGCGATGACGGTCTATGCGATTCAGCCGGGGCGCGGGTTCGAGCAAGCGGCGGCGGTTCTGGGAGAGGGATTTGACGGATTTCTGGTGCGCGATGGCTGGGGTGTCTATCGGCAGTTTGGGAAGGCTCTGCACCCGACCTGCTTGGCCCACCTGCTGCGCCGCTGTCGGGAGATGATCCCGGTGGCGGGAACCAACGGGGCACAGTTTCCGCGTGCAGTCCAAACCCTGTTGCAATCGTCTCTCGACCTGCGGGACCGCCGCGACCGGGGCCAGCTCAGCCCGCACGGGGTGGCAGTGGCCCGAGGACAACTAGAAGCGCGGCTGGATCGCGTGTTGCAGAGGCGCACGCGCTCGCCCGCCAACCGGCGCTTGCGGAACCACCTCGTGCGGGAACGGGAGGCTGTGTTTACCTTCCTGTACTGTCCCGGATTGGAAGCCACCAACTGGCGGGCCGAACAGGCCATCCGTCCGATGGTGGTCACGCGGAAGGTCTGGGGAGGAAACCGCACGGCGAACGGAGCCCGCACGCAAAGCATCTTGCTCAGCATCCTCGAAACGTGCCGCCAGCACCAGCGGCCCGTTGTGCCCCTGCTGGAGCGCCTGCTCTGTTCGCCTCGACCACGGGTGTTGGATTTGACGACTCCACGCCCACTGGCACGCTAAACAAATACCCTTAGTTTTGGTGGGTATTTACTTTTTTTTAGTGCTAGAATATTTGTCTCAGGGTTCGTCGGGAAATTGTTTGACGGGAATTTCCGGGAGGTGCATGACCAATGAACGCGAAACGGATCCAGTTGAGACAAGGGCAAGGGCTCGTCGTGGTCCTGACAGTCATAGCTGCGATCGGCGGTTGGATGATCTTACTTTGGCCGGTCCCCCAAGGAGAGATGAAGGGTGGGGCAAAGCAAGCAGCACGCCGTCCGATCGGGGGGCCACAGTTGGTTTCCATCCAGCGGCTGCCAGCATGGGCAGATGGGGAGATGTGCGAGTGGGTTCCGGCCAGTGCAAGTACGAGTTTCACGGCACTCCTCCAGGGACAACAGGAACAAGACGTCCCAGCTCGACAAGGGCAAGCTCCGACACCGACGCCTGAGGAAGTGGCCGCCGTAAACGGGCGGGCGCCCGTGCGGATGATCAAGGACCACTACCCCTCCTACAGTTCGGTGGCGGTTGATTTGAAGAATGATGAAGTGGTCATGACGGACGAGAGCACGTTCAGCATCCTCACCTATGACCGCACAACCAACACACCGCCGACCGCCGCCTTTAGCGAGCCGAAGCGCAAGATTGGCGGGCACAATACCTGGATCGAGTATCAGTGTGGCGTCTACGTGGACCAGGCCACCGGCGATATTTATGCGGTCAACAACGACACGGTGGACCGGCTGGTTATCTTTTCGCGGAACGCTCGGGGAAATATTCCTCCTGACCGGGTCATAAAAACCCCGCACACCACCTATGGGATTGCTGTGGATGAGGCTCACCAGGAACTATTTCTGACGGTCCAGGAGGCCAGCGCGGTCTCAGTATTTCAGAAGACGGCCAAAGAAGACGACCCCCCGATCCGCCTGCTTCAGGGAAATAAAACCTTGTTAGCGGATCCCCACGGGATTGCGATTGACCCGACGAAAGATTTGCTGTTTGTATCCAATTTCGGTGCGGTCGCCGAACACGACCGGTCCGCCGCTTCCGAGGCAGGGCACCTAGATCCAAAAGGATATTACGACCTGCCGAGCAAACCAAACTGGCCGCTGGGACGCGAAGCTACGGTTCCCGGCACCGGCAAGTTCTTGCCACCGTCCATTACGGTATACCCGCGGGACGCCCACGGCGACGTTGCCCCGATCCGCGTGATCGAGGGTCCCCGGACACAGTTGAACTGGCCGACGGCACTGGCGGTGGACCCGAGGCGCGGGGAGATTTTCGTGGCGAACGACACGGGCGACTCGATCCTGGTCTTCGACGTGGAGGCGAGCGGAGACACGGCTCCGAAGCGGGTGATCAAAGGCCCCCGGAGCATGATCAAGAGCCCTACGGGCGTCTTCTACGACTGGGAACACGACGAGCTGTGGGTGGCGAACTTCGGGAACCATACGGCCACAGTATACCCCGCCACGGCGTCGGGCGACGTGGCCCCACTGCGAGTGGTCCGCAGCGCCCCGCTTAATACGGGAACGCCCAATATCGGCAACGCCTATGCGCCGGCGTATGACTCGCGGCGCGATCAGATTCTGGTGCCCAACTGAGTGTCCCATCCGCAGATTGCGATCTTCGCCAGGCTGGCGGATAGAAATGCTGCTCCGGTTCGCGCCATCGCGGGACAGAAGACGCTCCTAACCCGCTCGACCCACGGCATCGCCTACGACCATATCCGGGACCTCATCCTGGTGCCGAACTTCTACGCGCAGGCGATTCAGATTTTCCGGGGGGACTCGGATGGAGAAGTGGCTCCCATCCGGATCATCCAGGGTTCAAGAACCCAATTGAACAGCACGGACAAGATAATGCTGGACGTGGTCAACAACGAAATCCTAATTCCGCAAAGAGATCGTTTGTTGGTGTTTGATGGGAACGCCCAGGGGAATGTGGCTCCAAAGCGCGTTCTGGGTCCGAATCCGGATCTAGGGGCTCTGGTGGTCGCCGCCGACCCGGTCCATGAGTTGCTGGTCGTGGCAGGAGCGGGAGGCGGGTACACCGGGCGGTTCCAGATTTTCGACCGGACAGCCTCCGGAAACGACGAGCCGAAATGGGTGATCGCGGGACCGAATACCGAATTGCAACGATTCATGGGGCCGATCGCCGTGCAGCCTACGAGGGGCTTGATCGTCGCCGGTATTCGGACCAACGAGGAACTCGGCGGCCCGGATAACTTCGTAGGGGTGTGGGACCTGTTCGCGCGGGGCGACGCGCGCCCGATCTACCGTATCGGCGGCCCGAATGTGCTGCTGGAACAGGTGCGCGGAATTACCCTGAACCCGAAGCACAAAGAACTGATCGTCACCGACAAGCGAATCAACGGCGTGATGACTTATTACTTCCCGGAGATTTTCTAGGGGGGTCATGTTGCGTTTTAGAAATAGTCGCAGACACACCCTTTAAGCCACAGGCGCTTCCAGCCGAAACGGAAAGGTGGACCCGGAAGTGAAAGTGAAACGGGTGTTTCCAAGGACAACATGCTATCCAAAATCCTGTCATGCGGGCGATCCTTTAGGGAGCTTGTTCTATGAAAGGGGATGTCAAGAGAAATTCTTCTCCCTGGACTCGGGAGCCGGTTTCTTCTCTCGGCATCCAGCCCCTGTGATTGTTGGTTCAGTGCGATGCACAACGGCACCCTGTTAGGAATCTTCATGAACGAACTGTGACGGCATCCGGACTTCCTGACGCGACGCAAGCCGCAACGGTTCGGAAAGGGGAACCATGGCTCTATCGGAGACTCGAGGCCTACCGCTTTTTGGGGTTCTCCGAGGGGGCCTAGAGTTGAAACAGAGACTCGCCCGCCGGAGCGGGAGCGAGCCTAGCGAGTTCCTGGAGACTCTCCCTCGAACCCGGCGTCTCGGGAAGGTGTGGACCACGGCCCGGCGAAGAAGACCGGGAGAGGCCGGGGGCATCGTCCCGAGACGGTTACGCTGCTGGCGCGCTCAGTTTCTGGATGTCGTAGCGTTCTCCTTTCTTCCAAAGATTCAAGGTGAGGGCGGCGAGTTTGCGCGCCAGGGTGAGGCGAGCCAGTTCCGGTCGCATGCCCTGGGCGACCCGCGAGGTGAAGAACTCCCTCCAGGGACCGGGCAGGCGGCTGGCGCGCAGCGCCGCACTCTTGAAGATTTCTTTCAGAGCATGATTGTGATTCCAGTTCACCCCCCGCACCGCGATCGCCTGGCGGGTTCTTTCCAGCCGGCCGTCCACCACGTGATAATCGGCGCTGGAGTGCGTAACCAGGCCCAGGCCGGCGTAGGCCCACAGTTGGCGCTTCGTGCGAAAGCGGTGGGGCGTGTGGATCCGGGCCAGCAGCAGGGCTACCCGGATCGGCCCCAAGCCCGGAATGCTGAGCAGAACCCGATGGGCCGGGTGTTTGCGATTCTCCGCCAGCAGCGCCTGACGCGCCTCCCGGCGCAGGGTGAGCAGGCCGTTGAGTTGCTGGTAGAGCAGCCGGGCGCGGTGCCGCGCGCCTCGTTCGGTCAGTTGTTCCAGGTACTCGGCGCGGGAGCGGAGCGAATAGACGCGCCGGCCGCTCGCGCGGAGACCGCGGCTGCGGTAGATGGCCTCCAGCCGATTCATCACGCGCGTGGTGTCTTGCACCAGGGTCAGATAGCTGCGGCTGAGCTCCCGGAGCAGACGCCCGCCGCTGCAGAGGGTGAACAGGAAGAAGCGCTCGAAGTCGAGGTAGGCGCGATCCATCACGTAGAAGGCGCCGGCTTCGGGGAGCAACTCGTCGAGGAGGTTGACATCGTGCATCGCCCCTTCGGTGACGTGGAGAAACGTGGGGATGTTGCCGCGCAGATCCAGCAACGTGTGCAGTTTGACAGCGCTCTTGTGCTGGCGGAATCTCGCCCAGGGAAACAGCGAGAGACAGAGGTCGATGGTGGTGGAGTCCAGCGCATAGAGACTCTGATCCAGATCGACGCCGAGGGGATCGTGCGCGTACAAGGGCCGGGCGATGCCGATCAACACTTGAGCGAAGTCGACAAAGATGCGCCAGTCGCGCGACTCGTTGGCGTCGGCCAGCGTCGAGCGGGCGACCCGACTGCGGAACCCCAGATGGTAAAGTTTGCCGTGCAGCGAACGGAGACAGGCTTCGATGTCCCGCAAACTCTCGCGGTAGGTCAGTTGAGCGAAAGCCATCGTCAGATACTGATCCCAACAGGAGAACTCCCGAAGACGGCGGTCGCCATGGTACCGGTGGACACAACGACGAAATTCTCGATCGGGAAGGAAGCCAATCAATTGGGAGAACACGGTGCGGCCAGAATTCATGCCCCATTGTGGACCGTCTCCAAACCGGCGTTTCCAGCAAATTCGTGTTCAAATCGCGGCAAGAAAAAACGAGCAATAAGGCTCACTATATCAATTGGTTGTACCCTGTGTGCCGAGCGTTAACCGGACAGCAGTGATGGGTGCTCATGCTCTTCGAGTGAGGTCGCTTTGTTCGCCACATCTGGACGAATGGGAGAGGCCATTCCCGGAGGCCCAGGATCTGCCCAGATATGTGGTACTCGATTGGCCGGTGGGACGGAGACACCCTGGTTGTTGACACGATTGGCCGCAGGACAAAGTTTGGCTCGATGGTCTGGGAAATCCACAGACGGACTCTATACACGTGGTGAAGCGCATCCGGGCCGCGGATCATGACAACGTTGGAAGGACGAGCTCACGCTCGACGACCCAAAAGCGTAAGAGGCTCTGGACCGCTCAACAAGTCTTCGAGTTGAAGCCGGATTGGATTCTCGCGGAACACTTCAATACCTGCTTGGATCGTTGGCAAAGGCGGAAATGGCCTGCTTCTTCGAACTGACCTAAGCCATGCCGGAGCCTACGGGAAAACGGGCTGCCAGATAATAATTAAAAAAGAGGGGGATTCAAATGGCACAAGATCTCAGAAGCTATTTGGAATGGCTGGTAAAAAAAAGACCGGAAGACATTGTGACAGTCAAGGAAGAACTTCCCTGGCGTTGCGGGCCGACCGCGATTGTCGAAAAGCTCGAGAAGGAAGGGAAGTATCCTTTGCTGTACTGTAAGAAGATCCAGGGATCGGAATTCCCACTCATCATCAATCTTGGCGCCTCTTACGACAGGATGGCATTGGCACTAGGGTCCGACTCCATTCAAGAAGTGGTGAAGGTGCTTGCCGCGCGGGAGATGAAGCCGTTGCCCTTGAAAGAAGTGAGTAAATCCAAAGCGCCAGTGAAGGAAGTTATCTTAAAGGGCAAAGACGCTGATCTCGACCTTTTGCCTATCATTCAGCACAACGAATTCGATGCTGGGCGCTACATAGATGCGGCACCACTCGTGATGAAAGAGCGAGGGACCGGCCAGTATAACGCTGGCATCTATCGCCACCAGAAGCAGGGGAAGCATCAGCTCGGAGTAATGATTAACGCAGCCAATCATGGCAATTACGTGAGAGCCGAGTATGAAGACCATAACGAGCCGACGCCTTGTTATCTCGTGGTGGGGCATCATCCGGCACTACTGGTGGCGGCGGTAGCGAAAATTCCAGGCGTAGGGAAGGAACTCGAAGTGACAGGTGCATACCTGGGGGAGGGCCTGGAGATGGTACCTGCCGAAACGATTGACATGATGGTTCCAGCAGGAGCCGAAATCATTATCGAGGGCTTTATTCCGCCGAACAAACGGCAGTTTGAAGGGCCGTACGGCGAGTGGCCTAGGTACTACTACAAGGAAGGTGACCAGCCGTTTATGGAAGTCACCGCCATCACAATGCGAAAAGACCCCGTATACCAGACGATCTTTAACGCCCACCCCGAGCACCACATTCTTGGAGCTGTACCTCGTCTCGGAAGCTTGTACCGGCGCGTTCGGGATTCTGTGCCCAGCGTAACGGCAGTGAATCTCCCTCTTTCCGCCATGGGACGTTCCCATGTGTACATTTCGCTGAAGAAGAGGGTTGAGGGAGAACCCAAGCAAGCGGCTATGGCTGCCTTTGTTACCGAATCCGCGATTAAGCACGCTATTGTTGTGGACGATGACATTGACGTTTTTGATGAACCCGATGTGCTCTGGGCTCTGGCTATGCGCTTCCAAGCGGACCGGGACTTGGTTATTATTCCGAATACGCTTGGTTCACACCTGAACCCCACCGCATACGGTTTGAACCGCATGGAAAAGGGCAACATGGAAACGAAACTCATCTTCGACGCCACCAAGCCCTTGCCACCATTAGAGTTTCCTGCTTTGGCTAAAGCTCCGAGGCGGATGGTCGATGCCGTAGATCTGAGAACGATCCAACCATACTCGCCAACGGGCGACGGTCGTCTGTGGTAGGCGCTCGAGTCTTGCGATGCGGGCCGCTGCGCTTCGTAATTGGCTTCATGGGCTGCGGCTGTACCTTGCGGGACGAAGACCGATTGCATTACAACGGCAAAAGCGGCCAGTTTCTGGATACCCTCATCGAAAACCAGTACTCCGACTGCAGTATTTATCCCGCATTTCCAGTTTGAAATCGTAGAAGCAACCCTCGACTAACCTCCACCATCAATATTGATGCGGGTTCGAGCATCGGCATTGCTTTCCGGAGGTGTAAACCCAGTGGGTGAGAGCGGAAAACAGTCATTTCAACTGTCGTTCAACAGGTTTTTGCGGGTCGCGTTTCAGGGATCGCGGGTGACTTCCAACGGTGGACTGATTCTGGTGCGGGAGTTGGACGAACGCTTGGGATTCGGTGAACTCATCAAGCAGCACCTAGCCGATCTTCGGGGGAAGAACACACGGTTACCTCTCGCGGACCTGCTACGGCAGTCCGTGTACAGTCGCTTGGCTGGATACGAGGATGTGAACGATGCCGAGCAGCTCTCCCAAGATCCGACCTTCCGGCTAATCGGTTCAGAGAAGAATTGGGATCGAGGGGCAGCACTGCCATCCCGGTTGCAAACCTTTGAGACGGAGTTGCTGGCTGAGGAGGAGAACTTCGCAAGGCTGGCAAGGCTGAACCGGGAACTGATCGGCAGGGCAGAAGCGTTGGGTTCGCCGTACCGAACCGTGCTGGACATGGACTCGACTGAGATCCCGGTCTACGGTGAGCAGGAACAGAGCGCCTATAATGGGCACTTCGAGTCCACCTGCTATCACCCGCTGCTGTTGTTCAATCGAGACGGCGACTGTCTGGCGGCCAAGCTCCGTCCGGGCAACGTTCACAGTGCGGAGGGATGGGAAGAGTTTTTGCTACCGGAGATCGAACGCCAGCAGTTGATGGGGAAAGAAGTCGCGTTTCGGGCTGACGCGGCCTTCGCCAAGCCGGAGGTCTACGAAACGTTGGAAGAGCGGAGCGTGAGGTACGCCATCCGCATACCGGCCAACGACATTCTGCAGCAGGACATTGAGGAGTTGCTGAAACGTCCGGTGGGAAGGCCCGGCAAGAAACCGTTGGTGGAGTACAAGGGCTTTCTGTACCATCGATAAGGACGAAGGCGATGTCAAGGCAAAAGAGTGCCTGAGAGCTGCGCTGGGCAGCCCGCACGTGCCAGGGGTTTGGAGACCGAGGCCGCATGCGGGACATCCTGGAATCACAATGGGTGGAACGAGTTCCACCAGCCATCGATACGGCCATTAATTACGGCCATGATTCTTCTATCCGGACACCCGGCCTGTACCGGGTGCGAGAGCGCCTATTCAAGCCAACGGTCAGGCAGAGCCGACCATGGTACAGATCAGGTTGCTCTCGTTGTGAACAGGTTCGAGTACGGCGTCTGGGTGCGTAGCATCCAGTAGAGCCGTACCGCCAACTTGCGTGCCGCAGCCACCTTGGCGACTGCACGATGTTTCCGGTGGCAGCGGTGCAGATACTCTCTGCGAAACGCGGGATCAAACCGTACGGCTGATTGCGCCGCCTCGACCAGCAGCGTGCGCAAGAGTCGGTTGCCCGGTTTGCTGATCGCGCCCCATCCGCTGCTTGCCGCCGGAGGAGCGTTCTCGCGGAATCAGGCCGAGGTAGCTGGCAACCTGCTTACTCCGCGCAAACCTCCGCACATCCCCGATGGTCAGCAGGAAGGCTAAGGCTGTTACCGGACCAACCCCTGGTTGTGTCCTCAGCAACTGAGCTTCGGGATAGGAGTCCGCAACCTGCGCCACGGCTTGGTTCAACGACTCGATTTGCTCCTCCAGCATCGCCAATACCTGCAGCAGATCCTGTCGTCGCTGGGACGCCCACCGTTCCAAGCTCAGGGATTCCAGTTCTGCCCGGCCTTGGGCGGTCCACAGCTTCCGCTTCCGTTGCACCCCTTGGTTCAACGCCAGGTGTTGCAACTCATTCTTCACCCGCGTCCGCAACTGCACCAGCCTGTGCCGGTGGATCAGCAACTGCCGGTGATCTCGCATCTGTGTGCTCGGTGTCCAGATGCGCGGAAATCGACCCTCCACCAGCAACTTCAGGATGTGTCCTGCATCCCGGCGGTCGGTCTTCTGTTTGCGTACATAGCTGGCTCGGATCTGCGCCGCGTCTCCGATCCACACTTCATGGCCCAACCGCTCCAGCAACCCAACGAACCACTGCGAGTTGCCCACCGCTTCCATTCCTACCAAAGTCCCTCTGAGTAAATCGCGGTAGAACCTTTCGGCCTCCCCATTGGCATGGGTCAGACTTCGTTCCTCCACTTCACCTGTCCCTGTATCAAGAACGGCGATTTGCTGATAACTGGGGTGAAAATCACATCCTACAATCCTCATGAAGGCTCCTTTCTCCCGCGGACTTCGGTCTCCAAACCAACCAAAGTCTACGCAGGATTCGATGGAGCCTTCGCCCTTATCCAATCAAGCCGAGAGTTGGAAGATGGCCCGACGGGTGGTTGCGAAGGTAGAGCATCATACGGGGGAGTTGTTCCCGCGAGTGGGATTCATCGTGACGAACCTGACCTTGCCGAGCCGAGCGGTGGTGCGATTCTATAACAAGAGGGGCACTGCCGAGCAGTGGATCAAGGAAGGCAAGCAGGCGGTGAAGATGACGCGGCTCAGTTGTCACCGGTTCCGATCCAACGAGGTGCGGCTGTGGTTGACCCTCATTGCCTACAATCTGGGTAACCTGTGGCGGCGGCTGGTGCTGCCACAGAGAATCGGAAACTGGTCTTTGACCAGCTTGCAGCAGCGACTGGTTAAAACCGGCGGCCGATTGGTCAAGCACGCCCGGTACTATTGGTTTCTCCTGGCAGAGAGCCATCTGACGCGACGTTTGTTTGGAGCGATGGTGCTGAGGATTGCTGCCTTACCGGTGCCTGACGGATAGGCGGAGGCTGCGGACAACAAAGTTGATCAACGAATAGGTGAGGGGCGGTGGGGTGTCGGATCAACCGCCTGGGAAAGTGGGAATCGGCGGTATTGTTTCACCTGGAGGCGGCAGTGCTGCCTCCTGAGAGGAGACATGGGATTCAAGCGGCTCCAACTCAGGCCAACGGGTGTACAATTGCCGCAGTCGGGAGGCCATACGGGAAATTCCGGTTTATCTCATGGGAGAATTGGGTAAGCTCGCTCGAAGGCAAAAATCGAAAATTCCGGTTCCAATGAGGAGATAGGAGCTATGGGAGAGGATTTGAGAAGTTATTTACAGGAGCTTCTTCAGAAGCGTCCCAACCACATCAAGGTGGTCGAACAAGAGGTCGACCGCAAGTGGGAGATTACCGGCTTCATAGAAAAGATTAGAAAGGATCCCCGCTATCCCGAATTCCCGGCAGTCCTGTTCACCAACGTGAAGGGTTCGAAGTTCCCGGTGCTGATAAATCTTTGCGGGAGCTACGACCGGCTAGCGCTCAGCATCGATGCGACCGTTAAAACAATGGTCCCTGAATATGCCAAGCGGGAAGCCAAGGCCATTCCACCAGCGGAGGTCAGTCGCCAGAGCGCCCCCGTAAAAGAAGTGATCTGGAAAGGGGACCAGATCGATCTCGGCAAGCTCCCGGCTGTCTGGCACAATGAGCTCGATTCAGGCTACTACATCGATGCCGGCGTCTCCCTGCTGCGCGATCCGGACAGCGGCAAGATCAACGCCGGGATTTACCGGCATGAGGTTCAGAACTCGAGAGAGATCGGCTTCATGAGCAATCCCGCACATCACGGAAGCTACATCCTCCGCCGGATGCGGGAATTGGGCAAGCCTCTTGAAGTGGCTGTTGTGATCGGTCATCACCCGGCCTTTCTGATGGCCGCGGTTTCCAAGCTGGCAGGGATCGGCGGCGAGTTGGAGGCGTGTGGAGGCTTGCTGGACGAGCCTTTAGAGCTGACGCCTGCCGAGACCGTCGACTTAATGGTGCCGGCCCGCGCGGAGCTCGTGATTGAGGGAATCATCGATACGGACGTCAAAACGATGCGTCAGGAGGGACCGTTCGGTGAATATCCGCGTTACTACACTGGCGTCGGTCCCATGCCCTACATAAAAATTACGGCGATCACGATGCGCCGGGATGCAATCTTTCAAACGGTTTTCAATGCTCATCTCGAACATACCTGCCTCGGTGCTCTGCCACGCATGGGGAGCCTCTTCCGGCGCGTGAAGCAAGCGGTGCCATCGGTGACAATGGTCAATCTGCCAGTCTCAGGGATGGGTCGGAGCCATGCTTATATCGCGTTGAAGAAGTCGAGAGACGGTGAGCCCAAGCAGGCCGCCTTCGCCGCCTTTGCGGTGGATGCTTTGATTAAGCACGTGTTCATTGTCGACGATGACGTCGACGTCTTTGATGATGTGGATGTGCTGTGGTGCATGTGCACGCGCTTTCAGGCGGATCGAGACCTGGCCATTATTCCTTATGCCCTCGGGAGCCACTTACTCCCCAACAGCTATGATCTGCATAGAGATGAGCAGGTGGCCGACCGCCATCAGAAGGTGATGGAGACCAAGATGATCTTGGACCTCACGAAGCCGGCTCCGCCGACGCCCTTTCCGCCGCGCTGCGGAGTTCCTGCCGAAGTCGTCGCACGCGTCAATCTAGACACTGTTCGTGATTCCAGAGGATTGGAAGCAGTGTTGAGAAATATCAGCTAGCGGGTAAACCCTATGCCTCGATTCTTTTTTGTCGTTCCAGTCTGACTCGAGGGATATTGTAAGGACCAGCAATGGCATCGGATCCAGAGCAGGCGGCGATGACAGTGGCTTCCGTCGCAGCCCCAACGCAGGCAGCCGCGCTACCCACACCATCGTTAACCAACCGAATCAAATCCATTGGTCCCGGTCTGGTGTACGTGCTGACAGTCATGGGAGCGGGAGACATTGTGTCTAATTCCGCCGCGGGCGCCGATTACCAGTATGCACTGATCTGGGCTTTGGGCGTTACATTGGTCTTCCGTTACGTCTGGGTAAGCACATCGGCGAAGTATGTGCTCGTCACCGGTGAAACCCTGCTGCAGGGATATGGACGCTTGGGGAATTGGATCATCTGGATCATATTCGCTGCGTTGATTCTTTTTCGTCATTTATCCAACCTTTACTTGATTCTCCTGATGGGCACTGTAGGGGATTTGCTATTTCCCTTGCCGACACACTGGAGCAGCGCCATATGGTCCATCTTCTTTATGGGGGCCGGATTCGTGATGATGGTCTGGGGCGGTTATCCGATACTCGAGTCCTTCAGTAAGGTGCTGGCCGCTGCCATGGGTATTTCCCTGATGATTGCAGCCTCCCTGTCACACCCCGATCCAACGGGCATTTTGCACGGTACGTTCGTTCCGACAATTCCTGGTGCGACTGGCTTTTACAGCTCCACGCTATTGTTGATGGCTCTCGTTGGCACCGAAGCCGGATCGATGACAAACCTTACGTATCCCTACTTCATGTATGAAAAAGGTTGGCGAGATGTTTCCTATATGAAGCAGCAGCGCTTCGATCTCGGATTTGGCGTCGTGTGTCTCTTCTTGATGGGAGCGCTGCTGCAAATAGCCGCGGCAGGCACTGTGCACCCCCTTGGGATAAAACTGGAGGGACCGGAGCAGCTAGTTCGAATCTTTTCACAGTCGCAAGGAGCAGTAGGGCTGCTTATTTTCGCTCTGGGTTTAGGGGGAGCCACGTTTTCCACCTACGTTGGGGCAACGACAGGTTATGCGCTGATCTTTACGGATATTTGCCGCAGTTACATTCCCTCATTGAAAAAAGCTGCTACAGAAAAAGGAAACAAACGAGCACCGGCAAGGAATGATCCGCTTTTCCGTTGGGCGATCGTGTTCTGGTCGTTTTCGCCGCTCTACATACTGTTCACGAATGCGAGCCCGGTTTGGCTTGTCCTGACGATTAGTTCAATCGTGATTGTGGTGATACCGGTATTGGCGTTACCGTTATTGCTTCTGACAAATGATCGCAAACTAATGGGAAAGTATAGGAACGGGTGGTTCACCAATACGATTCTTGTGATGTTGGTCCTAGTTTCTTTGTACTTTATGTACAAGAATCTCGTCACGCTTTGGCACTAAAACTGATGTCGCTTTTCTGATTGGTTGCCTGTACGCCACGTCAGCAAAGGCCAAAAACGAGTCGCGGTGCTATCCAACGACAGGCATGGGCGATTCAGCTTGATTCGAGGGAGCAGTCGGCGTATGCTTTTGAGCGAATGGGGAAGATGGAATTGAACGGATGTATTTTTTCAGGAAATTCTGAGAGAAAAAGAATACTCAGCTCCCAGAAGCTTGCCTGCATCGTAAGGAGGGCGATTATGCGCTTTGGGCTGTTAGTGGTTGCATGCATGTCTTTGGCGACAGGTGATCTATTCGGCCAACAAGTGCCTGCGATAGTGATGGACGAGATTTTCTACAACGGGAAAATTATTACGGTTGACTCCGCATTCAGTATCCAGGAAGCATTCGCCGTCAAAGGAGACCAGTTTTTGGCAGTGGGCAGCAATGCCACAGTGCGGGCTCTGGCAAGCTCCAACACGCGCCTGACCGACCTGCGCGGTTCCGCGGTGATTCCAGGCTTGATGGATAACCACAACCATCAGTACAGGGCTGGAGAAAGGCTGTTGCGAGGTATCAGTCTGCTGGGAGTTCCGTCGTTAGCAGAGATGTTGAATCGGCTTCGACAAGCCGTGGCAAATGCCCAGCCAGGCCAAACGGTCTTCACGAACATCGGCGGCTGGAGTGAAAGGGAGTTCCCGGAGAAACGGGGGCCTACCCGGCAAGAACTCGATCAGATCTCGTCGGATCATCCCGTCGTAGTATTCCGGTCAGGAGGGGAGGCGTATTTGAACACTGCGGCTCTGAAAGCCGCCGGGGTCGGCCGGGAGACGGAATTTTTCGTGGTAGGATACCGACGATTTCCCGTTCCGAAAGATCCCACTGGAGAACCGACCGGTATTCTTCGGGGTACGGGCGTATTTACTGCGATTGCCGCCAAGCTAATCCCCCCGCTTACCGAAGAGGAGAGCAAAGAGCTGATTCTGCAGATGCAGCAACAGCAAAACGCGATGGGCTTAACCAGTATCCGGGATATTTCGCTTACCCCCGAAGCCATGCGCGCCTATTGGAGTCTCTGGCGTGAAGGGAAGCTGACAATGCGCGTCAGCATGGGATTGTTGGCGGCTCCGGAGGACGCCGATAAAATGGAGCAGATACTGAGTCCTTGGGGCGTGGGTCCTGGGTTCGGGGATCACTGGCTCCGCCTGGATTGTGTTGCCGAGTTTTCCGTGGATGGTACTGCGAACAGTGGCGCCTACATGCGGGAGCCGTATGTGGATGCGCCCCAAGGTAACGTTACCGCGCCACGCGTCACGGCTGAAAAATTCCGCCAAGCAGTTCTGACAATGAATCGATACGGTTGGCGGCCTTCGACCCACATACAGGGGGATAAAGCCTTGGATCTGGCCCTGGACGCTTACGAGGCAGCGGACCGCCAGAGTTCCATCCGCGACAAGCGGTGGATTGTGGAACACGCCCCCATGGTGCATCCGGATCAAATGGAGCGGATGGCGCGATTGGGGATACTGGTCTCTGCACAATTCCAGCCCTACACCGAAGCGGATACGATGATTCGCCGCTGGGGAAAAGAGCGGGCCGAACGGGCGGTGCCCATGCGCGAACTGCTGGATCATCATCTGGTTGTTAGCACCGGGAGCGATTGGCCAGCCGGTACCAACAATCCCTTCGTCAATATCTACTTCTATGTGACCCGCAAAACGGTGGACGGAAAACTAGCGGGCGCCCCGCAGAAGATCAGCCGAGAAGAGGCTCTCCGCGTATCCACCATTAATAACGCCTACATGACTTATGAAGAAAAGGTGAAAGGTTCTATCGAGGCAGGCAAGCTGGCCGATTTTCTCATCCTGTCCCAGGACGTCCTGACCGTTCCGGAAGAACAGATTCGCTCCATCCATCCCCTGGCAACTTATGTAGGGGGTCGAAAAGTCTTTTCCAGCAAGGACGGAGTCTTTTGACCCGGATTTTCGTCTAAATTCCCGAGTTGCTGGATCCCGCATAATATAGTGGCACTTTCAGGCCTCATCGGATTCTAGAGCATTTTCACTGTTGCTCGTCCTGTCCAAAAACTCGACCGGACCGTAACCACGGCGCAGGCAACGGTTTGCAATCTTGGCAGTCGCGGGATTACCATCGCCCGCTATGAGCACACTTCCCCCTTGGCAGTTCTTCATCCTCGCCGTCGCTGGCTGGATCAACCACCATCAGCAGGAGATCATCGACTACCTCGTTGAGGAGAACCGTGTCCTCAAGGGACAGCTCCGCGGGAGGCGTCTTCGCCTCACGGATGGCGAACGGCGTCGGTTGGCCGTGAAGGGAAAGGCCCTCCCCCGAAGCGTGCTTGAAACGGTGGCAACGATCGTGACACCGGACACCATCCTGTCCTGGTATCGGCGGCTCGTCACCAGAAAGTGGGACTGGAGCTCGAGGAGGAAGAAGCCCGGACGCCCCCGGATCCAGACGGAGATCTCAGGCTTGATCCTCCGGATCGCACGGGAGAATCCCAGATGGGGGTACACGAGGATCCAAGGCGCTCTCGCCGAGATCAGCCACAAAGTCTCGCGGGGAATGATTGCGAACCTTCTCCGTGAGAACGGAATCGAGCCTTCCTACGAGCGGAGCAAGCGGACTCCGTGGCGCACATTCTTGCAGGCACACTGGGAAACGTTGGCTGCTGCCGACTTCTTCACGGTCGAGGTGGCCCGCCCCTGGGGCCTCGTCACCTATTACGTCCTGTTCTTCCTGGAGCTCTCGACTCGACGCGTCCACGTCTCCGGCGTCACACCGAATCCGGACAGCCACTTCCTGCTCCAGGTGGCTCACAATCTGACCGATGCTGTCGACGGATTCCTCCTCGAGAAGCGCTCCCTGATACTGGATCGCGACAGGAAGTACACGGAGGAGTTTCGTGACGTTCTCACCGGCGCCGGAACGAACGTCGTGCGCCTGCCAGTCCGATCCCCGAATCTGAATGCGTACGCCGAGCGATTCGTGCTTTCGATCAAGAGCGAGTGCCTCGATCGGATGATCTTCTTCACCGAGAGTTCTCTCCGGCGAGCGATCGGCTCTTTCGTGGCCCATTACCATTGCGAGCGCAGCCACCAAGGCTTGGGTAACCGCTTGATCGAACCCAGCAACGGGGTAGACGAGGCCAACGGAAACGTGTGCTGTCGCGAACGCCTCGGCGGAATACTCCGGTACTACTATCGGCAGGCCGCATAAATCACTGCCTTGTTTGATCTTCGATTGTCCCCCACCGTTCCCAGGGGATTCCGGCCCGGACTCCATTCAACCCGTATACACGCACACGGAGACCAAGGAGCTATTCCCGCCGGAACTTCTGAAGTTGCTAAAAGGGGAAAGCTGCTTCTACATCCGGGAACTGTCGCCCAAACTCGAAGGACAGATTCGAAGAGCCCTGAAGGCGGGATTCCGAAAGTACCGACAGCACGGGTGGATTTGAGCGTGCCAGAATTCTCGAGCCGGGATGGATTACTATCCCGCACAGGCCTGGTCGAGCAGTTCTACGATGTGGGCGACACGCTGGCCCTGTCCGTGCAGTTTCACTCCGGCGCGCAATTGCAAAATGCAGCCCGGATTCGCCGTGGCGATGGTATCGGCGCCGGTGCTGTTGACGGCATCCATTTTGTTCCGCAGCAACTGCATGGCGAGGCGCGTTTCGGTGACGTTGTAGATGCCGGCGCTGCCGCAACAGAGGTCCGAAAGCGGCATTTCGACGAGCCGCAGGCCGGGGACGGCTTGAAGCAGCATGCGGGGCTGTTGGCGCACGCGCTGCCCGTGCGAGAGGTGGCAGGAGTCCTGATACGTGACCGCGCCCGGGACAGGGCGCATCGGCTGCGTCAACCCGACCTCGGCGAGGAATTCCGTCACGTCTTTCATCCGGCGCGCGAATGTTTCCGCTTGTTCTTTCCACTCCGGATCGTGTCGCAGTAAATAGCCGTATTCTTTCAACGTCGAGCCGCAACCGGCAGCGTTGGTCAAAATGGCGTCCGCCGGCTCGCGCAAGAACGCTTCGATGTTCCGCCGCGCGAGCGCGCGGGCTTCGTCGCGCAAACCGGCGTGAACGTGCAAGGCGCCGCAGCAAATCTGCTCCGCCGGCACGATTACCTCGCAGCCGTTTGCCTGCAAGACGCGCACCGTGGCTTCTTGCAACCGCGCAAACGCAACATTGGCGATGCAGCCGGCATGGAACGCCACGCGGAAGCGGCGTTTCCCCCGTGCCGGGAAGACCTTTCCGATCTGCGGAAAAAACGACGGCGATTCGATGGCCGGAGCGAGCGGCTCGACCTGGGCGAGGCGGGGAAACGATTGCATGAGGTCGCTTCGGCGGATCATTTCCTGCATCCCCGACGCCTGGTAGAAGCGCATCAAGGCTGCCACGATCCGCAAGTTTGCCGGTTTGGGTAGCAAGTACTGGAACGCGAGACGCCGCAGCAGGCGTTCGATCAGGGGCCGCCTGTAATGCTGATGAATCTGCGCGCGCGCGCCCTCGACGAGCTTCCCGTACTCGACGCCCGACGGGCAGGCCGTCTCGCACGCCCGGCAGTCAAGACACAGGTCTATGTGCCGGACAAAGCTCTCGCCGAGCGGCAGCCGCCCCTCGGTCACCTGGACCATCTGGTAGATGCGCCCGCGCGGCGAGTCCATCTCGACGCCGAGCTCCCGGTAGGTCGGACACTGGTTCAGACACAGCCCGCACCGAATGCAGCGCGAGTAGTCCTCCATCTCCGGCTGGTCAGAACCGGAGAATCCCGAGGGTGCGTTCGGCGTACTTTCGATCGCAAATGTCGCGTCGGATTGTGCTTGGTTCGCTTCCAAAAAATTCGCCCCTTTGTTAAATCCCCCCTAAATCTCGCCCCTAAATCCCTCCATAGAATCGCCCCGGATTCAAAATCCCGTGCGGGTCGAATTGGGCTTTGAGGCGCTGCATCAGGGTAAAGTCGTCTCCGGGCGTGCCCCAGAGGTTGACCTTCTCTTTCACGCTCGCGGGCGCCCACTCGACGACTGCTCTGCCGCCTAGTTGCTCGCTTTGCCGCACCAGGAATTCGCAAGACCTGGATAGCGAGCCGTCGGAGGAAGCTTCCTCCGTCCTCGGCCAGAAGTAGGTATACACGATCCCGGTTCCGGCCCGTGCCAGGGCGGC
Source organism: Terriglobia bacterium (assembly GCA_965198025.1). Lineage (GTDB taxonomy): Bacteria > Acidobacteriota > Terriglobia > 2-12-FULL-54-10 > 2-12-FULL-54-10 > CAYWWM01. The sequence goes on along the minus strand of OZ240237.1, from coordinate 649,476 downwards.
CGAGGCCAATCCGTTTTCCGAGGCGGCGTGCTGCGCGGCCGCAAGGACTTCTTCGATCCGGGTCACGACGACCGATGATTTGATCACCACGCCGTCGCTCCGAGCGCGCAAAAACGAAGGCGTGAGCTCCTGAATCTTTCCCCACAGGTCCGACTCTGCCGTGCCGGTTAACCGGATTATCTCTGAGAGACGTTCGGCCTGAAGGAGGGTGGGGATTTCGCCGCCGATACGCTCGACGACCGGTTCCGGCCCTGCGGTGCCGATCGCGAGGACGAAAGCGGTAGAGGGCATAGATGAGAAGGGACGTTCCGGCAGAAGGCTCCACGCCTCGGAGTCGAGCAGATCGAGCGCCTGGGGCGCGAAGGGCGAATGCAGGATGCGTTGCGCCGCACGGAGAGCCTGCTCCGCGCTCTCGAACCCACACAGCAGCGTCGCACTGGCGGGCGGATTGGGGAACGTCTTAAACGTTATGTCGGTCACGATGCCGAAGGAACCGAGCGAACCGATCAGCAGCTTCGCCATGTCGTAGCCGGCAACGTTCTTGACCACCTTGCCGCCGCTCTTGGCGAGCGTTCCTTCGGCGGTCACAAAATGGATTCCAAGGACCATATCGCGTGCCGTGCCGTAAGCGAGCCGCCGCGGGCCGCTTCCGTTGGTGGCGATCACGCCGCCCGCGGTTGCCTCCCCGGCGAAGGGAGCGTCGAGCGGGAGAATCTGCTTTTCCCGCCGCAGCGCTGCCGCTAACTCCGACATCCGGACCCCGGCCTCGACGGTCACCGTCAAGTCGGCTGGCTGATAATCGGTGATTCGGTTCATCCGCTCGAGTGAGAGGAGCAACGCAATCGGTCGCGGGGCGCCGCCGAGACTCTGCTTGGTCAGGCTCCCGGCGGCAGCGACGGAAAGGCGTCCGCTGTGAGCCAGCCGCAGGATTTCCGTGACCTGTTCCCGATTGGACGGACGATTGCCTTCGGGGCTGCGCCGGGCCAGCGCCCGTTCAGCCGCGCCGTATCGAAGGTCAAATACTCACCACCGACGATCTCAGCCAACCGCTTCCAGCAGGAGTCGTCAAGCATGAATTGGAATCCTCAACCGATCAAATCGCCACAGAGACAAGGAGAAAAGGAGAAAGGGAGTTTGCGTTTCCTACAAAGGTATTTCTCTGTGTCTCCGTGGCTAACATCGTCCCGGCCTGCGGCGGCACGCGAATCTCTCCGCAGCCCTTGGTGGTGGGGAAGACTTTGGCCGGATTCAAGCGCCCGTCGGGGTTGAACACCGCTTTGACCTTGCCCATCACGGTCAGGTCATCCTCAGTGAACAGCAGCGGCATCAGCTCGTTTTTTTCCATCCCGATTCCGTGTTCGCCGGTGAGAGAGCCGCCGAGCGAAATGCAAAACTCGAGAATCTCGGCTCCCGCTTTGATGACCTTGCGGTACTGCTCGCGGTCGCGGCCGTCGAAGAGAATCATCGGGTGCAGATTGCCGTCGCCGGCGTGGAAGACGTTCGCGATCTGCAACCCGATGCGGTCGCTCACGCTCTGGATAAATCGCAGCGTCTCGGGGATGCGCGTGCGGGGAATGACGCCGTCCTGGACGTAGAAGTTCGACGAAATGCGGCCCATCGCGCCGAAGGCGTTCTTGCGCCCCGCCCAGAGCAGTTGGCGCTCCTTCTCGGACTGCGCCACGCGCACGTTGCGAGCGTTGTGCCGGCGGCAGACCTCTTGAATTTGCGCGGCCTGCGCCTCGACGCCCTCGCGCAAGCCTTCGAGCTCGACGAGGAGCACAGAGGCGGCGTCCTGGGGATATCCGGCCCCGGTCGCCGATTCGACGGCCCGGAGTGTCAACTGGTCCATCATTTCAAGCGCCGCCGGAGTGATGGCGCGTGCGGTGATCTCGGCCACGGTCTCGGAAGCGTCGTCCACCGTTTCAAAGATCGCGAGCAGCGTTTTGACCGCTTCCGGAAGACGCGACAGGCGCACGATGACTTGCGTGACGATGCCGAGCGTTCCTTCCGAGCCGACCAGGATGCCCGTCAGATCGTAGCCGGGCGAGTCCACGGCCTTGCCGCCGGTGTGGATCACCTCGCCGTCGGGCAGCACGACTTCGAGACCCAGCACGTGGTTGGTCGTGACGCCATAGGCGAGCGTGTGTGGCCCGCCGGAGTTCTCCGCGACGTTCCCGCCAATCGTGCAGGCCTTCTGGCTCGACGGGTCGGGCGCGTAGTAATAGCCGCGCGAACGTACGGCTTCCGACAGGTCGAGATTGACCACACCGGGCTGCACAACCGCGCGCTGGTTCGGGATGTCAACCTCAAGGATTTTCTTCATGCGCGAGAACCCGATCACGAGGCCGCCCTGCGCCGCCACCGCGCCGCCGCTCAGCCCCGTCCCGGCGCCTCGTCCGACGATGGCGAGCCCTTGCTCTTTGGCCCATCGGACCAGCGCCACGACCTCCTCCGTCGTCGCCGGAAACACCACCGCCTCCGGCAGCGCGCGCTCCGTCGAGCCGTCGTACTCGTAGAGCATCAGGTCTTCCCGGCGCACGAGTACAGCGTCCGGTCCGACGATTTGGGCTAATTCCTGGGTGAGAGTTTGGTGCATGAAGGTCTCTGTCTAGCTGGAGCGCAATGCCCACAACGCGCTTTCAAGCGGCTACACGAGCGAGTTTGCGCCGACGCTCTCTTGCGGAGAACCACTATGAATAGCACAGCGCCAGTATAACATGGTATACCCTTCCCCTTTTAAGACATAGTAGACAACCTCCCAGAGGTGCCGGTGGTAATGCCCCACGGCATTCGCATTGGTAAATTCCCGCACTTCCATTTCCAAAAGTTGATTCCCAGCCATATCCCCTTCCGGCAGGATGGTAATACCCGACATGCCGATGCCGCGATCCTTCATTTCCCGGTTCGGTAGATTCGGCAACAAGTGCCCCACACTCATTCGAACTCTTTCCGGACCTTCCGTTACATTACTGACGTACTCCGGTTGCTGTCCTACCGCCTTTTCCCACCGTTCCGCAAAGCTGAAATCCGTCGCAGAAAGGAAAAGGTGATTCTGAAACACATTTTCGGTTAGAGGGGAAGTGGTAATCGAAAGGTAGCGAGCGGGGGTGTCCGAGGATGCGTTGAAGTGCTGGTGCCAGGCATTCAGAGCGGGTGAAAGCAAGTCCCCCTCCGCCCATTCGTATCGTTCCTTCTTTCCTTCCGAGCTGTTCCACATCAGCGTATGGCCTTCGCCTGAGACGATGTAAATCATCTCTTCCGCCAAATGCCGATGCGCGGGAAGTCTTCCGCTGGGGGGAATCTCGACCAGAGTCGCATCGATTTGTTTCAGCCGGAATTTCCATTATGGCCTCCCGACTGCGGCAATTGTACACCCGTTGGCCTGAGTTGGAGCCGCTTGAATCCCATGTCTCCTCTCAGGAGGCAGCACTGCCGCCTCCAGGTGAAACAATACCGCCGATTCCCACATTTCTCGGCGGTTGATCCGACACCCCACCGCCCCTCACCTATTCGTTGATCGACTTTGTTGTCCGCAGCCTCCGCCTATCCGTCAGGCACCGGTAAGGCAGCAATCCTCAGCACCATCGCTCCAAACAAACGCCGCGTCAGATGGCTCTCCGCCAGGAACAACCAATAGTAGCGGGCATGCTTGACCAACCTCCCACCAGTCTTCACCAGCCGCTGCTGGAGGCTCGTCAAGGACCAGTTCCCGATCCTCTGGGGCAATACCAAGCGTCGCCACAGGTTGCCGAGATTATAGGCATGGTGAGCCAAAGCCTCACCTCGTTAGACCGGAACCGGTGGCAACTGAGCCGCGTCATCTTCACTGCCTGCTTGCCCTCCTTGATCCACTGCTCGGCGGTGCCTCGCTTATTATAGAAACGCACCACCGCCCGGCACGGCAGCGTCAGGTTCGTCACAATGAACCCGACTCGCGGGAACAATTCTCCCGGATGATGTTCTACCTTGGCTACCACCCGTCGGGCTGTCTTCCAACTTTCGGCTTGGTACAAGAACCCCTTGTACTTGACCTGCGGTTTCTTGCTGGGCCTGCCCACCGGACGTTTCAGCAACTCCTCCATGTCTCGCTGCAGGTTTCGTTGGCCGCTATCCGGATGGCGTACTTGACGCCCCGTTCCTCCAAGGCTTCGTAAATCTCCGGCTTGGCAAAGGCCGCGTCGGCCCGAAACGCAATCTCCTTTCCCATCAGCTGCTGGCGTTCGATCTCCGGCAACAAAAACTCTTCCCAACCCTCAGCACTGTGAACATTGCCAGGACGGAGCTTGGCCGCCAGACAGTCGCCGTCTCGATTGAACAGCAACAGCGGGTGATAACAGGTAGACTCAAAGTGCCCGTTGTAGGCGCTCTGTTCCTGCTCCCCGTAGACCGGAATCTCGGTCGAATCCATGTCCAACACAGTTCGGTGCGGCGAATCGATCCCTTCTGCCTTGCCGATCAGCTCCCGGTTTACCCGTGCAAGCCCCGCGAAGTTCCCCTCCTCAGCCAGAAGTTCCGTCTCAAAGGTTTGCAACCGGGACGGCAGGGCTGCCCCTCGATCCCAGATCTTCTCGGAACCGATTAGCCGGAAGGTCGGATCTCGTGAGAGTTGCTCGGCATCGTTCACATCCTCGTACCCCGCCAAGCGACTGTACACGGACTGCCGCAGCAGGTCCGCGAGGGGCAATCGTGTGTTCTTTGCCCGAGTGTCCGTCAGGTGTTGTTCGATGAGTTCGCTGAATCCCAATCGTTCGTCCAACTCCCGCACCAGAATCAACCCTCCGTTGGAGGTGACCTTCGATCCGTGGAAAGCGACCTTCAGCGAGGCATTAAAAGTGAGTTGAAATAGCTGATTGTGTCTCTCACCCATTCGGTGTGAACCTCCGGAAGGCAATGTTGATGCTCGAACCCTCATCAATATTGATGTTGGAGGTTAGTCGAGGGTTGCTTCTACGATTTCAAACTGGGAATGCGCGTTCAATCCGTCCGCCACGCAGGTCGGACCAGACATCCGGTCGTGTTTCCTCGTCATCGACTACGAGAAAGTCACGCAGATCGCTGGACTGGCGCACCGTTCGAATTATTGGACAGGACGGGCGCGATGGTGTTGCTCGAGAGACTGACCGCGCAACAGATCCATTGGGGATTTATTACTGGCAGGATGAGCGTTGTTGATACTTCCTGATCACCACCCCATGTCCAATCCATGGCGTGCTCCGGCACCCACCCGGGAAGTGTGCCCGCTGCTACAAAACCGCGCTAAGTTGCCAACCATACCCACCCCGGAAACCCCTGCAACCTCGCTTCCGCTTCCTTTCCGCCACCACTCCACCAACCCTGCCGCGTGGATCGTCGGCAATCCACTCCTGCCTGCACTCACAAAGTCGATTCAATACCCATAATCCCCGCGTCCACCGCAAACGCCAGCGGCCCCGTTCAAACGCCCCAATCGAAAGTGGACCGCAACCACTTCGCAGCTATACCTGCACGCTTCCTCCCGGTCCACTTCCGATTGAGTCATAGCGTTTATCGGTAGTAACCGCCGCGAACACGGCCACTACTGTCTGTTCTAAAGGCTAGGCGTTAAGTGGGTGCAAACCGTCTGAGAAGCGGTTACAGGAAGTTGCTGATGAGGTCAGTTTCGATTGCTATGCACCGGGTTTGGGCCTATAATGTTATTGGAAGTTTCATTGTTGATAGTTGGGCGGATTAGCCATTTGCGGGAATGAGTTTAAGGAGGCACGGAATGTTGCGCTTAAGTCGAGTCGGACCGGTTTTGCTGCTGGGCATTGCGATGGTAATGGGGACAATGCCGTCTTTTGGCCATGAGCGGATGGAAGGCATTATAAGCGACGCTGCCTGTGGAGCCGGCGCGCACAAGGAAGCGGATGCAAAGAGGTGCACCAACGCCTGCGCCGCAAACGGCGGCTATGTCCTGGTCGTCGGAGATAAGGTCTATAAGCTGGAAGGAACCCTAGAAGGCATCGAAGAGGTGGCCGGCGGGAAAGCCAGGCTCACGGGAGATGTGTCAGGAATGACGATCACAGGAGTAAGAAAGGTCTTCAAGGCTGAGTAAGCCTTTTGCCGTCGGGCTAAGAATGGGTAGCTTGCAACGTGTGAAATATTCTTTCAAAAATTCTTCCCGACGCGGAAGCAGAAGCGAGCAAGGAGTACACTCCCACCCCACGTTCCCGGCGGCTAGAACTTGGCAAGCCAGGAGCGCCGGATATCTTGGCCGATCGCGAACAGGCAGGGAATCAAGAACAGCACGTAAATCGTGGAGCTGATCATTCCTCCAAAGGTCGGCGTGGCGAAACCATGTGGTTTTGAACCAAGAGATTCCCGTCATTTTCTCCATGGAAAATCAATCTGTTGGCAGGATATCAAAGAGGACCCTTCTGGCACACCTTGGGACGTTGAGCGTTGGAACCGGAGAGCAGACAAATTAACCTTTCGCCCCCTTCTCCTGTTCGGATTCAATCGGCTACACATTCAGGGCAGGGCAATGAGGGGTTTTTCCAGATTCTGTCGGTGGGAGCAGGATCGGTAAACGGTACACCGTCACTCATGATCTATCCAGCCAATGCCCATCGCCCCAAACTTCCTCGAAGGGAACCGTTTCCGAAGTGGGGACAACTCTGGCGGGATATATCTTCCAGGAAGCTCTTTCAGAAGCCGGGTTCAGAAGCCGCGACACGGATTACTGCGTCGGCGCCCGCTGCTTCAATTCCTCAAACCAGTTCAGCACCGCATTGATTTGCTGCGGCGTACCCTGCTTACCTGCACCTGGGGGACAGTGATTAGGGCTAGTATTGGCCAGGATTGGTCCAATCCTTTGTTCCGAGAAGCGACTTCCGCGAATAGTCATACCGGTGGCGATCCTCGCAGAAGCCGGTTTGTTCCATGATTTCTAAGTCCGGCCGCAATCGGTAGACCTTCTTCGCAGCCCAGGGTTTCGTATACGCCTTCGGGTCGTCGAACAGGAGAGCGACCTCCAAAGTGTTCTGGGTAACCCGCCGGATGCGTTCTCCAACGCGCAGAGCCTCGCTATGGTTTCTGCCGGCAAGCCGCCACGCACAATCCGGTGAGCAGATGGGTTTTCCCGGTGCCGCAGTCCCCGAGAAAGATCACCGGTTCGGCTCGCTCGAGGTAGCTGCCTTGCGCTAGACCATTTTCACAATTGGTGTAGAGGGTTCGTCAGGGCACGGCTTCAGCCGTGCCGAAAAAGGGCCAATAAGAAACGGGCTTTAGCCCCTGAGGTCGGTCTGTCCTTTCGCTATACACCAACCGTGAAACAGGTCTAGCTCCTGGATCTGCGCCGCCGAGACCTTCGGGGACTGCGAGAAGTCAAACTCTTCCAACGTTTTCATCCGTGGCAGACGGGCTTCGCGCAGCCGGCGCTCCACCGTGTTCCGCTCCCGCTCTTCCAACTCCACCGCCAGCAGCGCCTCCAGATAGCCCAGATGCGTTCGCTTTTCCCGCACCGCTTGCTCGGCCAGGCGCACACACTGCGAAGCGATCGCGGGCATTCGCAGTACCTTGCATTGCTGCTGAACGGTCGCCTCTTGCAAGGCTACTGTTGACCGGCTCATGAGGCCACCTCCCTGCTGAGCAATCGGTCATACTCGCTCATCACCGGCAACGAACGCTCGTAACGGCCCAGCAGACCCACTTCAACGACTTCCTGGGGCGGACGCTCCTGCGCTTCGGTGGCCAGCAGATACCGCACCGCCGCCACATCGCCGGAACCCATCGACAAGGCCGATTCGACCGCTCCGCAGAGTCGGTCATAGCCGTGCTGCTGGCCCAGCGCCAGCAGCTCGATCATCAGCCGCGTACCGTCCTGCCGGCCGTGACGGGCCCTCAACTGTTCCCAGAACCGGTCGTAACTGGCCGGCCACCGACCTGCCTTCCGCCACTGCTCTAAGGGCTTCGATCCGGCCAATGCGCCTGGCTTGCGTTCCAACACCTCTAGATAATGTTCCAGGTCCAGAATCTGCTGCTGGCGGCGGTAGCAGCGTTCATGCCGGGCCACGCACTTCCCTTCGTGCCAGAGTTCTACAGAACTGGAGTAGACCTTGGCCTGGACTGAGGTCCCGGGCCGGAGCGGGACCGAGTAACAGTTCGTGCGCACCTTCACCCGTCCCAGACCGTCCACCCGAGGGAAGCTGACCTCGGCCAGGTCGAACCCTTCTTCGGCCAGAGCCAGCAGGTGCTCCCGCTCCACCTGCATGGCCGCCCCCACCCGCAACGGGTGGCCCTGGATCTGCCGCTGCTGGTCCTGCTGGCACGCTGCCAACAGTTGCGCGTTCAGCTCTTCCAGGTCTTTCGTCCGGGGAACCGGCGTCCAGTGGTTCCGCCGAAAATAGCCGACCTCCCCCTCCACACCGCCCTTCTCGTGGGCTGCGGCGGGCGTGCAAAACTTACTCTCAAACCGCCAATGGGAGCGGAAAGCGATAAACCGCGCGGTCTCCTCTCGCTGGTATCCCCGCAGGATCTTCTTCACCGCCGAGGTCAGGTTGTCATACCGAATCCGCCGGAATACCCCGCCAAAGTAGGCAAAGGCTAGCTCCTGCGCCTCCAAAAACGCCTGCTGGGTCGCCCGCAGATAGGCCCGATGAAACGCCCCTCCACTGGCCATGCTGCGCAAGGTAAATACCTGCAGCTTCACCCACTCACCGCTCAACTCTGCCCAGGCCTCGTACCAATCCGCCTGCGCTTCCACGCCCCAGTCATGGCTCTGTGGCACGCAGGTCTCTCGAACCTCCCACCCCAACTCCCCCTTCCGACGCCTCACATACTTGCGCACCGTCCGTTCGCTGACCTCAAAGCCCGGCTCGTCCGCCCGCAACCGTTCCCAAATCCGATGCGCCGTGTGCCGCTGTTTCCGCGGCGCCTTGCGATCTCCTTCCAGAATCCGGTCGATGATCGGGAGCACCGGCCCCAGCTTGCCGGGCCGACGCTCCGGCTTCTTCCGCCGAGCCGGTACCGCACTGGCAATCGCCTCCCGCACCATCCGCCGGTGCACTGCCAGCTTCTGCGCTACCCCCCGGATCGTCCCCACCCCAAACTCGTACTCCCGTCGAATCGCTTCGTATAACTCCACTTTGGCTCTCCTGTTCAACTGTCCCCTCCGTCTCGCGCTGTTCACCGAGACAGAGTAGCCAGTTTCCCTTTCTGGGGTGGGGCCAAATCAGAGTTCCGAACGGAGCCAATTCAGAGTACCGAAATCATGCCAGCAAGAAAGACTCGATTTCGCGGAAAAGGTCCTTGTGGGACTTTCCGCCATCGGAACATTGTTTGGGCTGGTGGTTCTTCTGACAGTCTTGCTAGTTACGCTAAGGTAGTCAGCCGGTCGCAAAAATGGCCATCTTGCGGCAACTCGAGGCACGGCTTCCTTCAGCCGTGCCGAAACGAGCCTGAAAACAGGGAGGATGTCCGTTAATTCGTAGAAAGTAGCGACTCTCAACCCCGGCGATACTGTGCCGGGGGTCATTTTCTGCCAAGAAAAGGAGAGAGTCGCTATGAAGAGAAGATACCAGATCGAAGGCCATCGTGCGGTGCAGAGTTTTCGCCGCTGGGCGGCCGAGAAAAACCCGAACATTCAGATGCTCCTGCCGCTGGCCGAGGTGGTGAGCCTGCTGCAAGAAGGCGTGGGACACCTTCTGCGGGAGGCCGGGCTGGCGTTGATGAACCTGGTGATGGAAGAGGAAGTGCGGCAGCTAGCCGGAGAGCGACATCAGCAACACGTGGGCCGTCGCGCTCACCGCTGGGGGAAGGAAGCGGGTTACTGCGTGGTGGACGGGCAAAAGGTGCCGATCCGCAGAACCCGTCTGCGGAACCAGCAGAACCGCGAGCAGCGGCTAGGAAGTTATGAGCTGTTCCAGCGGAGCGCGCCGCTCGAGCGGTCGGTGTGGGACACGATGATGCGGGGGCTCTCGACGCGGAACTACGGCGCGGTGGTGAAAGAGTTTCAGCAAGCCTACGGGATCGAGAAGTCGGCGGTGAGCGAGAACTTCGTCGAGGCCAGCCGGGAGAAGTTGCGGGAGTTGCTGGAGCGGCCGCTGGGCCAGTTGCGGCTCTGCGTCGTGCTGCTCGACGGCACGCCGTTCCGGGACCGCCAGATGATGGTGGCGCTGGGGATCGGCTGGGACGGGCACAAAACGGTGTTGGGGCTGCGCGAGGGAGCAACCGAGAACGCCACGGTGGTCAGCGAGCTGCTCAGTGATCTGGCCAGTCGCGGCCTGGACTTCGGCGTGCCACGGCTGTATGTGCTGGATGGCAGTAAGGCGCTGGCTGCGGCGGTGCGCCGTCATGCGGGCCAAGCCGCCTGCATCCAGCGCTGCCAGGTCCACAAGCGGCGCAACGTGCTCGACCACCTGCCAGAAGAACATCGTCAGGCGGTGAAGAGAAAACTGCAAAACGCCTACGGGATGGCCGAATACGCCGAGGCCAAGCGAGCACTGGAGAAACTGCATCGAGAGCTGATGGACCTGAATCCGAGCGCCGCCCGGAGTCTGGGCGAAGGGATGGAAGAGACGCTCACGGTGCATCGTTTGGGTGTGCCGCCGAAGCTGCGGCGGTCCCTCGCCAGCACCAATGTGATCGAGTCGGCGTTCTCGATCGTCGAGACGGTTTGCCGCAACGTGAAGCGCTGGCGCCCGGGAGACCAGATCGAACGCTGGGTGGGATCGGGACTGCTGGTGGCCGAGAGGCAGTTCCGCAAGATCCGAGGGTTCCGCGAGATTCCGCTGCTGCTGGCCTCCTTGGCCAATACCGTTTCCCGAAAACCAGTTGCCAACGAAGCGGCCGCCGCGTAGTCTAGCTACACCGAGGGTCGCTGACTTTCAACGGAATTCCGGGCAATGTCCGCGACAAGCGGATTTACTTTCGCAACGATAGCGCGGCGTATCAAGCCGCAGTGATCCACCAGTACAGTCAGCCGGGGCGAAGCTTCACGATCACGGCGGACTTGAACCAGGCAGTGAAGCGAGAGATTCGGAACCTGCCGGAGACGGCCTGGACGCCCTACCAGACCCGAGACCGCATCGCAACGGATCGCCAGATCGCCGAGACGGTGCACACCATGAACCAGACCCAGGAAGCCTTCCGGCTGATCGTGTTGCGGTGGCCCGGCAATTGACGCAGGAGTTGGGCCAGAAATTCACCGACCCGCGCGGACGTGATGTTCGAGCCGGGATAAAGACGAAAATAGAGATGCACGCGGTTCCGTTGCGGGTTCACCACCAGAGCGGCGATGATGGAAACCTTCTCCCAAGAGCCGCCTCGTTGGGACAGCAGCGGGCGATAGCCACGGGGGGACCAGCCGCGCCGGACCAGAGGCGCCATCAGCAGGCCGCTTTCATCGAGAAAGGCCAGCCAAGCTTTCAGCCGCGCAGCTTTTTATTAATCCGGGGCCACTGCTGTTTCACCCAACCCTGGATGGCTTTTTCATTCTGCTCGATGGCCCGTCGCTCCGGCTTCTTCGGACTCCAACCCAGCGAGTGGAGCAAGGGACCGATATAATCGACATGATAACGGACCCCAAACTGCAGCCGAATCAGTTCTGCCACGCGGGGACAGGTCCAAAGGTCGGTGGGGAATCCCGCTGCTTTGGCTCCCCGGGACAATCGGCGTTCCAATCGGGCTTTGTTACACTGCGGGCCCCCATCTTCGTCAAGATGCAGTCCCGCGAGATGGGCCCGAAGCCGGAGATTGGTTCCAATACGGGATTAGCCAGAAAAGGGAATTGAGAATCGGCTCCATCCTGCTGGGTAATGACGATCACCACAGAGAACACAGATCTGCTAAGCACGGCCGAGATGCGGGAGTTTGTAAAGTATAGTCATATGGTTCCGTTCGCTGTCCCAAGGCAAGAAGCAGTCTGAGATTTCATCCAGCGAGTTCTGGTGAAGCACCAGTATCGGTCACTGTGAAGAGGGGGCCCAACCCTGAGCGTTGAGTCCCCCTCCGACTGTTGCGATCGATCAGTACATCGCAGCGAACGTGGTCATCTTATCCATGTCGGGGTACAGAACGCCCAGGCCCGGATAGTCCCGGCTGGAACGGGGCGAGTACCAAATGGCCCCTTCCCGGGTTATTTGTATCTTTGGCTTGTCCGCAGTCGGTTGCGGTGACGGGAAAAACGTAAACGACTCGGTTTGCGGATTGAACTGGATCAAGGTTGACCGTTGCCCGCTGCCGGAGTCGGCGATCCAGATGTTCCCACCGTACGCCGCAACGTCGTAGGGCTGCGCTCCCTGTTTCGGAATCTCCCACTCGGTCATCTTGCCGGTTGCCTGATCCAGCTTCACCAGTTTGCCTTCTTCGAACAGGCCGAACCAGATGTTGTTCTGCGAATCCACGTTCAGTCGCCGGATGTTCGAGGGTTGTGTCGGCGCTGCATATGCAGTCCACTGGTTGGTTTTAGTGTCGAATTTCGCTACTTTGCCGCGGCGATATACGGCTGCCCACATGTTATCGTTCTTGTCGACGACAACGCCGTAAGGGGAAGCCCCGTATGCTTCGGTGATGGAGGTGGGTAGAAGGAACGTCGTGATCTTCTTTGTCTCTCGGTCCCACTTACTGAGAGCATCCCCTACAATCATATTGACATAGACGCTCCCCTTCGAATCAATGGCGAGGGAATGAGCATGGTGCTGCTTACCCTCGGGGATAACCTTATCGGGATTGAAAGGATACCGAGCTTCCCACTTCTCGGTCTTCGTGTTAAAGCCATTGAGATAGAGTTGTTCCCCTTGCCCTCTAGGGAAGCCGTGGTTCTCCGGAAGCCACGCCATTCCAGACTTCTGATCGATGTTCAGATCGTGAACGCCGGCCTTGGGGTTAGGCAAGAGCCAGTCCTTGTACTCTCCCGTGCGCGGGTTCAGTCTGACCAGCCGGTTGGGATACCCGCGGTCGGTCACATAGACATTGCCGTCCGGTCCGAAACGCGGGTCCTGTCCCCGCCGACGGCTCGCGTATTCGGGGTCGTTGACGCCCTGGCCCGGGGGATCCGGTGGAAAGTAATACTCGATGTACATCGCCTTGCCGAGCATCTGCTCGTCCACCGGGGTGTCTTGATCAATCCCAACCGCGCGCTTCTTGCTGTTGGGCCCGAAATTCTTCACCAGGTATTGGACAGCGACTTCCCGGTCCTGCGCATTCATATATTTGTCTAAAATCAGGATCCTGCCCGCATTGTTGCCGCCGCGCATGAGGTCAATGGCGGCATTCCACTGGGCTTCATTCCATTGGTGGGAAGGAAGGAAGTTCGCCCCATGGCAAGTAACACAAGTCCTCTCCACCACTGCCCGGCCTGGTCCCGGCGGATAGATTTCCTCGTAGCTCAGGTACTCAATGCCGGGCTCCCGAGTCGGGTCGCTGGTCGCATCCCGGAGCGACACATTGGCTCGCGCAGCTTGCTCCGCCGTCAGAACCAGCTTCTGCACTTCCGACTCCAGGCCCTTCGCCCTCATGCTAAGCTCATAGTTTCCAGGGAACAGATTAATGGCCCGATACTGGCCACCACTCGTGTACACCATGTACAGCATCCGCTTGTCCACGTTGCGGATATAAACCTGGGCTGCCTGGAACGGTTTGGATGAGTCCACCGTTCCCGACAGGGTCGCCGTACCGGGCAGGGAGGCGGCTTCTACCGTGGTCAGCGTCTTTGGGCCGCTTGCCGCAAAATAGATAGCAATCGCCAGTCCCGCCAGACTCGTACCGATCAGAAGCGGAAGTGTCCGTTTCATTTTCATTGATAATCCTCCCCTCCAATTCGTTGATAATTCGCCGTCGAAAAATAGCCGTAAGTTGCTGAAACTACAGTAAGCCATCCTGCCGACTATTTTCATTCTTCATGTGACCCAACGGGTCACGGTCTACTCCTCTTCTTGTCTCCAAAGTGGAGGGGCGGTCGTGTTCACCCCCTTCATATTCTTCAAAGGTCGAAATCGGGACCTCCATTTCAGAAAACAATCTTTAGCCCCAATTGAGCCTCCCTCGAGTGCGTCTGTGCCCCCGTGACTCTACCGGCGTTTCCATGATACGCGCCGCGTTCCAACCTCAGGATATGGTTTGGAATCTGGTCTCTCAGCAGTCCAAAACCGCCCTGAAAATGAGCCTAACCCACTCCAATGGAGACATTCCCGTTGCCTGCAAAATCACTCACAACCCTCGAGGACAGTCAATTTTCGGTCCGGTTATTGGCCAGGCTCCGTCATTACCTGGTTCGGGTCTAACGAGTCCTCTTTATAAACCTCTCCAGACGCTCCTTCAGATGGTCCTCGCACGTGATCTGTTCCATGATTAGCCAGTCCGGTTTCAACTCATAGACTCTCTTCCCACCCCAGGGCTTCGTATACGCTTCTGGGTCGTCGTACGTGAATTCCATCTCCAAGGTCTCATGATCCAGGCGCCGGTAGCGTTCCACAAAGCGCAGAGCGTCAGTATGCGGGTGACCTTGATCATTGAGCCAGGGTTCCTCTCGTATCCCAATCGTTTCGATGACAAGTGTGTCTCCGTCCCACCTGCCAAGCGAGTGCCCCCTAAACGTCGGCTTCAGACCCCGGGGATGTTCGCGCCCATCCATGTAGATGTGGCGCACCTCGTGATTCCACTCATTGAGTATGATCACCTTGCCAGGGATCTGAATGATCTCGAAAGGTCGGGGCAGATACGGGATCCGTGTCGGAGTGGCCGGAAAACAGGACTGATTTGGATCCAAAAAGTCCCATGCTGGATCGTTTCGGTTCGTTCCTAGCCTGGCGCGCATGTGTATCTCCTCTGCCCAAGGCCGCATAACCGGCTCGGCGTATAAGGTGCGACTGGGAGTGGCAAAAGTAGTTGACAGGTCCCCACCCCGGGGGCTCCAAACTCCCGACAGGTCCTCTTTGGGAGTCGCAATCAGGGCCCTTGCCGCTCCCGACTGTTCAGCGGTCTGCGCGAGGATCGCGGGCGAGAAGGCGAGCCCAGCTAGCCCCGCGAGGATTGCATTCATGAAACGATTTCGCATCTCGAACCCCTTTCAAATTGGCGGACTGGGAGCTCCCGCCTCGCGAGAGCCCATAGAACCGCACTGAAGATCAGCCCCAACCGCCACATCCGTCCGCTGCAAGGTGCCGCCCAACCACTAATAAAAGCCCTGGTCCCTATGGGCGTGGGACGACCGGCAATTCCAAACGGTCCTCGCAGGCGTTGTGTTCTTGGATCTCCCTGTTCGGACGCAGCTTGAAGACGTAATGTCCTGTCCAGGGCCGCGTATATGCCTCCGGGTCGTCGAACGTGAGGTCAACCTCTAAGGTTTCGTAAGCAACGCGCCGGTAGCGTTCCACAATGTGCATAGCCTCGGTCTGCGGATGACCGAAACTGTCTACCCAGGTGTACTCGTTCAGACCGATCGTGTCGACGATGAGTGTATCTCCGTCCCACCTGCCAATCGACCCCCCCATCCACGTGCGAGGAAAACCTTCGGCATGTCCGCGCCCATCGGTCCATATTTGGCGCACCAAATGATCCCACTCGAAGAGCATGAGGACCCGGCTAGGGCTTTGAACAATCTGAAAAGGACGCGGGAGCATCAGGATCCGCGTCGGACCAGGCGGAGCACAGAAGATGAGTGGATCCATATCGTCTCGCCCTTTCGCCCAGTTCCGGGGTCCGCGGAGTGAAAGTGCAGTTGGAAGAAACTCTTCACTTGGATCCCTTACGCCCTCCCTGACGGCCCTGACTTGCTCCGCTGCCCAAGGTTGCATCGGAGGGGTCTCCTGGTTAAAGCGACGAGCTGTCTCGGCCCTCATCCAAATTCCAGAGAAGTCCGGTGTGACCTTTGCCGCTCCTGCCTGTACAGCGGACTGCGCAAGAAGCACGGGTGCGACGGCGAGCATCGCTACCACAGCAAGGATCAAACCAAGGAAACAATTTCGCATTTGAAAACTCCTTAATAACAAAGGCGCTAAGCACACGAGCTTCCCAGGCGGACTACATCTGCCGCGAGGTAGTGTCGCTCTCATCAAATAGCCTTTCCCCGCGGAGCTTCCACATCGGCACGTGCGGCACAAGGTAGCGGTAAAAGATTCACACTCCCTCTCTCCCCTCTGCGGAGGGGAGGTAGAAACCGGAATTAGTTTTATGGCTCTCCTGCGGTTACGAGTATACACCCATCTGCCTCCAGTCGAGCCCTCCGAGCACGGTTTTTTCTCCCAGACGGTCCCCCGGCTCCCAATCGCCCTTCCACGGGTCCCGAAAACCCGTTGCCCCGGCTTCCAGAGCCAGCTTCTTCAGACAGCTCTCCACTCCTGGGGGATATCAGAATCGTTTTCTTTGGTGCCGCTGCCTGAGCTATCCCGACGGAAGCGGCAGTCCATCGATCCGCCCCAGCATACTGGCAAACAGCCGCCGAGTCAGATGCCCTTCGGCCAAAAGCAGCCAGTAATAGCGCGCATGCTTCACCAGCCGGCCACCCGTCTTTACCAATCGTTGCTGAAGGCTCGTCAAGGACCAGCTTCCGATTCTCCGCGGCAGCACTAGCCGCCGCCACAGGTTACCCAGATTGTAGGCAATGATGGTCAGCCACAGTCGTACCTCGTTGGACCGGAACCGGTGACAACTGAGCCGCGTCATCTTCACCGCCTGCTTGCCTTCCTTGATCCACTGCTCTGTTGTGCCGCGCTTGTTATAGAACCTCACCACCGCCCGACTCGGCAGGGTCAGATTCGTCACGATGAAACCCACTCGCGGGAACAACTCTCCCGGATGATGTTCTACCTTCGCCACCACCCGTCGCGCCGTTCTCCAACCGGCTGCCTGGTACAGAAAGCCCTTGTACTCGACTCATGTTTATCCGGTTGTTTCAGCAAGCCCCAATTAGTAGTATATGGGCATGCCGCGCCCAGCGTTTCCGAGAACCTTGCGCGAGTTCCAGTCGATGTTCGCTACCGAGGAGGCTTGCCAGAAGTATTTGGCTCAGTGCCGCTGGCCGGACGGCTTTATCTGCCCGCGCTGCGGGAACCGGAGCTCTTACCAAATCGTGAAACCGCAGCGCTGGCAATGCACTAATTGTCGATAGCAAGTCTCCCTTACGGCAGGAACGATTCTGCATAACACGAAAACGCCGCTGACGGTTTGGTTCTGGGCAGCCTACCTCATGACCACGGATAAACGTGGCATCTCGGCACTCCTCTTGCAGCGCCAGCTGGGTCTGCGACGTTACGAGACGGCGTGGATGATGTTGCACAAGTTGCGGCAAGCCATGGTCAACTTGACCCGAGAGCCGCTGCACGGGGAAGTGGAAGTAGACGAAGCCTGGATTGGGGGTATCCAGGCGGGTTTGCGGGGAAGCCGACAACTGAAGGGCCGGAAGGCCGCCCTCATCGTGGTGGCGGTGGAGAAGCGTGGCCGCGCGACCGGGCGCGCTCGCATGGCGGTCATCCCAGATTTCAGAGGTGGAACCCTCATCGCATTCCTGCGACAGAACGTGGCACCCGGCTCTCTCATATTCACCGACGCCCTCAACAGCTTCACCGGATTGGAAGAGGCCGGGTTTCGCCATGTTTCCCGCAGCCAACCCTCGCGAGCCGACCTGCACAAAGGGGCTAAGTCCGTGGTGCCTTTGGTAGACCGCGCCATCGGCAATCTGAAGCAATGGCTGCTCGGAACCCATCACGGCGTGGGCCGCCATCAGCTCCAGGCTTACCTTAACGAATTCGTCTTTCGCCATAATCGGCGCAAGCAACCTATGGCGGCATTCCAAACCCTGCTAGGACTCGGGGCCAAGCGCAAGTCCACGACCTATAAGGAAATGCGAAGCAGGCGGATCGTTCCAAGGCACCAAGCAAAAACCGACCCCAACATAATGAGGCTTGCTGAAACAACCGGATAAACATGAGTCGACTAGCGGTTTCTTGCTGGGCCTTCCCACCGGGCGTTTCAGCAACTCCTCAATGTCCCGCTGCAGAATGTCGTTGGCCGGTATACGAATGGCGTACTTCACACCCCGCTCCTCCAGAGCTTCGTAAACCTCTGGCTTGGCAAAGGCCGCGTCGGCCCGAACCGCAACTTCTTTTCCCATTCGCTGCTGCCGTTCAATCTCCGGCAAGAGGAACTCTTCCCATCCCTCCGCGCTGTGGACGTTGCCAGGACGGAGCTTGACCGCCAGACAATCGCCGCCTCCATTGAACAGAAGCACCGGATGATAGCAAGTGGATTCGAAGTGCCCATTATAGGCGCTCTGTTCCTGCTCGCCGTAGACCGGGATCTCAGTCGAGTCCATGTCCAGCACGGTTCGGTACGGCGAACCCAACGCTTCTGCCCTGCCGATCAGTTCCCGGTTCACCCGTGCCAGCCCCGCGAAGTTTTCCTCCTCAGCCAGCAACTCCGTCTCGAAGGTTTGCAACCGGGATGGCAGAGCTGCCCCTCGATCCCAATTCTTCTCTGAACCGATTAGCCGGAAGGTCGGATCTTGGGAGAGCTGCTCAGCATCGTTTACGTCTTCGTATCCAGCCAGGCAACTGTACACCGACTGCCGCAGCAGATCCGCAAAAGAAAATCGCGCATTGTTTGCCCGCGAATCGGTCAGGTGCTCTTCGATGAGCTCGCTGAATCCCAGACGCTCGTCCAACTCGCGCACCAGAATCAATCCCCCGTTGGAAGTCACCCGCGACCCCTGAAACCCGACTCGCAGAAACCGATTGAAAGACAGCTGAAATGACTGATTTTTCCTCTCACCCACTGGGTTTACACCTCCGGAAGGCATTGTTGACGCTGGAACCCGCATCAATATTGACGTTGGAAGTTAGCCGAAGGTTGCAATTGCGTTTTCAAACTAGAAATCCGGGAGAAACTGATCCCCTCTACGAAAAACACGCTACCTCTCGGATGGGCGACATGCATTATGGCGGGCCGCTCGGCTGCACAAAGCATCGTTGCTTTCCCCGCAGCGACCTGCGTTATTTCGGCTCCTACTTCTGCTCCCGGGAGCCTCTAACACGATCCCCAAAGTCGCTCTAAACCACCACAAGTTGCTCGCGGCGCTATTCACTGTGTACTTCATGGCCGTGGCAACAGAGCACTAGGGACGACCGCACCAGTACTATCCCTCAAAGTTATTGCCATGGGCAGTTGAACTAAGATAATTGCTGAAATGGTCAGGATTACGCCCGAGGAAGGAACGGAACCACCTTCGTCGAATATTCTGCAGGTCTTCTCGGCTGGGTCCAACATCAAGTCCTGCCTCCGAGATCGATACAAACTCTCTTCTTGAGCACAGGCCAAGCTCTGGTCGGCGACCATTCCTGATGACATGACAGCATGACCAGAACTGCTTTGTCAAGGGATTAAATGGGGCCCATTGGGACACGGAATATAGTCTGTGATGACGCCTTGGGCGTCACCCAGAAAGCATGAAAATGGGTGGGAGCGGGTGTATCTTGAATCGACCTGCGCAGGGTCGAGGCCATACGATTATGGAGCCACGAGCCTGCGATATAGTCTGGCCCAGACATCGCGCCGAACCTGAAATTGTTGCCTCGCCTCCGCGAGAGCACGCAAGGCAGAATGTTCTTGTTTCGATGTCTCCCGGCGCAGGATCAGAAAGGAGCCTGCGATGGAGACCTGGATTCGTTGTTGTGCTGGTCTGGATGTGCACAAGAAGACCGTGGAAGCGACGGTGCGGCGGCAGGAGGCCGGCGGTCGCCTGCACCAACTGACCCGCCGCTGGGGGACGATGACTCCCGACCTGCTGTCTTTGGCGGATTGGATGGAAGCCCAAGGGGTGACCCACGTGGCCATGGAATCGACCGGGGTCTTCTGGAAGCCGATTTACAATCTGCTGGAAAGCCTCTTCACGATGTTGTTGATCAACGCCCAGCATCTGAAGCGCGTGCCGGGACGCAAGAGCGATATCCGGGACTCGCAATGGATCGCCCAACTGTTGCAGCATGGGCTTCTGGAAGGGAGCTTTATCCCCGCCCGCGCTCAGCGGGAACTGCGAGACCTGACTCGGCACCGCACGCAAAGGGTGGGCGAGAAGACCCGCGTCGCCAACCGCATTCAGAAGGTGCTGGAAGACGCCAACATCAAGTTGGGGTCGGTAGCCAGCCACGTATTGGGGGGTCTCGGGTCGAGCCATGATCGAGGCGCTGATCGCTGGGGGGGAGGATCCCAAACGGCTGGCGGACCTGGCGCAACGGCAACTGCGTGGCAAGATCCCGGGACTGGAAAAAGCGCTCGAAGGTCGGCTCACCGAGCATCATCGTTTTATGCTGCAACTGCTGTGGAAGGAACTGAGGAGTGTGGAGAACCTGCTGGCCGAAATGGACCCCCGGATCACCGAGGTAACCCGCCCTTTGCAAGCGCAGAAAGAACGACTGGTGGAGGTGCCGAGAATCGAGCGCCGGGTGGCCGAAGTCGTGCTCGCCGAGGTGGGAAGCAACGTGCAACCCTTCCCCACGTCGCCGCAACTGGCCTCTTGGGCCGGGATGTGTCCGGGAAACGAAAAGAGTGCCGGGAAACGCCGCACCGGTCGGACGACGCCGGTCAGTCGCTGGTTGCGCCAAGCCCTGGTGCAGGCCGCGTGGGCGGCGAGTCACACCCGAGACCGCTCCCTCGCTGCTCAATACTGGCGCTTGGCCGCCCGCCGCGGGAAGAAGTGAGCCCTGATCGCCGTCGGTCAATCGATCTTGGTGATTATTTATCATCTTTTGAAAGACGACACTCGCTATATCGACTTGGGTGGTGACTTCCTGGACCGGCTCCAACCGCAGCGTCTCACTCGTTACTACGTCAAACGCTTGCAGAGCCTTGGTCACAACATCACTCTCGAATCGGTCGCTGCGGTATAGAACGAAATTTTCAAGGCAGATCGTATCCCCCTGGGGCGGCTGCGTGTGTTCGGGAGGACTCGGGCGGGAGAACTGCGGAGGTTCTTTCTCCAAAAGCAGGGCCGGGCGGAGGGAGCGGAGCGACCGGAGCCCGGCTATGCTTCTGCGCGGACTCGGGGACAGGGGGTCCGGCATACTGCGGTTTGCCCAAACCACAACAGGAGCCAGCCTCCCCCAATGTGTCCCGTCCCATACTACACGCTCATGCGCCAAAGTAACGACACGAACTACCCCCCGCTGGCAGTACACTCCTTCGTAAATCCAGCGGGGGCTTTGGGTCAGGTTGGTGACGAGGAATCGCGGGTTGTCCTTGGGGTCCTTGCCGGGCTCGCGCACCACTTCGGCTTTGAGGATGACGCGGCGGCGGCGCGGCCAGGTTCGGGCGGCGTAGCGAGTTTCCGCGTAGACATGCTCGGTCTTTCCGGTGCGGCGCGAGAGGCGGCGAGCCTGGCGCATGGCTCGCTGCGCCCGGCGCTTCAGGACCGCATTGCTGGCCATCGCCACCACATATTCGACATCGGGCGCGGTATCGAACAGCTCCAGCAAGTCGGGATGCGCAAAGCAGCCGTCGAGCCGGATGCGAATCTTCGCTCCCGGAAAGAGGCGGCGAATGCGCTGCACGATGCGCCACAAAATCCCCGCCGCTCCCAAGCTGGCCGGCGCGTTGCCGGGGCGCAGCACAGCGGTGAGCAGATACTGCTGCGGCTCGTCGTTGAAGCTCACAAAGCCCAGCACCGGCAGGTAACATCAGGTGTCGTAATGCCCGTTGAACAGCGCCAACTGCTGGTGGCCATGGGTGGGATCGTCGGTGGGGTCCAGATCGATGGTGACGCGCCGCGCCCGAAAGTGCAAGCGCCGCGCGTGCCGCTCCAGCACGCGGTCGGTCAGCGCGGCGCCCATCCGGTACAGCTCCTTGCGATCCACCGCGTTTTCACACCGCGACAGCGTCGGCTGCGAAGCCAGGTCCGTTCCCTCGATCGGATCGCGTCCCAGCAACGGTTTGTGAATGGGGTCCTTCGCCAGCCGATCGGCGTCATTCGCATCCGGATAGCCGCAGGCGATGCCGTACACCCGCTGCCGCAACAGTTCTCGGAGTTCGTGATCAATCTTGCCGGCCTGCCTGGCATCGTGCAGACAGGCGGCCATGCGTTCCGTCAGCCCATAGCGCCGGTCCGCCGCTTTCAGCAAAACGGCCCCTCCGTCGGAACTGCCCTCCCGCTGGTCAAACTGGGCCACGACCGGCTGGGGAAAAAGATCGGGGAACAGCAGACACTCTGTTGTGGTATGTTCAGTCAAGCGAAAGCCTCCGGGAGTGCTTCAAACATAAACATTCACAGCATGTTTGTAACACAGGAGGCTTTTCGTGTCTGGAAGAACGGTAGAGTCGAGGAAGGGCGCGGGTACTCGCACGAACGCGGCCCCGTTTCCTTTCCCCGCTCATCGAACCGGACGTGCGGATTTCCCGCATCCGGCTCTCCGACGGTCTTCAGCGCGAGGTACACGGAGGTAGACTAAGATGAACATGGCGCAGGCGCAGCACTCCCCAGTGACCGAAGACCGCGTCTCGGGAAAAGCGCACCGTGCCCCGCGAGGCTACCTTGTGGCGGCGCCGCAGAAATTGCCGCACCACCTGATACACGTAGTTGTCGACCGCTCGATAGGCCATCAGCCGCGTCCCGTAGTTGAAGTAGCCAGACCAGCCGATCAGCTTTCGATTCAGCCGGTCCCGCACTTCCTCCCACGGGGTCGTCGGATGGGCCGCGAGCAGGTCTGCCACGGCCTGCTTCATCCGGTTCACGCTCTTCTTCGACGGACTCGCACCGAGATACCAATGACCGTCCTTCCGGTAGCGATGTGGCCCAAACGTATATCCGAGAAAGTGGAACGGCTCGCGACGCCCATCTTTGATGCTGGTCTTTGCCTCGTTCAGGGTCAGCCCCAGCCGCGTCATCACGTGCCGCGTCCAATCCAGCGCCCTGGCCGCACTAGCTCGGCTCAGGATCACGAAATCGTCCGCGTAGATGACCACGCAGGCCTGAAAGGCTTGCCCCCGCCCGGTTTTCCGCCAGTACTTCAGGAATCGGTTCATATACAGGTTGGCCAGCAAAGGACTCAGGACACCACCCTGCGGCGTGCCGCGAGTGTTTCCCTTGCCCCCGCTCATCTTGCGCCGCCCCTGCTCGTCCCGCTCCTCGACCGGTGCCTTCAGCCACATCTTGATCAGACGCAGCACCTCCCGGTTTACGATCCTCCGGGCAACCGACTGCATCAGTTTCCCATGCGGAATCGTGTCGAAGTACTTCGACAGATCGGCGTCAACAACATCGCAGTAGCCTTCGCAGAGCAGTTCATGCACTTTTCGTGCCGCGTCTTGCGCACTTCGCTGCGGCCGGTAGCCATAGGCTTCCGGTTGCAAGTCTGCTTCAAAGATCGGTTCCAGCACCAGCTTGGCGGCGGTTTGCACCACCCGGTCCCGAATGGTCGGAATACCGAGCGGCCGCTCTCCGCCTCCGGGCTTCGGGATCATCACCCGTCGCACCGGCTGTGGTCGATATGTCTTGCCGCGTAGTTCCTCTTGCAGTACCCGGAGCCACTCCTCCTTGCCGTCCGTTTCGATCCGCTGGAACGTCTCCCCGTCCACACCGGGCGCGCCCCCGTTGACACGGGCCAGCGCGTAAGCATGAGCGAGGATATCCCAGCGCCAGATCTTGTCGTAGAGCAGGTAAAAGCGGTACTCCGGCTCCTCCTTCGCCTTGCGATACAGCTTCCTCTGAAGTGTCCGGATGTTTTCTGGTGTTGCCAGGCTCATCGCCAATCACCGCACCTAAACTTCTTCGAAAGCACGACCAGAAGTGAGGGCCCTTCCCTCCCCCGGCATTACCCGGCTTCTACGGTACTATGGCCCTCTCCGAGGCCCAGACGGACCGTCGGCCTTTCTGCCGACGTTCGAGCGCTCTGCTTCCGTCCCGGGCTTCCCCCAATTACCCAGACCACCTTGCGGACATGCCGTTCCCACTACCCCGGTGGACCGGACCGGTGCGTGCGTCGGTTGCTTCCCAGCCCGTGCTGCCTTCCCCGTAATTCAGGCGGGTCGGCATCCACAACTTCACTTTCGAGGCCTGCTCAGGATTCACTCGCGTTACGGCCTGCCAGCTCGCTCCCTCACCTTTCCGTGAGGTTTGTCACGAGGCTTCGAAATGCAAAGTTTCCTCGACATCTCGCTCGTCAGCTACACGTCCTACCGACAACTGACGGGATGGGTCCTTCTCCCATTGGTGATCTGCGCCGTTGGGGCGCACTGAATTATCCGGGCTAATGTAGAACCGGTCTCAAAAATGCGCGAAATGACGCAACGGCAGAAATCGAAAGTTACCTCGGGGGCTGCAACCTCTGATTTTTCAAGGCCTTTGCGGCACGGTTGAATGCCGTACCCTGACAGTTGACAAAAAGAGTCTGTTGCACCTCTTTGATAATGTCCCCTATTCGGCTCGATAGAAATGTCCCCGTAGAGTAGGTCTCCGAAAGGAGGCCGAGCGTGAGGAGGACGTGGATGAGCCGGAGGGAGTTGGGGCGAGTGGAAGTGCTGTCGCGGGTGAAGGCAGGGGAGTTAAAAGTGGTGGATGCTGCCGAGTTAATGGCGGTGAGCTACCGGCAGGGGAAGCGGCTGTGGGCACGGTATCGGCAGGAGGGAGCCGCCGGGTTGCAGCACCGCAGCGCCGGGCGGCGGTCGAACCGAGCGAAGGCGGAGAAGTTTCGGGAGAGGGTTCTGCGGCGGGTGCGGGACAAGTACGGAGGAGAGCCTGGGCAGCGGTTTGGGCCGACGCTGGCAGCCGAGCATCTGGAGCAGGAGGACGGACTGCGCGTCGATGCCGAGACGCTACGGCGGTGGCTGTTGGCGGAAGGGCTGTGGAACCGCGGGAGGAAGCGGAGACAGCATCGCAAGCGGCGAGAGAGGCGGAAGCACTTGGGGGAACTGGTGCAGTTGGACGGGAGCTTCCACGCCTGGCTGGAGCAGCGTGGACCGATGCTGTGTCTCATGAATATGGTGGATGACGCGACCGGCGCGACCTGGTCGCAGTTGCACGAGCAGGAGACGATCGGGGCGGCGGCGGATGTGGTTCGGGGGTGGGTCGAGCGATACGGAGTGCCGCACGCGCTGTACACGGACTGGAAGAACGTCTCTGTGGTGGAGCCGACGGAGCAGCAGCGGCTGTCCGGGGAAGTGCCGCTAACGCAGTTGGGGCGGATGGGCCGGAAGCTGGGAACGAGAATCCTGCCGGCGAACTCGCCGCAGGCCAAAGGTCGTGTGGAGAGGAACCACAGGACCCACCAGGACCGGCTCATCAAGAAGCTGCGGCTGCAGCGGATCGCCTGCATCGGAGAAGCGAATCAGTACTTGCGACAGAAGTATCTGCCGGACCACAACCGGCGGTTTCGGCGGGAGGCGGCCTCCCCGGAAGATTATCATCGCCAGGCGCCCGGCCAGCGCGAGCTGGATGCGATCTTCCGACTGGAGCAAGAGCGGACGATCAGCCAGGACTGGGTGGTGCGCTACCAGGGGCGGTTTTTGCAGATCGCGCGGGAGAGCCGATATGCACCGGCGGGCGGGAAAGTGATCGTGTCGGAGGGGCGCCATGGCGCATTGCAGGTCTTCTATCGCGGCCGCCCCGTGCAGTGGCGAGAGATCCCGGCGCCACCCCGGTTCGAGCCATCGCCGATCGCCGCGCGTGCCGTCGAAGTCCGCAAAAAGCCGTGGCGGCCCCCCAACGACCACCCGTGGAAGAAGAAACCATGGAAACAGACCCCCGCAGTGGTCGCACCGGCCGGCGCGGCGCTGTAGGAGCTCCGAAAAGTCCAAACGACAGGACTTTCCTCCGCCCCTACAGCGCATTGTTTACTGACTTCATCAAAGGGGACACTTCTAACGAGCTAACACAGGGGACATTTCTAACGAGCTTTGACAGTTGACAAAAAGAGTCTATTTTTGAGACCGGTTCTAGTATATAATTACATTTGAGGATTTGGGGGCAATGAAAATCGAGGAAACCTTTGAGGTTCCCGCCTCGGTAGAACGAGTTTGGGATTTTATTGCTGATCCCCACAAGATGGCGAGCTGCCTGCCATCTGTGGAGTCGGTCGAGGTCCTCGATGACCGCCATTATGTAGTCCTCGTCAAGCAAAAAGTCGGTTTCATCTCGGCCACCTTCAAGATTCAGACGGAGGTCCTGGAGAAACAAGCTCCTGTTCGTCTGGTGCTTGCCACCCGGGGCAAGACCATCGCGGGAGCCCACGGGACGCTGAAATCCACCGATACGGTGGTCTTGAAACCGGCCCCCAATCAGGCGACCGAGGTCCAGGTCGTATCGGACCTGACGTTGGGAGGACAACTGGCTGTCCTGGGCGCAAAACTGATTGAAGCAAAATCAAAAGAGATCTTTACCGAAGCGACCACAAATCTTAAGAACCGACTCGGCGCCACTCCTGCTCCAAAGCAGGAGGTGACGAAGGCAGGCAAGCCGATGGCTTTCTTGAAACGCACGCTCCAAGCCTTGAAGGGTCTGTTCCTCCGCCGGTGGATGGTGAAGCCAGAGTGACCCCAGTGTAACCAAAGGCGATTATGGGGCTGAGAAAGTTTGAGTATTGGGAGCCTTCCAGCGTTCGGGAAGCCTCGCAGTTCATGGCCGAGCATCCCGAGGAGGCCCGGATCTATGCAGGCGGGACTTCCTTGCTTCTTCTCATGAAGCAGGGAATCGTCCGCCCCGCCTACCTGGTGAATATCAAAAAGATCCCCGGCTTGCGCTACATCGAGAACGGCAGCTCTGCGCTCCGCATCGGGAGCCTGACGACCCACCACGATTTGGAAGTGTCCCCAGTCATCCGCCAATTCCTGCCTGCGATCGCTGAAGTCGAGCCGCAGGTGGCAAATATTCGCGTGCGCAGCACGGGAACCGTGGGCGGAAATCTCGGGTTTGCCGAACCCCTCACCGATCTTCCCCCGATCCTGATTGCTTTGGACGCCCGAGTCAAAGTCGCCGATCGGGACAAAGAACGAGTTTTTCCCTTAGAAGAACTGTTCGTCGGCTACTATGAAACGACCCTTCAGCCGCACGAGCTGATTACGGAAATCCAGGTGGAGCGGATGGAGCCACACTCCGGGCTCAAGTACCTGCGGTTCTCCGTCGGGTCTGACAAGCCTGCGGTAGGGTGTGCGGTCGGGGTGCGGCTCGATCCTGCGACACGGACGTGCGTGGAGGCGCGTGTGGTTTTGGGATGTGTCGCACCGACACCGCTGCGAGTCCGGAAAGCCGAAGACGTGTTGCGGGGAAACCCGTTTCGCGCCGAGCTGGCCGCTGAGGCGGGTCGCCTCGCATCCCAAGCCTGTTCCCCCTTGAGTGATCTGCGCGGAGCGGCTGAGTATAAACGCGCCATGGTAGGGGTCCTGATTCGGAGAGCGGCCGAAGAAGCATTCCAGAGAGCGGAAGGGCCATGAGCGACCGCGAAAGAACAATGCCTGGCGGGAGGCAATCCATGAATCGAATGATCCAGATGACCGTCAACGGCGTGACGCATGGGCTGGAAGTCGAGCCTCGGGAGACCCTGCTCGAAATCCTGCGAAAACGTCTGGATTTAACCGGAGCCAAGTTGGGATGCGATCAGCAGGTTTGCGGGGCCTGTACGGTCTTGATGAATGGGTTGCCGGTCAGTTCCTGCTCGGTTCTGGGAGTGGATGCGGCGGACACCGAAATCCTGACCATTGAAGGCTTGGCGTCGGACGGAGAATTGCACCCCATCCAGAAGGCGTTCATTGAGCATGGCGCTTTCCAATGTGCCTACTGTACTTCCGGTCTGATCCTGACGGTGAAGGTGTTGCTCGATCAAATGCCCACGGCAGCGGACGCGCAAATTCGCGATTTCCTGACCGGCAATCTCTGCCGGTGCGGTTGCCACATGGAAATTCTGCAAGCCGTGCGCTCTTTACTGCGGGAGTCGCAGCAACCCAAGGAGGCCTGATGGAAAAGTTTTCGGTGATTGGCCAGTCTGTCCCCCGGCTCGAGAGCGAGGAAAAGGTAACCGGCCGCCTGAAGTATCTGGAAGACCTCAAGTTCACCGGATTGCTCCACGCCAAGATTCTTCGCAGCCCCCACGCCCATGCCACGATTCGGCAGATTGATACTCGCCAGGTGGAAAAGCTGCCCGGCGTGGTTGCTGTCCTGACCCGTGACGATGTCACCAATAACCCAGCTTACGAATCCCACTACGGTCCCATCTATAAGGACCAGACGATTGTGGCCCTGGACAAAGTCCGCCACGTGGGCGATCCGGTGGCAGCGGTTGCGGCGACCCGGGCAGACATCGCTGAAGAGGCTCTGGAACTGATCGAAGTGGATTACGAAGAACTTCCCGCAGTCCTGGACTCAGAAGAAGCTCTGGTCAAAACGGCACCTGTTCTTCACGAGAAAGTGGAGGTCCGTAGTCATGGATTTGCCGATGTGGGGGGCATCCGGCCGGTAGATGGAACCAATATTTGCAACCATTTTCACATGAGCAAAGGGGACGTCGAAAGAGGGTTCCGGGAGTCCGATCATATTTTCGAAAATGTATTCACGGCCCCTTCCGCCCAGCATTCGGCCTTGGAACCGTTTACGGCGATTGCTTCTTGGGACGGACCGGGGCGACTCACCATCTGGTCAACCGTCCAGAATCCCTTTGTCATTCGGGACCTGATGGCCGAGACATTCCATCTCCCGTTGTCGAAGGTGCGTGTGATTTCTCTCAACCTCGGCGGCGCTTATGGTTCCAAGCTCTACCTTAAATTGGAGCCGTTAGTGGCAGCTCTTGCCCATAAGGCAAGGCGACCCATGGCCATCACCTTAACCCGCGAAGAGGTCTTTCACACCATTACGAAGCACGCAGCCAAAATCTATCTGAAAACGGGAGTGAAGAAGGACGGCCGGATTCTGGCTCGTCAGTGCCGGGTCTACCTGGATACAGGGGCCTACGCGGAGATCGGACCCCGGGTGTCGAAAAAATCCGGATTCACTGCGGCCGGGCCGTATGAAATACCGAACATCCTGATTGATTCCTACCTGGCGTACACGAACAAGGTGCCCGCCGGAGCATTTCGAGGGTTTGGCGTGTCGCAGTCCAATTGGGCACACGAATCGGAAATGGACATCCTTGCGCGCGCCCTCGGGATGGATCCTCTGGAATTGAGGCGCAAGAACCTGCTAGATGAGGGAGGAAGGGCGGCGGTCACGGGGGAACCCGTGCACAGCCTGGCCATGCGGGAGTGTCTAGACGAGGTCGCGGCCGCAGTCGAGTGGGGAAAACCCTCCTCGCCGGTCAGCAAATCGTCGGCTCGTGGCAAAGGGCTGGCTTGTCTAATTAAAACGACCATTACTCCTTCCGTTTCCTCAGCCCTGATTCGTCTGAATGAGGATGGGAGCGCCACCCTGTATGTGGGAACCGCCGACCTCGGCCAGGGGTCCGATACGGTCATGGCGCAGATTGCGAGCGAAGCATTAAACATCCCCCTGGAGCACGTCAGTGTCATCCATTCCGATACCGATTACACTCCTTACGATCTGACAACGTCTTCCAGCCGCTCCACTTTCCACATGGGACGAGCAGTTCAGGTAGCGGCCCAAGACGTCCGGCGGCAGCTTGCTTGCCTGGCCGCTCCCCTCTTTAGAGTCAGCCCGGAAGACATCGTTTTCGAAAACCAGGAAGTCCATCCCCGGGATGGCAGTGCCCCGAGCCTGAGCTATCAGGCCCTTCTGATGAAAGGCTTCGGGATCAAGGGGATCAATCTGTTCGGAAAGGGTCTCGTTAAGACCGACACGACCCAGAAGAGTGGAGAGCATCAAACATCTGCTTTCTGGTTTGCTGGGACTGCCGCTGCCGAGGTAGAAGTAGATCGGGAGACCGGGCAGGTCCGGGTGGTGCGATACGCGACGGCCGCGGATGTCGGCAAGGCGCTCAACCCGCTCTTCTGCCAGCAACAGCTCCGCGGGGGCGCGATTACCGGGATTGGGCTGGCGTTAATGGAGCAACTGGTTTACCAGGAGGGCCTGCTGATCAATCCGAACTTCCTCGATTACAATCTGCCCCGCTTTCTCGATATTCCGGAGGAGATTATCCCTATTCTGGTCGAGCGGCCCCATCCCGAAGGACCGTTCGGAGCGAAGGGATTAGGCGAAACAGCCCTCATCCCGGCTCCCCCGGCGATCGCCAATGCCATCGAGGATGCCGTCGGTGTACGGATCACCGATTTGCCGATAACGCCGGAGAAAGTCTTTCTGGCTATGGAGCGCAAACGGGAGAAACGAGTCGGGGAACCGACTATACCCGAGGTCTCCAAAGCGGCATCTCGGGGACCCAGCGCCATTGCAAGGAGCGGCATGTGAGACATCCGCAATGAATCTTTTTGAAACGATCCAATGTAAGGTGCGAGGGCGGCGCGTTCGAGATTGGAAGGTCACAAGGGCAGCGATTGAAGATCAAACCCCAACCGTTCGGCGCGCCGGGAGCCCTCGATGATCTTGTTGCGGCTGGCTTCTGCGCCGAAATGTGGCAAGAGCAGGCCGTGGGCGTCGTGAAGGAGTAGCTGTCCATCGGCAAGACCGCGTTGACAGTGAATGCTTCTTGAATAGTGAGTGCGGAGTCAACCGTAGCAATTTTTCCCTTCTAGAAAATCTCGTCCGGCACCGGGACAGGCACTTGTTGCCCGAGCCGACCGCCCGTGGCCACAAACAAATACGCAAGCACTGGCAGCATTAATCGCATAGTCGCCCTGCTCGCCGTGGAGACCGCCCGTCGGCAAGAATCCCAGTTCAGCCATCTCCACTTCTGCCTTTCCAGAAGCCACATGTCTCCCCCTCAAGAGCAAATTCGGTCCAATCCGGATGCGCCAAGCGGCGCGCGCGTGGTCAAGCAGGCCGCCGTAGCGCGAGGGCTGCGGGCATCACGTCGGCCAGAACGCGCGCTAGCTGTCCTTTCTGGTCCCACGACGCGAAACGCAGGATCGGTGTGGTGCAACCAGCATCGACATACGCGCGTAGCTTCTCCACAACGGCGTGCGGCGGTCCGAAGGCAAGCCAGCCCTCGATGTACTCGCGGGTCATCGTCGGGCCATAATAGGTCTGGAGGAACTTCACCGCTTCTTCGAATGCGGCCGCCCGCTCGTCGTTGACGTTGACCATGAGGTGGAGTGCCGCCTCCATCTGCTCTGTCGGTCGTCCCGCTTCGCACGCCACTCGGCAGATCAGCTCCCAGCGTTCCTTGAAACGGGTAGCGGGTGTATTGTCGGTGATCCAACCGTCCGCCATGAGCCCAACGCGTCGGAGGGCGCGGTTGATGACATGGACTGGGGTCACCTCGGGTTTCGGGTTGGTCGCGATCCAAATCGGCGGGCACGGCTTCTGGACCGGCTTCGGTTCGAGCGTGAGGTCGCGGAACTGGTAAAAATGTCCCTCATGCGTCACGCGGTTCTCGGTCCAGAGACGCCGGAGGATCGTGATGCCCTCTTCGAATCGGGACGCACGCTCGTTCAGCTTGACCTTGAACGGTGCAAACTCTGCCTCAGCCTTCTCGCGCGGCGGGCCGCCGCCGACGCAGGCACCCAGGATCATGCGGCCGTGGGAGACGTGGTCAAGCGCGGCCCATTGTGCGGCGAGGAAGATCGGGTCTCGCAGTGCGAATGTCGAGAGGCAGCAAGTCCCGAGCCGCACGCGCTGCGTGCGTGCGGCGATCGCCGACAGCAGTACGAGGGATTCGAGCCGCGGCTTGGCAAAGAGGCTGTCGCCGACCCAAATGGAATCGAAGGCACCGGAGGCATCAGCCTGCTCGGAGACCTCGAATAGTTCGTCAACGCTCGTCGCGCCGAATAGCACGCCTCTATTCGGCAGGCTCAATCCGTAGCGGGGTGCCCCTTCCCTCATCGTCTTCTCCTAGACTTTTAGTTTACTCCGCGGATTCTCCCTTCGCGCCGGCAGACCAGGAGGGAGAGAGATGGAACGCTGTACAGTTGCTGTTGCGGTCTCGATGTGCACAAAGACACGGTGGTGGCCTGTTTGCTGTGCAAGAGGAGGAAAGAGATTCGAACGTTCGGACGTTGACGGCCGACTTGGTGTCGTTATGGATTGGCTGCGCGAAGCGGACGCGTTGATGCCGCCCCATGCCCCCGTACTGAACACCGTGATTTTCTCCGGGGACACCAGCAACTCAAAAGGCGACGTCTGGTTGGGCCGCAGGAGGCCGGTCGGCCGGCAGATCACCCCTGCGTCTTCCAGCTCATAATCGGTCGCGTTCGCTCTCGCGAGCGCCCAGGGCTGCAGCAGGGGTGTAACCACTTCGACTACATCAGGTTCGTGAGGGACTAACTTCTCGTCATCCCGGAGTTCGGAGGTGACTAACACCTTAAATCCAGGCGGGACAATCTTGCCTTGCCGATCTTGTCCTGCGTACATGCCCACCCATTTCTCCGCCGAACCCGCCGGCGGTGGCGTTCTCTTCCTCGCAGAGCTTCCACCCGTTTGTGCGACTGCGGACAAGGCGAGAATCCCAGTCGCTGCCGCTACGACGATCAGAACCAGAGCGAACCGGCATGGCATTTCCAGTGTTCTTGTCATCGGTCCTCCTTAATAATTTCTCCCCCCAGCATGCGTCCAGATCGGAAGCTCTTCTTCTTCAGAATGCAATCTATTGTATCTCTTTCCTTCCTCCGGATTGTAACGACCTTCGGTGTTATTAATGGGAATTATATACAAAACGCCCGAAAACCACTTACCTCCCCCGGCTCCTGGGCTTGTCAATCCATCTGATTTTTACGTCCTGTGTTAAAGCCTTGCCTATCTCTTCCATCGTTACGTTGACTTGAAACTCCTCCTTCTGTTCCGCCTTTGTCGGCTGGTAGGAAGTCTTGACCAGTTCGACGGTCTTGGATTTCTTTTTACCGGCTTCCATACATATACCCTCGTTTCTTGTTCTCTCTTCTCAATCCAGACAACGTGTAGACGTGACTTTTGAGCCTGTTGCATGGACCGCATAATAGAATGCGGTTTGAGATATGGTTCAATCCTCCATCTGCTCTCGGCGTATTATGATCCAATTGCAGATAACGCGGGTCGTCGAACTCGCGGTCGCAACCTTGACACTTGGGTCCGTACTGTTCCAATAGATGCTTGTACATCTCGGCCCTGCTCATCTTTGGACTTCTCGGCTCGAAAACCTTGACTTTCGTTCTAAGGTTTGGGGCCGCAGATTCTCCAGTATCGGTTCGAATAGGCGGTTTATCTGCTGAAACCATGTCGTCTGGAAATAGATGGCCGTGTAGTCCGTCTGTAGTTTCCTGTATGATCAATCCTTCCGATTCTAGACGTTTCAAGACCACTTTCTTTGCGTTGTCCCATATGTCAATACCAACCCACTGACGTTTGAGTTTTTCGGCCGCTATTAGCGTTGTGGCGCAGGCAGCGAAAGGGTCTAAACCGGAATTAACTTTTTGGCCTCCCGGCGGTTAAAAGTGTACATCCATTTGCATCCTACCGAGCACAATTTTTCCTCCGAGAGGGCCATCGGCTCCCAGCCGCCCTTTTCGCGTCCCCAAGAACTCTCGGCCCGGCTTCCAGAACCAGCTTTTTCAAACACCTCTCCATTCCTGTGGGATATCGGAATCATTTTCTTGGGTGCCGCAGGCTAGGCTATCCAGACGGAAGCGACAGCCCATCTATCCGCCCCAGCATGCTGGCAAACAGCCGCCGAGTCAGGTGGCTCTCCGCTAACAACAACCAATAATAGCGGGCATGTTTAATCAGGCGTCCTCCGGTTTTGACCAATCGCTGCTGCAAGCTGGTCAAGGACCAGTTGCCGATTCTCTTCGGCAGCACCAATCGCCGCCAAAGGTTTCCCAGGTTGTAGGCAATGATGGTCAGCCACAGCCGAACCTCGTTGGATCGGAACCTGTGGCAGCTGAGCCGCGTCATCTTCACCGCTTGCTTTCCTTCTTTGATCCACTGCTCCGCTGTACCGCGCTTGTTGTAAAACCGCACCACCACCCGACTCGGAAGCGTCAAGTTCGTCACAATGAATCCTACTCGCGGGAACAGCTCCCCTGGGTGATGCTCCACCTTGGCCACCACCCTGCGTGCTGTCTTCCAACTGGCCGCTTGGTTCGGACGGGCCAACCAGGACGTCCCGATAGACTTTTAGTCCCGATTCGCCGTCTTCTGCCGAGAGTTCGACCGCTCGGGCCGGAAAGTCGGTGATGTAATGATTCACATCATAGTCCCTATAAATAGTCCTGTCCGAACTTTCGATCTGTCTGTCCAGGAACAGATAGAACAGGCCGGTGTCTTCCCGCACGCCCACCTCAACGTCGTAGCAGCCAGGGTCCTTGAAGGCGTCTGCCCGCGTTCCGAAGTGCTCGGCATGGTGTGACTCATAACAGAATTGGTAGTCCGATCTGCGGGGGTCTTCCTCCACGGCGAACTTGAGACCATTGGAGGCACCGTTGCTGTTCTCCGCCTTCACAGTGTCGAAATAGAGGTTGCCCAGGGTGGCCGTAGACCTGGCATTGTCCTCAAACCAGGGATGTCCATGCCGCCACAAGAAGGCTACTGGATTCACGGAATACTCTCGGGAAGTGAATTTCAAGGAGGGCCCATCTTCCGTCTGGGCGCCTGCCATCGCGGGAAGTAGAGTCAGCAGGGAAAGCGCTAGGCTTCCGCCGATGCGTCGCCGCAGCCGGCGACACAACATCGCGCTATGTTTCGGTGCCAAATGGCTGAAATACCCATGGCTCGGGGTGGAGCGTTGTGATAGCTGGAGATCCATGTTCTTTCTCCTCCTAGTGGGCTGTACCATCAGCTCGTGAAGTGAGGTATCGAGAGGGATCGACGTACTTCCTTGGCCCGTTCTCGGCTTCTTGTCGTACTCGCCGATGTAACGCGCCGCCCGAGGCTTCCACCGTGACCTCGTATTCGTTGTTTGTGTCCGCGTCGGATGCCGCCTCGTCGATTACCTTCACCGCCGTGTCGGTCTACGCCTGCGTGCTTTGTGTTGCAGCCAGGATGAGTAAAAGGGCGAGGTACGCCAGGGCGAAGGCGAAGAGTGATCTGTACCGGCTTGCAAGACGGGTGAAACGCCCCCGATAGCGCCGGTGATGCTTGCGGCGCATGGTGTCACACCACCCAGGCCAACGGGCGGGGCCATTCGGAAGGTCTGACGGATGGAGTGCGGGGCCAGGCTGTTCGGGCGGGGCGGGCTGAAGATTCAGGCCATGGGGACGGCTCTCGGCTCGGCTCGGCTCGGCTTATAATAGCCGAGTCAAAACGCTCGAAGGATGACAAGTTTTTTTTTGACATTTGCTCCAAACCTCCTGATCATACTTTGCAGCCGACCCGTGAGGCTGTCCGCCATGGCTAGAACGAACGCGGCTTTAGCTTGAAGAAATCCATATGGTTTGTCAATGATATAAGTACGGTACATATGGATCGGACTGCCGCCATTCCACATCGATGCCAATCGTTCCGCACCCGCGCCGGACGGCTCAGCAGACCTACTACCGCTGGCGGAAGGAATACGGTGGGTTGAAACGGGAACAAGCGAAACGGCTGGAAGTTGGAGAAGGAGGAACGGGGAGTGAGCTGCGGGAGCAGGTGGAAGCCAACAAGCGCCGGTATCGCAACGACTAGATCGCGCGCGACAACAAGCTGCGCAGCCAGTAGAGCATGGCCGTGACAGCAACCACCGTCAAGAAACCGTCAGAAAACTCGCCCATTAAGCGGGCTAGGCGTAGGCGTTGCGAGCGAAAGCAGACGCCCCAAAACCGTGTAAGGGCAACGAGAGGAAGGATTTGGGAGAAAACCGTGGAAGCCGCCCGGCTGCTGGAGAAGCAAGTCTTGCAGGATGTGGCCCAGGGAAACTTCTGAGCCCGGAGCGGCGACGTGGTGCGGTGGAGCGGGCACGGGGGAAGTATGGGCTGTCGGAACGGCACGCCTGCCTGCTGGGGCCATGGAGGGGAACGCAACGATACCAGCCGATTGATCGACTGGGCGAGGATTAGCTGACCCGGGGGGGTGGTCGCTCTGGCGGCGCAATACGGGCGGTACGGCTATCGACGAATCACGGCGTTGCTGCGGAGCGCAGGCTGGTCGGTGGACAAGGATCGGGTGCAGCGGATCTGGCGGCGAGAGGGGTTGAAAGTATCCCAGAAACAGAGGTCCCGGAGGCGGCTGTGTCGGAACGATGGATCCTGCGTTCGACTAAGGCCGGAGCGACCCAACCACGTCTGGAGCTATGACTTTGTTAGCGCCAGAACTCATGATGGAAGAACGCTGCGGTTGCTGACGCTGCTCGACGAATATACGCGGGAATGCCTGGCGATCCGCGGTTTCTTCTGGTCTACATCCACACCATCTTCTACCTACAATTTATGTTCGGAACAAAGCGAAAGTCGTGGGAACGCTCAAGACGTGATTAGACGACAAGACCGTTTTTTAAGGAAAACCAAGCGGTTACGCGTGTACAATCCTGAAACGTTTCGGAAAGCGAAAGTCGGCGGAGAATACCTCCCACATCACCCCAGACGAGGCTCCAGACAGCCTCCGCTCAGGCGGCCGGGAGGGAATCTGGTGCGCCTAGTTGCTGGCGCTCTATCGCGGGGGCGGGGAGACGGCACTGGAATGGAAATTCCGGTCAACAACTCACTTAACGGACTGATCGGACGGTTTCTTGCCGGCCCAGCCATCCTTCTTGGGGCCGTTCTCGCATATGCGCAGGTCACTGGGCTTTCCATACCGCCACTCGCTCTCGCGTACGCCGCCTATCTCTTTGTACCTGTCTCGTTGCTGCTTCTTTGTCGGGATAGCAACGGTCGATCGGCCCCTCTATGGGGAATTGCTGCGGCCAATCTCTTCTGGTTACCGATTGAATTAGACCTGCTGCCC
Organism: Terriglobia bacterium; assembly: GCA_965198025.1. GTDB lineage: Bacteria > Acidobacteriota > Terriglobia > 2-12-FULL-54-10 > 2-12-FULL-54-10 > CAYWWM01. The sequence continues at coordinate 612,653 of OZ240237.1, read as the reverse complement.
TCACTTCTGGTTCCACCGCCGGATGGTTTCGACGTCAGTCAGGTCGTTGGAATTGTTGCTGGATTCTATCTATTTCTCGTGGCGTGGCCGCTTGCCGGAATCGGATGCACCTTTGCGCTCGAAGGACGGGACTTCCGATTCGCTGGCGCGGCGTGGGCGGCATACGCAGTCGTTGCTCTGCCGATCGGGTTCCTCACTGACTTTTTGACATGGCGACCTGATGTCGACATTGCCGGGCTCATGGCAACGCCGGTGATCATCTATATGACCACGGCCCTGCCAGAGGAGTTTCTCTTCCGAGGGGTGATTCAGAATCTCCTGACACGCTGCTGGGGGCCGCGTGTCGGGCTCTGGGTCGCAGCCATCGTTTTCGGTCTGGCGCACCTGCCCGACCTTCGATACGTGATCCTCGCCACACTGGCAGGACTCGGGTATGGGTGGGTGTATGCCCGGACCGGAAAGATTACCGCGTCGGCCCTGACTCACACCGGGGTGAACTGGATATGGAGGTTGCTCTTGTCGTACCCATGAGGATGAGCAGTGATAAGTTATCGTTCTCGGACGTCAACTCGCACGGTCAAAACCGAGGAGATATGAGGTCTTCATCTTTGGATCCAGAGCTATCGCACCCGGCCCGCGCGGTCTCTATCATCGCCCATAAGTGCCCTTATGGGCCACGGTGGAAAGATGGAAAGCGGTTGGCTTAGGCAATACTTCTATATCTGTACAAAAGCAACCCACCACACGATTTGATGAGTGAATCCAACTAGCCGTCAGGACGTACCTCCCTTGGCCGACAAACTATCCAGTCTTGTCAGGGAGAAGCTCGAAGATGCCGCGTCATAAGAAGCTGATTAAGCGCTTCTACGTCGAGGTCACAGAAAGGCGACGGACCTGCATATTCACGAGTGAGTCAATCACTAAAGGCTCGGTCTGCCTTGTTGTCTACGATGGTCCGCAGGACCGATCGTGCTATTCCCGCGGTGTTGCGCTTGAAATGATCAGACTTGCACGGGAGCAGCTGTACGAGCTGGAGCAAGCGCTGTCAGAGGATCGGTATGGTTGATGCCACGGAAATTTTCTTCGATCACATTATCGTGCTTCTACCGAAGTGTTTTTCGTGTTTAGAGGATCCAGAAAAAGCGAGTAGAGGAACTGTGCGCACTAGGTCCGCGCACCACCACTGCACCGGCAGCCATATTTCCTTGGTGGTGAGCGTCGGGAGCATTCCAGCGAGCAAATGCTCTCGCTCATAATTGGAGGCCCGCCCCAAACGAACCCTCCTACGCCGACTTCGCCGAAGGCTAGCTTCCTAAGTAATCGGTGGAAGTTCTCTCGGTGTCGAGCAAAGTCGCCGCCCGAGCCCGACGGATGGCGTGATGGCTTTTGGGGCAACTTTGGGGGCACCTTTAGAATCCTATAAACATCTAATCCATTAGAATTAACGATTTAAAGTCTCTTTGGTGAAGACGGTAGCGCTACCAAACTTTTATCCAAAGCCATCCAAGACATTCCATTTAGTACTTCATTATCAGTAACATGGCCTTTATCTTTGGTCTAGGGCCTGTTAACACTAACGTAATGCCTCGACGATGAGTGCGAAGAGGATGCAACCGAGGAAGATCACGTCGAGCTTCTCGAAGCGTGAGAAGATTCGTCGGAATCCCTTCAAACGACGAAACAAGCGTTCGATTTCGTTGCGCCGCTTGTACATCTCGCGGTCGTATTCCCATTGGGTCGAGCCGCGCCGCGGATGGTGGCACGACGGGTATAAACCCCAGTGCCAAAGCCAGTTGGCGTGTCTCGTTGCCTTCATACGCGCGATCCATGAGCAGCGAGGGATGGTCGTGTTGCTGACCCAGGCGATTCAGCAGCTGACGCCCTTCTGGAGCGTCGTGGGCTTGTCCCGGGGAGAGCGAGAAGGTGACGGCCGTTCGAGCATCCGCGGCAACCATATGAATCTTGGTGGTCCAACCGCCGCGGGATCGGCCGATGGCTTGGGGACCGTTTTTTTTAGCGCCCCCGTCCCGTCGGGATGGACCTGGACGATGGTGCTGTCCAGCGACACCGCTTCGAGCTTGACACGCACGATCTGTTCTCGCTGCAAGTGCTCGAAGACCCGCTCGAGCACGCCGTTCTTCGACCAGCGATTCATGCGGGTGTAGAGGGTGTGCCAGTTGCCAAACCGTGCGGGTAACCCGCGCCATTTGCAGCCATGCTCGGCGACATACAAGATGGCGTTGAGCACCTGCTGGTTCGAAAGGCTGACGTTGCCGCGCTGCACCGGCAGGTGTGGCGCGATCCGTTCGTATTGAGCTTGCGTGAGTTCCATCTGGGCATGGTAACATGATTATGCCCATTAGTGTTAACAGGCCATAGCCGGTTCGACTTGGCAGATCTGAAGATTGACGACCGCAAGAGGCGGCGGCGGAGTTTCGGATGGCTGCTCTGGTTCTTCGCGTTGTTAGGAGGTGGGTTGCTGGCGTTCGCAGGCTGGTCCTATTTCCAGAACAGGCCTCCCGTCGTAGCAGTGGCATCCGCGCGGGCGCCCGGAAGCGGCCCGGAGGTTCTGCTGAATGCGAGCGGGTACGTTACCCCGCGACGCCGCGCAACCGTGGCAGCAAAGATAACCGGCCGGCTCGACCAGGTTTTGGTCGAAGAGGGAATGGGTGTGGAGGCAGATCAGGTGCTGGCCACGCTTGACGATACGGACGCGCGGGCGCGGCTAGCATCGGCAGAGGCCGACCGAGACGCTACGCGGGCTTCCCTGGCGGACCTGGAAGTAAATTTAGCCAATGCAGAGCGCGAGCTGCGCCGCGCGGAACAGCTCCAGGCAGAGGGTATTTTCACGGTGCAGGCCGCGGATCAGGCCCGCACGGCAGTGGAGAGTCTGCGGGCACGGATCGTGCTGGTGACCGAACAGGTGCGCGCCGCAGATGCGCGCATCCAGGTCGTCCGTCAGGACCTCGAGAACACCGTGATTCGCGCGCCCTTCGGGGGCATGGTGGTCTCCAAAGACGCGCAGCGCGGCGAAATGGTCTCGCCGATTTCGGCCGGCGGCGGTTTCACGCGCACCGGTATCGCCACGATCGTGGACATGAGCTCGCTCGAAGTCGAGGTAGACGTGAACGAATCTTACATCGCGCGCGTCAAACCGAGGCAGCCGGTCACTGCTGTCCTGGACGCTTATCCGGACTGGCAGATTCCGGCGACCGTACGCACCATCATTCCCACGGCGGACCGTCAGAAGGCGACAGTCCAAGTGCGGATTGCCTTTAGCAGGCTGGATCCGCGGATCCTGCCCGATATGGGAGTCAAGGTAACTTTCCTTGGTGATGAGCCCGCGGAGAGTGTTGCCGATGGAACTGTGTTGGTTCCGCGCTCGGCGGTTCGGGAAGATGAGGGCCAGCCGATCGTTTTCGTTTATAGGGACGGCAGCTTGGAGCGGCGGGCAGTCGGGCTCGGCGCCGTTCGAGGCAGCGACCAGGAGATTACAGCAGGCATCATTCAAGGGGAACCGGTGGTAACAAGCGACGTGCAAGCGATGCGGGACAGCCAAGCGGTAAGGGTTGATCAATAGGGAGTCGGAATGGCCATAGTGGATGGCAGGGGTTCGGACGGCGCCCTGATTCGCCTGCGCGGCGTGGACAAGACCTACGTCAAGGGCGGTGAAGAACTTCATGTACTTCAGGGACTGAACCTGGATGTGCAGCAAAGCGAGTTCGTGGCCTTCATGGGGCCCAGCGGTTCGGGCAAGTCCACGTTGCTGAACCTGGTCGGCGGCCTGGACAAACCCTCAGCGGGTAGCATCATCGTGGACGGTGAGAACGTCACAGATTTTTCACTGAGCGAGCTGACGGCATGGCGAGCACGGCACGTCGGCTTCGTCTTTCAGATGTACAACCTCATCCCTGTGCTTACCGCCTATCAAAACGTGGAGCTTCCCCTGCTGCTGACGCGCCTCTCGCGGGCTGAGCGCCGGCGCCATGTGGAAGCAGCACTGGATCTGGTTGGAGTCGCCAACCGCATGCGCCACTATCCCTCGCAGCTTTCCGGCGGCCAGGAGCAACGGGTCGGCATCGCCCGCGCCATTGTCGCCGATCCCACGTTTCTGCTGTGTGACGAACCGACAGGAGACCTCGACCGCAAGAGCGCCGATGAGATCATGGACCTGATTCTTCGCCTTTCGAGCGAGCAGGACAAGACGGTGCTGATGGTAACCCACGACCCGCTGGCAGCCGACCGTGCGGACGTGGTCCTGCACCTCGAAAAGGGAGTGCTCGTGGGCACTCCCACCTTGGGGGGGCCGCGATGAAGCATCTCGCGCTTCTGCGCTCCAACCTGTTCCGCAAGAAATGGCGCACTGTTCTGACTGTGGGATCGTTCGCCGTGGCGCTGTTCCTATTCGGAATCCTGGGGGTGGTTCGCGGAGCCTTCCAGCAGGGTGTGGATGTGGCCGGCGTGGACCGGCTGATCGTCATCAACAAGGTCGCCATCATCCAGCCGCTGCCGCTTTCATACAAGGCTCGCATCGAACAGATTCCCGGCGTCCAGGACGTGACGTTTGCCAATTGGTTCGGGGGCTATTACCAGGATGAACGCAACTTTTTTGCCGTTTTCGCTGTGGACGTGGACAGCTATCTTCAGGTTTACAAAGAGTTTGTCGTCCCCGACGAGCAGTGGCAAGCATTCCTGGAAGACCGCCAGGGATGTGTGATCGGAGAAGGACTGGCGGAGCGATTCGGCTGGAAGGTCGGCGACCGCATCCCGCTCACAGGAACCATCTTTCCCGGCACCTGGGAGTTCAACGTGCGGGCCATCTATAGGGGAAGGCGCCAGCAGGATGACGTCAATTCCATGTTCTTTCAGTGGGAATATCTGGACGAGCGCCGCGAGTTCGGAAAGGGCCAGGCAGGTTGGTACACGCTGCGCGTCGAGAACCCCGACGACGCGGTGCGCGTGGCACGAACGATCGACGAGACGTTTGCGAACTCCCCTCACGAGACCAAGGCGGAAACCGAGAGAACCTTCGCCGCAGGCTGGGTGAAGCAGATGGGCAACATCGAGTTTCTGATCCTCAGCATTGGCACCGTCGTATTCTTTACTTTGCTGCTAGTGACTGGAAACACCATGGCCATCGCTGTCCGGGAACGTGTGCGAGAACTCGCCGTGCTCAAGGCAGTGGGTTACTCAGACTCGACCGTGTTGGTGCTGATCCTGGCGGAGTCGCTGGTTGTCGCGGCAATCGGCGGCGGGCTCGGCGTGACATTGGCTAAGCTCTTTACGATGCGCGGTGACCCGACCGGGGGATTGCTGCCGTCCTTTTACCTGGACCCCCGGATGATGGCGGCCGGGTTTGTGTTCGCGCTGTTTATCGGGGCGGTGGCCGGCTTCATCCCGGCCGTTACGGCGATGCGGCTGCGGGTCGTGGACGCCCTGCGCAGGGTCTGATTCGTTGGTCGAAACATGCCAGTGCCTCTTACCTACAATTTGCGCAGTCTGCGGCGGCGCTGGGTGTCAGCGACAGTGGCGGTACTGGGAATCGCCGGTACGGTGGGAGTGTTTGTGGCCATGCTGGCGCTCGCCAACGGGTTTCAAGCCACGCTGATTTCCTCGGGTTCATCTCAGAACGCCATCGTGCGGCGCTCCGGAGCCACCGGAGAGATGGAAAGCGTCATCACGCTGGATAGCGTGCGCGTCATTGAGGACGCGCCGGGGATGGCCCGCACGGGGAACGGATCGCTCGCCAGCGCAGAAGTCGTGGTCGTTGCCACCTTTCCGTTGAAAGAGGAGAACACGCCTGCCAATGCCCAGGTCCGCGGCGTCTCGCCGAACATCCTCGAAGTGCGGGACAACGTGCGGGTGGTTTCGGGGCGTTTCTTTGAACCCGGCAGGGACGAACTCGTCGTCGGCCGCAACGTGGCTTCGAGCTACGCTGGGTTTGAACTCGGCAGCATCGTCGAATTTGGTGGCGGAACCTGGACGGTCGTCGGTGTCTTTGACGCTGGCGGCAGCGCTTTCGATTCCGAGGTCTGGTGCGACGCGCGCGTGCTGAATCAGGTCTACCTGCGGCCTCCCAACGTCTATCAGTCCGTCACCGCGCGCCTTTCTTCGGCCGGGGATTTCCAGCAGTTCAAGGACGCACTGACGTCAGATCCTCGGCTCAACGTGCAAGTAGACCGCGAAGTGGAGTACTACAACAAACAGTCGCGTCAGTTGACCACCCTCATCACTGTTCTGGGGAGCATCGTGGCGTTCGTGATGGGGATCGGCGCGGTTTTCGGCGCGCTCAACACCATGAACTCGGCTGTGATCGAGCGAACCCGAGAGATCGGCACCATGCGCGCCCTCGGTTTCACACCTGGCAGCGTGGTCGCGTCCTTCCTGATCGAGTCTCTGTGTATTGCGTTCCTAGGCGGTGTGCTGGGTTGCATCGCAGTCATGCCTTTGAATGACCTGACCACGGGTGCTATGAATTGGTCCACCTTCTCCTATCTCGCGTTCGCGTTTCAGATCACTCCGCCTCTGCTCGGCACCGGCATCGCATTTGCGCTCTTGATGGGCGTTGTGGGAGGCGTTCCGCCGGCTCTCCGTGCCGCTCGCATGCCCGTCGTCGCAGCGCTTCGGGAGCTTTAGTTGATTCCCGCCGGGGACTGGAAAAGCTCGCAAAATCCACCCTCTAATCTTATAACAAAAAGAAACTAAATAACTTAGATAGATTCAAGCCTTCCGATATGCGGATCGAAGAGCCTGGATGTACTATCTGTGTGTTAAATTGTGCAAATATGGACTCTTATAACAAATAATCGTTAGAAAATACATCAATATTGTAATAGTTGCTGTAATTATTTTGCATATAATGCATAAATAAACTATCATTTCTCTTGACAAGGCCGGGGTCTAGCGGTTAGTCTTACTGATGTAGTTTGCATTAAGCATTTGGTATCGATCCTGAAAATTCAGGCGCCCGACAGGCGGGATGTGGATGCATCCCGGAAAGCGGCGGTCTGAGGATTGAGCGGGGATTTGGGGAAGAACCAAGCGGTCACAACCGGCAGCCCAGGAGTTCTCATCCGTTTGCCGGAAGAGCCGTCAACGACCATTTGATTGACAAGGAGAAAAGTCTGATGAAATCGAAAATTCCTGTGCTGATCGCAGGTTTGATTGCGATGTGTGGTGGATTGGGCGTGGGTACTGCCAGAGCCCAGTATTCGGCGGGTGTGGACACCGCGTTTGTCAGCAAGTACATCTGGCGCGGACAGCGACTGACGAACGACTTGAGTTTTCAGCCCTCGCTAACTGTTGGCGTGGGAGGTTTCGCCTTCAATGCATGGGGCTCCATGGACCTCACTGCAGTAAACACGGGCGACGGGCTCACGATCCCCGAGGATCCAGCTTCGATTCCCGGAGACAATGACAGTGGATTGAAAGGCCAGTTCAGCGAGGTGGACTATACGTTCTCATACGATCAGTCCTTCGAACACGTCTCCCTCGGAGGCGGTGTGATCTTCTACACCTTCCCCCAGCGTTCTTCCACGCTTGCGACGACTGAGGAGATCTACGGGTCAGTCAGTTTCGACTCGGCACCCCTGGCGCCAAGCGCCACGCTCTACATAGACGTCGACGAGACCAGCGCCGGCGGCGGCAGCACGGGTATCTATTTCCTGTTGGCGGCTGGACACAGCATTCCGACCGGCAGCGACGTACTCACCTCCTTGGATCTGTCGGCCTCACTCTCCTTCGCGAACAGCGGCTTCGGAGCCTTTTATTACGGACTGGAGCAAAGCGGCCTGCATGACTTCAACTTTACGGCTTCGGTTCCCATCGCAATCAACGACAACTGGTCGTTTGGGGCTTTCATCAGCTATAGCGCGCTGCTTGGGGACTACCGCGACTATCAGTTCACCGATCCGCGGACCGATTTCCTGGGGACTTCGGGAGCTCCCAGTAGTTACGCCAACACCGTGTTGGGTGGCTTGACCATGAGCCTGGCGTTCTGATTGGGCAGGAAAGGGAGGCGGGCTACATCGCGCCTTTAGACCATTTGCAGCGTTGCTGTACAGCCTGCAAGTAGCAACAGGCCTCCGGCCTGTGCTCGGCCGCCTCCCGCTGACTTGGGGTTCCGGAGCTTCCGATTGCAACTAGAAAAAGGCCGTTTCCGGCGTTTTTCGGTTCCTGCGGTAGATTCGGTTCTTGCGGTTCCTTCCGTTCCTTCGGAATACCAAATTCACTATAAAAACACTAAAAAAGGGGCATTTCGGGCCTTGCGGACGGTGCATGGGTGGGGCCGGCGGCAAAGGGAAGCAGCCCGGCACGCTGTGGCCTAAAAACCACCCCCGGGACTTGGACAGCGGACCCGCGATTCGGGATTCGGGACTCGAAGAACAGAACCCACGGCACAACCAACGTGCCGTGGCTACAGGACAGACCCACGGCACAACCAGCGTGCCGTGGCTACAGGACAGACCCACGGCACAACAAACGTGCCGTGGCTACAGAACAGACCCACGGCACAACCAACGTGCCGCGGCTACAGGACAGACCCACGGCACAACCAGCGTGCCGCGGCTACAGGCTGACCTGGGGAAAACCCTTGCCCGGTTGCGCCCAATGGGGTGTATATTTTAATCGCCGGAGGGCCAAACGTTACTTCCTGTTTCTGTGTAAAGTTGGGACTTCATCCGACAGGGCGCGTAGCGGACAATCCGACTCCGGCTGTCATGGCATACTGTCCGATGACCTCTTGAGTTATGCACTTCCGGTTATGAGTCACTCCGTCCGCAGCCATCTTCGCCTGGAGATCGATGCCTACGACGAGACCATCCGCCGGTTCATCCCGGGCTACGAGGAAGGATTGATCCAGGCCGCCCGTGAAGTCGCGCGCGTCCGCCCCACTCTGGCGCTGGACCTGGGCGCGGGAACGGGGGCTCTGTCCGAGGCGATCCTGGAATACGAAGGAGCGGGCGCCGTGGAACTCATCGACCTGGATGCGGAGATGCTGGACCGGGCGCGCATCCGGCTGAAGCGATTCGGGTCCCGCGTGCGGTTTCGCGAGTGTTCCTTCGATGCTGCGCTCCCGGAATGTGACGCCGTGGCAGCTTCCCTGGCCCTGCATCACGTGCCCACGATGGAACGCAAGCGTGCCCTGTACAAGCGCATTTTTCATGCGCTCCGTCCCGGCGGGCTGTTCGTGAACGCCGACGTGACCATGAGTACCAACCCGGTGGTCCGGGAGCAGTCCTACCGCATATGGGCCGCCCATTTGGTTTCCTGCGGCATTGAAGAACGGCGTGCCTATGAGCACTTCGAGGAGTGGGCGGTCGAAGACACCTACTTCCCGCTCGACGACGAGCTCGCCGCCCTATGCGAAGCCGGATTTCACGCTGAATGCGCCTGGCGAGACCAACCGAACACTCTCCTGGCAGGACGCAAGAAATAAGATTTCCGGGTGCGAAGCATGGTTATCGGTTCCACCGCCTTCCTGCAGGGACTGATTTGGACGGGAACCCCCGGCAGGGACACCAAATCTTTCCACAAAGCGTTTCCAACCAATATCGATCCGCATTCGAAGGCCATTGACGGATACCTTCCGTCGTTCTCCCACACCGGGGAATTTTAGAAAATATGGAAGAAAATGTAGAATTGTCTGCTACCGCAATCAAGAGGTCGCCACGCAGGATCGTGGATTGAGGAACATGCCACTGTACGAATACCAACTGGAAGAACTGATTTTGGGAGATCTCCTGGAGAAGAAAGCCGCCATGCACGGGCGGGATACTTTCCTAAAGTTCCGCGAGGGAGAACTAAGCTATGGCGACGTGAATGTGATGACCGACCGGGTGGCGGTTGGATTGGCTGCCCAGGGAGTTGGCCCAAAAGATCACGTAGCCGTGATGCTGCCGAACTGCGCGGAATTCCTCTCCGTCACCTTTGCCCTGGCGAAACTCGGAGCTGTCGAGGTGCCGATCAACACGGCCTACAAAGGGGAAATCCTGGAGCATGTTCTAAAGACCTCGGACGTTTCGATGCTGGTGGTCGACGAACCCTTGCTGGATGCGGTTGCACAGGTGGATCTGAACCGTACAAGAATTGCATCCCTGGTGGTTCGGACCCATCGCGCAAACGGCCGAGCGGGGCACGGGATCGCACGGCCGACCGTTTCGCTCGACAGCCTGAAGAAAGCCTCACGCGAAGTCCCCAAGGCGCCGGTGCGGCATTGCGACCTGCAGGCGATCATGTACACGTCCGGCACAACCGGCCCGTCGAAAGGCGTGATCACGCTGCATGCACATGCTTTGACGGACGCGCTGGATTCCTTGCGGTTCCTGGCCTACGAACCGGGAGAGACGATTTACAATCCGCTTCCGCTCTTCCATGCAGGCTCGTTGTGGGACGGCGTGATGACGGCGATGTTGGGCGATCTGAGCATCGCCATTGTCGAGCGATTCAGCGCGTCACGCTTCTGGGACGATGTGCGGCATTTCCGAGCGCATGTGGCGATGGGGATTTTTTCCATGATCCCCATCCTGATGAAGGCGCCGCCGACCCCGCAGGACAAGGACCACCCGCTGCGCGCCTTTTACCTAGGCAAGAGCGTCCTCGACGCAGCTTTCCGGGAGCGCTTCGGCGTGCGATCGGTTGAAACCTATACCAGCACGGAAGTGGGAATCGGCACGGCGAGTCCCTACGGCCACTGGCGAACGGGGTCCTGCGGCCAGGTGAACGAAGCCACCTGCGAAGTCAAGATATTCGACGAACTGGACCACGAAGTGGGGCCGGGGGAGCCGGGGGAACTGGTAGTGCGCCCGACGCGGCCGTTCGTCATCACGCCGGGGTACTACAACTACCCCCAAGTCACCATCGACACTTACCGCAACGCCTGGTTCCATACCGGCGACCGGGCGTATCGGGACGAGGACGGTTACTTCTACTTCGTGGAGCGAATCAAAGAAAGCATCCGACGGCGGGGCGAAAACATCTCCGCTTTCGAGGTGGAGCAAACGATCCACGCACACCCACAGGTGCTGGAGTGCGCCGCCTTCGGCGTGCCCTCAGAACTGGAGGAGGAAGAACTCAAGATTGCCGTCGTCTTGCAGAGAGGGTCCCGGCTGGACCCCGAGGAGCTGGCCGACTACAGTCAGCAACGACTGCCCTCCTTCATGGTGCCGCGCTACATTGAGTTTGTCGGCGAGCTGCCCAAGACACCCATCGGCAAGATTGCCCGGCATGAATTACAACGGCAGGGGGATCACGGGATCACCGCGCGCACGTGGGATCGTGAGCGCGCCGGCAAGCCGACGGCCTAGAGGCTTGGCCGACTAAGACGCGCAACGAGGATTCATGGATTGGAAAGACACACCGGAGCAAGCCGCCTTTCGGGAAGAGGTGCGTCGGTTTATCCGCGACCGATTCCCCCAGCGCTACCGGCCGGACACGGCAGCGGAACAGAGTCTCGAGCCGGAGGACGTGTATGGCTACAACTGGGTCGTAGACCGCAGGTCGGACGACCCGGACCGCCGCGCCGGCGCTCTGGAATGGGCCAAGGTACTGGCCGAGCGCGGCTGGGTCGCGCCGCACTGGCCAAAGGAGTACGGCGGCGCCGGGCTGGCCGTGATAGAGGAATTTATTCTGCACGAGGAGATGCTGCGCGCAAACGTTCCCCCGGTGAATGGCATCGGCGTTTTCCTGATGGGTCCCACGCTGCTCAAATATGGCACCGACGAGCAGCGGCGCGAGCATCTGCCGAGAATCAGCAGCGGGGAGATCGCCTGGGCGCAGGGTTTTTCCGAGCCCGACGCCGGCTCCGATCTGGCCTCGCTGCGAACCAGGGCGGAGCGGGACGGGGACGCATACGTAGTGAACGGCCAGAAGGTCTGGACCTCGCAGGGCCAGTACGCCGATTGGCTGTTCGTGCTGGTCCGCACGAATCCGGACGAGCCGAGGCACCGCGGCCTGTCTTTTTTGATGATCGAAGCGAACAGCCCCGGCATTACCATCCGGCCCATCCGGGACATGCGTGGAGACGAACCCTTTACAGAGATTTTTTTTGAGGACGTTCGCGTTCCCCTGTCCAACCGCGTTGGAGAAGAAAATCGCGGCTGGTACGTCGCGATGACCACATTGGATTTCGAACGCTCGGGAATCGGCTCGACCATCAAATACGCGCAGATGCTTTCCCGCCTCATTGAGTTCGTCCGCAGCGGCGAGGGACAACCGTATCTGCGCAGCGACTGGCGGCAGTCGGTCCGGCACGAGATCGCGCAGCGTTACATTGAGATTCGCGTGCTGTACAACCTAGCCTTGCACACGGTATCGAAGCTGGCGGCGGGGGAAGATGCCGACCACGTGGCCTCGATCAACCAATTGTTCAGTTCCGAGGTGCATCATCGTTTGGCCAGGACGGGTTCCAAAGCGTTCGGGCCCTACGGCAATCTGTGGCAGCGAACCGGCGCGCCGTTGGGGGGGATGTTTACCCACACCCTCTTTGACGCAGTGGCCCAGCCGTTTCTGGGCGGGAGCTCCGAAATCCAGCGCAACGTCATCGCCACGCGGGGGCTGAGACTTCCGCGCAAATAGCTCCGGACAGCCCCCTGTTCCATGCAATCGCAGCATGACCTTTGAAGGGAGGAATACTTTGTACGAAACGCTTGCAATCGAGGTAAGAGATCGGGTGGCCAGGCTGGTTCTGAACCGACCCAAGTCGCTGAACGCGATCAATATGACCATGATGAATGAATTTCGGGCTGCTTTCCGCGAACTGGACGAGCGCGAGGATGTATCGGTCGTGGTGCTGCAGGGCGAGGGCCGTGCTTTTTGCGCCGGCATGGACCTGAAATGGTCCGAGGAGTTGACGACCAAGGATCGCGTGGAGAGCAACCGCATCGGGCAGAAGACCTTCCGCCTGATGGAAGAGATGGAAACACCCATCTTCGCCGCGGTTCACGGGTACGTTCTGGGCGGCGGACTGGAGCTGGTTTTGGCGGCCGATTTCATTGTCTGCGCCGACGACGCCCAGTTCGGGTTGCCCGAAATTACGCTCTCGGCACATCCGCCCTATCGTCCGAAAATTGCAGAGGACGGTGATCCCGACCAGCCTGAGTTCGGCGGCAGCGCCGCGGGATGGGGCGCCTTGAAGCGCCTGCCGGAACGCATCGGCAAGGCACGGGCCAAGGAGATGCTTTTTACCGGCGGGCGGTTCGACGCCAACCGAGCCCTGCAATTCGGACTGGTCAATGCCGTCTATCCCAAAGATGCCTTTGCGGAGGAGGTTTGGAAACTCGCTCACCGCATCGGGGCGATGAATCGATACAATCTGCGCCTGGTCAAAGAACTGGTGACCGCCGGCTACGATCTGCTGGAAGGCCATCCCAAATAGCGCCGGTTCCCGCTCGTACTTCACATGGGAAAGGAGATTGGTTTGCTGAATATCTACCGTGTCGACCATCTTGGCCAGATCGTGCCGGAACTGGAACCCCAAGCGGCACTACTCGAAGGTCTCTTCGGATTTCGGCGCGTACGGAGCTGGGAAAACGCTCAAGACGGCTGCCGGGGGATTCTGCTGGATGTTCCAGGCAGTTGGGGGCATCGCTGGGAAGTCCTCGAGCCGACGGGCAAAGACTCGCCCATCCAGGCCTTGCTGGACAAGCGCGGGCCGGGGCTGCATCACGTGGCCGTCGAAGTGCCCGATATGGACACCGCCGCGCAACAGATGGACCAGGCGGGCATGGGCTCCGGCCGCCGCCTGCCCGACCCGGCCGGACGATGGATCGACGTGCCCTTTGTCCCGCCCGAGCACGAAACGGGCTTGCTGTTCCGGGTTTTCGGACCGCCCCTGCGCGGGACCTGCGGGGACGACGCTGCGCCGCGCAGCGCAGCGGCGGGCGGTACAGGGCAGCCGCCGGCTCCTTCGCTGGGCATCGTCGCCATCGAGCAGGTCGGTCATGCCTATTGGGAGCGTGAGAAGCTGGCGCGCTGGTGCGAGAGCGCGCTCGGCATGCGCGAAGTCTACCGTACGCCGGAAGGCAAGCACCCGGACATTGCGACGCTGGTGCTGACCATTCCAGGCACGCAGATGCGCTGGGAGATTATTCAGCCCGTGGGCGACAATGCATTCGTCCAGCGGTTTCTGGACAAGCGCGGACCCGAGTCGCACCACGTCACCTTCGAGGTGCGGGACTGGCAGCACGCGCTGGCGGCGTGCGAGCATCACAAGATTCCCACGTTCGGCGAAAACGAGGGCACGACGGACGGCGCCCGCTGGCGTGACACTTTCATCCATCCCCGCCACACGGGCGGCGTGCTGGTGCAATTTTTCTGGGAGGAGCGACCGGGGGTCTGGAGCCGCTCCGACAAGATTCCTTGGAAGGGCCGGTAAACCGCGCCCGCCTTTGCTTGGGAGTAGACGCCACACGCATGGACCTGAGACTCAGCGAAGACCAGGAACTAATCAGAAGCACCGCCCGGGATTTCCTGAAAAGCGAATGCCCTATGGAACTCGTGCGGGCTCTGGAGGACGACCCCAAAGGCTATTCCGGGGAATTGTGGCGGAAGATGGCGGAGCTCGACCTGATGGGCGTTGCGTTTTCGGAAGAGTACGGGGGCGCCGGGCAGGGCTTCCTGGAACTTTGCGTCTTGATCGAAGAACAGGGAAGAGCCTGCCTGCCCAGCCCGTTCTTCTCCACGGTTGTGCTGTGCGGACTTCCCATAGCCCGCTTCGGGACAGATGCCCAGAAGCAGGAGTTCCTCAACGGCATCGCCAGCGGCCAACGAATCCTGGCGTATGCGGGAACGGAGTCGGCATGGCGCCGGGATAGTACCCAGGCCGATTTCACCGCTACCGCCGACGGCAAAAACTACGTCCTCGAGGGCGAAAAATTGTTTGTCCCGTATGCCCACGTAGCCAGCGACATTCTGATCGCGGCTGACTCGAAGGAATCTGCCGAGGACGGAATCCTGTTGTTTCTGGTGGATGCCAAAACTCCTGGCATTACCTGCCAGCCGTTACAGACGGTCGGCGGCGAGCGCCAGGGCAGGGTCATCTTGCAGGGTGTCCGAGTGCCGGAGGAGCGCCTGCTGGGCCGGAGCGACCCGGCCACCGACATCCTCCAAGCCATCCAGGAATGGGGCGCCGCCGCGAAGTGCGCCGAAATGGTCGGGGGGGGCAGCGGGTCCTCGAAATGAGCGTTGCCTATGCCCAGGACCGCGTTCAGTTCGGCCGCCCGATTGGAACGTTCCAGGCCGTCCAACACCACTGCGCCAACATGGCCGTGGATGTGGACGGCTCGCGGTTCATCGCCTATGAAGCCATCTGGCGACTGAGTGAGGGCCTGCACGCTGCAACAGAGGTCGCGATGGCGAAGGCCTGGGTCAGCGACGCTTACCAGAGAGTCTGCTCCTTGGGCCATCAGATTCATGGCGCCATCGGGTTTACCAAGGAACATGACATGCAGCGCTACTTTCGACATGCCAAGGCATCAGAGCTGGCCTTCGGCGACGGCGACTACCACCGCGAACAGGTGGCGCAAAAGCTTGGTTTGTGAGAGGCATCCATCGGCGATGCGGACGGAAGGACTCTATCCTTGACCGGTCGAACCAGCGTGTATCGAGTTCTCATCCAGGTCCTCGGAATCCGGCCCGGATCAACCCATCAGCACTTCCTGCTGGACCGTCTCGCCTCGCCAGGGAGGCAAATCTCCACATAGCCAAGTTCGAACACCTTGCCCCTCATTGGCCAATCGGGTGATACCGTTTCCAGGAACACAATAAACATGGAAATAAATGGTTGACTTGCTAAACACGGGAGGCAGAGAATGCCTCCAGGTCTATAGGATTTCGGATAGCGCTGGCTCCGCCGAACGGTGGGCACTTCCCGGCAGATTCAGTTCGGTCTAAGGCATTCCTTCTAAGCCGGGCAGCATGAAAACGGCGCGCGGTGAAAGCCAAGCGCTGGTTGATTCGCAAAGAATGTTTCATCGACAGGAGCATCCGAGGAGGCAACTCCCCGGACGCATTGAGCGAGGAGGGATTATGCATAGCGGAGGAAGCGGGATGCGGCGGTGGAGCTTTTGCCTGATCGCAGCTCTGGCGTGTGCAGGGTGGGCATTGGAGGGCACGGCGCAGGCGCAGAGCGAAACTGTGGCCTTGGGTGGCCCGCAGGGGGTCGTGCGGTCCTCGGAGGGTTTTCCCATTGAAGGCATGATGGTGCAGTTGATTTCGCAGCAGACGGCGATTCGGACCACGGTCTTCACCAACGAGATGGGCCAGTATGAATTTCCGACCCTCGAAACGGGCGTTTACACGCTGCGAACTCCCAGGCCGCAGGAATACAAGCGGCACCTCAGAGAGCAGGTCCCGATCGACGGGGCGACTCGGCTCGAGGACATCGTGCTCGAGCGCATCACGGATGAGGAGTTCCTGCCCCCGACGCCGGACATCCTGTCGCAACTGACCGACTCGGAGTGGCTCCACAACATGCCCGGCGCGGCCTTCGAAAAGAAGGTCTTCAGCAACCATTGCGGCGGCAGTTGCCATAGCTACCAGATGCCGTTCCGGTCAAAGTTCGACGAGCGGAGCTGGCGGCTGATCCTGCACCGCATGAAGAACTATGGAGGGCGGCTCGTGCAGCGGCAGACGAACATGTCGGAAGTACCGCCCGAGGAGCATGAATACATCGACATCCTGGCAAAGTGGTTGGCGCACATCCGCGGCCCGGAAGCCACCTATCCGCCGATCAAGATGTTCCCCCGGCCGCACGGTCCGGCGACCCGCGTGGTCATCACCGAGTATGAGATCCCCTCGGTCGGCGTTCACGTGCATGACGTAGCAGGCGACCCGGACGGGAACATCTGGTACACCATCAACCGCAGCCCATTCATCGGACGGCTCAATCCCAAGACCGGCGAAGTGAAGGAGTGGAGGACGCCCGGTACCGAAGGCAGGCACCCCGGCGGACACTGGATCCAGGCCACCAGCGACGGGATGATCTGGTACTCGGAAACCTGGTCGCAAAGCCTGATCCAGTTTGATCCGAGAACCGAAGAATTCCATAAGATGCGGACCGGCGTGCAGGGCAACATGGGGTTGTCGCCGGACGGATCGATCTGGAGGACTGCCCGGGGGTCCATCCACGAGTTCAACCGTGAGACCGGCGAGCCGCTTCGGTCGTTCGAGATGAGCAAGTTCCGCAGCACCTACGGGAACTTCATCAGTTGGGACGGTAACTTCTTCGGCGGCGGGGTCGGCGGCGCGGCCCCGGTTGAGCCCGACGGCATCGTCTGGATGGACATCCGCACGGGCGAAGTCCGGGAAATCGATGCCCCGAACGGCCCGCAGGACCTCTCGCGGGGAACTTTCGATCCGGCCGGAAACATCTGGGTCGGCGGCAAGCATGGTGTGCTCGCCAAGTACGATCCGCAGACCAACGTCTATTCGGAATACACGCCCCCGACTCCGTACGCAACGATGTACAACGCGGAAGCCGACAAGAACGGCGAGGTCTGGGCCGGCCTGGTGCGCGCGGGAAAATTGGGGCGCTTCAACCCGGAGACGCACCAGTGGATCGAGTACTGGATGGCCGAACCGTTCTCGCATAACTGGGACACCTGGGTGGACAACTCCACTGACCCCGTCTCGGTGTGGTACGGCGATCAGTACGGGTATATCGTCCGCGTTCAGCCGCTCGAATAGGCCAATGTACTTTCCGGCCGTGTTGGCGGCACGGCCTCCTTCGGTTCCCGGCACACCTGCTGGGAACCAGCCGTGCCGTTATGCGGCCGCTTCGATTCTCAGAACGAGGAGGAAGCACGATGCGATTCGCAATGCGAGGAAGGTTCCTGGTTGGGCTGCTGGGCCTGGGAATGGTCTTGGGGTCTGGCAATCCTTCCCCGGCACAAAGCTCTTCACAGAGCGCCGAGCCGCAGTATGACCCCTATCAGCGCTCCGGGGACGTCCTTTACATGAACCGCATGGGGAATAGTGGCTGGGAACGCGGCAAGGAAATCTGGTACATGAAATGCTGGATCTGCCACAACGACTACACCATCGAGGTCAACGATCCAAATGAAGGCCCGGTGGCCCCGAAGCTCACGGGGCTTTATCAGCGCCCGGTGCTGCTCTCGGGCCAGCCGGTGAATGACGACACGGTGAAGGCCAAGATCCGGGAGGGCGGTCCCAACATGCCGGCGTATCAGCACGTCCTCACAGACAAGGACCTCAACGAACTCGTCGAGTACCTCCGCGACCATTGCTGCTGGGACGAGCACAACCCTCCGCCCAATCCCCGCTTCCCTTCCCCTTCCGCCAACAATAGGAACTGACTTCTTCCGGCATCAAAAACAATCACGGCATCCCGGACAAGCCGGGATGCCGTGGTTGTAGTGACACTGATTCTCTTCGCGGAAGACCGATTGTCCTGGCTGAGCTACTGGCCCATCCACCGCGACCGCATGCCGTCGCGGTCCACTGCATCTCCACGGAGATAGACAGCGGAGATACTCCGTGTGTTCGTGATGTCGTCCAGAGGATTTGCATCCAGAACCACGAAATCGGCGCTCTTGCCCGCCGCCACCATGCCGACATCGTCCATCTGCAGCACATCGGCGGAATTGCGCGTCGCCGCCGTGATCACCTGCGCCGGCGTCATTCCGGCGGATACCATCTTAGCCAGTTCGACGTGTACGTCCCACGAGGCGTTCCCGTCGGTTCCGAAGGCGACCTTCATGCCGGCGTCGCTGAGCCTCTTCAGGTTGCGAGCCTGAATTCCGAACATTTCCTGGGCTTGCGAGTTGTCTCCGAAGTTCTCTTGAATCTCCGCCAGCTCCTCGTCGGAAACGCTGCCGGCCAGCCAGCTCATGTCCGTCTGGACGCCCTCGCTGGGCAGGTTCGGCACAAGGATCAGGTTCGGACGTTCCTGAACCATGCTGACGAATTCGTCGTCCACGTCCATGTCTCTGACTCCGTGCGCGAACGCGTCCAGGTTGGCCTGGACCAGCCCCTTTGCGTCCGAAAGATCGAAGACATGCGCCGTGACGCGGAGGTTGTTGCTGTGGGCTTCCTCGATGATAGCGCCGTAGAGAGCCGGGGTCAGCTTCTCGTACATATCGCCCCGGTCGTCGACCCAGATCTTGACGATATCGACCTGATTCTGCGCCAGCTCCTGTACGGCCGTGCGTGCCTCTTCCTCCGTATCGATCCAGTACGGAACCTCCGCGCGACCCGGCTCCGGTCTCGTAATCCCGCGCCCTGCGGTGCGGAAGCGCGAGGCGTTGGGAATCGTTTCATCCCGCACCTGAAACGCCACTTCGGATACATCGGAGCCCAAATTCGCTGTCACGCCGACGCCGTAGTAGGCCATGTGCTCCAGTGCGTCTACGAGTTCCTCGCGCGATCCAGACGGCAGGTGCTTGTGGGAGTCGATGAGCGCCGGAACAACCGTCTTGCCCGTCAGGTCCATGCGCGTTGCACCTTCCGGCGCGGTGACCTCACTGCTCGGGCCTACGGCGGTGAATTGGCCGTTCTCTACGACGATCGTGCCATTCTCGATAGGAGCACTCTCGTCCCCGACGATGATTCGCGCCCCCTCGTACACCATGGCGTCCGACATCTCCGGCTGCGAAGAACAGCCCGCCACGAAGATAGTAATCGAAAAGAGACTTGCAAAGAACATTACCCGACGCATAGAAACCTCCCTCTGAAACTTGGAATCAGAATTGCCAGCCGGTCGAGCTACTGCGCCATCCACTGCGACCGCAAACCGTCCCGATCTACTTCATCCCCCCGGAGATAAACGGCTGAAATGCGCCGTGTATTGGTGATGTCATCCAGCGGGTTCGCATCCAGAACGATGAAGTCCGCGCTCTTGCCTGCCGCCACCATTCCGGTGTCTTCCACCTGCAGCAGATCGGCGGAATTGCGCGTCGCCGCCGTGATCACCTGTGCCGGCGTCAACCCTGCCGCGACCATGTCCGCCATTTCGATATGAGCCGCCCAGGCAATCCCCCCGTCCGTACCAAAGGAAATCTTCATGCCTTCATCGCTGAGCCTCTTGAGATTGCGCGCCTGAATTCCAAACGATTCCTGGGCTTCGGGGTCGTTCGTGAATTCCGCCTGGAACTCTGCCAGCTCCGCGGCCGGCACGCTATCGGCAAGCCAGCTCAGATCTTCCTCCACACCCCGGTCGGGAAGGTTCGGCGCGAGAATCAGGTTCGGACGCTCCTGCACCATGCTGACGAATTCGTCGTCCACATCCATGTCTCTTACCCCGTGCGCGAATGCGTCCAGGCCGGCGCTCACAAGCTCCTTGCCGTCCGCCAGCGAAAAGATATGCGCCGTGACGCGGATGTTGTTCTGGTGGGCCTCGTCAATCACGGCGGAATACAGCGCCGGGGTCAATTTCGTAACCGTGCCGTTTCGGTCATCCACCCAGATCTTGATTATGTCCACATTGTTCGCGGCGTTCCCCTGCACGGCCGCCCGGGCTTCCTCTTCGGTTGTGATCCAGTACGGATCCTCCGATCGCCCCGGCTCGGGCCCCGTAATCCCGCGGCCTGCGCTGCGCACGCGCGCGGCGTTGGGAATCGTTTCTCCCCGCACTTGGAACATGGGCTCGAAATCCCGGCCCAGGCTCGTCGCGACGCCCACCCCGTAGTATGCAAAGTGCTGCAGGGAATCAATGATCCCCTCGCGATCCTGCGGCAGGTGTTTGTGGGTATCGATAATCGCCGGCATCACGGTCTTGCCTGTCAGGTCCACCTGCGCCGCGCCCTCCGGAGCCGTTACTTGGCCGCTCGGGCCGACCGCGGTGAACTGTCCGTTCTCCACCACGATCGTGGCATTCTCGATGGGCGCACTCTCGTCTCCCACGATCACCCGCGCCCCTTCGTACACTGTAGTGCTCGACATTTCTGCGGGCGGCGAGGAACAGCCTCCCAGGACAATAGCAATCAACAATACATTTGCAAAGAACGTGGCACGTCGCATGGGAACCTCCATTTTGAAATCTAAAGGGCGAATCCCCCGCCATTTCGCGCGCTGTGTTCGCAGATCAAAAACAACACGGAATCGGGCTCGCCGGATCGCAGCGTATCGACTTCCCAAAGAATTATACTCTGAACTCCCTCTGTTGTAGATGGATTTCTATTCATATTTCTCACTAATCCGTGGTCAGCCCTTCTGGAAGATTTCGGCTCTCCTTCCATCTCCCGTGAGCGGGTAACCTCTTTCTTTCAGTCACTTGTGGCGTTACCTCGGATTCTTTCCGGGTGCATTCCGCCCGTCAATGCTTGCAGCATCGCAAAGCCCTTATGGTTTCCTTGGGGTTTCTGAGCGTTTTGTCGTAGATTGGATTGTACAGGGGAAGCGATGCTGAAGATCGCACAATTAGGGGTGCTTCTGCGCCGTGTCGTAAAAGCACCGTGGCTCAAGGAAACGTTGCTGGCCGTGCCGCGCATCGCCTTGCTCGTTCCCAAGCTGCTTGCTGACGAGCGCGTCCCCCGGCGTACCAAGCTTGCGCTCGGCGGGCTGGCTATATATCTTGCTTCTCCGTGGGACATTATTCCCGATTTCATCCCGGGTCTCGGCCAGTTGGATGATGCCATTGTGCTGTTGCTCTTCGTTGACGCCGTCCTGAACCAGGTGGATGATGCCGTGATTCTGGAGCATTGGACCGGGGAGGTTGAAACGTTGCGTCGCGTGCAGTCCTTTTCTCATCGTCTATCCAAATGGACGCCGAATGAACTGCGCACATACCTGTATGGCCGGGCCGTGGACGCGGGAGAAAAACGCGCGGAACAAACGCCGCAGGATCACGACAGGAAAAATGCCGGAACCGGAAACCCGGAGTCGGCTTAGCCGGCCGCATGGTCCGGCTCGATTCCCGTGTTTGCTCGGATAGGGGGGCGCGTTGACTGGCGACAACCAATTTGCAGTATTTGGCGGCGGCTGTTTCTGGTGTACCGAAGCGGTCTTTGAACGGCTCCATGGGGTCATCTCCGTACGGCCCGGCTATGCCGGCGGGCACGCGGAACATCCCACCTATGAGCAAGTCTGTTCCGGGACCACCGGCCACGCCGAGGTGGTCGGTGTCGAATTCGAGCCCAGCCGGAGTTCTTTCCGGGACTTATTGACTGTCTTCTTCGCCACCCACGACCCGACTACTTTGAACCGCCAGGGCTACGATGTGGGCACGCAGTATCGATCCATCATTCTTTATGCGGACGAGGATCAGAAGCGGGAGGCGGAAGCGTTCATCCAGGAGCTCGGCAATTCCGGCCAGTTCTCGCAGCCGATCGTCACCGAACTCAAGCCCCTCGGCGTCTTCTTCGAAGCTGAGGCTTACCATCACGAATATTTTCAGCGAAACGAAGGCCAGCCGTATTGCCAGTTCGTCATTGCCCCGAAAGTCGGGAAACTACAGCAGCGATTCCGCGCATTGCTGAAGTCGTGACCGCTCCGCCCGCGCCCCACGGGATTTCAAACTTGGCAGCCGTCTATGCCCTCCCCTCGATTCAAGACCTGCATCTCCAAGACACGGATCGAGCGAACCGTTCGGGAGCTGGCCGGGCGAATTGACCGTTACGGCCGTGCCAACCGAATTTCCGAATTCTGCGTCGTTTGCGTCATGGATGGAGCCTTCATATTTTGCGCCGACCTCGTGCGCGAGATGAAAACCCCCGCCTCCATCGTGTTCGTGAAGGCACGCTCCTACGACGGAACCCGCAGCGGCAGGCTGTTCCTGTCGCCTCTCCCCGGCTCCGTCCGGGGCCGCGCCGTGCTCATCGTGGACACCATTTATGACACGGGAAAGACCATCGCCAAGGTACTCCAGGAGGTCCGGAGGCTCACTTCCCAAATCACTCTGGTTGTGCTCGTCGAAAAGCAGGGCAAGGCAGCGATGGCTCCGGGCTCGGCGGCTGTGGAAACATTTGTAGGCCTTCGCATCCCCGGCGACCCCTTCCTGGTCGGATATGGCCTGGACATGAGCGGCCGCTTCCGGAACTTGAAGGACATCCGTATCTATTCCTCGCGCTGAAGCGATGGCGAAAAGGGGAATCCCTGCATCTCTCCAAAATGCGTGGGATCTCCCCAAAACGCGTGCGGGAATGCAGCGGGTGGCGATAGAATGACAGAAACGAATGGAGGGCTGCTGAACCATATGAGCGAGATCACTCTCAAGGTCAATGGCCGCACGCATCGGCTGGACCTCGACCCCGCGACTCCGCTGCTCTATGTGTTGGCCGACGATCTGGAACTGCGCGGACCGAAGTTCGGCTGCGGTCTGTCCCAATGCGGAGCGTGCACGGTTCTGGTGAATGGCGAGGCCGTCCGCTCGTGCGTCACGCCGGTCGCAGACGTAGCCGACGCGGATATCACGACGCTTGAAGGACTGGGGACACCAGAGAATCCCCACCCGATTCAGCAGGCCTTCATCGACGAACAGGCTGCGCAGTGCGGCTTCTGTCTGAGCGGAGTGATTCTGACGGCTAAGGCGTTTCTCGACAAGAACCCGAACGCCGGCGATGCGCAGATCCAGCAGGCCCTCTCCGGCGTTCTGTGCCGCTGCTTCGCGAACGTCCGCATGCATCGGGCGATCCGGCGCTACGCAGAAGGGAGGGTGGCATGAAACGGAAACCTTCCCGCGCGGACACGCCCCAGCTCGCCATGACGCCGGACGCGGCTGCGGCGTGGAACCGCCTCGAACTCTCCCGCCGGGATTTCCTGAAAACCTCCGGCATGCTGCTCGTCGGTTTTCAGTTGACGGGTCCAGGAAGCCAGACGGCCGGCGCCCAGGCGCTTTCTCCAGGCCCGCCCCCGCCGGACCAACTGGATTCCTGGATCGCCATTGCCGCGGATGGCACTGTGTCCGCCTATACGGGGAAGGCGGAAATCGGGCAGGGCCTGGCAACGGCGCAAGCCCAGTTGGTCGCCGAAGAATTATCCATGCCCTTGAGTCGCGTGCATCTCATTTCCTGCGATACAGCGATGACGCCCGACCAGGGGGTAACCTCCGGCAGCCAGTCCCATCCCACCAATTTCAATCATGACAACTTGGCCCTGGCTGCCGCCACCGCACGCGAAGCCCTGTTGCGGCTCGCCGCAGTGCGCCTCGGCTACCAGATGGATCAACTGACAACCGTCGGCGGCGTGGTCCTGCACAGGCGCAACACAGCCGAGAGAATCGCATACGGCCAATTGCTCGAGGGGCGCAAGTTCAATCTGACGCTCAACCGCAATGCCCGCCGCAAGCCCGCCTCGGAGTGGACCGTGCTCGGCAAGCCCGCGCCGCGAACGGAGCTGCCGTCCATGGTCACCGGCCGGTTCGAGTTTGTCCACAACGTGCGTGTGCCCGGCATGTTGCACGGTCGGGTCGTGCGTCCGCCGGAGGTCGGCGCCACGGTCGCCAGCGTGGATGAGGCTTCCATCGAGCATTTGCCCGGCATCGTCAGAGTCATCGTAAAGCAGAACTTCGTCGGAGTAGTCGCCGAGCGCCAATGGCAGGCGGTCCAGGCAGCAAGTCAACTGAAAGTGAACTGGACTCGCGGCGTGGGTTTGCCGAGCCACGCCGGCTTCTATGACCACCTGCAGACCGCGCAACCCACACGGGATACTCTCCTGGTGGACTCCGGGGACGTGGAGCAGAAACTCGCCGGCGCCGCAACGATCTTGAATGCTTCTTACTATCACCCCTATCAGATGCATGGGTCGGTCGGCGGTTCCTGCGCCGTGGCCGACGTCCAAGGCGACACGGCGACCGTCTGGTCGCCCACGCAGGGAGTCTGGCCGCTCCGCAACACTCTATCCATGATCCTGGGCCTTAGACCGGAAAACGTGCGCGTCATCTTCCGCATGGGCTCCGGCTGTTACGGTTTGAACGGCGCCGATACCGTCAGTTACGACGCGGCCCTGCTGTCGCAAGCGGTCGGGAAGCCCGTTCGCGTGCAGCTCTCGCGGAGCGATGAAATGGCCTGGGAGAATTACGGATTCGCCTTCGTCATTCGGCAGCGCGCCGGCCTGGACGCCCAGGGCAACATCGTCAGCTGGGACCACGAAGCCTGGCTGCCGGTGCTCGGCAATCGGCCGCGCTATGAGACGCCCGGAAACGTCGTCACCGGCATGCTGGTTGGTTTTCTGCCGCAGGAGTTCACCCCGCGCTCCCCTGCCCCCGCTCCCGGGTCCTTCAACAACCGCAGCAACGGAGTGCCTTCCTATATTGGCGGCGAAGGCACAGGAACCATCTCCAGCGCCCGGGTCCTGGTTCACAATATCGAATCGCTGTTTTGGACCGGGCCGCTGCGTTCTCCGCAACGGCTCCAGAATAGCTTCGCCCATGAGTCGTTTCTGGACGAGCTGGCTGCGCATGCCAACGCCGATCCGGTCGCCTATCGCCTGCGCCACTTGCGGGACCCCCGTTTGCTGGATGTAGTTCGCGCGGCGGCCAGGGCAGCCGGATGGGATGACCGTCCGTCCCCCAAACCGGGAAACCCGAAAACCGGCCTCGCCTCCGGACGCGGAATAGCCTGCGTATTGTACGAAGGCGACAACGGTTATTGCGCTTTAGTCGCCGAAGTCGAAGTCAATCAAGATACCGGCGCGCTTAATGTAAAACGTCTGGTCGCCGCGACCGACTGCGGCCCGGTCTCGAACCCCGACGGACTGCGAAACCAGACGGAAGGCGGCGCTCTGCAGGGTATGAGTCGGGCGCTGCTCGAAGAGGTCACTTGGGACGACCGCAAGGTGACCTCCATCGATTGGAATACTTACCGGAGTTTGTCTCTGGGCTTCGACCTCCCGCAGGTGGAGATCGTGATGCTCGACCGCCCCGAGGATGAGGCCATGGGGGCGGGCGAGCTTTCGATCACTGTGGTAGCGGCCGCCATCGGGAACGCCGTTTTTGACGCCACCGGGGCCCGTCTGCGGCAGGTTCCTTTTACTCCCGAGCGCGTCCAGGCTGCGCTGCAGGACCGTGCCTAGTTCGATTCCGCCACTTTCTTCGCCGGGACGGCTTGTGACCGGACAGGAGACATAGATGCCAATTTACGAATACGTTTGCGGAAGCTGCCGGTCGGAGTTTGAGTTGCTCGTACTGCCGGGTAAATCTGCCCCGCCGGAGTGCCCCTCCTGCCACAGCGGGGACCTGGAACAGACGATTTCGGCCTTCTCCGTCAGCACCCAGGAGAAGAGCCAGGCAGCTTGGAAGGCTGCCCGCAAGAAGTACAAGCAGACTACCTTTCGCGATAAGAAGATCGCGGAACGCGAAGCCGCCGAGCATCATCTGCATGACCATTGAGCCCGGCTTCTCCGCGTCTATCTTCCATTGATTCCGTTACTCATTGTTGGGGTGCTTGACGAGGTTGGCCCATCTGGAGGTGCTCCTCGCACTGCACGTATTCGCTGATCCCAAAAGTCTGCAGTTCATACTGTTTCGTTCCTCCCCAAGGCTCCGTAAACGCCTTCTCGTCATGGAACTCGAACGCGACTTCCAGCGTTTCGCGTCCCAGGCGCCGGAACCGCTCGACGATGCGCAAGGCATCGCTGTAGGGCGTACCGACACGGTCGAGCCAGGGTCCTTCCCGCAGGAGGCCGGTGTCTGCGACGAGCGCGATGCCGTCCCAGCGGCCAATGGAATGCCCCATCCAGGTCTCGGGATAGTCGTCTGGGTGTTCCTGCTGGTTCAGGTAGATGCGCCGGATGCCGCCGTTGAACTCAAACAGGATGTAGATCACTTCAGAGCCTTGGATGATCTCGAACGGAAACGGCATGATCATGCTCCGCGCCGGACCGGGCGGAAAGCAGTAGAAGCTCGGGTCGAGGCGGTCCAGCCCGCCCTGGTTCGGATCGTCTATTCCTTCGCGGGCGGCCTGATACTTTGCGAGCGCTTCCGGCTGGAGCGGCGGGTTTCCAGACAGGAACCGCCGCCCGCCTGCTCCACCGCGCATACCGCCTCCGAGCATCCAGATGCCGGACAGATCGCCCGCCGAATTGCCCGCCGCGCCCTGCGTCGCAGTCTGTGCATGCAGCCCTGGCGTGGGAGTCAGCGCCAGGAGCAGGACAACCATCCAATTCGGGATACGAATGCGCACGGTAGCCTCCCGGAACAATGTCGAGCGACGTTGCTGCTCCTCAAATCATACGGCAGGAACCGATTGTTCTAGCAGGAAATGGCGGCTATCTTTCGATCTTCTTGGTCGTCAAGTTTGGAGCAGAGCCATTTTCGGCACCCGCAAGGAAAGCAGGAGGAACCCTCCTCTCAACGGGGACTGGTCTCCCTTAAGATTTCATCGTGGCAAGCTGCCCTAGGCGAAGTACGCCCGCAGGTCCTTGCGGTCCCGTTCTAACCACCCGATGTTGCCGCGCGCGAATTCGAGCGTCTTCCGCACGGCGCGCTCGGTCCCAGGAACCTTGTGAGCGCGGAAGAACTTCTCCGCGTCTTCGAGGCGCCGCCGCTCCGTAAAGCCGCTCGGAATTCCGATCAGGCGCGAAAGCAGCCCCAGGCCCCCGCCGTGATAGCGTTGGACGAACATCTTCCAGTTTTTCTTGAGGAACTTCCACGCCAGCGCGCGCCCCGCCGAGTTTCCCGCCGCGTTGGCCAGCACAATGGGGGTATCCTGCGAGCGCACTTGGTCCGAGATGGCAAACTGCAGCACTTGTTCCATCAACTCCGGCTGCCGGAAGCTGCCCGCGGCGCGCAGCACGCGGATCTTTTCTTCGTGCAAATCGGTCGCGTGGTACAGCTTCTGCAATTCCTCCCACTCTGCCTGACCGCCGTTTTCCGCGACCAGTGAATAAACGGCCTGGCGCAGATTCGGATCGAGTTCGCCGCTCCGGCAGAAGCTTGTGAACCGAGTCCGAGCCTCCTCGATCGTGGCCTGGTCGCCGTAGGCGCCGGCGGTCCGCAACGCGAGCGAGCGCAGCAGCACGTCGAGGTGGCCATCCGACGGCCTCTTTTCCCAACCCTGCCGCCCCACGATCGGCAGCAGCAACTGCCGCGCAGTCTCCCGAAATTGTTTGCGGCAACGCTCGCGCGACAGCAAGTTGTCGAGCGAATCCAGAATGCCGGCGATGGTCAGCCAGACACTGAAGTCGGTCTCCGCCTGGTAAGCGTCGAGAACGCGCAGCGCTGCCGAGGTTTTCTGGAAGCCGGCCCGCGCCAGCGCGAAGGCGTCGTCAATCAGCCCCAGCCGGTCCACGGTGGGCAGCGCGCCGTCCCGCACGGCGCCGGTCAGCCTCCTCCAGATCTCCTCGGAATAGGCCACGCGGTAGAGACCGCTCTGCCCGGGATTGAGCTTCACCCATTTCCCGTCGTTCGCTGGGATGCGCACGCGGTGCCGTCGGCTTTTCATGTACTCGAACGTTGGTTTCGCCGCGCCCTCAGTCCAGACTCCGAGCGGAATCTGCCACAACATCTTTTTCGGGTCCCGGCGTCCATCGGCCAGAAAGCGGCTCTGTTCGAGCTCCAGCGTGAGCGTGCCGTTCGACTGCTTTTCCCTGGCCACGATCACCGGATATCCGGGCTGCTTCGTGTAGGCCTTCATGATGGCCCGCACCGGCTTGCCGGACTCTTTTTCGAGCGCCTTCCAGAGATCGTCCGTGGCCGCGTTGGCGAAAGCGTGTTTGCGCAAATAGTTGTGCAGGCCGTTGCGGAAATCCTTTTCCCCCAGGTAGTGCTCCGCCATGCGGTTCACGACCGACCCCTTGCTGTAGGAGATGGCGTCGAAGACCTCGCGGATTTCATTCGGATTCTTGACCGGCACTTCCACCGGATGCGTGTTTCGCAAGCTGTCCTGATGGAGCGCCGCCAGAAATTCGTCAGCCACGAACTGCGTCCAGGTATCCCATTCCGGGAACCGGTGGTCCGTGGCTTTGGGACCCATGTAAGAAGCGAAACCCTCGTTCAGCCACAAGTCGGTCCACCAGTTCATGGTGGTGTAGTTGCCGAACCATTGGTGCGCCAGCTCGTGGTCCACGACCTCGGCGACGCGCTGCCGCGCCGATTCGGCTGAGTGCTGCGCGTCCACCAGCAGAGCCGTTTCGCGGTAGGTGACCAGACCCCAGTTCTCCATCGCACCGGCGGCGAAGTCCGGCAGCGCTATCATGTCGAGTTTCGGAAAGGCATATGGAATCCCGAACCAGTCGGCGAAGTAGACCAGCGTGTGGCAAGCCTGGCCGAGCGCGAACCGCCCCTGCTCGCGCTTGCCGGGACTCGTGTAGACGCGAATGGGAACGCCGTTCCGGTCGTTGTCTTCCAGATAATCCAACTCCGCCACCACCATCGCCAGCAGGTACGTGGACATCACCGGCGTCTTTTCGTAGGACACAGTTTTCCAGCCTGGCTCGCTGCTCGTCTCGCGGCTAACGGGCATGTTGGAAAGCGCCGTCATGTGCTCTGGGACTGTGAGGGTCACGCCGAAGGTCGCCTTGCGTGCCGGCTCATCCCAGCACGGAAACGCCCGCCGGGCGTCGGTTGCCTCGAACTGCGTTGCCGCACCCCACCGCCTCTCTCCGTCCACAAGATAGGACGTCCGGTAGAACCCGTGCATCTTGTCGTTCAGCTCACCCTGGAACTCGAACATCAGTTCCGCAGGACCCTTCGGCAGCTTCTTCCCGAATTGGAGCGTAATGCTCTCCTTCTTGGGGTTCGCCTGGATGCGCTTGGCATCGAGCGGCTCGGACAAACGGCCCGCGCGGGCTTTCACTCGAACCTGGGCTTTCTGAATCTTCAGGTCCAGCGCGTGCAATGTGATCTTCGTGACCGGCTTCCGAATCGTGATGGCGATTCGCTCCGATCCTGCAAAGGTGAAATCCGAAAGATTCGGCTTCCACTCGATTTCATAGTGATTGGGCTCGACTTCCGTAGGCAGCAGGTATGGATTGCGTTCCTTCATTCGATCCTCTCCTTGCAGGTTCCGGGCTGCTTCCGCAAGCCCTTTCGTTCCGGCGTGCTTGTCGGTGGCGGAGGCAGCGTCGTAGTTGAATATAATGCAAACTCAGTCGTGGAGGGTAGCCGAAAGGAGTCCTAGGGGGCCTACTCCGGAACCGCCAATTCAGGCATCGGGGGCCCCTGGAACAAGCGCAGGCAGGGTTTTGCCAGCCAGCGGGCCCACCGGTTCGCAGAGCGAAAACGCGCGCTGTCGGTGGCGATCCCGGTGTTGGCGTACATTTGCCGGTAGAGTTTGGAAATGAACAGGAAGGCGAGCCGCGCCTTCCATGATTTGACGCAATTGGCCCGCTTCCAGGTTTCGGAAAGCGTATAGAAGCTGTCCCAGACTCGTTGCGTGCCCCGGCGGATTTCGTCGGGTGTCATTGTGGGGTGGGGCGTGTAGAGCTTCGGCCGGAGGTGCCGCGGAATCAGCCAGTAGCGCGTGATCGGAATTCCCGCAATCCGGGGCGGGCTCTCTCCCTGGCCCTTCTCCCAGCGCTCGAAGTCCACGGTGCCGGGGAACGGCGTCATCATGACGAATTGAGCAAAGGCGATGTCGGCTTGCTTGGCGAGCTCTGCCGTGGCCTCGAAGGTGTCCTCGCGGTCGGTGGAAAGCCCGAAAATGAATGATCCCAGCACGTGCACGCCGTGTTGTCGGAAGGTTTGCAGCCGTTTCGCCAGGTTGAGGCCGGCGGAATTGAATTCCTTGTAGATCGCCTTCAAGCCCGCCTCCGTAACCGTCTCGACTCCCACCAGAGCTCCTTTGATATGGGCTCTGTTCATTGCATCGAGGAATTGCGGATCTTCGGCGGCTTCCATCGTGATCTGTGTGAAAAAGACCGTGTCGGGCGGCAATTCGGCCAGGCGCTCCATCAGTTCGAACCGCTCGGCCCGCAATGAAGTAAGCTCCTCGACGCGCTGCTGGTTGTTCTGTTTCCGTGCCAGCTCAATATCGGTCAGCGTCACCGGATAGAAGTTGTCGTCGGCCAGCGTCATAAACCGGAACCCCTTCCGGCGGAGCTGCACAATCTCTTCGATCACCTGGTCGGAGGCGCGCTGCCGCGGCTTCTGCCCGTCGGTGCGCCACACCGAGCAGAACGAGCAGTGCTTGGGACAGCCTCGCACCGTCTGCACCGACGCCCACATGTACCGGTTCGGCGGCAGTAAGTCCCACCGGGCGGGAAGGAATTCGTCGCCGCCCACCCTTCCGCCGTTGTAGATTGGCTGCGGTTCACCTGCAGCGCAGTCCGACAGGACATGGCTCCACACCACGTCGCCGTCGCCTTTGACCACGGCGTGAGCCCCGCCGAGACCGCTTGCTTCCTCCGGATAGAGCGACGCATGGATGCCGCCGAAGATAACCCAGGCGCCGCGCTCCCGGGCGGCGCGGCCGACCTCCAGCCCCCGGCAGGCGTTGAGCGTATGGATCCCGATGCCCACCACGTCGCCCTCTTGAATCTGGTCCAGGTCCAACGGCTCCACCGTCTCATCCGTGACAATCGGATCGCCGAACTCCGTGGGCGTGGCGGCTGCCAACACGTACAGCCACCGCGGCGTGATGACGCCGACTCCAAACGACACGTCGCTCGGATTGACCAAGTGAACCCGCACTCGCCGCTCCTCTCATCCAATTACTCGGGGGAATCCTCTGCCCGAAAGGCAGCCATTGGACGCAAGTGACCCGCCGATTGTAACAAAATACAGAAAAATTTCAGGGAAATCGATGAAATATGGCCATTTTCTGGGGAAGGCCAACGGGAGAAGTGATTCATCTATAATAGAAGCAGCAGGAGGAATCATGCGACGTTTCTTCATCATCTCGGGTTCGGTGGTTGTGAGCTTCCTGTTGGGCTATGGAATCGTTTTCTTGGAAAAACGGCAGCTCGAGCAATCCTCCGAAGCCACGCGCCAGCAGCTGCAAGCCGCGCTGGACGATGCCGAGGAGAGGGCTCGAATCGGCAGCGTCGCCAATCAACTCGGCGTCATCCTCATCGAAGTCGAGCGGAACAACTATGGCAACGCGCAGGAACTTGCTACCCAGTTCTTCGACGATCTGAATGAGTTGTCGCGTTCGGCGCACGACGCCTCCACGCGGGAGCGGCTATCGCAAGTCGTGAGACGCCGGGACGAAATCACTACGGACCTGGCAACGCTGAACGCGGAAACCAAGACCAAGCTGCAGGCCATCTATACGCACCTCGTCTCCGTTGCCTCCGCCGAATAGTCTTAGCCCGCTCGAGGGGTCAAGAGGAGAAGACAACGGAAGTGCCCGGCCTGCTGGCGGATTATGAGCTCCCGCAACATCCCGATCTCGTGATCCAGGCGGAGCGGGAAGCTCCGGAAGAGGCTGCCCGCCGGGTGATGGCGCTGCTCCCCGCCAAGAGCTACCTGCAACCCTCGACAGCGCTATAGCCTTCCGGAAGAATCGATGAGCGTGCAGGGTTTGCGGCCGCCATGCTAACATGGCAGCGGAAAGGAGATTTCAAATGGCTACCCAGTATCAATGCCAGTGCCAGTGTTGCAAGAACTGCGAATGCGGAGCGGAGGGATGCTCCTGCAAATGCGGCGGCACTGCATCCCAGTGCCATTGCACATGCCAATGCTGCAGGAAGTGATGGCTGCCGGATCGTAACCTTCAGGCATACGAATGGTGGACCTGGCGGGAGTCGAACCCGCGACCTCTTCAATGCCATTGAAGCGCGCTCCCAACTGCGCCACAGGCCCACGCTTCCTCGCGTTGCCTAATTAGTACCATCTTTCCCGAGACCCTGTCAAACGCCATCCGAATGGGATCCCGAGTCGCGTCCCGCGCGACCCGGCAGGCAACTCTTGCATCTTACGAAAAGGGACCTCGGAGGAACGGTTCCAGCTTTGGAAAGGGATGGTGTAAACTACCGGAGTATGTCGGGTCCCTATCCGTCCGATCCATCTTGGAGCACTCGTCAGGCCTACGATGCTCCGCCCATCGAAGTGCCGCCACCCCTTCGTCCCATGCCGCGCCAGCGGCTCTGGGTTCACGTTCTTTTGTTCGTCTTGACGGTTTTCAGCACGATTCTCGTCGGAGGAATTTCCTTTTCCGCCGGACTGCTTTCGATCCTGCTGGCTCACGAATTCGGGCACTATTTCGCTGCCAGACACTACCGGGTTCCGGTCAGTTTGCCGTACTTTATTCCCTTCCCCATTTCCTTGTTCGGGACGCTGGGCGCCGTCATTCGCATGTCGCCGCGCATTCCACACCGCCGGGCCTTGTTTGACATCGCGGCGGCCGGTCCCCTGGCCGGACTCGTCTTGGCGATCCCGCTGACCTACATCGGAATTCTCTTGTCGCAGTTGATTCCCAGCGACGCCCTGCAGGGCGACGTGATCACCCTGGGGGAGCCGTTTCTGTTCCAGGGGCTCAACTGGCTGGCGCACGGTAACGTGGGTGAGAATGTTGACGTGTTGCTGCATCCCCTGGCGTTTGCCGGATGGGCGGGCATGTTCGTCACTGCTCTGAATCTGCTGCCGATCGGCCAGTTGGACGGCGGGCACATTACCCACTCCCTCTTCGGCATGCGGAGCCGCCAGGTTGCCATCGGCATGTTCGGCGCCCTCGCTCTTTATAGCGTCCTGGCCCAGAAATTCACCTGGCTTCCGCTGATGATCCTCTTGCTCGTTATCGGCATCCATCATCCCCCCTCCCAGGATGACGGGCGGCCCATCGGGCGCGGCCGCGTTTACGCGGGCATCCTCCTGGCCACCGTCTTCGTCACCTGCTTCAGCCTTGACCCGCTCCGGCTTCGTCCGTAACCCTCCGGATCACTCCGTGTCATCCCGGGCAACGCATGGACTAGGGGGGGCACTTCTCTGCTCCGTGCTTTCCCGCCCGCTTGTGATAATTTGAATGCGCAATGCGCATTATTGCGGGAAGCTACCGGGGCCGTGCCCTCGCCACCCTCCGCGGCCAGGCCCTCCGCCCCACGGGTGAGCGCCTGCGCCAGAGTTTCTTCGATGTCCTGGGAGATTCCGTCCGCGACGGGGTCTTTGTCGATTGCTACGCCGGAAGCGGCGCAGTGGGCCTGGAAGCCCTCAGCCGGGGCGCCGCCAGGGTGTTCTTGATCGAGGAAAGCGAGGCCGCCCAACGCCTGATCTCGCGGAACCTCGAATCGCTGGGCCTGCCCCACAACGCGGTTCTCGTCCGTGCCTCCGTTCGCCAGGGACTGAGCCGCCTGGTAGCAGAAGGCATCCGCGCCCGCTTCTGCTTTCTCGACCCTCCGTACGACAGTTCGCGGGAACGCGGCCGCACGCTCCGTTGGCTGGCAGCCGGCCGGCTCATGGAGCCGGATGGCAGTCTCATTGCGCAGCACGACAGGAAGGACCTGCCGCCGGATTCATTTGCCGACTGGAGGCGCACGCGCATCCTCGCCCGGGGATCAAACGCGCTGAGCTTCTACTGCTATGAAAAATCCGGGGCGCGACTGTGAGGGAGCAAGGTTCTCGGTGGAAGATGCTGATGACAATCCCGAAGAAACGACTGAGTCCCGGCCATCAGGACCACTCTATTCCTTTGCCGGAGTCGCTTCCAGGAACGCCCGCAGCTTGCGGCTGCGCGACGGGTGGCGGAGCTTGCGCAGGGCTTTGGCCTCGATCTGCCGGATGCGCTCGCGCGTCACGGCGAAGCTTTGCCCTACCTCTTCCAGAGTCCGCTCACTGCCGTTTTCCAGGCCAAAGCGCATCTTGATGACTTTTTCCTCGCGCGGCGTGAGCGTCTTCAATACCCCTGTCGTCTGCTGCTTCAGGTCCAGGCTGATCACCGCCTCGGACGGCGACACGGCGGTCTGGTCTTCGATGAAGTCGCCCAGGTGCGAATCCTCTTCCTCGCCGATGGGGGTTTCGAGCGAGATCGGCTCCTGCGCGATCTTCATGACCTTGCGCACCTTGAACACCGGGATGTCCATGCGTTTGGCGATCTCCTCGCTGGTCGGCTCGCGCCCATACTCCTGAACCAGCTGCCGCGACGTGCGGATCAGCTTGTTGATCGTCTCAATCATGTGCACCGGGATGCGGATCGTCCGCGCTTGGTCCGCGATGGCGCGCGTGATGGCCTGACGGATCCACCAGGTTGCGTAGGTGGAAAACTTGTAGCCGCGCCGGTACTCGAACTTGTCCACCGCCTTCATGAGTCCAATGTTGCCTTCCTGGATCAGGTCCAGAAACTGCAGGCCACGGTTGGTGTATTTCTTGGCAATCGAAACCACCAGCCGGAGGTTCGCTTCCGTGAGATCCCGTTTCGCCGCTTCGGCCTCGCGCTCGCCCTCGTAAATGATCTGCAGCGTCCGCCGCATCTCCGACGCCGTCGCTCCGGCCTTTGTTTCCAGGGCGTGCAGCCTGGCCTTTCCCTGGCTGAGCGCGCGCCGGTGTTCCTTCACGGCGTCGGCTGCCGCCGAGTCCAGCCGGTTCTCCATATCCTTCCGCTGCCGTTCGAGCAGGTCCAGCGTCTCCACCCCGTGGCGGATCTTCTCCATCAACCGATTGTGCTCCGCAGGCATAAACTCGATACTGCGGACCAGCTGTGACATCCGGACCCGGCTGCGGGCCAGTTGCCAGCGGACCTTGCGATACTCCTTGTTGACCCCGCTCGTCTTGGCTTTGACGGGCCGCTTCTTGGTCTTGCTCGCCACGTGGCCACTCGCCTTGACCGCTTTCTTCGCTCGCTCCGTCCGCGGCAGCTTCGCGATCTTCACCTGCAGTTGCTGCACTTTCTTGAACAGCTTGGCGATCTCCGCCGATTTCTCAAAAAACTCTTCCAGCTGCTCCGTAATGCTGTCTTCGGTCAGCTCGTCGTCATTCAAGACAACCGTTTCCTTAATCGAGATGTTCCCATTGTGGATTTCCCTCGCCAGCGCCAGCAGCTCCTGGACGACGATCGGGGAGCGCGAAAGCGCCTTCAGGATCGAGTTTTGCCCCCGCTCGATGCGCTTGGCGATTTCCACTTCGCCCTCCCGCGTCAGCAGCGGAACGGTGCCCATCTCCCGAAGGTACATCCGCACAGGGTCGTTCGTTTTTTCGAGCACTCCTGCCGTCAGGTCGAGGTCAATTTCCTCGCTCAGTTCGTCGAGCTTTCCCTCGCCCTGTTCCGGCGAGAACTTGGGTCTTTCCTCGATCACCTCGATGCCTGCCGTCCCGAATGTCGCCAGCAGGTCCTCGATCTCCTCGGAGCTGTGGACCTCGGATGGCAACAGATCGTTGACCTCTTCGTAGAGCAAGTAGCCCTTCTTCTTGCCCAGGTTGATCAGATCTATTACTTGATCGTATT
This sequence comes from Terriglobia bacterium, assembly GCA_965198025.1. Lineage (GTDB taxonomy): Bacteria > Acidobacteriota > Terriglobia > 2-12-FULL-54-10 > 2-12-FULL-54-10 > CAYWWM01. Next base: position 576,447 of record OZ240237.1, on the reverse strand, counting down.
TGTCCTCAAGTCCCACCTTGATCCCTCCTGGCAACGTTGGCCCCTTCGAATGCTCCCCTGGGTGCTTCGGACCGCTCGTCTATTCCCTTGTCTGCTTGGATGTGAGCAAACGACAAAAAGCTTTTTCGCGTTTCTGGCTGCAAAATCAAACACTTATAGCAGGTTCGCCAGTTCCTTGTCAAGTTCCCTTTGTTCCCCGAGCAGCTCCAGCGCCAACTGGGGGTTCTGCGATCTCTGCGCGTCCTGAATCTTCCGCTGCAAAGCCTGCCGCTGCCGCTGCAACCGCTTGCGGTCCAAGGCCAATATATAGGCATTTGCTTTATCTATGGATACCGGCATCGCATCACTATCGAACACGACCTCGGCCAGGAGCCGCTGCTGATCTTCCTCCAGCCGGTCCGCGAGCGAAGCCAGATCCGGCGTGTCGCCGGCTTCGATCATCCCCAGCAGCGTCGAGACAATAGTTCGGCTTTCGAGCAACTCCAGCAAACCCTTCTCTTCCAATACAGGAGCTGTTTTCTGCCGGGCCTCGTGGCTGTCCAGCAGCAGCCGGATCAGCGCCGCTTCTGCATTCGGAATCCGGCTCGCAGCAGCCGGCGCCTTCACCGCCTGCCTCCGTTCCACCGCAGCCTTGCGAAACGCCTCCCAAACCAGCCCCGGGCTCACGTCCATCTTCTGGGCTATATCGGCCGCCAGCTCCGCCCGGATCAGCTTATTGGGTACGTTCGCGACGTACGGCAGGACGAAATTCAGCGCCGCCAGCTTGGCTTCCGGCGTGGTCCCTTTATGGATTTCGAGCGCTCGCCCTGCCAGGTACCGGAACACTGGCTGCGCCTCAGCCACCCGGGCCTGATACGCTTCCGCTCCCGACTGCCGGATGTACTGGTCCGGGTCCAGCGCCCCGGGCAGTCGCAGGATGCGGACCTGCATGCCGCCGGCGAGCAGGACTCCCAGAGACCGGTCGGTGGCCGCGACACCTGCCGAATCCGGGTCATAACTCACCACCACTTCCGGCGCATGCCGCGCGAGCATATGCGCCTGCGTTTCCGTCAGGGCGGTTCCGCAGCTTGCCACCACGTTGCGCGCTCCAGCCTGCCAGGCGGCAATGGCGTCCATATAGCCCTCGACCAACAGCGTTTCGTTCGCTTTGCGGATCGCCTCACGCGCCCGTGACTGGTTATAGAGCACCCGGCTCTTCCTATAGAGCGCCGTCTCCGGCGAGTTCGTATACTTCGGCTGCTGATCGGACGCCAGCGCCCGCCCCGCGAACGCAATGGTTCTTCCCGTCTCGTTCGCGATCGGAAACATCCAGCGCCCGCGGAAGCGGTCGTAATGGCCCCCGCGGTCGCGCCGCAGAACCAGCCCGCTCGCTTCCAGCACGTTCGCGGCGAATCCTTCCTTGCTCAGGAACCGCGTCAGCCCGTCGCCGTTCCCCGGCGCGTAACCCAGGCCGAACTCCTCGATGGATTCGTCCGTCACGCCCCGCTGGCGGATCAACTCCCGCACCGGCTTTGCTTCGGCTGACTGCAATTGTTTCCGGTAGAAGGCCAGCGCTCGCTGGTGGACTTCTTCGAGTGCTTTGCGGAGCTTGGCTTCCGGGCTGGCGGCCTCTTCCCGGACCTCAGCCGGCGCCGGGATCCCCATGCGCTGTGCCACGCGCCGCACCGCTTCGGGAAATGCGACCTTCTCCATCTCCATCACGAAGCGAAACACGTCGCCCTTCGCCCCGCACCCGAAGCAATAGTAGAACTGCTTGGTCGCGTGCACCGAGAACGACGGCGTTTTCTCTTGATGAAACGGGCACAGGCCGAGGTAGTTCGCGCCGCTGCGCTTGAGCGTGACCGTCTCGCCCACAATGCGGACGATGTCGGCCATGCTCTTTACGTGTTGCGCGAAATCAGCAGGAAGGGCCATATGCTCTCATCCGGACCAGGCAGCAGCAGACCTACAACTTTTCCCATTCATCCCTGCTAATTCCCGCCTGCTGCAGAATGCGAGCGAGGAGGCCGACTCCGATATCGCTACGATGAGGATTCGGCACTCGTAGGGTAGTATCCTCTCTGACCAGAAACTGATGTTTTCCGCCGGAGAAAGGGCCTTCAAAACCAAGCCGTTTCAGAAAGCGAATCAAATCCCGCCGTTTGATTGGACCAAAGGGAGGCATTAAGCCATCTCTCTAATGGTCAAGTCAATTCCTTCGAGGGCAGGAAGAGGCAAACTGCGAGAGATACGCAATACGATCCACTCCTCCAATACCTCCTCCAATTCCTCTCGGCATTTCTCGAGTTGGTCGGCGTTCGCATAAACGCCCTGAAAGCCAGGAATCTCGCCGTAGAAACTACCGTCATCCGGCAGAATTTTGTACCTTGCTTTCCGCATGGCCGCTTGAATGTATTTGGTAAGCATCTCCCACACCCAGTCGAGTCACGATTCTTCGCGGTTACGAAACCGTTCCCTCCCGGTCGCGGCTCGGATTGACAATCTACGGCACAGAAAGCGTGCCGTGGCTACCCGCTCCGCGTCGAGGCTTCAGTAGCCTCCAGGTTTTCAAGGACAACAACCGGAAGGTTCCCTTGCCCCAGCACTTCCTTTGCATCCAGAACCTCGATACCCACCAGTGTTTCGCCTTCGCCGATATTCAGGCTAATTTCGTCCGTCAGGCGCAAGGTTCTGCATTGATGCTCGCCTTCCAGGAGCCGTATGTAAAGTGCGTCCACTTCGCTGTCATAGCTGATCCGCATCGGCGTTTCCTTTCAAAAATAGAACGTGTACACCGTCACCACCACCATCTCACTTTCCGTTTCGACAACGACTGGGGCAACCTGCTTGATGGCGTAGAATTTTCCCTGCCATTGAGCACGATACTGGAAGTTGTGGCGATACAGAAATCGTCCGTGTTCGCAGGCTCCCGAACACCCTTCTCAACGGTCTCCCTTGCCTCGCTTTCAGTGGCGCCCCGCTCGGCGCACTGCTCCACCGCATGAGAAGTGAGACGGATGGCTTTCATCTTGATCTGGGGGGACGACCCGAACTGCTGTCACCCAGTACCGATCATACACCAACCAATTCGCCTTCGCTCCCTCGCCTCATGCCGGCTCCTCTTGCGGTCGGGGATCGGATTCTTGCATGGCTCAGATTCGAACCACCGCTCCTTCACAGTCGCGGCCCGGATCATACCTTTAATTCCACAATCGTCGCCCCGCCTCCCCCTTCGTCCTGCGGGGCCTGGAAGAACTTCTCGACGTGCGGATGCTCGGTGAACAGCTCCGCCAGCGCTTTGCGCAGAATGCCTTTGCCGCTTCCGTGCACCACGCGCACGCGCGCTGTCTGTGCCAGGAAGGCGTTGTCGAGAAACTTATCCACGCGCCGTAGCGCCTCGTCCGCCGTTTCGCCGATGACGTTGATTTCGAGGAACGCTCCGCCCGTCTCTGCGCGCTCGATGCGCACGTTGATCCTGGAGGCCGCCGGAGCAGCATCCCGCGCGGCGGTCACTTCGGCAACGTCTTGCAGCGGAACCTTGGTCCGCACGTTCCCGACCTCGACTTCCACCCAATTGCCCGAACGGCCGCGCACGATTCCCTGCGCCCCGAAGCTCCGCAAGCGCACCCGGTCACCCGCCCGTGGGTCGAGAACCGCACCCGTATCGGAAGCGGCATCCGGAGTGCCCGCCTCGGGCTCTCCCGCCCAATGGCCCAGCAGCGTGGTTCGCACTTCCTCTCGCGCGTCCTTGCGGAGTTTGGACGCGACGCGCGCCGCCTCCTGTCTCGGGTCACGCGCCCGAGCCGCCTTCCCGGCGCGGGCGCTCAACTCCCGCAGCCGCGTGTCGGCTTGCGTCTCGAACGCCTGCCACAATGCTTCCAGCCGCCGCTCCCACGCAGCCGCCCGGTCGGCTTCGCGCTTCTGCTGTGACTCGTTCCATTCGCGCTCGCGCACGTCGAGCATCGCCTCTTGCGCTTCCATCGCAACGCGCAACCGCCGCGCCGCAGCGTCTTCTTCGCGCAGCCGCGCCAGGAACCGCTCGACATTCTGATGCCCCTCGCTCAGCGCCGACCGCGCGCGCTCCAATACTTCCCTTGGCATGCCGAGCCGTTCCGCAATGGCCAGGCCGCTCGACTTGCCCGGCCAGCCGACTTCCAGCCGGTACGTCGGCGCCAGCGTTTGCTCGTCGAACCCCATGTTGGCGCTCCGCACGCTCTCGGTGTTCATCGCGTAAGCCTTCAAGGCCAGGTGGTGCGTAGAAGCGATGGTGAATGCCCCCGCCGACCGGAAGCGGTCCACGATCGCCACACCGAGCGCGCCCGCCTCCTCCGGGTCGGTCGCGCTGCCCAGCTCGTCCAGCAGGATCAGCGACCGTCCGGTTGCGGCTTCGAGCATGGACGCAATATTCACCAGATGCGCTGAGAACGTGCTCAAGCTTTCCTGAATCGACTGGTAGTCGCCGATGTCGGCGAGCACACAGTCGAAGAACGGGAACTCCGCTGACGCCGCCGGAACCGGCAAGCCCGTCTGGGCCATCAGCGCCAGCAGGCCGCAGGTCTTGAGCGCCACCGTCTTCCCGCCGGTATTCGGGCCGCTGATGACTAGCACGCGGACATCGTCTTCGAGCGTCAGCGAGAACGGGACGGCCGCGCCGCCTTTCCGGCGCAGCAAGGCTTCCAACAGCGGATGCCGGACGTCTTCGAGCGCCAGCCGCGCCCCGGGCGACGCTCCGAACCGCGGCATCACGCAGTTGTACTCGAGCGCGTATTTCCCGCACGCAAACGCCAGGTCGAGCTTCCCGATCTGTTCGGTCGTCTCGCGCAAGCCGTTGCACTGCCGCCGCAGGCGCCCCGTCATTTCGTGCAGGATGCGGTGAATCTCACGGTTCTCTTCCTCGCGCAGACGGACCAGATCGTTGTTCATCTCGATGGTTTCGAGCGGCTCCACGTAGACGGTCTGTCCGCTGGAGCTTGACCCGTGAACCACGCCGCGCAGCTGCCCCTTGCGCTGCGCCCGGACCGGCGTCACGAAGCGGTCGCCGCGAATCGTGATGATCTCCTCGCGCGCTTCGCCTTCTCCCGACCGGCTCTGCAGGAATTTGCGCAGCGACGCCAGGATCACCGCGCGCTGCTTCTCGATCTCACGGCGGATACGCTTCAGCTCCGGGCTGGCGTTGTCGTCGAGTTCCCCCGATGGAAGGATTTTCCCGCGCAACTCGCGCAGCAGGTCGTGAAAATCGGCGATCCGGTCTGCCTCCCGCGCCAGGTGCGGAAACCGCCTCCGCGCCGAAACCAGCGTGCTGCGGACGTCGGTGGCCAGGTCGGCCAGCGTGAGCAGTTCGACGATCTCCCCGCTTTCGAGCGTCGTTCCCTCGACCCCGAGTTTGTCGAGAACTTCCGTGGAATCGGTGAACCCGGAGAATCGCACCGGCAGAATCCCCGCCGCAGCGCTGTCTGCTCCCCGGATCACCTTCAGATAATCGCGCGCCTCAGCCGCCAGCCGCAGCCGTGCGACCGGGAGGCTTCCTTCCTCTGCGGGCTCGAGAGCCACGACCCTGGCCTCCCCCAGCGGGCAGCCGCAGTAGCCCCGCAGCAGCTCCAGTACCTTGTCGAATTCCAGCTGTTTGAGCGTATCGGGAAGCATGGGAGGAACCGCCTAATGGCTCCGGTGGGTCAGTTCTTCCGGCATATAGCACTTCTGGTTGGGTTCGCACGCCGCATGCTCGAACTGGATGGTCGTATGACTGATGTGGTACTCCTCGTCGAGCGCGGCGTGGATGCGGCGCAGGATTTCATTGCTCTCGGACGGCGGAATATTCGCGATGCCCACGTGCCCGCTCATGGCGTGGTTGTGCGAGCCCAGGCTCCAGATATGAACGTCATGGACCTCTTCGACCCCTTCGATCCGCAGCAGCGACGCGACCACGGCGTCGAGCTGCACGCCGCGCGGTGTGCCTTCGAGCAGAATGTTCAGCGTCTCGCGCATGATCCCGATGCTCGACCATAAGATCAGTCCACCGATCAGGAAGCTGATGATGGCGTCAATCTGCTGGATTCCGGTGCGCGCGATCAGCCACCCGCCGAGCACGATACTCGCCGTCGAGACCGCGTCCGCCGCGGTGTGCACGAACGCCGTGTGCAGGTTCAGGTCGCCCCGCGCCTGCCGCAACAGCGCCACCGAGACCGCGGCGTCCGCCAGGAACCCGATGCTGCCCACCACCATCATCCACTCTGCGTTGACCGCGCGCGGCGACATCAGCCGCTGGTAGGCCTCGTAGAACACGTACCCCGCCAGCACCACCAGCAGCAGCACGTTCACGAACGCCGCCAGCACGCCGGCCCGGTGGTAGCCGTAGGTCTTGCTCTGGGTCGGCGGCTTCGACTGCACATAGAAGGCGAACCACGCCAGGATGAGAGCCAGCGAGTCGGTAAAATTGTGCCCCGCGTCGCTGATGAGCGCCAGCGACCCGGACAGGTAACCCGCCACGGCCTCGCCCAGCGCCAGGGCCAGCATCACGACCACTGACCACTTCAGTACCGCCCCGGTTTTGATGTCGTGAACGTGCATGCGGCCTCGCTCGTTTCAGTCTACTGGAGCCGAAAACTGCGCGCAATGTCCGCCAAGATGCGGCACGTTTCCTGTGCTGGCCGGAAAAAATATGAGAGAGACTGCGGGAACGTTTCGCGGCTCGGTGGCTCAAAGCGGCCTAGCGGGTTTCCAGTCCGGTTGGTCGTTCGGGAATGAATCCGGGTGGCTCCGTGGCGAAGTACCCCTTGCGGGCGCGCACGCGCATGCCGCGCCGCTGCGGAACGATCTCGATTTCGTGATACTTTCCGTCGCGTGGGCTTGTCGGCTGGTAGGAGATGCTGTATTGGCTGCGGAGCTCTGTGTTGATCGCCTCGAACGCCACGTCGAGGTCCGACATGTTGAACGGCTGGAAGTAGCGGCCGCCGGTTTCTTCAGCGAACAGCTGCAGCACCCGGTCGCCGGGCATCCGCACCCCGCGGATGTTGGTGCTGATGGTATAGATGATCACCTCGGCGCGCTGCGCCACTTCGAGCGCCTGCAGCCGGCTGTAGCGGCTCTGGTTGTCCTCGCCGTCGCTCAGCACCACCATTGCCCGCCGGTAGCTGCCCAGGTCGGGCGCGCCTTCCAGCAGCCGGTCCCGGCTCCCGTAGAAGATGGCGTCGTAGAGCGCCGTCCCGCCGCCCGCCCGCAGCGACTCGATTGCGGAGACGAGTTCGTCGAGGTCTCCCGTGAAGTCCTGCACCAGCTCGGCCATGCTGTCGAAGCTCGCCAGGAACGCGCGATCGATCTCCGGCCGCAGCAGGGACCGCAGGAAGTCCGCCGCCGCCCGCTGCTCGAACGCGAAGCGGTCCCGGATGCTGTTGCTGGTGTCGACCATCAGACCGACCCGCAGTGGCACGCCCGTCTCCTGGGTAAACGCCGTGATTCGCTGCTCCTGCTCTTCCTCGTAGACTTTGAAGTCTTCCTGACTCAGCTCCGTAAGAATCCGGTTCCGGTTGTCCGTGACGATGAACGGCACCGTCACCTCTTCTACCACCACGCGGATCGGCGGCCCTTCGCTCTGCTGCACGTCGCCTTCCCCGCCCGGTTGGTTCTCCTGGGCCGAAAGCGATAGCCCGCCGGCAACCAATAGAGATAGGACTAGCCAGAATCTATGCATTATGATTTTCCTCTTGCCTGATTATACGCTGACTGACTCTCCAGACCAATCCGTTTTCGGCAGTCTTTCAATTGGAAACGCAGCGGCAGGCATTCCGGCCTGTCGTGGTGGAGGTAGCGACAGGCATTCTTGCCTGTCCCCAGGTAGCGGCAGGCCTCCGGCCTGTCCTTTTCGCCTACAGGCCGCTAGGCCTGTAGGTAGCGACCGGCATCGGTCGGCTATAGTCAGTTCTTCTATGGGTGCGTCGAGATTCATGTTGTGGATTGCGGTTTCCTTACTGTGATCCGTTCGTCCCTGGCTTCTCGGGACCAATAGGAGATTCCGCGCGGCGCCTCGGTTCCTGCTCTTCCTCCTGCAGTCGCTCCAGAAACCGTTGCAGCTCGTCCGGCATCGGCGCCTCAACCCGCACCGGCTTCCCTGTGCTGGGATGCCGGAACACGATGCGCGTCGCGTGTAGGAACTGTCGCGGCAGCGTCGGCCCCGCCGCCGGGATCAGGCTTTTCGGCAGCTTCCCCGGCGCCCCGTACAGCGTATCGCCCGCCACGGGATGACCCAGGCTCGCCAGATGCACCCGCACCTGATGCGTGCGCCCGGTCAGGATTTCCACTTCCAGCAGCGTGAAGCCGCGATACCTGCGGGTGATGCGGTAGCGGCTGAGCGCTCTCCGAACCCCCGGCCCTGCCCGCCGCCGGGTAGTCATGCGCTGGCGCCGCACACGGTCCCTCCCGATCGCGAGTGCGATCTCTCCCCGCTCGGCCGCGACCCTGCCGTGCACCAGCGCCGTGTAGAGCTTCTCGACGCTGCGATCGGCGAACTGTTTCGCCAGCGCCTGGTGCGCGAGGTCGTTCTTGGCCACCAGCAGCACGCCCGACGTGTTGCGGTCGAGCCGGTGCACGATGCCCGGCCGCGATGCACCCCCGGTTCGTGAAAGGCTTCCCCAGCGGTGCAGCAGCGCGTTCACCAGCGTGCCGCCTCGCACGCCGGCTCCCAGGTGGACCACCATTCCGGCGGGCTTGTTGATCGCCGCCACGTCTTCGTCTTCGTAGAGGATTTCGAGAGGAATCGCCTCGGGCACGGCCTGCAGCGGGGGCGGCGGCTCCGGCTCGATCCACACGCGTTCCCCGCCCCGCAGTTTGTAGCTTGGCTTGACGGATGCGGAACCGCTTTCGATTCCGGCCTTGCCTTGTTCGATCAGTTGCTGGATGCGGGAGCGGGTCAGCGACGGCACGCGCGCCGCCAGAAACACGTCGAGGCGCTGCCTGCGGTCGCTCTCACCGGCGGGAAAGCTTTGCCGCCCGTCGCGAGACTGGGCCACGATGTGCCTCCGTCGCCAGAGTCGCGGCTGCCGGTTGCTTGCTATAGGCGCTCAGCCACAGCAGCCACGCTCCCGTAGCGGCCAGCGCCAGGGCGATTCCCTGTGCGTCCGACAGCCGGTCCTGCCACAGCCAGGCGTTCGCAGAGTGGTAGCGCACGAACTCGATCCCGAACCGCGCCGAAGGGTACAGCACCAGATACCAGCCCAGCAGTTGCCCGTCAAACCGTTTCCGCGCGTGCAGCCGGTAGAGGAACGCGAACGTCAGAAACAGCGCCGCGGACTCGTAGAGCTGCGTCGGGTGCAGGCCCACGCCGAGCGGCACGCCCACCACCTCGTGCGCGTGCGGATCGGTGAACGTCACGGCCCAGGCCAATGCCGTCGGTTCGCCCCAGCAGCAGCCCGCCGCGAAACATCCCAGCCGCCCGAAGGCGTGTCCCACGGCGATGCCCGGCATGAAGGAATCCGCCACCTTCAGGAGCGGCAGCTTGGCCCGGCGTATATAGAAAATGGCGAAGGCAAACGCCGCCAGGAATCCGCCGAAGAAGATGCCGCCCGACTGCAGCACCGAGAAGGACAAGATTTGCCGGGGGTTCGCGCTGTAGTAGTCCCAGTCCTGCCCCACCAGGAAAATCTTCGCCCCGATCATTCCCGTCAGCGCCAGGTAGACCGCGAAGTTGAACATCTGATCCTTGTCGAGACCCTCGCGCCCCGCGAGTTTCACGATCACGGCCAGCGCCGCCACAACGCCCAGCGCCACCAGCACGCCGTAGGTCGGCAGCGCGAACGATTCATAGGTGAAGAGTCGTGGAAACATGGAGAGGCGTTCTGTGCTGGGGACTAGGCGTCCGCTTTAGAACCTCCGTTGCGCCCTTCGCGCAAATGACGATCCACCGTATCGCTCAGCCTTCGGAGGCTCTCCTCGGTGCGCGACTGCCCCTCGGCAAGCCGGGACAGGGTTTCGTCTAGCCTGATTTGGGAATCCACCAGCGCATTGATCTTGGCATTCGTGTTCTCCTCCATCCGGGATTGGGCTTCCACCAGCGCCTCAATCCTCGCGTCCACATCCCGAAAGCCCTCCAGGGTCGTAGTCAGAGTTTCCAGAGTCACGTCGGCAAGCTGGGCGACAACCTGTTCGGTCCGGGTGATGTTGCGCTCCGTTTGTGCCTGGGATTCCTGCAACTGGCGTATGCCTTCCTGCACCTGTTGCATGTCGGAGGCAAACTGCCCCTGCTGCTCCAGGATGAATTCCATCCTTCGTTCGAAGTCTTCATTGGTCATCGCAGAGCGCCTCCCTCCTTCATTGTAACGCAGCGCCGCTCGGCCACTGTATCCCCACTCTCGCAAGCCGCATCGATGGTCCTCCAAAGCTCGGAACGCCAAGCGTTGTCATAACCGAGTTCAGACAACAGCACCTTGATAACACCACGAAGCAAGAACTCGGCAGTGAAGATGAAAGGGCCGTTGTAGGTGGGGTTCGAACCAGAGTATGTGAACTCTGGGAGCCTACCCTCATGGATGATCGTGTTCCGCGCGTCACCGAACGCTATAAACCAATCCTCCAGATCCGTGATGAGTGCTGACTTACGCTGCCCCTTTTCGACCCATTTTCGAGTGTGAACGGGTTTTTCATTCGGAGACCACACTAAGACCTCCGAATCCCTCTCTGTTGTGTTTGGCAACGCCTCGAAGATTTCTCGGAGTTTGCGGGCACTCTTCCAGTTAGTACTCGTTCCTGTCAGAGCTTCGAAAGCTGTCTTCAGGTATACCAGCCGTTCTGGCCACTGAACGGCTTGGGTGTTAGACCAAGCTTTCGCGAACCATTCGACAGCAACCCGAACGCGATCGGCAGTAAGGTTTTCACCTGGAGAGCGACGTGATCGGAGAACTGTCTCATAGACGCCAGTCAACACCAGAGGGTCAGGGGAAGGAGCGGATATCGGCATGTGGAGGTCGCGGGGTGGTCTCAAGACCAGTTCTGGATCACTGATCTTATAGCCGGCGCTTTTCACCTTTACTAGGTAGCCGGCTCTCAGGGTGATGGGCCCCTGCTCCAGATCAATGGGCCACGCGTATAACTCTGCGTTGTCGGCTGTTACAATCGCCCATCCTTCGTGAATTTCCTCTCGCCGGTTCCTTGGGTTTCTGTCGACGAGCGCGAATACGAGCGATAGTTCAAGTGCCCTTACTTCTTCATCCGGCGGCTTTTGACCATCCAGTTGTTTCCCTGTCTTGCAGAGGAGTGCGGGGTTGGTGATCGCCTCGTTATTTTGTCCGACAAACTTGGGCAGGAAGGCCGTGGCTTGGTCCTTGAACCGAGTATCTGCCCACCGGTCCTTGAAAGACTCCAGCGGTCCTAGTTCCCAATCGGCAAATACAACCGGCTCATTCAGAGAAAGGGGAAGATAGGGGCAGAAAAGCAGGTAAGGGTGCTGCATGGGAACCAAGAGTAGCACAGTGCTCTGCGGACCACCCAGTGGCTACGAACGCTTCACGAGCGGGGACCAGCCGATGACGCAGAAAGCACCTGTGGCAGCCGCACGGCTTTCTGCCGGAACGGAGACAGATACTGCCAGCAAGTCCAGCGTGTCCGTGCGCGCTCGGCATCCTTCGGCCCTCTGGCCAAGTTCACTATCAGCAGCGCCGCGCCCACCACGATTGCGCTGTCGGCTACGTTGAACGCCGGCCAGTGGGCGCTGCCGACGTGGAAATCGAGGAAGTCGATCACCTTGCCGCGCGCCAGGCGGTCTGCAACGTTGCCCGCCGCGCCGCCAACGACGAAGGTCGTCGGTGTAGTTATCATTTAGGTCCTCTTCGCTGCTGGCCGCCAAATGCTCACGGGCCAATCGGCACCCACTGGTCGCCAAAATCGCTACGCCTCCAGGTCTCCCCTGTACACTCGTTGACCAAGACGGCCTCCCACATCTCCGGGGACGGTCTGTTTGCGCTGTTACCATAGGTTGTAGACCCGATTGGACCATGTTCCACGTCCCAGCAACGGCCGGTGGCCGCTTCCTGCGCGTTCACTCCGCGCCATAGGGCCAGCACCAACAACATCCCGACCACAACGATAAACTCGATTCTCATGCTCAACCCCCTTGTGCTGGAGTCGGCTGAACATGGCAGGAAGGCCACAGAACTTCCGCAATGCCACACCCCAACTCCTTTTTGGGGAATTATATACAACAGTGACGAAGTCCGCCGCATTCACCGCTGCCGACGCGGTTTAAACAGGTTTTCAAAGGCACCCAAGCACGAGCATGGCCGGGGTCAGCATCCAGATCGAATCAGCGGGGCTGAAGCGGCTTGCGAAGCGCCTGAAGGCGATCGCGGACCCCGGAGCGCGGACGGCGCTGGCTCGCCTCCGAAGCATCAGCAAGTGCATTCGTCGTGTCTAACCCCTAAAGATGTGATGGTTACGTAGAAAGTCCAGGCAGAGCTCAGATCCACCTCCAAGTTCAGCGCGCTCAAACTTATCCTTCACTTCAGCTATCTCTCCTGGTCGCATGCCAAACGCCGTGCCGTAGACTTCCCGATTAACCCATTCGTCGTTTGCCCCGACGTGGAGGGCTTCGGGGAACCCCAGTTTTTTTAGATTGTCGCTGGCATAGGCGAACCCGAGGAAGCACAAGATTTCCGAGCGTTTTACAGCTACCTGGGCGGCATCCAGAGTGTCGCGCTCAATCTGGTCCATGAGGACACGAATCTCTGATGGGGCAGATTTTAGCCAGTCTATCCATTCGTTCGTACCCTCCGGAACACGCAAACCAGACTGCAACCGGGAGCCCGGCGGGCGCGGCAACCGGCCGTGCACGTGGATGATCTGGCTGTGCATGGCGTTGACGGCATTCTGCAACTGTGTTTCTGGAGCACCACGGTAGAGGTTGCGGATCGCCTTCTCGAAGCGGTCTTCGACAATAGAGTCAAAGTTGAATGTAACGAATCTGACCTCGGTGTTTCCCTGTTTAAATTCTTCGACATCCGGGGCTCCGGATTGCATCTTATTGATGATGTACCCGAGCCAGTCAATAGGCCCAGCGTCCAGAGAATCTGGCGAACGCAACTTACGGAAACGGTGCCCCAATAGCAGTGCAATCAACGCCCGGCCGACCTTCATGGCAACCGCATCATCTTGGCGGGCGAACAAGAACTCGTCAATTGACTTTGTGCCCTGATTGCGGAGGTCGTGGAGCACATTGTTCAGTTGTTTGAGAGTGCAGAACGTGGCTTCGCAGATCAGCTGATAGTCCCCGTACTCTGGGATCAGCCGATGTGCTTCCTCCCGAAGTTCGGCGGACGTTGGCAGTCCATAGTCCTTACTCGCCCCGGCGCCAACGACGAAGGTCGTCGGTTTAGTTATCATTCAAGTCCTCTTCGGGCAGTCATGCATGATGGGTATCTTCTCAGAGAAACGCGCTGGGGCAGGGCGAGACCTACTGGTCCTTCAGTTCCTCCCAACTCTTCGGTTGCCATTCCCGCGCCAGCCGCTGGGCTTCAGAGAGTTGTGAAGCAGTCATCCTCTCCGCCAGGTCGTCTCTCGCTGATCGGTAATTCCCCACTTTCTCTGTAGTCCGTGCGGCTGCCAGGTTATACCACTTGTGGGCTTGGACGTAGTCCTGGGGCACGCCCTCACCGGTGGCGTACCTGGCACCGAGGGCGTATTGGGCCTCAGCGTGGCCCTGCTCGGCGGCCTTGCGGTACAAACTCACTGTCTCCTGTTTGTCCGTTTCATCGTTCCTCCCAATCAGTCAGCCCACTCCGAAGGCCGACTGCTGCCAGCAAGTCCAGCGTGCCCATTTCCGCTAGGCGTCCTTCCGCCCTCTCGCCAAGTCCACCATCAGCAGCGCCGCGCCCACCACAATCGCGCTGTCGGCTACGTTGAACGCTGGCCAGTGGGTGCTGCCGACGTAGAAATCGAGGAAGTCGATCACCTTGCCGCGCGCCAGGCGGTCCGCAACGTTGCCCGCCGCGCCGCCCAGAACCACCGCCAAGCCGTAGCTTCCCGCCGCCGACTGCGCCTGGTTGGTCCATAGAAGATAACCGACGAATCCGAGCACCGCTGCCGAGGCCAACGTAAGAATCCAGAAGGTGAGCGGCGAGCCGGAATTGTCCAGAATCCCGAACGCCATCCCGGTGTTCTCGACCAGCACCAACTGGAAGAATCCCGGAATCACCGGAATCGTTGTCGCGGCCGTGAACCGCTCGACCACCACGGCCTTCGTCGCCTGATCGAGCAGCAGAACGAGACCGGCGATTAGCAATCCTTTGCGTCGCATACCTGACCGCCTGGCAAACTCCTGGCCCCAGACTCTAAATCGCAAGCAAACTCAAATCGCAAGGCGATTCTCTCATTGGTGGTGTCCTGATTTTGCAAAAATTAGGACACCACACAACATGTCATCCCGAGACGAAACGACATATTGATGTCGTTTCGCCGAGCCGAAGGCGAAGGGCAACGAGGGATCTGCTCTTCTTTTGATCGGCCGGAATCCGTGCCTCTGCGGACATTCCTGCGCTCTTCGCATTCTGTGCCATCCGCCCTCTCCCCTCTGCACCGCGCCATCCTGTAGGTGAACTGGGCTATCAGTGAATGGGCCCCCTCCGTGTCATCCCCAGGTTGGCCTCCCGGCACGCCGGGACGTCCTCCGAGGAACCGGCTCTTCCCTTTTGAAATTTGGACACTACCCTCTCATTGTGAACCGGCAAGATTCCCGGGTTTTTGGTTGGGAGCCTGGCATCGGGTTCCTGGATTTCTGCCTGGATTTCTGTTAGGTCGAGAGCTTGCAACTTAGGATTTGGCTTCCGCTTCCATCTCCTGCAGCACGCCCACGCACCGCTCGCAGAGCGTCGGGAATTCCGCCCACTCGCCGACGCGCGCCGAATAGTTCCAGCAACGCTCGCACTTCCTGCCGTCGGCGCGCTGCACCGAGATCCATTCCGGACGCAGCGCGCTCTTCCCCAGGCCGGCTCCAAGCTTGGATTCCGGTGCGAGCACGACCTGCGACACGAGGAAGATCATCGGCAGCGAGTCGCGGTATTCTTCCAGCAGCTTGGCCCAGTCGCCCTCGGCGGCGATTTTCACCTTGGCTTCGAGCGAGTTGCCGATCCGCTTTTCATTGCGGGCCGTTTCGAGCTTCTTCAATACCTCCTCGCGCGCGGCAATCAGCAGGTCCCAATTTCCCAGCCGTTCGAGCCGCTCCGCCGGCAATTCGCCCGAAAGCTCCGCCGCTTCCGGGAACGTCGCGAGATGCACGCTCGTCAGCTCCGCCGATCCGCCTCCCCCCTGGCCTCCCACCCGGCCTCGAAGGTGTCCCCAGACTTCTTCTGTCGTAAAGCACAGGATCGGCGCTACCAGCCGCACCAGCGCGTCGGCAATGCGGTAGAGAGCAGTCTGCGCGCTGCGCCTCGCCGGCGAGTTGGGCGCTGCCGTATAGAGGCGGTCTTTCAAGATATCGAAATAGAACGCGCTCAGCTCCACCGTGCAGAAGTTGTAGATGGAGTGGTACACCTTGTGGAACTCGAACTTCTCGTACGCGCCGCGGCACGATTCGGCAAGCCGTGCAGTCCGCGCCAGCGCCCACTGGTCGCCTTCCATCATCTCGGCAGCCGGGACCGGGTCCGTGGCCGGGTCGAAGTCGTAGAGGTTCGCCAGGCAGTAGCGGAACGTGTTGCGGATCTTGCGATAGGAATCGGAAAGACGCGTCAGCATCTCTTTCGAAATGCGCACGTCGTCGCGGAAGTCCATCGAGGCGACCCAGAGCCGCAGGATCTCCGCGCCGTGTGACTTGAGAATCTTCTGCGGCTCGATCACGTTGCCGCGCGATTTCGACATGGCGTGCCCGTGCTCGTCCAGAACCCAGCCGTGCGTCGCCACCTGCCGGTATGGAGCGTGGTCGCGCAGCCCCGTCGCCACCAGCAGCGAGCTGTGGAACCATCCGCGGTATTGGTCGTTGCCCTCCACGTAGAGGTCGGCCGGCCAAGGCAGATTCGTTTCCTTGCCGAGCACGGCCAGATGGCTCGACCCGGAATCGAACCACACGTCCAGTATGTCGCGCTCCTGACGGAACTCTGTTCCGCCGCACTGACCGCACTGCGTACCGGACGGCAACAGCTCCGCCGCCGTCTTCGTGTACCAGACGTCGGCCGTCTCCTGGCGGAACAGGTCCACAACGTGCGACAACGCCGTGCGATCCGTGAAGGGCGTGTCACACGACTCGCAGTAGAACACAATGATCGGAACGCCCCAGATGCGCTGCCGCGACACGCACCAGTCGGGCCGCGTCGTGACCATGTTCGCGATGCGCTCCATGCCCCAGCTCGGGTTCCATTGCGTCCGGCGAATCTCTTTCAGAGCACGGCCGCGCAGGTCCCGGTGGTCGAGCCGGATGAACCACTGCTGGGTGGCGCGGAAAATCACCGGGTGATGGCACCGCCAGCAGTGGGGATAGGAATGCTCCACATCCTCGGAATGAACCAAAGCACCCCGTTCCCGGAGAAGCGCGACAAGTACCGGATTTGCCTCGAAAACTGTCTTCTTTTCGTATGTCGAAAGAACCGAAGGAACCGAATCTGCCGAAGGGAACCGGCCGCGGTCGTCGACCGGCGAGAGGGTTTCGAGCTGGTACCTCTGCCCCACCTCAAAGTCTTCCTGGCCGTGTCCGGGGGCCGTGTGTACGATGCCCGTGCCCTGTTCGAGCGTCACGTGATCCCCCAGCGTTCCCACCGAATCGCGGTCCAGAAACGGATGCCGGAAGCGCGCATGCTCGAATCGGCGCCCCTCGATGTTAGCCAATGTTTTCAATATTTTGAGGCCTGTTTGCTGCGCCACCTGCGGAACCAGTTCCTGTGCCATCAGCAGCACCTCGCCACCATCCGTTTCCGCTGTGGCGTACGGAAACGAGGGGTGAAACGCCAGCGCCAGGTTGGCGGGCAGCGTCCACGGGGTGGTGGTCCAGATCAGCGCAGTCACTTTGCGTCCCTCCAGAGCCGGGTCGATCTTGCCCGGATCGTCCGCCATCGGGAACTTGACCCAGACCGAAGGGCTGGTGTGATTCTCATACTCGACCTCGGCTTCGGCGAGCGCCGTGCGGCAATGAATGCACCAGTGTACGGGCTTTAAGCCCTTGTAAACATAGCCCTTGTCTAGAAATTCCAGGAACGCCTCTGCGATCACTGCTTCGTAGGAGGCCGACATCGTAAGGTACGGGTCGGCCCATTGCCCGAGGACACCCAGCCGTTTGAAATCCCGCCGGTGGAGTTCGACGTATTTCGAAGCGTACTTGCGGCATGCCTGCCGGATTTCGGCCGGTCGCATCTGGGCCTTTCGTCCGCCCAGTTCCTGGTCTACCTTGATCTCAATCGGCAAGCCGTGGCAGTCCCAGCCCGGGACAAACGGCGCGTTGAAGCCTTGCATGCTCTTCGACTTGACGACGAAGTCTTTCAAGATCTTATTGAGCGCCGTACCGAGGTGAATGTTTCCGTTGGCGTAGGGAGGGCCATCGTGCAGCGTATAAACCGGAGCATCCTTGCGGAGTTCGCGCAGGCGTTCGTAGAGCCCTTCTTTTTCCCAACGCTCGAGAATGGCCGGCTCCGACTGCGGCAGATTCGCCTTCATCGAGAAGCCGGTTTTCGGCAGATTCACCGTGCTTTTGAGGTCCACCGGAGCAGGCATGTTCGGACTCCTAGAGGCAAAACACTGATTATAATCACCTGCCAGGAACACTGTCTAGCACGCCTTTTGGTGCTTGCCCGGCCGAGGGGACTGGCCAGAACCGGGAACGAGGGAAGGTGGACCACTTCGGTCTTGCAGGTCAGCCCTGCGATCCGGTACAATCCACTCAATCCGGATAATACAAGGGGATGGATGCAACGTTTGACCTCGAATCGCCATCTTCGTGAGTGGGAGTTAGCGAAAGAAAAGCGAGCGGGAGGAATAGCACTTTTCTGTTGCAACGGATTGGGAAACATTCTTAAGATATAGGGGGAGAATAAATGCCCCCTACTGACTCAGACATGGCCGAGAACGTACCGGGAAAATTGGAGCGCACGAAGCAGCAGGAGTCGAACGCTGTCGCGCTGGACTTTTCGAGTTCGCTTGTCTTCGAGATTCAGCCCTGGTATGAGTCCCTCATCCAGAATGTCCGAGATATAGTGCGTCCGCCGAAGCTCCCTCCATTGCAACTGACCTCGAAGCCAGTGGCCGTGAAGGAAATGTGGGGCGATTACCGCTACGGCAAAGTGGCGCGCCCGACCTCGCTGGCCATTCATGGCATCGTCCTGGTGCTGTTGCTGGTACCCATTGGGCAGCAGGTCGTCGAAGTCGTCCAGCGCGATATAATTTACACCCCGATTGAGCTTTCCCCCTATGAACTCCAGTTGCCTCCCGCTGATGAGAGGGTACAAGGGGGCGGCGGTGGTGGTGACGGCTCTCCCGAACCGCCTCCATCAGGGGAACTTCCGAGGCTTGCGATGCAGCAATTGGCGCCGCCTGCGGTCGTGATTCGCAACCCCGAACCAAAGTTAGTAGTGCAACCCACGGTTGTGGTGCCTCCCCAGATTCAGCTTCCCTCGACAAGTATGGCCAGGATGGGAGACCCGCTGGGGGACATTGGAATGCCCTCGAGCGGGCCAGGCTTTGGGGGCGGCATTGGAACGGGATCGGGCGGCGGAGTCGGGTCCGGTGAAGGGCCAGGCGTCGGTCCGGGCCAAGGAGGCGGGATCGGTGGCGGCGTCTTCCGAGTAGGCGGCGGAGTCAGCGCGCCCTCCATCGTGTTCAAGGTAGACCCGGAGTATTCCGAACAGGCCCGCAAAGCCAAGTATCAGGGTACCGTGGTGCTCAACCTCGTGGTCCAGAAAGACGGCACGGTCCGGGACGTTGAGATTCTGCAGCCCCTCGGCCTCGGCCTCGACGAGAAAGCCATTGAGGCCGTGACGCAATGGCGCTTCAATCCCGGAATGCGCAACGGCCAGGCCGTGGACGTGGCCGCCATCATCGAAGTCACCTTCCGGCTGTTGTAGCATTCCACAATAAGTCTCCTCCCCTTACTTCTCTGCTTGTCCGTTTGCAAAATCATTTGCAATTTAGCTCAAAGCCCGTTTGAATAGGGGTTCCCGCAGGCTGTGGGCATGCGAGAGGGAGCACCCAATCTTGCCGTTTTGGAAAACTGCCTTCGCCATCTTCCGGAAAGACCTCCGGGTCGAGTTCCGCACGAAGGAAGTGTTCAATTCGTCGGCCGTGTTTGCGCTGCTAGTGATTGTTATGTTCAGCTTCGCGTTCGAGCCGACCTCGGACCAGGCTCGAGAGCTCTCGGGCGGTTTGCTCTGGATCGCGTTCGCGTTTGCCGCCATGCTCGGGCTGAGCCGGACGTTCGCCCGCGAGGTTCCCAACGACAGCCTGCAAGGGTTGCGCATGGCGCCCATCTCGGCCAGCGCCATCTATACCGGCAAGCTTCTGAGCAACATTGCGTTTCTTGGCTTGATCGAGATGCTCATGCTGCCCATCTTTGGATTGTTCTTTAACATATCGCTCTGGGCGGTCGCACCGCAACTGGTTGTGGTTGTTCTGCTCGGGAGTTGGGGTCTTTCGGCCATCGGCACCACGTTTGCCGCCATCGCCACCAGCATACGTCTGCGCGAGCTGATGCTGCCCATCCTGCTGCTTCCGATCGAGCTTCCGCTGATCGTCTATCTTGTTGAATCTACAACGGTCTTGGTCACTGGCGGGGAGTCGATCGTCGAACTGGGCGTTTGGATACGCATGGCCCTGGGTTTTGACATTATCTTTACGGTGCTTTCGTTGTTTCTGTTTGACTATATTTTGGAGGAGTAGAGCGGACATCGGAGTGGATCGAACGGCGAGAGGCCCTCTCAGCGACCGATTTTCTCTCCTTTTTTCCGTGCAATCCGGCACCGAAAGATGTAAGATTTGATGGCAGGGACCGGCAGGTCTGGCCGGGACGAGACTGGAAACAAGCGGAGGGAGTCCAACCATGCCATCAAAGCGCAAGAACCTCAAGTTCGGGATCGGCTTCGGCATCATACTATCCACCCTGGTGTGGCTTGCCTACAGCGGAATTCAGGAATCGAAGACCTATTACGTGACGGTGCCCGAGTTGCTGGCCCAAGAGGACGTGGCGACACAGAGGTTCCGGGTGGCGGGCGATGTGCAAGTCGGTTCCATCCGCCGGATGAGCGGACGGACTGAGTTCACGCTGGAGCAGGACGGGGAGGTGTTGCAGGTCTATTACACCGGAACGGAGCCGCTTCCCGACACACTCGTGGACCGGGCGGAAGCTATTGCCGACGGCCGCTACCAGCAAGACGGTACGTTCCACGCCGAGATGGTGCAGGCCAAGTGCGCTTCCAAGTATGAACCGGTAGCGCCGCAGGCCGGGGCCAACCCGCAGACATCGGCCAACTACTGATCCGCTGAGCCACCAGGCTCTCCCAATACACTATGGAAAATATTGGAAGCTTCTCGTTGATGCTGGCCTTTGTGCTGGCCGTGTATGCCCTAGCAGCTTCGATTGTAGGGATTCGCCGCCAGAAGGAGCGCTTGCAGTACAGCGCTTACCGGGCTGTGGTATCTGTCGGCGCACTGGTGACGATCGCCACGGGTATTCTCCTTTACAGCTTGATGTCGAACGATTTTCGGCTGGCTGCTGTGGCCGGACACAGCAACCGCGCTCTACCGTGGTATTACAAGTTAACGGCTCTGTGGTCGGGCCAGGAGGGCTCCCTGCTGTTCTGGAGCTGGTTACTCTCCTGCTACGGAACGATAGCGGTCCTGCTGAACCGGGAACGGCACCGCTCCATGATGCCCTATGCCGTAGCAGTCCTGATGGTCGTGCAGGGCTTCTTTCTGACGCTCAATAACTTCGTCGCCAACCCGTTTCAACTGCTGGCCATGAACCAGGCAGGCCAGATGGTGGTGCAGGGTCCTCTGGACGGCAACGGCCTGAATCCGCTGCTGCAGTACCCGGCCATGGCTGTTCACCCCCCGCTGCTGTATCTCGGTTTTGTGGGCTTTACCGTGCCGTTCGCATTTGCGATGGCCACGCTCATTACGCGGCAGGCGGGTGACAAGTGGATCGAGACCACGCGGCGCTGGACGATGGTGGCGTGGCTGCTGCTCTCGATGGGCGTTATGATGGGCGCGCGCTGGGCCTACGCGGTGCTCGGTTGGGGCGGCTATTGGGGATGGGACCCTGTCGAGAACGCTTCGTTGATCCCGTGGTTCACCGGGACAGCGTTCCTGCACTCCGTGATGATGCAGGAAAAGCGCGGCATGATGAAAGTATGGAACATGGTCCTGATCTTCTCGACGTTTTTTCTCACGATCTTCGGGACCTTTCTGACGCGCAGCGGCGTGGTCTCTTCCGTCCACGCGTTTGCGGAATCGGACATCGGCGCCTATTTTGTGGGGTTCTTGGGGATCAGCATCTTGTTCTCGGGCTGGCTGCTGCTGGAGCGGCTGGATTATCTGAAGAGTGCCAACCAGTTGGATTCGCTGGTTTCGCGGGAGTCGAGCTTCCTGTTCAACAATCTTCTCCTGCTGGCAGCCTGCTTCTCGGTGCTCTGGGGGACACTGTTCCCGGTGATCACGGAGGCGGTGCAGGGAGTCAAGATGAGCGTCGGCGCGCCCTTCTTCAATAAGGTCAACATCCCGATCGGGCTGGTCCTGCTGTTCCTCACCGGCGTGGGTCCGTTGTTTGCCTGGCGCAAGACGTCGGTGACGAGCTTGCGAAGAAACTTCCAGACGCCGGGGATCATCGCGCTGGCAATCGGCGGAGTGCTGTTTGCGCTCGGAGTACGGGAGTTTTATCCGCAGGTGTCACTAATCCTGTGCGTCTTCGTAACCATTACCATTGTGATGGAGTTCTACCGCGGCGCGCGCGTGATTGCACGAAAGTCGGGGCGGTCGCTTGTCGGCTCCGCCGTTACACTCACGCAGCGAAACACGCGGCGCTACGGCGGTTACATCATCCACTTCGGGATCGTGCTCATCTTCGTGGGGATCACCGGTTCGGCGTTCAACCAGCAGCGCGAGCAAGAAATGCTCGCGGGCGAACGCATGGAACTCGGGCCTTATACATTCCAGTTGCGCGAAATGACGGGTGAAGATAATCCGAACTATGCGGCGCAAACCGCTGTTCTCGATATCCATCGGGGACAACAGATGGTCGGGACGTTGCGGCCGGAGCGGCGATTCTACAAAGCGAGCCGTCAGCCGACTACGGAAGTCGCGATCCGTATGCAAATGAACGAAGACATCTACATCGTATTTTCCGGCATGACTCCGCAACAGGAAGGGGAAACACCGCGCGCAGTGATCAGCGCGCATCTGAATCCCCTGGTGAACTGGATCTGGCTCGGCGGCTTAGTGCTCGTGATTGGGACGTTGATCGCTCTCATGCCTTCCCAGCCGAGCGCGGGTGCGATTTCACGGCCTTCCCGAGCGGACTCCGCAGCAACCAGAGAAAAGTTTCAGGAGGCTAGGGATGAAGCCCTTGCGAAGTCCACGCCGTAAGAGGTTCGAAGCTCTGGCAGGCGTACTGCTGACGGGCTTGGCTCTTGTGAGCCTCGTCGGGTCCTTCGGCCGGCTCGGCCGCGCGCAAGGTGCAGTGGTGGACGATGCCGCGTTTCGGCGCGTTTCGAACCGCCTGCTGTGTCAGTGCGGCTGCGGATACATGGTCTTGAGCTGCAACCACCTGGACTGCCCTTCGGCCACTTACATTCGCCGCACCATTCGGACAGTTCTGGCTTCGGGCGCAACCGAGGAGGCGGCTTTTCAGGCCATCGTCGACCAGTATGGCCCCAAGATTCTTCCGGAACCTCCTCTCGAAGGCTTTGCGTGGATGGCATGGATCATGCCCTTTGCAGGGCTGCTGCTCGGCGGCGGAGCCGTTTCCCTCATGCTGTGGAAATGGATGAAGGTGAATTCCGGAGAGGAATATTCTGTGGATTCCGGGGAGGTTGCGGCATTGGACGTTCCGCCTGAAGTTCCGGCCGCTGTGGTCGAAAAGTACCGCTCCCAGATCGACCGGCAACTCGAGAGCGAGTAGTCCCGGCAAACCACACGCCGAACAATTGCAATTCACAAAAACCTGAAACCCGATCCTTTCGATTGGGTTGGAGAAGTCCAATGCAATGGAAGTTAGCCGATGGCCTGGAAGGCAGAGCGCTGTCGTTCCTCTGTTTGGCATTCTGGGGAATTCTTCTGAGCGCACCTCTGCACGTGCCCGCACAAACGCGCGACCCCTATCAGCGCTCGACGGACGTATACACCTACCAGGCGGGGGGTCGGAGTGGGTCTGAGCGGGGAGAATCCCTCTACTATTTCAAGTGCTGGATCTGCCACAACCAGTACACGGACGTAGGCGGTCCGCACCTGAAAGGACTGTTCGAGCGGGGGACCTTTGAGATCACCGGCCAGCCGGCCAATGATCAGACCGTCCGGGAAAAGATCCGGAACGGGGGCCCGGGCATGCCGCGGTTCGCAACCACCATGACGGACGTGGACATTGCAGACCTGATCAGCTACCTGAAGTCCAGCACGTGCTGCTTCGAGGGAGAGGAACCGCCCGCGAATCCCCGGTTTCGGGCACGGTAGGATTTGAGACGGAGCACTAGCAGTTCGTAGCGCAGGTGGCTTACGCGAGTAGCGGCGAGACGGAGGAATCGTAATGAAGACGACGGGGTTTATGCGGACAAGGAATTTCGCGCTGGGCGCGTTGCTGCTCGGTATGATTGCTGGTCCGATCGGGACCCAGCACACGGCGAAGGCTCAGAGCGGGCATCCCCTTCTGGGCGGGCCGCGTGGTTCGGTGCGCGCCGTGACGGGCGAGCCGCTCGAAGGCATTCTGGTGCAGCTCATTGCCCAATCGAGCGCAATCCGGACGACTGTCTATAGCGACGACTCCGGCCGTTTTGAATTCCCACAGCTCGCCACGGGGACGTATACACTGCGCATCGCCCTGCCGCTCGAACATCAGCCCTACGTGAGAGAGTCCATTCAGATCAATGGAGCGACCGAGCTTCCGCCCATCATCCTGGAGCGCGTGACGGAGGAGGAACTGCTGCCGCCGACGCCGGAAATCGCCTCGCAACTGACGGGAGCGGAATGGCTGATGAACCTGCCGGGAAGCGGCCGTGAGAAGCGTATCCTCAACTGGTCCTGCGGCGGCGGCTGCCACAACTATCAGCAAATCTTCCGTAACCGGTATGACGAGCACAGTTGGAGATTGATGGTGGAGCGCATGACGCAGTACGCCGGCTCCCCGTTGATTAACCGGCGACCCACCAGCCGGGGCAACCCGGAGGAACAAGCGGCTCTCGCGCGGTGGCTGGCGCGGGTGCGCGGCCCGGACTCGGAAGACGAGCCGTTCGTGACGCTGCCGCGGGCGCGCGGCCCGGCAACGCGCGTGATCGTCACGGAATACGAGCTGCCGCGGACATTGCTCGCGCCACATGACGTCCACGGCGATTCGCAGGGCAACATCTGGTACACGCCGCACCGAAGTCCCTACGTCGGCAAGCTCGACCCGCGCACGGGACAGGTGACGGAGTACCGCGTTCCGAACACCGAGGGAGCGCTGCCCGGCACACACCGAGTTTGGGTGGACCAGAACGACATCGTGTGGACTTCCGAGAACTGGGCGCACAACCTGAACCGTCTGGACCCGGCCACGGGCGAGTGGCGGCAGTTCTACATGGAAACGGGAAGCCCCACGAACTCGCCCGGCTTCAGCAACTTCGCCATGGACGAGCAGGGCTTCGTCTACGAGACGTTGTTCGACGCTGTGGTGAAGATTAATTCCCGGAACGGACAGATCGTCAGCCGTTATCCGTTCGACCGAATCAGCAGCACTTACGACAACATCGTGAGCCAGGACGGACGATTCTGGTCCGGCGGTCAAAGCGGTACGAACCTGCTTGGGCTGCTCGACCTGCAAACGGGGCAGATGGAGGAGATGGAAACTCCTTCCGTTATCTCCGGCCCGGCGCGCGGCGCGTTCGACCGTGACGGCAACGCCTGGTTCGGGGGACGCGGCGGTCGTATCCTGAAGCTCAATTCCCAAACCCGGCAAATCACCGAGTATGCCCCTCCGATTCCGTATGTGGCGTTCTATGAAGCCCATCCGGACAAGAACGGCGAAGTTTGGGCTGGCGCGCTGCACGGCGGGCGGTTCCTGCGCTTCAATCCGCGCACGGAGGGCTGGATCGCGTACGTCCTGCCGGAACCGTTCTCCCACAATCGGCGGACCTGGATTGACAACTCGACCGATCCGGTCGCGGTCTGGTACGTGGACAACAACGGATGGCTGGTGCGGATTCAGCCACTGGAATAGCCGCTCTTGGGTGCGGCGTGAAAGGACTCGCAATGAAGTATCTCCATCCCTGTTCCTGCTTGCTGATTTGTCTGTCTCTGTCAGCGTTCCTGCTCGCCGAACCTGCGTGGGCAGCACCCTGCACGACCGCCACGGCCGAGTGCACCGAATGGGTCACTCTGCCGGATGGGTCCTCGAACCTGCGGGTCTACCGCACGTATCCGATGGGAGTTCAAAACGAGGCGATTACGCGGGGACTTGTCGTGGTCCATGGCGGAGGGCGCAATGCGGACGGTTACTTCCGTGACAGTCTTGCGGCCGCATTTCTGGCCGGGGCGCTCGAAAACACGCTCGTGATCTCGCCGCGTTTTGCCTCAAACAATGGAGACCGGTGCCGTGACGTTTTGGCCGATGGCGAACTGAATTGGCACTGCGGCGGACGGGAGGGGTGGGGCGCCGGCGGCGGCGCCAGCGGCAACAACAGCGTCACATCATTCGACGCGGCAGACGAGATTCTACGCAAGCTGGCCCGGAAGGATATCTTTCCAAACCTTTCAGCCATCGTGGTTGCCGGACATTCCGCCGGGGGCGGGTTCGTCACGCGCTACGCAATGACCAACCAAGTACACGAACAACTCGGCGTTGCCGTCACATACGTCGTTGCGAACTCCGGCGGCTTGACGTATCTCGACAGTCTTCGACCCTCCGACGCTGCCTTCCCCTCCAACGTAGCGCCGATTGCTCCGGGGTACCTTCCGCCGGACTCGGAGGCACCGCAGGCACCCTTTGTTTCCTACGCAGATGCCCGAAACTGCACAGCCTACGACAACTGGCCCTATGGCCTCCAGAACCGGGCTGGATACAGCGCGAGATTCACGGAAGACCAATTGAAAAACCGGGTTGCCGCCCGGCAGACGACCTACCTGCTCGGCGGGCTCGATGTTTTGCCGCCCACGGTCCGCACCTGCACCGCAATGGCGCAAGGCCCAACACGTTTGGCCCGGGGGCTGATGTACGCCAGGTACGTCAACGAGAGGCATGGCGCGCAACACAAGACGGTCATCGTTCCACCGTGCGGTCATAGCTCGCGCTGCATGTTCACCGCGGAAGCCGCACTATCGCTTATTTTTCCTGAGAACTAAACCATTTGCAGCGTTGCTGTTATAGCCCGCCAGTAGCGACAGGCCTCTGGCCTGTGCTCCGCCGCCTCTCGCTGACTTTGGTTCCGGAGCTTCCGATTCCAACTAGAAAAACGCCGTTTCTGACGTTTTTCGGTTCCTGCGGTAGATTCGGTTCTTGCGGTTCCTTCCGTTCCTTCGGAATACCAAATTCACTATAAAAACACTAAAAAAAGGGGCGTTTCGGGCCTTGCGGACGGTGCATGGGTGAGGCCGGCAGCAAAGGGAAGCAGTCCGGCACGCTGTGGCCTAAAAGCCACACTGGGGACTTGGATAGCGGACCCGCGATTCGGGACTCGAAGAACAGACCCACGGCACAACAAGCGTGCCGTGGCTACAGGACTCGAAGAATCAGTGCAGGCCGGGGGCCTGCACTACAGGGGACGGGCCAAAGGCCTGTCGCTACACCAACCCTGAAAATGGTGTAACCGGCCAGCGAGACGCCCTTCGAATCCAACCTTTCTGCGCATTCTTGCATCTAACTGACTAATAGCGAGTTAGCAAAAACTTGCCTTGGATTGGCGGCAAGTCCGTTGGAAAGGAGGATTTCACAGTGATGACTACCTCCAACACAAAGTTTTGGGACCGCGTGGAAGCATTGAGCGCGGTGCATCCGCTGCACAGCCACCGCTATTTTGAGCCCTTGCTGGGGGAACGCGGCGATTTGGCAGCGGTCAAAGTGTTTTCGGAACAGTTCTATCTGTTTTGCGTTACGTTCCACCGCTGCCTCGGCGCAATAGTATCGAACACCAGCGACGAAGACATCATCGCGATGATCGCGGACAACCTGTACGACGAGATGGGCCGGGGGAGCCTGCGGCGGTCGCATCTGGAAATCCTGAAGCGCTTCTCCCGGTCGATCGGATACACGGAAGAGGATATCCGCAAGGTCAAACCGCTGCCGTGCACGCAGGAACTGAACGATCTGATCCTGGGCATCTGCAAGGCCGATTTCTATCTGGGGATCGGGACGGCAGGCCTGGGCGCGGAGTTCGCCGGTGAGAAATTCTTCCGGGCGGTCTACGAGAGCTTCCGGAGGAAACCGTTCCTGCAGGACGCCGACGTAACGGTCTACAAGATTCATGCGGAGGACGACACGCGGCACCGGCAGGTGATGAAGGATTGCCTTGCGAAGCATCTCTGGAACGAGGACGCCCGGCGGCGCATGCTGTTCGGGATTGAGTACAGCATGACGCTGTTTCACAACTTCTGGGAAGGAGTGGGCGAAGCGAGCGGCTTCTTCGCGGCGGAGCACAAGCCGGTTCCAGCGCTGCCCGCCTTCACCTCCACAGGCATCCGGGCGGCTTGATTCCCAACGGCGGGAGTTCCAGGAAACCACCCTGCAAGAGAAGCTGGTTTCATGCGGAACGAGATCCGGAGTCTCGTTTCGCCTTTTCGTTCGAGAGAACCGCGTCATCAAACGCATCCACCAAGAATGATCTCGTATGCCTCCATCCCAGAAAGCGGAATTCGGAGTAGAATCAACGAGAACGACTCTTGCGAGGCACTGATTCGGAGCGCTTCCTTGAAACCCTGGAAACGCCGTCCGAAAATATTCGCAGTTTCGCTGAAGGCACTCCACGTAACCTAGAAACCTGGGAGGCGGCGAACAAAGGGGCACAAGCGATGGCGGGTCGGCACAGGCGATTTGATACAAAGGTCATCCACGCGGGAGAGCCCAAGCCGCGGATTCTGGGAGCCGTTTCGATCCCGATCTTCCAGTCGGCGATGTTTGAGTACGCGGGTGAGACGGACTACCACGACCTGCGATACATTCGCCTGAACAACACACCGAATCATCATGCTCTCCATGCGAAACTGGCAGCGCTCGAGAACGCGGAGGCGGCGCTGGTAACCGCGAGCGGCATGGCGGCGATCTCGACGGCGTTGTTGACTGTGCTTTCTTCGGGCGACCACTTGCTGGCGCAGAACTGCCTCTACGGGGGAACGCATGATTTGCTCTCGAAAGACTTCGCGGAATTCGGACTGACTTACGATTTCATTGACGGGGACGACCCCGCCTCTTGGAAGCGCAAGCTACGGCCCAACACGAAGGCGATTTACGTTGAAACGATTTCTAACCCGTTGATGCAGGTACCCGATCTGGCGGCAGTGACGCGATTCGCGCGGAAGTACGGGCTGGTTTCGCTCATCGACAACACGTTCGCCAGTCCAGTGAATTTTCGGGCTCCCGAGTGGGGATTCGATCTCTCACTGCATAGCTGCACAAAGTATCTGAACGGGCACTCGGACATCGTGGCGGGCGCCGTGATCGGCAGCACCGACTGGGTCGAGCGGGTGAAGCACAAGCTCGATCACCTCGGCGGCTCACTGGATCCGCACACCTGTTTTCTGCTCCACCGGGGCTTGAAAACGCTCGCTGTACGCGTCCGTCATCAGAACGAGAGCGCATTACGTATCGCCCGGTTTCTGGCTGCGCATCCCCAGGTCGCGCGGGTCAATTATCCGGGCCTCGAAAGCCACCCAGCGCATCACCGCGCCTGCGAGTTGTTTGAGGGGTTTGGCGGGATGCTGAGCTTTGAGCTGAACGGCGGTGTTGAAGCCGCGCAGATCTTCATGAAGAACGCGGAATTACCGCTGTCGGCACCAAGCCTCGGCGGAGTCGAAACACTGTTCACGCGACCGGTGATGACATCGCACTCCGGGATGTCGCCGGAGGATCGCCAGCGTGTGGGCATTGCGGACGGATTGATTCGCGTCTCCGTGGGGATCGAATCCGGGGAAGACTTGATCGAGGACTTCGAGCAAGCATTGCAGGCATGCGAAGCGGAATCGCAGCGCGTTGGAAGCGCGGAAAGAGGTCCATGAGAAAGAAGCGTTCTCAGGTGCGACTATTACGAGCAGTCTTTCTGGGCTTGCTGCTCAGCGCTTCGCTGGCCTGCTCGCAAGCACAGGTTCGGCCACTCAGCATTCTGCACGCCAATGACTTGCACGCGCACCTCCTTCCCGACGCCCGACAGCAGGGAGGGTTCGCACGAGTCGCCGCGACCTTGCGGCGTGAGACGCGGGATTGCCCAGCCTGCTTGATCCTGCACGGCGGCGATCTGGTTCAGGGGACCCCGGTCTCGACCATATACCAGGGAGTGCCGATCTACGAACTAGCCAATCTGCTGCAGTTCGACGCTGCAGTCCTGGGGAATCACGAATTCGACTACGGATGGCAGAAGATCGGCGAGTTCATGCAAGCGGCCCGTTTCCCGGTGATCGCAGCGAACGTGGCGGATGAACAGGGCAGGCTGCTGGCCGAGCAGCCCTACGTTATCCTGCGGGCCGGCGGAACCGATGGGATTCGCGTGGCCGTAATCGGGGCGCTTACGGCGGACTTGCCGAACCTGATCACCCCAGAGTCACTGGGTCCGTGGCGCGCCCTTCCCGTGGCGGAGACGGTCCGGCGCTATGCGCGCGAGGTACGGGAAGAATCCGACCTCATCCTCGTGTTGGGACATCTGAACGACCGGGAAGAAGAAGCCATTCTGCAGGAGGTTCCGGAGGTGGCGGCAGTGATCTCCGGACACCCGCACGCGGGCCTGGACGCGCCGAAGGAAGTGGACGGGCGCATGGCGGTCCGGGTGAGAGCGTATGGAGAACAGATCGGGCGGCTGGATCTCGAAGTCGACGTTACCAGGAAGGCGGTCGCGCGTTCGGCGTGGACACGCATTGAGGTGAACGCGGACTCCGTACCCGCGGCGGAAGACGTGGCACGGGCGGTGGAGCAATGGGAAAGCAAGGTGCGGGAGATTGTGGACGTGCCGATCGGAAGTGCGCGGCGGTCCTTAACCCGTGAGGACTTGAAGGTCCTGATCGAGCAAGCCATGACGGAAGAGTTGGGAACCGATCTGGCTTTTATGAACCGTGGCGGAATCCGCGATACTCTCCTGGAAGGAACCATCCTCGCCCGGCACGTCTGGAACATCATGCCCTTCGACAACCGTATTGTGATCGGCCGGTTTCGGGGAAGCGAGCTGCCTTCTTCCATCACGGCAGGGCGTTCCATTAACCCGAACCGTGAATATACGCTGGCTGTCAGTGATTTTGTCGGAACCAACCAGCGGACAGAGTTGGGCACGACCGGGCTGGTTTTCCCCCAGCATCTCGACCGCCTGCACCGCGACCTGCTGATTGATTGGATTCGCACAAAGAAAGTTCTGGAGTGAACGGGTCAGTCCGAGTTTGATCGGTTCTGCGTAAGACCTCACAAAGTGGAAAGCTCCACGCGGCGGGCGAAGATGGCCGTAGAGATACCGCCCACAATTCCAGAAAACCCGCCGACAATCAGGATACCGCTTGCTACAGCGTCCCATTGCTGGCCCCCGATCATCAAGGCACGGATCGAGTCAATGGCGTAGGTAACCGGATTGAAATAGGCAATCGTTCGAAGCCAGGACGGCACAAACTCCAATGGAAACAGAGCACTGCTTGTGAAAAGCAGCGGAACCGTGAGGAGGTTGACCACGGCCCAGAATGTTTCGGGCTGCTTGACCAGTGCTCCCACCGTGATGGAGATTCCGGCAAAGGCAAAGGTCAGAAGCATTGCGATCAGGAGCAGGACTGGGATGCCCCATACGCCTGTGGCCGAGCGGACTCCGAGAAAAAAGGCCACGAGCAGCACGATCAGCAATTGCAGCGACGTGCGGATGGCCACGGAAAGCATCTTCCCGACTACAATGGACGAGCGCGAGATGGGCAGGGCAAGGAGCTTGTTCAAGAACCCCACTCGCCGATCCCAGATGATGGTCATACCGCCGAAAGAGCCGCCGAAGAGGGCTACCATGGCCAGAACGCCGGGCGTCATGAAGTCCAGATAGCTGCGAGCGGGAAACCCGGGCAGGACGCGGGTCGCCTGAAAGATATGGCCCACCAGAAGCAGCCAGACGAGCGGCTGGAAAATCGCAGCCAGGATCGAGACCTTGGAGCGCAGGAAGTGCAGCAGCTCCCGCCAGCAAACGAACCAGCAATCGTGGAAAAATCGCATCCCGTCTCCTTGCGGTCAACGTCGCGCCTGACGGACGCCGCGGGACATGCGGCGGAAAGCGTCCGCCCCGCCCTCCTCTTCACGCAGTTCATGGCCGGTGTAGGTGAGAAAGACGTCGTCCAGCGAAGGGCGCTTCAATGCCATCGAGGAGATTTCCAGGCCGTTTTCCGAGGCCGCCTGCACGAGGCGGGGGATCGTGGCTTCGCCGTTCCGGGTGATGAGCACGAGCCCTTGCGGATGAGCATCGACCCGGCTGATCCAGTCGAATCCGCCGAAGAGCTCACGAGCCCACTGCAAGGACGCCTCAGACGGATCAGCCAGGCCGATGGTGATGACGTCTCCCCCGAGACGCGACTTCAGGCTCCGCGGTGTGTCCAGGGCTTTCAGCTCGCCGCGGTCGATGATTGCTACCCGATCGCAGAGCTGGTCGGCCTCTTCCATATAGTGCGTGGTCAGAAAAACGGTCAGGCCTTCCCTGCGCAGTTGCCGGATGTAATCCCAGATCTTGCGCCGGGTCTGGATATCGAGTCCCAGGGTGGGCTCGTCCAGAAAGATCAGTTGCGGGCGGTGCAACAGCCCCTCGGCGATGTCGAGACGCTTGCGCATCCCGCCCGAATAGGTTCCGACGAGGTCATGCAGGCGGTCGCTGAGGTCCACCATACGGGCGGCCTCGGCTACACGGCTTTGCAGCTCCCGGGACGGTATGTGATAAAACCTCCCATGGAGCCAGAGGTTTTCGCGGCCGGTAAGGAATTCATCCACGGCGATTTCCTGCGATACATAGCCGATGGACTCGCGGACTCGGGCGGGTCGGCGTTCGATGTCATGACCGCATACGACTGCCCGGCCTCCGGACGGCTTCAAGAGCGTCGTGAGCATCAAGATGGTGGTGGTCTTCCCCGCCCCATTGGGACCCAGGAACCCGAAGATCTCTCCCCGGCTCACCTGGAAAGAAACCCGCCGGACGGCGTCCAAATCGCCGTACGTTTTCGACAGATTATCCACCTCGACGATGGCTTCAGGGGAATCCATTCCGTCAGTACTGTACCGCCAATCCCCTGGGGGAGGCAACGGAGGGGGTAGCCGTTTCGATTCCTTAAGAAGCTGACAAACAAGGGATTGCCAGCGGCCGATCCGTATGTTAGATTTTTTTTGTAGAATTTTGAGAAGTATACTGATGCGTGAAACCTCTGATGCACTGACCCCGAAAGGCGAGCCAGAACAGAACTCGGGCGACGGAGTAGATGGGGTTGCGTTTGCGGACGGAACGCTGTATGACATGAAACCCAATTCCTTGATCGCGATCGAGGAAAACTCAATTCCCGACGATCACGCAGCCGCACGGGTGGCAGTTCATCGGCCGCACCGAGCCAGGGGCAACCGTGCTGGCCAATAACGAACCAGTCTTCAACGTGGCTCCCAACGGTTCCTTCAAACATTACACCCAGCTATTTCCAAACAAGGGTCTGAACCGCATTACCATCACCGCCCAGAACAGTGCAGGCAGGGTCGCGACGGTCCGGCAGACAGTCACCATTCAATGACCGGACAGAACGCGCGGCCACAGAAACGGATCGGAGGAACCGCAACCGGTGTCCGCCAATTTCAACTTGTTTTTTAGCCTCTTTTCGCGCGACCTGGCCATTGACCTCGGAACCGCCAACACGCTCGTCTATGCCCGGAACAAAGGGATCGTGGTCAATGAGCCATCGATCGTAGCGATCAACAAGACGACCAACGAAGTCGAGGCCGTTGGTAAGGAAGCCAAGTTAATGATGGGGCGCACGCCCGGCAATATCGTTGCGGTCCGGCCAATGCGAGACGGAGTCATCGCAGACTTCAAGATCACCGAGCGGATGCTGACCTACTTCATCCGCAAAGCCCACAACCGCAAAATGCTGGTCCGGCCGCGCATCGTGATCGGAGTGCCTTCCGAGATCACGCCGGTCGAAAAGCGGGCCGTGCAGGACTCCGCATACCGTGCCAAGGCGAGCGAAGTGCATCTGGTGGAGCAGGCAATGATGGCTGCCATCGGAGCCGGCTTGCCGATTACTGAAGCATCCGGCAACATGGTTGTGGACATCGGCGGCGGCACTACGGACATCGCTGTCATCGCTCTATCCGGCGTCGTGTATTCACGGTCGGTGCGCGTGGCCGGAAACGAGATGGAAGATGCCATCATGCATTACCTGAAGCGGAAGCATAACCTGTTGGTGGGCGAGCGCACGGCCGAACAGATCAAGATGGAGATCGGGTCGGCGTTTCCCCTGGACCGCCCGTTGAGTATGGAGGTCAAGGGCCGGAACCTGATCGAGGGAATTCCCAAGACCATCACGGTCGTCGACACCGAAATTCGCGAAGCTCTATCCGAGTGCGTGGACACCATTGTCAACGCCATCCGGATAACGCTCGAGCGAACGCCGCCGGAGCTATCGGCCGACATCAGCGACTGCGGCATCGTTCTGACCGGAGGTGGCGCCTTGCTCAAGAATCTGGACACCCGCATTCGAGACGAAACCGGTTTGCCAGTTTCCATTGGCGACGATCCGCTCACTTCTGTTGTTTTGGGCACCGGCAAGCTGCTGAACGACTTTGAACTGTTGCGTAAGGTTTCTTTGGATTGAACCCTTCCGGGCTCCCGGCTTCCGCTTGGAAGGCCCTCTTACGCTCGATCAGGCACCACGGGCTTCGAACCTTGTTGACTCGTGAGAGGGGATTTCATTTAGAATGCCAGCAGGTCGGCCTGGCGCTGAGCGTCGTTTGGAAAGCGACGCTATAATCGTAATAGAGGATTGAGCCGTGTTTTCCCGCCATCGCGATCTGGTTATCCTAACCCTTGTTCTGTTTGCACAACTGGCCTTGGCGCATCAGTCTCGCCGCGGAGAGGACGTTTCTCTGATCCGGCATGGAACAATGTACGTCGTGACGCCAGTTCAGCGCGGGATGCGGGCCGTGACGGATACATTTCGCCGCGTGGTAGACGGGTATCTCGACCTGCGCGAGGCCCGCCGCCAAAGCCAGGACTTGTCCCGGGAACTGGATCAGCTTCGGATCGAGGCCCAGCGGCTGCGCCGTGAGGCCAGCCAGGCCAAGCGGCTCCAGGCCCTGCTTGACTTCCGCCAGGAGCTCCCGTTGCTCACGATCGCCGCGCAGGTGATTGGTTCGGACGGGAGCGAAATCTCCCAGGCTGTGATCCTGGACAAAGGGAGGGAAGCAGGCCTGCGCCCCGATTTGCCTGTGATCGTTCCAGATGGGGTGATCGGAAAGGTGCTGCGCGTTTTCGCCGATTCTTCGCAGGTCATCCTCATTACCGACGCCGAAAGCGGTGTGGCCTCTCTGTTGGAGGGTTCGCGTATTCACGGTGTCTTGCGAGGAACCAACCGGTCGCTCGGCCATCTCATGTATGTTGTCAATGACCAACCCGTGAGCGTGGGGGAGATCGTCGTCACATCGGGGGAGGACCGCATATACCCCAAAGGGCTGCCGCTCGGTGTGGTAGTGTCCGCGAGGCCTGGCTTGGAGTTCCAGGAAATCGAGGTGCAACCCCTGGCGCAGTTGAACCGCTTGGAGGAAGTGCTGGTAGTTCTGGACCGCGAACAGGCCGAGGAACAGAAACCGGCGACTTCTGAGCCTCCCGTGGAAGATTTCGTGGACGTGCCAAAGGTTGACCCGGAATTGTCGGAGAGTGCGCCTCTGGGATCTCAGCCGACGGAGGCGTCGGCTGGAGCGCCTGCACTTCCTTCCACGAGTTCACCGTAAAGCCGCCAAGACTCTGCCCGCTTAACGATCCGAAGATCACCGCACTGAAACAAGCGACAACCAGATTTCACAATGCCAAGTTCGAAGCAACTCCTGGTGGGCCGCCAACACCGGATTAGCGGGATTTCTCGCTTGACCTCCATCATTGCAATGGACCGCTTTCTTCCCCGAGAGCTTCACCCAAGCAGCAGGAGTGGTCCTGGTGGCCATCCCGACCTTTGTCTGGGTGTTTCGCAAGATTCGGAATCACCACTTCTGGGTCTCGAGCGATGCGCAGCTACAAAATAAGGCCGGGTGGAATCCCCACCGAGAAGTACTATCCCTTCTCCGCAGGCCGACCCTTACTGATTCGCAGGTCCTTTCCGGTCATCTCGGCAGGGGCTGGGATTCCAGTCAGACCGAGGAGCGTCGGGGCAATATCACGCAAGGAGCCGCCCTCGCGCAAACTCACCGCCCCCGCATCCGGACAGGCCAGCACAATGGGCACCGGATTGGTGGTGTGGTAGGTATGTGGACCACCGGTTGCAGGATCGAGCATGGTCTCCGCGTTGCCGTGGTCTGCGGTCAGAATCATGCCTCCCCCGACGCGCCGGACAGCCGTCTCAATTCGACCCAGAGACGCATCCACGGCTTCGACGGCCCGAACCGTCGCCTCCAATCTACCGGAATGCCCCACCATGTCGGCATTGGCGAAATTGATGATCAGGAAGTCGAACGTCTTATCCTCCACAGCCTTCACCACCGCGTCGGCGAGTCCTTCGGCGCTCATTTCAGGCTTCAAATCGTACGTCGCCACCTTCGGCGAGGGAATCAGGATGCGCTCCTCACCCGGATACGCTGTCTCGACGCCGCCGTTGAAAAAGTAGGTCACGTGCGCGTACTTCTCCGTCTCCGCCACACGCAGGTTCCGGAATCCGTGCTCGGCAAACAGATTAGCCAGGATGTGCTGTGGCTCCTCCGACCCCAGGACGTAGGGCAGTTGGAAGGTCTTATCGTACTGGGTCATGCTGACGTACTGCAGGCGCTGTGGCATCGAGGAGCGCGGGATACCGTCGAGTGACGGGTCAGTCAAGGCGCGCGTGAGCTGCCGCGCCCGGTCCGCCCGGAAGTTGAAAAAGATAACCGCATCTTCATCACCAATCGTCGAAAGAGGTGTCTCCTGTTGATCCGAAATAACCACAGGCTCCACGAACTCATCAGTCACACCACGGCTGTAGGAATCCCGCACCGCCTCCAATGGGTCCTTTGCATGCGCTGCTTCCCCAAGGACCATCGCCGTATACGCCTTTCCCGTGCGCGCCCAGCGCTTGTCCCGGTCCATAGCGTAGTACCGTCCACAAACACTCGCGATCTCACCGATGCCGATGGCTGTCATCTGGCTTTGCAGTTGCTTGAGATATTCGATACCGCTGTTGGGAGGCGTGTCACGGCCATCCAGAAACGCATGTACGAAGACGTTCGCTACTTCCATTTGCCGCGCCATGCGTAACAGAGCGAAAAGGTGTTCGATGTGCGAGTGAACCCCACCGTCGCTTAGCAATCCTAGCAGGTGCAATGAGCGCTTCCTGGCATGCTCCATCGGACCGACCAGAAGCGGCTGTCGGAAGAACTCACCGGACTGAATCATCAAATCAATGCGGGTGATGTCCATGTGGATGACCCGCCCGCTCCCGATATTCAGGTGCCCGACCTCGCTATTTCCCATTTGGCCTTCGGGAAGACCTACGTTCGGACCGGAGGTGTGAATCAGAGTATTAGGGAACTCGCGCAGCAGGCGATCGTACATAGGCTTGCGCGCTAAGGCGATGGCGTTACCTTCTACGTTGGGACTGTAGCCCCAGCCGTCGAGAATGATCAACAGAAGAGGTCTTAAAGACATGAATTAGGAAGAAGATCTGCCTTTCACGCCGAACGCAGTTTTGCGCCCCAGAAATCGCGCCTGGGCGCCCAGCTCGGCCTCAATTCGCAACAACCGGTTGTACTTGGCGAGGCGGTCGCTGCGGCTCGCCGAACCGGTCTTGATCTGCCCCGCGCCGGTTGCGACCGCCAGGTCTGCAATAAAGGAGTCCTCGGTTTCTCCAGACCGGTGCGAAGTCACGGTGTTGTAGCCGTTGCGTCGGGCCAGCTCGATGGTTTCGAGCGCCTCAGTCAGCGTGCCGATCTGGTTGAGCTTGATCAGGATGGCATTGGCGGTCTTTTCGTCGATCCCTTTTTGCAGCCGCTTCGGGTTCGTGACAAATAGATCATCGCCGACGAGTTGGATCTTCGAACCCAGTTTCTCGGTTATCCGCTGCCACCCCGTCCAGTCGTCTTCGGCCATGCCGTCTTCGATCGAAACGATGGGGTATTGCCGCACCCAATCCGCCCAGAACTCGACCATCTGTTCCGAACTGCGCCTGCTCTTGTCGGACTTTTTGAAAACGTACTGGCCCTCTTCGTAGAACTCCGTCGAGGCCGGATCGAGCGCGAGAGCAATCTCCTCTCCGGGTGTATAACCCGCCGCCTGAATCGCTTCCAGAATCTGATCGAGAGCCTCCGTGTTCGAGCGCAGGTTCGGCGCAAACCCACCTTCGTCGCCAACCGCGGTTCCGTACCCCTTTTTGAAAAGGACCTTTTTCAGGTGGTGGAATGTCTCGACGCCCATCCGCAAGGACTCGGCGAAGGTGTCCGCCCCCCAGGGCACGATCATGAACTCCTGAAAATCCACGTTGTTATCCGCATGAACCCCGCCGTTCAGAATATTCATGAGCGGGACCGGAAGAAGCGACGCGCCGTCTCCTCCGAGCGAGCGATACAGCGGGAGACCACGAGTTTCCGCCACTGCCCGCGCTACCGCCATTGAGACGGCCAGGATCGCATTGGCCCCCAGTCGCGATTTATTGGGTGAGCCATCCAGTTCGATCATCTGCCGGTCGAGTTCAGATTGTGCGCTGCCATCCCGGCCACGCAGCGCAGAGGCGATCTCCTGGTCGACATGGTCCACAGCACCCAAGACCCCTTTGCCCAGGAAACGGCCAGGATCGCCGTCTCGCAGTTCAATCGCTTCGTGCTGGCCCGTGGAGGCACCGCTCGGAACCGCAGCCCAGCCTGTCCGGCCACTCGCAAGAATCACCTCGGCTTCCACCGTTGGGTTGCCGCGCGAATCCAGTACTTCCCTGCCGCGCACCTGCTCAATGGTCGTATCTGTTGGCTTGGCCATCCACGTTCTCCGAACCTGGCAGCTCACTCTGGCATTCACGCTGAGGGGCTGGAATTGCAATCTTGCGTTGCGAGAGTCTCAACTGACTTTCCAAATGCTTTACCGAAGGGAGGCGATCTCCACCTGTATCCGATCCGCAAGCGGGCTTTCCCTGCCTATCACCACAATCCCCGAATCCGTCACCGTGAAACCGCTCGCCCGGTCCTGTTCTTCGTCGTACCCGATCTGGGCGTTTTCGGGAATGCTCACTCCGCGCTCAACAATGCAGCGCCGCAACCGGGCATAGCGACCCACATCGACGTGGGAGAATAAGATGGACCGATCCACTTCCGCGTAGCTGTTCACCCGTACGCCTGGGCCCAGGACGCTCTGAACCACCCGGCCTCCACTCACGATGCAGCCGTGCGAAACGATGGAATCGAGCGCCACTCCCATCCGACCGTCTGCGTGCGCAAACAAGAACTTGGCAGGCGGGTTTTGTTCGTGCAGGGTCCGGATCGGCCAATTGTCGTCGTACAGGTTAAAAATCGGCGTCACAGATACGAGGTCCATGTTGGCTTCGAAATAGGCGTCCAGTGTCCCAACGTCGCGCCAGTACTGTGCTTCTTTTCGGTTCTCGTCAATAAAGTTGTAGGAGAAAACGCGGTACGGGTTGAGGATGGCGGGTAGGATATTCTTCCCGAAATCGTGCCGCGACTCAAGGTTCAGGGCATCCTCGCGCAAAATATCGATTAGCGCTGAAGCAGTGAACAGGTAGATTCCCATCGAAGCGTGGATAAACCCGTCGTCGGACAGGGTCCGGACGATGTCGCCCTTCGGTTTTTCGAGGAAACCCGTGATCCGCTCCTCTGAGTCTACCGCCACAACTCCCAAGCGCGGGGCTTCGGCGAGCGGCTGCCGGATTGTTCCCACAGTCACATCAGCGCCGGTCCGCAGGTGTTGCTCCAACATCAAGGCATAATTCATCTTGTAGATGTGATCCGCCGCCAGGATCAACACGTATTCAGGGTTCTCCGCCAGGATGCTGTAGATGTTTTGGTACACCGCATCCGCGGTTCCCAGGTACCAATGCTCCCCGACACGTTGCATCGGCGGGAGGATCTCCATGAACTCTCCGAGTTCCGGCGTAAAAATATTCCAGCCGAAACGGATGTGGCGGTTGAGGGAAAGGGATTTATATTGCGTCAGGATGAAGATTCGCCGCAGCCCGGAATTGACGCAGTTGCTGAGCGTAACGTCCACGATCCTGTAGACGCCTCCGAACGGCACCGCCGGCTTGGCTCGGTCGCGAGTTAGCGGATAGAGCCGTTCGCCGGCTCCACCAGCCAGCAAGACGCACAAGACATTCTTCATAGAGCTTCACTAAGCACTCTCTGCGGGAATCCGACGAGCCTGATGCGGGAGCCGGTACAACTCAACCCCCATCCTTGACGGACGGCCTTGCCTGATTTCGGAAGCAAGTGCCGCACAGAGATTCGTCTTGACTTTCTCTACTAGCTCTCTATTATAACTGTAGCTCACGAGAAAGTCCAAACAGCGAGGAGGTGTCTTGATTGGCGGAAGTACGACTCCAGGAAAACGAGTCCCTGGAAAACGCCCTGCGCCGTTTCAAACGCAAAGTCCAGCAGGAAGATATCATCAAGGAAGTTAAGAAACATTCCTACTATCTGAAACCAGGAGAAAAACGCCGCGTGAAGCAGGCTCTGGCCCGCAAAAGGAGCCGGAAGAAGATGCGGCGTGATAACGATTGACGTCTCTTCGTTCTCTGACCAGTGCAAATCCCTCGGCCAGGAGCAGAAGCCAAGGAGTAGGTGTGCCCTGCCCATTGGGTTCCTGCTCCCTGGCGCTTTGACTAGAATAGAAACATGCTCCGGTTGCACACAGTCCATTTCGGGTGCCGTGCCAATCAGGCTGACTCGGCGGCCATCACAGAAGAACTCCTCCAAAAAGGATTTCGAACGGTCGATGACTATCGGCAGGCTGATGTTGTCGTACTCAATAGCTGCACCGTGACGGCGGCAGCGGACTCCGAATTGCGGCAAACCATTCGCCGCATCCACCGGCGAAATCAGCACGCGAGAATCCTCGTCACCGGCTGCTACGCGCAGCGCAGACCGCAGGATCTGTCCTCTTTGCCGGGTGTCCGATGGATCGTCGGCAATACGCGCAAGCACGAGATCGGTCGCCTGGTCTCAGCACATGCCAGTGTCTCCGGCTCTTCTCATTGGCTCCCGTTGGAGCGGCTCTTGGCCACCCAACAGCCATTCCAGGACGTTGCGTTCCATAGCCTATCCGCGCTCTTGCCGCACCCCGAGCCGCCGTTCGTTGGGCCGGAAATTATGGTTGGGGATGTGTCCACGCAGCGGGAATTCACCTCCGCTCCAGTCGTCCGTACAAGCCCAGGGGACCGCACTCGCCCGAACCTCAAGGTCCAGGACGGCTGTAACAACCGGTGCTCGTTTTGCATTATTCCTTCCGTGCGCGGCGGAAGCCGCAGCTTGCCGCCTGATGAAGTCCTCCGCCAGATTCGCGCTCTCTGTGCCGCTGGCTATCGTGAGGTAGTCCTTTCGGGAATCAATCTTGGACGTTATGGCCGCGACTTCCCCGAGCGAATCCGCTTCGCCCGGCTGGTCCGAATGATTCTGGATGAAACGCCGCTGGAACGCCTTCGCCTCAGCTCGGTCGAACCGATGGACTTCACCGACGAGTTGCTGGACCTGATGGCTGGCTCGCCCCGGATCGCCCAGCACGTTCACGCACCGCTCCAGAGCGGTTCCGACCGCATCCTTCGGCGGATGCACCGCAAGTATCAGACGCGCCATTACCGCGACCGCATCCTGGCTGCCTACCGCAGAATGCCGAACGCTGCGTTTGGGGCCGACGTAATGGTTGGTTTTCCGGGGGAAACCGAAGAGGATTTCGACCTGACTCGGAGCCTCATTGACTCGCTCCCGTTCACCTACCTGCACGTCTTTCCGTTCTCGCGGCGGCCAGGAACCCCGGCCGACACGATGCCCTCTCAGGTCGCCGGAACAGCAGTCCGCGAACGAGGTCGCATCTTGCGAGAGCTGGCTGCAGAAAAGAATCGCCATTTCCAAGAACGGCAGATTGGACGAACGTTATGTGTCTTGACCCTGGAAGAGACTTCCCGGGAAGGAACAACCGCCCTGAGTGACAATTACCTGAGGGTTTTGCTCCACGGCGTTCACTTGCCTTCCAACCGGATCGTTGCCGTCCGGATTGTTTCTCTTGCCGATGGATTTTTAGTGGGAAATCTGTCGACCGAGCCATCCTCTCATGCGCCGAGCCCGGAGTCGTCTTTGACAACATTGCCTTCGATGACGACTTGCGCCAGCGCGTAAGAGCCGGTGTGGGTGAGCGAGATCAGGATTCGGGAACCGCCCAGATTGCGATAGACTTGGAGCGCTCTGCCAGAAAGCTGCAAACGGGGTTTTCCGCCGGGTTGGTTTAAGATTTCGAAGTCGCGCCAGGAGATTCCCCGTCGCCAGCCCGTCCCGAGCGCCTTCATCGCCGCCTCTTTGGCGGCGAAGCGAGCTGCGAAGCGCTCCGAGCAATTCCGATGGCGTTTGCAGTAGGCAATCTCGGCCGGCGTAAAAACCCGTCGCAGGAAACGCTCACCGCGGCGCTCGATCACCTCCTGCATGCGACCCGTCTCGGCCATGTCCACGCCCATTCCGACGATCATGACGAAGTCATTTTGACCCAAAGCGAGTCGCAAGTATAGCCCCGTCAAACCTTAATGCCCCGCCGCCTCACAAAGCCGAATCCGGACAACATGATTCTCCGAGTTCCCTTGCTGGCCCGATTTCCCTGGCTAGTGCATGGGTTCAGCACCCGGTTGGGAGGGGACAGTTTGTTCGTTCCGTCTCGCGCTGCCGGACGCGCCGGAGATCTGAATCTAGGCAATGCTGCGTGGGATACCGCCCAGAGGATCTCGGAAAACCGCCGCTGCTGGCTGGCTCTTCTTCACGCGAAAGGCATGCAGCTAGTCCTCCATCGGCAGGTCCACTCCGATCTGATCCGAACGGTCGACCACACGCATCGTCCAGCGTCCTTGCCCAAGGGCGACGGGCTGATCACGCGCCAGCCCGGTCTCCTGCTCGGAATCCTTTCCGCAGACTGTCTACCGATCCTCGTCGTGGACGCCAGGCAGCGGGTCGTAACGGCGCTTCATTGCGGATGGCGCGGCACGGTACGGCGACTGGCGCAGAAGGCGGTCGGGCGCATGCAGCTGATGTTTGGCTCGCAGCCGGCCGATCTTCGGATCGCCATCGGGCCGGGGATTCGTTCCTGTTGCTACGTGGTAGGTGCGGAAGTCCTGGACGAATTCGCAGGCCAGTTTCCGTACGCCGACAGCCTGTTCCGAACCCACTCTCGTCCGCTCACTCCGCTGGAAACCAAGCATTCCGTCATGATCCAGCCCTTCCGTTTCGGTCCGGGCCCCCGCATGAAGAAGGAAACCTTCCTCGACCTTACGCTCGCCAACGTACGGCAACTGCGCGACGCCGGTGTCCCGGAAAGCCAGATCGCTTCCGAGGCTCCCTGCACGAGCTGCCACCCGGAGCTGTTCTTCTCTCACCGCCGTGACAACGGCTACACAGGACGCATGATGGCGGTGGTTGGAATCAGGAAGAAAGCTTGACTTGCTGAGCGAGCCCGTCCGGCCCTAGAAAATGCTGTTCACAGGCATTCGAAACCCGGCAAGCAGGCGGCTCTCGAAACTTTCATCAGAGGAGAAACGACGGAGAGCTCCAGCCCTCCCTTCCCCTGGCAGTAGAGCTCGATCGCTCTCGGTCGAACAGCCCGTACTGGTTGCGATCTTCCGGCAGCAGGCAGTACTCGTCGTAGGTCATCTTATGAATGACAGACTTCATGGAAGCAGTAGTAACACGGGGTGCGTTCAGGCTTGTGTGGAGGCGCCCGCGGCCTCCATCAACTTCAATTGCCCGCACGCGGCAAAGATGTCCCGACCGCGCGGTTTGCGGATAAAGGCCGGGACGCCTTTCCGAATCAGCGTCTGCTGAAATCGCAGCACAGCCTCGTCGCAGGTCGTCCGGAACGGCAGTTCCGGTCCGGGATTGAATCCAATCAGATTCACTTTCGCCCGGATACCTTGGATTGCCTGGGCCACTTGCCGGGCGTCGGCAACACTGTCATTCACTCCTTCGAGCAATACGTACTCGAATGTCAGTTTCTCGCGGGGCCGCAACGGGAACTCGCGGCATGCACGGAGCAGGTCTTGGAGCGGCCACTTGCGGTTGATCGGCATGATGCGCGTCCGCAGTTCGTCGGTAGCGGCGTTCAATGAAACCGCCAGCTTAGGACGCACCGCCTCTCGCCCCAGCCGCTCAATCCCCGGCACGACCCCGGCAGTCG
Source organism: Terriglobia bacterium (assembly GCA_965198025.1). Classification (GTDB taxonomy): domain Bacteria; phylum Acidobacteriota; class Terriglobia; order 2-12-FULL-54-10; family 2-12-FULL-54-10; genus CAYWWM01. Next base: position 532,615 of record OZ240237.1, on the reverse strand, counting down.
ATAGCGTCAGCCGCGTCCAGGGGAACCGACTCCATCCGCATCCGTTAGAATGCGCACCGCAGCCATGACTTCCGAGAAATTGAATAGCGGTTCTCCCATTCCCATGAACACCAGATTCCAGCGCTGCCCGTTCGCCGCGCCGGCTTCTTCCATCACTCGAAGCACTTGCCCTACGATCTCGCCCGCGGACAGATTGCGCGTGAAACCCATTACTCCCGTGAGACAGAATTTGCAATCCACGGGACAGCCCACCTGTGTTGAGACACAAATTGTGCTTCGTCCCGGTTCCGGCATGCGTACGGACTCGACCTCGCGCCCGTCTGCGAGCCGAAACAGGTACCGCCGTGTGCTGTCGTGACTCTTGAATTGTTCCTCAATCTCGGGAAGTGTAATTTGGAACTCGCTGGTGAGTGCCGTCCGCAGCGCCGCGGGAAACGACGTAACGCTCCGAAAGTCCCACCGCCGCTGACCGTATACAGCTTGAAAAAGCTGCCTTCCCCGGTAGGATGGCTCTCCTAGGGCTACCAGAAGGCGCTCCATCTCTCGCATCAATAAACCCATTAACTCTTTCTTTGCAGGCATTTCTGCCCTCCATTGTACCAGACTGCAACAGCCCGTTCTGCCACTCCATCCCAGCCGAAGACGCCAACTTTCTTCCGCTTTAGAATTGCAAAATATGCTGTTTGGGTTAAGAATGGTTATGGGTGGCAGCCTAACGGTTGACTTCCGCTACGAAACCACTGCCTTACCACCTTGGAAAGACTCCCGCGTGATGCCGGTCCCTAAGAAGTCCACGAACGCAAAGATTCCGCGCAACATTCGGAAAGAAGTCCTGCCCAACGGCCTGATCCTGCTTACGGAATCCATGCCGCACGTGCGGTCCGTTTCGGTGGGAATCTGGCTGCGAACCGGCTCCCGCCAGGAGAACCCTACGCGCGGTGGCGTCTCGCACTTCATCGAGCATATGGTGTTCAAGGGAACACGTAACCGCACGGCGGAACAGATTGCCCGTTCCATGGATTCGGTCGGAGGACACCTCGACGCCTTCACTGCCAAGGAAACTGTCAGCTTCAACACCGTGGTTTTGGACGAAAATCTGACGAAGGCCTTCGACGTCCTCAGCGATTTGGTGCTCAATCCGTTGTTTCAACCGGAAGACGTCGCCCGAGAGCGCAAAGTCGTCATGGAAGAGATCAAAGCCGAGCAGGATAATCCCGAGTATCTGCTGCACGAGACGTTCACGCGAGGCTTCTGGAGAGGCCATTCGCTCGGCAAACCCATTCTGGGCACGCGCAAGACGATTCAATCGTTGGACCGCAAGTCGATCCTGGAACAGTTCGACCGCTTCTATCGACCCAACAATATCGTTGTGTCAGCCGCAGGGCACCTGCGCCATTCTCAAATTTTGGATCTGGTCGGGAAGCGGTTTCACGCCCTGCGCCCCCGCTCGAGTCGGGTCGTGGATCCCAGTCCGGTGGTTCGCCCGCACATTACGCTGAAGAACAAACCGGCTCTCAGGCAGGTTCATCTATGTCTGGGAGTTCCCTCCTACCCACTGGTACATGAGCGCCGTTACGCCTGCTACATTCTCAACACCCTGCTCGGCGGCGGCATGAGTTCGCGCCTCTTTCAGAATATCCGGGAACGGCAGGGCCTGGCGTATTCGGTTTTCTCCGATCTGATGCCCTATCGGGACACGGGTTGTCTGGTTGTATACGCCGGAACGTCTCCGGAGTCTGCCGGGCGCGTTGTCGCCAGCATCGTCGAAGAGTTCCGCGATTTGAAGGAGAACGGCGTCCGGCCGGACGAGCTGCAGCGCGCCAAAGACCAGTTGAAAGGAAGCCTTATGCTGGGGCTCGAATCCACGACCAACCGAATGTCGAACCTCGCCCGCCAGCATATGTACTTTAGCCGTTTCTTTTCACTCGACGAACTGACGGCCCGGATCGACTCTGTGACAGCGGAAGACGTTGCGGCCATCATCCAAGAGTTCTTTCGAACCGAACGGATTTCGCTCACGGTTCTGGGGCCACTCGACGGCATGAAGATCGACCGCAAAATGCTCGCGTGCTAAGGGCGCAATGTTTCCCGAGCGGTCCTTTGTCCCGGCAAGAGACCCATTCTGATTTCGTTCTTCGATTCGGACTTCAGACTTCCGTTTTCTGACTCCTGTTTGTTTCGAGGTGAACCATCAGCCTTCGAGTAGCGGTCCTGGGCAGCGGCAGTTCCGGCAATTCGACCTTTCTCGCCACCGAACGCGTCCGACTATTGATTGACGCCGGGTTGAGCGGACGGGAAACCCTCCGACGGATGAACCTCATTGGTGAACCGCTCGAAGCGCTCGACGCCATCCTGATTACTCATGAGCACTCCGACCACATTCACGGCTTGGCCCGGATTGCCGTGCTGTCGAAAGCGCCGGTTTACATATCCTCCCGGACGCGCCAGGCCCTGCCTCCGCAGATCAAGCTGCCTGCAGTCGAGTCCTTTCAACCGGGAAGCCGCTTCGAGATCGGCAACATCGTCATAGATCCGTTCACGATTCCCCACGACGCTGTTGACCCCGTGGCGTTCCGGTTCACTGCCGAAGGAGTTCGTGTCGCCGTCGTAACGGACCTGGGCTACATACCGCAGAACGTGAAGCATTACCTCAGTGGCTGCCACGGCATGGTTCTGGAATCGAACCACGACCTGGAGATGCTCCGCAGCGGCCCGTATCCCTGGTACGTTAAGCAGCGCGTCATGAGCCGTGAAGGGCACCTTTCAAATAGCGCTTTGGGTGAGTTCCTGCGCGACGAGTTCGACTGCGAGGCGCGCATGCTCGTGCTCGCTCATCTGAGCCAGCAGAATAATCACCCGGAAATCGCGCGCCTGGAGGCCGCTTCGGCTCTCGAAGAACTCGACGCGCGCCAGACCACTCTGGCTGTCAGCTCGCAGACCGAGCCGACTGAAGTATTCTGGTTTTGAAGTCTTGGTTCTGAGGAATCTGCCGTGATCTCCCGCTACACCCGCCCCGAGATGGGCGCCATCTGGACCGAAGAGAACAAATTCCGCATGTGGCTTGAAGTCGAGCTGGTAGCCGCGGAAGTGCTGGCCGCGCGTGGCGAAATTCCCGCCGAGGCGGCGCGCGCCCTCCGCGGCGGAGCCCGCTTCGACGTCCGACGCATCGCCGAGATCGAAGCCGACGTCAAGCACGATGTGGTGGCCTTCACCACCGCGGTTGCCGAGAACCTGGGGCACGAGTCACGATATCTTCATTTCGGACTGACCTCCAACGACGTTGTAGACACTGCCCAAGCCCTTCTGCTTCGTGACGCCTCCCGCCTGATCGTTAACGCCCAGCAGCGTCTCGGAGAGGTCCTGCGCCGCCGCGCCTTCGAGTTCCGGAACGCAGTGATGATCGGGCGCACCCACGGTGTCCATGCCGAGCCGGTTACGTTCGGCTTGAAGCTCGCCAACTGGTACTCGGAAAACCAGCGCAACATCGCCCGTATGGAGCGCGCTGCCGAAGAAATCGCCGTCGGAAAAATCTCCGGCGCGGTCGGAACGTTCGCCCACATCGGCCCGGAAGTGGAAGAAGCCATCTGCGCCAAGCTCAGCCTCCACCCCGCCGCGATTTCGAGCCAGGTCATCCAGCGCGACCGCCACGCCCATTACGTTTCCACGCTCGCCGTCATCGCGGCGTCGCTCGAGAAGATCGCGCTCGAGGTCCGCTCGCTTCAGCGCACCGAAGTCCGGGAAGCAGAAGAGTATTTTGCAGAGGGCCAGAAGGGTTCTTCCGCCATGCCGCACAAGCGCAACCCGGTCGGTTGCGAGCAGATCTGCGGCCTCGCCCGAGTCGTGCGCTCCAACGCCCAGGCCGCGCTCGAGAACGTCGCGCTCTGGCACGAGCGCGATATTTCGCACTCCTCCGTCGAGCGCATCATCCTGCCCGACAGCACGATTCTCACCGACTATCTCCTCGACCGCACGACCCGCATCGTGGACAAGCTCTTCGTCTATCCTGATCGCATGCAGAAGAATCTCGAAATGACCCGTGGCCTGATTTTCTCCGGCCAGCTTCTGCTCGACCTTGCCGCCAAGGGCATCCTGCGCGAAGAAGCCTACCTCTGGGTCCAGCGCAACGCCATGCGCGCCTGGGAGAACGGCGAAGATTTCCGCCGGCTCGTCTCTGCCGACCCCGACATCTCCCGTACCCTCACTCCTGCCGACCTCGACGCCGTCTTCAGCCTGGACCGCCAGCTTCGTCACGTGGACACGATTTTCGAGAGAGTGTTTGGAAAGTAGCCGCCTGCGCTATTGCTTGCTTGGATGCAATAGGCGACGTGGGAAATCTAAAACCGATTTATAACCGTAGCAAAGCACCCCGCCCCGAAACCGTTGTCAATATTCACGACTACTACGTTCGACGCACAGCTATTCAGCATGCCGAGCAGTGCCGCTACCCCCCCAAAGCTCGCTCCGTAGCCCACGCTCGTTGGTACTGCGATTACCGGTGCGGCCACCAGGCCCGCGACCACGCTCGGTAGCGCTCCTTCCATCCCTGCCACACAGATGATGACTCGCGCCTCCGCCAGTTCCGCACGGTGCTCCAGCAGCCGATGAATCCCAGCCACACCCACGTCATAAAGATGCGCAACCGGATTCCCCATCACTTCGGCCGTCAACAGCGCTTCTTCCGCCACCGGAATATCCGAGGAACCGGCCGAGACCACCAGAATTTTGCCTTTTCCGTGCTGCGTCCTGTCGCGCTGAATTGCGATCGCACCCGAAAGCGGATGAAATTTTGCATCCCGCACCACCCGCCGGACCCGCGCTGCCACATTCCGGTCCGCCCGTGTCACCAAGACATTCGGCGAGCGCTTCACCATTTGCCGAACGATCCGCGCGATCTGCTCCGGTGTCTTCCCCGGGGCGTAAACCGTCTCCGGCATGCCCTGCCGCAGCAGGCGATGGTGGTCGAGCTTGGCGAACCCAAGGTCCTCAAACGGAAGGTGTTTCAGCCGGTCAACGGCGTCCTCCGGTTGCAGTTTCCCCTGTTGGACAGCCGCAAACAGTTTCTGGATCTGCTGCTCATTCACGGGACGCTAGTTTACCAATCTCCTTCACAGACGGCCAATCAGCCTTGCCGGGTAATCTCACCGGGTAACCCAAACCCAGCAGCCCATTACCGTATAATAGCCTCCTAGCAGGATCGGGTTTTCCCATGCCAATGGTTGCGTCGAAATCTTCCTTGTGGCACAACATCCGGACCACGCTCGAAATGATCAAGGTCGAGCACTCGATCTTTGCGCTTCCATTCGCGATGATCGGCGCGCTGTTGGCTGCTCGCGGCTGGCCCACCGGCCACCAGGTTCTCTGGATTATCGTGGCCATGGTCGGAGCTCGCTCCGCTGCCATGAGCTTCAACCGCCTGATTGACCACAAGCTCGACGCGCAGAACCCTCGTACGGCCGAGCGCGCCTTGCCGGCTGGTCTGTTGAGCGTTCGGTTTGTCGCCGTCTTCGCCTTATTTTCCTCGGCCATCCTGGTCTTCGCCGCTTACCAGCTCAACTCGCTTGCTTTCCGCCTCTCCCCCGTTGCCCTTGCTATTTTGTTTCTCTACTCGTACACGAAGCGGTTTACGGTCTACTCGCATCTGGTACTCGGCTTCTGCCTGGGCATAGCTCCGGTGGCGGCCTGGATTGCCATCCGCGGCTCGCTTTCGTCCTCGATACTCCTCCTGACGGCCGCTGTTACGCTCTGGACGGCCGGCTTCGACATACTCTATGCCTGTCAGGACATCGACTTTGACCGGCGGGTCGGTCTGCATAGCGTTCCGCAGCGGTGGGGAATCGCCCGCGCCCTACAGGTCTCGACTGCGATGCACGCGCTGATGGTTGTTCTGCTGTTCGGACTCGCCCGCGCCGAACAACTCGGATGGATCAGTCTGCTCGGGGTCGCAGTAACCGCCGCGCTGTTGCTCTACGAACACAGCCTGGTCAAGCCGTTTGATCTCTCGCGACTCGACGCTGCGTTCTTCAGCATCAATGGCTGGATCGGGATTCTCTTGATGCTATTCTGGGGTATCGACATTGTGAGTCGCAGCCCATAGATTCGCAGTACAATGTGGTGGGTCCTCACGCTGACAGCGAAGGCTAACATGATACAGAGAACCATCCACGCACGGAGTCTTTTCCGTTTAGCAACCGTTTTGCTGTTGCTGTCGGTTGTGCTTCCCGCCCAGGTACGCGAGCCGGTTGCCGTCTTCCAGGCCCGCCGCGAGGCTCTCCGGCAAAAGCTGCCCGACGGCCTGACGGTTCTGTTCGGCTACACCGGCAATTCCGGGCCTGATTCGCTGCTCCCCTTCCGGCAGGAAAATAATTTTTACTACCTGACCGGGTTCGACTATCCGGGCGCAGTTCTGCTCCTAGCCCCGCCGGTCGAGGACCGACGCTCGCGATACCGCGAGGAGTCTCTTCGTCGGCCCCGCGAGATACTGTTTCTTCCCGCGCGCAATCCGGAACGTGAACACTGGACCGGCTCCAAGCCGGACCCCGCCGACCCGGCCATTGCTCGCGAGACAGGCTTTGCCGCCGTCAAGAATGTCAAAGAACTGGAAGAGGAACTGCGCCGCTACGCACGCGGCTTCTCGAACGTCTACACCTTGCTCCCCCAGACACATTCCGGGGAAATGGGGTCCTCGTTTGCGCGGGCCAATGTGGAACGGCTGAAGACGATTCTTCCGCGGCTTACGCTGCACGATCCACGTGAAGCGCTCGGCAGCCTGCGACAGATCAAGTCCGCCGGTGAGCATAATTTCATCCGACGGGCAACCGAGTGTTCCATGGACGCCCACCTGGCCGCCATGCACGAGACCCAGCCCGGCCTTTTCGAGTACGAGATCGCTGCACTGATGCAGTACACCTTTGCCAAGGCTGGCTGCACCCGTCCTGCCTTCGGACTGATCGTTGGCTCCGGAACGCGCTCGACCATCCTGCATTACAACCGCAACACCGAGCGCATGCAGACTGGCGATCTGGTCGTGCTCGACATTGGCGGCGAGTATGCGCACTACGCCGCCGACATTAGCCGTACGCTTCCCGTAAGTGGCCGGTTTACTCCCCGTCAGCGCGAACTCTACGAGATCGTTCTCGGCGCGCAGAAGGCTGCGATTGCCGCCGTCAAGCCCGGCATGACCCTTGGGCGCCGCGGTTCAGGCAGTCTATACCAGATCGCCCTCGACTACATCAACTCGCACGGCACCGACAGTCACGGCCAGCCCCTCGGTCAGTACTTTACCCATGGCCTCGGGCATCATGTCGGCCTCTATGTCCACGATTTGTTCGAACGAGGCAGCCGCCTCGAATCCGGCATGGTCATCACTATCGAACCGGGTATTTATTTGCCGGAAGAAGGCTTCGGCGTCCGGATTGAGGACATGGTTCTAGTCACCGAGACCGGACACGTCCTGTTGTCGGACCGTCTTCCGCGCGAGGTGGAGGAGATCGAGGCCCTGATGGGCGCCGCCTCCGGCTCCGTTCGTTGACGCCCCGCTCTTTCCTCCCTTATAATCCCAAGCCAGGAAGCAAAGAACGGTTCTGCCAGCAGCGGCCGACTTTCTCCAAGTCCCGCAGTTTACATCGGAGCAATCATGATCTCAGCGACCCAGTTGCGCCCCGGCCACGTCATCAAGCATGGTGGCAAGTTGTTTTCCGTCTTCAGCGTCACCCACCGCACACCCGGCAACTTGCGGGCCTTTGTGCAAGCCAAGCTGCGGGACCTCCGCTCCGGTGCCATGATCGAACACCGCTTTCGGTCCGAGGACCGAATCGAGCAGGCCGTTCTCGATGAGACGGAAATGCAGTTTCTATACCGCGACGGGGACGCCTTCCACTTCATGAACACGGAGACTTTCGACCAGATTCAACTTAACGCGGACGTGCTGGGTGAGAGTGCCGCCTATCTTCTGCCGGAAGGAATGATCAAGGTCGAGTTCTTTGAAGGCCAGCCGGTCGGCATCGAGCTCCCTCCCACGGTGGACTTGGCAGTGGTCGAAACCGAACCCGGTCTTAAGAGCGCCACGGCCAGCAACGTCACCAAGCCAGCGAAGCTCGAGACCGGCCTCGTCGTTCAGGTTCCTCCCTTCATCAACGAGGGTGAGAAGATTCGCGTCGACACTACTGAGGGGAAGTATCTGGAACGGGCGAAGTAATCTGGTCCATCCAATGATACGGACTTCTAGCTCTTAGGAAGACCGGCTCTCAGGCTGCTTGTGGCTGGCTTTCTTGTGCGGAAAGAACCTCAATGGCCCGCTGCAGTGGTGCGTCCTCGCTCGGGTCAGTCGGGGGCTGCGGTGTCGGCGCTTGTCCCGGCTCTGGCAGCGGCACGAACTCACGCTCTTCTTGGACGACGACGTTCGGCACCACGCCGCCTTCCTGAATCTGCTTGCCCGACGGAGTGTAGTACTTCGCTACGGAAAGCAGCAGGGCTGAGCCGTCATCGAGCGGGATGACTTTCTGTACCGAGCCGATTCCGAACGTCCGTTCGCCTATCACGTCGCCACGGTTGCTGTCCAAAATCGCTGAAGCCACCAGCTCTGCCGCCCCGCCGGTTGAGCTGTTGACCAGAACCGCCACTGGCTCGTCCGCCACGGCATTGAACTCTTCCGCCAGAAAATTCTCCCGTGGATACGTTTGACCGCTCAAATAACCAATCAGTCCGCGGCGCAGAAACAGGTTCGCGGTGGCGATGCCCTCTTCCATCTCTCCAGACGCGTTGTCGCGCAAATCCAGGATGAATTTCTCAGCCCCGCTACGGCGCAGTTCCTCTATGCGAGATGTGATTCTCTGTGCCTCACCAGCCGGCAGCGCTTCGACTCGCAGATAGCCGATCCCCGGCGCCACGATTCGTCCCGTCACGTCGGGAACGGGTATCACCTCGCGACGCAACTCGAATGGCCTCGGCTCGCCGGCGCGCTCCCTCACCACCGCCAACGTGATCGTCGATCCGGGTTGGCCCTCTAGCCGTGCGGTCACTTCCGCGATGGACATCTCTCGCGAGGACTCTCCGTTAATCGATTCAATGATGTCGCCCGCTTGCAGCCCGACGCGTTCTGCCGGTCCGTTCGGCAACGTCGTGACGATGCTCACGAAACCGAACCGCTTCGAAACCACCATACCCAGTGACCCTTCCCCCTGATTTCGCCCTTGGTACTGCCGGTATTCCTCCGGCGACAGGTAGCTGCTGTACGGGTCGAGCGATTCGAGCAGCCCATGCAGAGCGCCCTCGGTGACTTGGTTGAAGTTGGGATCTTCGACGTAGTCGCTTTGAATTCGCGCCAGAACCTCACTGAGCACGGACAGTGGCCGGTAAGCCTCTGAGGATGAGTCGCTTTCCTGGCCCAGCACCGCGCCGATCAGCAGTACCAGCGCCAGTGCGGTCGAGAACGAAACCACAACGAACTTGTCACGATCCCGCATGTTGATCCCCTTTGCCCCACTCGGGTGTTTCCACAGCCTTGCTATTGTTCATTGTAGCACGCTTCCCCAAAGAACGGCCCGCCCCGCTTTTACGTTCTGATTCCAGCACCAGGCGGGCCATCCGCTGCGCGTGCCCCACCTCCTTGGCAGCTTGATGAACGCTATTCCCACGATTCACTCTCTGTAGCGCTGTGCCACGGGAAACCGCCGACCAATCCCAAACGCCTTCGATGTCACTTTCAGTCCCGGAGCCGCTTGCTGGCGTTTGTATTCATTGCTATCGACCTTCGCCACCACGCTCCGCACCAGATCGAGGTCGAGCCCGTAGTGCTCTGCGATTTGCCACGGCGTCTCGTATTCTTCTAAGTAGGCCTTCAGGATCACGTCAAGAACCTCGTACGGCGGCAGACTATCGGAATCCTTCTGGTCGGGCCTCAGCTCCGCCGACGGCGGCTTTTCGAATACCGCCCGCGGAATCACCTCCCGCTCCCGGTTCACCCACTCCGCCAGCCGATACACCATCGTTTTCGGGATGTCGGATATCACCGCCAGCCCCCCTGCCATGTCGCCGTACAGCGTGCAGTACCCCACTGCCAGCTCGCTCTTGTTCCCCGTCGAGAGCACCAGCGAGCCGAACTTGTTCGACAGGGCCATCAGCAGGTTCCCGCGAATCCGAGCCTGGATGTTCTCCTCCGTCACGTCCTGGGTCAACCTCGAAAACGCACCTCGGAGCGTCTCGTTATAGCCGCCGTAGATTTCCCCGATAGGAAGCACTTCAAACCGGATGCCCAGGTTACCGGCCAGCGCCCGGGCGTCGGCAATGCTTCCCGGCGAGGAGTACGGACCCGGCATAGCGACTCCGAGCACGTTCTCTTCCCCTAGCGCCTCGACGGCAATCGCCGCGGTCAGCGACGAGTCGATCCCTCCGCTCAGCCCGATCAGCGCCGACCGAAACCCGCACTTTTGCACGTAGTCCCGCGTCCCTAGCACCAGCGCTGTGAACGCCAGTTCGTCTTCCCCTTCGATTTGCGGATGGATCTCACCTCGCCCCGTATCCGTATCAAAACAGACCAGATCCTCTTCAAACGACTTCGCCTGTGCCCGGATGTTCCCTTCCCGGTCGAGCACCACGCTGGACCCGTCGAAGATCAGGCTGTCGTTCCCTCCCACCTGATTCACAAAGATCGCCGGCATCCGGTAGCGGGTCGCAAACGCCCGCAGCATCTCCACCCGAAACGGCCGCTTCCCCAAGAAATACGGCGATGCCGAGATATTCACCAACAGGTTCGCACCCTGCTGCACCAGCTCCTCAACCGGGTCGCGCAAGTACATGCGCTTCTTCCAATAGTTCTTGTCGTTCCAGATGTCCTCACAGATGGTCACGGCCCACTGCCGCCCGCAAAACGCCCAGGTCGTCTGCTTCTGCGCCGGAGAAAAATGGCGGGCCTCGTCGAACACGTCATACGTCGGCAGCAGCATCTTCGACTGCACGAACCGCACCTGCCCTCCGGTGAGCCAGGCTGCGCTGTTCTGCGCCTCCTTGCCGTCCGCGTCTTCCTTCCGGTTCACGAACCCGCAGAGGATGTGGATGTCCTGGACTTTACGCGCCAAGCCTTCGAGCTCCACCCAGTTGCGCTCCACAAAGCTTGGTTTTTCCACCAGATCGCGCGGCGGATAGCCGCATAGCGCCAATTCGGGAAAGATCACCACCTGGGCCCCGGCCTGCTTGGCCCGCGCTGAGAATTGGCGCATCTTGGCCACGTTCCCCGCGAAATCCCCCACCGTCGTGTTGATCTGCGCCAGCGCAACTTTCATACGCCCTCGAATCTCTGCCCTGTATTATCGCCGATTTTCTCCCCGATTAGCACCGAGTACCCCCTTCAGTTTTTTGCGGTTCTTTCGGTTCTCTTCGTTTCTTTCAGTTCTTTCGACAGAGTTTTCTTGCGGTCTTTACGCAGCTATTTCATATAATAACGATCAGGAGGTGGCCTTGGGCGAAGTACGGAGTCGCAAAATTTCTATGTTTGCGAAAAAAAAGAGAATTGATGGTACTGGAACTATGGTCGCCCACAGGAGGCCATGACCGAGCAGAACAACGAGCAACTCGCCCTAGAGTACTTCGAGCGCGCCTTTGCCCACCAACGCAATGGCGAGCTCAAGGAAGCCATCGCGCTCTACAAGAAGTCCATCGAGATTCTGCCGACGGCGGAGGCGCACACGTTTCTCGGCTGGACTTATAGCTTCCAGAACCGGTACGACGAAGCCATCGAGGAGTGCCACCGCGCCATTGCCATTGACCCCGGCTTTGGCAATCCCTACAACGACATTGGGGCTTACCTGATCGAGAAGGGTCAGCTCGAAGAGGCCATCCCGTGGCTAGAAAAGGCCACCGTCGCGCCGCGCTACGAGAATCCCTGTTTCCCGCACTACAATCTGGGCAGGGTCTACGAACGGAAGTACCTATGGAACAAAGCGATGGAGTGCTACCGTAACGCCCTGGCACAGAATCCTCGCTACACGCTGGCAAAAGGCGCGCTCGCGCGCCTGCGCGCCATGTTCAACTAGAATGCCAAAGACGCCTCCTATCCCCTAACGACTACTCGCTCATCACTCATCGATGCTGCAGCGGCTGTCCGTTTTCTCCTCGACTTCGACGACGGCTTGCTGACAGACTACTGGAGCCTGACGACAAGGAACTCTATTGCGCCGCGGGAAACCTACAATGCAGTGGTTAGTGAATAGCGGGGAGTGGATAGCGAAGACCGGTATTCCCGGGGTCTGGCATCGGGTATCAGAGCTCAACGGAGTTGGAGGGGCAGAAGCGAAGGTGGAAGCAGTCAGGAGGGGACTTACTCTGGCAGCTCTTTGTCCTGCTCCGCCGGTTCGAGAGAAGCTTCTACCCCATCAATCAACTCAGAAACCTCTTCCGGACCCGCGATTGGGAACGAGTCGGAGCCGTCCAGCTTACGTTGGGCGCGCCGCGCCGCCTTTCTTTGCATTTTCTCTTTGCGGGCGATTTCCTTCTGTCTTTTCTGAAACGAGGCTCTCCCTCGTGTTGCCATCATTTACCTCCTGGAATCAAACTGCGGGAGAAGCCGTTGGCATTCGGCCCCGGCGGGCCGGGAGGCTACCAGCGAGGTTCACGGGGCTGGCGCGGGGAGCCGCGATAATCGTCGCGGGAGAACCTGCCTCTGCCGCCGCTGCCGCCGCTGCCGCCGCTGCCACGATCCGGCTTCGGACGCGCCTCATTCACATTCAGTGCACGTCCGCCGAACTCTTTCCCGTTGAGGGCTTCGATGGCCTTGGCCGCATCCTCATCATTCGCCATCTCGACGAACCCAAAGCCGCGGGCGCGGCCGGTGTCGCGATCCGTGATAACCTGCACGCGCGTAACTTCGCCGTAGGCCTCAAACAGCGCGTGGAGTTCGCTTTCCGTAGTCTGGAAACTCATGTTTCCCACAAACAGATTCTTCATACTCTCTCTCCTCAAATCCCGCTCCCCGTATCGGGACCATATCGGCCATCGGGCCGTTTTTCCTTCCGTTTAGAATAGTTCGTGCGAATTTGATGGAGTCAATTGGCAGGAAGCGAACGATGGAGCCGCCTGTTCTCGGACAAACCGACATCCTCAAATACAGAACTCAGCATAACACAGCGGAGAAAGTCCAGGAAGCAGATTCGCAGGACGAAACTAGTCCGGCGATTAACGGGACCTCGATCCGCGCTACGAGGCACGGTTTGGAAGTGCCCCGGCAGGGCGAGCACTATTGATGCAAGACCTCACGAAAATCCTCAAGGACCCTGATAATCTTCGGATCAACCTCTATCTGCATTTCAATTCCCAATTTTTTCGCCTCTTCAATTTCGCCTAATTCTGCATGAGCCGCCGTAGTGTTGGGCACAGCCCGTGTCAGTGAACTCAGGGTACTGGAACTCGTCCTCACCCCTGTCATGTCGTAGCAGCGCGAAAGGGAATCATCATCCTTATCGACCAGGTAGTAGCAGCCAGAGACGGAGACTGTGCTCGAGCCAACGAAGTCAAAGGTGAAAAACTGGTCAATGATTATGCCTGGGTCGAACAACGAAAACATTCCAAGACTCGGTGAGTATCCCACTATGACTAAATTGTCATACTGATCGGTTCCAAAAATGTTCCACTCGCCTGGCGTTGTTGAACTTTCCCGAACATCGTTCAGTCTGTAGGTTTGCTGTAAACTCCGAGCTGTGCCGATCGTGTAGGAGAACACCCATGTTCCAATAAGGCGCTCAGTCTGCAGTTGATTAAAAGGCTTGCCGGTGCTGGAAGCGACCGTTACTGTCACTGCAAGGGAACAGTTGTTCGCAGTATCGGATTCCCCAGCCACCGGGTCGACACAAGCACCGTAATAGTAGGTTCCAGGGGTGGATGGCGACGTCAAGCTAATCGACTCATCACTGGCGCCAGAAGCGGAAAGGGCGCTCACTGCGTCCGTCCCGACTTGCGTATCGCTGGTCGAAATCGTCGTGTCGTTTGAGCGATAATGGCAGCGTAACGTCGTAGAGGCGGACGGGCCATTGCCTTGGTTGCGGGCAGTAACCCTCAACGTGAAGGTCTCTCCCGCATTCGGGCTGCTGTTGCTTACCGAAGGAGTCTGGACCACCAAATCCGGAGCACCTGTCGCGGGAATCACCATCGCCGGAGTTTCCCCCGGAGGCAAGGAGGAAAATACGGGAGCGGCTTCAAAATTCAGCGACAGGCTGACGATGGGCTCCGTGGAGGTGATTTTGAGCGATCCGGCAAAGCTACTGAGATCAAACAAGCCCTCCATATTTTGCGCGCCATGTCCTCCGGGCAACAGGGTCCGAACGACGCTGGCCAGCATCTGCCCCGCCGTGTCCCGGACCGTAAACGTGATGCGGGCTTCTGTGGCGGAGGGGTTGGCATAGGCCACTCCGGTTCCAGAATTACCTTCTCCCTGTTCGGCAAAGGTGACAAAGCGGGTGGCCGCAACGGCCGTTGCATTGACTCCGGCTTCTCCGGTGGGCACCCCTCCCTCAAACCGGCGATATAAGAGGCTGGCCTTCACCGGCCCGGAGCAGGTGGCCCGCGCCCAGCCGGGCACCAGCGGAGCGCTCAACGCCACGTTGGTCTCCTCATGAATGGACTCCCCTGGTTGCAGATCGTCGGTCCGGTTGTCCACCATTCCCCGTCCCGGAAACGAGACCAGCAGCGGACTTCCGTCATCGGCAAGGAAATCGGTCCGGCAGGTCACCTGCTGCGTAGAGTAGTTGATATAGGTGATCGTGGTTTGCCAACCTGCCCCCACGGCAAGATGGGGAAAGTAATAGATCTGACCTCCCGGCGGCGTAGGAGCGGGGGCGTCGAACTCAGCCGTGAGCGTGACCTCAGCGACGGCGCCCGTAGTGCGGAGCATCAGCGAAACGAAGTAGGTTCCGGCTCGAAGCGGCGGGTCGGATTGGGGGGTGACGACGATCTGCTCGTTGCCCGTGGGTCCTGTGGAGGAATAGTCCGAGACGACTCTCCCACCCTGAATGGCGTTGTCCTCCCCATAGCGGACATACAAATCCACGTTGACATCAGGATCGACGGATTCCAGCGTGAAAGTTGCACGGGAGGTGTTCTCGGGAACCTCCACCTGGAATGAAGAATCCCCGGAGAACAGCATCGGGGTGTCAACCGGTCCCAGACGGAAGGCAGCGGGTTGCCTGGGCGGGAGCGGGCCGCCGGTTATCTCCGGCAAGGTGCTGTCGATGAATGGCCGGATATGGGGATAGAAAACAGAAAAGTGCGTGTAGCCGTCATGACGAGCGCTGCCGGTCCGGCAGGCATTTTCTGCTTCTGCATCATTGCCCCGCCCAAAACCAAGCGCTCCGACTACGGTTCCAGGACTGCTAAAGAGGGCGGACCCGGAAGATCCCCCCTCCGTGTAGCCTTGCGTATTGGAGACGAAGGCGTAGGCATCGGCGGGAATTCTAGATGCTGGGTCGGGAATGATCTGACCGAAGGAAATCCGTTTGAAGAAGTCCCAATCATCGCTACCGGGGTGATGAATGCCGGTGACCTGCGCGCCGAAAGGTTGGGGGTTCGCGTTCCATCCCTGGAACCAGACGCCATTCGGTAGATCGCCTTCGAGCCGCAACAGTGTCATATCGCCGTCGGGGTTCTCTCTTCCTTCGATGGGGCCGTCGCCCAAAGTGGAAAGCAGACTCGCGCCCATGGTTCTCGGCACGGTCAGAAAATCGGGCAGTTCGCCGTTGCAGGTTTGGGTCTGATAAAACCAGTGCGCTACCACGCTCCGCGCTTCCGCCTCGGTAGCCACGCAGTGGGCAGCGGTGAGGAAGTAGGGGGTGAAGTCCTCCCGGCTGTTGTTGAGCAGCGTGCCCGAGCAGGCAAAACTGCCCTTGCTCGTCTCATAGTAAATCCGCGCCACTCCTGATGCGGAATTCGACCATTCTAGGTAGCAGGTCACGTCAAGGTGACAGTCCGTGGTGTCCGTCTCCACTGCCGCCGTGAGCGTGCCCTCGGCGACGACACCCGTATCAAAGACGAGTACCGAGACAAAGTAGGTTCCGGCGCGAAGCGGCGGATCAGATCGTCGGGTGATGCCGACCCGTTCGTTGCCCGTGGGGTTCTGGGAGCCGTAGTCAAATACAGGCCTCCCGTTCTGAATCCTGTTGTCCTCTCCAAAACGGACTAACAGAGCCACGTCGACATCGGGATCGACGGATTCCATCGTGAAGATTACGCGGGTGGCGCCCGTGGGAACCTCCATCCGGAATGAGTGGTCCACAGTGAAGAGCGTCGGGCTCTCAACCGGTCCCAGGCGGAAGGCGGCGGGCTGTCCGGGTGTGAGCGGGCCGCCGCTGATCGGCGGAAGAGGAGCATCGTCGCGTTCCACTGTCACCGTGAGCGTGCACATGGCGGTGACGCCCGTATCAAAGAGGACTATCGAGACAAAATAGGTTCCAGCGTGAAGCGGCCGGTCGGATTGAGGGGTGATAACGATCTCCTCGTTGCCCGTGGGTCCCTCGGAGGAATAGTCCGAGACGACTCTCCCATCCTGAAGCTCAGTGTCTTCTCCATAGCGGACATACAAATCCACGTCGACAGAGGATTCCAGCGTAACGGTTACGCTGGTGGCGTTCTCGGGAACCAGCAGCCGGAATGAATAATCCCCAGAGAAGAGTGTCGGGTTGTCAACCGGCCCCAGACTAAAGGTGGTGGGCTGTCCGGGCGAGATCGGCGTTGCCGCTTTCGGGAACGGATGGTCCAGGGAGGCGGACCTCTCGATCGACTGTATTTGCTTTGCAAGCCGCGCCGTCTTCGTGTCGCTCGGATCGTCGGCCGTCGGGGATTGCTCCATCGACTGCGTTCCCACCACAACGTTGATCCAGTCGGTCAGCGGTTTTACCGCTTCCCGGCCTGTCCGAGCTTCTCCCGGCGCGGTTACCGGCGGCTGGACGCCGGCCTCCCCGTCGCTTCCAAAAACATCGCCCCAAATATGGCTGATCTCAACGATTTGGAACGGCACGGCCTCTTCCGTCGTCACCGGTTCGGGCAGATATTCGATCGTCAGGCTGTCACCAAAAACGATGTCGCTCCAGAAGTTTCCGTCGCCTTACAAGCCCGAGCCGGTATAGGGTGGGAGGGCCTGCCCATCCGCCGATTAGAGCCACAGTCTGCCTGCTCCGATGGCGAAGTCCCGGAAGTGAACTCGCATCGCGCGAGCGCTGGGGGAGGTGATCCTCAAGCGCCAGAGACGCCCGGTCGGGATCGCCTGCCACGCTCCCTCGGCGGTCGTCCTGGCGGTCCCTCCAGAGAAGCTCAGCGAGACCGACCCCGGTGGCAACGGACGGTGGATGCCGATGATGGGCGGCTGGCCCTCCTGCGGTTGCAAAAGCTGCAAGTCGTCGGGTCCCAACGGCGGTAGAGCGGCCACTGCGGGCGGCGGAAGGCTCAGTTGCAGGCTGGGCAGTCGCCGCCGCGCGATCCGCCGACTGCGCCCTCGATTGCTCTCGGGCCGGCGGACCCAACGGACCAATCCGCTGGGCTTGAGCCAACCAAGGCAGCAGAGCAAGCGTTACAAGAAGGACAATCCCTGTGGCTGCGTTCCAGTCCCCATGATAAGCTCTTGCACTCATCAGATTCGAGCATGCAGGTTGAACCAGTTCTGCCTCCATTTGCCTCCTCTTCCTCACTGCAGCATAGCACCGGCGGTCAAACTAGGACACTACCCGCACGGGCCGCAGGGTCAGGCAAGGGGTTTCCAACGCAGGATGGGGCGGCGGGCAGCCTGGACCTCATCCAGCCGGCGGAGGCGGGTAGAATGAGGAGCCCGCAGAATGGTATCCGGCTTCTCCTCCGCTTCACGGGCAATCGCCAGCAAGGCGTCGGCGAGCAGGTCGAGCTCCTGCTTACTCTCGCTCTCGGTGGGCTCGATCATGAGCGCCCCGGAAACAATCAACGGAAAGCTGACCGTGTAAGGATGGAAGCCGTAATCGATCAAGCGCTTGGCGATGTCGCCGGTGCGGACGCCGTGCCTGGCCTGGCGCTTGTCGCTGAAGACGCATTCATGAAGCGTCGGGGAGCTGTAGGGAAGCGCATAGGCGCCCTCCAGAAGCTTGCGCAGGTAGACGGAGTTCAGGACAGCGTCCTCGGTGGTTTGGCGCAGGCCTTCGGCCCCGTTGGCCAGGATGTAAGCGAGAGCGCGAACGAGGACGCCGAAATTGCCGCAAAACGCCCGGACGCGGCCAATGGAGTGCGGGCGGTCGTAATCAAACGCGAGCGAGCCATTGGCGGACTCTCGAATCAGGGGAACGGGGAGGAACGGCTCCAGAGTCTTCTTGACCGCGACCGGACCGGCGCCCGGGCCGCCGCCGCCGTGGGGGGTCGAAAAGGTCTTGTGCAGGTTCAGGTGCAAAACGTCGACGCCGAAGTCGCCCGGGCGGCTGACGCCGACGAGGGCGTTCATATTAGCGCCGTCCATGTAGATGAGGCCGCCGCGCGAGTGAACGATGCGCGTGATTTCGATGATCTCGCGCTCGAAGACCCCGAGGGTATTCGGGTTGGTGAGCATGAGCGCGCCGACTTCCTCGTCCATGAGGCTATCGAGTCTGGCGAGGTCCACCATGCCCTGGGAGTTCGACGGGACACTCACGGAGTCATAGCCGACCAGGGTGGCGGAGGCGGGGTTGGTGCCGTGCGCCGAGTCCGGGATCAGGATCTTTTTCCGGGGATGGCCCCGAGCGTGATGGTAGGCCCGGACCAGCAGCAGGCCGGTCATCTCACCGTGCGCTCCGGCGGCCGGCTGCAGCGTCACGGCATCCATGCCAGTGATTTCGATCAGCGCCTTTGAGAGATCGTGAAGAATCCGCAGACAACCCTGGGCGAGCGACTCGGGCTGGCAGGGATGCGCGCTGCTCAGGCCGTCGAGGCGCGCCACGACTTCGTTGATCTTCGGGTTGTACTTCATGGTGCAGGAGCCGAGCAGATAGGCCCCGGTGTCCACGCCGTAGTTCCAGGTGGAAAGGCGCGTGAAGTGACGGACAACCTCAATCTCGCTTACCTCGGGGAATCCAGCAAGCTCTTCCCGGACGTATTCGCGGCCGAGAGCCTGGACAGGGTCCTGCGCGGGCACGTCGAGCGGCGGAAGCTGGTAGGCTGCCTTGCCCGGCGAACTGAGCTCAAAGATCAGCCGCTCGTTCTGGCTGACGTGGCGGGTGGCTTTCTTGAAGTCAGTATCTGCCATCGTACTGGATCATCCACTGCAAGTTGCGATTACTCCGTCATCACTTGGACCAACTGGTCCATCTTCTGGCGGCCGGCGGTTTCGGTAAAACAGAGGAGCACGTCCCCGGCCAGCTCCGGATAGTATGGCCCCAGATCGAGGCCGCCGATGATGTTCCGTTCCGAAAGACGCTGCTGCAAGTTGGGGCGGCCACCGAGACCGGCGACGACCAATTCGTTGAAATACGGGCCCTGAAACGCAGCCCGGCCCTGGCGCGCTGAAAGCGCCCGGCCGCGTAGCGGGCTTTCGAAAGATTCTGGAGCGCCATCTCGCGCAAGCCCTGCTTGCCGTAGACCGAGAGAAACACGGTGACCATCAGGGCGCACAGGGCCTGATTGGTACATATGTTGGACGTGGCCTTCTCGCGGCGAATGTGCTGCTCGCGGGTGGCGAGCGTCAGACAAAAGCCCCGGTTGCCGTCGGCGTCCGTGGTCTGCCCGACGAGGCGTCCGGGCATGCTGCGGACATATTTCCCGCGCGCGGCCACAAAGCCGACATAGGGACCGCCAAAGCTCACCGGGACGCCAAAAGACTGCGCCTCGCCGGCGACGATATCGGCTTCGGCGGGAGGACGCAGAATGCCGAGCGAGAGCGGCTCGGCAATCATCACGATCAGGAGCGCTCCGGCGGCGTGAACCTGAGAGGCGAGCTTGGAGACGTCCTCCACAATCCCGAAGAAGTTGGGGGACTGCACGACGACTGCGGAAACATCGTCGCCCAGGCGATCAGCCAGCGCTTTGTCCTCCACCTGGCCGCTCCCGGCAAACGGGACCTCGTCGAGCGTGATGTGCTGGTGCTGGAGATAGGTGCGCAGCACCTGGCGGTACTCGGGATGGACCGAGCGGGCGGTTACGATACGCTTGCGGCGGTCGGCGCGGATGGCCATGAGGACGGACTCGGGCAAGGCCGTGGAGCCGTCGTACAAGGAAGCGTTGGCGACGTCCATGCCCGTCAACTGGCACATCAGGGTCTGAAACTCGAAGATGGCCTGGAGCGTGCCTTGGCTGATCTCAGGCTGGTAGGGCGTGTAGGCCGTGTAAAACTCGCTGCGCGAGATCATGGCGTCCAGGACGGAAGGCCGGAAGTGGTCGTAGGCGCCAGCACCCAGAAAACAGGCGGCGTCGCGGGCGGTCTCCGCTGCGCGGGCACGGAAGTAGGCAAGGATCTCGGGCTCGGACTGTCCGGCGTCAAGCGCGAGAGGCTGCTGCCGGCGCACTTCCGCCGGGATGGAGTCAAAGAGCTGCTCGACGGAATCGCAGCCGATCACTTGGAGCATCCGGCGACGCTCTTCAGGAGATTTGGGAAGATAGCGCATGCAGCTCGAAAAAAACGGAACCGTTCCGGACGGCCGGGGAGAGGCAGGGATCAGTCAGCGGTTTCCTGCCGGACGTATTCCTCGTATTGCTCCGCAGTAAAAAGCTTGTCGAGCGGCGCGGGGGCGCTCAGGGCAACGCGGATCATCCAAGCCTTGCCGTGCGGGTCCTGGTTGACCCACTCGGGAGTTTCCGCCAAAGCACCGTTTACTTCGGTGACCGAGCCGGTGACCGGCGAGTAAATCTCAGAAACGGCCTTGACGGATTCGACCGTGGCGCAGGGTTTGCCGGCTTCGACGGCATCGCCCACACTGGGAAGCTCCAGAAACACGATGTCACCGAGCTGGTGCTGGGCGTGGTCCGTGATACCCACGGTGGCGGCGTTGCCGTCGAGATCGACCCATTCATGCTGGTCGGTGTAGCGAAACTTGGACGGATACGACATGACTCTCTCCGATCACGTTCGTTGACTTAGGAGCCGCATCCGAACCTGTTGACGAGGACTAGACTCGGTTATGGCGGCTTTGAAATTGCTACTTCCTAGTTTGTTTCTTGGCCTTTCTGACGGGGCGGAACATCAGAACCTCTTTTCTGTCGATCTTGAATTTGCCAACGAAACGCACGCGACGGGATTTCTCTCCCGGACCCGTGATTTGGTACTCAGTTCCTGTCTTGTATACCCTCTGGAGTTTTGCCATCTGTGATCTTCTCTCTCTCGCGTGACGATTTAGTTAATCAATTCTTCTTTTGCCTGCGGTAAAGGGGCGCCGGCACGATTTCGGCGGCAGCGCGCGTTCCGCGAATGTCGATTGCAATTTCCCGGCCCACTGCGGCATGCTCGCTCGGAAGCGAAGCGAAACCGATGCTGCGCTTGAGGAACGGAGCATACGAACCGCTGGTGACCTTGCCGATCGTCCGGCCGCCGAGCAGAACGGGAGCTTCGTCACGCGCAATGCCGCGGGCGCGCAGCTCGAAGGCGGCGAGGGAGCGAGGGACTCCTTGCTCGTTTTGCCGCTGCAAAACATCACGCCCCAGAAAAGGTCCCTTCCGGAGCTTCACGAGCCAGCGCAGGCGTACCTCGAGCGGAGTGGTATCCTCATTCATATCGTGGCCGTAGAGCAGCATGCCAGCCTCGAGCCGGAGCGTATTGCGGGCGCCCAATCCGCAGGGCACAATTCCCTCGGCCTTGCCGGCTTCCAGGATGGAGTTCCAGATGCGCTCGGATTCCGAGACCGGGAAATAGACCTCGAAGCCGTCCTCCCCGGTGTAACCGGTACGGGCGACGAGGGACTCCGTGCCGCAGACCGTGCCGCGGGCGAACCAATAATACTTGAGCTCCGCCAGCGCGACGGAAGTGAGCGGCTGGAGAACAGCGAGGCTGCGCGGCCCCTGCACGGCGAGCTGCGTGTACTCATCGCTGGTGTTGCGGACTTCCGCACCGGCCTGGTTGTGGGCGGCGATCCAATCGTAGTCGGCCTCGCGGCGTGAAGCGTTGACACAAAGAAAATAGTCCTCTTCCCCGACGCGGTGCACGAGCAGATCATCCACGATTCCGCCGCGCTCATTCATGAGGGCGGAATATTGCGCCTGGCTGATCTGCAGACGGGAAACATCGTTACAGGTGACATTCTGCAGGAGAGGCAGCGCGCCCTCGCCGCGCACCTCAATTTCTCCCATGTGGCTCACATCGAACAGCCCGACCCGAGTCCGCACGGCGATGTGCTCGGGGACAATTCCGGAGTACTCAACGGGCATGTCCCAGCCGCCGAACTCGACCATGCGCGCGCCCATGCGGCGGTGGGCCTGGTTCAACGCGGTCTTGCGCAGCGCAGCGGTGGGGGAAGCCAATTTCAGCAACCTCACTCAAAGGAAAAAGCGGAAAAGTAAGCTAACACACGGCGGGAAAAGCAGTCAAGGCAACGGGCATGCCTGCCGAGGGCACGGGAGCCAATCCGGCGTCTACGGCTGCAGCAATGTCGAAGAAAGATTGTCGATCCAGACTGGCCTCGGAGGCCTGTCACTACTTGCCTTGGGGATGAGGAGAGGAGGGAGGGAATAGCGGATCGTGGGAAGAGCAGATCCCTCGTCGCCCTTCGCCTTCGCTCAACGCTCCTCGGGATGACACGGCAGGCTGAGGCTGCTTTACTCTCTGCTGTAATGCAAAGCGACAGCGGAAGCATCTGGCGTTGGAACACAGGGCCCTGGGCGGCCCTGTGCTCGAAGGGGACTGGCCTGGAGGCCTGTCGCTACTTGCCTTGGGGATAAGGAGAGGAGGGAGGGAATAGCGGATCGTGGGAAGAGCAGATCCCTCGTCGCCCTTCGCCTTCGCTCAACGCTCCTCGGGATGACACGGCAGGCTGAGGCTGCTTTACTCTCTGCTGTAATGCAAAGCGACAGCAGAAGCAGCTGCGTTGGAGCACAGGGCCCTGGCGGGCCTGTGCTCGAAGGGGACAGGCCTGGAGGCCTGTCGCTACTGAGCAAATTTGCTTTGACGCTTTGCGGGGAACTCTGCTACTCTCGCTCATCTAAGGTTCCACTCGGGGTTCAGCCTGGTCCAGCCCGGAGACTGTCGATCCGTTCGGTCCATTGAGTTTGAGGAGGTACGATTGTGTCGCAACGCGCGCGAAGTTATTTGTTCACATCCGAATCCGTGACGGAAGGCCATCCGGACAAGATCGCGGACCAAATCTCAGACGCCATTCTGGATTCAGTCCTGGGGCAGGACCCCTGCGGGCGTGTGGCCTGTGAAACGGTCCTGACCAAGGGTCTGGTCTTGATCGCGGGCGAGATCACGTCCCAGGCGCCCGTGGAGTACACACAGATCGCCCGCCGGACGATCGAGAGGATCGGCTACAACCGCGCGAAATTCGGCTTTGACGCGCACACGTGCGGGGTGCTCACGGCGGTGCATGAGCAGTCGCCCGACATCGCCATGGGCGTTGATCCGGGCGGGGCCGGCGATCAGGGCATGATGTTCGGATACGCGTGCAATGAAACGGAAGAATTGATGCCGCTGCCGATCATGCTGGCCCACCGGCTGGTTCGGCGGCTTTCAGAGGTCCGCCGCAGCGGAACAGCGGATTTCCTGCGGCCGGACGGGAAATCGCAAGTCTCGGTGCTCTATGAGGACGGCAAGCCGGTGCGGGTGACGGCGGTGGTTGTCTCCTCACAGCACAGCGAAAGCGTTTCAGACAAAACGCTCCAAGAAGCCATCCGGGAAGAAGTGATCCGCCCGGTGCTGCCGGACGCGATGCTTTCCGAGGCTCAGATCCACATCAATCCGACGGGGCGATTCGTGACCGGCGGGCCTGCCGGCGACACCGGACTGACGGGACGCAAGATCATTGTGGACACCTACGGCGGCATGGGGCGACATGGGGGCGGAGCCTTCTCCGGCAAGGACCCCTCCAAGGTGGATCGCTCGGCATGCTACATGGCCCGGCACGTTGCCAAGAACGTGGTAGCGTCCGGGGCGGCAGAGCGCTGCGAAGTTCAACTCGCTTACGCGATCGGAGTTGCCGAACCGGTTTCGGTCATGGTGGACACGTTTGGCACCGGAGTGGTGGAGGAAGAAAAATTGGTGGCCCTGATCCGCGAGACCTTTCCCCTCACGCCGAAAAGAATCATAGAGTACCTGCAGCTGCGGCGGCCGATTTACGAGCAGACCGCTGCATTCGGCCACTTCGGGCGCAGCGAGCCAGACTTTACCTGGGAGGCCACGAACCAGGCAGAGAGACTGCGCCAGGCCGCCGGACTTGCATCGGAACCGGAAGCCAAAGCCGCCGCCCGGTAGACCTGCGGCGAACCGCAGGGACCCATTCTCAGAATTGAGCAATCGCAAGGAACACGGGAGACCATCGAATTATGTCCACAACGACAAACATTCCGTCCGACGTAAGAGATCCGGCTTTGGCAGAGGAGGGCCGCCTGCGCATCGAATGGGCAGACCAGTTCATGCCGACGCTCAGCTCGATCCGCGAGCGGTTCGACCAGGAGCAGCCGCTGCGGGGCATCCGCATCTCGGCTTGCCTGCACGTCACGACGGAGACCGCCAACCTCATTCTGACACTGCAAAAGGGCGGGGCGGAAGTGATGCTCTGCGCGTCGAATCCCTTGAGCACGCAGGACGACGTGGCGTCCAGCCTGGTCCGTGACCACGGCATTCCCGTCTTCGCCATCAAAGGGGAGGGCAACGACACCTACTATTCGCACCTCGACGCCACGCTGCAGCACAAGCCGCACTTCACGATGGACGACGGAGCCGACTTGGTTTCGCTGGCCCACACCAAACGCACGGATCTGGCCGGCGATATCCGCGCCGGAACCGAGGAAACCACCACGGGCGTGATCCGCCTGCGCAGCATGGCCGAGCAAAACGTCCTCCGCTATCCCATCATCGCCGTCAACGACGCCGACACCAAGCACATGTTCGACAACCGCTACGGGACCGGGCAGTCGACGCTTGACGGCATACTGCGGGCGACCAACGTGCTGATCGCGGGGCTGAAGGTGGTGGTGGGCGGCTACGGGTGGTGCGGACGCGGGATCGCCATGCGGGCGCACGGCCTCGGCGCGCACGTGATCGTAACGGAAGTGAATCCGACGCGGGCGCTGGAAGCCATCATGGACGGCTTCCAGGTCATGCCCATGGCTGAAGCGGCCAAGATCGGTGACCTCTTCATCAGTGCCACGGGGAACAAGAGCGTGCTGGCGCAAGAGCATTTCGAATGCATGAAGGACGGGGCATTGCTCGCCAACTCGGGACACTTCAACGTGGAGATTGCAATCCCCGAACTGCAGAAAATGGCAGCCAGCCGGCGCCAGATCCGTCAATTTGTCGAAGAGCACCGGATGGCGGACGGCCGGCGAATTTACCTGCTGGCGGACGGCCGTCTCGTGAACCTCTCGAGCGCCGAAGGCCATCCGGCCGCCGTCATGGATATGAGCTTCGCCAACCAAGCCCTGTGCATCGAGCACCTGACCCAGAATGCCGACCAGCTCGAGAAGAAGGTCTACCCAGTGCCGGAGGAGATCGACCGCTTGGTGGCGCAGATCAAGCTCGAGGCCATGAAGGTGAAGATCGACCGGCTCAGCGCGGAGCAAGAAAAATACCTGGCGTCGTGGGATGAGGGGACCTAAGAGCGCAGAATCCAGACTCTTTTCCAGAGGACATGCGGGAGTTTGCTGACACCGTTCTGGACCATCTTGACCGGCGCGAGGTCGAGTACGCCGATGTGCGGGTGATTGACTCGCGCGAGCGGAATATCGCAACCAAGAACGGCAAAGTGGGGACCATCTCTTCGGACGAATCGCTGGGGCTGGGAATTCGTGTTGTGGCGAAGGGTTGCTGGGGGTTCGCCTCGACGGGCAACCTGTCAAAGGATTCGCTCGCAGCGGCCGCCACGAAGGCGCTGGCGATTGCGCGGGCAAGCGCTCTAGCAAAAAAAGCGGACATCGTGCTCGTGCCGGAAAAGCCGGTCGTCGCAACGTGGATATCGCCGTTCCGCACCGATCCGTTCGGCATCTCCGTCGAAGACAACCTCAACCTGCTGCTGCGAGCCGACGCCGAGATGCGCGCCGTCGCGGGAATCACGCTGGCCGAGGGCAGCCTGCACTTCCGGCGAGTGCGACAGCTCTTCGTCAGCACGGAAGGCTCGGTGATCGACCAGACCAGGGTGATCTCCGGGGCCGGCATCGAGGCCTATAGCTTCGCGGAAGCCGAAATCCAGAAGCGCTCCTATCCGAACTCGTTCCGCGGTCAGTACGCGCTCCAGGGGTATGAACTGATCGAAGAGATGCAGTTGATCGAGAACGCGCGGCGGATCGCCGAAGAGGCCGTGGCGCTTCACAAGGCCGAGCAATGCCCGCGCGGCAAACGCACGGTGATTCTCGACGGCTCGCAGGTGGGCTTACAAATTCATGAATCCATTGGCCACCCCATCGAACTCGACCGCGTGCTCGGCACGGAGGCGAACTATGCCGGAATGAGTTTTCTGACGATCGATCAGTTGCGAAAACTGCGCTACGGGTCCGAGATCGTGAACGTCGTCGCGGATGCGCGGCTCGAACACGGGCCGGGGCTTGGGACGTTCGGCTACGACGACGAGGGCGTTGCGGCGCAGCGAGCCGACATCATCCAGGACGGCCTGTTCACAGGCTACCTCACCTCGCGCGAGACGGCGGCGGCCATTGGCGAGGGGCGCTCCAACGGCGCCATGCGCGCCGACGGTTGGGCGCGCATTCCACTCATCCGGATGACCAACGTCAGCTTGCTGCCGGGCGACTGGAAGCTCGACGACCTGATCGCCGACACAGACGACGGCATCTACATGGAGACGAACCGAAGCTGGTCGATCGACGACCGGCGGTATCACTTCCAGTTCGGCTGCGAGCTAGCATGGGAGATCCAGAACGGCAAGAAGACGCGAATGCTCAAGAACCCGAGCTACAGCGGGATCACGACGGAGTTCTGGAACTCCTGCGACGCCATCTGCAACACGGATCACTGGACGCTCTGGGGGACGCCCAATTGCGGCAAGGGCCAGCCGTCGCAGACCATGGGAACAGGCCATGGCGCAGCGCCGTCGCGCTTCCGGAACGTCCGTGTGGGGATCGCATATGCTCAGCCGTGAGCGCTGCCAGGAGATTTTCGCCGAGCTGCTACAGTACAGCGACGCCGATGAGACCGAACTGCTCGTCGGCGGGGGCTCGCACGAACTGACCCGGTTCGCGAACAACACGATCCATCAGAACGTGGCCGAGGAAGGCTACTACCTTTCCGTGCGGACCGCCTACGGAAACCGCACGGCGCGGGCCTCGACGAACAAGTTCGACTCCGAAAGCCTGCGGCGGGTTGTTGGCGAGGCGGCCAGCCTCGCCCGCCGCCAGCAGCCCGACCCGGAGCTGCTGCCGATGCCCGGGCCGCAAGAATACCGTCCGGTGGAGCGCTACATCGAAGCGACGGCAGGCGTCACTCCCGCCGAGCGTGCACAGGCCGTGCGCAAGGCCATCGAGATCGCGGAAAAAAACGGGCAGACGGCAGCCGGGACGTATTCGACCACGGCGGGGGTACAGGCGGCATTCAACTCGCACGGACTCGCCGCGTACTATCGCGACACGCTGGCTGAGTTCTCGATCACCACGCTCGCCGCCGACAGCTCCGGATGGGCCAAGAAAACCGCGCCCGACGTGCGCGAGATCGACGCGGCGGCGCTCGCAACACGCTCGTCCGACATCGCCAACCAGAGCCGGAATCCGAAGGAATTGCCCGCGGACAAGCATGTAACGATCCTCGAACCGGCGGCGGTGCTCGACCTGCTGGGCTTTCTGTTCTGGGATTTCTCGGGACAGGCAGTGCGGGACCAGCGTAGCTGCCTGACCGGGCGGATCGGAAAGAAGCTTTTCGGCGAGAACATCCACGTCAGCGACGACGCGTACCATAGGCTGCAGTTCGGCGCGCCGTTCGACGGCGAAGGGGTTGCGCGGAAGGCTCTTCCACTTGTGGAAAGCGGTGTCCCCAAGAACCTGACCTACGCGCGCCAGACCGCCAAGGCAATGGACGCAGAACCGACCGGCCACGGTTTTCCCTTGCCGAACGAGTACGGCGAGGCGCCACTCAATATCGTCATGGCGGGCGGGCAGCACAGCGTTCCGGAGATGATCGCTTCGACGCAGCGAGGTGTTCTCGTGACGCGCTTGTGGTACATCCGCGAGGTCGATCCGTACAAGAAGATTCTGACCGGGATGACGCGCGACGGAACGTTCTACGTCGAAGACGGCAAGGTCCGGCACGGCATCCGGAACTTCCGTTTCAACCAGAGCCTGATCGACTTGCTCAACTGCGCCGAGATGCTCGGGCCGTCGGAGCGGGCGTCCGGCGAAGAGTCCGCACCGATGGTCGTACCTGCGCTCAAAGTCTCCGAGTTCAACTTCACAGAAGTGACGAAGTTCTGAGTCCTGATTCGGCAGCACCCCCGACTTCTTCCATTTCGTCTCAATTCTATCGCAAACAGCTTCCAATGCGCTGGTCGAGGGAGGTTTCGAACCTCATGATATAATTCTTGTTTTCCCATGTCAGAGACCACCTTGTGCGCGATATGCAAGAAAGGGAAGGCCCGGCGAGAATGTCCGGGGGTGCGGGGATGGATTTGCGCGCCGTGCTGCGGGGCAGAGCGTGAAGTGACGGTCGACTGCCCGTTCGATTGCTTCTATCTGCGAGAGGCACGGAAGCACGAAAAGGAACAGACGCCGACGGCCGAGACGATGCCCTTCCCCGGAATCGAAGTGCCGGACGCATTCCTCGCCGAGCACGAGCAGTTCATCGCGGCCATCGGGCTGCAGATGCTGCGCTACGCACTGGCCGATCCGAAGACAACGGACCACGACCTGCAGGCAGCCATCGAGAAGCTCGTGAGGACTTACGAATCTCTCTCCAGCGGGATTTACTACGAGTCGCTGCCGGAGGAACCCTCGCAGATCGGGGCGTTCCGCGAAATCAAGAAATTCCTCGACGAACATCAGGAAAACGAGCGCAAGAAGGGTACCGTGGCGCCGCTCAAGGAATCGAACGTGATCCGGTCGTTGGTGTTCTTGAGCCGCCTGGCCGCCTTGCGCTCGAACGGGCGCGCACGCGGGCGAGCGTTCATCGACTTCCTGCGGCAATCCTACCCCGAGTCAGCCGGGAAGCCGGATGAACCGCGGCTGATTGTGCCCGGCCGCTAGCAACGGCGAATCCGGAAGAAGGGGCATTCTGCATGAGCAACAGTGAAACGAGACTTGTGGAGCAACTGGTCACCGCGAACCGCATCCTGGCCAACGAAGGCATTGTGGACGTGTTCGGGCACATCTCGGTACGGAGTGAAACCAACCCGGAGGAGTTTCTGCTGTCCGTCTCGCGGTCGCCGGCGGCGGTGCGCGCGACGGACATCCAGCGGTATCGCCTGAACTGCACGCCGCTGGTCGAGATCAAAGAAAAGCACTACGTCGAGCGGGTGATCCACGGCGGCATCTACCAGGCACGGCCGGACGTCCAATCCGTGTGCCACTCGCACAGCGACGGCGTGCTGCCCTACGCGGTGAGCGGCGAAACGATCCGGCCCGTGATCCACATGGGGACGCTGTTTTGGGAAGGCATCGGCTGGTTCGACCGCTACGACGCGGACGGCAACCTGCTGGTCTCGACGCCGAGCGAAGGCAAGGCATTGGCGGAATCACTCGGGAAGCGGCGGGCCGCATTGCTCAAGAACCACGGCTCCGTGGTGGCCGGCGAGAACATCGTGACGGCTGTCATGGCGGCCATCTATCTCGACAAGAACGCCGAGATTCAGACCCAAGCCGCTATCGTAGGGAAGCCGGTGTTCATTGAGGCAGAGATGGGCAAGGTTGCCTCGCGCGTGTTTCACTCGCTGCTGGTGCAGGATCGGGCGTGGGGCTACTGGATAGCGCGTCTGCCCAAAGGTTGGGAGAGCGACGCAGGGCTCAGCCAAGGCTAGATACCGGGTGTTAGGCAATGGTTCATCGGTTTGGAGACGCGGTTCCGCAGATCGCGACGACCGCATACATTGACGAGACCGCGCAGGTCATCGGCGACGTGGTGATCGGCGAGCATTCGAGCGTCTGGCCCCTGGCAGTGCTGCGCGGCGACATGCACTACATTCGCGTCGGCGCGAACGTCAACATTCAGGACAACTGCGTGGTGCACGTCGAGACCGATCTTTACCCGACGATTGTCGGAGACAACGTCGGCGTGGGGCACAGCGTGATTCTGCACGGCTGCCGGATCGAGTCGCGCTGTCTGATCGGCATGGGTGCGATCGTGCTGAACGGAGTGCAGATCGGGTCCGGCTCCATGGTGGCCGCCGGGGCGCTGGTACCGGAACGCACCGTGATCCCTCCGGGCAGCCTCTTCATGGGCTTTCCCGGCAAGGTGACGCGCAAGCTGAACGAAGCCGATTACGAGCGCATTGACCGCAATATCGCTGCGTACAAGAAAATCAAGGATCAGTACCTCGCTGAGCGGGACGCGTAGGGGCCGCGGACAAGTTTTCGCTGCTACGGGAGCGGGCGTGCTATAATGCACTGTTTACTGTGGGGCAGGACAATGAACGAGAGACGGCGCAATTTCGGGGACGATCATCGGAACTATAACGGGTCCCTGCGGAGCCGTCCCTGCTAACGGATTGGAACACAGAATTAGCAGCCAGACGGCCCGCCGGAAGCCAGATCGGCGGGTTTTTTGTTGTCCGTCCGTAGCCGCGTTCCGGTCACGGTCCGATACTTTGAATGACACGCAAAGAAACATTGCGAACCGTAAAAGGGATGCGCGACATCCTGCCGCCGGAGTCCGTACTGTGGAACCGTATCGAGAGAGTTTCGCGAGAAGTCTTCACCGCGTACAACTATCAGGAAATTCGCACACCACTCGTTGAGCCGACAGAGTTGTTCGCGCGCGGCGTCGGGCACAGAGTTGTTCGCGCGCGGCGTCGGGCAGGAGACCGATATCGTCACGAAAGAGATGTACCGCTTCGAGGATCGCGACGGGCAGTCGCTCACGCTGCGCCCGGAGGCGACGGCGTCGGTGGTGCGGTCCTACATCGAGCACCGCATGTGGGAGCGACCGGGCATCAAGAAGTTCTACTACATCGGTCCGATGTTCCGGCGGGAGCGCCCGCAGAAAGGACGCTACCGGCAGTTCTATCAGATCGGAGCGGAAGCCATCGGCTCGGAAAGCCCCGCGGTGGACGCCGAAATCCTGGAACTGTTGATCGAGCTGCTCGGGCGCTTGGGACTAACGGGCTTCACCGTATTTCTCAATTCCGTGGGCTGCTCGAATTGCCGGCCGCAGTATCTCGATGCTCTACGCGGCGAGCTGAGCAAAGTCCGCGAGCAGCTTTGCGGCGACTGCCAACGGCGCAGCAGGACGAATCCGCTGCGCGTGCTCGATTGCAAGGCACCCGAGGATCAGCCCGTCATTGACAAGTTACCAACGATCCTGGATTTGCTGTGCAGCGAATGTAGAGAACATTTCGATACCTTGCACGGCTATTTGCGTAACCGAGAGATTCCCTTTACGGTTCGCCCTCGACTGGTTCGGGGCCTCGATTACTATACGCGGACGACGTTCGAGATCGTGCATGGCGCGTTGGGGGCGCAGGACTCGCTGCTGGGGGGTGGGCGATACGACGGGCTCTCCGAGATGCTTGGGGGGCCGGCGGCGCCGGGGATCGGCTTTTCGATTGGAGAAGACCGCTTCGCGCTGGTGCTTTCGAAGCTCGCAGAATCCGGGTCGAGCGCAGAGGATTCGCCGCTCTTCATCATCTGGCTCGGAGAAAACGCTTACCGTTGCGCAGCCGGACTCGCGCGCGAGCTGCGAGCCGGGAACATCGCCGTGGAGATGCTGGCCGATGCGGCGAAGCTCAAGAAGGCTCTGGAACTTGCCTCGCGGCTGGGTGTGCGTCACGTTTTGTTGATTGGCGACCAGGAGCTGGCTGAAGGGAAATATCTCTTGCGCGACATGGCGCATGGCATGCAGAAGCCCGTCACGAAGGAAGAACTGTTCGAGCAGTTTGCAGGATAAGCCTCTAACAAGGAATGCACAACGCGATGACATTAGACCACCTTCCATCCCACTTGCGGCGGACGCGCGGATGCGGCGAGTTCCGGCCGGAACACGCCGGGACGTCCGCCGTGGTGATGGGTTGGATCAGCCGCCGCCGCGACCTGGGGAGCCTGATCTTCTTCGACCTGCGCGACCGCAGCGGTGTCTTGCAAGTCGTCTTCAACCTGGAGACAGTCCCGCAGGTGCACGGGCGGGCCCAGGAGCTGCGCTCGGAGTATGTCGTGGCCATCGAGGGAGAACTGGTCCAGCGGGATGCGGAAACCGTCAACAAGGGGATTCCGACGGGGGAAGTCGAGCTGCGGGCGAAGTGTCTCCACGTCCTGAACGACGCCCGCACACCGCCGTTTCCGCTTGAAGACAACATAGCCACATCGGAAGAAACGCGGCTCACACGCCGTTACCTCGACCTGCGCCGGCCCGAGATGCAGTCGAACCTTGTCCTGCGGCACAAGTCGGCTCTCGATATCCGACGCTATATGAGCGAGCAGGGATTCCTGGAAATCGAGACGCCCTTTCTCACCCGCTCGACTCCTGAAGGAGCACGCGATTACCTGGTCCCCAGCCGCGTGCAGCAAGGCTCCTTCTACGCGCTGCCTCAGTCGCCGCAGTTGTTCAAGCAGATCCTGATGATCTCGGGCTTCGACAAGTATTTCCAGATCGTCCGCTGCTTCCGCGACGAAGACCTGCGCGCCGACCGACAGCCGGAATTTACGCAGCTCGACGTCGAGATGTCGTTCGCACAACCGGAAATGATCTTCGAACTGATCGAGCCTCTGATGCGCTCGGTTTGCAACGTCGCGAACCGGCATTGGGAACTCGAAGGGAGAAAGAGGGAACTCGATCCTCCCTATCAGCCCATTGCGATTAGCGGGCAGGCTTTCCCGCGCCTGACCTATGAGGAGGCAATGTCGCAGTACGGAACCGACGCGCCGGACCTGCGCTACGAGGCAAAGATTGCTTCGCTCGATTCCAGAGTGTCCGAGGCGCTGGCGCAGGAATTCGGGATTCGCCCGCCGATCGTCGGGTTCAAGTTTTCTCAGCAGCAGCTACTGAGCAAAGAGCCACTGTCACGGACTGCGATTGACCGGCTCGTCGCCAGTGTGAGCGAGAGAGCTCACAATTCGCTTCCGGAACTCAAAACACTGCAGGCAGAGCTAGGCAAGCCCGCTTTGTTCATAGACTATTGCCTGGTGGGTGGAAAGAAAGTCCTGCTGCGAAACGAAGACTTGACGCACGCTTTGCAGGAACGGCTTGCCGCGCAGGAGAAGGACGTGCTGTTTCTCGGGGCCATCCGCGGCCAGACGCCGTTGCGTGACCGCTACTTGCCGAACCGCTGCTTCGCGATCCTCCGCAACCAACTGGCCGCACTCACGACCGAATACGACTGGCAGCGGAAGACATTTCTCTGGGTCACCGATTTCCCGATGTTCGAATACGACGCGCAGGACAAGCGCTATGTGGCGATGCACCACCCATTCACGTCGCCGCAGGAAGCAACGCTCGACCATCTGGACAGCGATCCTTCGGCGGTCAAAGCCAAGGCATATGACCTGGTTTTGAACGGCACGGAGATCGGCGGCGGCTCGATCCGTATCCACCGGCCGGACATTCAGAAGCGTGTCTTCCGGGCACTTGGCATGACCGAGGAACAAGCACGGCAGCGCTTCGGCTTTTTCCTGGACGCGCTCGAGTACGGCACGCCCCCACACGGCGGCATCGCTCTCGGTCTCGACCGCATCGTGGCGATCCTGGCGATGGAGAGCTCCATCCGCGAAGTGATCGCGTTCCCCAAGACTGCCCGCGCCGTGGACCTGATGTGTGAAGCGCCCGCACCGGTTTCCCGGGCGCAGCTCCGCGAGCTGGGTCTCGAACTGAAAGACAGTGATTAGTGGTTCGTAATTCGTGAACTCACTACTCACTAGTCACTACTCAGTGTTTTGCCATGGGCCGAATCCGAATTCTCCCCGAACCTGTTGCCAACAAGATCGCCGCTGGGGAGGTTGTGGAGCGTCCCGCATCGGTCGTGAAGGAACTGATTGAGAATTCGATCGATGCCGGAGCCGGGCGCATCCGCGTGGAGATCGAAGCCGGCGGGAAGAAGCGCATCCACATCGTGGATGATGGCTGCGGTATGGGCCGCGATGACGCGCTGCTGGCGTTTGAGCGGCACGCGACGAGCAAGCTTCGCTCAGTCGACGACCTGCTCTCCATCGCCACGATGGGTTTCCGCGGCGAGGCGTTGCCATCCATTGCGGCCGTTTCGCGCCTGACGCTGGAGACACGCAGCGTGGAGGAACCGTCCGGGACGCGGATCGAGTTTGCGGGAGGAAAACTCCTGAACGTGCAGGAGCCCGGGCTTCCGGGCGGCACAGCCATCACCGTCGAAGGGCTCTTTTACAACGTTCCGGCGCGCCGCAAATTTCTTCGCGCGGAGGCCACCGAGCTGTCGCACATCACGACCTTGATTACGCATTACGCGCTGGCGTTTCCGGAAAAGTCCTTTCATCTCGAATCGCAAACCGGGGAATTGATCCGCGTCAGCCCGGCTCCCGCGCTGCGCGAGCGCGTGTATCAGTTGTTCGGCGGAGAACTGCTCGAGGATCTGGTAGAGTTCGAGCCGCGCACGGCGGAACTTTCCGCGCCGCCGCCTGATGCCGGGAAGGGGGGAGAGGGTGATACCCCTTCCTCTGTTGCCGTTTCGTTTTCCGGATTTCTCTCGCGGCCGCAGGTACAGAAGCTCAATCGCAATTCACTCTACTTGTTCGTCAACCGGCGGCACATTCGGGATCGCGTTCTGCTGCACGCCATACAAGAAGCCTACCGCAACGTTTTGCCGCCGCATTGCTTTCCCGTAGCAATGCTGTTTCTCGAGATGCCGCATACGGAAGTGGACGTGAACGTGCACCCAGCCAAGACCGAGGTGCGGTTCCGGCATCAGTCATTTGTCCACGACTTCGTGCGGGACACGCTGCGGAATGCATTGGCGGTTTCAAAACCCGTCTCAACGTTTCCCGCCGGAACCACCGTCGCGCCCGAGATTCCATTGGATGCCTCCCGCAAGACCTCCGCGGCTGCTGTGCCGTCCATCTCTGCGGCAGAGGAATTTCAGCTCACGGAGCGGCCGCTGCCACCCCAGGCAATGCCGCTCGGTATGAACTCTGCCCTCGGAATCACTACGGAGGATGCCGCCCGGGCCGGGGCTCCCGCCCCCGGTTCGTCCCCAGCCGAGTCCCAACCAGACGCCGCCACAGAGCTCGCGCGGTTGCAGCCGCTGGGGCAGATTCGCGACAGCTTCATTGTGGCAGCGAGCCCGTCGGGCCTGTGGCTGATCGACCAACACGTCGCGCACGAACGTGTTCTTTTCGAGCGGCTCCTGGCAAAGCGAGAGCAGGGATCCATCGAGACACAGCGGCTTTTGATGCCGTACATTCTTCGTCTCAGCCCTGGGCAGCAAACGCTGTGGGGGCGGATCGCCGAGGAATTCGCAGCGTCGGGATTTGAGGCGGAACCTTTTGGCCAGGGAACGGTAGCGGTGAAGGCCGTGCCGGCAGGCGTGCAGGCCGAAGACCTTGAGAAACTTCTTACGGAGATTGTTGAGGCGCTCGAAAAGGAGTCCCGCGCGATTTCCTCCGAGCGAGTGCGCGAAAAGATCGCGGCGTCGGTGGCGTGCCACGCGGCGATCAAGATCAACACGCCGCTCGAGCAGAGCAAGATGGAATGGCTGCTCGCGGAGCTGGCCGCGACGCGCCTGCCCATGAGCTGCCCGCACGGCCGGCCCGTTTTGCTCAAATATGGGATGCGGGAAATCCTGAAAGCCTTTCATCGCACCTGATCCGCGTTGGCGGCGGTTCCTTGCAATTGGATTTCGGAAGTTGCGGTGACTGGTTTCGGCGAACGGGATTTGAGGTTTGCTTTGCAGAGACGGTTGGTGATCGCCATTGACGGACCCTCAGGAAGCGGCAAGAGTACGGTGGCGCAGAGGCTCGCAGCGCAGCTCGGGTATTCCTTTGTCGAGTCGGGAGCGATGTACCGGGCGGTGGCGTTGCTGGCGCTCGAACGCGGAATGGATCTGAACGATGGGGAGGCGCTCGGACATCTCGCGACGGAGGCCGGCATTCGGTTTGTTGCTGAGGCATCAGGCAACCGACTACTGCTGGGAGAGCGGGATGTGACAGAGGCGATCCGCTCACCGGTAGTAACCGACGCTTCTTCCCTGGTTTCGGTGCACGCCGCGGTGCGGCAGCAGCTGGTGGCACAGCAGCGGGCGCTCGGGCTCGGCGGAGGCATGGTCATGGAAGGACGCGACATCGGAACCAAAGTGTTTTCCGATGCTGACTTGAAGATATTTCTCGACGCATCACCGGAAGTCCGCAGCGAGCGTCGCGTTCACGACTTGGGCGATTCGAGCGAGACTAGTCCCGTGCGCATCCTACAGGCAATGGCCGAACGCGACCGGCGGGACCGTGAGCGCGATCTCTCGCCCCTTGTCCCAGCCCCCGATTCGATTTACATTGACACGAGCCGGATGGCGATTGACGAAGTGGTGGAGCGGCTCCTGGCGCTGGTGCAGGAGAAGTTGGGAATCAGAAGTTAGAAGGGAGGTGAACGTATGGCGGAAGGAAACAAGAAGGATTGGAGCTCGCGCAACTTGGGCTCGGGAACGTTTGTCATTTCGAAGCCGAAGCGGAAGAAGACGAAACTGCGTGCGCATCGTGTTCATAAGGTGCGGCGGGCGCGGTAGCGCCGGCCGCAGGCCGGCAGGGAAAATTCTCCATACCTCATGCCCAGCAAGCTCAAGACCGCCGCCGAAGTCGTGCGGAGTATTCCGGACGGCTCACACATCGCCTTGGGTGGGTTTGCGATCGCTCGCAACGTCATCACGGTCGTGCACGAGCTGATTCGGCAGCAGAAAATAGATCTCACGCTGTCGCAATGCGTGATGGGGATGGACACGGACCTGCTCGTGGGCGCCGGACTCGTAAGCCGCCTGATGGTCGGTGGAGGTTCACTCGACCGTTTCGGGCTCGTCAACTGCGTGAACCGCGCACGCGAGAACAGGCAAGTGGTTTCGCTGGACTACAGCAGCCTCTCGATCTGTTTTATGTACCTCGCCGGGGCGCTGGGGCTTTCCTTCATCCCAATCAAATCGCTGCTCTCTTCCGAGGTGCTTGAGCGCCTCGAGCGCGGGCCGGGAGCGGACACAGTACGGCGCATGAATTGTCCGTTCACGGGTGAGGAATACCTGCTCCTGCGGGCCATCGAGCCGGATGTCTCGCTGGTGCACGTGCAGGCGGCTGACGAGCAAGGCAATTGCCACATCCACGGGCCGCGCTGGGAGAACGAAGAGCAGGCTAAAGCGGGACGGCGAGTGATCCTGATTGCCGAGGAGATTGTTTCGACGGACCTGATGCGGCAGCATCCCACGCGTACCATCATACCGGCGCACCGCGTGGAGGCCGTGATCCATCAGCCGTTCGGGGCGCATCCGACAGCCGTCTATTCCTGCTACGACTATGACGCCGAGCACCTGCAGCTCTACGTCGAGCACGCGCGCGATCCGAAGCGGATCGGAGATTACATCCAGAAGTTTATCCTGGACACGCAGAATCACGGCGAGTACTTGGGGAAGGTCGGGGGACAAGCGAAGCTGGACGAATTGAAGGCCGACCCGAGGTTGGGGTACTGATCAGACAGTTATCCAGGAACTGTTTCGGTCTGTTGGCAACGACACGCATCCTGTTCGTTAATCCTCTGACATTGGCGCGGAAGCCGATTGCAGAGAAGACGGCATGAAGGATTAGTTCCCAGGAGACTACAGGCGAATCGATGGAGCCAGCTCGCACAACCGAGATCATGGCCGTGGCCGGAGCGAGAGAGCTGCGAGACGGCGAGACGGTCGTTGTAGGTCTCGGATTGCCACAGGTGGCCAGCGTACTGGCGAAGCGAACCCATGCGCCGGGGCTGACGTCGCTGCTCGAAATCGGCGTCGTCAACATGAACCCCATCGACACGCCGGTGGGACTGGCCGATTCGCGCATCTTTCACGGCGGCACATGCTGGAGCGGGTTTCTAGACGTGCTGGGGATGAATCTGCACCGCGGCGTAGTGGACGTGGGGTTCCTGGGAGCGCTCGAACTCGACCGCTACGGCAACATCAACACAACGCTACTCCAGGACAGCTCCGGCAAGGTGCGTTATTTCAACGGCAGCGCCGGTGGGAATGACGTGGCGTCGCTGGCGAAGCGCGTAATCGTGATTCTGCGGCATGAAAAGCGGAAACTGCCCGCGACAGTGGCGCACCTTACGAGTCCCGGATTCGCCGGCGGCGGTACGCGGGGAGCGCTCGGGCTGCGCGGCGGCGGGCCGCACCGCGTGATCACGGACATGGCGGTGCTGGGGTTCGATCCGGAGACGCGCCAGGCCGCGCTGCTCTCGATCCATCCGGGAATCAGTGTCCAAGCGGTGCAGGAGCACACGGGCTTCCCGTTGCGGACGCCGTCCCCGGCACCCGAAACGCCGCTGCCCACGGCGGAAGAATTGCGTCTATTGCGCGAGGAAATTGACCCGCGCGGCGTCTATTTGCGATAAGCTTTCCTCTTTTCGTGGCACGGGCCGCGACCCGCTAGGATCTGGAGGCAACCGTGGTTTACGACATTGAGCTCAACTCCGTCGCGCACTATCCCGCCGACGGGCTGCTGGAGCTTGCCCCGCTCGTCGAAGACGCCGGATTCGGGACGTTCTGGAAAGGCGAATCGAACAGCACCGACCCGCTTGTAGTGATCTCCGGCATGGCTGCGCGAACGAAGACCCTGAAAGTCGGCAGCGCCATCTACCATATATACGGCCGCAGCCCGGTCACAATGGGGATTCAGGCGGCGACGCTGCAAGACCTCTCGAACGGCCGCTTGATGCTGGGCCTCGGCGTCGCGAACAAGACCATTGCAGCGTGGCACGGCGGCGTGTTTGACCGCCCGCTGCGACGCATCCGGGAGTACGTCGAGATCGTACGCAAGGTCGCCTCCGGTGAGCGCGTGGAGTACGAAGGCGAAACGTACTCCACCGGCAAGCGCTTCCAGCTATCCTGGAAGCCCCGCCATTCCGCGCTGACGGTGTTTCTGGCCGGCCTGGGGCCGAAGATGACCCACCTGGTCGGGGAGATCGCCGAGGGCGTCTGCATCAACATGGGGATTCCATCGAAGATTCGCGAGATCGCAGAGCGTGTGCGCCAGGGAGCTACCGACGCGGGGCGCGGCCCGGACAGAGTCGAGATCATGGCCAAGGTGCGCGTCTCGGTGCACCCGGACCGCGCGGTGGCCCGCAAGAGGCTGCGACAGGTGCTGACCTTTTACAACATCGCCGATCACTACAGCACGATGCTCAAGGATTGCGGGTTCGAGCCGGAGGTAACGGCGATCCAGGAAGCGTTTCGCGCCAACGGCTTCAAGGCCGCAGTGCAGGCGCTCACGGACGAGTACATGGACAAGCTGCCAGTGATTCCGGCGACGTCGGTCGAGGAAGTGCGCGACCGGCTGGGCCCCATCGCTGAAGCTGGCGTGACGCGCCTTTCGATTCCATACGTGCCGTGCTCCGAACCGGCCATCGACGACGCCCGCCGTTTCATCGAAGGGTGGACAAAAACGGCATAGACCAAAAAGCGAAGATTCGATCCCTCGTCGCCCCGTTCCTCGGGATAACAAGACAAGATAAGGAGAACTGCCATGTGTGATTTTGCCGATTCCGAAGCAGCGCAACAGTTGCTCGTGGGCCGAGTACTCACTGTGGAGCGCGTGCGGCAGTTGAACGCCAAGGACTATTTCTACCAGATGCTCAAGGACAACCCGGAGATCGTCAAGATTCATCCGGGTGTCGAGAACGAGCTGCTCCAGGGAGCGATCGACTGCCACATCCATGCCTATCCGGATTTCGTGCACCGGGCGCAGGACATGATCCAGATCGCGATCGACGCTTCGAAGGCCGGGATGCGCGCGCTGGCTTTCAAGGACCACTGGAATGTCAGCGCCAACGCTGCGTACCTGGTCCAGCGGCACATCGATCATCTGATCGAAAAGGGCGAGCTGACCCACCGCGTCGAAGTCTACGGCGGCACCGGCACCTGCCTGGGCATGAACCCGGAGGCCGTCCGGGTCGCTCTGCAGTACCCGAACTGCAAGATGATCTGGTTCCCGACATTCACATCGCTCGGGTTCTGGCGCGGCGCGGGACATCCCGAGCGCGGCGGCGTTCGCCTGGTGAGCGACGCCGGGGTGGTGCTGCCGGAAGTTTGCCAGATCATGGAAATGGCCGCTGCGAAGAAAGTCGGCATCGGCTTCGGCCACACGGACTTCCAGGAACTCCTGCCGCTCGCGAAGAAGGCCAAGGAATTGGGCGTCCGGGCCACGCTTGACCATCCGCTACTCGAATTGAACAAGCTGCTGCTCGATGAAATGAAACAACTAGCCGATCTGGGCGTCTACGTAGGGACGTACTGCCAGCCTATGATCCCGAGCCTCTACCAACCCATCGCCGACCCCATGGAGACAATCCGCACGATGCAGGAGATCGGTCCCGAGCGCTGCATCATCGGGAGCGATTTCGGCCAAGTGTTGCATCTCGATTCCATCGACGGGATGCGCGTGTTCATCCGCGCGCTGCTCGGCTTCGGCATGACGGAAGCGGACGTGCGGACGATGCTCCAGGACAACCCCGCCAAGCTGATGTGGCTCGATGAGTCCCCCCTGACGAACTTCGCCAGCATCTATCGCCACGCGCCGGGGGAAATCAGCCGGGCAGAAGCCGCCAACAATTAGGAATACGGCACAAGTCAGCGCCGGTTGCGCCGCTGGTGGGTGCTGGGAATTCTCATGTCGGCGCGGTACTTGGCCACGGTGCGCCGGTTGACTGCGATGCCCTGCCGCTGCAAGATCCGGGTGATCTGATCATCGGTGAGCGGATCGTTCCTGTCTTCCTGCTCGATCATCTTTTTCACTTTGCGCTTCAGGATCAGCAGGGGCAGCTCTCTTCCCGAGGGGCCGCCGACGGCTTCCGAGAAGAAATACCGCAGCTCGAAGACGCCCTGCGGCGTGTGCGTGTATTTGTTCGCGACGGCGCGGCTCACGGTCGAAGGGTGTACCCCGATTTCCTCGGCCACTTCCTTGATCATCATCGGCTTCAAGTAATCTACGCCGTAATCGAGAAAGTCGCGCTGCCGCCCGATTACGACGTTGCAGACGCGCAGGATCGTCTGCTTGCGCTGTTCGATGTTCTTGAGCAGGTGCATCGCGGAGGTGTAGCGCTCTTTGACGTAGTTCCGGACTTCCTTGGTGGAGTTCCCGCGGTCCAGCAGGCGGCGGTAGGCCGGGTTGAGGCGGAGCTGCGGCAGGTCGTCCTCATTGACCGTAACCGCGTACTCGTCGCCTGACTTCACAATGAAGACGTCCGGCTCGATCCAGCGCGCCTGCCCCTTGTTATGGCGCTGCCCGGGAAACGGGTCGAGGCTTCGGATGGTCTCTACGGCGGCCTCGACCGCTTCGATGGTCTCTCTGGTCGCTTTCGCGATCTCTTTGTATCGCCTGTTCTGCAGCAG
Organism: Terriglobia bacterium; assembly: GCA_965198025.1. Classification (GTDB taxonomy): domain Bacteria; phylum Acidobacteriota; class Terriglobia; order 2-12-FULL-54-10; family 2-12-FULL-54-10; genus CAYWWM01. The sequence goes on along the minus strand of OZ240237.1, from coordinate 490,853 downwards.
CTTGAGATGATCGTTCACTATCTTCCAAGCGGTCGTGCCTTCCAATTGCAGCATGCGAAGCTGGATCAGCAGGCATTCACGCAGGTCGCGCGCGGCGACTCCGGGCGGATCGCACTCCTGCACCAAAGGAAGGGCCTTTTCCAGGTCGTCCCATTCGCCGCCGCCGCTGGCAGCGATTTCTTCGAGCGACGCAGTCAGGTATCCATTCTCGTCCAGGTTGCCAAGAATCGATTCCAGGGCCCGCTCCAGCCCCTGATCGGACTGATCCATGGTCAGCTGCCATCGCAAATGATCCACCAGCGTGGTGGGGCTTGAAAGAAAATTCTCAAACGAGGGAAGCTCGACAGCTTCCGACTCCGAAGTCCGGTAGCCTGGGTCCAGGTAATCATCGAAGAAGGAACCGAAGTCAATGTCATCAAACGGGTCTGCCGAGCCCTCCTGAGTGTTCTCGGTCGAGGTGGACGGCTGGCTCAGAGCTTCATCCGCCTGCTTCCCAACGTTCGCTGTGATCTCGCTTGTTGCAGTAGACACGTCCGGGTCCAGGTCGTCCACGGTATCTTCCGCGCCTTTGGTCTTGAGGACTTCGAGAATCTCCTGATCGGCAGGCGTAATGTCGTGCTCTTCCCCTTCGGCAAACTCCTCTGAAGTGGGCGGTACATCGTCCAAGAATTCCTCCAGGATGGGATTCTCCATGATTTCCTGATTGATCATTTCTTTGAGCTCCAGCTTGTTCAGCGCCAGGATGCTGACCATCTGAACGAGGCCCGGCGTAAGGATCTGTTTCTGGGCGACTTTGAGATGGAGGCGAGGTTGGAGAATGCCCATGGCGATCAATTCTCCAAAACGAAGCTTTCTCCCAGATAGACTCGCTTGACCTCCGGGTCCTTACCCAGCTCTTCCGGCCTGCCGTCGCGGAAGATGCGGCCATTATTGATGATATAGGCCCGGTCGGTCACTTTCAGTGTTTCGCGCACGTTATGGTCGGTAATCAGCACGCCAATACCGGAGTCCCGCAATTGCGCCACCAGACGCTGAATGTCGAGCACGGCAATGGGATCGATTCCCGAAAAGGGCTCATCGAGGAGGATAAAATGCGGAGAGGTTACCAGGGAGCGGGCAATCTCGACTCGCCTGCGTTCCCCACCTGACAAGACGTAGCCTCGGCTGGAACGCACAAGCCCCAGGCCGAACTGGTCGAGCAGCGCCTCCAGCCGTTCCCGGCGTTCCCGGCGAGGCAAGGGCAGCGTCTCGAGCACGGCGCGCAGGTTTTCCTCCACCGTCAACTTGCGGAAGACTGAAGGCTCTTGCGGGAGGTAGCCGATGCCAAGGCGGGCTCGTTGGTACATGGGCAATCGAGTTATATCCTGTCCGTCCAACAGGATACGGCCGGCATCTGGCGGCGTCAGCCCCACCATAATGTAAAACGTAGTGGTCTTTCCAGCTCCGTTCGGCCCGAGCAAACCCACAACCTCGCCCCGATGCACTTCTAGAAAAACATCGTCGACGACCTTGCGGCCCTTATAGGTTTTAGTCAGCTCGCTGGTCTGGAGCATTGTTTCCGGTCACGTCCAAGCCGGGTTGCTCCTCGGCGGGAAGCCTTCCCCCCACTGAAGGCCACATCGAGAAAGAGCATTGCCTTATCGCCGTACCTGCCGCCGGGTTTCTGCGGGGAGGCCCGGCTCACCTTCCACCAAAATCCTATCATCGGCCATTCGGTACGTCAATCGAACGCCCTGCGTGCTGCCTCGCTGTGGTTCCCAGACAACCGCCGGCTTTCCAAACAGATGAAACAAGGCTTCCTCTGGAAAGTATTCGGCTCGCTCGGCAGTTGCTTTGCGTCCAGGGTCTGCGGAATCGCGGATCACGACTTCCCCGCTGGCAATTGCATGGTCGATCTTCGCCGTTTCGCCTTCGGCGGTGGAAGCCGTGGAAGGCACCAGGAATACTTCCAGTTGTTCCGAGTTTACTGCAGAGAATCCACTGAGCATGCGTGTTTTCCCCTGATAGACCACTCGCCTTTCCAATTCCCTATAAAGCATTTGCTCGGAGCGAATTTCGACGGGTTTCCCCGTCCCTGGTTGCCCCGACGCGGCTGCAGGAGCCGACTGGGGGCCGCTAGCGCCAACAGAAACTTGCTGAGGAATCACGCTGTACACCTTCCCCGATGCATCCATCTGGCGCTTCCGCCGGTCGAGGTTCACGCGGTCGGCCTGCAGCAGATTGTTGCCCTGCCAAAGTCGAACGCGGCCCTCGTACTGCGCTCTTTCCGATTCTGAGTCATATTGCAACCGATCGGCCACAGCGTGCACCGGGTTCCTGGGGTCGATCCCGGAAGATGTCACCGAGAAAAAAGTCGTTGAAACGTTCTCTTCCGCCCGAATCTGGCCAATAGAATCACTCAGGGTGATCCGGTTAGCGGAAAGCTTTCCCGTGGGATTCCAAACCGACCCCTTCCCTCGGAGGGTGATTTCTCCGCCCGTAGAGTACTCGGCGCGGTCAGCGCGCGCCTGTTTGCCCGCATCCTGGTATTGATAATGGCCCCATTGCGCAATCCGGCTGATAGAGCGCGTTCGAGGGTCGAGCGTGGCGAAAAGATGGTCGCTGGTCGAAAGCTGTCGGCCGGAAGGTCTTGATTGCATTTCGCCGATCGCTTGCACTTTCCCCTCGGCGGCGAATCGGGTGAGGTTGCCGGAGGGATCAAAGCTCATCTGGAATTCCTCTCCCGTGATCCGCCACCGCGGCTCCTCTGAATGAAAGGGCAGGAGTTCCAACGTCGAATGCGGACGCGCGGAAACTCGTTGCAAGACCGCGCCATCCGGGGCCATCGTCATTTCGACCCGGTCCGATGAAAGGCTCTGCAACCCAGGCGTCGTGGAGTAAGACAGCCGAGTCGGCGAGAGCGCGCCTGGGGAATCGTGGAGCACAATACGAACATCCCGCTCAGCAATGATGCGCTCCAGCAAGCCGGACGGACGGTTGAAGAATAGCTGGACCGTCTGAGCGTGTCCCTGCCGTAGCGGGCCGCTGTCGGGTCTGAAATCGGCAGAAGACCATTCGACCTTCTCCTCAAGGCGTAAAGAACTGAGGCGGCCGCTCTCGGAGAGCTCCAGAAGGCCCCGGCGGGCGCGCACTTCGGCAGATTGGCCGTCGCTCCGGTCCAAACCGATCACGCCTCCTTCCAACCGGATACGGCGGGCTCGACGGCTCTCATCGAGCTGAATTTCGCCATTCCCCGCCCGTAGAACGCGCGAGGCGCGGGTGAGCTCGACGGGCTCGGCAAGATACACGATCGAATCACCACGCTGGAAGCGCAGGCTGCCGGTGCGGACATGGGTGGGGTCGGAGTCACCGGGTTCACTCAATACAAAGTGGACCCCGGACCGCAGCGTGAGCTGCTGGCTCTCTGGATCATACCGAGCGCCTTGGGCCGTTCCCTGGCCCTGCGCAAACCGGAATCGGACCACCTGGTCGGTCGAAGCGACCCCGGTGGTTTGGTCAAACTCCAGACCGGTGGTCACAATGGAAACCGAGTCCGGTCCGTTGCCCGGAGTTACCTCTCTCCTCGCTGGGGGATGGTCCGGCGGGGGAATCCCCAGCTTCATGGTGACCTCACCGGGGATGAGGAGAGACTTGGCATTCGGATCGAATTCGGACTCCTCAGTCTCGATGACATCCCTTCGGTCGCTGTCCTTGCCGTAAAGCAGAATCGAGACACCGCGCAGAACAACCTTGTCATCGAAGTGGGTGACCTCGTTGGCCTCGACAGTGTAGAGCGTGTGATCCCCGGATGATTTCGAGAGCGAAAACGCCTGAGTCTGCTGGCTTACCTGGGGGGCAATCGGCGCCGGAGCGGAACGAGTCTGCGGGCGTTCCCGGGTGCGCGTCAGAAAGCTCGACAGCGTGGCCCCCAGGACCGCTATCATCCCCGCAAGCACCAGCCAGCGAAACGGTCGTGGATTGAACCGGATTGCCATAAGTCCTTATAACATAACTATCGGACTCGCAACGGGTCAAATCAAACTATGTCAATATATTAGACTCGGCCCGCGACTCGGCGGCGGATTGGATCAAAGTTGCCGCTGGTGTTTGGATGCGCCCACAATGGAGTTCGTTGCAGGTTAGGAAATCATATTCGCGTGAGGTGATTCATGGACCCGAATCTGGAAGGCAAAGTGGCAGTGGTCACAGGTGGCAGCCGGGGGATCGGCTACTCGATTGCGGAGACGCTGGTGCGGCACGGCGCGCGTGTCGCCATCGGATCGCGCAACACGGAAGACCTGACGAAGACAGCCAGTTCACTCAACAAGCTGGCGCCGTCTCACGCTGAGGCGCTGACAACCGATGTGCGGGATTGCAGCCAAGTGGAACGGCTGGTGGCGCGCGCCGAGGAAGCCTTCGGCGGCGTGGACATCCTGGTGAACAATGCCGGGATCGGCGTGTTCGGCCCGATTGATCAGCTGTCTCCCGAAGAGTGGGACGACGTGATCCGAACAAACCTGCACGGGTGCTTCTACGGACTGCGGGCCGCCGTGCCCCGGATGAAACGCCGGGGTGGAGGGTACATCTTCAACATCAGCAGCTTGGCTGGGAAGAACGCCTTCGCAGGGGGGGCCGCTTACAATGCCTCGAAGTTCGGACTGAACGGCTTCAGCGAAGCAGCCATGCTCGACCTGCGCTATCAGAACATCCGCGTGAGCTACATCATGCCGGGGAGCGTCGAAACAGACTTCGGCCACCCGGGAGGACACACCAGTGCAGGTACAAGGTCAGGCTGCAAATCGACCTGGCGGATCGATGCGGATGAAGTCGGCCAAGTCGTAATTGACCTGCTCCGTACCGACCCCAAGATCATGATCAGCCGGGTCGAGATGCGCCCAAGCCAGCCGCCAAGAAAATAGCTCTGAGAACAGCCACCCAGGAGGACTCCGCCTCCATACAGCCAAGCCGGATGATCTCTCTTATCCTGTGACCATAGACACGGAAATGGGCAGCTTCCGGTTCGACCGTTTCAAAGAGATTTTCCAACCTGCCGAGAAGTATTCGCAATGAAACAAATGACTCAGAGGCAGTTCCGGCCGATTCCGGCATGATACTTCAGAACAGAGGCTTCAGCTTCTTGTAGGTATCTTCGAGAGCTTCGGGGAGGACGCGCGTTTCGCCGATGACGCTGACAAAGTTGGAGTCGGCGTGCCAGCGCGGCAGGACGTGCATGTGGATATGGTCGGCGATACCGGCTCCGGCACTCTTGCCGAGATTCATCCCCAGGTTGATCCCGTCGGGCTTGTATGCCTTCTGCAAAGCTTGCTCGGCCGCGCGAGTGAGCGACATCATCTCCCTCCAGGTGGCATCGTCGGCGTCACAGAGCCGACCGATGTGCGTGTAGGGCGCGATCATCAGGTGGCCGCTGGTATAGGGGAACAGATTGAGCAGGACGAAGTTGTTGACGCCGCGATAGAGAACCAGGTTCCGTTCGTCGTCGTCTTCCTGCATCTTGTTGCAAAAGACACAGCCTTCTTGCGGCACGGCTTGGGTCACGTACCGGTACCGCCACGGACTCCACAGATAATCCATGCTGCTTGGAATTTCCCGGGTTTCCGCTCGGCGGAAGCTCGTACGTCTACATCGGGGGGGTGGCGACCTTCGGTTCCGTCTTCGAACCGTTGATGAGGTCCTTCAAGTCTTTGCTGGGCTTGAAATATGGAACTTTCTTGGGAGGAACCTCCACGCGGGCGCCGGTCTTGGGGTTACGCCCGACGCGCGCTTGGCGTTGTCGCGTGCGGAAGCTACCAAATCCGCGGATCTCGATCTTATCGGAGGCGCGCAGGGCCCCGACGATGCTTTCAAAAATAGTTTCTACAATGAGTTCTGAGTCCTTACGAGTCATCTCCACGGCGCCGGAAACTTCGTCAATCAGATCAGCCTTCGTCATAGTCATTTCCCTTCTTCCGAGAAGGTTCCCGCGAGAACGGGCTTCCTTGCGAGTCTGCTATTCAGCTGTTGGGCTCAAGGGGTAGTATGCCCTTGCTGGGCAGCAAGATGCAACAGATTCCGGTTCCCCCAGCCCCCGATTCGGCAGGAGAAAATCAGAAAAAATCAACCTAATTCTTGGGCGCTGCCCGCTCCTTCATAGCCATGACTTCCTGAATGGTCGTCGTGGCGCCAGATGAGGAGTGAGCCGGGGGAATCTTCTCCGGCTCGCGAGTCTTCTGCTCCTCCTGCAGTGCCTTAAGGCTCAGACCGACCTTCTTTTCCTCGGGGCTGAGACGGATGATTCGAAAAAAGCACTCTTGCCCCACCTCGAACGGAAGCGAGTGTTTGTCCACAGGTTCGGATGAAAGCTCAGAGATATGACACAAACCTTCAATACCCTCAACCAACTGGACGAACACTCCGAAGGAAGCCTTTCGAACGATTTGCCCCGTTACAGTATCCCCAACCTGATGCTCCGAACAAAAGGTCTCCCAGACGTCGGTTTCGAGCTGTTTGATGCCCAGAGACAGACGGTGCTGCTCGGGATCAATATTCAAGACAACGGCGCGAACCGTATTCCCTTTCTTGAGCACTTCCGAGGGGCGCTTGACCCGACGGGTCCAGGAAAGGTCCGAAACGTGAACCAAGCCGTCAATACCTTCTTCAACTTCGACGAAGGCCCCAAAATCTGTGAGGTTGCGGACCTGTCCCTCGATGATGGAACCGACGGGATAGCGCTCCAACAATGTCTCCCACGGATTGGGTTCGGTCTGGCGGAGACCCAGTGAAATCCGTCGGTTCTGTGGGTTCACGTCGAGAATCACCACTTCGACACTCTCACCAGGGGAAACAATCTTGGACGGGTGCTTCAAGCGCTTGCTCCACGTCATTTCTGAAACGTGCACCAACCCTTCGACGCCCGGCTCCAGTTCGACGAAGGCCCCGTAATCGGTCAGATTCAGGACCTTGCCAGGAACGCGGGCACCTTGCGGAAAGCGTTCCTCGACGGCCAGCCAGGGGTCTGGGGCAAGCTGTTTCATCCCGAGAGAAACCCGCCCCTTCTCCCGGTCGAACTTGAGGACTCTCACCTGAACTTCCTGCCCGACGGAGAGCACCTCGGACGGATGACCCACGCGGCCCCAACTTAAGTCCGTAACGTGCAACAGCCCGTCCATCCCGCCAATGTCCACAAAGGCTCCGTAATCGGTAAGATTCTTGACAACCCCGGGCAGCACGGCTCCTTCGGCCAGCACCTCCAGGGTCTGCGCCTTACGCCTGGAAATCTCCTCCTCTAAAACCGATTTGCGGGACACAACGATATTGCTGCGCTTCTTGTTGAGCTTGATGATGCGGCAGGGGATCTCCTGACCGATCAATGCATCCAGATCACGAACCAGTTTGACGTCGACCTGCGAACCCGGCAAGAACGCGCGCACGCCGATGTCAACGGCGAGCCCGCCCTTGATCTTTTCCATGATCCGGGCTGGAATAGGGGTCTGGTTCTGGTGGGCCTTTTCGATGTCGTCCCAAACCTTGATCCTCCGGGCTTTCTGATGCGAGAGGACAACGTATCCGTCGCGCTCTGCCGTCGATTCCATCATGACTTCGACAGCGTCGTCGGGCTGAACGCGGAGATTGCCCCAGTCATCCCGGAACTCCTCGAGCGCGATTACTCCCTCGCACTTGTAGCCAACGTCCACAATCACTTCTGAGTCAGTCACCTTGACGACACGGCCGCTCATGAGCTTTCCGGTCGCCGGCTGGGACGGCTCGGAATAAGAACTCAGCAGGTCGCCAAAGCTTTCTCCTTCTCCAGAACCGGGCTTCTCCTCCTCGGCAGACGATTCTTCCCGAGCGCTCTCTTCCTCATTGGAAATCGGTGTTGGCTCCGCAGCGGACTCCTGCGCGCTTTCCTCCTGCACAGAAGCCGGTGCAAGCTCCTCGGCGGATACTTCTACCTGCGCGCTCTCTTCTAGCTTGGTTTCTTCTAGTTTGGGTTCTTGCAGCTTCGGTTCGTCGGGCATGGACTCAGCCTGCGCCAGCGAAGCATTTTCAGTCTCCGACATTGCCAACATCTCCGGGGGCCGACGCCCTCGATCCGGTCACTTACCAGAACCGGCACAACACCCGAGATGGATCTCCTGACTGTGCAGAACTGACTCTCGGTGGTAACCGTCGCGGCTGACCGGAAGCAAGCTTGAATTCAGAAAGATCGGCAGACTTGACTGCAAAGCGACTTTACGTCCAGCCCCGTTTCCTTCCACCCTCTCCGATCGTGCCAGTCCATATCGCCTACTGATGATGCAGAATATACAGAAATCACATTCCAATGTCAACTAAGCCAAACTCTTATTTTTCCTAGAAATGCGGGCTCTCAAACGCAGCATGCAGGGCGGGCGGGCTCCGCCGAGAGACTCTGATGTTATCCGTATTCAGGACTAACGGGGGAAGTTGCGGACCAGAAAGCCGTCCAAAACCCGGTTGAGTTCCTCCTCACCACAGCCTTCTTCCAGTCGCTGCGCTGTCTGGAAGTGGATGGCAAGTTCCTTCCAATCACCACTCGTCTTGCTTGGGGAGTCGATGGGTGAAGCCGGGGGATCCAACACGGGCAGCCGTACGCGGAAGCCGAATCGGTACTGACACTTCAGCTGATTCAGACCCCGCTCAGTCACTTCGAGAGAAAGATCTCGGTCCTGCAGCCTCTCTTCGATTGCGCTTCGCAGCAGGGCAAAATGTTCAGCCCGGGGGAAGGACGAGATGGACATCAGATCCAGATGGGAATCAGACCCGGGGAAGCGGCATTTCCTGACCGGAAACCGCCGGCGAAGTCACAACTCTGGTTCCCCGGAGGTGGGTGAACCAAGCGTATCCGGCGAGCGTCGCGGCTACGGCAAAGATCAGCGAGTCGCGGGCCAGTGTACGCGGGCTGATGGGCTCGCTGGTTCCGAAGCATCCGCAGACGGCCTCGATGCCCCGGGCGTAAGTTACTGCCATCGTGACCAGGAACACGCCCAACAGAAGCGTCGTGAACGTGGCGCTATACGGGAGTTTCCAGCCAGTCCAGAGGAGCAGACCCAATGTCACTTCCAGCCAGGGCAAGCTGCGCGCCACCACAATCACGACCGTTGGCGGCAGCAACTGGTATCCGTCCACCGCCATCTCAAACAGAAACGGGCTACGCAGCTTGACGTAGCCGGCGTAGATGAACAAGGCCCCCAGCCCCAGGCGAGCAGTCCATTCAAAGATGCGCCAGCCCACCGATTCTCTACCTCCGGGCTTCTCCCAAATTTCCGCGATCACTGCGTCAACAGATAGTCGAGGTACCTCTTGAGAATCGGAAACTGAACAACCTGGGCGACCTTCTCCGTTTTGCCGTTGGCTGTGATGAAGAACGTGGGCGTGGAGTTTACTTCGCGGCTCCGCCCTAGCTCGATATCCCGCTGGACGGCCGCATTGATGGCAGGATCAGCCACCAGTTCCCGCACCTTGTCCATGTCTTCCTTGCTCAAGGCACTCGCAACGACCGGTTCCACCTGTCCGCTGGCGGCCCACTGTGGTTGCGCTTGGAATAGCGCGTCGGTCACCTGGGACCATTGCCGGATGCCAATCTGCATGGCCGCGTGGCCGTAGCGCGCCGCCGCCGGAGCGTGCGGGTGGATACTCAACGGGAACTCGTGGTACACGACGCACACCTTGTCCGCGTCGCCGTACTCGGAGAGCACTTGACGCATCGTTCCGAGAAAAAAGGCCCGGCAGGCGGGACACTGGTAGTCGGAAAACACCTCGATCTTGATCGGCGAACTCGGTTTGCCGCCCACGCAGGGCGAGTCCGATTGCGCTTGCGCCAGTGCGGCGGGAAATCCGATCAGCAGCGGGAGTACGGCTAACAGGGTTCTAGGCATGGTGGAACCTCCGTCGTGTTTTTCCGATCACTGTCCCATTATAGACCCGAACAAGCGGCGGGATTTAACATTCTTGCGGGGGTCGAGGTTGACGGTTTCACGCTTCAGGACCCAAGCGCCGCCGACGGCCTGGACCCGGCTGGAAAAGCCGACCTGCAAGTGAATCCGGTCCTCAAGGCCGCATAATTCCAATGCGGCGTCTAGGACGAAATCCAGGTCGAGTCGCCGGTCTCCCAGGCTCGGATCGCAGGACAGATCCAGACACGTGTCGCGCGGCGTCGGGATACCCGGAGGCCACGATGAACCGGTAGTCCGGGTAAACAGATTGGCGCTACCCTGGACCCGCTTGCCTGCGCCAGCGCTGTGGCGTACACTGACAAAGAAGAGGCAACACCCGGGAAAAGCTTCGGATCAGAGGAGATCAGATACATGAAATCAGGTGCGCAGGCACGTCGGACGGGATATCAAAGTTGGATTCTTTCAATTGCTGCGGCGAGCCTCCTTCTGTGGCTCGGCGCTTGCAGTCCGCAACCAGCACAAGAACAATCCCAATCCGAGTCGGCGCCCGCAGCGGGCGGTCCGGAGCGGCATCCTCTCCGTGGCACGGTGATCTCCGTTGACCCGGAGGGCAACAGTCTCGTGGTAGACCACGACGAGATCCCCAATTTCATGGGCGCCATGACGATGCCCTACACCGTGCGGGACGAAGGAGAGCTCGAAGACCTGGAAGCAGGCGACGAGGTGAACGCCGAAGTCGTGGTGGACGACTCCGGGATGTACCTCGAAAACATTGTTGTCGCGGGCGAAGGGCAGTAGAGAGTCGCATTCTTCCTGCCCTTAAATCTCTGCGCCTCCACGGCTAACCGTCCTGACTGGCTAGCATCGGACGGATTTCCTCGTACTCAGGAAAACGGCGGGTTTCGAGCTTGGAGAAGACCCGGGTCTCGTTCAGAAACACCTCAAAGCGTCCGTCGGTGAAGGGCTGCAACTGTAGCGAGGTGACGCGCTGCTTGAACTCCTCCAGAATCTGCTGCGTCAACCTGACGGCACGTGGCTCGTACTTTCAGCGAGCACAGTACTCAATTCGAATCTGCATAGGCTGATGGGGAAAGCGAACTAGTAGCGGGCGTCGCGCGGATCAGTCATCAATGGCGGCTGTGCCTCTCCCGAGACCCCGCCGGAGTATTCCTCCACGCTGACAACCTCCTCGCCCTCGAAGCGCACGAAGACCACACGCAATGGAGGGGTCCCGTAAATCCAGTCTTCCCGCTCGAGACCGTCCACCATCTCGCGGACTTTACGGTCCGGCTGTCCGAGCGCGGTGATCACCATGTCACGGTCCATTCCCTCGACCGCTCGTTCCTCTTCAATGGCAGCCTGAAATTCCGGCGGCACCGGCGCGGTCAGCGCCTGCATCGGAGTCACCGGCGTAAAATCGAGCACGGGCGCCAAGTACTGCTTCACGTCCGCAACGGTCATGTCCTGCAATCTATTGGGGAAGACCAGCGTAACGGTCGAACCCGTGGGGGTTCGGCCGTCTCGAGGGGCAATGGGCGTGGTGCCCCATCCAGTGCCGACCTCAATCCGCTCGTACCATTTGGTCTTTTTCCGGCCGCCCCCATTGATCTCGAATGCGATCTCCTTGTCGCGAAACATGATGTCGGTGATCTGGATCAGCACGGCGGGGGGCAGGGCCGTTCCTTCCGCGGTGATCTCTTCCTTGAGCTTTTGCTCGTCGATCTCGCCGCTTGACTTCAGGAACAAACCTTTCTCCCCGCGCGGCAGCGGCACCTTGATCATGGCGTACTCGGCAACCAAACCGCGAAGAATATTCATGCGTGAGCGAGGCTTCAAGTCGGCGGAGAAAAGACTCTGCGACGCTGCAGCACCGAGGACCAGTGTAACTGTCAGGGCAAACCGGCAGAGCATCGTTACTCAACCTCCGCTCCGGAGTGGGCACGCCACAGAATAGCGCGCTTATTCTACCACCCTTCGCTACTGCAGGCAACGCCAAACCATGCACCCCCGAGCTTCCCTCCCGCGACCTGAGGCTGGAGTTCTTGTGATAGAATGCGCCTCAGAAGGGCGGGAAACGCTATGCCGCTGCCGCAAGTGGGAACGGAAAATCAGACGCAAGCGGTGAGCCGTTCCGGCAAGACTGTCGTGGTGATGCCAGCCTACAACGCAGCGCGGACGCTCGAGAAGACCTACTACCATATTCCGCCGAACAGCTACGACGAGATCATTCTGGTTGACGATGCCAGCTCGGACGGCACCTGGGCCATCGCCAACAAGCTTCCCATCACCGCCATCCGCCACCGCAAGAACCGAGGCTACGGCGGCAACCAGAAGACCTGCTACACAACGGCACTGCAGCGGGGAGCGGATTACGTGGTGATGCTCCATCCGGATTATCAGTACGATCCAACCATCGTCGGTGACCTAGTGGCTCCGCTCCGCGCCGGAGAGGCCGATGTGGTACTGGCGTCGCGGATGCTCAGAGATCCCCTCGCGGGCGGCATGCCGCAGTGGAAGTTCTTCGCGAACAAGATTCTGACCGGAACGGAGAATCTGGCCTTGCGGACAGCGTTCTCCGAGTTCCACACCGGCTACCGGGCGTTCACGCGCGCCGCGCTCGTAAGCGTGAATTTTGAGGCCAACTCTGAAGGGTTTGTCTTTGACAATGAAATTCTGGTGCAACTGGTGCTGAAGAAGGTCCGGTTCAAGGAGATCCCGGTCAGCACGCACTACAGCTTTGACTGCTCGTCGGTCAACTTCGGCCAGGGATGCACCTACGGCCTCGGCATTTTAAAGACGATTCTAAAATACTTTGTCCATCGTTCCGGAATTTACCGCTTCCAGCAGTTCCTCTGACGTGCCGCCAGCCTGCCCTTTGTGCGGCGCGCCGAGCCCGCCGCGCTCGCGTCTGGAAACCGGCCCGTTTCCGATGACCGAATGCGCTTCGTGCGGCGTCGGCTTCCTTTATCCTCAGCCGTCCGAGGCTGAGCTGACACGCCACTACGACGAAGCCTATTACGGGAAAGGCCGTAAGAAGTTTCTGTCCCCCGTCGAAGCCGGAATTCGAGCCTTGACGTGGACTAAGTGGCGCAGCGTTCGGGACCTGCTTACGCCCGGAACACGCATGCTCGACATCGGCTGCGGGCGCGGAACGCTTCTGTGCATGGCCCGTGAGGCAGGCTTTGAAGCTTATGGCCTCGAACGTTCGTCAACGGAGGAGCATCCTTTGCCCTACGTCTTCTACAAGGATCTGGAAGACTGCCACTTCCCGGACGGCCATTTCCAACTGGTTACACTGTGGCATGTGCTGGAACACCTGCGAGACGCGCTCGCGTCCCTTCAGGAGATTCACCGCATCCTGTCGCCCCAAGGCTGGCTTTCCGTAGCAGTCCCCAACTTCGGCGGAGCCCAGGCCGAGGCGGCCGGACGGCATTGGTTTCATCTGGATCTGCCACGGCATCTCTGGCATTTCCGGCGTCGCAGCCTGGAATCGCTGCTCGCCAAAGCAGGCTTCCGCACTGCTCGCTGCTCCACGCTTTCCTTCGAATACGACTGGTACGGAACGCTCCAAAGCTGGATGAACCGGGCGTGGGAGGATGACAACCGTCTCTATTCGGTGCTCCAAGGACAGCCTTCCGCGAACAGAACGGGCAAGGCGCAGCGACTCCTGGCTGCGGCGGCCCTGGCCGTGCCGGCCCTGGGAAGTGCCCTCTGGGATGCGGCCCGCAGCCGGGGTGGCACGCTCACCTTCCTAGCACAGAGGACGTGAGGTCCAGAAACGGGAGAGCGCTGCTCCCGGAGATTCCCTCAAGTTGACCGAGTGGTAATGAATCGCCAAACCTCGTTCCTCGAATTCCCCGAACGCCTCTGCTCCTGGCAAGCCCTTCTCCCCTACGCCTTGCTGCTGAGCGTCACGTTCGCAATCTACGGCGCGACCGTGTACTTCCAGTTCGTCTGGGACGACACCTACTACATCGGCCGGAACTTCCGCATCCAGGAACTTTCCCTCGAACGTATGCGGGAGATTTGGAGCAGCACCCATTTGGGACACTATGCTCCGGTCCATATGACGTTTCTGGCCCTGGTTTTTTCGGTTTCCGGCTTTGATCCCTTCGGGTATCACCTGGCCCACCTTCTGGTCCATGCAGCCTGTCTCTGCCTTCTGTATCACCTGCTAACCAAGATGGCGGCGGCGCGAATCGCGCTCTTGGCCAGCCTGCTCTTCGCACTCTATCCGCCGAACATTGAGACGGTTGCCTGGGTCTCGGAATCCAAAAGCACGCTTGCATTTCTGTTCTTCCTGATATCCCTCTGGTTCTTTCTGCGCATGCGGGAAACGGCGCAATGGAATTACGGTTTCTGGTGTGGTTTCTTCCTGACCCTTTCGATGCTTTCCAAGATCAATACCGTGGTAGCTCCGGCAATTTTCTTCCTGTGGGACTACCGGCAAAGCTCTCTCACCTGGGGCCGCGCTCGCAGCCACGCCGTGTTCTTCCTTCTTAGCGCGGCCCTCGTAACGGTTCATCTCGGCAGTTTCTATGGATCCGGAGAGGTAGACGGCACCTCCTACTACGGGAGCTTCTGGGTGCACTTGATAAACCTCCCTCGTTTCGTGTGGTTCTACGTCGAAATGGTCGTCTACCCGTATCAGTTGTCAGCTTGGCGCTTGTTCCCGATCTATGAGTCGTGGAATTGGGTGCTGGTCCTGTCCTGGGTTGCTCTGTTCGGCCTTTTGTTGCTGCTTTCACGAGGCAATCGTGCCGTCCGCTTCTGGGGGCTTTGGTTCCTGGTGTTCCTGGTCCCGGTGCTGCAGTTGTTTCCGTTCGGCATCTGGGTGGCGGACCGATACTTGTACATACCAGCCATCGGAGCGTTCGTGCTGGCCGGCATGGGATTCTTCTGGCTGCAGGAACGCTTCTCGAATCGCACAGCAGCCTGGGGGCTGGATCTCGTGCTGGGCGCCATCGTCCTGTTGTTCGGCTGGAGCTCTCTTTCACACGTGCCGGTATGGAGAAACAATGTGACACTCTGGGAAGCTACCACTCCCACCTGCGACACATCCGCCTACTGCCACGTCAGCCTGGGGGCGGCACTGATTGAAGATGGACAGACAGAGCGCGGGATTCGGGAGTTGATTCGGGCAGTGGAACTGCGTGATGCCGTCGGGCACTTGGTCCAGCTCGGCGACGCGTTTACGGTCGCCCGCGATTTTCGCCAGGGCCCCATCACCTACTCGGCGGCGATTTCCAAGAGTGGGGGAGCGGGGCGTGCTCCCATTTACGCCAAGCTCTCGCGCGCTTATGTCCTGGCAGGCGACTTGCCCCAGGCCCGCCGTGCCTTGGACCAAGGGATGGAGAGCAATCCTGCGGAGCCGAGCCTTTGGATCGCAAAAGCCTTCCTGTCGTGGAAAGAAGATAACGTCGCCGCAGCCCGCGCAGCGATAGAAAAGGCTCTTGAACTCGCCGGCTGGCCACCGGACGCGAGAATCTACATCTATGCAATTTGGGGCCATCCCCCGGAGGTCGCGCAATTCTTGCGCGCCATCCGGGACACCGAGGGCCACTAGCCAGGAATTCCGCGGCAAGCCCCGAGCAATCGCATGGTATTCGACTTTGTAGCGCGTCCGAATTCCTGGGGCAAGCTCCTACCCTACGGCTTTCTGCTGAGCATCAGTTTCGCTCTTTACGCCCCCGCACTATATTACGAGTTCGTCTGGGATGATTTCTATTACGTCGCCACGAATTACCGCGTCCAGGGATTGACGGAAGCGCAACTGAAGGCCGTCTGGACCCATACATATCTGGGGCACTATGCTCCCGTCCATCACACGTTTCTGGCCCTGCTCTACCAGATCGTCGGCGCCGAGCCGTTCGGATACCACTTGGCGCAGCTGCTTCTTCATCTCGCCTGCGTTTTGCTTCTGTATGGGGTCCTGGCAAGGATCGAGTCACCCCGCATTGCTTTGCTCGCCAGCCTGCTGTATTCGGTTCACCCCACCGGCGTCGAGACCGTTGCTTGGGTCTCGGAGACCAAGAGCACTCTGGCCTTCTTGTTCTTTCTTCTCTCCTTCGTTGCTTTTCTACGGTTGCGCGAACGGGGAAGCTGGGGGGCCGGCGTCCTGTGCGCCTTGTTCCTGGCTTTCTCGCTCCTTGCCAAGATCAACACCGTCGTGGCGCCGGCAATCTTTCTGTTGTGGGACTACCGGCAGCGGCGTCCGTTCGACAGGAAAACGGTGGCTAGCCTGGTTTGTTTCTTTCTGATCTCCGTTCTCATGGTAGCCGTTCACATGGCGAGCTTCATGGGAACGCAATGGGTGGGCGAGAGTGGCTATTACGGCGGGCTCGGCGTCCACTTGATGAACCTGCCACTCTTCATTTTCTTCTACATTCAAATGGCCCTGGTCCCCCATCCCCTTTCCGCCTGGTACGTTTTCCCCGTGACACTGGAGTTTACAGCGGCTCTGGCAGCCCTGTGGATTGCCCTTATGGCCCTCTTGGGATTTCTGCTCCGCAGCGACCGACGCATTCAGTTCTGGGCCCTGTGGTTCCTGGTGTTTCTCGCACCGGTCTTGCAAATCATTCCCTTCGGAATCTGGGTTGCCGACCGCTATCTCTACGCTCCGATCATCGGCTTGTTTGTCCTGGCGAGCAGTTTCTACTTCCATCTCCTGGATCGCTCCCGACAGGACTGGCATCGCTGGGGGCTGGAAGCCGCCGTATGCGCGGTGCTGGTGACGTTTGCCTGGGGAACGGCGGTCCGCCTCCCGGTGTGGAAGGATGACCTGACTCTCTGGGAAACCACCTATCCCACCTGCCCCAACTCGGCCTATTGCGCCGAAAACCTCGGGCTTGCTCTGTTGAATGCCGGACAGCCGCAACGCGGAGGAGACCTTCTCGTGAGAGCGGTGACGCTGCGCCCTGCTCCCAACTACATGGTGAATCTAGCAGACGCCCTGACTCTCAATGCCAGGAATTACCCGGAGGCAGTCCGTTTCTACCAGCTTGCTCTCGCCGACCCGTTGGCCGCCCATGAGAATATTCCCTGGGTTACGGACGCCTATGCCGGGCTGGCCCGCGCCCGGATCCTGCAAGGTAATCTGGATGAGGCAGCCGCCGCCATTGAAACGGGAAAAAGGATGAACCCTGGCAATCCTCGTCTGTGGGTGATCGAAGGCTTTCTTCACTGGAAGAGAGGAGACCTCGAAGCGGCTCGGAGAGCCTTGAACGTCTCGCTGACTATGACGGGACAGCGCGCCCGTTACGCTTCGTTTCTTACGTATTACTGGGGTGACGCCGCCGATGTCGGAGAGCTCCTGGGGGATTTGAGGGCCGCGCGGGAAGCCGCCATGTCACAACCGGGAGGGTCAACCCGGGAATGAAAGGGCTTGGGTCCAGCGACTCTTCCGCCCAGGATGGAGATGCGTACGCCTATCTAGGGCTTACCTATTTCCGCCAAAACCGCCTGCCCGAAGCGGCCGCCGCCCTTCGCAACGCCATCGCTCGCAATCCGGCTGGCACAGGCTTTCATCTGGTTCTGGTTCTGCTACAGCAGGGGGACCGCGAAGGAGTTCGCCGCGAGTTCGCTGCCGAATTACGTTATCACCCTGGGAACCAGACCGCCCGCACACAAGCGGAACTCTTGGACGTTCCGGCAGGCGATTCGGAACAATGAACTTCTGACGCCGTCGTTCCGTAACAATTTCACACCGTCCCCCCTGAGAAGAAAAGGATCTCCTCTTGCTCTCCCCAGACATGCTCTGGAAGCGAACGATTACAGCGGAGTGGTCGTTGTGAAGTCGCAGCCCGTACCGGAGTTGCCCGGCGCCTCGCCCGCGGTGTTCCGACCAACCACGTTGGTCTGGTCGGTGCAGAACGTGCTCGTGCCCGATGAACCAGGGCCAACCGGCGTCGCCGCCACCGAGAACGACGGGTTCGGAGCCGATGTCGAAGGCGCCGCCACTGACGGAGTGTACTGGAACGAGTAGCCGCTCTTGACCGGAGCAGCTGAGCCCAGCACCGCATCCAGCAGGTCGGCCGCAGCCGAGGACGGCGCAGTGGACGGACCCAGAGCCGTCAAGGACCCCGCATAGCCGACGTTGTATGTGGACGAATACGTTACGTTCGCCGTGGCGATCGTTCGCAGAGAAGCGGCTGCGGAAGACTCGTTCGCTGCCATCCGCGAACGCAACAGGTTTGGTACCGCAATCGCCGCAATAATCAAGATGATCGCGACCACGATCAAAAGCTCAATTAACGAAAAACCCTTTTCTCTTCTCATACCCTCCCTCTCTCTATCCATCGATTGTCCTCAACGCAGCTCATCTACGCTTGGGCTCACAACCTTCGTCCCAAGCACAGGGTGTATTTTAGCAACTTCCATTCCAACTTCCGGGGAGAATAGCAATCCGTTTGCAAATTTCTCTTGTTTCACTTATTCGCAATATGTCTTATGGGATGGGATCGCCCGCGGCGGAGTCGCTTGGTTGTCACCGCTAGGCCGGAATTCGGCGGGTGTCGTCCTGATCCGGTTGTCTAAAACTCACAGACACCTCTGTTTCGGCGGTTCACCGAGGGATTCGTACAATGGATGCTGAGGCAACTGCAGAAAGGGACGGCCCGAGGAAGTGTTCTGCCTGGTGGCCGTTCTAGCATCCGCCGGGTTGGCTCCTCTCGAACGCCATGCGGCAGAAGTAGCCGTGAACCCGTGTGTCGGAGGTCAGTTCCGGATGAAACGTTCCCGCCAGATGCAATCCCTGACGTACCAGCACCGGACTGCCTTCCAAATGCGCCAGAACCTCGACCGCCGCGCCCATTTCCACGATCACGGGTGCACGGATCAGCACTGCCTCCATGGGCATCCCCGCCTTGGACGCGCAGTCTAACCCAGCACCTATATCCAGCCTGCGGATGGAGCTCGAGACCTGCCGCCCGTACGCATTCCGCCGCACTGTCATCCGCATCAAACGCAGGCTCTCCTGGGATGGGTTTTGGACCTCTTCCGCCATCAGAATCGCCCCAGCGCAGGTTCCGAAAACGGGATTCTCTTGCCCGAATCGCCGGATCGGTTCAAACAGGTTTTCCACTTGCAAGAATTTCAGAAGCGTCGTGCTCTCGCCCCCGGGTAGAATCAAACCCGCCAAGCCATATAACTCCGCAGCCTTGCGCACAAATCGGGATGGCACTCCCAGGCGGGTCAATACCTGGCTGTGCGCCTGGAAGTCTCCTTGAACAGCCAGTATGCCGATTTCGCGGCCACCGGCCACGGTTCTACCGCCAGTCTCGTGAACGCTTCCTGTTTCCATGCCTATGAATTGCCAGATACGACTTTCATGGTCTGCTCTTCTGACCTGCCCCCAGGAGTCAGATATCGTCAAATCCATGAAAACCGAACTGTCGGATCGGAGCATAGACAATGACGGTCACCGTAACCAACGCCACGGCCAGGCAGAAAAATTCCTTCGAGATCGGCTTTCGGAGTTGAAAAGCGGGGGGGGGGCGGCTGACTATGGGCGCCGGCCAGCAGCGGGCCGGAACCGGATCCATTCGGGAACTGAACCGCGGGTCCGATTTCCATCGTTGCGGGCTATCTCTGCTGCAATGTATTGAGGATGGCTCTACCAGCCTCGCGTCTGCAGCAAGTCCTTTTCCTCCAGGCGAGCCACGTCCAGGCCGCGCATCGCCTCGCCGAGTTGTGCGGAACACTCAAGCAGGACAGCGGGGTCGTCGTAATGCGTCACGGCCCGCACGATGGCCTTGGCGCGTCGCTCAGGATCCGTGGATTTGAAAATGCCGGACCCGACGAACGCCGCCTCGGCGCCAAGTTGCATCACAAGTGCGGCGTCGGCGGGTGTCGCGATGCCCCCGGCCGAGAAGTTCGGCACGGGCAGGCGACCGTCGCGCGCGACCTGCTTCACTAGTTCATACGGAGCACCCATCTTCTTTGCTTCGCTCATCAGCTCTTCCTCAGGAAGTGTGGCGAGCAGCTTGATCTCGCGTACGATGGCCCGGATGTGGCGCACGGCCTCGACTACGTTTCCCGACCCGGCCTCGCCCTTGGTCCGGATCATCGCCGCGCCTTCGGCGATCCGACGCAGGGCTTCGCCCAGATTCCGCGCTCCGCAGACGAACGGGACCTTGAAGACGTGCTTGCTGACGTGATGTTCCTCGTCGGCAGGCGTCAGGACTTCGCTCTCGTCGATGTAGTCCACTTCAAGCGCCTGCAGAATCTGCGCTTCGACAACGTGCCCGATCCGGACCTTGGCCATCACCGGGATCGAAACCGCTTCCATTATCGAGCGGATCACTTCGACGGAAGCCATGCGCGCCACACCGCCTTCTTTGCGGATGTCGGCCGGAACGCGCTCCAGCGCCATCACGGAAACGGCTCCCGCCGCTTCGGCGATCTTGGCTTGCTCGACGGTCGTCACGTCCATGATGACACCGCCCTTCAGCATCTCCGCCAGCCCGACCTTCAGCCGAAACGATTGCTCGCCGTTCTGCCCTGCCATGACGAAAACCCTCCTGCTACTTCAGGAAAAAGTATAGCACGGCCTGAAAATCTGGACGGTTAACGCGCAGTCGCAGGTGCGATCCGGTCGGCGACTTTCACGAAGCGGCTTTTACCCCGGGCCAGCAGGTTCCCGTGCTCGTCGCGGATGGTGCATTCGCGCCAGTAGTTCCGGCCGTTGTCTTCGACCGGATGCGCCTCGATCTTGATCTTCTTGCGCAGCGGCACGGGACGCACGTACTGTATGGACATCTCGACGGTGAGCGCGACGATGTTCTCAGAACGGTTGAGCTTCCCCATCGCCTCGTCGATGAGCAGGGCAACGATGCCGCCGTGGACGTGCGCCGGCGGGCCTTCGTAGCGCCCCAACAGCCGGAACGAGCCGTACACGCGGTGGTTCTCATCGTCAATCACGAACTTCAGCTTCATGCCGCGGGCATTGTCCTTGCCGCAGCCGAAGCAGAAGTTCTTCGGGCGTTTCAAGCGCGCCCGGCGCTGGATTTCCCGGGCGATCTGCGGCGCGCCGCCGGGACGGGAAGCAGTCTTCGAATTCGCTTTCATAGCGTCTGCAAGAATGGGTTGTGCATCCGCTCGCGGCCGATGGTAGTGAGCGGACCGTGGCCGGGTACCACGATGGTGGTGTCGTCGAGCGCCAGAAGCTTGTCGTGAATCGACCGGATGATTTTCTCGAAATCGCCGCCGGGCAGGTCGGTGCGGCCGATGCTGTCGCGGAACAGCGTATCGCCGGCGATCAGCGTCGGACCGGTTGAGAGCTTGCCCTGCTCGGTGTCCTTTGGCATTCCCGGATGCACGCCTCTGTTCCGGATGTGCAGGCTGACGCTCCCTTGTGTGTGCCCGGGGGTGTGGAGAACCGTCGCCTGAATCTTGCCGCACTCGATCACGTCTCCGTCACGGAGCAGAACGTCGATCGCGGTCTTCTCCGGCGGCGGGATCCCGATCCAGCTCGCCTGCTCGCTGATCATGTCGTAAATCTCGATGTCGTTTTCATTCAGATAGACGGGCGCGCCGGTGAGCTCCTTGAGCTTCTTGGCCCCGCCGATATGGTCCACGTGGGCGTGTGTGATGATGATGGATTCGACGCGCAGATGGTGATGATCGAGGATGGCCATGATCTGCGCGATGTTGTCGCCCGGATCCACGACAATGGCCGAACGGCTGGCTTCATCACCCAGGATCGAGCAGTTGCACTGCAGCACTCCGACGGGCAGGATTTCGTGAATCATAAGGAGAAGTATAGCACCCACAAAACTGGATACTTTGCGATTGCCAGCGAACCCTATGGAGAAGAGACAGATGGAACTTGGGTGCTGCGGTAAGGACGCAAAACCGTTCCCCAATTGGAAGGCGGGCTACCAGGAACTGTACAAGTCGCCGGAGAGGCTCCGCAGGGACGAGCCGCTCCGGACGTCCGTGATGCCGGCCATGATCTGGTCGGGATCCATCAGCACGTCGCTTTCGTAGATCTCCTCCCAGGATTGGTTCGTACCGGTAAACGGGTCTACTGGAATCTCACGCAGATAGCCCTCGGCAACGAGGTCCTGGAGCGACTGCGGGGCAGCCTGTTTGTCCACGGTGTACTGGTCAATCAGGGAGCGCATCGTAAAGAGATCGTTTCGCAGGACGGCTTCCTTGGATCGAACGATGGAGGTGCGGTAAATGGGGACGGCAATGGAGAGCAAGATTAGGATGACTGAAACGACGATGATTAGCTCAAGCAACGTGAAGCCCACGGAGGAGCAGGTCCGTCGTCTCCCGTAAAGCCGGGCCCTCGGGATGATATTCGCAAAACCGTTTCTCATCTCACCATTCCGAATACCTACTGCCGTCGCGGGCAGTGGCCTGGCTCTTGGTATACACGTCAAAGACGTTTTCGCCACCGGTCACGAGGGCATCCGGCTCGTCCTGATAGGATCGCGTTCCCCAGTCCGTGGAGTTCGTCATGGGGTCGCGGGGAATGCGCCGTAGAACCTTCAGGCGGCGCTCCTCGGGAGAGTTCACCATTTCGACTCCCTCAACGAGCACCTCGAGGCTCGGCGGATAGCCTTCCGTGCCGAGCTCGACCTGAATCAGGCCACGATCCGCGGCATCCTTGTAGCGGTCAATAGCAGTGCGGATTTCACGCAGCGCGCTGCGCAGCTCGCGCTCCTTTTCCCGCATCAACTGCACGCGGGCCAGCGGCATGGCAACAAGAGACAGGACCGAGAGGATGGTCACGGCGATGATCAGTTCGACAAGCGTCAAGCCTTTCGAGCGAAGCCCATCTCGCGGGCGATCTCGCCTGGCGGACTTGCTGGTCATGCCTGCGTGCATGTCGTTCTCGAGGTTGGGGTTACTGGATCGTCAGCACGGCCTGCGTTCCCTGCAGGGCCATGTCCTCGCGGGACGGAGTGAGGATGCCGACGGGAACCACGCCGAGTGCCGTCGGACCAGACTGCAGCGCTTCAAACGTCAGGACGGCGAGTTCGCCGCTCCCGGAAACGCCCCCACTGCCGGGCGGACGAGACAGCGTGACGGCGGTAGTTCCGGACTCCTCTTCCGTCCGCTCCACCACGGCCACCGGCTGCCCGCCACTGCCGAGAAAGTCGCCTTTGGCGATCCGGACTATGCGCACGGCTTGTGGATCGAAGGCAACTCGGAGCGAGACGGAAACCGCATCGGCAGCATTCTCAATGGCGATCGGAACCTCAAAAACCTCTCCCGCTGTGGGTGATGGAGTCTCGCTGGGGAAATACAACGCTGCCCCGGCATCTGCCGAAGCAGAATCCTCTTCCGCCTCTGCCTCTTCTTCCGGCAGGGCACGCGGCGAGCGGAGCCGCACGTCGCCTTCCGTGCCGATGTCAAGCGCTTTGAGGTTTAAGGCGTTAATGTCCGGCCGGCGGATGGTGTGCGGGCGCAGCACGATCAGGACCTCGTCTTCGGCCAGGGTCGTGTTAACGTTTGAAAAGATATAGCGCAGCAGGGGAATCTGCGAAAGTCCCGGAATCCCGCTCACGGACTCAACATTCTGCCGCTGGAAGATGCCGCCCAGGACATTGATCTCACCTTCGCGGAGCCGGATGTTGTGCTCGATGATGCGCTGCCCGATTACCGGCTGGCGGATGCCGCCGATGTCCACTTGCTGAGTGACGGCCGAAAGTTCAACCCGCACGGCTAGGGTGACCTCGTTGTTGGTATGCACTTTGGGTGTGATATCAAGATTGACGCCGACGTCGGTGTACTGGAACTGCGTCTGGATAAGGGGGCTCACGACGGTCCCTCCAATGCCCGGCTGAAACGATCCGGTGGCGATGGGAACGCGGTCACCGATGCGCAGTGTGGCCCGCTGACTGTCAGAGGCGCGGATCTCCGGACGCTGCAGAATCGTGGTATTCGCGTCGTTCAGCAGCGCGTTGAGTTGGGCACCGGGCAGCGTGACCGAAAAATCGCCGGTAGTGAGCGAACCGATGCGGTTCAGCCGAATCGAACTGCCTGTCGAGGATGCGTCGCCGCCCGAGCCGCTTACGTTGGGAGTGATCGAGGTTTGGATGCCGGGTCCACCTGTGGACGTCGGAAACAAGCCGATCTGTCGGGTTACGTCGCGGCGGACTTCGAGAACGGCTACGTCTACGATGACCTCGGGTTTTGCCTTGTCCACGTCGCGGATAATCTTTTCGGCAAGGGCCACTTTGTCCGGCGTATCGCGGATGATGATCGCGTTCATCGAATTGACCTGCTGGATGCGCCGGGTTTCGAGCAAACTTCGGATCGCGGTCACGACCTCGGTCAGTTCCTGCGGCGTGATCGTATTGGACAAGTAAAACGTCTTCAGGATTTGCTGTTCCTCTTCGCGCCGCTTCACGGTATTATCGGGAAGCACCAGGATCGTGTTTCGCGAAAGGGGCTTCCAGAAGGTTCGTGTGAGCACGCCAACCTGACTAAGAGCCTCCTCCAGCGTGACGTTCGCGAGGTCAATGGTGATGCGTTCAGACATGAAATCTGGGTCAAATAGAACGTTGATGCCAGCGAGTCTGCCCAGGGTCTCATGGATCACCCGGCTTTCGTTCGCCATCCGCAGGTTGATGGGATCGCGAGACAGAGGCTCCAGCTCAGGAGGTCCCAGGGCTTCTTCCAGGACAGCGCCCATGGGGTCCTGTGCGGCCGGGGCTTGCAAGGCCTGCGGTTGCTGGATCAGGGCCCGAACCTTCTCGATGGATTGGAAGGCGACGGGGCTCGAAGGGTCGATCATGACGGCTTGTTCGTATTCGGCCAAGGCCCTCGCCAAGTCCCCCTGCTCTTGCAGTTCGTCTCCGATGGCCACATGCATTGCTCCGGCCTGAAAACGCATCCGCCGAAAGGACATCATGTATTGAACGTTCGTGGGATCGGCCTGCAGGGCGGCCTGGTATTGGGTAAATGCCTCGTCGTAGTTTCTCTGCTGCTCGGCCTGCTGCCCGGCCTGGAATTCCTCCTCCCCCTGGGCCTGAACGGGCAGAGCCGTAGTTCCGATCGCGAGCAGCAATCCGGCGCATACCAGACAGCGTACCAAGATGCCGTGGGAACTTATCCTGAAGCGTCGCATCCTAACCCTCCAACACTTCCAATGGGAGCCAGCCTTCCGTCCAAAGAAGAGAACTCCTTTGAAATTCTAGCACAGCAGACTGTGCTGCCCCTTTGGTAATCATTTCTCCTTCTTCGATCTCTTGCTCATCGGAATCTTTCTGGGAGCATGGCGGCGATTGACCACCAGCCGCTGCGTCGCGAGACTGTCACTACTTTTTGGAACTGGGGCGAGGCTGACGGGCTGGTTCCTCCGGGAGGTGGCAGGCGATAAAACGACCGGCCTCGTACTCGTGCGGAGCAGGTTTCTCCGCGCGGCAGCGGTCAAATACATATCGGCAACGCGGATGGAAGGGACACGCGGCGGGCTTGTGGGCCGGGCTGGGGACATCGCCGGAAAGTAAGATACGCAACCGGGCGCGTTCGGCTTCCGGATCAGGGATCGGAACGGCTGAGAGCAGGGCCTCCGTGTAAGGGTGCTGCGGGCGCGCGAAGAGGTCAGCGGTGGGACCACTTTCGACGATCTCGCCGAGATACATCACTGCAACACGATGGCTCAGCAGAGAAACCACGCTGAGATCGTGCGAAATAAAAAGGAAGCTCAGACGAAAACGGGCCTGCAAATCCCGCAGCAGGTTGATGATCTGAGCCTGCACGGAAACGTCTAGCGCGGAAGCAGGCTCGTCGGCAACCACGAGTGCGGGGCGGAGCGCCAGCGCGCGCGCGATGCCAATCCGCTGCCGCTGGCCTCCGCTAAACTCGTGCGGATAGCGGCCCAGGGATGACTCGTCGAGACCGACTGTCGCAAGTAGCTCACGGAGACGAGCCTCCAGGTTTGCGGTCTCGCCAAAGTTTTGCAGCGGTTCGGCCAAGATTTGTGCAACCGACATGCGTGGGTTGAGCGACGAGTAAGGGTCCTGAAAAATCATCTGGAGGTGCCGCCGCGCCTGGCGCAAGCGGTCGCCGCCGAGCGCGGCCAGATTCTCTCCCCGGAAAATAACTTCACCCGCCGTAGGCTTGTAGAGCTGGACGATGGCGCGGGCGAGCGTGGACTTGCCACAGCCGCTCTCGCCCACGAGGCCCAGAGTTTCTCCTTCGTCAATCCAGAGCGAAACGCCGTCCACGGCTCGGACCACGCGGCGGCTGTTGCCTTCGACCCTCCCGTGAAACGGGAAGTGCATGGCGAGGTTGCGGACTTCGAGAAGATGTGCCCCGACGGTCATGGTGATCTCTTGGAAACATCCACCCAGCAGCGGACGAGATGATTCGGTTCTCTCGGTTCTTTCGGTTCTTTCGATTCTCTCGATTGGCCAATTTCCTTCAATTCGAGCGGAGGAACCTCTTTCCTGCACCGGTTTTCGCGAAACGGACAGCGGTCGTAAAACGAGCACCCCGGGGGCAGGTGCATCAGGTCGGGCGGCGAGCCGGGGATGGGCGCGACGGTCTGGCTCGGGTCGCCGGGCCGGGGCACAGCCCGGAGCAGCGCCCGCGTGTACGGATGGCGTGGGTTCCGGAACAACTCCTCCGTCGGGGCATACTCGACGATCTTGCCGGCGTACATCACAGAGACATGATCGGCGATTCCGGCGACGATGCCGAGGTTGTGCGTGATCAAAAGAATCGAAGTCTGGAATTCGGACTTGATGCGCTCAAAGAGATCGAGGACCTGGGCCTGGATGGTAACGTCGAGCGCAGTGGTCGGCTCGTCGGCGATCAGGACTTTGGGGTTCGAGACGAGCGCCATGGCGATCATCACGCGCTGGCGCATGCCGCCGCTGAAGCGGTGCGGGAAGTCGGAGAGGCAGCTTTCGGGGTCGGGTAAGCCGACCTTGCCCAACACTTCCGCGGCGCGGCGGAGGGCATCCCGGCGCGGAAGGCCTTCGTGAATCAGCAGCGTTTCGGCGACCTGGTCGCCAACGGTCAGAAACGGGTTGAGCGAGCTCATCGGGTCCTGGAAGACCATGCTGATCTGCCTGCCGCGAATATTGCGCAACTCGGTTTCGGAAAGCGCAGCGAGGTTACGGCCGTCAAAGAGGATTTCCCCGCCGACGATCCGGCCCGGGGGCGGAACCAGGCGCAGGACCGAAAGACTCGTGACGGTCTTACCGCTGCCGCTCTCGCCGACTACGCCGAGCGTCTCGCCAGGGTGCAGGGTGAGCGAGACACCATCCACGGCACGGGCTACCCCGCGGCGGGTGAAGAAGTAAGTCTGGAGGTCCTTGATGGAAAGGACTGCCTGACGGTTTCTCTGATGAATCTCGTGGTTCAGGATGATACCGTTTCTCGCTACAATCCCATGCCAGGGACAGATTGAACCTAGCGGATGCGACGATCAGGAAGTGCTTTGCTTACATACTCGTTGAACGATTTGGCAAGCAGTTTACGCCGGGCCTCCCAGAAAACTTCTGCTTGCGACCTTGAAGGCCCGATGCTCAAGGCACGGTTCCGCCATCCTGCCTCCTTAGTATTCATGAACGGAGTCAAGTCACGAAGATTCTAACAAGATTTGAGAGAAACGGAAGTCCAACGCCGCAAGCAACTCACCATCAACCATCCACTCTCTCGTCCACCCCTCTCATGCCTGTGGCAGAAACGCTCGGCGCGAATTGGAGTACACTTGCACTATGACTCTCTGCATTGAACTCGACCGGGAGGAAGACGGCCGCTGGATTGCCGAAGCCGTGGACTTGCCCGGCGTCATGTGTTACGGCGCCACTCGTGAAGAAACCATCCGCAACACGGAAAAACTGGCGATCGAGGTCATCGCAGACCGCATCCAGCACGGCGAACTGCCGCCATCCGCCCTAACATATGTCAATCCAACTTAGACAAAATCCGATCCTACAGCCGAGGCTGAATCCGTCCCCTAGCCCGCGCCCTGCGGGTGGACCCCAACCGCCGCCCCGCCCATCGCCTGCCCCGCTCAAAAAGGGCGGCTAGGACGAATTGGCCATATAGGCCAGGAAGGAAAATAGCCCGGCCAGGGCAATGCAAGGGACAGCTGTAATCAGAATCCACGCTCCCGATGTACCGTCATTTGCCCATTGCATGTTCGGAGTTTCCCGGAGACGAAGGCCTTAGCACACCCATAGTACCAAGTTGTGCGACGTTTTGTTGGAAAGCGACAGAGCGTGCATCCGGGCGCATCCGGTCTATGCTTTGCCACGATTTCAGGCGAACTACTCGGCTCAGAGCGGTAGAACACGGTTCGGGAGCTGGCCGTATCCGCCGTGAGTTCGCAGAACAACGAGACATAATCTTTGCCACCAAAGAACAGGATTGGCTCGGTGGCATCAGGCGCCAGCAAGCGGAAATCCTCATAGCGATCACGACGGTGGTCCCTGTGCTTGAATGCTTCCTCTTTCTGGCCCTTTTTCTTAACCTTGCTGAAGGTGATATCGTAATTCGGAGTCAGAAAATCAGCACGGATAAGTCCCCATCCCGCAGAGAGGATATAGAAGCGGTCCAGGCCGCAGTGACACTTCAGCATTTTGTACTCTTGGGGCTTATAAAGTTCCCATGCTGGGAGGAGCCCGAGCGGATTGTGGCCGGGATTTGCACGGTATTTGCGATTGTAGTCGCAAAGCCAAGTTCGCCAGGATTGTCCGGTGTCGGAAAGATCATCCGGCCGCGCATAAACCAGAGTGTCATCAGGGCGCTCTTGGCGCGCTTGATCGGGCTTGGCCACGAACATTACACGTTGGCCGCCGTGCGTCCGCAGATAGCCAGCCTGGGGATTTTTGCTCGCAGCACACTGAATGACGGCAATCATGACGGTTCCCCCATCTGTTCGATCAACTGTTCCAGTGTGTCAAGGAACGCCGGGTCGTACGGTTCCTCGACATGGTTCGAGTTCCACAACCCGGAAGCCCTCACCTTTTCTCGGTCGCAATACTGGCCGAGCCATGAGAGGGACGCAGGATCGATGGGTCGCTTCCCGTGATTACTGAGAAGTGCTATCGCGTTTCTCTCGATGTATCCGCGCAGGCTGTCCGGTCCAGGCTGGTCTTCGATGGCAAGCCAGAGAAACGGCATGTCGCCGATCACCTCGCTGACTTTCTTTTCGAAGGAATGCTCGCGCCTTCGGACTTCAGGTGGTGCTGTGCTGCCCTGTCCCCAGGACGGACAACTAAGTCTGTTTTTGCCGATAAGGGCTTTTCCTACAATGAGTCTGAAGATCGATCCTCGGTGGTTACCGCCGCCAGTGCGCGCCACTCCCCTGTGTTGCTGAAGGCGCTTCCAAAGCGTGGAGCTAGCCCCGGCCTTGAGGGCATGCGTGCCGACCCGCACGATGCGCAATCCGCTGCCGCTATCGGTACGGACCTCTCCGGGTTCCCTGAAGAAATAGACGCCACGCTTCGGCCACGACATTCGACCGGAGCAATCGGACAATCGGCGCGTTCCCGCCAGTCGTTCTTCAAGCGTGCTCAACAGGGAATAGAAGTACTTCAAATGGTCAAGACGTGACACCATCAGCCTGCCGTTTCAACAGGAAGTCATTATGACACCTTCTTCTGAATCGTAATGCTCATTCAGAGAAGCAACCGAGCTTCCCGAGCAGGCGACCGGTGATGTGCAGGCTCTCGCCTCAGGACAAGCGAAGAGCAGATCCCTCGTCGCTTCCCTCGGCTTCGCTCGGGACAGGTCGCTCCTCGGGATGACACAGCTAGTAGTAGAGCAGGTCGCTGGTTCAAAACGACAGCAGCATGTCGCCGAAACGACATCAATATGTCGTTTCGTGTCCTCGGGATGACAGTGTTCCAGCGAGAGGGCGATCAGTCATGCTGCGAGCGGGGGTCGAGGGCGTCGCGGAGGCCGTCGCCGAGGAAGTTGAGCGAGAACAGGACGGTGGCCAGGATGACGGCGGGGAAGAAAACCAGCCAGGGAAAGAGGCCCATCACGCCGGCGCCGTCGGCGATGAGCGTGCCCCAGCTCGACTGCGGCGGCTGCACGCCCAGACCGAGGAAACTCAGAAACGCCTCCTGCAAAATCACCTGCGGGACCGTGAGCGTTCCGTAAGCGACGATGGCGCCCAGCATGTTGGGAAGCAGGTGGCGCAAGAGAATGCCGAGGCTCCCGGTTCCGGCCAGGCGCGCCGCCAGCACGAATTCCGCATTCTTGAGCGAAAGGGTCTGGCCGCGCACGATGCGCGACATGGTGAGCCATTGCACGAGGCCCAACGCGACGAAGAGCATGACGATGCTGTTCGAAAAGAAAACCAACAGGATGATGACGAGGAAGAGATACGGAAGCGAGTAGAGAAAATCCACGAAGCGCATCATCAATTCGTCCGCGCGGCCGCCCCAGTAACCAGCCAGCGAGCCGTAGAGAACGCCGATCAGCAGGCTGACGAGCGTCCCCACGAAGCCGACGGCCATCGAAATCCTTCCGCCGTAGAGACAGCGGCTGAACAAGTCGCGGCCGAGCGTGTCGGTTCCAAACCAGTGCGCGGCGCTCGGAGGCGAGGCGCCGAGCGCGAGATCAATCTGCTCGTAGGAATACGGCGCGATCCAGGGGGCCAACAGAGAAGCCAGGAAGATCAGACCGAGGGCTCCACCGCAGAGCAGCATGAGTCTGCTGCGCCACATCCGAGCCCGGGCCAGCGCCCAGAGGCTGATGCCGGTGACCGGGTTGTCGGCTGGCGACTGTGCGATAGAGGCCATGCCATTTCTCCTGCAGAAATCCCGATTCCGAACCCACTTGACAGGCAGAAATGCCTGCCCCTACTTCACATCTGAGCGGACTCTCTCGCCAACGGTAGGCGAGAGTTTCCACAATGACTTCTTCTTATCGAGGGTGTTCTTTGAGGCGGCATCCCTGTTTCTTCCTACTAGCATCTCTTCTCAGTTCAGGACACGACTATAACGCACTCCAAGATCAAATTCATCGAGTATTATATGCTTGACTACAAAACGGGCGTCGGACGATGAGTTATCCTATCGTACCCGTGAAGTAGTCTAGCTTGTGGCAGTATTTGCACTTATAAATGCCATCTACGCCGCCACTCTCGCTTAGGCGGCCAACACTGGCTAGCTTCCAAGAATGTTTTCCTAGCGGGCATTTGATGAGTCTTCTCCACAGATACATCAATCCCTTTCCAATCCATTCAAGCTTGAGCCGACCAGTCAGCATCAAGGCGAAAAGACAAAGAACAATGAGCCAAACCACCCTTCCGAAGTCTGATTCAGGAAGGAGCGCGAACAGGACTTCGCTGAAACTCTCAAGAACTTTGTCTGGCATGAATCCTCTCTCGCTCAGAATGTAGTCGAGTAAATTACTCCCAACTCATCATCCGTTGTGTCTATCGCCGACGTTGCAGGTTTTCTATTAATTCCATTACAGAGTCTAGCGCCTCCTCGGTGGGTAGCTCCGCTTTTCGTCCCTCTTTCAACAATTCTTGTGGCATCGCATCTAGTTTCAAGCGAATGATCAATCCAACATTGTTCTCATCTGCGTCGTTCTCCTCGACATCTTCCCAATCTTCCTCAAGATAGGCTTCATAGTCCCCACCAGCGCTCAAATAAACACCCAACTTCTTGGCAAGATCGTGCGGGAGATAGCCGATCTGTTTTTCTTTGCAACAAACCATAACGGCATTTACATCGTGCTGATGATCAGGTTCCTTGACCAAGGTTACGAAATCATCCATCCCGCACCCTTTAAGGTTATTGATGTATCGCGTCGCTCCTTCCACATATGTCAATATTTCACCAAAGGGTATATCCGCATCTTCGAAGATATCGACATCGTAATGTCGCCCGTCGTCTTCATATGGTGTTGGTAATTCCACCCCACCTCTCGACTTCCTCCCGCCAGGCGGAGACTTCCTTCTAGTGGTTATCTCGGCACTGTCAATACCAATAAGATCGAAGAAATCTGATTCTGACATAATCTCAATGTTGGACCCCTTGTTAATTAACGCTTCAACTTTTCGGTGTTTCGTGCTCTTTTCATATCCTCTCAACTTACTCTCGTCTTGAGTTCCTACAACTAGAACTGTGACCTTCTTGGAAGCATTATCCACCACTTTGCAACCAACCTGTGTCGCCATCTCACTAGCCTTCCTTCGATCAACACTTAGGTCACCGGTGAACAATATGGTTTCGCCATACAGCATTCCATCCGGGTTAGCCTCTTGTCTAGAGACAGCTGTGCTGTCTGATGACGGGAAAATCGGTTGGTCAACCAAGTGTAACCAATCTGCAATCCCTGTATCGGTAGCTGCGCAAGCTCGCAATACAATTTCGGCTGCTGTTTTGGCATCTTCCAATGCGTCATGATGATTGAAGGAAATATCGAGATTTGCGGCAACATTCTTGAGACCCCAACCGCTTTTTCCGTACTGGTCAGGCCAAGCACGGCGAACAATCCTAGCACTGTCAATCCAAGTGACGCGAAGGGGTTCAAGACCATACTTCTTCAACGCACGTTCGAGAGCGACGCGATCAAAAGAAGTATGGCTTACCAAAATGGACTTGCTTAGACGACGATCCAATTCCCCTCGGATATCAGTGAAGGACGGGCTATTCCTCACATCGTTCGCATTGATTCCGTGAATTAAGACATTTAGCGGGTCGAACCAGGCATTCGGATTGATTAGCGAATGCCAATGATCCGCTATGACACCATCCCGGACGTGGACGATACCAATTTGACAAATGCTTGCGCGATCAGCATTAGCGGTCTCGACGTCTATCGCATTGAATGTCAGCGTCATGTGGTTAGCATCTCCCAGACAGAGCTTCTGGCGACTACATCCGACTGTGCCGATCTTGATGCTATCGTGAACTCGGTTTGGCGGCAGCCGTTGTTCCAACGCGACCGCCACGCGTTCCGCGGCTTGGCTCAGGGTCGCATCGTCGAGATGGACATAGCGGTTGGCGCAGATGCTCAGGCGGTCATCTCATTCCTGGGCCTTACGGCGTTAGGCTTTCACACTTCAAACACCCGCTCCCTTGCGGTCGCGGGGCAGATTTAGCTGTACTCAATGCGCGGGTCGAGGAACCTGTACATCAGGTCCACGACCAGGTTGGCGACGATCAACAGCGTCGCGTAAAAGACGACGGTCCCGAGGACCATGGTGTAGTCCCGGCTGAAAGCGCTTTCGACGAAATAGCGGCCCAGGCCGGGGATGGCGAAAATCTTCTCGACGACAATCGAGCCCGTGGTGATGTCTGCGACGGCCGGACCGAGGAACGAAACCACAGGAAGCAGCGCGCCGTTCAGAGCATGCTTCCAGAGAATGCGAAACTCGCTGGCGCCCTTGGCACGGGCGGTGCGGATGTAATCTTGCGAGAGCACTTCCAGCATCTCGGCGCGAGTGAGCCGCGCGATGTAGACCGAGTACGGCAGCCCCAGCGTAACGGCGGGAAGGACCATCTGATCCCAGGTGCCCCAGAGGGCGGGCGGGAACCAGTACAGCGTCAGCGCGAAGACAAAGACGAAGAGCGGGCCGAGAACGAACGTCGGGACCGAGATGCCGACGACGATCACGGACATCGTGAGGCGGTCAATGATGCCGCCGTGCTTGAAGGCCGCCAGGACACCGCCGGGAATTCCCAGGAACAAAGCGAAGGCGAGCGCCGAGAGGCCGAGCTGCAGGCTGACAGGGAAACCTTCGGCAATGATCTCGTTGACGGTGCGCTCGGGGTACTTGTAGGAAGGCCCGAGATCGAACTGCGCCAGGTTCTGGAGATAACGGCCGTACTGCACCCACAAAGGCTGGTCGAGGCCGTACTTAGCCTGCAGGTTGGCCAGAATCTCGGGCGGGATGGCGCGCTCGGACATGAAGGGGCCGCCGGGCGCGAGCCGCATGATGAAGAATGTGGTGGTGGCGACCAAGAAAATGACGGGGATCGAAATGGCAATGCGGCGGAGGATGAATTTAGTCATCGCGCGTCATTGTCTTACTGGGGCCGCTGGGACTGCAACCGGGCGCTGGATACTTCGCTTTGGGAGAGCGGGTGTCCCACTCGTAGTCAATCCAGAACTCGTCGAGCGGGAATTCCTCGGTGGGGCTGGGGAGGAAGCCGCGGACGTAAGGCTTGATCAGGTTGTTGCTCGAGTAGGTATAGATCGGGAGGACCGGCACATCCTCGAGCAGGATGGCCTCGCTGCGCTGGAGCAGCTTCATGCGCTCGAGGGGGTCGCGCTCCTGGCGGGCCAGCGCAATGAAGCGGTCATACGCGGCGTTCTTCCAGCCCGTGTTGTTGTTGCCGTTGGTGCTCTCCATCAGGTCAGTAAAGGAGCTGGGGTCGGGGTAGTCGGCAATCCAGCCGCGCCGGGCCACGTCATAGTCGAGATCATCCGTCGATTTGAGATAGGAAGCCCACTCTTCGTTGCGCAACGTAACCTGGATGTTCAAGGTCGTGGCCCACATCTGCTGGATGGCTTCCGCGACCTTGCGGTGCATTTCCAGTGTATTGAAGAGAATATTGATTTCGGGGAAGCCTGCACCATTCGGGTAACCGGCCTGCGCCAGGAGCCGCACCGCCTCCTGCGGGTTGTAGTCCGGGCCCGGCGGGGATTGGTACTCGGGGAAGCCGAGCGGGACGAAGTGAGCGCCCGGCAACTGCCCGCCGCGGAGCAGATCATCCGTGATGGCGCGCCGGTCAATGGCCATGGACAATGCCCGGCGAACGAAGGGATTGTCAAGCGGCGGCTTGGTAACGTTGATCAAATAGTAGTAGACCGCGAGAAACGGGAGAGTTCGCAAGTCCCGGAAGCGGGCCTTCATGTACGGGACATACTCACCCGGGAAAGAGCCGGAGGGAAGCCAGTCAACCATTCCTGCCTTGTACATGTTCGCCGCGGTCTGAGCATCGTCCACCGAATACGCCACAATGCGCTCCAGGCGTACCCGCGCCGCGTTCCAGAATTTCGGATTCGGAACCATCACAAAGCGGTCGCGCGTGCGGTGTTCGGCCAGCAGAAACGGCCCGTTGCCGACGATGTTTTCGATATCGGTCCAGCGACCGCCGTACTGCTCGACGACGTGTCGCGGGACGGGGAAATAGGTATAGAAAGAAGTCAGGAAGAGAAAAAACGGAACGGGCTGATTCAGCCGGACCTCCAGGGTGCGATCGTCCAGAGCACGGACGGCAACCTGCGTGGGGTCGGTGATCGCTCCCTCATTGAACTCCTGGCCATTGACGATGTGGTAGAGATGGCTGGCGTAGCGCGAGGCGGTGGCGGGATCGAGGACGCGGCGCCAGGAGTAGACGAAATCGTGGGCCGTGATGGGCTGACCGTCAGACCAGACGGCGTCCGGCCGCAGATAAAACGTATAGATGCGCTGGTCGGGCGAAAGCTCCCAGCGCTCGGCGACGCCGGGGCGGGCCTGAAGCGTTGCCTGATCGATTTCGGTGAGGCCCTCGAACAACAACCGGGCGATGCGGCCGTCGGGCTGACCGGTCATGAGGCCGGGGTCGAGGAACTCGGGTTCGGCGCCGTTGTTGAAGCGGAAGACGTTGCCGGGCGGAGGGTCAACCGTGCCGAAGTATTCGCCCTGCTGCTGGCAGCCGGCCAGAGCAAAGAGGGCCAACACGCCCGGAAGGATGGGCCAGAGCCGCGCGGCGGGGCTTTTCTCCCGGCCAGTGGATCGCGCGATGGGATCGAGGATCATTTGAATACCTTTCGGGAATGCCTTTCGGAATCCCCTCATGGGACTCGCCGGTGTGTTGGCTGCGGCTGCGATCCTTATCACTGTACAACGCCACGGGACGGAATGCCAGGTGTTCGGTGACGGGCGGGGAGGAAATGGAGCACAGGCCTTGCCGGCCTGTGCTCGAAGGGGACAGGCCGGAGGCCTGTCGCTACCTGAGGGCAGGCTGAACTCTGGCGCTACGGGAATGTCTGTCGCTACGTCAGGACAAGCGAAGAGCAGATCCCTCGTCCGAAACGACATCGATATGCCCGAAACGACATCAATATGTCGTTTCGTGTCCTCGGGATGACACATCCGTTACTGGAGCGCCAGAAAGTCGCGGCCGAGCCAGGCATCGCCGCGCCTGGACTCTTTGAGGCAGGCAGGAATGCCTGCCGCCACTTTGCCTCCTTCCCTATTCTCCATTCCCTCGTGCTAAGATCAGACAGAGAGAAGACCAACCCCCGGCGGTTCCCCGGAATGGAAGATAAAGTGTTGTGCAACAACCGGCAGGCGGCACATCAGTATTTCCTGCTAGAACGGTACGAAACAGGAATGGCTCTTACCGGGACGGAAGTCAAGTCCTTGCGGAACGGGAAGGCGAATCTCAAGGACGCTTACGCGACCATTCAGAACGGAGAGGCCTGGCTGTTCAACTGCCACATCAACCCGTACGAATATGGGAATCGCCAGAACCACGACCCGTTACGCAAGCGCAAGCTGCTACTCCATCGGCAGGAGTTGCGCCGCCTGACCGGCAAAGTCGAAGAACGCGGGCTAACGCTGATTCCGACCAAGCTCTACCTGGTTCGGGGCCGGATCAAGTGCGAAGTCGCCCTGGCAAAGGGAAAGAAGCTCCACGACAAGCGGGCAACCGAGCGGCGCAAGACGGCGGACCGGGAGGCGCGCCAAGCCCTGAAGTACCGAGGGAGCAGGTAATCGGGTAACAGCCGGGCGGCGCAGCAGGAGGAAGCATGGTGGGCGATACAGGACTCGAACCTGTGACTTCCACCGTGTGAGGATGGCACTCTACCGACTGAGTTAATCGCCCACGCGAACCTCAACGATCATTCTAGCGGATGAATGGGTTGGCGGGAAGAGGATTCACGCCAGGCAACGGCACTGTGGAAAGCCGGACAGTCCCGCCGAATGGCTCTGTCAGCTCTTGTCGCCCGCGAGGCGGAGGATTTCGGCGTACTCGGCCGGGGTGAGCGGCGAGACTGCCATCCGAGAGATGATGAGGAATCTCATCCTGGTGAGTTTCTTCGATGCGCGCAGCTCGGCCAAGGGGACCGGGCGGGGGAGTTTGCGGACGCCTTTGACGTCGACGACCGCGATCTGTTTCTTCTTCTCCTTGGGGTCGGGGTAGGAGTCGGAGACCGCTTCGAGAACCGCATACACGGCTTTCCGGGGCGAAGTGTGGTAGCCCAGAATGCGGTCGCCCTTCTTGACCTGTCGCAGATGTTTGAGGGCGTTCGCGCCGTGAATGCCGTCCCAAATGTCCTTGCGTTTCCGAAACAGCTCGTCGAAGTGGTACGAATCCGGGTCCGAAAGAAAGAACCAATGCTGGGCCATGGGCTGCCTTCCCGTTCGCGAACCCTATCGCGACTCCGGAAGCGTGAACACGTAGAGCGCGTTGCCGTTCGGCGGGTGGTGGATGTCGGGCGCGATGGTGCGCGGGACGTTGCGCGGGCTGCCGCCGCCGAGGCCGGTCGAAACGGCGATGTACTGCTTGTCCCCCACGGTGTACGACACCGGGAAACCCTGCACGGAGGTGCCGAGGCGGGTCTCCCATAGCACCTGACCGGTGTTGACGTCGAAGGCGCGGAAGTAGCGGTCGAGATCGCCGACGAAGCCCAGGCCGCTGGCAGTGGACAGCACGGCGGTCAGGAATGAAGCGCGCTGTTCGAGGCTCCAGACTTCCTGCATGGTGTTGACGTCGTAGGCGGCCAGCTTCCCGATGTTGCCGTTCGAGCCGGGCATCTCGAAAAACCGGCGGTCGGCGGCGCTCCCGCCGGAGTCGTCGGTGAACTCGACCAAGCGTCCGGCGATCTCCATGCAGCTCTGGCTGAGCGGAATGATGAGGAACTGCGTTCCGGGATGGTAGCTCATGGCCTGCCAGTTGTGGCCGCCCTGGGTGCTGGGGCAGGACGGAATCCAGTCGCCCAGGCGGTGCTCGGCGATGTCGGCCCGGTAGGTGGGCTTGCCGGTCTGCGGATCGAGGCTCGTGAAGACGTTTTGAAAGACTGTCTCCTTGGCGGCGATGAATTCTCCGTTGGTGCGGTCCAGCTTCCAGAGGATGCCAGCCTTGCCGATGGTGAAGACCAACTTGCGCCCGCCGGCGTCGACCAGAACACGCTCGTAGGATTCATCCAGGTCGAGTGTCTCGCCGGGAACGTGCTGGTAGTACCACTCGAGGGAGCCGTCCTCGGGCCGCAGCGCGAGGGTCGAGGTGGTATAGAGCGCCTGGTCCGACACGGTTGTGCCGCGACTGGCGTACATCCACGGCTTGGCCTGGGCCACGCCCCAATAGGTGAGATTGAGCTCGGGATCGTAGCTGCCGGTGATCCAGGGATCGCCGCCCGCGCGCAGCATGTTCGGCAGCTGCCCCCAGGTGTCGCCGCCGGGTTCTCCCTCGCGCGCCAGGGTATTGAAACGCCAGAGCCGCCTTCCGGTGTCGGGGTCGAAGGCGCTGATCCAGCAGCCCTGGTCTTCGTCCCGCTCCTTGTAGCGGTTGCACCCGGACATTCCTTGGATGATTTTGCCGCCGATCACAATCGGCCCGCTGGAGGCGGCGTAGCCCCTGGAGTTGTCGGCGATCTCGGTCTCCCAAACCTTGCGGCCCGTGCGGGCGTCGAGCGCCACCAGAAAGGCGTCGGTCGTGGCGAGTAAAACCTTGTCTTCATAGATGGCGATGTTGCGGTTCGCGCGAATGTTACGTCCCGGAGGCCGCGTGTGATGTTCCCAAATCAGTTCGCCGGTGCGGCCGTCGAGCGCCTGAACGATGTTGGCTGTATTCCCCAGATAAATGATGCCGTCGTGCGCGAGCGGAGTGGGTTCGTTGTTTCCATCTCCATTCATCGACCAGGTCCAGGCAAGTTGGAGACTTCCCACGTTCTGTGGGGTGATTTGGGTGAGCGGGCTGTTGCTCCAGGCCTGATAGTTGCGGCGGATCATCAGCCAGTCGCCGGGGGGCGGGTTGCGCAGCATCTCGTCCGTGACGGGACGGAAGTTGGGGACTTCACCGGCGACGGTAAGGCCGCGAGCGACTTCCGGCTCAGCCGGGGCCGCCGGAGCTTGTCCTGCCGTCGGCTGCACGGCGACGGCCTGGCCGGTCGCTACAGAGCCGATGGGGGCGGCCGTAGCCACCGTGAGCGTCTGCGTGCCTGCCGACGCGCCGTTCGATTGGAGAAGGAACGCGACGATCGAGACGGTTGCCTGCTCGCCTACGGCACCGGGGTTGGCGGGAGGCATGGTGTCGCGGATGCGGCTCACCAACTCCCGGACCGGCAACTCGCGCCAGGCGTTGAAGAAGTTGGCACCCGCAAGCGGCGGGGCTTCAAAGCTCCCCGTCAGATCGGGCCGGTGGCACTCGGCGCAGTTCGCCTGATACGCCGCGCGCCCGGCTTCGGCCTGGGCGGCAGTGTAGATGCCAGCCGATTGCTGCGAGAAGGCAATGGCAACGCCGAGGGTGGCGATTGCAGCCAGGATCAGCGATTGACGCGTTTGCAGTCGGAGCATTGAACTCTCCTGTCTCGAAGCTGTATCTTACGGCAGCAGCCACCCCCGCAGATTGCCTTCCGGGGCACCTTCGGAGTGAATCTGGACATAGACGAGCCCGTTGCGGAGGTCGTTGAGCTGCGCCGCATTGAGGTCAAGCGAGCCACTTACGGAGCCGCTGACAGCCTTGGTGACGGTCAGGTCAAAGATGGGAGGTCCGGGGATTCCGCGGGGCGCGCGGTGCAGATGCGCCACGGTGGCGGGCGAGCGCATTCCTTCGAACATCCCGCTGACGGCGAGCCGGTTGCCTTGGAGCGTGGCCGTTACAGAACCCGATCCCGCAACCTGCTGCTGCATGGTCACGTCAATGGGAACAGGCGAAAGCCGGGTACGGAACGCCTCGGCGCCTTGCGCGAATGCCGCCAGCGTCATGCCCCCAAGCATGACTCCCGCAAGCGCGACAGCCGCGCCTACGTAAGCGAATGGTTTTGGAATCGTCATGATCGAAGTTCCACGGTCCATACTCCCGCTTCGACGCAGTCTCCAGCGTCCCGTGTGCTTCGCCGGACGACACCATGATACGGGAAATACCCGTGCTGTCCAGACGATTTATCGCTGGTTGGATTCGTCGTCCGAGTTGCCGCCGGTAAAAATGCCGAAGATACGGCCAAAGAACCCGCGGCGGCTCTCCTGAGGAGGCTCCGGAGGCTCGACGGCCTCGGGAGTGGGAGCAGGGTCGGGAGGCGGCGCCGGCGCCGAGGCCTCGACGACCGGGGCTGCGACCGCGGCAGGCGCGGCAACGGCCATGGTTGCTTCCTCCGGCCCTACATCCGAAGGGGATTCCACCGAAGGAGATACCACGCCCGCAATGGCTGTAATCGGCGTGGGGCGCGGCAGCGGCTGCACGGAATGGAGGGGACAATACTTTGCGGGTTGGGTTCCATCCAAAAAATAGTGGCTCTCGGTCCGCGGGCAATGGGGCGTCGCGAGTCCGCCGGTGTCGGCGTCGATGGTTACCTGCACTACGCCAGGGGGTGGAACGGGCTCTTGCATGTTGCTGTATTGGGGGATGGCGACGGCCCGCTTCATGAACTCCGTCCAGACAGGCAGGGCTGAGGACGCTCCGCCCAAGGGCAACTCCGCGTTCGAGTCGTAGCCGACCCAGACGATGGCCAGGAGGTTGGACGTGTACCCGGCAAACCAGCCATCGTGCGAGGTGCCGGTCTTGCCCGAGGCGGGCTCCGTAAAGCCGCGCGCCCGAACGCCGACTCCCGTCCCGCGCCGGATGACGCCCTGCAAGAGGTCCGTGACCAGGAAGGCGACCCGGCGGTCGAGCACGGGGAAGCCTTCCGGCTTTTTCTGTTCCAGCACCGCACCGTTGCGGTCCCGTACCATGCTCACCCAAAAGGGGTCCATGCGGACACCGGAATTGGCGAGAACGGTGTAGGCACGGGCCACTTCGAGCGGAGTCACATCATAGGATCCCAAGGCCATCGCCGGTGTCGGCAAAATGTCCTGATTCATCCCCGCGGCGCGCACCAGCTCCACCACGCGGTCGTAGCCCACCATCTGGGCGAGCTTGACCGTGCTCACGTTGAGCGAACGAGCCAGCACGTTCCGCAGCGTCACCAAGCCATAGTATCTTTCGCCGTAATTTACCGGCTCGTAGAACCGCCCCCTCTCGTAGACAAACGTAGTCGGCTCATCGTTGATTTTGGAAATGGGAGTCCAGGGAGGACCGATGGGCCTTTGCAATCCGGTATTGAGAGCGGCCGCAAAAACGAAGGGCTTGAAGGCCGAACCCGGCTGGCGACGAGCCAGGATACGGTTCAACTGGCTGCGGCCGTAGTCTCGCCCACCGATCAGGGCCTTAACGTACCCGGTGTGCGGGTCCACCACGATCATCGCCGCCTCGACCTGCTCGGGGGGGTCCTCGCCCTCGCCGCGGGGCCGGCGCATCGCTTCCAGGCGCTCGTCGACTTCCTGCATGCCGATCCGCATGGCCTCAGCGGCCGCTCGCTGCAGGCGCAAGTCGAGTGTGGTATTAATTCGGAAGCTGCGGGACACAAGGTCTTCTTCGGAGTACTTGTCGAGCAACTGGTCCCGGACCAGGTCCACAAAGTACGGGGCTTCGCTGGCGACCGTATAGGTCGGGACCGCCTCGATGGGGGACTCGGCTGCTTCGGTCCGCTGCTGGGGTGAAATCGCGCCCGTCTCGACCATCGCAGCCAGGACCTGATTCCGCCGCCGCAGAGCAGCTTCCGGATTCCGGTGCGGAGAATAGAGGTTCGGTCCGCGAATGATGCCGGCCAGGAAGGCTGCTTCAGGAAGCGTCAGGCCGCTGACGTCCTTGTTGAAATAGGCCTGGGATGCCTCCCCAATTCCGCTGATCCCGAAACTCCCCCGCTGGCCGAGATAAATCTTATTGACGTAGTACTCAATAATCTGAACCTTGCTCAAGCGGCGCTCCAACTGGTAGGTGACCACAGCTTCGGCCATCTTACGTCTCCAGGTCCGTTCCGGAGTGAGGAAGAGCATCCGGGAGAGCTGCATGGTCAGTGTGCTGGCGCCCTGCCGGATGGCGCCGCTCGAGATGTCTATGTAGGCCGCCATCAAAACGCGCGGAAGGTCCACACCACCGTGCCGGAAGAAGCGCCGGTCCTCGATGGCCAGGATCGCATGGATCAGGTGCGTGGGAAGATCTTCGTAGGCAACCAGACGCCGTTTTTCGCGCGAACTGTCAAACAGGTTGGTCACCAGAAGCGGTTCCAGGGAGTACCCGCTGCGCGCAAACAGGTCCCGATCCGCCACGATGCTGTTGAGCACGCCATCGGAGAAATACAGGTCAGCCGTTTCCGAAGCAAAGTACGACTCTGGACCGGGCACGATCCGGATTCCGCCGGGAATCCGCTGGAACCATCCCCGGGGGTTTTCCTCGTCGCCCGTGTACCCCGCACGGCGGAGGTAGGAAGCGATCCGGTCCGGATCGGCGGGCTGGCCCAGGCGAAGCACTACCGGCGCCGCGTACACCTGCGAAACGTTCGGGAAGACCGGTCCGCGCAGCCGTTCGTCAATCAGGCGAGAGTAGCGGACGTAGTAGACGGTAAAAATGGACACGGCGGCGATTGCTCCGATCGCAAACAGCGATAGAAGCGCCAAGCCGAAGGGACGAAAGAGCGTGAAGAATCCCCGGCCTCGCCGGATAACTACGCGCATGACTTCAGTGCTCCGCTACCGGAATCATTGGGAGACGATGTTCTGACTGCTTGCCGACGGCTCAAAACGCAACAACACCTGGCGAGCCACAAAATCCACGGGCACATCGTAGGTGATCGCGATACCCACAAATCCCTCCTGGGTCTTGTTCACCGCAACCCGGCTTTCATCGAGAGAAATCCCGAACTCGCCGGCCCGGTCCATGACTTGCCGTTTCAAATCCTCCTCGCTCACCGAGTTGTAGGTGGCAGTTCGGGCCGTGTCGCGAATGTAATCCTGGAACTGGTAGTTGGCGACATAGGGAGGCAAGAGCCGAACCGCGGCGAAGAAGGTTACTGCTATGGCCGCCAAACCCAGGATCGCCGAGAAGGACATGAAACCGTGTTCCTGCTGATTCGCAGCCTTCATCGCTGTTCTCCCACCGCCTGCCGGCGGTCATCTCCGCTGCGTACCGCAACCACCGGGCGGCAGCGGCTACGGAGGAACTGCATTATCTCCGTCAGTTTAACATCCGTGGTCTGACCTGTCGAGCGATCCCGGACCTCTGCGATTCCCGTGGTTACCTTTTTGCCAACAGTCACCCGAAACGGTATCCCGATCAGGTCGGCATCCTTGAATTTCACGCCGGGGCGCTCCTCCCGGTCATCCAGCAGCACATCGAGCCCTGTCTCGCGGGCCTGGGCGTAGATATCTTCGGCAGCGGACCTTTGCGCGGCGTCGCGGACGTTCACCGGGACCACGATGACCTCAAACGGAGCAATCGCGGCCGGCAGCACCAAGCCGTTTTCATCGTGGCGTTGCTCCGCGGCGGCGGCCAGAATCCGCTCCATCCCGATCCCGTAGGAGCCCATCCAAATGGTCACCTCGTTCCCCTCCTGGTCGAGCACGCGGGCGCCCATGCTTTCCGAGTATCGTTTCCCCAATTGGAAAATATGACCGATCTCAATCGTGCCGTCCACGCTCAACGGCCCACCGCAGCCTGGACACAGATCCCCTTGCTCGACTACGCGCAGGTCGTGATATCCGGTTTCGAAATCCCGGCCCGGAGTGACGTGCCGGATGTGAAAGTCATCCTCGTTCGCTCCACAGACAAGGTCCTTCCTACCTTCCAGGGCCTGGTCCGCCAGAATTCGCTTGCCCTGAACTCCCACCGGACCCAATGACCCCGCCGCAGCCCCCATCAGGGTTCGGATTTCCTCCGGATGAGCCGGGCGGAGTTCCGTTCCCGGGAACAGGTCCGAGAGCTTGCTTTCGCTCAGTTGGTGGTCTCCCCGCAGCAGAACCAAAACGGGAGTCTCGCCGGCGCGCCCAACGGAGAAATAGACCAAGGTCTTCAGCAAGCGGGTCGGCGGCAATCCGGCAAACCGAGCCAAGTCGTTTATGGTTCGCTGCCCCGGCGTAGGAAACTTTTCCGGCGGGCCTGCCTCTGCATCCGAGACCTCCGGAATCCGCGAGGAGGCCTTCTCCAGGTTCGCCGCATAACCGCAAGCCGGACAGCATGCGATGCGGTCCTCGCCGCTCTCGGAGACAAGCATAAACTCATGCGACCGGGAACCGCCCATTGCCCCGGAGCGCGCTTCGACAGCGATGTACTGCAGACCGCAGCGGTCAAAGATGCGGCAATAGGCATCGTAATGCTTCTGATAGCTTCGGCGCAGACCCTCCTCATCCAGATCGAAAGAGTAGGAATCCTTCATGGTGAACTGGCGGGTACGCAGGAGACCGCCTTTCGGGCGCGGCTCATCTCGGAACTTCGATTGAATCTGGTACCAGCTCTGCGGCAACTGCCGGTAGGAACGCAACTCCCGCCGCGCGAGGTCAGTCATCACTTCTTCGTGCGTCATGCCGAGGCACAACCAGCGCTTGCCGCGGTCCTGGAGGCGGAACATGGTTTCGCCCATGACGTCCCAGCGCCCGCTTTCGCGCCACAACTCATCCGGGTGCAACACCGGGAGGTAGAACTCTTGCGCGATGCGGTCCATTTCGTCCCGCACGA
This sequence comes from Terriglobia bacterium, assembly GCA_965198025.1. Taxonomy (GTDB): domain Bacteria; phylum Acidobacteriota; class Terriglobia; order 2-12-FULL-54-10; family 2-12-FULL-54-10; genus CAYWWM01. The sequence goes on along the minus strand of OZ240237.1, from coordinate 446,323 downwards.
TCGCCGTGATCTTCAACAAGGACCGCTGTCCCAGAAACAGGTAGCTGTAGATGCCCGAGGCCAGCGGGCGGATGTATCCGGCGCGCAGCAGGAACTGATGGCTCGGCACCTCGGCATCTGCAGGGGTTTCGCGCAGCGTGGGAATCGTCAACTGACTCCAGCGCAAAGAGTCCTCTCTCCTTTCTTCCGTCTCGCAAGCAGGGAAAAATGATTGTAGCACCCGGCCCCGGCGGAACAAACTTGCCCGCGCCCGCCGGGGGCCCGTTTGTTATACTGAAGCAGCATGGAGTTGCGATTTTCTACCCAGGGCTTTAACGAGATTCGGGACATCACGCCCGAGGTGCAGAAAGCGGTCGCCAAGGCGGTGCTGCGCGATGGCGTGGCGCACCTGTTCGTTTCCGGCTCGACAGCGGCATTGACCACTATTGAGTTCGAGCCAGGCGCTTTGAAGGACCTGCAGCGCGCTCTCGATCAGATCGCTCCCATGGACGCGGGCTACGCACACAACGAAGCCTGGGGCGACGGTAACGGCTATGCGCATCTGCGGGCCGCGCTGCTCAAACCCAGTCTCTGCGTTCCCATTTCCGGCGGGCGGCTCTCGCTCGGCACATGGCAGCAGATCATTCTGATTGACTTCGACAACCGGCCACGGCAGCGCAAGGTGTTGCTGACGCTGACGGCGGCAGCCGAGTAGCAGGAGACCCGGCTGCCCGGAACGGCCCGAACGAACCGCTGATGCCGAATTTTCCATTCAACCCGGTAATCCATCCCGCCCGGTCCTGGCAGGAAGAAGCCGCGCCGGAGCCGCCCGTTTCCGAACGCACGGCCGAGTCGCCCGAGATGGACGATCCCTATTACCAGACCCGCCTCGCCGTGGTCGCGCAAATCAACCGCGACCGGGAAGCGAACGGCCTGGGACCGGTGGAGTTCGATTTGCTCAGCTCCCAGGTCGGCGACCGGCACTGCCAGCAGATGGCTGCGCGCAAGTACCTTTCGCACTGGAACCAGCAGGGTCTGCTTCCCTACCACCGTTACCACCTCGCCGGCGGCCTCGATTACGTGCAGGAGAACGCCTCGCAGGTGAAAATCTTCTCGATCGATCCCGACCCGATCCCGACAGATCCGGAGGCGATCCTCCCTCACTTGCTCGAAGCGCACGAACGCATGGTGAACGAAGAACCTCCGCTCGACGGGCACCGCCAGAATATTCTCGGTCCCGCCCATACGCACGTCGGCATCGGGTTTGCGGTGGTCGGAGGCGACCTGGCGATGACGCAGTTGTTCCTGAACCGCTACGTCCGGCTGGAGGGGCCGTTCCCCTTAGAGCTTCCCCGGCGTTCCATCGAAGTCCGCGGGGAAGTCTTGCAGGAGGACTTCGGCCCGTTTTACAGCGTCCTGTTTTACGAGGGAGCATTGCAACAGCGCACGGTCGAACAGCTCAACCAGACCTATTCCTATACGGACCCCGCCGGCCGGCCGTGCACCAAGGTGCCACCTTGGCGGATGAGTTTTAACCGCGGACGCCGGCAGTTCCGTTTTGCGATTCCGGCAGGCAACTGCGGCCCCGGCTACTATCGCATGATGTTGTGGGTGCGGAAACCCGCCAACATCATTCCCTATCGTGTGGTTCCCGGCGTTCCCGCTCGCGTGAACACGAAGGACGGAATCGGCTGCGCCGGCTGGGTCTTTCGGAAGGAAGAGGGCTAGGGTTTGCCCTGATAGAATCGTTCCCGGTTTTCCTTGTACCACGCAACCGTATGCTGCAAGCCTTCTTCCAGCAGCACCTTCGGCTCGTAACTCAGCGCTTCGCGGGCTTGGCGGATGTCGGCGAGCGAATGCAGGATGTCGCCCGGGCGCGGAGGGCCGTAGACGGGTTCGATGGTTGCGCCCGTGATTTTGCGCAACACGGCATACACCTGGTTCAGGGTAACCCGCTCCCCGATCGCGACGTTTAACACCATTCCCGCCACTCCGGGGGCCGTGCAAGCCAGCAGGGTGGCGGTGACCGCGTTGTCCACGTAAGTGAAATCGCGCGACTGTTCGCCGTCGCCGAAAATGGTGGGGGCCCGGCCTTCGAGCAGGGCGATGATGAAAACCGACAGTACGCCGGAGTAGGGAGAGGTGGGATCTTGCCGGGGTCCAAACACGTTGAAGTAGCGCACACTCACAGTCTCCAACCCGTACACACGCGTGAAGACGCGGGCATAGTACTCCCCCGTCAGCTTGGTCACGCCGTAGGGAGAGATCGGGTTCGGGTCCATGGACTCCTGTTTCGGCATCGTCGGCGTGTCTCCATAGGCGGACGAGGAAGCGGCGTAGACGACCCGCCGGACCCGGGCGTCCCGCGCCGCCAGCAGCACGTTGAGCGTGCCGTCGATATTCACGCGATGGCTCGTAACCGGGTCCTCGACGGAGCGCGGAACCGACGGCAGAGCCGCCAGGTGCAGCACGTAGTCTGCCCCGTCAAAAGCCGGGCGCAAGCGCGGGAGATCCGTGATATCGAGCTCCCGCAGCTCGATCTGCGGCAGTACTTCCTCCAGGTTTTTCCGCCGCCCGGTGAGAAAATTATCCACCACGCGCACGCGCTCGCCGCGCCGCAGCAGCTCCCGCACGGCCGCCGAGCCGATGAAGCCCGCTCCGCCCGTTACCAGATACAGCGCCATTCTCTACCGCTTCCCCTCTCCGGGGCCGGCCCCTGACTTCTCAATTCCGATCTGCTATCATCCTGCCATGCCGGAGAACCCATTCGTCCATCTGCACCTGCACACTGATTACAGCCTTCTGGACGGGGCCTGCCAGATTAAGCATCTGGTGGCCCGCGCGGTCGAACTGGGAATGCCAGCCATGGCGGTGACCGACCACGGCAACCTCTTTGCGGCGGTCGAGTTCCATCGCGCCATGACAGCCCAAGGGATCAAGCCCATCATCGGCTGCGAAGCGTACATCTCGCAGAAAGGCCGCTTCTGCCGCGACGAAAGCGATCATTATAATCACCTCGTCTTGTTATGCGCCAACCAGACGGGCTATCGGAACCTGATTCAGCTTGTTTCCTCGGGCTATCTCGAAGGCTTCTACTACAAGCCGCGCATTGACAAGGAACTTCTGGCGAGGCACTCCGAGGGGCTGATCGGTCTCTCGGCCTGCCTGCGCGGCGAAGTGGCCGAAGCGCTGCTCGCGGAGAACATGGACGAAGCCCGCCGCGTCTCCTATCAGTTTCAGGATATCTTCGGGAAGGACCATTTCTTCCTAGAAATGCAGGATCAGGGGCTCGAGCAGGAAAAACGCATCAACCCGCACCTCGTCGAGTTGTCCAACCAGACAGGCATTCCGCTCGTCGCCACCAACGATTCCCACTACCTCTGCGAGGACGATGCCGAGGCACACGACATTTTGCTCTGCATTCAGACCGGCCGTACGCGCGGAGATTCCAAGCGCCTGCGGTTCGCCAACAACCAGTTCTTCGTCAAGTCGGCCGAGGAAATGGGCCGCGTCTTTGCGGAGCTCCCCGAGGCACTCGCACGCACCGTACAGATCGCCGAGCGCTGCGAGTTGCAGCTTGAGAAGGTCACCAACCCGTTTCCGAACTTCGGAGTTCCGGCGGGTGAAACGCTCGACAGCTACTTCGAGAAAGTGACCCGCCAGGGATTCGAACAGCGGCGGGCACGTCTGGAAGAGCTCGCCGGCCGCGGCCGGCTCCGCCGCAGCATGGGCGAGTACGGCGAACGCCTGGAGCGCGAAATCCGAACCATACAGCAGATGCAGTTTTCCGGCTACTTTCTGATCGTCTGGGACTTCGTGCGCTTCGCCAAGGAACGCAAGATTCCAGTCGGCCCGGGGCGGGGATCGGCTGCGGGGAGCCTGGTCGCCTATGCGCTGGGCATCACGGATCTCGACCCCTTGCAGCACAACCTGCTGTTTGAGCGCTTTCTGAATCCGGAGCGCATTTCCCTGCCCGACATCGACATCGACTTCTGCATGAACCGCCGCGGCGAGGTCATCGAATACGTTACACAGAAGTACGGCCGCGAAAACGTGGCGCAGATCATCACCTTCGGGACCCTGGCTGCCAAGGCCTCGCTCAAGGACGTCGCGCGCGCCATGGAGATTCCTTACGGGGAGGCCGACCGGCTCGCCAAGCTGGTGCCCAACCAGTTGAACATCTCGCTGCAGCACGCGCTCAAGCAGTCCCCGCCATTGGCCAATCTCGTCGAGCGCGAGCCCCGGATCAAGGAACTGGTGGGGGTGGCCCAGAAACTGGAAGGCATGGTGCGCCACGCCTCCACGCACGCCGCCGGAGTCGTCATCTCTCCGCAGCCGCTGAACCAATTGGTGCCGCTTTACAAGACGAACAAGAATGAAATCGTCACGCAGTTCGATATGAAGGGTCTGGAGGCGATCGGCCTGCTCAAGATGGACTTCCTCGGGCTCACCACGCTGACCGTGATTGACGACACGCTCAAGATGATCGAGACCACGCGGGGCGAGCGGCTCGATCTCGACCGTATTCCGTTTGACGACGCGGCTACGTATGAAATCTTCTCGAACGGTCTGACAAGCGGCGTCTTTCAGTTTGAGTCGAACGGGATGCGGAATATTCTGCGGCGTTACCGGCCAACACAGCTCGAAGACCTGACCGCCTTGAACGCGCTCTATCGCCCCGGGCCGATCCAGGGCGGCATGATTGACGATTTCATCGCGCGCAAGCAGGGCCAGAAACCGATTACCTATGATCTGCCGGAGCTCGAAGATATCCTCTCCGAGACCTGCGGCGTGATCGTCTACCAGGAACAGGTCATGCAGATCGCCAATCGCCTCGCGGGCTTCAGCCTGGGCCAGGCCGACCTGCTCCGGCGCGCCATGGGCAAGAAGAAGCCGCAGGAGATGGCGGCTCTGCGCGACCGCTTCGTTCAAGGGGCTGTCGAGAGCGGCTACCCGGAGCAGAAAATCATCCGCGTCTTCGATCTCATGGAGCAGTTCGCGGGCTACGGATTCAACAAATCCCACTCCGCAGCCTACGCCGTGCTCGCCTACGTGACGGCCTATCTCAAGGCACACTTCCCGGTCGAGTTCATGGCGGCGCTGCTAACATGTGAAACCGGCAGCACCGACAAGATTGTCCAATACGTGAACGAATGCCGCGACCGCGGCATCCCGCTTTTGCCGCCCGACGTGCAGACCGGGTTCTGGCATTTCTCCCCGGCGGGCAAAGCCATCCGCTTCGGCCTGGGCGCCATCAAGAACGTCGGCCGCAATACCATGGACGCCATCGTTGCAGCCCGGCAGGAGGGCGGCCGGTTCGCATCCGTCTTTGATTTCTGCGAACGGGTGGACGCGCGCGCGCTCAACAAACGAGTCCTCGAAAGCCTGGTCAAGGCCGGCGCCATGGACAGCGGAGAAGATGGAGAGACAGGCCGGGAGAAAGATGGCTGGGGCGCCAGCCGCGCACAGTTGTTCGCCGTGATTGACCGTGCCATGGATGCCGGGCAGAAGCTCCAGCGCACCCGCGAATCCGGCCAGCATGACCTGTTCGGAGCCACCGGCCAACAGGCCTTCGAACCTGCCCCTCTGCCCGAGGTTCCTGACCAGCCCGAATCACAAAAACTGGCCGGGGAAAAGGAAGTGCTGGGGCTTTACCTGACAGGACATCCTTTGCGCGATTACGAAGCCAAGCTCCGCGATCTCGGAACCATCGAAACGACTTGCCTTGCCGAACTGCCTTCCCAGCAAGAAGTCACCACTGCAGGCATCCTCGTCGCCGTGCGGACGGCGCGGTCCAAACGGGGGGAGCTCTACGCCACGGGCACTCTGGAAGATTTGAAGGGCGGCGTTGAGTTGCTGGTTTTCCCGGAAGCGTTCCGCCGCCTCGGCAACCTGTGGCAACAGGACGCGATCGTATTCGTAAAAGGCCGACTGCAGGTCGAGGAGAACGCGCCGCCGCGGGTGATCGTCTCCGACCTGGCGCCGCTGGATTCGGTCGAGCCGGCGCTGGCCAAGGCCGTGGTGATCCGGGTGCGATTAGGCCACCCGGAAAAGCAGAATGGGAGCACCGCCCGCCGTCTGCTCGAAGTGTTAGACGAGAAACCCGGAGAGGCGATGGTGCGGTTCGAGCTCGAACGCGGGGGAGATTTTGAAGCGCTGCTTGAACCAGACACCCGGGTCCGACCCGACGCGGAGTTCGTTTCCCGCGTGCAGGAAATCTGCGGCAGAAATTCCGTGCGGTTGATCTAAGCAGCAGGAGGCCTTTCGGCCCGATATTTTCGAAGGTAAAGAATTCCATTGGACTCCGAAGAAGCCCGTGAAGAACTGAGAAGAGTCGAGCAGGAAATCGAGGAACTGGGCAAGGGATCCTCGCCCGAGAACACCGAGCGGCGCATCCGAGAGCTACGCCGTCAGGTCGACCGGCTCCATGAAACGCTCGACCGGCAGAAGCCCTCCGCCTGGAACCGCGTCCAGATCGCGCGGCACCAGCAACGGCCGCAAACTCTCGACTACGTGCAACACCTCTTTCAGGACTTTACGGAAACCCACGGCGACCGTGTCTTTAGTGACGATCCGGCTCTGGTGGCCGGGATGGCCTGGTTTCACGGCGAGCCGGTGACGATCATCGGCCACCAGAAGGGACACGACACACAACAAAAACTGAAGCACAACTTCGGGATGCCGAAGCCGGAAGGATATCGCAAGGCGCTACGCGTCATGCGCATGGCGGCGAAGTTTCACCGGCCGATATTCTCGTTTGTGGATACGCCCGGGGCGTATCCGGGAATCGACTCCGAGGAACGCGGGCAGGCCGAGGCCATCGCACACAATTTACGGGAGATGGTGCGGCTCCCCGTGCCCATTATCGTGACCGTGGCTGGAGAAGGCGGCAGCGGGGGGGCGTTGGCGATTGCTGTGGGCGACCGCGTTCTGATGCTTGAGAATTCCGTCTACAGCGTGATCTCGCCCGAAGGCTGCGCCTCGATCACCTGGCGGGACAGTGGCAAGGCCGAGCAGGCCGCCGAAGCTCTCAAGATGACCGCCCAGGATTTGCAGGAGATGGGGGTCACGGACCATATCGTCCCGGAACCGCCCGGCGGCGCGCACACCGACCCCGACCGCATGTTCCAATTGCTGGACCCGGTTCTTGAACAGGCGCTACGTGAACTGCAAACCCTGCCGGTTTCCGAGTTGCTCGAAAAACGGTACCAGAAGTTCCGCTTGATGGGCCAGTTCTTCCGCGAAGCTGAGGGCTGACCTGCCGTTCAGCTCCGGCACGCCGATGCTATCGGGGCATTCGGCTTATGCCTGGGAGATAGAACACGGCCGTTTCCGGCGTTTTTCGGTTCCTGCGGTAGATTCGGTTCTTGCGGTTCCTTCCGTTCCTTCGGAATACCAAATTCACTATAAAAACACTAAAAAAAGGGGCGTTTCGGGCCTTGCGGACGGTGCATGGGTGAAAATGGTCTAGTTTCCGGGCCGGTAGCCAATGACGGCGTAGTCCATGCCACCAAAAAAGGTCTCGTTGAAGCGGGCAACGGAGTCGTTCCAGGTTCGCAAGAGATCCGGTTCGATGACGCGGGAAGTCAGAGGGGGGATGAGCGGCAGCGTGGCCCCGGCGGCCGAGAGGAAATGCGCCGTGATGTTCGTCAACCCCGCCTCGGCGAACAGAAACCGGAGCTGGCTGTGCGGGATGGGCCGCACGTGCGTGGGGTCCAGGAAAAACGTCTGGCTGAAGATGGCGAGGCACTCGGGGTTGGGTGTCTCAATGGCCAGCACGCCGCCGGGGGCGAGCTTCCGCGCACTTTGCGCAATCAGACCGGCGTAGGCCTCGGCAGGCAGGTGCTCGACGAACTGCGCGGAAAAGATCCCGTCGAGTGAGTCGTCGGGAATTTCCGCGAGATGGGCGAATACGTCGGCGCGTACAACGTCGAGGTCTTTCTCCCGGCAGCGGCCGGCCATGTCGACATCGAGGTCCACGCCGCGCGCCGGGACGTGCAACTCCCGCATCAACTCCAGAAATTCTCCGCGACCGCAGGCGATGTCGAGCACGTTTTTCTTTCCCTGAAAAAAGGGTATATAGAAGCTCTGCCGGGCTCGAATCTCTTCTTCCGTGCCCCGAAAGCTGCGCTCGAATTGAAAGTAATCAACGACAGGACCGGCTGCAGCCCCCGGCCTGGTCTCGTGCGCAGCCCCACCGCCGGCGACGCTGACTTCTCCGGCTTTGGCCTGCGCCGCCACGCGTTGGCGGAGGACGCGCAGTTCCTCTTGGAGCTCGCCGCGCAGCACCTTCCCGAGCTCGTGTTTCTGGCGGTGGAGCATTCCTTCGAGCGCCCAGCGCTGGTGCTTCATTTTTTCTTCCAGCTCCTGTGAGAGCTCAGCCAATTGGTGCTCATGCCGCTCCGGGATGCGGTCGAGCTCCCCGGCCAGTTCCTGGTAGCGGCGGGAGTAGGGCTGAAAGGATGCGGCCAGCAGGGCGAGACTACGGTTGGTGGATTCCAGAAGATCAGCGGTCTTCAGGCAACACTCAGCGGCGGCGTGGTTGAACTCCCGCTGCGGGCGGACATGCCAGTTGAGGAGCCGTGCGACAGCTTCCTTCACGGCTTGCACGGCGCTGTTGACGAGACCTGCCGGACGGGGGTTAACGGTTCCGATGGCGGAGGCCAATGAGCGGGCCGATCGGGCGGCTTGCCGCAACTGCTCGATCGGCACCGGAGCGGCCTCGGGGACCTCCGGGGCAGCGTCCGACACCCGCTTCCGAATCTGCTCCCGGACGGCGCTAAGCGGCGCGGCGAGGCCGGAGTTGGTCTCGGTATGCGACATCGTGAAACAAGCCTCCTTTGCAGCGAACGCCATCGCAAAAGCCACAGACAGAAAACACGCCGTGGCTCCTCCGGGCGGCCTAGGCGGAAATCGGGGAGCGGGCCGACAGCTTGCGGGAGCGCACGCAGGCTTCCAGATTGGCAACGCCGGCAGCGCGCCGCGTATCCACCACCTGGAACACCAGGACATCGTCGAGCCAGTCATGGCTGGTCCCATCGTGTGATTGCGTAGCGACAGTGAGCGTGTACTCCTGCGCCGTCAGCCGGCAGGCAAATTCGAAGGTAACCTCGATCGAATCGCCGCGCGCGGCCGGACCGGGCCCCGCCTGCTCGAGCTCCGTATTGGTTCCGTAAACTTCCATGCCGATGCGCGTGCGGATCATGATGCCCACGACGGGGCGCGGGTGCGGCTCGCGGAACCTGACTTCGACACGCACCTGCATCGTTTCCCCCGAGCAAAAGGCGCGGGCCGGCTTTCCGGTCTCGTTCAGCAACTCGGCGCGCACGACCTCGGCCTGGCGGTCGCCGTGACGGAAACTGTAAAGCATTGGTTCCGGGTGTCCCGAGGGAGCCGGGGCGCCAGCCGTTTGGATCACGTGCTGCTCCAGGGTGGACGGTGGATTGGCCTCGGCAAACTCCCGCTGGCGTTCGAGCACCAAGCCGTTGTAGCGGTTGACGACCTCGCTGGGGTCGCCGAGCGCCAGCGAGCGCCCGCGATAGAGCAACATGGCGCGGTCACACAGCAGCTTCACCAGCCCGACATCGTGCGAAACCAGCAATACCGTGACGCCGCGGCGGCGAAATTCCTCGAACTTCTTTACACAGCGGTTGACGAAGATGGCGTCGCCCACTGCCAGGACTTCGTCCACGACCAGGATTTCCGGCTCCACGTGGATGGCGGCGGCGAAGGCCAGGCGCAGGGACATGCCGGTCGAGTAGGTCTTCACCGGGCGGTCCATGAACTCGCCAATCTCGGCGAAGCGTTCGACCTCGGGAACGCTGCGGGCCACTTCGTCGCGTGAGAGGCCCATGATCTCGCCATGCAGGAAGACGTTCTCCCGACCCGTGAACTCGGGATTGAAGCCTGCCCCGAGCGAGAGCAGCGTCGCGATGCGGCCTTGCGTGATGACCTGCCCGCCGGTCGGTTCGAGGGTGCCGGTGACAATTTCCAGCAGCGTACTCTTGCCCGAGCCGTTGGGTCCCACAATGCCGAAGACTTCACCGCGCCGGACGTCGAAGCTGATGCCTTCGAGCGCCCAGAATTCCTGATGAAACCGCCGCCGGTTGAGCAGCAGAATCTCTTTCAGACGCTCCTTGGGCGCGGGGTAGACGCGGTACATCTTGGTGACGTTGCGCACTTCAATCGCAGGCGTCATGAGGTCAAATCAAATCCGCAAAGGATTTTCGGACCTTGTAAAACCAAGCGTATCCGAGACAAAACGCCGCAATCGCCACGGCCCACAGCGCAGCCAATGGGGTCCAGGCCGGGGCGGAGCTTTCGAGCAACACGGCGCGGTAAGCCTCGACGATGATGTACATGGGATTCTTCTCAAACAGCCACAGCCAGTCTTCCGGCAGGGCGCTTGCGGGATAGCAGATGGGCGTTGTGAAAAACCAGACCGTCAGGATGAATCCCATCACCTGCCCGATGTCGCGCAAAAACACGCCGAGCGCCGCCAGGAACCAGCATACGCCGGCCGTGAGCAGCACTTGCGGCAGCAGGATCAGCGGGAAATAGAGTGCCGTCCAGCCGAGCTCGCGTCCGGCGCCGAGCACCGCTCCGAAGAAAATCAGCAGCGCGAAAAGCTCCGTCACCAAGCCAGTCAGGGTCAGGTTGAGCGGCAGAATCTCGAGCGGAAACACTACGCGCTTGACGAAGTTCGAGTTCTCCAGGATCACGTTCGGGGAACGCCCGATGGCCTCGCTGAAGGCCAGCCACGGCAGCATGCCGCAGAGGAAGTAGAAGACGAACTCGCCCGAGCCCGCCCCCGGCCGAAACCGTACCTGCAGCACGACGGCGAAGACGAAGTAATACGCCACCATCAGCAGCAGGGGATGAATCAGGGTCCATAAGCTCCCGCCGACTGATCCGCGGTAGCGCCCGACGATGTCCCGGCGCACCATGGAGGAGATGAGCGCCCGGTGGCGCAGCAGGGTCCGGACGGGATAGGTAAACAGACGGATGAACAGTTGCCCGGCGCGGCGCGCGCCAAAGACTCCGACAGATTGTGCGGACGAGGCCGCGCTGCTCATTGCTGTCCGGGCCTTCTGGGATCATCCTCTGGATTGATGTAGTTGACAACCCACGGTCCGATGCCGTGCAGTTGAATCTCGGTTTCCTGTTCGGTCCAGCCAAAGTGCCGCGTGCCGGCAGGCATCCACATGAAGCCCCCCTCCGGCACGGGCTTTCCCATTTCGCGGTCAAAGCGCTCGCCCATGCCGATGTGCAAGGCGCCGGAGATGACGGTGACGTGCTCGTCGGCAACATGCCAGTGCGGGTCCACCCGGTAGCCGGCGGGGAACCATAGGCGCATCGTGAACAAGCCCGGCTTCGTTGGATCGCCCTTGACCACCGCCATTCTGGCGCCCGGGCGCAGCGCGGCGGGGCCTTCCTTCCACTCCAGCACGTCGGGCTGGTAGATGTTGATGGCCTGCTCCTGTTGGGTTTGCGCGCTCATCGCAATCGCCGCCAGCGCGGCGAGCAGCGAAAGTGATCGAGTCACAGTGCTATGCCTCCACTTCGATGATGCTCCGCTACCAATCCTAGTCTTTGCGAGACTGATCCGGCAACGCGCACCCGCTGGGAATCCCCTTTGGCGTTACGGAGAGTAATACAGTTCCTTGGGCCAGCGGTCGTGGACCGGGCCAGTTTTCCGCGCGCGGCAATAGATCACTTCGCCGCGCAGGTCGAGCGAACCGCCGCTCGATTCCACAAGCTTGCGCACTCTGTCGAGATGGGCGGGCGTTTCGCGGTATTCCCCCGTTTCCAGCAGGTCGACTTGCATGCCGCCGGATTTGACCAGCAGAACGATTTCCCGCGGGGCGTACTCGCGGCTGTGGCGCGGGTCCACGGAACCGTCGGGGTTGGGCTTGATGTAGGCGGAAAACAACTCCGGATGGTAGCCTTGCAAGACGGCGTCCACGCTGCGCAGGCTGGTGATGTTCGGGGTGCTCAGGATCAGCCAGCCACCGGGCGCCAGGATGCGGTTGATCTCCGTGATCATGTGCATCGGGTCGTTGGCGAGGTGTTCCAGCAACTCGCAACAGAGCACGGTTCGGAAGTGCTCGTCGGGATACGGGAAGCGGTCCCGCTCGGCATCAAACAGATCGATGCGGCAAGAGAACGTCTCGCCGTTCGAGGAAGTGACGGATTGCTCGTGGCGCCGGCCCACGGGACCGAAGTAGGAGCCGAAGACTTCGCCGTACCCGAGGCGCGCAGAGAGCGCCGGAGTCATCTGCATGTAGCAGCCGAGCTCCAGTACGCGGTCGTTCGGACCACCCGGCGGAGTAATCCCCACGGTGTGGACCAACCGCTGGAGGTGCGTCAGCACGTAGTCTTCCATCAACGGCGAGTCGTGCGAAAAGCTGACAATATAGTCTTCCAAGTCGTCCCCGGTTGCAAGGCGAACGGCTGCCTTCGCCAGGGGAGGCGTTCCATTCCCCGGAAAGGGCTTTTCCATCGGGTTCCGCTTCAGTTCTGCAAGCTGTCCGGAAACCATTTCCGCAAGAAACCCGGCGTACTGGGCGGCAACTTCGGGCCAGGAGCAAACCTCGGCCGCGTAGGCCTGTGCGCGCTCGCCCAGGGCCCGCGCCAGCGACCGGTCATCGAGCAGCACCCGCATGTACTCGTGCAGCCAGTCCGTTTCGCGATGGCTCACCGGAATCTTGATCACAACATCGTCCGGGTATTCGATGAACGCGCCGACTTCGGAAACCAGCGTGGGTTTGCCGAGCGCCAAAGCCCGCAGCAGGCTGCCTGAGGTCTCACCGACGGTGGGCCAGCGCAGGTTGAGGCAGACGTCGCAGGCCGCGATCCCGGTCGTGAAATCCTCGATCGCCACGTATCCCGTGACCCCGACCGCGCGTTCGATGCCGAGTTCGGCAATCAGAGGACGTAGCGGGCAGTGGGGGTGCTCCTCGCCGACCAACACCATGCGCGCCTGCGGGTGCGTCGAGCACAAACGGGCAAAGGCGCGGAGCACTTCATGAATTCGTTTGTATGGCTTGAGGAAGCCAAAGATGCCGAACACGGGCGTGGATTCGTCGAACGGCAGTCCGGTGAGCTCGGTTAACCGTCGTCGCGCCGCCACACGATCCACGTCGGGAACCTCAACGCCGTGGGGAATCTTGCGAACCGGGAGCCGGCATCCAGCCTGATGGAGCCTGCGGACCATGTAGTCGCTGTGGACGACGATGCCGCGGCTGCGTTCGAGCAGGCGGCGGTTCATGGGGAGGCCGTCGTAGTCCGGCTGGCGCACCTCTGCCCGGGCCTGCCGCGCCCATTCGAGGGCCGCTGCGCCACCGTTGTATTCGACTTCATGCAAGTAGGAGTCCCAATCTCCCCGTGCGATGGTCACCGCCGCGAGCAAGTGATGCAGGTTGAACTCGTGGAACACCACCACACCCGGAATCCGCAGCGCCTGCTCGTAGATCGCGACATGAAACGGATTGTTCCCCATCTGGTAGAGGACGACATCGTAGGGAGCCGCTTCTGCCTCATGCTCGAAGGCTTCGACGGAGTGAATGCAGATGTTCGGCTGCGTCGGGCGATTGGCAGGCGGGTCTTCGGTAAAGACGTCAATCGGCCCGGTGCGAGCCGCCAAGTGCGGCAGCAGCGCTTCGCTGTAGTCGGCGATACCCGAGCGTACGGGACTCAAGGGCGTGAAGAAAGCGATGCGCATGAAGGGAGTTTAGCAGACAATCCAATCCGAGCGCGCGAGCAAGCAGGCCGCCGCACTGAGGGCTCTATTCCAGCTCGGCTATGAAATCGGCGAGAGCGGTTGGAACAGTGAACTGAAGCGGTATGCGGGCGGCATCAGTGGAAAACCAGACCTCAATAGTGCGCTCCCCAGAGCGGGCCGGGAAGCGGACCACAAATTTCTCACCCTGCCGGGATGTGCCGCTCATCGAAAGCGTTCCGGATTCGCCCGGGCTGAGTTGCAGGGCGATCTGCCTTCCATAGGTTATAGTGCCCAAATCGACCGGCTGTCCCGCCGCCATGCGGCTTCGGACGTAGTAAAGAAAGGTCAGCGGGTCCCGTGCGCACTCCGGAATCGCGGCGGTGGTGGTATTGCGGTCCTGGATGCGGCGGACCTGGTGCGCCGCCTGGTCAAACTCCAGAGACTCTTCCGTGGTTTTCGACCCTTCCTGAATTTTCTGGTGAAACCGGCGCGAGCAGAGACCATCCCGTGCAGCGACGGCCGAAAACAGGCTACTGAACCTGTATTGCGGCAAGCTCGCTTCCACGACGGCCTGAAAATGCAGATCGTCGCCCTGCAAGGAAACCTCGAAAACGGCTTCTCCGTGGGGGATGCCACTAGGCCACAGGAGGCGGTAGACGAGCCGCTCGCCACTCTCAAAAGGAGCGAAGTCCGCCGCTTGTGCCTGGGCGGGGATAGCAAAAACCGGGAGCAGGCAGGCCGCCACCAAGCAAACTGCCGCACGATGGAGATGGCTCACCTTCAAATTCCCTCTGTTACTTCCCATGACGCCATGGAATGCTCAAAACGGACCGCCGGGTGAGTGGCCGTGACACTGCGGTTGCAAACCGAACGCCAGTCTAGTGGCCGCAACGGCTACTGAATGCGGCGTTCTCCCCAAGCCTCCATGATACCCGAATCCGCAATGAAATAGCCGGTTTGGGAGAAAATCCTGCAGTCGAATACCACGCAGAGCCGGGGGAGCGCATCGCCCTCCCAGGCAGTCCAGTCCACGATGCTACCGGGCGGCTTTGTCAAGACTCCAAACCAGTCCGTCAGGGCCCCGAAGCAGCAGCCCGAAGAGGACCGCTTCACCGTCGAGGTCCGTCAGTTCCGGGAACCTGGGCAGCACGGTCATCAAAGGCGGAACGGATGGCATCATTCAATTGACGGAAGGAACTGTTCACGGGAACCTGCACCGCACGAACGGACTCGTTGGAAGGGGCGGAAGGAAGTGTCCGGCCTGAATCCAGAAAGTCCCGCCCGTCGCCGTACCTGTTCAGGAGCAACAAGTCCATGCGAGGAGCCGCGATCGCGGATTGGATGGCGCGACCGGAATGCAGACGGACCCGCCACAAGGCTGCCGCACCGGCCAGCAGCCGCCCGGAATAGAGGAAGAGATGCCCCAACCGCACAAACCAGTTGCTCCCGACAGCTCCGGCGACGAGCTGGTAGGACAGGTGATCGCGCAGTCGCCACAGGCAGTGTCCGCAAAACGTCCGCAGCTCGCGGGCTGCGAATCGGTCCGCGAGTTCGTTATAAATCTGGCGAGACCGCAAGGGGAGGAGAAACGCCAGCACTTTCATGCGAGAGTACGATTCATTGGTGCAGGGGACGATCCAAACCTGATGCTTCGTGCGCGCCACGAACCCCCACGCCTGCACCCAAGCTGCGAAAAAACCTCCCCGAAGCACGGTGATGCGATCAAACATCCCATCCGCAGGAGCTTCCAGGGACGGCGGCAAAATCGCATGCACCTTCACGCCGGAGTATCTCTTCCGCAGATCCAGAAGGATCGTTTGCAGGTAGAAGCCCGAAGCGGAGCCGATCACCCCAACCGGCAACGATCGGTGGTATTCCACCTTCTCCTGGCGGCGGCGCTGACTCCGCTGGTACGATCGTTCGGCATGCTCCCGGAGCCTCCAGAGACCATGCCGCAGGGAATGTCCTGGATGCCGCCCCGGGAATGCGCCCAGGTTTGCGTTGTAGATTTCGAGGCGCCACAGTGGAAGCAGCCAAGCCGCCCACCACAGCGCGGTAAACCTCTCATTCGTCCAAGGCAGGATGATGCGCCGGAATCGTGCCGGTCCGAGGCACCGGGACAACAGCCGGCAGTAGGTCCGCAGTCTGGACGAGGCCACCTCAAGAGAATCCAGGCCGCGGGTCGTTTCCGCGAGTGACGCGGGCAGGACTCCGTGAACTGGAGCGTCCGGATACCGCCTGCGGACATCGGTGAGAATCTTCTGCAGCGTGTCCGGGGAAGCGGAGCCGATGAGGCAAATGGGTCCGCGGGCGGCAAACCGTTGCCGCCAGGCAGCCTGCAGCACGGCCCCGAGACTGAACGGAACACAGGGTCCTTGCCCGGCGGAGAAACTGACCCGCCCCCGCAGAGCCAAGGCCAGCAACTTTAAACCACGTGACTGTCCGGGGGGGGAATAGACAACGATCTCATTCTCTCCGCAAAGTCCCAGGAAGACCATCAGCCGGGCCCAAAGCCAGGCAGCAGAGACGGGATGGTAGCCCAGCAGGATGTGTTTCGGGAACGAGGCCCGGGACTGCAGCTCCTCAGCGTGACGGCGAGGGATAACCACGCACAGTGAATCGCGCCGAGAACCGTCCTCCGCCAGCAGGCCCAGGCGGCGCAGGTCCGCCGCGGCCTCGCCTGGAGGCGCTGCGGCGACGTAGATGATTTTTCTCTGCTGCAATTGCAAAAGCCGTTTTCGGCTCCGCTCTATGCCGCCTCTTCGAGAAACTGCCGGTAGCGCGCGCGGATGCGCGGACCGACGCGTTCGAGGCTGAAACAGTTTTCGACCAGGCCGCGGGCTGCAAGCTGCATGCGGCGCCAGCGGTCGTCGTCACGCAGCAATTCCACAACCGCCGCGGCTGCCCGGGCCGGGTCGTCCTCGACCATCAAATGATGTCCGGGCTGGACACCCAACCCCACCGGCGCAAAAGAACTCGAAACCACCGGCACGCCCGCCGCCATGGCCTCGACGATCTTGGTGCGAATCCCGCCGCCGCTGTTGATCGGAGTCACGCAAACGCGGGAGCGCTGGTAGGTCTCGCGGAGGTCCTCCACATAATCGAGGTAGACGACGCCGTTGTCGTGCATCAGACCGCGCAGGGCGTTCGAAGCTCCTTCTCCCGCAACGGCCAAGCTCGCGCGCGGCTCCTGGCAGCGAACCAGAGGCAGCACTTGACGGATGAAATAGACCAGAGCCTCCTCGTTGGGCGTGTGCGGCAGAAAGCCGACGAAGACCATCTGAGGGTCAGCGGGCGGGTCGAGTGCCGGTTGGAAGTAATCGCAATCGAGCAACAGGAACGGCAAGGCCTCAACACGCGCCTGCGGCACGAGTTCGAGCGCCCGGTCACGCTCCGGCACCGAGGTCACCAGCACCCAGTCGAAGCTCGCGAGCGTCCGCCGGTTGTGGCGGATCGAATCAAGGCACCAGAAGAGGTTTTCCAGGCGGGTCCGAAAGCCTTTGGTCCGCTGCCAGTTCAGGTAGTAATGCCACCACTCGAGCACGTGTGCGCGCACGATGCGGGGACAGCGTGCACGCTCGGCGTACCGTGCGATCCCCAGGTATTCGACCTGCACCAGGTCCGGACGCTCCTCGTCCAGGATGTGGTCCACGGCGCGGCGCATGACATCGCTTTCGAGATTGGAGAACAGAAACGGCGTAGGAGAAAAGGCATCGAGACGCCGTCCAAGCGGGGGCTCAAACAGCCAGGCCTTATCGCAAAGCTGTTCCAGACCTGCCTGAGCCGGGGCGCGATACCGCTCCGGGCAGAACCCGGCAAACAGGACATCGAAATCCCGACGCAGCGCCCGAATATAGCCGTAGATCGTGCTTCCTGCTCCGTGATAGACGGGGTACGGCGTGACGGGCGAAATGATAAAGATGCGCGGCTTCGCCATAATCGGCAATGCGGACTCGGGACTTCCGACAATAACTGAAAGTCTGGTAATTCGATCTGTGGAGGCCGCCTCCAATCATCGGTCTTTAGATCCAGATCTTCAGACCTCTTGGCAACTCACAGTCGTCTCGGGGGAGACTCCTATCTTACCACGGAACACCTAGTTTGCGCTCCCCCGCAGTTCGATATATTCCTCCAAAGCCTCTCGCCAACCGGGCAGCGGAGCCAAGCGCACGTCCTGCAGTCGATGACAGCCCGGCACTAGAGCAGCTTGACAAACTCTTCCACTCCCAAACCGGCTTGCCGAATGATGCCACGCAACGTGCCCCTATCCAGTTCCTTGATGGTCGGGCACGACCACCTGAGCAAACGGGTTATCGCGGCGCAAAATGATGTGGCTTCCTTCCCGGCGCTTCAAATAGAAGCCAGCCTTTTGGAGCGCACTTGCACATACGCGACCGGAAACGCAGGGCAATTTGCTCATACGGCCACGACGAAGGTTTCAAAATGTTCCTCCGGAACCGGCAAGCCATCCTCATCGAGTGCGGTGATGTATCCTCGAATCGCCTCCTTGATATGGTCAATGGCTTCTTCTCTCGTCTTACCTTGGCTGATACATCCAGGCAAGCTCGGGCACTCTACCACCCAGTATCCATCTTCGCCGGGGTAAACCACTACCTGCCTCATACCGGCCACCTCACTTCCTTCGCAGTGCTTTCTCAATGTCTTTCATCTCACTTCTATGCTCTCGTAGGATTACTTGAAGAAGGCGGTTGATATCAGCGTCTCTTGGCACTTTGCCTTTCACGCGGTTTCCGGGAATCTCGATCAAGTGGGTGATGAGGGTTTCAATATCCTTGAGATAATCCACCCGCTTTATTCTGAAAATAACAAAGCCGTCCCACTTGTTTGCGTGCCGATCATTCAGGTGCCGGTTGATGCGGCCCAACAAGTTGGCAGTGAGTCCAACATAATGCAAACGATCCTTGCGATAGAGAGCATAGATTCCCGAGTAGCCTTTCATGATTTCTCTGGGCCGTTTTTTGAATACGGGATTATCCAGGATCGCACTCGGGAGCTTCTTGGACATTCCCTTGATCAAAGCCCCTTTGGTTGTTTTCTTCTTTCGCCGTCGCGCGCTCTTTCCTGCACGCCTTGTTTTCGATGCACGAGAGGCAGCGATTTGACGAACCGTTTTTGCTTCCAATCTCATTTTCTAGTTGTCTCTCCAAGCGGGAGTCGGACTCGAAGTCGTCAAGCTTGGCTTCAACGAACCTGGTTTGTCTCGCAACCGATTCTTCGGCGACGTACAGCCGTCTCGGGGGAAACCTCTATAATGCTACGGAACGAGCTGCTTTTGCGCTCCCCCGCAGTTCGATATATTCCTCCAAAGCCTCTCGCCAACCGGGCAGCGGAGCCAAGCCCAATTCCTGCAGACGATTGCAGCCGAGCACCGAGTAGGCCGGCCGGCGCGCGGGCAGATTGAGCTTCGCCCAGTAGGTCGGGCCGACTGATATTGGCTGCCGCAGCAAATCCACAATCGCCTGCGCCATCTCCTGCCGGGTACAGGCGCCGGGGTTGACGACGTGCAGCACACCGCGCACCGAGACGCCGACTAACTCAGCGATCTTCCGGGCCAGGTGCAGCGTCCAGGTGGGGCTCGAAAGCTGGTCCGCTACGGCCAGGATGTTCGGCTCCGGCAGCCGCGCCTTCTCCAGGATTTTCTCAACGAAATTCGAGCGATGGACCCCGTAGAGCCACGAGGTCCGGATGACCGCGTGGCCCGCACCTTCTCCGTTCGAGCCGAAGGTCTGCCGTTCCCCTTCGCGCTTGCTCCGGCCGTAGGCACTCAGCGGGGCGGTTGGATCATCCTCACCATAGGGCTCGTGCTTTGCACCGTCAAACACGTAGTCCGTGCTGATGTAGAAGACGCGGCCGCCCGCTTGCTCCGCCGCTCGAGCCACATTGCCTGCCCCGCGCGCATTTACAGCGAAGGCCCGCTCGGGGTCCGATTCCGATCCATCGACGTCTGTAAAAGCTGCGCAGTTGACCACCAGCTTGGGACGCCATTCGCAGAACACGCGCCGGAGCGCCGCTTCGTCCAGGATATCGCAGGCGCAGTGATCGAGCGCCAGCACCTCGTGGTTCGGCCGCAGCACAGCCGCCAAGTCCTGCCCCAGCATTCCTCCCGCTCCTGTTATCGCGATCCGCATCTGCGCCTCAGCCCTTATCTGCCGCTCGCAGGAGTCGACACCGCAGAAAGCTAGACCATTTAGGATACTCTACCCTGACCCCATCGCCATGAGAGCACAAAAGAGAACTTTCCGGGTGGAAACTGTGGTCACGGGGGCAACGGCCGCAGCCGCGGGCCGAAACCGTGTTAGACCAATTCTGGCAGGCTAGGAACGGCCCGGAAAGCGGCCAGGAAGGAGGCCTTTTCCTGGGGAGGCAGGAAGGAGGCTCGGAACGAATTCTCTGCCAGTCGCATCAGCTCGCGGGGACCAAACCCGAGCATCCGATGGGTCAGCAGATATTCCTGATTTAGATCGGTGCCAAAGAGGGCGGGATCATCCGAGTTGAGCGTCACCAGAAGGCCCTCGTTGAAGTAGCGGCGTACGGGATGCAGCTCGGCATTCTGGAGACAGCCGGTTCGGACGTTGCTCGTTACGCTCATGTCCAACGGAATCTGCCGCTCTGCCAGATGCCGTACCAGCGAGGGGTCGCCGACTGCCGTCAGGCCGTGGCCGATGCGCTCCACACCCCAAATCCGGAGTGCGGCCCAGACCGACTCCGGTCCCGCTGCCTCGCCCGCGTGGCCTGCCAGTCGCAAGCCGCTGTCGCGGGCAAGGGCAAAGACCTGACGGAAAGATTCGGGCGGCACTTGGCGTTCGTCTCCGCCAATGCTGAACCCGATGACGCCCAGATCCTGCAACGCCGCCGCCTCCTTGGCTACAGCCAGCGCCGCTTCGGGGCCAAACTGCCGCGTTGCGTCGAGGATCCACTGGGCACGGATGCCGAAGTCTTCCCGTGCCCGGCGGTATCCGGCGGCTACACCCTCCATGCAGCTTCGCAAGTCCTGTTGCTTCCAGAGGATTACGCCGGCGGAAATCTGAATCTCCGCATAGCGGACGTTCTGCTGCGCCAGCCGGCGTAGGGCGTTGTAGGTGATGAGTTCGTAGTCCTCCGGACCATGGAAGTGCTGGCAAACGACCTTGAACGCTTCCAGGAAGCTTGTGAAGTCCCGGGTCCGGTATAGCCCGTCGGCAGCCTCCCGGCCTGCTTCGAACAACGGCGTGCGGTGCCGCTCGGCAAGCGTCCAGAGAGTCTCCGCATCCACCGCGCCCTCCAGATGCAAATGCAACTCCGCCTTCGGGAGCGAGGCCACGAACTCTTCGATGGCAGGCACAATTCGATTCGCCCCTGATCGCTTGAAGATCGACTGGACGAGGGATGTCCCTCGGCGCGTCCTTACCGTCTGGTCTGGCCGCGTACCGCCTTCTTCACTTTCTTCTTATGAGAGCCGCGCGGGTCCGTCTGCTTGGGTTTGGGTGGCTGCTTCTTGCGTTGTGCCCGCTTCAGGCGTTTCCGTTCCGCTCGATCCTTTACGTTTCGGGTGTCCATAGAAAGAATCAGGCCTCGTGTCGCGAATTTGTCCCTTCGTTGCACGGTATTCGGAGTGCCGTCGCTCCGCATCTACGTTCCCGCGACGGTCATCTCCTCGACCTTGATCGTAGGCGCCGCGACGGCGCCCCGGAATTCGAGGTCCGTGCCGATCATGCTGATCCCGCGGAGCAAGTCATTGAGGTTTCCGGCCACGGTGACTTCGTGGACCGGATAAGCCAGCTCGCCGTTCTCGATCCACAAGCCCGTCGCGCCGTGAGAGACGTCGCCGGTGACAACGTTCACACCGAATCCCATGAACTCCGTCACGTAAAAGCCGTTCCGCACGGAGCGGATGATCTGCTCGGGACTCACGGAGCCGGGTTTGAGAAAGAAGTTTTTGGGGCCGATGCCGGGGTTGCCGGCGAGACCGCGCGAGGCGTTGCCGGTGGTCTTCATGCCCAGTTTGCGCGCCGTGTAGCAGTTGAGCAAATAACTCCGCAGAAGGCCTCGCTCCACGACGACGGTTCGTCCCGATTGCACGCCCTCATCGTCGAACGGGGCGGAGCCGAAACCGCCCGGCAGCGTGCCGTCGTCCACAATCGTAACGGATTCGGCGGCGATGGTCTCCCCCAGCTTGCCGGCAAGGAACGACGCGCCACGATAGATGGCGTCGCCGTTCAGGGCTTCCAAGAGGTTTCCGAGCAGGCTGCGGGCGGTCCGTTGGTCAAATACGACGGGCACGCGACAGGTGGTAACTTTCCGCGCGCCCAGGCGGCGCACCGTGCGTTCGGCCGCGTGGCGCCCGACTTCCTCCGGCGGTTCGAGGGTGGAGAACTTGCGGGAAACACTGTACCAGTAGTCGCGCTCCATGCCCAGGCTTCCTGATTCCGCGCCGTCGGGGACAGCCACCGGGACCACGGCGAGCGAGCAGGAGGAGCGTCGGTACGTGCCGAGAAATCCCTGCGAGGTGGCCAGAATCTTGCATCCGTGGGCGGCGTCGAAGCTCGACCCTTCGGAGTTCTTGATGCGCGGGTCAAACTCAAAGGCGGCCTGTTCGGCGCGGCGGGCGAGCTCGATCATCGGAGCAGCTTGCAGACCCGTAACGTCGGAAGAGAACAGATCCAGGTCGTCGGAATAGACTCCCGTCTCGCCCGGCTCGGGCAATCCGGCGCAGGGGTCTTCGGAAGTAACGCGGGCCGCAGCGATGGCGCTCGCAACCAGGCGTTCCAATCCCTGGCGCGTAAAGTCCGAAGTGTAGGAGCTCGCAGTACGCTGGCCGCAAAACACGCGCAGCCCCGAGGCTTTCGACCCCGCCTCCTTGAGCTGCTCGACCTCGTTCATGCGCACCGTGGTTGAGAACTCGCTGCCTTCCCGAACCACGCAGTCCGCCGCCGTGGCACCGCTCTTCATGGCGCTGGCGACGACATCCGTAGCAAACTGCTGCAACTCGATCATGGCAAGAACATTGGATGGTGATTCGTGGATAACGGTTAGCGGATTGGCTAACTCTCAATTCCTGCGGCTACCCCGCCGTTCCGCCGACGGTCAGGCGGTCCACTTTGATCGTGGGAATACCGACCCCGACCGGAACGCTTTGGCCGTTTTTGCCGCAGACGCCGATGCCCTCGTCGAGTTCGAGATCGTTGCCGACCATCGAGACGTGCTTCAGGACTTCCGGGCCGTCGCCGATCAGCGTGGCGTTGCGCACGGGGCGCGTGACCTGGCCGTCTTCGATCAGGTAGGCTTCCGAGGCAGAGAACACGAACTTGCCATTGGTGATGTCCACCTGCCCGCCGCCAAACTGCACGGCATAGAGGCCGCGGCGGACGGAGCGAAGAATGTCCCGCGGGGCGGACTGGCCCGAGAGCATGTAGGTATTGGTCATGCGCGGCATCGGAACGTGCATGTAGCTCTCGCGGCGGCCGTTGCCGGTGAGCGCACCTTGGGTCAGCCGCGCACTCAACTTGTCCTGCATGTAGCCCTTCAGGACGCCGCGCTCGATCAGTACCGTCTGCGAAGTTGGGGTTCCCTCGTCGTCCACGTTGAGCGAACCCCGGCGGCCAGGGATGGTCCCATCATCCACCACGGTGCAGAGTTCGCTCGCCACTTTTCGTCCGATCAGGCCGCTGAAGGCCGATGTCTTCTTGCGGTTGAAGTCGGACTCGAGACCATGGCCGACAGCTTCATGCAGCAGAATGCCGGGCCAGCCGGGTCCCAGGACCACTTCCATTTCACCGGCAGGGGCCTCGACCGCGGTCAGTGCCATGACGGCCTGGCGCGCTGCCTCGCGGGCGAAGTGTTCAGGCGTCTTCTCTAACAGGAAAAATTTCAATTCGACGCGCCCGCCACCACCGCTGGAACCACGCTGGATGACCTTCCCGTCTTTTCCCCCTTGGGCCAGGCAAAAGACGCTCAGGCGGGCCAGCGGCTGGAAGTCGCCCGAGATGCCGCCGTCGGACGTGACGGTCAGCACGTGGCGCACTTCGTCGGCGTACCCGGCGCGCACCTGCTTGATGCGGTTGTCGTAGCTCCGAGCCGCTTTGTCGGCCCGGAAGACCAACTCCAGCTTCTCTGCGATTTCGATATCGGTCGGAGCGACGACCACGGGATAGAGATCCCGCGGGAGCGGCAATTCTGAAAGCCCGACGGTAGAAACGCGCGCGGGGCCGTTGGCGATTTGTGCCGCAATGTGAGCGGCCTTGAGGATCTTGTCGGAAGAAAGATCGTCGCTATAGGCGTAGCCGGTGCGCTCGCCGGAAATCACGCGCACCCCGACGCCCGCGGAGATGCCTTGCGTTGCGCTCTTGATCAGCGACTCGTCGAGGGAGATCGAGCTGCTGGCGCGGTATTCGAAGTAAAGATCGGCATATTCCCCGCCCGCGGAAAGCGCCGCCCCGAGGTACTTCTCCAAGTCCGGCCCCGATACGCCGAACTTCTCCTCAAAGAACTTCCGCTCTGGATGCATCATCCCGCCCTTCCTGTAAAGTCCAGAAACGACTTTACCACGCGAAGAGGAGAGCGTCAAAAAACACGCTAAGGGTCCGCTGGCACCCGGTTAGTTCTGAGAAAGTACGATGGCCCGGACCGACGAGACGGCGTGAAAGCTGCGCTCGAATGTGGCTCTCAGTTCCCGGTATGTCGAATCGGGTATGTCTATGGTGGTGCACATGTCCGGAGTCAACTGATTTAGGGCTATGGAGAGAAGTCTCACCGCAACAGCGCCAGAAGTTTCTCTTTCGCCCGAGCGGCAGAGCGCGCGTCGTGGGCGGCGGCGAAGACGGTATCGTCTCCCGCGACGGTTCCGAGAATCTCGGGCCATGCCTGCCGGTCGAGTGCAGCGCCAACCGGCTGGGCGTTGCCGGCGGCGGTACGGATAATGACGAGGTTCTGGGCCGTCCTGATATCCCGCACAAACTCTTCGAGTGTCCGCTTCAGATTGTTTGCTTCATTGGTCGGAGTCGAGGCGTGATCCGGTTCGCGATAGCCCTGCTGACCCTTCACCAAGCCAAGCTCGCGGATGTCGCGCGAAAGAGTGACTTGCGTTACCGTGATGCCGATGCGCTGCAAGGCCTGGGCCATGTCTTCTTGCGTACGGATGGATTGGCTGCGGATTAGGTTGAGGATTTGGCCGTGGCGGTAGGCTTTTGTCATGAGTCAGGCACGGGCTGTCCGGGGACAGCTTTACGCTCGCTGGAATCCCGCTGGCACGGCGCTTGCTGTCACAAATTCTCGTAGTTCGGCCCGCCTCCGCCTTCCGGAGGAACCCAGGTAATGATCTGATAGGGGTCCATGATATCGCAGGTTTTGCAATGCACGCAATTGGACGGATTGAGATGGATCGCTGGGCGTCCGCTCTTGGTTTCGACCATCTCGTAGACAGCCGCAGGACAGAAATGCTGGCAGGGGTTGCCGTATTCGGAGGTGCAGCGGTTGTTGCAAACGTCGGTGTCGGCAATCAGCAGGTGACAGGGCTGGTCCTCCTCGTGCTTCGTGGCCGAGTGATAGACGCTGGTGACCTTGTCGAAGGTCAGCTTGCCATCGGGGGAGAACCGGTCGCGCGCAGCGCCGTCCGTGCGCTTCCGCATCTGCTTGTGCCCAGCCTGCGCGGGATAGCGCGCACGCAGACCCCGGCCGCCGGTCAGCATCTGCAAGCCGATGTGAAAAGCGGTCCGGACCATCCCGACGTCGAAGGCCTGATGGTAGTTTCTGGCCTTCCATAGCTCTTGTTTCACCCAGCTCTCTTCTATCCGGCGCCCATAACGCGAAAGGGTACGCTCTGAAAAATCCTCCTGGCAAAGCGCCTCGAACACCGTTTCCGCGGCGAGCATACCGCTTTTCATGGCCAGGTGAATTCCCTTCAATCGCTGCGAGTTGAGGAACCCGGCGGAATCACCGACCAGCAACGCGCCGTTGGTCACGAGCTTCGGCAGCGAGAACCAGCCGCCTTCGGGAATTGTCTTGGCGCCGTACTTGAGGAGCTTGCCGCCTTCCAGGATCTTTCGGAAAAAGGGATGGGTCTTGTACCGCTGGAAGGCCTCGTGGGGATCGAACGCCGGATCATGGTAATCGAGGCCCGAGACAAGGCCGATCGAGATCAGGCCCTCCGGCATGGCGTAGAGCCATCCACCACCGAACTGGTCTGAATCCAGTGGCCACCCGGCCGTATGAATGACCGTCCCGGGCGCGATGCGGTCAGGCGGGACCTCCCACAGCTCTTTCACGCCGACGGCGTAGACTTGCGGATTGCGGCCTTGATCCAATCCCTGGCGCCCGATCAACTGCTTCGAAAGCGAGCCGCGCGGGCCTTCGGCCAGCACCGTGACCTTCGCCCGCAGGTCATACCCGGGCTCGAAGTTGCTCTTCTGGCCGCCACCGCGGTCCAGCCCTTTGTCATCGGTGCGAACGCCGGCCACACGACCGTCCTCCAAGAGAAGATCCGTTGCGGCAAATCCGCTGAAGACACTGACGCCCTTGGCCTCGACCTTCTGCCCCAGCCACCGGCCCAGGCGATTGAGCGAAACGACATAGTTGCCGTGGTTGTGCAAGAACGGCGGTGTGATCGGCAACCGCCACTGACTTCGCTCGGTCAGGAAGTACACTGCGTCGCGCTCCACTCTTGCCGCCAGCGGCGCGGCGTCCGGCGAATCAGGCTGCTCAAAGTCGGGGACCAACTCCCGCAGCCCGCGCGGGTCCATGACCGCTCCCGAGAGCAGATGCGCACCGACCTCGCGGCCTTTTTCGAGCAGATAGACTTCGTCGGCCACGAGCTTTTTTCCCTGCTGCTTGCCGGAATTAATCTCGGCGTTGTGGCGTTCGATCAACTCCGCCAGGCGCAGCGCGGTCGCCAGGCCGGCGGGACCGCCGCCAACGATCAGGACATCGGCTTCCAGCTGTTCTCGTTGATTCACGGTCGTAGGATACTACGGCGGTTAGAAACAAGTCCGAACAGGCCTCTAGTTGCCCTTGGCCTTGTTAACTTCTTCGATCAGTGCCGGGACGACGTCGAACAGGTTGCCGACGATGCCGTAGTCGGCGACTTCGAAGATCGGCGCGTGGGGGTCTTTGTTGATGGCAACGACGGTGCGGGAGCCCTTCATGCCGACCAGGTGCTGGATGGCGCCGGAGATACCGACGGCGAGGTAAAGCTTGGGCGCGACAGTCTGTCCGGAGCTGCCGATCTGACGCTCCATGGGCAGCCACCCGTTGTCGCAGATGGGCCGCGAGCCGCCTAGTTCCGCGCCGAGAGTGTCGGCAAGCTTTTGTACCAGCGAGAGATTTTCCTGCTCCTTGATTCCTCGCCCCACCGAGACAATCATCCCGGCCTGCCCCAGGTCCACCGTGCGCTTGGCTTCCTGAAAGCGTTCCAGCTGCTTGGTGCGAACCTGCTCGGCGGAAATCGTGACGCTGCGGGTCTCGATCGGTGCCGGGCTCGACCCCTTGGCAACCTGATCGGCCTGGAAACTTCCAGCCTGCACTGACGCCAGGCACGGCGGCTGGCCCGTGAAGGCGATATCGGCGTTCATCCTTCCCTGGAACAATTGCCTGGTAAAAATAAGTATCCCGTCCTCCGCGCGGAAGCCGGTGCAGTCACCCAGAAACGTCCGCTGCAACGCCGCCGCCAGCTTGGGCGCGAAGTCGCGCACCTGGTAGGTGTGCGGCAATAGAACCAGAGCCGGTTTCTCGGATTCGATTATCTGCGCCAGCGCCAGTGAGTACGCGTCCGGAGTGTACTCTTCCAACAGCGCATCTTCCACCAGCAATATCTTTTCCAGTTCCGCCGCCGCCAATTCTTCGGCGGCCGGGCGAACCCCCAGTCCCAGCACGACGGCTGCAACCGGCTTCGAAACTTCCTTGCCGATCTGCTGCGCCGCCTCCAAGGCTTCCCAGCTCATGCGGTTCAATGTTCCTTGCTGTTGCTCGATAATTGTCAGAATCATGTCGCTCGTTTATGTTTTAGTGTCTTTGTGATTCAGTAACCCTTTCGTGCTTACAAGACCCGCGCGTCGCGTTGCAGGATTTCCACCAATCTGGCTACCGCTTCCTTGGGCGAGCCTTCGATAAACTCCGTCTTCTTTGTTTTCACCGGAATGTAAACGCGGCGCAGCTCGCTCTGCCCGGAGACATCCTCAGGCATAAAGCCGAGGTCGCCAGCCGTGACGCGGCGAATCTCTTTCGACTTAGCGCCCTTGATGCCCTTGAGAGTGGCATAGCGCGGCTTGTTGATGCCGGACTGGATGGTCAGCAGGGCCGGCATCGGCATTTCGACCCACTGAAACCAGCCGGCTTCCAGCTCGCGCTTCACTTGCAAGCGGCCGCCATCCAAAGCCTGGACTTCCATGATGATCGTGGCGTGCGGCAGTCCCAGCAACTCGGCCAGAATCACGCCCGTCTGTGCGAAGCCGAGGTCGTCGGACTGCAAGCCAGTCAGGATCAGATCGAACGCCTCGGCGCGCACCGCCTCCGCGATTAGCTTCGCCGTGTAGAAGCTGTCGAGCTTCGAGCCGGAGTCGTCTTCAATGTAGATAGCACGGTCGGCGCCTTTCGACAGTGCTTCGCGAATCGCTTGCTGCACGCGCGCCGGGCCGACGCTGGCAGCCACCACCTCGCCGCCGTGCCTCTCTTTCAACTGCAAAGCCTCTTCGAGCGCGAAGGTGTCCGGTTCGTTGATTTCGAAGCTGAGGTCTCCCTCCCGAATCCACTTTGAGTCTTCAGTCAAACGCAGCGGCGAGTCTTTAGCGGGAACCTGTTTGATGCAGACGAGAATTTTCATGGGAATCTTTCCTGTCTCGGAAGCAGACTGCAACGCGGTCTGCCGACGCCGTGAGGAACAGCGCGTCTACTCTGCGTACCGCTTGAACAGCAGCGCCGCGTTGGTACCGCCGAATCCGAACGAGTTGCTCAAGACGGTTTCGAGCGGGCGGGGCCGTGCCTGGTTCGGCACGTAATCCAGATCGCAACCGGGGTCCGGCGTCTCGTAATTTACCGTCGGGGGAATGATCTGGTCGCGCAGCGCGAGCACGGAAAATCCCGCCTCGAGTCCTCCCGCACCGCCCAGCAGGTGTCCGGTCATGGATTTCGTCGAGCTGACTGCCATCTTGTAGGCATGATCTCCAAACAGGCGCTTGATGGCCAGCGTTTCCAGGCGGTCGTTGAACGGCGTGGAGGTTCCATGCGCGTTGATGTAATTCACCTGCTGCGGCTCGAGCCTGGCGTCGGCGAGCGCGTTGTGCATGGCGCGATAGGCGCCATCGCCGTCCTCGGATGGCTGCGTGATGTGGAATGCGTCGCCCGACATGCCGTAACCGATGATCTCAGCCAGAATCCGCGCTCCGCGGCGGCGCGCGAATTCCAATTCTTCCAAGACCAACACCCCGGCTCCCTCGCCGATGATGAATCCGTCGCGCTCCTTGTCAAAGGGGCGGCAAGCCTTCGTCGGTTCGTCATTGCGCGTTGAAAGCGCGCGCATCGAGGCGAAGCCTCCAACGCCCAAGGGGGTGATGGCGGCCTCGGAGCCGCCGCAGATCATCACTTCGGCATCGCAGCGGGCAATCGCCTTGAAGGCGTCGCCCACGGCGTGGGCGCTCGATGAGCAGGCCGTGCAAGGCGCCGCGTTCGGCCCCTTCGCGCCGTGGCGGATCGACACGTGCCCCGCCGCCAGGTTCACGATCGAGGCCGGAATAAAGAAGGGGGATATCTTGCGCGGTCCGCCTTTGAGCAACTCCGTATGTTCCCGCTCGATCACGTCGAACCCTCCGATGCCGGAGCCGAGGAACACGCCAATGCGCTCGGCCGTCTCGGAGGTGACTTTCAAGTCTGCCTGCTTCATGGCAAATTCAGCCGCCGCCAGGGCATACTGAATGAACAGGCCCATTTTCTTGAGCTCTTTCTTCTCGACGAACTGGAGCGGGTCGAAACCCTTGACCTCGGCGGCGATGGTGCACGCGAAGCCGTTGGTGTCGAACCGCGTGATCGGGGCGACGCCGGATCGGCCGGCCAGGACGGCTTGCCAGCTTTCCTCCGTCCCGATTCCCACGGCGGATACCAACCCCAACCCCGTTATCACGATTCGTCGCGCCATGCTGCTCACTCCTGCGGACTGCCCCTGCTAGACAACTGAGGTTCGTCGGAAGCCCTGTTCCGCAATCCGCATCCTCATCTGCCGGGAGGCCTGTGGAGTTCCGTGGCCGGAACCGGACAGCGCCGGGCGGAATTCTCTTACTTCTTATGTCCTTGGATGTAATCCATGGCCTGGCGGACGGTCAGGATCTTCTCCGCATCTTCGTCCGGAATCTCGATGTCGAAGGCTTCTTCCAACGCCATCACCAGTTCCACCGTATCCAGCGAGTCCGCCCCCAGGTCGTCCACAAAGGACGCCGTGGGAGTCACTTCCGCCTCGTCCACTCCCAGTTGTTCCACAATAATCTGCTTGACCTTCTCCTCGACAGAGGCCATAGGTCCCCCTCTCAAAGTGTGATGAATCGCTCCGCCTGCCTCAGACGACCCTGGCTCCGCGGTCCGCCCGCCGGACCTTTGCGCTCTCCGCACCCATCCCTCGGCGGGTAGGAAAGCTCCGATTGTAGCGGCGACTTAGCGGCGGGGTCAAGTGCAGGTCTACCTTCCTGATGCCGTGACTCTGCAGAAGTCCAAAATCCTAAACTGCCAATCCGAAACGAATTCCCGATCCATATCCCCGAATATTTCCGGCGTACTGTAGCTGGATCTGGTGGACTGAGTGCTTGGGGCTCGCGGGTGGGGCAGCGTTACGGGCGCACGAAGAATTCCGAATTCGTGGAGACGCTCTGTCCGCCGATCCGGTCGCGGATTGCGATCCGGAACGTGTATGTCCCGGGCTGCGGGTCCTCCAGGCCCAACTCGAGGACCGCTTGCAGGAAGCGGGGAGGGTAGAAGTACGTTTCGTGATCCACGATCACGTTTTGCTGGCTCACGATCTCGTTTCCGTCGGCATCGAGGACCGTCCAGTCCTGCTCCACCCAGATTTCGTTGTCGGGGGAAACCTGGAAGCCGGCCACCTTGTAGCGCACGTGGATCGGCCGCTGCGGGGCAAAGAAGCGCCGCGGAAACCACGGGCCGCCCCTCGTATTAGCATATTCCAACTGTTGCACGCCCAGCAACGCTTCCACCTGGACCCGCTCCCCCCGCACCCGAACCGGCACGCTCCCGGTAGTTTCTTCCCCGCTCTGGACGTCCTTCACATGCAGCTGCACCCTGTAGATTCCGGGCAGCGCATAGGAGGGCAGTGAGGCGGCCCACCGGATTCGTGGGCCCCAGTCCGCATCCCTCGGGCCCAGGATCGTATCCACTTCCCCGCTCTCGCCTGGAGCCATCAGAACTCCCTGTGGATCGCGCAACTCGGCCTCGTATTGGAGATGCACACGCTCCTCCGGAATCTCCCCCGGTTGCTCTACCCGCACACGCTCGAATCCGTCCACCCAAAACGACATCACGACGTCGGTCCCGGCGTCTGTGATCAGCGAATACCGCACGTCGCCGTGCTCGTCTTCGAACTGCACGTCGTCGATCCGCAGCCCGGATTCTTCCTCTTCCTCCGTTGCTTGTGCGAAGCCGGCCACACATCCAGCAAACAGCACAGCCCATGCCAGGAATACCCCGGCCGCGATAGAACGCGGGCAGCCGGAATGGGATTTAAGACAATACTTCCAGATCAATCGGAACCCCTTCCTTGCGCGCCTCGAACTGACACGGCGCCCGCCTGAACCGTGCCCATCCCCGGACATCGCGCTCAATGGGATGTTTGGATCGGTTGGCATCACGCTCCAGCACCGGAAATCCTGCCGCGACAAAACCTGGAGCAATTATACCAGTTCTCCTACCGCCTCGCCCTTGGTCCCGGGCGCCGATGTGCCAACTTGCATCTCGCAATCCCTCATTTCTTGACAGCGGACATTCCAGCGGTTAAAAAGGATGCGACTGTTACAATTCTGTGAATCGTGAGATGGTACGCGAGAGGAGGACTTCGGTGAACAAGAAGACGAAGCAGGATCTGCTCAAGCACCGGATTGAGCACCTGGACATCACGCGGCATGACGTGACGGCCATGGTCGAAGCCATGCGCCACATGTCCAATAGCGCACGTGACCTCGCTCGCGCGGCAGATTTGTATGACCGCATGCTGGCTGACAGGGGCTGTGGTGTCGTACTGTGCCTGGCCGGATCGCTCCTCAGCGCCGGACTGAAGAAGATCTTCGTCGACATGGTCCGGTCCAACATGGTCGACTGCATCGTGAGCACCGGCGCGAACATCGTGGACCAGGATTTCTTTGAAGCCCTGGGGTTCCACCACTACGTCGCCGACGAAGACCTCAAAGCCGGCATGGACGACGAGATGCTCCGGCAGCTTCACGTCGACCGCATCTACGACACTCTCATCGACGAGGACGAGCTGCGCATTTGCGACGACACCATCACCGCGCTGGCAAACCAGATGGAGCCGCGGCCGTACTCCTCCCGCGAGTTTATTCTGGAGCTGGGTGCATACCTCGAGCGGAACGGCTGCAAGACCCCCGACAGTTTGATTTTTGAATGCTATCGCAAAGGTGTTCCCATCTTTTGCCCCGCCTTCAGCGACTGCTCCGCCGGCTTCGGCCTGGTGGCCCATCATGCCACCCGCAGTGAAGACAAGCGCGTCGCCATTGACAGCGTGAAGGACTTCTACGAATTCCTGCAATGGAAAGTGAAGACGGAGGACACGGGCCTGTTCATGATTGGAGGTGGTGTCCCCAAGAACTTTGCCCAGGACGTCATTGTGGCTGCTGATGTGCTGGATTATCCCATCCGCATGCACAAGTATGCGATTCAGGTCACCGTCGCCGACGTCCGCGATGGCGCGCTCTCCGGCAGCACCCTCAAGGAAGCCCACAGCTGGGGCAAGGTGGACAGCGGGCTGGAGCAGATGGTATGGAGCGAAGCCACCCTCGCTGTCCCATTGATCGTCGGCTACGCCTACCACAAGGGTTCCTGGCGCAAGCGCGAAGCCCGTCAGTGGAACGCGCTGCTCGATTCGGTGGAAGTCTCTTAGGCGGACGCCGGCCGTTCGGGCCCTACGGCAGCCTTCCAGCCGGCGGTGCAACTCTTCGCCCTTCATGGAGTTCAGCGGTCATGAGCACACCACCCACCGGCAGCCAATCCCTGCCCGTCGCCTACAAGAACGAGCGATTTCTCGACTCCCCCGACGCCCGCGTCTTGCGGATCATCTCGGAGTATCTACAACCCTACTCACACTTCCGCCGCGAGCGCGTCCGCGACACGATCGTTTTCTTGGGCTCGGCGCGCAGCCCCGAGGAAACCGATTCGCTCGACCGATATTATGAGGACGCGCGGACGCTGGCTCGCCGGGTCACCGAGTGGTCCAACGGTTTGCAAGACACCACCCGCCGCTTTGTCGTCTGCACTGGCGGCGGTCCCGGCATGATGGAGGCCGCCAACCGCGGTGCGCAGGAAGGTGGCGGCAAGTCCGTCGGCCTCAACATCGGACTTCCCTTCGAGCAGCTCCCGAATCCCTATATCACCCCGGACCTTTCCTTCCGATTCCACTACTTCTTCATGCGCAAGTTCTGGTTCGCCTATCTCGCTAAAGCCATGGTCTTCTTCCCCGGCGGCTTCGGAACCATCGACGAGCTGATGGAGGTGTTGACTTTGGTGCAGACCCAGAGGCTCAAGAAGAAAATCATCATCGTGCTTTACGGTTCTGATTTTTGGAAGGAGATCGTGAACTTCGACACCCTGGTCCGCTACGGAACCATCCGCCCCGAAGACCTGGAACTCTTCCAGTTCGCCGACGACCCGGACACCGCCTTCCTGCTATTGGAAGAAGGCCTCAATAAGTACTACCTTCGCCCGTTCGCCCGCCAGCCCGAACTGCCCCGGCCCGAGCCGCCGGAGCTTTGATCGGCGGCGCAATACGATTTCCTGTCATCACGAGGAGGGAACCGACGTGGGATCTGCTCTGCGAGCACTTGCGGCTACCTCGGCAACTTCATTCTCGAATCCCACACCCACTCCCGCTGCAACGCGGCCGAGAAAATTCTCCAATGCTGCGCTCGCCACGATCGTCAGCAGAGCACGATCATCGAACCCGGCCTCTCGAAGCGCTTCGAGGTCCGAACGCGACATCGGGCTCGGCGGCCGTGTCAGTTTCTCGCAGAATCGCGCCACCGCCCTCTCTTTGGCGTCGAATCTCCCGGCGGCCTCCCGCAGTCCTTGCCCGTGATGCGCGATCATGCACGGCGCCTGGAGTGATTCCGCCACCGTGAGACCGATGACGGACTCCAGCCTCTCGCCCAACTCCGAACCGCCCATTCCGGTCAATCGTCCAAACCCCAGCGTCGCCTGCAGCGCTTCTGGCCGCAGGCTGAGCGCCCGCGCCAGGTTCTGTGGGAGTCCCGCCGCAACTACATCGTGCAGTTTCTGGCTAGGTCCTGCCACCGTTTCAATCCAGCAGACGCCTTGCAACGCCGGGACCCGACCCATCCGTTCCCCGCGCAGGCGTTCCTCCGGATTCGGGCTTTCCTCCGCCACCTGGCGGCCTCCGTACATAGTGGTTTGCGCTTCCTCTTTGGTAACGCCGAACGCGTGGAGAATTTCGGGCGTGTAGTTCTCGCCCTGCCGAAGTTCCACACCTAGCGCATCCGCCACCCGCGTGATGAAGTTGCGATACGCCGCCGCCAGAGTAATCGAGAGAATCTCCCGGTCCGTGAATCCGTGCCGCCGCAGTCCCCTCACGTTCTCTTCCTTCATGTCGCAGGGCAGCAGTGTCAGTTTCTCGGAGAATTCGAGCATGGCGTAGTCGGCATCCGAGAGGCGCGCCTCGCGCCAGTTCGTGGACACCGCCACTGTTGTTTCGAGGTCCGCCCCGCCGTCCCGACGCAGAAACTCTGCGTGCTCGATGCCTCAGAACAGACAGTTGAGTATCGCCGAGATGCTCACCGCGATCAGCTCTTCGCGGTAGCGCCCCAGACCCGACCCTCCGAACGTCATCGTCGTGCCAAACTCTGTCCGAGCTTCGAGCAGGTCGGGTCGCAGGCTGAAGACCTTCACGATCTCCCCGACCCCGACTTTGCGGATCTTGGCGACTTTGCTCCCCTCGTACACCCGCTTTACTGCGCCAGTCGCTTCGTGTTCGTGGATTACTTTGATCCATGCCATTGAAGTGTTCCCTCACTCCGGCAGCTTTGCCCGAATCTCGTTTCGAAACTCGGCGGCTGAGGAATGCAGCTCCACCAGTTCGCCCGCCACCCGCGCCGCAATCGGAATCCCATCGCGATAGAGAATCCGATTCGTCGCCAGCGCCGCGACTTTCGTTCCCGGCGTCGTAATTCCCGCCAGATTCAGCGGATCGGTCCCGCACACGCGGACAAACTGCCCGCTCGGCTCCTTGCGCCGGATCGCCCGCAGTTGTGCGACGGCTTCCGGCATGGCGTACTGCTCTCCGGAGAAACCGGCCACGAACCGTCCGCCGCGAATCTCGCCCCGCGCTTCGAGCCTCCGCAACGGATAGAGCAAGTCGCGCCACGGCGGCAGCCCGTCCTCACGCTCGATCACGCGGCGGAACACGATTCCGTAACGGCGCAGAAGTTGCCGCGCGCACAGCTCGGCGATTGCCTCTTGCGGCAGTCCGTTCGTCGCAACGCCGTTCCCCGCGCGCCGTAGCGCCGACCACCTCCCCGCTGTCGGCGGAAGCACCGGCAGCACGCCCGGCCGGCCGTCTTTGTATCTGGCCTTGCTCGTCCCGAGCGTTTTGTCTGGCGCCACCACCAGCGCCCGTAGCCCGGCAAACCCATCCCCCGTCACGCGCCCCGCGGCGATCAGTTCCCGCAGCCCAGCCTCGACCTCGGTCCGCAGCAGGCCCGTCCCCGTAACGATTTCCTGGAAGAAGCTCGCCCCCCGGTTCTCCAGATGCTCCATCACCTGCTTGGCGGCGCTCGTACGGCCGTCGCCATTCCGGGACTGGTATTGCTTTGCCGTCAGCGTCATCCACCCGTCCATCTGATTCCGGTAGAGCAGCGAAATCGGCGAGACGCGCGTCGCCGCGGCGCGGCCGTCCGCATCGGCGGGCGCGAAGAGGCGCATCCACACGATTTCTCCCGATAGGCAAAGTTGATCGAGCCATGCCGGGTCGTAGCGCGCCACACGCAGCGACAAAATCTCGCTTTCCCACGCCGCCGCCGGAACCTCAAACCCTTGCAGCAGCGCTGCCACCGCCGCCACCCCCAGCGGCCCTTCTACGCGATGGTCCGGGTCCGCGTGCTGCCACGCGAACAGGAACCGCATGAACTCCGCCGCCGTCACCGGCTCGATCTCTTTGCGTAAACGGTCGAGGGTCGCCCGGTGAATCCGCGACAGCAGCCTCCGGTTGCACCATTCCAACTCGTCTGTTTGGGAGAAGCGTCCGCGCAGGATAAATCCCTCCCGTTCGAGACTCAGCAGCGCGGTCTTGATCTCGTCCGTCCGCAACCCCAAGGAACCGGCCACCGCTCCGGTCGTCACCGGCCCCAGCGTTTCCATCCGCCCGCGCACGATCTCGACCAGCGCTTCCTCGCGCGGCCAGGTTCTCGCCTGCTCCCGCGCGGGAGCGGCGATCGCAGGATGGTATGCCGCTTCCGGATATAGCGTGTGAAACTGCGGCTTGCGCTCTGCCGCAACCCAGAACGCCGGAGCTTTCCCCGTATCCAGCCGCGCCGCCCGCCTCGCCGCGATCAGTTCCTCGAAGTGCCTTTCCCAGTCCGCTCCTTCGCTTTCCGTAACGAATCCGGCCAGCATCAGTGCATCGTGCAATTCGTCTGCGCTTTCAACCTGCGGCCAGGCCTGCGCGCGCACGCTCGCAATCGCTATTGGATCGAGCCGTGCGATCTCG
Source organism: Terriglobia bacterium (assembly GCA_965198025.1). Classification (GTDB taxonomy): domain Bacteria; phylum Acidobacteriota; class Terriglobia; order 2-12-FULL-54-10; family 2-12-FULL-54-10; genus CAYWWM01. The sequence goes on along the minus strand of OZ240237.1, from coordinate 409,691 downwards.
TCCGCTGAGCGGACCTCGCCGCTTCGTTGTGTCTGCACCGCCCGTGCGCGGCGCTCTTCGAGCGGGGCGTCATCCAAAAACGCGTAGGGGTGGGCGTTCAGAATCTCGTGCGCCAACGGCGACGGCTCGACCGTATCGCGGGAGAGCAGTTGCACCTGGCCTTCTTCCACGCGTCGCAGCACACTGCGGAATCCCTCGATGTCCATCGCTTCGGTCAGGCAGTCGCCGATCGTCTGCCGCACCAGCGGATGGTCGGGAATCTCGATCGGCCCGCTCCGGTTTTCCTGGCATGCCGCGCTGTCGGGAAACACCGCCGCCAGCAGATCGTCGGCGCGCATTCGCAGTAGCGCAGCCGGAATTTTCTTACCGCCCTGGTGCCGCAGGATCGCCAGCGACCGCGAGGCGTTCCAGCGCCAGCGCGTTGGGAACATCGGCGCGGCGAGCAGCGCCTGCACCAGCAAGTCCTCCGCCGTTTCCGCTTTGAGATACGAAAACACCTCGCCCAACGGAAAGCTGTGCTGCGGCCCCAGCGAGAGCACGATGGCGTCTTCGTTGGCCGCGGCCTGCAACTCGAAATTGAAGCCCCGGCAGAAGCGCTTGCGCAGCGTCAGTCCCCAGGCGCGGTTGATCCGCCCGCCGAACGGGGCGTGGACCACGAGTTGCATCCCCCCCGTGTCGTCGAAGAATCGCTCCAGCACCAGCGTGTTCTGCGTCGGCAGCACCCCCAGCGCCTGTCGCGCCGCCCCGAGATATGCCACAACCTCTGCCGCCTCGGGCTCCCCGATTCCGGCTTCTTCCCGGAGCCACGCCACCGCCTCGCCCGATTGATCCAGCCGTCTCTCGATCTCTTCGCGCAGCCCCGAGACTTCCCCCGAAAGCTCCGTCGTGCGCGCAGGCGCTTCACCTAGCCAGAAGGGAATCGTCGGCGGCCGGCCGTGGGCGTCCTCCACGCGCATCACTCCGGTCTCAACGCGCAGGATTCGCCATGCCGTGTTGCCGAGCTGAAAGATATCCCCCGCCATGCTCTCGATGGCGAAGTCCTCGTTCACCGTTCCGATGAACAGGCCCTCCGGCTCCTGTAGTACCTGATAGTCGGCGTTGTCCGGAATCGCGCCGCCGGAGGTAATCGCGGCCAGCCGCGCGCCTCTCCGCCCGCGCACGCGATCCCCCACGCCGTCGTAGTGCAGGTGCGCTCCGCTGCGCCCGCGCCGCGTCGAGAACCCCTCGGCCAGCATGTGCACCGCTTCGTCGAATTCTTCGCGTGCCAGGTTTCGGTAGGGATACGCCCCGCGACAGAGTTCGTACAGTTGCTCCATCTCCCAGCCCCCGCGCTCCTCGCACGCAGCGGTTTCGGCCACGATCTGCTGTACCAGGATGTCGAGCGGTTTCTCCGGAATCATCAGGCGGTCGAGTGCTCCCCGGCGCACTGCGCGCAGCAGCGCCACGCACTCGACCAGCTCGTCGCGGCTCATCGCGAAGATTCGCCCGCGCGGCGTCGCCCCCAGCGTATGCCCCGACCGCCCGACCCTCTGCAGAAATGTTGCAATGGCGCGCGGCGAGCCGATCTGGCACACCAGGTCCACCGTCCCGATGTCGATTCCCAATTCGAGCGACGCCGTCGCCACCAGCGCCTGCAACTGTCCCGACTTCAGCCGTTGCTCGGCGCGCAGGCGATGCTGTCGCGAAAGGCTGCCGTGGTGCGCTGTGACTTTGTCTTCGCCCAGCCGCTGGCTCAGGTGCATAGCCAGGCGCTCGGCCAGCCGGCGGGTGTTCACAAAAACCAGCGTGGTACGCTCCGCCCGGATCAGCGCCGCCAGCCGGTCGTAGATTTCTTCCCAGGTCTCGTTCGACGCCACCGCCGAAAGCGGTGACTTGGGAATCTCGATCGCCAGGTCCATCTTGCGGGTGTGGCCCGTGTCAATCACTTCACAGCGCGGCATGCCCTCGGTATCGAGTCCGCACGTCCCCACCAGGAACCGCGCCACCTCTTCGATCGGCCGCTGTGTCGCCGACAGGCCGATGCGCACCGGCTTGCGCTCCGCGATCCCGTCCAACCGTTCGAGCGAGAGCGCCAGGTGCGAGCCGCGCTTGTCTCGCGCCACGGCATGGATTTCATCCACGATCACAGTCCGGACCGTGCGCAGCAGCGGACGGCTTTTCGCGGCTGTCAGCAGAATGTAGAGCGACTCCGGCGTCGTAACCAGGATGTGCGGCGGCTTGCGGAGCATTTTCCGGCGTTCCGCAGCGGGCGTGTCGCCGGTGCGGACCCAGGTGCGGATTTCCGGCACGATCAACCCCATTCGCCACAGTTCCTCCTGGACGCCCGAGAGCGGCACGGCGAGGTTCTGCTTCACGTCGTTCGAGAGCGCCTTGAGGGGAGAGATGTAGAGGACCTGCAGTTCGTTGTCGAGTCGTCCTTCGATTCCCTGTCGTACGAGCGAGTCAATCGCTGTCAGGAACGCCGCCAGCGTTTTCCCCGAACCGGTCGGCGCGGCGATCAGCGTGTCCCGGCCCGCGCCGATGGTGGGCCAGCCCTTCCGCTGCGGCTCGGTCGGCTCCCCGAACGTCGCTTCGAACCAGGCGGCCACGGCAGGATGGAAGTGGGACAACGCCATTTTTCGAGCGCCCCGGTCAAACACCAATTATATCGTTGAACTTTTCCGAAGACGCTGTGATCAACCTAGAAATCGAATCCTGTCTGGCCCGTTGAACTGATCCTACGGATAGCATCCCAAAATTGGTGTCCCAACTCATGCTTTGAGGCAAATACCAAATAATACAAAGGAACGTTTTTTCGGTTGCGGACCACGATTTCAGATCCAAGTTTCACGTCCACATAGCCCAACGTCCTGAGTTGATTCCGAAAGATTTCGACTATCGGCCGACCGTATTCTTCCCAATGTTCTTCCTCCGGCAGCTGCGGTATACTCCTTCGCGCCATGACACGAGGACGCCATTCTCTGCTGTCCAAAATCTCATCGAGCTGACTTGTTGGCTGATCCAAAAACTTTTCCAGGTTTCTCTTGATAGCCATACCTTCCGGGAAAAGATAAATGAGGTCCAGCCTCCGACCCTTGGTCAAGATGCGAAGGTTCTCGAAACGTAAATGGAGTCCCGTAGGATCAACCACGGCAACGTCAAGAGAGGACTTCGGGAGATTCTGGACCACCTCTGAAACAAGCTCATTCGCGTCACCTGGATAATACTTCACAGACATTTGCGGTGACACCTAGGATGCGCGAGCCTTGAGTGCGCCCATCGCTTCGCCGGCTGCCTCAACGAAGTGGTATTCGGTGAACTGGTGAGGAACACTGAGTGAGATTAATGGGCTTCCTTCGATTTCCCCCGCATCATCATCCACGATGCAAAGGCCCGGACCGGCGAATAGGTCTATATATGCCCGCTCAGGGAACTTTTTTCTCATCGCCACGGAAAAAACATTCAAGTAGCTCCGGATGTAATAGAGCTTGTCTGCTGACCAAGGACCGACACATCGAGCGAGTAAACCATCGGATGCTTTGACCAGGGTCCCTCGTTTGCAAGGCATTATTGTAGAAGGCTAGCTTTGCGGTAATCCTTTGAGCCGTTTAACGGGACAGAGCCGTGAGTGCTGTGTTTAAGCGCAATGCGCGAAGGTTGGGAAGCATTGCGTTGAGAATTGCTCAGCCGAGCCTTCGGAACTTGGTCCCAAAGTCGGCCGTCAAGCATCCGGCCGCCTGACTTCGGAGTTCTTCCACCCCACTGCTTGAAAAAGAAAGGGACTTTGGCCGCTAAGCATTGGTCCCGTATCTGACGAATCCAATCGGCGTCAACCGGACGGTTTCGAGGTCCGCTTTCACCACCAACGATGACCCAATCGATTCCATCCAAAGGAAGATTGGGAATAGGGCCTAACAGCGGTTCAACCGATAGGAACCGCACTGTCGAGGGAACTTCTCGGAGGCGATTGATTCGCCAAGCGTACTGTGCATTTTCGACGGAGACTCCCTGCCAGACGTTAGGAGGCCACGAAATTGAATCCGCTAAATCCGCGATTCGCTTGGCTCGCTTTGTTAAGACTTGGAAGATATGCCAATGGGCGATTGCCATCACATCGTAGACTTGCCGGATGTACTCCACCGGCACTGACTCGTGGAAGAGATCGCTCATGCTGTTCACAAAGATCATTCGCGGTTGTTTCCACCGAAGCGGCAGATGAATCTGATCCGGATGAAGCGTGACGCGAAAGCCATTGCGGTATCGTGGATTACCCATCGCATGGAGGCGGGCCGCAAGACGTTCAGCATAGCAATTCTTGCAGCCAGGACTGATTTTGGTGCAACCTGTAACTGGGTTCCATGTGGCGTCGGTCCACTCGATAGCAGATTTGTCTCCCACGGCCCTTCCCTCCGAAATTCAAGTCTAGCACCTCTCAGGCGAATAAAATACGAATGTTCATTCCGAACCTTCCCGGTGAACTTTCTTTCGCAGCAAATGCAAGTTGATCCCTTTTCGAATTCCCCCAGCAAACGCAGCTGAGTGCCCGAACCAACCGTTGCCTATTTCTCACAGTCTGTATAAGATTAAGACCGCTGGGAGTTCCGTTCGGCGTGTCATTGTGTTTCCATTCCGACCCGGGTCCGACCTGGGACTGGAAGCTGCTTCTATGGAGGAAAGTGGGATGATCCGGAGTCTTGCTGAGCGATCCTTGTTGATCACCGTTGCGATCCTGGGCTTGGCTGTAGGGCCGATCGTTACGCAGTCATTTGCGCAAACTCTCGAACCGATTCAAGCGAACGACAACCGCGTGGCGGCGGGAGAGTTGCACGATGGCGTGCTGACATTGCGCCTGGAAATCCGCGAGGGTCTCTGGCGCCCGCATGCCGAAGATGGAGAGGCCTTTCCGGTGTACGCCTTTGCCGAGCCGGGGAAACCCTTGCAGGCGCCCGCGCCGCTCCTTCGCGTACCCGAGGGGACCATCGTGGACGCTTCCATTCACAACCGCATCCCGGTGCCCGCCCTGTTGCACGGCTTCCACCAGCGGCCGGGGGATGACGGCGACGTGATCACCATCGAGCCCGGAGCTACCCGCCGGATTCGCTTTGTCGCGGGTGCTCCCGGAACCTACCTCTATGTGGCCCGTGCCTATGGCGACGGCCCGGACTTCCCGCGCGTGAAGGACACCTTCCTGGCCGGCGCTTTCATTGTGGACGAGCCCGGAGAGGTCCCCAATGACCGCATCTTTCTGCTGCATCGCTGGAACGGGCCGATTCGCACCGGCATCAACGGCAAGTCCTGGCCCTACACGGAAAAGCTGACGTATCAGGTAGGCGAAACCGTCCGCTGGCGCATCATCAACTCCTCCGACCTGAGCCACCCCATGCACCTGCACGGCAGCCACTACTACGTTGAAGGCTTCGGTGACGGCGAGCGATACAAGACTTTCCAAGGAAAAGACCGTCCCTATGTCTTTACGAATCTCCTGAAAGTCAACGAGACGATGGAGCTGAGCTGGGTCGCCCACACCCCCGGACGGTGGCTCTATCATTGCCATCGCGTGCCCCACATGCGCTTTCCCGTGCCGATTGACCCGGAGGAGCGGGAACAGGCCGCAGCGCACCGCCCTGAGCACGCCGATGCTCCGGACTTTGGGATGGGCGGAATGCTTGTGGGGATCACCATCGTCGGCAAGCCCGGCGAACTGCACGAAGCAGAAGAAAGTTGGCAAGCCGCGCGCAGAATACAACTGCACGTTCGCAAGAACCCGGCGAACCCACGGTTTTATCAGTTGGAGGCACGCGGACCCGGACAAGTCCAGGGGGACGCCAGCCGCAGTTGGGGCGCCGTGGGTCCTCCCGTTGTACTCAACCAGGACGAGCCGATTGAAATCGAGGTGGTCAATCACCTTACGGAGCCGACCAGCATTCACTGGCACGGCATGGAACTCGAAAGCTACTATGACGGAGTACCTGGGTTTGGAGGCATTGGGGAACGAAAAGCCCCGGCCGTGCATCCCGGAGAGACGTTCGGTGCCCGGATGAAGCCGCCCCTAGCGGGGTCCATGATCTACCATACCCACTGGCACGATGTCCACCAGATCACCGGCGGCGTTGCCGGCCCCCTTCTTGTCCTGCCGCCCGGACAGACCTACGACCCGGAAACCGACAAGACCTTCTTCTTCAACAGCGGCGCGGAAGAGCCGTTCGGCGACGGCAACATGGTCTTGCTGAACGGTTCCCCGCAACCTGGGGAGCTTTATCTCCGAACCGGCACCAAATACCGCTTCCGGTTCTTCAACTTGACTTACTCCAACGCCGACCTGCAGGTCTCATTGCGGCAGGGAGACGTTCCCGTTCAGTGGCTGCCTCTCGCCAAGGACGCTGTAGACCTGCTTCCGGAGCAAGCCAAGGTGCAACGTGCCGAATTGATCGTTTCCCTGGGCGAGACCTACGATTTCGAGTATGAAGCCATCGGACCGCAAACACTGACGCTCGAGGGCAGAAATCCGGGTGACCGCCGTCGCACCACGCTGACGCTGATCTTCAACGAGAGCGGCGCGGAAGAATAGATCCGCCCTGGCAACCGTCCTCCTCGTCAGGGCAGCGCTGCCCCAAGACTGCATTGTTCCCTCCGATTCGGCTTGAGCCTCATCCCAAATCCACCTAGAATACTCGGAGGGAAATAATTTACACGCTTTGCGCCGAACTGGAGGTGTCCGACCATGCGATGTTGTTGGTTTACGAAAATGCTTCGCAACCGAAAGGTATCTCTGCTGGCCGCTCTGGCTTTGCTGGCGATTGTCGCAGGCTTCGTCTTGCTAGGAGGCGGCCCGCAGAGTTCCGCGCGGTCTGTTCCGATTGGCCAGGAACGGATCGTTTCCTGGGAGCAGCTTCCCGAGATGAGCGGGCAAATGTGCCAGTGGATGCCCGCCAGCGCCTCACCGGGGTCCCCGCCCTGGATGACCTTCGCCTCGGCCCTGCAGCAAGAGGGCGCTTCGTCTCAAGCCTCCGCCCCGCCGCACCCGAGCGAACAGGACAGAGAGGCCGTAGCGATCCGCGAACCCATCTACGAAGTTCGCGACCCGTACTACGGCTTTGCCGGCATTGCAGTGGACCCCGTTCGGAACGAGGTCATCATCGCCGAGGAGAATGTTTCGAATCTCGTCATTTATGACCGGCTCACCAACACTCCTCCATCGGCGAACTTCAGCGAACCGAAGCGGGTGATCGGCGGACCGGAAGCTTTCCTCGAATACGCTTGCGCTGTCTACGTCGACCCGACCACCGGCGACATCTATGGCGTCAACAACGACACCATGAACTGGCTGCCGGTCTTCGGCCGCGACGCCAGGGGGAACGTTACGCCTGACCGAAAGCTCCTCACGCCCCACACCACCTTCGGCATCGTCGCCGACGAGGAGGAACAGGAACTCCTGATGACCGTCCAGGACGATCACGCCGTCGTGGTCTTCAAGAAGGACGCCCAAGACGAGGACAGCCCGGTCCGGATTCTGCAGGGTGACGCCACGTTGATGGCGGACCCCCACGGCATCGGCCTCGACACCATTCGAAATGAGATCTTCGTGTCCAACTGGGGCTCGAACAACCGGCGGCCTCCTCTTTCCGAAGGGGGCGGCGGCGATGCCCGCCACGAGCGCCCGGATTTCCCTGTCGGCCGCAACCGCGCCTTTCCCGGCACCGGCAAGCTGGCGCCGCCTTCCATCACCGTCTATGACAAGAACGCCCAGGACGACACCGCCCCGCTGCGCGTCATTCAGGGCCCCCGGACGCAGATGGACTGGCCCACCTCGCTGGCCGTTCACTCCGAGCGCGGCGAGATCTTCGTCGCCAATGACACCGGCGACTCCGTCATTGTCTTCCCGGTGACGGCGGAAGGCGATGTGGCTCCGATCCGCGTCATCAAGGGCCCCAATACCATGGTGGACAATCCCACCGGCATCACGATCGACCTCGAGAACAACGAACTCTGGGTCGCCAACTTCGGCAGCCACGCCGCGACCGTGTTCCCCATCGATGCCGACGGCGACGTGGCCCCCAAGCGCGTCATTCGCAGCGCTCCGATCGGCACCCCGGCTCCCATGCTGAGCAACGCGCACACGGTGGACCTCGATACCAGACGAGACGAAGTGCTCGTCGCCAACTGAGTGGGCCATCCGCAGATTGCGGCATTCGCCAGGATGGCGAATGGAGCAGCACAGCCCACCCGGGAAATCGCTGGCCAGAACACCTTGTTCACCCGCACCATCCACGACATGGCCTATAATCCCGTCGCTGACGAGATCGTGGTTCCGCAGTTCTTCGCCTTCGGTATTCTCACCTTTGCCGGTGACGCCGACGGCAACGTCGCCCCCCTCCGCAACATCATGGGGCCCAGCACGCAGTTGGATAATCCGCACGCCGTCTCCGTCGATCCCATTAACGAGGAGTACTATGTTCCCGGCCGCGAAGAGGATTGGCGCGTCCTGGTCTTTCCCCGGGAAGCCGATGGCGACGTCGCGCCCATTCGCATTCTCGAAGTGGACGCCGAGCCCGGCCGCGTCGGGATCGATCCGGTCCGCAATCTGGTGGTCGTCTCCGGCGGCTCCCGCCTTCGGATCTTCGACCGCACGGCCACCGGCAAAGCGACTCCCCGTAGCATCATTACGATTCCTCCGGAATATGGCCGCGCCCGCACCGGCCTGATGCGGATCAATCCCGACAATGGGATGATCTATGTGGGCGTTGGGGCCGGTGACCGCCACGAGGCGCAGGACTTCGTCGGTGTCTGGAGTGTTTACGATGACGGCACAGTCCCTCCCCGCTTCACAATCGGTGGTCCTGCAACCATCCTCAAGGACGTCCGTGGTGTGGCGATCGATCGCCGGAACCAGAATGTTATCGTCACCGACAAGACCCTCAATTCGATCCTGACGTTCCACGTCCCGGAGGCCTTTTGAGGATTAGCTGAATCCGATAACGGAGAGAGTCGCGTTGGTTGAGGGCCCGGGGTTAGGCCGCTTGGCTGGAAGCAGTCCCGATTGTCAGCACAACGGCGCGGCTCCACCCGGGACGCGCATGTTCACCTGCAACCAGCCGGTGAAGCCGGGAGCCGACCCCGCCCGTCACCATGAAGACCACCTCCGTCGGCAGGCACCTCTGCTGACGGAGACACGGAGCAAAGGCGTCGGCAAGGGAGATTCTGAAGGCTGGCCCGCAACCCCCGCCGGTACTGTCTGCCCTTCTCCGGTGGCTTTGCGGTTTCCGGCCAATTTGCCCTGGAGGGGCGGCAAAACTCAATTCTTGAGTTCCCTGCTCAGTCCCCCATCTCCGGCGTCCAGCCTGACTCGCGGCGCAACCTTTCCTGATGGGGGTGGATGACGGCATAGGGGTCAGCCGCGTAGTCCCGCATGTAATCTCCCGGCAGCGTAATCCCCGGGATCGAAGGAACCCATTTCTCCCGCAGGAGCTCGTCCGGATCGCCGTACTGGGCGGCTGCGCGTCGAACCTCGGGGTCGTCCAGAAACGTCAGCCGTCCCTTGTCCAGAACCCGTACCACCCTCCCGCTCTCGTCGGTGAAGTCCATCGTCGTGTAGTACGTGTGGACGTGGTTGTGGCCCCCGCCGCGTTTCGTTTGGTAAGCGTTCTCCTGATACCACTGCCGGATTCCGGGGTGATACTCGAAGTTTCGGCTGACCCCAAGCCCCCAGTGGATCGCCCCCGAGCGGCCCCGCTCCCAGGAATAGCGGTTGCGGAGATCGGCCGCCAGGTCGCGCGTTCGCCACGGGTCGGTACCGATGGCGGCCTCTTCAAACCAGCCGCAGCCGGGCGCCGGGAAACCGGGATAATGAATCCCCTTCTCGCGGCAGTCCTCCAGAACCTCCTGCCAGCGGCTGCCGAACTCGCCGCCGCCTTCGACTCTCACGATTTCGTTGCTTTGAATCGTCAGCTTGAGATGGGGAAAGGTCCCGGCATGGTTCACCGTTCCGGCTATGGTTCCGTTCGCATCGGCCTCGATGGGGCTCATGAGCATGGGGATGGGGCTGATATGACCCTGCTTGAGAATCCGGTAGCCGGGCCAGTGCTCGCGCGACATGCCCTCGAATTGAGGTTTCCAATTCCAGGTCATGTCCGTGCCTTCCGGGTCCGTAGCATGGATCTTGCGGCCGTTCGTAATCGCGCTCCACAGCTTCTCGTCCAGCATCTCCTGAATTTCGTACGGAAACGCCGACATGCTGTAGAGGAACTTGTCCGCAGTGTCCCACGGTATGTACTCCCAGCGGTAGTCGGCCCGCGGATTGGGGCCGCCGGTCCCCGCAATCACCAGGTCGTAGCCCGGCCCGCCCACGCTCACGTTGGCCTCGACCAGTGCACGGATACCCGCCGACCGGATGAAAGGCCCCGGGGGCGGCCCCGTTTGTGCCCGGATTCGTACTTCTTCTTCGCCGGCATTGCTCGTCTTGAGCGCCGGGGGATCGACATGCCTTCGCATCACGTCCACTGTGCCGCCGGCTTCCACGATCGCTCGCCGGACTGCCTCCAGTACGCGCAAATCGAAGCGCGTGCTCACGACCATCAGCACCCGGTCTCCCGGTTGAATGCCGTAGCCCGGCGACAAGGCCATCCGCCGGCTGGGCTTCTGCACCATGAGCCGCGCTCCACTTTGGCGATGAATTTAGTGAGCCCCCAGGCCACCGGCAGCAGATCGTCCACCGTCGCCCTGAGGGCGGCCCCATAATCCGGATCGCGTCCGGCAGGGTAACCGCTCAGTTGCGCGGATGCCGGCGAGGCAACCCCCAGCGCCAATCCGGCAGCCAGAACCCAGAGCCAGGTCCTTCTGTTGTCTCTCTTTCCTACCTTAGTTGCCATGAAGAAGCCCCCCTTCTTTCCAATGGGATGGGAGAACCGGAATGCTCGAGTCTCGCTTCCCGTCAGCCTATGCCCCTTGCCCTTTGGTGTCAAGGGCGCTCGCGCGAGTGCCGTAGAGGCTTGAGTCCTCCTTGGTGGAAGAGTATCATCATGTGAGATTATATGAGGTTGCGCACGAAGAGGAATTATGAGCCGGGTTTCGCCAGTTCACTCTGGCGGTTCCCGTGTGACATCCAACGAAAGGACTCTCAGCCGCCATGCTAAAAGCCAGGACAGTAAGACGAGCCAGCTTCTTCGGATTGATCCTTCTCTCAGCCGCCATCGCCCCGCTTTGGGCGCAGCAAGGGCAAGAAGACAAGATTCCTCTGATCGTCCGCCTCTCGGACGTTTCCATCAACAAGATTCCCTTCATCATCGCTTTCGACCAGGGTCTGTATGACAAGAACGGCCTCGACGTCACCATGATCCAATTCAGTGAGCGGGCCGCCACCGTGCACGGCGTTCCGGATACCGTGCCGCGAAGCGCCCGCGACCTCGCCGACCAGGCGCAGATTTCCATCGGCGGCGGCGCCCCCGGCATGGTCAGCCGCATCCATCAGTCCGAGCCCTCCGACCGCGTGATTCTCGCTACCACGGACCACATCGTCCATTGGCACATCCTGGCCCGCAAGGGTAGCGGCATTGAAACGCTGGAAGACCTGAAGGACAAGCGCATCGCCATTTCGAGCCCCGCCGCCTGCACCGGCGTCGTCGCTCATATCCTCGCCCGCCGCATGGGCTGGGACCCCGAGCAGGACATGGCCATCCTCCAGGGAAATTACAGCATCACGCCGCTCGAAGAAGGCTGGACCGACGCCCTCATCGCCTACGAAGTTCCCTATGCCATGGCTCTGCAGCAAGGTTATACGGCGCTCGACGCTGACCTCCGCTCCTGGAACGAGGCCATCCCCTGCAACGGTGTCTGGGCCTCGAAGTCCTGGGCGCATGACAACCGCGACACCGTGCTTCGCTTCCTCAAGTCCCTCGTAGAAGCCATTGCCATGATGAAGCGCGACAAGACGTACGCCTTCCAGTCCATCGGCAAGTGGTACCAGTTCAACGACTACGAAATCCAGAACATCATATACAACGGCGCCGCGGAAATGCCCCGCAAACCCTACCCGGCCGTGGACGGCATTCGAAACGTCATGTCCCTTTACGACTCGAACATCATGCGCCGCTATACCGCCGAAGATTTCTACGACGACAGCTTCATGCGGGAGCTCGACGAAAGCGGCTTCATCGACGGCCTGTACCGCTAGCTGCCTCTCAAGCGCTGTCATCCCCAAGAGGGAAACGACATGGAAATGTCGTTTCCCGGCGGGGCCCCTGCTTTCGTCTGGCTTCTGAGTCCTGGCTTCTGCCTGCTCTCTCGGATACGTTATAGGGAGGGGGGGACGGAACGATGGCCCGCACGTTGGGAGACAAGCCGCCGCAAGGATTCGGGCGCTCGCTCAGCCGCTTTCCGCTCTGGTTTTACCGCCTGCACCTCGGCTTTTTGCTCGGTGAGCGTTTCCTCATGCTGACGCACACGGGCCGCAAGAGCGGCCTGCCGCGCGAGAACGTGCTCGAAGTCGTCCGGCACGATTCCCTCACCGACAGTTACGTCGTCGCCTCCGGCTGGGGCGAAAAAGCCAACTGGATTCGCAACATTCTGAAGACTCCGCATGTCTTGATAGCCGTCGGCTTTCGCCGCTGTCTCGCGGCCCGGGCCGTCCGCCTCTCGCAGGAAGGCGCCCGGCATGAGTTCAGCGACTACGCCCGCCGCCATCCCCGCGCCTTCGGCCTACTCGCTTCCGCCATGCTCGGCCACCGCATCGGCGACACGGAAGTCGAATGCCGCCTGCTCGCCCAATCCATCCCCGTCGTCGTCCTCCAGACCCTCGGCAAACAGTAGAACTCCGGCGTCATCCCAAGGAACGAAGTGACGAGGGATCTGTTCTTGCGATCCACGCATCACGATCCACTTCTTGCCGGCCTCTCCATCTTCGTCCCGCACTGCTTGCACGTCGAATTCCGCTCGTTCCCGTAGAAGCGCTCGAAGATCGGCGGCAGTTGTTTCACGATGTCGGTCACGGGCAGAAACTCTTCGTAGAGCTTCGTGCCGCACCGCTCGCAGTACCACTGGAAGCCGTCCAGCTCGCCCTCAGCGCGCTTGCGTTCGATGACCAGGCCGGTCGTATTGGCAGGCCGTTGCGGCGAATGCGGTATCCGCGGCGGCAGCAGGAAGATCTCCCCCTGCCGGATCGGGATGTCACGCGGCTTGCCGTCTTCCACCACTTTGAGCACAATGTCTCCCTCAACCTGATAGAAGAACTCCTCGCCCTCGTCCACGTGATAGTCCTTGCGCGCGTTCGGACCTCCGACCACCATCACGATGAATTCTGCATCCTCGAACACCAGCCGGTTCCCCACCGGCGGCTTCAGCCATTGCCGGTTCTCCTCGATCCAGCGCTTCAAGTCAATGCTCGCCAGTCTGCCCATTTCGATTTCCCTCGCTGTTCGTGTGGCTATGTCATCCCGAGGACCGCCGGGACGGGGAATCCCCTCTTCCACTTTCTTTTGGCCCCGCTCCCAGCTTTCCGGGCGCGTTCGTTCACGAAAGGTCAAACACCAGCAGTTCCGCCCCTTCTCCCGGATCCGCCTTGAGCTGGACTCCCTCTTCCTGGCTCACGGCTGCTCCGTCGCCCGCTTTCATTATTACCCCGTTCAGCGTCACGCCGCCGCGCGCCAACTGTACCCAGGCGTGCCGCCCTGGCTTGAGAGGATGCGTCGCCTCGGCGCCGCCTTGCAACCGTGCCGCGTAGACTTCCGCGTCCTGATGGATCGTCACCGCGCAATCCCGCCCGTCGGGCGCAGCGATCAACCACAGCGCGCCGTTTGCCTCATGGATCGGAATCGCCTTCTGCTCGTAGCCGGGATCGAGCCCCAGCCGCGCGGGCATGATCCAGATCTGCAGCAGGTGTACCCGCTCCGTTGGCGACGCATTGAATTCGCTGTGCGTGATGCCCCGCCCTGCGCTCATGCGCTGCACCTCGCCCGCCCGGATCACCGAACCGGTCCCCAGGCTGTCGCGGTGTTCCAGTGCGCCTTTCAGGATGTACGTGATGATCTCCATGTCCCGGTGCGGATGCATCGGGAATCCTTTGCCGCCTTCGACCCAGTCTTCGTTCAGCACCCGCAGGTGACGGAACGACATGTGCTCCGGGTCGTAATAGCGGTCAAACGAAAACGTGTAGTAACTCTCCAGCCACCCGAGCTTCGATCTCCCTCGTTCCGAACCCCGCCGCAACCGAATCATGGCAGTGCCCCCTCTCTCCATCCTGTTCCTTGTTCTCTATTCTAGCTGCTTCGCACCCCGAAACGATTCATTCCCCCGCCGCGCCGGGACACCGGACACCCGGCACTGCAAACCTTTCTGCTAATATGGTCTTGAGGCCCATGAGCCGCCCATGAGCTATAGACTTCTGGCATCGCTCGTCATCGTGGCCCTGCTTGCGGCAGGCGCAGTCTTGTTTTATTCCGGCCGCCCGCAGGCGAGCTCCGACGGCGCCATCCGCGTTTCCGGTAACATTGAAGTCACCGAAGCCGAGGTCAGTTTCAAGATCCCGGGCCGGGTCATCGAGCGTCTGGTCGCCGAAGGCGAGACCGTCCAGGCTGGTCAGGTCGTTGCGCGCCTCGACGACTCGGAGTTGGTCCGTGAAGTCGGCTTGCGCCGTGCCGAGGTCGCCGCCCCCGAGGCCGTTCTGGCGGAGCTCGAAGCCGGCTCCCGCCCCGAAGAAATCGCCCAGGCCGAAGGCGCCGTCCGCCAGGCCCAGGCCCGTCTCGCCGAGCTGGAGGCCGGTTCCCGCCCCGAGGAAATCGCCTCTGCCCAGGCCGCCGTCGAGCGCGCTCGCGCCGACCAGGTCCGCTGGCAGTCGGAATTCGGCCGCATCAGCCGGCTGCATGAGCAAGGCGTCGTTTCCTCCCAGCTTCTTGACTCCGTCCGGTCGAGCCGCGATATGGCCCGCGAGCAGTTGCGTGCTGCCGGACAGCAGTTGAGCCTCGTGCGCCAAGGACCCCGCAAGGAACAGATCGAGCAGGCCCGCGCCGCGCTCCAGCAAGCGGGCGCGCGTCTTGCGCTCGTCCGGGCCGGTCCCCGTCGCGAGCGGATCGCCCAGGCCCGTGCGCGTCTCGAGCAGGCCCGCCAGGCTCTCGCCGCCGCGGAAACGCGCCTGAGTTTCACTGTGGTTTCTGCTCCGCTCACCGGCTTCGTTCTTTCCGAGAACATCGAGCCGGGCGAATTCGTCGCCGCCGGAACTCCTGTGGTCACCGTCGGCGAGCTGGCCAACGTCTGGCTTCGCTCCTTCATCAACGAGACCGACCTCGGCCGCGTCAAGCTCGGCCAGACTGCCCATGTCACCGCCGACACCTATCCCGGCAAGTCCTACGAAGGCCGCATCTCGTTCCTCTCGTCCCAGGCCGAATTCACGCCCCGCAACGTCCAGACCCAGCAGGAGCGCGTCAAGCTCGTCTATCGCGTCAAGATCGACCTGCCGAATCCCGACCAGGAGCTCAAACCCGGCATGCCCGCCGACGCCGAAATCCTCACTGCCCCGTCTCCGTAACCAACTCGACCGGACGGCGACGAGAAAGCGATTCTGGCGTGGATCGATGCATACACGTGAGAGTGTTGGGCGATGCGGGTGGCACGGAGGATCGACCGTCGGGATGGGATCGAGACGTTGTCGGATGGGATGTTGTGGCGGGGAAATCTCAAAGCCCCTTCGATCGCAACACGGTCAGGCCGCACGCCGCGTTGGGCTATAGTACCCCTGGCGCCGGGGGACGATGCCCCTGTCTGGAACCCGGTTTCTCAACCCCCGATTGGTGATGTAATATGTCTCGATTCTGCGGTACAAGACTTCGGCCTCGTCAGGTGCCGGTCCGAACAGGTCGTTCTGAACATACTGAACATAGGAAAGCTCATGACCACACATTCGAACACGCAACCGTCGGCGGCACTGGCCCTCTGGCTGGCCGCCGCAGTCCTGACACTGACTGGTGCCGCGCCCTCCCACGCACAACAGACCGCAGGGAACGCGCGGACGTTCATTAGCATCAACGGAGGACTGCAAGCACTGACCGGCAACTTCTCCGAAAGCGTCGTCTTTCCGGAATCAGGAGGCGTGTACCGCGAGGTCCTGTCAGCGGCTGCGGCCCAGGAGCAGGCCCGCTTCGAGAGCGACTACCGCTACAGGACCGGGCCGCTCTTTGATGTGAGCGGCGGCGTGCGCGTCGCGCCGCACTTCGCGCTCGGCGCCGGCATATCGTGGTTCAACTCCGAGGAAACGGCCAGCGTATCGGCGCAGCTGCCGCACCCGCTCTTCTTCAACCGCAACCGCTCAATCTCGGGCGTTTCGTCGCCTCTCACCCGCAGCGAGATGGCCGTCCACCTGCAGGCGCTCATGGTGGTGCCGGTCACGAACTCGCTCACGGTAATGGGCTTTGCCGGACCCACGTTCTTTAACGTGGAGCAGCAACTGGTCACCGATGTGAATTTCACCCACGCATACCCCTTTGACACGGCTACGTTCTCCAGCGCGGTCGCCGGCCGGGAATCCGGCTCGACCATCGGATTCAACGTGGGAGCCGACGTCACCTGGTACTTCACTGCCCACGTCGGTATCGGCTGGTTCACCCGTTACAGCCGGGCCACGTTGGAGCTTCCGTCCGCTGGCAACGGAACACTCGACACCAGGGCCGGTGGGCTGCATACGGCAGGGGGCCTGCGCTTGCGGTTCTGAATGCGCCTCCACACTGCGAACCGGCAAACTCGTTAGCCTGACTCTAAGGAGACCGACACGAAATGAGAATCGCTCCACGAATCGTTATCGCTCTGGCCCTCATCGGGATCGCACTCATGGCAACGGAGCACGACGCTACGGCCCAGGAACTCGACATCGTTTCCATCGCAGCCGGACAAGCTATGGGCCCCGGCGTGTTGCGGCGGTGGGACGCGACGGTCCACGGCATGGAGCGCGCCGGCAACCTCGTCGTCATGTCGCGCCGGAGCGACGCCTCCCTGGAAGGCCGTACCCACGAGTATCTCGCGCAGTACCATGCGGGCATTCCCGTGCACGGCGGGGGCGTCTCCCGGCAGCTCGACGATAGCGGCCTCACCGTGTCGCTGTTCGGTACCTTGCACCAGGGGATCGACGTGGATACTACGCCGCTTCTGTCCGGGGCCGAGATCGCCTCGCTTCTCGAAGTGATGCACGGCGGAGAGTTCGTCGCCGACCGGCAGCCGCCGCTGAGTATACTGCCGCGGCTGGACGGCTCGTACGTCCTGGCCTATCAAGTCGCCATGAGTGACGGTTACTTCTATCTCGTCGGCGCCGCCAACGGCAAACTCCTGCACCGCGTCCATGCCTTCAAGTCGCAGTCGGCGGTCGGGGCCGGCGCAGACCCCACGGGTATACGGAGGAAGTTGAGCACGTCGCAGGGGGACGCCGGCTTTGTAGCATACGACCGGATGCGGCCGGGGGAACTCGTCACTCTCGATACCCGGTTCAACCTCTTGCGTGCCGAGCGTCTGATCCTCGGTTTTCTCTTCCAGCTGCTGACCGACGAACCGGCCTGGACATCGGACGACGTCGCGGTCGACGCCGATAACGACTGGGACGACCCGGCTGTGGTGGGCGCCCATGTCTACAGTGGCTGGACGTACGATTATTTCTCCCACAGACACGGTTGGGAAGGCATCGACGGCGCCAACGGACGCACGATCATCATGGTCAATATTGACGAGGACAATGCCTTCTTTGCTCGCCCGCCGTTTGGCCCCGAAGGCAGAGGCGTGTTCGGTTTCGGTCGGTCTATCGACCTGACGAGCGAGGACCCGTTGACCTTTCTCGATATCGTTGGCCACGAGTTAATGCACGGCGTGACGCACTTCTCCGTGAGCAATCGCACCGGAAGCCCCATGGGCCTCTTCAATTCCTTCCCCCTGGACGCGCGACTCGGTCCGGAAAGCTTCACCGACGTCGACGGCGAAACCCACACCTGCGCCACCGCGCGGTTCCCCGGCTTTGTCGAGACAATGGAGGGGCCGGAAGAAGGTCTGGTTCCGGCTTGGTGTATCGACGGCCGCTTTGTCCTCGCCTACTCGGGAGACGGCGCCATCGACGAAGCCTTCTCCGACATCTTCGGCGAATCCCTCGAGTTCTTCTATGAAAGTCAAGGCGCCACGGGCGACTATCTCGTGGGCGGCGAAACGAAGAGCGGACCCATTCGCTCCATGAGCGACCCCAAGTCGCTCCGTAACGGCTTTTTTCCGGACGTCTACCGCGACCGCTACGAGTTCGCCCTCACTCTGGACGAAGACGAGTTATGGGACTACTCCGGCTTTATATTCGTCGATGGCCGGTACATCGGCTCTGCCGATGACTTCGGATATGGCGGTGAGCATTGGAATTCGCTGATCCTGAGCCATGCGTACTATCTGGCCGTCGAGGGCGGCACGCACCGCAACAGCGGCATCACGGTCGAAGGCATCGGGGGAGCCAACCGGGAGGAGATGGAGCGCATCTTCTTCCATGCGATGCGGGACCTGATGCCTGCTGCGGCTTCGTTGCCGATCGCCGCAGCGGTCCTCCGCCAAGCGGTAGTGGATCTCGCTCCGGGCAGCGCGGCGGAACGAGCGCTGGACCAGGCGCTGCGCGCTGTAGGTCTGCCGCCGCCGGACCCGGAGGGCCTCCAGCAGTAGCGCGCCCCCTCCGGACGCGGCCGGTTGATGTGTTGGGACCGCCCGGTTATCGGCGTCTGGACGCAACACATCTTCAATTCCCACAGGGATTTCATCGACGTGTATCAGGTGGAGGGTGCCCTTACTCTCCTGGGCTGGTCGGATCCCGGTCTTGACGGCTGCAGAAGAAGCCTCGCAGTCAAGCCCAAAAGCGTACCATCACGATTTCAATTTTCTTCGGGGGAATGGAAATTTCGAGCGGCGGTCCTTGATGGGCAACAGAAAAACCGGATACGGGCTCTCCTCCATCACCCGCTCACTCACGCTTCCCATGATCAAGCGATCGAAACCACCCCTGCCATGGGTTGCCATCATGATCATGTCTACCGATCTGGACTGGCTGATTTCAATGATCGTCGGTGCGGGTTCGGAACCGGCAAGCACCGTCTCGACCTCCAGACCCGATGCCCGCAGAAGGTTGGCTACGCTCTCCAGGTATTGTTCCAGCTCCACAACATACGCATCCGACTCCGGCCTTTCGGGTACCGATAACAACAGAACCTGGCTCCCGAAGTGTGATGCCAGCGCTTTGACATAGGGCACGACGGGTCTGCCGATTTCCGATCCATCCAGAGGGACCAGAATCCGTCTCAGCGTGGATCGCCAGCTCCTCCAGTCCTCGGTCGGTCTCAGCAGCAGCAAGGGAGTGGCTGTGCGTTCGGCAACCTCCTTGGCGACGCTTTCGCCCGCGAACCAGCGTCGGATTCCCCCTCGCCCGTGGGTGCTCATCACAATCAGGTCGCCACGATACGAAAGGGCACTGATCTCTTCAGCCGCCTGGCCCTGGCTGATCTGATAATCGGCCTCAAGCCCGTCGGTTTGAAGCTGTGAAACCACCTGTCGCAAATACTGTTCTTGATCGCTGATCCCTGTTTGCGCTGGTGCACCGGCCGGGGGGGCCGCCGCTATCCCCTGTTTCTCGTTCTCGTCCACTGAAACGAGCGTCACCTTCGCCGCATAGGAATGACCCAGGAAGCGGGCGAGCGGAAGGGCCCTCTCGGCGAAGGCGGAGCCGTCGAGAGCCACGAAGATGTTCTGAAACGGTTTGCTTTCGGTCCAGGATTCCCTTTGGAACGGTTTCAGATACTTGCGCTCCGCCGTCAGACGGCCGAGGGCTTCCCCGGTCGAGGTAGGCTGGCCCAAGTGATGCCGGAAGTAGGTGAAGATGATGTAGAGAATCGGCAGAAAAACGAAGTACGTCCACGCCCCTTCATAGAAGCGTTCCTCGAAAATGATCACCGTGGCTGCCGAACTCAGGAAGGCGGCCATGATTGTTCCCGCCAGGACGGGCAGCCGGCGAATCGAAAACTCCGCTCTCAGTTCGCGGATGAGTCGCTTGCTGGCGGCCCATCCTGTCATGCTCAGCAGGATAAAGACCCCCGCCGCATAGATCGCCAGATAAGTCTCCTCGCTTGTGCCGAAGAACAGAAAACACACCGCAACCAAAGTTACTTCCACCCACACCGGTTTATCGGCCACGTCGAACCGGTTGCGTTCTCCGATGGGCGAGGGAACGTAGTGCCGGTACCGCAACCCCAGCGCGAGGTTCTGTAGTCCCTGGGCGCTGGCTGCAGAAGCCGATAGAAGCACGATCACTCCCACCAGCGTTCCAAGATACGGCAGGGGAGCAGGCAGTATCTGGTCCATGGTCTGTGTAAAGACCGAGACCTGCTCGTTGGCCGGATCGGACAGCTCGAGGATGGCCGGACCCACAATGAGCATGGTGATGGACGTGGTGCCCATGATGATCACAAGGCTCCCAAAGGCCCTTCTGCTTTTCGTTTCCGGATTGCCTCCATAGGCTGCGACAAGATTGGCGAACACTTCTATGCCGGTCATCAGCGCCAGGATGCGGGCGTAACCCCCGAGGGTGAATCCAAGATACTCCGGAGTAAAGGCTTGCAGATCCAGGCTGGGCAGCTGAAATCCGAACTGCCAGATCGTGCCGATCACCATCGCCCACAGCAGGATCAGCACTCCGGCTGTTGCCGGACCGAACACGCGTGCGGCGGTCTTCGGCCCGCGATTCACCAGCCAGCCGGTGATGTAGGTCAATACAATGGCCACCACAGTGCGTGGCTGAATATTCAGGAACGTATCGTTCATGAAGGGAAAACGATCGGCCAGAAAGGTCACCAGTGCGGCCATGCTCACCAGGAAAGTCAGCGTGTACTCGGCAAAGGTGATCCCGGCGTTCAGCTTGACCGCCCAGCCGCCGAACTCCTCCTCATTCAAGCCGCTTCCACCGCTGCCGTCCACAACCCACTTCATCACGAGCCGGTACATGGCGGAAACGGCTATCACGGTGAAGACAACCAACCATATGCTCGCGCCGAAGGTCACGCGGGCGACCCCGGCCGCGACGATCAGCTTCAAGAAGGGTCCGAAGACATAAAGCGGAGAGGTTGCCGGGTCGCCGCCGCCGGCGAGAGCCCCTTCAAACGCGTTGGTCAGCTTGTGGGAAACGTGCTGCATGTTCGGACCTGCCTGTAGTGCCTTGCGATGCTCACGACGCCTCGGAGCTTCGATTTCATCGCATCCGTGGGCCGCCGGTGGCCGATTTCGAGCAGTGTCGGCATCAACTCGCAGGGATGCTGCTGAGTCTGCACTGCGGCAGAACTTGACGGACTCGGCTGCGGGGGAAGGCCGGCGATATCTGGGGCTCCCGCGCCCCTCCATTTCTCTGGACAGTGATTGGAGAAACTTCGGAACAGGAGGATCACGATAGGTCCAGAAGAACGAAGAGAGAATCGGGGACCGTTTCGCCTAGAATCCGTGGCGGAGCAGAGCCTTATAGGCTACCACCTTCTCCAACGCGGCGGATTCAATTTTCCGCTAGACCATTTTCAGGGTTGGTGTAGCGCAGCCGCAAAGTAGCGACAGGCCTCCGCCCTTTCCCCGATAGTGCAAGCCCCCATCCAAAACTGTGTCATCCCGAGAAGCCTGAGCGAAGGCGAGGGGCGACGAGGGATCTGCTCTTCGCCTGAATCCGAGCCGCGACCGCAAGGGAGCGGTGGTTTTGAGCGAGTAACCACTACCCGTTTTTTTCTGCCGTGGGCTGTTCTGTCGTGTGGAAGGGCACGGTTTCAACCGTGCCAAAACGCGGTTGTAAGAATCATCTTCCGCTCTGCCGAAGGCTGTCGCGGAGCCTCGGCGCAGCGACAAGGTAGGGCAGGCATTCCGGCCTGTCCCCATAGTGCAGGCCCCCCGGCGAACTGCAGTCAATGTATAATTGATTCGAGACTTAGAACCATGAATCTCAAATTCAAAGTGGTGCTCGAACAGGACCCCGATGAAGGCTACTCCGTGCATGTTCCCGCCCTGCCGGGATGCGCCTCCCAGGGGGATACGCTCGAGGAAGCTCTGAGGAACATTCAGGAAGCCATCGAACTGTACGTCTGGAGCTTGAAGGACGACGGCCTGCCGATTCCGGAGTCGGATCAGCGGGTAATTGTTCAAGAAGTTGAGATTATGTCCTGATGAAGCTTCCGCAGGTCTCCGGACCGCGACTCATCCGCGAATTGCAGGCACGGGGGTTTTATGTGAAGCGGCAAACCGGAGGACACGCCATCCCGTTTCACCCCCCGCCCGTTTGCTTGCGGTATCCAAGTACCTTACTGCCGTAGGCGGCTTTTCCTGCAAGTAGCGACAACCCTCCGCCCTGTCCCCGCCGAGGCTTTCTGGCGCTCCCGTAACCGATGTGTTATCCCGAGCACACACGAAACGACATATTGATGTCGTTTCGCCGAGCCGTAGGCTGAGGGCCGACGAGGGATCTGCTCTTGCTTGTCCTAAGTAGCGCAGGCCTCCGGCCTGTCCCTTTCACCTACAGGCCGTTAAGGCCTGTAGGTAGTGCTTTGGCAGTGGGTAGCGGATTCAACTAGCCACAGACCCCCAGGCCTGTCCCCATAGTGCAGGCCCCCGGCGAACCGCAGTAATCCGCTAATCGAGCAACGGGGCGGGAACAGACCGCGACCAGAACGTTCCAGCCGCAACAGATGGTAACGGTGTGGAGGCAGATGGACGTGGCGGTGTCGAACGGGAAAGCGGCAGCGGGGCAACACTACCACACGGCGCGGCAACACCCCGCTCCGAGGCATCGCCCCCCGCCACCGCGGGCCTATAGCCCCTGTCCGGAACCCAGTTTCACAGCCCCAATTGGTGATGTAATATGTCTCACAGCTAACTAGCACAATACTTCGGCCTGGTCACTATCGCTACTCATTTCAACGTTGCAATCATGTCACTTGTCAGATCCTCCGACACTTTCTTATCTGACCGCGCGGCGGGTTTACCTTGCCGTTTTTTCTCTCCTTCTTGTTCAACGTTATTCCCACGCTATCAGTCTTCCAGGCTTTTTCTGCAATCTTGTTCATCCACAGGATTTCCTCTCGTCCGAGTCTATCTCCGTTCGTTGCTTGCGTTGCTGCGGTCAATTTAATTCTGCGCCATCCACTCTTTTCCTCAAGAAGTTTTGTGTATGTCTTTGACTTGTAGCCGCTAATCATGATCATGCACTTACAGAGGAGAGCTTGGCGAAGTAATCGCTCGTGGAAGTCTTGGTCACTGGCTTCCACGTTGTATCCCCCTACCCTGTCGGCCAGATAAGGGGGATCGATGTAGACCAAGGTTGCTGGCTTGTTCGAGTACTCCGCTAGAAGTTCGATGCCGTCTTTGTTTTCAATACGAATGTTCCGCAGTCGGCTTGACACTGCTTTCAATCTCTCCGGGTAGTTGTACCACCTGTTGACTCGGGCTTCTCGATTCTCCCTTGTGTACGAATCAGACACGGAGAACCCTCCTGGCTTGCCCGCCATGACACCGTTCACAGACATCATAGCTTGGACTAGGAACTTCCTCGCACGCTCCAGGTCGCTGTCTTCGTCGCACGCCTGTCGCGATCTCATCAGTTCCGCTCGTGCATACGGTGTCAGCTCGATGAGCTTGATCAGCTCATCTCCGTTGTCTCTCATCTGTTGGAACACATTTACGATATCCTCATCCAGATCGTTGGCGATCTCGATCATAGCTGGCTTCTTCGACATGGTCATCGCAAGGGCACCACCGAATAACTCCACCCAACAATGGTGTGGTGGCATGTATTTGAGGATGCTCTTTGCTAATCTCTGCTTCGATCCGTAGTACCCGAACGCGCCGCGCGGCAACTTGGTAGGTTCACTGGTTTCGGCATCTCTGCCCAGGCCGTTCCCATCTCTGTGTTCGTCGACGTATTGCTCCTTAGGCATGTCGGATCACCCTGCTTACGTTCCAATCTCCTTCTCTGGCAGTCCATTCTTTCTCGACTAGCAGTCCCTTAACTGGATTCTGAATCACATCCATTTTCTTTACTTCTGGTTTCCCTTCTATGATTGGAACTAAGTACAGGAAGTAAGTATCTTTGTTCTCTGTTGCTACACGGACCTCGTTCCTTGTCAGCGTGAATCCCCAATCTTTTGGGCTGACCGCTTTCACTTCGATCATGCGGAGTCGAAGCTGGTCTGTCTCTTCCTCTCTCCGTGTACTCGCGATGTCAAAACCGGCGTTTGTGTTCTCCAAGGCGATGTGGACCACATTTGCTGCGTCCCGTTGGCCCACCGTCTCGCGTTCGTGTTCGAACACCTGCAATTCTGCTGCGAGTCCTATTTCGGCCTGTTTGTTGACGATGCAGTCCAGCTTATCAGGTGTTGTTCCGTGCGCGTATCGCGCCCTGATGAATTCTCTGTAGAACCAATTATTGATGGTGTACGTACCTGTCTCGTGGTCTAGGTGCAATGCTCCGGCTTCTAGGAGTATGTTCCGCGCTGCGTAGTGCTCTCCTCTCAGATCCTCTGACCCCAGCAATGCTTGCTCTTCTTCCATCCTAAATGCCTTGAGCACCCCCCTCATCTCTCTGCCGTATCTTGTTGCCGAGTCGACGCCGAGTCTCGCCATGTATTCGATGAATGTCCGCTCTCCTGCCCTTAGCGCTTCCTGCATGCCGTCCAGGCCCCCAGCGCGGCGGACCTCTCGGCTTCTTTCCGTTAGGGCCTGCATTCCTTCCATGAATTTAAGTGTTTCCTCGAAACCACGTGCCCGTTCGCTAAACCTGCGCTCTAGCAGCTCCCTCTCCACCGTCGTGTTGTCCGCGATCAGTTCTACAAGCACCTGTGCGGATTCCAGACTAACTCCCTCCATTACGGATTTGTCCTTGTCAGACAATGAATCCGTCCTCGTCGATCCCTAGCTCTGCCAGCTCACTCAGAGCCAGCGGGAAGTCTTGATCGATTACGTCGGACATCCGTGTTGCTTTCTCCGTCAGGTTCCCAAGTATCTCATGCTCGAAGGTGTCTGCGTATTGCAGGAACCGATAGTACGACACCTTTTCTTCCGAGCCGCCCACGCGATGGATACGGTCCAGCGACTGCAAGTATTCTGCGCAGTTGTACGAGAGGTCGTAGTAGATCGCGTTTGAGCACGTCTTGTGCAGTGATACCGATTCAGCGCATGCCGCTGGGTTTGCGATCAGAACATCTAACCCCGAGCTGCTATCCTTGAACCTCTCGATGATCGTCTCACGGCTGTCTTCGTCCATACCATCTTCCGTGGGGGTTCCGCCGTATACAACCTTGCTTTCGAAATTGGCCTTGTCGCACTCTTCCTTGATCTTGTGCAACGTCCCCACGAAGTTTGCCCATACCACTACTTTCTTGTCTTGTTTGTGCAGTTTCTGGACCTCTTGCAGCAGCCTTTGCACCTTCGCTGGCGTCTCGAGCTTGTCATAGTTTCGGATTTTCTCGTTCAGTTGTTCGTTATTCGGATCGATAAGCAGCTCGTTGTATCCACTGATTGCCGAAAGCAGCAGTGCCGAGTACGATGTCGCTTGGCGACGCCTCATTTGCCGCCCGTTTTTCAGTCTGATGATTGTGTCCAGATCGAGGTCGCTCACTTTCTGCTCCAACTCCCCGATCCTCTTCTCGATGCAGTCGTAGAGTTCGCGCTCGATGGGGTTCATGTTTACCTGTATCGGTGGTACGAATACTGGCTTCGACAAGTGTAGCTCACTCTTCCGCACCCGGTAGTACAAGCTGTCAATCTTCGGTTCTAATAGCGCTCTTGCGTTGTCGTGTGCGCCCGACTCCGATGCGTGTCTGATCTGCCTCTTTATACTCGGACCAAAAATCCCGCTGTTTGGGTACAGCACGTCGAACTGGTTGATTCCATCAGCGTAGCTCTTCGGGAACGGCGTCCCTGTCAGAACGCAACGTTTCCGGGCGCTCCTGCTCGTTTCTGCAACAGCACTTGCCCATACACCATCGTCTTGCTTCATGTAGTGTGCTTCGTCGATGACGAAGAACGCACGATTGCTGCGGCTTTGCAGCAGGTGTTGCACTTGCCGCTTGTCTCTCGACAAGGTTTGGTAGGTTGTCAGGTACAACTCCGCTTCGTTCCCTGCTTTGGAGTAGTATCTCTGGCGTCGTTCTCGTATGTCTCCGCCTGCCAGTATCTCAACCCTTGCCTGCCTTCCAAGTGTCAGGTCGAATTCCGTCTGCCAAGGCATGAAGCAAGACCGTGGCCCTACCACGAATAGAGAAGTAACGACCCCTTTCTCGCGCAGATATTCATATGCTGCCAGTACGACTGAGGTCTTGCCTGCTCCAGGCACTGAGAAATTTGCTCCGTGCGCCACGCTGACTAGGTGAAGGGCGGCCTTTACTTGATGTGGCAGAAGCTGCCTTTGTAACCCGTTTGCCAAGAATTCCACGAATTTATTCGTTTCCAGCCGGTTGAGGTCTCCCTCCTTTATCGCCTCGCCCTGTTTCCGACTCTCCTGCAACTGTTCGTATGCCTCGCTCCTACGCCTAATGATTTCTTCAGTATTGGAGTCGAGCTCGATCTGAGTTCCAGAGTCTTTAAGGAGGTCTAGTGTCAATATTACTAGATCCTCTTGGTCGCTGTGTTTTGCAGTTAGTCCGTTGTCACTCCGTAAGAATCCTTGTAGTCTGAGGGTAGTCTTGGTTGCTGGCGTGAGTTCTCTTTTTCGATCAATTATTAAAATGCCGCCCGGAGTGATTTCTAACCTTACCGCCATTGTTTCCCCTCTGGCTTCAGGATTCAATTCCCTCCGCTGGCTTTTACTCGCTCATAAATTTCTTCCTTCAATTCTTTACTTCTTTTCCTAATATGATTGATTTGCTTCAACGCATCTTTGAGATCAGAAGGATCTATGTTCTTAACGATCATATCCTTATGGTTCAGCTTATTTAGTGCATCCGACAGAAGCGTGATCGGGGCACTTGTTTCGGCACCTGATGCGCTCGCATCCCGTGCTTTGATGAGGCCTCTCGTTATCGCCGTTTTATATTTGTTTATCCATTTTTCATCTATGGCGTCCTGCGGAAGTCTCTCTCCTTTTTCATCAGTGACTTCCGCTTGTGAAAGTTTGTGGTCGATGTTTCTGCTTAACTCTAACAGATGCTCCTTCCCGTGCTCTGTGTACTTCGGCAAGTCCCGCATAATGTTGTGCAACTTTCCAAAGTTGGGAATGGCACGCATCCGGATTACTGCGTATGCCGCTTGCATTACCTGGCCGGCTTCTTTCTGATCGATCCCAATCTTTTGGAGACCTTGGTCCGTCTTGGCACGTGTCCAGAAACTTTGCGACAAATCTAAGAAAGCCTGCCACCGTCCTTCTGGATCGCCCAGTCCTTTCGATACCGCTGAGTATTCCCCTAGTCTCCCAATCGTTTCCAGGTATTCTTCCACGCACGCGAGCGGCTCCAGTATATCTTTTCTTCTTTTCTTTACTGCCTTCATAAATTCTGCATTTGCCATGAGCTTGTACTGCGGATCGTCCCACATTTGTTGCTCGAGCGTATAACCGCTTGATTCCTTGTCTCTGATGGAAAGTGCCGCGTCGAATCCATAGTAGTCTGCTTTGCCTTCCGTCTGCAGTT
Organism: Terriglobia bacterium; assembly: GCA_965198025.1. Classification (GTDB taxonomy): domain Bacteria; phylum Acidobacteriota; class Terriglobia; order 2-12-FULL-54-10; family 2-12-FULL-54-10; genus CAYWWM01. The sequence goes on along the minus strand of OZ240237.1, from coordinate 382,089 downwards.
GGTACCGGTTCTCGATCTGCTCAATTTCTTTAAGCGTCGGGGGGCCACCTTCGTCATCTTTTCCCGGCAGGATGACGACCTTCATCGTCTGAAACCTGTCGTCCGCTGGGAAGTCTTTCCTCAACTCGCTGAGCGCTACTTTCCTCCTGTTCCCGTTGATCAGGAACCCGTCGGCTGTGATGATTCCCGGATCTCGTTGCCCGTCTGCGCGGAGCAGTTGTTTCAGTTCGTCTGTTTTCTCAGGATCTTTATCGCGTAGAAACTTGTGCAGTACAGACTGTGCTTCGCTGTCTGCGCGGTCAAGTCTGCCGACTACCCGCTCGTGTGTTTTCACAGATGAACTGATCCGCCCGTTCTCCTTCCGGAACCGCAGTAGATCGAGCGGAACTTTATAGACGATCTCCTCCCTGTTTTCAGCCATGCCGTTTCGGAAGTCGATCCGTGTGCTTTCAGCCGGTGACGCCTTCACCTTTTTCTGCTGTATTTCTCGCGCGAAGTCGTCAATGATTTCACGTGTTTTATCTTGTTTTAGTGGCATCGTTGCTGAACCGTTTGCTTATGACCTTTCTGTCTACTCGGTTAGCTTAGTAGGTCAGATCGCGCCCACATTAGGCCCTCATTCTACCACGATGAAAAACTTAAAATTCCCTAACGCACGCCGCTTTGGAGAGGAAGTCCTGCCAAAATCCCTGGAATTCCACACTCGAAACTACCTTGCTCTTAGCGGGCGCACCGACTCTTTCGTTTCATCATAACGGTCGGCTATAAAGTATTGCAAACGTTTGAGTTAGTGAAAACAACGACATGCCGGGGCCGTATTCTGGTGGTGTCCTAATTTTGCAAAAATTAGGACACCACCCAAAGCATGTCATCCCGAGGAGCGCAGCGACGAGGGATCTGCTCTTCTCTTTTGAAATTAGGACACTACCCGTATTCTAATTCATTCCCTGCGGCGCGAAGCTAGAATAGACTCTGGGTCCCTGCCATGAACCATCCCATCGAAGCCCGCTCCCTCGCCAGGTCCTTCGGCGCGACCGCCGCCCTGCGCGGCCTTTCGCTCACCGTCGCCGAAGGCGAGCTCTTCGGCCTCGTCGGCCCCGACGGCGCCGGCAAGACCACCGCCATGCGCATCTTGAGTTCGATCCTCGACCCCGACTCCGGCGACGCCTGGGTCGCCGGCTTCCACACGGTAAGGGAAGCTGAAGCCGTCAAGGAACACATCGGCTACATGAGCCAGCGCTTCGGCCTCTACCCGGACCTCACGGTCCTCGAGAACATGGACTTCTACGCCGACATCTACGGCGTCCCGCGCCGGGGCCGCGGCGAAAAGATCGAACGGCTCCTCGGCTTCGCCAATCTGGGCGCGTTCCGCCATCGCCGCGCCGGGGTCCTCTCCGGCGGCATGAAGCAGAAGCTCGGACTCGCCTGCGCGCTCGTGCACACGCCCAAGGTCCTTCTGCTGGACGAGCCCACTTCCGGCCTCGATCCGGTCTCGCGCCGCGAGTTCTGGCGCATCCTGAACGGCCTGCTGCGCGAGCGGGTCGCCATCTTCGTCTCGACCTCCTACCTCGACGAAGCGGAGCGCTGCCACCGCGTCGCCCTGATCCACCAGGGCGCGCTGCTGGCCGTCGGGACTCCGGCCGAGGTGAAGCGCCTCATGCGCGGCGCCATCCTGGAAATCCGCTCGTCGGACCCGCGCCGCGCCGCCCGCGCCCTGCGCGCGCAGTTTTCTCCGGAAGCGGTCGGCCTGTTCGGCGACCGCGTTCACCTCGTGACCGAAACCCCGGACGCGGCGGCCGCGCAGTCCGCCGCCATCCTGCAACGCGAGCAGATCGAGACTTCCTCGATTCGCCCTGTCGAACCCGAGCTCGAAGATGTCTTCGTCTCGGTTCTCGGCAAGCAGCAGGGACCGGCATAGGAATCTTCCGATGACTGGCGATTCTCCCGATAACGCGGTTGTCGTCCATGAGCTGGAACGCCGCTTCGGCGGTTTTGTTGCCGTCAACCGCCTCAGCTTCTCCGTCGCGAAAGGCGAAATCTTTGGCTTCCTCGGCCCCAACGGAGCGGGCAAGTCCACCACCATCCGCATGCTCTGCGGCATCCTGAAGCCGACCGCTGGAGGAGGCACCGTTGCGGGCTTCGACATCCGCACCCAAGCCGAACGGATCAAGACCCGCATCGGCTACATGAGCCAGCGCTTCTCGCTCTACGAGGACTTGACCGTTGAGGAGAACATCGATTTCTACAGCGGCATCTACCGCATCCCGTCGCGGAAGAAACGCCCCCGCAAGGAATGGGTCATCGAGATGGCCGGTCTGGCCGGCCACCGCCGCGCGCTGACCGGAACGCTTTCCGGCGGCTGGAAGCAGCGGCTCGCCCTGGGCTGCGCGATCCTGCACGAACCGCTGATCCTGTTTCTCGACGAGCCGACCTCGGGCGTCGACCCCAACAGCCGCCGCCGTTTCTGGGACCTGATCTACGAGCTGGCGGGTCAGGGCGTCACGGTCTTCGTCACCACGCATTACATGGACGAGGCCGAGCACTGCGACCGCCTGGCTCTGATCTACCGCGGCGAATTGATCGCTTCCGGCGCCCCGCAGTCCCTCAAGGCCGAAGCTGTCCCCGATTTCATGCTGGAAGTCGAGTGCGAACGCCCGAATGAGGCAATCGAAAGAACCGAAGGAACCGAATCTGCCGAATCTGCCGATAATTTCGAGAGCGCCCAATTGCCGCCCGGAATCCACGGTATGACGTTGTATGGCAATGGGTTGCACATCACCACGCAGGACCCCTCTGTCGCCCCCGCTCTGCGCCGCTTCCTGGACGCCCACGGACACCGCGTCACTCGCATCGAGCCCATAAGTCCTTCAATGGAAGACGTTTTCGTCGCGCTGATCGAGCGTCATGACCGCTCGCATCCGCCCATCGCGGAGGTGCGCCGATGAGGAAAGGGCGCGTTTGGGCTGTGGCGCGCAAGGAGTTTCTGCACGTCCTGCGCGACCCCCGCAGCCTGGGCATGGGCATCGCGATTCCGGTCCTGTTGCTCGTGATCTACGGTTACGCGCTGACGATGGACGTGGACGAAGTGCCGCTCGTCATCTGGGATCAGAGCGAAACGCCCCAAAGCCGCGAACTCGTTTCCGGTTTCACCGCTTCGCGCTATTTCACTTGGCGGGGGCACGTACACAATTACGCGGAGCTCGAACGGACCATCGATTCCAGGCAAGCCATGGCCGCGCTGGTGATTCCCTCCGATTTCGCCGCGCGTCTCGCAGCAGGCCGGAGCGCACCGACGCAGATGATCGTGGACGGCAGCGACTCCAACACCGCGACCATCGCCCTTGGCTACGCCGACGCCGTAGCTGAGACGTACTCGCAGACCGTCACGATGCAGCAGATTCGCCGGATGCAAGGTCGCGCACCGGACCCGCCACTCGAATTGCGGGCGCGCGTCTGGTTCAACCCGGAGCTCGAGAGCCGTCACTACATCGTGCCCGGACTGATCGCCGTTATGATGATGATGATTGCGGCGCTGCTCACTTCGCTCACCGTGGCCCGCGAATGGGAGCGCGGCACCATGGAGCAACTCATCTCCACGCCGGTAAAGGGCCCAGAGCTGATTTTGGGGAAACTCCTGCCCTATCTCGCCGTCGGGATTCTCGACACTGTGATCGCCGTGTTGATGGGACGACTTGTCTTCGACGTCCCGCTCCGGGGAAGCATTCCGCTCTTGTTCGCTGTTGCGACCGTATTCCTGATCGGCGGGTTGTCGCTTGGGATCCTGGTCAGCACCATCACCCGAAACCAGCTCATGGCCAGCCAGCTTGCCGCGCTGCTGACACTGCTGCCCTCGGTGCTGCTCTCAGGGTTTGTGTTTGAAATTCTCAGCATGCCGGCACCAGTCCAGATGATTACGTACTTCATCCCGGCGCGGTATTTTATCGACGTCTTACGCGGCATTTATCTCAAAGGGGTCGGCCTGGAAATCCTGGTCGACGAGACCCTGCTGCTGATTCTCTTCAGTGGCATGATGGTCGTTCTTGCTATGCGGAGATTCCACAAGAAACTGGTGTAGCCATGTTGGAACGCCTATGGCACATGCTGGTCAAGGAGTGCATTCAAGCCCTGCGCAATCCACGGATGCGCGCGCTGATCTTTGTCACCCCCGTCATCCAACTGTTTTTGTTCGGCTACGCCGTCACCACCGATGTCCAAAACATTGCGCTCGCCGTCTATGACCTGGACCAGAGCGTGGCGAGTCGGGAGCTGACGAGCCGTTTCGTCCGTTCGGGCTATTTTGATCTGGTCGAGTCAGTCGCGGAGCCGGAACGCGTCCGGCAACTGCTGGACGGGGGAGAAGCGCGTGCCGTGTTGCAGTTCAACCGCGGCTTTCAGGAAACCCTGCAAGCCGACCGCACGGCGGAGCTCCAGCTCTTACTCGACGGCACGATTTCAAACACGGCCGGCATCGTCTTGAACTACAGCACACGCATCGTCAATCAGTATTCGCAGGAACTACTCGACCAGCGCATCCGCCGGTTACAGGGGACTCCGCCCCGTGTCGCCAAGGTTGAGCTTGCCACCCGAGCCTGGTTCAACGAGGAGCTCGATAGCCGCAATTTTTTTGTCCCGGGCGTTATCGCCATGATCGTCACCCTCACCAGCCTGATGCTCACCAGTATGGCGGTCGTCCGCGAGAAGGAAATCGGAACCATGGAGCAGATGCTCGTCACCCCGATCCGGCCCGTCGAAATGATCCTCGGAAAGACCATCCCTTTCGCCGCGATTAGTTACGCGGACGTGATCGGAGTCACAGTTATCGGGGTGTTGTGGTTCGCCGTGCCGGTACGTGGTAACCTTTTGCTCTTGTTGTTCGGAACGGCGCTGTTTCTGCTCTCGACCCTCGGGCTGGGTCTTTTGATCTCGACCGTCAGCCACACGCAACAGCAGGCCATGATGGGGGCATTCTTTCTCTATCTGCCCGCTCTGCTCCTCTCCGGATTCATCTTCCCGATCGCCAGCATGCCCGAGATCTTCCAGTGGATCACTCTGCTCAACCCATTGCGGTACTTTCTGGAAATTATCCGAGGGATATTCCTTAAGGGAATCGGCATGAGCATTCTCTGGCCGCAGATGGCCGCGCTCGCTGTGCTAGGAGTAGCGATGCTCAGCCTAGCTTCACAACGCTTCCAAAAGACGCTGGAATAGCAAAAAAAGGAGCAAATTTACCGGTCCATTCCGCCCTGTGGAAAAAAATGTGGAAATTTTCGGCAGTGCCCGTTCAGCTCCCTCTGTGTTCCGACTGCAAGAATCATGACAATTGTGTTACACAAAAGGTAAGTGATTGATCGTAAACTGATTGCTGAGATTAATTTGTGAACAGAGATTCATATTCGGCCTGTCCGTCTTCCGTCCTTCCACCAGTCGGAGTTCGCCACTTTTGCACAATCCCGCAGCAGAACGATGCGCCGAAACGCCCGATTTTAGGCGCTTCCACGCGGAGTTCCTGAGAGGGTACGGGCACGACAAGTGTGCAGGGGTGGGGTTACGGAAAACTCGATTCCATCCGGAACGCTTGCAGACGGCTTCGCAGCGACTCGGGCAACTCGGCTTCGACCTCGATCAGGCCGTCCCTTTCGGCTCGACGTAGCACGCGCCCGAATTCGTATACCCAGGAAAGCTCTCGTCCTTGCGTCGGCGAGAATCGTAGATGAACTCTCTCGATCGGGTTCACGATCAAGTGACGGTCCATCACACGCAGCAATTCCTCCATCCCCTGTCCGTTCAAAGCTGAGATCAGAACAGCTTCCTGCACGGGAGGCAACGCTTCGCACTCCTGCGCCGTGAGTAGATCCGATTTATTCCAAACCTGAAGCATCGGTTTGTCCAAGGCGTCGATCTCGGCGAGCACGCGGCGCACGTCCTCTTCCTGTTGCGCCCGGCTCGGTGAGGAGCAGTCGGAAACCACGAGGATCAGGGCCGCCTCGGACACCTCTTCGAGGGTCGCGCGGAACGCCTTGACGAGCGTGTGGGGCAGATCGCGGATAAACCCCACGGTGTCGGAGAGCAGGACCCGGCGGCGCGACGGCAATTCCAGGAGCCGCAGGGTGGGATCTAACGTGGCGAACATCTGAGAGGATTCCCGGACGTGCGCCCGCGTGAGCCGGTTGAACAGCGCAGACTTGCCCGCATTGGTGTAGCCGGTGATGGCGACGGTGGGGATTGGAACGCTGGAGCGGCGGGAGCGCCGCTGCATCCGCTGGCGGCGCACAGTTTCGAGCGACTCCTCCAGAATGGTTATACGGCGGCGGATGCGCCGGCGATCCATTTCGAGCTTCGTTTCGCCAGGACCCCGGGTGCCGATGCCGCCGCCGAGGCGCGACATCTCGAGGCCGCGGCCCGCGAGACGCGGCAACAGATAGGTGAGCTGCGCCAGTTCGACCTGCAACTGCCCTTCCCGCGTCCGCGCGTGTCGGGCGAAGATATCGAGAATTACTTGCGTGCGGTCCACAACACGCCGTTGCGTGATGGTCTCGATATTGCGCTGCTGAGTGGGTGTCAGGTCCGAATCGAAGATGATCAGGTCGGCGCCGGTCGCGGCAACGAGCTGCCGGATCTCCTGGAGCTTGCCACGCCCGACCAGCGTGGCGGGGTCGAGCCGTTCGCGGTTCTGGAGGACTGAGTCTTCAACGATCGCGCCCGCGCCGCGGGCCAACTCGGACAGTTCCTGGAGGGAACCTTCCGGCAGATTGGGGTCAGATGGAGGCGGACGCCGGGAAGGGGCTTTTTCACGCACTCCAACCAGAATGGCGTGTTCTCTGGGGCCTGCTGCGGAAATCGCTACGCCTCCGCCGCCGGGGAAGCGGTCGCACCCGGACGGGAAACAGAGACGGAGCAAATGGCGTGCTTGAAGAGAAGCTGCTCCTGACCGCCACTCTCGAGAACGAGCGCATACTTGTCAAAACTCTTGATCCGACCGGTGAGTTTTGCGCCCCCCATCAGAAGGATCGTGACGGTGATCCGCTCCTTACGCACATGATTCAAGAAGGCGTCCTGAATATTCTGGGGGGGCTTGTCCATGGGATGATGAGTGTCCTTCCGAGGGGAGTTCGGCATGGAGCTATTTTACTTCGGAGTTGTTTTGGCTGCAACAACACTGCTCAACGCCCAGATCGTGAAGGTCACCAGGCTTTCCTGCATTCCGGGCAGGGGCAGATTTCGCGCAAGTAATCAAAGGAATAGAGGCCGGTGTTGTGCCCATCGGCCCAAAACAACTGCACGGCGTACCGGCCGACCGGCTCCGCTTTGGTGAGGCGCGGTGCGGGCTTGTACAAGGGCAGCGGGTTCGCCTTGGGGGGTTCCCCGGAGTGCCCGCGGCAGACGGCGCAGGGGCATTTGTCGCGCAAATAGTCGAGGCCGTAGCTGCTGGCATGGCCGTCTTGCCAGGTGATTTCCACGCCCTTGCTAAGCGATACATTTACATCGCAGGGATTCCTGTTCGCCGAGATCATGAGATGATTCTACATGCTTTTCCCTGGGCCTATGGCTTCCATCCTCGGGGAAGCTTCGCTTCAGCGGCCTTGCGGTCCGCTTTTCCATCCATGTTCGCATCCCACGCCGGAATTGGCGGATCCTTCAAGTTGCGCATGGATTCGATCGGTTCCCATATCTGATCGACGTGATCGGAAAAGAGATGTCCAACCAGCAGGTCGGTGATGGGACTTTGCAGATGCGGGAACTTGCGGACGAACTTTCCGATGTTGAACCCGGCGTAATACTCGCAGAGCAGGCGCCGCATGCGATCGAGTCCGCGGCTAAAGTTGGGCCCCCACTTGCCGAGCAGCGCGGCTGAGGTGTCGCCATTGCGCAAGCCCTCGACGATGGCGTCCGCCGCCATTTCCCCGGATTTCAGTGCGAATAGAACACCGGAGGAATATAAGGGATCGAGAAAGCCGAAAGCGTCCCCCACCAGCACCCAGCCGTCCCCGGAAACCTGCTTGGAACGGTAGGAAAAATCCTTGGTCGCAAAATACCCGGTGACCCTCTCACCCTTCGCCACACGCTCTTTAGCCGCCGGACAGAATGCGAGTTCCTCTTCGTAGGTCTTGCCGTAGTCGGGGCGGCCCTTGAACAGGTAATCGAACGGGGCCACTACGCCCACGCCGACGACGTCCTCGGGAAGCGGAATATACCAGAACCATCCACTCTCCCTAGCGGTCTGGAGCACGAGCGTAGCACCTTCGTCTTTCCCCGAATCGCGATGCGCGCCCTTGTAGTAAGTCCAGATGGCTCCCTTGTTGAGCACGGGGTCCCAGACGCGCAACCGCAGACGGTTCATCAGCAGGCCGTTCTGCCCGCTGGCATCCACCACGACCCTGGTCCGGACCTCCCGCAGCGTTCCCGTCGCGTCTTTCACTTTGACGCCGATGACGCGGTTTGCGTCAAGCAGCACGTCCATCACGCGCACTCCTTCGTGCGTCGTGGCACCGTGCTCACGCGCGTTTTGCAGCATCATCTGGTCAAACTCACTGCGCACCACCTGCCAGGTCTGCGAACATTCATGCGGCTTGTTGTCCCAAAAGTAGAAAGGCGTGGAGCCCTTGCCGCTGGGGCTGAAGAACTGGACGCTGTACTTCTTCACGAATCGGCTCTGCTGCAGCTTCGGGAGCATGCCCAGGCGCTGAAACGTCCAATACGTTTCCGGCATCAGGGATTCCCCGATACGGAAGCGCGGAAAATGCTCCCGCTCGAACAGTTCGACGCGATATCCCTGCTGTGCAACCAGGGTCGCGGCGGTGGAACCGGCCGGGCCTCCCCCAATCACAACCACGTCGGGGTGCCCGGCCCTCTGTTTTCGAAGAGCCATCTTAGCCTTTAGCGCTCATTGCTCTCTAAACTCAGACGGTTTGGGCTCAGAATTCGTTCCCCCCAAAATATGCCACGACTCCCCGCAGGCAGTTTCCTATAGGCCTCTTGTGTCCTCTTCTTGTCTCGGGGTTCTTTCAGTTCAACTCTGCGCCAGCCATCCACACTCCCCGACCGAGACTTCCAATGGAACATCATGTGTAGCGGATGCCGACGTGTTGCGGCAGGAAAAACTTTGGCAGCAGGGCGTCTACGCGCAACAGTCCCTGGCGCGACAGGCTGACGCTCTCTTCAGTGGCCGCTGCAAGATAGCCGGTGGAGCGGAGCGCCCCGAGTTGATCCGCGAACCGTTTCAATACGTTGACGCCGTACTTGTCTTCGAAGTAGGCGGGGCGGATGGAACCCAGCTTGAGCTGCAACACCAGTTCCCGAATCATCCGCTCCTCCTCGGTTGGCCGGTAGGCACGGCTCAGAGGCAGTTCTCCGCGCCGTATTGCTTCGCGGTAAGGCTCCCACTGATCGAAATTCTGTAAATGCGTGCCGTTCGTGTGGCCGAACGACGCTACTCCCAGCGCTGCCATGTCGGCTCCCTGCCATAGACGGTCGCGGTAGAGGAAGCGCGTGCGGGATGGGTCTTTAACAGCAGTATAAGCACTTCCGATGTGATATCCGGCGCCTTCCAAAGCCTCAAAGGCTTCCTGGACCCATCGCCGCTTAGTAGGCCAGTCCGCCGGCATTTCGGCAAATTGTCCGGTGCCTTTTCGCAGATCGCCGCTGATGGTGGTGTTGAAGGGCAGCTCCATCTGATAGATAGTCACACTGTCCGGCACCAGGCGCAGAACGGCTTCGACACAGGCCTGCCAGTTCTCCTCTGTTTCGCCAAGCATCCCGGCGAGGAGGTCAATGTTGATCTGCGGGAACGCAAGCTTCCGAGCGACCTCGTAAGCCCGGAAGATCTCCGGGGAGCGATGCGCCCGACCGTTTAACTCCAAGACCCGATCGTCGAAGTTTTCGACCCCCAGGCTGAGCCGCGTGACGCCCATCTGGCGAATCGCTTCCAGCTTGGGATCGGTCAAAGTGCCGGGCTCGCACTCGAATGTGATTTCCTCGGCCTCCCAGGGAATGATCGCTGCCAAGCGCTTCACCAGGCTTTGAAGCTGGCGCGTCGAAAGGAACGAAGGTGTGCCGCCGCCGAAGTAGATAAAGTTCATGGGCCTCCCGGCAATCGCCGGGAGGTGAGCGTACAACTCCATTTCGCTTGCCAGCAGATCGAGATAGTCTGCAATCTCTTCGGAATTCTTGTCCGTGTAGACCCGAAAGTAACAGAAATGGCAGCGTTTACGGCAGAAGGGGATATGCAGGTAAAGCCCCAGGGGATTGCCCGGCTCGGGAGGTACATCGAGAGCCGGCTTGGCCACGCGCTGCACCCCTTCTCTCGTCCAGACGGAGAAGGGCGGATAGTTGGCCACGAAATAGTTGCCGACCTGTGTTTCTTCCTGAACCGCCAAAAGATTGTTCCCGCTCGACGACATGACCGATATGCCGTTCTAGAACTGCGTCAACTTGTAACCGGCACATCGCCATGATTCTAGTACAGCAAGGACCGGGGAGTCAAAAGGGATGGCCCGGAGGGGCATTGCGGATGGAACGAGATGGAACGAGAATGTCGGGCGGAGAAACTGCCCAAATTCAGGCCGGACCGGAGGCTCCCCCTCATTGTCCCCGGGACATCGGCATTGTCACGGCGGCTGGACTCGGCATAGAATTCCGGACATGAGTGTGCAGCTAATGGGGCGAGTGGCGTTTCTGGGCGGCTATCTAACCGCCGTGTTCGTTCTGATTTTCTGCACAGCCGCTATGGCTGGGCCGAACGAGCGGCAGGAGTACTCCGAGGACCCCTACGCCACATCCATGCCGATTCAACTGCGGTCGCCGGTCGAGCGCGCTTCGCTCCACCTACGCAACCCCAGCCTGCGCGAACTATACCAGGCCATCGCCGACGCCTACGACATCCGTCTATTGTTCGACCGCGAAGTGCAAGACCCGGAAATCGTCAGCAACTTTGACGTCGAAGACGCTATGCTCCGGGAGACGCTCGATGCCGCCGGGAGCATCTCGGCAACCTTTGTAGCGCCACTCGATCAGCTAACCGGGGTCGTTGCGGCAGACACCGTTGCCAAGCGCAACGAATATGAGCGCCAAGTCCTGGCCTCATTCCATGCGGATGACCGCACCACGCCCGAACAGCTGACCGAGATCGTAACCGCTCTGCGCACGCTCCTCGACCTCCGCCGGATCACACAGGACACGCGCTTCAACTGGATTACCGCCCGCGGGCTGACCCGGCAGATCAACGCCGCGAACCAGTTTTTCCGAACGCTCGAACGGCCCCGCGGTGAAGTTTTCATCGAAGCGGAAATTCTGGAGATCAACTCTGCACGGGCGCGTACCCTCGGCCTGCGGCCGCCAGAGCAGTTCCTGCTACAGTTCCTGGGGCTTTCGTCGACCGGCGTGAACCCGTCGCTGTTCCGTCTGGGCGGCGGACGCACCTTGTACGGCGTGCTCCTCCCGGCAGCGGCTGTGGAGCTCGGTTTTTCCTCGTCGGTATTGCGTTCATATCAGGTGCTTCAGATGCGGGCGGTCCAGGACGAGGAAACCCGTTTCCGGCTCGGCACGCGATTTCCCGTGATTACGGCCACCGTCAGCTCGGGGTTCTCCGACCAGAACCCCACGTCTACCCTCGGCTTTTTCCCCCAGGTTCAGTATGAGGACATCGGCGTTACAATTGCCGCCACACCGCATCTGCACGCTGGGCGCGAACTCACGTTGGCACTCGATCTGGCTCTGCGCGACCTGGGGGCGCGCGACCTCAACAACCTGCCGACGTTCTCGAACCGCCAGATCACCGGCCAAGTCCGACTCCGGGAAGGAGAAAGCTACCTCATCGGTGGAATCCGCACTCGAACCCTGCAGGACTCCAGAACGGGATATCCGTTTCTTTCCCGCATCCCGTTGCTCGGCCGTTTGTTCGCGACTTTCCGAAAGCAGGAAAGGGAGACGGAGCTCTGGATTCACCTTCGTCCGTTCATCCTTCGCTCGGCTCCCGCCGAGGAGTTTGCTTCCAGAGCTATCTTTTTCGGGAGAGAGCTTCCCGGCGTGACGCCGCCACCACTCGAAGCCCCGCAACCCACCCCCCAGCCCGGCACGGCCCCCGGTGCCCCACCCGGGGCGCCAACCGGGAGTTCCTCCACAGCCGGGCGGGCAGCTCCAACCGGGGGGCTTCCCACCGGGCGTGATCCCCCCTGGCGTATTTCCACCGGGCGTGATCCCCCCGGGAACGCAGCCGCCGCAATGAGCACTCCGAATCGAACAACACTGTTTTGTTCCAGCATGGACTTGCGCTTGTGAACCCAATCCGAAGCGGGTAATCTGTTTGTTGATCGGATTCTGAAGGCGATGATCAAAGCCATTTTGCTCGATCTCGGCAACGTGATTGTGCCTGTGGATTTCAACCGCTGCCATGCGGCGTTCAGCAAGGTATCGTCGTTGCCACCGACGGAAATCCCGGCGCGGCTGCGCCCGACCGGAGTGGGCGAGCGCTTCGAGACCGGACGCATGTCGCCGGAGGAATTCGCGAGCGAGGTCTGCGAGACCTTGGACATGCACGTCGACTACGGGCAGTTTTGGGAAATCTGGAGTACCATTTTCCTTCCCGAGACGCTGCTTTCGGAAAGTCTGCTGGCGGGTTTGCGCCGCCGCCAGCGGCTGGTGCTGCTGTCGAACACCAATGCCGTCCATTTTCGGGTGGTGCAGGAACGCTACCCGCTGCTGCAGCATTTCGACGACTTCGTGCTTTCTTACCGGGTGGGTGCGACCAAGCCTTCTCCCGCGATCTACCGTGAAGCGACCGCCCGCGCCGGCTGCCGGCCCGAAGAATGCTTCTTCACCGATGACGTAGGAAAGTTTGTAGAAGCGGCACGATGCGAGGGGATCGACGCCGTACAGTTCCAGTCCCAGGATCAACTGGAACGGGAATTCGCTCGTCGGAGGATCGCCTGGTAAGAGATCCCTTGCTCCCTTAGCCAATTTCCCATTGACTTTTCTGATTCCCCGGCCAGGCCCGATCTTTCGCTTCTCGCTGCCAAGGGATTGCAGCTTGGATGCAGTCCGTTTATGATAGCCAGACCCCAGGCGAAGGGTATCGAAGGGAAGAACGGTGAATGCGCTACTAATCTATCCCGAATGGCCGGACACTTATTGGAGCTTCAAGTACGCGCTCTCATTTGAGGGAAAGCGCTCCGCCTACCCACCGCTGGGCCTGATGACGGTGGCCTCACTGCTTCCATCAGATTGGAAGAAGCGGCTCGTCGACACCAATGTCCGCCCTCTTTCCGACGCCGACCTGCGGTGGGCTGACGTTGCGATGCTGAGCGGGATGCTGGTTCACAAGAAAGAAACTCTGGAAATCCTGGCGCGCTGTCGCAAACGCGGCTTGCGGACAGTGATTGGCGGGCCGATCACTTCAAGCGTCGCCGAACTGCGGCAGCATGCCGACCACGTAGTCATCGGAGAAGCGGAAGAGATCGTCCCCGGTCTCGCCTTGGACCTGGAACGGGGGACAGCCAAGCCTTTGTACCAGGCCTCCGAGCGGCCGATGCTGAGCACGACTCCGGTTCCCGACCTGAGCCTGATTGACATGAAGCACTATAGCGCGATGGCTATCCAGTATTCACGCGGCTGCCCGTTCAACTGCGAGTTCTGCGACATCATCGAAATTTACGGCCGCCGCCCGCGCTTGAAGTCGGCCGAGCAGGTGATCGCCGAAGTCGAACAGTTGCGCGACCGCAAGTGGCGCGGCAGCATCTTCGTCGTGGACGACAACTTTATCGGCAACAAGGTCAAGGTAAAAGAAATGCTGCCGGTGCTGGCCGAATGGAACAACCGGCAGCGTAAGCCGTTTACGTTCTTCACGGAGGCCTCGCTCAACCTCGCCGACGACCTCGATCTGCTTCAGAAGATGAAAGACTCACGATTCATTCGGGTCTTCCTGGGCATTGAGACGCCCGTCGAGGAAAGTCTGAAAGAGGCCCAGAAGCTACAGAACACCCGCCGCAACTTGATGGATAGCGTACGGCGGATTCAGAGCTACGGCATGGAGGTCATGGCGGGCTTCATCGTCGGTTTTGACAACGATCCCGAGGAAATATTCGACCGCCAGGTCGAATTTATCCAGGAGAGTGGCATCCCGCTTGCCATGGTCGGGCTTCTGCTGGCGCTTCCCGGAACACAGCTCTATCGCCGCCTCTCGAAAGAAGGCCGCATTCTAGCCGAGGGCAGCGGCAACAACATGAACCTGACGCTCAACTTCATCCCCAAGATGAATCCGGAGCGGCTGGTCGAGGGTTACCGCTCGATCTTGAAGAGAATCTACGATCCCGACGCTTACTATGACCGCGTGCGGCGGTTCCTGGCGGAATCTCCGCGTGCGTTTCACCATGCGCCACGCACGTCGTCGGACTACCTAGCCGTCTTGCGGTCCATGATTAAACAGGGTGTGCTCGGAGAGTCCCGCAGCAGCTACTGGAAGTTCTTCCTGGAAGCTGCCACAAAATACCGCTACGCCTTCGACCGCGCAATGATGCTGGCCATCATGGGCTACCATTTCCAAACGCTCACCCGCATCGTCTGCGAATCCGATTCACAATAGACCTGCGAATCAGTGACCGCTCCCCCGGGAGAGTAGTTGAGCAGGATTCCTCTGAACCCTTATGGTCGAAAATTCAGGTTCCACGCCGGCGCGTTCTTATACCCTAGTCTGACACCTCGAAATCGCGTAATATATTGCATTCGGGGTGTTGCGCCTGGATCTCACATTGTTCGAAATCCCGAAGGAGAAAGGCAAACACACATATGACAGCAGAGAGCCGCTTGGGGCAAGTCCTCGATATCCGGGAACCGTTTTTTCGGAGTTGCCTTCTTTTCCTGTTGCTTCTGTCGGGGGCTGCGATCCAAGCCTGGGCGGCGACCCTACGCGGAACCGTGGAAGGACCTGGCGGACCGCTCGCAGATGCCGAGGTTAGATTGTTGCAGGAAGGCCGTGAGGTCGCCGTCGTGACCACCAGCCCGACCGGCGAATTTCTGTTCGACAGCCTGAACCCCGGCGTCTACCGGCTCCAAGTGAGTCTTGTGCCCTTCCTGCCGGCCCTCCAGGACATCGACCTCAGCGAGGAGGACCGAGAAGTTGTCCTGCGTCTCGGCCCGCTCAACGAGTCCGTTACGGTCACAGCAAGCCGCCTCCCCGCGCCGGTGGCAACCTCTGTCGCAAACGTCAAGATTCTGAACGAGGACACGCTCCGCCAGATGCCGTATCAGACGCTCGATGACAGCCTGCGCTCCCTTCCGGAATTCTCCCTGTTTCGCCGGTCGAGCAGCCTCGTTGCGCACCCCACCACGCAGGGTTTTTCGTTGCGTGGAATCGGGCCAAGCGGGGTCAGCCGGTCCTTGCTGCTCAATGACGGAGTGCCCTTGAACGACGCCTTCGGCGGATGGGTTCATTGGAACCGCATTCCGGCCCTGAGTCTGCAGCAGGTGGAACTCGCCAACGGCGGTGGCTCGGCTCTTTACGGCAACTACGGCTTGGGCGGCGTGATGCAGATCCTCAAGAAACTTCCCACGCCGGCCACGGCGGAGTTCCGGGTTCAGGGCGGAAGTAGAGACTCCGTCAAGGGCGACTTTTACACCTCGCACCGCGTCGGCGATTACGGTTTTTCCGCTTCGGGCTCCGTATTCAATTTCGGCGGCTACCCCGTGGTTTCGGAATCCGATCGGGGAGCGGTGGATGTCCCGGCTGGGGTGGATTACCGGGCCTTTCGCTTCTATGCGGAGCGAGCGCCAGTCGACGGAACCTCGGTCCTGTCCCTGGAAGGCGGTTTTCTGACTGAGGACCGCAGCAACGGGACTCGGATTCAGATCAACGAGACGCGCTCCTATGATTTCGCCACCCGCTTCCAGTTCTCGCCGGCTCCCCGGGACCGCGTGGATATTCGGGCGTTCTTCCGCCGGACGATCTTTGCGAGCCAGTTTTCCGCTGTTTCCGGTGACCGGAACCTGGAGCGTTTGGCCAACCAGCAGACCGTGCCGTCGGTCGACGGCGGCATTTCGCTTTCGTGGACCGTCTCGCGGGAGCGCCACCAGATCGTGGCTGGAGGTGATCTCTGGATGGTGGCCGGGGAAAGCAAAGACAACATCCATGTGGGCGCCTTCGGCGGCACGCCGCGCTTTCTCCTTTCCCGCTTTGGCCTCGGCAAGCAAGCTACGGTCGGCTTTTTTGCTGAGGAAAACTACGCGGCCACTTCCCGGCTAACTCTTGTGGTTGGCGGGCGGGTAGACGTAGCAAGGAATTATGACGCTGAGGCGGGAACCGTTTTCGAGGGTAATCCCATTTCCCTAAATCCCGTCGAAGGCAAGTCCGAAACCGTTTTCAGCCCCCGCGCGGGCTTTACGTACCAGGCCGCCTCTCAACTCTCTCTCTACGGCTCCCTGTTCCGCTCCTTCCGATCGCCGACCCTGAATGAGCTCTACCGGCGGTTTCAGGTCGGCAACGTCATAACGACTCCGAACCATGAGCTCACCTCCGAACGCAACCTCGGCTTTGAGATCGGCGGCCGTGTCCAGCCCGCCCCCACCGTACGCCTCAGCCTGGCGGGTTTCTTCAACTACCTCGACGACCCCGTTTCTAACGTAACGCTCCCGAATCAGCCCAACCCTAACCGAATCCTTCGCCAGCGTCAAAACCTTGGGAACGCCCGCATCGCGGGCCTGGAAGCAACGGCAGCCTGGGAACTCGGCCGCGCCGTCCAGCTCCGAATGTTTTACTTGTTCAGTCGCGCCACGGTAACCGACAACCCGACCAATCCGATCGTGGAAGGTAACCTTCTGCCCCAGGTTCCGGAACACCGGGTGAGCCTGACGGCCGACATGGCCCTGCCGGGAGGATTCCGTTTAGGCTGGATCGGGCGGTTTGTGGGGGACCAGTACAATGACGACCGGAATCAGCTCCTCCTCGAAGAATTCTTCCAGGTTGACGCCACCGTATCGCGCTCGGTCGGGGAAGCAGCCCAGGTATTCGTGACATTCGAAAATCTGACCGCCGAACGGATCGTCACGAATCTCCGCCCGGTGGAATTTCTTGGAACCCCATTTCAGGTTCGCGGTGGAATTTCATTCCGCTTGGGCGGGGACCAGTAATAGGGAAACTGCAACCAGACTCCACTCACCGAGCGGCCGTCGGATTAACCAACGTTGCCTGCCCGTTCAGAGAGTGTTAGACTCGTCTATCAGAAACCGAACGTCATTCGGCCGCTATCCAAGCAGTCTGTCTCGCTTCATCGCGCCCGGGTTAGTGGCGGCCGGGCGAATTGCCAGCCTTGAATCCCCGTGAAGGACAGGTGTTGTTTTGTCCGCAGAGAATCAACCGTTCATGGAGCGGGAACGAAGACTCGGCGTAGTGCTCTTCCAGTTAGGCGGACCGGATTCCTTGGACGCTGTTGAGCCGTTCCTCTACAACCTTTTCCTGGACCCGGACATCATTAATTTTCCGTTAGCCAGGATAGGGCGCCCCGCTTTGGCAAAACTGATTTCCATTACTCGGGCCAAGAAGGTCAAGAAGGGATACGCAGCCATCGGAGGGAAGTCCCCCATCGTCGAGTGGACAGCGAGGCAGGCGCGCGCGCTGGAAGATGCTTTGCGGCCGTCGCTCGGCGCACGGGTGGTGGTCGCAATGCGGTACTGGCATCCGTCCACTGAAGAGGCTCTGCAGGAGCTCAAGAAGAGTGCCTGTACGGAACTGGTCCTCCTGCCCCTCTATCCGCAATACTCAAAAACCACTACCGGCAGCAGTTTGAACGAGTGGAACCGGCGCTTTCCGGTTTCGGAATTGTCAGACGCCCCGGCGCGAGTGATCCAGGATTTTCATGACCATCCGAGCTACATCGCCTCCTTGGTGGAACAGATTGAAAACATGCTGCGCCGGTTCGCTGCTCCGAAAAACGTCCATTTGATTTTCAGCGCACACGGCCTCCCCGTTTCCGTAATTCAAGGGGGAGATCCATATCAAAAGCAGGTGGAGGAGACCTCGCGGCTGGTGATGGAACGGGGCCGATGGAACTTGCCGCACACGGTTTGCTATCAGAGCCAGGTCGGCCCAGGACGCTGGCTGCAGCCCTCAATCCACGAAGTGGTCTCCCGATTGGCTGGGCAGGGGGCGCGAGACCTTCTGATTGTCCCGGTCTCATTCGTTTCCGATCACATTGAAACGCTGCATGAGATTGACCGCGAGGTGCGGGAAGAGGCCATGCAGGCGGGGGTCCGCCAGTTCGAGATGATGCCGGGCCTGAACGATTCATCACGATTCATCGGCGCGCTCGCGGAGATGGTTCTCGAAACAGTCGGCGCGGCTGTTTCGACGCCTGTGCGGAAATGAACCGCGGAAGAGCTTTCGGCGTTGACACTGATTTCTGCGCTGTGTTAGAAATCAATGTTTCTTGTCCGAACGGAATTTCCACTGAGCGAGTTACGAGCGAAACCTGATGGCCGAAGAAAAAGAAGGCAAAGCAGCGAAACCGGCGCCCGCCAAGCGAGCCCCGGCCAAGCCGGCCGTGCCTGCGCCGGAGCCATGGAGCGGAGAACTTCCGGAGGTGCTGCGCAAACAGTTTCCCGAAGTCGCTCTCGAAGCACTCATGTTTCGGGGCCAGAATTTCTTCATCGTGCCGAAGGAAAACCTTCTTGCCGTAGCGAATTATCTCAAGTCGGAGTTCGGATTCACGCTGCTGGCGGACTTGACCGCCATGGATTTCCCGAAGGAGGAAAAGCGGTTTCAAGTGATCTACCAGCTTTATTCCTTCACTCGCAACGAGCGGTTGCGCCTGAAGGTCCCGGTGGGAGACGGCGAAACCGTCGAGAGCGCAATCTCCGTCTGGGGTGCCGCCGACTGGATGGAGCGGGAAGTCTACGACATGTTCGGGATCCGCTTTGAGGGCCACCCGAACCTGCGGCGGATTCTTCTGCCGGAAGAGTGGCAGGGGCATCCCTTGCGAAAAGACTACGGCATCCTGCAGCAGGATAACCGGTGGGTCCAGGAAAATCTGCACATCGAGAGCGGACAATGATTGAGACCGCCCCCCAAGCTACCTTCCTCGACGCCAACGAGATTGTCATCAACATGGGACCGCAGCACCCTTCCACGCACGGGGTTCTGAGGGTCATCCTGAAACTCGACGGCGAGAAGGTGCTGGGCGCTGAGTGCGTAATCGGGTATCTGCACCGTGGCGTAGAAAAGATCGGGGAAAACCGCACCTACAACCAGTTTGCTCCGTACGTGGACCGGATGGACTACGTGGCGGCGGTCTCGAACGGCCTGGGGTATTGCGAGTCGGTCGAGAAGCTGCTCGGCGCCGAGGCCCCGCCCCGCGCCCGCTACGTCCGCACGATCCTGACCGAACTCAACCGGATCTCGAGCCACCTGCTGTGGCTTGGAACCCATGCGCTCGACCTCGGTGCGATCACGCCGCTGTTTTACTGCTTTCGCGAACGGGAAGAGATTCTGAAGATTTTCGAAAACTACTGCGGCGCGCGGCTCACCACGCACGCCTTCCGGATCGGCGGTCTGCAGTATGAGCTGTACGACGGCTTCGAAGAACAGGTTAGAGCATTCTGCGATTTCTTCCTCAAAAAGGTGGACGAATACGAAACTCTGCTCACCCACAACCGTATCTGGCTCGAAAGGACCAAGAACGTAGGGATTTTGAAGTCGGACGAAGCCATAGATCTGAGCGTGACCGGACCGCTGCTCCGAGCGAGCGGCGTCAAGTGGGACATCCGGAAAGCGCTGCCCTACGCAGCCTACGAGGAGTTCGAATTTGATATCCCGACCGGCACAGTCGGGGACACCTATGATCGGTATCTGGTGCGAATCGAGGAAATGCGGCAATCCGTGCGCATCATCCGGCAGGCAGTGAACCGAATTCCGACCGGCCCGGTGATGGCGAAGGTCCCCAAAATCATCAAACCTCCGCCCGGGGAAGTCTATCACTCGATCGAGTCTCCCAAGGGCGAGCTCGGCTATCTGGTGGCGAGCGACGGCAGCACGCAACCCTACCGAGTGCGGGTGCGGCCGCCATCATTCATCAACTTGCAGGCCCTTAATCGCATGGTGCGCGGACACCTCGTAGCCGACGTGGTGGCCATTATCGGCACAATTGACATCGTGCTGGGAGAGGTGGACCGGTAACATGAACGTTCCACGCCGGGAGGGCTGCTGATTTGCCGTTCGAGCTGCCCTTTGGTCTGGAGTGGAGACCGCTAATCGTCATCGCGGTGCTGGTCGCCGTATTTCCCTTGGTGGCCGGCTACATCGTGCTGCTCGAACGCAAGGTGATGGCCGACATCCAGGCGCGTCTGGGTCCAATGCGTGTTGGGCCGCATGGGCTGCTCCAGCCAATTGCCGACGCCGTCAAGCTGCTGATCAAGGAAGACATCATCCCCTCGATGGCAGACAAGTGGGTGTTTTGGGTCTCGCCGATCATTCCGGTAGTCACCGGACTGGTGGCGTTTTCCGTGGTTCCCTTCAGCGATACGATTTACGTTACCGACACCAATATTGGGCTGTTGTTCATTCTGGCGGTTTCCTCGATGGGGATTCTCGGGATCATTCTAGGAGGGTGGAGCTCGAACAGCCATTACCCGCTGCTTGGCGCGCTGCGCTCGACAGCCCAGCTTGTCAGCTACGAGGTCGCGATGGGATTCGCCATCGTGGGCGGGTTAATGGTAGCCGGAACGCTTAGTATGCAGGGCATCGTCCTGGCGCAGCGCGAGGCTGGGATGTGGTTCATCTTCTACCAGCCAGTCGCATTCTTCATTTTCTTCGTGGCGGCCCTGGCCGAAACCAACCGCGCCCCGTTTGACATGCCGGAGGCCGAGTCGGAAATCGTGGCCGGATACCACACCGAGTTCAGTGGCTTCCGGTTCGCGCTTTACTTCCTAGCGGAATACTCCAACATCGTAATCGTCTGTTGCATTGCCGTTACGCTCTTCCTGGGTGGTTGGCTGCGGCCGTTCCCGAACGTAGAGGCACTTTGGATCCTCGACTACATGCCTGTGGCGGCGATGCTAGGGCTGGGCGGCCTGTCGTTCCTCAGCTCGACCCGGCAGATTCGTCCCACGGAGAAAGTCGCCATGGCCGGGATCGGAGGAGTTTGCATCCTGCTGGGCATTGCACTGTTAGCGCTGCCGGTAGTGCTCGACTTTGTCGGGAACTTCTTCTGGTTCACGGCCAAGGTCTTCCTCGCCGTGTACACGTTTATCTGGATTCGGTTCACGTTTCCGCGCTATCGTTACGACCAGTTGATGAGCGTCGGATGGCGCTGGCTGATTCCTTTGTCGATCGCGAACGTGATCGTGACCGGAATCGTCATGGTTCTGTTTCAGTGAAGTTGAAACTTAGAATATGGATACGGTACTGGAGAGCCTGTTTTTCTACCTTTTGTCAGCGATGATTCTGACAGGGGGAATCCTTACGATCACGCGCCGGAACGCCGTCCACAGCGCCATCTGGCTGGTCGCCACGCTGATCGGGGTCGCGGGGCTTTACCTGCATCTGCACGCCGAGTTTCTGGCGGCGGTGCAGGTGCTGCTCTATGTGGGCGGGATCATGGTGCTGTTCCTGTTCGTCATCATGCTGGTGAACCTCGACGAGGCCGCCAAGCAGCGGCAGTTCAACCGGCAGTGGAGCATCGCGCTGGTCGCGGCTCTGGTCCTGTTGGCGGAGCTTGGGTATTTTGTGATCCGGGGGGCGGATGCGTTCCAGTTCGGGCAGGCGGGCGGCGGGTCGCTTGCCCCCAACACGCAACTGATCGCCATGGCCCTCTACCGCGACTACATGCTCCCCTTTGAGATTGCCTCGCTTCTTCTTCTGGTGGCAATCCTGGGTGCGGTCATCCTGGCCAAGAAGCAAATTTGAGAGCTGCAGAATGACAGAGATCACGACAGCCCATTATGTTTTTCTGAGCGCGGCCCTGTTTTCGATCGGGGTGATCGGCGTTCTAACACGGCGGAACGTCGTGATCATCCTGATGTCCATCGAACTCATCCTGAACGCAGTGAACATCAATCTGGTGGCGTTTTCCAACCACTTCCTCTCGGTCAACGGGCAAGCATTTGCAATTTTCGTGATCGTGGACGCGGCGGCAGAGGCGGCGGTTGGGCTTGGCATCATCATCGCTCTGTTCCGAAACAAGGAAACGATCAACGCCGACGAGATTGATCTGATGAAATGGTAGAGGACATGTACTTTCTCGAACACATCTGGATGATTCCGCTCTTCCCGCTGGCGGGAGCGATCCTGATGCTCCTGATCGGCAAGAGGCTGTCGAACTCCCTGGTCAGCCTGATCTGTCCAGGCGTGGTGGGGATTTCATTCCTCTATTCTGTGGGTGCTGTGCTGCAGCTTGCTTCGCTTCCGGAACACCATCACGAACTGATCCTTTATACATGGCTTCCGGGACATACGTTCCACCTGCTGGGTGGCGGCACGGCAACCCTGTCCGCCGACTGGGGCTTCCTGCTCGACCCGCTGTCTTCCGTCATGATCCTGGTGGTCACGGGAGTCGGATTCCTGATTCACGTCTACTCCGTCGGCTACATGGCCCATGAAGAAGGCTATTACCGCTTCTTCGGGTACCTTAACCTGTTTCTGTTCTTCATGCTGACGTTGGTGCTGGGGAACAACTACTTACTGTTGTTCGTCGGCTGGGAGGGCGTGGGACTCTGCTCGTATCTGCTGATCGGCTTCTACTTCGCGCGGCAGTCGGCGACGACGGCGGGCAACAAAGCGTTCATCGTCAACCGAATTGGCGATGCCGGATTCATCCTCGGGATGTTTACCATGCTGGCCGTCTTCGGCTCCCTGGGCTTTACGGAAGTCACCGAGCGCGCAGCGAGCGGCGCTTTTTCGGTGGGCGACACAGCCATCACGGCGATGACGCTTCTGCTGTTCCTCGGCGCGTGCGGAAAGTCGGCGCAGTTTCCGCTTTACGTCTGGCTTCCGGATGCCATGGAAGGTCCGACGCCGGTCAGCGCGCTGATCCACGCCGCCACCATGGTCACCGCTGGCATTTACATGATCGCGCGCTCGAACGTGCTGTTCGTACTGGCGCCGGACACGATGGCGGTGGTCGCGGCCGTCGGGGCGTTCACCGCGATCTTTGCCGCCACGATCGGCATCGCGCAAAACGACATCAAGCGCGTGCTCGCCTACTCAACCGTCAGCCAGCTTGGGTACATGGCAATGGCGTGCGGGGTTGGCGCTTTTGGAGCTGGTGTGTTTCACCTTTCGACGCATGCCTACTTCAAAGCTCTTCTCTTCTTGGGCGCGGGCAGCGTCATTCACGCGCTTTCCGGCCAGCAGGATATGCGCAAGATGGGAGGACTTTGGAACCGGATTCCCATCACGTTCAAGACGTTCTTTGTCGCTGCGCTGGCCATCATCGGCACGCCCGGACTGTCCGGGTTCTTCAGCAAAGACGAGATTCTTTGGCTGACCTTCATCACTCCGTTCGGGACGGGTTGGATTCTCTGGCTCGTGGGCTTTGTGACAGCCGGCCTGACGGCACTCTACATCTGGAGGCTGATGTTCCTCACCTTTTTCGGGCAATCGCGGGTCAGCCACGAGGCTGAGCATCACCTGCATGAATCGCCTCCGGTGATGACGATTCCGCTGATCGTACTGGCGGTCCTGTCAGTCGCCGGCGGATGGATCGGGTGGCCGGCGGCGTTGGGCGGCAGCAACCACTTCGAGCGCTGGCTGGAGCCTGTTTTCGAGCCGGCGGCGCAGCTGCTGGCGGCCCAAGCGGCCGCTCCCGAGGTTGCTCATTCGGTAAGCCAGGAATATCTGCTCATGTTCCTTTCGGTGGCGATTGCGGGCCTCGGCGTGTTTCTGGCGTACACGCTGTTCCTGAAGAAGCAGGAAATCGCCGACCGCCTGGCGGCATCTTACAGCGGCGTGCATCGCCTGCTGCAGAACAAGTATTACGTGGATGAAATCTACGGAAAGATTTTCGTAGACGGTCTGGCCAAGAGCGGCGGAACGGCTCTGGGCCAGTTCGACTCCCAGGTGATTGACGGAGGCGTAAACGGCACGGCCTGGATGACGCGCGTGGGGTCTACACTCTCGATCTGGTGGGACACCTGGATCGTGGATGGGGCTGTCCGTGCCAGTGCGTTCGGGGTAAAGATCACGTCTTATCCCGTGCGCCTGCTTCAGACTGGCCTGGTGCAGGGCTACGCGTTGATGATTGTCGTGGGAGTGCTGATTTTCTTGAGCTATTTCCTGCTGCGCTGACGCTGGTTGCCGCAGCGAGCTGAGAGAGGCGAAATTCTTCGATAAGGACTGACCTGGTATGTGGTTCTCGAATCATATTCTGAGCGTCGTGTTGTTCCTTCCCCTGGTGGGAGCCATCGCGCTGATGTTCCTCCCGAAGGAGAACAAGAACCTGATTCGCTGGGCGGCGAACCTGACCGCGTTCGCGGGCTTTCTGGTTTCCGTGCCGCTGTGGTTCTGGTTCGACCGCACCAACGGCGACTTCCAGTTTGTCGAGCGCGTGGAATGGATTCCTTCGATCGGCGCCAGTTTCGCTCTTGGAATTGACGGCATCAGCCTGCTGCTGATCCTGCTCACCACGGTACTCGGATTTCTGGCGGTCCTGTCATCCTGGACGGCGATCGAAGACCGCGTGAAGGAATACTACTTTTTTCTGCTTCTTCTGCAGACCGGGATGCTCGGCGTGTTCATGGCGCTCGATTTCTTTCTCTTCTACGTATTCTGGGAAGTCATGCTGGTCCCGATGTACTTCCTGATCGGCATTTGGGGAGGGCCGCGTAAGCTGTACGCCGCGATCAAGTTCTTCGTCTACACGCTGGTCGGCTCCGTACTCATGCTGCTCGGAATTCTGACGGTCTATTTCTGGAATCATGCGCAGTCCGGCGAGTACACGTTTGACATCGTGACGCTGTCGAGCGTCAACATGCCGGTGAGTTACCAGCTCTGGGTGTTCCTGGCTTTCTTCGTTGGATTCGCCATCAAGGTTCCGATGTTCCCGTTCCATACCTGGTTGCCGGACGCACACGTCGAAGCGCCCACGGCGGGCTCGGTGATCCTGGCGGGGGTACTGCTGAAGATGGGGACGTACGGCTTTGTCCGCTTCTCGCTTCCTATGTTGCCGGACGCAGCGAGTGACCCGCGCGTCGTGAACTTCATGGTGGCGCTCTCGATTGTCGCCATCATTTACGGGGCTTTGGTCTCGCTCATGCAAAAGGACTGGAAGAGGCTGGTTGCATATTCCTCGGTCAGCCACCTTGGTTTCTGTACGCTCGGGATTTTCGCCCTGAATCCGAACGGGTTGTCCGGCAGCGTCCTGCAGCAGATCAACCACGGCATCTCGACCGGCGGGCTCTTCTTGATCGTGGGCCTGATCTACGAACGGCGGCACACGCGCGACATCTCCGAGTTCGGCGGCCTGTCCACAGTCATGCCGCGTTATGCCATCGCCTTCATGATTATCGCCATGTCGTCGCTGGGGCTTCCGACCCTGAACGGCTTCATCGGTGAATTCGTGATCCTGCAAGGAGCGTACGAGGAGAGCTATCTCTGGGCAGCGTTCGGTGTTTCGGGTATCGTTCTCGGCGCGTGCTACATGCTCTGGCTCTATCAGCGCACCATGTTCGGGACCCTGGAGAATCCGAAGAACAAAGTGCTCAAAGACTTGAACTTCCGTGAACTCATGACGCTCGTGCCACTCATCATATGGGCTTTCTGGATCGGGCTCTATCCGAGGCCGTTCTTCGAAATCCTGGAGAAACCGGTCGAGAAGATTGTCCAGCGGGTCCGGCCTGACTATTACGCTACGCATCCGTCGGCGACTGTGCCGATCGTGGGAATGAACGTTCCGGCGCCGCTCCCGGATCTTGAGGAACAGTAGCAAATTGACCAATCACCATGCTGAGTGAATATTTCTCACCCGTTGATTTCCTGGTTTTGAAACCAGTGATCTTGCTGGCGCTGTTCGGCGTGGGCGTGATGCTCACGGATCTGCTGTTGGAAGAGGGCCAGCGCTATTTGAGCGCCCTCACCGCCTTGGTGGGGATCGGCTTTGCTGCCGTGCAAATGTGGCTGATCCAGTCGGAGATGAATGCGGCGGGCATCACCGAGATGGAGGCTTTCCGCGGTGCGATTCTCCTCGACCGGTTCGGAATCTTCTTTATCTGGATTTTCCTGATCTCCTCGGCCATCGCCATTTTGATCGCCATACGCTACCTCGAAATCGAACAGGAGCACCACGGTGAGTATTACGCCATTATCCTGTTCGCGACCGTTGGCATGATCTTTCTCGCGATCGGGATGGACCTGGTCACGCTGTTCGTCGGCCTCGAGCTGATGGTAATTGCGGTCTACATTCTCACGGGCTTCCTGCGGCGTGACCGGCGGTCAAACGAAGCAGCCTTGAAGTACCTGCTCCTCGGGGCTTTCTCCACGGGCATTCTCCTCTACGGGATGTCGCTACTCTACGGGATCAGTAATTCAACGAACTTGAAGGACATCGCCTTCGCGGTTTCGCAGCGCCCGTCCGACGATCCGGTGTTGCTGATCGCCATTATTACCATGGCGACGGGGCTGCTGTTCAAGATCGGTGCCGTACCGTTCCACCAGTGGCTTCCGGACGCCTATGAAGGTGCGCCCACCTCGATTACGGCCTTCATGTCGGTAGGGCCGAAGGCCGCCGCTTTCGCGTTCCTGCTGCGGGTTTTCCTGGTTCCGCTCGGAAGCGCTCGGGAGCAGTGGCTGCCGCTGCTGATCGGTGTCGCGATTGCGACGATGACACTCGGGAATCTGGCAGCGATCAGCCAGTCGAACGTCAAGCGGCTGCTCGGCTACTCCGCCATTTCGCACGTCGGCTACATTCTGCTCGGCCTGATCGCAGGGAATGAAACCGGCCTGAAAGGGATCGCCGTTTACCTTCTTGTCTACGTATTCATGAACATGGGCGCGTTCGCGGTTGTGGTGTCCATGCGGCGCCAAAATATCATCGGAGACGAGATTGACGACATGTCCGGCTTGGTCTACAAGAGCCCTGCCGCGGCAGCCCTGATGGTGATCTTCCTGCTGTCGTTGGCCGGGATCCCACCCACGGCCGGCTTCCTGGGAAAGTACTTTATTTTCCTGGCTCTGATCGAAACGGGGCATGTTGTGCTGGCGGTCGTGGCGGTCTTGTACGTGGCCGTCGCCGTCTACTACTACTTCCGCATCGCCTCGGTCATGTTCATGACCGACCCCATCCACCGTGACGTGCCGAGCCTCTCGCCGGGCATCCAGATTGCGCTCTGTGTCACAGGGGTGATGACACTGTTCATCGGCCTCTACCCGGATCCCTTCATTCAGGTCGCCGGCCAGACTGTTCTGTCTCTGTTGCCCTGAAGGGTTCGGAGGAACTCGGTTCCTTCGGTTCTTTCGGTTCCTTCGTCAGACGATTCTTCAGGCATTTTGCGCAGATTTGCGCGTTCCTGACGGGTACATCGCGCTATCCTGTCAGAGAAGAGGAGGTTCGTCCGATTCCGAGGCGGATGCGATGGCGGTTCCGGAGAAAAAATCCGGTTGGAGGCAGATCGGCGACTACGCCTCGCTTGGGGTCATGCTGCCGGCGGCTACGGTGACGGGCTACTTCTTGGGAGTGTTCCTGGATCACCTGTTTGGAACGTCGTTCCTTTACATTGTTTTCTTGCTGATCGGGATCGCAGCAGGGTTCATCGAGGTGATCCGCGTGGTCTCGCGGGATCCAAGTTAGTTGATGCCGGATGAAGTCCATACAGCACCGGGCACGATACCCGCTCGGGAAGTCGAGCTGCTCGCGGGAACGGAGCGGCGGATCAGCCGGGCCATGATCGTGCTTGGGGTCATCGGGACGATTCTGTGCGCGGTCTGGGGAGGATCGCAGTGGGGAGTTGGATTTGCAATCGGGGCGGCGCTTTCGGCGCTCAATTTCCGGTGGATGAAAGCAGCAGCCCAGGTGCTGGCGGATGCAGCAACGGGCCACTTACCGCCGCCCGATCGGAATCCGGGTAGCGGCGCGGCGCAGGCAACGCCGCCACGGCGCGGAGGCGGTGTCGGCACGGCGGTTCGGTTCGTGTTCCGGTACGCGTTGATCGCTTTGGTCGCGTATGCTATATTTCTGAGTTCGTTTGCCAGCCTGGAAGCCTTCTTCGCAGGATTATTCCTGTTTATCGCGGCGATTCTGGCGGAGGTCGCGCACCAGATTTACGGTGCGTTCCGAAACGCCTGAGGAATTATGGAACCTCAAGAACTGTGGTTTACGGCGGTTCTGAACAGCGTGCTGGGCGGACCGGTCACGGCATTGCTGGAGACGGTCGGCATCCACCCGCACGACCCGGCGCACCCGATTCCGAATCACTTTGCGATGCAGATTGTAGTGGCGGCGATCCTGATGGTCCTGTTCTGGTGGCTGCGCAGGGGGCTTTCGATGGACCGGCCGGGCAAGCTGCAGCAGATGTTCGAGCTGGTAGTGGAAGGCATGGGAGGGCAGGCCGAAGAAATCATCGGGGCCGGCAGCAGGCGATTTCTGCCGCTCGTGTTCACCCTGGGCGTATTCATCTTTCTCTGCAATATTCTGGGACTGGTGCCGGGTCTGGATACCCCCACCGACCAGATTTACGTCACGGTGGGCTGCGCTCTGGTAGCGTTCGTGTACTACAACCTGGCAGGGCTGCGAAAGCACGGACCGGTTCACTACACGCTGAGCCTTACCAGCCCGGCGCCGTCCATGGTCCACGAGATGATGCACGGCAAGGGAATCACCGTGGGTGGGCTGCTGATGCTGCTGCCGGTCTTGCTGCTGGGTCTGTTGATGTTCCTGATCGAGATGGTAAGCCACCTGGCGCGCGTGTTATCGCTCTCCGTCCGGCTGATGGCCAACATGACGGCGGGACACAACATCACGCTGATCTTTTTCGCGCTGATCCCGCTCGGAGCGCCGGTGGTGTTCGAGGGCCTTCATATCTTCGTCGGCGCGCTACAGGCCTATATCTTCGTATTGTTGACGATGGTTTACCTGGCCGGAGCGGTGGCGGAAGAACACTAGAGGCAGGCAAGAATGCCTGCCCCTACTTGGACAGGCCGGAGGCCTGTCGCTACCTGGATTCTTATACGGCTTGTCAGCAAGCCATTTCGCCCGCAGCGTGAGGCTCCACTGCATGAGGGGTGTGGAGCAACCACCCACTGGGGGCTATTCGTAGCACGAAAGGAGCAAGCATGAAGAAACTGTACTGGTATATGGCAGGAGCGGTCCTGTTTTTCGGCGCGACGCCGGCGTTCGCGCAAGACGCGGGCGGGATGGGCGCGGCCAACTGGGTGGCCATCACCTCGGGTTTCGCGATGGCCATCGCGTCTTCGATCTGCGGACTGGCGCAGGCCAAGGCCGCGGCCGCGGCGGCGGAAGGCATGGCGCGGAATCCAAGCGCCACTCCAGCGATCCGGCTGGCGCTGATTCTGGCGCTGGCCTTCATCGAGTCGCTGGCGCTGTACACGTTCGTGATCATCTTCATCAAAGTCGTCTAGGTTTTCTCGACAGAGATTTGGGGAGGAACGTTCCGCCTGCAAGCGGGGCGCTCCTCTCCGTGCGTTTGGATGCGAGGGGACAGGCCTGGAGGCCTGTAGCGACCTGGAACGTGCAGATGTTTATTGGCCACCAGTCGCGCTTTCCGATTGATCTTGCAGAGGACAAAACGAAACGCGATGAATCTCACGTACGTGTAGCTCCTCTGTGTATAATGCGGGTTTAAGATGTGGATGGGTTAAAATGCGTGTGTTGAATGTCTCATAAATTAAATCAATTTCAGTTTGCCAATAACTTAATTGGAGATTCTGGGGCTTCGGTCATACGAAAACGACCTGAGTCGCTCTTCTATGGAGACACGTATGGGCCAATCCCGATACCTATCCGCTTTGAACAGCAACGGCCGCGAACAGCTCGAGCAGCGGCTCCACCAGCGCCAGAACGGCCACTGCTTCATCTGTGACAAACAACTCGACTTGGTTCTCCACAAAGGTCAGCTCGATGTGGACCATATCGATCCTCTACTCGAGAACGGTCTGGATGCCGAAAACAACTTTGCGCTGACCCATGCGACCTGCAACCGCAGCAAGGGCGCGTCGAACTTACAGGTCGCCCGGCGGCTCGCCGAGTTCGACCGGCTACAGGAAGAAGCGCAGCAGGCAGGCAAACGGGGCACGAACCTGGGCGACATACTGAAGCGCCATGGAGGAAGCCAGGCGGATCTCAGACTTGAGATTCGGAACGACAGCTTTGAGTTCAGTCTGCCTCAGACCGGTGACAATACCATCTACCGAGTGCCGCTCTTGCACGACAAATTAAGCGGCATGAACACGTTCTTCGCGCAATTTCCGCTGGAGTACCTGCATCACGACGACCGGATCAATCCCCGAAGCATTGGGGTGAACATTCGGGCTCTCATGGAGGAGTTTCTCAATAAGCGCCCGCAACTCCACATCGCACTCGGCTGGTGGGCACCCGAGGCTGATGGTGCTGGAAAGCTGCGAGTGTTTGACGGGCAGCACAAGGCTGCGGCGCAAATCCTTCTTGGGGTCCGGAACCTGCCGGTGCGGGTCTTCGTCCAGCCTGACACAAAGGTTTTGCTCCAAGCCAATACCAATGCCGGCGGCAAGCTCCGTCAGGTGGCGTTCGACATGGCTGTCATGCGGCACCTGGGAAGTACGTTGTATGTGGAACGAATGACACAGTACCGGGCGATGCGGGGACTGCCTAACGAGGACTACTCGTTTTCGGAGCAAGATCTGGTCCGGTTCTTCCGCGGCGAGCGCCGGGAAATGGAACGTTATATCGTGGACGCCCAAAGAGACGCGGTCACACACGAATCGGGAAACAAGCTGCTTGAGTTCGTAGAGTGGGCCGGCAAAGCGGCGAACCGTCCCCTCGCTTACAACTCGATCGAACGATCCTTCTTCAAGGAATTCCTCTACAAGAAGGCACTCGACACTCCCATTGACCTAGGGTTGGAACAAGGAACGAATCCAAGGCAACTGGAGCGGGAGCAACTCGTGCGGATCATGTCCATGTTTGCTGAGGTGTTCTTCATCAATCAATGGGACCCGGAGATTGGAGGCCGGAAGATCGAAACCAAATTACAGGTAGGAGAGAACATCGCCGAAGGACACCTGCGTGCGTGGCGGATATCCCGCGAGGAGGTCATCGCTAATGTACTCCGGTGGTTACGCCTGGTAATCACGAACTACTTCGCCTACACCGGCAAGCTTGTCCATGAGGATCGGCTGCTTCACACGCGGCTTCCGGACGAACTCTGGGAACGCATGCGTAATTTCCTGGGAAGCCTTGCGCAATTGCCTTGTTGGATTGACCGCAACCTGGGCACGACTGTCTTTGCCCCCAAGCAGAATCTAGACTTCTGGGAAAAGGTCTTCGAGACCGGGAAGACCCCATCGGGTATCCGTATTCTGGCCCAGCCGCTCGACCTGCAGCAGATGATTCAGGGTCGAGGCGACAAAGGAAGACAGAAATGAAACCGATCTTACGTGCCAGTGAAGTGACGCAGGCTCTCAAGGCGAGCGAGACCGCAGTGAAAGAAGCTATTCGGCAGCTGAACCGGACTGCAGGAACGCTGATGGCCAAAGGCGACTACTCTGGTGCCGAGGAGTTGGCGTCCAGGGGCCGTAAGATGCAGGATTTCCAGGCAAAAGTACACGAGTTGCGCCGGGCCTGGAAGGAGATAAAGAGCGGCGCTACGGGCAGCGCCGGCGGACCCAAGACACCGCTGTGGGTCTACTATCAACCGATCCTAAAGGCATTGGTCGAGGCGGGGGGGTCCGCTCGACGTTCGGAACTCGAACCGGCCGTACGGGTTGTCCTCGGAAGCGAGCTTCAACCAGGTGACGAGACGCCGATGGCACGCGGTCGGGCTCGGTGGCGGGTCATGATCCAGCGTGCACGGAAACACATGGTGAGTGAAGGCTGGCTGGAAACGGGAACAGGTTCAATGTGGAAGATCACGAAAGAAGGGCGGCGGGTGGCGAAGGAAGGCGTCGTACGGCAACGAAAAGCAATAGACAACCACAAATAATCTCAAGCAATCTGTGATGCCGAAAAGGGCATTGAACAGCCCGGAAAGAAAGAAAATAGATTCCGAGTCCCAGTATAATAAGGGCGGTCTGCAGGGTGATTAAACGCTTGAATATACAGTGTAAATATATAATTAAATAAATCATTTAGCATGGGTAGTATAGCGGACAGGCAAAATGCCTGTTTCCACTTCAGGACAAGCCAAGAGCAGATCCCTCGTCGCCCCTCACCTCCGGCTCGGGCTTCTCGGGATGACACTCGTCAGTTTTCAAATTTCTTGCATGGTACTATCTGCCCGAATGGAGGTAACGACCAATGAGAGAACCGGCGACTGCCAGCGAGAGGATAAACAAGTTTGTCGCAGACATGCTAGCTAAATTGAACGCCTTTGTAGCGTTCGTGATATTGATTGTGGGCACTGTCGTGTCGTTGCTCGTGACATTCTCGGATGAAGAACAGGCCGGGCTCATGGGACTGGCGATCTTGGGCGGCAGCCTGCTGAGTGTTATTCTCGTTTGCGGCGTGTTGGCCGTACTGCTCGACATCCGAGCGGCCATTCGGATGTTGGCCGAGTCAATCGATGCGTCTGAATCGGAAGGGCAAGAATCTTCCACATCCAAAGGCTTCCTAGGCCTTGGGGGGTAAATCCCTTGTGTGAGGTCTTAAACTAGGAAACTCCGTTCAGATTTTCTTCAAAGTGCCGCCTTTTTGGACGGTGAATCGGGCGCCGCGCCAGACGATCTCGCTGCCGAAAAAGGCCCAGAGCCAGACGC
Organism: Terriglobia bacterium; assembly: GCA_965198025.1. Classification (GTDB taxonomy): domain Bacteria; phylum Acidobacteriota; class Terriglobia; order 2-12-FULL-54-10; family 2-12-FULL-54-10; genus CAYWWM01. Next base: position 349,217 of record OZ240237.1, on the reverse strand, counting down.
CAAAACTCACCACATCCTGAACGGGAAGCAGCCACCAGAATTTGCCAAACGTGGGGTCGCGGAGGAACACCCCGGCACAGGCCCAGGCCAGCAGGAACCGCGCGGCCAGGCAGGCAACGATGATCCCGGAGGCAACGGAGCTTCCGGACGGGACGAGGAACCAGGCCAGCAGCGCCAGCGGCAGGTTGTGCAGGAAGACCTGGCCGACGTAGCCGGCCGGGCGCGAGCGGCGCGAACTGCGCTCCCAGCGGAGACGGTGGGCCAGAGAGCTCTGCATCCCGCTGTCGGCGAGCAGATTGTCGGGAGTCATTCCCAGGAGCACAACAGTATGACCGGCCTGGGCGACGCGCTCGCCGAGGACGAAGTCGTCAGCAAGGTACTCCCCCAGCGAGGCGAAGCCTCCGAGTTGCCGGACGATCCGCCTGCGAACCGCCATGGTCTTACCGATGGAAAACCGCATGCCGAGCAGAAGCCAGGCCGTCAAGACACCGGGATTAAACTGCGTGTTGATGCCGAGCGCTTCCAGGATGGACCAGAAGCCGCGCGCAGGCAGCGAGCGGGCGATGCAGGTGACCAATCCGGTGGCTGGATTCGCGAAGGGTTGTGCGACGGCGCGCAACCAGCCGGGGGGAACACGCACGCCGCTGTCGGTGATGACGAGGATTTCGTGGGCGGCGCCTTCGGTCATGAGCTCCAAGGCGTGGATTTTGGCGTTCAGGCAGGCGGGCGGGCCGGTGATGAGCAGGCGCATGGGAACGCGCGGATAATCCTTTTCGAGGCGGCGGACAACGGCAGCCGCCGGGTCGGATTCGTCGCGAACCGAGAACAGAATCTCATACGCAGGATAGTCCTGGCGGCAGAAGCTTTCGAGATTCGCACGCAGTTGCGGTTCATGGCCATAGAGAGGCTTCAAAAGAGAAACGGCTGGAGAGTAATCCGCAGTTCCAGGGGTCTTGCGGCGTTCCCGGAGGAACCGGATCACAGCGAAGAGGGCAATGAGCGAATAGGCTGCGGAACCCGCCGCGAGAGCCAAGAAGAGCCAGGAGAGGATCGTCATGCGAAGCCTCAACGAGAGTATGCCAGCGCGGATCAGGCCGAGGCAAACAGCGCGTCCAGGATGTCGCAGGCGCGGTCGACTTCCCGAGTTCCGACGATGAGCGGAGGCAGAAAACGGATCACGGTGTCATGCGTGCTGTTGACGATGAGACCGCGGCCGAGGGCCTGCTCGACGAAGGGACGGCTGGGGCGGTCGAGATCGACGGCGAGCATGAGACCCTTGCCGCGCACCTCCCGGATGAACGGATGCTTCTTCTTGAAAGCAAGCAACCGCTTGCGAAAGTACTGACCGACGCGGCGGACATTCGAGAGAATCTTTTCCTCCTTCAAAACAGCGAGAAACTCGAGCGCGACGCAGCAGGCGAGCGGGCCTCCGCCGAACGTGCTGCCGTGCATGCCGGCAGCGAGGAAAGGCGCGACCTGCTCGGTGGCAAGGAAGGCGCCGAGCGGAAGGCCTCCGGCGAGCGGCTTGGCCAGCAGAACGAGATCGGGCTTGACGCCGCAGGATTGCGCAGCAAGGTACCGGCCGGTGCGGCCCAGACCGCATTGAATTTCGTCGCAGATGAGCAGCGCGTCATGGCGGCGCGTGAGAGCGCGGGCGGCCTGAAGAAACTCACGCGACAGCTCGAAGATGCCGCCCTCGCCCTGCAGCGGCTCGACGAGGACAGCGCAGGTATTGCGGGTGATCTTGGCACTGAGATCAGCGACGTCGTTCAAGCGCACGAAGCGGAAGCCAGGAACCAGCGGCTCGAAGTCCCGGCGGTACTTGGGCTGGCCGGTGGCGGACAGAGCACCGATGGTGCGGCCGTGAAAGGAGTTTTCGAGCGCAACGACTTCGAACTTGTCCTTGCCAAGGCGGATGGCGCGGGCGCGGGCGAGCTTGATGGCGCCCTCGACAGCTTCGGTTCCGCTGTTGCAAAAGAAAACCCGGTCGAGCCCGGTAACTTTGGCCAAAGCGGCGGCCAAAGGACCCTGGTAGGGGTGGTAGTAGAGATTCGAGACGTGGATCAAGCGACCGGCTTGCCCGCGCAGGGCCTTCAGGATTCTGGGATGGCTGTGGCCGAGGGCGTTCACGCCGAGTCCCGCCACAAAATCGAGGTACTTGTTTCCCTTGGCGTCCCAAACCCAGCAGCCTTTGCCGCGCTCAATGACGAGCGGGAAACGGGCGTAGGTTTGTATCAGGTGCTTCTTCTCCAGCGCGATCGGGTTCTTCATGGTCAATTGTCTCCTGCCAGCGGATCAGCCGCCGGCCATGCGTTCCGAAAAAGTGGGCAGGCAAAAAGCCGGGACCAAAAGCCAAACTGTTGGGCCAAGGGGCGCGTGTTGTCAAGAAGAATCCCGGTTGATTATTTCCTTGACACAGGCTGGCGCACACCAATTCGATTGAGAATTTCTGGTCTCTCTTCAAGCGCGGGGTCGTCGGATCCTTCCACAAGATTTCAGAGAAGCACCTGGACCGCTATCTGGGCGAGTTTGTCTATCGGTTCAATGGCCGGAAAGAGGACGAACTGTTTTCGCAGACAATCAGAAACTTGGTGAACGGGAAAGCCCTCCCGCTCCAAAAGCTCACAAAAGTTGCATGAACGGGGCAGGTGGTCCGAGGCATGGACGGGAAACGACTCAGCTATCGGGAGTTGGTTGGATAGGTGGGGCTGCCTGTTGGAACGAATCCCGGCTGGCTTTTAGTTCCTTATTTTGTGCATTCCTTCCATATACGAACACCCCAGCCAGAGAAACTAGCGTGGCCAGGATCATACTAAACCCCTCCCAATCTTTGTCGTGGTAAATCAAAAATCCTCCAAGACAAATAGTCAACAGACTCAAAACAAATCCTGAAATCATGCCAATGACCTGATTCCGAGATCCTGCCCGTACAACAATATCTTCCAGCTTTTTGCGATGTGTCGATTGTTCCTCCGCCATTACGAGTATGCGGTCAGCTGAACCCGGGAGCACTCTCTCATATTCTTCAAGGATTTTCGGTGGGGGGATAGGGCCAATGAATGTGAGTTCGGTTCTACTTACTTCTATAGAGGCACCAGATTCTGATTTTGTTGGCGGGGTCTCGGGCGTCAGTTTCTTTAGCGGCCTATTCTTCCGTGACATGCCTCACCGTAACATGTTTCCTTTGCAGATCTTGGTGGGCTGCATGGAATAGATTCATCGATTGCTGAAGATCCTGGCCGACCATTCTGAAGTCGCTATAGAGCGCGCGGGCATCCGCCTCATCCCCGTTCCGACTCTGGGTATAAAGATCGTAAACTCCACCCATGTCGATCAAGCGCGCGAAGCCAGAAAAGAAAGTCGGGATTACAAAAAGAAACGTCGTCCTCATTTCATTCCTCGCGGCCAAAAACGCCTCCGGGTTGAATTGTCTGATATATCATAATGATATACATGCCTCAACTGAGGCACAAGCCCCATCTTGTGGGGGTTCCACATTGGGGGAACCACAAGACCTGCGACTTGCTTGACACCACTCTTTTCTGGCCCCGCCGTCATAGGGAAGCCCGTGGCCGGCGGCAATGAGGGCTTCCGCATCGCAAGGATTGTGTCAATGCCACTCCCCTACCCCCCCTGCATAAAGGAAACATTCGCCGAATCCAGGAAATTCTGCAATGGGGCGATTCCGACAGCAGGAGCGGCGGCCGGATGGCTCGGATTGCCGCGTGGCTGGAGAAGCTGGGAACAACGGGCCGGTCCGGCGGGCGTTCGGAAGCTGGTCCAAGGTCTGGGTAATGTCCCAATTTCAAGAGAGAAGAGCAGATCCCTCGCCGCTTCGCTCCTCGGGATGACACATCCGTTACGGGAGCGCCAGAAAGCCTCGAATGGGACAGGCCAGGAATCAGTGCAGGCCGGAGGCCTGTCGCTACTTGGGTCTGAAATGCGCTGCCGCAGGAGGCCGGAAGCGATTATAATGAAAGGAGCGCGCTCCGGAGGCTCAGGGAAGAGTCAGGAAGCAGCGCGGACACCAGCAATCCTTTGCCGCCCGGGGGCCGCCCGGCGCGGTCGAAGCGAAAGGGTCAACAATGCTAAAGGCATTTCAAAAGCGGAACAAATGGAAGAACTTCGTGTTCGGCTCCATCCTGGTCTTGATCGCGCTGAGCATGGTCCTGTACCTGATCCCGGGGGTTACGGGGTTTGGGAGCGATCCGGCGTTCACCGGGGTCGTGGCAGAGGTGCAAGGGGAACAGATTCAGGCGTTCGAGCTGCAGCAAGCCCTCTTCCAGTTCGGTCTCCAGAACCGGATTCCGGCGGAATTGATGGAACTGTATTCGACCCAGATTCTGGACAACATGCTGCTGGAACGCGCGACGTTGCGGGAGGCGGAACAACTGGGCTTGCAGGTGTCGGAGACGGAGCTGGTGCAGCAGTTGCGGCGAATCCCGGATTTGTTTCCCGATGGAAACTTCGTGGGGCGGCAGGCCTACGAGGATATTGTATACACGCGCTTCCATGTAACCCTGCCGGAGTTTGAGCGACAATTGCGCAATTCCATTCTGCGGGAGAAGCTGCGGAGCATGATCACGGACCCCGTGGTGGTTTATCCAGAGGAAATTCGCAAGGCGTTTCAGGAAGACAACGAGAAGATGGTCCTGGACTATGCGCTGATTGACATGGTGGAGCTACGCGAGGGCATCGAGCCGGGCAACGAGGAGCTGCAGGAGTACTATCAGACGAATCAGGCGCGATATCAGATTCCGGAGAAGCGATCCGGTCAAGCGATCGTGTTCGATGAGCTCCAGACCGGGCTGGGGATCACGATCCCGGAATCCGAGTTGCAAGTTTACTATCGCAATAACCAGAACGATTTCCGAGTTGAGGAGCGCGTGCAGGTGAGCCACATTCTGTTGCGTGCCGCTGAGAGCAATAAAGAGGAAGTCCGGACGAAGGCCGAGGACCTGCTGACACAGATCCAGGACGGAGCGGACTTCGCCGAACTGGCCCGGGAGAATTCCGAAGATCCGGGTTCAGCGGCCAACGGCGGGGATTTGGGCTGGGTGGTGCGAGGGCAAACCGTGCCTCCCTTCGAGCAAGCGGCGTTCAGCCTGGAGCCGGACAGCCTGAGTGATCTGGTGGAAACCACCTTTGGATTTCATATTCTGAAAGCGGCGGAGCACGAGCAGGCGCGTCTGCGGCCCTTCGACGAGGTGAGGGCGGAGATCGGGATCGCTTTACGGCGAGAGCGAATCCTAACCATCCTGCCCCGGCAAGCGGAGGAAGCTGCGGCGGCCTTGCGCAGCACGCCCGGCGACGGACAGGCCATCGCGGAGCGGTTGAACGCACAGTTCCGCAACTTTGGACCGCTGGCTGCAGGCGATCCCTTCCTAGGGCTGGGCCCGTCACCCGAGCTGGGTCAGGAACTCTTCATTCTGCAGGAGGACGAAGTGGGACGGCCGATTCCGGTTCAGACCGGCTACGTCGTACCCGTTGTGACCGCGATCCTGCCAGCGCACCCAGGGGGATTCGAAGAAGTGAAGGACCTGGTGCAAAGGGATTTCGTAGACGAGCAGGCACGGCAGCAAGCCTCGGCAAGAGCAGCCGAGCTGGCGGATGCACTGGGGCAGCAAGAGGAAAAGAACCTGCAACAGGCGGCGCGGACTTTGGGAGCCGCAGTCCAGACGAGCCAACTGATTACGCGGGCCACGCCGATTCCATCCGTGGGCCTTCCCAGCCAACTCGATCCGTCGCTATTCAGCAAGGATGTGGGAGAAGTGGCGGGTCCATTTCCGGTTGCGAGCGGGCACATCATCTTTCAGATCGCATCCAAAGAGGCTCCCAACGAGGAAGACTTCTCGACCCAGCAGGCTTTGATCGAACAGCGGCTGCTTGTGCAAAAGAAGGATCAGGCGTTTGCCTTGTTCGAGGACAACCTGCGCAGCCGCCTGGAGGCTGAGGGCGATCTAGTGATCCATTATGACGTCCTGAGCCGGATGGCCGCCGGAACGCCCGGCGAGCATCCGCCGTACCCGCACTCCCATCCGCCCGGTTTCTAACGGCCCAGCGAAACGGCGGGAGGCAAGCCGTTTTACTGCATCGGTAAGCGCCCTCTCCCGGGCAGCCAGGGAGGGGGCAGTGCGAAAAGCGAGCAGGAGTTTCCTATCCGAACGCCGCCGGGCCCGGGACTTCCGCTTTCCGGATCCCCGGAAGTTTTCGGTCCACGAATCGCCGGCTTTCCGGAGCGGAAACCTCGCAGGAAGGAACCATTCATGCAGAGGCGCTTTTTCGTCGCCGGACTTGCCATTCTGCTGAGCTCCCTCTGCCCACCCGGATTGATCAGCCAGACCACACCGGATTTTCGTCAGGCGCGCGATGAGGCCGTCCGAACACTGCAGGAGCTCATCCGAATCGATACCAGCAACCCTCCCGGAAACGAAACCCGGCTGGCCGAGCATCTCCAGGCGATCCTCAACCGTGAAGGGATCGCTTCCGAAATCGTGGCGCTGGAGCCGGAACGGGGCAGCCTGATCGCCCGGGTTCGGGGAAACGGAAGCAAGAAACCGATCTTGCTGACCGGGCACATGGACACCGTGGGGGTGGAAGAAGGCAAGTGGACGGTAGATCCCTTCGAGGGCGGCATCCAGGACGGCTACGTATACGGACGGGGCGCGCGGGATGACAAAGACGACCTGGCGGCCATGCTGCAGGTGATCTTGCTGATCCACCGGCAAGAGCTGGCGCTCGAGCGGGACATCATTTATCTGGCTGTGGCGGGGGAAGAAGGCACTCCGCACGTGGGCATGGATTACGTCGTCGAGCAGCACTGGCCGAAAGTGGAAAGCGAATTTGCGCTGAACGAAGGCGGCTCGATCCACCTCGACGGGGGAAGAGTCCGGTACGTGGCGATCGGCACAGCGCAAAAGGCGCTGGCGCGGGCGCGGCTGGTGGCTCGGGGCGTGTCCGGGCACGGCTCGGTGCCGCGCATGGACAACGCCATCGGGCGCCTGGCCGCGGCGGTCGCGAAGCTGACGGAGTACCAGCCGCCGATGCGATTGAACGAGACAACCAGGGCGTTCTTCGAACGGCTGGCAACGATCAGCCCGCCGGAGGAGGCGTTTCTGTTCACGCACCTGGAAGACCCGGGTGTGGGAAAGATGGTGGAAGAAACCCTGCGCTACAGCAGCAACCGGGCCTACGTGACGTACAACTCGATGCTGCGGACCTCGATCACGCCGACGATCCTCCGGGGAGGCTTCCGCAACAACGTGATTCCGGCGGAGGCCGAGGCGACGCTCGACATTCGCGCACTGCCGGACGAAAACCTGGATGAGTTTTTTGAGGAGCTGCGGCGCGTGATCGACGATCCGGCGGTGGAGTTGATCCCGCTACCGCGGTACCGCCCGGTCCCTCCCATCGCCGCGCTGGACTCCGAGATGTTCCGGGCACTCGAAACAGCACAGGCCGAGGTGTTCCCCGGTGCAATTACCTTCCCGGAGATGGGCACCGGATCGACGGACTCGGCGCAACTTTTGGCGAAGGGCGTAATGACCTACGGTGTGGGAAGCCCCGGGACGGACGAGGACGCGGAAGGCGCTCACGGCAATGATGAACGGGTTTCCATAGAGGGATTGGGGCAATACGTCGAGTTCCTCTACCGTGCGGTGGTGGAGGTCGCGGCGGCACGCTAGGCGGGCCGAAATCCAGCCACCGAGGCACAGAAGACACAGGCAAGGAAGGAACCGCTATTTCGTTTTTGCAAGGGGAAGCCTGGATGGATCACTCCATGAAGAGGGCGGGCGTGAAGAGACTTTGCATCGGCGTCATGGCAATGGCGTTGCTGCTGCCGACGGTTCTCCCGGCTCAGTCGCCGCCCGACTTCCAGGCGGCGCGTGACGAAGCCGTGCGGAACCTGCAGACGATGATCCGGATTGACACCAGCAATCCTCCCGGCAACGAGACAGAACTGGCAGAGCACTTGAAAGCCATCCTGAACCGTGAGGGCATCGCTTCCGAAATCGTTGCGGCGGAACCGTCGCGAGGCAACCTGATTGCCCGCATCCGGGGAAATGGGACCAAGCGACCGATCCTGCTGATGGGCCACTCGGACACCGTCGGGGTGCAGCGAGAACAATGGACCGTGGACGCGTTCACGGGGCTGATCCGCGACGGCTATGTCTACGGCCGGGGAGCACTCGACGACAAGGGTGGAATAGCGGCGATGTTGCAGGTATTCCTGATGATCCACCGCCAGCAGCTTCCGCTCGACCGGGACATCATTTTCTTGGCGGAAGCGGGCGAAGAAAGCGGCGGGGGGGTCGGGATTGAATTTCTGATCGAGCAGCACTGGCCCAAGATCGAAAGTGAGTTTGCGCTGAACGAAGGAGCAGAAACTATTGAGATAGACGGGGAGGTACAGTACGTCGGCGTATCGACGAGCGAGAAGCTGGTGCGGACGATGAAGCTCACGGCGCGTGGCGGCTCGGGGCACGGCTCGATGCCGCGCATGGACAACGCCGTGGTGCACCTGGCAGAGGCGGTGGCCAAACTGGGGAATTTCCAGACGCGCCTGCGGCTGAACGAAACGACGCGGACGTTCTTCGAGCGGCTGGCACAGATCAGCCCGCTGGACGAGGCGTTTCTGTACTCGCACCTGGAAGATCCTGTAGTGGGCCCGATGGTCGAGGAGACGCTGCGAAGGACAAACATCTATTACAACTCCATGCTGCGGACGTCGATTTCGCCGAACATCATCGAGGGCGGCGTGCGGTTCAACGTGATTCCGTCGGAGGCGACAGCCACGCTCGACGTGCGCGCGCTGCCGGACGAAGATCTGGAGGCGCTGATGGAAGAGCTGCGCGGGGTGATCGACGATCCGGCGGTGGAGTTGAGCCTGGTCGAGTCGTTCTGGCCAGCAACGCCGCCGTCGCCGCTCGACTCGGAAATGTTCCAGGCGCTTGAAAGCGCCCAGAAGAAAGTCTTCCCCGGGGTGGTGACACTACCCGTGATGCTCACCGGCGCGACGGACTCGGCGTCCTTGCGCGCCCAGGGAGTGCCGGCGTACGGGATTGGGCCGGTGGTGACAGAAGAGGATGGAAACCGAATACACGGCAACGACGAGAGGCTTTCCATCGAGGGCTTGGGGAAGTTCGTAGAATTCCTCTATCATGCTGTGGTCGAAGTGGCGGCCACGCAGTGAGACGGCCCGTTAGGAGGGTGGATTTGAGACGCATCGTGGCATTCGCAATCGCAATGCCGGTGCTGTGGTTTCCGGCGGAAGCAGAGGCAATCGACTGGCCGTGGAAGAAGAGAACGCCGCCGCATGAGCTGACGGCGCAGTGTAGCCTGGCGCCGGAGGAAATCCAACAAGGCTCGACGGAGCGGCTGCGGGCGACGGTCGAGGCTACCGATACCCACGAACACCCTGTAGCGATTGTCTGGTCGGGCAACGGCGGAGTTCTTTCGGGGAGCGGCGCGGAGATCGAGGTAGACGCGAACCAGGTCAACCCGGGCGTCTACAGCGTGATGGCCCTGGTGCAGGACGTGGTGGGAGTCCGGGCAAGCTGTATCGCAGACTTTCGCGTGCTGCCACCGGTGAACGCACTCACGATGTCGTGCCGGCCGGAGCAGGACGTGGTGGAAGTGGGATTGCCGGTAGGGCTGCTGGCGGAAGCATCCGACCTGATGGGCCAGCCGCTGCGCTACCTCTGGTTCACCAACGGGGGAGAGATCGAAGGCGAAGGCGCGGAGGTTGCACTCAATACGGCGGACGTCAAGCCCGGAGTGTATACCGTGACGGGACGCGTGGAAGACGGCCTGGGCGGGGCGGCCGATTGCGTGCTGACGGTGAGCTTGGAACCGCCGCCCCCGCCGCCACCACCACCCCCGCCCCCGCCGCCGCCGCCCGAGCCTTCGAACATCGCCCAAATCGTCTTCGACCGCAATCAGGATCGCCTGAGCCCGTCGGGAGCGTCGATGCTCGACCGGATTGTGGAGCGCCTGCAAGCAGAACCAGAAGCGCGCATCTCCGTGGAAGGCTATGCCGACCCCAATGAGCGCGAGCCGCAACAGCTGGCCGCCGCGCGCGTGGGAACGGTCTTGCGATACTTTTTGGAGCGCGGCATTGCGCAGTCCCGTGTGGAAACAGTGTTGGGCCTCGGCGGGAGGCGCACGGTGGAATCGCGCAACCGCACCCTCGATATCATCTGGCTGCCGGAGGGAGTGCTGTATTGATGGCGCCAGCCGGCGCAGAAGTTCCTTCCGTGGAAGAGACAGCCTCGCAAACGACATTCGCATCGGCGCCTGGCCGCATTCCGGGCAGAGATGATTTGACGATTCTTGTGCTACAGTTCCCCCAGAGGGCGGGAGTACGGAAGACTTCTCGGACACAGCAGGGTTTCGCTGCAACCAATGAAGCAGGCCAAGGCGACGAAAGGAGAGTTATGAGAGCGATACGCATTACCCCGGGGAGACGAATCTACTCCCCAGGACCCCGACCATGGCTCCCCACGGCTCTGGCCGGGATTGGAATCGCGCTCTTTGCTTTCCATCTCTGGATGCCTCTCGCCGCGGCGCAGGACGACTGGAGATTGCGCCCACCAACATCGACGGGGCCCGCAGTTGGCGACCGCATCCCGGCGTTCCGCGCTCCGGACCAAAATGGCCAGATTCAGGATTTCAACTCCATCAAGGGGCCGAACGGGGCAGCGCTCTATTTCATGCGCTCGACGGACTGGTGACCGTACTGCAAGTCGCAGCTCGTGGAGCTGCAACAGTACGCCGCTCAGTTCCGAGAGGAAGGTCTCGGGGTTGCCGTCATCACCTACGATACGGTCGAGATCCTGGCGGACTTCGCCAAACGCCGGGACATTACGATCCCCATCCTCGCCGATCCCGAATCGGAAGTCATCCGGGAGTTCCGCGTCCTGAACGTCCATGTACCCGAAGACCACATGGCATATGGAGTTCCCTTCCCCGGAACGCTTATCGTGGACCAGACCGGCTTGGTGAAGAGCAAGTACTTCGAGGACAACTATCGGGACCGGGTCTCCACGCCGACGATTCTGCTGCGCGAGTTCGGATCGGCGGCCGGCACGCTCGAAACCGTGGTGCGGACCGACCATCTGGAGATGAAATACTACTCCTCGCGGGACACCGTGCGCCCGAATCTGCGGTTCACGCTGATCTCAGATTTTATGCTGCAAGAGAAAATGCACGTCTATTCGCCGGAGGTTCAGAACTATATCCCGATCCGGTTCACCATCGAGCCCTCACCTTACTACACGGTGCATCCGGCCGAATATCCGCCGTCGGAGACTCTGTATCTGCCGGCGATTCAGGAAATCGTCCCCGTGTTTCAGGGACGTTACCAGGTGCGCCAGGACATCACGACGCTGGGAACCGACGATCTGGAAGCGGTACTCAACGGGAATCACGAAATCAAGATTCGCGGGAATTTCCGGTATCAGGCCTGCGACGACAGGATCTGCTACCTGCCCAAGACGATTCCGCTCGAATGGACCCTCCAGGTGGAACCGTTCGACCGGCAACGCGTTCCGGAGGCGATCCAGCATCAGGCTCCTGCCAGGTAACAACTTCGGGGAGAGCTGGCCAGAAATTCCGATGCAACGCGGTTTCAACCTCATGGGGGAACCGATTCCCTTCCTTGCGCGCCGAAACTGAAATTGTCCTTCAGAGATTCCATTCCCTTCGCGAAGACTGAATTCTTTGAGCATTTCGGTTGAGAGGCGTAAAATAGAGGGGAGACATAGATTGGGAGCAAAATAAGGAGGATTCGATGCCGGAGCAATATCCTGAGGACTTTCGGAACTTTAAAGACAGGGAATTTGGAGACTTTAAAATCCCGCCAGGCATGGGGAAAATGATAGTTCCCATTGTAGTAGTAATAGCCCTCGTCTCGGTGGCATGGGGGAGCATGGGGATAGTCGGAGCAGGACAACGGGGCGTCTTGTTGCGTTTCGGCGCCGTGACCGGGGAAGTGAAGGAGGAAGGTCTCTACTTCAAGATTCCTTTCGCTGAGCAGGTGATCCTGATGTCCACGCAGATTCAAAGATATACCGCTCCTGCCAGCGCCTCCAGCCAGGACTTGCAAGTAGTCTCCACGGAAGTCACTTTGAACTACCAATTGGCCGGCAACAACGTGGGGGAAGTGTATCGCAATTTGCGGCAGGATTATGAGAACCGGATCGTCGAACCGTTCCTCCAGGAAGCGGTCAAAGCTACCACGGCCCGCTACAACGCCGAGGAGTTGATCACACAGAGACAGCAGGTGAGATTGGAGCTGCAACAGACGATGTTGGAAAGGTTAGCTCCACGGGGGATTGACGTTGTGGAACTCTCCATCACGGATTTTCAGTTCACGTTGGCGTTCCAGGACTCCATTGAGGCGAAGGTGAGAGCAGAACAACAAGCCCTCGAGGCAGAGAACGCCTTGGAGCGCGTGAAGTTCGAATCGCAACAGGCAATCACCAGGGCCGAAGCCGAAGCCAGGGGACTGGAGCTCCAAAAGGCGCAGATAACGGACCAGCTGCTGCAGTTGCGGCAAATCGAGGTTCAGAGAACCGCCGTAGAGAAATGGAATGGAGTGATGCCCTCCGTGGTCACCAGCGGGGGACCAGTTCCCATGTTGGACGTGTTTGCCGGGGGGCAGTAAAGCCGCAGGGGTGATCCGGCTTGTCCACATGCGATTCGTGCCGCGAGCACGGATTTCCCTGCGCATGGGCCATCCTAGCTCAATCGGCAGAGCACCGCATTCGTAATGCGGGGGTTCGGGGTTCGATTCCCCGGGATGGCTCCAATTTTCTTCCCGCAAGCGCTACGCGCATCATCCCATGATCCGCTACGTGCTCCGTTTCTGCTGGGTGGCGACGCGCGGCTACCGGCTGCAGCCCTGGCGTAGTCCCTATCTACGGTGGCGGATTGAGACCTACTCCGGCATCCCGGCCGATACGGTCACGTTTCCAGTTTTCTGGGGCTTTGTCTGGAGGGAGCGGCAGGGCCTGTGGCGTTTCCTGCGGTGGGGAACCGATCTGTGGGAGATTGAAAAACGGCGCCGCGCGGAAAGCCGTCCAGTCGCCAATCCCCCTAGCTAGAGCAAGACCACGGATTGCACGCCGGAGACTTCAATCCGCTTGCGGCAGCGGGGATTGGAGCAGACGGCGATATCGTCCTTGCGGACCATGTAAGAGCGGGCGTGAGCGAACTTCCGGCGATCCCGCTCGCTGGCGCGAGGCGGCAGCGACTTCCTCTTGCGGCGGACAACCCAGCGCAGCTCATACTCGGCCTGCTGGCGGCAGGAAGGACAATGGAGCGGCGTCTTGTGCCGCTCTTCGCTTTCCGTGAAAAAATCCTTCTCGTCCATGGATATACGCGCCCAGCGTCCGGGCGCCCTCAGCTCAGGATCAAATCGACCTCGGCCCCACTGCCAACGCCCATGGCGGCAGCGGCGTCCCCCCGATTGACGGATATTTCAAGATACCCCGAACTGCCGAGAATCGCGAACAATTCGCCGGGGGCCTCGTGCTCATAACTGGCGGCGAGCCTGGTGACTTCCTTCTTGCCGACGACGAGCTTGAAGGCAGGCGGGGTCTCGCCGAAGAGCTCCGGGACGTCATCCGGAGTCAGATTCGTGGCGAGCGTACCGAAACGGTCCGTGCGCAGAACGACGCCCTTCAGGAGGCGGTCGCTTACCTTTTTGGGCTGCGGGATCTGAAAGCGCACAAAGTCGTCGACCGGATCACCGAATTTTTTCGGTTCCACCTGCCGGCTCACCCAGGCTGCGACGGGGCCGAAGATGTCGCGGGCATGGAACGTCTGGCTGACGGGCTGGAGAAAATACTGGGTGGCCGTAATGTGCCGCACGGTCACGGTTTCCTCGCGGACATAGAGCAGCGAGAGAACGCCGTTATCCGGAGCGACGAAATGATACTTGCCCGCCGAGACCAGGATCGGGCGCCGCGAGCCGCCGACTCCGGGGTCGACGACCACCAGGTGGATCGTGCCGGGGGGGAAATAATGGTAGGCCTGGGCGATCGCGAATGCACCGTCCATGACGTCATAGGGCCGGAGGTCGTGGCAAAGGTCAATGATTTGCACATCGGGATTGACGTTCAGAATAACACCTTTCAGAGCGCCTACGTAATAATCGGAATAGCCGAAGTCGGTGGTCAGCGTAACGATGCCGCGCGCCAAGCGGATATCCTCGTGTACAATTTCTTAGCGAAAGTAGCGAAGCGAACCCGCGTTGTCAAGCTCGCGGGAGCTCTTTCGGCATGCAAGTGAATCGGGGTAAAGCATTGTCCTCCAACACACGCAGACCGGTGATTGCCGGCAACTGGAAGATGTACAAGACGGTTGCGGAAACAGAAGCTTTTTTCGCAGCGGTGGGCCCAAGGATTGCGGGCGTGACGCATTGCGACATCGTGATCGCCGCGCCGTTCACGGCCCTGCACCGGGCCGCCGAACTGGGGAGAGAGATTGGGATCTCGCTGAGCGCGCAGGACTTGCATTGGGAAAAGGAGGGAGCGTTCACGGGCGCCGTTTCGGCCGGGATGATTCGCGACGCGGGTTGCGGGCATGCGTTGATCGGCCACTCCGAGCGCCGGCAGTTTTTCGGCGAGACCGACGAGAGCGTGAACAAGAAAATCCGGGCTGCGCTGGGAGCGGGCTTGGGACCCATTGTGTGCATTGGGGAGACCCTGGCGGAGCGGGAGGCCAGGCAGACCGAAGCAGTGCTGGAGCGGCAGTTGACACAAGGTCTGGCCGGGTTGACCGAGGCCGAGTTCTCTCCTATGATGATTGCGTACGAGCCGGTCTGGGCTATCGGAACGGGGCGCACAGCAACCCCGGAAATTGCCCAAGCGGCCCATCGGTACATCCGGGAGCGCGTGGGCCGGATGGTTTCCGAGGCCGTGGCTGCGCGGCTGCGAATTCTGTATGGGGGCAGCGTCAAACCAAACAACATCGCAGGGTTGATGGCGCAGCCCGATATTGACGGGGCCCTGATTGGAGGAGCGAGCCTCGACCCGATTTCGCTCGCAGCGATTGTTCACTACGAGTCCTAACCGGAAGGGGCTTTCCAGAAAGGCAGGCTTGCGTGATTGGGTTATTGACAGCACTGCACGTACTGGTGGCAGTCATCCTGGTTTTTTCGGTGCTTCTGCAGAGCGCGCGCGGGGCGGACCTGGCGGGCGCGTTCGGCGGAATGGGAAGCCAGACAGCGTTCGGGCCGCGGGGGACGGCAACCTTCCTGTCCAAGGCAACGGTGGTCCTGGCGGTGCTTTTCATGCTAACTTCGATTATGCTGGCCATCCTGGGGAATCAGTTGCGGGGGGCGGGAGGACCAACGGTCCTGGGCGATGAGCCGGCTGCGGCGACGGAACCGTTCGCTCCAGGCGCCGTGCCTGCCCCGGGAGAGGGAACAACGGGCACCGGTCTTCCTATGGGCATTGAGGTCCAGACCGAGGTTGCGCCCGCACCGCCTCCGGCCGAGGAGTCCACGACAGAGCCTCCGGCTCAATAGGTGATTCATTGCGGGAGTGGTGGAACTGGCAGACACACCATCTTGAGGGGGTGGCGCCGAAAGGCGTGGGGGTTCAAATCCCCCCTCCCGCACCATTTTTCTTATTTGTTCATCAGTGACCTACAGATCGCACGCTATACGAAAGAACTAGCCTGAACCGCTTTCAGGACCGACCGGAAGCGGCAGGCGTGCAGTGCCTCTTCCAACCCGCCTGGGATTGGTAACAGGGCGTGTCCCACGGCCTTTGGAGTGAAGAAAAGGATCGTCCCACCACGCACCTTGTCCGAATGGCCACCCAAAACAAAGGAGGAAAAGTAAGATGGCAAAGAGAACCACGCAACGCAGGTTTCGCTTCTGGAGCGCGACGCTGGTTACAGCGGCGGCCTTAGCGGGATTGGTGCTCCCCTTTTCCGATGCCGTCGCACAGCAGACCAACGAGAATACCTTCCGGCTGCTGACCTTCCAGGTAGGAAACGGCGGCCCGCGGCTCGGCACCACGCGTGGAAACGGGCAGGAAGACGTTGTCGACGTGCACAACGCCATCCTCTACCTGGTCAAGGCAGGGGCTCCGGAAGTATCCGGGCTGGCACCCGTTCCGATCGACATGCGCTCCTTGATCGAGGCCGGTGATGCATCGGTCCGCTCCGTCCGGACGGTTCACGGGACCATCACCAGGCTGAGGTCGAGCGGCAGCTTCACCGATCCGGGAGGGGTGCATCGAGTCTTCCATCCGCCCGCAGGCGTCACCTACCTTCCTCCCATCACCAATCCCTCGAAGATCGTGGCGGGGGCGGGCGCCTATCAACGGCCCAGCGCGGATGGCTCGCCCGGAAATTACGACAGGGTGGAGTTCCCGAGCTTCTTCTTTAAGCCTCCTTCGGGGTTGGCCGCACACAACGGCGTCATTAACCTCTGGGGCTTGCTGAACAATGGCGTGTACGAGCCGGAGTTCGCAGCCATCATCAGCAAGAGGGCCCGATTTGTCCCGGTGTCAGAAGCACTCGACTACGTCTTCGGCTACACGAATTTTAACGACGTGAGCTCCCGCGACCTGCCACAGGGGCGACATCCCTCGCAAGGAAGCAACGTCGCCAAAGGACTCGACACGTTCACAGTGGCCGGACCCTACATCACATTGAAGGAAGACGTGCCGGACCCAGGCAACCTCGATATCGGTGCGGCGGTCAACGGAAAACAACACGAGTGGCCGGGAGACAACGGGAATACCCGAATGCTGACGTTCACCCTGCAGCAATCCATTTCCTACCTGAGCGAGCGAATGACTCTGGAGCCGGGAGACATCGTTTCGACAGGCGTACCCAGCCCTTCGATGCCATTCGCAGTTGGCGAAACGATTGAGATTACCATCGGGAACCTTGGAACCCTGCGGAGTCGCGTCGTCTCCGAACCCCACCCTGGATGGACGCCGATTACGCCAGCCCCTGGATCGATTCCGCCGAGCGGCCAATAAGGAACAGTGCTCTGCGGCGCCGTCCACAGCGTCAACGGTCCAGTTGAATGACCCGGCATGCAGCGCCAGCCGACACTGGATTCTGCTGCCGTAAGGTTGATCTGTGCGATCCCGGGAGAGAAATGAACGGATGAAGTCTGCGAGCGAGATTCCGGAGTTGCACTGTGTCCTGATTCCGTCAGGAAAATTTCTAATGGGAAGCGAAGAGGGGCAAGACGAAGAACGCCCAGTTCACAGGGTCTACATAGACGCTTTTGAAATGGGGGTTTTTCAGGTGCGGAACTGCGATTTTGCAGTGTTCCTCGATGCGACCGGCCACCCCGCACCACCGCACTGGAACGAGCCTGCGTTTAACCAACCGAACCAACCCGTTGTCGCCATAAGCTGGTTCGAAGCCAGCGATTATTGCAATTGGCTGAGCAGACTGACCGGCCTGCGGTATCGCCTGCCCACGGAGGCCGAATGGGAGCGGGCAGCACGGGGTGGTTGCGAAGGCCTTACTTACGCGTGGGGGAATGAGCTGCCACAACAGTGGCCCAACTATCTCCGCCGCTGGACTGGCAAGGTCGATGGCCCTCGAATCGTCGGAGAGGGCTCACCGAATCCATTCGGATTGTGGGACATCGGAGAGAATGTCCACGAGTGGTGTGCCGACTGGTTCGACAAGAACTATTATGCCCGATCCCCCGAGCGAAACCCGCCGGGACCTTCAACCGGCGAGCGGCGCGCCTCCCGGGGTGGTTCGTGGCGGCACCAGATCAAGGTGAGTCGGTGCGCGGCGCGGTCCAGCATTCCCCCGGCCTTTCAGTACTCCGATTATGGCTTTCGCGTGGTGCGGGAGGTGGGGGCTTGTGACAAACGATGATCTCCAGACTGTTTGCCCATCAGCTTGATTCGGGAATCGGCTTGGGCCTCCCGAGACCCGTAAGCCTCGCGGATTGCGAGTGCGTTAGACCGTAACGATGGAGCCCGTTTCAGAGCAGGAGCTGACCGACTCCAGGGGAGAGGAATGGAAACGCAAACTGAGCAGCTACTGATCAACGGGCGGTCGGGGCGGAAGCTTGCAGCGCGTCTGGACCGCCCGTCAGACCGGCCCCTGGCGCACGCCTTGTTCACTCATTGCTTTACATGCTCGAAGGACTACCATGCCGTCAGCCGAATCAGCCGGGGGCTGGCGAATCGGGGAATTGCCGTTCTGCGATTTGATTTTACCGGATTGGGAGAAAGCGAGGGCGACTTCGCTGATACCAACTTCTTATCCAATCTGGAAGACGTGATCGCTTCCGCACAGTTCTTGAATGAGAATTTCGGTTCTCCAGATCTTCTCATCGGCCACAGCCTGGGAGGATCAGCGGTATTGGCTGCTGCTCGTTCCATCCCTGAGTCCTCTGCCGTGGTCACGATTGGAGCACCTTCGGACCTAGCGCACCTCAAGCCGATTCTTACGAGGGCGGCTCCTGAAATTATGACTGAGGGTGAAGCGGACGTGCTCTTGGCAGGACGGACATTCCGAATCAAGCGACAACTTCTGGAAGACCTTCAGGAGCACAATCTACGGCGTGCCATTGGCGAAATCCACCGTCCCCTCCTTGTTCTGCACTCTCCTTCGGATGAGGTCGTCGCTATTGACCATGCCCATCGCATATTCGAAGCCGGGAAACACCCGAAGAGTTTCGTTGCGATCCCAGGCGCCGACCATTTGCTGGCTGAGCGGGCGGCAGCTGAATACGTTGCCTCCATGATCAGTGCATGGTTTGCCCGATATCATGGGGATGGCGAAAAAGCCATTTCCACTTCCTATTGAGCATCGCGTTTTACAGCGCGTTCTGTGAACGACCGAGAACTACAAACCTCAGGGGCTGAAGCCCTTGTTTTTCCAGCTCGTACGGCACGACTGAAGCCGTGCCCTTACGGCCGCCTTGCTGCGCTCTATTGCGCGATCCTCAGCAGGTTCCTGTCCATTGCTCTCCGTGGGCGTCAGTCGCTTCCATATCAAAATCGAACCACTGCAACACGGTCGAAGCCTCCGCCTCACGGCGTTGGCAACTCTGCCTGAGCGGCTTCCTCGATGTATGAAGCAGCTCGATCTTCTGTAATCAATTGCTCTTCCCTCAATTCCCGAACAGACGCGCGGACGCAGTCCACATACGCTGTCCGACCGAATGGCACACCCGGCTCCAACAGGCCTAGTCGGCGCCACGCCTGGGTTACGGTCTCCCGGTAATCCGGATATCGGTTCCGATTCATATCCACAAAGACGTCTCGGCCGTCGAGTGGCTCAAGACTTGTGCCGTCGAAGGCAGCAAAACCCGTCGTTCCCACACCTCTACCGCCTAAGCTTGGAGGGTAGGGATAATAGACACCCACGGGGCAGGCCACTTCCGGCAGCGCGACGGCCGGATTCTCGTTGATCCCGTCTCCGTCGATATCCCCCAGTTCCAGCCAGTCCGATTTGGTCGGTGGAGGCTCTGCACCTCGTTCCACCCAGTTATCCAGGAGGTCAATCATCGCATCCATCGTCTTCGACAGATCCAGCGTTTGAACATCTCCCCCTGCTCCACCGGTCGCGTATTCACCGCCCGAATGGCTGACTCCCCGAACTTCATACATGCGGTGCTTGTCTGCGAGCCCCTTTTCTCGCAGCAATTCCGCGTTTCTCCGCTTGTTGACAAGGTAGACGGGGGATACCCACTCGGGTAAAGCGTGGGGGCGCCAATTCACATACAGTTGGTGCGAGATGTCAATTTGTTTCGCAAACCGCTCTTTTTCCTGATCGGTTGCAAACAAAACGTCTTCGCCGTCTCGCATCAAGACGGGCAGCCATAGGCCGGTGGCGGCGTCATCCAACAAGAACCCGTCAAAGATCCGTTCCCCTGACCCATCAAAGTTCAAACCCGGTTTGTAATTGATCAGTCTTCCCAATCTCGCACCGGAGGACTTGCCATAAAAGTATCTCCGTGACGGCTCCCGGCCGAGCTGGGATACGAGCAGGTTCTCCGCCAGCTGCAAGAATCCAAGATGGATGTCCGGATGATCCGTAAAATTCATATTGACCAATGTTTCCCCGTTGTCTAGAGGAACTGTAGAACACGGGGTTTCGCCGGCGGGCGGGGCCACCGCTCGCGTCGTGATGGCAACCGCGTAACCCTTCGCCAACATGAGCTTGTCATACTTGCTAACGTCTCGCAGCGGATCGGAGCGATCCTCAGTTTCTGAGACGGAGTCACGGGAACACAAGCCGGTCCCCGTGATGACGAAGAAAAGTTTTCCGTTCCACTGCGATTCACTCTCCGGAACGAAGAGGTTCACCCCTACACCGGCAGCCCCCTCGTATCTCGCTGTGTACCTAGACCATTCGTTGCGACCAAACTGAGCAAACACGAAGTCCGGCTCCGAATTGAAATACTCCGCCATCTGCCCTTCCCGATTCTCGGAGTAGCCATCCGGAACAGGATCGGTAGTGGCAGTGACGCCCGAGACCGTTCCCGTAACGCGCACGTCTACGCGCCGGTACCCTCCCTCCAGATACGAAAAGCCTGTTTCCAGCATCCGGCAGTCTTCTTGCCCGACCAGCATTCCGTTCACACGTTCCTGGGGCACCAGGAATGCGTTGCACGAACGCCACTCTGCAATCGTTTCTTGACTGGATTGCTGAGCCGCAAACAATTCACTGCGACCGCCCAATAGAACCGCTACGCACAATAACCCAGCACCCAGCTTTTGCGCCCGACCGTTCTGTAGCATTCCTGACCTCCTTAAGAATGACTCAGCCACGTACCCGCAGAGAGAGCTATAGTCCACCTCTCGCAGCCAATCGGGACTGGCATCGGCTGGATAGATGGTGTGTGACGGCGAAGGACTTTCCTATCCGGCATACGGACGAGTAAACCTCTCAAACCCCAACACTCAGCCCACTGAACCGCGTTCAGGGAGCAGGTCAATCCGGGAATATACAGCGCAGGCAGCAGAGACATCTCACTGCGCCTGCTCCATCACCGCGGCGAACTCCCGGTACGAAAGCGGCGGGCCGTGAACGCGCACAATGCGGTCTACATTAAGACCTTCCTGCTCGACAAAAGCATAGTAAGCACGCGCCCGATCCTCGACACTGGAGGGATCAAAATCGCCAGTTACCAGATCCCCAGAAAAGGTAATCCGTTCCTGGGGCATATGGAGCACCAGCATATCCCGGACGTGTGGGTTCGCAAGGGCGAAGACCTGCAACACGCGGCTACCGTCGGAGTACTCCTTCATACCGTCCACACCGTCGAGGGCAATTTCCGGCTGAGCCGCCATGCGAGCGAGCGAATCCGGGTTGATTGTTTTCGGCACTTTCAGCACTTCCTCCACAAATGGAATGATATTGGCGTGGGCAATGATGGTGGCGCCTTCGGCGGCAAAGGCCCGAATGCCCCCAGAGTGATCTTCATGATAGTGAGTCATCATGGTGTAGCGGATGGGCTTGTCAGGAAATTTTTCTTTGACGGCTGCGATGACTTCCAGGGAACGCTCTTCAAACAGCGGCGCTTCGAAGGTCATTACGTAGTCCGCCATCTCCACCACCAGGGACTGATGCCCGGGCCCCTTGGCCAGCCATACCCCCGGGGCCACCTCTTCCAGCGTGGCGTCCTGCGGACCCCCAAAATACAGATAGGAGACACCCATCGACAAACGGCGCAACGGCCATTGCGAGATCACCCGCTCACCGGGTTCCGGCTCCTGCCGCACTCGTTGCGGAATGGCGAACGCCGCGGAATCAACGGCGGGATTGTTTTGAATCTCCCGGATGGTTTCCTGCCGGATCAGCCGGCCATTCAAGGTCTTATCCTGCCGGAACGGAAGCATCACGCCGCTGACGTCTCTCCAATCGGTCCACACAAAGGCATTTCGAGCATCGCCGAAAGTGACGTCGTCTTCCAGGTATGTAACGCTCGCCGGAAGATGCGTGGCCGCATCCATGCGCAGTTCCACCGTCTGACCTGCGTCCTGGTAGCGCAGCACCTGGACGGAACGCCGATTGCCGGATTCCTCTTCCTCTTCATCCGGAAGCCGGTCCAGCCCCTGTGCATCACCGGCCGTCAGCAACACCCGGACCGGCGCACGCCGCAGGTTGCGCAGCCGCGTTGCGTAGACGCTCCCGTGCATGCGGCTTTGAGTGACTTCACCGCCCAAGTCCGCTTGCTCCCGCATGCCGGCATCATCCGCAATGACTTCCGTATAGGAAACGGATCGTTCTCTCGGGTAGGAAAAATCTACGCCGTACTGCAATCGAATCGCTTCTTCCTCATAGTCAGTCGTGCGCGTGAGTGAAAAATCGCTGACGTGGCGCGAGTCGCCGGGATGCAGCGCCTGGATGGGGTCCCAATCGGACCCTTCACTCACGACGTGCTGCATTCTGACTTCCCTCAAGGCATCCCATCCACCCATCGCCGCTGCGGCATCGTCGAGCGCGCGGCGCGCAGCGTCCGGTCCGGTCTGCGGACCGGAACACCCGGCCATTACCACTAGCAGGAGTGCTATCGAATCGAAGCGTCCCAATTGCATTGTCTTGATCCTCACGATCTGCAGGCTTATATGCCCTAAATCATACCCCAGCAGTGCTGCCTGCTCGATCAGAAAGTGAACCAAGACGGCTATGGAAATGTTTCCGGCGAATGCTATCCCGGCACTCGAGCGACTCAGCGTATTCAGACGCCTGCGCAGGAGGGATAGAACAAGACTTCCGAGGCTGCCAGGAAATGTTTGGGCAGCGACAAAGGATTCAAAAGCGGAAAATGGGCAGGCTGTCCTCTAGCAGGACGGATAGTACTTGAAAGTTGCACGAGCCGCAGGCGCCCGCCTGACGAAGGTCTAGTAGGGGTAACCTTCCAGCCTTTGCATTCCGCGCTTCCAATCCGGGAGGGGTGCCCATGCATCGCGGTTTGGCATCTGCACCTTGGGCAGGGTCTCGGCATCCATTACTTCGTTTTCCTGGATCACGCCGTTCTTGAAGAGCAGAAAAGCAACCAGGGAGTAGACCTCATTGGCAGTGAGGGTTCCCTCATTGCCGAGAGGCATGCCGCGATTGATGTAGTCCCATACCGTCGTCGCGTATGGCGAGCGGAACGGCAGGACACGTCCCAAGTCCCAGGGGTCGACACCGGGCTTAGGTTCGTCTCTGATCAAAACGGGAGCCCGGCCGTCTTTCAATGTAGGCCCGTGACATGCCACGCACCCTTTTAGCAGAAAGAGCTGCTCGCCTTCCTGGACGGTTCCGCGTCCCGGCGGGAGTTCCTCTCCCGTAGGACTGATGGAGATATCCCAGGCACGGATTTCCTCTTCGCTCGGGGTGCTCCCCACACCGTACGACTGTGCCAGCGCTGAGCCCCCGAGCAGCAACACAAACGAGAGAAGCCTAAGAATAGGCATTGTGAACGCTCCCATCGCTCGCGATCCTCCATGTCTGAATGGTATTGTCTCGGCCCGGAGTCCTGAATGACGGAACCAGGGGCACGCCAAAGAACTCGGCGACCTGGGCTCGCGTTGGTTGAATCTGGTCCAGTTCGTCCGTGCAGCGCGAAAGGATCGCGGTCTCCGTTCCGTCCCAATTCCAGTTGAGGCTAAAGCGGGTATGGGCCATACGATATGCCGTTCCCCGAATCTCGGCGTCTGTCCAGCTTCGGCCGCCGTCGGTGGATACCTCGACCCTGCGGACAGAGCCCCCACCAGACCAAGCCAAGCCCTTGATCTCGTAGAATCCCTTGCCGGGCAGTTGCTGCCCCGAGCTGGGATAAGTGATGACAGATTTCGGTCCGATCTGGTAACCCAACGCAGCATCTTCATGTCCCTGTCGAAGATGCCCGTAGTCGTTGTAGGTCATGTAATACTGGTCCACCACCTTGATTCGTCTCAGCCACTTTACGTTAAAGATTCCTTCGAAGCCGGGAACCATCAACCGCAGCGGATACCCTTGCTGGGGACGCACCGCCTCGCCGTTCATGCCGTAGCACGCGATACAGTCGTCCATGGCCTTCGCCAGCGGAATGCTCGACGCTCCCTTCACTTCTTCCGCCCCTTCCGCAACGATCCAGGACGCCCCGGCTTGCACGCCGGCCTCCTTGAGCAGCGTAGACAGGAGCACTCCGGTCCATTCGGCGCAACTGGTCATCCCGTGCGAATCCTGAATCGACTTGGACGTGGCACTCGGACGGTTCGCCGCGCACTCGACGAAATGAAGGCGGGTGACGGAAGGGAGGCGCTTCAGATCCTCCAGGGTGAAGGTCAGCGGACGGTCCACCATGCCGTGGACCATGAGCCGATGCTCCTTGGGATCGATGTCCGGAATGTAGGAGCCCCGGGTGGTCCCCACATAGTGGAGCGCGGATGGCGTGATCACCCCCACCGAATCCTGAATCGGAGTCGCCACGTGCATCACGAGCCCGAAGTCATCGGGCGAATGCCTTCTGCCGTGCGATGTGCGTACCGCGGTCTCGAAACGGGAGCGCTGGCCATAGGCGACCTGTTCCTCATTGCCCTTGAGGAACGTTTCAGATGCTGGTGTCTGGCCGCTCGCGGGCCTTACCGCTCCCAAGGTCAAACCACCTGCCAACATAGCGCTGTCCTTCAGGAATTTCCTTCGATCAGATCGTTTCAAACCCATGGGTTTCTCCTTCGCAAATGAGGTTACTTGGAAATCGCTTTCCGGTGGCCGAAAGGTGTGTCGGAAATTATCATCTTGAGCTTGCTTGTACCCAACAAACCTATGCTTTCCGCGCTGTCGTGTCAAGCGCAAATCGACCCAGCCTCCTGGATATGGAAGTGCGAGAGGCCGCGAGATTCTTCTATTGCCACCTCTTCTATTCGCCGACATTGAAGCGCGCGCGCCCGGACAGCGTATACTACCTGAGGTCGAAGAGGCGACCCTGCGCTTCCGGCCCAGGAGGAAGTATCATGACCGCAAGGCGAATCCTTCCCGCAATTCTCACCGTTCTCTATCTGGCGTTCTCATCATCCGCGCAAGCTCAGACAACGCGCATCTACAACACCGTCAAGACAAAGCTGGCGGCCGGCCAGCAGGTCGTCGGCGGCACCATCACGACGTCGGACCCGAACATCTATTGTTCCATGGCGAACTCCGGTTTCGATTTTCTGTGGATAGAGATGCAGCACAGCCCGCTGAACTACGAGCAGGTCGCCCGCATGATCTGGGCTTGCAAGGAAGCGCCGGCGATCCCGTTCATCCGCGTGCCCGACGCAACCGAAGGCGATATCCAAAAGGCGACCGACATCGGTGCGTTGGGCATCATCATCCCAATGGTGGACGACGTGAAGAAAGCCGAGAACGCCGTGACCTTTGCCAAGTATCCGCCGACCGGAAAACGCAGCCAGGGCGGTGGCCAGTACGGCCGCATCTGGGGCCCCGACTACCGTCAGACCATCAACGAAAACATCATGATCGTGGCGATGATCGAGTCCCCGGCGGGAGTCGCTATCGCGGAAAAGGTTGCTGCCGTGTCCGGCGTTGACGTTGTCTTTGCGGCGAGCAGCGATCTGGCGAGCTTCACCGGCTACCAGCGCGACGACCCACGCTATTTGAGGCTCGTCAACGAGATTAAGGAGCAGACGCTGGCTGCGGGCAAGTACCTTGCCGGACCGGCCGCCTGGCGGGATCGTGAAGGCTTCCTGTTCTTCCAGGGACCGTCCGAGCGCAGCCTGATCAGTTCGGGAGCCAGGTTAGCGCTGGGTGAGGCTCCGGCCCAAGGCCGGGAGGATGTGGCCACCGGAGACGAAGCAGACTAGCATCCGCGCGCAGTGGGCGGAATTCCTCCGATTCAGCGAACCCTTCTGAGACTCTGTGGTAGCACAGCGGCCGGCGCGCAGAAATTCCCTTGCTCGTATGATCTAATTTTGCTGCAAAGAATCTCGTAGAGTATAATTCTTTCGAACCGGGCAAGCGGAGGGATAAATCCCGCTTACCCGAGGAAAGGGCTCTATTAGCAGGCAAAGGTTTCGTTTCCGCGGAAAGTATCACTTTTCGCAGAATGGGAGGAGGAATCAGTGACGTCAGCAGCAACAGGAAAGATGGTGTTTTTTTCATTCCTACTGGGGTTCTTGTGCTCTCCGAATGTGTGGGGGCAGAGAGATATATCAGAGGAACTAGGTTATCCGGACTTCATTGTCTACAACGCCAAGATCGTGACCATGGACGATGCATCGTTTGAGTCCACGGTAGGCACAATCGTCCAAGCGATGGCCGTGCGGGGCAGTAGGATATTGGCCACAGGAAGCGATGCCGAGATCCGTGCGTTGGCAGGGCCGCAAACCCAGCAGATGGATTTGAATGGCCGCACCATCTTGCCCAGCTTTATCATGACGCACGAACACCCAACAGACTGGGCTTTTGCGGAACCGGAAGCGCTTCGGCACGCCCTCCCGGAAGACAATGGATTTGTCGTTGTACGGTGGCTGGACGGGACAGCCCAGGAACAGATCTCCCAGTGGGAGGCTGTGTTGCAGGATGCTGTGGCCAGCGCAGAGGAGGGACAGTGGGTCTGGCTGAGTTTCTTTTGGGGAACGGAATATGAGCACGCGGAGGAACTGTGGGCGGAATTCCCAGAGCACGTTACAAGAGAACGCTTGGATCAACTGGCCCCCAACAATCCGGTCCGGGTCAAGAATAGCTGGCCGCTGACGACGGTGGAAAACACCAGGGCCGTGGAAGAGTTGCGCAGGGTCTATCCGGATACAGACTTTGGAGGAGGCCTTGGAGGCAGCCGCTTGTACGAGCCGAACGTGATTTTCCGAGGCCAGACCCGAGCCCTGGCCGACATCTTAAAGGCGGAATTGGAGTTGTGGGCAGCCTACGGAATTACCACGCATGGCTCTTCCGCATATGCCTCCGGCAACTTTCAGGCTTTGTCGCTGCTAGACCGCAACGGAGAAATGCCCGCTCGCTTCGCCTGGGCATACACGGGTCCCGATTTCCATATCGACGTCTTGCGTTACGTTTCCGGCCTGGTTGGAAATGGGACCGATTACCTGTGGAACGTAGGAGCGTGGAATACGGCTGGGGGGGACTGTTCCACTCTCAATGCCCCCGTCGAGATCAAGTCCCGAGAGCGATGCAATTTCGAACCCGGAAGCCCCGGCAGAGCAATCCTGGAGGACATTATCCGCACAGGGGGCCGGGTAGCCACGATGCATACGGGGGCAGATAAAGACATTGACTATTACCTGGATGCGATCGTGAAGGCCAGCCGCGAGGCGGACATCAGCCTGGAAGAAATTCGGGCCAAACGTCATGCCTTTGATCACGCCTCCGGCGCACCCCGGCGCGACCAGCTCCCGATTGTTAAGAATTTGGGGATGTACGTCAGCATGATCAATACCATGCTGTGGGAAACCCATCGAGAATACGACACGAACCAGCGCGTACGCGATTACGGCATTGAGTATGCCAATCTATCTGTTCCGCGAAAGAGCGTAACCGACGCGGGTATCATGAATACCTTTGAGATCGATCGGCCGATTCCGCATAAGGTATTCACCATGATTCAGAAAGGCATCACGCGGTATAGCGACAGAGACCAGCGCGTCTATGGGCCGAGAGAAAGAACGGACCGGATTGTCCAACTCAAGGCACTGACTACCTGGGGCGCCCACTATCTGTTGCGGGAAGACGTGATGGGATCGCTGGAACCAGGAAAATTTGCGGACTTCATTGTTTTGGACCGGGATTATCTAACCGTTCCTGTCGAGGAGATGCCCGACCTTCGGGTCTTGATGACGGTTGTGGGTGGCCAGACTCGCCATTTGCTGCCTTCACTGGCACAGGAGATCGGGGCTCAGCCGGAAGGTCCGGCTACATGGAGTA
This sequence comes from Terriglobia bacterium, assembly GCA_965198025.1. GTDB lineage: Bacteria > Acidobacteriota > Terriglobia > 2-12-FULL-54-10 > 2-12-FULL-54-10 > CAYWWM01. The sequence continues at coordinate 321,359 of OZ240237.1, read as the reverse complement.
CGAGACCCTTGGATAACTTGGAGGCTGGCAGGAGATAAGCGCGTTGACCGCGTGAAACCTCCAGTCTTCTGCTTTTCACCTTGAGCTCATAACTGCGAACAACAGTTGTGATTTTTCAATTTGGCGTAGCCAAGCGAATCGATGAAAATACCAGAGAGGATGACATGATTGCCAAGAACAAAGTTTGGAACGGGATGATAGTCTTAGCGTTTCTCGGTGTGGTTTTGCTGGGTGTCTCGAATGCTTATGCTCAATCGACAGGCACCATTTCGGGAACTGTTACGGATCAGACGGGAGGGGTGGTTCCCGGAGTTGATGTGACGATTACAAACCTGGATACGGGCGTGACACGGAGCGTGCCATCCGACGGCGAAGGACGGTATCAGGCTCCGTCGCTGGCGCTGGGCAATTATGAGGTCCGGGCGGAGCAGCCGGGTTTTAATGCGTTCGTGCGAAGAGGAATCGAGTTAACGGTGGGAAGGCACGCGGTTGTGAACCTTAGCCTGAGTGTGGGAGATGTGGCAGAACAGGTGACGGTAACCGGCGAAGCGCCGTTGGTCGAGACGGCCTCCACGGAACTATCCCAGTTGGTCAGTTCGGTTGAGATCGAGGACTTGCCCATCCAGGGCCGAAATTTGACCGAACTGGCCGTCTTGCAGACCGGAGTGACCGAACTGACTTCCCAGATCACCTCCGTGACGGCAGGCCCGGGAAAGAAGATCAGCGTGGGCGGCGCCCGGCCGAACCAGTCCACCTTTCTGCTGGATGGCGGTGACATCAATAACTCCACCAACAAAGGAGTGGGAGGAACTTCCGGGCTGTGGCTCGGGAAGGACACCATTCGAGAATTTACGGTGCTCACAAGCAACTATAGTGCCCAGTACGGGAAAGCGTTGGGCGGGATCATCAACGCCGTCAGCAAGTCGGGAACCAATCTACTCCATGGCACCCTTTTTGCGTTGCACCGCAATGACAACCTGGATGCGGCCAAGTGGGAGGACAACGCCCGTGGCAGGGGCGTGAAGCCCGAGTTCAAGCGAAACCAATTCGGCTTCTCCCTGGGAGGTCCCATCCAGAGGGATCGGACTTTCTTCTTTGGCAGCTACGAAGGATTCCGAGAGGCATTGGGAAAAACCGTTACGACCAATGTCCCATCGCCGGACGCCCGCAGAGGCATTTTTGCTTCGGGAAATGTACCAGTAGATCCTGCGATGCAGCCTATTTTGGATCTTTACCCGCTGCCCAACGCGGGGCTTCTCCCGGGTGGGAGAGCGGGCAGATTTGTAAAGTCCGTGAGCGAATCAATCAACGAAGATTATTACATGATCAAGGTCGATCACTACTTTTCCGGATCCGATTCGCTGTTTGCCCGCTACACCCAAGATGACAGCACGAAACTTGACTTTGCCAGAACGGAAGCTGCTTTGGGTTTCCCGACGGACCTGGGACTCAATAATCGGTATCTGACCGTGGAGGAGACCCATATCTTCTCCCCGACGCTGTTGAACGTGGCCCGTTTTCACTTCAACCGCTCCCGGTACTTCGGAATCCCGGTGGAGAACCCTGATTCCTTGATCTTTGTGCCGGGCAGACCGTACGCCGGCAATTTGGGTGCTTCCGGCTTGACAGACGTAGGAAACCACATCACGACGCCGTTTAACATTCCTGTAAATACATTTGAATACAGCGACGACGTCACGTACCTGAGTGGCGCCCATTCTTTGAAATTTGGAGTCCAGGTGAAGAGGATTCAAGAAAACATCAATCGCGACTTCCGAGCCAGCGGAAGCTGGGATTACACCAGCATAGAAGATATGGTGGCGAATCGTCCGGCCCGCTTCCAGGGACTGGCTGCAGGATCACTGACAAGCTTGCGTGGCTTTCGCCAGTCGGTGATCGGATTTTATTTCCAGGATGACTACCAGATCAGACCAAACTTGACGCTGAATATGGGGCTGCGGTATGAATTCATTACCAACCCGACCGAGGTGAATGGCTTGATCTCCACGGTACTCGGCGATTGGGACGATGTGGATCCTGAGACTGGCACGATTGTAGGCAACATCTTCAAGGAAAATCCTTCCTTGAACAATTGGGCTCCCCGTATCGGTCTCGCTTGGGATCCGACCGGTAGCGGCAGAACTTCGATTCGAGCCGGAGTGGGTCTCTTTTATGATCAAATCATCCCGGTTCATTACGATACCATGCAGTGGATGCCGCCACTGTTCAACATCGTGGATACAAGAAGCCCCACCCCCTATCCTGACGCATTGCAGGGTTCGCCTCGCTTGCGGCTGTCCCCCTACAATGCTGATTACGGCAATGTGAACACCGGAACCGCTGCGCAGTGGAACTTCAGCATTCAACGCGAGCTCATTGGTGGAACAATGGTGGAAGTAGGCTACGTAGCGAATCAGGGATGGCATATTCCGGTCGCCGTGGATCCCAACAGCACCGTTTATGAGTTGCGGGATGGAACCCATTATTTCCCGAGCGGCAATCCCCGGAGAAATCCAAACTGGGGAAGGCTGACCATTATAGGGTGGGAGGGTAATTCCAGCTATCACTCTCTGCAGTTGAGCGCAGAAAGAGCGTATGGCAGCGGGCTCCGGATCCGGGGAAATTATGTTTGGAGCAAGTCCATCGACGACGGTTCCAGCGTCATCGGCGCGGATGCCGGCAACGCCGACCGCGCCCGGCAAAATCCCTATGACAAGTCATCCGAGCATGGCTTGTCTTCCTTCCACGTGGGCCAGCGATTCACGCTCAATTTCTCGTACGATCTTCCCTTTGGCAACAATCTAACCGGTCTCTCACGGGCATTCCTGGGAGGTTGGCAGCTTGGCGGTATCGCGAAGCTCGCTGAAGGACCCTGGTTTACTGCAGAACTAGGCAATTACGATCGCTCGGGAAGCCGCGTTAATGCCGACAGACCCGACGTGGTGCCAGGCATGAACAGCAACTCCATCGCAGGAACCACTGCGGGGTGCGCAGGAGTAGCCTCCGGCCAGCAGTTGGGAAGCCCGGACCTATACTTTGACCCGTGCGCTTTTGCGCTCCAGGAGAGGGGATTCTATGGAAACTCGGGCCGAAACACGATCCGGGCTGCTGGGATGAGGAACTTTGACTTGTCCATATCGAAGGAGTTTCCCATCTCGAGCGTCTCGGAAGAGTTTGGCGTCGAATTTCGGGCGGAGCTCTTCAATCTCTTAAACAGTTCGAACTTCGCTCATCCGGCGAGGGTTGTATTTGACCGCCGCGGAAATGTTGTGGGGTCCGTGGGAACAATCAACAGGACTGTGACCTCTTCACGGCAGCTCCAGATCGGGCTGAAGGTTCTCTTCTAACCCGAATTACTCACCACATGAACGGCGAGGGAACCTTCCCTCGCCGTTTTTGCTTTCCACCTTTTGGTTCCACACATCCCGGGTCGAGTCCGAACCAAGGATTAGCAGGACACATATCATTCCCAGGCGCCTCAATCGCCGGGGGTACAAGCACTTTTGTCTCCGGCCATTTGCGAGAAAGTCCGCTCCACCGAACCCAGTTAGGAGTATAATTTCGCTGTCCAGATGGTTATACGAAGGGGATCCGACGGACTGGGAGGTTTGCGATGAAATATCGGGTGCTCGGCGTAATTGGCGTCGTGGCGATCCTCATAGCGGTGGCCGGACTCGTGGGAAGGATGCGTATGCCGGTCGAGGGACAGAACTCGGTGGACACGGAAACGGGCGGCGGCGGCGCCAGCACAGGACCGGCACACCGGACTTCCTGGGGCGAACCGGATCTGCAGGGAATTTGGACCGACCCCTACGAGACGCCGCTACAGCGACCTGCACGGTTTGCAGACAAGGAGTTTTTCACAGAAGAAGAGAGAGCGGAACTCGACCGGCAGAGAGCAGAACTTTTGCGTCGAGATGCCCGTGCAGAGCCAGGGACGGAGCGAGACGTCTCGGGAGCGTACAACGCCGTATTCCAGTCCGTACAACCGACCGGGAAGCAAACCTCGCTGATCGTGGACCCGCCCGACGGGCGGCTTCCCGTCTTGACGCCGGAAGCGGAAGAGAGGAAAAAGGCGGAACAGGATTACCGGCTGGCGCTGCTGCAAGCCACGGAAACATGCAAGAATCAGGAGCCCGAATGCGCAGGAGGGAAGTACGGGCCCCCTTCCCCGCGCAGGGCAGAGATGCCTCCGTTCTACAACACGCTTGCGATGAATCGGAACGAAAATCCCGAGGACCGCAGGATGGGAGAGCGCTGCATGAGCGCCGCGCTGCCAGATTTCGGCGGGTACCGCCGCATCGTGCAGTCTCCGAAGTCGGTGGCGATTTTCTACGATACGGGGCAGGGGCAAGGATGGCAGCGGGTTATTCCCGTGGATGCAGGGCCGCATCTTCCTTCTTCGATCCAGCTGCGATTCGGCGACTCTCGAGGCCGGTGGGAAGGCGACACGCTGGTGGTCGACGTTACCAACTTCTCGCCCAAGTTCAACTATCGGGAGTCTCGGGAGAACCGGCATCTCGTGGAGCGCTGGACACGGCTCGACGCAAACACGATCGAGTATGCCGTCACCGTCGAGGATGCGACCGCGTGGACGGAAGCGTGGACGGCAAAGCAGGAATTGGTCCGCCAGGATGAGCGGGCGAATCGGATCTTCTACGAACCCCGGTGTCACGAGGGGAACTACGGCCTGGCAGCCATGCTCCTGGGAGCGCGCACGGAAGAGCGCGCCTTCGCCCGGGGCGAGGGACCCGATCCGGCCACAAAGGACACCACAAAAGGTTTTGGGAACCAGGGCGGAGCGGATCCGTTGACGGGAAACTCGGGATCGATCTTCTAAAGCAAACGCAATACTCATCGGGAAGTCTCCCCGGACGGGAGGACGCTAACGTGGCACTGGATGCGGATCATTCCGCTAGCAGGGCCGCACTTCATCATCTAGGTTCACGAAAAAGCAAGCCAAACAGGCAAGGGACACTACGATGACAAATCGGATCAGTGGCTCAATGATTGTGCTCGTCATCCTGGCGGCCGCCGCAGGGGTTGCCATCACGCTCATCATGACCCCGTCCGCGGTTGTGCCGGAGCGCCAGCCGGCGCGTACGGCCGACGGCAAGCCCGACTTCAGCGGCATCTGGCAAGCCAACAATGAAGCATATTGGGACCTCGAAGCCCACGAAGCGCGCCCGGGCGCGGTGACGCAACCCGGCGTCTATCCGGAGCATGAATTCGCCCGGGTGGCGGCGGCTCCCGTGCTCGCGCTCGGCGCTGCAGCCGGCGTGCCAGCGTCACTCGGCGTAGTTGAGGGCGACAGCAGGATTCCTTACACACCCGAAGCAGCAGCCATCAAGAAGGAAAACTCTGAAAACTGGATTGACCGCGATCCGATGCTCAAGTGTTATCTGCCGGGCATCCCGCGCGCGATGTACATGCCGTATCCGTTTCAGATTGTGCAGAGCATGAACAAGATTCAAATGATCTACACGTTTGCGAATGCGGCCCGCACCATTCACCTGGATGAAGTCGAAGGACCGCCCGACTACACATACATGGGTCATTCGGTGGGCCGCTGGGAGGGCGAGACGCTCGTAGTAGATGTGACAGAATTCAACGGCAATAACTGGTTCGACCGAGCAGGGAATTTCCACAGCGCCTCCCTGCGCCTGGAGGAACGCCTCACGCTGCTCAGCCCGGATGCCATTCGCTACGAGGCAACCATTGACGACCCGGAGGTCTTCACGCGCCCCTGGCGAATCGCGATGCCGCTCTATCGGCGCCTCGAACCCAATATTCAGCTTATCGAGTACCCCTGCATCGAGTTTGCGGAGGAGTTTCTGTATGGACATGTTCGCAAACAGCAGCTGGTAAGGCGGTGGGAAGGAGAGACGATGATCATTGAGATCACCCGCAAGGTTCCCCCCGAGGACCGTTTCTATGAGTGGTATCAACAGTAAGACACTGGAACAGGAGAATTCTAACTCGGAGGTTCATCCGATGCGAACTAAACCAGGCCTTGTTATGGCGGGAATCGGTTTGCTTGTAGCGGGAACGGCTGTGCCGCTTCGTGCGCACCACTCGTTTGCGGCCGAATTCGACGCCAGAAACCCCGTAAAGGTGGAGGGCACAATTACCCGGATGCAATGGACTAATCCCCACGCGTGGATCCACATAGACGCCAAAAGACCGGATGGTACGGTGGAAAATTGGGCCGTGGAGGTCGGCAGCCCCACTGTTCTGTTTCGGCGCGGTTTCAATAGAAATTCTCTGCCGCCTGGAACCGAGATTGTGGTGGATGGATATCGGGCGAAAGACGGGTCTCGCAGGGCTAACGGCAGGGATATCACCTTTGCGGACGGACGCAAGCTGTTTGTCGGCTCGGCCGGCATCGGCGCTCCGGATGAATTGACGCCGGGCAGCCAGAGGGAATAACTGCGTCGTAGCTCTATCCAGCGCGCTACAAGGGGCCCTGATTCGCCGGGCTATGAGCGCAAATTTCAGCCAGTACCTTTGCTCGTTTTCGGTTCCGCTTCGCCTGTGACGGGTGACCAACGGACCTGCGCAGCGCAAAATCCTTCAGACAAGCGGGCGGTGCCCTCCCGTTTTTTCGACGCTGCGGATGCACTAACCTGAATTTGAGATTGTTCACCCCGCATGAGTTCCGCCTCCGGAAGTAATTCGGCTTCCTCTCTAGGTTTCTTCACTGCCTCTAATGAACGTTACCTCCCCAATCCATCCTTGACGAAATAGAAAAACTCAGCGTCCTGGTTGGCCGAGAGTGGACTATAGAAATTTTGCAGCGGAATCCCGGAAAGGGTGTATAGTTTGGCCGAATAGAGGCTAAGAAGGAATTTCCGCATGAAACCGATCGAAAGGGTAAGGACAGCCGTCTTTGTGCTCGGCGCAGCACTGCTCGTCAGCTTGGGCGGCTGGGTGGCGCCGGTCGCGGCGCACCCTGCGCCCTTTAGCTTCGCGGATATCCGCCTGGCGCCGGGCGAGCTGGAGTTCACCCTGGTGGTGCACGTGTTCGACGTAGCGCATGAGCTGCAAGTGAATCCGCCGGAGCGAGTGCTGGACCCGGCAGTGCTTAGCCCGCACGGGAGCGCGATCACTGAACTCCTGCGGTCTCGCTTGCAGATCGCCGTCAACGGAACTCCGTTGACCGGCGGCGAATGGGCGGCCCCCGTGCCGTTGCCTGAGCGACAGGCCGTTCAGTTCCGTGCCCGGTATCCCATCAACGACGTGCCTGCTTCGGTGGTAGTGAACACGACTCTCTTTCCGTATGATCCAAGTCATCAGACATTTCTCAACTTCTACGAGCGCAATGAGCTCACTTGGCAGGCGATTCTCGATCGCGACCATGTGGAGTTTGAATACTTCGCCGGAACGAGGCAGGGCGTCCTGGCGGTAATCAGGAAGTTTGTGCCGTCCGGGATTCATCACATTCTGATCGGTCCGGATCATCTGCTGTTCCTGGTGGGGCTGCTTCTGCTGGGCGGATCGATCCGTCGGCTGGTCCTGGTCGTAACCGCGTTCACCGTTGCGCACAGCATTACGCTGTCGCTCGCCGCGCTGAACACCCTCACGCCCCCCGCGTATATCGTCGAGCCGGCCATTGCACTCAGCATCGTGTATGTGGGCATCGACAATTTGATGGTTGGCCGTGGCCGTGACGTGCGCATCTGGATCGCATTCGCATTTGGTTTGATTCACGGCTTCGGGTTTGCAAGCGTTTTGCGGGAGATGGGGCTGCCGAGCCGGGCGCTCGGCTGGTCGCTCTTCTCATTCAATCTCGGTGTAGAAATCGGTCAGTTGCTCGTCGTCGTGATCGTTGCGTCCGCGTTGCTGGTGCTGTGGGCGCGCAACGAGGCGGCAGGCCAGCGTCTGGCATTTGCCGGATCGCTGGTCGTCGTTGCGACGGGTGCATTCTGGTTTGTTCAACGAGTGTTTTTGGGAGGCATAGTATGAAACGAGGAATCGTATTAGGCGTACTCGTCATCGTCGGCGCCCTTATGCTGGTCGTCGCCGCCCAGCAGCAGGCACGCGTCGTTGAAGTCGAGCAATTGAAGGACAACCTGTGGGTGTTGCGAGGCGGAGGTGGCAACACAGCGGTTTTCGTCACGGAGAACGGCGTGGTGGTCGTGGACGCCAAGAACCCGGGCTGGGGTCAGCCGATCCTGGACCAGATCCGAATGTTGACCGACAAGCCCGTTACGACGCTGATCAACACGCACACCCATGGCGACCATGTGAGCGGCAACGTCGAGTTCCCGGCCACGGTCGATATCGTGACCCACGAGAACACCAGGGCGAATATGGAACGGATGGTCGCGCCTTCGGGTTTTCCGCCCGCGACGAGGAACATCTTCACGGAGAATAACGGTCGCGGCATGCCTACACAGACGTTCCAGGACCGCATGACAATCGGTAGCGGCAACGATCGAGTCGAGCTCTACTACTTCGGCCGTGCGCACACCAATGGTGACGCCTTTATCGTCTTTCCGACGCTGGGTACGATGCACGCCGGCGATGCCTTCGCCGGCAAGAACATACCGCTTCTAGATGCCAACAATGGCGGCAGCGGCGTCCAGTATCCCGAAACCCTGATGAAGGTGTATAACGGCATTCAGAACGTGGACACCGTCATCACAGGTCACAGCACCCCCATGCCGTGGGAGGATTTGAGGGAGTTTGCCGAATTCAATCGCGAGTTCCTCAATGCTGTGCGTGCTGGCCGGCAAGCCGGCATGACCGTGGATGAGATCGTCGGCTCCTGGACCACCCCTGCCAGGTATGCGGGATATGGAACGCCGCGACCCGACCGTCTGCGATCGAACGTGCAAGTTGTTTACGACGAGCTTGCAGCAAGGTAGGAAAAACTGAAAGCCGGGGCCGCGAGATGTCGAAGGCATGCAGTCCGACGGACAACACGTTCCTAGAATCGTGAGAGAGTCAGGTCTGTCTTTCGGCGGAGCCGCGGCGCCGTATTTCGCAAGCTGCCCAAAAGGTGGTGGGTGGCGTGGCAAGCTTCTAAAAGAGACTCCTCTCTCAGCTCCCCACGGAACGGCCGCCCGATTCCGAGCTCTTTCTCGGAATTCGTTTCTCCGCTGAGGATTCCTGGTTGTTGGTGCCGATTTACCTGGCAGAGGATTGAGCCGGACGTATTAGAATGTTCCCTGTGATTCGGCGGATTCTTCAATTCCTAGCCATTGGTACGCTGGCTGTCACCGCCTCGTCGCAGAATGCGGCCGAGTTAGAGGCTGTCGTTACCACCAGCTTCGGCACATTCCGGTTCGAATTCTTTCCAGACAAAGCACCCAGACACGTGGAACAGTTCATTCGCCTCGCCCGGGAAGGCTACTACGATGGCTCCGCCTTCCATCTGGCTTTTCTGAATGGAGCTATCCAGGGCGGTGACCCGCTGCTGAAAGACCCGGAAACGCCCCGCGAGCTGTGGGGGACAGGCGGCTTGAACATGCTGAGCGAGGAGATCTCCGATCTAAAACACGAGCGGGGCGTGGTGTCGACGATTCGAATCCCGGACCAGCCCGATAGCGACGGAGCACAGTTTTTCGTCTGCCTAGTTCCGCAACCAGCTTTGGATGGACGGTATTCGGCATTTGGACTGGTGAACGAGGGGATCGAAGTCGTCCAGGAAATCTCCCAGCAGCCGCTCGAAGAGGACGGCAAGCTGAGCGAGCCGGTGCGAATTCTGAAGATCGAGATCGAGCCGAAAAAACAGGAACCGTTCCTCTCCGCGACCCCCGATGAAATGCGGCGCACAGTAACTCTGCAGACGACCCTTGGTTCCATGAAGCTGCAGATGGAACCGGATTGGGCGCCCGAAAACGTCCGCAACTTCCTGAAGCTGGCGGCCACGGGCTGGTTGGATGGAACGGAGTTTCACCGGATTTCGAGGGGATTCGTTGTGCAGGGAGGCACCGGACAAACACGTTCCAGCGGACCCACGCATTCGGCGGACCGGTGGGTGCGTCCCGTAAGGGGGGAATTCCGGTCAGACATCAAGCACGTGCGCGGTACCGTTTCTATGGCACACGGGGAGGACCCGGATTCGGCCACCACATCGTTCTTTATTGTGCTGGGCCCGTCGCCGGCATTGGACAACCAGTACTCCGCGTTCGCACGATTGGTGGAAGGGATCGAGGTGTTGGACGCTTTCGAGATGGAAGAGGTTGAAGGAGAAAAGCCTAGGAGACGGCTGGAAATCATCGAGGCATCGATCGACTAGCGAAAATCGGAGCGAAGAGGGAGATGGAAATGAAAAAATTCCTGTGCGGATTGCTTGGCGTTGGCGCCTTGATCGCGGTATTAGCCTTTTTTGCAGGGGATCAGGACGTGCAGGGACAGCAGATCCAGACTGTGGACGAGGCCCTCCACCTGAAACAACATCCCGTGGAGTTTGACGAAGAGTTAGGAGCAGCCACCGCGCGGATTGGTGAAGGACGTCTGCACCAGATCGATGCCACGCTGGTAGAGATTCCGCCCGGCGGAAAGCTTCCCGCGTACCGGCATTTGGCGGAAGAGATGATCTATATTGTTTCAGGCCGCGGCTACACGCTGATGTGGAACCAGGCGGAAGACAAGCAGGAACGATACGAATGGGTAGAAAGCGATCTGCTTTCACCCTCCCTCAACGCCTGGCATCAGCACTTCAACGCGTCTTCGGACACCCCCGCCCGCTACCTGTCGATTACCACCGCTCCGCTAACCAAGAACATGTTTCAGAACGCTTCCTTTCTTTCTGCCACGGATTCCAACTTTCCGGAGCGGTGGGAAAAAGGAGTGGGACAGCGGCCGGAATACGTCGGGAACGCGACGCAGGGTCCCGAAACAGTACGAATGGACGTGGGACACTGGCTGCCGAATCTGCGGAACCGGGAGATGAAAGAACGCGGCATCGGCATGTCGGGAATCACCATTCTTCCGGAAGGGGACATGGCTGGGAATCAGCTACTGGAAATGGAAGTGCGGGAATTTATCGATGCCAATGCGGTGGGCCATTACCATCGGCACCTTTGGGAGGTGATCTACTACGTCCTGAAAGGGGAGGGGTATACCGTCCTGCAGCGTGAAGGCGAACCCGAACGCAGAGTCGAGTGGAGTGAGGGGGATTTGTTCATCGTAGAGGCCAATGAATATCACGACAACCGCCCGCGGGGCGGCGCCGGCGGCAGTCGCCTTCAAATCAAGGCCTCGGGGTACTTCCGCCGTGTTGGGATTGATCCCTTCTTAATGGAAAACAAACCGGGGTGGGATTGATGCTCGTCCCGGCCTTCCCTTTTTAGCATGTCCCCCGCTGCCGTCGATCGGTTACTCCATGGGCTGGATGCGGACGATATACCCTTTGTAATCCACGTACCAGACCGAGACCGGATCCGTGGAGTTATCGATCCAGGTTCTGTAGTTGTTTGCAAACGGCTCCGGCAAAACGTATTCAATCCAGCGTTCCGTCCGGGGATTCAGGCGAAGGAAAGATCGTCCGTGAAGGACACCCGCCCATACTTCCCCGTTCTTGTCGGGCATCGCCTCGTAGAACTGCGTATAGGGAGAATACGGAGTGGGAGGCCAGTACTCCCGAATGCGGCCCGTCTGCGCATTCAGGGTCAGGATTGAGCCACCCCGGCCGCCGTACCAGGGATTTCCCTCGCGATCAAAACCTCCTCTGGCGGCGGAGGACCGTCGCGGAGTTTCCACCGTCAGGAGATCTCCGGTCCGGAGGTCCAGCAGTTTGATGGTTTGCCCGCCGGAGGCCGGTCCCCCTCCGGACCAGAAGTTCCCATCATCGCTGATCAGATTGTCGTAGGTTCTGGGTTCCTTCTCGAGCGGCCACCGATTCACGAAACGGCCGCTTCCGGTGGTTTGGGGATCCATCTTGACGACCGCGCCACCCTGGGTGTTATAGAGAGAGCCGTCCGGGGCCAGACCAAAATTGCCCCCGCTCGCACTATTGACGAGGCTGTTGGTTTCGTAGGGGAACTGAGTAAACTCTTCTGTTCGGGGATCGAACCGGGTCATGGAGTGCGCCCAGTTCTCGGAAAACCAAACCACATTGTTCCTCGTATCGACCTTGACTGCGTGCGTCCCGGGCATGGCGCCGGGTATGAGCGGAACCTTGTACTCCGTGATGATGCCCGTCCGCGGGTCCAGCTTCCCGACGTAAGGGGTCTTGTGACTCGTATACCAGATGTTGCCCTCTGCGTCTCCTGCCACGTCATGAGGGCTCAACAAAACGCGCGGCAGCTCGTATTCCGTCACGACCACGCGGGTCGCGGCTCTGCGCGGACGAGGGAAGATACGCAACGGCGCGTCTTCCGACTGGGGCCCGCGCACCTCGGCCAGCCACTTCACCAGCAGCTCTTCCTGCTCTGCATTCCCGCGAGTGGTAGCCCCGGGAACTCGATTGATCAATGTGCGGCTTCCATAGTGAAACATCCGTTCGACGATGAGGCGCCAGCTCCGCTCATCGTAGCGGTTTCGGAAAATCCGTTGCAAATCATGACACCCGCTGCCGCACGAGCGGTGGAGCTGAGATTTCTCCTGGGCCGTGCCCGGGAGATTCCACAAAATCTCCGCACCCGTCAGCTGGAAATAGATCTCCGGCGTCGGAGGCAGCCCGGGATCGCCTACCAGAACGTCGGTTTCCGGACTGGCGATCGCCTCGAGCACGATGTCCTCGAATGGAGTGGCCTCTTGAATCGGAACGGAATCCTGCTGGTACGGCTGGAATTCCAACGGGGTTGGGATGCGCAGTGTATACGTTCCGGCCTGCATCGGAGGAAATTCGTAACTTCCTTCTTCATTGCTGTAAACGGTGGTTCGAACGGCGTTAGGAGCCACGAGTTGCACCGGGATTCCCTCCAACGGCTGCCCGTTGGCCAACCGCACGATGCCTCGCGGCCCACCGGAGAGAAGGGCCGGGACACTCCAGGGGTTCGTCTCTGCCCGATACCAGGGGTTTGCCGGCGGGTTCTCGCCTTCCAGGCAGCAGCTTCCTCCTCGCAGATAACTGACCAGGTCCGAGATGTCTGCATCCGACAGGGTCGTGCCGAACGCCGGCATCCTCGCCCCGCCGTTTCTGATCTTGTTTGCTACCGTTTGATCGTTCACCGGCTCTCCGGTTACCAGTGCCGGACGCTGGTAGAGGTCTTTCAGGTGCAGGAAGGGGGTAGCCTCGCCGTACTCGGATCGGATCGTATACTGATTGTGGCACATCCAGCATTTGAAGAAATACAGGACCTCCCCGCGCTCCGGACCGCTGTCGGTCACCAGGTTATAGTTGTCAATTCGAATCGAGCGCTGCAGAGCGTAAGCCGGGTTCTGATTGCCGGATGTTCCCCCGGACCGTGCCGTAGACGTCTGGGCAGCAGCCGACCAGCCCATCTCTTGCTCGACGAATCGAATGGAAACGATGCCGCTGATGCCAAGGACAATCAAGATACTTAGGATTGGGAGCCGTCGGGTTTTCTGCATAGGCCTCTCCATCGCGCTTCTAAAGTTTATTCCCGTATCGCAGTTCGCAAAAACAACCGCATTTTGGTGTTTGGACTGCGGGAAAGTCAAGCAGAGCCGTTCGGGAAAGTTCTTTGCACTGCCCGCGGGGAGCAGCTATAGTGATAGTTTGCCAACGAGCAAATCTAACAGAACGTGCAGGCCGGAAGGGAGCGAGTTCAGAACATGATCGAACGAAAAGGAGCGGTGACATTGCGGGGCCAGCCATTTACGCTGGTCGGACCGGAAATCAAGGTGGGCGAAAAAGCGCCGGACTTTACGGTCGTTTCCAACGATATGACCCCGGTGAAGCTGGCGGACACGGCGGGCACGGTCCGCATTCTCGCCACCGTCCCCTCGCTCGATACGCCGGTGTGCGACACTGAGACGCGGCGGTTCAACGAAGAAGCCGCCAATCTCCCTGGCGTGGAGATCCTGACCGTGAGCATGGACCTGCCGATGGCGCAGAAGCGCTGGTGCGGGGCGGCCGGGGTGCAGAATGTGCGTACGCTCTCCGACTACCGGGAACGCGCTTTGGGACCTGCCTACGGGGTCCTGATCCAGGAACTGCAACTGGATGCCCGTGCGGTGTTCGTGCTCGACAAAGACAACACGGTCCGCTATGTCGAGTATGTCAAGGAAGTTGCCGATCATCCCAATTACGATGCTGCCCTGGCAGCTTCCAAGAAACTGATCTCGTAGAGTCCGAATCTTCCGACTGCGAATTCCGTTCCAAAGGGGAGTACAGCGTTTGGGGAAAGAAAGCTCAGTTTCATCCCAACCGGCCGGAACCGCTACCGCATCGCTTGACGCCGCGCGGAGAGTGCTCGAAGCGGAGCGCGATGCGCTGGGCATGCTGCTGGAGCGTCTCAAGGGGAGCAATGGCGAGGGATTTGAGCAGGCGGTGGAACTGATCCTGCGATGCCGGGGGCGCGTCGTAGTTACCGGCATGGGCAAGTCCGGATTGATCGCGCGCAAGATTTCCGCCACCCTGGTTTCGACCGGCACGCCGGCTTTGTTTCTCCATCCGGCCGAGGCCTCCCACGGCGACCTGGGTATGATGGCCAAGGGAGACCTGCTGCTTGTCCTCAGTTACGGCGGTACTACGGAAGAGAACGAGCAGCCCGTTGCGATGGCCAAGCGGCTCGGCCTTCCTATTCTGGCCATGACGGCGAACCAGAACACGACTCTGGCGCAGGTCGCAGATGCTGTGCTGGACGTGCGTGTGGAGCGGGAAGCCTGCCCGCTCAACCTCACGCCGACCGCTTCAACCACAGCCATGCTGGCGCTCGGCGATGCACTGGCGATTGCCCTGTTCGAACGGCGCGGATTCACGGCAGAGCAATTCGCGGAGCTTCATCCCGGAGGATCAATCGGAAAGAGATTGCAACGCGTCGAAAGTCTGATGCGGACCGGCGAAGCGATTCCGCGTGTGGGTCCGGAGACTCTGGCTCCGGAGGCGATTTATGAAATGAGCCGGAAAGGACTCGGCATGACCGCCGTGGTCGCCGGTGACGAGCGACTGGTCGGCGTCATCACGGACGGAGACCTACGGCGCCTGATTGAGCAGCGCAAGAAAGAAGCGCTGGACCTGAAGTGCGAACAGTTCATGACCCGCCATCCCGCCACGGTTGCCAAGACCGAGTTTGCAGCCGCCGCGCTGCGCATCCTTGAAGACCGCAAGATAACCTCTCTGCTCGTCTTGGACCCGCAAGGACGCCTGGAAGGCGTCCTCCATCTGCACGACCTTTGGACCCCCCAGCTGTTCTAGCGTATCGCGCGTACTCGCTTTCGGTTCTCTCGGTTCCTTCGGTTCTCTCGGTTCTCTCGACAGAAGTTTTTGGGCCATGCAAGCGGCCTTTTGCGCGTAGCGGCGCGCAGAAAAGGGGCGATGGATTACCTGGGCTCGGCTGCGAGGATGCGGGCGATGCGGACGCTGGCTTTTCCGTCGCCGTAAGGATTCGCGGCCTTCTGCAAGCGGGCGTATTCTGCCGGGTCATTGAGGAGGCGAATGGTTTCCGCCACGATCCTCTCGGGGTCAGTTCCGACCAGGCGGGCGGTTCCGGCTTCGAGGCCCTCGACGCGCTCGGTCACGTCGCGCATGACCAACAATGGCTTTCCGAGGGAAGGCGCCTCTTCCTGGATTCCTCCCGAGTCCGTCAGAATCAGGTGTGATCGCTCCATGAGAGCGACGAACGAGAGATAGTCGAGCGGGTCGATCAGAAACACGTTTGGAAGGCCGGCGAGGAGTTGTTTGGCCGGACGCTGCACGTTGGGATTGAGATGAACGGGGTATACGACGTTGACTTCACAGGCGGAGGCGATTTCGCGCACCGCCTTACAAATCCGCTGCAACCCAGCGCCGAAGCTCTCACGCCGGTGGCTGGTGACAAGAAGCAAAGGGCGGGCGCCATTCAGGTGCTCCAGGCCAGGGATGCGGGCTACCCGATGCGACAAGCGGTCGCGCACGGCCGCGAGCGCGTCGACGCCGGTGTTGCCGGTGACGTGGATCCGCCCGGCAGCAATTCCCGCCTGAATGAGATTGTTCCTGGCGCGTGGAGTGGGAGCGAAGTGGAGGTCAGCGAGGCAGGAGATCAGGCGCCGGTTCATCTCCTCAGGAAAAGGGCGGTGCTTGTCGGCGGTGCGGAGTCCCGCTTCGACATGCGCGACGCGCACGCCCGAGTAGCAGGCTGCAAGCGACGCCGCCAGCGTGGACACAGTGTCACCCTGCAGAAGGATCCAGTCGGGCCGCTCGCCTTCCAGTACCGGCCCCAGCCGGTTCAGACAAAGCGCCGCGACCCGCAGCAAGTCCTGGTCTTCCTCCATGACACCCAGGTCGTGGTGCGGTGTGAGGGCGAATGAGGTTAGAACCTGGTCGAGCAGCCGACGATGCTGGGCCGTCACGCAGATGCGAACGAGGAAGCGCTCCGGGTCGGATTCGAGTTCGCGTATCACAGGAGCGAGTTTGATGGCTTCCGGCCGTGTTCCGAACACCACCAGAATCTTCAGAGGAATGGCACTCATAGGTGATAGCGATTCTCTTGGGGCGGAAAGCGGGCGCGGAAGCTTCCGCTTTGTTGGGCCGAATTTACCGGGACGCACTTCCGGCTTGCGCCCACCGACGCTGGGCCGCGCGCGTGTGTATTCTTCCATAGCGCATGCAAGCGTAAACTGAGGGTAGCGAGCGCCGCAGGATCTTCCCGGCGGACTCGAATTTGATGTGTGGATAGATACCGCCCAGCAGCCAGTCCTCGAAGGGGCTCCATGGCCGCCGGCCACTCCAGATCGGCCGGCCAGTTGTCGGAAAGATAGCAAGCAACGGAAGCCGAACGGCACATGGTTATATCGCAGCCGCGTTTCAGGCGAAGGTAGAAATCTCCGCTTCCGGAGGCAAGACGGCCAACCGTATGGGGGATTCGCTCTCTTGCCTTCGCAAGTATCTCAATCAGCCGAATAATCGAGGTGAGCGACATATCACCAATATGGGCTATATTTTGCACGCAGTCAAGGGTATTTGTGCGATTTGTTGCCCGGCGCTATAATTAGCACTATGGGCGCCTATGAAACATTTGTGACCACCCTCCGGGAGGAGCTAGGGAGGAGGAAACTATCGATCCGCGGTGCGGCCTCTCACGCCGGGATACCGGTACGCAGCGTTCAGTCGGTCCTTGAGGGGCACATACCCTCGATAGAGCGTGCAGCTCAAATCGCGGTAGCCTTTGGATGGGAGTTCTACATCGGCCCGCCGCGCGCCGCCAGCAAAGATGCTGCGCAGCAGCTTTCGTTCGAGCTGAGAGAGCTACGTGACGAGTTTGCGCGGCACAACGCAGCCTCTGAAACCGTGTTGCGAGAGATTCTTCGCGCAGCGGGACAAGTTATAGTGAAAGATCCGAGGTGGGAATCAGGTCGAATTGGCATCGAGCGCGGCAGTCAAGACCCTGGAACGCCCTGAGGATAAGGTCAGAGATAACTTCCCGCGGCGGAAAGCGCATTATTTTTCGGAATTTCCTAGCTTAAGGTCTTGAAGACCTTACACCAGGAAATTTCGTTCCGATTCTTACTGCCCAAATCCGCCCGATCACCGGACTGGTGAAAGATGCGGGCTAGGCGTTCAGCACGGTGAAGCTAGACCATTTTTACAGTTAGTGTATAGCATATCCACAATGGCGAAACCATCCCGGGGCATCCTGTGAGGTGACGGTGGCCAGAGCCTGAGCGACGGCGTGCTCCAGCCGGTCCAGGGTTCGCGCTTTGGTCTTGCGGAGATGTTGTTTGATCTTGGACCCAGCTGGCTCCATCGGATTGAAGTCGGGAGAGTAGGGCGGCAGGTAGAGCAGCGTTGCCCCGGCCGCTTCGATCCGCTCCCGCACGCCATCCACTTTATGGGCCGCGAGATTGTCGGCGATCACGATCTGTCCCGGTTGCAGGCAGGGACACAAGACTTCCTCCAGATAGGCCAGCAACACCTCTCCAGCGGTGGACGATTCCACCGTCCTGCTGGCCAGCATTCGCTGGCTTGTCAGGGCACCCAGCAGCGTGAGCGTGCTGCAGTGTCCCGCTGCAGTTGCCGCGCGCACGAGTTCTCCCGACGGAGCCCGTCCATAGCGGCGTGTCATTTCCGTCGTCACCCCACGCTCGTCCAGAAACACCAGCCGCGCCGGATCGACCCCGCTCAACGCGGCCCGCCAGGCCGCCCGCCGCCGCTGATTCTGCGGGGTGTTTTGTTCCTGGGCGTGGAGCGGGTTTTTTTGAGCCGCAGCTGCAGCCGCCGCAGTACCTGCCACAACCGCGACACGCTCACCGGCAGCCGTTGCGTTTCCCACAGCCGTTCCTGAATCTCTAGCAGGGTCAAGTCGGGCTGTTGCCGCACCCAGGTTCGCAACTGCTGTTGCACAGTCTCCGTGACTTTGCTCTGCGGTCCATGCCGCTGCTCCACCCGCTCGACCCGCCCCGTTCGCTTCCGCTGCGCCGAAATCTTCCAGGCATACGGACTGCTCACCCCGAACCGCTCCGCCAGCTCCCGCAGACTTCCCTCGCCGCGATCATACGCCTCCAACAGCTTCCGCCGCAGATCGTTCGAATACGCCTTCGCCATTTGGTTGTGTTCGCAGTGAACCGCCATCCATTACTATACATCATCTGTGAAAATGGTCTAGACCGTAGGCGGTGGCCTGCCGGTCGAGCTTCGACAGCGCCTCCCGCATCATGTTGAGCTTCGCCTGGCTGTAGCGCTTGAACACCTGCGAATCGCCTTGCCGCAGCATCTGCGTCACGAAATGATCCGCCACGCCCCAGCGTTCAGCCGGGTTGCAAAACGTGTGGCGCAACTCGGATAACGAAAAATGCGGAAGGTCCTTTGCTATTTTGCCGTTAGTCCCACTCGCCCTCGGCGTCACGATGCAGGACCTCGGTGAGTTTACGGTCGAAGTCCTCGAGGGTCTTCATCCGTGTGATTCTTTCTTCCTCCGTCATCGTGTTCGCTCCCGGTCGGCTCGTAACATTAGGCACATGAGTCGAGAAACCCACCAAACACGAGGAAAGCACCTGCCGGCAATGGTACAGTGGCACCAGAGGGGAAGAGTCATGAGAAGGGCCGTCTTCGCAATTTTTCTTTCATTCCTGGTTCCGGGCGTCCTTTGGGGCCAGAGTGCCCCGGGGGCGGCCTCGTCAATGGCCGTGCCCGCTGAGACTCCGATGGAACTCTACCTGTGTCCTCCCTGTGCCCCCTGGGATTCCCACACGGTGGGTCATCTGATGCGCCGGGCCGGTTTCAGCGCCTCCCCAGAAGAGCTGGATCGATTCGTGGAGATGGGATTTGAGGCCACCCTGGACGAACTGCTCAACTATGAGGCGGTCAACGATACCGAAATGGAGGAAGGTCTGGCAGAGAAGAACTATTCGCTCATCCGAGTGAATCGGCAAGGCCGGCTTCGGCCCAATACCTCCAGGATGCAGCGCTGGTGGCTCTATCGGATGGTGAACTCCAAAAGACCGCTGCTCGAGAAGATGACTTACTTCTGGCACGACCATTTTGCTACTTCCGTCAGGACGGTCCGGCAGGTGGCACCCGATAGGCAACCCTACATGACGACCCAAAACAATCTGTTGCGGGAGCACGCCTTGGGCAACTTTAAAGAAATGGTGCAAGCGATAGCAGTGGACCCGGCGATGCTGGTCTGGTTGGACAACCGAAGCAACGTGAAGGAGCATCCCAACGAAAACTGGGCCCGGGAGCTGTTGGAGCTCTTTACCATGGGGGTGGGCAACTACACCGACCAGGATGTGGTGGAAGCTGCTCGTGCCTTTACGGGTTGGGGGTTAAACCGGCGCACGGGGGAATTCAGATTCGACCTGCTTAAACATGACTCTGGATTCAAGACGTTTCTCGGTGAGATCGGCATATTTAATGGGGATCACATCATCGACATTGTTTTCGAGCAGGATGTGACCGCTGAATTCGTCACCAGAAAACTTTGGGAATTCTTGGTTTACCCGGATCCTTCCGAGACACTTATCGCTGAGCTCGCCGATGTCTTCCGGGAGAGCGACTACGAGATCCGTCCTCTGATGAGGGCCATCTTCGAGCATCCGGATTTTTTCTCCGAGAGGGCCTATCGTGCATTGATCAAGAGCCCGGTAGGCCTGTTCGTGGGGCTGTTTCGGGAACTGGGAATGTCCGATCCCGTATCCTTGCCTCGCCTCATGGCCAACACGGGGCAGGAACTGTTTGCCCCACCCGATGTCAGCGGATGGACTAGTGGAGTCGGCTGGATCAACACCACCACCCTTTTGGCCCGCTACAACTTTTTTAACACCCTCGCTTCATTTCGTGGAGATGGATCGCCTGACTTCGCGGAATGGGTTCAAACCTATCAGATGTCTCATTTCGATGTCGTTGCATTCTTCCTTGACGCGATCGTGCAAAACGATGTCTCGGTGGATACGCGCTACGTCCTGAACCAGTACATGACCACCGATGACGATGGAGAGCCCATGGAATGGAATATCAACGACCGGCGCACGGTCGACAAGAAAGTCCGGGGGGTTCTTTATCTCATCCTGGTGCTTCCCGCGAATCAGTTGAACTAAGGAGACTGATCCCATGCGTCGAACCAAGCTATTGAAGAGCCGAAGAGACTTTCTGAAGGATCTGACCATGATTTCCGCCACCTTGACGGCCCCGACCTTCCTGGTTCGGAGTCTCCGGGGAGCACAGGGCTTCAGGATCGGCTCGGGCCGCATTCTGGTGGTGATCGAACTGGCCGGGGGATGTGACGGATTGAACACGATCGTGCCCTACACCAATGACTTATATTATCAGGCGCGACCGACGCTGGCGATCGATCCCCAGAGCGTGTTGCCGATCAATGACGAATTGGGTTTTCACCCCTCACTCACCGGCTTCAAGGAACTCTATGACAGCGGCAACATGACGATCGTGCAGGGAGTGGGCTATCCCAATCCCAACCGATCGCACTTCCGGTCCCGGGACATCTGGCACACCGCGGAAGCGGAGGAGGTCGGCTCCAATGGCTGGCTGGCCAAATACTTCGACAGCATTCAGGGTTCCGGCTCCTTGCAGGGGATCAACATCGGCGGACGCGTTCCCAAGGCCATGATCTCAGAGTCCGGATCCTCCCCCTCCATTCGAAGTATCGATACGTACCAGCTCAAGACCGATCCACGCTATCCGGAGGACGAGGCCAACAAGAATGCCGCCTTTCAGAGCATTCTCTCGGAACCCCCCACCCTGTTTCCTCCCTTCCAGGAATATGTGACCCAGACGGTCCTGAATGCCACTTTCAGCTCGGCCGAAATCCTGGAAGGTCAAGACAATTACAACAGCACCATTGAGTATCCCAAGACCGCCTTTGCTAGCAACTTGAAGACGATCGCCCAGATCATCGCGGCCGACATTGGGGTGACGGTGTTTTACGCCACCATTTCGGGATTTGACACCCATGCCAGTCAGGTCGTACCGACCGCCCCGAATACGGGAACCCATGCTGATCTGCTGGAAACCGTGTCTTCGGCCGTCAAGGCTTTCTGGGATGACATGCGGGAAATGAGCATGGAGAACGATGTGCTGATCATGAGCTTCAGTGAATTCGGTCGGCGCCTCAGCGAAAACGCCAGTGACGGCACCGATCACGGAACGGCGAACCAGATGTTCCTGTTCGGAGAAACGATCCAGCCGGGTCTCTACAGCAAGCAACCCAGTCTGGCTCTCCAGGACCTGGATCCCATCGGAGACATGCTTCATGACGTGGACTTCCGCAGCGTCTACTCGACGGTCCTGAGCAACTGGCTGAAAGTGGATCCGGCACCGCTGATCGGCGAGCCCTGGCCCATCCTTCCACTCCTTTAGAAAAGCGCTTTGGGAGGCGCCTCAGGGCGCCGATTCGGAGAGCTGGCACGATTTTGCAGCGGCCGCTCTATGAGCGGCCAGCCGGGTTCGATAAAATGTCGCTCCCGTCGAAAAAGCCATGCAGCAATTCGAAGCAGAAACCGGACCTTCGGCCTCCATGGACCATGAACTGCGACCCTTTTCCCCCGAACTGAGCCGCTTCAATTCCACTCGGGCTCTGCACGACTCGGCTGTCTATGAGAAGCTCCGGCCTGAAATCGAGAGGATATTGCAGACCGTTGTTGAGGAGCATCTGGCTCCGGACGTGACCACCGCCCAGCCTTCTCGCTGCAGCAGCACCAGAATCTTCCGATACCCGTACCGCACCCGCACCGCGGCGATCTCCCGCATCCTCATCCGCAACTCAATCTGTGGGTCTTTGTGGCTCTGGTATCGATACGTCCCTCGATGCAGCCGGATCACCATGCAGCCGCGCCGCTCACTTACCCCGTAGCCCCCGCGCAGGTACTCGACCACCTGGCGGCGTCGCGGAGGCTTCAGAATTTTTTTACCAGCACGTCCTGCAACATCGTTTTGTCCAGGGTTAGCTCTGCCACCAGCCGCTTCAGCCGTTGATTCTCTTCCTGCAACTGCTTCAGCTGCCGCACCTGATCGATCTCCAGACCCACATACTGCTTCTTCCACCGGTAGAATGTTTGCTCGGAAATCTCCACCTGCCTCACCCGTTCGCCAATCAGTTACTCCCACCTCTGCCTGCTTCAGGACCCGACCATCTGTTCTACCGAAAAACGTTTCTTCTTCACGGCAATCCTACCCCTTCTTCAGGTCAATTTTGCCGCAATGCTCTCATCCCCGTTGGATCAGTTTTCTGGGAACCATCAGCCCGTTTCCGATGTCAATGACACCGAATTGCCCCACGGGCTGCTAGGACGTGATTACCACTCCAGCCGGAAACTGAACTGCATCACGCGTTCGGTTCTGCGAGTTTCGGTGATCTCACTGAAGTTGCTGCCGTCGATGCGGGTGCCGTTCTCCGGAATCGCGGAGTTCGGGTGGTTCAGCGCGTTGAACGCCTCGGCCCGGAACCGCAACCGGATGCTTTCCGTAATCGAGAAGTTCTTCGTCACCGAAAGGTCGATGTTGAAGAACTTGGGTCCGCGGCCCTGGTTACGCCCTAGCTGGCTACCCGGGTAAACGTTGACGAACTCTTCACTGCCGATTCGCGTCCGCTCGTCCCGGTCGGCATCGATCAAGAAGACGCGGCCGTCTTCCTTCCGCACACCGAACGGAATCTTCCCGGTCAGCAGCGGCTGGGAACGGCCGAAGAAGTGGTGGTTGAACCGGCCGGTCGTGAAGTTGAACGGTCGGCCGCTCGTCGCCTGGACAATGCCGGAAAACTCCCATCCACTGACGATGTGCTCGGCAGCGGCGGGCAGGTTGTTCGCAAACGCCCGGCCCTGTCCGAACGGAAGCTGCACGAGGAAGTTTCCGTTGAACTGGTGGCGCCGGTCGAAGTCGGAGAGGTTGTAGTTGAATTCCGGGTTGTACGGGTCGTTGGCCAGTCCTTCACCGCTCTGGCCGTTGGCGCGCTCGCCCCGGGACTCCGCAGCCGACGTGATGTCCATCGACTTGGAGAGCGTGTAGTTCATCGTCAGGCTGAAGCCGTCGGAGAACCGCTTCCGGAGAGTGAACTGACCAGAGTTGTAGTTGGACCGGCTGATGTTGGTGAACATGCCAAAGAACTGGACCTGGGGCGATATCAGGATGTTGCCGACCTCAGGACGGCTTTCTACCTCGACGATGCGGTCGACGAGACTCACCGCGGAGTTCGGACCGGCAAGCTGGGTCCGGTGCATCACCGCGTAGAATCCCTGCGTGGCGCTAGTAAAGCCGCCCTCCGGACGGACGCTGTCGAACCTGGGAGCCGTGTTCACGTAGGCGAGGACGTCGGCATAGACGTTCTCGAACCACGGAATCTGCTGGACGTCCGCGATCGCCGCCCCCGTGTTCTCGTAGGTCTCATAGAGCGTCTTGATCGCGTCGTAGTAGGTCTGGCCACTGATCGGATCCTTCACGTTAACCGGGCTGGCGATGTCGACCGTGCCCAGCAGATCCCGGGCGAACCGGCCGACGTAGGAAGCTTCGACGATCCAGTCTCCAGCCAGCTCCTTCGAGATCGTAGCGTTGATTAGGTGGTTCTTCGGCGAATGGATGCTCGAATCGATCCCCGCCGTAGAAATGCTGCCGATACCGGGCGTCGAGATCGGCAACGTGAAGTCGGGAGTCTCTCCCAGGCTCGGGAAGAAATCCCGTGGCAACGACACGCCCGGGCCCACGCGCGGAGCGCGCCGCAGGTCGTTCAGACCGTCGATCGAGTAGGTGAAGCCGGGAACGGAGAACTGGCTCAGGAGCCCGACCGAACCGCTTTCGGCCGCATCGCGAGCGAAGCGCCGTCCGACCGAATCATAGGTCATCGTGTAACCGCCGCGGATGACCATAGGGCTGACGTGCGGCACCCAGTTGTTGATGTCGGGCTTGTAGTAGTCCGGCAGGTCGTTGGCACGCCCTGCCGGCTGCGCGGTGTAGAACGGCAGTTCCAGGACGGTCTTCGTGGTGCTGATCTGCGTCTGGTAGCGCTCACCCAGGGGCTGCGTCCAGTTCAACTGGACTCCGTTGGATTCGTATGGTGGTGTCTGGTAGGAGTAGTTGACGCCGTACGTCACCGTCAGGTTCGGCGTCGCCCTCCACGTATCCTGCACGTAGAAGTCGTACTCCTGCAGTCGGAACTTCCGAGAAAACGGGCTGCCCGGCGCGAGTTGCTTCCCGTCCAGGTCGAACTGCACGTCCTCGGAGAAAAGTGACAGCGAACCCGTCGCGGCCATCACGGCGTTTCCGACGGCTTCCGCATCCTGGACCCGGGCGAACTCCTCCGGACCCAGCGCCCTCGCCAGGCCGGGGCTGGACTCCACGCCGATGTCATTGCCGGTCAGGTTCGCTTCGCCTCCGTACTGTGGCGGGTCGACCAGGTCAAACGAGTTGAAGTAATTCGTGATGTAGCGGAAGTTTCCGCCCACCTGGATGTTGTGGTCGCCGTTGATCCAGCTCAGGTTCTGGACGATGTTCCAGGTGTCGATCGCCTGCTGGACGGCGCCCTGGGCCTGGAACGGCTCGCTGAAGAGCGGCACGTCATAGAACGAACGATTGTTCCCGGTCGATTCGAACGATTCACGGGTCAGCCCGACTGTGAAGTTGCTGTTCACGGCCGGCGAAATCACCCAGTTCCAGTTGGCGGCAAAGCCCTTGCTGTTGTCCAGCCGCTCGCGGGCATCCTCAAAGCCCAGGAAGCTCTCGCTGCCCAGCGTCCGGACGTCGTCGTTCAGCGTTCTGCGCCAGTAGAGCGCATGGCTGTCGTTGACCGTGTAGTCCATCCTCGAAACGTAGACGTTGCGGTTCCGGACGAACGGGGATTGGAAGCGGTACCGCAGCGTGTTAGCTCCCGCGTCCGCACCCGGTGTCGTTCGGGCCGCATTGGTCGAAAACGGCCGGTACAGTTCGAAGAAGGAACCGACCAGATTCGGGTTCCACGTGTCGCAATCGATCAGCGTCCAGCGCTCGAGCTGGCCGCCGCAGCCATCGGTCAGAACGCCGAAGGTGCCGTCGTCACGCTCGTACCGGATGATGCCGTCGAGGAACTCTGGAGTCGGAACGTTGCGGGTAGCGAGGATCGAGCTGCGGTCGGTCTGCCGCTCGTAGGCACCGAAGAAGAACAGCTTGTCCTGGAGGATCGGACCGCCGGCGGATCCGCCGGGCAGGTGCCGGATCAGCCGGTTCGGCTCCGACGCGAAATAGTTCCTCGCGGAAGTCCCCGTTGATCGGTAGAACTCGTACACCGAACCGTGCCAGTCGTTGCTGCCGCTTTTCGTGACGAGCTGCACCTGACCGCCGCTGCCGCGCAAAGCCTGGCCGCCACCGCCGGCAGTATGAACGATGAATTCCTGGATGGAATCCAGCGTCGTCGGAAGCGCTCCTTCCAGAGACGACCCCTCTTCCTGGCGGTTGATGTTTACACCGTCCAGGACGATGTTCTGCTGGTCGTTGCGCGCTCCGTTGACTTGCCCGCCGTCGTCCCGGCTGAACTCGTCACAGGTCTTGTCCGAAATCTGGACGCCAGGCTGCAGACCCAGCAGGCCGACGATGTTCCGGGCGTTCAGCGGCAGGTCGATGATCTTCTGGGAATCGAACCCAACACCGAGCTTGGCGTCGACCGTGTTGACGGCCTCGGCGCTGGCGACGACGTCGATGACGTCGGTTATCTCACCCACTTCCAGCGACAGGTTGACCGTGATGGTCTCCCCGACCGGAAGCGACACGCCACTCATCAACTGCGTGCGGAACCCCGGCAGCGACGCGCTGACGTCGTAGGTTCCCGGGGGCAACTGGCTGACGATGTAGGTGCCGGTCTCGTTCGTGATGACGAGTCGGCTCGCTCGCGTGGCGGTATTCGTCGCGGTTACTTCGACGCCGGGAATCACGGCGCCGGTTGGGTCGCTCACGACGCCGGTTACGGCCGTGAAGCTCTGTGCAAAGGGAAGCACACAACCCAGCGCCACGACGACGAGTCCAACAACGGCCCTGGTTAGGGTGCGCGTTGCGTGAGTGTTAAGACAGAACATTTATTCTTCGCAAATTTGCGTAAATCTTACATCTCTACACTGTCTGAAAATCAAGGGGGACTGGCTGGGGAGCTTTATCCCACAACATATAAGGTAAGTCACTGAATATCAAACTTGACCAGACCGAGTTGTTGTACCAATCCTAGTGAGTGACTAGATGAAGGGTCGGCTTCTTGAAACCGAGTGGACTGGTCGTGATGGAACGGCACAGGCTCGGAAGGAAAGAGCTGAGCGATGCACCGAATCGGATGCGATTTTCACACACGTTTTCAGCAGATAGCAATGGTTGATTCGGTGACGGGCGAGAATATTGAATCGTCGACCGGACAATGGGGCTGGCGAAGCCCACCAGTTTTAGGCAGCACTTAAGGCTCCGGCGCGCATCGGGATGGAAGCCACCGGGCGAACCAACTGGTTGGAGCGGATGCTCGCCGAGCAGGAACACGAAGTCTGGGTAAGAGACGCGGCGCAGATCGGTGCGGAGGTGGTCCGGAAACAATAGACCGATCGCTCTTCGACAATCCACCAATCGCATGCTCTAGTTGGACAATCAACAAACCATGAAGCCATTCAAAGCGATGGCGATTCGACTATCCGCCGACCAGTCAGAGGAGTTGAACACGATCGCAGCCGTCGACGGTCGGCCGGTTTCGCGAGTGATCCGCTCGGCAATCGCAGAGCACATCGAGGCACGCAAACGTGACGCCGCGTTTCAGGACACGCTCCGGCGGCACATTGAGTGGGAGCAGCAAATGCTGCGGCACGACAAGCGATAGGGAGAGCGAGCGCGGATCCCGCAAGTTTGCACACGAGAAGATCCTGCGAGCCAAGACCCACGCTTGGCTGGTGGCGCACGCCGAGCCACGGAATATGGGATAGTCTTTCCCTCCCAACCGTATCCTTGAGGCATGCACGAACTGGCAATTGCAAACGAGCACCTCGGCCCTTGAGTGGGAATAGCAATCTCCCGCGGACGCGATCTTCAAACAGAGCATCTGCCCACGGCAGACGCTCCCATGAACCTCCTGCTGTGCCAAAAATGTGTCAGAAATGCAGGTCAAACAGCCAAAAAGGGTTCTGTGCTGAGCGAAAGCAGAGCCCCTGAATGGGTGTAAAGCTATGGAAAATAAGGGAAAGAGTGAAAGGAGAAGAGGAGAGCTAGCCACTTAAAAGGCAGATGCTCTACCAACTGAGCTACCGGCCCGTCCGTGCATCCTAACACCTAACTCCTTCAGCCTCAATGAACCCCTATTTCCATGGCACATGAATCTTCGACCTGTCTGCCTCGAACTGTGCCAAGGATGTGCCTAATATCGTTCCGTTCGGCCTTGCTGCGCGCGAAATCTGTCGTCGTTCGTTCGCCTGGCGGTCGAGGTTGGTCAATGCCTCTCGCATCGTGTTCAGCTTCGCTCGGCTGTACCGCTTGGCGCCTGGCTTCGCCCTAATGTCTTTCCTGGTCAGAGCATTGACTATCGTATAATATAGTGACAGTCTGTCGTTGGTCGTCTACACTGCGCACATGGGGAATCCAGCCGGAGTGCGACGCGACTTTGATGCATTGGAACAACGGCGCATGGATGCCGCCAAACTATTGCAGCAAGGCCTGTCGGAAGCCGAGGTCGCCCGCCGGGTCGGTGTCCGCCGGCAGTCGGTCCACCGGTGGGCCCAGCGGCTGGCGGAGTCGGGCCAGCAGGGACTCAAGCAAGCCGACCGGGCCGGACGCAAGCCGCGGCTGAGTTTAGCCGATCGGAACAAGATCGAGCGGGGCCTGGAGCACGGACCCGAAGCGCTGGGATACGACACCAGTGTGTGGACGGGCTGGCGCGTGGCCCATCTGATCGAAGAGGACTGCGGTGTGAGATACCACCCCGGACACGTCTGGCGGATTCTGCGGCAGCTGGGTTGGACTGGCCAGAGGGCAACGGGTCGGGCCTTGAAGCGTGATGAGGATGCCACCCTTCGTTGGAAGAAGAAGCGCAGGCGTGGAATTCAAAAGAAGCCCAAACCGAGGGCCGCACGATCATCTTTACCGACGCAAGGGGGCTGGCTGAACAACTGCATCGATACCGGACCGGGTCGCCACCAGGACAGGCTCCGGTGCTGCCGTATCACAGCAACGGGAAGAGTTGGCTGGCAACCGGGGAAGAGTAAGTACCGGCCGTTTTCCGGAACAACCAGCAGGCCGAACATTTACACTCCCAGGTGATACAGTTGCTCAAACTGGAGATCAAGGTCGTTGGTCACCTGCCAGAGGCATGCCAGAGCTTTGCGAACATTACGGGCTGCGCAGGGGGGCAAGTCCTCTCGGGCCGCCAACTTCTTCAAAGCCAGGTACGTGGCGTGGATCTCCCTTTCGGCGTCTGTCATGGGCCTTTCCAAAAGATCCATCTCCATCATCCCCTCCCGACAGGCTCACGAATTCCGAAGGCAGATCAACCGGTCAACGGCCGTATTCCGCTTTCGGTCGATCATCCACCACTCGTTTCGCTTTGAGCTCGAACCGGGCCAGAGTACCGTACTCCACCTGCTCAACATTGAAGCGCAGACCCTCGTGAGCGCTGCTCAGTTGCCTGTCTAGTCTCTTCTGAAGCTCCAGCCATTCGTTTTCGCGCCCCGGTTTTATTTCCACGCGGACTGTGATCTCATCCCGCACACTGTCCTTTCGCCAAATGTAAATTTGGAACTCGGCGATCGCATCATACTCGCGGACAATCGCTTCCACAGCCCTCGCATAAACGTTGGTGCCACGAATCAGTTTCATGTCATCCCATCGACCCCGAATGCCGCCATCGTAAATTTCGCCGGTCCGTCCGCAGTCGCAGGTGTGATAGGGAACGCGGACCACTATATCCTTGCTGCGGTAGCGGATCAGGGGAATCAAACCCCGGCCAAAGGCTGTGCACACTCGCTCACCAGCCGTACCGTAGGGTGCGGGCTCTCCCGTTTCCGGATGGATTACTTCTTCGATGTAATGGTCCTCGATAATATGGGTTCCTCCCGGCTGATGAGAGCACTCGAAGATCACGATGCTGCCGGTTTCGGTCATGCCTGCCGTGTCACCGCACTTGGCCCCCCAGGCTTGCTCCAGCTGACGCTTCGCAGCCGGGATGGATCCGGTCGGCTCTCCCGAGAGAATCAACCGTTTCACTTTGCTTTCTTTAGCCAAGTCAATGCCCATCTCGGTAGCCTGTTGCCAAAGTCGCAAAGCGTAGGTGGGAGTCGAACAGACCGTGGTTGCACCCATCTCGACGATTTGCTGCACGCGAACCTGGGTGATCTGCGCCCCGCCAGGAATGACCAGGGCTCCGATTTTCTCGCATCCGTAGTGGGCGCCCCAAAAGCCGATAAACGAACCATAACCAAAGGCGAGGTAAATCACGTCTTCGGGCCGGACACCGAACCCCCATAAGCCGTAGCACCACAACTCCGCACTCCACTCCCAATCCTTCAAACCATCCAGCACGCGAAGCGGCGTCCGGCCGCTCGTGCCGGAGGTTAGATGATAACGGACCGCATGGTGAGGGTCTGTAGCAACTAAATCGCCAAACGGCGGTTTTTCGAATTGCGAATCCATCCACTCCTCACGAGTCATGAAGGGGATCCGGCGAAGATCATCCAGGGCCTTTAGTTGCTCCGGCCGGAAGCCGGCAGCAGTAAACCGCCGTCGGTGAAAGGGACTCTTGGCATAGGCCCATTCACACAACGCGCGAAGCTTGTAAAGCTGCAAAGCCTGCAATTCTTCTCGCGGCAACGTCTCGTTTTTCGGGTTCCAGTACTCCGAATACAACACCGATCCACCTGCTCGCTGTGTTCGATCAACTCGGGTCGGGCGACTATGTTTCCCGACCAATCAACGCCCGGGCGATGATGATTCGCTGAATGTGGCTGGTGCCTTCGTAAATTTCTAATCCCTTGATGTCCCGATAGTAGCGTTCCACGGGATACTCATTGGAATACCCACGGCCGCCGTGGAGTAAGACTGCCTGGGAAGCTGCACGCGCGGCCGCCTCCGTGGCGAATAGTTTGGCAATGGATGTTTGCTTGGTCGTAGGCAGCTTCCGATCTTTCATCCAGGCGGCCCGATAAACCAACCAGCGCGCTGCCTCTAGATCGCTGGCGATGTCCGCCACCGTCGCTTGGATCATCTGAAAATCCCCGATTCGCTGACCGAACTGGCGGCGCTTGCGGGCGAAATCTATGCAAGCGTCGAGGCATGCCTGTCCGATTCCAACCGCTCCGGCGGCAACTCCCAGTCGTCCATGGTCCAAAGCGGTCATGGCCACCTTGAAGCCTTCGCCGGGACCTCCCAAGAGTGCTTTCCGGGGGACCCGGCAACTGTTCAGAATGATACGGGCGTGATCGGAGGCTCGGTGGCCCAACTCCATGCCAGCCATCCTTTCGCAAGAAAAGCCTGGGCGATCTGTCTCCACCAAAAAAGCACAAATTCCCCTGTGAAGAGCAGTACGGTCCCGCGTCGCAAACACGAGAGCCACATGAGCCATGTTGCCATTCGTGATCCAAATTTTCTCTCCGTCGAGGACATAACTGTCCCCTTCTTCCCGGACAGTGGTCTCCATACGGGCCGGATCAGATCCGACATTCGGTTCCGTCAATGCATAGCAGCCAATCCACTCTCCCGTGGCCAGCCGAGGAAGAAAGTATCGCTTTTGCTCTTCGGTCCCCCAGTCCCGAATACAGAGGGAGACTAAACTGGTGTGCACGCTCAAGAAGCCTCTCACGGAGGAGTCCGCCCGCCCGAGCTCCTCATACACTAAAGCAAGGCTCAGGTGACACATGCCCGCTCCGCCATATTCCGGTTCCAGCGGTCCCCCCAAGAAGCCCAACTCCCCCATACGCCGTACCAAGTGTAGCGGGAACTCCCTCCTCTCGTCCGCCTCGCGCGCGATCGGGAAGACCTCGGTTTCGGCAAATTCGTGCGCCTGTGCCTGGACTTGCTTCTGCTCCGTTGTAAACCCGAAGTTCATAGGGGAGTCGAGAGTGCTTCTGTTTCGATCACGGCCAAACCTTCCAGTTCCACAAGCGCTTCTTCTTGGAAGAAACCGGACACCTGAAAGAGGGCCATCGTAGGATAGTACCCGTCAAAGTACGAACGGAAGATCTGGCCCAACGGTTTCAGCTTCGACAGATAATCCTCCCGCTCCCTGACAAAAATGTTAAGTTTCATGATATCCGCCATCGTGCCGCCAGCCTCACGCACGACGGCATCAAGATTCTTGAGCGCCTGTTCGAATTGAATCAACAAGTCACCCGCGCCGACAATCCGACCTTCCGCATCGCTGGCGTCCTGGCCGCCCAGAAACAAGAGAGAGCCCCTGGCAACCAGAATACCGTGCGTGTAGCCCCGGGGCGCCGCTAGTGTGGGTGGATTTATGATTCTTTTCTCCATAGAATCATTCAAGAACAATCGCTCCTGTCCTCTATGGTACGTCGCTGTTCGGTTTCCTACCGGCCATGGAACTGCGGTTGCCTTTTTTCTTTAAAGGCGCGGTAACCTTCGGAGAAGTCCTCGGTGAGCATGCATAAAGCTTGGGCCTGGGCTTCGGCTTCAATAGCTGCCGGCAGGGCCATTGTCCATTCGCTATAAAGCTGCACCTTGGTCATGCCTAAGGCGAACGTCGGACCAGCCGCCAATTTCTGCGCCAGCAAAAGAGCTTCGCTCTGAAGTTCCTCTGCCTTAACGACGCGATTGACCAAGCCGATTTGCTCGGCGCGTTCCGCCTGGATTGGCTCACCAAGACAGAGCATTTCCATGGCGCGTGCAGTGCCGACGAGGCGGGGGAGCAAGTAAGCCACACCCATGTCCGCTCCCGCCAGGCCGACCCTGTTAAACAGAAAAGAGATCTTGACTCCTTCGGCTGCGAGGCGGAAATCACACGCCAGCGCGATCGCAGCTCCTGCCCCCGCTGTGACTCCATTCAATGCCGCCACTACCGGTTTGCGAAGTTCGCAAATGTTTCGTGTCAATTCCCCGGTCATGCGAGTGAACTCTGTCATGCCTTCGCCTCGCCGCTCCAAGAGCTGGGCGATGATGGCTTCCACGTCGCCACCGGAGCAAAAACCACGCCCTTGGCCCGTAAGAATGACCGCCCGGAGGTTGGGTTGCTGATTGAGCTCCGCGAACGTATCACGCAACTCTGCGTACACTCCAAAGGTGAGCGAATTGAGCGTCTGCGGTCGGTTTAGAGTAATTCTTGCTACGCTGCCTATCTCTTCGTACAGAAAATGTGTTCCTCGCTTTTGGTCCGATCCCATGGTCTTCTCCAACTCCACAGCACTCGCTTATTCTTCCATCTTCACACCCATAGATATCGCTTGCGGGTATTATCCAGGAAACGATGTCGTTTGCCAATACGAGCTCCCTACCGAGAAGGATTCGGTGACCAAAGTCCCGCGAGGAAGAAGGCAAGCAGCAAACGGGTCCGTGCGGGGTGCGCTTGACTCCATTGTTCGGCGGGCGTATGTTCTTGTGCGCGGTGAGAAACAGAGGGGAATTTCCGCTCCGAAAACGAGAGTGAGGCGCGACCGAAGCAAAGTTAGGGCGACAGCAAGCGACAATATTTCTTCAGGAAGGAAGGCAAGCAGGATGCGATGGAATTAATCAATCCACCCGAGATAGGAGCCCATTCCGGTTATAGCCATGGTGTTAAGGTGCAGTCAAGCAACTTGCTGTTTGTCGCGGGACAGATCGGCCGGGATGAGAAGGGCCGATTCGTCGGTCCTGGCTTGGTGGCGCAGTATGAAAAGGCATTGGCCAACTTGCTGGCGGTGGTGCGGCAAGGAGGCGGCATGCCGGAGAACGTTGTGCAGTTGACCATTTATGTGCTCGACCGACAGGAGTTCCTCGCGAACCGAAAGCCGCTGGGAGAGGTGTATCGCCGGCAGATGGAGAAGCATTTTCCTGCGATCACATTGGTTGAGGTGAAAGGCCTGTACGAAGAGGCCGCCCGGGTGGAATTGGAAGCTGTTGCCGCCCTGTGAAATTTCCGACCGCAACCCAGGCTTCCTCTGAGAGACTAGGCACGAGATAGCCGAATCGGAACGGAGAACTTGTGACCTACGACATCGAACTAAACTCTGGAGCTCAGTATCCCGCCGCCGGCCTGATGGAACTCGGTCCTGCGATCGAAGAGGCGGGGTTCGGCGCGTTCTGGGAGGGAGAGTCCAACAGCACCGACCCACTGATTCTTCTTTCCGGGCTTGCGATGCGCACACGGACGCTGAAGCTCGGCACAGCAATTTATCACATTTTTGGCCGCAGTCCCGTCACGTTGGGAATTCAGGCTGCTTCCTTGCAAGACCTTTCCGGCGGGCGGTTCCTTGTGGGTCTGGGCGTGGCGAACAAGACCATCGCGGCTTGGCATGGAGGCAACTTTGACCGTCCGCTGCGCCGCATCCGCGAATACGCGGAAATTGTCCGCAAGACAGCCGCCGGAGAGCGGGTCGAGTACGCAGGCCAAGTCTATACCACGGGTAAACGCTTCCGCCTTTCCTGGAAGCCGGGGTTCCCATCTTTTCCGATCTATATTGCTGGATTAGGGCCGCAGATGACTCGATTAGTGGGTCAGATAGCCGACGGCGTGTTCATCAATATGGCGATCCCATCCAAGATTCACGAGATTGCGAAGCGCGTTCGGGCCGGTGCCGCCGCAGCGGGCCACGATCCTGAGCAACTCGAGATCATTGCGAAGGTGCGGGTTTCAGTCAACAAAGACCGCGCGGTGGCTCGATCGAACCTGCGGCAGGTGTTGGCGTTCTATAACATTGCCGATCACTATAGCGATATGCTAAAAGAATCCGGGTTTGGGGTGGAAGTAACAGCGATTCAGGAAGCCTTCCGGCAGGGCGGGTTCAAAGCGGCCATCCAAAGCGTGAGTGACTATTATATGGACAAATTGCCAGTGATTCCGGCGACCTCGATCGAAGAGGTCCGAGAAAGATTGGTGCCGTTTGTGGAGGCAGGCGTAACGCGGCTTGTGATTCCCTACGTGCCTGCGACGGAGCCACCAATCGAGGACGCCCGCAGATTTGTTGAGAGTTGGAAGAAGACCACATAGAAATCCGATGCAAAATCCTCCTATGTGTCCGAATGTGCAGTGAGGAGAAACAGATGCGGAAACTCCCGTTAACTTTGGCGTGCGGAGCCTATGATCGTACGGAAGCTCTTAGAGACGGTGTGATCCAGCCGGAGGGCATCGAGTTGACCTACTTAGCAATTCAATCTCCACCCGAGATTTTTGCTCGCATGATCAAACATCAGGAATTTGATGTTGCAGAGATGTCCACATCGCACTACCTGACGTGCCGGGCGAAAGGGGATTTCCCGTTTCGCGCGCTTCCAATCTTTCCTTCGCGCGTATTTCGCCACGGATTTATTTTTGTAAACGCTCATGCCAACATCAAAAATCCGAAAGATCTGGAGGGAAAGCGAGTCGGTGTTCCTGAGTATCGGCAGACAGCGGCTGTCTGGATTCGAGGGATCCTCAAACAGGAATATGGCGCGGCGTGGGAAACAATGCATTGGTTCGAGGGCGGTATCAATGAACCGCGACATCTGGACGTTCTGGATTTACGACCCGAAGGCCCCGTTTCACTCCAATTTATCGGCGAAGGGAAGACCCTGAGCGGCATGCTCGAAACCGGGGAGATTGATGCAATGATCGGAGCCCGCAACCCGGCCAGCCTGAAAGTTAGTCCCCATGTCCAGCGCTTGTTTCCAAATTATCGGGAAACCGAGCGGGACTATTATCGCAAGACGGGAATTTTCCCCATCATGCACACTCTGGTGATAAAGGAAAGCCTCTACCAAGAGAAGCCGTGGGTCGTGCACGCCCTCTACAAGGCATTCCAAGAAGCCAAGCGATGGGCCCTCGAACAAACGCATTTCAGCGGTACATTGCGGTACATGCTTCCCTGGCTGTTTGCGGACTTGGAGGAGCTGAACGAGGTTTTTGGACCTAATCCCTGGCCCTATGGTCTGGAAGCTAATCGCAAGACTTTGCAAACGCTAATCGATTACCTAGTAGATCAGCGCTTTCTGCGTCAGCCGATGGAACTGGAAGCCATGTTCACCCCAATCACTGAAGGCTCGTATGACAAGTGAGACGACAGAACTGCTTTGCAACCGTGGAACCTCCGGGCCCGAAAGGGTTCGGGAGGTTCTGCAAGCGACCGAGTTTTCCGTGTAGGCAACGGTCCGGCGCCGTATGGTATCGTAACGAGGGATGCCGGGAGGGCAACGTGCGGCGATGGCAATCCAGGAAGGGATGTGGGAGATGATGAAGCACCATAAGAAGCTGCATTGCAGTTGGATGGCCGTTTTGCTCTTCAGTTGGCTCGGTTCCGTTGCGTTGGCGCAGCGGACGCTCACGGTGCCGGAGTCGGTGGTGTTCTATCCGGAGATGATTGTCCACAACGCAAAGCTGGTGACGATGGATGACACCTCATTTGGCCTGAACACGCCGATCGGGAACATCCATGAGGCGATGGCGGTCCGGGATGGCAAGATCATGGCGCTGGGCTCCAACGCGGAGATCCTGGCGATGGCGGGGCCGGATACGGACCGGATCGACGTACAGGGGCGCATGGTAATGCCGGGCATCGTCGACACTCACACGCACATTCACAACAACGAGTTGAACGAGTGGGTTCGGCAGAACCCTGAGGTGGTCAGCGGGGTGGCGTCGAACTACTCGGTCACCGGAACGACGGAGGAGCAACTGACCGAAGCGGTGACGGCGGTGATCCGGGTGCATGTGCGCGACACGCCCGACACGAGGCGGTGGGCGTTCATCTCAGTAGGTCGCGGCGGCGGCACGGGCACGGGCGCCGGGGTGGCCTTTCTGGCGAACCAGAAATACACGCTGGAGATGATGGACCGGCTGGCGCCGAATCATCCGATTATGTTGCAGTCTCATCCTTCATACGTGATCAATTCCGCGGGCATCGAAGACATCAAACGGCTCTATGGGGCGCAGTTTTCGATGGAGGCAGCCGGCATCGACGAGGCCGGACGGGTTCGGGCCACTGCGCCGCAGTACGCGCGGGGGCTGATCATCGACGGCTATTTCAACTCGCGGGTACCGGAGCTGGCCGACATCGTGGAAAGCGGGCTGCTGAAGAACGCGGCTGTGGGCATCACCACCTACAGTTCGCACATCATGGGTCAGCGGTTTCTGGACGCTTTCAACTATCTGGCGCGACGAGACCGGATGCCGATTCGGTTCGGCTACACGCACTGGTTCGGATTCGCGGCCGGCTATGCGGATCCGGCTCTGTTCTACAAGCGCGTGGGAGATATGGCGTTGATGGGGGGCGAGTTCTTCTGGCAGGCCGGCGTGGGACTGGGCAGCATCGACTCCGGGCCGCCCCGCTTCTGTTCTTCGATGGAGGCAAACCGGGCGATCAAGGATCTGGAGTGGTGCCAGAACGCGGAGGGCAGCTCAATGTACGAGGCCACCCGCACGGCGATTGCAAACTACCAGCGTGTTCTGGTGGGTCATGCCTATGCCGACAAGGGCGTCGATTATTTCATGGACGCCGTGGAGGCTGCGATGGAGGACAACCCTGCGATCACGCTGGACTACATCCGCTCGATCCGGCTCAGTTCGGACCACTGTGGGTTCTATCCGTCGGTGGAGCAACTGCCACGCATGGCAAAGCTGGGAATGATGATCAGCTGCGGCTCGGCGGTGATGACGCGGAGCTATCCGTGGATCGGGGAGGACCACTTTCCGCCCCAGTACATGAGGCGGATCGCACCCATTAGGACCGCAATTGAGGCGGGTGTCATGCCGACATTCGAGGATGAGTCGGGGGTGGCGGCGGGGAAATCGAGGTCGTATTTCCATGCGGCGAAGATGTTGATCACCCGCGTGAATGAGCGCGGGCAGGAAGTGAATCCGGACGAGGCGATCGACCGCAACACGCTGCTGAAGATGATGACCTCGTGGGCGGCCCGGTTCATGATGAAGGAAGATGTGCTGGGGACTCTGGAAGAGGGCAAGTACGCTGATTTCTTGGTCCTGAATGAGGACTACTTCACGGTCTCGGTGGATGAGATCAGCAACCTGCATCCGCTGATGACGGTCGTCAACGGGAAGCTCATGGTGCTGCACCATGAGCTTGCGCAGGAACTGGGACGTGAAGCCGTGGGTCCGCAGATCGTCTTCGACAATGCACCCCGATACGGTCGGGGCGACTAGGAGCTGGAATCCCAATTAACTGTCTTCCAATCCCTGTTTGGCATCCAGGAAGCAAACTGGATTTAACGGGGGTGGCAGAAAACATTTGTTTTCGGCCATCCCTGCAAATTTTTCCTTAGGCTCAAATATTTGCAGCCTGTTTAGAGTTCACCATCGGAGACGGGACGCCGCTTTTCGAAAAGGAGCTGCACAGCCTGATCCGGAGGCACCAGATCGCGGCCGTGCCGCACGGTTTCCGCTCCATTTCCGGGACTGGACGGCCGAGGAAACGAATCATCCACGAGAGGTGATCAACGCGGCCCCGGCGCACGTGATCCGAAACAGGGTCGAGGCAACCTATCGCCGGACGGATCTGTCTGACCGCCTGACCTGACCGGCCTTTTTGGGACCAGCTATAGACTGAGTCCATTGGGGTGGCCGTCCCAAGTAGCGCTAGGGGGGATGGACCCGTCCACCGAAGCGTATGCCGCCCCAGAGTTTGCAGACAACCTTATAGTGGCGCTGGTCGTAGAGCAGTTCACAAACACTCTTGTAGTCGCAAAGACGCAGGTCGGCGGACCGGCCTTCGCGCAACTTTTTTGTCCAGTCCGGGTCGCAGAGGTGGCCGCGCGCAACGCCGACGAGGTCGGCCTTGCCCTCCCGCAGGATGGACTCTGCCAGTTCGGAACTGTTGATTTTTCCGCTGCCGACGACAGGAAGAAAAGAGCCGGCCCGATTGATCGCCTCTTTGATACCGGCGGCCAGATGGATATTGGCGGCGGGAGGGAGTTTGTGGTTCGGCATGCAGGCTTCCCCACTGGAGCCAGTATAGGGGTAAGCAGCTTCGCCGATCTTGGGCTGTTTGGCATCCTCGAATTTCCCTCCGCGCGAGATGGAAAGATAATCCGCACCCGATCTTGCAAAGGCAAGGGCTATCGGCCGAGTATCCTCCAGGCTATTGCCTCCTGCGATGGCTTCGTCCCCCAAGAAACGTATCCCAACCAAGTAGTCATTCCCCACCTCGGCGCGCACCGCCCGGATCACCTTCAGCGGCAGGAGGAGTCGGTCCACACCATACTCGTCAGTTCGCTTGTTGGAAAGCTTGGAAAGAAACGATGCCAGAGTATAGGCATGGGCCATGTGAAGCTCGACCCCGTCAAAACCAGCGAGCCGGGCGCGCCGTGCGGCTTGGGCGAAAAGGAGCGGAATTCCCCGGATTTCCTCACGCGTGAGGTCTTCAATGCGCT
Organism: Terriglobia bacterium; assembly: GCA_965198025.1. Lineage (GTDB taxonomy): Bacteria > Acidobacteriota > Terriglobia > 2-12-FULL-54-10 > 2-12-FULL-54-10 > CAYWWM01. Next base: position 282,364 of record OZ240237.1, on the reverse strand, counting down.
GCCGGTATCCGTAAAAGTAGTCCTCGAATTGCCGAGAGGTGAGGTTCTGGCAGACAATAGCATCGGGCTGGCCGATTAGGTCCTCGCGCCTGAGGCGACTTAAGTATCCTTCGGGATCGCGGCGAGCTATGCGCAAAAAGTGAATTAGTTGCAGGACAACCTTTGAGGGACTGGCATCGTGCATCTTCTGAACCAAGCTTCGCAGCCCTGGGATGTAGGAGTCATTTGATATGCGGAGTAGGGGACCACTTCTGATTTCGTGGACACCGGTCGCTTCGAGCACAATCATTCCTGGTTCGCCCTCAGCGTAGCGCAAGTAGCGTCGGCGGAGGTCCTCCGTGACCGTCCCGTCGGGGGAAAGCCAGGTTACCATCGCCGGTATCACAACGCGATTCTCGAGGCGTACCCCATTGATCACAACCGGCGAGAACAGGAGTGAGTGGCGGGGATCAAATGAACTCGCAACAGAGTCCCGCCGCAACATGGGTAATGGATTGCTCAAAACTAGAGTTTCCCTCGGAAAATTGATTGCAAGCTTTATTTTACCTTATCATTAACTGCCTTCTGGCATGAAGTGCGGGAGCGTGTGATGCGTGTGGGTTTAGGACTGCCGACGACCGTTCCCACTGCAGACGCCCAGTTGATTTTGGATTGGGCGCGGGAAGCGGAAAGAGAAAACTTCTCGACATTAGGGGTGTTTGACCGTCTCGCATACGACAGCTGGGACCCATTGATTGCGCTAGCGGCAGCGGCGAGCGTGACTAGCCGAGTCCGACTGGCCACGACCGTGTTGAACGGCCCACTGTACAACACGCTGGCGTTGGCGAAATCGTTAGCATCGCTGGACCGGTTGTCGAAAGGGCGGTTGGTCGTCGGTTTGGCGATCGGTGCGCGGGAAACCGATTATTCGGTCGCAGGAGTAGATGCTCGCGGGAGGGGCCGGCGGTTAACCGAGCAGCTGCTAGCGCTTCGGACACACTGGGAAGAAGGGCAGCTTGGACCGAAGCCAATTCAGGCGGGAGGACCTCGGTTGTTGGTGGGTGGGCTAAGCGATGCAGTGTTCGCCCGGTTGGCACGTTATGCGCATGGATACCTGCACGGTGGGGGGCCCCCCAGGGCATTCGCACGTGCCGCAGAGAAAGCCCGTTCCGCATGGACCGATGCGGGACGGCCCGATAAGCTGTACCTGTGGGGTACGGCGTATTATGCCCTAGGTCGCGAGGAAGTCGAGCCAGGAAGCCGGTACTTGAGAAACTATTATGCCTTTGCAGGACCATTTGCTGAAAAGGTGATTGCCGGGCTCTTGACGAGCCCGGAAGCGCTGCGGGAGTTTGTACTGGGGTATACGGAAGCCGGCTGTGACGAGCTGCTGCTGTTCCCAACTGTGGCGGACCTCAGTCAGGTAACTCGCCTGGCTGAAGCGCTCGCTTGAGTCACATACTGCTCGTTCCTTCCGGAATGTTTCTGGGAGATGGAAGCGTGCGGATCCTGGTCATCGGCGGCGGGCCCGGGGGATTGTACAGTGCCCTGCTCTTGAAGAAGGATGATCCCACTCGCAGCATTACCCTCTTGGACCGAAACCCCTCGGATGCAACCTATGGATGGGGCATCGTGTTTTCCGAGCAGACCTTGGCCTCCTTTGAGAAAGCCGATCCGGCGTCTTACCACGACATTACGAATCAATTTGTAAAATGGGATGCCATTGATGTGAACTACCGGGGCCAGATCGTTCGCTCGGGAGGGCATGTCTTTGCCGGTATCTCGAGGGCACGGTTTCTAAGTATCCTCCAAAAGCACTGTCAGAAAGCTGGAGTCCACATGCAGTATCAGACTGCGGTAGATAATCTGTCGGAGCACACTGGGTATGACCTCATCATCGGCGCCGATGGGTTTAACAGCCTGGTTCGGCGCACATATGAGCACGTTTATCAGCCGTCGCTTGCGGTGGAGAGGGCCAAGTACATTTGGTTAGGAACACGGAATGTGTTTGAGGCATTCACGTTTTTATTCCGGGAGAACGCGTATGGACTGTTTCAGGCCCATTGCTACCCCTTCGAAGCTCAAACCAGCACAGTGATTGTGGAATGCGACGAGGGAACGTGGCGTCGGGCAGGCCTGGACCAAGCAACAGAAGCCGACAGCCTTGCTTACTGTGAGGAACTGTTTGGGGACATGTTGGGCGGTTGCCCGTTGCTATCCAATCGTTCCACCTGGACGAACTTCGTAACGGTCAAGAACAAGACTTGGCATCACCGAAACACGGTTTTGCTCGGAGATTCAGTGCACACAGCTCATTTCAGTGTAGGATCGGGAACCAAAATGGCAATGGAGGACGCCATTGCGCTTGCACGGGCTTTTCGGCAGCACCACGACATCGGGACAGCGTTGGCCGACTACGAGATGGAACGCAAACCGTATGTAGAAAGAATTCAGCGGGCAGCACAAGAAAGTCGTACCTACTTTGAGAACACCCGCCGGTATTTCCACTTGGAGCCCTTGCAGTTCACCTTTCATTTGCTGACGCGAAGTGGGAGAATCTCCTACGAAAACCTGCGCCTGCGAGATGAAATCTTTGTCGAGCGGACGAACCGCTGGTTCGCGGGGCGAGCCCTTCAGCTCTATGGAGAGGGGCAAACGGCCGCAGTGCCTCCTGAGCCTGTGTACACGCCTCTTCGATTGCGCGATCTGAACTTATTTAACCGCCTTGCGTTGTCGTATCCTTCCCCGGATGCAGCCGTGGATGGCATGCCAAACGATCGTCACGGGGAACAACTGAGCCGGCGCACGGTGGAAGATGCAGGAGAACCAGCGCTGCTGCTGTGTGAACCTTGTGCCATCTCGCCGGAAGGACGCATAACGCTCGGTACAGTGGGACTTTACCAGCCAGAGCAGGTGCGCAGCTGGGTTCGCCTGCTGGGGCAGATACGCAAGACCCGCCCGGCAAAGGTGGGGGTGATGTTGGTTCATGCCGGACGCCGGGGTGCGACCCGGCCGCGCCGAGAGGGCCTGGATCGTCCACTACGAGACGGTGGATGGGTGCAACTTTCAGCTTCTCCGCTTCCGTATACCGCCACAAGCCCAGTTCCCAAGGAAATGGATGAGACGAATCTGCGACAGGTGCGGGAAGAGTTTGTATGTGCGGCCCGTAGGGCGCACGAATCGGGGTTTGATCTTCTCCTCCTCCACATGGCCCATGGGTACTTGCTGGCCAGCTTTCTCTCGCCGCTGACGAACCGCCGGACCGATCAGTACGGCGGCTCCCTTGAAAACCGGATGCGATTCCCGCTGGAAGTGTTCGCAGCGGCGCGGCAAGTGTGGCCCGAGCCCAAACCCCTGGGAGCAGCCATTCCTGCGACTGATTTCGTGAAGGGAGGCTGGACGGTTCAGGACGCTACGGTACTGGCGCAGACATTGCAGGCAAGCCAATGTGACCTGCTCCTGATACTGGCAGGCCAAACTACACTCGAGTCCCAGCCGGAATACGGTCCGTCTTTCCTCAGCTCTTACTGCGACTGGATCCGCAACGAAGTTGACCTCCCTGTCATGGCCACCGGCGGCCTCACCACAACCGACCAAGCTAATACCTTGCTCGCCGCCGGTCGGGCCGACCTTGCTTTGTTAAACCCGATTCCATAGATTGGCAGAGACTATAGGATCAGATACAGTGTTCGGCTTAGGCCCGTGGAGAGATCGCATGAAAAGATGGAACGAACCGTAAATCCCATCTCGGGGCTGCCGGAGAACCAGTAGGCGGCCTACATCCTAGAAAGGAAATTCTGTGCGCTTAGCAGAAAAGACAGCCATCATCACCGGCGGCGGCAAAGGAATCGGCAAGGCCATTGCCCTCGCGTTTGCCTCCGAAGGTTGCTCGGTGATCGTGGCGGGGCGAACCGCGAAACCGCTCGACAACGTCGCAGCACAGATTCAGAACCAAGGTCGAGAGGCCTTGCCCTTCTTATGCGATGTTTCCGAGCCCAGTTCGGTTGAAGCGCTCTTCGCGAGGGCACGACAACTCTGGGACCATCTTGACATTCTGGTAAACAATGCAGGACAGAGTCACAGCGAGCTATTGGTTCGACTGACTTTGGAAACCTGGAACCGAATGCTCGCGGTCAACCTTACAGGCACGTTCTTGTGTTCGAGGGGGGCGCTCGAATGGATGCTGCCTCGTAACTCCGGACGTATTATCAACATTGCGTCCACTGCTGCCAAGATTGGCTTCCGCTACGCGGGGGCTTATGCCGCGGCCAAGCACGGAGTGCTGGGCTTGACACGTTCCATGGCATTGGAGACGGCCTCTTCCGGCATCACAGTGAATGCAGTCTGCCCGGGTTGGGTGGAGACGGATATGGTGCAGAGCGCCGTCGATAACATCACTGCTAAGACTAAGATGAGCCCCCAGCAAGTTCGGGAATACCTAGCTAAAGAAAGTCCCCAAAACCGGATTTTGCAGCCTGAACAAATTGCTCTGGCAGCAGTGTGGCTCGCTTCGGAAGAAGCGCAGGCCCTCACAGGCCAGGCCATCAATGTTTGCGGGGGCCAAGTCATGTCCTAGCAGCTATTGTGCTGCTGCATAACCTGATACAATGCAGTTACTTTATTCGGAATCGCAGTTTGAGATTCCGGATAACGTAAGTTGAAAGGTGAGCGAATCTCACGATCCGGGCCGGTGTCAAGCAGTGGAAACGAAAGAAGATCAACCCACCAGGCTTCGGGTCGATTCATCCAGACGGAGGCTTCTGATTCTCCATGAACGAAAAAATAGATTTCTCGAAACTTGTCAACGCCGAAGAGCTCGCAGAGCTAGCCTTGCAGTTGGCGAACACCTTCAGCCCGGCCGGGCATGAGGGGGCGATGGCCGATGCGGTGCTTGGTTGGTTTGAGCAGAACAAGATTTCGGCTCGCCAGCAACCTATTTTGCCGGATCGTGCCAACGTGATCGCGACGCTCAAAGGCTCGGGCGGTGGAATTAGCCTGATTTTCAACTCCCACATGGACACCGAGGTCTCCGGACCGGAATACGACTGGGGAATGGCGCGCTCGGACTTGAACAAGCTGGGAGCATACCGCGAAGGCAACCGGCTGTTTGGCCATACCGTGCTGAATGATCGTGGATTGATGGCAACCACCATGATCACGCTCAAAGCGTTACGGGATTCCGGTGCTGCGTTGCGTGGTGACGTGATTTTCACAGGCGTGGCCGGAGAGACGGGAAGCTCCCCGGTTGATGAATATCAGGGACTCACCTACGAAGGAAAGGGGATCGGAAGCCGATTTCTGGTTTCCCATGGCGTCCGGGCGGACTATGCACTGGTGGCCGAAACGACCGATTTTGCGCTCTCGTGGGTTGCCTGCGGAGCGTGCTATCTGAAAGTCTCTGTCCCAGGCACGAACATCTACACACCGCGTTCTTTTCGACCGGAGGATGTGCGCAAGCATCCGAACGCGATCGTGAAGACGGCGCGCGTGATTGATGCGATCGAGACGTGGGCGCGGCAATACGAATCACGCCAGTCATTCGATTCACCGTGCGGGCGAGTAGTCCCCAAGGTGACCATCGGCGCGATTCGAGGAGGAGTTCCCTACCGCCCCAACCGAACGTCACCGCACTGCGCGCTTTACGTGGACGTGCGAATGGTGCCAGGGGAGGATCCTCTGCGGATTCAGCGGGAACTGCAGACCGTCGTGGAATCAGCGGAAGTGGGCGCGCGCGTGGAAACCTTTCTGGCACGGAATGGCGCCATTGGAAAGAACGTCGAACAGCTGGCAGATGAAGTGCGCCGCTGCTACCGGCAGGTAACGGGCCGTGAGCCGCTCACTCCAGCCTCCTCGGAAACCGTGAGCATGTGGCGCGACAACAATGTATTCAATTCCGCCGGAATCCCCTCGCTGACCTTTGGCTGCGGGCGAACAAAAGGAAAGGACGGGCGGCTGTATCTCGAAGTGGATGATCTGGTCACCACGGCCACAATTTACGCGCAAGTGGCGCACAGCCTTTGCAGTCAGCCGCGAGATTAGCAAGGGAGTTCCTCCCAGGGAGGATGGCTATTTTAGGCGGCTGCACGTTTTCCCGAGTCAGTAAGTTCGCACGCCGTCACCGGAAGCTTGCGGTTTGTTCGTTTCAACAGCGGCCGCAGCAAGTATGGTCGATACAGCTAGCGGAGGATTACGGCCATGCTGCGTGGGGAGAGGACGCCATCCACTGCGGGCATCCGTAGACCGGCAACGCTCCATCGGAAGAAGAGTTTACGGCTTTCCGGCCCCACACGGTTCGTCCACTCTATTGTCGCTCGTAGCGCACTACTTGGCGTGGGCCCACTTCTGCGCCAAAGATGATGCCGTCGTCAGTGGCGGCAACCCCTTCCGCTGCGCTGCTGCCACCTCTGGGGTCTGGGTCCGGAATGAAATACTTCACGGAGCCATCCCTCGCGCTTCCCACCCGGATCCCGCGCATGAACGGGCTCGGAGGGCCGCCATAGTCGGGAGCATCGGTCCTCGATTCGGAGTCAGCGACGTAGATGGTGTCGTTGGCGTCGATGTGGATCCCGCTTGGGCGTCCGAACTGGAACCAGCATTCCAGGAAGTTGCCATCTTGGTCGAAGATCTGAATGCGGTTGTTGTCGCGATCCCCGACGAACAGCCTGCCCTGCGAGTCGATCTCCAGCGCATGAAGGCTTGAGAACTGGTTGCTTCCGCAAGGTCCAAAGCCCGGGACCCCCCACTCCTGGATGTACTTTCCGTTCCGATCGAACTTCACGATGCGTTCATTGGTGCCCTCGGCATGTCCATCCGCCACGAAGATGTCGCCGTTTCTGCCGACAACGACATCGGAGGGCGAACTGAACGTGTTCGTGCCCCTCCCTGTCACCGTCTTCGTCCCCAATGCCATGAGGACTTCACCGTTCGGACTAAACTTCGTGACCTGTTGACCAACATTCCCGCCTGCCCCTCTCCCATCCGGCGGCAGCGGATCAGTCACCCAGACGTTCCCGTCCAGATCGACGTGGATGCCGTGGGGAAAGGCAAACATCCCACTGCCGAAGCTCTTCAGGAACGTGCCACTCGCATCGTACTGGAGGATCGGATCCAGATCCGAGCCAACGCAGCTGTTAGAACCGCATCGATCGATAATCCAGACGGTACCGTTCGTCGGATCGACGTCGACCCCGGCCGTGGAACCCCAGTTCCGACCGTCAGGGAGGGACAGCACCTGCCCAACCCAGGGATTCGGGAGGTTGTTGGTAGGTTCCCACCATCGTGCCATGGGCGCGTTTCTGTTCTGCGCGGGCAGTCCCACCGGCCAGGCCGCGACCACCGCGGCTACGACAAAAAGCCAGCTTGCTCTTGTTTGCGACATGGAATCCTCCGCTCTGGATGTATGGTCCGAACAACACGAAAGCTGGGTACAGCCCGGCTGTCACGGGACTAGCATACCTCCATTATCGTCGCCAGATCGTCGCTGAATTCGCCTCGGGATTGTTCCGACGTCAGCTTTACCGAGCCACCTCGCGCTTCAGCTTCATGTCCGTGGCACGGCACGCCTCTCCGCCTGCGCGGCAATTTGTTCAATAACGGAACGTGTACTGGAACTTTGCCGAGACTTTGCTTCCCTGGGCTCCGAATCGATAAGCATCTTCCGGGTCTTGAACCCATCCTTGGCTGAAGACGAAAAAAAAGTCGTCGCCGGGCCGCAACGTCCATCGGACACGACTCTGCCAACCGAGATTCCGCGACTCGTTGTCGTATTGAACGAGGTTGGAAAACGACAGGAACGGCGAAGCAGCGTAGTTTGCCTGCAAGGTGAAGATTCGGGCGACGAAATTGCCTTCCGGCAATCGGGCGAACGTTTGGTGGGTGTTGAGACTCACCGTAAACCAGGGGGGGACCTTGTAGGTGAGCTCAGTGCCCAACTCGTGGGCGGTCCCGGACCAGTAGTTGCCTAGTACCCACACGAAGCCCGCGGCAAGCCGACGCTTGCTGGCGGTCGTTGCACGACTCCTCAAGCGCGTAAATTGGTATTCGCCGGGAGGGAGAACGACTCCGGGAAAAATCTCGAACGGCACAAACAATCGCTCATACACGACGCTGGGCCAGAACACCGCATGTAGTGCGTCACCTGACCTGAAGTGCCAGTCGATCGGCCCTGGGAAGTGCAGATTCCAGCTCTCGACTTCTCCATTGTCCAGCCGAGTAAACCGCGTGTAGAACACGCCCATGAACATCTGTTGGAGATCCAGAAAATTCTCGGGTCGCGGATTGTACCGGCCTCCGACCCTGAGGAGCCGCAGATTGCTGCGTCCAACGAAACCCAGACTCGGCCTGAAATTTTCCTGCACCTCGCGCAACGTGAATTCCATCTCAACGAGATCGTTCGGGTATTCCAACGACACACCATAGGACATGTCGCGATCGGAAGTCCCTCCGTTTCGGCTCTTCAGAGCATAGGTGTTGAAAATGAGATTCTTGGAATCGCCGAGAAACCGGGAGGTCGCAAGACGCAGGTCGGCTCCGAAGGTCTGGCTCGATATCGGGAGCGCCGGATTCCCATCCGTAACGATGCCGCCGATGTAAGACTGCTCCAGGAAGTTGACTTTGGCGCGTCCAACAAGAAAGTTCTTTGCGGACGTGATCCCCGCGTTCCGGGTGCGCATCTGGAGCACACCCATCTCAGTACGACCGACCCGGCTGGTGAGCTTGGCCCCAAAATCGATCGGTATTTCGGATCCTGCAAGGAGCCCGATCCGGCGGCTGAAAAACGGGATGACCTCGAACCGGGGAGGGTTGAGGAACGCCGGTCCTCTCACGGAAGTGTTGGAAAAAGCAAAGATTCCGGCATCCTCGAGAAAGAACGTTCTCTTTTCCGGAAAGAACAACGAGAAACGGGAGAGATTGATCTGGCGCGTGTCCACTTCCGTTTCGCCAAAATCCGTGTTCGCGGTTACCGACAATTTCAGATTGGAGCTGAAGTTGTAGAACATGTCGAGTCCCGGGCGGCCGGTGACCGTATTATTCCCGTCGATGCTGGCATGAAGCCAGCGCCCGGCCACGAAAGGGCGAATATCCAGGCCTATGCCTTGCGTGATGCCTTCTAAGTTGGTGATTTCACCCGCTTCCGACACTTGCTGGAACGCGGTTTCCAGGCGCGCTCCCGACCAGCGATCCTCTTCCAACTTCCGCTGGATTCGGCGGGCGATGTTGAATCCCCATTCTGTCTGTCCGGCCGCGAAGCTCAGACTCTTGAACGGAATCGCAAACTCGGCGGACCAGCCCAGGTCCGTGCGGCTGATCCGCACGTCCCAGATGGCGTCCCAGTCCATGTTCGACTGACCGTTAGCGAACAGAAGGCCGTCGACGAGGGCGCCGGCGGGATTCGTGGCAAAGTAAAAGGCGTTGCGCCGGTCGCGGTACGTGTCAAGTACGATCTCGATCCGGTCATCGGAGCCCAGATTGGCGTCGCGCGCCATTTGGGTTCCGATGATGCCGTCCGGGTCGGAGTCGAAGCACATGACTCCGATGTAAAGATAGTCACGATCTCGGAGGAGCGTGACTTCCGTCCGCTCGGTCGGTCCTTCTCCGTTCGCCGGTTCTCTCTGTGTCAACTCACCGATCTTCGGCGCGGTCTGCCATTCAGGTTCGTCAAGCACTCCGTCAACGATGATTTCCGACGCTATTGGAGTCACTATCGCAGAACCCGTGTCCTCGGGCAAATCGGGCTCCTGAAGCCGCGCGGCCGCCAGTGGTCTTGCGTCGACCACGAGAAAGTTGAGGAAGAGGAATATGAGGGATATCGCGCCGAGAGAGTGGTTGTGATTCATCGCGTGAGTTCCCTCGAATCGGGAAAGTTCCTTTGACAACGGAACGAGATCCATTCTATTGGGAAAGGGGCCCGCCTCCACGCTTATTAAATTTCGTATAATATGGTTAGATTCTATTGATCGTCCATACTGCGTGCATGGGAAATCCAGCCGTAGTGCGAGGAATGCATTTCCAGATCAATCTGCGAGGACCATTTTAAGGCAGACTTTGCCCGGAAGTCGCTGCGCAACAAAAGGGACTGGATAGACTTCGGTAGATGGTCTCGAATGGATTCCATCCTTCACAGATCCTTGTGGAGCGCTGAGAGTCATGCTCTATCCTCTCCCGGAGAACTCTCTGTGTGTGCGGTGCTAAGTCTCCCAGCTCCATTGGCAACTCATTGCCCTTGGGCGTTGCTTCCTTTGGGAGTCTCGGAGAATATGGTATCAACGTAATTCATGCTAACCTCTAGAGGCGAATCCACGGTTCAGCCGAACGAGGGGGCCAGCAGAGTGGGAACCAATAATCTATTCCAGTCCAAGGGAATGAGAATCACGATTCGGGGAGTGAAGAAATCGTATCAGATGGGCACCACCAAGGTTCCCGCCTTGCGGAGTGTCGATCTGGACCTCGAAGCCGGCGAACCGGTGGCAGTAGCTGGAGTCAGTGGTTGTGGAAAAACGACATTACTGAATCTCATCGGTGGAGTCGACGCTCCGGACACGGGGTCAATCGTGGTCGGAAATGAAGACATAGCGAAGTTCTCAGAGCGGCGACTGGAGAATTACAGGTTGCACAAGGTCGGGTTTGTTTTCCAATTCTTCAATCTGATCCCAAGCTTAACGGCTCGAGAGAACTTGGAGCTCGACATGACGCTGGCCGGAGTTCCCAAAGAAGAGAGAGAAGATCGGGCAATGGCCCTGCTGAAGTTAGTCGGCACCTCAGACCATTGGCGCAAGAAACCGGATGAGATGAGCGGCGGTGAGCAGCAAAGAGTCGCCATCGCGGTTGCGCTGGTAAACGATCCGGTATTAATTCTGGGTGATGAAGCCACGGGAAATTTGGACACACGCAATGCATTGGCGATAACCAACCTGCTCGTATCATTGGCTACCGCTCACGGCAAAACTGTTTTTTTTGCTACCCACGATCCCCGGGTGGCCGAACGGGTGCACAAAGTACATACAATGGTAGATGGCCGGTTCGATTCCTAGAAATCTATGCGGGAATCCGGCTCGTCGTTTGCCAGCCTCCCAGATATTTCACTTAGTCTCCGATTGCTTCGCGGGCCGTTTTTTGAAACTCCCATCGGCTTAACAGCAAGGAGGAAACAAGAAAGACCGCTAACAGGCCAAAGACGATAGCTCCCACCAGCCAACTCAAGGTCAGGTGAACGGGCAGAATCTGCAAGATAGAGGCTGCTCTCGGAAGCGCAAAGATTGCGTTCGTTAAGCCATAGCCGGTCAGAATCCCTACCGGGACTCCAATCAGCGCTCCCACCAATAGCGGTCCGACCAGATCGGCGAGAATCACCCTCCTGAGTTTCCGAGGTGGCGCGCCACGGAGGCGAAGAAGAGCGAACGTTCTTTTCCTTTCCATGAAATTCACCATGGAGATGGCCATTAGGCCCGCTATGGCAACCAGAATGCCTCCAACCATGAAGACCTTGATATCCTCCAACGCCATGTAGACAAACATATCACTGCTCAGCCTCTCCCGTTGCGTCGCCTCCGTGTAAATATCGGCAAAGGCCGGAATCAATCCTTCATCACGGAATCTCACCAGTTCGTCCAACACAGCTCCGGGGGCGCCATTGGCGCCCACATGGAGGATTGCATTCGTCAACAGCCCCTCCACCTTCGGAATGTTGTCGGCGTCCAATCTCCCCACGACGTATGGCTGTGTGCGGGATATGGAGTTGATGAACTCAATCGATGCCGATGTGAAAGATTCCCGGTCCTGCATCATCAGTTGAGACAGCCCTGGCAAGAGGCGAATCGTGCCTGCAACCGTCACTTCAATATCCTCGCCGCCATCCCCTCGGCCAAGGCTCAACCGGTCCGACCCGTTCGCGTCGTAGCTGGCACGGAAACCTTGGGAAACCAGGATTTCCTCTTTCCCCATCCTCTCCAGTTGCTCGCGGAAAGGCATCTCCACGCTCAGTTCATCTTCGTAGTAAATATTTCTTAGGAATTCATCAGGCCTCTCCATCAAGTAGAGTTGCAGATAATTCTGGCCGGCGATGTAAAAGCTTCCCGGGATCGAAAACTGATAAAGGGCACTCACATCCCGAATCGCTTCAATCGATCGAATTTGCTCCTCCGCACGTGCCAGTTTTTCTCCAACAACTTCAATGTATTGTCCAATTGGCTTTTGGGAGACTTCACCTTCCGCTAGCGAAAAAGCGTCGAAGCGAATCGCGATGTCCGATCCCAAGTTCAGTCTCAAAGCCCGCACGGTCTTATCATAAAAGGACCTTGACGTAATCTCCGGATACACCACCACCCCGAATGTGAGCGCGGACATGAGAATGACGATCATTACTCGGTGAGGGCGCACCAACATGCTTCTGACCGCAAACCACTTCAGGTCTTTTGCCAAAGGACCGACCACGACTCCCAAAACGGCCCCGAGACGGTCCCGCTTGGACACAATGAAGGCGGCAAAACCGTAAAGAAAGGCCGATGCCCCTACGAAATTCAAAATGTTGTCTACCGCCCCCAGTGACGCGGTCTGCGGCATGTATCCGGTCATCCAGGCAAACATCTTCGCCCCACCCAGAATCAGACACAACAACTGAAACTTCGTGAATTCGTATCGAAACTCTTGTTCTTCCGAGGAAGCCACTCGCCGCGAAGCCTCCAGCGGGGTTATCTTCTCCATGTAGTTTGTAACCCTCATGCCGGCTGCTAAACCGAACCCTGTCCCCAGAAGGATGAAGGTCACCAAAACCCACGGCTCCTGAATGGTCGTGAAAAGAAGACGGAGAGGGATCTCCACGCCGTATATTCGATACAACATATACGGCAAGAGAGTGCCCACCAGAGTGCCTGAGAATCCTCCCAATATTCCAGCAGCTCCGATGGCAGCTAAGAGAGCCTTCCGAACGGAAGCATACGACACGCCGCGAAGACGCAAAAGCCCGATCAACCGTCGTTGGTTCAAAATGATCAAATTGGCCAGACTGCTAGCAAAGAGCCACGTCAGCCATAACACCGGAAATGACACCAAGATGGTCAACAAACCAATCAATTGGGAAACCTGAGCCATCTTTTCCAGTGTGGCGACTAACTCACTGTTTACAAAACTGTCAAAGCTGACGGCCGTTGCTGCAGACTGGATCTCCGCAACCAAACTAGAGGCTCTCCGGTAGCTGGAGTCCAAATCCCAGCCCGTAACCAATTGCCCCCGGTCGACGTGAATCAAATGCATAAACTCTTGGATCAGCATGGCGCCCATATTCTCTTCCGAGGGCTCCGTCTGACCTGCCCCATCCTCTCCTCCCAGGATAGGCTGAGGTTTAGACAGGTCGTAAATCAGTCGAGTGATGCCGGGCAACTCCCGATCAAAGGTTTCCTTAGGGGTTACGACAAATAACGATCCATCCGGAATGAATGTCGCCGAACCAAACTCATCCAGGAAATACTTCACTATTTCCAGGCGTTCTGGATTGGAAATTCGCTCAATCCTAGCTTCAAAGAGTTTCGCCGGTTCCCCGGGCTCAAAGGGATTCTCGTGAAAAACACCGATTGTATTTCCCGAGATCAGTCTGTTCATGTAGGAGCCCACCATCGTTTGCGAACCGACGAGAGCCGTCACTGTTTCGCCGTCTTCGGGCCGAATATCGGGAGGAAGAAGAGATGGGTCCTCCGAAGCGAGCATCATGAACCAGGGTATTTGCGTTCGCTCGTGCTCTACGTCCACATGTATAAAAGTGCCCAGTCCGAGCTTCATGCTGCCGACGTCTACTACGGAGTTAACTCCTGTAATCGCCGAAATGTCTTCTTTCGCAAGTGCCACTTCCGGGACAGGTGCGGCTTGATATGCGATGGCATCCCACTTAATTCTGTCGATTTGATCTTCCGTGTACGATTTCAGTGCGTATTTCGACACCACGTTGGTGGCTGAGAGAATTGCCACCACGAAAAAGGTAACTAGGAAAAATGCCAGGAACGCTTTCCGTCCAACTACTCGCAGAAGAAGCCAGAATGGATGTTTCATTTCGCTATTGCCGCACTCCTGTCTTCTGCCCTTACGCAATTCATCAATGATTTGCAGAGCTTACCGATCTTCAAAATTGCGCAACTGCAACGACAACACTTTGACTAGATAGGGTGATCTTCCGGAATTTCTTTCCTCGCGTTGGTTTAGCCAATATGCAACAGTATCATTGGCGTAATCTTCCCAATAGTCACCCGGAGCATTGATGCCAGGAATGGGAACCGCTGATTCCTCCCGCAATATATCATCGGGATCGCCGTACTTGCTTGCGATCGCCCGAACCTCAGGATCATCCAGCGCAACCAAGTGCCCTTTGTCCCTGATTCTCACCTTTCTTCCACCTGTAACCGTCGCCTCATAGGTGGCAAATCTCTGTCCAAAGTGGAAATCGTGAGTTACCGGAACATTGTGTCTTTCGCTGTATTCCAGGATTTCAGGCATATACAGCTCTGGCCCAAAGGCCCAACTCATGCTGCGCGATCCTTTCGGATTGACGGCAGTTGACATCTGAAAAACCCAGAGCCAGCCAGGGCGTGGGAAATACGGTAGGTGGGCGTCCTTGTACTTTTCGCGGATATTCTCCATAAGGAAGCCCTGTATTCCGCCTCCCTCGACCTTGACAACCAATCCATCTTCAATGGTGAGTTTTAAATGTGGTATCACGATGCCGTCATTCCCATTTGTTCCAGCAATGATTCCATTCGTCTTCGGTACGATTATCTTCTTGAGCCCAAAATTGCGGTAGACCCAACGACCCGCCTGCAGCGGATAGAGGCGCATATAATCCACAAGGAACGCCGACCTCCTCCAGATAGCTGCATCCTCGCTGGAGATGGAAAACTCGACATCCGTACCTTCGGGATCTGTCACCCTCACGTGGCGTATCCAAGGAATTACATCCAATACTTTCTGTTCCAAGGCGCGCCACACTTCCTTGGGAATGGATCCTTCTTCCACCAGCTTGGCCTTGTTTGGAATCCGCCACCCCAGGTGAAACTTTCGTCCGTAAAGACGAGTCATTTCTTGAATATGCGGACCGCCACTAAACCAGTCGATGAAGACATAGTCGTACTCCGGGTGTTCATCGAGATAGGATTTCAATACAGCATTGCGCACATGGTACCGTTTGCGAGTTTCTTCCAGTATCTCACGTCCTCCGGGGGGGAGTTCATCCCAGGCAGCCGCAGTGAAGTTTTCCTGCTTGAGCGAGTATTTCTCTATTCCTCGCAGCAACATCTCCATGGGTGCTTCCGTTATCAGATCCGGCCTGTAATCGGGCTCTGCGTAGTACTGGGGGTAACCATATTTTTCCAGCAAATCGACTGTATAGATGTAGTCGGCATCGGCCCCCCGTTCTCTCAAACCCTGAATGACCGCATGGATGATATCCATGTCTTGCCTTTCATTGAGTGTGATCAATCCCTTCTTGCCGGGTTCGATAACCCCCAGTCGGCCATTTCGCGATTCAGTTTGCCGGGCTTGCTGCCGAGCCAGATACATCAGCTGTTCCTGAGAGAGATCCGTCACAAATTCAGCGTATCGCGGCCGAGGATAATCTCTCTCCTGCTCTTGGCCATCGTTCGTCTGGGCTAGAAAGCGATCGCCGGCTGCAGCCGCAGATATCATCGCGATCAATAGAACAGCTACGTGTGTGTTCCGCATATCCAGTACGTCCCCTTGAAGATAATGTCTGGTGATTTAGTGTAGGATTCTCGTGCTTCTCCTGTTCTTTCTTCGCCAAACGGCCCGGCTACATACTTATCTCCGGGGTGGAACATTTCCCTTCGGATTGAAACTAGTCAATTGATTCGGTCGGCCGCTGCTGAACCAGAGAGTACCCCGCGGGTCAACCGCAAGCTGCGCGTTATGGTCCCTAAACTCCGGATACGGGAAAAGGTAAACTTCTCTGTCTTCTGATCGAACCTGCCAAGGCCGGCATACTGCGACTGCCCCCATCCCAAGTCGAGCCAGATATTGTCTTCCTTGTCCGCCCAGCATGCATAGGGGTTGGTGTAGGGGAAAGGAATCGTGTAAACCTTGGACTCCCCGGTGTCCGGATCGTGCATTCCGAGCGCATTCGCGCCGGTCATAGAATACCAGATCTTGCTCTTAGAATCGGCGGTTACACGACGCGGGGCCGAAGATTCTGCTGCGGAGCTTCCGTTCAATCGGTGCTTCGGGGGAGAGATCGTCGTCCACTTTTCGGTCTTGGGATCGAAGCTGGCCAGGACGCCGACACTGGTACCCGCGGCCCACACACGGTCTTTCTGATCGACAACGATGCCGTACCATCCCCCTGCCTTGAGATTCGACGCGGGATCCCATTCCGTAAGCTTCTTTGTTTTCGTGTCGAACATGCCAACGAGGCTGGGACCAAAGATCGATGTGTACCATATATTGCCCTTGGAATCGAGGCGGGCCGTGTGCATTCCGGCCCCGGAAGGCGAAGGATAACGATTCATTTCCCCTGTTGCTGAATCCAATTCTCCGACGGCCGTTCCCCGAAGCTCAACCCAATAAATCCGGCCGTCTACTTCAATAACTCCGTGTTGCGGACCGCGACGGTAACCGCTCTCCGGTTGCGGAATCGGCCATTGTCGGAAACGATCGGGGAATTCTTCTCGTTTGTTGAGATCCATAGCCATAATCGAGGCACCGCCGCTGAACCAAATCGTCGGCGATACTATGCTAGGCCAGACAAAACCGACCCCTCCTCCCGGAGGCAGTTCATACTGAACATAGATCGCCTCGGCCAACTCATCCTCGTCTAAGACAGGTTGGTACTCTTCCAGAACGCGCCGTTCCGAATCCTCTCCAAAGTGGGTCGCCAGATACTGGATGAGTGTTTCCCGCTCCTCGGCAGAAAGTGCGCCAGCCAACTTGGGGGCTTGTTGTTCGCCGCCGTATCCTGTGTCCAACATCCGGTCCACCGCGCTTCTCCACGCCTCTTCACTCCGGAACATCCCGATGGGAGTCCGAGGAGCAATCATGTTGTTTAATCGAACCCCGTGGCATCCCGCACAACGGTTCATCCAAATGTTGCGACCTGTACCAGGAGGAAGGTAAGCATCGAAGCCGACCAGTTCTAGATCGCGCTCAACTGTCTTTGCCTGCAGAGCGAAGTCCGCAGTTTCCGCCTCTCCTGCCTCCAATTGCACACGTTCAATCGGCGATTCAAATCCTTCCTGCAGGGCAGACACCTCGTACGTTCCAGCCGGCAGATTGTACAAATGGTAACGTCCCTGGTTCGTAAACACGGTGTAGGTGATCCGGCGGACCGTGTCCCTAGCCTTCACCCGGAACGCCCGCACCACACCCTGATCCGCCGTGACCGTTCCGGAGATCATGCCCCTCTCTTCGACAGTCTGGCCAAAACTGCTCCCGGCGGCTCCGAACCAACTGATCCAAGCTCCGGCCATCGCCAGCAGCCCTGCCGACAACATCACGCCTAACCTCTGCCTTCCAAACTTCTCTCTTGGCTCCATTTCAGATTCCCCCATCTGGCATCCCGATTTCAGGCCGACAAGATTCAGACTGCATCTCTACCCTGACGTGCGGTTGGATGGTGCTTCCGCATGCAATCCTTAGCGTGGCAATTGTAACCCATTCTTGTAGATACGGCTTGAGACTTATTTTCGAATTCCCCAGGTCTGGCGAGAAATGGGTCGCAGCGCTACGACAGGTCTCCGCTGTCCCAACACGCACAGTCCACAAGGACATTCACGCAGAAGTTGCTGGAAGCCTCCTGCGACAACTTGGCGGAGTGCCATGAGATCTCTGAACCGCCGGTAGTGCGACGGCCCGTTTCGAAATCGGACCCCCTGAGCGGTTCGAAGCCAATAACCCTCCCGGAGAAAAAACTTGTTTGATTGCAGCCCAGTGGGTGTATATTCTTGCATAGTCGGAAAGGCCAGAAGCAACTCCTGAAATGGGGAATGCGAAGGCCTGACGAAAAGGGGATGGCGGCACACTCACCCCTAAGTGTGGTGGGGGGTGCATCATCAAAGAGTTGGTCGGGGAAGCGTATACGGGTCTCAGGAACTGTTGGGGTCCAAAGATGGGTCGCTGGCAGTGTGGGAACGTAAGAGAGGAAAACTCTTCCCATAGAGGCGGCGAGTTTGAGAGATGGAGGGCATGGAGATCCCCTCACAGACCTGGATTGTGTATTGAACTGTTCTGAGATTGCTCACCCATCAGGGGTAGAGATATCGCCGATTGACATAAGGAGAAGGAGATGGTCATGGGATTCCGAACGAAAAAATTACACTGGCTTGCCGGTCAAGCTTGGGCTCTGGTTTTTGTGGCAGGCTGGTTGTTCAGTTCCGCTGCGTTCGCGCAGACCGGCTCGATCACCGGAGTTGTGCGGGATGAAAGCAACGCCGTGATTCCAGGCGCGAATGTGACGGTCACCAACGTGGAAACAGGGGTCAGTCGTTCCAGCGCAACCGACACCGGCGGGCGGTATCGCGTCCCCACCTTGATCCCCGGGCAATATGAAGTGCGAGCTTCAGTGCAGGGTTTCGAAACGTCAGTCCGAAGCGGTATCCAGCTCACGGTTGGCGCGGAGTTGGCGATTCCCATGGTGCTCCGCGTTGGGCAAGTTACCCAAACGACGGTGGTCACCGCAGAGGCGCCCCTGGTGGAAACGGTAAGAGGTACGATCTCGGGCCTGGTGGACGACAGGGCGATTCGAGACTTGCCGCTGAATGGCCGCAGCTTTGATCAGCTCATTGCCTTGGAATCGTCCGCCCCCATCATGCGGCTCAGTAGAAAGGCAAGCGTAGCGGGAAGGGGTACTACCTATAGCGTGAGCGGGTCCCGGGGCCAAGACAACCGATATTTCGTTGATGGCATTGAGCTGACGCAGGTCGGTTACCAAACCAATTTGCCTGGCGGGGCCATGGGAAACAATATGGGAGTGGAGGCGATACGGGAGTTTTCCGTAATCACCAGCAGCGCCGGCGCGGAATACGGCAAGAAAGCCGGAGGGGCCATCTCGGTGGTTTCGCAGACCGGAACCAACACGTTGCATGGCTCGGCTTTTGGATTCCACCGCAACGATAATCTGGATGCGAACGAATTCTTCCTCAACAAGGGCAACCAACCGAAACCGGAATTCAGGCGGAACCAATTTGGGGGAAGCCTGGGAGGGCCTATTGCAACAGACCGCTCCTTCATTTTCGCGTCCTTCGAAGGGCTGCGGGAAGGTCTCGGGTTATCGGTGAATCGGACCGTCCCCGACGAGAACGCCCGGCGCGGGCTGCTGCCGGACCTTGGAACTGGATGTGTGAATCCTAACACTGGGAATCCTTTCCCGGGATGTACGATCAGACCTGATGGCCTCCTCGATTTCGGGCCGGATCCGAGAATCGCGCCGTTTTTCGAGGCTTGGCCATTGCCGAACTCGACGAATAACGGAGACGGCACGGCAGAGGCCATTTTTAGCCCCACCGACGTCGGAAATCAGGATTATTGGAATGCGCGATTTGACCACACTTTGAGCGATCAAGACTCCCTCTTTGTCAGCTACCTTTTCTCCCGGTCCAAGAGGGCGGCAAACAGCGATGAGATCTATTGGGCAAACGCGACCGACTCGAATATTATGCTGGTGACTTTGCAAGAAACCAGAGCGACGGCCAGGACCGTGAATACATTCAAGGTTGCGTACAGCCGTTCGAATTTGAGCTCTGCCACAAATCCGACCCGTGAGCTGCCCGACAATGTACGGTTCCATCCGGGCGCCGAGGGCTTGGGGGCGCTTACTTTCCGACTGGGTACCACCACCGGAGTTGGAGGAGCGATCAGTGACGTGGGCACGGGACGGCCGATTCGAAATTTCACGCTCAACCATTTTACGTTCGCAGATGACCTGTTCTACCAAGCCGGGGCTCATTCGTTCAAGATAGGAGGACAACTGCAACGAATTCAGAACCACATCTGGGTGCCGAATGAGCTGTTCGGAACCATGCAGTTTACCGATATGGTGAGCTTGCTGACGGCAAGGCCCATCAACTTTGTGATCGGGAATCCCGGCGGTGGAGGTGATCCCACCAAAGCGTACAGGCAGTGGTACACTTCCTTCTATTTCCTGGACGACTACAGTGTGACGCCCACTCTCATGCTCAACCTGGGGCTGCGTTGGGAGTTTATGACGCCTCCGACGGAAGCCAGCGGTGACCGGATCTCGAACTGGCGCACCCAGGTGATCGACGGCTTCAGTGTGGTGAACACGGACCCCAATGTGGGGGCGCCCTATTATGTAAGCCGCAAGAATAACTTTGCGCCTCGCTTGGGGTTTGCGTGGGATGTGTTCGGTGACGGCAACACGTCGCTCCGTGGCGGTTGGGGTGTTTACTACAACCAGATCGAAACGGAGTATAAGGCCATTGGAATTCAGAATGCTCCTTTCTTCGGCACGCAGGTGATCCCCAATCCTCCGTTTCCAAACGGCCTTGCCGAGGGAGCAACGGGCACCAACCGTGTCGGGTCCTACAACGGCCTTCAATACAATCTGGATACGCCGACGAAAATGCAATGGAATCTGAACATCCAGCGGCAGATCACCCCGAATACAGCGGTAACTGTCGGGTATGTCGGTTCCCAGGCCTACCATTTGACCAGACGGTTGGATGCGAATACGGCTCGACCCACGCAAATCCTGGCTAATGATGTCCAGTTCTGGGCTGCGGACCGGAAACGCCTCAATCCTGATCTGGGACCGGGCACCATGTACTTCAGCGACGCCACCGGGTCGTATCAGGGTCTCGACCTCAGTGTTACGCAACGTTTCAGCCGGGGCCTGCGATATAAGGTTGCCTTCACGTGGGCCAAAAATATCGACAGCTCTTCCGCCACCACTTCGGTCTGGGCCGTTGGCAATCCGAACGTTACGATGCAGCCGGATCAACTGCATTTGGACCGAAGCCTGTCGAGTTTCCATGTTGGAAAAAACCTGGTGACGAATTTTACGTATGATTTGCCGTGGGTCAATTCCGCTGGACCGGCCCAGTGGTTCGGGGGATGGCAGTTGGGTAGCATTATGACTTTCTCCGATGGCATGCCGGTGACGATCCTTACGGGATTCAGTCGGTCCAGGAATTTGAATAACCGTGCTGCGGACCGGCCGAATCTCGTGTCGGGCAGCAAGAATCCTGTCCTGGGAGGACCAGACCAATACTTTGATCCCAGCGGGTTTGATCTTCCTCCCGCAGGATTCCACGGCAATCTGGGCCGGAACACGCTGATTTCGCCCGGCTTTGCAAACGTAGACTTTACAGTGGCGAAAATCATTCCGGTCCGCGAGGGAATGGATCTGAATTTCCGGGCTGAATTCTTCAATTTCTTCAACCGGGCCAACTTTGGCAGGCCCCAAAACCAGATTTTCACCCGTAGCGGGGGACGGCGTGGGAATGCGGGTCGCGTCAGTGGTACGACGACGACCGCACGCCAGATCCAGTTCGGATTGAAGCTCGTGTTCTGATTGCGAAAGGAAAGTAACAAGGCAAGCAGCTGAACGGAAAGCAGATCGGGGTGTCATGTTCCGGCGAATCGCCTCGACGCCTGGGAAATGGGCGATTCTGGGTCTGGTGGTGGCTTTGGCCGTGATCGGTTTCAGCCATTGGACGGAAGAGTCCCAGAGCACCACCGTTTCTGGGGTGGTCAGAAGTGCAGCGGGGCAACCCGTGGCCGGGGCTCTGGTAAAGGTACGGAGTGCCGAACTGGGCCTGGGCTTTATGGTAGTGACTCAGCCGGACGGCCGGTACATGACGCCTGATCTTCTTCCTGGAAACTACACGGTTCAGGGCATTGGAGGTGATTTTCAGAGCGCCCTTGCAGGACCGGTAGATGTCGGTACCGGCCAACAAGCAAAGATGGACGTCACTCTGAGCACCTTGCGGCAGGCCCTCTCTCCGGCGAAGAGAATCACGGAAAACGATTACGAGAAATTGATCCCAGAGGGAGACGAGAAGAATCTCCTCCGGACCCGGTGCTTATCCTGCCACGGGTTCGACCGAATTGGTCGGAAACGCGGGACGCGAGAGGAGTGGGGAAAAAGCGTAGACCGGATGCTTTTTTTCCTGGAGAAGAACGGGGTTCCTGTATCAGACCGCGAGAGGGACGTAATGGTGGAGTATCTGGCGGCGCAATTTGGTCCGGATAGGCCCCGTCCTCGTCCCGAACAAGCATATTCTTCCGACCCGAACGCGCACTTGCCTCGGAAGCTCCTCACTGGCCTCGAAGCGAAATTCGTTACGATGGAATTCGATCTGCAACCCGGAATCATGTTCCGGGATATAGCGGTGGATTCTCAGGGGAATGTTTGGTTCACCGAAGGCGGCGAGGGATTTCAGCGAGGGAAGCGTGAGCCGGATTCTGGGGAGAATGCCGATCCCCCGGAAGGTGCGGTGGAAGGGATTGGCCGGTTTGACGCTCAGTCGCTTACCTATACCCGGATCGTTCCTCCTGCCGATGAGTTTTTTCCCTCGCTGGTTGCCATTACAGTAGATTCTCGGGACCGTGTATGGTTCTCAGATAATGGCCCGAACGGAACCTTGCTGCAGTATGACCCGCAAAGCGAGGAATTCGGTACGTATGACATTCTTCCGACAGATCCCCCGCTGACCCGCAACCTCCGATCTCTCCGCGTGCATCCGGATGAGAGTATCTGGGCAACGGGCATTACGTCCCATAGAATCCTGAAGCTGAACCTGAAGACGCAAGAATGGGCAGAATACCCGGTCCGGATGGGTTCGCTCCCTTACGGAATGGCGTTCGACGGAGATGGGATGGTCTGGCACGTGGGCCACTACGGTGATGAGATAGGGAAGCTCGACCCCAGCACAAGCAGGACGACAACGTATAGGGTCCCCACTCCGAGATCCGGACTTCGGTGGATGGAGGCCGACGCGGATGGCAACCTGTGGGCAGCCGCACATGAATCCGGCAAGCTCGTGAAGGTGGAGTATCGTACTGGCAATATTACGGAATACACGCCCCCTACGGAAGATTCCGGGCCCTTTTCTTTGGACGTGGATATCTCTCGAAATCTGATCTGGTTCGGTGAAACCAATGCGGGCAAGGTCGGGCGCTATGATCCGCAGACTGCTAGTTTTGTAGAGTTTCCTTTGCCGAGTGCAGATCAGGGGGGAGAGTTTTCGGATGGGAAGGTAATTTGGGTTGAGGTGGATCCTGTCCGTCCAAACCGAGTCTGGTGGGCCGGAGGCACGCCGGCAAAGATCGGATATGTTGAAATAATCCAATAGATGAAGCGATGCCGTGGGACGGAGAGATCGTTGGTTTATATTGGAGCTGAATCTAAGAGAAAGGTTTTGTAATGCCACAAAATAAACGCGCGATGTTGGCTCCTGTAGCAGTATTGGTGGCCTGTTTCCTGGCCGGGCACGGATTCTTAATGGCGCAATCTAGTGAAGAACAGGCTCAGGGAGTGATCCGGGGAACTGTTCGTGATTCGCAAAGTCCTCTTTACGGAATCTTGGTAAAGGCGGAAGCCCAGGCCGAAAATCGTTCAGTAACAGTATTCACAGATGAGAACGGAGAATATCTGTTTCCATCGATGCCGGTTGGCAAGTATTTCGTTTCTGTAGGAATGAAGCGGCATGCCATCGTCGATGTCGGCTCCTCGCCCGCTGTGCAGGATTTCGTTGTGGAACTGGGGCCGGCTTTTTTGAATCAAACATCGGGAATTAGCTGGTTTGACATCCTTCCCGGCACAGAAGAGCAAAAGAAGATGCTGTCCTATCAATGTAGCGGTTGTCATAGCATTTGGAGGATCGTCAACCGCTCGCGGCGCTCGACGGAAGGGTATCTCAGCCTGATCCGGTGGATGTCATCGATTGGAGGGGCTTACCGGATGACCTTGGAGGAGGAACACTTTCCGGCTTTGGCCAACTACTTGAACGATGCAGTCGGGCCGAATCTGAGGAGCGGACCCAGAGTGAACGAGGCGATCGTTCGTCCTCGGGGCGAAGGGGCGAGAGCCGTCATTACCGAATGGAATCTTCCGGAAGAATTCGGCGTGTTTAGCGCGGTAAGAACCGATTCGAAGGGAATCATGTGGTTTACGATTTCCGGGTTTGATGGAGCCCTGGGAAAACTGGATCCCCGCACCGGAGAGTATCAAACTTGGCCGGCTCCACTTGGAGATACCATTCAAAATGGCCGAGGCCCGATTGTCCATGACCTGATTGTTGACAAAGAGGACAATGTTTGGATGACCGGCCGTCGGATCATGAAGTTCGACACCACGAAGGAGGAATTCGTCTATTGGGATGTTCCTGCAAGATACGGCTGGAATGCCCACACTGGCGTTCTGGATGCGCAGGGGAATTACTGGTTCACGATGCGCCAAGGCAGGGGCTATGTGATGCAGCTGGACCCTAGGACCGGTGAAATGACCGGATACCCCACCCCCACCGAATCATCCGGAGCGTATGGTCTGGTGTTGGATAGCAGTGGAACAGGAACCATTTGGTTCAGCGAAATTGATGTCGGCAACGTGGCCAAGCTGGACATGCAAACCGGTGAAATCACGGAGTACCCAACCCTCATTTCGAATTCCGGCCCGAGACGTCTCGACATGGACTCGAAGGGGAATGTCTGGTTCTCTCAGTCCTTTGCCGACAAGATTGGGAAGCTCGATACGAAGACGATGGAATTCACCGACTTCGATATTCAGGTCCCCGGCCGATACCTCCTCCCGGGAAAGCCCGGGGGCGGATATCCATATAGCTTGAAGGTCGATAAGAATGACGAGGTTTGGTTCGAGCTGCGAAATGGCAACACCATCGGCAAACTGAACCCGGAGACGGGAAACGTTACGTATACTCTCTTCCCAGAGCCCGACAGCGGTCTCAGAGACCCGAGCTTCGACACAACGACCGAAAGGGTTGTTTTCATTTATGGCGGGGCATTCAGGCCGTCAATTGGGCGAGTGTATTTTCGAGATTAGTGTTACCGACAGGCTCCCGGTGCGGGGCTGTTCCTACAATTCGCGGAGAGCTTCGCTCAGACCTGGCAGGCGAGTGTGAACCCCACCCGATTCTGGTAACGCTAATCCCACCGACGACGGGCCCAGGCGGGAATTGGGACAATGCCAGGGTCCCATATTTCCTGGCTTCATGGCAGAACCGGGGATAGAATGGAGGCCCTTCCTTCCGACCGTTTTCTGCTCAGGGGTCTTTCGTTGCAGCTCCAGTTCAGGAGGCAGCGGTTTCAGCCTGACCAACCCACAGCAGCCTCGGAGCAGATGCCATATCATGGAGGACAAGATTCATGTCCGCTTCGTCGCCCATGGCAAGGAAACTGGATTTGATGGTTCGGCTCCTGCTGGCTGGCACCTTCCCTCTCCTATGCGCCTTATGGGCGACCGCCCAGACGCATGAATTGAGGCTCACCCCGGGCAATGTTCATTGGGGCAATTTTGATGCTCGTGTCGAGCCGGTTTTGCGCATTGCGTCTGGAGACACCGTCCGCGTGGAAACAATGCTGACCTTCCCGGAGCGGCTGAAAACCCTCGGCGTTTCAGATGAGGAGATCCCGAATTCCGTGAGAGAGGTTGCAGCCTCCAGACCCCCGGGGGCTCCAGGCAATGCACTGACAGGCCCGATCTTTGTGCAGGGGGCGGATCCTGGAGACATGCTGGAAGTACGACTTTTGAGATTCGAATTCCTGCATCCTTATGGTTGGACGCAGTTCCGCCCCGGCAGAGGTACGCTCCCAGATGAGTTCCCTTATTTTCGAGCGAAATTGATCCACTTTGATCCTGAGGCGGGAATGGCGAAGTTCGACGATGGAATTTCTTTGAAACTAGCACCTTTCTGGGGGACGATAGGGGTGGCGCCCTCTGTGGAGACAGGTCCTGTTCCGAGCGGGGTTCCCAATTTCAACGGCGGGAATTTCGACAACAAGGAACTGGTAGCGGGTTCTACCGTCTATTTTCGCGTTCACGTTCCCGGTGCGCTGCTCTCGATGCGAGACGGCCACGCTCTGCAGGGAAATGGAGAAGTCAGTGTCGCAGCACTGGAGACTTCGCTGCGAGGGACGGTTCAGGTCTTCGTACACAAAGGAAAGTCGATCCAATGGCCGCGCGCCGAAACCCCAACTCACTTCATTTCAATGGGTCTGCATCCGGACTTGGATGAAGCGGCTCGCATGGCCACGCGGGAAATGATCGATTTCTTGGTGTCGGAAAAAGGAATGTCCCGCGACGATGCGTATCTTCTCTGTTCGCTAGCCGCCGATCTACATGTGACCCAACTTGTGGATGGCACTAAGGGTATCCACGCGATGCTGCCGAAGTCGATTTTCGAATAGAAGTCATCCTCTGATCTGAAGAGTGTCTCCGGAAGCACCCTGCAAGGGCTGCGAGCTCCGTTCCTGTGCGCCTGGTCAATTTTCTGTTATCGGCACGGGTTGGTCGCTCGAAGGAATCCCAGGCTCCCACCACCTTTGCGGTGTTTCAGGAACAAATCCATCGCGGTTCGGCATCCGGATTCTCGGCAGAGTCTCTGCGTCGATGACCGTGTTCTCTTCAATGATGCCGTTTATATGGAGGAGGAAAGCCGTAAGGGAGTACACTTCATCCGCGCTGAGCGATCCCTCCTGCGTGGGTGGCATGGCCCGATTGATATAGTCCCATATGGTAGTAGCGTATGGCCAGAAGCTCCCGATAGTCCTGACAGGATCAGGGTCATCGAGGGTCCCCTCGCCGCCGCGAAGGGGTGTGACGCGGCGGACCCCTTCGGAAAACGGCCAGCGATTGGGAAGGGACGGACCTTCCGCTCCGGTTGGGCCATGGCATACGACGCATTTCTGGGCGAATATCGCCGCTCCTTCCTGAACCGTTCCTCTCCCTGGCGGGAGTTCTTTTCCTGAAGGACCGACACTGATATCCCAGGCCTGGACTTCCTCTGGGCTGGCCGGTCTGCCCAGTTGATAGGTCGGGCCCTGTGCCAGTGCCGCAACACATGCCATACCTGCCGCCACAGGCACGAGAAAACTATACCAGTAACCCATTGTGCACGCTCCCGTCACGATTTATCTTCCATGGCCAGATCGGATTGAAGTGATTGACCCTGGTCCTTGTGGTTCGCCAGAAGTCGCGGTCAACCCCCCACATCCTGCCGACATCATCCAGTGTCGGTTGCGCCATGCCTGCATCGTCCGTGCAGCGGGACTGAATCAGAGATTCTTCTCCGTTCCAAGTCCACGGAAACACAAACCGAGTGTGTGCGATTCGATGCACCGGCTGCTGAATTTGCGCGTCGCTCCAACTCCGGCCGCCATCGGTGGATACTTCCACTCTGCGAATTGCCCCTCGACCAGACCACGCCAATCCCGTAATTTCGGTGTATCCGCGACCAGCCATCCGCTGTCCGCCGGAAGGGCGCGTGATCACCGATTTCGGTCCCATCTCGAAATTGTACCAGCGTACCTTGCCGTTCAGCCTTGGCCAGTGGACGATGTACATGGTGCTTTCCATCCGGGCCATATAGGCCTCGTCGACAACCTTGAGTCGCCTTAACCACTTGACGTTGCTGATTCCTTCCCAGCCGGGAGTGACCAGGCGCAGCGGATAACCCTGATCCGGTCGCACAGCCTCGCCATTTTGCCCGTAGGCGACCAAAACATCTTCCATCGCCTTCTCCAGCAGAATACTCTTCGAATGTTTTGGTTTGTCCGCACCTTCCGCAAGGACCCAGCTTGCCCCTTCCTTGACGCCGGCCTCCCGAAGCAACACAGAAAGCAGCACCCCGGTCCACTCGCTGCAACTCATGAACCCGTGCGTTTCCTGGATCGTGTCGTGGTTCCTCCCCTCGGCGGAGTTTCCTGCACACTCGATGAAGTGAACCCGGGAAACGGAGGGCAGGCGCTTCAACTCCTCCATGGTAAAGACCAGCGGACGCTCAACCATGCCATGGATCATCAAACGATGCTGCTGCGGGTCGATATGCGGAGGATTGTAGCTGTGATTATTTACGAAGTGTAGCGCACTCGGCGTGATGATCCCTACGGAATCCCCGACCGGAGTGTGCGTCGGATTGCGCAAAGAGGTTTCAAACCGGGAGCGCTCTCCGTAGGTACGAGGTCCTTCCAAGAAGTCTCGGGGTTCTGCGATCTGGGCGCTCAGGGGCTGTGTCCTTCCTATGGCCAAAGCAGCCAGAGCGGCCCCGCCCCGAAGAAATCGCCTCCGCCCGCGATTGTTGGCTTTCATATGTCCGACTCCTCTCCAATTCTTCTGTTGGGTTTCGTTTCAGAGCCCGTGGTTGCTACTAAGAGAAACGCATCATAAAAACTGCCGCCCCACCGCGGGCCCTGCCTCAAGCCGCGCCCAGAGCATCCTGTTTCTTCGCGTCGGCTAATGATAGCACTCCTGCCCTTCTTCTGCCCCTCACCAATGACCTTGCAGGAAGCACCTACAGTGATCGAGCCGCCGAACCCAGTTTCACAACCCCATGTTGTGATGTGAGATCTCTCCCAACGACTGCTACAAAACTTCGGCCTAATCATTGCCATACAAGAAACAGCACCCGGACAAGCCCTTCGAAAACTACAATCAGCCGGTTGAAACCGTTCCGGCCCGAATCCCCCATTCCTTTCTCTGTTGAGGGACATTCCGCTGCGGCTCTGGGGCTGCCCAATCAGTACAGAAGGTCCACCAGGAAGTAGACCGTATTGGACGTACCGCCGCCGGACCCCGGATTCACGACCGTGATCGGGTAGGTGCCGTGGGTCCGCAGCAAGCGCCGGTCGATCGTCGCCACTAACTCTGCGTCGCTCACAACTTGCGTATCCAGGTTGGCCCGATCAAACCGCGCGATGGCGCCGGGCGAAAAGTCGCGTCCGCCGATCCGCAGGGTCACCTGCGCGTCGCCTTCGCGTGCCATGAGGGGCGCCATGGTAGCGATTTCCGGCCCACGCCGCGGTCCCCGCTCATCCGAGTTTGCGGTCCATGGCAAGGGGTTCTTGAAGTTTGGATCGTACGACGTGTCCACTACGTTCCCGTCCTTGATCACCCAGAGGATGCTCCGGGTCTCGGCGATATTCTGCAACGGGTTGCCCGTCAGGATAATCGCATCCGCCTTCCTCCCCACCTGAATCGTCCCAAGCTCGTCTTCCAGTTGGAACAGTTCCGCTGGCCACAACGTCGCCGACAGGATCGCCTGCATCGGAGTCAGCCCCGCGTCCACCAGCGCCTGCATCTCGTAATGCGTCCACAATCCCGGCACATCTTCCTCACCCCCGTCCGAGCCGGCCACGAACTTGCCGCCCTGCTCGGCGTAATTCTTCAGAAACGCTTTCACCTTCTGCATTCCCACGAGGCGCCTCTCCATCTCGAGAGAGCTCAGATTTCTCCGGCCGGATACCTCCGGCAGCCAGCTATCCCGCTCATGCTGCGGGACAAACGCCAGCGTGGGATCGTTTGCCAGTTGCGGGCCAAGTTGTTCCCAGCCCCATGTGCTGGACGCTGGGTTGAACGCTCGGCCCGTCCAGAGCGGCACGTTGATATAGACGCCCTGCTCCAGAAACAGCTCGATCAGCGGATCGTAGAGGGCCTCCTCCATGTAATACTCCGGCGCCGCCAACTGTTGCAGTTCGGGATCGCTGATCGTGGCCCGGGCGATCGGTGGGGAGTGCTCGATATACTTCAAGCCTGCCAAAGCCGAATCCCGACCGTTGTACTGGTGGCCCACGACCGCCTCGACCCCCAGCGCGCGCGCCTCCTCCACCACGGCTTTGATCTGTTCCGGCGTGAGGCCGTCGTGGACCTTGATCGCGTCCACTCCCGCGGCTATCAGTTTTCGGACCTCCGCCAGCGCCTCTGCCACGTTCGCTGCGTTGACCACATAGTTGCCGTTGATACCGTTCGGGACAATCCCGGCTCTCCGACCAGGGAGCGGGCCTCCGACTCGGTGCCCCGTCACGTACATCCGAGGCCCTTTGATGACGCCTCGATTCAGCATTTCCCGCTGCGCGATAATCCATTCGGTCTTATTGGCCGTATCACCGACGGTTGTGACTCCGTAGCGCAGGTAGATCTGCGGCATCCACTCCCGGTAGTGCACGTGGCAGTCAAACAGCCCCGGCAGGATATACCTGCCGTCCGCCTGGATTACCTTGGCATTGGGCGGATAGGATACCTCTCCCTTCGTTCCCACGGCCCGAATGCGGTCTCCTTCCATCACGATGACCGCATTCTGGCGCGGGGCTGCCCCCGTGCCGTCTATCAAGGTTCCGCCTTCGACAACCAGAGCCTGACCTTGCGCGTTCCCGGGGAGTGCGCTCAGCAGAACGATCATGGCCGACCCAATCCATACATGCAGTTGCTTGTTCATGGTTCCCTTCCTCCGTAGCCGTCCGGCTGGCTGTGGCAATGCCGGCCGTTATGCAATGATTCGAGGTTAACGCCGCCACCAGTCTTCTGGAGCGCGAAAGCCGACCGACGGCAGCCCCAGACTCGAAGAGTAAGATACGTAAATCCTTGTAGCATCCGGGCACGCAAACAGTCAAGGAAACTTCCCTGCCAACCCGCTAGCGGGGTAGCCACGGCACGCTTGTTGTGCCGTGGGTCTGTTCTTTAGCTCTTCGCTGTCATCCCGAGGAAGGAAACGACATTATGAATGTCGTTTCGGACATATCGATGTCGTTTCCGCTGAGGGACCTGCTCTTAGCTTGTCCCAAGTAGCGACAGGCCCCCGGCCTGCACTGATTCCCCGAGTCCCGAATCGCAGGCCGCTTTGTTGGCACCAAACCTCTTCCACCACCCAAGGATTGTCGGTTGACCGCCCCTTTTGGGCTGGAGTATTCTTGGTTCCACAAAGCGGCTGGGTAAGCGCAAGAGTGCCGTTTCGGAAAGCCTTTCTTCGAGAGGAGGAGCCGCGATGCTTGATCCAGTTTGGGTGACCACCGCCCGCATTCTGACCGTCGTTGTATCGATGAGTTTGTTCGGAATCAATGGCTACGGGCAAAACGTTACACCCGCGAACGAAAATCTGCCGAATCCGTACGAGACGATCCGGAACTGGGGGGAGCTGCCGTCGGGGCGGACCCTGGGGTCGATCACGGCAATCGAGGTGGACCGGGATGGAAAGTCCATGTGGGTCGCCGAGCGGTGCGGTGGTCGTTCCTGCGCGGGGTCGCAAGTGCCGGTCGTGCTGAAGTTTGATGAGTCGGGTAAACTCCTGCAGAGTTTCGGATCGGGTCTCTTTGTTTTCCCGCACGGCATTCACGTCGACCGCGAGGGAAACGTCTGGGTGACCGACGCGCGCGGGGCTACGCCTGAAGAGATCGCGCAATATCCCGAAACCAGGGAAAAAGGTCAACAGGTGATCAAGTTCAGCCCGGACGGCCGGATTCTGATGCGGCTCGGGGTTGCCGGTGTGGCCGGGAGTCCGCCCAACTACCTGACCGAGCCCACCGACATCATCACTGCGCCGAACGGTGACATTTTCGTGTCCGAGGGACACTACGGGTCGCGACCCGACGCTCCGCCCGACACCGTGGCCCGTATCTCGAAGTTTTCAAAGGACGGCGAATTCATCAAGTCCTGGGGCAAGCTTGGCGCCAGTCCCGGCGAGTTTCGCACGCCGCATGCTCTCGTGTTCGACTCGCGCGGACGGCTCTTCGTGGCTGATCGCGGCAATTCCCGAATTCAGATCTTCGACCAGGAGGGAAAGTTCCTCGAGGAGTGGCATCAGTTCAGCCGCAACAGCGGTCTTGCCATTGACGAGAACGACATCCTCTACGCGATCGATTCCGAGTCGAGCCCGGAAAACCATCCGGGAGGTTGGAAAGAAGGCATCCGCAT
Organism: Terriglobia bacterium; assembly: GCA_965198025.1. GTDB lineage: Bacteria > Acidobacteriota > Terriglobia > 2-12-FULL-54-10 > 2-12-FULL-54-10 > CAYWWM01. Next base: position 250,521 of record OZ240237.1, on the reverse strand, counting down.
CGGAAGCGCGCGGAACAGCCAAGTGATGTACTTCATCCCTCCCCATCCGGGGGACACTCCCGAGGGCGTGGCAGGAGAAGGCATTGCCGTGGATGCTGCCGGGAACGTCTACGCTGGAGAAGTGACGTTGCGTGGGGTAACCAAGTATGTCCGTCGCGATTCGCAATGACAGTGGCAAAAAACTTTTGGTAGACTCTATAGCAGTCTCACATGTTGCTGGTTGGAGATTTTTGGGATTGACGTCGAAGGCGGAGCGGCGGCTCTGGCCATATCGCCGTCGGGCGAATCCATGCTCGTGGACACTGGATATGCCGTTGGCGATCGGGACGCGATGCGGATTGTTTGCAGCGGATCACGAACGGCCGCAACGGGTTCAGCAAGACGTACACTGCGCGCTGAATTAGAAAGGAATCAGAAAAGGGAGGCATAGATGCAGAAGGGATTTGTTGTTGTGGCGCTCGCATTGCTCTGGGTCGCGGTCTCCGGCTTCGGGTACGCTCAGGAGACCGCCACCGTGAGGGGAAGCGTGACCGACAGCACCGGAGCCGTCATTCCCGGTGCGGAAGTCACGGCGACCAACCAAGCAACCAATCAAGCCACTACAGGCGGGACGGACGCAAGCGGGAATTACGAGTTCACCGATTTGCCCACCGGGTCCTATACGATAACGGTGGACGTGCCCGGCTTTCAAGCGGGCATCTCCAACAATGTGCAACTGATGGCGGGCCAGCCGGTTCTGCAGAATTTTGCCCTTGAGCTCGGCACGGTCGCCACGACTCTCGTCGTCGTCGGCAGTCGCGCGGAGCCGCGCTCGGCCATCGAGTCGGCCGTGCCGGTCGACGTGATCCGGACCGAGGACTTCACCAGCCAGGGCCGTACCGACCTGGCGGAGCAGTTGCGGACAGTCGTCCCCTCCTTCAACATAAACATTCAGCCGATCAGCGACGCGGCGACCATCGTCCGTCCGGTGAACCTGCGCAACCTGGCGCCCGATCACACGCTGCTCCTGGTCAACGGCAAGCGCCGCCATCGCGCGGCGGTCATCACCTGGCTCGGCAACGGTATCGCGGACGGCTCGCAGGGACCGGACCTCTCCGTCATCCCCTCGATTGCAGTACGGCAGGCCGAGGTGCTGCGCGACGGCGCGGCGGCGCAATACGGCTCGGACGCCATCGCCGGCGTGATGAACTTCCAGCTCAAAGATGCCCCGTCCGGGGGCCGCTTCGAGTTGCGCACGGGATTCTTCCGCGATGCGAACCCGGGCGACACGGCAACGTGCGGGTCGGGAATCATGGGCGACATCCAGCATTCCTGCAACGGGATCGGCGGACATGGGGGGACGCTCACGTTCGCCGGGAACGTCGGGCTGCCGCTCGGCGAGAATGGGTTCGCGAACCTCAGCATGGAGTACGGCCAAGGCGCACCGACCAGCCGCAGCGTTCAACGTAATGGTGCGCAGAACATCATTGATGCCGGCAATACGAACCTGCGCAACCCGGCGCAGGTCTGGGGATCGCCCAAAGTCGACGGAGACCTGAAGCTGTTCGGCAACTTCGGCCATCTGTTCGAGAACGGATTGCAGTTCTACGCCCACACCAACTTCGCGCAACGCGAGGTAACCGGCGGCTTCTACTTCCGGAATCCGCATACCCGCGGCGGGGTCTTCCGGGGCAACAGACTCCACCCCGACTCTGGCCTCAACGTATACAACGAGGACGGCGAGCTCACGAACTTCCCCGACCCCAAGGAGCTCGACACCGATGAGTCTGATCACCGTGACGCCATCGTATATGATGCAAACGGCCAAGTCGCAAGCATCCCGGGGAAGGCCGGCATCCCGTCGCTCCTCGTGGGCGACCGGGTCTGGGCCGAGACCGCGCCCGACAGCACCGTTGTTCCTCCCGGACGGGAGCCGGGCGTCGGCGGCTGCCCCATCATTCCGATCAGCAACCACGTCCCCGATGCGACCGCCCTGCAGCAGGTCGAGACCGACCCGAACTGCTTCACGCTCTACAGCCGGTTCCCCGGCGGTTTCACGCCGCAATTCGGCGGCAACCTCATCGATTATTCGTGGGTCAGCGGACTGCGCGGATTCACGAGCGACGGCCGCCTCACCTGGGACGCGAGCGTCGGCCTCGGCACCAGCAAGGTTGATCAGTTCATCTTCGATACGGTCAACGCGTCGGTTGGCTACGACACGCCGACGTCGTTCAATCCCGGCATCTACCAGCAGGACGAGCTCAACCTCAACTTCGACGTCCAGTACGTGGTCAACGAAATCGTGCACGTCGCGGGCGGCACGGAGTGGCGCAATGAGAAGTTCACGATCGGCGCGGGCGGGCAGCCCTCGTGGGAGATCGGCCCGTACGCCGCACAAGGCTTCAGCTCCGGCTCGAACGGCTTCAACGGCTACCGGGCCGACACGACGGCGGGAGACTGGAGCCGCAGCAACGTTGCGGCCTACGGCGACCTCGAGTTCAGCGACCCGGGCGGCCGGTGGACGCTCGGCACGGCCCTCCGGCTCGAGAGATTCAGTGATTTCGGCCTGACGACGAACGGCAAGGTTTCGGCGCGCGTCGAGTTGAGCGACACGCTCGCGCTGCGCGGCGCCGTGAGCAGCGGGTTCCGTGCGCCGACCCCGGGACAGCAGAACTCGTTCAACGTGACGACCGCGTTCATCGGCGGGCAGTTGACCAACCAGGGCGTCGTCCCGTCCACATCCGCGGTGGCCGTCGCGAGAGGCGGCGAGCAGCTCCAGCCGGAAAAATCAATCAACTACAGCGCGGGGGCGGTCATCGAGCAGGGTCCGTTCACTTTCACCGCTGACTACTTCCGGATTGACATTGCCGATCGTGTCGCCCTGTCGCAGGAAATCAAACTGTCGGAGCCAGAGATTCTGACGCTGCTCGATGAAGGAATCCCCGAGGCGCGGAATTTCCCGGTGTTCCGGTTCTTCCTGAACGACTTCTCGACGACGACCCAGGGCATCGACCTGATTTCGACCCTGGCGCTGGGGCGCACGACGTTCAGCGCGGTCTTCAACTACACGGACACGCAGCTCAAGGACATCGAATCCTCCGTGATCGATGAATTCCGCATCAATACGCTGGAACGGGGACTGCCGGAGACCCGGTGGAACTTTACCGTCAACCATGACGCCGGCCGGTGGAGCCTGATGGGCCGGCTGAATTACTACGGCTCATACTGGGACAGCGAGGATGGACGGAATGCGAAAGATGAGGACTTCGTGACCGAGTCCTGGCTGTATCCGGCCTACGGCGGCAAGGCGCTGCTCGACGTCGAGCTCGGCATTCCGCTCGGAGAGAACGTCGCGCTGGCGGTCGGCGTTGAAAACCTGCTGAACACGCACCCCGACGTGAACATGTACGGCCCCCATACGGTCGGCAATCAGTACGGGCAGTTCTCGCCGTTCGGCTTCAATGGCAGCTTTTACTACACCCGTCTCAGCTATTCCTTCTGAGCAAGGGGCTGAGCAGGGGTCCGTCTGAGGGGATTTGAGACTGGACGCCGCGTCGTTGGACTTGACGACGCGGCGTCCAGTTATATAAGTACCAATATATAAGTACCAATCTCTGATGATGCAGGGTTCCGATCGGCTAAGCCATTTTCAGGGTTGGTGTAGCGCGGCCCTCCACAAACTTTGACTTGTTTCTCCAGCCGGCCCCCTGGCGGGCCGCCAATGGTTTGATTCGATAAGCGTTGCATCATGCGACCTGGGGTCTCGAAGGACCTCTTTCGCCCGAGACCCGGCGGAAAAATCCCTTTGCAATTCTGCCCGCTCGTGGTAGTGTCCTAAATCTGTGTAGTTCCAGTCCGGGGACCTGGTTTTCTCGGTTGTTTTTTACCCACTTGGAGATAAAGCGATTCCTATGCGAGTGATTGACCTGATCCACAGAAAGCGCGGCGGAGAAGACCTCGTCCGAGAAGAAGTTGATTTTTTCCTGCAGGGTGCCGTGGAAGAAAAGATCCCCGATTACCAGATTGCCGCCATGCTGATGGCGGTCTTTTTCTCTGGCCTCAATGACCAGGAAACGGTGGATTGGACGGAGAGCATGCTGCAGATGGCTCCTCCGTTGGACCTTGGCAGCCTGCCGGGACCCAAGATCGGGAAGCACTCGACGGGAGGAGTGGGAGACAAGACCAGCCTGATCGTGGGACCGCTGGTGGCCGCCGCTGGGGTAAGCGTCCCAATGACTGTCGGGCGGGGATTGGCCCATACCGGCGGAACGCTGGACAAGATCGAGTCCATCCCGGGGTTCAACGCTCGACTCAAAACCACGGAATTCTCGACACTTCTCCGCAACGTTGGCTTGGCCATGAACAACCCGACGGAGGAGCTTGTGCCGGCTGACCTGAAGCTCAATCGGCTGCGGCACGACACGGCTACCGTGGAAAGTATACCGCTCATGGCAGCTTCCATCCTGGCTCTAAAGCTGTCCGAGGGAACCGACGGCGTGGTTTTCGACGTCAAGACCGGAGCCGGGGCCTTGCTTTCGAAGATTACCGACTCGCGGCGGCTGGCGCAGACGCTCGTGACCGTAGCCAAACGGCTCGGCAAAAAGGCGGTTTGTGTTGTGACCGACATGAACCAGCCGCTCGGGAACGCCGTCGGGAATGCTCTGGAAGTGATGGAAGCCGTGGAGACCATGCGTGGAAACGGGCCACCCGACCTGGTCGGAATTTCGCTCGAGTTGGGCTCGCGGATGCTGACCATGGCGCGGCCGGATCAAACGGTGGAAAACGCAAAGGGCCAGCTTTTCCAATTGCTGAACGACGGATCGGCTCTGAAGAAGTTCCGTCAGATGGTCGAGTTCCAGGGGGCAAATCCGCAGGTGGTGGACAGCTTTGAGATGCTGCCCACGGCCTCGGCCGAATTTGTCATATCTTCGCCGCGCGCCGGTTACGTCTCCCGCATCGCAGCCGATGATATTGGCCAGGCCGCTATGCTGCTCGGGGCCGGGCGCGAGACGATGGAATCGAAACTCGACCCTGCAGTTGGTATCGTGCTGGAACACAAAGTTGGTGATCGCATCCAGGCCGGCGAACCCCTTTGCGCGATCTATTACAATTCGGACACGCACTTGGAGGAAGCTTCGCAAACGGTGGAAGACGCTTTCCGCATTTCTGCCACGGCTTCGGAAGCTCCTGCGCTGATTTACGAAGTCATTCAATAGCAAGCAGAGCCAAATGGGGCATCGCAGCGCCCACTCTCCGCTTACCGACTCTCCAGCAAGAACCTCCCGCTGGGCCGTACGGATCGCCACCGGCCTCGGTGCCGGATACCTCCCCGTGATGCCCGGGACGTACGGCTCGGCTCAGGGGATCGTCCTGTACATGGGTCTGGCAGCCCTGGCGCGAACGACCGAGTATCCCGGCTGGGTTCTGGGGGCCGGAATGGTCGCAGTCGTCGCGCTTTCGCTTTGGGTGGTCGCCGTTGCCCTGCCTGGGTTCCGGGAACACGACCCGCAGGTAATCGTGCTCGACGAGGTCGCCGGGCAGATGGTTGCCCTGGCTCCGCTCCCCCTGGAAGTCTCGACGACGACCTCGTATTGGATCTCCGTTGCGACAGGTTTTTTGTTCTTCCGGGCCCTCGACGCCATCAAGCCGTTTCCCATCAGGAAGCTGGAGCGGTTGCCGGGCGCATGGGGCATAATGGGGGACGACTTGGCGGCCGGATTGATCGCCGCAGCTCTGCTGGCAAGCCTTTTGCCCGTCCTGTGATTCGCTGTTCGTCTCCGGCATGCGTCAGTACGGTCCCGGGGTCGAACTGCCTCCGTCAGTGTTGAGCTGCCACGACCGGCAAATCTTGAAGAGCGGTTTTAGGTACATTCTGGCGTGGCTCGGCCAGTTAGACCATTTTCAGCATTGCTGTATAGCCCGCAGGTAGGGCAGGCATTTCCCTCGACTTCGCTCGGGACAGGCCTGCCTGCCCGTAAGAGGAAATGCCTGGCGGCCTGTCCCTACTTTGGCGGCTGTGCTACACCCACCCGGAAAATGGTCGAATCTATCCATATACCCCATAAAACTGTACGGAAATGCTCTGTCGAGAGTTCCGAAAGAACCGAAGGAACCGAAGGAACCGAAAGAACCGAAAACGGTTGTCGCAAGTTACCGTTGCGCCTGCACGGACTGAACCAGTTTCCTAACCCCTTCGAATCTCCATCATTCCAAGTCGCGAGAACGCGAGAACGGTAGAATAGTAAACGATGGAGATTTCCTGCGAAACCGGCCTCTGCCTTTCGGAGATATTAGGCAGCTTCAGCCAGGACGGGGTGGTGAAGCGGTGATCCAACAGCTATTTTCTCTGGTCGGCTTTTTGTTCCTCGCCGTTGCCATCGCGAATCCATATTCCATGGCATGGATTGCAGGACATTTGGTGGTCGCCGACGGCCTCGAGCCCGCCGACGCGGTAGTCTCTCTCCGAGGCTCGCCCGCCCAGGAGCGAACCCGCATGGAAGAAGCCGCGCGCGTGGTGGAAAGAAGGTACGCGCCGGTCCTGCTGGTCAGTGTGGACAGCGAGCCGTACTACAATCAGCCGGTTCACGAGTTGGTCGAGGCATACCTGCGGAAGGAGGGGTTCCCCCAGAACAAGTTGCAATTCTGCGAGAACCATGCCGACAATACCCGGGAAGAGGCGCAATTTTTGCTCGCCTGCCTGCGCGAACTGGGAGCACAGGACGCGATCATCGTGACCTCGGAATATCACACGCGCCGCACGCGTTCCACCTTCCGCCGCGTCTTTTCCGGCAGCGGCATCGCAGTGAGCGTCCACCCGGCCTACGACTCGGAGTATTGGGACCCCCACTGGTGGCGGCGGCGGCGCTGGGCCAAGACCTTTCTTATGGAAACGGCGGCTCTCGCCTGGAGCATGATCGAGGGCCTGCAGGTCTTTCCGGAAGCAAGCCCGGCTGCGCCCCCGGAACCCTCCGCCGCTCAGGCTCCCTAGCCGGCCCTTCCCTCGCTTGCGGCGTAGACTACCGAAGCGGCATTCCTACCACCATTTCACGGCAGCGTCAGCGCCACCAGTTCCCCTGGATGATTCCGCCCGCCGACCGCAACCACGATGTACTGCTTGCCGTTGTGCAGGTACGTCATCGGGACACCCATGGCCATTGCGGGCAGATCAATCGTCGCGATGCGGGCGCCTGTTTGTTTGTCGTAGGCACGGAGGAGCGGCTCGCCGTAGAGCACGTTTGGCTCCGCTGCCCCGGCAAAGAGCAGGGTCTTCGTGACTAGCGTGCCCCCGCGAACGCTCTTTCCCGTGTTGGGGATGGTTCGACCTTGCAATTCGGGGAGATTTTCCACCTCTTCGGGCGTGTCGCCGTTCGGAACCATCCACTGGTGCTCCCCGGTTTTCAAATCTATCGCCGTGATGCGCCCCCAGGGAGGTTTGGTCAGCGGGAACCCGCGTGGTCCTTCCGCGTCCAATTGGCGGGCCACGAAGTTCATGTCGGAGTTGGGACTCGGGGCCAGCGCCCGGAGGCTCAGGCTGGTCTGCGAAGTAACGTAGACCACTCCGGTTTCTGGGTCCGCCGCGCCGCTGTCCCAGTTTGCTCCGCCGCCGGAGCCTGGCGACATGATCATTCCTTTTGTGCCGTCCGGGTTTTCCGCGCGAGCGGGAGGCGTGAACAGAGGTCCAAGGCGGTACTGCGAGGCGATTTCGAGCGCTTCTGCCCGCAATTGCGGAGTGATATCAATCAGGTCGTCGGTTGTGATCCCTTGCAAGTCGAAGGGCGCAGGCTTCGTTGGGAAGGGCTGCGTCGGGGCTGTACGCTCGCCGGGAATGTCCGACACTCCTACGGGATGCTCCACGATGGGCCAGATCGGCTCTCCGCTAACGCGGTCGAAGACATAGGCGAACGCCTGCTTGGTCAACTGAACGACCAGTTTTCTGGGCTGCCCTTCGACGGTGACGTCAAGCAGGATGGGAGGCGACGCCGCATCGTAGTCCCAGATGTCGTGATGCACCAATTGGTAATGCCAGACGCGCCGGCCCGTGCGTGCGTCGAGGCACACCAGGCTGGAGGAAAACAGATTGTCACCCAGCCGGTGCCCGCCGTAATAGTCTCCCGTGGCGTCCTCGACCGGAATGTACACGTAGCCGAGCTCCTGATCGGCCGCCAGCAGCGTCCACGCTCCGGTGTTTCCCGTGTACTGCCACGAGTCGCCCTCCCACGTCTCGTTTCCGAACTCGCCCGGCAACGGGATGGTATGGAAGATCCAGAGCCGCTCACCGGTTCGCACGTCGTAGCCGCGAATAAAACCGGGCGCATTCTCCCGCGACCGGGGCGCACTCCCGGGCAACAACGCCGCGCCGACCACCACCACGTCTCCAACCACGATCGGCGGCGAGCTCGACCCGACGTTCGTTTCGATCGGGTCCACCGACCGGTCGAGCTCCTGCTTCAGGTCTACAATCCCGTTGCTACCGAACCCTGGGTCCGGGCGCCCGGTCTGCGGGTCGAGCGACACCAGATGGTATCCGGGAGTAATCAGAAAAATCCTTCCCTCGCTTCCGTCGGACCAGTAAGCTACGCCACGCCCGGCATTGCGGCGGGGCGCGTTCTCACCGCGCTGCCCCTCGTCCAGACGGTACATCCACAAGGTCTCGCCTGTCCCGGCGTCAATCGCCACCACCACGCGCCGGTTCCCGGCTGTCGTGTAGAGCACTCCGTCAATCATCAAGGGAGTCGGCTCATACAGAAATTGGGGCGTCGTACCGAAATTGTCGGACTTCCAGCGCCACGCGATCTCCAGGTCCTGGACATTGTCGCGGTTGATCTGTTCGAGTGGCGAATACTTCGTGTTTCCGCTGTCCCCTCCGTAGTAATGCCACTCCCCGTGCGTCGCCCCATTTTGCGCCCCCGCAGGCAGCGCAGAAATCGATATGGCCAGCAAGAACGTGACTCCGTGTAAGGCGATCTTCATCGTCTTCCTCTTGAATTCCGCTTCTAAACCCGCGGCCATAGTTACTCCAGCCCCAGCAGCGTAGCCGGATTCTGCTTCGCCATGCGGTCGATCTCAGCCTGCGTGAACCCCCGCTCGCGCAGCGTCGCGAACAGAGTCGCGAAAGCATCCGGATGGAGCGGATTGCCTCCCTGTCCGGTGTCGGTCGATAGTATGAAGTGCTCGATGCCAACGCCGCGCAGCGTCTCGATGTGTTCTTCCGTCGTGATCGGAGGGTTGTTCGACGTCCGGCGCTGGTAGGTTACGATCTCAAGAAATGCCCCCAGCCGCGCTGCTTCCTGCATCTGCGGAATGGTCATTGTTATGGCCCGCCCGAGCGGATGCGTGACAATGATCTTCTGGACACCGAGGTTGCGCGCTTCGCGCAGCAGAAGCAGGTTTTCCTCAGCGGAGGAATGCCCGGTCGCGAGCGCCAGGTTGCTCTGCGCGATCATCCCCAGGACTTCCCTCACCTCCGGCAGCAACTGCCCGTTACGGGAGATCGGAACATGCGGCCGGTTCGAATTCTCATACCGCACTTGGTTTTCGGCATCCTCCGTCGGCATCGACACAATCCGGCCCCAGCCGCCCTTGGTACTGGTAAAGTATTCGACCGCCGCCGGGTTGATGCCTCCCACGTGCCGGTTGAGCACCAGCATCCCGAACACTTCGATCCCCGGTACGGCTTGCCGCACCACATACGCTGTGCTGGCCGTCGACTCGTAATGATTCTTAAGGACGAAACCGCGCATGCCGCTGTCCTTGGCGAGTTTCGCCAGATCAATTACGTCAATCGAGCGCGGCCGCTTGGTGCTGTCGTCAGGATCAGCATGGGCGTGGATGTCAATCACGCCCGTCAGTGACTGCGCGCTCAATGCCAGCGGAAGCAACAAAATTGCAAGGTACTTCATTTTGTTTTCTCCTTCACAAGAACCTGTCTATTCAATGATTTGGCCGAGTCCGTGGTCGTGGTAAAAGGTCAGCAGCCGCCCGGCCGCCATGATTCCGATCCAGAGCAGCAAGGACGCTGCCGCGATCAGCTTTGCACCCCAAGGCGAGTCCTCGCCTGGACCCAGCGCCTCCACTCGCTTCGCCACTGTCAGATAGAATACCAGCACGTTGACTCCCGCCAGCCCCACGAAGGTCATCTTGCAATAGAACGCAATATTATTGACGTAATTCGCCGGCTCCCCGACAAAGAAAAGCACGCCCGTTACCACATTCAGAAGGAACCCGGCAATCCCCCACGGGATAAGCCGGCTCATCGGTTTGGCCGGAAGGCCCTTCGCCATTCCCAGCAGCCGCAGGTCGAAGACCCCGATGGTCCCGATCAGCAGAGACAGCCCGAAGAAATGGAGCGTCTCCAAAGTCGGCCACACCCACACATTCCCCGTCACCAGCGAGGATAGCATTGTCTGACGCAGCCAAACGACCAGAGCTTGCTCCATTGCGCCCTCCGGTGCCGTCAACTCCCCGCAACTGCTTCGGCGGCCGTCAGATATGTGTGCGTGTATGCCAGGAACCGGCCTGCCATGATCGCCGCCGCCCACAGCACCAGCGAGATGCCCGCTAACACTCGTCCTCTCTTGGACACCGGGCTGCTGTCAAGATCCAGATCGTGGAACACGTGCCTGCGTAGCAGCAGCGCCGTCGCCACGGCCATCCCAATCAAGAGGAGCTTGAAATAAAACAGCGGATTCGTCAGCGCCTTGGCAGGATATGCGATCAGGAGGAGGACCCCGGAGACGGCATTGATCAAGAAGGCGGCCCAGATCACCGTGTAGAACCGTTCCATCGGCTTGAGCGGCACACCGGACGCCACGCCCAAAACGCGCAGATCAATCGCCGCGCTGGCGCCCACCAGGAATCCCATGCCTACCGTGTGGAGAACCAGAACAAACGGAAACGCCAGCAACGAGAGCGACTCGCGCAGCCAGGTGCTCAGAGCGGTCGCTTCGAGCCAAACGAGATACTCCATTGTCCTGCCTCTGGATTAGACCGTGCTCCCGATCCCCCGCCTCCCCGGCACAGAAGGTCGTCTGGATTCTAACAGCGGGTTTCTTGCCCACGCAAGAGGGGGCTACGCTCATTATGTTCGCCCCAGTGCAGGCAGGAAACGCACGTCAGCCAAGACGAGTTCTTCTTGCAGGAACTGCAACTGGGAGATCCAAAGATTGCAGGGCGGCCCGAGGCGGTCAGAAAATCCCGGAGTCCAGCAACTGGAAGATCATTTCTTCGAGTCCTTTGTCCACCTTGCCGGTCAGGGACGTGATCGTTTCGCCCCTCTTGAGGTGGTCGTCCACGATGCGGTCGGCGTCCTCTTTCTGAACTTCGCCGTACCACACCTTGTCCGGGTAAATCACCACGTTCGGGCCCTCGTGACAGCCTCCGAAGCACATGTAGGGCCGTAGCTCGCAATTACCAAACTTTTCGCCCTGCATGCGCTCCTGAAGGCGTTCCATGACTTCTCCCGCGCCGCGCACGCGGCAGTCTGCATTCATACAAACAAAGACGTACCGCTTTTCATCCGCCACCGCGCTTACCTCGGCCGCTGCGCCTGTTCCGGGTCGATGATCCATCCCTTGTCCTTCTCCAGAGTAATGATGAACTGTTCGTCTTCCGGAGAAGGCAAGACTTCTTTCTTGTACGCTTCGTACTCCTCCGGTTCAATGGGTTCTCCCGTCACCGAGTAGCACTTCCCGGCGAAATCACCGATGTCGCGGTTGAACTTCTCGTCGGGGATGAACAGCTTTGGCTGATCCTCTGGTTCGTTCCGGTTCAGCCCGTCGATGATCGCCTGCACTTCCCGGTGGTACTGTCCGCGCGACTCCGCATTGATCGCATCCATCTCCGGCGGGCCGTCGAACAGGTGCTCGTCGTAACGCCCTTTCAGGCCCCACAGGTAAGCCCAGTGCGCCGTCGAGGAATGGTCCTGCCCGAACAGGTCGTGCGCTGTCGAGAGCCACTTGTTGAAGTACTTCTGGATGAGCGTCGTCGGAATCTTGCCCGCCTTCACGATTCGCATCAGCCCCGTATTCCCCATCAGCAGGTGATACGCCTCTTCCTGCAGCATCGGACGCATGCTCTGCGCCAGCGGTGCAAACGCACTTCGGCTCAGCATGTTCAACTGGTACTTGCCGTCGCGGTCGATGAAATCGGTATAGGTGAAGAAGTCCAGCCAGTGCGTAACCGGTTCGTTGAACGACCCCAGCAGCCGCGTATGCTCTGAGGCACGGCGCTCCAGCAGCCGTTCCGACCGCTGCTTCCCCGAATCCCCGAAGTGCCTCACCAGCAGACAGCTCATCTGCCAGCCATGCCGCATCTCCTCGCGATTGACCCGTAGAATGGCTTCCAGGTCATAGTGTGTCGGAGCGCGCTCCAGGAGGTTCCTCTGCTGTTCCACCGATGCAAACTCTGTGTCGCCCTGGTAATCAATCAGGTGAAGCAACGCATCCTTGATCCTCTGGTCCGGGATATCGGCGACCTTTTCCCACTTCTTCTGACCCGCAAAGTGACCGAACTCGATCTCGTCGCTCTCGAGATCGCTCATCTTCGTCTCCCACAGATACTCTTTCCCCAGCAGGTCGGTTGGGTACCCGATATCGGTTCGCCATTGATGAAAATAGTCCACCCAATCGTCAAACGTGCTCACTCTCGATTTCTTCGTTAACATCTGGCTTCCTCCTTTCTCTGGCCTGCCGGCGACTATGTTGCCTGCCATCCTGCAGGGGGGCTCTGCGACCACCCTGCTTATCCATAGCTTACAATGGGCATTTTAATGCATCTTGACTTTTTTTTAAAGAGAAATATAATTCATTTATGTCCACTCTATCCAAGCACAAACACGAGCCCGAAGGGTTCTTGGCTGCCTTGGGCGTACGGGTACGCACGATGCGCACGGAGGCCCGACTGAGTCTGCAGGAACTGGCGCGACTAGCAGAGATCTCGCCCCGCTTTCTCTCGGAACTCGAAGCGGGCCGCGGAAACATTTCTGTGGCGAGGCTGGCGGGAATTGCCGCGGCGCTGAAACAGCCGCTGCAAAGCGTGATTCCGGCTTTCTCGGGCGACCGCTCGTTGCGGGCGCGTGTCTGGGAACTGATCGAAAACTGCAGCGCCGAGGAGCTCGAAGAGCTTTCCGCCTGGCTATCGCGCCGACAGCGCAAGCAGTTTCCCAAGAGCATCGCGCTGGTGGGCGTGCGCGGAGCCGGCAAGTCGACGATCGGCGAGCGCGTGGCGGCCCGCCTGGGAATTCCGTTCATCGAACTCGACCAGTTGATCGAGCGCGAGGCGGGGATGTCTCTGGTCGAGCTGTTCACGCTGCACGGCGAGAGTTACTACCGGCGGCTGGAGCGCGACGCGGCGGAAAAGCTCCTGACCGGCTCGCCGCCCGTGGTGCTCGCGACAGGCGGGTCGGTGGTGACGCACCCGGAGACCTGGGGGCTGGTCCGCCGCCAATGCCACACGGTCTGGCTGAAGGCGCGAGCTAAGGACCACTGGGACCGCGTCGTGGCACAAGGTGATTTGCGGCCGATGGTCAACAACCCGTCCGCCAAGGATGAGCTCAAGGCGCTGCTCCGCGCCCGCGAGCCGCTCTATTCCCAGGCCGATCTGGTGGCTGACACGTCGAAGCACCCCACCGAAGACGTCGTCGAAATGATCGCGCAACAATGGAGAAATGGGAACTAGGGAGGGTGGGGGACGGTACGATCCCACAACCACTTCATATCCATTTCGCAGCGGTTCGAGCAGTTTGCCGATTCGTGCAAGCCACTTCTAGATCTTCTCCCACCCGTAGGCGCCGAGCAGCGGCACGAACCGGCAGTAGCCGAGCTTGCTGACCTCCGGGCTTCCGCCGGACTTGCGGATCAGGCGCAGTTCCTGGCTCTCGCGGTCGCCGACTGGAATTGCCAGCCGTCCACCCTCGACCAGCTGCTCGACGAACTGCATGGGCACGTCAGGAGCGGCTGCCGCAACCAGAATGGCGTCATACGGAGCCGCGGGCACGTAGCCGCCGCTGCCGTCGCCCTCGATCACTTCCACCTTGTCCCCGAGTCCAAGGCGGTCGAGCCGTTCCTGAGCCGTTCGCGCCAGCGTGGGGTCGCACTCGATGGTATAGACGCGCGCCGCCAGCCGGGCCAACACGGCGGTCTGGTAGCCCGATCCGGTCCCGACTTCCAGCACACACTCGGTTCCTCGGAGGGACAGGGATTCGACCATCGCGGCGACGATGTAGGGCTGCGAAATGGTCTGCCCTCCGCCGATCGGGAGCGGATGATCGTCATAAGCCTCGCGCAGCAGTTCCGGCGGCACGAACTCGTGGCGCGGGACCTGGCTCATGGCTGCCAGGACTCGCTCGTCTCGGATCCCCCGTCGCCGGAGCTGCACCTCGACCATGGCGTGGCGTTGCTCTTGCGCCCATTCGAGTGTCGCCGTCGCCGAGTCTCTGCGGCTTCCGTTCCTGCGCCGGACGAATCCCGAGAAAAATCCACGGCTCGTTTTGTTTTCTGACTCCATTCCGTTACGACCTTACGGGAAGCGCAGCGTCATCTGCAGATTCACTCCCACCAAGCCGTTCTGATCCCGAACCGCCGCCAGCGAATAGCGTGGGCTGATGGCCCATTCGCCTCGGATGATCTGCTCGCGGACCGAGGCCACATTGGTGATATAGGTCACCGTGAGGTTGTCCCGAATCTGCTGTTCGAAGGCGACGCTGGCGTCCAGCGGACGGTCGAGCCCTGACAACTGCGGGTCTACGCGGATGAGGCCCGCGCCGAAGAGGCGGTCCAAGCGGTTGCCGACCTGCGCCGTCAGCGCCTGGGACAGCAGTGAAGTGGCGCCCAGTTCGGGGACGGGCTGAGTGGCGGTCGCTTCCGTCGTGGTCGTCGAATAGCTGCCCGCCACCAGCAGCGCCAGAATGCCCTGTGTCGGCAGCGGCGGGTCCGAGCGATACGTCAGCGTGAGACGGTCTGGCGGACCGATGAAGTCCATCGAAATATCATACTGCTGCACGCGCGCCTGCACGCTCAGGCTCAGCACGGGCTCGATGCGAAATGGGTTGGCGAACGTCACTTCTCCGCGGCTCACGGTGTAGCGCCTCCCTGCGAACGAAAGTTCCCCCTGCTGGATGCCGATGCGCCCCAGCAGGATGGGGCGTTCGAGCGTGCCCCGAATGCGCAGTTCAACGTCACCCTGGAGATTTCTGGCTGTGGTGGTTTCCAGACGAATGTCCGGCGCGGAAGTAACTTCCAGATCGAGCCGCATATTGCGCAGGAAGCCTTCTGCAGCAGCTCCCCCGGCCGCGCCGCGCGATCCGGTCAGAGCGCGCGCCAGGTCGAAGTTCGGGCTGATGCTCTCTCGCTGGATCACCATCCGCCCGGTGAGCAGGCTGTTCGCTGTCGTGCCGCTCAGCGTCAGCTGCCCTCCCAGCATTGTGCTGACGCCCGCCGGATATCGCACGCGCACCCCGTCCACGTCTGCGGTCAGCTGCACTCGCAGCCCCGGACCGCTCTCGTAAGCAAAGAATCCGCTCAGCCGGACTGGGCTCCCTCCACTTTCGGCGGTAAAGTTTTCCAGGAATCCGCGGTTGCCGTCGAACACCACCGTTCCCTGCACCGTAGTGAGGCTGTTTGGCAGATCCTCATGCCGCACGCTGCCGTCCTCCAGACGCAGGGTGCCTCGCCAGACGGGCCGGCCGATGGTGCCGCTCAACAGCGCGTCCAGCGTAACCCGGCCCACGATTTCGAGCTCCGGATCGAGTCCCGGCAACGTGGACAGGTCCGCGCTTCCCCGCGCCGTCAGATTCAGCACCGGGTCGTCCGCAACCTGGATATCTCCCGTCGATTCGAGGTCCAGGCTGGGGCCCGTCAGGTGAAGCTGCTCCAGGTGGACCCGCTGGTTCTGATATCGAAACCGCACCGGACTGCTGTTCTGGAATTCCACGTTGCGCAGCGTGGCGTCCAGTCTCGACAAATCCCCGCGCACCAGCAAAGCTTCCGGATTCCGCAGATCCCCCTCGACTTCGAGTATGCCGTCCGCCACCCCTGTAAGGTTCTCAGGAAGCTCGCGGAAGGTTCGGATCAGGCGCTCGATTTCGATCGCGGCGAATTCCATGCGGCCCGTGGTCGGATAGGGCTCTTGCAGCCGCGTTTCCCCTGCGATGCGCATGTCGGTTCCGAACAACCGGGTCGTCCCACCCAGCACCATCCTTCCCTGGCGTGTTTCGATGCCGAGGGAGACAGCGCCCGCTTCTTCTCCGTTCAACCCAAGGTCCCGGATCTCGATGTTGCCCCGAACCGTCGGGCTGCTGGGCGTTCCCTCCCCCGCCAGTGCAACCTGTGCCACGCCGGAAAGCGCCAGCCGGTCGTTCTTGAGGAAACCGAGCTGGCTCAGTTCCAGGTCCGCTCCCGTCATCATGAATCGGAATTCCTCTGTTTCCCGGTTGACCGTTCCGCTGCCCGTCACAACCGCACCGCCTCCCTCGATGCGGACCTGGCTCGCGGAAATCGTGTCGCGGTTCTCAGCCGCTACCTGAGCGGTCAGACGGTCGAACGGCTCGCTGTAGGCCGAACCGTTCTCGATCGTCACCGTTCCTTCGCCGCGGGGATCGTCCAACGTGCCGGATGCCCGCAGGGTCGCACCCAGCGTCCCCTGCACCGGATAGGAAACTCCCAGTAGGCGCTGCAGTTCTGAGAGATCGGCGTTGTGCAGGGTTCCCTCTGCGAGAAACGGGCTGCTGCGGGCCAGGGCGTTGCCCTGCAGGTTCACGCGTACTACGAACTCAGCACTCGACCGTCCCTTCATCAATCGCCCGGATTCAAATTCCAACCTCGCCAAGCGGGGCTCCGCTCCGCTCACGGGAGCGTGCCGGTATCGGATTGCGCCGGAGAATTCGTCCCATTCGACATCTTGGTAGGTAAACTCGGCTAGCCTCACGCGGCCGCCCAGCTCCGGATTCGAGACGCCGCCGGTCCAGAGCACTTGCGCCTCCGCTTTGCCCTGGTCCGATAACCGTATCGGAGGCTCGTCGAAATCGGCTCCTAGCCACTTCGCGAGCATCCAGGGCTCTTCGAGGCGCGTAGTCTCGATTTCCAAGTCAAACTCCGAGTCCCGCTGGTCGAGCCGGCCGCTGGCGTTCAACTGGGTTTTCGGAAGATTCAGTTCCAGCGCCTGTATCTCAACCCGCTGCCCGGCAGCTTGATAGCCGCCCCGGAGTCTTCCGGAAACCGGGACGAAGCCTTGCGGCACTACCGCCGGAGGCTGGACGAGCCAGTCGCCCCGGATCCACAGGTCTTCGCCCGCTCCCGCGAATTCAATCTGCGAGGAGCCGGAAACCATTCCGCCCCAACCTAACTGCTCCGTCGGAAAGCGAGCCGTTGACGCTAGCCGCAGCAGCGCGGGCAAGCTGATGCGTTCCGCGTTCAAATCGAGGCTCGCCGTCGGCGCCGCCGTGCCGCTTTCGACGCTGCCGGAACCCGCCAGCCGTCCGCCTAGCGCCGTGACCTGCAACGATTCCAACTGTGCCCGCCACGACAGGGAGCCCGGGGCTTCTGCCCCTGCATTTCCCACCACCAGATGAAGGCTCGATTCGGCATTCCACGGCACGCCACGCAGCACAGGGATGCCGTTCGCAGGGATCTGCACCCCGAGGTCTCCCGCGAATTCCCATCCCGCGTCGCTCGGCCCTCCCTGTCCGTTCCACTGGACGTTACCCGTCCATCCGGGGCTGCCGAGCATGTCGCCTGCTTCGCGCAGATCGAGCTGCAATTCATACTGGAATTGAACCTTGGGGGCGCTGAAATCCTCGACGGTGCCCCGCGCGGAAAGCCGTGAGCGCTCTGTCAGCCATTCCAGCGACTCGATCTCGGCACGTTTGGGATACAGGTGAAATTGCGCCCGCACCCGGGACGCAATCAGCGGCCTGCTTCCGACCGCAACCGTGCCGTTCTGATATTCCAGCCGCCCTGCGTAGCGGTCCGACCCTTCTTCGGCAGCGAGCCTGGCCACGATGTTGTCAGCTCGGAAGTTTAGCGGCCGGCTGAAGTCGTTCCAGCGCAGTTCGCCCTGTAGCGCTTCCAGGCGGCGAATCTGGAGGGAAAACAATTGTTCTATCCATGCGCCGTCGTCTGCCGTCGCCGGGGGCCGCACCGGCAGGTTACTCTCGCCATCCACTGAGACCGCAATGGCAATGCGAGGATTGAGTACCCGCATCCGCGTTAGGTCAGCGCTCAGGTTCCATATCGAGATCAGGTTCCATTGTGTCTCGATCTGGTCCGCGGCAAACAGCGGGGGATCTTCCGGCCCTTCCCGCCCGCGGAGCGTCAGCCCCAGTATGCTGACTTCCAGCCGCCACGGATCGAACCAGAAACTTTCCCACTCTACCCCCAGGCCTGTGGAGCGCTCGACCGACTCGGCGAGCCGCTGCGCGACCAACTCCTGCACCCACCCCTGCTGAAGTACGTGCCCAACTCCCCACACCAACGCGCAGACGACCGCCAGAACGTACACGTACCATCGCGGCCAGCGCTTCCGCCGCGGTTTCGGTTGGGTCTCGCCATTCTTCATGGCCGGGCCGGCTCCTTCTGTGTCGCGATTCGACAACCGATTCGCTCCTCTATCTGCTTTCCGCCGTCTGCGGCAGGATTGTCACGCCCATCCGCACCCGCAGGTCGCGCAGCCATTGTTCGAGCCGTTGATTCATCTGACGCTCGGCAAGGATCTCTTCGATCTGCTCCCGCACCTCGGCGAGCGGAGGATTCTCGCTTTGTCCCTGCCGCCGCAATTCCGGTTCGAACGTCTCCAGGTAGTAGAGCTCCGTCTCCAGCGCATCGAGCCGTACCTGGGGACGCAAGCGGCGGTCCACGAAGGCCATTAAGTTGGTCTCGCGCTCCAGACGCGTCCGCAGGTCCGCTTCGCTGAGACGGGCTCGCATCAAGGCTTGGCGGTAGGCTGCGGGAGTCGGAAATTTCCGCCGCAGCTCGTCCAGCTTCTGGTCCGTCTCACTGCCGTCAGGAGGCGCAAACGGAAGCACGTCGCGGTCCTGTTCGAGTAGCCGCCGGTCAATCAACCGCGTCAGGATCGGCTCCCGGGTTTCCGGCCGCGCCAGTTCTTCTGCACCCGGCGGCTCTTCGTTTGCCAAGAATGCCTGATAGTGTGCTTCCGCCACCAGATCGCTCCAGGTAATCACCCGGTCTCCGGCCACCGCCACCATGCGGTCCACGATCTCGGCCCGCGCCGCCGCTGCCAACACGACCAGCATGAGTATCGGGATGAGACGTTTCTTGTTCATCGTTCCAGCTTCACTCGTCGCGATTCACTATCTGCGATTCGCTGCCTTCAAAAACTCTGTCCGATGCTCACCAGGAACTGCCACCGGGAAAGCGTCTGGACACCCCCGTCCTGCAGCGCGACGCGCGTCGGGTTCAGGTTGTAGCCCATGTCAAACCGCACCGGGCCGACCGGCGTGCGGTAGCGCAGGCCGAGTCCCATCGCGTGCGCGAGGTAGCGATAGTCGTGTTCATCCCGCTGACGCTGCCGTAGCGTTAGGTCCTTGACGCGGGCGAATACGTTGCCCATGTCATGGAACAGCACGCCGCTGAAACTCTGCCCCCACACCGGGAACCGCAGTTCAACGCTGTTGAAGAGCAGTGCATTACCGCCCACTGCAAAACCGGTTTCAGGGTCGCGCGGACCGGCCTGATTCACCGCAAAGCCCCGGTGTGAGTTCCCGCCGCCGGCAAAGAACCGTTCCGAAATCGGAATGTCTTTGGTCCGCAACGTCAGGCCCTCGACCTCCACCATCCGCCCCTGCCCAAACGGCACCATCATCCCGAATTGGTGCGAGCGCGCAATGGTGAAGCTACCGAAGGGATGATAGGAGGAGTTTTGCAGTACAAGGCGCATAAAGCTCGCTTCCGATCCGATCTGCTTGGCTGCTGCGCCGAAATCCGCGCTGCTGAACATGCCCCGCCGGGCGTCGGTCGGATTGTCCCGCGTTTCCCGGACCCAGGTCTGGCTCAGCATTCCCACCAGCACCGGCTGCCGGACGATCGGAATCTGGGCCGCGGAAATTCGCAGCGTGGACGTATCCACAGTGTTCCGCCGAAACGAATAGCGATGGAACAGCGTGGTCACGCGGCTCCACTGCGTCTCAAATTGCAGCGCTGATTCGAGCCGCCGCGCCGTGAAGGTCCGGACGTCCCGCGTTTCATCGAACAGCGCCGTGGCCGTCGCGTTTAGCCAAGGATAGTTCAGAAAGCGCGGCGCCAGGTAGGTCAGCCCGGCACGCTTTTGCAGCGTACTGAACCGCGTCCGGATGCTTGCTGTATGCGGCCGCCCTCCTACGTTCAGGCGTGTCACGTCGAACGAGATGTTGGGGCTGATCTCGGTGTCCCCTTCCACATCCGTCACGTCCCCAAGGGATCCCCCGAACCGCCCGACGTCGGCCCCCAGGCCGATCTTCAGAGTATAGCGCCGCGCTTCTTCCAGGTTCACCAGCACCGTCCGGTCGCGCTCCGATCCGTTCGGGTTCTGGATCGCCATCTCCACCTGGCTGAAAATCCCCAGGTCGTACAGCAGCCGCTGCGTCTCGATCAATTCTCCCTGGCTCAGTGGATCGCCGTCCCGGAACTGCAACTGCCGCGTCACGATTCCCAGCCGTGCGTTTTCAAGCCCGCTGACGTAAATGCGCTGCACGAACTCCCGCTCGCCTTCGTCGAGAATGTATTCCAGGTTCATGCGTGACCCGTCCTCCGACGGCGTCACTTGCCACTCGAACTGCGCCTCCAGAAAGCCTTCGTTGAAGTAGAACGTCAGCAGGTTGTCCCGATCCGAGGCGATAACGGTTTCGCTGTACGGCTGCCCGCTGGCGGCGTTGATATACCCTTCCAGCAACCCCTGCGGAAACGTACGGTTGCCGGTCAGGGAGAACTCCCCGACCAGAATCTGCCGACCTTCCTCTACCGTGATCACCACGTCCAGGACGCCATTGGATTCTTCCTCTCGATCGAACCGTTCCGCTGTCACTGCAATCCCGGAAAACCCGTTCGCCTGATACACGGCCCGGATAGCTGCCAGGTCCTGTTCCACCAGACTGGAGTTGAACCGCCCGTGTCGCTGCGTCAGGCTGGCCGGCTCGATGCTCATCCGCTCCCGCAAGGTTTCATCCCGGAAATAGCGGTTGCCCTCGAACGCAACCGCGTTCAGGCGATGCTGCGTCCCCAAGTCCACCCGGTACTCAATTTCCAGATCGCCGTTGGGAACCGGATCACGGAAGTATTGCACCCCGGCATCGAAATAGCCCTGGGTTTGGAAGTAATTCGCGAGGTTGCGCTCTCCTTCGCGCAGCAGGTCCTCATCGAGTGTCTGTTCCTCAAAGATGGGAATCAGCCGTTCCATATCCGAGCGGTCCAGATCCGCCCCCGTCACGGCAATGGCAATGCGCTGTCCCGCCGCGACTTCCAGATCCAGGTCCAGCCGGCCGGTCTCGGGGCGGTATGTCCGGCGGGCGATCCGGATCTCCGCCTCCAGAAAGTTCTCGTCCCGATACAGATCTTGCAGCTGCGCCAGTCCGTCCTGCACGCGCCGGAAGTCGAACTCCTCCCCTTCATCCCAGCGCGCCTGCTCTCGCAGCCGCTCTGCCGGGAACACTGGCGTTCCGGTCACCGCAACCTGCCCGAACCGCACCCGCTCGCCGGGCTGGACTTGCAACAAGATGTCGATCTGATTCCTTCCCGGATCTGCTTCCGTGCGCGGAACGATCATGGCCTGATAGTATCCTTCGTTCCGCAGCGCCTCCCGCACCCCCTCAATGGCTGTTGCGAGATCTTCTTCCGAGTAAGGGAAGCCCAGTCGAAGCCGCGCGGCGGCGCGCAACTGGCTCTCCGAAGGCGGCGCCGTTACGCCGCGCACCGAGACGGCTCCGATAAAGTATTTCCCTCGGGTCAGAAACGTCAGCGCCACGCCCCCCCGTTCGAGCTCTGCGTCCACCTGGATGTCGGCAAAGCGCCCGGTCGCGTAGAGCCGTTCAATGCTCTCCCGAATTCTCCTTCCGCTGTAGGGCTCGCCCGGCTGGTACTCCACGATTCGCGCGAGCGCCTCCGGTTCAATCGGCGGGACTTGAGAAACTTGCGGCTGATGGCGAACCGCCACAACCGGAGTTCCTTCAAGGCCATCCGCCCCTTCCTGAGCCGCCAGCCTTTCGGCTTCCAAGCCAAGTAGCAGCGCAAAAAGAATCAACCCTGTCTTTATCCGGAGTGGGAAACAAACCAATCGCAAGAGGAAACCTCGCTCTCGGCGCGGGTGCGCCTCTCTACATCTCAGTTTAGCAAGCCTCCTGCTGCAAAACCATCCCAATGCGTCTTGCAACCCGGTTGAAGGATAGAAACCCCGGGATGCCGCAGCTTCGCCTGATGCGGAAACGCGGCGTCCGTCAGCCCGTCTACAAAATCTTCCGGGGCGAGGCTGCCGGATGGCGCATCGGGAAACGGTTCCCGTTTGCGCGAAACTCCTTCGCGCGCCGGATTCCGCCTGGATTCGCCGCGCTTGCTCGACCCTCTCGTTGTTGCTTTGGATTTCGTTGCCCCGAAGGGGCAACCTATGACTAGTTCCCGCCCCCCGCGCTTTCGGCGGTCCACTCCTGCGCCAGACGTTCGGCTTCCTGAATTTGCTCCGGGGTCATCTGCTCCGCGAGCCGGTCGCGGATCCGCAGCGTGTTCTGGCCTGTGGCTTCGTTGCTCTGCGAGGCCGAAAGAGTCAGCCACATGTGCGCCTGAGTCAAATCCTTCGCCACGCCCTCCCCGGTCGCGTACATCGTCCCGAGCATGTACTGCGCAATGGGAAATCCCCGGTAAGAAGCCTGGCGGTACCAGCGCGCCGCCTCAGCGTGATTCACCGCCACGCCCTGCCCTTCGTAGTACATCTTCGCCAGCATCATCTGAGCCGGAACGTATCCGCGCTCGGCCGACTGCCGGTACCAGCGCAGCGCCTCCCGCTGGTCCTGTCGCTCGCCGCGCCCTTGCGCGTACGCCAGCCCCAGGTTGTACTCCGCTTCCGCATGCCCTTTGAGCGCCGCCATCTTGTACCACTTCAGCGCTTCCTCGTAGTCCCGCGGCACGCCCAGCCCTTGGAAGTACATCACGCCCATGTTAACCTGCGCGCTGGTGTTGCCGTCCTCGGCCAGCGGCCGCCATTTCTCCATGGCGGTTTCGTAGTCCTGCTGTGCGTAGGCCTGCATCCCCGCTTCGAAGTCCTCTTCCTGCGGAGCCTGATACGTGCACGACGCCGTTCCCAGCACCAGCGCCAGCAGGCAATGCGTCGCTGTGAACCTTACTCCCATAGCAAACGTGCCATCCCGAGCGGAAGCATCAAAACGTGTCATCCCGAGCGCAGCAAGGGATCTGCTCTTCCTCCCTGCTCTCTGTGCCTCTGTGGCAAATCTCAAATCCCCGTGATCCGGATCCCGCTGTGCTTCACCTTGTGTCGCCGGTTCACGGAGATGAGCAATGCGGTCACGGCTTCGGTGATGCGCGCCATTTCCAGCGGCCCGGCATCCACCGGCCGCAGGCCCTCGATCAATTGTACCAAGGGAAACAGCGTCTGTTTAGCCGATTCGTTGTCGCCGCAAACCAGGATGTCGCAATCCAGCACCGCGTCCAGGTCTTGCAGCGTCTCGGCTGAAAGATTGTGAAACGCGCCGAGCACCGGGATCCTGGCGGGAACCATCTCGCGAGCCGCCTCTGCCGCCGACCCTTGCCACACGCCGAGCAGCCGCGTCGGCTTCCCTCCCACAGTCGCCGCCAGCGGCACCGTCGTGTCTACGAAGACTGTCCCTTCGGCCGCCTCCTGGAGCGCGCCCCGTATGCTCTTCAGGATCGCCGCGTGCGCCGGGAACGGCACAGCCATCACCACGACTCCCGCTTGCGCCGCTGCTTTCGCATTCTCCATCCCTGTGACCGGACTCGTCTCGATCCCGGGCAGCACATTCGAGCCGAGCAAGCTTTTCGCCCGCTCCCCCGCGTCCTGCGCCTTCTTCTCGTCGCGTGACCCGATCACCACCGGCACGCCCGCGCGCGCCCACCGCAGCACCAACCCAAACCCCAGATCTCCGGTCCCTCCAATGACCGCAACGGTCGTCCCGCTCATGCCACCACCTCAAACCGTCGCAGCACCCGATACGCCGTCGAGCGCTCCACCGGTACCCGCCCCTCGGACAGGATGAACGCCTGCAGCTCTTCCGGTGTTGCACTCGTCGCCGCGACTTCGCCCGACGCGCTCGAAATATGTTCCTCCATCAGCGTCCCGCCGCAGTCGTTCGCCCCGGCCCGCAGGCACAGCCGCGACACGTCCCATCCGAGCTTCACCCAGGAAATCTGTAGATTCGAAATCGTCTGGTTTAGCACGATCCGTGCTAGCGCGTGCACCGCCACGTCTTCTTCTACGGTGCTGCCCGGCCGTGCCAGTCCGGTGCGGTAGAGCGCCGTTTTTTCGTGGATGAACCCCAGCGGCACAAACTCCGTGAACCCACCGGAACGCCGCTGCATCTCTCGCAGCAGCAGCAGGTGGCTCACCCAGTCGCGCGGGCTTTCAACGTGCCCGTACATCATGGTCGAGGTCGTCGGGATGCCAATCTCGTGCGCGGTGGTAATCACATCGATCCACTGCTCCCGCATCAGCTTCTTGCGCGAAATCACGCCGCGCACCCGGTCGTCCAGAATCTCGGCCGCCGTCCCCGGCAGGCTCCCGAGCCCTGCCTCGCGCAGCATCTTCAGATAATCCCGCAGTGCCATCCCAGTCCGCTCAACGCCGTAGACCACCTCCATCGGAGAAAACGCATGGATATGGATCGCGGGCGCGTGCTGCTTGATGGCTTCGAGAATCTTGCGGTAGTAGAACCCGTCGAGCTCCGGGGGCAGACCGCCCTGAACGCAGACCTCCGTTGCGCCCAGCCGCCACGCCTCCGCTGCCAGCTCGCCCACGCTTTCGAGCGAGTGCCAGTACGCTTCCGGCGACCGCGCGCTCTGCCCGAAGCAGCAGAACGTACAACCCACAATGCAGATGTTCGTAAAATTGATGTTCCGGTTCACGACGTAGGTCACGGCATCGCCCACCGTTTCGCGCCGCAGCCGGTCGGCCACGACAGCCACCGCCGCCAGTTCTTCCCCGCGCGCCTCGGCTACAGCCAGCGCCTGCTCGGCGTCGAGTTCCCTGCCCTCAAGTGCTGTTTCCAGCGCCGTCCGCAGCGAAGGCCTCAGCCCTGCCGCCAGGTCCTCGTACGGTGCTTCCGGCAACGTCAGCGTTACGTTTCGTTTAATCGCCATCAGCTTTGCTCACACCGGCGCGTTACAGGTCCGGGATGCCGGTGCATTTGCTTCCAATGGAAATCCTTCCGCATCCGCCCGTTCCCGCAACCGCCGCCCCACGCGCTCCGAGTACCACTCAGGATTCCGCACGTACTCGGGATAGATTGCGAACCGCTCGCGCAACTCCAGTCCCTGATTACACGTCACCGCGCGCAGCCGTTCGACCTCCGGCCACGGTGCTTCCGGATTGATGAAGTCGAGCGTCAGCGGCGAGATCCCGCCCCAGTCGTTGATGCCGCAATCGAGCAGCAGCTCCAGATTCTCGGGACTCAGGTTCGGCGGCGCTTGCAGATTCATCTGCGCGCCCAGCACCAGCCGCGCTATGGCCACTACGCGCGCGAACGCCTGCGGATCGGGCCCCGGCCACTCCCGCATGGGAATCTCCGGCTTCGGCACAAAGTTCTGCACGATCACTTCCTGCACGTGTCCGTACCGCTCGTGCAATGCGCGGATCGCGACCAGCGTGTCGATCACGTCCTCATCCGTCTCCCCGATCCCCACCAGGATGCCCGTTGTAAACGGGATCTTCGATTCCCCTGCTTCCCGAATCGTCCGCAGCCGTCTCTCCGGCAGCTTGTCCACTGCTCCTTCGTGTGCCGCGCCTGCAGCGAACAGTGCCGTCGACGTGCTTTCCAGCATCAGTCCGAGGCTGGCGTTCGACTCCCGCAGCCGCGCCAGATCGCCGCGCGCCATCAATCCCGGGTTGGCGTGTGGTAGGAGATTGGTTTCGTCTAGCAGGAGGTCGCTGATCCACGCCACGTAATCGATGGTGCGCCGGAATCCCCTTCGCCGCAGCCACGCGCGCGCTTCCGGAAATTCCGCCTCCGGACGGTCGCCCAGGCTCAACAGTGCTTCCCGGCACCCCAACTCTTCCCCGGCGCGCGCGACGGCCAGAACCTCTTCCGGTTCCATCCAATGCGCGCCTTCTTCGCCCGGATCGCGGCGGAATGTGCAGTACCGGCAGCGGTCGCGGCACAGATTTGTCAGCGGCAGGAAGACTTTCGGCGAGTAAGTGACCGTCTGGCCTTTTGCACGGCTCCGGAGTTCCCTTGCGGCATGGGCCAGCACCGGGAGCGGCATTTCGGACGAGCAGTACAAGCGCAGCGCCTCGTCGCGGCTCAGCACTTCCCCGTCCACGGCCCGCCGAAGTAATGAATCCTGATCCCAGTCCATTACGGCACCTTGTTCCGCCCGCGGAACCACTCTCGCAGCAGCCCTGCCGTACGCACCGGCCGTTCCCCGGATCTCTCCCGTGAACGCATCGCCAGAAGAAATTCCTCCACATCCTCCGGCGTGTCGATGTCGGTCAGCAGGCCCGGTGGTCTCACCACGAGCCAGTCCAGTCCCCTTTTCTCCGCTTCCTCGATATGCAGCCGACAGCTCCCCGGCCCGAAACGAGGATCGATCGCATCCGGCGGCGTCCGCACCAGCGCGTTTGTCCCGCTCCCGTCCACCGAAGGCACCAGTACCACCGAATGCTCCCGTCCAAACCGAGCCAGCGTCAGGATTTCCGTCGCGGTCATGCCCGGCGAATCAATCGGAATCGACAGCAGGCAAGTGACTCCCAGGCTCATCGCCCACTCGGTTCCCCGGCGCACCGAATCACTGTGCGTGCCGGATTCCTTCTCATCCAGGCACTCCACGCCTTCTTTCCGGCAGCGCCTCACCACGTAGGGCTCGGCGGAGACCACCAGCAGCCGCCCCAACCCGTCCTTCCGAGCCGTCGCCTCCAGCAGCACTTCCCAAACGTCCTCGAACATTGTCCGCGCCAGCTCCATCCGCTCCTTCGCGGATAGATAACCCGCCAGCCGATTCTTCGACTTCTCGAATTCCTTAACTGGAAGCAATGCCGCGATCACGCAACTCTCCTTCGATTGCTGGGGTCCTCGCCTAGTTTATCCCGAACCTGTGAAATTAGTCCCCCGGAACAAACCTTGTCAAGCGAAATACGGCAATGGTAGCGTGGTAGCCGCGGAGCACGTTTTGCGCCGTGGGTTCTTCATTGCATTGACTTGGAATTTACCCTTGGATTCTCCTCGAAATTCTGCTGCGGGAACGCCCTCGCCGGCTTCGCAGCCGTCCACCCGCCCCGCCCCGGAGAAACTGGAGATCCACGCCCTCTGCGGCCTCCCGGAATTGTCCTCTGGCGCACCACTCGCGGAGTTGCTGTGCCAGGCCGCTTCCGACAGCGGAGTGTCCTTCACCGACGGCGACGTGCTCGTCGTTGCGCAGAAAATCGTCTCCAAGGCTGAAGACCGCCTCGTCGAGCTCGCCACCGTCGAACCCACCACTTTCGCGCGCTCTCTCGCTCTCACGCTCAAGAAAGACCCCCGGCTGGTTGAAGTCGTCTTGCAACAAAGCCGCCGCATCGTCCGCATGGATTCTGGCCCGACGGCACCGGGACTGATTGTCGTCGAGACGCATCATGGCTTCGTCTGCGCCAACGCCGGCGTCGATACGTCGAACGTCCCCGCCGGCTGGGTGGCGCTGCTGCCCTGCGATCCCGACGCCTCCGCGCGCCGCCTGCGCGAGAAGATCGCCCACCGCGCCGGCGCCAACGTGGCCGTGCTCATCTCCGACACCTTTGGCCGTCCCTGGCGCGAGGGCCTCACCAACGTCGCCATCGGCGTCTCCGGTTTCGAGCCAGTCATTGACTACCGCAGGCAGTCCGATCCCCACGGCAACGTCCTCGCCGCCACCGTCGTCGCCGCCGCCGACGAGCTCGCCGCCGCCGCCGAACTGGTCATGGGAAAAATCTCCCGCCGCCCCGCCGCTGTCATCCGCCATTTCTGTTGGATCCCTGCCCCTGGCAAAGCCACCGACCTCATCCGCCCCCGCGAGAAAGACCTTTTCCGCTAGCATCCCCGATCCATCGAAAGCATTGAGATGTGTCATCCCGAGCGGAGCGAGGGATCTGCTCGTTGCCTTTCCCGCCTTCCGGAGTGGTCGCGATAAGCGACTTTCTCTGTTGTTCTTGTATTAGGAGCGCGGGAGAATCGGCCGACTGGTGGATCAGGCCGAAGTTTGTACCAAGTGATGTGAGAACGATCTGTTCTGGCTTGTGCTTCCTGACCGACATCTCCAGCTTCCTCCTTCGCGAGATTCTCTCCCACTTCCGCTGGTACCAAAAAGGCCGGTCAGGTCGACATTGCTCCCCCCTGTCTGGATTATCTGGTTTGCTCTCTGGGGTGGGGAAAGATGGCCGCACCGCCCTGCGGTTTCACCAACACCAGAAACTCGTTGGAAATGGGTCCGCGAATCCCCAGATGAGCTATATCGCCCGCACCTCTGGCAAGGTTCGATCCCCAGCCAAAATCCGGATTTTCCACCGTGACCGCATAGGTGCCTGTTTCCAGCAACTCCGGCGGCACTTCTGCTCGCAACTCCCGCTCATTGACAAATTCAGTCTCCAGCTTCTCCCCGTTCAGTCGCACGAACGAATAGGGGATGAATCCCGTCCCGTGCACGGTCAGGCTCGCCTCTCGCTCGCCTTCCTCAAATGCCTCCGGCGTTGCCCATAGTATCCGGGGAGAGGGGAAGAAGTGACTGCTTCCCTCCCAATCATTCTTCGGCATTGGGTTCTTGAAGTCAGCGTTGTATTCGCCGTCTAGTACCCGCCCCCGGCTGATCACCCTATGAATCCTGCGGGTATTGCGAATGTCTTCCAGGGGGTTGGCATCCAGCACGACCACGTCGCCCGCCTTGCCCACCTCGATCGTCCCCAATCGGTCTTCCATCCGCATCAGCTCCGCTGGATGGATCGTCGCCGCCTGCAAAGCCTGCAACGGACTCACCCCGCAATCCACAATCAGGTCTAATTCCTGGTGCAAGGAGAGGCCTGGGACGGACATGCTGGCAGAGTCCGTCCCGGCATAGAGCTTGCCCCCCGCATCCACAAACGCCTTCACCAACTGGCGTGCATTCTCGTACCCCCGGTGAAACAAGTCCTGCTCCTCCTGGGTCAGGTCCGCCCAGTGCCACAACCCCATCTCTTGATATTCCTTCAAGTTCGCCAGCTTCCACCGCAGCGGCACATACCGCAGCCCCCAGTTGTTCATCAGCAACTCGAAATCCTCATAATGCAGCCCCATTTCCCGGTGGCGTTGCGCTCCCAATCCTCCGCCTACCCGCAGCGTTGGGTTCAAATACAGCCCTGCGTCCACCATCGACTGCACAATTCCCCCCATCCTGCTCGCATCCATGAAGCTGGCTTCCCGAGGAAGAAATCCTGGCCGCAATCCCTGCAGCGCCTCGGCTTGCTCCGGTGCATCGAGAAGGGCGCTGAAGATCGAATTCAAGTGCTCCACCCCGTGGACTCCCACGTCGATGGCGGTCCGTACATCCAGGAAATGACCGATCACCGGGATGTTCGCTTCCTCGGCTTCCCGCACAACAACTCGCAGCGACGGTATGCTCAACCCGTCATAGACCTTCACCGCGTTTACCCCTTCTCCCACGTACCGCTGCATCGCTCGTAGCGCTTCTTCCGGACCGTCCACGAACTCAACAAAACCCCGCGCATAGTAGTCCTCGGCATCGGGAGGGTCGTCCAGATTGTTGGTGCTGAGAAAGAGCCTCGGGCCGGGAACAGTCCCCCGTTCGATGCCTTCTCTCTGAGCTTTAATCCACTCGTGAGGGGCGCCCAAATCCACTGCCGTTGTCACGCCATGGTTCAGATAGAGTTCCGCCGCCCAATCTCGGTAGTGCACATGCAGGTCAATATACCCCGGGAGGATATACTTTCCTCGGGCATCAATCACTATCCCCTCTGCGCCAACCTGTCCGCCGTCGCTGCTCACCGAAGCAATTCGGTCTCCCTCTACCACTACGGTGGTGTTCGGCCTCAGAGTTCCGTCTCGCACGTCCACCAGCGTCCCGCCTTGAATCAGGACGCGTTCCTGAGCCGTTCCCAGCCCGGATAACAGCCAAACCGCCAACAATAAATAGGTGCTCCGACGCAACATCACTGCCTCCCTGTCTGGATTATCTGGTTTGCTCTCTGGGGTGGGGAAAGATGGCCGAACCGCCCTGCGGCTTCACCAACACCAGAAACTCGTTGGAAATGGTAGGCCGAATGCCCAGGTGTGCGATGTCCGTGGCGTCCCTGGCAAATATGGTTCCCCCGGCGAAATCGGGATTTTCCACCGTAACTGCATACGTGCCTGGTTCGAGAAGTTCCGGAGGCACTGCGGCAGTCAACTGGAATGGGTCCACGAACGTCGTTTCCAATGTCTGCCCGTTCAGGCGCACGAACGAATAGGGGATGAATCCTGTCCCATGAACCGTTAGCGTTGCTCCCTGCTCGCTTTCTACCAAGGCCTCCGGGGAAGCCCACCGGATGCGGGGAGAAGGAAAATAGTGGCTGCTGTCGTCGGACTCATTCATGGGAATGGGATTCACGAAGTCCGCGCGGTACTCTCCGTCCAGCACTTGCCCCCGGCTGATTACTTGCGCGATTTCGCGCGTGTTCCGAATGTCCTCTAAAGGATTGGCTTCCAGGATGAGGAGATCGGCTGCCTTCCCTTCCTCCAGGGTCCCCAGGCGGTCTTCCATGCGCATTAACTCGGCTGAATGGATCGTGGCCGCCTGCACAGCTTGCAGCGGACTGGCTCCTGCATCCACCATCAGTTCCAACTCCTGGTGCGTGCCCAATCCGGGGACGCACATATTCGCGCAATCGGTTCCGGCGTACAGTTTGCCCCCGGCCTCCGAAAACTCTCGGATCAAGCGCTGGGCGTTTTCGTACCCTTGATGGAACAGATCCTGCTCATATTGGGTGAGATCGCTCCAGTGCCACAGCCCGATTTCCTGGAACTCCTTCAGATCCGCCAGCTTGAAATTCAGCGGGATGTAACGCAGATTCCAGTTGTTGAACAGCAGATCAAAATCCTCATAGTGGAAACCCTTCTCCCGCAACGCGCGGTCTCCTTGCCAGGACATCCGCATCGTAGGATTCAAATAAAGGTTGTTTCGAACCATCAACTGCACGATCTCAGACAATTTGCTGAGATCCATGAAAGATTCTGCTGGCAGATCGAATCCGGGACGCACTTTCTCTAAGGCTTCCCTTTTGGCTTCTTCGTCCAGGATGGCATTGGCCACCGCTCCGTTATGTTCGATCCCGTGTGCGCCAATGTTGGCCGCAATCCGCACATCCCGAAAATGGCCAATGACTGGGATATTCGCGTTTTCTGCTTCCCGCACGAGAACCCGCAACACCTCTATGCTGAGGTTGTCATATACCTTGACTGCATCCACCCCCTCGGCAACATACCGTCTCATTGAAGCCAGCGCTTCTTCTGTGCCGTCCAACAGCTCCACGTACGGTCGGACAAAATAGTTCTGTTCGTTCTCGGGTGGCCCATCCAGGTTATTCGTGCCAACAAAAAGCCTCGGCCCCGCTATCAATCCGCTCTGGACCCCTTCTTTCTGCGCTTTGATCCATTCATGCGGGCTGCCTAGATCAACCACCGTCGTGATTCCGTGGTTCAAGTACAACTCCGGCGCCCAGTCCTTATAGTGAGCATGCAAATCAATCAGGCCCGGGAGAATGTACTTGCCGCTCGCGTCGATAACGGTGCCGCCCGATGCAGGTTGTTCTCCTCCGCCGGAAACCGACACAATCCGATCCCCCTCCAGAACGATGGCTGCGTTTGGCGTGAGGCTGCCGTCGCGCACGTCAACCAACGTCCCGCCTTGGATCACCACCCGCTCCTGTGCCATGGCCGGACCGGATAACACCCATGCTGCCAACAACAGATAACTGCTTCCTGGAAACGTTTTCATTGCAACCTCCATCAATCCCTTAAGCAAGCCTGTTACCCGAGCCAACATGGTTCGATTTTAACGCCGGAATGATGTTTCCCGGAAGCGTTGACTCTCTTCCTCGGCATCTTCCCCGCTTCGTGCCGCCTTGGCGGCAGCGATTACCGTTTCACCGCAGCAATGTTGGTAATGAACAACTTCTTCACGGCGGGCCCCAACCCGCCGCCGAATCCGAAACCGATGCCGGTTCCATGAAAAAGATAGTACATCATTCCCCGCCAAAAACGAATATGCCCGCTGCCGGGGGCGCAATCCTATAAAGAATCGCTGCCCGCCGAAAAAAGCCGTAAGGGCACGGTTTCAGCCGTGCCGCAAACAGCTTGCGGAATCAAAGTACCTCACTCCCGTAGGCCGTCGCGGAGCGCGAGCGCAGCGACTCTTGAATCCCTTTCCGGCGATCCAGTCCGTTAAGAAATGCTTTTAAGGCTCCATTTCCGTTGTCCGGCAAGGACTTTACGGCCCTTTCCGCAGTCAAATATTTGTAAAGCACCGCCGGTTCCGCGTATCGACCGAAGACCAGGATAGGCTTACCAGACACCGTAGATCAGGAATCCACCTAAGAAGATTCCAAGCAAACACCAGAGGCTTATCGCCCAAGCAGGAAGGCCCTCGAACCAGTTGAGCATTCGGCCGGTCCGATCCCGACCTGATCCGAGAATGACAAATGCCGCGACGATGAACAACCATCCGAGCACTTCAAAGAAAACCGGGGATCTCGACTCCGGCGCTGCGAAGATTAGTATGGGCCCCATCACCAGACGCACGATCACCGCAAAGGGGAAGGTCGACTTCTTACCCCAGGCAGACCTGACCCAGTTAGTCAGCTTGAAAGGCGCAAAGACGCCATAGGTGCTCAGGACACAGATCACACCCCCAAGAAGTAAGATGATTCCTCGAAGCACGGAAGTACTCATCCGGGATTTCCATTTTGCCTTCCCGGTCGCCGCCAGCATACACCCCACCGCCTCCGTTGGGACCATTTTTTCATTCTTTTCATCCCGAATAACTCCAGCGGCCCACGAAGGGGCCAGCCCTACCTCTTGCGGGTACGGGTAAACCAGAAATTGCCTCATTTTCATGCGATTTCCCAGACACTGCTCCGTCCCCTACATCTTTGTTGATGCATTTCTCTGCCTGCCGCGGTTTCTGCTACCCCGCAGGCAGCGGCAGCGCTTCGATCCTCCGTACCATGCTTTCAAACAGCCGCCGCGTCAGATGACTCTCCGCCAGGAGCAACCAATAGTACCGAGCGTGCTTGAGCAATCGACCGCCGGTTTTCACCAGTCGCTGCTGCAAGCTCGTCAGAGACCAGTTCCCGATTCTCTGTGGCAGCACCAGCCGCCGCCACAGCTTGCCGAGATTATAGGCAAGGATGATCGGCCACAGCCGCACCTCGTTGGATCGGAACCGGTGGCAACTGAGCCGCGTCATCTTCACTGCCTGCTTGCCTTCTTTGATCCACTGCTCGGCCGTCCCGCGCTTATTGTAAAACCGCAGCACTGCCCGA
Organism: Terriglobia bacterium; assembly: GCA_965198025.1. Lineage (GTDB taxonomy): Bacteria > Acidobacteriota > Terriglobia > 2-12-FULL-54-10 > 2-12-FULL-54-10 > CAYWWM01. The sequence goes on along the minus strand of OZ240237.1, from coordinate 216,867 downwards.
CTGGGCAGCGTCCGATTCGTTACGATGAAACCCACTCGCGGGAACAACTCTCCCGGATGATACTCTACCTTCGCCACTACCCGTCGGGTTGTCTTCCAACTTTCGGCTCGGTACAGAAACCCCTTGTACTCCACCAGCGGTTTCTCACTGAGCCTTCCCATGGGGCGTTTCAGTAACTCCTCGTTGTCCCGCTGCAAAATGTCGTTGGCCGGGATGCGGATGGCGTACTTCACGCCCCGCTCCTCCAACGCCTCGTACACCTCCGGCTTGGCAAAGGCCGCGTCGGCCCGAAACGCCACTTCCTTGCCCATTCGTTGCTGGCGCTCGATCTCTGGTAACAGGAGTTCTTCCCAACCCTCCGCACTGTGAACGTTTCCAGGCCGGAGCTTGGCCGCTAGACAATCGCCGCCTCCATTGAACAGAAGCATCGGGTGATAGCAGGAGGATTCAAAGTGCCCGTTGTAGGCGCTCTGCTCCTGCTCCCCGTAGACCGGAATCTCGGTCGAGTCCATGTCCAGCACCGTCCGGTACGGGGAACTCAATGCTTCAGCTCTTCCGATCATCTCCCGCTTCAACCGTGCCGCAGAGAGCTTTTGGAATCACAGTACCTCACTGCCGTAGGCCCGCTCTTCCTTGAACGGCTCCCCGCTTCCTCTCTGACTCCCCGATTCATCGAAAGCATGGATGTGTCATCCCGAGCGGCTTGTCCCGAGCGCAGTCGAGGGAAGCGAGGGACCTGCTCGTCGCCTTTCCCGCCTTCCGCCGCTCTTCGTAAGGGCACGGTTCAGCCGTGCCGCAAGTCGTCTGTAAAATCGAAGTGCCTCACTGATAAAGTGACTAGATCGTTTCGTCACCACTGCCCGCAGCGGAGTGGTCGCGATAAGAGGCTTTCTCTGTTGTTCTTGTATTGGGAGCGTGGGAGAATGAGCGGAACGGCTTGGAGGAAAGCATGAGTGGGGAAATCATTGCCATTTTAGCTGTGGGTGTAGCGATAGCGGGGTTGATCCTCACGAGCAGCCGAGGCCTGCGGCAAGACATGGCGCGGATGGAATCACGGTTGGAAACACGAATCAACGATTTGCGCAGCGAGGTCGGTGAACTCCGAGAGCGCATGGCGCACCTGGAAGGCTTGCTGGAAGGCTTGCGCGAGGCTATCACCGGGCGGGCCAGAGCCAGCTAGGGAGGGGCTAGACTATTTTCAGGGTTGGTGTAGCACAGCCGCAAAGTAGCGACAGGCATTCTTGCCTGCCGCCTGTCTTCAAGTAACGACAGGCCTCCAAGCCTGTCCCCCTCGTGCAGGCCCCCGGCCTGCACTGATTCTTCCCCTTCTGTCTTCTAGCTCCCAGCTTCCAGCTTTCGCTACAGGCATTCCTGCCTGTCCCCAATAGTGCAGGCCACCCCTCACAAGACTGTGTCATCCCGAGGACGAAACGACATATCGATGTCGTTTCGATCGAGGGATCTGCTCGTCGCCTTTCCCGCCTTCCGCCGCTCTTCGTAAGGGCACGGCTTCAGCAGTGCCGCAAGTCGTCTGTAAAATCACAGTACCTCACTGCCGTAGGCCCGCTCTTCCTTGAACGGCTCCCCGCTCCCTCTCTGACTCCCCGATTCATCGAAAGCATTGAGGTGTGTCATCCCGAGCGGCTTGTCCCGCCTGTCCCGAGATCGGTCGAGGGGAGCGCAGTCGAGGGGAGCGAGGGATCTGCTCGTCGCCTTTTCCGCCTTCCGTCGCTCTTCGTAAGGGCACGGTTTCAGCCGTGCCGTATGTTGTCTGTAATATCAGAGTACCTCACTGCCGTAGGCCCGCTCTTCCTTGAACGGCTCCCCGTTCCCTCTCTGACTCCCCGATTCATCGAAAGCATGGATGTGTCATCCCGAGCGGAGCGAGGGATCTGCTCGTCGCCTTTTCCGCCTTCCGTTGCTTTTCGTAAGGGCACGGTTTCAACCGTGCCGCAAACAGCTTGCGGAATCGAAGTACCTCACCACCGCAGGTTGCGGTTGCCAAAAAAGGCCGCCGTAGGCGAACGCCCGCCGCAGCAGTAGAAGGGAACTAGAACAGCAATTGAGTTGTCTTTTTTTTCGAAGTTTTCGCCTTCGGAGCTTTCTTGAAGGTTATGTTCTCGCGCGGAAATTCTACCCCCTTGCCCTTAAGCAACTCTTCTATCGTCAGCAATTGCAGCCTGAGATACTTCTTCCCCCACGGTGCCTGGTAGAACCCCGCCGACGCCGCTTCTGACCGCATAGGTCGTGTGGGAGCTTCGAGCGAAATCAGCACGCCGATCTCCGCCTTCTCTCGTTCAATCACGCCGCGCAGGTCCCGCACGTGCGCGACGTTCGTGTTCCCCGCCTTCACGGAGAAAATAATTTGCTTCGTGCTCTTCGGCTCGTCGTGAAAGTAAAGCCGCCCGTCAATCCCTCTGTCCGCGCCTTTTTTCTGCTCCACCGGCCGCGCTCCCACCAGCCCCAGCGCCCACCACTGGAACTGGTACGGGTCCTGCTTCGCCAGCGATTCCGCGTCCGGCAGAGAGACCGGCTCCCCGACGATCTCATACTTCACCTCGTCTCCGAAAGCGTCTTTCAATCTATGCCGGATCAGCGTAATCGCCAGATGCGTAATGTCGATCCCAATCCATTGCCGCTTCAGCCGCTCGGCGACTACTACCGCCGTCCCGCACCCGCAGAATGGATCGAGGACAACGTCGCCCTCGTTGCTGCTGGCATTGATGATTCTTTCAAGTAAGGCTTCGGGCTTCTGAGTCGGGTAGTCGAGTCTCTCGCTGCCGGTTGCGAATTCTATGTCGTCCCAAAAGTCGGCGACAGGGATTCCTTCCTGTTCATCCAGGTATCGCTTATAGCGTGGGATTCCCTTGCCTTCCCTCGGAACTACAATTCGGCCCTTTGCATATTCCTCTTGCATTCGCTTTCTGTTCCATCGCCAGACCTTTGTTACGCCTAGAAATTCATACGTAAGATTCGGTCTATTCCGATTCGGGTTTAGGAGGCTTGTGAGCTGATAAAGTCGCCCGTCGTCATCACGCAGAGTGTACTGACTAGCCACCTTATCTGGATCATAGGGAAGATACTGTGGATTCCACTTCACAAGACTCGAATCTCTAGCAAAAGCTAGAATAACGTCGTGATTACGCGCAAACCGGGTAAACGCATGCCCCTTCGGATGAGATCGCCGCCAAACGACTTCGTTACGAAAGTTCGTTGGTCCAAACACCGCATCCATCAACATCTTCAAATAGTGGCTTGCTGTCGGATCACAGTGCAGATAGACGCTTCCCGCCGGCTTCAACACCCGCCGCAGTTCCACCAGGCGCGGCGCCATCATCGCCAGATACGCCAGCATGTCGTTGTCGTCCAGAAACTTTCGGAACGCCTGCAGGACGTCCGATACCCTTCCACCCCGCTCCACCACTTCCTGATACGCTGCCGCCGCCGCCCGGTCCCACTGCCAGGTGTCCCCGAACGCCTTGATCTGCGCCGCTGACCGCGATCCGTCCTGCTCCGCAAACAGCACGTTGTAGTCCTGGTTGCTCTTGAACGGAGGGTCGAGATACACCAAGTCCACTGTCTCGTCCTTGACGTACCGCCGCAGAATGTCCAGGTTGTCGCCGTAATAGAGCGTGTTCATAGGAAGATTCTCAAGGCCCAATCGCTGCGAAAAAATTGTATCGTCACCGCCCCACTGCTACCGCTCCAAGTTTGACATCTTGTCACACTCGCTACTCCCCATTCCCCACTCATCGCTCCCTCTCCGTTAGCTCCCCTCCCGCCCCTTTTGCGAGAATTGAAGTTTGCATGCCGCCCAATGACAACCAATTCGATGTGATCGTGGTCGGCGCGGGCCACGCCGGATGCGAGGCTGCGCGCGCTGCCGTCCCGCCGCCCGTCAATTCTCACCGCTTTCCCATCACTCCATCGGCCAGCAGGAAGCGAACCGTCAGGGAACGGCTTCAACCGTACCGCAAACAGCTTGTGGAATCAAAGTACCTCACTGCCGTAGGCCGTCGCGGAGCGCCAGCGCAGCGACTTTTGAATCTCCTCCCTGGCGCTCTAGTCCGTTAAGAAATGTTTTTCAGGCACGAACACAGGTTGCCTATCGCGGGCTGGCGGATCATGGCTGGATCGAATGGCGTCGCGGCGGCGGCTTCTACGTCCTGGTGACTAGGCCGAAGTCTGGAAAAGGCGGAAGACCCTGGCACATGGCCCAAGCCGTGAGTATCGTTCCAACGAACGGAACGCCAGCCCGGCTCGTTCCTAATCCGCCGCTCCGGCGGATGGCTCATCCACCGCAGATTTCTCTTCTTCCGCGGCGGGGGTCTCTCCTTGCCCCAGGAACTTCTGCGGGTCGAGGATGGTCCGTCCGAGCGAGGGCGAATAGCGCGTCCACTCCCCGCCCGGCACCGCGTCCCGTTTGAGCAGCGAATCCATGTTCTGGAGCTTCGAGTCGAGGTCGTCCAGATAGTGGAACAGCAGCGCCTCCCGGAACATCGGCAGCTTCGGCGAGCCGAACTCGTACTGCCCGTGGTGGCTGATGATGATGTGCTCGATCAGCGTCTGCAGCGGGCGCGGGAAATCCGGCATCCCGGCCAGCGCCTTGTGAACGATCTCCAGCTCGATGATCATGTGCCCCAACAGCTGCCCTTCGCTGGTATAGCCGAACGACCGCGAGTAAGACAGCTCGTAGATCTTGCCCAGGTCGTGCAGGACGGCCCCGGCGATTACCAGGTCGGGATCGAGGTCCGGGTAATTCTGGAGTGTCAGGCGCGCCAGGCGGCACAGCGACAGGATGTGTTCCAGCAATCCCCCCAGGTAAGCGTGGTGCAGCGACTTGGCCGCCGGCGCCAGCTTCAGCCGCCTCTCAACCTCGGGATCGGAAAGAATCCGCTGCAGCAGGCCCCGGAGATGCTCGTTCTCCATCGAGCCGACGACCGATTCCAGCTCCTGCCACATCTCCTCGGGGCTGCGCGCCGAGCGGGGAAAGAAATCCGCCAGGTCTACCTCGCGGTCTTCGAGCCGTTTGAGTTTATGAATCGTGAGCTGGTGGCGGTTCTGGTAGACCTGCACCGCTCCTTTCACCTTGACGAAATCGTCGCGGGCGAAAGCAGGCTCGATCAGCTCCACGTTATCCCAGACCTTGGCTTGCACCTCGCCGGTCTTGTCGGCCAGAGCCAGCGACAGGTAGTTTCCGCCGGTCTTCTTGGAGCGGACTTCTTTGGACTGCACCAGAAAGTCGGAAATGATGACTTGGTTCGGGCGCAATTCGCTGACGTAGATTTCCTTCATGCGGTTCAGGGGTCTTCGGTGGTCAGGGGCGGCGCCTCACCGGTGTCCACGTAGCCGGTCTTGATGGAGATGAAGCTCTCCTGCCGCAACAGGGAGAGGTAGGCGCGCAAAGCGGGTTGAATCTTTTGCAGATAGAGTTGCTCGTGAATCTGGTTCTCGACTTGCGGCAGGGGAGGGATGCCGGGCTCCGTGCGCTCCAGCAGCTTGACGACCATGTAGCCGAAACGCGTCTGCAAGATGTCGCCGATCCCGTTCGGCTCCAGGCCGTCCACGACCGCCTCGATTTCCGGCGCCATCATGCCCCGTTCGAAGAAGCCGGCGAAGCCGCCGTTCTGCGCCGTCGCATCGTCGGAATACTGGCGTGCCAGCTCTGCAAAGTCCTCCTCGGCGCGAGCCTTCTCGAGCGCTTCCTCAGCCTTCTGTCGCAGGGCCGGCAACTCCTCCTCCGTCATGCCTTCCGTCGAGACCAGGATCAGCTGTATGGCGAAGCCGTCCTTCCGTTCCAGCTCCTGCTTGTGCTCCTCATAGTAGGCGCTGATCTCGGACGGCGCGACCTGCACCCGCGACCCGACCTCACGGTTGATCACCTGCTGCGTGAGAAAATTGTCCCGGAGGTTTTGCCGGAAGTCCTCGTAGTTCAACCCCTGCGCGACGGCGGCCTGTTCGAGCGCTTCCATGCTGGGCAGGTTCATCTCCTGGCGGATTTCATCGAGCCGCCGGACCACTTGAGCTTCGACGCCGATACCCAATTCGGCGGCTTTCTGCTGGAGGAGCTGCTGGTCGATCAATTCGCGCAGAATGGCCTCGGAGCGTTCGCGGAACTGCGCGTCAAACTCAGCCGCCGGAAGCTGTTGCTGCGTCAGTTCCTGCCGCAGCGCGTTGAGGCTCACGCGGTACTCGGAAAGCACAATGATCCGGTCGTTGACCTGAGCTATGATCTCCTCGAGGACTTCGCCTTGCGGCTCCGGCTGCTGGCCGAACGACAGTAGGGGAAATAGAAACGAGAGCGCAAGAATAACCCGCATACGCAGAAACATAGGCACTCCTGATCTGCCCGGTTCGTTCGATCGGTTTGGCTGCATCCAATCCGCCTCCCGGGACACCCGCCTGCATCCCATAGCGTTTCCAGTATATTTTACCAGTTCCGGACGGGCAAATGTTTCTGTCGAAAGAACCGAAGGAACCGCAAGAACCGCAAGAACCGAGCATTCCGAATTCGGAGCGGCCTGGGCGGTGATGGTGTCACCTCGGATTCCCGGAATGACAGGCAATGGTAGGATGAAAGCATGCCCAACGCACGGATTCGAATGATAGCGGTGGACCTGGACGGAACGCTCCTCAACTCGAGGAAACAGATTGCGGACCAGGACCGGGCGGCACTCCTGGAAGCGGCGGCGCGGGGCGTGGAGATCGTTCCGGTGACGGGACGGAGTTACTCGACGGCGCTGCCGCTGGTGGCGGAACTGCTCTCTGGAGGGCCGCTAATCGCTTCGAACGGAGCGATCATCCGGTCCAAAGACGGCGTGACCCACCAGCGGGGCCTGCTGCCGGCTGCGGTCGCAGCGGAGGTGCTGCGGATCACGCCGGAGTTCCGGCACTACACGGTCCTGACATACGATCAGCACGGCGAGGGACAGTTTCGCATCGAGGTCCCGGGAGGCAATGGTCCCGGGAACGTGGTTTCCCGACCGGCTTCCTCGCTGCTGTTGCCGCCGGACGGAGTAGCGTCTTCACCTTGGATCGCGCGGTACAAGTCGGCCGTGCGGTTCACGGAATCACTCGAAGGAGCGCTGGACGGTGACCCGGTGGAGATCATGTTTGCGGGGCCGGTGGAATCGATGCAGGAGGTGGAGGCGCGTCTGCAGACTATGAGGGATGTGAAAAAGGCAGAGCAAGAGAAAGCGCTGTCATTTCGGCTTTTGCGGACCGAATATCCGGAGCGCAACTTTTCGATTGTGGACGTGATCCGGCACGACTGCTCGAAGGGACACGCAGTCGAGTTCTGGAGCCGTTTTCGCGGCCTGCGGCGTGAGGAGATCATGGCGATCGGGGACAACTACAACGACCTGGAGATGCTACGGTTCGTGGGAACGCCCGTCGTGATGGGGAATGCTGAGGAGGCGCTGAAACAACACGGCTGGCCGGTGACCCTCGACTGCAATTCGGGAGGCGTGGCGCAGGCGGTGGAACAATACGTCTTGGGGAACCGAAAATAGGTGGAATCGAACGATGGAATCCCCGAGGGAGAAGATCGGGCCATTCCTTCCTAGTCATCGCTCTGACGAACCCGTCCACTCTGTATGTGGGTCCATCACAGGCACGGTCTTCACCGGAACCGACGGCAGCGCCACCTGGCGGCTGGGCCGGAACCGATTAGGTTCATCCTAGCGCCGTACACGCGGCTGTCGCCCGCTAGCGGCCTTGCTGGGGGTTGGACGGGAAGTTGGGAAGAGGCGAAGGTGGAAACTGCTGGCCGGGCTGAGTGCTCGGAGGCTGTGAGCCAAACCCGGGCGTGGTAGAGAAGCCAGACTGGCCGGGAAACGGACTCGGAGCGAATGGAGAAGCAGGCTGCGGGCTGGGCTGTGTACCCGGAAACGGCAGCTGGCCGGGCTGCCCGCCGGGGAACGGTGTCAGACCGGGCTGGCCGCCCGGAAACGGAGACTGGCCGGGCTGCCCGCCAGGAGGCCCTCCTGGAAACTGTGAGGGAGGAAACCGCGGCGCGACCGCGGGATTTCCGAAGGGGGAAGGAAAAGGAACACCCTGGACGGGAGTTCTGGGGCGCGGAGACATGACGCCGGGAGCGGGCGCTCCGGGAGCGCCGGGTTGGGCGACGCCCGGTTGCACTAAGCCGGGTTGAGCCACGCCGCCGGTAGCACGTGCCACAGCGGCCAGGCCGAACTGGTCAGCCTGATAGTTGTAGATAAATTCCCATTCATCGTACTGCAAGTAGCCGTTATAGACCTTGATGCTTGGGTCAGCGCTCTGGCTGGCGACACCCGCGATGCTGCCCTCGCCGAAGGTGACGGTTCCGGATTGCTGTGCGGCGCCGGAGGCTCGAGGCTGCTGCGCCGGGTTGGCAGAAGGATCAGCTGAGGGACGGAGCGCATCGGAGAGCTGCTGGGGGTCTTGCTCGGAATCGGGAGTTGTGCCGGGTGCGCCGATGGCAGGTCCTGTTTGTGGAGGTGTGGCAGGCCGCCCGAACCCGGACCCGGCAGCTTCAAACTGAGACGGCTGCGGCGCGAATCCGCGCGGCTCGGAAGATGCGGCGGAGGGGGCGAGTCCGGTGCCTCCAGACCGTCCGCCAGGCTGCGTGGGCAGAGTGCTGGCGGTCTTGGCATCGGGGAAGGTTCCGCCGGGGCCGATGTGAATCAGGCGCCATTCGTCTTCCCCGGTGACGGGATCGCGGTAGCGACGGCGGAGAAAACGGACTCCGTTGGTTTCTTCGAGATCATCGAGAGACCCAGGATAGCGACCAAACTTACGGACGTAATTCTGCACCGCACGGCGATACTGCTCGCCGCGGAAAATGAGCTCCTCCTCGCGCTCACGCTGAGTCTGAACGAGAGCCCCAGGAATCGCTCGCATCAAACCAATGGCAATCACGGCGGTGAACAGGGCCAAAACGAGCAAGATGTAACCGCTCTGGGAGGGGCAGGAACCGCAACGGCCCGACCGTATCGTTCTCTGTTGGTGATGTTGTCGTGCGTCCATCGATTCCACTTTCCCGCCAACTGCTTCTTTCATCTTACTACTCGGTGCTCCCACGGCCTACCATCCTCCACCCCGGACTCATTCTTCCAGGAGCGGGAGACTATGGCGGCGCTGGGAACGGTTGTCCTCAAGCTCAATGGAGTTGAAGCCGATGCGGACAATCCTATAGAAGCGGGCGATCGTTTCGCCCTCCTGGGCGATGATGATTTCGTCGCCGTCGGTGAGGAACGCCTTCTTGTCGCCGGAGCCCGGCGGGGCTGCGATTCCGTAGAACTTCAAGGCAATGGGTGAAGCTGGCGCGGGGGCCGGAGGAGCGGGCCGCGTCGGGGTCGTCTGCTGAACGGGCCGGGATGCCGGAGGGGGCGGAGGAGTAGGCGGAGTAGGAGGCGGCGGCGTGTAGTACTGAAAAATATTGCGGGTGCTGCCCTCGTAGGCGATCTGGCGGCTTCGTTCGAGAAGGTCCTCCCGGAGCGTGGGGTCGAGCGAGGCAAGCGGGGCAGTGCCTTCGGAGGGAGAATCCTGGGGGCCAAGCGCGGTGGCGCGCGGCGAATCAGAACTCGGAGGCGGCACGGCCAGCTTGGGGTCCTGTGGAGAAAGCAGGTTCCGATAGACGAGCCATGCGCACAGGGGCACAAGAATCGCGACTGCGATCCATCGTCCGTAACCCGTGCCGCCGATAGCCATGTTCGGTGCGTCCTAGGAAGGAATGAAATAGGTCTGCATCACCAGGTTCATGCGCAGTTCTCGATCCGCGCTGCCGGAGACGCTGATGCCGTTGATGATCCAGAACAAGTCGGACTGCTCCAATCGATGAATGAAGCGAAGGAGATCAGGATAGTCGCCCGCGACCCCCAAGGTGACTTCAACACCGGTCCAGCCGGGCTGGTCCTGTTCCTCCTGCAACTGGTAGGTGGCGCCGGCCGGACGCAATCCGACATCCGAGGCCTGGTCTTCCAGGTCCTGGAGGATGACGGAGAAACCGGCGCCACGGGGGAGAAAATAGTCCTTGGCAAACTGGTCACCGTTCTGAAGAGCGCTTTGGAGCTTGGAGCGCAGGTCGCGCATCTGGGTCACGGAGTCGCGGGCCACATCACGGCGTTCGCGGGCCCGAACCAGCTCGGCCTGCTGTTGGGGGAGCGTGAAACCAGGGCGGTGAAACACCAGGGCCAGCAGGACAGCGTTCAGGCCGAGCAGAACGATCAGGACGATGCGAAGTCGGGAGTGGGAACGAGACGCTCCGTTGCTGCCCGCAGAAACGGTGGAGCCGCCCACCCGCAAGAGTCCAAGCCAACGCATGGAACTACAACCCTCCTTCCTGACGCGCGAGGGCCGGCTCGTCTTGGGCCTCGAGTTCGGCCTCGTCCGGGGGAGCCGCCGGGGCTTCGGACGCCACGGAGTGGTCCGAAACAAGTCCAGCCATCTCCGGTTCTGGAAGAACCTGGCGATACAGAGTCTGCAGAGTCATATCAATTTGGGGCACGGAGTTCCTGTCGGTGGTGAAGCGCTGGGACAGGACGGCCGGAGACCCGAATTGCGAGGAGGACTCGAGATTCTTCAACAGCTCGACGAGAGGTCCCATCTCTTCGGCCGTGACGGCAAGAGCAAGCTCCGGCTGCCGGGAGCGGTTCACGCGGGGCTGAATAGCGGTGACCTGGGCACGGTCAGGAAGAATCTGCTCGAGGTCGAGGAACATTTGGGTCCAGGAAAGGCTCTTGCGCAGGATGAGCGAGTTGAGGAACGCCGAGTGGTCGCGTACCTCTTGGACTTCCGGCCTTCGCAGCCACTCGTCGAGCTCACTTTGTTCGCGGGCGAGCGACTCGATCTCTTGCTCGAAGCGGGCCATCTGCTGGGTGATGGAACGGGTCTCGGCGCTCTGCTGCCGTTCGCGACTGACCAGGAGTCCTGCAAGAACTACCAGCAGAACGAGCGCCATCCCGACCAGGACGTAGCTCGGCCGAAGGTTTTCATAGGGATGAGAGGCGAGATTGAACCGGACGCTCATGCGCGGGAATGTTCCTCCACAACGCCCAACAGGGCGGAAAAAAAGAGTTCCTGGCGGAGCGGGTCCGGAGCGGCAGCGCTGACAGTACCGTTCGCCCCGAGGGAAACCGAATCCACACGGAGTTCCTGGGACAACAACTGGGCGGCCAGAGGGCGAGTTTCGCCGAGTCCACAAAGCCAAGCTCGTTCGAGCTTCGCGCCAAAATTATCCTGAAAGAAGACCATGGAGGGGTGCAATGCCTCAACCACAGTCTCGGCAGGGAGCAACCCGTCCGGGCCAGTGGGCAAGCCTACGGTGCGAAACAGTCGCATCTGCCCGCCCTGTAAAATCGCCGTGGTGAACCAGGGAGGACTGTACTTGGCCAGCAAAGCGCCGGGTAGTCCGGCAGCGGCGTCCGGGGAGGGGGAGACTCCCGGAAAGGTGGCACGGGCTTCCGGTATGAGACCCAGCGTCGCGACGGTCGAGAGTACGACGCAGCGAGGGCGCAGGCCAAAGGTTTCGAGGAGAGCCTCGTACTGACGCACGACGGGCTGCGGGGCAGCGACCGCTACGACTTCCCAAACCTCCCCGTGGCGCCAGGCTTGGTAGGAAACAGCGGCGGATTCGATATCAAAGGGAACAGACTTCTTGAGGCGGAACTGGACAAGCGACAAGGCTTCGGCGGGCCGCTTGGGAAGAGCGTCCAGAGTAAAAACAAACAGGCGAGCGGCCTGGTCGGGGATGACCAGCACGGCGTCGACAAAACGGCGGCGCGAATCCGGACCCGGCGTGACACCAATGGCAGCGAGCGCATCGCCCAGAGCCTCGCGGACCGGTTGGAATTCGCGGAAGTTCTCGCGCAAAGGAGACGCCTCAATGGCCCCCGCGGGAACGGGTTTCCAAGCGGCAGCCTCGAAGCCGGCGTTGTTCCAGGACCAGCGAGCGGCGCTCACGCCCGCCGCAGAAATCTCGCAGCCGAGCAACGGCCAGGGGCTGTTCCAGAGACGGCGCCAGAGGCCAGGTCGGGCTTTGACACCGTTCGATGCTGTGGCGGATATGGCCATGATTTGCAGGGAAGGAGGTTCTTCGCTTCGCTCAGAATGCCCCCCCCCCAAGAATATTCGTACCCATCTATTCGATAAAAGTGACCTTGTTGATCTCCTTGACAGTAGTGATGCCGGCAGTGACTTTCATGACGGCGGCCTCGCGGAGCGAGGTCAGCCCCTCCTCGCGGGCGACGCGGCGGATCTCCGAAGAAGGCCGCTTGTCGAGAATGATCTCTCGGATGCGGTCGGACATGCCGAGCAGCTCCGTAATCGCGGTGCGGCCACGGTAGCCGGTCCCGGCGCATTCCATGCATCCCAGCCCCTCGTAAAAGGGAACGTCCACGTACCGTTTGTCCAAACCCGATTGCTCGAGGGTGGACTCGGGGAAACGAATCTCCGTCTTGCAGTTGTTACAGATCATGCGGACCAGGCGCTGAGCGAGAATGCAGTTGAGCGATGAAACGAAATTGTAAGGCTCGACGCCCATGTTGAGGAAGCGGCCTAGGACGTCGACGACATTGTTGGCATGGACGGTGGTGAAGACGAGGTGGCCGGTGAGGGCGGACTGGATGGCGATCTGGGCGGTCTCATTGTCGCGAATCTCGCCGACCATGATCTTGTCGGGGTCGTGACGCAGAATGGAGCGGAGACCGCGGGCAAACGTGAGCCCCTTTTTCTCGTTCACCGGAATCTGGGTGATGCCGCGCAACTGATACTCAACGGGGTCCTCGATGGTGATGATCTTGTCCTCATCGGTGCGGATCTCATTGAGGGCGGCGTACAAGGTGGTGGTCTTGCCGCTGCCGGTGGGGCCAGTGACGAGGACCATGCCGTAGGGCTCGTGAATATAGCGGCGGAACTTCTTGAGGTCGAGCTCGGAGAAACCGATCACATCGAGGTTGAGACTGTGGAAGGTCTCGCTCATGGCCTCCTTGTCGAGGACGCGAAGCACGGCGTCTTCGCCGTGAATCGCGGGCATGATGGAGACGCGGAAATCAATGAAGCGGTTCTTGTAACGGACCCGGAAGCGACCGTCCTGGGGAATGCGCCGCTCGGCGATATCGAGCTCGGACATGACCTTGACGCGAGACAGGATGGGGGAGTGAAAATCCTTGCTGATGGGCTGCATGGCCTGGTGGAGCACGCCATCAATTCGGTACTTGACGATCACCTCGTCATCGCGGGTCTCGATGTGGATGTCACTGGCGCGGCGCTCGAGCGCGGTGAAGATGACGGTGTCGACCAGGCGGATGACTGGACTGCCATCGCTGTCGCTGGTAAGGCGGTCAATGGTCAGAGTCTCGTCAGAGCCTTCATTTTCGCGGATGATGTCAAGGGTGAAGCCCTCGCTGGCCTCCTCAAGGACACGCTGGGACTGCTGGGTCTTCTTGAGGTAGTCGCTGATCTCCGAGGGCGTAGCGACACGGACTGTGAGCTGCCGGTCGAGCAACAGCGAGACCTCGTCGATCATCATGAGGCGGCTGGGGTCGGCCGTGGCGATCTCCATGGCGTCGCGCGTCGAGCGCAGCGGGACAAAATGATAGCGGAACATCAGGTCCACGGGGATCGAGCGAAATAAATCGTGGTCGATCTTGTAATCCCGCAGCGAGATGAACTCGCAGCGATACCGGGAAGCCAGTTCACGGGCGTGGCGCTCTTCCTCGGCAGGATCGGCCGCAACAACCTCATTCTTTCCGTTGGGGGACTTCAAGGCCAGGGTCTGCTTCTCATCTTCTTTGCTAGGCATAGTAGCCATCTGATGAACCTTTCAGAGATTCCCTCTCAGGCCATTATCCCAGAAACTGCGGCGGCAAAGCTACGGAGAGGCAAACCGGGCATTCGGGTTACCTCGCCGGGCCTCCCTCTTCTGATCTCCTACAGTCTCCCGGCCAAGGAAAATATCGGCAAATATAATGCTATCAACACAAAAGCCACAACCAAACCCATAAAAATCAGGATCGCAGGTTCCACTAACGACAACAAGGCAGCGAGGTAGGTATCGACATCCTCCTCGAAAAACTCGGCCACGCTGGCGAGCATGGGAGGAAGAGCTCCGCTCGATTCCCCCACCTCGATCATCTGAATGGCCATGGGTGGGAAGAATCCGGACTTGGACAAGCCTTGCCACAGAGTGCTGCCTTCGCGGACCTGACGGGTGGCGAGCTCCAGAGAATGGCGAAGCAAGGGTGAGGTCAATGACTGCCGGGCCGTGTCCAGCGCATGGACCATGGGAATTCCGCCGGTGAGGAGCGTCCCGAGAATCCGGGAGAATTGCGCAACCTGGTACTTGGTCCAGATCTGTCCGATAAAGGGCAGATTCATCTTGAGGCGGTCGAGTGCCTGGCCGCCCTGGCGGGTCTTGCTCCAGATCCACAGGCTGACAGCAGTGCCGCCAAGGACCAGCATCAAAATCAGCCAGTACTGGCGGCCAGCGTCCACGAAAGAAATAAGCGCCTGTGTCATCGGCGGCAGCTCTTCCGACATGGTTCGGTAGAGGCCGGCAAAGTTGGGAATCACGTAGGTGACGAGCAGAGTGACCAGCAGGAGCACCATGGTGATGAGCAAGGCCGGATAGACGAACGAGGCGGCCAGCTTCTTCTTGACGCTGAGCGCGGTGCGCTGATAGCTGATGTAGCGGTCGAGGACCCCTACGAGGTTACCGCTCTTCTCTCCGGCAAGGAGCGACGTGGTGTAGATTTCCGGGAAGATACCTTGCTCTCGGAAAGCCTCGGAGAGCAGAGCACCGCCGCGGACGCTGGCGCGGACCTCGTCGATGCAATCGCGCAAGGAAGGCTGGGAGATGTGCGTGGCCAGCAGTTCGAGAGCCTTGATGATGGGAAGGCCGGCGCGGATCAAAGTAACAAACTGCTGGTTGAAAACGAGAAATTCCGTGAGTTTGATCTTCTTCCTGGGCCCCTCGGATTTCAGGGACAGCCCCAGGGACGGGCGCGAACGAATTGAATAGACGTGAAGGCCCTGTGTGGAAAAGCGCTCTCGCAGTTCCACTTCGGAGGAGGCGGTCTCGACGTGATTGCGAATTTGTCCCCGGTCATCCGCGACGCGGCAAACGTATTGGGGCATCGTGAAACCTCAATCCCTCGGTCCTTTGCGGCTCACGCTACTGCTGCTGAAGCAACTCCGTCCCCGGCACCGGGTTGAAATAGAAGAGGCTCAACGCCAAGTCGGGGTTGGCCTCTTCACCGCTAAAGCGGAACTCGGTTTGAATCTGTCCGGGTTCCTCAAAAATCAGGCGGCGAATCTCCAGTCTGGGGGTCACCTCAAACACAATCCACGCGACGCGTTCCGGAAAACGCTTGGGAATGGCGCGGACTACGGCGTTGCCGGGTTCGAGCGGCTGGAAGTCCGAGGAAGGCTCGATGGTTTCAAACTCCTCGCCAAACTTCAGGCGTCCCAGCAGGAATGCAAAGGGAGTGCGTAGATCATCCGCCTCCTTCATGGCCATCTGCGTCGCCCTGTTTTCCGAGGGAACGTAGAGGGTCAGGTTGCGTCCGTCGGCGAGGAAAAGCTTCGGCTCGGGCTCCTCATACTCCCACCGCATCTTGCCGGGCTTGAGCAAAAACAGCATGCCCGACTCGCGGCGGATCACCTGGCGGCTCTGGCGATAAATCTGCTCGAAGCGTAGGCGAATGGTCTTGAGACGGTTGTACCGGTTCTCCATGTCGTGCAATACGCCGGCCAGATCCTGGTCCCCCCGGCTTTGGGGAGCCCCGAAGGCAGATGGAGAAAAATTCCCGGTTGCGCCGGCTACTGCTAGAAGCAGGCCCACAAGGAGCAAAGAAATCCCTGGCAATTGTGTGGAATGCATTGCGCCTCTCAGGTTCCTGGAAATGGCAACGTCGCGTGGAGAGCCGTCCCGGGGCTCTCGTATCAACGCCGTGCAATTCATCGGCCAAGTTGAGGGCCGATTTGAGGATAGCACAGCGGGTGCTGAGGCTAAGGGAATACGGTGAGTGTCGCAGAGATTCCTCATTGTATCCATTCTATTCCAGGACACTCGGGTCCGCGCTCGATTGCGCAAAAAGCCGCCAAATTGCTAAGATGACAATCTCTGCAAATCTGTTGTGCAGAGCCAGATAGGAAAAGCGCGGGCGACAGGAAAGGCGTGAGATTCCGGACTGCCAGAGCGGGAGCCAACGGTGCGCATGAGCAAGAGTTCTCCAAGTCGCATGAGCCAGGAAATTCCCGATAAGCTCTACTATCCGATCCGTGAGGTGGCACAGATTACCGGAGTGGAACCGTACGTGCTGCGGTTCTGGGAAAAGGAATTTCCGGCAATTCGGCCGCAAAAAGGTGAGACCGGACACCGTCGCTACCGGCGGAAGGACATTGAAACGATCCTGGAAATCAAAAGGCTGCTCTATGACCAGGGTTTTACCATCGCGGGCGCTCGGAGCCAACTCCAGAAGGCAGCTGGCAAGTCTCCGCACTCAGAGGGCGCTAGCGGAACCCGAAGAGCAGGGGGCGCCGACGCATCGGGCGCAGCACTGAACCGCATTCGGCGCGAACTGAACGAAATCTTGACGATCTTGAACAAACCATGATACCAGTGAGGCATCGGGACGTGGCGCAGCCTGGTAGCGCGCTTGCTTGGGGTGCAAGAGGTCCCGGGTTCAAATCCCGGCGTCCCGACCAGTTGTCTTCGGGTCCTTCGCTGTGCACGGAGATTTCACCTGCGAGGTCCCGCTGCGTTCACGCCCGCTGAGAGCGAGCCTGCCGCTGTGGATGCTTCAGTAAGTTCACAAGATTGACACCTCGCCTGCAATTATGTTTAATGAACAAATATTCGGAGGTTTGCAAGCTCGGATCGCCAAATTTCAGGAATAAGGAGAACCGACATGAGCAGAAAATCTATTCTTGGGGTGATCGGACTCACGTTGCTGGGCACATGCTTGGCCCTCGCCCAGAATGACTCCCAGCCCCCCCTGACTTTCTTCCTCACCAGCAATGGTCCCGGACAAGGGGCGAACTTGGGCGGCCTGGCTGGAGCCGACGCGCACTGCCAGATGCTGGCGGAATCTGTGGGCGCCGGGAACCGTACGTGGCGCGCCTATTTGAGCACGCAAGGCCCGAGTGCCGTCAACGCCAAGGACCGGATCGGCAACGGACCCTGGCACAACGCCAATGGTGCCATGATTGGCGAGAGCGTCGAGGAGCTGCATGGCTGGAATCACAGGATTTCGGACCGGACGATCTTGGATGAGCGGGGCAGGAAAATCCCCGGTGGAGGATACTCCCCGAACCGGCACGATGTCCTGACCGGCACGCAGCCGGACGGCACAGCGTATGCGCCGGGCGAAGACATGACCTGCGGCAACTGGACGAAGACCGATGATAACGGTAAAGCTCGAATCGGCCATTTCGATCGCGCTGCCTGGAATTCGGCCCACAATAACCGCGGATGCACCGCGGAAGGGGTACTCCCAGGGGGCGGCGACGGCTTGTTCTATTGCTTCGCCGCGGACTAAAAGCCCTAGCAGTTGCAGCGGCAGACGATCTGTACGCCGGTTCCCTCCTATTCGGCCTCTTCGTAGCGGGGAACGATGGCGATATTGCGCAGCACGTCTGTCGCTGAACTGTTGTAATGGTGATGATGGTAACTTCCGACGGGGAAGCCGATGATATCTCCTTCCGAGCACTCATATCGCTGGGGTGATTCGGCGCAGGGATAAAGCTCGAACTTACCAGCGGGGCTCGCGGCTGATATACTTCTTGCCTCCCACCGTCAGTTTCTGCCACTCGGATGTCTCCAGGTTGATCTTCCATAACTCCTGATCGCCCGTTCTGTCGGATTCAAAGACGATCCACTTGCCATCCCTCGAAAACCAGGGATGCCCCTCGTTGCTGGGTGAATTGGTCAGGTTGCGCATGTGGGAACCGTCGGTTCGAGACAGGACAATCTCCTCATTTCCCATGGCATTGGTCTGCCAGGCGATCCATTCCCCATCCGGAGAGCCAACAGGCCGACGGTTGAGATGCTTGTCGTCGGTCAAGAACACGGCCTTTGAACCCGGACCGCGACCATACAGGCGAACCAGACTCGCCCGCCCAGAAGATGCCAGTGGGTCCCTCTGGTACATAAAGATTACGCTATCGTCTAGGAGGACGGGATTCACCGCCCGCATGTTGATCTCATACTGGTCCGGTCCCCATCCGACCCGCTGCGATCTTTTAGTTCCACAATCGTGCTGATAAGTAATCAGGTCATCCTTCGCCCTGAGGCTGACATGGTGAAGAGAGCACCCGGGCACTTCCGCAAATACCTCGTGCTTGCCGGTATAGATGTTCAGCCTGATGAGCCGGGCACCAACCTTGCGGTCAAAGGCGGGGCCCCGAAATTCCGAATAGAGAGCGTGCGTCCTGTCAGAAAACAACGCCGGGTGATCGTTATAGTTCGGTCCGAAGGTCAGTTGCCGTAAGCCGGAGCCGTCCTCGTCCATCACCCACACCTTGGCCACGCGCACCGGCTTGCCCGTCTGTTCATCCAATTCGGTCCGGGTAAAGATGATCGGATTGCGGTATGCTTCGGCCCTGACAATCCCTTGGAAATCAGACAGTCCTGGCGTGGACTGAGCGCCCGCGCCGATCGCCAAGACGGAGGTGAGCAGACAGGCAGCAGCGATGGCAACCCTTTCCTTGCTTTTCATTCTTCTGGTCATCCTCTTCCCTCCCGAACTGATTTTTCAACTGATCTCACTTCCCTCCGCCGACTCTCGTCCCCTGCTGGCTTTCAGTAGCCTGCTCTCACCGCCCGATAAGCAGCTTCGATATTTTCCGGTATCCGCTCTTTGTGCAACAAGTGTTCGTACTCCGGCATGCGCAATTCCCGCTTGATCTGATCAAGAGATTTGCCCTCCCGATCCATCCTTCCAACGCGATCGAGAAGCAACTCATAGTATCGGGCAGAATCGTCAAGGACCTTAGGGGGAGAAGGAGGGCCGTGCCCTGGAATCACCAATTCCGGATTGAGCGACTTCAACCGGGCGATGTTGTCGAGGATATCCGGGATGCTGACCAGCGGACGCATGCGGTTGAATGCATTGGGAAGAGCCGCCGGTCCGGAAAAAAGGATCCGCTCATGCGGTAGCCAGACCACGGTGTCGGCTTCGCTATGCGCATTCTTCAAATAGAGAAGCACCAGGGTCCTCTCGCCCATGTGCAAAGTCATGCGGTCGCCGTACTCGATGTGCGGCGTGACCAACCGAAACCCTTGGGCCGCTTCGCGTGCCTCTGGGGACTGATTTCGGTAGGCAGTGAGCCGCTCCGGATCATATCCTCTCCGCATGGACTCCGAGGCACCCGCGTGATTGATGACCAGGGCAGGCGGGGAGAAGACGAAATTGCCCGTCGTGTGATCCGGATGAGGCTCGGTATTGATCAGGAAACGGACCGGAAGCGTGGTGAGCTTTCGGACTGCAGCCAAGATCGCTCTAGAATCGCCCGGGTTCTGGCCACTATCCACGAGCACTACACCTTCCTGGGTCAGGATAATGCCGGCATTCGAATTGAGAACCTTGGCATTCGGGCGCGGGTCTGACTCACTCGCGGACCGAACGTAGATTCCATCCTTGACTCTCGTGAACTCAGGGCCCAGGTCTTGCCCCAGCGAAGGGGATGAGACACTAACGTACAACCAAAGCGCACAAGTGATACGGATGACTTTGCTTCTCAAAATCCGCTCCTTGTTCAGACACTTACTGATATCGGTACCGGGCTTTTGTTCGCCGAATCCTACCCCAATAGTTTTTCGAACTCTTATGCTGCCAGAGGCTGTTCCCATAAGAAATCTACCAGCCGCACACCCAATGTCAAAATGGTTTTTCAACAACGATTGATGTGTACAAGAGATCATCGAAGAAACCGATGTCATCGACGCCCGTAACCTACCTCGGGTCCGGATGCCCATCCGCGATCCTCGTATGGACAGTTGGGCCCCCAGCTAAGTAGCCCGCCGCTTTTTCTCTTTTGGCAGCAGAGTTGACTCACACATGCCGGCCTCTCAGCCGAGCGGTGGAGGCACTGGCCGTTTCCAGAATGTCAGAAAAAAGCCGTGGCACTTCCAGTATAGCGCGGTTGTTCATCGTGCGGATGTTGGATTGGAATCGCGCGAGGTTATCCGACTCCAGAACTTCGGACACAGCGGAGGCAATCTGCCGCATTTTCTTCACAGCTACGCCGACCTGCCGCTCCCGAATCCACTGCACATTGTACCGTTCATGCGGCATGGTTCGTGCGTTGTCTTCCACGATGACCGGAAGCCCCATCACGAGCGCTTCGCTGATGCTCCCTGGCCCGGGCTTGCCGACAAAGAAGTCCGCCAGGTGCATGTAGTAGGGGACTTCTGTTGTAAACCCCAGAACCAGTTTCTTGTAGCGACTCGAAAAGCGCTGCAGCTGTTCGATGAGTTCCGGTGCTATTGTAGAGAAGCATCTTTGCATGCTTACTTCTTAACCTGGGTTTCAAGAGGTGTCAGCTTTAGAAATGAGAAACCCGAACAAGCTCTGAATGTGACAAGAGAACTTAGAGTACGGGTATCTGAGGCCGCCAGCGATGTTGACGGCATTTGGGGGTGTCCCAAGGATGCCCGGTGGCTGCTCGTGCTGGCGCATGGAGCAGGCGCCGGAATGCGTCACCCCTTCCTTGAAGGCTTGGCATCGATGCTGAACAGCGAGGGTGTCGCCACGCTACGGTATCAGTTTCCGTACATGCAGCAGCAGCGAAGAAGGCCCGACTCGCCGAAGGTCCTGCTGGCCACGGTGCGTGCCGCCATTGTCTCCGCGGCGGAAGCGGCGCCGGGCCTTGCATTGCTGGCGGGTGGAAAATCGCTGGGCGGACGCATGACTTCGCATCTTCTTTCCGAACCACCGCAACCCGGAGCGAGCGGGGGTATCCCTAGAGTGCGCGGACTGGTGTTCTACGGATTCCCTCTGCATGCGCCCGGGAGGCCAAGCGCAAAACGCGCCGAGCACTTGGATCAAGTGACTGTCCCGATGCTGTTTCACCAGGGGACGCGTGATACGCTGGCCGATCTGACTCTGATGCGCTCTGTATGCTCGAGACTGGGTCCCCGGGTAAGCCTCCACGCTATTGACACCGCGGACCACTCCTTCCACGTCCTGAAGCGCTCCGGGACAACCGACGCCCAGGTCTTGCAGGAACTTGCCAGAACCACTGCATCATGGGCTGATACGCTTGCCGAGTGAATCGAAGTACTCTTACTCTCGCCTCGCAACCCATAGCGCCTCAATCAGCAACCGCACAGCCGGTGCATAGCCTAGAGAACACGTCACGAGATGAATTGGAACGTGCTCTAATAGGGGGATGAGCGGAGAGAAAGCCAAGCCACTGAAGAGCACCCTGGAAACAATTGTGACTCTTCCGGAGGTTTGGGAATTGCTTAGGCCGCGTCGCGGATTGCTGGTGATCGGTTTCATATTGATGGTCATCAACCGTGTCTCGGGGTTGATTCTGCCTGCTTCTACGAAGTTCTTAATCGATGACATCATTGGCGAGCGGCGCACCGAACTCTTACTGCCTTTGGTGGGCGGAGTGCTCCTGGCCACGGTCATCCAGGGTCTGACATCCTTCGCTCTGACGCAGACGCTTTCGAAGGCGGCGCAACGCTTGATCGCGGAGATGCGGCGCAAGGTACAGGACCACGTCGGGCGTCTGCCGGTTGCGTATTACGATGCCAACAAGACCGGCGTGCTCGTTTCGCGAATCATGAGCGACGTGGAGGGAGTACGGAATCTAATCGGCACGGGGTTGGTGGAATTTGCCGGCGGCCTGCTGACCGCTGCCATCGCGCTGATCGTGCTGGTGGGGATCAGCCCGATGATGACGGGGATGGCGTTCGCCTTTCTGCTGATTTTTGGCGTTGCATTGCGCAAAGCGTTTCAGACGATCCGGCCGATTTTCCGCGAGCGAGCCAAGATCAACGCAGAGGTAACCGGACGGCTTACGGAGTCGCTCGGGGGCGTGCGCGTGGTAAAGGGCTATCACGCGGAAGCGCGGGAGCATCAAGTGTTCTCGCAAGGTGTCGCGCGGCTGCTCGATAACATCCTGCGTACCTTGACCACGACGTCGGTGATGAGCCTTTCCTCCATGTCTCTCATGGGCGTCGTGGGAGCTCTGGTGATGTTCTTGGGCGCGCAACAGGTGCTGAGCGGCGCGCTGACCCTGGGCGGCTTTTTCACCTATACCATGTTCCTTGGTTTTCTGGTGGCGCCGCTGTTTCAAGTGGTGGGCATCGGCACGCAACTGACCGAAGCGGTTGCGGGTCTCGAACGTACGCGGGAAATCTTGCGCGAGCGCTCCGAAAACGCTGATCCGCGCCGCAGTGTCACGCTCGAGGGGATCCGAGGAGACGTGGCGTTCCAAGATGTTTCCTTCGCCTACGAGGCGGAAAAGACCGTAGTGCATCACATCTCTTTTCACGCACAGCCGGGCACGGTAACCGCACTGGTGGGCTCATCGGGTTCGGGCAAGTCTACCCTGATCGGCCTGGTCGCTGCATTTTACTCTCCGCAGACAGGACGCGTGCTGGTGGATGGAGTGGATCTTACAACCGTGCGACTGGACTCCTATCGAACGCAACTGGGGGTGGTACTCCAGGAATCATTCCTGTTTGACGGCACGATCCGTGAGAACGTTGCGTTCTCTCTTCCCACCGCGACCAAGGAACAGATACTCGCGGCATGCCGCATCGCCCGCGTGGATGAATTTGCCGAGCGGTTTGAGAAACAGTATGACACCGTCATCGGTGAACGCGGCGTGCGCTTGAGCGGTGGGCAACGCCAGCGCGTTTCGATTGCGCGCGCGGTGCTCGCTGATCCGCGAATCTTGATTCTCGACGAGGCAACTTCGAGCCTCGACTCCGAATCGGAGCAACTCATCCAGGAAGGACTCTCCTACCTGATGCGCGGGCGCACCACCTTCGTGATTGCCCATCGCCTCTCTACGATCCGGCGTGCTGACCGGATCCTGGTTGTCGAGAGTGGCAGGATTGTAGAGCGCGGCACCCACGATTCGCTCTACGCCGTCCGTGGCCGGTATTACGAGCTCTACACCAAGCAACACGGAGTCGAGACGAACCTGTTCCTCGCGCCGGGCGAGGGGGATAGGATTGATGAGCCCCTTAGAGCCGCTTCCGAGAGCTCCACTGCAGTCGCAAAAGGTGATGGAATAGCAGAGCGCGCGGAAACGGATGCCGAACCCGATGCGCTGCGACTATTGAGGAGTCAGTCCTCTTGAGATTTCTTGGACATTCGCCCTCCCTGCCCACGTTGCTGGGGTTCGGATAGAATCCACTGGTTCACTTGGCCAGTTGCTGGCGAATGGCGAGCAGTTCTTTACGATGTTCCGGGCTCGTTCGGGGATAGCGGATCGGCAGGCTGCGGAGCGCACTCAGAATGATCTCCGAGAGAATCAGCCGGGCGTTTCCTTTGTCGTCGGCCGGGACGACGAACCAAGGAGCATAACTCGTGCTGGTGGCCTTGATACAGTCCTCATATGCTTCCTGATACTTCTTCCAAAGCTTTCGCTCGGCGATGTCGGCCTTGCTGAACTTCCAGTTCTTCTCCGGCTCATCAATGCGCTTCAAGAAACGCTTGCGCTGCTCGTCCTTGGAGATGTGCGGAAAGAACTTGAGAATTCGCGAGTCCCATTGCGGTGCAAGTGAGCCTCCATCTCGACTATGGAGCGGTAGCGGTCTCTCCAGAGGCGCTTTCCGGAAGGGGTTTCGGCTGGGAGCCTCTGCGCACGGAGGATTTCCGGATGGACGCGTACGATGAGAACCTCCTCGTAGTAAGAACGGTTGAAGATCCCGATGCGGCCGCGCTGCGGCAAACTCCGCGTGGTCCGCCAGAGGAAGTCGTGGTCCCGCTCTTCTGTGCTCGGGTGCTTGAAGCTATAGACTTGACAGCCTTGCGGGTTCACACCCGACATGATGTGTTTGATGGCGCTGTCCTTGCCCGCAGCATCCATCGCTTGAAAGATCAGAAGTAATGAATACCGGTTGTGTGCGTAGAGTCGGTCCTGGAGCTTGCTCAACGCATCGACCTGCTCTTGGAGCAGATCGTGGTACTGCTGCCTGTCCCTGTAGAGTCGCTTGACCCGCGCGGACCAGTCTCGCAGCCGAACTGCTTTGCCCGGCCGGGCACGGAAATCGTCGGGATCAATCTTCTTGTTCAGTGCCTTCATAGTTCCTCGATTCCGCAGGCGCGGCGCGAATGGCTTACGCCCATGTGTGTTAAGATGCAATACTACGGGAGCTAATGATTGGCGTTTTCGGGAAAGTGTGCAAGCGGCAAAGGCCCCCACTCTCGTATCCACTGCAATGCTGGGCCTGCTCTTCATTGCAGAGCCCGGTGTGCTCCCTTCGATCTTAGGAGCCTTCTTACGAATGCGCACAGGCGTGTTCCGCATAATGGCGGTGCTCATCCTTTGCACAGGAGTATCCCTTACAGGAGTTCTCGGCGGTCCGACGTTCGTGGTTTTGGGTGACGGACTCGCGGCAGACATGTCGGGCTTGGAACTCACGAAGAGGCTTCCGCAGCGTTCCTTCGGCGCGCAACTGGCCGGACACATTGGCAGGATGTTCCCTCAAGTGGAATTTCAACCGCCGGGGCCTGCCACCGACCCGTTCGGCGGATTCGTCTCAAATGTGAACCCGCAACCCGCAGAAAAACCGGTTCCATGATGTCCTCCCTGACTCCTGCAGAACGCCCGAGATCGTCTCCGGCGATATTGGTAACAAACGACGACGGCGTTCACGCTCCCGCTCTGGCTGCGCTAGCGGAAGCACTCGCCCCGCTCGGAAGAGTGGTGACAGCAGCGCCCCTCCGGGAGATGAGTGCTTCAAGCCGCTCCATTTCGCTGTTCCGGCCGGTTCGCTATGAGCGCATTGGTCCGGGCCGCTACGGCGTGGACGGTACGCCCGTGGATGCGGTGATCGTGGCGATCAACCATCTGCTCGATGAAGCCCCGAGTCTGGTTGTTTCCGGAATCAACCAGGGCGCGAACCTGGGATTGAACGTATTCTATTCGGGAACTGTCGGCGCCGCGCTGGAAGGAACCCTGCACGGGATCGCTTCCTTTGCCATTTCGATCAGTTCAAAGAAGGAACCGCCGTTGGGTCCAGCGGCGGCGTTTGCCGCAGATCTGGCGAAATGGATCTTGGAGCACGGCCTCCCTCCCGGGGTGTCGTTGAACGTGAATGTCCCGGCCGATTGGAAGAGCAGAGTCCGGGTTACCAAGCTGGCTCAGCGACAGGCACGCCGCCTGAAACTCGAACCGGAGGACTCCGGCATACCCAATTCCTTCTCGATCCGGGAAATGATAGATTCTGACCAACTCGCGATAGATTCCGATTACCGAGCTGTCCGGGAAGGGTGCATCTCGATCACGCCCCTTGCGATGGAGTGCGCAGAAATCGCCTCCTTGACACAATTCGAAGCCTGGATTCGAAATGGGGCCAATCCCTGGGGCGGAGCGTAGCAACTGGCGAAAATGGCTTGAGTTGCCAAGGTGCGGCCCGTTGACAAATCCTCCGGCTCGCCCCTACACTGTCTTGGAGATTGGTCGTGTCGGTACAAGCTCCTTCCTCGCGGAAGGACCGTCGTCGGGGCGTGGCTCAGCCTGGTAGAGCACCTGGTTCGGGACCAGGGGGTCGGAGGTTCAAATCCTCTCGCCCCGACCATTTTCTTCAATGCATGGCGAACGGAAGCCCACTGCATTCGGCTAGTACTTGAGTTTCGACAGGCAGTTTCGCCGGAGGGACTTTTCTCGGCGTGTCATTGAGGCGGAGAGGTGCTGGGGTTCGCCTGCTGGATCCTGTCCAGTTCTCTTTGCGTATTCGTTCTATACCCCGATCGACGCCTGGTGGGCGTAAAGTCATCCTCCGTCAATCGTGTGGCGCCCAATTCCAGAAGCAGGTCCGCCGTCTCGGGGTGAGGGCGGATGCTGACGAGATTGTTCGCAGAAGCGACCCCGAAGGAGGGGTAGAATCCCGCTGCCCTGCTCCACGGTGTCCGGCCCAGTTCGTCTCTCGCATTGATGTCGGCGCCTTTGTCCACCAAGAACCGAACGATGGTGTCCGCGCCAGTGGATGCCGCGGCATGCAGCGCGGTTTCGCCCCTATCGGTGGCTGCCTGGATGTCACCACCCAATTCCACTGCCAACTCGACCGCTTCGAGATGGTCGCTCTCTTCCCCGGCCAGGAAGTCCACCAGCCGGGTCAGGCCGGCCGCCACCATCAGCGGTCGCATGGATTCCCCAGCCTCCAGCAGCGGATCGGCGCCTCCGACTACTAGAATGCGCATGATGTCTGCATCACCGGCCGCTGCGGCCAGGAAAAATGGTGTAGCGCCGACAATGCTCGGCGCACTCGTGTGGCGATACGGAGCAACCGATAACCGGTAGTCCTGCTGGATTCGTACATTCGGGTCCGCTCCGTGCGCCAGGAGCGCTCTTACCAATTCCGGCTGGTTGGGAGGAGGCATCAAGGCCGGCATGTATTCTACTGCGCTTAGATTCGCGATTCCCTGCTGTACCGCGTGGTGTAACACGGTTATCCCGTACTCGTCGGCGGCATTCGGGTCCGCTCCATTTTCCAACAGAAAAATCGCGAGTTGCTCGTGGTGGCTAGCGCTTGCCACCACCAAAGCATTGCCGACCTGTGGCGTGGCATCGTTCACGTCCGCTCCCGCATCCAGCAAGATGCGGGCGCTTTCCAAGTCGCCCACCCGGGCAGCAAACAACAGCGGCGTGAAACCACCCAGCGTACGGTCATAAATATCCGTTCGGTCACTTGTAGAGGCGTGGACATCCGCGCCATGCTCGATCAATGCCCGAACGACCTCCGGGTGCTTTTCTGCCACGGCCCACATCAATGCGGTCTGCCCCCGCGAATGTTCTGCCGCATTCACGTCTGCTTCATGGGTCAGCAGTAGTCTCACTGCGCTTGCATTGCCTGTGCGGGCACACGTCATGAGCACGGTCTCGCCCGTTCGCGACAGAGAGGCATTAGGACTCGCCCCGGTTTTCAATAGCGTTTCGATCATTCGGACATCCCCATTGGTGCAGGACAGCCGGAGGGCCGTAACCCCGTTGTCATTGGCCGCGTTTACGTTTGCCCCGGCGCGCAGCAAAAGTTCTGCCGTTTCCAGATCACTCCAATGTGCCGCCCACATCAAAGCCGTCGCCCCATCCCCCTGCACCGCGTTGACATCGACTTGTTCCGCCAGCAGGGAACGTACGGTTTCTTTGTCTTTGCTCTTGACCGCTTCAACCAGTCGAAGATCGCCGCTCGCGCCGGCAAGCGTTGCGCCTGACAACAGAATCACCATCCACCAATGCAACAAATGTTTCTCGTGAAGGCTCATTGTTTCCTCCGCTTGCTCAACCGTCTTTCCACTCCGGCAGGCGCCTGCTCCTCAAGCAGAATGGCTGAGGTCGAGCCGGCCCGTGCTGTCGCCAAAGCGATCTTTGTGAACCCCCATCCGGTCCATGACGGTCAGGAAGAGATTCGTGACCGGGGTATCTGAGGGATATTCTATGTGCGAGCCCCCCTGGATCTGGTTCCCCGCGCCACCGGCCAGCAGGATCGGCAAATCGTGCGGCGCATGAATGCTGCCGTCGCCCAGTCCGCTGCCATAAAGAACCATGGAATGATCCAGCAGCGAGCCATCACCGTCCGGCGTAGAAGCCAGTTTCTCCAGGTAATGCGCGAGCAGTGTGGTATGAAAAACGTTGATCTTGGTGACCTTTGCGACCTTCACTGGATCGTTCTGATGGTGCGTCGTCGGGTGGTGCGCGTCGTAGATGCCGATCTCGCGGTAGGTCCAATCGCTTTGCTCGCGGCCCAGCATGAACGTGATAACCCGTGTCATGTCGCTCTGCAGTGCGGACGCCATCAGATCAAACAGAATCTTGGCATGCTCATCATACGTGGCGGGTATCCCGGCAGGCCGATCCAATACCGGCAATTCCCGAGAGGATTGCTCCTCTGCCCTGGCGATCCGCCGTTCGACGTCGCGAACGGAATCGAGATATTCGGTGAGCCGGGAGCGGTCGTTTGGGCCAAGCGTCTTCATGATGCGAGCGCTGGCCTCGGACATCCAGTCGAGAATGCTGCGGTTCTGCGCAATTCGGGCCCGTCGCTCCGCCGGGTCGGTGGTGTCGCTGTCTCCGAAGAGGCGCTCGAACACCCGGCGTGGCTGGTTCTCAACCGGCACCGGCGTAGTCGGACTCCGCCAGGAGAGTGTGTGGATGTACGCGCAGTTCCAGCCGAGGGCGCACTTGCCCGTGACATCGGGCGCCTCGATGCCCAGCTCGAGCGAAGCCAGTTGCGTTTCCTGGCCCAGATCCTGAGCAAGGATCTGGTCCATCGAGACACCCACTCTGCCTTCCTTCTGGGGGTGTCTACCTGTCAGAAACGCACCACAGGCCAGTTCGTGCGGCGCGGTTTGGCCGCCGTCGCCCGGCGCGGCTTCCGCGTGTTTGCTGCTCAGTCCGCTCAGCACCAGGAAGCGGTCCCGGAATTCCGCTAGCGGTTCCAAAACCGGAGTGATCTCAAAATTCGAGCCAACCGTCTCCGGCTTCCATGCCCCCGGAATGATTCCGTTCGGAACATAGCAGATGGACAGACGGACCGGCGACGTCACCGCTGCCTGGCTCTTGCTTGCAAACGCCGGGACCATCGCATCCAACAGCGGCAAGGCCACGGTCGCACCCACCCCCCGTAGAAACATTCTCCGAGGAATCGCTTTCCGAAAGATCATCATGGGACCTCCTCCCTTACGGCGACCTTCTTCGCTGAAAAGGTGTACTTCGGACAATACCGAGAATGAGGGACGACAATCGGTAGTCACTGGGAGTCGCCTCCCGAATCACCTGTCGGACGGCGGGAGCGTCATAATACTCCAGCCCGCGGCCAAGCGCGTAGGTGAGCAGTTTTTCGGTGACGGTGGCGACAAATCCTTCGCGTTTTGTTAGCAAGGCCTTTCGCAATTCTGCAGGCCCCTGAAACAGCGTGCCATCCGGAAGCTCACCGCTTGAATCAATCAGCGTCCCTCCCTCGGCGGTTCGCCACTCTCCGACGCCGTCGAAGTTTTCGAGAGCGAAACCCAGAGGATCCATCAGCTTGTGGCAGCTTGCGCAGGCCGGATTCGCTCGGTGCTGCTCCATGCGCTCTCGCATCGTGAGAACTTTGTCCCCGGTGCCTTGCTCCTTCAGGAACGGGACGTTCGGCGGCGGGGGCGGGGGCGGCGTCCCCAGCAGGTTTTCGAGAACCCATTTCCCTCGCGTCACCGGAGAAGTGCGGTTGTCATAGGACGTTGCTGTCAGGATTGCCCCCTGGCCCAGCAATCCTCCGCGCCTTCCATCGTTCAATACCACGCGTCGAAAATGGCTGCCGTAGACGCCGGGGACCTCATAGTGCTCCGCCAATCGGTTGTTGAGAAACGTATAGTCCGCATCCAGGAATTCGAGTACGCTGCGATCCTCGCGCAGGATGTGCTCAAAGAAAAGCTCCGCCTCCTGCCGAAAGGCTGCCCGCAAGTTTTCGTCAAAATCGCGGAACACGCTTTGATCCGGCTTCGCCGCCTCCAAAGCGCGCAAGCTCAGCCACTCTGCGGCGAAGTTCTGCACCAAAGCCCGCGAGCGGCGATCACCAAGCATGCGCTGGACCTGCTGCTCCAACACGCCAGGATTCCGCAGTTCGCCCCGTTCGGCCACGTCCAGCAGTTCGTCGTCCGGGATACTGCTCCAAAGGAAAAACGACAGCCGGGAGGCCAGCTCGATGTTGCTTACGGGATAAGCGGTGCCGGGCGCTACGCTTTCCGGATCGGCTTCGATGCGAAACAAAAACTCTGGACTGACCAGGATCGCCTCCAGCGTCCGGCGGATGCCCTCCTCGAACCCACCGTCGTTCCGGCCTGCTTCGTAGAAGCGCAGCAGAAGTTCGAGATCTTCATTCGTGACCGGACGGCGATACGCTCGGCGCACCAATGTCGAAAGGATCTCTTGAGCGCAGGCTTCCTCATCCTCATGGCCACTCGGGCGGCACACGAACACCCTCTGGCGGCTGGGTGTCTCCCCCAGCCCCTGGGCAGCGTAAGGTCCACCGATTTCGACGGTCTGCATCTCGGGGAGACCACCCCGATTTTCGATGCGGTCCGACAGGGACAGGCGCGGAAGATAATCCGGCCGGCCATTGATGTAATGTAGCGGACCTTCCGGAATCACGAATTGATTCACGAAGGAGATCCCCACCAGCCGCATGCCCGTTTTCGCAGCAAAGCGGAACTCCAATCCCTCATCCGCGAACCGCTCGTATTGCTCGCGTTCGGGGTCGCCCACAAGCGTACCTAGCGAAAAAATCGGCGCTGGCCTGCCAAAGTCCTCGCTGCCAATATTGAACAGCGTGACGCGTTCGCCATCCAGGCGAACGTCAATCTGGTGCGGCTCATGCAGGCCGCGGATTCGCTCCCGGGCTTCTCGTTGCAGGCGGATTCGGATGACGTACTCACCATCGAGAGGAAAATAGTGCCGAAACGCGATTCCTCCCCGCGACCCGAACGGCAGGTCCTCGCTCATGCGGTCATCTTGCCGGAGAAACTTGAGAACCTCGTACGTCTCGAAGACCGGGCGGGCGTCGGGATCTCCAATGACCTGAAGACTGATCCGCCTTGCCGCCGCCATGTATCGTTCCAGCAGCAGCGGCGATACCGAAAGGACCGATGCGATGTTGTCGAAACCGAAGGCCGATTCGTCCGGGGGAAGCAGCAACTCCCCGTCGATCTCCAGGGCCAGCAAGTCCCGGATCGCATTGGCATATTCCGCGCGGTTCAGACGATGAACACTCGTCCTGCCCGGATTGGGATTCGCAGCTGCCGCCCGGTCGAGCTCCGTCTCCAGATACGTCGCGAACGAGTCGTAGGTAGCCTCTTCCGGCCTTGGCATCCCCGCTGGAGGCATCGCCCCAGTCCGAAGCTTCCGCACCACCTTCTCCCACACGACCGGCTCGTTGCTCACGTTCCCCACGTCCTTTGTGCTCAGAACCAGTTCGGCCGTCCTCAAGGTTTCGTTATGGCACGTGACGCAGTATTGGTTGAGAATGGCAAGGTATTGAGCGGCAGGTTGCGGGTTGGGGTTTTCGGTTTGGAGTCCGGCAGCCGGCAGGGTCCCCATCCCGGTCAGCAAAACTCCAATCCAGAGTGGAATCCTTATCAACATCAGTTCCCCCTTGGCCATGAACATATTATCAGAGAACGGAAGGGAAGTGACAAGAGAGCTAGTCCTGCCCATGTGCCCCCGCCTGAAACCCGGCCTTGGATGCCATTTGATCCATCTCCGAGACGATCGGGGCAAGCTCCTGGACAAGCGGACTTGTCCCCCCGCTTCTCCATAGGATCGCCCGCTTCTGCTACGGAGCCAGCGGCTCCACACGGACCAGCGTCGCTCCGTGCTGGTCGCCCAGCCACAGGCTGGAGAACGTGCCGTCCTTCTGTACTTCTACGTTGCGAACGTTGGTTCGGGTCGGAAGCAGATACTCCGTGAACTCCCCGGTCTCGACGTTCAGCCGCACCGCAAGGTCGCTGTCCATTCCCGCCGTCCAGGCGTATCCCCGGTCATCGAACTGCGCGTCGTAAGGGCGCGTCCACTCTGTTGGAACCGTCCACTCCGTGATCTTCTCGGTCTTGGGGTCGAACATCGCGATCCGGTTCCCGTTGAACACCGCGCACCACAAGCGGTCCTGGGCGTCAACGTGTCCGCGCCGGCAACCTGCGCCTTTCGTCGGAAAATCATACCAAACCGTTTCGAGCGTCTTTCCGTTGGTAATCCAGACCTTGTCGTTCGCCGGCCGCATCCCGTAGATGTTGTTCTGCGAGGTCGCAATCACGTCGTAGGCTCTCGCCGAGGGGCTGCCCTCTGGATAGGTCACCTGGGTCCATTCGTTTTTTGACAGGTCAAGCTGCCAGGTGCCTCCCGACTCGTCAGTGCCTCCGGCCACGTTGATCCAGAGCTTGCCGTCGACTTGCTGGAACGCGGGATCAACCATCGTCACATGCCCGTCGCCCAATTCCTCCTCTGGCACGGGCGACGGAAACGTCTCCATCTTCTCGGTCTTGGGATCGAATCGGGCAAGCTGCATCTGGAACATGTTGCCGAAGTAGATGCGCCCTTCCCGGTCGATATCTATCTGGAGGCCTCCGTGCGGAACCTGGCGGAGACGGTTCAACGGAACCTCGTACTCCACCGCTTTGCCCGTCTTGGGATCGAGCTTCCCGATGAACTGGGAATTGAAATCCGAATACCAGACGTTCCCTTCCGCATCGAATATTTCGTCGTGCGGCGAGGCGTCGATCCGCGGCAGGTCGTACATCGTGTAGATCACCTGAGTCGCCTTGCCTTTCGGTCGTGGCAGGGTCTTCAGCGGAAACTCGAACGTGTCCCGGTCGCTCAGGTTGATCGAGCTGAAGTAGCTGCCCATCTCGCTGGCGCTCGCGACCATTTGCGGGCGCAGGGGCCACGCCGTGGGACGGATCCAGGGATGCAACGTCGAGGAGTTGTTTGAATGCGTGCGCATTCTCAGAATCACTTCCGTAAACTCCTCCGCGTTGAATCGCGAGAACAGCACTCGCTGCAGCGTGTGGCAGTTGACGCAGCGGCCGAGCATCGCCCTCTTTTCTTCGGGCCCCGGCGCGCTCATGATCCACTCGGTGTTCGACAGTTGCATCGCAAGTTTGTTGGTTCTGGCTCCCTTGTTGAGCTGCAGATCGTGCTGGATGGAGTCCGACGTCACATCGACATACGTCTTCGGCAGCTCATACCCTACGGCGCGGATGCGGATCGAATACTTGCCCGGCTCCATCCGATCTTGCGGGAAACTGTATTGGCCGTCGGCGTTGCTTACCACCCATGTCGTAATCGTCGAGCCCATCTTCTTGGCGCCCACGAGCACGCCCTCCATCGGGCCTTCGGCTTGCGAGGTTACTTTGCCTGTCAGGGCGCTGGCAGCTGGGCTTTGCGCCATCACCAGACCAGTAAAGGTCAGGCTCAACAAGACTACCCCTGCTGTGGTCCAGCTTCGAAGTGTTGCTCTGCTCATAGTAACTCCCTTCTTCTGCTTTCCGTACGGGTGACCCTCTCTACGCGCGGCTCAGGGCAACTCGCTCATAACCACGATATTATAGCGAAGTTTCCCGGCTGATGTTTGGATAGATTCCAGCTCGTCCAGATTCAGGCTATAGTCTGTGTGAAGCTCCAGGATCACAAACCAATCAGAATGAAGATCATCTGCCCCACAACAACTTGGCGAAGAACAGCCCCGCAATCAGCAAGCAGACGACGGCGCGCTCCACGGATCGAGCGCTGCCACGCCAAGCCGCGCGTTTTCTCAATTGCCTCCGCATGTGCACCCGGAACGGCCGCAGATGGTTCGGTCTGGAGCTTGCAAACTCACTTGCCCTGCGAGCGGGCATCCGATAAGCTTAGGGCGGCATTCGCCTGCATGACGTCCGCTGACTGGAGGGTAGCAATATCTCTTGTTCCAGGCAGATGGCGGAACCGCTTGGAAATCCTGTCCTGCCTGGCGCGGCGGACTGACAAGGGCGGCATGGAACCGCTCGACCGCGCCGCAATGGCGAGCCGATGGAGGGAGGAGCGGGATGGTTGATGAATTGTCGCGCCGGGATTTTTTCAAAGCGGGAGGCAGAGGGCTGCTGGGAGCGGCCGCTTGGGCCAGCCTTCCTTCCATCGTCGCGGCTCAGGACTGGAGTTCTCTCCCCTTCGGTCTTACGCGCGAAGACCTGGTTCACTTGTATGAAGGCCCCTGGCGCGGCTTGCGCGCCGTGGTGGAAAAGAAAGTCATCGACTTTCACGGCCATCCGTTCCAGCCGACCAGGCAGGCACTGACGCAGCACGAAAATGAGGCGATCGCCGCCCGCCAGGAACTCACCGATTTCACCGACGATCTGATCCAGTCCATGGATATCCATGGCATCGCCAAGCAATGCCTGATGCCTCCCAAGAGGGCTTGGTCGGTTGCCTACCGGGAATTTCACGAGTCGGTCTCCCGCTATCCCGACCGGCTGATCCCGTTTTGTGATCCCCGTACGGGAGATACGCGCGAGGAGCGCATGGCGGTCCCGCCGTCGAACCGGTTCGGCCTCGAGAATCCACAGGCCGCCGTCGAGATCCTCAGCGCGCGCCTCCGCCAGGGAGCCAAGGCGATCGGCGAGGTTACTTTCACGCAGATCGATTACAAGAAGGCTTTTTCCATTGTGGAACTGGCCATGGAATTCGATGTCCCGGTCTTCTTTGGAGTCCGGGCGGGGCGCTATGCCCAGCGCGATCCTGGCTACGTAGGAGAAATCGCCAGAGAGTATCCAGAGGCTAAGATTGTTCTCGGCGACGCAGGCGGGAAAAATTTCATGCACGGCGGCGGCTGGGAGGCCGTATTGATTCTGGCCACCTACGAAAACGTGTACCTCGAAATCGGCGCCGGACCCGTCGAGCTGATCGATGCGGCGGTGCAGCACGCCGGTGCCGACCGCATCCTGTTTGGTTCCGATTGGGGGCGTCCCGATCCGAGGAATTTCTTGCCGCCGCAGCATCGCGATGCCTATCTGCACTGGAGGAACCTGAACGCGGTGGCGCTTTCGAGGACCAGCGAAGCCCAGCGCGAGTTGATTCTGTATAAGAACGCTGCACGGCTGCTCAAGCTAAATGTCTGACGGGCGAAGACTTCCGCCATCTGGCAGCCCAAAGCAACCAACACGATACAAGAAGGATGAAGAAATGATCCAGAAATTCGGGAGATTCGGGAAATTCGGCAGATGCGGTAGATTCGGGAGATTCGACAGACACATTTCACCCATGATTCGGCCTATTCTTGTGGCAGTTTTGCTTGCCGCAGCCGTCCGGGTCCAAACTCAGCAGTCTCCCAGCGTGGTTTTTGCGCAACAAGGCGCGTCTCTGCAAAGGCAGCCTCTGATCCTGGACCGCCCGCCCGTCCGCGTCCTTTCAGACCCCAACCCCGTCTTCCGCGCGGTGGCCATCGACACGGAGCGGGGCGAAGTCTTCATGGCCAACGACAAGGAATCGGCCGGAGCCAGCATTCTGGTTTATCCCACGCAGTTCACTCCCACGGATCGCATCATGGAGCCGCACCGCAGAATTGCCGGCCCCAACGCGAGCCTGGGCATGGTCTGCGGACTGGCCCTCTCGCCGCAGCACGGGGAACTCTACTCGGTGAGCGGTGAGACGGGGACCTTGAACGTCTACTCCATAGAGGCCAACGGCGATGTGCCTCCCCTCAGGCGGCTCGACGGCATCATTCCGCGCGCCAACGCCGGCGTCTATCTGGATGCCGTGAACGACGAACTGTGGATCACCACCGAGCACGTCAACCGGCTCAGTGCCTATCGGAGAACCTTTGAGGAAGAGGATGAGCCCCTGCGGTTCATTCAGGGTCCCAACACGCAGATCGCCGACCCCCATGGCGTTTACGTGGACACGGAAAACAACGAAGTCTACGTGATCAACCACGGCAACTGGCGGGAGACCCAGACCGGCGAAGGGGAGGTGCGCGGTCCCGACAGCCTCACCCGTTCGTCGCTCGGCTACAATGTTCCGGGCCGGGCTGTGCCGCTTGGTCCATCCACCGGCAAGTTCCTGCCGGCTTCCATTACGGTCTTTTCCCGCACCGCAAACGGTGACGCCGAACCAGTGCGCGTGATCCAGGGCCTCCGCACGCGCCTCGATCAGCCCGACGGCATCATCCAGGACCCTGTCAGCGGCGAGATTGTGGTCGCCAACACCGGCGACGATTCGGTTCTGTTTTTCGCGCGGGACGCGGACGGAGACGTGCCACCGGTCCGGGTGCTCCAAGGACCGGATACAAAGTTGAAGGGTCCGGTCGGCGTCCAGATCGACGAGGAGCACGACGAACTCTGGGTGGCCAGCTGGGACAATCACATCGCCGCCGTGTTTTCGCGCACGGCGCAAGGCAACGCGGCGCCGCTCCGCATCATCCGGACAGCGGCGGATAACGCGCCTCTAGCCAGCATGGGCCGCGTCGGCGCAGTGGCCTATGACGCCAAGCGCGATGAGATTCTGGTTCCCAACTGAGTGAGCCAGCCGAGGATCTCCGTCTACGCCAGTTCGGCGGACGGCAATGCGGCGCCCACCCGAATCATTCAAGGCTCCAGAACGCGCCAGGCCCGCACCAGCCACTACATTGCGGTTGATCCCATCCGCGACGAGTACGCGGTCCCCAATCCGTTTGCCCAGGCGATTCTGTTCTTCCGCGGGGATGCCGACGGGGACGAAGCTCCGATCCGCATTTTGCAAGGCCCCGATACGCTCCTGAGCCAGCCGGACAATGTGGCGGTTGACCCGCTCCACGGCGAGATCTTTGTCGCCCAGTTCACCACCGATTCGATTCTGGTGTTTCCCAACGACGCGGACGGCAACGCCGCTCCCATCCGCATACTGCATGGCCCCAACACGCAACTGGACGGGCCCATCCGCGTCGAGGTGGACCCGGAGAACGACTTGCTGGCCGTCACCACCCGAGAGGCCGCGGTGTTCTTCAACCGCACCGACGAAGGAGACACGGCCCCCAAGTGGGTCCTTTCCGGCCCGAACACCGGGCTCGGATTCAGCCGCATCACGCGCGACGTGAGGCTTTATCCGGAAGGCAGGAAAATCATCGCGGCGGCCAGGTTCCCGGGGCGTTTGCCCGGCCCGCCGGGTGTCGAGAGCTTCGGCGACGGCCACTTCATCGGCGTCTGGCAGTATGGCGACAACGGCAACGTCGAGCCCTGGGCGGTTCTGCGCGCCACGCCCTACTCCCAACTCATGGGCCGCCGTCTGGCCTTCCATGCCGAGACGGGAGATTTATTCGTGGGAGGCGACGGAATCGTGCAGGTCTTCAACCTGCCCGAGATTTTCGAGCCTACCGAATAACGCTTCCGCTACTCCGGCAGCCTGGGGCGGGAATCAGTGCAGGCCGGGGCCTGCACTATCGGGGACAGGCGAAGAGCAGATCCGGGCGCTCCGAAACGACATCGATATGTCGTTTCGTGCTCGCATCCGCCCGCACAACAACGCTGTCCTCGGGATGACACGGGAGGCGGGGCGGTAATCGCATCACAGCTTGCTTACCGCCCGCCGCCGGTGAGCACACGCAACCACGTGCGGCGTCAAGGGCTTCGTGCGCATCGACGCGAGATCGTCGGTGGGCCAATCTAGAGCAGACTTCGGTTCGCGACCGTTGGTTCCTTAGCCAGACGTTCTTGCCAGTCCGCAAGGACACTCGCCGCCCGCCGGTAGCTCTACGCAGCGGGCTGAGGAGTAAAAAATCTGTGCTGCCGGGACGGTCAGGTGTTGGATGGTCGGCGGCGCCATGCCTTCACCCTAGACCGCCGCACGGCACTTGCCAAGCCTGACGCGTGTCAGTCGGAACTATTGGGATATGGAGATGGGCGCGGAGCGCGCCCGGTTCAGGAGGGGAGAAAATGGGCGATTGGGGCATTTGACACAGAAGGGGTGTGGTGATAATGGTTTACAATGATAGACGCGACACGGAGAGGTCATACGGTTAACGGAAACGGGGGAGCCAGATGGGGCAAAAGTTCAAGCAAGTACCGTACCAGGGAAGGCAATCTAGAGGGATACTGATAGAAATTGAGGAATCCACCGACCGCTGGTCCGAGGCCAAACTTCAGGACGGTAGCCGGATCAGGCTGAAAGCCGTTATAACTGAGGTTGTTCGTTTGGACGGACAGTACGATAAAGAAGGTGCCCCCGTCTACTCGGTCAAATCCACTAACGTCGTGACGGTAGATGCACCGGAGGAACTCTACAAACAGAACCAGGGTTCAAAGGAAAACGTTAATTGATATGGACACATTGACGCCAACAGTTGATTCGTGCACTTCGGCAATGGACATCAGTTTTGACGTGGGCTTTTTCAGGGAACCTGGGCACGAACAAGAACTCAACACGCTCTCATCATCCAAATGGGTGCCTGCGCACCAAACCGTCCGTAGCTATGAACTCAACCAGAAGCGTGAGATTGGGCGAGACCAAGAGCTCCAGATCAAGTTCGATAGGCTTGTCAGGGAGTGGAGGGAAGAGAGAGGATTCAGTTCTTCTCAGAATGAGATATACTCCTGCCGTGCTCATATGGCTATTCTAGCCATGGGTAATGATGCGGTGCCGCTAATCATGGAGCAGATTCAGAAGGGGGTCTTAGATCACTGGTTCAGTGCGTTGGAGTTAATCACGTCGGCTCAGCCAGTCCAACATGAAGACCGGGGCAATTACAAAAAAATGGCGCAGGCTTGGCTGAAGTGGTGGGAAAACAAAAGCTGAAGTCCGATAAATTCAGACACGCCTTTCCAAGACTGCCTGATAGTGCAGTAATCACGAGTGCAGAGGACTCCAATTACAACTGCATCGCCTGGGCTGCGGGCGAGGACAGCCGCCGATGGTGGCCGGTTCCACATACCATGTCAGTGTATTGGCCGGATGGAGTGGAACTCTCGGTCAAAAGGCAGGCTTTCATTGAAGCTTACAGGACTCGGGGCTATTATCCATGCAAGGATGGTTCCCTTGAACCAGGGATAGAAAAGATCGCGCTATATGCTAAGGTGACCAACGAAACCGAGCAGGTCACACACGCCGCACGGCAGCTTCCCTCTGGTAAGTGGACGAGCAAATTGGGTGATTTCGAGGATATCGAACATGACACCCCTGGTGATGTTGCCGGGGGTGACTACGGAGAGGTTATCGTCTACTTGCAACGCCCTCTTCGCTGAGTTGAGCGTTCTTGTCGTTCTGTGCGCTCATGCGGGCTCCTTCCGGTTTGCTGAGTCGTCACAGCGTCGCCCCGCGACAATAAATCCTCAATTCGTTAGTACTCACATCGATCAACCGACAAGCAATTCTCGGAGCCAGCGCCACAGCTTGATTGAGCAAGCACCTGGCACTACAACGAGCAGCCCATACAGAAACGAAAGCGCGGCTGCGATCCAGACGGTATTCACGATGGCGATGACAACAGCAAGCAAAGGCACTCCCAAAATAGCGCCAGCGAGCGCCGCCCGGAGTCTGGGCGAAGGGATGGAAGAGACGCTCACGGTGCATCGTTTGGGTGTGCCGCCGAAGCTGCGGCGGTCCCTCGCCAGCACCAATGTGATCGAGTCGGCGTTCTCGATCGTCGAGACGGTTTGCCGCAACGTGAAGCGCTGGCGCCCGGGAGACCAGATCGAACGCTGGGTGGGATCGGGACTGCTGGTGGCCGAGAGGCAGTTCCGCAAGATCCGAGGGTTCCGCGAGATTCCGCTGCTGCTGGCCTCCTTGGCCAATACCGTTTCCCGAAAACCAGTTGCCAACGAAGCGGCCGCCGCGTAGTCTAGCTACACCGAGGGTCGCTGACTTTCAACGGAATTCCGGGCAATCTCCTGAAAGCTAATCTAGGAATCTCTTCACTAAATATATCACTAGAAGCATTGCTACTCCCGCGAGAGTCACCAGCCCGAACTTGTATAGATCATTCAGATTGCCTGAATAAATTGCGACGATATAAAAGAAAAATAGAGGTGCGGCATAGATCAGCCATCCAAAACGGTTTGCCAATCTAAACAGAAGGTCGGCGTAAGTCATTCCGACTGCAGATTCTGTTGCCTCAGGTGAGGATGACGGAGTGTCACCGATCGGTTCTGTTAGAGTTGTGGCAGAGGCAGTCTTGACGGGCAAAGTTCCTGTTCCACTGCCGTGGAAGGGACGCGTCCCTAATATGTCATCGGCAGTAGGAGTGTATTGGTCCTCGGGAACTTCCGCCGTGGCTCGTCCACCGACCTTTCCCGTAGATCGCCTTCGTTTCCACTTAGTCATCTGTTCAAATTTCCAGATATGCCTCTAATAAGCCCAGTCTCTGCCAAGATTTTTGGTGAAGGGATTTAATTTCTCCTATGAGGGCTCTTGTAGAAACTGCACCAAGATCGACCTTGAATAAATCTATATCGAAAAAGATTCCGATTTGACCAACATCGTCCTTGTCAGCGAGTCGTGAAAAATCCTTAACAAATTGTTCCTTTTTCATTGGGCCGCTAACAATATTGAAAAACGTCTCCTTTTCTCGGAAGTTTAGGTTCACTCCAACATCCTCTAATTTTCCGCCAAACACATTAGTTGCTGGGTCCTTGATGAACTTTGTGAAATACCGGGTGCGCAATTCCTCAAAGTCGAGATTTTCTACAGGACGATAGAAGCGAGCACGAATTCCTAATCTCTTGACAGGTGGATAGTTAAATTCTGGAAAATCGTCCAAGACGGAAACAAATTTTGCAGCTCGGTCCGCAAAGTAACTGTGCGAATCTGGATTATGCCTTTCGTATCCACAGTTACGAAAACTAACGTAGGCCTTTTCAGGGTCGTCTTGTGAATCCTCCATATTCCAAAAATCAACTCTGTTATCGCTAATTCTCCAGTGGAGAAACAATCCTTGTGCGCAGAAAAAGTCCGCAATTTCACCGCGGATATTCAGAAACGCTCCCATAGGGCGGTATCGGATTTCCAGCAAGTGATCAGAACTTAGATCCTGACGCATTATCGGCTCCTTAAGCTACCCCGTGAAAATACAACTGGAATTAGTTTTTGGCACTCGTGAGTATACACCCCTTCGTTACAACTGCCCGCCCGCTTCCTGGTTGGCAAATAGAGGCCCGGCAACGGCCGAATGAGTGCTATGAGTGCCGCTATTCCGGTTGCCAGGCTCAACAGGATCAATAATCCACCCATGTGTTCCATCCCTCCGTATCCGGCGTTTCACAGCGTCCGTGACATCCACTTCACTTCGCCGATTACTTCGGCGTCGGCGGGCCAGGGCGTGGGCTTCCAGGCGGGATGATCGCTGAGCAGCAGACAGCCGCCGGACGCTACCTGGGAGAGGCGAAGAGCAGATCCCTCGTCGCTGCGCTTCTCGGGATGACACCGTTGGGGGGGTGACCTGCACTATAGCGACAGGCCAGAGGCCTGTCGCTACCTGTTTGTTACGGCAAGGCGAACACGAAGATCGAGTTGTGTCCGCGGGGCGGATTGATCTCCGGGACCACGGTGAGCGGACCCGCCGTCCCGGAAGCCCCGTC
Source organism: Terriglobia bacterium (assembly GCA_965198025.1). Lineage (GTDB taxonomy): Bacteria > Acidobacteriota > Terriglobia > 2-12-FULL-54-10 > 2-12-FULL-54-10 > CAYWWM01. The sequence continues at coordinate 175,654 of OZ240237.1, read as the reverse complement.
GCCCGTCAGCACGGCCACGTATTGCTTCCCGTTCACGGCGTAGGTGATGGTGCTCATCTGGATGATGCCGCCGAGAATGTTTTCCCAGAGAACGTCCCCGGTGTCGGCGTCAAAGGCCCGGAACCTGCGGTTCATGTCCCCCCAAAAGAAGAGGTTTCCCGCCGTCAGCAACATGGCACCGTTGCCCGGGGCGCGCTGCGAGTAAATCCGATCCATCTCTCCCGTCGCCATGTCGACCTTGGCGATTCCGGCGTAGGCATCGGGGTCGGCACCGGGGCGAAGAATTCCGAATCGAGGCCCGTGGCCTCTGGGGTCGTCCGGATTGGCGGTGCGGTCCAGGCACTGGTCGTGGAACGGAATGTACAAGGAGTTGTTGCCGGGATGATAGGCCATGGGCCAGTAACTCTTGGTGTTGTGGAAGCACATCACCTGTCGCGGCTGATCGTAGCTTTCGATCGCCAAATCCCAATTCAAATACGTCTTGCCTGTCTCCACGTCAATGCGGGAGATGTTGAACTCGGGGACGTCATAGGGAAAGGGCGTGGCCCACAGAAACCGGCCATCGTCCCGGCCGTTCACCCAGATGCCTCCCGGCTCTCCCAACGAGACCACCACATCCCGCTCCTGGCCTCGGGGGATTCCGGGGTTGATCCATTTCACCGTACCCGGATTCGGGTCGAGCCGTGTCCGCAGCAGGATTCGTTCCTGGGTATGATCCGCATCCCAATCGTCGCCGGGCAGGTGCTGATAATACCAGTCCAGCTCGCCGGTGTCGGGATCGAGGGCCAGCGTGGAATTGCTATAGAGCTCCGAGGGGGCGGAGCGCGGGACGGCGTCCGCGTCACCGTGCCGCTTCAGCCGGACGTGCGGAGAGGGATTGGCCGTTCCCCAGTAGAGGAGGTTGCGGATGGGGTCATAGGCTCCCGGCAGTCCCCAGGGGGTGGTGGACCGCTGCTCCACGGGCAGACCGCCCCAGGTGTCTCCTCCCGGATCGTCCGGCGCCGCCGCGGTGTCGAACCGCCACAGTTCCCTTCCCGTCCGCGCGTCGAGCGCCAGGATGCTGTCACGGACGTCCGCGTTCTCCGTCATTCCAGAGATGACCTTGCCGTCGAACACCTTGGGGCCCGAACTGGAGAAAGCCAACTTCGCTTCCCAGCGCAGCTCGCCCGTGCGGGCGTCCACGGCCACTACGGCTCGATCCGGCGCGGCATAGATAATGAGGTCCTCAAAGATCGAGATCGTCCGGCCTGCTCTGGGGCCGCTGCCCTGCGGCAGACTGCGTTGATAATCCCAGATCAGGTCGCCGCTGGTGGCATCAAGGGCCTGCAGCCCGCCCGGATTCGCCACATACATCACGCCTCGGTAGACCAGAGGGATATGTTCGTGAATCCCAGGCGCCATGCCCCGCACCCAGGCCAAATTCAACTGCCCTACGTTCTGCCGGTTGATCTGATCGAGCGGACTGTAGCGCTGGTTGTCGTAGGTCCGGCTGTACATCAGCCAATCGTTGGGGCTGGGGTTCAACAGCGTTTCATTCGTCACCGGCGCGAAGTCCTCGACCTGCGCAACGGCTGCCGGGGCAATCCCTCCCAGCACAAGACACAGCAACAAGAATGCTCTATGGATCATGCCGAATCACCTCCCAATCAGGAATTCTGTCGCATTCCCCCAAGAATGTCCAGGTTCGCACGATGCGTGCAGGATAACCCGGCAAAATTGGCGTGGCCGGATTGAGGACTCTATCGGAGAAGCGGGAGACGGCGGAGTTTTGCACCGGCTTCGGTGACAGAAACCAGGGCACCTCTATCCAAATCTTCCCTGCATTTCTCGATCATCCCCAGCAAAAGCTGAGCGAGTTTTTCTGCCCGCAGACCTTCGATTCGGATGCGAATGACTGAAGGCCCCGTCGCGTCAGAGAGCACAAGCTTTCTATGAAAGTCGGCATCCAGCGTGACAACAATCCGCTTTTGCGAGCGAGCGTAGTCCAGGATGGCGTCATCGGACGCTGAGGACAAGCCGACTTCCTCCGCGTGAACCGCAGGAATACCGGCCTCGCGGAGATAGCGGGTGGCGGAACGGGGCAAGCCCTGATCGAGCAGAAGCATTTACTTGGGCAAAGGCAGGGTTAATATCTTATCGTCGAGAGATGCAGCGGCAAATGCGAGAGCCTGTTGAATGTCCTCGTCCTCCAACTCCGGGTATTCCCGATTCAATTCTTCCCGGTTGGGATAAACGGCAAGGGCTTCCAGAACGCGGCGAACCGTCAACCGGAGGTTGCGGATGCAGGGTTCCCCGTTCATTCGATCTGGATCGCATGTAATGCGATCGTACCGGGTCATTGCACGGCTCCTTTCTCCCCAGGAATCCTAACACGAATTTAAGCCCCGCGAGGTTCGCACGATGCTGCAGGATAACCCGGCAAAATTGGTGTGGCCGGATTGAGGAGGTAAACATTTCGGGAGAAGGGAGTATCGGTGATCCCGAACCAACATCTTTAACATATTTCATCAAGCCCCAGCGTTCAGAAGTTCCATTTGGGCTTGCGACCTATGGTGGTCGCCGCGGACGTGCTTTTTATCAAGCGCCGCTTCCCGCGTGGCTTCGTCTTCCCAGGCGGCTCGGTAGCAGCCGTTGCGATAAACGTTATGTCCCTTGGGCGGATTTTCGCGCCAGCCTCTGGCGTGTTCACGCCCTTTCTACTCACTGGCAGCCAGGCTTTGACTGGGAATGATCAGGCCGACAAGGATGCCTCCCACCGCCGTTTCTACAACCGTGCCAAGAAACCACACAAGCGCCATCTCGTACGGTATTGGCATGACGGAATAGGTGCCGTAACCCATACCCGAGCCGACGCCAACTCCGAACAGGAACCCATACTTCAAGCCTGTTGCAAGCGTCCTTTCCTTGAAGAAGTAAGCGAAAATGGATACGAACGTCAGAGCCGATATGAGCACCACAACGTACATCAGCCCCATTTTCATCTCCTCCATCGGGCGCCAAAGATTCGCCGTAGCTTCATAGGAACTGCTGAGAATCACCCCATGCATGATGAAATCCAACACTGACCAGGTGACATAAACGGCCAGAGTTGCCAGTATGGTGCGTTTTATCATGATCCAATTCGTCCTTGTTCTCTAGAAGGGTCCGAGGATGCCTCGATCCACTCGCGAGAACGCAGACCAGCGTAATCAGAACCGGTCTATTGCGGCAGGGCGAAGACGTAAACGGCATTCGCACCGCTGGGGGCGTCCGCGTCCGGGGTCAGGCTCATCTGGTACCTGGCGACCGGCCCGCCGCCGGAGGTGACGGCGATGTACTGACGGCCGTTGATCGAGAACGTGATCGTGCCGCCCAAGACCTGCGAGGGAAGCCGCGTCTCCCAGAGAACTTCGCCGCGGTCGATATCGAGCGCCCGCAGGTAACGGTCCATGAAGCCGTTGAACAACAAGCCGCCAGCGGTGGCGAGCAGCGGCGAGTAGTTCGCAACGCGCGTCTCCCAGCTCCAGACAGTCCGGCCGGTCTCGACCGAGATGGCATCAATGCGGCCGACCTGGTCCTTGTCACGGGCGAAGCGGGCTACGTTGCGCACGTTGTAGACGTACTGCGGCGCGGGCTCCCGGTCGGCACGCGCCTGGGAATCCAGGCAGGCGTTCGAGAGCGCCATGAACATGAGGTTGCTCTCCGGATTGTAAGCGCCGCTGGGCCAGTCGCGGCCGCCGCCGTAGGTGGGGCAGATCTGGTAGACCTTGTTGACGTCCTTGAGCACGACGTCCTCGTTCACGGTGACCAGACCCTGCGGGCCGATCCGGTCAACCAGGTTCTGCTCGACGGTCGGCTTGGCCCACAGAAACTCTCCCGTGGCGGCGTCGAAGCTCCACGCGATGCCGGTCTTGCACGGGATGCCGGTGAGCGTCCTGCGGGAGCCTCGCCGGGCGTTGGGATTCGAGGACAGCAGGCCGGCCGAAGGGTCGGGATTGACCGGCGTGTCGATGACCATCATCTCGAAGGTGCATTCCTGGTCCCAGTTGTCACGCGGCAGCACCTGGTGCCTCCAGACGATTTCGCCAGTCCTTGGCCGCACGGCGAAGCGCGTGTTCGTGCCGGCCATGGTGGCGCCCGGCATGTTGCGCTGCGCCTCGGAGGCAGGACCGACGCCGCTCGATCCGTAATAGACGAGATCGAGCTCGGGATCATAAACAATGTGTCCCCAGACCCCGGTCATCCAGCGGGCCTCGAACGGCGAGCCGGCCCAGGTCTCGTCGCCGGGCTCGCCGGGACGGGGAATCATCTCATTGCGCCACAGCTCCTGACCGGTTTCCGCATCGTGGCCCGTGACATAGCAGCCGCGGCCTGCCCTCTGGCAGGTGCTGCCGGCGACGACCACGCCGTTGGCCACGATCGGGCCTGTGGAGTTGCTGACGTACAGGTCGCCGCCGCGATCGGTTTGCCAAACCAACTCACCCGTGCGGGCGTCGAGCGCCACGACGAAATTGTTCCAGGTCACGGTGTAGACCCGGTCACCGTAGAGCGCGATGCTACGCTTGCGCTGTCCATGTACTGCGAATATCTCCGAAGTGGGCGGCAAGGGATGCCGGTACTCCCACATCAGATCACCCGTCGCGGCGTCAATCGCCTGGATCACGTCGCCGGGATTCCCCAGGTACATCACGCCGTTGTAGACCAGCGGCGTGGCCTGGTTGATGCCAGGCTCCATGGCGCGCGACCAGACAAGCTGCAGCGTCTGGACGTTCGATTTGTTGATGCGGTCGAGCGGGCTGTAGCCCCAGGCCTCGTAGTTGCCGCGATAGATCAGCCAATCCTCCGGCTTCGGCGACCGTATGATCTCGTCGGTCACCGTTACGAAGTTCGACACGGGGCGCACGGTGCGTGTGGGCGGCGGGGCATCCGCGGGCGCAGGCGCCTGGGCGTGCCCCAGCGCGCCGACGGCACAGAGCAATGCAACACGCAGCAATGATTCTTGAATCGGGTATTTCATCGCACCCTCCCCTGACTCCGTTTTTCTGGAGTTGTTCTTCCGGACATCCAGCACACACAGGTTGCCAGCCATCCACCTATGGGCGCTTCTGGGCCGGGCGCCGCGGCACGCTGGACCGCGCCGCTGAGCCTGGAAACAAGGAATCGTTCTTACTCGGCACCCTGCGGAACGGGCTGCTCCCCGTCGGGCCCAACGAGCTTGTTGAGCCAGATTTCACTCTTGCCGCCCTTGTGACGGCCCCCGGTCACCGTAATCTGATCGCCCGGCTGCAGCGTGGTGGTCTTCCATCCTATCCGGAACAGCCGCATGGGCGAAGACGATCCCGCCGTCCATTGCACGACGCTGCCATCCTCTCCCCGGACTTCGAAGACGATGGTCGCATGGGGGTTCGTGAGTTTGAATGCGGTTACCGTACCCGTCAAGGTGACTGGATCTTGACGGTCGTAGTTTGCCAGCGAATGGTGCGCAAACAACGGACCGGAAAGTGCGAGGAAACCCGCACCGACCGCCAGAACGGCGGCCAGCTTACTCTTGTTCCGTGCCATACGTTCCCCTCCGTCTCATTCAGACCGCTTTGCTTGCAAGCTGCGTCAAGACTTCGTTGGGCGAAACCCTTTATTGTTCTTCCCCGTCCGTGCCCGTCAGGCGCTGAATCTCCGGCAGGTGGTCCACATAGAAATGATCCAGGCACAGCACGGCTTCCAGCAATTCCCAATCCTGCTGCAGCCCATAGACCTGTTTTCCGCCCCAGGGTCTGGTATAGGCTCCGGGGTCGTCAAACAGGAATTCGATCTCCAGGGTTTCCGGGTCCAAGCGTCGGTAGCGTTCGGTCACGCGCAGAGCATCGGTCTGGGGATGTCCGGCGCGATCCAGCCAGACCGCGTGGCCTCCCATGAGGTTCCTGGTTTCTGCCACCAGCGTGTCTCCATCCCACCTTCCAACCGATTGTCCCATAAACGCGGGCGGCGCACCGTCGGGAAAATCCCTTCCATCCGTGTAGACGATGCGCGACAGGCGGTTCTGCTCAAACAGCATAATCAGGCGGTCCGGTCTCTGGGCAATCTCGAAATTCGTGCGCACGGAAAGAAAGACCCTCGGGAAGCCGGCGGGCAGGCATGACATCACAGGGTCAACATCCAGGCCGTACGGTCTCGAATCCACCAAACCGGCCGCTTCCCCGCTCTCGTCCACGACCAGCTCGCCCTGTTCCCCGGTCTCATCCACCTCACGGCTGAGCCGGATACGCTGTCTCGCTTCGAATACTTCCGCCGCCCACGGCTGCATCGGCGGAACGAGCAGGGCGCCGTCCGGGTTCCGAATCCCGCGAGCGGAGTCCGAACGATACCAGACCCCCGAGAGGTCCGGCCCGCCCTGCACCCCCCCGGACTGCGCAGCAGACGCTACCGGGATGGCGGACAAAATCACCGCGGCCGCCACGCTCGCACCGGCGAGCGCACGAAGCATGGAAGAATTGGAGAGACTTTGCATCGCGCAACAGCTCCTCTCTCGGCCCTCTCTCGGATGTTCAGCCAGAAGCTCAGGTAATCGGGCCGACGCGCCACAACCGTGCGCCTTTACAACCGGAATGTCTGATCACATGCCTTCCTACGAACGAACTTCTACACTCCCCCTCTTCGGGTGTCAAGCCAAATCGAATACAGGCCGATAGTTGCTCCGTGGGTTCGGCCGGGCTCGGCGTCACTGGCGGCTTGCAACAGGCGCTCCAATCTCCGCTTGCCCGCCATTTCCGCATGGTGTAGAATCAACCGCGTATCACCTCGAATTCCAAACGTTGCCAGAATGGGGAGGAATCTCATGAGTTACAGAACGTTGTTGGCGGCAGCAGTTCTATTCGCCGTGTTTCCGGCCGTGAGTCAGGCGCAGTTGCCCGAAGGCGATGGAAAAGCGCTCGTCGAGAGGGCTTGCGCCCTGTGCCATGACCTGGATCAAGTGGCGCGCGGCCAGTATTCCCGCAGCCGGTGGGAAGGCCGCATCAACCGCATGATCGAGCACGGCGCGGTTGTGCAACCGGAAGAGATCCCGATTATGGCTGATTATCTGGCCGAGCATTTCCCAGCGGTGTCCAGGCCCCCGGCCGTGGTCATCCCCGGACCCGTCGAGATTTCCATCATGGAATGGAAGACCTCCAACGGCGTGAACCCGCATGATCCGTTGGTGGCTCCGGACGGCTCCATCTGGTACGCCTCGACCGGTGGGAACGTCGTAGGGCGGCTCGATTACACTAGCGGCGAGTGGAAGCATTTCCCGGCCCGCATTCCGGGCGGTGGCCCGCACGGCCTGATCGCCGACAAAGCCGGCGACATATGGTTCACCGCGGCGCAGGGCGACTACATCGGCAGGATCCACCCGGCATCGGGCGAGCTGACCGAATACATGCTCTCCGATCCGAGCAAGCCGGAGGACTATCACTACCATCCGCACACGCCCGTCTTCGACTCCCGGGGCATCCTGCTGTTCACCATGTTTGACGGCAATATGATCGGGCGGCTCGATCCCCAGACCGGCGAAGTAAAGCTCCAAACGGTGCAGACGCCCTTCTCCGGTCCCTATGGGATTCGTATGAATTCCGAAAATATTCCGTTCTTTGTGGAGTTCAACAAACCCAAGATTGCGAGCTTTGACCCCGATACGCTTGAGATCACCGAATATGATCTGCCGAATCCGCTGACGCGGCCCCGCCGGCTCGCCATCACGGATGACGACATGATCTACTACACAGACCACTACCGGGGCTACCTGGGCAAGCTCGATCCTCGGACCGGCGAAACCCAGGAATGGCCGTCGCCCAGCGGCAACTTGTCCAAGCCGTACGGCATTCTGGCCACGGGCAACATCGTGTGGTACAGCGAGTCGGGCTCCCAGAAGAACACGCTGGTTCGCTTCGACCCCCAGACCGAGCGCTTCCAATCGTGGGAGATTCCGTCCGGCGGCGGGGTTGTGCGTCACATGATGAAAGAGTCGAACGACGTTCTCTGGCTGGCTACCAGCGGCGTGCAAGGCCTGGCCCGTGTCGAAATCAAGAGCGACGGCACTCGCGCTGCCCTTCGCTAAAGGGCAACGCGGCCTTTTCCATAACTTCCGAGGCCGCTCTCCCGCCGGTCGGTCCGATCCGGCGCTGGGAGAGCGGCTTTCCGTCTAAGGGCGTCCCCTTACCGCTCCAGACCATTTTCAGCGTTGCTGTATAGCCCGCAGGTAGGGAAGGCAAAGCAGGGGGACAGGCCGGAGGCCTGTCGCTACTTGCCAAGCAAGAATGTCTGCCGCTACCTGGGGGCGAGAATGTGTGCAGGCCGAAGAGCAGATCCCTCGTCACTGCGTTCCTCGGGATGACATTCTTGGGTGGGGGCCGGCAGTATGGAGGACAGGCAAGAATGCCTGTCGCTATTTTGCGGCTGCGCTACACCAACCCTGAAAATGGTCTAATCAAAGTCATCCCCAGCCAGTCGCCAGGATCAATCGCGCACACCACCCCCCGCAGCGTCACGCGCAGACTCTTGAGCGGGGTAGCACAAGAGCCGCACGCGCAGTCTCATCCGGGCTTGCACAACGATCGCCGTCGCAGCTCGTATGCCGTCAATCGAGAGGCTGGACGCGGACCATGAACCCATCGTGGTCCACGTACCAAACCGTGACGGGATCCGTGGAATTGTCAATCCATGCCCGCCGGTTATGGGAGTGAGGCTCCGGCATCCAGTAAAAGGTCCAGCGCTCGGTCCGGGGGTTGAACCGCATGAAGCCACCGGTATGCAGCGGCGTCCCCCAAATCTCACCGTTCTTGTCCGGAAGGACCTCGTAGAAGGAAGTATTTTGGAACGGGGGATAGTATTCTGTGATCTTCCTGGTTCGGGGGTCGATCTTGATCAGCATTCCGCCGCGGCCACCGAGCCAGCCGTTATTGTCGGGGTCCACTCCTCCCCGGGCTGGAGCTGAGACCAGAGTGGGGGTCTCCAACTCCCAGATTTCGCCGCTGCGCGTGTCCAGAACGCCGACCAGATTGGTGCCGGTCACGCCTCCCATCCAGTAGCGCCCATCCGGGGTGATGATATTGTCGTAGGTGCTGCGGATTTTGCCGGGGAACGGGAAATACTGGACGATCTCACCCGTATCGCGGTCTATCTTGACCACCGAAGGCCTGCCATCGGGGTCGGTCAACGTTTCATACACGAAGCCCTCGTCGTCCATCGCAAAGTTGCTGAAGCCCGGAGAGTTGGGAGTGCCTCCCTCGAAATGAAACTGCTGGAACTCGCCGGTCCGTGGATCGAGCTTGGTCAGGTTCTGCCGCCAGTTCTCGGATACGTAGACCATATCCCGCTCATCCACCCAAACGCGATGCGTCCCGGGCAGAACGCCGGGAACGTCCGGAACCCGGTATTCCTGGACCCTTCCCGTCCTGGGATCAAGTTTTCCCACGTAAGGACTGCGGTGCGGGGTATACCAGATATAGCCCTGCGAATCCCCGTGGACATCGTGAGGAGCGAGCAGAGTCCGAGGCAGCTCGTATTCGGTAACGATCACGCGGGTGGCCATGCCGCGGGGCCGGGGCATCGGAAGCATCGGAGGATCTTGCGACTGCGGCCCGCGAATCCGGGACAGCCATTGAATGACCGTCTCTTCCTCTTCAATGCGGTCCACCCCGGCGCGAGCCGTCTGCCCGGGAAGTGGCTCCCGGCGGTTGATCAGCGGAGAGCCCGCGCCTCGCAGCATTCGCCGGACGATCAAGCGCCAGCTCTGCTCGTCGTATCGCGCCTTGAGAATCTGCTGGTAGTTGTGGCATCCGAAACCGCACGACAGAACAAAGCCGCGCTTCTCTTTGCCGGTGCCGGGGAGGTTCGACATCCATTCCCACCCCGTAAGCTGTGCCAGGACCTCCGGTGTCGGCGGCAAGTACTCCGAGTCAACGACCCGCTCGAGAACAATGTCCTCAAAGTGCTCTGAACCACTGATCTGCACGGCATCCCGCCGATAGGGGCGGAACTCCCGAGGCCGAGCAATATGCAACGCATAGGTTCCCGGCTCCAGCTTCGGGAATTCGTAGCGTCCGTCCTCGTTGGTGTAGACGGTAGTGCGAATCGCCGTGCGCGAGGAAATTACACGGACCCCAATTCCTTCGAGTGGAGCTCCGCTGGCGGAACGCACCATTCCCCAGGGGCCTCCCAAGAGCGGATGCGCGGCTTGCGCCCAGGATGACTGGGGACCCATGCCGAATGAGCAGATGAACACGCCAAGACCTGCCATCCCGATTCGAGTCCAATGCCAATCGCGAAACTTCCTCATGGGAGACCTCCTTCGAAGCCAGAAATACGACTTGCCCTGTCGCCGCCTAATACCGATACAAAGGATTGGGAGGAGGTTCCTCCCCTTCAAAACAGCACTTCTCATCCCGCAGATAGCTCAACAAGTCCTCTATATCTTGATCGCTCAGCACATACCGGTAAGCCGGCATCTGCGCGCTGCCATTACGGATTTTTTCCGCCACCGTTTGGTCGTTGACCGGCTGTCCGGTGGTCACCAAACGTTCCCGTTCGAAAAGGTCCTGGAGAGGAACAGCGCCCGTCCCGGCTTGGATCGTGTATTGATTGTGGCACATCCAGCATTTGTAATAATAGATTTCTTCACCCCGCAGCGGGCCGCTCTCGGCGGTGGTCTTGAAGTTGTAAATCGCGACTGAGCGCGCCAGCGACGTCCCGGCGCTACCAGAAGCCCCGGAATCGGAGCGCGGAGTAGAAGCCGTTTGACCGAAAGCCTGCCAGCCAACGAAAAGCCCTGCCCACAGGATCACGCCAACGCCCAAGCCAAACGGCAATCTTCCGTTGGGTCCAGAATTCATGACCGCTCCTTCCCAAACTCTGATAAAGCTTTCCGATCTCCGTGCATCCACTTTCCAACCTGTATACACGGATGCGAAACGGATATCAATCGAATTTATCGCAGCGATGCCGTTGCGGACACTTCGAGTCCTCCGCATGCATATCAGCAAGGCTCAGATGGAACGAATTGAGGCTCTTGGCGGTTCGTTGGAGTCGTGGGAGCCGTGCGTTTTCCCGGGGCGGGAAGATAATGCCCCCCCCCAAAGCCACAAAGATTGATACGATGGTCTGAAAGTGATTACGGGCCTGTAGCTCAGTTGGACAGAGCAGCGGTTTCCTAAACCGAAGGTCGGGAGTTCGAGTCTCCCCAGGCCTACCAGGAATAAAAGGCTGCTGCGGGATATGTCGCAGCAATGACTCGGGGAATTGTCGCGTGCTCTGACTGCCTGCGACATGCCGTACCTGCCGCCTCTCGACTAAATAACAGTTTTGGTCATTTATGAGCCGGGTTTCGGCTCCAATCAAGTCTGTGTGTCATCTCAGTCCCTTCAGAGGAGGGGAGGATCTCCCCGGTCACTTTAGCTGCAGTATGCTGAAAGTAAGCGGGTGTTCGGCTGTACCGCGTTCTGCCTATCGTGTCGTGCTAGACTAGCTCGATGATGCGACCCTATTCTCTTGCAATTCTGCTTTACCTGACCTCTATTCTCGTCACCCCGGCCTTAGCTTCCGATGATACTTGCGCGGAGCACTCCATCGTGGCCAGCGCCGTGCGCACACCGGAGGACGTTCAGGCGTTCGTTCAATGCGCCTACGAACACGTCCTGGAAGTGGGGTTTGAGGAGGCCCGCAGGGCCTTCCACGAGGACCAGCGTTGGAGAAGCGGCCCAATCTATGTCGTCGTCAGCGAAGTGGCACAAATGCCCGAGATGGCTCGCGCTTTCGTCTTTCCGCCCGCCCCCTCGAGGGAAGGGTCACCGTGGGGACCGCTGGTTGATGTCTTCGGCAACGACTATGTCGTGGAACTACATCGTATCCTGAACAGCTTCAGCGCGGGCTGGCTCTACTACTCCACCACAAACCCAACGACGGGAAGGGAGGAGCCGAAGGTTTCCTACCTCAAGAGCATCGACTGGGGCGGGACGCCGGCCTCGATCAGCGCAGGCATCTACCAGCGCGACCTGCCCGCCACCTGCAGGAGCGAAGAGGTCAACGCCATGCAACTCGAGGCAGCGCCTTCCGCCCCGGGGCTGCAGGAGTTTGTCCGTTGCGCCGCCATGGAGCTGGAAGCAAATGGGTACTTCGCCACCCGGGCGCTCTCCAGCGATCCGCGGTGGCGCAACCAATCGATCTACGTGTTCGGCCTGGATACCAACGGCAACCCGCTGTTCAGCGGCGATCCCTACAGCCAGTGGTGGTGGGGCGTCCTTTCTCCGGAGTTGAACGACCATATAGACGGACCCTTTGGGGGCCGGGATGTGGTGAGCGTCGGCGATGCGTTCGGGGAAACCTTTCTGTACTACTCGACGCGCAATCCCTCCAGCGGGAGGATGCAGGGCAAGGTGGCTTTCGTCAAGAGGATCGTGGTCTCCGGCCTGCAGATTCTGATCGGCTCCGGTTATTATCTGGTTTGAAGCGAGCCGGTCCGCAAGCGGCCGACAATCGGGCCGCTGAAGCACAGCGGCACAGCCAGCGAATCTCCGATTCGCAGCACGCCCAGGTTGCTACCCCATCGGCGGCCTCGGACTCCCGGACTCCAGGGTTGATCGCTCGAAGACCTGTCCGCGAACGTCCTCGACGGTCCAATTGATTCCGGTTTAGAAAGAGGGATTTGATGAGGGAATCATAATGGATCAATTCCTACTATATCTATTTATTATGAATTACTTACAGTCTTCTAACAGTTAGCAGGGCGCAGTCGTTTCTCGCATTTCTGCTGAATTTCTTCTCGCAATATTCTACTCCTGGATAAATTCGTGCGAACCTGAAAAAATAATCGAGTGACCCGTACGCCCGCCAAACGATCGAGCTCTCGTTCCCTCGCGGATCTCGCCCCGGATAAAGTGAAATCCGTCATCGATCAATACACCGGGCTTCACGATGCCGGCTCGGAGCGTAGAAAAGAGCGTTATCAGTTGCTCGTCACTCACTACTACGACCTGGTGACCGATTTCTACGAGTTCGGCTGGGGTCAGTTCTGGCACTTCGCCCCCCGACGGCGGGGCGAGAGCTTCAAGGCGTCGCTGCTCAGGCACCAGCGTTTTCTCACCGATCGGCCGTCCCTGAGACCGGGGATGCAAGTGCTCGATGTGGGGAGCGGGGTAGGGGGGCCGATGGGCACTCTGGCCCGCCATTCCGGGGCCAGCTTTGTTGGTATCAACAGTAGCGCCTACCAGATCACGCGCGCGAAAGTGCACACCCGAGATGACCAGTCGTTGTGCCGCTTCATCCACGGCGACTACATGCAGGTTCCCGAAGGTGACGACCACTACGATGCCGCCTTCGCCATCGAGGCCACGCCCCACGCACCGGACAAGACGGCGGCGTTCCGGGAGATCTTCCGCGTCCTGCGTCCGGGGGCTTGTTTTGCGGGCTATGAGTGGTGTCTCACTGAGGATTTCGATCCGTCGAACGCAGAGCACCAGCGGATCAAGGAAGATATCGTGACGGGGACAGGGCTACCGGATCTCGCCTTCACTTCGGAAGTTTGCGATGCGTTGCGCATGGCCGGATTCGAGATCCTGGAAGCCCGCGACCTCGCCCCCGAGTCGCATCCGGAAATGCCCTGGTACCGTGCTTTGCAGGGTCGCGATATCAGTCTTGCGAGTATTCCGAGCACACCTATTGGCCGCGCCTTGACCAATTTGCTGTTAGGGGTTGGGGAGAGGTTGCGAGTGGTTCCGGAGGGCACCACCGCGGTCAGCACGCTGTTGAATGTGGGGGCGGACGCGCTGGTCGAAGGTGGCGAGTCCGGTGTTTTTACTCCGATGTTTTTCTTCCTGATCCGTAAACCCCGGCGCTCGGGAGACTGAATGAAGTATGTTTTTGACCCCGAGATCCTCCACGAGGTCGCCCATTCCCATCTCGATCTGCCGCTGGAGAAGAATGCTCGCCGCCATCACTCAAGACCTCGCCGAACGGCATCCCGGTCTGATCGAGACCGAGCCCGAGTGGTTCTTCTCCAACGACCAGACCGATTTTTTGTACCACTCCTTGTGAGAGAGTTTACATGACAGCCTGAGGCTATGAACCCGGTTTGGGGGGAAGGAATGGCTTACAGGCCCCCGGTGCCGGGGGGCTGTAAGCCAGCGCCGAGTGCGGTCTTCGGGTATTATATTCCTCCCGCCATTGCTCAATCACAATCTGGGCTTCCTTCAACGAATAGAAGATCTCACCATTCAGGCATTCGTCTCTCAGCTTCCCATTGAAACTCTCACAATACCCATTCTCCCAGGGACTCCCCGGTTCGATGTATAACGTTCCGGTCCCGAGCTTCCCCAGCCACTCGCGCAAGTCCCGGACCAGGAACTCTGGGCCGTTGTCGGATCGAATATGCTCCGGGAACCCTCGCCACAGCATCATCTCAATGCTGCCACACAAACGGTAATCTGTTCAGTCGGCCCACAATGGTAGAACGCAATATCGATGTCGGCCTCTCTGATCGAGGCTGCAACGCTTTCGGCGCGTTCGATGAAGCCGCCCTTTTCGGGGCCGACGATGGTTTCCGCCTCCACTTCGAGCGGTTGCGGCTGCAATCCCGGTGGATTGAAGAACCAATCGGATGCCCATTCCGTCGTAAACACTTACGAGGAAACGCCGTGTTCCGAGAGCGCCTTCGACATCAACTAGATATAGAGGCTTGGGGCGTGGCCGGGAAGAAAACAGCCGATGACGTGTGCAATGCGGTCTGTCCGAATCTTCGGTGAGATCGGTTTCTTAAGAGCCGTGCCCAACGTGCCTGATACTCACAAACATCCCGAACACGATCCGGGTCAAGTCCGAAAAAATGGACCGTTGAAAGAAATCCAGCGCAAGTCCGGGGTCCGTGGGCTCGTAGTGCTTTCCGATGTCAAAAGCGGCTTCGGCCAGTGCGGCTTTCTTGTCCGCCGAGTGCAAGGCAATGGTGCAGGCGTGATTCAGGATGTTCGAGCCATACCCGTTGTCTCGAACCAGATTGGCCAGTAGCGCGGAAGCTCTTTCATAGTCACCCTGGTGCAGGGCATCAAGCGCGTCTTTGTCTCTCATGAAGAGGAGAGTTTATCGCATCGTCTATACGGGCAGGGGAGAGATATGCCTGGAGTTTCCGCGCAGTCCATCGGCCCATTCTGCAATCCTCGTGGCCCGTTCGGGATTGCCGCCACCGAAGGTGAGGTTGGCAGCGCACTTTCCGACGAGTTCTTCCCGGTCGAGCGGTTCTCGGACGCCTCCGCGAAGATACGGCTGGCGCTCCTCGACAACTGTCCCGTCCTTGAGGAGGGCGCGGACGTGACCGGTATAGTTGCGAGGGTAGGGGTCATCGGGATCGATCGTATAGCCGACCTTGTTGGATAGCGACAGGATGCCGGCATCCTGAATCAAGGCTTCGTCGAATTCTGCGAGACCGGCCGCGCCACGAAGAAAGCCGACGGCTATGCAGTACGGCGTACTGAACTTGGCCGCGTAAGCAGTCGGCGGATTGCGTTTTAGATCCAGAGGTTCCCAAAGCCGATGGACCGTTCCCTCCCCCACTGAACACATGAGTTCCGACACATCCTCTGCGGCGGTGCTCGATTTTGCGAGTCGGATCGCACAATCAACAAAGGGTTGGGCCATTGTTCCACACGCGAACGGTTTGAAAGCCAGCCGGGTGGTCTCCCATCGCTCGCCGAGTTCCTCCGTCAACAGACTGAAGTCAGGGGAAACCGAAGGTGCGAAGGCGTGAAAGAAGCCGTGCTCGCCTTCGAAGACAGACGATGGGCCTTTGAATCCTGCGCGGCCCATTGCCAGCGCCCGAAACCCTGACTGTGCCGCCCAACCCGCGTGCATCCTCTTGGTCCACGAACCGTCAGCCAGGTACTCGACGATGCCGGACGCCACGCTTCCCGCAACTCCGAGTGCGTTAGTCGTTGCGGTGGGGCCTGCGCGTGTGGCTGCCGCGACAGCCGCCGTCGCCCCCATTGCGCCAATCACGGCGGTTGGATGGAAGCCTGCAGTGTGAGTGCCTTTCCCTACGACCAGTCCCATCCGACACATCAGTTCCTGGCCCACGGCGATTCCCCGCATAACATCGATTCCGCTGAGGCCCTCGACTTCGGCCGCCGCAAGTACGGCCGGTACGATAACGGCGCCCGGATGCACCGGGCATCCTTCAAACGTGTTGTCGAAATCTTCACCATGGGCGGCCGTACCATTGATCATTGCTGCTGACTCTGGCGTCAGCGTGTCTTTGGAACCAATGACGGTGCAGGGGCCCGCAGCCTTCCATGACTTTCCGAGTGCCGCGACATAATCCGTGTTGCGGGCGGCAAAGGCGAGACCGACCGTATCAATGAGGGTGTCCGCACACACTTTCGCGACCTCGTCGGGCAATTTTTGGGAAGAAAGTGCATCGATCCAGTCAGCCAGGATCGCTGCAATCGGTTGTCGTGGACGCTCGGTATTCATCCGTTCAAGCTGCTCGGGAGGCGCCTTCCCTCTTCCGAAGGCTCAACCAGATTCTACGACCGACAGAACCCATGATGAAGAGCCCCGCGACCGACAAGAGACCGATGGCGATGGGATCCTCAAGAAAGATCGAATGTTCTCCGCCCGACAGTAGGAGGGATCGTCGATAGTTCGATTCGACCAGAAATCCCAAAACGACGCCGAGCACGGTAGGGAGTAAAGGCAATCCCAGAATGCGCATTACAAGACCTGCGGTACCTGTTGCAAGTACCAGGCCGACGTCGAAGAGGCTGTAATTGATCGTGTAGACTCCGGAGAAGATCAGCGCGTATATGAAAGCCATCAACACGGCCTTGGACCTGTTCACCAGCCACAGGCAAACCGGCAGGATGGCGCTTCCGATGACCAACAACGACAGGCTCGCAACAAACAGTCCGGTATAGAGACCGATCACAGCATCGGCGTTTTCCTCGAACAGTCGAGGTCCCGGCAGCAGCCCGTGAATGAGAAGGCCACCCAGCAGGATAGCCGCTGAGTTCGATCCGGGAATCCCGAAGCTCAACAGGGGCACCAAAGCTGTTGATGCAACCGTGTTGTTGGCGGTCTCGGGCGCCGCGATTCCTTCCGGTGAGCCCTCGCCGAACTCGTCTTTGGCCCTCGACCAGCGGCGCGCTTCGTTATAGGAGAGAAACGATGCGATTGTGCCTCCGGCGCCGGGAATCACTCCTTCTACCGTGCCAATCAAGGAACCGATCAGCTGAGGCCGAAAGAGCCGCCGCCTCAACTTCCTGCCAGGTAAGCGGATCTTCGTCGATTCGGGAGCAGGCTTTTCCCAGGCCGGTTGGCTGGAC
The DNA here is from genome assembly GCA_965198025.1 of Terriglobia bacterium. Classification (GTDB taxonomy): domain Bacteria; phylum Acidobacteriota; class Terriglobia; order 2-12-FULL-54-10; family 2-12-FULL-54-10; genus CAYWWM01. The sequence goes on along the minus strand of OZ240237.1, from coordinate 158,342 downwards.
TGCAGGAACAGTTCGCTGACCGCAAAGAGGCCGACCATCACGAGGATCGGGGCGATGCCGTCCAGCAGTGCCGGTTGCCCAAATGTGAAACGCGGAACGCCGGATATCGGATCAGATCCTACGGTTGCAACCATGAGACCGAGCAGTCCGGCGGCTAGGCCTTTCAGTATCGATGCCCCCGCAAGCGAAGCGATCACGCTCAGTCCAAGGACACCGAGCGCAAAATAGGACATCGGGGTAAACGCGAGGGCCAGATTCGCCAAAGGCCGCGTCAGCAATACCAACATCAACAATCCGAACAGACTGCCCAGGACGCCGGAGTAAAGGGAAATCCCGAGGGCCTCGCCGCCTCGACCCTGCCGCTTCATTGGATAGCCGTCGAGAAGGGTGGCGGCGGCCGCGTTCGTGCCGGGTGTGTTGATCAGAATTGCGGGTATCGACCCTCCGTATTCCGCTCCAATGTAAGTGGATCCGAGCAGGACGATTGCCGAGGCAGGCTCCAGGCCGTAGGTGAACGGCAGCAGTAAAGCCATGCTGATCGAGGGTGAAATGCCGGGAAGTGCGCCTCCCAGAATCCCCCAGGCCACACCGGCAAGAGCCGAGAGCGCAAGCGGCGTTGTAACCAGCATGTTGAGGCCTTCAAGTACAGCTCCCATCATCCCCCCCACAGTGCCGGCCAGAACCCGGATGGCATTTCAATTCCAAGCAGACGATCGAAAAATATCCAGAATGTGATTCCACCACCGATCGAGATGGCGGCCAGGCGCCTTCCTGCATGCTCACCTTGATATATGGCAATGAGGGCAATGACCGCCGCCAGAGCAACTAAGTAGCCAATGAAAGTTACGGTCGCGATATAGACGATTCCGATAGTCAGCATGCCCCCTGCCCGTAAGAGCTTCTGTCTATCGGCTGAGAAATCGTCGAGAGAGGCCTGTGGACCCCGTGCCATGAAGCGGGAGGCGATCAGCGCTCTGGCCGCCAGGGCCAGGGCGATCAAGGCCAAAAGCGCCGCATAGACGACGGGAAGCCCCGCGGCGCCGACCTCGTCGGACAGTGCGCTCTGATTGATGTCGCTGGCGAGGAGGTAGTAGCCGAAGGCGATCAGCAACAAAACCAGTGCGCCAATCAGATCCTTCAACATGAACAGGCCATTGTCGATGTCGTTCGATCAGTTGATGATACCGGTTTCCCGTAGAAACGATTCGGTATCGGCGGCGAAGGTGCCGATGAAACCGGCGTACTCGGATTGCGGCATATACATGGGTGAGAGTATTTCGCTGGAATACACTTCCAAATAGTCCGGATTCTCCAGCACTGCCTGCACCGCATTTTCCCATGCCTCAACGATCTCCGGAGGCGTATCGGGTGGCCCCATCAATCCCCGAAACTTCGTTACCACGATGTCGAAACCCGACTCCTTTACCGTCGGCAACTCCGGTAAATCCGACAATCGCGTATCACTGAATACCGCAAGCAGGCGCAACTGGCCTGCTTCGAGCTGGCTTTGGATTTCCTGGGCCTCCCCCACACCGATATCGAGGGTCCCGTTCAATACATTGAGGATCAGATCGCCACCGCCCTCATGGCTAACGACGGCCGCATCCACGCCCGCGGCCTGTTTGAGTCGCTCAAGGGCTTGTCGCTCCAGCGATCCGGGCGTGGCTGCTCCCCAGCGTCCTCGCCGGGAACGTGCGGTCTGAATTACGTCGGCGAGTGTCTCAAACGGACTCTCGGTGCGCGTGTAGATCACTTCCTGATCGAAGAAAACGTTTACGATCGGATCCAGATCCTGGTAGGTATTTGCCGGCCTGCTCATCAGCGACGTGAAGATAAAACTGGGTGTCGCCGCGTAAAAAATTCTTCCGTCGGCGGGCGCATTGGCAAGACGGCTCATCGCTCGGGCGCCCCCGCCGCCGATGACGTTCTCGACGACGAAATCCACCCCCATCTGGGGACCAAGGTGTCTGGCGAGCTCCCTCAGAAATACATCACTTCCGCCCCCGGGACTGGAGTGCGTAATCAAGGTCACCACGTCATGTGGATATCCACTTCCCGATCCGACGTCGGTAGAGTTTGGGTGTGGTGGGTCGCCCGGGTCAGCGACGCAGCCCGTCCCTGCTGCCGTCAATGTCACAAGAATCAGCAGCGAGATTCCTATCCCAGCTCGTGTCCGGCTTCGGTCCATGGCATGAATCATGGCATAAAACGGCCGCCACTGACATGCAGAGTCTGGCCGGTTACAAACTGCTCCTCGGGGTTTGATAAAAATAAAACCGTCCGGGCAACGTCGCCGGGATGCCCGACGGCATGATCGGGGTCGTCCAGAAATCGGGGTCGAGGTTGGCCCGGACGTCTTCCGGTTTCGATTGCGCCGGGGACGACGCAGTTGACCCGGATACGCCCGAGACCCTCTTGGGCCAGGGCCCGGGTCAGTCCGACCAATCCGAATTTGGCGGTGATGACGTGTGCCCGGTTCCTTGCTGGGAGGTGTGCGCTGATGCCTCCTATGTTTACGATTGCTCCGTGCCGCTTTTCGGGCAGACGGCGGAAAAGCTCACGCGAAGTCAGGAACGCCCCGGTCAGAATGACATCGAGGACCGAGGACCACTCCGAGCGGCTCATTGAATCGAAGGGACCCCACGGACGCATCGCCGCGTTGTTGATCAGGATCGAGACGGTTCCCAACTGCTCTTCGATCTGGTCAAAACCACTAACGACTGCATCTTCGTCTTCGACTCTCACAAGCATTCCGATTGGTTTGGCTTTGCCACCGTCCAGTAAGTCCAGCGCACTCTCCAGCGTGGCTCGATCGGATCCTCCCCAGATCGAGACGTGTGCACCGGCCTCGCCAAGAGTGCGTGCGATAGCCAGGCCGATGTTTCGGGTTCCGCCGGTGACCAATGCGACTTCTTTACTGCCGACTTCTTTACTGAGATCCGCTTGATAACTCACTCGAATCGCCTGGGTAGAGACCCTTGATGATCGAAACAGATTGGAAAGCTGGATTCCGAATCGAGCAGTCTGTCTTCATCATTCTATATTCTATAGGGAGACTACGATGAAATCTATGGCAGGCACAAACTCGGGATCGTCACCACAAGCCCGGGGGGGTGAGTATGGTCACCGGCGTATGGGTAACCAAAGCGATTTCCGAGGTGACGCGGCGGGGAATTCCGGACTGACCAGACCAAGTTATTGTACAGTTTCAGTAAGAGAGTTCTATCACAGCATGGGCTGTGAAAGCGGTTTAGGGGGAAGGAATGGATTACAGGCCCCTGACCTGACCCCGCGGTTAGTACCACATTCTTTCTCAGTAGCCAGGCGCCCGGCAGCCGTCACCGGTATGGCACACGGGAAATTGTGTCGGAGATCAGAAATGAGAAGTTCCGCGTTCCGAGAAGAGGAGAAGTAGCCACTTGTAAGACAGACTGTAATCGACCCTCGGGACCTTTCCCCGGCTGAGCAGCTTGCCGCGAATGATGATGCGGCCCTAGACAAATATTTGCAAAGGCGAAGAAAAAGCAGAGAGCGGTCACTGCAGCTTCGCCGATAACTCCGAAGCAAAGAATGGCGGTTGGGGAACGTAGGTCCCCAGGCTTGAAAAAGCGCGTCCTTCCGACGAGGCGGACTATTACAGATCGAAAACCAATAGTACAATAACGTGCTGCGCAGTCCCATAGAGCCAGGTTGTGGCAGCAACCACCGTCAAGAAACCGTCAGAAAACTAGAAGTTATCTCATCAATGGTCATAGATGCCTCAGCAGGATCAGGGCACAGGCCAATTGGAGCATGGCCAGGAAGTTTGCAGCGTGATATTCCCAACGCGTGACCAGCCTCCGGGAATTATGGAGCCAAGCGAAGAGTCGCTCCACTTTCCAGCGGTGACGGTAGCGGCGCAAGGGGCGACCATCCTGGGTGGGAGGATTTCGGCGGCCCGTTCTGTGAGGCGCAATCATCTCCATGGCGTAATGGTTCAGGAGGTTCCCATCCAGCTTCTCACTGTCGTAGGCGCGGTCACCGATCATTCGCTGCGGTGTTTCTGGGATGAATCGCTGCTCCCAGGTGGCTGCAACGAGTTTTGTTTCATGCGGCGAAGCGCTGGCGATGCTGACGGCGATAGGAAGACCATGGCGGTCGACGATCGCCATGATCTTGGTGCCTTTTCCCCGACGAGTCGGGCCGACAGCAGAGCCCCCTTTTTGGCGCTGCTGAAACTGGCGTCGATAAAGGTTTCCGACAGATCCAGTTTGCCTCGGTCGCGCAGATCTTGGGCCAAGCAGGTCAATAGATCGGTTAACAACCCGTCGCGCCGCCACTGTTGGCAGCGACGATGGCAGGTCTGATAGGGCGGATAGCGAGATGGCAAATCGTGCCAAGGTGCTCCAGTGCGCAGTATCCAGAGAACTCCGTTCCGTACCGTGCGAGCTTCCTTCCATGGCCGACCACGCCCATCCGGTCGCCGCCTCGGCCGAAACATCGGTTCCAGAATCGCCCATTGGGCATCGGTTAAATCCATGCATCTGGTTTCGCTCGACTTCACCCTGAAGTCAACAACTTCAATGCTCCCAATGACGTATTGTTATTTATGAGATAACTTCTCGTCCACCAAGCGGGCTAGGGTTTGTTAACACTAATGGGCATAATCATGTTACCATGCCCAGATGGAACTCACGCAAGCTCAATACGAACGGATCGCGCCACACCTGCCGGTGCAGCGCGGCAACGTCAGCCTTTCGAACCAGCAGGTGCTCAACGCCATCTTGTATGTCGCCGAGCATGGCTGCAAATGGCGCGGGTTACCCGCACGGTTTGGCAACTGGCACACCCTCTACACCCGCATGAATCGCTGGTCGAAGAACGGCGTGCTCGAGCGGGTCTTCGAGCACTTGCAGCGAGAACAGATCGTGCGTGTCAAGCTCGAAGCGGTGTCGCTGGACAGCACCATCGTCCAGGTCCATCCCGACGGGACGGGGGCGCTAAAAAAAACGGTCCCCAAGCCATCGGCCGATCCCGCGGCGGTTGGACCACCAAGATTCATATGGTTGCCGCGGATGCTCGAACGGCCGTCACCTTCTCGCTCTCCCCGGGACAAGCCCACGACGCTCCAGAAGGGCGTCAGCTGCTGAATCGCCTGGGTCAGCAACACGACCATCCCTCGCTGCTCATGGATCGCGCGTATGAAGGCAACGAGACACGCCAACTGGCTTTGGCACTGGGGTTTATACCCGTCGTGCCACCATCCGCGGCGCGGCTCGACCCATGGGAATACGACCGCGAGATGTACAAGCGGCGCAACGAAATCGAACGCTTGTTTCGTCGTTTGAAGGGATTCCGACGAATCTTCTCACGCTTCGAGAAGCTCGACGTGATCTTCCTCGGTTGCATCCTCTTCGCACTCATCGTCGGGGCATTACGTTAGTGTTAACAGGCCCTAGACCATTTTTACAGTTAGTGTATAGCATATCCACAATGGCGAAACCATCCCTGGGCATCCTGTGAGGTGACGGTGGCCAGAGCCTGAGCGACGGCGTGCTCCAGCCGGTCCAGGGTTCGCGCTTTGGTCTTGCGGAGATGTTGTTTGATCTTGGACCCAGCTGGCTCAATCGGATTGAAGTCGGAGGAGTAGGGCAGCGGGTAGAGCAGCGTTGCCCCGGCCGCTTCGATCCGCTCCCGCACGCCATCTACTTTATGGGCCGCGAGATTGTCGGCGATCACGATCTGTCCCGGTTGCAGGCAGGGGCACAAGACTTCCTCCAGATAGGCCCGGAACACCTCTCCATCGGTGGACGATTCCACCGTCATGCTAGCCAGCATTCCCTGGCTCGTCAGGGCACCCAGTAGCGTGAGCGTGCTCCAGTGTCCCGCCGGAGTCGCCTCGCGCACGAGTTCTCCCGACGGAGCCCGTCCATAGCGGCGCGTCATTTCCGTCGTCACCCCACGCTCGTCCAGAAACACCAGCCGCGCCGGATCGACCCCGCTCAACGCGGCCCGCCAGGCCGCCCGCCGCCGCTGATTCTGCGGGGTGTTTTGTTCCTGGGCGTGGAGCGGTTTTTTTTGAGCCGCAGCTGCAGCCGCCGCAGTACCTGCCACAACCGCGACACGCTCACCGGCAGCCCTTCCGTTTCCCACAGCCGTTCCTGAATCTCTACACCATTTTCAGGGTTGGTGTAGCGCAGCCACAAAGTAGGGACGGGCCTGTGTTCTATGGGGGCAGGCAGGAATGCCTGCCCTACCTTGTCGCTGCGCCGAGGCTCCGCGACAGCCTTCGGCAGAGCGGAAGATGATTCTTACAACCGCGTTTTGGCACGGTTGAAACCGTGCCCTTCCGCACGACAGAACAGCCCACGGCAGAAAAAAACGGGTAGTGGTTACTCGCTCAAACCCACCGCTCCCTTGCGGTCGCGGCTCGGATGGACCGCTTGTTGACTCGCACGGCTCGGATTCAGAACCATCGCTCCCTGGTCTGTGCTCTCAAGTGCCAGGCAAGAATGCCTGCCCTGCCTGCGGGCTATACAGCAACGCTGAAAATGGTCTAAAATAGGAAATTCCGTTATTTTTGCATATCCGAAACGGTGAGTTTAACCGGGGTGTAAACAGGCACCTCGTACGCCGGCAGACATACCAAGCCCTGATTCGGACAGATTGAACCGAATGGGACCCGCCCGAAACGCCTTGCGAATGTAGAACCCCAAAACCTCCACGTCCTTCAAGCTGATTTCCCGGATTGAGCTTGGAAGAACTTCTGCTCGCACTCACGGGAGCAGAAGTGCAGCTCCCGGCCTTGGGACCGGGCGCGGATGGAGAGTTCCGGAGAGACGAAGGTGCCGCACTGCGGGTCTTTCACGAGTTCCTGGGGAGCCCTTCCGGAAGCGGGTCGAACGGGGTTGCTGCGCTGAGGCCCCGATCCCGCAAATTGCGAGGAGCCTCTCAAAACGCCGAGCCAACCGGCTATCGTTCGCCACAGCACGCGAACCAGCCAGAGGACGGCGATCACTTCCAGGATCCAGATCAGTACCCGCATGTTTCCGGCCTCCTCGCCCCCTGCCTCGAATCGGTTCGCGGCGACCTCCGAACCCCAGCGGCTGCGTCTTCCCGGAAAAAGAAAGGCCGCTGTCCGGGCTTCCAGGCAGCGGCACTTTGGAGTTGAATTCTGGGAATTTACCTGGTGACCTGAGTCGGAACCGAGCCACCCAGCTGCTCGATGGCAGCCTGCGCGACAGGCGCCTCCGGGCCGTCGGGAGCCAACTCCAGATATTTCTCAAACGCTTCGACCGTGCCGGGAGCGGGCTGCATGTTGCCGCCGCTGTCCATGGTTGCCTGCCCCATGAGCGCGATGCCGAGTTGGTAGAATGCAGCGGCGTGGGCGGGGTCGGCCTCAGTGGCCCGGCGGAATACATCGGCGGCCTCGGCCATGTTACCCCGATTCACCAGAAGTGCCCCGAGATTGAAGAAGTAGGTGGCAGCGTTTGTGGGATCGAGCACTACGGCCTGGTTCAGTTCCTCCGTTGCCTCATCCACACGGCCCGCGTTGGCGAGCGCCAGAGCAAAGTTATTGTGATAGGAAGCGTCGTCAGCCTTCATGGTCAAAGCCTGCTGGTAAGCCTCCAAGGATTTTTCGTTGAACTCCTGACGTTCCGCCCCGCTGGCTGCGGCCGCCTTTTCTTTGTAGGCTTCGCCCATCTGAGCAAAGATGACGTGCTGCGTGGGATCGACTTCCGCCGCCGCCATGAACTCCGTAATCGCCGTGTCGTACTCCTGGTTCCGCATGGCTTCGAGACCAGACTGGAACCTGGAGGTCAGCTCCTGGCGTTGGGCAATCGCTTCCTCACGCTCGGCGGCAGCTTGCTGGATGGCAGCCATCTGCTCCTCACTGAGCTGCTGGTCTCCTTCGACCTGGATTCCCTGCGCGGCGGCCTGCTGGCGCATGTACTCCTGCTGGAGGTCAATCTCCAGGTTGGCGGGCTCGCTCAGCCGGACCTGGATGCCGTTCAGGGAGAACGGCTGTCCGTTCCGTTGCTGGACCGAAACATTGTAGATTCCGAGCGGCAGCCCGGCGTGGAAAAACCGGCCGTCGTCTCCCGTCATCACCTCGTAGTGGCCCCGAATGTCCGTCCGGTCAATGGAAACAGTCGCGTTGGCCATCGGCTCGCCTTCCTCGTTCTTGACCAGTCCTCGCATCTGACCGAACTGCGCCAGCGCAGGAAGCGCGCTCCACAGCAGCCCAAGCATCAACCCCAATGCCAACAATGCATTCTTCCGCATAGTGTTTCTCCCTGTTTACCCCTCTCGGTTCGATAGATGGCAGAAACTCGCCGGAGCCATTTCCAACACTCCGGCGCACACTGCAATTCCCATTTGGTTGCACTAGCAGCTTAAATGAAACAGCGGCTTCATTCAACCCCTTTTTGAGCGAGCAAGGACCAGGCAACCAGGCTACGGGCCGGAAATCAAACCCCTCGCGTATCGGGGTCCCAGATGAACTTGTGGAGCTGCATGCCGAGGCGGACCGGGAGGCCGTCTTCGAGAATCCATTCGGCGAGCAGGCGCGGCTCGAGCTGCCCAAAGACGGGCGAGAACAGAATCGCTTCGACGCGGTCCTGCACCGGGTGTTCCGCGAGGAACCCGCGCGCCCAGTCGTAGTCTCCACGGCCGGCGAGTACGAATTTCAACTGATCGTGGGGACGCAAATCGTCCAGGTTTTGCATTCGGAAGGTCCCGCCTTCGCCACTTGCCGGGCACTTCACGTCCAGGATGCGGACCACGGGCTCCGGCAGCGCGGAGATGTCGCGCTCTCCGCTGGTTTCAACCAGTACGCGGAAGCACTGTTCGAGCAGGTGGTCGATCAGCGGGTAGATGTCGGTTTGCAACAGCGGCTCGCCGCCGGTCAGCTCGACCAGATTGAGCAGGCGGCGGCCATCGCACTCGCTGAGGGCACGTACCGAGGCCAAGACGTCATCGACCGACTTTGCCTGTCCGCCGTAGAAAGCATAGGCGGTGTCGCACCAGACGCAGCGCAGGTTGCAGCCCGTCAGGCGGACAAAGATGCACGGGAGTCCGGCAAAAGTGGACTCGCCTTGAATGGAGCGGAAGATTTCGGTGACTTGCATAGAGCCGGAGTCAATAGCCAGAGCCAGGAAAGAAAATGAAAGCGCAGGAGGTCCCTGCTGCCGCTACAAACGTTCGTCCGCAAAGTAGCTCGCTGTCGTCGTATCCGATTCCCAGACCGTTACCTGCTTCACAGAGCAGGGCGCACAGGGATTGCCCTGGGGGCCGTTCTCCGTCAGGACGCGTCCTACCTCTTCGTAGAAATACCTTGCCAGATTCTCGGCCGAGGGATTGATGGAGTCGAAGGGAGGGACTTCATTCAGAAACTGGTGGTCGAGTTTGCGGATGGTAGTGTGGATGGCATTCTTCAAGTCCTTGAAATCAATCAGCAAGCCGATAGAACCGAGCTCAGGGCCCCGGAGCGTCACCCGGACCTTGTAATTGTGGCCGTGGATGTTTTCACACTTGCCGCGATAGCCGCGCAGAGCGTGGCCAGCGGCAAACGTCTCTTCGACGGAAATTTCAAACATCGGAAGCGTTCATCCTCCCTGAAAAAACCGTGCCACATCCGCCAGCGAGCGGGTGATCCGGTAGGGGGGAAGGCTCTCGAGAAACACCTGCCCGTATTGCCGACGAACGATGCGGGTATCGAGCACCGCCAGGACCCCCCGATCCGTGCCGTTGCGGATCAGGCGGCCGAGTCCTTGCTTGAGCGTGATGACAGCATCGGGAACCTGATACTCATAGAACGGATTTCCACCCGTCTCCCGGATATTCTCAACTCGCGCGCGGACGACCGGGTCCGAAGGGACGGCGAACGGAAGCCGGTCAATGATGACACAACTCAATTGCGAGCCGGGGACGTCCACTCCCTGCCAGAAGCTGCTCGTGGCGAAGAGCACCGCTCCGGCCTTCTGCGGACTTTGAAACTCTTCCAACAGCGCCCGCTTTGGCGCGGTTCCCTGCAAGAGTAAAGGATAGCGCACTTGGATTCGGACTCGCTCAAATATCTGGCGCATCTGCTGGAAGCTGGTGAACAGGACGAAGGCTCTGCCTTGGGAGAGTTCCAGCAGGCGGACGATCTCTTCGGCGGCTGCGTCGGTAAATTCCGGCTCGGTGGGGTCGGGGAGCGAAGGAGGAATGTAGAGCATGGCCTGGTTGGGGTAGTCGAAATGCGGCTCCAGGATTTCCTCGCGGGCCGAGTGGATTCCGAGGCGCGAGCGGAGGAACTCGAAATTGCCGCCGACGGCGAGAGTGGCGGAGGTCATGACGACGGTGTCGACCTGGTCGAAGAGCCGCTCGGCGAGAATCTGCGAGACGTCAATCGGGGTGGCCTGGAGGAACAGGCCCCGGGCGCGGCGCTCATACCAATGGATGAAGCTGCGGTCGCGGCTTTCGAGGAGAAACGCGAGGTCGGCGCGCATCTCTCCGAGACGGCGGAGCAGGGCGTGGACTTCTTCCGGCTTTTGCGGCATGGAGTTCAACTCGCCGTCCAGGCGGAGCAAGGAATTCTGCAAAGCGGCATACTCGTCGAAGTACTCTTCGAGGAATAGCTCGCGGTTGTCGAATCCAAAGCGGCCCTCGGCCGCAGGAAAGACAGAGCAGAAGCGGGACGTATAGTCGAGCAGCTGCTTCAAGGCGCGGAGCAGGGACGTGGTGGCCTGGTCGAGCCGCCGCAGCATGGCCTCCGCGTCCCGGCACAGCTCCTCGAAGCGGTAGTTGCTGGCGGTCCGGCCAAAGTAGTTTCCGGCGATCGCTTCCACTTCGTGTGCCTCGTCGAAGATGACAGCGTCGTACGAAGGGAGAACGCCGGCGAACTCCAGGCCTCGAAGAGCCAGGTCGGCAAAGAAGAGATGGTGGTTGACGATGATCAGGTCGCTCTCCAGAGCGCGGGCGTGCATGAGCGTCAGGAAACAGCGATCGAACTGCAAGCACTTCTGTCCGGTGCAGGTGTCGCGGCGGGCGTCCACCTTGTGCCACAATTCGCTGTCTTCCGGAAGAACAGTGAGCTCGCTGCGGTCGCCGGTCTCGGTGCGGCGCTCCCAGTCGCGAATGGCTGCAAATTCCTCGACTTCTTCGAGGCCGTGCAGGACAGGGCGGTTCTCGAAGTCATAGACTTTCTGGCGGCACAGGTAGTTTGCCCGTCCTTTCATATAACAGACGCGCAGCGGGTGGTCGAGGTTCCGCGCCAGGAAGGGGATGTCCTTGGTGTAGAGTTGGTCCTGCAGATTCTTGGTGCCGGTCGAGATCACGATGCGGCGACCGCTGGCGATGGCGGGGATCAGATAGGCGAGCGTCTTGCCGGTTCCCGTGCCAGCTTCGACCAGAAGATGACGGCGGTCGCGGAAGGCGGCTTCGACTGCCTGCGCCATGCGCAGTTGGCCGGGACGGTTCTCGAAGTTCGGGTGACGCTCGGCGAGCCAGCCTTGCGATCCGAAACAAGCGTACATGGACGAAGGCGCGTGCGCGGGATTCGACATGGGTTCACCGGAGGCATCCTAAACTGGCATGGAACAGAACCGCCGGAGGTTGAGAATAGCACAGGCATGATTCAGGAAAGTAAAAGCGAGTGCAGGCCAGAGGCTTGCGCTACCTGGCTTGGGGAGAGGACAGGCGGGAAGGAAGTGGAGCACAGCAGAAGAAAGAGCAGATCTCTCGCCGCTTCCCTCGGCTTCGCTCGGGACAGGACGCTCGCTCGGGATGACAACAGGTCCGATGGTCTATTGCCACGTGCTTCCAGTCCGAATAGCATAGGGGCATGAAGCAAGAAGCCAACATGGGGGCACAGTGTTTTTTCCGGAAACAGCCAAACATCTTCCGGAGAGTAGTTCCGAAAAGGTCGAGCGGGAGATAGATCTCCGGCGAATCGAGCAGGCATTGCAGGCTGCCGACAAGGTTCTCGAGGGATTTCAGCCGGGAGCCACGCCCGCCGAGAGAAAGATTGGACGAGAAATCGTTACGGCCGCTGACCGCCAAGTCGATGAACGGCTGCGGGAGATCCTGACCCAGGAAGGAGAGGGCTGGCTTTCCGAGGAAACGACGGATGACCTGGCTCGGTTGCAACGACGACGCGTCTGGATCGTTGATCCATTGGATGGAACGCAGGAATTCGTGGCCGGCATTCCGGAGTGGTGCGTTTCCATCGGGCTAGTGGAGGATGGGCAGGCGGTAGCGGGAGGAATCTTGAACCCTGCAACCGGAGAGGTTTTCCTGGGTTCGGCGGAAACCGGCGTTACCCGCAACGGCAAACCGGTCTCCAGGCGGACCAACCGGGAGTTGCAAGACATGCTGGTCTTGGCCAGCCGTAGCGAAACGAGTCGCAGAGAGTGGACTTGCTTCCGCGATGCGCCGTTTCGCCTGCAGCCGATGGGATCGGTCGCTTATAAGTTGGCGCGAGTGGCAGCCGGCCTGGCGGACGCCACTTGGACGTTCACCCCAAAACACGAATGGGATGTTGTAGCCGGCGTGGCACTCGTCCGGTCGGCTGGAGGCCTGGTAATGACGCTTGACGGCCAGGAACTGACCTGGAACCGTCCCGAGCCTTTCTTGAAGGGATTGATGGCATTTGCTGCAGAGGGTGCAGAAGCCTTACTCGCATACCTGAGAGCGACCAATCGCGGTTCCGGCCTTCTGATGCCAGGGGCATGAAGGCAGTTCCGGTCCAGCAGGAGTGGGCTTTTGAAACAACCTTTGCAGGTGCTCCTCACGGGAGGCGCCGGTTATATTGGCAGCCACACGGCCATGCTGCTGGCGCGGCACGGATATAGAGTCATCATCTATGACAATCTGTCGACCGGCCACCGGTTCCTAGCGGACGGGTTAGAGTTCATCCAAGGAGACCTCAGAGACGGCACAAAATTGCAGCAGACGCTGCGGGGAATTGATGCCGTCCCGCATTTCGCGGCACTCGCGAACGTAGAGGAGTCCGTCCGCGACCTGGACTATGCTACTTTGGGGAATTATGCAGCAAAATACGCAGGGGTTGAAATGAGCGCGGTGTTTAGCCAGGGGGAGACTAACAGAAAGCGCACGAGCAAAATTGCTATACCGGCAGCGACCCCCATGCCGCCCAAGATTCCCCCGAGAATCCATGCCTTCGTTGCCATGTGCTTCATTTCGGTTTTAAGCTCTCGCATGTCGCCCTCAACTGCCCTTATTCGAGACTCCAGAGAGAGCTCCCCGTATTTGCGCGATTCGGATTCGGCGTCATGCCCGTTCATTGCTCTCCCATCTCAACCATCCATTCCCACAGTTTGGTGCTGGCATAACCGCTACGACCTGCAATCAAAAGAACAACAAGCGAGCCGATGTCGCCATACTTACCTTCGTTGTCGAGCTTTTCATAAACAGCTCTGGCGGTTTTCCCTCCAGCTACAAACCATTGGCCATCTCCGAAGTCGAAGTGTCTGTCCGGGAATTCTTCCTGGATAGCCTTTTCCAGATTCTCGTTTATTTGGTCGGTCAGGATGGCAAACAACTGCATTGGGAATCCTCGCCTGGAATTCTAAAGAATTTCAGAGAAATCTACAATGCCCCTTGACAAACCCCGCGACTGCAAGATATAATAATACGCAGATGGGGGTTGTGATGAAGCAAGCGAAGCGCAAGGCCAAAACGATCAGCGTTGCCGAACTACACAGGATGTTCCCCACTGAGGATGCCTGCTACAAGTGGTTCGAGGAAGCCCGATGGAACGGGAAGCCGGTGTGCCCGCGTTGCAAGAGCGCGGAGAATATCTCGCCATCGGAGAGCAAGCCATACCACTACTGGCACAAGGACTGCCGGAGGTATTTCACCGTCACCACGGGAACCTGCATGCACGCCAGCAAAACCCCCTTGCAGAATTGGATCTACGCGATCTACTCCGTCATGACGGCCCGCAAGGGCGTGAGCGCCATGCAGCTTCACAAAGAACTGGGAGTGCAATATCGGACGGCTTGGTACATGCTCCATCGTGTGCGAGAGGCTTGTGGCCAAACCGACTTCATCCTGAAAAATGTCGTTGAGGCCGATGAGTGCTATGTCGGCGGGAAGGAATCGAACAAACATTCCAACAAGCGCCTGCATGCTGGACGTGGCGGTGGGAAAGGCAATCGTGGCGGGCATCCGTGAGCGCGGCGGCAATGTCATTGCCAAGCCGGTCAAGCGGGCCGATGCAGATACGCTGACCGGTGGCCGATTCAGTCAAGCCCGGAGCAACCGTCTACACTGACTAGCCTATGACCGCCTCTCCAAAAGACAGTTCCAGCACAGATCATCAATCACGGAGCAAGGGAGTACGCTCGCGGGGCCGTTTCACCAACTCGATTGAATCCGTGTGGGCGCTCTTCAAGCGGTCCGTGCATGGGACATGGCATCACGTTTCCCCAAAGCACCTTGCCAAGTATGTCAACGAGGCTACGTTCCGGCCGATGGAAACTGCGAGATTGATACTCTGGATCGCATGGGAACTCTGGCGCGTCAACTCACCGATTCCCGCATCCCTTACGCGAAGTTGGTTGCAAAGAACGGGGTGTCTCCCGTCCCGATTCAGGCGTGACTGTGAGTAGTGAAAATCAAAACGGATGGCAGTCGGGCGATTCAATCATTCTTAGGGCGCAGCATAGGAGTGTGCCCGATGCAACCAGATTGTTCCAAGGAAGAGGCGAGACAAGTCTTGCAAGGAGTCTATTCGTGGGCTCACAAGAAATTGACAGAGAAAGGAACAGAGAGGTATTGGTACATGAAGCTGACCGTGCTGCCTCACCCCTACTCAAATGGAGAGTTCGGCTCAACATCAGGGAAACGGGTACCCACAAGTGGTCCCCACCTGTCCCCCAGGTACAGCTCAACCCCGTCGCAGTCATCAGGGCGAACAAGTGCCCATGTAACCAGCGGAGGGTTGAGTATTGTGTGATCAGACGGCTATCTGAGTTGCCTTGCCCCACGCGCACCACTGCCGCCTTTCTCTCATAGTTTGGTGGGGGAGAGTACCAGATGATATAGACATCCATCACCGATTCCAAGTCAAGGTTCATTAGGGGGCACAATTCGGAATGCTTCGTCAATTCTCCTTTCAGACCGGCCTTGTAGCCGTTTGCTGGGACCCCGGGTTCGAACCGACGCGTCGAACCTCTGCTAAGGGTCGCCGTTTCCACTTCGGCACCGGGGCTTCTTCTTCTGAACGCACTTTTCCCGTCCAGAACTGTTGACAGATAGGTTGGCTGGAGGTTATAGTGGGCTTGGCATCATTTGGCCCACTAAACTTTCACCCTCAACCGGCCCTGGAAATATCAATTTCCGGGGCCATCCCATCTCCGCCACTTTCCCACAACATAATGAGTTTGTCAACCGCCACCTCAAGACGTTTCTGCGGTGCTCATTGCACCACGGCCATCACGGTCCGATGCGATTTTTGGCTACCGTGGGAGAATACCTCAACGGGAAGCCTGGATGAATGGGAGGAATCAAGCGACCGGGGAAAACACCGGTTTCCAAGCGAACGTTGAAGCGGGTTCTTTTAGCCGAACGTCCCGAGGGCCAGCACAGCGAAAACCGGACGCCCACGAGGAAAGAATTGCCGTTACAAACTGGACGCCGGTGATCTAAACTGTTGCCACAATCCCCACCTTCTTCAACCCCTGCGTATTTTGCTGCATAATTCCCCTACTTTGGCTTGATGGATCGCCCCGAAGGCCCGACGATGAAGATTCCTTTGGTTGATCTCGTCTTGCAATACCAAAACATCCGGCAGGAGGTGGATGACGCCGTCCAGGGCGTGCTGTCGAGCGGGAAGTTCATCCTGGGAGAACGGCTCAGGGGCTTTGAAGAAGCCGTTGCCGATTACCTGGGCATCCGCCACGCCGTCGGTGTGGCTTCCGGAACTGACGCATTGTGGTTGGCGCTGCGCGCCTGCGGAATTGGGCCAGGCGACGAAGTAATCGTTCCGGCGTACACTTTCTTTGCCACGGCAGAGGCAGTCACGCAAACCGGCGCCATACCGGTCTTCGCCGATATCGAGCCTGGTTGCTACGGCCTGGATCCAAAGAGACTGGAAGCCAGAATCACGGCTCGAACGCGAGCCATCATCCCGGTTCACCTCTTTGGCTGTCCCGTGGACCTGCCTCCCATCCTGCAACTCGCGGCTGACCATCGTCTGAAAGTCATCGAGGACAACGCTCAGGCCTTTGGCGCGGAGTATGGCCATCACAAGACCGGTTCGCTGGGGGATGCGGGCTGCCTCAGCTTTTTTCCGGCCAAGAACCTCGGCGCTTACGGCGACGGCGGCATGGTGGTGACGAACAGCACGACCGTAGCGGAAGCGGTCCGCAAGCTCCGCGACCACGGCAGCCAAATGAAGCATGTCCCGGAGATGATCGGCTGGAACAGCCGCCTGGATGAATTGCAGGCCGCAGTTCTCCAGGTAAAGCTGCGCCATTTGGATTCTTGGAATACTCGACGCCGGTCCATTGCCGCCAACTACGGCGAGCTTCTGGCCGGCCTCCCAGTTGTTCCTCCTCAGGAACCTTCCTGCGGGAGGCATGTCTACCATTCCTACGTCGTGCGGCTGGCGGAGCGTGACCGCGTGAAATCGCATCTGGATTCGCATGGTATCGCCAATGCAATTTATTATCCTGTTCCATTGCATCGCACGAAGCCCTACTTGCAAGATGCTGCGGACTCTCTCCCGGAGGCGGAGCGGGCTTCCCGCGAGACGCTTGCCCTTCCAATGTTCCCGGAGATGACCGGCGAACAGATCTGTTCCGTTGCGGCTGCCATTCGCCAAGCTATCGAATAGAAATAGCCTTTGCGCCATTCCCTGGCGGACCTTCGAAATGTGTTGACAGCCCTATGCCGGTGGGCGTAACATTACACTTTGATTCAGTTCCCCTGAATCTTATCTAGAGTGGCTGAGGGAACAGGCCCGAAGAAGCCACGGCAACCCGTCCTGAAGCTCGTTTGGGAAGGGGTGCCAACTCCTGCCCCGTTTGGGGGAGAGATGAGATTGGGGAGGCGTTAAATTTTGACACCTCTTCCAACTCGGAAGAGGTTTTTTATTTTGGGGAGGTTGCCTTGTCCTACGTGCAGGGGTTGCAATGCAGAGAGTGCGGGGCCGAATATGAGGTCGCGCCACGAACAGTCTGCGAATGTCTGGCTCCGCTTGAGATCGTCTATAACGTCGAAGGTTGGAAAAAAACCCTGACGCGGGAAAAGATCTCCTCCCGGCCGACGACTCTCTGGCGCTACCGCGAGTTGCTGCCGCTCGACAAGGATCCGGTGACCAGCCTCACATCCGGATTTACGCCGCTGGTTCCTGCGCCGCGCCTGAGTCAGGCGCTTGGCTGCCGGAAGCTTTGGATCAAGAATGACTCGGTCAACTCCCCGACGTTGTCGTTTAAGGATCGCGTGGTGTCCGTGGCCATCAACAAGGCGCTGGAATTCGGCTTCAAGATTGTGGCCTGCGCCTCCACGGGCAACCTGGCCAATGCGGTTGCCGCGCATGCGGCGGCGGCGGGTCTTGAGTCCTTTGTGTTCATTCCAGAAGACCTGGAAGAAGCGAAGGTGCTCGCCTCGTCCGTCTACGGCGCGAAGCTCGTCAAGATTCGCGGCAACTACGATCAGGTCAACCGGCTCTGCTCACAAATCGCCGGGGAATACGGCTGGGGGTTCGTCAACGTAAATCTGCGTGCCTTCTATGGAGAAGGTTCGAAGACGTTTGGCTATGAAGTCGCCGAGCAGCTCGGATGGCGTCTGCCACCAGCGGTTGTGATCCCGATTGCCGGAGGCTCACTGATTACGCGGGTCCGGAAGGCCTTTTGGGAGTTCGGTGAAGTCGGCTTGGTGGAGCCGCGGCCGGTGAAGATCTATGGCGCCCAGGCGACAGGCTGCTCGCCGGTGACTACGGCAACCAAGCAAGGCACCACCGAGATCGAGCCCCAGAAGCCCTCCACCATCGCCCGTTCGCTCGCCATCGGCAGTCCGGCCGACGGATTTTACGCCGCCAGTTCGATCCTGAACAGCGGCGGCGCGGGCGAGGACGTGACCGACGAGGAGATCGTCGAGGGAATGCGCCTGCTGGCCGAGACAGAAGGCATCTTCGGCGAGACAGCGGCGGGCGTGACGGTGGCCGTGACGCGCAAACTCATCCAGCAGGGCCAGCTCGACCCGGCGGAAGAAACCGTTCTGGCCATCACCGGTAACGGCTTGAAGACTCTCGACGCGGTCCAGGACAAGCTCGACCTCGGCGTCACCATCCGCCCACGCCTCGAGGAGTTCGAAGCACAGGTCGTGAAGGCCATGCAGCCGTCATCGATGACGGTCTAGCGATTCCGAGGCGACCGCCGGGGAGCGATGGTTTGAAGACCGAGGCGCTTGCCAAAATTCGACCGGAAGGACTTAAGGAAACCTAGAATGCCCATCACAGTTCGAGTCCCACCCGCCATCACGCGGGGCAGCAAAGGCAGCGATACCGTTGAGGTCACCGCGCAGAATCTGAGCGAGTTGCTGACCGCCCTGGAAGGTCTCTATCCCGGCGTCAAGAAAACCATTTGCGATGACTCCGGCAAGCTCAACCGCTTCGTGAACGTCTTCGTAAACGACGAGGACATCCGCTTTCTTGGCGGGGAGGGCTACCACTTCCAGGACGGAGACGAAGTCCTCCTGATCCCGTCCATCGCAGGCGGATAGCCTCTTCCGATTCCAGGCTCGCTTCAAAATTCATGTACAATACCGCCTGATTGTATCAGGACACCCTCCTGGCATCATCCGGCACAAGAGCATGCAAGGATGTCTTGCGGCGAAGACGAACCAGTGAGGAGGGAGTGGCGATGGGACTGAAGATTGCCGTGCTCGGAGCAGGGAACATCGGGGGCGCCTTGATCGGCGGGATTGTGAAGAGCCATCTCGCCGAAGCAAAGGACGTGGTCGCCACCGACGCCCGGGAGGACCGGCGGCGGGAGCTCGAAACGCAGTGGAAGATTCGGACGCTGCCGACCGACGAGAACCGAAAGGCCGCCAAGGGCCGGGACATGGTCATTCTGGCAGTCAAGCCAGCCATTGTGCCCATCGTCCTCAAGGAGATTCGCGGCACGGTGCGGGAGAACCAGATCGTCGTTTCCGTCGCCGCTGGCGTGCCGCTTTCGTTTATCGAATCGGTGTTGGGGAAGCGGATTCCGCTGTTCCGCGCCATGCCCAACATCCCTGTAGTGATTGACGAAGGCGCCACGGCGGTCGCGGGCAACCGCGCCACCAGACCGGGGCAGCGCGAAATCGTGGGGCGAATCTTCGGGGCCCTGGGGGCCGTGGCCTTCGTCGAGGAAACGCAGCTCGACGCGGTCACCGCTCTCTCGGCCAGCGGTCCCGCCTACGTTTACATGGTCATCGAAGCGCTCATTGACGGAGGCAAGAAGATGGGGCTTCCGCATGACGTGGCCACTCGCCTCACCGAACAGACCGTCCTTGGGGCCGCCAAACTCGTGCAGCAGACGAAAGTCCATCCCGCCGTCTTGCGCGACGCCGTCGCGACCCCCGGCGGCACCACGATTGCCGCCATCCACGAGCTCGAACGCCACGGCCTGCGCTCCATGCTGATCAGCGCGGTCGAGACGGCCACCGCGCGCTCCGAAGAGATCGGCGCGCAGATCGTCGAGCAGTTCTCCCAGGGCAAGCCGACCGCCACCGGCGCGAAACCCAAACCCAAGAGACGAGCTGCTCCGGCTCGCAAGCACAGCCGGTGAAGTGATTTATCTCCGGGAACCAGTGGTTGTAGAATTGGAAAAAAGCAGGGGAGAAGAAGCAATGCGAAAGGGATGGCCGGCATTGGCGGTGCTTGTCTGGTTTGCGGGATGCTCGCCCGCTCCCATGGACGTCGTAGGAGACGTGGCCCGGACGATCGGCGCGGCGGACCTGCGGACGATTCAATACTCCGGCAGCGGCACGATCTACGCCCTGGGGCAGAGTCCCAACCCGGAGGCGCCCTGGCCCCGGTTCCATCTTTCCAGCTACACCCGCGTGATCGACTACGAGCAAAGCGCGATGAAGGAGGACTACGCCCGGACGCAATACGAAGACCCGCCGCATGGGGGTGGCAACCAGCCAATCTTCGGGGAGCGGCTCTCAATCCTTTTCGTCAACGGGAATCGCGCCTGGAACGTCAATCCAGACGGCGCCCTCCGGCCCACACCGCTTACCGTGGCAGACCGGCAGGCCCAGATCTGGATCACACCGCACGGATGGGTGAAAGCGGCACAGGGGGAAAATTCCTCCATGGAAACCCGGAGTGAAGGAGGGCGGCAGCTCACAGCCGTCTCGTTCACTGTGCACGGGTTTTATGAAGTAACCGGCTACGTCAATGATCAGAGCCTCCTGGAACGGGTGGAAACCCGTCTTCCGAACCCGGCCTTTGGAGACATGTTGGTCGAAATCACCTACTCCGACTACCAGAGCTTCGACGGCATTCAGTTCCCCACGCGAATCCAGCAATCCCAAGGCAGTTACCCGACGCTCGACCTAACCGTGAACGACGTGCAGCCGAATGTGCCCGTGGACCTTGCGGTCCCGGAAGCCATCGAGCAGGCGCCCACGGGTGTGCGGGTGGATGCACAGCGGGTCACGGATGGAGTCTGGTTTCTGGCGGGCGGCTCCCACCATAGCGTAGCGGTTGAATTCAGCGACTTTGTGGTTGTGATCGAGGCGCCGCTTAACGAAGAACGTTCGCTCGCGGTCATTGACGAAGTGAAGCGGCTGGTTCCCGGCAAACCGATCCGGTATCTCATCAACACGCACCATCACGTGGACCATTCCGGCGGGTTGCGCACCTATGTGGCAGAGGGCGCTACTATCGTCACGCACCAGATCAACCGGGCTTTTTACGAGAAGATGTTCGAGGAAGCCCGCGTGGTGAGCGCCGACAAACTCTCACAGAACCCGCGGGATGCCATGTTTGAAACCCTGACCGACCGGCACACGCTAACCGACAGCTCGCGCACCCTGGAGATCTACCACATTCAGGACAACGGCCACAATGACGGCATTCTGATGGCCTACCTGCCGCAGGAACGTTTGTTGATCGAAGCCGACGTGTTTACACCCTTGCCCCCGGATGCTCCTCCTCCCGCCAATGTCAGCGTGTATACGCAGAACTTTGCAGAGAATATCCGGCGTCTCGGGCTCAACGTGGAGCAGATTCTCCCCATCCACGGCCGCATCGTCGGGATGGCCGAGCTCCAGAAAGCTCTGGGGGGAACGGGTTAGACCCGCAGGTTCGTGCAAGTCCGTTGCTTAACGCTTTTTTCGATGTATATAATAGAAATCAATCGGGGCAGGATTTTTGCTCCCCGCAAGGAGGGAAGTCGTGCCTCTCTACGAATATGAATGCGGCAGTTGCGGCAAACGGTTTGAGGTGATCCAGAAGTTTTCCGACGAGCCGCTCAGCGTTTGCAAGTTCTGCGGAAGAGCCGTCTCCCGGCTGATTTCCTCGTCGGCCATCCAGTTCAAGGGCACGGGCTGGTACGTCACCGACTACGCGCGCAAGTCTACGACTTCGCCTGCTGACGGGGAGAGCAAGGAGAGCAAAAAGAAAGACGAGAAACCGGCCGCTGCGTCCGCCAAGGAGTCCAAACCTGCCGGAGACGCCTCGGCTGCTTCCTCAACGAAAGAGTAAGGGGTTGTTCTTCGCGCCCCGCCACGATCTCCAGTTTGTTTCCAGAAGGCCTGTCTCTGCGGCCCGTGCCGCTGCGACGGTCGGGGTCTGTTCGGCGAGGCTTCGGCTCCGCTTCGGTTGTAGAATGAAGGATAGAACGAGAGACAGTTTCGGGAAGGAGTAACATGCGACTTCAAGACCGTTTGATGACTTCCGTTTTGTGGGGGGTGCTTCTCGGAGTTCCACTCGCCTCGGGGCAAACGATGCCGCCTCTGGCTTCGCACCTCAACCCGGCGGAGACGGCTATTCTCCTGGTGGACTTCCAGAACAACTTTGCATCCCCGGAGGGAGAGCACTATCCGCGGTACCAAAAGGTCTTTAAGGAGACCGGGATGCTCGAGAACTCCGTGGACCTGGTGAAGAGAGCTCGCGCACTGGGAATCCAGGTCATTCAGGTGATGGAGGGCTACACAGCCGACTACCGGAAGCTCGACTGGTCCAACCCGGGATTGTTTCACCGCAGCCAGATCGCACGCAAAGCCTGGAGGCAGGGGACTCCCGGCGTAGCGCTGTATGGGCCTATGCAGCCCGGGCCAAACGATCGGGACATCCTGCTGCCGAATCGCATCACCGTCAGCGGCTTCGGCGGCAACGGCCTCGACACGATCCTGAAGTCGCAGGGGATCAAGAATATCGCCCTGGGGGGGTTCAGCACAGACGGTTGCGTCTACGGCACCCTCCTCTCAGCCTATGACCTCGGTTACCACGTCTACGCTCTGCAGGACGCCATGGCAACCACAGCCACCGAACTGGGGGACCTGCTCCTCCGCCGGAACTACCCCAAGTACTCGCGCGTCATCGGGTATGAGGAATTCTTGCAGATGGTGGAGAAGTTCCCTACTCCGCAGGGAAATTAACCAGGAAGTACCGCGTGTTCGAAGGGCTCCCGCCGGACCCCGGGTTCACGACCGTCACCGCATACGTACCAACGTTCTGCAAGAGCGCGGGCTCGATCCGCGCCGTCAGGACGGAATCGCTGACGAACGTCGTGGGGAGGTCGGTCGTATCGAACCGGATGAACGACCGGGGATTGAACCGGCTCCCCGTTACCCGAACCATGACTCCTGCGTCTCCAGCCCGAGCGACACCTGGACCCATCACGGTGATTTCCGGGCCTTCGTATTCGAGAGGAGTGTTCCCGTAGGTTGTTCGGGGCAGCGGATTGATGAACTCCGGGTCGAGGCTCGTATCGATGACTTTGCCGTCCAGGATGACCGTGCGGACGTATTGCGTGTTGCGAATGTCGGCTAACGGGTCGCCCGCGATGAGGATCACGTCGGCGAGCTTGCCGGGCTCGATGGTGCCCAGATCCGCTTCCTTGCGCATGAATTCGGCGGGCCATTTGGTCGAAGCCAAAATTGCCTGCATCGGAGTCAGGCCGGAATTTACCAGAGCCTCCATCTCGACGTGCATTGCCAAGCCGGCCAGGTTGGTAGCGCTCGACCGCGCGCCCGTGTCCGGGCCGGTGATGATCCTGCCCCCGGCTTGCGCAAACCGGCGGATAAACTCCCGAGTTTTGCGGACGGATTCCGTATCCGGAGTCGTCCGTCCGGCCTGGACCTGAGCGAGCCAGTGCTCGCGCCGGGCGTCGGTGATGAAGCGGGTCGAAGGATCTCGCAGCAGATTCCCCGCCACGTCGTGCCATTCGCGGCTGTCGGGCTGCGGCCGGGTCAGCGTGGGATTG
The DNA here is from genome assembly GCA_965198025.1 of Terriglobia bacterium. Taxonomy (GTDB): domain Bacteria; phylum Acidobacteriota; class Terriglobia; order 2-12-FULL-54-10; family 2-12-FULL-54-10; genus CAYWWM01. The sequence continues at coordinate 134,931 of OZ240237.1, read as the reverse complement.
AAATAGACCCCGTTGCTGACCAGAAGTTCGATGAGCGGATCAAACAAGCTCGGGTCAACATCGGCCAGCGCATTCCGGATTGACCCTCGTTCTTCGAGAATCGCCTGCATCCTGGCCGGGTCGCCAAGCGTCGAGTGAATGATCGGGTCCATGTGCTCGATGAAGTTCATGCCGAGCAGCGCGGCATCCCGGGCGTCATGCACGTGGCCCACCACCTCCATCCCGGCATTGTGGGCTTCCTCGACGACGGCCTTCAAGGACTCCGTGCCAAGGCCCTCGTAAACCTTGAGTGCGTCCACGCCTTTGCGGATCAGGTCCCGAGCGGCCTGCCGAGCCTCCTCCACGGTGTGTGTATGGATGCGGTAGTCGCTGCGCAATGCGAGCGTGGCCTGGTTGGTGTTCTCTGGCGGACCGTCAATGATGTCCCCGGTTGCAAACAGCCGCGGCCCTACGATCCTTCCCCGGCGTAATGCCTCGCGCTGCGCCAGAATCCAATCCGTCGGGTTGGCCGTATCCACAATCGTCGTTACCCCGTAGTGCAGGAAAAGCGGGTGCATGTAGGCGGAGATGTGCACGTGTGCGTCAATCAATCCGGGCAAGATGGTCTTGCCCTCTCCATTGATCACGCGCGCCCCGGCAGGATAGGAAATGCTTCCCATGGTCCCGACCTGTTCGATCCGGTTCCCCTCGATCACGACCACGGCGTCCCGCACCGGGTTCTCACCCGTCCCGTCAATCAGCGTACCGCCTTCAATCACCAGTGTTCCGTCCTGCCCCCACAGCGGATTCCATGCCAGGACGAGAAAAAGGAAGAATGCTATATTCCATGATTTCATGCTGCTACGGTCCTTTCTGGCCCCACCTCGGAAGAAGACGCATCCGCCCCAGGTAAGTGCGTAATTTCGGGTTGATTCTCCGCCCAGGTTCGTTGTCGAACTCCGCCTCGCAACTATCTGAAAGATTGGATCGATGCTGATTATACATAAGCACCGTGCGCATGGAAAGCGTCGAGCACCAGGGATTGGTAGACGTTCTGCGGCGACAATGGACGAGAACCAAACGGAGATAAAGAACGGGTCAGGCCGACGCATTCCGCATCCGAGACATCGGGAAGCGTTGGCAAGTTTTGTGGTGTATACTCGCAATCAACGGATGCTCGAAAACGGGATCGACTGCGAAGATCGGGACGGCAGGAGACCCAGCTCGTTTCGAGCGTACTGCAACGACCCTCGGAGGGTGAAGTTGTCATGGAAAAACCAGAAAAAAGCTCTTTTGATCGACGCAGCTTCCTGAAAGTGGCTGCCGGCAGCGGGGCGGCGCTCGTCGCCGGCGCCCCAGCCATGCGTGCGCAGCAGCAGTCCAGCCAGACGGAACCCGCCCGTGCAGCGGCGGCATCGAGCGGGGTGGAGGTTGCGAGCACGGATCGGTATGGCTCGGACTTCATGCTGGACGTCATGAAGCAGATGAACTTCGAGTACGTCACGATCAATCCTCATTCCAGCTCCCGGGGTTTGCAGGAATCCATCATCAACTATGCCGGGAACCGTAACCCCGAACTGATTACCTGCCTCCATGAGGAAGCCGCCGTTGCCATGGCCCACGGATATGCCAAGATTGAAGGCAAACCCATCGCGGCTTTGCTCTACGGCTCCGTAGGGCTGCAACACGCCTCCATGGCAGTCTACAGCGCGTTTTGCGACCGCGTGCCCGTTTACATACTGCTCGGGAACGACATGGACAATCCCAATTCCCGGAGCGTCCAGGACCCGGCGTCCATGGTGCGTGACTTTACGAAGTGGGACGACTCGCCGATCTCGCTCCATCGTTTTGCCGAGTCTGCCGTCCGCGCGTATGCCGTGGCCATGACGCCTCCCATGATGCCTGTCGTGCTTTCGCTGGAAAAACGACTGCAGGAAGAATTGATCCCGAGCGGAACAGAATTGCACATCCCGAAGCTTTCCTCCAATACGCCGCCGCAAGGCGACGCGGGAGCGGTTTCGGAGGTCGCGCGGATTCTGGTGAATGCAGAGTTGCCGGTGCTGGCTGTAGAGCGCGCCGCGCGCACGGAAGCCGGACTCCGGTACATCGTCGAACTGGCGGAACTGTTGCAGGCTGGAGTGGTCGACACGATCCAGCGCATGAATTTTCCTTCGCAACATCCGCTCCTCCAGGAAGAGAGTGTGTTTCGCAATGCGGATGTCGTCTTGGCTCTGGAGTCCCCGGTTCTGTCGAAGTCCCGGCTGAAGCCCGACGCCAAGCTTCTGAGCATCGGCTCCTTCGATCTGTTTACGCGGAGCAACTACTGGCATTTCGGTCGCTACCAGGAAGCGGATGTGGCGATCGCCGCTGATGCCGAATCCACTCTTCCGGCCCTGATTGAAGAGGTCAAGCGACTTATCACGGGAGATCGCCGAAGGGCGTTCGAAGCCCGCCGGGTGCGGCTGGCGGAAGCTAGCCGGGGTGCCCGTGAGAGGGACCGCCTGCTGGCCTCCCATGGTTGGGACTTGAGCCCGATCAGCACGGCCCGCGTCGCCGCCGAACTATGGGACCAGATCAAGACCAAGGAATGGTCCCTGGTCTCGCGCAGTGACAGCATGCGCGACTGGGCGTGGAAGCTCTGGAGTTTCGAGAAATATTACAACCACATCGGACAATCCGGGTCGGTCGGCCTCGGCTACAGCAACCCAGCCGCGGTGGGAGCGGCCCTAGCGAACAAGAAATACGGGCGAATTTCCATCAACCTGCAGAACGACGGCGACTTCATGTATCTTCCGGGGACCTTATGGACTGCGGCGCACCACCGCATCCCAATGCTGACCATCATGCACAACAACCGGGCTTACAATCAGGAAGTGATGATCATCGCCCGCATGGCCGCCGAACGCAACCGGGACATCACCGGCTGCCGCATCGGAAACGCCATTGACGATCCCAACATTGACTATGCCCAGCTTGCCAAAAGCATGGGTTGGTACGCCGAGGGTCCCATTGACAATCCGGCGGACCTGGGGCCAGCCATCCGTCGCGCGCTTGCCGTCGTCGAGCGCGGCGAGCCAGCATTGCTGGATACGATCACGCAACCCAACTAGGAGGTCCTTGTGAGCCATTCTCCGATGCGTATATGGAAGAGCGCTTGCGCTCGGATGTTGGGAGCCATGCTGCTGCTCGCCATCACTGCCGCTGGAGCTCCTGCGCAACAGCCGGCCGATTCGGAAGAAAGCGTCCAGAGAGGCAAGCAGAATTTCGTAACCTATGCCTGCTCGGCCTGCCACGGCTATTCCGGGCAAGGAACTGACCGAGGGCCTCGCCTGGACGCCAACCGCGTGCCGTTTGCTGCCTTTGCGCGTATCGTCCGGCAGGGGCTGAATCTGATGCCGCGCTATGGAACCCAAACCCAATTGCCAGACTCTGCGCTGGCGGACATTTACGACTTTCTGAAGTCGGTACCACCGCCTCCCGATCCCAAGAGCATTCCTCTGCTGAATGAGGACGATTCCCGCTAGGCGATTACGGTTGCGAGGTTGCACGCGTCAGCCCACCAGATTGCTCCATAATTCACCAGGCCGGCCTATTGCTGCTCCGCCTCGCCGACGCCAGAGCTCAGGCTCCTTCGCTCTGCCTCATATTCACGTTCGTAGCGCCGATAGAGTTTCAGCCACGCTCGCCTCGCATCCGGGGTGTCCAGGCAAACTCTCTCCCGCTGGGGCGTGTCATTGGGCAACTTCCGGAAGTACCTCGTAACGGTGAACGGAGCAGTCAATGCAAACCGATCGTCCACCGTAACGGTTTTTTCCAACCACTCATCGTTGGACACCAATCGCCACCGTTCGACGATGTGGAGCGCTTCCGAGTGCCGCTGGCGGTCCCGTGAGAGCCAGGTCCTGTCATTAAATCCAATTGCGTCCAGAACCAGCGTGTCCCCTTCCCAATGGCCGATCCAATCACCCAGATAGGTAAGGGGCGGATTCTTCAAATGCGGTCGATTCAGATAAATTCTCCGAATTCCGGCAGTAAGAATGCCGCCTCCGGTTCCTGCGACAATGGTGATCTTCTCCGGCGATACCAGCAACTGAAAATCCCCTCTATGATTTCCACGCAGCGGACCGGTTGGTCGACAAATCTGTCCGGGGTCCTCCAACTCAAAACTGGTTGCCTCACGGCGAATCCGCGCCCAGGGCTGCGACAGGGAATCGATCAATTCGATCGTATCGGGCTCCTGCGGGGGCAGCACCCTGAACCCCGGCGGAGCGATCTTGCCTGCCCGGTCCTGCCCATCGTACATGCCCACCCATTTATCCTGCCAACCGGCCGCGGGAGCCGTCCTTCCCGGCGTGGCGCCAGGGTCGTTTTGCGCAGCCGCTTGCAAAGTGCAGAGCCGATCCGTTGCCATGAGGCCAATCAGAATCCAAACGAATCCGCAAAGCATGTCCCGCACTTTGTTCATCGCTCCTCCCTTGGCTCCGTGCTTCAGCAACCGATTGCCCCCTATTTCCTTTATCTGCCAGCTTTTGAGCTAGTCCTCCAAGAGCCACTGCAGCGCTGTCAACAATCCACCTGCCAGTTGACGAGGCATTTCTATGTGGCCGATGTGTGTCATGGGAAGATCAAAGACTGCCACACGGACAGGAATGTCCGGGTTGGCCTTGCGGAACTCGTTGGCGACGCGCAGCTCGACGGACCTGTCTGCGTCTGCAGAGTTCCAGTGGCCGTCATCTTCCCGCGCGACAGTCCAGATCATTTTCCGGTAGTCGGAAACAGGAGCTCGCATGGTGGCGAACAAGTCCTCGATCACCTCGTTCGGATCGACTCCGTAAAGATTCCCTCTGAGAACCTGCGTGATCTGAGCAGCAGTACGGTCGAGGAATTGGTCGGCTGCCCCATGCTCCAGATCTTGGAGGGTCTGTTTGAAGAACGGCCGCCACCGGCTGATCCGCCGGAACAGGTTGTAAGCCACCTCCTTTTGGGTATCGCCCTCCACCGGATTCAAGGACCCGACGTAGTGACTGTAGGCATCCGGGTTGCGGGACCGCAACTGCCAGACGGGCTGCCCCTCTCCGAACCGCTCGAAGTTCCGCTGCCGGGCTGTCTCTGCAAGATTCCCTACTTTGTCCAGTGTGGCGGGACCTCCGCTGGCCCAACCAAGAAAAAGCCCTCCCATGCGGGGCTCCAGACTGGACTGCTTCAACATAAACCGAATCTCTCCACCTGTGGAATGGCCCACCAAAATGACCTGGCCAGTCGTGGTCTGCTCCACCAAGTTCCTGACCCCCTCGGCCACCAACTGGAACGTGTAGATGGAGTTGCGGACCTTGGCTTCTTCTTCCGACAATTCCCGGTCCAGCAAATAAGCGGGAATCCGAGTTTCGTAAGGAGCGGTCCAGCCGCCATGCTTGTAGTTGCCCGGAATGGTGATCAGCAACACCGGAACCTTCTGCGCCAGATATTGACCCAGGCCCGCCTCGTTCAGCGGGGTAGTAAGGAACCATTGCCAGTTTGCTGAACCGCCATGAATGATCGCCACCGTCGGCGCTCCGGGCATGGGATCATTGGGCATGAGGTGTAGTCCCCCGATGTCCCAATCCAGGCCGTAGTACTGGAACCTTACCTCGTGCCACTTGGCCCGGTAACCCAACTGGTCGGCCGGCAGCGACTCCAGGTCGCGCGGGTCGAAGGCACTTCCGGGCGCGGCGTCCGCCAGCGCTTTGACGTGGGATCCCCCGTCGGGCAAATCCCAACCCAGCCGCTCGAACAACTCAGGCGGGATCGCGGTATACGGCCGGTCCTGCCGGAGCAACGCCAGCATCTCGTCTTCAGCCGTGCCGGCTGCCGATGCCGACGGCACTGCCAACAAGAGGACGGTAAATGCAATTCCCGTGAGGCTGAACATCTTAGACATGATTTGGACTCCTTCAATCCGGCAGTTAACGTTTCGGCACTCCGTCAATCGACAATATACACCCGATAGGGTCTAACGGGACAAGCCCATAAGATTTCCAGGATTCAGTGGTGTCTCGCCGGACAGGGGACGGACCTGGTGCTTCCGGGTAGCGTCTCAGTTGAATTGAGACACTACCTGCTCCCGCGAACTCTTGACATGCTTATTGAGTGGGGCATCTAATTGTGGTGTTTCTTTCGCTGACTTGGGGTTTCGGGGAGGAAAAGCAAATGAACGATTCCACCGCAAATCGTAGTCGCCGTTGGGACTCTTTCCAGACCAGCCGATCCCCCGGATCTGCCGCCGGGTACGTGCGAAGGCAACGATGGGGCAGAGTCCTGGGAACCGTCCTGATCGCAGCGCTGGCATGGACCGTAAGTTGTAGTCGAGCAGCCCTGGACGGCCCTTACCAGGCCACCGGCATCAAAATCGGAGAGGTCACGGACACGGAAGCCATCGTGTGGACGAGGCTGACGCGGCGGCCCGAGCGAGTCGGCCGCGAGGCTCCCAGGCCCGTTTTCCAGTATCGAGTGCCCGGGCAGGAAGAGCTTCAGGATGAACCGCCCGGTCCTTTCAAGCCGCCGGACTGGATACCCGTGGTGCAGTATCCGGAGGGCTCATCTGTCGAGTTTATCGAGGGAGCCGTTGTCGGCGCGTCGGGCGAAGTTCGCGTGCTCTACCGTGCCGCGGGTGCGGACCCCTGGCAGTCAACCGAATGGGAGGCAGTCCATCCGGATCGTGACTTCATCCACCAGTTCAGGCTGACAGGGCTGACGCCGGCGACCGAGTACGAGGTCCTCGTCGAAGGCAGACCGCTGGACAGTGAGAGCATCGGATCCTCTTGGAATGGAAGCTTTGGGACTGCCCCACCAGCGAACGAAGCTGCGCGGGTCGTCTTTACGTCCGTCACCGGAACCGAGTACGACGATCAGGATGACGCCGAAGGCGGCTTCCTCATCCACCGCTCCATGATGGATCTGGACCCCGATTTCTTCGTGCATACCGGCGATATACTCTACTACGACGCCTGGGCGAAGAACGTAGACCTCGCGCGATGGGGTTGGGGACGAATGTTCAGTCTTGCGACCCACCTGGAGTTCCACCGGCAGGTTCCCACCTATTTCATGAAAGACGATCACGACACGTGGCAAAACGACACATGGCCGTCCCAGGAAAGCCGATTCATGGGGGATTTCACGTTTCAGGAGGGCCTGGCGATCTTCAAAGAGCAGGTACCCATGGGAGAGCGGACCTACCGTACGTTCCGCTGGGGTCAGGACGTTCAGATTTGGTTGGTCGAGGGGCGCGACTATCGCAGCGCGAACCCGGATCCGGACGGACCTGGCAAGACCATATGGGGCGCCGAGCAGAAAGCCTGGTTCAAAGAGACCGTTGAGTCCTCCGACGCAACGTTTCGGATATTAATCAGCCCAACGCCCCTCGTGGGACCGGATGCTCCGACCAAGGCTGACAGCCATGCGAACGAGGCGTTTGCGACCGAGGGACGTGAGTTGCGGGAATTTCTGGTTGAACACGGCATGATCGTGATCTGCGGCGACCGTCATTGGCAGTACATGTCGGTGGACGACGAAACGGGCCTCCAGGAGTACGCAACGGGGGCGGCGAGCGACGTGCATGCCGGCGGCTGGCCTCCAGATGAGCGGACCCCTGAACATCGCTATCTGAATGTCGTCGGCGGATTCCTGTCGGTGACCGCGGAGCGGCGCGGCGGCACGCCGACGTTGATACTGCGGCACCATAATGTGAGCGGAGAGGTTCTCAACGAGGACACTCTGGCCGCAGAGTAACGAGAGCCGTCCCTTGATGTTTCTGAGGCTGACGCATTTTCCATCGGATATTCCGGGGAGGAATCCCATGCATAAGAGTTCTTCAGTGCTTACTCTGACCGCTGTGCTTGTGTTGGGTTTAGGAGTAGCGTGCCAGCGCACAGACACTAATTCACCGATCACGGCAATCGAAGGAGCCACGGTGATTGACGGCGTCTCCGGTCAAGCGATTGGGAATGCTGTCGTCGTCATCTCGGGCACAACAATCCAGGACGTCGGGCCGAGCGGCAGCGTTTCGATTCCGGATAATGCTGAGCGGATCAATGCAACCGGCAAGACGATCATCCCGGGCATTTTTTGTGTGCATGGCCACCTTGCTATGGCCGAGGGGCTCGAGCGGAACGCTGAGTTCTACAATCGCGAGCGGCTGCAGCGTGACGCCAATGCATATCTCTACTACGGCGTCACACACATGCTTTCGATGGGAATTGACATGGACCCCATCTGGAGTTTCCGGGAAGACCAGCGAGCAGGCCGAGCAGGCGGGGCACGGCTTTACACCGCCGGATTGGGATTTGCGGCTCAGGACGGGTGGCGGCCCGGTGGAGGATTTGAAGGCGTCCACCGTCCGGCGACGCCGGAAGAAGGTCGGGAGCTGGTCCGACGCGAATTGGCGAAGAATCCCGATGCATTGAAGATTTGGGTGGATGATCTCAACGGGCAGCTTCCGAAGCTTTCCCCGGAGATCTACGGTGCGATCATTGACGAAGCACACCAGAGCAACGTTATCGTCTTTGCCCACATGAAATATCTGGAGGATACCAAAGAGCTGATTCGTCGCGGGGTTGACGGTCTGGCGCACAGCGTCCGCGACCAGGAAGTGGATGAGGAATTCCTCCAACTCGCCAAGGAGCATGGAGTAACGCAACTCCCCACAATGGGGGGGTTAGCCGGCACGCTGGCCTACGCTGCCGGCAAACCGCCTTTCCTGAGCGATCCGGGCCTGCCAGTCCTGTTCCCGGCCACGCTGCTGCAGACGCTTGGGGGCGAGGAGTACCAGGAGCAGACGGCCAGAAGCTCAAACCTGGACGACATCCGTGCTGAGCTCGAAATCGCGCTCCAGAACACCTCCAAGATCGCTGCGGCGGGGATTCCTATCGCCCTCGGAACTGACTCGGGCAGTCCGGGGCGTTTTCCAGGGCTTTGGGAACACCGGGAAATGGAGTTGCTGGTGCGGGCTGGGCTTACTCCCATGCAGGCTATCCAGGCTGCGACCATCAACAGCGCGCGCATTCTTCGCCTAGACGGGCAATACGGGTCGCTCGAATCCGGCAAGGTGGCGGACTTGGTTATCCTCAACGCTGACCCGCTTGCCGACATCGCAAACTCGCTTCGCATTGACTCGGTGTGGATGGACGGCAAGCAGGTCGACCGAAGCTCTTTGGGGATGTCTCGCACCGGGTCATAAGCCAGTGCGGAAACAGCTAACAGCATAGATCTTGCAGAGTTACATGGTGGGCGGTGCGGGACTCGAACCTGCGACCCCCTGCTTGTAAGGCAGGTGCTCTAACCAACTGAGCTAACCGCCCATAATTGGTACATCTCATTCTATTCTACAGTTTAGCCATTTCTTGAACAGACTGTTGTGGGACGATTTTCCAGGAAACTGAACAATACTGAACAATCTGACCTTCCCCCGAAGTTAAAATCCGGACCGCGGGCCGGGGAACCATTACGTCGGAAGTGAACCAGATGCGCAGCCGGTGACCGGCCCGAATCGTGATAGTGGGGAAACGATTCAGAAAGCGCTGCAAGATCTGGGTGGCGCTCTGACCCAGTCCTTGCCCGGCTCCGGCCCGGAAACCTGCCGAGCCTCCGGCATATGGATCGCTGCCTTGCAAGGTCAGGCCCGAGATCACCCCGGCTGCTCCGACGGCCGCAAACATGGAGAAGTAATGCCGGTCCACCTAGTCCTTCAATGCTCCTTCGCCGACTTGATTGAGTCCATGGAAGTCGAGGGCAACCCACCTGCCGTCAGGAAACAGCAGCCGGTGGAATCCGATGGCTAGCCGGCTCTGGTCCCGGTCCTCGACGGCCTGGGCGGTGCCGATGGCGCGGGTCCCGCGGGGGATCAGTATCCGCTGGCGGTCGGAAGAGTAGAACGGCACGGACACCGTGGCCAGCACGGGTCCGGGGAAGTCTCCCGAGAGTTGGGTTACCAGCACCGCCTCCAGGAACGAGCCCTCATAGATTCGATCCCAGCCGGGCGGGTCTGTGGGTACGACAGCGGTCGTTGGATTCTCGTAGTCCTTTCTCGGGGCGGCAGTTGCTGCTGCCGTGTTCCTTGCGGGCGGAATCAACTCTCCTTCATGGTTCGGCGGAGATTGCTGAGCTGGGTCCGTTTGCGCGGCTTCCAAATCGCTGACGGCCTCCCGGAACATATCGAGCGACTGTTGGAAGCTCTGGCCTATGGCCGCTGGCGGCTCAAACGACTGCGCGGTTTGTGTGCCGGATGAGATCTCCGGCGCTCCACTCTTCGCCGCCGTTGCCGCCACCGGCCTGTCCAATACTTGAACAACATCCATTCGCTGCCGTCTGGCCGCCATCCCGCAAGCAGGGATTCTCCAGAGCAACAAAAAATGGAATAATTGAATATATATTAAATGCAAAATTCCTTATTTGAGATTATTTTTGAATATTTGACTTCATATAAATGCATTTTATGCAAAAAATAAACTAAATGCTGTTGACAAGACTCTCCCGAATCCCTAAAATATAACTCTCGATGGAGCATGGAATTGAGGAGCTAGCTGCCACCGGATCGTCGGCGGTGATAGGTCCGTGAAGACTTATTCTGTCCTCTCCACCGAGTGGTGTAGTTCCCTCTCGTTCCGGGCATTTCGCTCTCCGTAGACGAAAAGCCGAGCACGAGCCCAGTTCACAAGTTGTGGCTTCCGTTTTGTCTGGATGTCGCATGAAGGCGGTTGCAATTTAGTTCTTTTGGATATCCCTATGAGTCTGACCACCTACGAACGGGAACTGGATACGCTTTATCAGATCAGCACCAGCATCAATAGTCATCTCGAGTTGGATGAAGTCTTAAGTGAGACGGTACGGCTGGTGCATGAGGTCACACAAGGCGATAGCTGCTTGCTTTACCTGCTCGACGAGGCCAAACAAGAACTCGTGTTACAGGCAGCCAAGGATCCCCATCCGAGTGAGATCGGGGCCATTCGATTGAAATTCGGAGAAGGCATTACGGGGTGGGTGGCTCAAGAAAAAGAGATAGTCGTCATCTCCCAAACGCCTATCGAGATGCCCGTTTCAAGTTCTTTGCAAACCTGCCGGAGGACCGCTTTGAGGCTTTCTTGTCGGCGCCTGTCACGGCAAAAAACAAGGTGTCGGCGTCATCAATGTCCAACATTGCGAGGCCCATCGCCATTCTGATTCCGAGATCAAGTTGCTGACCATCATTGGGCAGCAGGTGGGCAACGCCGAGCGGACCTCTTTTGAGGTTCCAACGCTGCCGCTGTTCACCCATGAGCGGCTTTCGACCAAGGCCATCCTCGAAACGCTCAAGGGCCCACACCCGCGACCGGCAGATGCAGATGCTCTTTGCCGACCCCGACCTCTCCATCACCGACCGCATCCTGAAAGCCTACCAGCACAAAGACCGCTGGGTGAACCGCATGATCCTGGGCGATTCGCTGGTGGCGATGAACAGCCTGCTGCACTACGAGGGCCTGGGCGGGCAGGTGCAGATGATCTACATGGACCCTCCCTACGGCGTCAAGTTCGGCTCCAACTTCCAGCCCTTTGTCCGCAAGCGGGACGTGAAGCATAACGACGATCAGCACATGACCCGCGAGCCGGAGATGGTGCAAGCCTACCGCGACACCTGGGAGCTTGGAATCCACTCGTATCTAACCTATCTGCGCGACCGATTGCTGCTCTGCCGGGAACTGCCGCCGCCGTCAGGCACACCTCGAAGCGGTTCCGCGTCTGCCGAAGCAGGCGTTCGTGGCGGGGATGATTTAACACTCCGCCGGGAGGGAATCCTGAGTTTCTCCTGCTTATGCCATAGTAGATTTCGGTCGCTCTCCTCACTCGACGCACGGCTCTATCGGCTCTGAGGTAGGGGAAGTCCAGAACAAACTAACGAAGTACTTTTTTACAGGTCGCCCAAGGGCCTGGAAGTATGGGCGCATCGAGTCATTCAACGGGACGTTCCGGGACGGATACTTGAACCCACATTGGTTCACTACGCTCGGGGATGCCAGGGAGATCATGGAGGCTTGGCGAAGGGAGTACAATGAGAGTCGTCCTCACAGGGCCCTGGGGGAGAGGACGCCGTACGAGTTCGCCCATCAGATCGCGGCTCGCCGCGATCCGATGGGCCTGCAAAAACCCGCAAGACTCACCCTGACCTTGGTACAGAAATCCGGGGCCCCTCAGCCCGGTCAGTGGACAAGGGTGCGCATATCATACAGGGTGCTGGCGTCGCCAGTGAGGCGGCGAATGCGAGGTCGAACTATAGAACGAATCCGCTTGCGGTTCGATTATGGATTGGAAACGGGGGATTTTCGAAGTGTACCGGGAGTGGATAAATATATCATTACAACAATACGTTAGAGACGAAGTTGCGATGGCGACGCGCGGCAGGACTGCTCATGATTGGCGGATACGAGAATGCCCTGCGATGCGATCATTCCGGTAGCGCAGATATGGCAAGGAAATCGCTATGAAGAGGAACGAGAAGTTGCCCGACGTCAGTCAATGGCAACCTGAGCGCAAAAACGAGGACACCCTCAGCAACGCATTGATGATGACATGCCAAGACTCGCAAAGGCGCATTGTGGCTAGAGCGGAGGGGGAAATCGCCTTCAACCGCGAGAATTTCGATTCTGGCCTTGGCGTAGAGGATATTGTGCGTGAGGAATTCGCTAACCTCCTTCCACAACGGTATTCAATTGCCTCCGGTGTTGTAAATGACCGCAGCGGGAAGTCCGCTGGAGAGTGCGACATGGTAATTCGGGATCCTATATGGTCGCCGGTTATCAAACCTGGAGCGACCACTCGATCCCGACGCTTTCATTTCCCGATTGAGAGCATATACGCGGCCGTGGAAATCAAACAGACACTAGGGTTTAGGCAGTTGGATGAGGCGATGGGAAAGATGGTGACGCTTTCGCGGCTCGATCGGCCAGATAATCTGTATGGTCACATTACAGAGAATCAGCACCTGGAGGGTCTCGACAAGCCTGGTATGTTGCTGAATCCTCTGCATACCACGGTACTTGCCACGAGACTGCACGATGGCGTGAGATTTGAAGAAATTGCCGAGAGATTCGGCGTGATCAACGAATCTCTGGCCCGCAATCACATGGTAACGATGCTCTGCGTGTTGGACCAGGGCACGGCGTGGTATTCCGTAAGTAGCGGCACCCCATTGAATGCTGATTTTATGAGAGATCGAAGTGACGCGCTGATATTGCAGGTCAACGTGAAAGAACCGGAGAACGCCTTCTACCGGCTGTACAATTTGCTGATGGAACATCTGACTCGTTCTGTTCTGGGCCTCACGGATGTTTTTCATGCCTACGGTAGCCCACCGCCAAATAGAAACTTCCGACGTTTCCCAACTGCCGAGTTCAACAAGGGCTCAAAGGAATTGGTCTAGGGTTTGTTAACACTAATGGGCATAATCATGTTACCATGCCCAGATGGAACTCACGCAAGCTCAATACGAACGGATCGCGCCACACCTGCCGGTGCAGCGCGGCAACGTCAGCCTTTCGAACCAGCAGGTGCTCAACGCCATCTTGTATGTCGCCGAGCATGGCTGCAAATGGCGCGGGTTACCCGCACGGTTTGGCAACTGGCACACCCTCTACACCCGCATGAATCGCTGGTCGAAGAACGGCGTGCTCGAGCGGGTCTTCGAGCACTTGCAGCGAGAACAGATCGTGCGTGTCAAGCTCGAAGCGGTGTCGCTGGACAGCACCATCGTCCAGGTCCATCCCGACGGGACGGGGGCGCTAAAAAAAACGGTCCCCAAGCCATCGGCCGATCCCGCGGCGGTTGGACCACCAAGATTCATATGGTTGCCGCGGATGCTCGAACGGCCGTCACCTTCTCGCTCTCCCCGGGACAAGCCCACGACGCTCCAGAAGGGCGTCAGCTGCTGAATCGCCTGGGTCAGCAACACGACCATCCCTCGCTGCTCATGGATCGCGCGTATGAAGGCAACGAGACACGCCAACTGGCTTTGGCACTGGGGTTTATACCCGTCGTGCCACCATCCGCGGCGCGGCTCGACCCATGGGAATACGACCGCGAGATGTACAAGCGGCGCAACGAAATCGAACGCTTGTTTCGTCGTTTGAAGGGATTCCGACGAATCTTCTCACGCTTCGAGAAGCTCGACGTGATCTTCCTCGGTTTCATCCTCTTCGCACTCATCGTCGGGGCATTACGTTAGTGTTAACAGGCCCTAGACCATTTTCAGGGTTGGTGTAGCGCAGCCGCCAAAGTAGGGACAGGCCTCTGGCCTGTCCTCTTACGGGCAGGCAGGAATGCCTGCCCTACCTGCGGGCTATACAGCAATGCTGAAAATGGTCTAGACATACACAATACAGGCGACACAAAACATCCTTAGCCGGACCGCCTTCGGTTTTCGTTTGGCACATCGCATAGACCCACATATAATATAGCTATGAAGACCATACAAATTACGGTGGATGAAGAGTTGTTGGCCAGACTCGACGAGACCGAAGAAGTACAACAGATTGGGCGGTCTGCGGTTCTTCGCCGAGCCACAGCCGAGTATTTAGCCCGTCAACGCCGGGTTGAGATTGCCCGTCAGTACCGGAAGGCATATGGTGCCAATGCTGCCCTCGGAGACGAATTCAAAGGGTGGGAGGATGAAGCCGCATGGATGAACGAATAAGACGCGGTGAAATATGGCTATTCTCCTTTTCTCGTCCGGATAAGCGTCGACCGGTCCTTGTGCTAACGCGTCCCGAAGTCATCGAGCTATTGCACACAGTGATGGTGGCGCCGGTCACATCCGTGATTTGCAGAACGCCAAGTGAAGTTGTCGTCGGAGTAGAGGAAGGGTTGAAGAAGGATTCGGCCGTGAACCTAGACCACGTCCAGACGGTCGAGAAGGCCCGCTTGAAGAATTTCGTCGGTACGGTTGGGCCGGAGAAAATGAACGACGTGTGCCGGGCTCTTGCTGTCGCCGTCGCCTGTAGTGCTGGCTAAGCTCTCCGGCGTAGATGTCACCGTTCCTAGACCATTTTCAGGGTTGGTGTAGCGCAGCCGCCAAAGTAGGGACAGGCCTCTGGCCTGTCCTCTTACGGGCAGGCAAGAATGCCTGCCCTACCTGCGGGCTATACAGCAATGCTGAAAATGGTCTAAGACCGTCAATGGCACAATCGTTATTGCGGACGATGGAACGGGAGTGACCTCGGATCAATGTTCGACCCAGGTGGATGACACTCGGTTATGCCCGGCTCAGGAGCCCAGTGCGGAGTCTCCTCAAGAGGATCAGTGCATGTCCGCTAGTGAACGTAGCGGCCGGGGTTGCACAAAGGAGCGGTTACGCAACGATCTGGCGCCGAGCTGGTTTTCAAGGTTTCGGGTGTGCGGTCCCGGTTCGAAGTAGTCGCGTCGCCCGTTCGGGATGATTCGCGGGTCCACGACGCCTTCTCCAGGGCCGTGCGGCGGTAGGCCATGCGGACATATCCGGGTGTACAGATCGCAAACCCGTGGCACAGACGGTGTCCCCGATAACAGGGAAGCAATTTCCGGTCAGGCCGGAACGTACCGCCGGACCCTGATTTCGTTTGCCCGTGCGCGCATCTGCGAGGCGTCGTGCCAGGCCTGCATCCGCAGCAGCATGTCCATGCTCACGTCAAAGGCCTTCTCGATGCGCAGCGCCATCTCCGGGGACAACGCGGCATTGCCGTTCAGCAGGTCCGAAAGCGTCGCCCGGCGGACACCGAGAATCTCCGCCGCCTTCGTCACGTTCAAACCCAGTTCCTCAATGATCTCCGTTCGGATGAAGTCGCCCGGATGGGAGGGGGTCATGTTCACCTTGATGTCCTTGGTAGCCATCAGTGGTAATCCTCCAAGTTCAAGCGGTCAATGTAACCGTCCTCTTCTTCAAACGTGATCCGCCAATTACCGGAAACCGAAACGTTCCATTCATTCCGCCGGTCACCTGAGAGCCGGTGGACGCGCCAGCCGGGTGATGCATCTGAAATAAACCCGTCGATGTGCTCGGCCAGAATCAGTACCGTCAATATCTTACGCACCCGGTCGACCAGGTTCCGCCGCAGGAACCGGGGGTTGTCGTCCTCGATCAGCCGGCGCAATCCCCGGTGGCGGACAGAGCGAACGATCATGATAATAATGTACGGTAATACCGTTCACCGCGCAAGTCCTTTATCGGCCGCCGCCATGAAAGCTTTGGAGACTTCGCTCACGATGTAGCTCATGTTCATTCTCCTTGTCGAAAGGATCGGATAGCGACGGGGACTGGCCCCGCCGCCATCTGATGCGCATTGCACTAGGACTCCGCCTGCGGCTCTTCTTCGTGCTGAAGCTCGGAGATGCGCGAGTGGGCCAGATCGGCCACTTTGGCCGCAGCAACAGGTCGTTGCGACCGAAGCTCTGCGTGCTCTTCCATTATGCCGCGTGCCAGGTCATGCCGAGTAGGCAGGGTGAACGGATGCTGGGAGGCTGTTTCATGGGTTTTTGCTCGGCATAATCAGAGGGAGTTTAAAAACTCCAACAGCTTGTCGTCTGTTCGGAATCTAGAAAACCGACCGCCCAAAGGAGTGACCTTTTGCAACGCTCGTTCTTTGATCACGAGGTTGGCCTCCAAGTACATGTGAGTCGTCTCAAGGTTCGCGTGGCCGAGCCATAGGGCAATCACTGCGATATCGACGCCGACCTGAAGCAGATGCATGGCCGTGGAGTGCCGGATAACGTGGCAGGAGACCCTCTTTGTCCTGAGGCTACAGCAATGAGCGGAGGCCAGCCGAATGGTCTTCCGCAGGATGTAATCAACCCCGTCGCGTGACCTTCCCCCGAAGTTAGGTCCGACTCCAGAGTGAGGAATTCGGCGAATTATTCCCGCCATCGAGGCTGTGGGAAAGTGGGAAACTCGAAGAGTTTTCCAAGGTCGCGGAGCGACCGTCTTTTCCACAGCCCGCCTCGCCCGCAGTTCGAAACTGCTCCGGGGTAAGAAATCCGAGTGAGCTGTGCGGTCGAACGGTGTTGTAGTGGATCCGCCACGCCTCGATGGTGCGCCGGGCATCGGCGAGATCCAGAAACCCGTGTTCGTTCAGGCATGCGTCCCGTAACTTGCCGTTGAAGCTTTCGACCAGCGCATTCCGGATCGGCTTGCCCGGTTGAATGAACTGCAGCGTCGCGCCGATCTGTTGAGCCCACAGATGCATCACTTTGCTGGTGCATTCCGGCCCGTTGTCGCTGCGGATTGCCTGCGGGAGAGAACGTTGCCGAACCAGTTGATCCAGTAGCCGGCTGACGCGCTCCCCGGTGATCAAGATGTCAACGATCTGTCCGATGCATTCTCGGCTGTAGTCGTCCACGACGTTGCGAACGCGGAATCGGCTCTCAGCCCTTTCAGAGGAGGGGAGGATCTCCCCGGTCACTTTAGCTGCAGTATGCTGAAAGTAAGCGGGTGTTCGGCTGTACCGCGTTCTGCCTATCGTGTCGTGCTAGACTAGCTCGATGATGCGACCCTATTCTCTTGCAATTCTGCTTTACCTGACCTCTATTCTCGTCACCCCGGCCTTAGCTTCCGATGATACTTGCGCGGAGCACTCCATCGTGGCCAGCGCCGTGCGCACACCGGAGGACGTTCAGGCGTTCGTTCAATGCGCCTACGAACACGTCCTGGAAGTGGGGTTTGAGGAGGCCCGCAGGGCCTTCCACGAGGACCAGCGTTGGAGAAGCGGCCCAATCTATGTCGTCGTCAGCGAAGTGGCACAAATGCCCGAGATGGCTCGCGCTTTCGTCTTTCCGCCCGCCCCCTCGAGGGAAGGGTCACCGTGGGGACCGCTGGTTGATGTCTTCGGCAACGACTATGTCGTGGAACTACATCGTATCCTGAACAGCTTCAGCGCGGGCTGGCTCTACTACTCCACCACAAACCCAACGACGGGAAGGGAGGAGCCGAAGGTTTCCTACCTCAAGAGCATCGACTGGGGCGGGACGCCGGCCTCGATCAGCGCAGGCATCTACCAGCGCGACCTGCCCGCCACCTGCAGGAGCGAAGAGGTCAACGCCATGCAACTCGAGGCAGCGCCTTCCGCCCCGGGGCTGCAGGAGTTTGTCCGTTGCGCCGCCATGGAGCTGGAATCGAATGGGTACTTCGCCACCCGGGCGCTCTCCAGCGATCCGCGGTGGCGCAACCAATCGATCTACGTGTTCGGCCTGGATACCAACGGCAACCCGCTGTTCAGCGGCGATCCCTACAGCCAGTGGTGGTGGGGCGTCCTTTCTCCGGAGTTGAACGACCATATAGACGGACCCTTTGGGGGCCGGGACGTGGTGAGCGTCGGCGATGCGTTCGGGGAAACCTTTCTGTACTACTCGACGCGCAATCCCTCCAGCGGGAGGATGCAGGGCAAGGTGGCTTTCGTCAAGAGGATCGTGGTCTCCGGCCTGCCGATTCTGGTCGCCTCCGGCTATTATCTGGACAATGTTCCGGAGATCGAGGTCCTGAAGACCGCAGTGGTTGCCGCCCTCGATACCTTGGTGGCAGAGTTGGTGGCGGAGCGACCGGCCGATGCGGCCGCCTATACAGAGCGCTTGCGGGCCTACTTGGAGGCCCATCCCGCGTTCTTCGGCAGTGCCGCTGCGCTGCTAGATCGCGCTGGCACGGTCACCGCCAGCCCCTACGTCTATCGCACCGCCGACGGCTACGCCACCAGCGACCTCACTATCCCCTCCTACAACATCGAGGAGCAAGTTTGGTTCACGGCGCCGTTAGCCGCGAACGCAGGCGTCTGGACGGACCCTTACTTTGATGCGGGCGGCGGCGATATCTGGATGATCACCCGCTCTGTCCCGGCGCGCGATGCCGAGGGAATTTTCGCCATCATCACCACCGATCTGCCCGTGGAAGACCCCACCCAGTAACGCTTCGTGTTCCGGGGGGCACGGCCTTCCGCTCCTCCGCCCCGAGCGCCCGCTCGATCGCCGGCCACCTTGCTCGAAATCCGAAAGTTTCTGGCCATTGCGCCAGCTTCCCACTCCGGAGAGCACTTTCACGTAAATGAACATATCCACAACCATCTAATGCTACTTGCGAGATTACCGCTTGCGGCGAAGCTCTTCGCCGAACTGGTGACCGAGGCGATCTCAAGTTGGTGGGTAGGATGAGTCTCTCTCGGGGGCGTCAGCCCCCTCTTGTGGTCGGCTTTTTCCTCTGCGGTGTTGTCTTAGGGCTGTGAGAAAATGGGGCATGCTTGGAGTCCAAGCTATAGCGGAGGTACTGCGGAAAAGCAAATCCTCAACCGCGGAAACCGTGGCCGCTATCCGGGCCATGCATCAGCGCGAACGCGTGCGGATCTTCGAGGATCCCTATGCCAAGTTACTGTGCGGACGGTTCTGGCGCTTGGTCTTGCGGATTCGCCCGTTGGAATGGTTCATCAAAGGCATGACGAGGCCCACGGCGCCAACCACCATGTGCGTGGTGATGCGCGCGCGATATGCCGAGCAGGCCTTGGAGAAAGCCGTCGAAGATGGCATCACACAGTACGTCATCATCGGAGCCGGGATGGATTCCTTCGCTTTCCGCAGGCCCGACCTGATGGATCGGATTGATGTCTTCGAGATCGACCATCCCGTGACGCAACGCAAGAAGCGGCGGCGCATTCGTCGGGCAGGGCTGACAATCCCTTCCCGGCTGCATTTCGTGCCTGCCGACCTCGAGAAAATATCCGCTCTGGATGCACTCGTCGGTTCGGGCTTCGAAATGTCTCGACCGACGTTCCTGACCCTGCTGGGAGTTGTCTACTATCTCACGGCCGATTCCCTGGCCGAGACGGCTCGCTCCATATCGCGGCACCTGCCTGCCGGAACGCTCTTGGTGATCGACTACCTGCTTGATGCAGAGTCTGCTCAACCCGAACACCTCCCCATGCGGAGCGGAATGAAGTCCTTCGTCGCGAGACTGGGGGAACCTATGGTCAGCGAACATTCGCTGGCAACGATGAGTGCTTTGATGGCTGCCCAGGGCTTCGAGGTGGTCGAAAACTTCGCCCTCCCCGATCTGGAGCAGCGCTACAGGGAGGAACTCGGCGCCTTGCTGTTGGAAATTCCCAGCATCTTTGCGTTTGGCACTTTCCGAGTGGCCGCTCGGAACCCCTGAGGTGCTTTGACCAGTTTTGAACATAACCGCCAAGGAATGACTCGCCGCCTTTCCGCATCTTCGTGGGCTATCAAGACAGGCTTGTCCGGCAGTTCCGCCAAGCCAGTCGTGCGAGAATAGGGCTCATGACCGGCTTGCGGATCGACAAGTGGCTTTGGGCCGCCAGGTTCTTCAAAACACGCTCTCTAGCTGCCCGTGCCTGCGAACTGGGCAGAATCGCGTCCAACGGACAACGGGCCAAGCCGTCGAGAGAAGTCCGCGTCGGCGATATGCTGGAAGTAAAGACCCCCGCAGGCGATTTCCAACTGGAGGTCCTGCTTCTCAGCGAGATGCGCGGGCCGGCAGCGGTAGCGCAGACGCTCTATCGCGAAACGAACGAGAGCCGGGAGTTGCGGCTCAAGCTTACGGAGGAGCGCAAAGCGATGCCGCGTTTTGAAGGGCCCTGGGGAGGCAAACCGTCCAAGCGCGATCGCCGCAAGCTCGACCGTTTGCGGGGCCGGTTGTGAGAAGACGTTAGTAGTTCTGTGGAATAACCGGGAAGCTTTCCTTTACCTCCAACCCCCGGTCGAGCGGACCGGTATCACTGGCGAGCACCCGCGCAATCTTGAAGAAGATATCCGTCTGGTCGTAGTAGCCCGTGAACAAAAGCGCCCCCGGACCTTCCGCCGTCAGCGGGACGGAAGACCCAGTATGGTTCCCCGTCCTAAAACCTACTGCCAAACGGTACCGATTTGCATTCTCCGGAAATCCGTCCCCATCCTCGTCAACGTAGTCCGGAAAACCGGGTATCTCGCCGGTGTTGCGCCCCAGAGGATAGGTCATGCTTCCGTGGGTGTTCCAGACAGCTCCTTCCACCTCCGTGTCCGTTACACCGACAATCTGCATGGATTGATCATGGTCTCCCGTGACCAAAACCAGGGTAGGCGGCCGCAAGGACTGCCTGCCGGTCCTGGCAGCGAAGCGCCGGGCTACGCCCACCGCCTGGTCAAATTCGATCGTATCCCACAGTGTGCCGACCGCCCGGTTTGCGTGGGACTCCTTGTCGATGGACGCGCCTTCTACCAGAAGAATGAACGGCGCTCCGTCCCGGCTCAAAACCCGGAGAGCGCGCTCCACCATCTCCCGCAAGAAGGGCTGGTCCGGGGACCCGGCAAAGTCTGGAACCGCTTCATCCGGTGGTCTCTGCAAGCCCAGCTTGTCATACGCTACATTCATGTCTCCAGCACGGAACAGCCCCAGCAGCTTGTCCGGAGCCGCCGGGCCGTCCGGAATTCTGTTCAGTTCTGTTCGGTTCTGAACGTATTCATAACCGGACGACATCAACTCGTGGACGAGATTGCGGGTATCTCCGCTGTTTGCGTCGGTTCGCGAGAGAAAGCGCTCTCTGCCTCCCCCCAGGATCACGTCGAAAGCGGGGCCCACGAGAAACGTTCCGTCCACATATTGCCTGGCGATTTCGTGCCCGAGCATGCGTGAGATGGTGTGCGATGCGGCTCCCGCCGGAGTGGCGTCGGTTACATCCGAGGTCGTGACGATCCCGGTCTTGTATCCATACCGGCGCTTGAGATACTCCCAAAGAGTTTCCACACGCGGGTTGTCGAGGGCAAACTGCTTCGTTCCCGACACGTCCCGCGCATCAAACCGGAAATCGTTGCCGTCGGGAAGAGCACCGACTGCTCCGTAGACGGTCCGGTTTCCGGTGCTCCAGGCCGTTGCAGAATTTGCCGAATCGGAGACGAGATGGTCCAGCGCATAGGTCATCACCATGCCAGTGACGGGCATGGAATCCATCTGCTGGTTCTGGTCGAAGAATCCTCCCCGGAAGCGGCCGTTGGAACTCTGCGCGACAATGCGGGCCGCATCGCGGTACGCAGTCCCCATGGCGTCCCCGATCATCAGGATGACACTTTTGCCGGGTTCGGCAAGGCGGAAATTCTGGACACCAATGCGAGTGGCGTCGGCGCCCGTCGCATCGCCGTCCGTGACGGTCGCATCCAACTCCCACACGCCCGGGGCGGGCAGGCTCAGGCTGCGAAAGATCCACGATTTGGCGAGAGCTTGCGAGTCCTCATCGTTGCCCGTCACCACTTCCGGCGCCGGGACGGATGCCACCGTATCCGCTTGCCTCAGGCGAACCGTCAGAACGGCGTCCGGACCGCTCAGTCCGGTTGCTTCCACTCGTAAATCGAACCGTTGCTCCGCCAAGACGCGGAATCTCTCCGGGAGCTGAATCTCGACGTTCGGTTCGGCCTGCAAGAGGCCAGCCCATCCTACGAGCAGAAGAGTGACGCCCATTCTTCGCATAGACATACTTCCTTTCCCCCGCGCGGCGGCGGCCAGACCAGGGAAACCTCCGTCCTCATGACCCTCTCGGTTCTCTCGGTCGGACCCCTCAAGAGGTCTCTGGTCCAGCAGGTTCTCAGGGTCGAGGTGGGAAGTCAAATGCATCTTCGATGAACTGACCGGGGATGGCTGACTAGGCAAGACTCACACCCGGGAGTGTGTTGTAAAACAAGCCGCCCGGCCAAAACCCCCAAGGGCTCAGCCGGGCGCCACTCAGTTCCGGGAAGTTACGAACAGGTCTTACTTTGCTGTCGCTTGCGTTACGTTGGCCCCTTCCGCCGTGTTGGTCCGAAACTGCACGCGACCGATCTTGGCAAGCCCCGAATAGGCCAGCCAGACCGTCGGAGGGGAAGTGGAATCGTCGACGCTGATGTGCCGGGTTTCCGTGCCACGGGACGGCAGCGGATATTCCGTGAATTCTTCCGTGAAGGGATTGAATTTGGCCACCCGGTCGGAGTTCAGAAGATTCAACCAAACCATCTGGTTCTTGTCCACCTGCACATCGTACGGATGCGAGTACTTGGAGGGCAGCGAGTACTCTTTGATCTCCCGAGTGCGGATGTTGATCCTGGCGAGCTTGCCGGCCCAGAACTCCGCTACCCAGACCGAATCGCCCTTGGGATCGCCGCCGAGTCTCCGCGGACCCTTGAAATAGAGCGGCGCAGCGTTATTGGCGGCCCCGCTCCGTTCGCCGATTTCGACGTCCTTGGCGCTGACCCCGGGCAGTCGGGGCAATATGACTTCGCCGACTTCACCGTTGCGGGTGTTGACCACCATCAACCGGTCTCCGGCGAGCTGCGCCATCCAGGCGTTGTCTTCCGAATCCACCCCGATGCCGTAAGGGTTGCCCCCCGGCGTAAGAGCCATGTAATCGGTGTACTCTCCAGTTTCGGGATCGAGCCTGACAATACCGGTATTGCGCGCCGAAGTGTACACGTTGCCTTTGGAATCCACTTCAATGTGCCCGCCGGCCCCAAGGCCGCCCGGAGGCTTGGGATAGCGTGTGAACGATTCCGTCACGGGATCGAACTTGATGATGGTTCCGTCCGAGCCGTTGTTGAACCAGATATTTCCCTGCTGGTCGGGAATGGCCCCGTGAGTCCGGGAAGCAACTCCGTTACCGGCATCCAGCTTGAAGCTGGTGACCCGGCCGGTCCGCGGGTCCAGCCGGCCAATGGTGCGCTCCGGGAAGGTGTTGTCCGAGAAATAGACGTTCCCGTCCTTGCCGGCCACGGCGTCATGGAGCACTCCGCCGCTGATCATTCCGAAGCCGGAAGCGATACCCTCAGACCAGTCGCTGCCGTCGGGAGTCATCGAGTAATTCGGGTTGTCCCCGCGCGGGATCTCGTACTCCGTCACCACGATCTGGTTCGCTTCACCCGTCGTGCGCGGGAGCGCCTGGAAGTTCATGCCGTCCGGCTCCGGTCCGCGAACCCTCGCCAGGTACTCGACCAGTTCGTCCCGATAGGCGGTAAGCAGCCGCCGGGTGGCCGTGTCGGGCTCGGTTCGATGCTCGATCATCGTGTCCATGATGATCCCCCAGCCCGCCTCGTCGAAGCGCTTGGCCAGGATGAAACCGGTCAAATGGCACAGCGTACAGTTGTTGTGAACGATCTCCTTCATGCGCCGGTCTTCGGGCGTGCTGTCCGGCAGGCTCTCGGCCCATTCCACGCTCGAAAGCTGCTGAAACCAGTCCTCACGCGACTGCATGCTGAAGTTCTGCTCGATCTTCCTTCCGGAAGAGACGCTCACTTCGCCGCCGGCCATCTCGTAGCCCACCGCCTGGGCCCAGATTCGGTAGCGTCCGTCGGCCAGCGGCGGAAAGTAATACTCGCCTTCCTGGCCGGTGAAAACTGACGTCGTGAACGTCTGGCCGCTCCGACGGGCCGACACCGCGACACCCTCCATGGGAGTTCCTTCCGCCGACGTTACGACCCCCATCAGTCCCGTACTGGGGAGATCGGCAGCCTGCTGGACCGGTAGCCCAATCCACAGAGCGGCTGCCAACAGCGCAAACAGGATCGAACCGCGAGCGATTTTCATCACCTTCCTCCTTTCCAATGGCCTACAAGGTTTTCAAATACGAAATAATGGCATCAATCTCCGCCGGCTCCAGCCCGTACCGGAAGCCCGGCATCTTTTCTTCTGCGCCCTGCTGAATAAAAGTCCTCACCACTGCTTCGGGACGCGATCGAGGAGGGCGGAACACTCCTTCCAGCAGTGGCCCAATAGAAGTGCCTACGTCGTTCGGGTCCTTGCGGTTTTCCGGCTCGGGGAGGTGGCACAAGGCGCAGTTTTGCTGGAACAGCCGCTTTCCTGTCATTTGCTGGTCATCCAGCGCAACGGATGCAGCGGCCTGCCGGGACTGCGCTGCCAGAGAGAGTGGAACCAAAACGGCACATGCCAGAAACAGGCAATTAACCCATCTTCCGGGGAAAGCCATTGCTGCTCCTCTATCTTGCGAAACTTGTGGATCTGGGAGCAGGCCGCAACCTGCTTCGTTCGGTCCTAAGCATACGATGGTTGCTGACCGGTTGCAACCCCCCGTGCCCTGCCTGCTGTGGGGGGCCTGTGATTTCCTCTGCCCCCTCGATTCATCCCTTCCCGACATCGGGCATCGGTAGTGCCCCCATTCGGACACTGCCCGGGCATCTGCGGTTTTGGGTAATATCCTAATTTTGGACACTAGCCGGTTTTGACACATAGCCTATAGAGAGGTTAAGATATTGCAAATTCGCGGTTCCGCGACCAAAGGAGAACTCCGATGAAACGACCCATTTTTGGTTTCTTTCTCGCTGTGCTCGTGGTAATGCTGGGCGCCTGCTCCTCCGAACCGGCGGCCGACCCGGAGACGGCAGCACAGCCTCAGCAGGGCCCCATCCGTGAGATCGTCAATATCACGGGAGACTTGTACCGAGCGCGAAACAATAACCACCACTCGGCCGTACTCGTCACCCCGGAAGGCATCTTCGTGGCGGACCCGATCAACCGGGAATTCGCCACCTGGCTGAAAGAAGAGCTGGCGACGCGCTTCCCGGATAACCCCGTCCGGTACGTGCTCTACAGCCACAGCGACTTCGATCATGCGTCGGGAGGCGAAGTCTTCGCCGACACCGCAGAGTTCGTCGGCCACGAGCAGATGGAAGAGGCGCTGGCGCCGCCCACGGGCGACCAGCCGCTGCCCGAGAATGCCGCCTCGCTAGACGCCAACGGCAATGGCCAGCTCGAGCAGTCCGAGGCCACCGGAGGTTTCCAGAACAACTTCGCGCTCTATGACGCCAATGCCGACAACATGCTGAGCGGCGCGGAAATCGCCCGCGGCCCAGTCAAGGACGTGTATCCGCCGACCCAGACCTACACGGACCGGACGACCGTCACGCTGGGGGGAAAGAGCGTGGAGCTGGTCCATCCGGGCACGCAGCATTCCGCCAACATGTCGATCATCCACTTCCCGGCCGAAAGCGCGGTGTTCGTCGTCGACTTCCTCAGCCTGAGGCGGCTGCCATTCCAGAACATGGGTGGCTACGATCTCGATGAGTGGCTGGAACAGATCCAGTTCGTCGAAGACTTCGGCGCGGGGATCGTCATGGGAGGCCATGGCGCGGTGGGAACCCCGGCCGACGTCGCCGATGTCCGCCAGTACCTGGAAGATCTACGGGACCAGGTGCAGGCGGCAATCGATGCGGGTTCATCGCTCGAAGAAATGCAGTCCTCCATCAGGTTGGAGGAGTACAGCGATTGGACCAGCTATGATGACTGGCTTCCGTTGAACATCGAAGGCATGTACAACATGCTCACCTCGTAGCGCGAGTCCCCGAGTTTGGCGTGAAAAGCCCGGCGATTGCCGGGCTTTTCCGTTTTCATCTCTTCCGTGTCCGGGTGGGACGGCTACAAGGAGCGCCGGTGGCAAGGGTATTGTTCGCGAAGGGCGTGCAAGGGGAAATCGTCCGGAAGATACAGCTCCGATTGAAGGAATCGGGGTTCGACCCGAAAGGGATCGACGGGGATTTCGGGCCGAACACAGCAAGAGCTCTGCGCCGTTTTCAAGAGCAACACGGGCTGGAGCCGACGGGTGAAGCCGACACCGCGAGCTGGAAGAAATTGATGCGATCCGCCGTTCCGGCCGTAGCGGACCGCTGCCTGCAATTGACAGCGGCCTTTGAAGGGCATGGCTTTGGCCGGGCTCAGGGAAACTTTGACGGCGCCGGCATCACCTGGGGCATCATCGGCTTTACGCTACAGCACCAGGGAATCCGGAAAGTCGTCCGCACGATTCAAAAGCAGCATCCCGAACTCGTTCGGAAAGCGTTTGGGTCAAAAACTCCCGAATTGATTTCCATAGTGGGAGCTCCTTGGAAGGACAGGCTCGCCTGGGCGGACAGCGTCAGCCTCGGCACAACCAAGACGAGACTCGCTCAGCCCTGGCGCAGGGCTTTTGAACGATTCGGAGAAATGGAGCCCGTGCAGGCCTTGCAGGTGGAACTCGCCAACAAGGAATATTTCCGGCCTGCCGTACAGACCGCACAGGAGTATGCACTGCGGAGCGAGCTGGGGCTCTCTCTCGCTTTTGACATTCACGTCCAGAATGGAGGAGTGCAGAAGAGAGCCCGCGAGCAGATCCGAAGGATTCGCCAACAACACCCCATCCCCAGCGAACGGGAAATGCGAGTCATCCTTGCCAACTCGGTTGCGGATGCCTCCAAGGCTCGGTGGCGCGAAGACGTCCGCGCCCGCAAACTGACCATCGCTACCGGATCGGGCAAGGTTCATAGAGAGTGGTTTGTGCTTCGCAACTGGGGACTCAGTGAGGTCTCGGTCCAAGCTCCAGCACGATAGTAACCACGAGGGAGAGCGGTTGCCTGCGGCCCGGCAGGCGCTCGTTCGATTTCGGCAGATTCTGGTGGATGCCCGCGACGCCGTTCAAAGAGAGATGGCGCGGGGCCAGTGGGTCAGCCTAGGATTTACGGCAGGATACGAATTGCGGCAGCCCTATTCGCTTCGCAGCAACGGGACCGAATCGGGATCGGGCGGCTGCGGGATCGTTTGCAGGAAGGCGTAAATGTCGGCCAGGTCCGAATCCGATACGACCTTCGGGGAGTATGGCGGCATCGCCCCACCGGGCTTCCGGACGTACGTGGAAAAGGCTGGAAACGGGATGGGATCGGGAGCGATCTTGCTTCCGGCGCCGCCCTGGCCGGAATAGCCGTGGCACTGCCAACAGCCAATCGTATTGTAGAGCTTCTCGCCGTTCTCAGCATTTCCGCGCGGAGCCGCGCTCCCGGAAGCCTGTCCCTGGGCGAACGCCGGCGGCGCGGCGCAAACCCACACCGCTGCCAGAAGCAGCGTCGCAAACCATCCGCGAACTGAGTGTGTCAGTTTCACGAAAGCCTCCTTATCTCGGCTGCACGACGGTGTCGAGCAAAGCCGGCTCGCCGCGTTCCACGACTGCAATGGCTCGCCGCAGCGCCGGTCCGACTTCTTTGGGATCCGTGATGGGGCCTTCGGCGTACCAGCCCATCCCTTGCGCCACTTTGGCGTAGTCAATGTTGGGACCGGTGAGGACGTTGCCGACCTCCGCCGTGGTCAGGTCGCGGTTGTGGCGGCAGGACATGCGCTGCAAGTGCATCACTTCCTGATGATAAGCGCGGTTGTTGTTCATCACCGTCAGCAGTGGAATCTGGTGATGTGCGGCGGTCCAGAGCACTCCGGGCGCATACATCAGATCTCCGTCATTCTGTATGCTGATGGAGAGCCGGCCATGCTTCTTGTTGGCCAGCGCAGCTCCGACAGAAGCCGGCGCTCCGTACCCCACGCCGCCCCCTCCCGAACCGCCGATCTGCTGATAATGCTTGGTGAAGTTCCAATGGTTCCTTCCCCGCCCGCTGTTCACCAGGGACCAGTCCTTGTCCTTGATGATCTCCCACAACTCGTAGTTGATGCGGGTGAGACTGACGGGGCTCAAGTCCCACTCGTAGACGGCCGCCTGGCGTTGGCGCTCGCGGGCGGCCTCATTGGCAGCCGCAACCTTCCTCCCGCGGTCTTCGAAGAAATTTCTGCGGTTGCCGTTGGCAAAACGCTTGACGGCCTCGACGAGTGAAGGAAGCGTGACCGTGGCGTCGGCCGCGATGGCCAGGTCCACTTCCTGGAACCGTTGGAAGTCCTGGTAATTGCTGCGGGTGAACAGGTCCGTGGCGGTGATGGTGACGACCTTGGCGCCGGGCCTTAGATGAGATCGGGACGTGCGCTCGAGCTGATCGGTCATGGAATTGAGCGCGCCCCAGACGCGTGGATGCTCGAGCGCCAGGATGAGATCGGCGTTGCGGACGTCGCCGCCGCTCAAGCGATGCCGCGAGGGGAACCGGCCGCCGATGACTCCGCACTGTAACGCTTCGGCCAACTCCACCAGCAAATCGATGCCGTTCTGGGTGCGTCCAACGTGCCCGCCCAGGATGACTGGGTTTTCGGCCTCTACGAGCATGCGCGCGACTTCTTCCACGACGGCGGGTTCCCCCGCCGGAGGAGTCGGAATCGTCAGGCGTGGGATGCGAGGTCTGGCGTTGGGATCAAAGGGTCTCTCTTGCAGTTCGCTGTCAGCTACGATGACCACCGGCTCCATCGGCGGCGTCATGGCGATCTTGTAGGCACGCACCACCGACTCGGCAAAGTGGCCGAGCGATATGGGCATGTCGTCCCACTTGGTGTAGTCGCGCACCATGGCGGCGGCGTCCTGCACGCTGTGCGCCCACTCGGCGCCCGGCCGGCGTTGGACGGCGTCAAACGTATTCCCAAGAACGATGAAGACCGGCACACGGTCGGCATAGGCGTTGTAGACGGCCATGGCGGCGTGCTGCAGTCCCACGGTTCCATGCGCCATGATCATCATTGGCTTGCCTTCGATCTTGAAGTAGCCGTGCGACATGGCTACGGAAGATTCTTCGTGGCAGCAGGTCAGCCACTCGGGCGCGCGATTCTTCCCGTAATTGATCAAGGACTCCTGCAGCGCCCGGAAGCTCGCGCCGGGATTGGAAGCGATGTAATCGAATCCGATGGACTTGAAGACGTCCACCATGAAGTCCGAGCCGGGATGCTCGGTGATCATACCTTCGTAGGGATCGGAGACATCCACTGCGGCGGGAGCCGTGGCCATCGCCGTCTGCACTGGAGCGTTCTGAGCAGCCATGCCTTGCGCTCCCGCGACGATCGCCGCCGCGCCGCCAGCGGCCATCTTCAGAAAATTGCGGCGGTCTTCCACGTTCTTTTCCGGCACTGCCCTTTCCTGCGACGTCTTCCCCTGCGAAGCCTTCTCGGATTTTTCTTCCATGGCGCGCCTCCCAACCTTGCAAGAAGTCAGATTCTTAACTCGGCCCCGCTACCGCCCCGCGCCTCCCAGTCATTCCCAGCAGCATGTGCTTCCTATTGCGATCAGAGCCGGTTGCAGACGATGGTAGTGGAAACTCCAGCCCAGGTCAACGAAAGTTCCTTGCCAGTACCGCGTTTCGGTATCGGGCCCGCTGCATCGGGGGTGTGATCGTGAAGTTACATCCCGACCCGGTGTTGCCCGGTGCGATACCCTGGCCATTCCTTCCGACCGCGTTCGTCTGGTCCACACAAGAAAGTTTCCCGTTAATGAAGAACTCCCTTGCTCGCCAATCAGTTGTTGTAAAATCAAGCCGCGGAGGAATGGGTGAGTGGTTGAAACCGGCGGTCTTGAAAACCGTTAGCGTCGAAAGGCGCTCGGGGGTTCGAATCCCTCTTCCTCCGCCATCTTTCGTGCATCCGCACTAGTTAAACACTGCGAAGGCGAATCCGGCGAACGCGACACTCAGCCAGAGGACCAATCCCACGACGGCTGTCAGAGTCAAAAGCGGCGACTGCAATTGGATTCTTCGAGCCAGGTAGTGATAGTGCGCCAAGTGAAAGACAGCCGCCGCCAGTACGAAAGCCATCTTGATCTGAAATGCGGGATCTTGGATCGCTGAGGCAGCGCGCGGCGTGAAGAGAAGCAAACCGCTCCCCAGCATCAGGCTGAAGCCCAGAACAATACCCTTCTCCAACGGCCTCAGGACTTCAGCGAGCGGTTGCTCCGGCAACAGGATGCCGACGCCCCGCAAGCAGGATACGAGTCCGCTCCCGCCGATCAACGTCAACCCCAGCAAATGAATGGAACTCAAGAAACCGATCAGATAAGGGGACTGTCTGAGATACAGCGCAAAATCCGTGCGCACTAGCCATTCAAAAAAGGAAAGTTCTGGCATGGTGGTGGTGGGCATCGGACCCGTCTCACTTTATCCGATGCCCAAGGCTCGAAGAGATTTCGTGCCGTGCCACGCAGTTGTTACAGTTCCGGACCAGCGGGCGGGAATTGCGGCGCCGGATATTCGCCGCCGAAGAACGGCCAAGCCTCGTTCTCCTGATCCGCATAGATACGGTCTTCGCACTGCACGTATTCTACGGAAGGGCCGCTGTAGGTTATATCTTCCTGGTCGGTGCTGCGGCCGTATATCACCTGTCCCCGAACGGGCGCCGTAAACGCCCTCGGGTCATCGAACAGCAGGTTGAACTCCAGAGTATCCGGATCCGTACGCTGGATGCGCTCGACGACGTGCAGATCGTCGCTATGGGGATGCCCGGCGGGGTCAATCCACTTGAATTGCCCATCCTGTCCCCCGATCAGGGCGACCGTATCGACAACCAGCGTGTTGCCGTCCCAGCGACCGGTCGAGTGCCCCGTCCAGGGGCGCTGCGGGTCCTCCGGATGTTCTCGTCCATCCATCCAGATCTCCCGCGTCTCGTTATTGATGTAGAAGCGCATGAAAATACGGTCGGGGATCTGAATGATCTCTGTGATGCCGCCGTTCAGCAAAATCCGCGGGAAGCCATACGGAGCGCATCGGGTAAATACGGGGTCCATTCCCTGGTAATACGCATTCCCTCGAGCCATGCCAGACGAATTGACTCCTCGTGCGCACCCCACTCTGCGGCAATGCTCCAGCGCCCAGGGCTGCAAGGGCATCTCCACCGTAAACAACGTTTGCCATCCCGGGGCCCAGGGAGCAGCCGTGGCCTGACTTCTGCTCCAGTATCCCGAGAAATCCTGGGGATCAAACGATTGTGCTTGCGCGGCGGGGACACCCCACGCCAGAACAAGCGCCGCCGCCACTCCACCAATAAGTCCCTTCCGCATTCCGGAACCTCCTTCCGAGATTCATTCCAGGGGCATCGCGCACCCGTTCCTGCCGCCGCAAGCCTCTCTTCCGGCGCTCTGATTCGTGCTATTGCGGACTATGTGCGCCCTGCGCGTACTCCGTGTTCACTTCCGGCATCCGCATCAGGTGCTTCTGCCCGTCCGGCGTCGTCACCACCAACGGAAAGATCGTCTTCCGCCCTCCGAAAAACGGGTTCCCCAATACCGTCGTCGGCGACCCCGCTCGGAATGTCGTCCGCGACCACCCGTGCTTCCTCACATCCGCCACCGAGTTGAACGTCGCCGTCCACCTCCCCGCGTGCTCCCCGTCCGCCACATCAAACACCAACGCCGGGTGCGGATTCACCATCCGCCATACGCTCACCGTCCCGCTCAGTATGACCTCCTCTTGCCGCGAGAACAAACCCGCCGCCGAATGGTGCGCCAGCAGTTGGCCCCCTACCACCAGCAGCCCCAACGTCAACAGTATTCCCACTACCGCTTTCCTGCTCATCGTCTCTCCTCCACTAAGCCTTTTTGGAGCAAATGCTTTGATTTTGACATTGTACTCCATATTCCGCCTCTACAGCCCGGAAAAGGCCGATCAGCCCGGGACGGTCACCCCATCTCCCCCATGGAATCGCTCATCATGCCGTTTGAATCGTTCCACTGCAAGGCACGGGTGGCAAATCCACCGAATATCGGAAAACACTATAGGATTCCTGCCTTGAATATTCTATAATTTCTCCAAACTGGGAAGAAGCTGAAATCTTGTCGAGTGAAGGAGAATCGTATGACTCGTCGTCCCCCACGCTCATCGAGCACCCACCGCAGCGCAGCTTTGATCGGGATAGTCGCATTCCTGGGACTGGCCACGGCCTTCCTTTTCTCGGACGGAAATCGCCAGGGAATCAGCCGCACGCAAACCATTGGATCCGACCGGATCGTTTCCTGGGAATCCCTTCCGGAGATGGACAATGCAATGTGCCAATGGATGCCGGCCAGCGCATCGATGTCTCTCGCAGGCGCCTTGCAGGACACCCAATACGACTCTCCAGCGGGTACGGAAGTCACCGGAGAACGGATTGACCGGGACCCGCTGCGGGTGATCCGCGATCCCTATCCCAGCTACAGTGTTGTCGCCATGGATATGGAGCGCGGCGAGGTGATTGCGGGCGACGAGAACCTGTTCCAGATCCTGGTCTATGACCGCATGTCGAACACTCCCCCGGGCGCGGCCTTTACGGAACCCAAGCGCGTGATTGCGGGGCCGGACACCGGCATCGAGTTCGTTTGCGGCCTGTACGTGGACCAGCCTTCCGGCGACCTTTACGCCATTCACGCCGACACCGCCGCGGTCATGCAGGTGTTCTCGCGGGAGGCGGAGGGCAATGTGCCGGCGACCCGCGAACTGCACACCGGAAGCAACGCCCGCGGCCGCGGCTTCGCCGTGGATTCGACCAACAATGAGCTGTTCATCGCCAGCCAGCACAACAGCGCCGTGGCCGTCTGGCCCAAGCATGCCGAGGGCCAAGAGCCCCCCATCCGCCTTCTGCAGGGTGATCGCACGCGCCTGGCCAACCCCACCGGCATGGCTCTCGATATGAACAGAGAGCTGCTCTTCGTGGCCAACCACGGGCAGACTTCGAGCCGCAACACTGACCAGCCCAACCCGGAAAACCGGCCTTTGGGAACCCGCGATGCAGTGCCGGGATCGGGCCGCTTTTTGGCGCCCTCCATCAACGTCTACCACCGCACCGCCAGCGGCAACACCCCGCCTGTGCGCGTGATTGAGGGTCCCAACACCCGTTTGAACTGGCCCGCCGCCATTGCCCTCGACGAGCGCAACGGCGAGCTTTTTGTCGCCAACGACATTGGCGATTCGGTGCTGGTGTTCGCCCCCGACGCCGAGGGAGATGCCGCGCCGATTCGCGTCATCGAAGGGCCGGCCACTTCCATGGACAGCCCGTCGGGCGTATTCGTGGATACCAAGAATGATGAGCTGTGGGTGGCCAACTACGGCAACCATATGATGGCCGTTTTCTCACCCAGGGCCGACGGCAACACCGCACCGAAACGAGTGATCCGCAGCGGACCGACCGGCAGTCCTTCCCTGATGATCGGTAACCCCGGCGCTCTGGCCTACGACCCCACGCGCGAGGAGATTCTCACCCCCAACTGAGTGGCCCATCCGCAGATTGCGGTCTTCGCCAGGCTGGCGAACGGTGGTGACGCCCCGATCCGCAGAATTGAAGGCCAGAGGACGCTGCTCGGCCGTACCATGCACGCCATTCACTACAACGAAGCTCGTGACGAGATCGTCGTTCCGCAACAGTTCGCGCAGGCCATTATGACGTTCCGCGGGGCGGCTTCCGGCGAGGAACCGCCGATCCGCATCCTCCAGGGACCCGACACGGAGTTGCGTGGTTCCTCCGGAGTGGTCGTCGATACCGTGAACAATGAGCTCATCACCGAGGGGAAGGTCTTTCCTCTTCTGGCCGACGGCAATGTGGCGCCGATCCGAACCACTCGCTATGACGTCCTGGCTGTGGACCCCGTCAACGATCTCTACGTGGGCTCCGACCGCAGCGGCGGGGATGATAGGGCGCCGCCGAAGATCGTCATCTTCCCGCGGGATCCCGACAGCACCGAGCCGGCTCGCTTCATCGGGGGCCCCGACACGATGCTCGTCCAGATGATGCGGACGCGCGTCCATAACGGCTGGATCATCACTGGCAATGACGGATTGCAGAACGAGCTGCGGAATGGTCTTTCGTTTGTCGGTGTCTGGAGCATTTTCGACGAGGGGAATGTGGCGCCCCGCTGGACCATCGGCGGGCCTCACCGTATGCTCAAGAAGCCGCGCGGCCTCGACCTGGATCTCAAGAACCAGACCGTCATTGTGTCAGACAAGGAACTGAACGCGGTGCTGACCTTCCATGTCCCGGAGATCTTCCGCGACGCCCCCTCGCCGCAGCGAACCGGGATCGGAAGGGGTGACACACTGGCCGCCCGACGGAACTAGGAGTCGATCCCGTACATCGTATACGCCATCATCCGTCCGGTCAGGATGATCACGATCCACGCGGTGAGCGAGACCAGGGCGGCCATCTGTGCCGCAACGGGGGGCAGTTTGGCGGTGTCCCAGCCGGCGATTCCCCGCTTCGTCACCAGGTGGTAGGTTAATGCGTTGACGCCTGCGATCAGCAGAGCAGCCATTTTGACCCGGAAGAAAATGTTCTCGTAGGCCAGGGTGGCGTAGGCCACGAACATCAGCCCGCCGCTGATCATCATGACTCCGAAGCTCGTCAGCATCCACGGCATCAGCAGCCTGTAGAGACGCGACACAGGGCATCGCGGGAAGCCGAGGCCCAGCAGCCTCAGGTCGAACCAGATCAGCGTGCCCACCGACCCCGTCAGCCCGATCATATGAGTCGCCACCAGAATCGGAAGCCCCCACACGTACTCCCGGATCTGAATCGCAATCCTCGTCTGTTCGAGCCACCCCAGAAATTCCACCGTCAACGTCTCCGGCCCGCTCGGATTCCCCCGCATGCCGAAACCCTTTGTGCAATCCGGCGTCATGCCGGTACAGGGCGGCTCCTCCTCCCTGCATGTCCGTTTACGGAAGGGTGCGTCGGCCCGGCCTGCCTGAATTATCCGTGATCTTGGCGGGAATGTAGAACTGGTTTCAAGAATACCGATCTTGCGTTCGGACCTCAGAACACGGTTTCAGCCCCCAAGGGCTGCCGCTGCAACTGCACACTCAGGGACCGGCGGGCGGGAACTGCGGCTCGGGATATTCGCCCGTGAAGAACGGCCAGGCATCAACTTCCTGGTCGGCATAAACCTGGTCTTCGCAGCGCACATATTCCACGGAGGGGCCGTCGATCGCCAGTTCCTCCGGGTCGTCATACCTCCCGTACGTCACCCGGCCCCGAATCGGCGCTGTAAATGCTCTCGGGTCGTCGAACAGCAGGTTGAACTCCAGGGTATCCGCATCAGTGCGCAGGATGCGCTCCACAACGTGCAGATCGTCGCTATGCGGATATCCGGCGTGGTCGAGCCATTTGAACTGCCCATCCTGCCCCCCGATCAGGCCGACCGTGTCCACCACCAGTGTGTCACCGTCCCAGTGGCCGATCGAGTGTCCCGTCCACGGGCGCTGCGGGTCCTCAGGATGCTCTCGCCCGTCCATCCAGATTTCCCGCTTCTCGTTATTGAGGTAGAAGCGCATCCACAGTCGCTGTGGTATCGGAACGATCTCCATCGGACCGCCGTTCAGCAGGATGCGGGGGAAGCCCCTCGGAGCGCATCGTATCAATGCGGGGTCCTCGCTCTGCAGATACGGGGTACCCCACGGCGTACCCGCGGAATCCGTTCCCCGCCCGCATCCGACTCGGCGGCAATGTTCCTGCGCCCACGGCTGCAGCGGTATCTCAGTTGCAAATTGCGTGTTCCGGTCCGGCGCCCAGGGCGGGCCCACTGCACGCCGCAGCCGCCAATACCCGGACAGATCCTGCTCGTCGTAGCTCTGCGATTGCGCCGCAGGAACCCATCCCACGAACAGAGCGATCATCACCAGAGAACTGCCCATCAGCAAACTCTGCCGCATCGCAGCCCTCCCCGCAGGCCGCCCGGCTCTGCTTCGCTCCGGATCGCCGCCATGACCTGGCATGCCTGAATCTCCTGAAGAGTTGAATCATTCCCCGCCCTCGTAGATCGCCGTGCCCGCGCGCGGGAATTGGGGTGTATAGTCGTAGTCGCTGTCGACGTTCGGCCATACTTCGTTCTCCGCCTCCGCGTACACGCGGTCTTCGCAGCGCGTATATTCCACCGACGGACTGCTGTACCTCAGAACCTCCTCGTCCTCGATCAGCTGGTATTGCACCGTGGAGCGAATCGGCGTTCGGAACGCCTGCGGGTCTTCGAACGTAAAGTCGATCTGCAACGTATTCCGGTCGACACGTTGAATGCGTTCCATGACGTGCAACTCGTCGCTGTGCGGAAACCCGGCCCCGTCCAGCCACTTATACTTTCCGTTTTCTCCTCCCGTGAGTCCCACCGTATCGATCACCAGCGTGTTTCCGTCCCAATGCCCGACCGAGTGCCCCGTCCACGGCCGCTGCGGGTCCTCGGGATGCTCTCGCCCATCCATCCAGATTTCGCGTTGGTGGTTGTTGCGGTAAAAGCGCATGAAGATCCGGTCTTCCATGCGCGTCTCAAAGATCTCCATATAGTCGCCTTCCAGCATGATGCGCGGAAAGCCGTACGGAGCGCACCGGATCAGCGCCGGGTCCTTGCCTTGGAAATATGCGTCTCCGCCCGGCTCACCCGCTGAATTCACTGCCCGCGCGCACCCGATTTCTCGGCAATGCTCCTGCGCCCAAGGTTGCAAGGGCATCTCCGACGCGAATTGCCGGTTGGAGTCGGGCATCCAGGGCGGACCCGCTGCTTTCGACACGCGCCAGATCCCGGAGAAATCCCTGCCACCGGCAGCGCCCGACTGGGACTGCGCGGCGGAAACACCCCACGCCAGCGTCACAATCCCCATCAAGACGCTCGATACCACCCATCTCTTCCGCATCGGAGAACCTCCTTCCGGCGCTCTTTCTGGTGTTATTGCGGACTATGTGCGCCCTGCGCGTACTCCGTGTTCACTTCCGGCATCCGCATCAGGTGCTTCTGCCCGTCCGGCGTCGTCACCACCAACGGAAAGATCGTCTTCCGCCCTCCGAAAAACGGGTTCCCCAATACCGTCGTCGGCGACCCCGCTCGGAATGTCGTCCGCGACCACCCGTGCTTCCTCACATCCGCCACCGAGTTGAACGTCGCCGTCCACCTCCCCGCGTGCTCCCCGTCCGCCACATCAAACACCAACGCCGGGTGCGGATTCACCATCCGCCATACGCTCACCGTCCCGCTCAGTATGACCTCCTCTTGCCGCGAGAACAAACCCGCCGCCGAATGGTGCGCCAGCAGTTGGCCCCCTACCACCAGCAGCCCCAACGTCAACAGTATTCCCACTACCACTTTCCTGCTCATCGTTTCCCCTCCACAAGGCTTTTGGATTCTCCTGTCCGCCCGTCGTGATGTCCCATCACCGCTGCGTACCCGCCCGAATCACGAGGCGGCTCGGGCCCGCCAAGCCGCAAGCATGTCATCTTCAGCCCCCGGAACCGCTTATCGTCGGCAAACTGCCTTTGTCTAGTTGCCCGTTGCAGCCTCTCCCTCCGATTGTTCTTCCGGACCGAAATGCTCCGTCAGGTAGTCCACGATGACGGTTACTTCCTGATCGGTGATGAGCGCGCCCCGGTCGATCATGTCGTTCACTACGTACTCCCAGTCATCCTTGCTGAACCGCGAGCCGGTAAAGTGCGCGAGTCCGTGGCAAGCCGTGCAGGCAATCTCCACGACCTCCTTGCCTTCCCCGTCAGGCAGCGCAGCCTGGCTCCAGGCCCGCCCTGCCATCCCCCCAATGAGGACCACCCCGAGCAACCCGAGCCAGACCCCGCTTCTTGCTGACCGATCTCCCGCCATCGTTCGACTACCTTTCCACCTGCAGCTGAGGGTTCTTATTCCCCTCCGCCCTCAGCTCTGTACCGTGTCGCAAATTCCCAGTTCATTTGTGGTCCCACCGGCTCCATCCCCAGTTCGTTCGCGAACTCTGTCCGCAGAACGGTGGGCTCGCCGCCGAGCGCCGTCATCAGCGGGAAAGCAGTCGGAATTTCTTCCTCCGGAATCGTGAAGTAGTCCTTGTTCAGGACCACGAAATCCGCGTACTTGCCCACTTCCAGCGAGCCGAGCTCGTGCTCCTTCTTGAGGTAGTAGGACGGCCAGGTGGTCATCATCTTCATCAGCGTCAGGCGGTCCACTGCCTCTTCCGGCGCCACCGGGTCACCCTTGCTGTTCCGGCGAGTCATGAATTTACTCTGCACCGCGAAGTACGTCGGTCCCGTGCCGGATTCCACGTCCACTTCCGCTTCCGCCGTCACCATGATTTCGGCGTCGACCAGGCTCTTGGCCGGCCCGATCCGGTTCGCCTTGTCCTCCCCGTAGACCGGCAGCCACGGATAGCTGCGGTCCATGAACATCGGGTCGCAACTGAGCACGATGCCCAGCCGCTTGATGCGCGGCAACTGTTCCTGCCGCGGATAGAACCCGCAGTGGTCCGCCGTCAGGCGCCGCTCGCGGATATATTCCTCCGTGATCCCCGGGGTGTTTTCTATCGCCCGGTCCACGATGTCCAGGAACGTGTCCACCGCCTTGTCGCCGTACACGTGATTGACCACGTACCGCTGGTAGGAAGCCAGCGCCGTTGCGATCGCCCGCTCGTACTCGCTGCCCGGCTCCAGAATGCACTTTTCCTGGGACTTGTACTCCGGCGCGGCGTCCATCGAGGTGCAGATGTGCGGCGGACCGGTGTCGATGCCGCCCAGCGTCACGCCGACGCTAAAGAAATACGGGTTTCCGAGCCCTTCCATGTCGCCTAGCCGCATGAAGCAGCCCGCCATGTCCGGCTCCACCTGCTGGCAGAACCGGTGCGCGAAGCCGAAGCGGATCGGCATCGTTCCGTCCCGCACCATCTTCATATAACCGTCGTGAATCCGCAAACCCACGATGTGCGAGCTGAACGTCGTCAACCCCAGGGCCGCCTGGTGTTGCAGCCCCCCCCGGATCACTTCCGCCATCTCTGGGATCCGCGGCGCGAAGTAGCGGTCTACCACCAGCGAGCGCCGGATTGTCGTATTCATCGTGAGCGCCTTGTCCACCGTCTCTTGGTCCCAGTCGAACCCGTACAAATTCAGGAACGAAACCTCGGCAGCTCTATTCAGCATCCACGCCGGGTGCGAATTCAGGAACACCGGCGTCTCCGGCGCCCATTCGTCCAGTTCCCCTCGCGTGAGTCCGTTTTCGCTCAGGAACCGCACGCCGATGCCGGTCCCGGAGCTACCTCCTCGCGGGAGTTCGATATAGGCCCACTGTCCCGGCCGCGCGCGGGCCATCTGCTCCTTCACCACCAGTTCGATGCCCTGCTTCAGTTCGGCGTAGTCTCGGCCGGTGACTGAAAACGACCTCTGGACATCTGCCACCAGGTCCTGGTTGTCTTGGATCCAGTACCGCAGCGCGCGGTCGTGCATGTGGGAGTGCGTATTGATCATGCCCGGAATCACCGTCCGGCCCCGCACGTCAATCCGCTGCGTCTGCGGGCCAGCCAACGCCAGGATCTCCGCGTTGCTCCCCAGCGCCTGCACCTTCCCGTCCCGCGCCGCCATTGCTTGCACCACGGTCCCCGTGTTCGGCTCAAACGACGGGTCATCCATCGTCACGATCTTTCCGTTATGTACGATGAGGTCCGGATACGAAACGATCACCTCCGGAACTGTTACCGTCTGCGCCCAGCCGGCTACCGCCAGCGGAAACAGCATGCTCACTAGCACTTTTTCCATCCTCAGGATTACGCCTTTCATGCTACGTCACTCCTCTCCTTCGCGCGCTACTCCGCTTCTCTTCAGGAAAGAAACAGAGACGCCGGCGATTGAACCACTCCAAAATATTTCATTTCGGGAAACGGCCGGCGCTTTGGAACCTCCGCTGCCGCCGCCTTCCCAACTGCCCTCCTGCTGCAGAGAGCCCGGGGCCTTCACGCTTCTGCAAGACTATGCTGCACCTGCCTTCTCGAAGAGCCCCCGTTGCGAATTACGTTACGGCACTGCCCGCCACTTGTCAATCGAAACGTCTCACCGGTTCGGACCTGGAAGCTGCTCGCCTCAGCTCCCCTGGCCGCTGAATTCCCGCCTCCCGGCAATACTCCGCCAGTTCCCGGGCAATCCGCACCGTGGCCCGGGGGTCGTAGAAGTTCGCCGTTCCCACTTCGACCGCCGCCGCCCCGGCCCGCAGCAGTTCTGCAGCGTCTGCCCCGCAGATCACCCCTCCGATGCCGATTACTGGTATCCGCACGGCCAATGCCGCCTGATGCACCAGCCGCACCGCCAACGAGTGAATCGCCGGCCCCGACAGTCCGCCGCTCCCTTGCGGCAACATCGCCCGATTCGACCCGTCTTCCATCTGCATTCCTACGAAGGTATTGACCAGCGAGATCGCGTCCGCCCCGGCCTCTTCGGCGGCCTGCGCAAACGGCGCGATGTCGCTCACGTTCGGCGACAGCTTCACCCACACCGGCCGCCGGCTGACCTCCTTCACCGCTTCGGTCACCTCACGGATCAGCACCGGATCGCTTGCAAACATGACTCCGGCGGTGTTGGGGCAGGAGAGATTCAACTCGTAAGCCTCCAGCCCGCCCGCTTCCTCCAGCCGCCGCACCACCTCCACGTAGTCTGCGGTCTCAAACCCGAAGACGTTCGCGATGACGGTCGTTCGGAGCTTTCTCAGCAGCGCCAGCTTGTCCCGGATGAACGCTTCCACGCCCACGTTTTGCAGACCGACCGAGTTCATCATCCCCGCCGGCGTCTCCACCAGCCGCGGCGGCGGATTTCCTGCCATCGGCTCCCGCGACAGCCCCTTTGTCACGAATCCGCCCAGCTCGTTCAAATCCAGCAGTTCCGCGAACTCCAGCCCGTAGCCGAATGTCCCGCTTGCCGCCAGCACCGGATTCTTCAGCCGCAGCTCGCCGATCGCAACGCTCATGTCCGGCGCTCTTCTCACCGTTTCTTACCCCACAGGATATTCCTGGCTCTCTCCAAACCTTGCCTACCAACCCGCCGCTGCGCTTTCGGGTGAGCGGGGGTCCTCCGCACCCTCCAGCCGGTTTTCTTCTGCGTTGAACTGGATGGCGGCAACGCTTCCTTGCCTCTGGACCACCTGCAGAACATGCCCGCGCGATTCCAGCAGCTCGATCGTATCCGGCGATAGAGCGTACCGTTCATAGCTGATCCGGTCCGGCAGCCACTGATGATGAAAGCGCGGCGCGTCCAGCGCCTCCTGAACGTTCATCTCGAAATCAACGACATTCAGAATCGTGAGCAGCACGGTGTTGATGATGGTTCGGCCTCCGGGACTCCCCAGGACCATGAATAACCTCCCATCGCGCTCCACGATTGTGGGTGACATGCTCGAAAGCATTCGCTTGCCGGGAGATGCTAGGTTCGGCTCCGTCCCGATCAGCCCGTCGGCTGTCGTCAGGCCCGGCGAGGCATTGAAGTCCCCCATTTCATTGTTCAGGATGAAACCGGCGCCCGGCACAACCGCGCCCAACCCATATCGATACTCCAGCGTATACGTCAGCGAAACGGCGTTGCGCGCGCCGTCCACTACGGACAGATGAGTTGTTTCCTCGCTCTCATCCGGCCATTCGAACGTGTTGGGCGAAGATTGCGATGCGCGGTCTGGAAGTATGGTCTCCCGCAAGTCTGCCGCGTATTCCTTGGAGATGAGCCGGGCAAGCGGCAGGGCCGGGTTGAAATCTGGATCAGCCAGATATCGCGCCCGGTCGGCAAACGCCCTGCGCATCGCCTCCGCGATCCAGTGAACCGTCTGCGCCGAATCGTGCCCGCCGGCCGCCAGATCGTATCCTTCCAGAACGTTCAGCATTTCGACCAACGCGGTACCCCCGGAGCTGGGCGGCGGCATGGAAATGATTTCGTAACCCCGATAGCTCCCGCGCACCGGTTCGCGGCGTTTCGCCTGATAGTTTCTCAGATCGTCGCGTGTGATCCAGCCGCCATGTCTCTGCATGTCCTGCTCGATCAAGGTAGCCGTTTCGCCTTCGTAGAAACCCGGCGGCCCCTGCTCGGCGATCCGTCGCAACGTCCGGGCCAAATCCGGCTGCTTGAGGATTTCACCCTCTTCATAAGGGACACCCGCTTTCGAAAATTGCGCCACGGAAGCCGGATACCGTTGCATCCGCGGCAGGATGCCTTGCAGCGATTGTGCAAGTCCCGGCGAGATGGCGAAGCCATTCTCGGCCAACTCGATCGCCGGCCCCAGTAGATCCTTCCACGGCGACTTCCCTTGTTCCTGCCATGCCAGATAGAGTCCCGCGACGGTACCCGGCACGCCCACCGAGAGATGCGAGTCGTGGTGCAATTCGAAATCGTATCCTCCGTCCTGCAGGAACATCCGGGCATGTGCTTTGGCGGGGGCCCTTTCTCGAAAGTCATACGCGACCGCCTCGCCGCTCCCGGCGCGGTAAACGATGAACCCCCCGCCGCCGATGTTCCCGGCTGTGGGATAGGTCACGGCCAGGGCAAAGGCCGTTGCCACCGCCGCATCCATCGCATTGCCGCCCTCGCGCAGGACCTTCGCTCCGACGCGCGCCGCGATCGTTTCCTGCGCCGCCACCATCCCGTTCTTCGCGTATATG
Organism: Terriglobia bacterium; assembly: GCA_965198025.1. Taxonomy (GTDB): domain Bacteria; phylum Acidobacteriota; class Terriglobia; order 2-12-FULL-54-10; family 2-12-FULL-54-10; genus CAYWWM01. The sequence goes on along the minus strand of OZ240237.1, from coordinate 91,947 downwards.
GGTACCGATGCGGCGCTTGCGGCAGCATGGAAGCTCGTTCCCGCCATCCAGACGAGCACAAGACACGCCCCAAAAAAGCTCTGCCGTTTCAACGATTCACTCCTTCCCCTTCTCTTCCGGCTTGAACCACACAATCGTCGCCCCCCAGCCGCCCCCACCCATCGGTCCGTCCTGGAACGATTCAACGAACGGCGTCCGCCGCAAAATCCCCTGCACCGTTCCCGCTGCACGCCTTTCCCCTTGCCGTGAATGATCCGCACCGTCTCGAACCCCTTCGCCAGCGCCTCTTCGAGATACGCCTCGACCACCACCGGAATGTCCCGCGGCGCGAACGTATGCAGGTCCAGCACGTCGGTCACTTCCAACTTGACCGGTTCCCCGTCGGCCCAAGGCTCCTCGCCCGTATTTTCTGCCTCGTCGCTCATGGCTCGCCACTCGTTACCGCTCCGGCACCATCGGGACAAACCGCACTGGGATCACGTTCCGTCCGGTGATTTCGTCGGAGGTTTCGCTTTTTTCGAGCACCATCAGTTGCTGTACCCGGCCTCTCTGCCCCACCGGCAGCACCATACGCCCTCCGCGCTGGAGCTGCGCGGTCAGTGCTTCCGGAATCTCCGGCGGCGCTGCGGTCACCATGATCCGGTCAAACGGCGCCTGCTCCGGCCAGCCCCGGTATCCGTCCCCGGCCCTCACCTCGATGTTCGTATAGCCCATTGCCTGGAGACGGGCCTCTGCCTCCTGCGCCAGGCGCGGGATGATCTCGATGCTATAGACCCGCCGCGCCAGCCGTGCCAGCACTGCCGCCTGGTACCCCGACCCGGTCCCGATTTCTAGCACCGTGTCCTCCGGACCCAAGTCCAGCAGTTCCGTCATGAAAGCAACGATGTAGGGTTGTGAAATCGTCTGGCCGTCGCCGATCGGCAGCGGCCGGTCGGCGTACGCCTCGGACTGCGCCGAAGGCGGCACATACAGATGCCGGGGGATCGTCCGCATCACTTCGAGCACGCGTTCGTCCCGCACGCCGCGCCCGGCAATCTGTTCCACGACCATCTCCATGCGGAGGCGCTGGAACCTCTCTTCCGGGTCCGCCTGACTCCCGCTCCCGAGCCCGCCGACTCCCCGGAAGGCGCTGATCGCAACGAGCAGGAGCGCTGCCGCAAGCCAGGCATTCCGCCTGGTCGTCCGTCTTGGCGACTGCGCGTCGGAAGTCACAATCTCCGTGCCTCCGTGGCTAATGCGGCTTGTAGAACCAGCGCCCGGTTGCGACCAGTTCCGTTTCCCAGTCCCACTGGCCGCGCTCCACGTACTCAAAGCACCGCTGATAGAGGTTCGGTATCGTTGGATGCCGCACGTTGATCAAGGCAATCGTCGGCAACAGCACGTCTTCCGTCAGGTCGTTGGCATCACTGCGGTATGAATCGCTTTGTCTATCCATGATTCCGTCGTCATCCCGACTGCAGGTAGCGACAAGTTGATATTGACTGTAACTAACTACTAATAAAACAGTTACATTAACACTGCCAACAGTACTTCCCTCATTATACCCTTCCTTCCGAATGGGAATCCATTGGATCCTAGAATACCTCCGTGGACAGGTTGGTCCGCGTGTCAACCCGGGAGTCCGGGATTTAGCCCCCCCATTGCGGCTCGAAAGTCTCGACCGCGTTCGCCGCTCGCAGAAGGCTGGGCGAGAACCGTTTGGACTCCTCCAACCTCCAATTATTGCAGACGAACTCCGAAAGCCTCCCATTGTAATCACGTCCAACGCGGGCTGTACTACCCGCTCTGGGTACGAGCGAGTTTCTCAGATCCCGTTTGGGAGAAGTCCTCGCTAGGGATACCAACTCCCCTTTTGGATCTTGAATGCTATCCATTTCGGAGGGGATCTTCCTCGTAGGTATTCCAAGGAAACATGCGAAGGCTTCACGATCGGCGAGGACCCAGGCCTCAACCTCATGCACAGCCACACGAAAGATCAGATTGGGGTGCAAGGGAACTGTCAACCACTCCCGAATCAGTGTCGGAGCGCATTCGTTCTCGTCCAGGTCGGTGAGCATAAAATAGGGGACACCTTTCGCGCCGTGGTTGAATCCCTTGACGGTTTTGCGGAGGTAGCCGAAGCCCCCTCGTCGGTATACCGCACCCACGGCGAACGAGCGACCGGACTGTCGCAAGATTGCACGCAAGACCGCTTCACTCAACTCATCTTCTACCGCGAGGTGTATCGGAATGGGTTTACTCATTCGAACAATGAGAGTTGATCGATTCCCGAAGGCCGCGTCAAAGGAAGGACGGCTTGCGCCACCGTCATTCCGCCATCCAGAAGGGTTTGCGCATCGGATCGATCGGATGCTCGCTCGATTCGCGTTCCTTCGGACTCGGGTACAAGCAGAAACGTTTCTTCTCCTCCGATGCCGGGATCTTCCAACAGGTCGGCGCTGTGGGTGCTAATCACGATCTGTCGCGGTCTGCGGCCCTGAATTCTGTGAATCAGCCGAGGCAGTTTTCTCACAATCTCTGAGTGGAGGGAAAGTTCAGGCTCTTCGAGCAGAAGGAGGGAATCCCCTTCAAGCAGAATCCACAAGAGTGCGATGAGCCGTAGAGTACCGTCCGAAAACTGGTCCTCCCGTTGCTTTCCCGCGCCAGGACGCCAATGTTCGTAGAGTACCTCGAGATGCGGGACTCCCAGTTCATCTTGCGTCAGCGTTAGGTTCGTGAGCTGTGGGACCGCTATACGGAGTGCTGTCTCGATTTTCCGAAGGCGCGACTCCCTCGTCTTCATCGTCGCCTTTGCAATACGCTCCAGGAAGCGTCTGCCGTAGGGATCCTCAGGCGCCTCGGAAGGTTGGAACTGCTCCGGATGGCGCACCAATTGCGGAATCAAGTGCAAGTACAGGACGGACTGGAAGAATTCTGAGACGTCGCGAAACGATTCGTTCGAATTGATTTGCTCAACGTGAGTCTGTGTAAGTCGCAGCACATCCCTTCCGTCGGAATCATCCGGGCGATTCAGGATCTGCTCTGTTTCGTTCCAAACCCGCTCGTAGATCAAAAACGGTTGTCGCCGCCCCCGTGGTTCCTGCTTGATGCCGATCTCGTAGACCCAAGACGGTCCATTGTCAGGTCCGTTCGAAAGCTCCACGCGGATTTCGACGTTAGGCTCCTTGCGGGCGGCCAGACTTCTGATTCGGGAGAGTCCACCCCGATCGGCCACGGCACGCTGCAGGCCACCGCCAGGCTTCGCAACATCCCTTAGAAACCGAAACACGTCAAGGAAGTTTGATTTTCCCGAAGCGTTTGGACCGACCAGAAACCCGCGATCCCCGAAGTGTACATCGACGTGGCGGAAGTTCTTCCAGTTCTTAAGTACGACCCTCGAGACGATCATGTTAATTGCAATTGTAGTACATTTCGGGTTTGGCTAATCTCTAATTGGCGTTGGTTCCGTGTGCTGGAGCCCGAAGACACAACGACCATCATTGCATAACAGCATCGCCAATCGAATCTGACTTCGGCAATGTCGGTTTTGGTAGCTACAGGCATCCCCGCCTGCCGTAGCGCCAGCGTCCCGCTGGCCTTACTCAACTCTCCCACCCTGGAGGGGCAACGACATCCATGGATGTCGTTGCCGACGAAGAACCCGCTCTCCTGCTCCCTACCCGCTGATCTCGCGGTAATACCGCTCTCCCGCGCACGCGCGGCAGAGAACGCGCCCGTTGCGCTCCACTTCCCGCTTGAACTGCACGCCCTCGCCGCACTCGGCGCACACCGCGCGCCCGGCCTTGTATCCCGGCAGGTCTTCCGGCGCCACGTCCACCGCAACCCAGGCCTCGTCGAACAGATCCGTGTCCGCCATCTCGCGATACGCCTTCATCTGCTGCGCGTTCCGTCCCTCGATCTCCGGGTACATCGAGCGCGCCGCGTCCTTGGCGCTTTCCTTGGCCGCCAGCCGCACGGCTCGTTGTGCCTTGAGGTCTACGAACGTCGCCGCCGTCTTGCCCCAATCGCGGAATTTCAAAGCCCGCTTCCCCAGCCGGCAGCCCGTCACCACCGCTACCGCATCGGTTGCGCAGCGGTCAATCTCGACGTAGGTCAGCAGGCGTTTCTTCTCTTGCATCGGATCGTCGATCTCCAGGCGCTTTAACCCCAGCATCGCCATCCGCACTCCGAGTACCTGCCCTGCGCACAAATGCCCGTGCGCCCGCTCCGCTTCCCGCAAATATTGTTCCAGAGTCTTCAAGCCAGAACCCTCCAGCCCTCGCCGTCAGCGCTGATTCGATTCTGGCAGAGCGAGAATGACTGGTCAATGAACATCTATTGAACGGTAGGGAATTGCCCGCAAGATGCAAATTTATTTGAACTTTGGCGCAAACCAAGCCGGGTGCGATATGATGAAACCGCTGGTTCTCGATGGCAGATATGGACGACTTGGAATGGTCGCAGCACGCTAGGCATGTGGCCAGGGAACGCGGTATTCCCGACGAGTGGGTCTCAATGAAACTCAAGATTGACAAAGCGAATGATGCCCTCTACTTCCGCTTGGATGAGGCCGCAGTGGTCGAATCGGAGGAAGTCCAGTCGGGTGTCGTCCTGGACTTCGACAAAGAAAACCGCGTCGTCGGCATCGAAATCCTCGGCATCAGTTCCCGCGTCCCGCTGGAAAAGCTGCGCACCTTGCAGTTTGAAACGATTTGAGAACCTATGTCTGACAAACCTTTCCGTAATCTTTCCGTAACATTGCAACCGCGTTGAGCGGACGGAGGGATTATGTTGCCGGATCATCGAAAGCCTGCGGCATGGCACTGTTGCCTGCTGGTCCTGACGGTGCTGATCCACGGCACAGTCCTGACGGGCTGCGCCGGTATGCGCCTCCAGCGCCAGGCGCGCTTTCAACCAGCCGCCATGAATCAGAATGCCGATCCGTTGTGGGATGCGGTGTTGGCCGTGCCGGCGGATTCGCCGCTCCATGTGGAGCTGCGAAATGGAGATACAATCCGTGGCGGATTCCGCTCAGCCGATCAGCAAACGCTTGTTCTTGTAGTGGGCAGTGGGCAGAATCGCAGCGTTCCGCGAGCGGAGATTCTGCGCGTGCTTCTGGTTCGAGGCAGCCATGCCGGGAGAGGCGCTCTGTTGGGACTCGGTATCGGAGCGGGCACGCTTGCCATATTGTGTCGTAGGCATGATTGCGATTTTAATGAACCGCCACAGACGTCATAGTCATGGCTATCTTCGGAGGCATAGGAGCTGGCGCCGGAGCCTTGATCGGCAGAGCTTTTCGGAATTTTCCGAAACGGGAAGTCATTTATGAGGCGCCGGGTTCGGGAGCAACGAACTGATTGTAGAGCATCGGTAAGGCGAGATTCTCTCGCACTTCGGTTGGTACATTTTCCCCGGCTGGGTCAAGAGCAGGATTCCCTCTTCTCCCCGAACACGTGGATAAACCCCTTCGGCAGCGCCACCGTCCATTCCTTCTGTTTGGCGACGCCCAGCTTCTTGTACGCCGCTCGCGTCAGCTCGCTTTCGAGTTGCATCGCCCCGGCAGGCGTGCCGTTCGAGTTGCCTCCAATCTGTAGCAGCAGCCGCACCGTTGCCGGTGTCAGAATTTCCTCCACCACCCGCGCCGTGACGCGATTCTCCGGCGCCCGCTTGCTTTCGCCCGCGCCCCCTGCCAGCAACTGCACGTGCTCCTGCGGAATGCAGAACGACACCGCATCGCCCTTCAACCATCCCGGCAGATAGGGAACCGTTACGGGAAACGCCTCCGTGCGGATCGAGGTGGTGTCGGCCGCCGGGTCGAGCGCCTCGATGGTTCCCGAAAAGATGTTCGTGATCCCGAACAGCCGCGCCACGGACGGATTGCACGGATGCAGCAGGATTTCCTCCGGCGCGCCGCTCTGCACGATGCGCCCGGCTTCATACACCGCCATCCGTGCCCCCAGCTCGAAGCCCTCTTTCACGTCGTGCGTCACCAGCAGGATCGGGATGCGGTACGTCTGCCGCACGTCGCGCAGGATTTCGTAGAAATCCTGCCGCAACGGATAGTCGAGCCCCCGCACCGGCTCGTCGAGCAGCAGCAGCCGCGGCTCGGTCACCAGCGCCCTCGCAATCGATGCCCGCTGCTTCTGCCCGCCCGACAGCTCGTGTGGACGCCTCCCGGCGAGCGCCGTGAGGCCGAACCGGTCCAACATGCCGCGCACCCGCCGATGCCGTTCGAGCCCCGGCAGCCGCGTGATTCCGAACGCCAGGTTCTCCGCCAGCGTCATGTGTGGAAACAGCGCGTCGTTCTGGAAGACGTAGCCCACGCCCCGCCGCTGCGGCGGCAGGCACACCCCGCTCTCGCCGTCAAACAGAATCTGTTCGTTCAGCAGAATGCGCCCCCGGTCCGGCCGCAGGAACCCTGCCAGCGCTTCGAGCGTCAGCGTCTTGCCTGCCCCGCTCGCCCCGAACAGCAGCGTCACGCCCGCGTCGCACCCGAAGCGCGCGTCCAGCTCGAACCCGGGCGCCTCCCGCCCCGGCGCAAACCGCTTCTCGATCATGAACTCCAGCAGTGCCATTTGTCAGGGCTTCCTACACCCGCGCGCTTTCCAGCCGATTCGTCCCATAGAGAATCATAATCGCCACGGCGGAAAGAATCAGCACCATCACGTTTGCCGGCAGCGTGTTGCCCGCTTGCACGGCGTCGTAAATCGCTACCGCCATGGTCTGCGTCCTGCCGGGAATGTTGCCCGCAATCATGATCGTGACGCCGAAGTCACCCAGCGCTCGCGCGAAGGCGAACACCGTGGCCGCCACAATCGAGCGCCGCGCCAGCGGCAGCGTTACGCGGAAGAAGATGCGCCACTCCGGGGCCCCCAGCGTTCGTGCCGCGTTCTCCATGTTGCGGTCCACCGATTCGAGCGCCGCCCGCGCCGACTTCACCAGCAGCGGCACGCTGTGGAACGTCGCCGCCACCACCGCCGCCTGCCACGTGAACACCAGCGGAAAGCCAAACACCGATTCGAACGCCTGCCCCAGCGGCGTGCTCCGGCCGATCACCACCAGCAGGTAGTAGCCCAACACCGTGGGAGGCAGAACAATCGGCAGCGTGATCACCGCGTCGAGCGCATCCCGGCCCCGGAAGCTGTGCCGCGCCAGTACGTAGGCCAGCGCCAAGCCCACCCCGAGCGAGATCGCGGTCGCCATTCCCGCCACCTGCAGCGACAGCCGCAGCGGGAACCAGTCAATCTGCTGCCAGGCCCCCCAGACCCCAAAGAGTTCCATACCACCCTCTGCAAGAGCGTAAACTGCGAAAAACCAGCCAATCGAAAGAACTGAAGGAACCGCAAGAACCGCAAGAACCGAACTGTGCTCAGTAGCGACAGGCATTCCTGCCTGTCCTCCGTTCCTCGGCTATTATAGCTCATCGACATGCATGCGAATAAAAAGCGAATGTTTTCAGGGGTGCCCAAATCCGTACGTTTCGAACAGGCGGCGCGACTCGGGCCCGGCTATGTATTCCACAAAGGCGCGTGCGGCCTCTCTTCTGGTGGAGCTCTGCAGCACCGCCGCCACCTGGTCGATCGGCTCGTGGAGCGATGGATCCACGTCCAGAACATATCCGCCCTCTCCATGCACCAAAGCCCGCGCAACCAGCCCTACGTCTGCATTACCGGTCGCGGCCATTTGAAAGGCGTGCGCCACGCTATCGGCGTATAGGATTTGTGGCTGCAGAGCATCCCACAAACCCTCTGATTCCAGCGCCTGTTGCGCGGCAAGGCCGTAGGGCGCGTAGGCCGGATTCGCCATCGCGATTCGGAAATCCCGATTCTCCTCGAGCTCCGCCAGCGATTGCATCGGCGTGTCCCGGGAATACGCCACCAAGTGCCCCAGCGCGAAGGACTTGCACTCACCGATCAGCAAGCCTTCTTGCGCCACCGACTCGCAGAATGAGCGCGCCGCCGGAGCGTAGACGTCAAACGGCGCGCCCGCCCGAATCTGTTCCGCCAACTGCCCCGACCCCCCAAAGCTGAACGTTACCTCGTAGCCGTGCAGCCGCCGAAAAGCAATCTGAATCATCGGACCGATCTTGGCCATATCCGACGCCGCAGCTACCACGATCACCCTCGACTCGCTGCCTCCACCTGAGCAACCCAGCAAGCAGACAACTGCCACGAGAACAAAGCATCCATTTCTTATCTTATTGATAAACAATAGCATATTCCTCACTTTCTGCTTTCCCTGATTGGCATTAATTTATATATCTTGACAATAACACACTCAACCCTTTATCTTAATGAATGAAGGACGAAATAGTCAGGGGTCGTGGGACTTGCAGGGAGTTGCTGGCTCCGTCCTCGCCTTCCAGCTGCACATAGTCCGAAGTAAATGAGGAGGTTCGACGTAAATGGGAAAGGTAATTGGCATAGACCTCGGCACCACCAACTCCGTCGTTGCGGTGATGGAAGGCGGGGAACCGACTGTGATTCCGAACGCGGAGGGGACCCGGACCACGCCCTCCGTGGTGGCCTTCGCGAAGAACGGGGAACGGCTGGTGGGACAAGTGGCTAAGCGCCAAGCCATCACCAACCCCGAGAATACCATATATTCGATCAAGCGGTTCATGGGACGGCGCTACATGGAGGTAGGCGGGGAGAAGAAGACTGTGCCGTACAAAGTGGAGGCCGCTCCCAATGACGACGTGCGCGTGCTGATTGACAGCGGCAAGAAGTTCTACTCTCCGCCGGAAATCTCGGCCATGGTGCTGCAGAAGATGAAGCAGTCGGCCGAGGACTACCTGGGCGAGCCGGTTACGCAGGCGGTGATCACCGTGCCTGCCTATTTCAACGACAGCCAGCGGCAAGCGACCAATGATGCCGGCAAGATCGCCGGCCTCGAAGTGCTGCGAATCGTCAACGAGCCCACGGCGGCGGCCTTGGCCTACGGACTGGACAAGAAGAAAGACGAGACCATCGCGGTCTACGACTTCGGGGGCGGCACCTTTGACATCTCGATTCTCGAGGTGAGCGAAGGAGTCATCGAGGTGAAGTCCACCAACGGGGATACGCACCTGGGCGGTGACGACGTGGACCAGAGGATCATCGACTGGCTCGTCGACGAGTTCAGGAAAGAGGCAGGGATTGACCTCTCGAAGGACAAGATGGCGTTACAGCGTCTCAAGGACGCCGCGGAAAAAGCCAAGATGGAGCTTTCGAGCGTGATGGAGACGGAGGTGAATCTTCCATTCATCACGGCGGACGCAAGCGGCCCGCGGCACCTGAACAAGCGGTTGAGCCGGTCCAAGTTCGAGCAACTGGTCGAGGAACTGTTGCAGCGCTCGGTCGAACCCTGCAAGCAGGCGCTGAAAGACGCCGGGCTGTCGGCAGGCGAAATGGACGAGGTCGTGCTGGTGGGCGGCTCGACGCGCATTCCCCGCGTACAGGCGATCGTCAAGGAAATCTTCGGCAAGGAACCGCATCGGGGCGTGAATCCGGACGAGGTGGTCGCTGTCGGGGCTGCGGTGCAGGCCGGCGTGCTGAGCGGCGACGTCAAGGACCTTCTGCTGCTGGACGTGACCCCGCTCACGCTCGGTCTGGAAACATTGGGCGGCGTGATGACCCCGCTGATCCAACGCAACACCACCATCCCGACCCGCAAGAGCGAGAAGTTCTCCACCGCGGCGGACAACCAGACCTCGGTCGAGATCCACGTGCTGCAGGGCGAGCGTTCCATGGCGCGGTACAACCGGACGCTCGGCAAATTCCAGTTGGTGGGTATCCCGCCGGCGCCGCGCGGCCTGCCGCAGATTGACGTGACCTTCGACATTGACGCCAACGGCATCGTCCACGTCACCGCCAAGGACCTCGGAACCGGCAAGCAGCAGGACATTACCATCACCGCTTCGAGCGGCTTGAGCAAGGAAGAAATCGAGCGGATGCAGAAGGAAGCCGAAGCCCACACGGAAGAGGACCGCCAGTTGCGCGAGCAGGTCGAAGCCAGAAACCAGGCCGACGCCGCGGTCTACAACCTCGAGAAGCTGCTTTCGGAGAACCGGGACAAGATCTCCGAGGGCGAGGCGCAGGAAATTGAGCAAGCCATCCAGGAGACCAAGGCTGCCATCGAAGGCAACAAACCGGCGGCGGAGATCAACGCGCTGGTGGAGCGGCTGACCAAGGCGAGCCATAAGATCGCCGAGGTGATGTACCAGAAGGCCGCTTCGCAGACCGGGCCCGCGGCGGGCGATACGCCTTCCGACGGGCAAGGCGGCTCCGCCTCTCAATCGGCGCCTCCTACGGAAGGAGAAGTCAAGGAAGGGGAAGTGATTGACGCCGAGTTCGTGGATATGGACGAGAACAAGAAGGACAAGTAACGGGGGAATCGTGGCCGGTGGGGAACGGACTCTGCTTCCCCAACCGCTGATCTCGTTCCACCCGGAACGATGGTTGCTATGAGCGGCAAACACGATTACTACGAGACGCTGGGAGTGGACCGCAAGGCGAGTCCCGAGGTGATCCGGAAGGCTTATCGTCGGCTCGCCCGCAAACACCATCCCGACGTCAACCCCGGAGACAAGAGCGCCGAGGAACGCTTCAAGAGGATCACGGAAGCCTACGATATCTTGAGCGACCCGAAGAAGCGCCAGATGTACGACCGGGTGGGTTATTACTCGGACGCTGGCCCGCAAGCTGGTCCTTTCGGGGGCCGGACCGCGCGCCCGGTCGACTTCGGAGGGTTTGACTTCTCCGATTGGTTTGGCCCCGAAACCGGCGGCTCAGCCGGCGGAATCCGGGACGTTTTCTCACAGTTTTTCCGCCGTGGCGAGACCGAGCGCCCCGCGGTAGAGCATGGAAGCGACCTGGAATACCACCTCCCGACCGCTTTCTGGGACTCCATCCGAGGCGCCACGGTTCGCGTGACCGTCAGCCGCCACAAAGCCTGCCTCGCTTGTTCCGGGAAGGGAAACTCCGGACGTGAAGTGACCTGCCCGGAGTGCATGGGATCCGGCAACTCCACCAAGATGATGGGGAACATGCGCTTTACGGCGCCGTGCACGCGCTGCGGCGGCGCGGGACGATCCAGGAATATCTGCCCGAGTTGCCGTGGCGAAGGCCGCCGCTCGGAGGCCGAGACGATCGTTGTGCCGATCCCGGCCGGCGTGCAGGACGGCTCCCGTGTCCGAGTGGCGGGAAAGGGTAACGCAGGGCGGGGCGGAGGTCCGAACGGCGACCTGTATATCATTCCCAAGGTGGCACCGAATCCCTTCTTTGAACGTCGGGACGATGACATCTACACCACCGTGCCCATCACGGTTTCGGAGGCGGCGTTAGGAACCAAGATCGAGGTGCCTACCATCCACCAGAATCGCGCCCTGCTGCGCATTCCGCCCGGCACCGCTTGCGGGCAGAAATTCCGCCTGCGCGAGAAGGGTGTGGCCTCGCTCAAGACCGGACGGCGCGGGGATCAATACGTGGAAGTCGTCGTCAAAGTGCCCCGCGTGGCCGATGAACGCTCCAAGGAAATTCTGCGGGAGCTGGCCAAGCTCAACCCGGAAGATCCCCGGGCGGAGCTCTATCGGAAGATTTAGGAGCAGGGACCTTCCATGCCCAAACGCCAACGGAAACGCGCAGCCTATATGATCTCGGCGGTAGCTGAGAGCTACGGGATTCATCCGCAGACCCTCCGGCTCTACGAACGCCAGGGTCTGCTGAAGCCCTCGCGCACCGAGGGCAACACCCGGCTCTACACCGAACAGGATATCGAGCGGCTGGAGGTGATCCTGAGCCTGACCCGCGATTTGGGAGTCAACCTCGCCGGTGTCGAGATCGTCCTCAACATGCGCGAAAAAATGGAAAGAATGCAGCGGCAGATGAGGGATTTCGTGGAGCTCGTGCAGCGGGAAATGGCGAACCAGCAGGCATCCCGAGACGACATCCAGCACGCGCTGGTGCGCGTGATCCCGCGCCCGCGGCCGGTCTCCTCGGACAAAGCCAGGAAGAGACCGTAGAAATAGCCGGAACGCACCCCCGTAGCACTGCAAATCAAACGCATGAATTTTGCCGCCCCCAAGCCTGTGATTCGGTTGCTGATCTTTGATCTCGACGGGACGCTGATTGATTCCAAGACCGACTTGGCCCGCAGCGTCAACGCCACGCTGCGCCACCTCGGACGGCCGCCGCTCGACGATCAAACGATCTATTCCTACGTGGGCAAAGGCGCCGAAGCGCTGATTGCCCGGGCCGTCGGCGACGGCGTCACGCAGCAGGAGATGCAGACCGGCCTGCGCTACTTCATCCACTACTACTGGACGCACAAGCTCGACCACACCAGACTGTATCCCGGCGTCCGCGAAAGCCTGAATCGCCTGGCGAATGGCCATGCCGGATCGCCGCGCTACATGGCCGTGCTCACCAATAAGCCCGTCTATCCCAGCCAGGGAATCATTGAGGATCTCGGCCTCGGCCGCCTGTTTCACGTCGTCTATGGCGGCAACAGCTTCCACAGCAAGAAGCCCGACCCGGTGGGCGTCCACTCCCTCCTCCGCGAGAGCGGTGTCCAGCCGCGCGAAGCCATGATCGTGGGAGATTCGGACGTAGATATCGAGACCGGCGTTCGCGCCGGCGTCTGGACCTGCGGCGTTACCTACGGCTTTGGCACGCTGCTGCTGGAGTTAAACCCGCCGGATCTGATTGTGGACAGTCTGCCCGAGCTCGCCGACGCCCTCGACAGGGACCTGGTGGGTCCGTCGGATTAGAGCCGCGCACAATCGGTTCAGAATCTTGATCTGAGCCCGTGCTTCTCCAGCAGAGCATGCACGAGATACGACAGTATTGGAGTGCTCGATGACGACAGATAGCCAGTTATTTTATTGCCGACAAGCCATTAAAGTTTGAGCACAGTCCAGAAAAGGTCGGATTGCTCCTGCAACTTGCTGGAACCTCCAGCAAGGATGCTGTTCTTGTTGCCGAGGACGTCGGCGCTGACGCGCCGAAAAACCCCGCGATGTTGAATGAGTAAGGAGTGGTTTGGTTATGGCGATGGCAATCTGGATTTCGAAATTCCTGGGACCGGTTATGCTGGTTCTTAGCATTCCCATGATTGTTACGCCCACAAGCCTTCAAGAGACAGCGAAACGCTTTTTGGCCGATCGCCCGTTAGTTCTTGTTTCCGGTGTTCTGGCAATGACAGCGGGGCTTTCCATCGTGAACACGCATAACGTCTGGGTGCTGGACTGGACCTTGATCGTCACTCTATTTGGATGGGCTTTTGTCCCCGGTGGGGCATTGAGGATCATCGCACTTCGCGTCGTGGAACAAGTTGGCGGCGCGATGATCGGGCGTCCGATAATGACGAGAATTGTCGGGACCTTCTGGGCTCTTCTTGGGGCGTTCCTGACGTTCAAGGGCTACGCCTAGAGCCTGCCGCTGCTAGAGCGACTGCAGGAACTCCATCACGATTCGCATGAATTCCTCGGGCTGGTCCATGTTCACCAGGTGCGCCGCTCCGGGAACGTGGACGATCCTTGCTCCGGGAATTTCCCTCCCCCAACGCGCATAGTTCGCACGTGCCTGTTCGGCGTCGCGGTCTCCCGAGATCACCAGCGTCGGGGCGCGGACTTCGGAAAGCCGCTCGCCGCGCGGTGGCAGTCCCGGTTCCGAAGAAATTGCCCCCCCCCAGAAGTAGAGAAACTTGCCCAGGTTTTCCCGCATGATCTCATAGACCTTTTGCCTCGCCGGGAGGTTCGGCTGCACGGGGCCCTGGTAGGGGTCCGAGGACCAGATCTCCGCCGCGCGGGCGACGCCCTCTTCGCGTCCGGCCTTCTGCGCCGAGGAGATCATGTCGTGATAGACGTCCACCGGGGCGCTCAAGTTCGAAGACACCAGGACCAGCGCGGCTACCTTCTCCGGGTGGATGGTAGCGAGATCGAAGGCGATCCCACCGCCTCGCGACACCCCCACCAGGTAGGCCTTGTCCACGTTCAGGTATTCCAGCAATGCGTAGAGGTCTTCGCGGTTTGAGAATCTTGTCTGTGGGATCTCCGACTTCCCCGCGCCGCGCAGGTCATAGCGGATCACGCGGAAGTGCTGCGCGAACTCCTCGAATTGGCCGTCCCACAAACGTCCGTCGGCCCCGCCGCCGTGAAGCAGCACCAGTGGATGTCCGCTTCCCGTCATTTCGTAGTAGAGCTGGGTGCCGTTCACTTCCGCCAGCCCCGCTGCGGGCACTTGTGCCTGCGCGAGTCCGGCGCCGATTGCGACCGTCAGCAGAACTCCCACCGTTGGCCGACAGCGCGCCTTCTGAAAGAGTTTCCGTAATCCGGTCCTGGGTCCTCGGCATCGCATGGTTCGCCTCCAACCTTCCTGTGGTAGCACCAGCGTCCCGCTTGGCCTTGCTCCAGTAGCGACAGGCCTCCAGGCCTGTCGTCCGCCTGGAGCACAGGTCCGTCAGGGCCCGTGCTCCAAGGCCAAGCGTTTGCGCCTGTCCTCAGCGCATCCGTGAGAATTTGTCTGATTCTACCACAGGCGCCGCAGAGGGCCGGCTCAGTTCCCTCCCCGCTGCAGGGATTTTCACCTTCATTCCCAAGGTCTTGAAGCAAGTCTACGGTTGGCTTGACAGCACCGCGAACGGTTCTCTAACATATTCTTTCCTTGCTGTTAGCGGGGTTTGGCCTGTCGGGACTTGGCCTGCTCAGCGCTCAACCCGAGAAAACCATTCGGTCGAACAGGAGAATTCTGGTGATCAAGCTCGATATTGTCAATAAAGTGGTGAACCGGACCGGGATCACCAAGACCAAGGCGGAGGTGGCGGTCGAGAGTGTTTTCGACGCTATGAAGAAGGCCCTGGAACGGGGCGACCGGATCGAATTGCGCGGCTTCGGCGTCTTCAACGTCAAGCCTCGCAAGACCGGCATCGGGCGCAACCCGCGCACCGGCGCGGAAGTCAACATCCCGACCGGCAAGGCCGTCCGCTTCAAGCCCGGCAAGGAATTGCAAAGCCTGCCCTAGCATCCCGCGGAATATCCATTTTCCGCCGTTCTGCCCGTTCCGGCGGAAAATGGTGTATATTCTGTCCACCGATTCGAGAGACGACGATGCAGCGCACGGCAAGTCGTCGGTCCGGGGAGAGTCCATGCAGTTCCGTGTTTCTGCGAAATGGATTGCCGCCGCGATAGGGGTGGTTGCCATCCTGGTCTTTTCGTTCTCGACTCTCCGGGCGCAGCGGCGGTTTTCCGGCCTGTTCAACGATTCCTTCGAGCGCCAGAACGCCATCGATCAGAGCGAATTGGTTTTCGCGCGCATCCAGTTCGGCAGCGGACGCCGCCGGTTTGGCGGCTATGGCGGCTGGGCCCACGACTATCCCAGTGCGGAAGAACATATCCTCCAGGTCGCCAACGAGGTCACCGGCATCAATACCCGGAAGATGTCCTACGTCATCGTGAGGCTGGACAGTGAGGAACTCTTCCGCTACCCCTTCATTTACTTCAGCGAAGTCGGCGAAATGAACCTCAGCGAAGCGGAAGTCGTCGGGCTCCGCGAGTACTTTAATCGCGGCGGTTTCGCCATGATCGACGACTTTGACAGCCAGTGGTCCCTCGACTGGTTTCAGTCTCAGATGCGGCGCGTGTTCCCCGACCGTAGCTTCGTCGAGCTGACGGTGGATCACCCCATTTTCCACACCTATTATGAAATTCCGACCCTCGACGTCCAGTCACCCTACAACTACGGCGCTCCGCCCCGCTTCTACGGCTACTTCGACGATAAGGGCCGCCTGCTGATGATCATCAACCACAACAACGACATTGGCGATTTCTGGGAGTGGATTGACCGTCCCATGTTCCCGCTGCAGCCCTCCACGGAAGCTCTCCGCTTCGGCATCAACTACTTCATTTTCTCCATGACGCATTAGCGGCGCCCGCAGCGGGTTCCCTGTCGTACGGCGAATGGCCGTACATGCCGGCACGGAATCGGGAGACTCTGATTTCCCTCCGCTTCTGCTCCACTCGGAAGGGAATCGGGTATATTATTCAGTGGGGAAATCGCCCCGCCAAGAAGCCAGGGGGACGCAAATGACTCCAAGGAGATTCGCAACGCGAGTTACTGTTGCCGCCGCCGCTGCGGCGTTTCTGCTGGTTTCCCTGGCGACCCTCCACGCGCAGCGCCGGTTCTGGAGTCTGTTCGATGAACCCGGCCCGCGCCAGCGGATCGTCGAACAGAGCGAGTTCGTGTTCGCGCGCATCCAGTTCGGCAGCGGCCGCCGCGGCTTTGGTGGCTACGGCGGCTGGGCCCACGACTTTCCTGATGCCGAGGAACACATCCTTCAGGTGGCCGATGAAGCCACCCTCATCAACAGCCAGAAGCTGGCCTACGTGGTCGTTCGGCTCGACAGCGAGGAGGTCTTCCGCTATCCGTTCATTTATTTCAGCGAACCCGGCGGGATGAACCTCAGCGAGGCGGAGGTGGAAGGCTTTCGCGAATACCTGAACCGCGGCGGGTTCGCCATGGCGGATGACTTCTACGGTCAGCGGGAGTTGGACTGGTTCCGCTCCCAGATGCGAAGGGTATTCCCCGACCGCGAATTCGTGGAAATCACCATCGACCATCCCATCTTTCACACCTTCTACGAAATCCCCGTCCTGGAAGCCACCGGCCTCAGTAAACCGTGGCGGTCCCGCAGCCCCGCGCGCTATTACGGCTATTACGACGAAGAGGGCCGGCTGGTGATGATCGTCAACCACGACAACGACCTGGGCGACTTCTGGGAATGGATTGACCGCCCCATGTACCCGCTCGCGCCCTCTACCGAGGCGCTTCGCCTGGGGATCAACTATTTCATCTTTTCTTTGACCCACTAGCTTCCCCGGCCGCCAACCGGCAGCAGACGTCCCCCTCGCTCGCGCCATACCGTTTCCCCGCAGCCCTGCGCACAAAAAAATCCACCCGAGCCGGGCAGCCCGGGTGGACCCTGTCCGAACGAATGATCCTGCCTTAGTACAGCTCGATCCGCACCATCTTGGACGGCGGCCGGTAGGCCGGAATCCAGACGGTTGGCCTGGGGGCGGTTTCTTCCGCCGTCAGGTCGCGGACCTCGTACGGAAGCGGCATGTAGTACTCGGTCGGCTGTCCGGTCCGGATGTCGATCTTGTACGTCCGTCTGCTGTTGAAGTCGTTCGTCCAGAGGAACTGGTTCTTGTCATCCACCGCCACCGAGTACGGCGATACGAACGGCGGCCCGAACGGCCGGTGGTCGGGGACCAGGCCGTATTCCTTCACCTGTTTCGTGCTCGGATCGAACATGCCGACCCGGCCCGCCCAGTACAGACCCATCCACGGTCGTCCCTGGTCGTCCATGTCGCCGCGCCGCGGACCCGCTCCGTGCGTCGGCGTCGGGAACATCTCGAACGTGTCTGTCGCCGGATCGTACATCCCGATACTCGACTCCCGGAACATGTTCATGAATCCCCGGCCCTGTGCGTCGGTTTCCATATCGTAGGTGGCCCCTTCAACGTTCTCCGGGACTCCGTCGATGTTGGTAACCAGGCCCGTCTTCGGATCGAGCTTGTGGAACCCCTCTTCGAGGTACCAGATATTGCCCTCGGCGTCCTGCCCGAACATATTGCTGCCGCCGAGAAAGGCTGAGAACTCGAGCGTATTGGTATCGAACCGGATCGTGCCGTTGTTCAGTCCGAACACCACGTTCCCGTCGGGGTCGAACTGCATGTCATGCGCTCCGCCCCCGGGATTTCCGGCTCGCCGCTGGGCTTGCTGGATCATCCCGTCGCCTTCCGTCCTGCCCATGCCTTCGAGCACTTCGTACGGAAAGTCCCGCACCTCGCCGGTACGGCGGTCGAGCCGCCCCATGTTGTAGCTGAAATGGTCCGTGTAATAGACGTACGGCCCGTCGGGCTCCACCAGAACGTCATGCGGCCACGCCGCCCGCCGGTCCCCCCGAATGATGTTGGCCCGGCTGCCGCCCCGCGGAACGTCGTATTCCGTCACGACCAGCCGCGTCGAAGCGTCGCTCGTAGGCCGCGGACGCAGTCGGAACGGAATCTGGTCGGAAGAGCCCGGTCCGCGAACCATTGCCAGGTATTCCGCCAGCGGCTCGATATACTGCCTCTGGCCGTAAGCTCGGGTGTTCGGCGTGTGCCGGTTGACGGCTCGCTGCCCCGCCATGCGGTGGATGATCTCCGTCCACCCTTCCTTGTCGCGCGGCGTGCGGAAGGCGTGCTGCAGCGAATGGCAGTTGTCGCACTGGATCAGCAGGTGTTTCTGCTCGTCGGTGCCCGGCAGCGCGGCGATAATCTCGCTCGCCGTCACGTCTTCCACCGAAGGCGTCCGTGCCGTCAGTTCGAGGTCCAGCTCCGCCGTCTCTCCCGCCGCCAGCATCACTTGCTGCTGCACGTGCTCGTAATCCGGCAGCTCCACCGATACGGTATAGTCGCCCGGTTTCACGTCGGACCACTCTGGGTAGGAGTACTCTCCCCGGCTGTTGGTGTAAACGCTCACCGTGATGTTGGCGCGGTTGGCGCGCACCGGGATGCCTGCCAGCGCCTCGCCGGTCGAAGACATCACCTTCCCTCCGAGCAGCGAATCGCTCTGGGCGGATACCGCTCCGGGCCATGGATACATCAAAGCCCCCGCCAACGCCACCAGAGCCGCCAGGGCCCACGCATGCTTCACTCTCGAATCCCTTCCCGCCGAAGTTCTGGTCTTCATTTGTGTGTTCACCTTTCCCGCCGTTCCGGTTCTGCCGGACTGCTGGATTTCGTCCCCCGCCGGTCCTGATTCTATGCCTCCCGCGCCTGTCGCGTCAAGCATGGAAATTCCTTGAAATCCGCAAATTATCCGGCCCCCTGCACATTCCGTCCCGTCGCCGTGGCCGCAGAAACTGGGAGCCCTGGCCGGTTCCATGCTTTGGCCGCAATCTGCGTGTTCCGTGATGAAGAAAGTCAGCGGCGCCCGACCACCTTCCGCATCTGCATCTTCCTCGCCAACACCTTCGCCCATCCCTCGCACTATCCCCGGTGCCTGCCTGAAAGCCGCCCTCACCGGCCTCGGCGCTCCCTCCTTCTCGCTGGTAGTTTCATACTCCCGCTCGGCAAACGGAACCGACCAACTGGCCGAAACCCTCCTTGGCTCGCACGAACCTGTATCCGAGCCGGAAGCGCAATTTTACGGTTGAAGAGAAAACCTAAAGAAAAAGCATAGACCCGAGAATCAGAAGAAGAATCATGACCGCGACGCCGCCCGCTACTGAATATCGAAGGGGATGTTCCTGCACTTGCGGAAAGGGTATGCTCCCTCGGGCTATTGCGTGACCGCCGATGTAATGACTGGCCAGTGCTGCTGAAAGCGAAAGCACTATGACAATAAGATATTTGGCTGACGAAGGAATTTGATATCCAATGATTGACAATATGGTTAGCCCCATAAAGAATAGAAGTGCGAGAGCCCCAAAAGCCGCCCCAGTCTTGAGTGAAAATGTTATCGTTGCTTTCGGAGGGTTGCTCTCAATCTGTCCAGCAGAAGAACTGGGCATTCTCCTACCCTGACGTTTTGGCGTTTTCGCAACGGAGGCGGCTCTCTCGATAGCCTCAACCATTTGAGCAGCAAGCAAGTTCTTTAGCAAAGATTCCATAGCGTCAACACCTATAACACCGTCTGTATATCGTGCGTCCGCAGCTTCGAGGGCCTTGTAGTATGGTCCTTTACTCCTTGCGACTAGCTCCGGAATTGTAGTAACCCCGGGTATACGGAAGCCTAGCTTTGCACATAAGACGTAATATGAAACAGCGCGAGTTGTGCGGCCATTCCCGTCGATAAAAGGGTGAATCCAATTGAGCCGCCACATAACGTAGGCTGCTAAATGAAGTGGGCTTTTGGTTTCCCAATTATCATTAACGTACTCACACAATTCATCAATGTAGCGGGGGACCTCTTCTGGTGGCGGAGGACGGTGTTTACTTTCACCTATGCGCATCGGAACGTCACGCCACCGACCAGCATCAGGTTCGATCATATGGATTGAAATCCGATTTAGCTCTTGGATGACATGCGGTCTCAGGCGAAACGGAGCGTTTGAATCATATGTTTCGTCTATGAGCTCGTTCATACGGCCAGACTGGAGATAAGCGTTAAGTGCCTCCTGCCGGGCCTTCTCCTCCTCAGTTAGGGGAGGTAAGGGATTGCCCCGGAGCGGCGCACTGTGCCTATCTTTTCCTGGCTGATCTCCCATGAAGCTAGGGGGGGCTGGCTCATACGCTGGAACGCTTACGAGCCAATTCTTCTGCTGCCTCGTCAACCATAGCACGCGTGACCGATGCGTTCTCAATGTTCGCGTTGCCATATGCGAAGCTACGCCTCTGCTCCTCGATCTCGGCGGGTGTCATATGGATTTCTCTTGCTTTCTCAAATAAAGCTGTTAGATTGCGTTCAGACATTCGCTACCCCTTTCCCCTCGCCCAGTTCCTCCGCTGCCAACAACAATAGCACAGGCCAAAATTGTGCGGCCGGAAAAACAGTCGTTTCTTCTCCCAGCATCTGCAGGTTTGCGTCCATGCTGAACAAGGCGCCAGGGAAAGTGAGAGCCTAGGCCGCTCGGTGGCGCAAGACTTCGTTCTGGATGCGCCCCCCATGCAAGTCCTCGGCCACGGCCAGTTCATACTTGGCTTGCAGGTTCATCCACATTTGCGCGGACGTCCCGAAGTACCGCCCGAGCCGCAGCGCGGTATCGGCTGTGATTCCCCGCTGCCCCTTTACAATCCCGCCGATGCGGTTCGCCGGTACTCGCAGTGCCAGTGCCAGGGCGTTCACCGTCAGCCCCGCTTCGCTCAGAATGTCCTGCAGTACCTCTCCGGGATGGATGGGCGGCAGCCGCTTTCTCTTTCGAACAATCATCGGTTGCGTTCTCCCTCAGTGATAATCCACGATCTCGACAGCGTACGCATCCCCCTCGCGCCATCCAAAGCAGAGACGATACTGGTCGTTGATGCGGATGCTGTACTTTCCCTTTCGGTCACCTTGCAACGCCTCCAGCCGCAACCCGGGCAGACGAAGGTCCTGGAGTGATGTCGCTGCATCCAGCAGCTCCAGCCGGATCCGGGCCTGCCTTTCAATGGCCGCCAGCTTCTTACTGAATCTTCGCTCCAACAGCTTCTGGGTGTCTTTGTCCGCGCAGGAGCGAATCATATAGGTATCGTATTACGGTATTCGTACCAAACGCAAGACTGTCTTTCCCATCAGCGTCTGCTGGTCCACGTCCACGATCAGCGATGTGTTGCTGGCAGAGGGCCATCTGACGCGGCGGCTGTTCGTTGCCATGCTACGGCGGATTGGGGCGTTGTCGCTTCCGGCCGGATGAAGTTGCTCGTTGTGACGACAAACTCGGTCCCCCCCCAATGCTTCGGCGCGCAGCGGTGTCTGAATCCGGCTTCGGGAGTGGTGGCAACGGGTCGCGAGGACTTCCGGAAGGACGGTTCTGAGCCGATGGCCCTCTCGGAGAAATAATCGTACTCGGTGGGACGCAGATGGATGTATATTTTTTATCGCCGGAAAGCCAAAAAGGAAATCCCGGTGAACATCGCCATTTCCTTCAGGGCACGCAGTTGTTCCGCCGAAACGTTGCTCTCGTGCTTGCGGAGAACTAGCCACCCGGTGCTCGGTTGGGACTCCCGGCAGATTGCCTGAAGCCCCAAAGGACGGAGGCTGCCTTGAACGGCATGAAGAAGGATGGAGGAAAACCGGCGATCCGTTCTCGGGCATTCTGGCTTCGGACTGCAATTGCCGCAGCCTTTGTGGCGACGTCTATTCCGTCCATGGCGTTCGCGCAGACGGCCGCAGTCCTCACGGAAGGCGTGTCCGCGCAAGCCAGCCCGCCAGCCAAGGTGTCTGGCTCCGCCGATGCCTCGGTGCAAGTATCCTCTGGGGCCTCGCCCTCAAATGATTTCTATCTGCTGGCCGGAGTTGCTCTCGACTGGTCTGGGACAACGCGGTTCACGGATAAGGACTGTTCGAGCGCCTCTCCGGCGGCCCTCTATGGCTGCGGGACAGGTATCGACGGTGCACCCCTGAGCTCGCTCGGCGATTTCGGAACGATGGCCGTCTTCGAGCCCGGGATCGGCTATATCGCGGCACCTTTCCTGCGGCTGGAAGCCGCCGTTCAGTACCGTCCGAGCTTTTCTTTCGAGGGTCACGCCAATTTTACGCAAACCACAGGCAGTCAGGCCGTCTCGGCGGATCTGTCTTCCCTGTCCGGCATGCTTGCCGCTTACCTGGACCTGCCCGGACTCGACCTGCCCCGGCCCGGCCCCTTCAACCCATTCATTGGAAGCGGCATGGGCTTGTCCCGCATTGATATCGATGAAACCCGTATGGAGTTCCCGAAGACAACGACCATCGTTCCGGGCGAACATCGGGTCAATCTCGCCTGGATGCTGACGGCAGGAGTTGCGATGGCTTTAGGCAAAAAGGTGACGCTCGATCTCGCTTGGCGTTACATGGACTCCGGTGCCGTCGAAACAGGCGAGGCCAAGGGCCGGATCGTCTGGCGCGACGGAAGCCGCGACCCGCTGGAGATAGATCTCGCCAAAACAAGGGCAACGCTGTCTAGCCATGAACTGCGGGTATCCCTGCGCTACGCGTTCTGAAGCGGAGAGTTATCATACCTCGGCGCACACTGGTGCATGTGTGACGGAGTAGAGAACTCAGCATTCCTTCACGTCAGCGTCTGCGGGTCCACGTCCACGATCAGCGATGTGGCGGGGAAGTTCTCGCGCTCGGCAAACGCGCGGCACGCGCACGCGCCGGTTCGAGGCCTTGATCAGGAACTGGTAGCGGTAGTCCTTCTTGAGGCGATGAATCGGCGCGGCGGCGGGACCGAGAATGCGCAGTCCCTTCTGGTGCGCCGACTCGAAGTGCCTCCCCAGCCGCCCGGTCAGCTTCATGGCCGTTTCCGCGCTCGGGTGCTTGACCACGATGTTTGCCAGCACCGTGAACGGCGGGTAGTGCATCAGCTCGCGGAAGCGGATTTCCTGATGATAGAACATGGCGTAGTCCTGCGCGGCGGCGGCGCGGATCGCGTAATGCTCCGGGTAATACGTCTGGATGATGACTTGGCCCGCCAGCGCCCCGCGCCCGGCGCGCCCCGAGACCTGCGTCATCAACTGGAACGTGCGCTCCGCGGCGCGAAAGTCCGGTCGCGCCAGCCCGATGTCCGCGCTGATGACCCCGACCAGGGTCACGGTATGGATGTCATGTCCTTTGGCGATCATCTGTGTGCCCACCAGGATGTCGAGCTCGTGGCTGCGGAACGCCGCCAGAATCATCTCCGCCTGCCCGCGCCCGCGCGCCGTGTCGCGGTCGAGCCGCCCGATGCGCGCATCCGGAAAGCGCCGATGGAGCGCGTCCTCGATCTTCTCCGAGCCCTCGCCGACGAAGTAGATATGCTCGCTCTCGCACTCCGGGCACGCGCGCGGCACCCCGCGCTCGAAGCCGCAATAGTGGCAGAGCAGGCTCCCCGCCCGCCGGTGATGCGTCAGCACGATGCTGCAATTCGCGCACTCCACAGCTTTCCCGCAGCTTCGGCACAGCACGAACGCCGAGAATCCTCTCCGGTTCAGTAAGATCAGGCACTGCTCGCGCTGTTCCAGCCGCGCCGCGATTTCTTCTTCCAGCCGCCGCGAGAGGAAGTGCTGTCTTCCGGTGTCGCGGAACTCTTCGCGCATGTCGACGACAAACGTTTCCGCCAGCGGCCGGTCCAGGATGCGCTGCTCGATCTCAAGAAGCTGATACTTTCCCGCCTCCGCGTTGTAGCGCGACTCGATGGCGGGCGTCGCCGAGCCGAGCACCACCGTCGCCCCAGCGTCCCGCGCCCTCACAATCGCTACGTCCCGTCCGTTGTAACGCGGCGCCTCTTCCTGCTTGTAGCTCCCGTCGTGCTCCTCGTCCACAATCACCAGGCCCGGCCGGCCGAGCGGCGCAAACACCGCCGAGCGCGTTCCCACAACCACGTCCGCCCGTCCTTCCTTCACACGCCGCCATTGCACCTCGCGCTCCATGTCGGACAGTCCGCTGTGCAGCACCGAGACGCGCGACCCGAAGCGGCTCACGAACAGGTCCGACACCGCCGGCGTCAGCACGATCTCCGGTACCAGCAGCAGCGCCGAGCGGTTTCGCTCCAGAGTTTGCGCAATCGCTCGCAGATAGACTTCCGTCTTGCCGCTCCCGGTGACCCCGTGAATCAGCAGCACCCCAAAGCGGTTCGATTCCATTTGCCGCTGGATCTTCTGCAGAGCATCCTTCTGCCGCATGGTCAGCTCGAAGGGCACCGTGAGCTGTGGGGCCGCGTCTTTCTGGTCCCAATCTACAGATTCGGACCTGGGAGAACCAATGCTCATTGTCCGTTCCAGCGCCACCCACCCGCGCCGCCGAAGGCGGGCTACCACGTCCGCCACGTCCCGAAGCGTCTCACGCCGGATTCCTTTGCGTTTTGTAAGTCTTTCCAGCAGTTTTTGTTCTGTCGAAGGAACCGCATCTCCCGAAAGAACCGATTCCCCCGATTTTCCGGAAGCCAGGGCGACCAGAGCCTTCTGTCCTTCCGGCGTCAGCACAACGGTTGTCTTCCGCTGCACGGACGGCTTCGGCGGCAGCATGGTCGCCAGAACCTCGCCCTCGGGGGCCAGGTAGTAGTCAGCGAGCCAGCGGCCCAGTTGCAGCAGCTCGCCGGACAGCGCGGGTTCCTCGTCCAGGACTGCCTGGATGGGCTTGATTGATTTCGGGTCAAGGCCTGTCGGCGGCGGTCCGCAGCGCACTACAACGCCGGAAAGCTGCCGCTTACCGAACGGAACAATCACGCGTATGCCCGGTCGTACGGCGTGTGAATCCGCAACGGAATACGTAAAGAGCTTGTCGAGGGGAACGGGGAGCGCGACTTCGCAATAGTCCGGCATCGGGAACGCAACACGGTCAGCCGGAAGTCTTGCCAGAGGCCGTCCGGCCCTGCTTGCCATCGGCGGGAGATTCCAAAAGCGCCAGCACCTTCTTCAAGTCCTCCCAGGCTTCGGGCTTGCGGTTCGGATCGCGGAGCAGAAAGGCGGGGTGATAGGTAACCATCAGCGGAATGCCATGAAACTCGTGCCAGCGCCCACGCTGGCTGCCCATGGACTGACGCGTTCCCAACAGCGTTTCAACCGCCGTCGCGCCCAGCGCAACGATCGCGCGGGGCTGCACGGAGTCGATCTGGCGCTCGACAAACTGGCGGCAGGCCGCGATCTCATCCCGCTCCGGTTTGCGGTTTCCGGGCGGGCGGCACTTGATGATGTTGCAGATGTAGACCTCGGGCCGGGGGATCTTCAGTCCCTTTTCGATCATCTGCGTCAGCAATTGCCCGGCGCGGCCCACGAAGGGAAGTCCCTGCTCGTCCTCGTCCGCTCCGGGCCCCTCGCCCACAAACAGCAGTGCCGCCTGCGGGTTCCCGGAGCCGAAGACAATCGTCTTGCGCCCATTCCAGAGCTTGCAGCGGCGGCAGTCGCCCAGGTCTTCCCGGATCTTTTCCAGCGTCTCTCGCGGAGCAACGCCGTCGAACAAACCTGCCCTCTTGGCAACAAGCGGAGGCGCCAGAACGGAATCATCTGGCTTCGGTGTGGGAGTCCGAGGCTTGGTTGCCCTCGGAATAGGAGAAGCAGGCCCAGGTGGAGCGGCTTGCGCGGAAAGCCGCCGGTTCTCCGCCGGGGCAGGATTCACTGTAGCCGGAGCGCGTTCTTCTGCAAGATCAGGCTGAACAGCGGGGCGTCCGTACAAATGCGTGAAGCCGAGCGCACGGTAGTACTTGAGCCAATTGCGCAACTCGTCGAATGGGAGCTGTTCAGGATCGTCCATTAGCGCGTAGGGTGACGACTTCGTTCAGGATTTCGTTGGCAACGTCAATCTTTCGAAGGCGAGGCAACTGGCGTTCGAGCCCATTGCGACCCAGGATGAGCACGGTGTTGTAGTCGGAATCGAACCCGCTGTTTTCGAGCGTAACGTCGTTGGCGACGATCAGGTCAAGGCACTTCGCTTCGAGCTTCGCCCGCGCATGCGACTGCAGTTCTTCTGTTTCCGCAGCAAAGCCCACCAGAATCCGGCCGTTCTTGTGCTTCGCGATTTCGGAGAGAATGTCCTCAGTCGGCACCAGCGTAATCGAAAGTTTCTGGGCCTTGCTGCGCACCTTCTGCACCGATTGCGTCTGCGGCCGATAGTCGGCCACTGCTGCTGCTTTGACAATCACAGTCGATTCCGGGAGGCGCGCAAGCACAGCCTCCCGCATCTCCGCACCGGAAGTGACAGCAATGTGCTCTGCACCCTCGGGCGGCTTGAGCGCCGTCGGACCGCTCACCAGAACGGTATGCGCCCCGCGCCGCACGGCAGCTTCGGCGACGGCGTAGCCCATCTTGCCGCTGGACCGGTTGCTGATGTACCGTACCGGGTCCATTGCCTCCCGCGTTGGTCCGGCTGTCACCAGCACGACTTCTTTCTTCAGGTCCTGTCGGATTCCCAGCACTTCGCGCGCTGCGTCCACGATCGCTTCGATCGAAGCCAGCCTTCCCGGCCCGGTCATGCCGCAGGCCAGATATCCCGCATCCGGCTCGACGATGCGCACACCACGCTGCCGCAGCCGCTCGACGTTCTCGCGCGTCGCCGGGTGCTCCCACATGTTCACGTTCATCGCTGGAGCAACCACTACCGGGGCCTTGGTTGCAAGGTAGGTTGTAGTCAGAAAGTCGTCTGCAACGCCGTTTGCGAGCTTTCCCAGGCAATGCGCCGTTGCCGGCGCCACGAGAAGTAGATCAATCGACTGCGCCACAGCAATATGCTCGATGGCGCTCTCGATGTTCGCCTCCTGCCGGGTTTCCTGCTCACCCGAGCCAAACATCCCCGTGATGACTTTCTTCCCGGTCAGGGCTGCGAACGTCAAGGGGCGGATGAATTCCTGCCCGTGCGCGGTCAGGATCACTTGCACCTCGATGCCGTGCTGCTGGAGCTCGCGCGCGACCTCCGCTGCCTTGTAGGCGGAGATGCCTCCCGTAACGCCCAGAGCAACTTTCATTTCTTTCCTCTTTCTGAGGTTTTTTCCGCTGGCGGTTCTTTCAAAACCGCTTCGGTGGTCACCGGATGCAGGTACTCAAACTTCACCACGCCGGCTCTTAGTTCCTCCTGCGCCACCCGGGTGGTCTTCCGGGACGTAGTATGAACCAGAGCCTTTGCCCCACCTTGCAACTGCCGCGCGCGTTTCGCCGCCATCAGGATCATTCGGTACTTGCTATCAATCACATTGTTTTCCGTCAATTCGGTCATCCACTTGCCTCCAATACAGAACCAAAACTCTTGAGAATCGGCAGGATCTTGGACTCGACGCGCTTCTTGCGGCAGCTCTCCGCCAGTTCGCGCGCCTGCTGGACGGCCTCCGGACTGATGGGCTGCTGGCCGGCTCCCCGCAGGGGCAGTCGCTCGGT
Organism: Terriglobia bacterium; assembly: GCA_965198025.1. Lineage (GTDB taxonomy): Bacteria > Acidobacteriota > Terriglobia > 2-12-FULL-54-10 > 2-12-FULL-54-10 > CAYWWM01. The sequence continues at coordinate 64,487 of OZ240237.1, read as the reverse complement.
GCACACAATAGACTGCAAACAATCGGCGGAGAGCTCCAGCCGGTCGTTAATGAGAACGTAGTCGTATCGCTCGTAACCACAGATTTCCCGACCTGCATTGCCGAGGCGCTTCTGAATCACTTCCTCCGAGTCCTCGCCCCTCCGTCGTAACCGTTCTTCCAGCACTTCTCGCGAGGGCGGCAGAATAAAGATCGAGATCGCATGTGGGAGCTTCTCCTTCACCTGCTCGGCGCCCTGGACGTCAATATCCAGCAGCAAATCCTCTCCCTCATGCTCGGCTTCTTCCAGGAAGCGGCGCGAGGTCCCGTAGTAGTTCCCGAAGACCTCCGCCATCTCGAGCAGTTCTCCACGATTGAGCATCGCTTCAAACTCCTCCCGCCCGACAAAAAAGTAATCCCGACCGTGCTGTTCCTGTCCTCGCTTCGGCCGCGTCGTGTAGGAAACAGAAAAGTGCAGTCCGGACACCGCCCCGAGCAACCGCTCCACCAGCGTCGTCTTTCCGGAACCGGAAGGAGCTGAGATGATGAATACTCCCGTTTTCATTAGTATACAGGATTATACAGGATTCCGCCGCGGCATGCCGCAGCGCTCTCTATTGCAGGTTCTGGACCTGCTCTCGCAGCTCTTCAACTTCGCCTTTGATGGCAAGCGCCGTATCGGTCAAGTCGAGGTGCCCTCCCCGAGACCGGCCTTCTTTGCCTAAAAGGCGTTCGATTCCCTCTGCATTTCCTGGAGGAGGAAAATCAAGTTTGCGACCGATGTCGGGTTCGTGCTTGAGTGTCTGGGCCAACCGTGCGGTATGACCGCGTTGGAAAACCCCGGCAACCGGCAGAGAGCAGCCCATCCGGATTCAGCCGAAAGCCCGTACTGTTCGCCCTGCTTCCGGAGCAATTCGACGTATCGGCCGAGCTGTGCTTCGTCGACCGTCGGGGTCGCCTGGGTCGTTCCCTCCAGTGTTACCGCAAGTTCAGCTGCCCTCGGGTGTTTCTCTCCTGAACTCCCCCGCCGGACCTTCGTTTCGAGCGCCTGGAGTCCTTCGGGCAGGTGCACGTGCAGGTCGAGGAAGCGATGGTTCACACTCTTCAGGCAGACCTTCAGAACCGTCGCGTCATGCTCCGCTACGGTCTCGGCGTAGCCTGTCAGAAACCGGATGCGAATTGGTTGCGGCCTTTGGATTTTCCCTTCTCTCACGACATGGCAAACTCGACTTACAAACTTTAGGAGGCATCGCGGTTCACCGGCTCGATCGCGTCAGCAAACTGCAGTTCGTGGAGTCTCTGATAGATCCCGCCCCGGTGGATCAGGTCCTGGTGAGTTCCGAGTTCCCGGATCCGGCCGCGGTCGAGCACGACGATCTTGTCGGCGTGCCGGACCGTCGAGAAACGATGAGCGATGACGATGACGGTGCGCCCAGCCATTAGATTGGCCAGCGCTTCTTGCACCAACTGTTCCGATTCCGTGTCGAGCTCGGAAGTGGCTTCGTCCAGGATCAGGATGGGGGAATCTTTGAGCAACGCCCGGGCAATCGAAATGCGCTGGCGCTGCCCGCCGCTCAACCGTTCTCCCCGGTCGGCGATCACCGTGTCATAGCCCAGTGGCAATTGATCGATGAACTCCGAGGCCAACGAAGCCCGCGCAACCCGCTTCAGGTCCGCCTCGGTCATGTTCGGGCGCCCGTAACAGATATTATTCCGAATCGTGTCGTTGAATAGGATGGTCTCCTGCGTGACCATACTGATCTGGGACCGCAGCGAATCGAGGGTCACGTCCCGGATGTCGTACCCATCAATCAGGACTTTGCCGCGCGAGACGTCGAAAAACCGTGGAATCAGGTTCGCGAGCGTGCTCTTGCCTGCGCCGCTCGGCCCCACCAGCGCCACCACTTCCCCAGCCCGCACCTCGAGCGAAACCTTTTGCAGGAATGGCTCTGCGTTGTCGTAGCCGAACCAGACGTCCTCAAAAACCACGGACCTGGAGAACGGCAGCAGGATCTTGGCGTCCGGCTTCTCGGCCACCTCCTCCGGCAGTTCCAGGAATTCGAAGACCTTAGTGCTCGCCCCGACCGCCTGCTGAAACGAGTTGTGAATCCCGGTGAGCCTCTTGACCGGTTCATACATCTTGAGCAGTGCATAGATGAAGCTCACGAACATTCCCGTGGTCAGTGCGCCGTCTCCTATGCGTTCCCGGGCATAGAGCAGCAGGAGCACCACCGTGATCGCGCCAAGTACTTCCATCAACGGAGAGGTAATCGCGTGTGCCCGCACGAACCGCAGGTTTACCTGGAGCAGCTTACGCGAAGCCGTGCGGAAACGGTTGAGCTCCCAGCTTTCCATGCGAAAAGCTTTGACAATGCGGTTCCCGCTGATGGTTTCCTGGAGGAGTTGGCTCAGGTCGGCAAGGTTCGCCTGGCTGGAGCGGCTGGAACTGCGGATGCGCCGTCCGATTTTAGCTGAGGGGATCATCACCAGCGGAAGAAGTCCGACGGAAATCAGCGCTAGCCGCCAGTCCAGAAGGAAGACCACGCAGAGCAGCGCCAACAGCGTGAACGTCTGCCGCAGCAGGTCGGCCAGAACGGAGGACACTGCCAACTGGATTTTTTCAATGTCGTTGATGACGGCTGACATCAGCTTGCCGGTCGACTGACGACGGAAGAAGCTGACAGATTGCACCAGAATCCGCTCGTAGAGCCGGTTGCGGAGGTCCATGATGACCGAGAACCCGACGTGGTTGATCCAATAATTGGCAAGATACTCGCAGATGGCCTTCGACAGGATCACCCCGATGATGAAGATTGACACCACTGTCCAGACGTTGCGAATCCAGTCCGGCAGCAGTTGATCGAGGTAGAGCGTCCACTCCAGGTACGGGACGGTGATGAGCGCCACGGCCGAATCGGGAGCCTGCGGGTCAAGAACTCGGTCGAAGATCGGCCCTATCAGGAGCGCAGCGACCGCCTCGAGAAAACCGACGCCGACCATCATGACAACCCCGGCCCCCAGGCGGATGCCATATGGACGGACCGAACGCAGCAGGCGCAGCAGATCAGACATGGGCTTTGTCTCGGACCACTTTGCGAAGAACGGTTGGTGTTACGATCACTTCGGCTGATTCAGCGGAGAGTATCACAAGGACCCCGCTATCGAGCGGCGTATTCAACCCGAAAATTTGTAGGCTAACCCCATTAAGCTAAAGCATTTTCGCTGATACGTCAAACAGCAACACAGGTTTCCTAAAGTGAACAGGAGTTGATCGTACGACGACGCGCTCCCCGTGTGACGCGGTAGCCCCCTGTAGGGCCGAACCGAAACACGGGTAGTCGACAAAACTGGCGGAATCCGGGACCAGTCCATGCTATACTTCTCGCGGATTCGATTAAGGAGAAAAGCTCATGGCGCTCAAAAACCGGGTGTGGGTCAGTCCAGTCGTTATCCTACTCTGTGCTCTTGTTGGCGGTGTATACGGGCCGGGTGTGACGGCGCAGACCAGCTCCGAAGACCAGCAGGTCCAGGAGAGCCTGCGGAGCATCTCCAAGGTGTTGCACGCGGTCGAGGCAAACTACGCCGACCCGGTGGACATGGAAGAAACCATTTATAGTGGTGCTATCCCCGGCATGCTTCGCACGCTGGACCCTCATTCGAACTTCTTTGATCCGAAGAGCTTTGCCCAATTGCGTGAAGAGCAGCGCGGGCGCTATTACGGCGTCGGCATGACGGTGACCCCGCGCGAAGGAAAGACCATCGTGCTCGCTCCGTTTCCGGGCTCGCCCGCCTCTAAAGCCGGCCTGCGCCCCGGGGACATTATTGTACAGGTGGACGACACGTCGACAGAGGGCAAGACCACAAGCGAGATCGCGGACCTGCTGAAGGGGCCGCGGGGCACCACCGTGCGGGTTTTCATCGAACGTGAAGGGCATGACGAACCCATTCCGTTCACCATCGTGCGGGATGAAATCCCCCGTTTTAGCATCGAGCACGCCTTCTTTGTAGAGCCCGACATCGCCTACATCCGCATTTCGAGCTTCACCGAAACCACCAGCCGCGAGCTACGGGAAAAGCTTCGGGAGTTCAATCCCGCCAATATCAAGGGTTTGATTCTCGACTTGCGTAACAACCCCGGCGGCCTGCTGAACGAAGGTGTGAACGTTTCGGACATGTTCCTGGAACGCGGTCAACTGATCGTATCGCATCGCGGCAAGGCTTCGCCGGAAAAGCGCTACACTGCGTCGCGCGGCAACCGCGGATTTAGTTTTCCGCTGGTTGTCATCATCAACCGCTTCACGGCCAGCGCAGCCGAGATTGTTTCCGGTGCGGTTCAGGACCATGACCGCGGCTTGATCGTGGGCGAAGCAAGTTTCGGCAAGGGCTTGGTGCAAACGGTCTATCCGCTGAGTGATCGGGCCGGCTTGGCTCTGACCACGGCAAAGTACTACACGCCCAGCGGCCGGCTGATCCAGCGAGAGTATTCCGGTGTCTCGCTGTATAACTACTATTACAACAACGACTCTTCCGAGGTGCCTACGGACGATGTCCGTACCACCGACGCCGGTCGGCCCGTTTACGGCGGCGGAGGCATTACTCCAGACATGGAAATCCCGGAACCAGAGCTGAATTCCTTCCAGGAACTTCTGGTCCGCCGGTTCGCCTTTTTCAACTTTGCAAAGCATTATCTGGCCACAAATCCGTCGATCCCTGAGGATTTCCAGGTGACCGACGAGGTCATTGACCAGTTCCGCCAGTTCCTGCGCGAGGAAGAGATTGATTTTTCAGAGGCGGACTTTTCCGCAAACCTCGAATACGTACAACACAGGATCAAGGCAGAACTTGTCATTTCCGTCTTCGGAACCGGCGAAGCCTACAAGCTCGAGGCGACTGCTGATCCGCAGATTCAGAAGGCGATCGAGCTGCTGCCTCAGGCTGAATCGCTTCTGAATAACGCGCGGCAAGTCATCGCCCAACGAGAGAGACAGTAGGAAAGCTGGCTGTTATCCTTCCCTTTAGATGAAGCTGAAGCCCTCCCCTTGATGAGAAGTGCCGCCCGGAGGGGACATGGGTCAGATCGGTAACAGGTGGGTCCAGCTTCCAATGGGTTTCTTTCTTCCAGTAGTGGTTCCGCATATAATAGTTTTAGGCGGAAGGAAAGCGAATGGAGCTGAAACACCAGAACGGCAACAGCCGGCTAGACCGTACCGGCAATCTCTCCTCCGGAAAGAAGATTATCCTGCTGAAGCCGCGAGGGTTTTGTGCCGGGGTTGTTCGCGCTGTGGACGTCGTTAACATCGCTTTGGAGTGTTACGGCCCTCCCATTTACGTGCGCAAGGAGATCGTGCATAACTCCCAGGTGGTCGCCGACCTGACGCGAAAGGGTGCTGTTTTCGTGGATTCGACCGATGAGGTCCCTGAAGGCTCCCGTGTCATTTTCAGCGCGCACGGTGTTTCTCCACGTGTCCGCGGCAAGGCCTCCACCCGGAAGTTGCAAGTGATCGATGCCACGTGCCCTCTTGTAACCAAGGTGCATCTGGAGGCAGTGCGCTTTGCGCGTGAGGGCTACTCGATTATCCTGATAGGACACAAAGACCATGACGAGGTGATCGGGACACTGGGCGAGGCGCCGGGGCAGACCCTCCTGATCAGCTCGGAGGAAGAGGTGGAAAGCCTTTCCCTACCTGATCCGTCCCGTGTGGCCTACCTCACCCAAACCACCCTGAGTCTGGATGAAACTCGGGGCATCATTGCGGCCTTGCACAGGAAATATCCGGCCATCGTCGGGCCACCAGCCCAGGATATCTGTTACGCGACCGAAAACCGCCAGGTCGCAGTTAAGGCCGTTGTTCCACTCTGTGACTTGCTATTGGTGGTAGGCTCCACCAACAGCTCCAACTCGAACCGTCTGGTGGAAGTAGCGCACCTTGCCGGGCTACCCGCATATCTCATTGAGAACGAAACGGCCATTCTTCCGAACTGGCTCAAATCCACGGAAACGATCGCTGTAACGGCAGGCGCGTCGGCCCCGGAGTCGCTGGTCAAACAGGTCGTCCTGTTTCTGCGGAAGCAAGGCTTTGATCAAATGGAGGAACTGGAAACGGTTCCCGAAGACGTACGATTTGCCTTGCCACCGGAATTGATCCCTCTCACGGCGGGAGATGCGCGAACACAGATGTCGCCATGAGTACCCCCGACTGCCTTGACGGCTCTCCGGCCTTGCCACTGGGCCAGCCCTCTTTCCCTTCAACGAATTTCACTGCACTTTCCGATGCAATCCGGACTGCCACGCAATCCCTTCTTCGCCTGCAGCATGAAGAAGGGTACTGGCTGGGAGAACTGGAAGCGGACAGTTCGCTGGAGGCCGACGCCATTCTTCTCGAACATTATCTCGGAAACGCGAACCCCGATCGGGTCCAGAAACTGGCCAATTGCCTCCGCGAAGAGCAACTCCCCGGCGGTGGATGGGCGCTCTATCCGGGCGGCCCACCGAATGTCAACCTAGCGGTAAAAGGCTATTTCGCGCTGCGGCTGGCTGGAGCATCACCATCCGATCCCTCGCTCCGGAAAGCTGAAGCGGTGGCACGCCGACTGGGAGGCATTGAAGCCGCCAGCAGCTTCACCCGCATCTATCTTTGCTTGTTCGGCCAGTACGATTGGCAGAATGTTCCGGCCATTCCTCCGGAAATTGTTTTGCTGCCCTCGTTCGCCTATATCAATATCTACGAAGTCTCCTCCTGGTCGCGGGCCATTCTGGTGCCTCTTTCGATCATCTACGCCTATCAGCCCGTCCGTCCGCAGCCGGTTGGCGACAGCCTAGTGCAACTGTTTCGAAACGACGGTCGCAAACCGCCCTCCTGGCCGCTTCCCGGCAAACCTCTATACAGCTGGAAGATGCTGTTTCAGACCGCGTTCCACACCGCTGACCGCACGCTCTCGGCATTGGAACAAAAGAAATGGACTCCGCTCCGCCGAAAGGCTCTTGCGAGCGCTGAGCAGTGGTTGCTCGAACACCTTGAACGGAGCGACGGCCTGGGAGCCATCTACCCGGCGATGATGAATAGCATCCTGGCTCTGGATTGTCTGGGTTACGGGCGGAAAGGACCCGTGCTGGGCCGGCAGATCGAGGAATTCTGGAACCTTGCAATTGAGGAAAGGCACACCATCCGTATGCAGCCCTGTCTTTCCCCCGTCTGGGACACGGCACTGGCAGCATTTGCCGCAGCCGAAAGCAGGCTGGAGCCTTCGGACGCGGCGCTGTGCCGGGCCGGGGAGTGGCTCATTTCCCGGCAGATCCTTCGTCCGGGCGACTGGAGCGTCAAGAATCCCCAAGGACAGCCCGGCGGCTGGGCCTTTGAGTTCGCCAACGACTTCTTCCCAGATGTGGACGATACCGCGATGGTCCTGCTGACCTTGAGCCGTGTCCATCTTGCCGACTCCTCGCGCCAGCGCGCCGCCATGCAGCGAGGGATGGACTGGGTCCTGAGCATGCAATCGAGCGACGGCGGATGGGCTGCCTTTGAAGTCGATGTCAACAAATCCGTCCTCAACCATGTCTCCTATGCCGACCACAATGCCATGCTCGATCCGAGCACCGCGGACGTTACGGGCCGAGTCCTGGAGATGCTTGGAACCATGGGATACGACACGCAGTCTTTCCCGGTCCGCCGCGCCGTTGAGTTCCTGAGACGCGAGCAGGAGCCGGACGGTTCCTGGTACGGTCGTTGGGGGGCAAACTACATCTACGGCACCTGCTTTGCTCTGCGCGGCCTAGCCGCGGTGGGCGTAGACATGCGGGAAGGCTTCTGCCTGCGGGCAGCCGAATGGATTCGCTCCTACCAGAATCCCGACGGCGGGTGGGGCGAAAGCTTAGACTCCTACGACAAGCCCGATCTGCGCGGCCTCGGGCCATCCACGGCCAGCCAAACTGCTTGGGCGCTGTTAGGTCTGTTCGCCACCGGCGACTTTGATTCCGAGTCCGTCCATCGTGGAATCCGTTTTCTGGTCGAAACGCAGAACGAATCCGGCAGCTGGGATGAGTCCTTCTTTACGGGAACCGGCTTCCCCAAGGTTTTCTACCTGAAGTATCATTTGTATTCTCACTACTTCCCGCTTCTGGCGCTGGGCGACTACGAAGCCCGGAGAAGGCCTGGTGGTGAAACCTCCCGGCTGGTAAGAGATTTGCAACTGGCACCCAGTTTTTGAATCGAATGGCTGTCTTAGCAGCAATCTGTGAATCCAACTCCTAGGGTCTTCAGAGTCTTGGGAGTTTGCACGTGTAGTTTGTTGCCTCCTTATGCCGTTTCCGCTCAGCATGACCGTTTCGATGTCGAGTTACCTCCTGATCCGCAAGCTGCGGGGCGAGGAGATGTTCCCGCTGGTGATGATGCTCGAGCCGCTTCATGCTTGCAACTTGACCTGCACTGGCTGCGGTCGCATCCGCGAATATGAGGCAACCATCCGCGAGACGCTTAGCGTCGAGCAGTGCCTGAAGGCGGTCGAAGACTGCGGCGCGCCGATTGTTTCCATTTGCGGGGGCGAGCCTATGATCTACAAGCCCCTCGACGAACTGGTCTCGGAGCTGCTCGCCCGGAAGGAATTCATCTACCTTTGTACCAACGGCATGTTCATCGAGAAGCGGCTGCACGAATTCAAGCCGTCGCCGCGGTTCTTCTTTAACGTTCATGTGGACGGTCTGGAAGAGACGCACGATCTCTGCGTTGAGCGCAAGGGTGTATTCCGCGCCGCCGTAGAGGGGATCAAAGCCGCTAAGGCCGCCGGCTTCCTGGTCTGCACCAACACCACGATCTACACCGAAACCGACATGGGTGAGATCGAGGCCATGCTGGATTATCTGCAGACGCTCGGCTGCGATGGCCACATGCTTTCCCCGGCCTATTCCTATAGCGCCGTCCAGGTGAAGGAGATTTTCATGGACCGGCGGATGATCCGGGACAAGTTCAAGGACATAGACAGGCTGTTCCGCAAATTCAAGCTCAACAGCTCCCCTATCTACCTCGAGTTCCTGAAGGGGACCCGCGAGCTGACATGCACCGCGTGGGGCAACCCAACTTACAACACCAAGGGATGGAAGGGGCCGTGCTACCTCATGACCGATGCCCACCATGAGACCTTTCAAGGCCTCCTCCAGGACACCCCGTGGGAAAAATATGGCTATGGAAAAGACCCGCGCTGCGAGAACTGCATGGTCCATTGCGGTTATGAGCCCTCGGCTGCCCTCGGAGTGAACAGCAAGCTGGGTGACACCTTCAAGATGATGTCCTGGGCGCTGCGCGGATGACCATGTGAGCCGCAAACCGTGGAGGGAACAGGCCAGGCGAGGAACTCTAGCTGAGATACCTCTTGAGTGCCCACAATGTCAGTCGTCTTGGTAACGGGAGGCACGGGGTTTGTCGGGAGTCACGTTGTGCGTCGGCTCTGCAAGGAGGGCTTTTCGGTTCGTGTGCTGGCGCGGCCCTCGAGCCCGCTTCTATTGCTCGACTCCCTGCCCGTCGAGGTGGCCGTCGGGGATCTGCTCGACAAGGATTCGCTTCGGAAGGCCGTTGCAGGCTGTGAGGCGGTCTTTCACGTAGCTGCCGACTACCGTCTGTGGGCGCGCGACCCGCGTGAGATCTACCGCAACAACGTGGACGGCACAGAGCAGGTGCTCGCTGCGTCCCGGGCGGCGGGAGTCGGTCGGGTTGTTTACACCAGCACGATCGGGACCATCGGCTTTCACGCCGATGGAACTCCGGCAACCGAGGCCGACTTTCCGGACCGCACGACGCTCGTCGGGGCGTACAAGACGTCAAAATTTCAGGCCGAACAAGTGGCGCTCCGCTACGCGGCTGATGGATTCCCGGTGGTGGTCGTCAATCCCTCGGCTCCGGTCGGCGAAGGCGACCGCAAGCCCACGGACACGGGCAGAATCATCGTGGATTTCGTCAATCGAAAGTTGCCGGCGTATCTCGACACCGGCCTAAACCTGGTGGACGTGAGGGACGTCGCCGACGGGCATCTGCTGGCGCTCCGCCGTGGCCGTCCCGGAGAGCGCTACATCCTGGGCGGGCGGAATATGGATTTCAAGGAGATTCTCGGCACCCTGTCCCGTATCACCGGGCTTTCCTCGCCCCGGCTGCGCATGCCGTACCGCATGGCCTGGTTGGCGGGCGTGGTGAACGGCGCGTTCGCCCAGATCACAGGCCTCCGCCCGATGATCCCTCTCGACGCCGTTCGAATCGCCCGATATAGGATGTACGTCAGTTCGGAAAAAGCGGCGCAAGATCTCGGATACAGGACCGGCCCGGTGGAGGCCGCGTTGAAACGAGCTGTCCAATGGTTTCGCGTGCAAGGAATGGCACCCTCGGTTCGGAAGTGACTTCGCCTCCGATCTCCGACCCGGTTGCAGGCGGGGCCACCAACCCGATCGGGCTGGCGGCAGCGCTTTCGTGGGAGGTCCGCCCGCTGCTCGGCCGGCGGCGCGGTGTGAGGAAGGATGGCCGGATTTTCTCATTTCTTGCTGGAGAGACGCCAGTTCATCTGGTCGTTGCAGGGGTAGGTGCAGAAAATGCCTATCAGGGGGCTCGCGAGTTGCTGGATCGCTTTCCGTTGCGAGGCTTGGTGGCGATTGGCTTTGCGGGAGCTCTGGCAGACTCGCTTGTCCCCGGCGATCTCGTTCTGGCGGATCACGTTTTCGATCAGCGGACCGGAGAGCGGTTTGCTTGTAGCGAGATCTGGCCGGTTGCGAAGGCCCTTCGCGGCGGGTTGCTTGGGGCCACGGAGTTTGTTGCTTCCGCCGTGGAAAAGCGGAGTCTGGCCGCGGAGTGGGGCACCGTGGCGGTCGACATGGAATCGGCTGGAGTGGCGCGTGCGGCCGCTGAGAGGCAAGTCCGCTTTTCAGCCATCAAGGCCATTACCGACTCTTCGATGCAAAGCATTTCATTTGACTTTGCGCGTTGCCAGAGCGAGCATAAGGAATTGTCCTACTGGAAGATCATCCGGGAAGGGATGCGGACCTCGCAAACGATCCGAGACGTGTGGATGCTTGCAAGGGGCGCTCTGGCGGCATCCCGCGCATTGGCTGCAGCGCTCGGTTCGGCTGAGTTGAGAGGGACGAGGTAACCAACTGTGACGAGGCTCATGACGGCGGCTGTTTTGTACGGCAAAGAGGATCTCCTCGTTCCTATGGGGAATCGAAGCGGCGACCTGAAGACGGCGGTTGTCCCGTAAGCGAGCCCTGCGCAGAATAGTCCGACGTCGGAGCCAACTTTGGAACACCATGAAAGCCGCGGCGACCTTCGACATCCCAGCAGCCGAGCCTGTGGCCTGGTCATGGAATGAGAACTGGGCTGACGCATCGGCAGAACCAGCCCTGTGGGACGGTACGCTTCCCGAGTCACCGCCCTCGCTCGAACAGGCCCGCCAGTACTGCGAATCCCTCACACGCCGTCACTACGAGAATTTCCATGTTGCCACGCAGCTTCTCCCGGATCGGTTGCGCGCCCACTTCTATCCCGTCTATGCGTACTGCCGTTGGGCGGATGACTTGGGCGATGAGACCACCGATCCTGTGCGTTCTCTCGCACTGCTCGACTGTTGGGAAGAGGAACTCGACGCCTGTTACCGCGGTGAAGCCCGCCACCCGATCTTCGTCGCCTTGCGAGAAACTGTCAAGGACCGCCAGATTCCGCCTGAACCCTTTCGCGACCTTATCACTGCTTTTCGCCTGGACCAGCGCAAGACGCGCTACGAGAGTTTTGACGAAGTGCTCGGCTACTGCCACTACTCGGCAAACCCTGTTGGTAGGCTGGTGCTTTACGTCTGCGATTACCGCGACCCAGAGCGCCAGCGGCTCTCCGATTTCACCTGCACCGCCCTGCAACTCGCCAACTTCTGGCAGGACGTCGCCCGCGATTATGAGATCGGCCGCATCTATATCCCGATGGAAGCGATGGCACGCCACGGCTACACTGAAGACGACCTTGCCGCCGGGCGGTATGACGAGAGATTTGCCGAACTGCTTCGGGAACTGGTGAATCACACGTGGGATTTGTTTTCACAGGGGCTTCCGCTGGTTGCTTTGGTAGATAGCCGACTGGCCCTGGATATTGAATTATTCAGCCGCGGCGGCATGGAGGTCCTGCGACGCATCGAGCGACAGAATTACAACGTCCTGGCGCGGCGACCGTCCCTTGACTCAGCCGACAAGGCTCTTCTATTTGCCTCGACGCTCAGCGGCCACGCATTTCGGCGTTTCGTTGCAAGACTTGGAGGGAAACCTGAGAGAGACAATGGACTCCATGGCAGACCGTCTTAGGCTCTCCAATAGCTATTGCCGCCGCCTGACCCGCGCGCGCGCGCGCAACTTTTACTACGGCTTTCTGCTGCTTCCAAAGCCTCGCCGTGATGCCTTTTGCGCCGTCTATGCTTTCATGCGCTACTGCGACGACGTCGCGGACGGCTCCGACACCTCGCCCGTCAAAGCGACTTTGCTCCGCGAATGGAAGGAAGTCCTAAACCGCGCCCTCCAAGGTGATTACGGCGAAAGCCTGATTCTTCCCGCCTTCCATGCTGCCGTCCGCCGCTACTCAATTCCCTCCGAATATTTCTTCGAGCTGATCGCTGGAGCGGAAATGGATCTTGCAATCCGCTCCTACCGGACCTTCGCCGAGCTGCATCAATACTGTTACCGCGTAGCATCGGTGGTCGGGTTGTGTTCCGTGCACATCCTCGGGTTTCACGTTCCCGCCAGGAAACCCGCTGCACTAAAGCTCGCCGAAGACTGCGGGGTCGCGTTTCAACTGACGAATATCCTGCGCGATCTGCGCGAAGACGCCCAGGCCGGGCGCATCTATCTCCCGCTCGAAGACCTCGAACGCTTCGAGTATTCTCCCGACGATCTGCACGCCGGTGTTTACAATCCGCAGTTCCTCAGACTCATGCGCTTTGAAATCGAGCGCGCCCGAGAGTATTACGACCGTGCTGACGGCCTGATTGAGATGGTGGAACCGGAGAGCCGTCCGATGCTCTGGGCGCTCATCTCCATCTATCGCGGCATCCTGAGCCGCATCGAAGCGAGCGGGGCCGACGTATTCTCCCATGCGGCCGCCTTGAGCCGCCGGGAGAAGATCGAAGTCCTGCTCCAGGCGACGGCCCGTCAGCTTCGCCAGAAGGCGGGGCTCGAACCGAGGTGGCAGCGATTCCGCGCGTAATTGTACTGGGGGGCGGCTTAGCAGGTCTGGCTGCAGCGATCCGCCTGGCCGAGGCGGGTCTCGAAGTGGAAGTCCTCGAAAAACGGTCCGTTCTCGGCGGCCGCGCTTCCTCTTTCTTCCCGCCCGGTGGGGCCGAACCGATTGACAATTGCCAGCATGTTCTGCTCGGCTGCTGCACCAATCTTCTCGATTTCTTCCAACGCACCGGAACCCTTGACCGTTTTCGCTTCTACAACCGTTTCCTGTTTCTCGGACCTGAGGGATTCTCCTCGGTCGGGTCCGCGCCTTTGCCAGCCCCCCTGCATTTGCTCCCTTCCCTTGTCGCGTTTCGCGATCTCTCGTTGCACGACGCCTGGAGGATTGCCCGGGCGCTGCTGGCGATCTTACGGCAGGTTGATTCCCCGCCAGAGGAACCAATGCTCGACTGGCTTCGGCGGCAGCGCCAAACCCCGCAGGCCATCGAATACTTCTGGCGCGCTATCCTGACCAGTGCGCTCAACGAAGACCTCGAGCGCCTCTCGTCGCGCCACGCCTTCCATGTTTTCTGGAATGCCTTTCTGCGGAACCGCCGCGGTTATCGCATGGGCGTTCCCACGGCCTCGCTCAGCGAGCTCTACTCCGGTGAGATTCTCAACCAGAGGTGCCTCATCACACGGGGATCGACGGCTAACCGGCTGGAAGTTCGCGACAAACGGATCACCCGCCTGGTACTTCAGAATGGCGAAGCGCGCGAGGTAGATTACTACATCAGCGCAATCCCGCCCGATGCGCTGGCAAGATTGCTCCCCGCCCCAACCTTCTCCGAGTGGCCGGCCCTCCAGTCCTTGTCGCAACTGGAATGGTCGCCCATTACAGGAATCCATCTCTGGTTTGACCGCCCGATTTCAAATCTCGAACACACGGCAATTCTCGGACACACCGTCCAGTGGCTGTTTAACAAGGACGCCATCACTCACCGCATGAAGCAGTCATCTGACGGCCACTACGTTCAATTCGTCGTCAGCGCCGCTCGCAGCCTGATGACGCTGCGCCGCGACGAGATCGTAGCGAAGGTCCTCGAAGAGGTCCACGTACTGTTTCCGCCGAGCCGTACGGCCAAGCTCTTGAAATCCGTAGTCGTGAAGGAAACCGAGTCCACGATTTCATTTCCGTCCGGAACGGACTCGTTGCGTCCTGGCCCCGAATCCCCGCTGGCGAACCTGTTCCTGGCCGGAGACTGGACTGCCACCGGCTGGCCCCCGACGATGGAAGGCGCCGTGCGTTCCGGCTACCGCGCGGCTGAGCACGTGACAGTCGCCAACGGCAATCCGCGGCAGTTCCTCGTCCCGGACCTGACAACCGAGCCGCTGGCCCGTTTGCTGCGCCGTTCAGCGCGACGGTAGCCGCGGTCACAGCACAATCTCGAGATGACAGGCTGAAGGCTTGATTCCACGGTCCCTTGTGAAGTCTTGCGGGTTCTGTTGGTGTGTTTGATGGTTCCCATTCCTGAGGTTGGCTGGAGCCGCAATCTAAAGCATTGCATTGCTGCCCCCGTCCCGAATGAGAATCTCGACGATATCGTTTCCGCCAAGCTCTCCAAGCGCCAGGCGACTTTCTTCAGCCCCGTGGCTCTGCATCCCAAGGTTTCCCGTGGTTTGCTCTGAGCAGAAGAGTGTGTAGGTTAAGCGGCAATTCGGTACCACTTCAATGGCTAGCCGGGCTCAATTCTGACCGGCCCCTTGTTGCTGGCAAATTTATGACGCGACCGGAAGCGTCTTACTTCTCATCAGTTTGACGTGAACGAGCTGTGGGCGTAAAATCCCGCAAAGAGAGAGTCAGGGCATGGCTCCGGTCATGCCGCAAACAGACTACGTGCGGCGGGCTGTATCGTCTTGCCCGTCGTCAGTAAGGATTTCCGAAGGAGGAATCCACATGAGTCCCCAAAAGGCTGGACGGAGAAAGTTCCTCAAAGGAAGCGTCGCCCTGGCCGGTCTGGCCGCTGGAGGAGTTCGTCCTCTTAGCGGGCAGTCCCAGTCGGACGGTGAGATTGAGAATCTCTCGGCGGGCTTTGTGCGCGCTGTGGGCGAGCCTTCACGGTTTGAAACGAAACGGCGTATCTGGACAGGTTCGGGCCGTGTCACGTCATCACTGACTCCGCTGCAGGATTTAAGGGGAATCATCACACCGTCATCGCTCCACTTCGAACGACATCACGCGCGTGTCCCGGAGATTGACCCCCGGCAGCACCGCCTCCTGATTCACGGCCTCGTGGACCGCCCTCTGATTTTCACCGTCGAGGATTTGGAGCACCTGCCGTCTGAGTCGCGGATTCACTTTGTAGAATGCTCCGGGAATTCCAATCCCGGACGGAGAGCTTCTGCCAACGTCCAGGGCACGCACGGCATGACGAGTTGCAGCGAATGGACTGGCGTACCGCTGGCGCTGTTGCTCCGCGAGGCGGGTGTGCAGCCCGGAGCAAGCTGGCTCGTTGCAGAGGGCGCCGACGCCGTCAAGATGACCCGCAGCGTTCCGCTGACGAAGGCCATGGACGACGTCCTCGTGGCCTACGGCCAGAACGGGGAAGCACTGCGCCCGGAGCAAGGCTATCCGCTGCGCCTCCTGATCCCCGGCTGGGAGGGAAACATCAACGTCAAGTGGCTGCGGCAGATCAAAGTTGTGGACCAGCCGTACATGACGCGCGAGGAGACTTCCAAGTACAGTGACCTGTTGCCGGACGGCAGAGCCCGTCAGTTTACCTTTGAAATGGACCCAAAATCGGTTGTCACGTTTCCCTCTGGAGGGCAACAGTTGCGTGGGCCGGGGTTCTATGAGATTAGCGGACTCGCGTGGTCCGGCCGCGGGGCTATCCGTCGCGTTGAAGTTTCCACCGACGGCGGAGCTACCTGGACGTCCGCCGAACTGCAGCAGCCCGTGCTGCGTATGGCCCATACGCGTTTCCGCCTGGCCTGGAATTGGGATGGACGAGAGACTCTTCTGCAGTCCCGCTGCACGGATGATCAGGGAGGGTATCAGCCTACCCTGGACGAAATGCTGCGAGTTCGGGGCGCCAGTTATAACTATCACGCCAGCCACATCCATCCCTGGAGAATCCATCCCGACGGGAGTGTGCAGAATGCACTGGCTTAGCTCTTCGCTTTGTGCAATGGTCACAATTTTGTGCGTTGTCGCCAACGCGCAGTCGCCGAACTATGGAGTCGGCAGAACTCCGAGCGCCGAGGAGATCCGCTCCTATGACATCGCGATCGGCCCGGAGGGAAAAGAGCTTCCGCCCGGACGGGGAACAGCCCGGGAAGGTGCCGCGGTCTACGCGCAACATTGCGCCACCTGCCACGGGGCTACGGGAACGGAAGGACCGAATGACCGCCTCGTCGGCGGACAGGGTACGCTGGACAGCGACCGGCCCGTGAAGACGGTCGGAAGCTACTGGCCGTATGCGACCACTCTGTGGGACTTCATCAACCGCGCCATGCCGGTAAACAGTCCTGGCTCGCTCACCCCGAATCAGGTCTATGCTCTCACTGCGTTCATTCTTTCTCGCAACGGCATCATCGAGGAAACCACGGTCCTCGACCGTGAGAGCCTGCCAGAGGTCGGCATGCCCAATCGTGACGGGTTTGTTCCCGACGCCCGGCCGGACTGGCAGGGTCCCTCTCGCTAATTCCGGCCGGAGGAGCCTTTTCTTCGTTCACACGCCCATGGCGTCTTTGCGGAATCGCCGCAATGGCAAGGTAAGTTCCAAGCGTCCCGAAGCCGCGCTGTTGCGGCGCAGTTTGCTCCGCTGGTATGACCGCAACCGCCGGAACCTTCCATGGCGGAATACGTGCGACCCCTACAGAATTTGGCTTTCCGAAGTCATGCTGCAGCAGACTCGTGTTCAGGCGGTTCTTTCTTACTACGACAAATTTCTTGAGACCTTCCCCGGTGTCGCTGCACTGGCCGCGGCGGACGAACCTACTTTGCTCGCGTCCTGGAGCGGCTTGGGATACTACTCGCGAGTGCGAAACATGCGCATGGCGGCGCAGAAGATCAACCGGGAGTGGGGTGGCAAGTTCCCACGAAACCATGCAGAGGCGCGAGAACTACCCGGGGTGGGTGAGTACACGGCGCGGGCCGTGCTGAGCATCGCTTACAGAATTCCGCTTGCGGTTGTGGATGGGAACGTAGCCAGGGTGCTTTCCCGTCTCTACATGCTGAAGGAAGATTTCAAGAGCGGCAAGGGACGGCGGAAATTTCAGGGGCTAGCGGACGCACTGCTCGCGCCACGCCGCCCGGGAGACTTCAACCAGGCCATGATGGAGCTCGGAGCGATCGTGTGCCTGCCGGGGCAGCCTCGCTGCGCAGTGTGTCCACTGGGGCGAATGTGCCTGGCTTACAAGCAGATGGCGGTGAATCGCTATCCTCCTCCGAGGCGGACGGAGAAACCGCGGGAGCGCCGGTTCGTGGCGGCACTGATCTGTGATGACGTTGGACGGTGCCTGCTGGTCCGCAGGCCAAAGTCCGCGAAGCTCATGGCGGGATTCTGGGAACTGCCGATGTGGGAGCTGAACCGGGCCTCCCTGAAGCCGCTCGGCTCGCCAGGCATCCCTACGAAACTTATTGTCCTGGGACAACGCATCGGGCGGGTGCGGCACGCGATCACGAGCAACCAGTTTGATATCACGGTCCATGCAGCGAGGCTTCAGAGTGGGGTAAAGCTGTCCGGTTCTCGCTGGGTCGCGGCAAAGGATTTGGACCGTCATCCGATCACGACAATCACCCGCAAAGCGCTGGCGTGCCGGAGCAGTGCGTAGTGAGTGGGGAATGAGAAGTGATTCGTTGCGCAAGGGGAGTACCCTTGACGGCGGGGATTTCGGTAGGTTAGAGTTGCAATCGCAGTTTAGGTCAGCGGAAAGTAACCAGGAGTTCTGATTGGATAGAAGGCAGAAGCAGAGGGTTTCGATTGCCGCGCGGGCTATTGCGCTGGCTATGGTGGTGGTGTTCGGATTCCACCTGAGCCGTTTCTATCTCTCGATTGAACTCTGCACGCACAACACCAAAGAAGGGAACGCTATGCAGCACTGCAAGGACGTCGAGGGTTGGCTGACGGCGCCGCGTGCAACGATGGACAGGGTATCTGCCCCGGTCTACCATGCGGTTCTGGAAGTGACTCCAGCCAGCATCGCCCCCCCGGCTGAGCTGATGGCCGACGTTCCCCTTCCCGTTCCGTTCCACCCTCCCAGATTCCTCAGTTAACCTCCATCGTTCGTAACTAGCAAATCATTCGCGCTGAGCATTCGTGGGCAGCTCCGCATGGAGCGCCGCAGGAGCGTGCGGCCCCTCAACGGCCGAATGGCGCGAAAGCAACGACTAGGCAGCCGGCCGCAGGGAACGATTCGGTGGGTCAGAAAGAATGAGGTGACTATGAGGAAGTTTGACATAGGGTATTGGCGTGACCAGAGTGAGCTCCGGTTGGCACGGAGAAGCTTCCTGACGAGGCTTTCGAGTGTAGTATTGTTGATCTGGATTGGCGGAACGGCGGGCTTCGCGCAACAGCTTTCGATTTCCGGAACCGTTCGGGACGCCGACGGCGTGGTGCCGAATGCAATGGTGACAGTGCGCGGAGCAGGCACAGGGGCGGCGGTGCGAACGGTGATGACCGACGACATGGGCAACTACCGGTTCGACAGTCTGACGGCGGGTAGTTACGAGTTGTCGTTCACCCGCGAGGGCTTTGAGCCTCTGGTCCGCAACGTGGCGCTGGGTCCCAATACAGGACCCGTGGACGTGGTGTTCTCGGTGGGCCGGGTGTCTACGACAGTAACAGTCACCGCCGTCGAGGGCCGGGCGACGGCGACGCGGCTGTCCGTGCCAAACGACGACGTCCCAGTTCAGGTCAGCTCGATTCCTCAGGAACTGATGCAGCAGCAGGGGATCAACTCGCTGGCCGAGGCGCTGAAGAACGCGTCCGGCGTCCAGGCGTTCCGGTGGTACGGCGTCTACGAGCAGTATACAATCCGCGGCTTTACGGATCGCGACCGTGACGATTCGAATGCGATGCTAATCGACGGAATGCGGTTTCAAGGAAACCGCTACTCCACGCAGACAGATAACATCCAGAGCGTAGAGGTGCTGAAGGGACCCAGTTCAATCCTCTACGGCCGTGGGGCGGTAGGCGGCGCCATCAATCTGATCCGCAAGAAGCCGGAGCCGGTCCGGGCATACGATTTCAAGTACCGGGGAGGCCGGTTCAACACGCACCAAGTGGCTGGGGGCTTTACGGGTCCGCTAACGGCAAACGACACGCTCCTCTATCGCTTGGGGGTCAGCTACGAACATGCGGACGGCTGGCGGGGCGCCGGGGCGGATCGGTTCAATCTCTCGCCGTCGGTCACCTGGAACATCGGCGAGCGGGCACGCCTGACTGTGCACGAAACGCTCAACCGCGACCGCTTCGACGGTGACGGGGGCGTACCGCTGAATATTACGGGGCTGCCGAGCTACAAACCCGAGCTGCGCTTCAGCCTGCCGCAGGATGAGGCGCTGATCAGGGACTCGCAAACGCAGGCCGCGTTCACGTTGAGCCTGGCGCCCAACTGGGAGTTCCGGAACAGCTTCCTGGTACAGAAAACCAGCGACCGCTATTTCGTAACCGAGGGAATCTACGGCGATCCGGAGAACAACCAGGTCTTTCGTGAACCACTCGATTTCCATCACCACCGGACGCCGATCCAGAACCAGTTGGAACTGACAGGGTACATCGACGGGTTCGGTCAACACCACGTGGTGCTCGGGTACGAGTATCAGAAAGACGACTACCGGACGGACGTGACGGCTGGGGACAATTCATGCGTGTGCGGCTATTGGGCATCGGTCGCTCCGATGAACGTCTCTACGCTCCAAGAAACGCAGGCACCTCTGGACAATGACACGATCGCGCGGAAGACGTTCGTGGAAGACCGGTTTCACAGCTTCTACTGGCAGGACCAGATCGACATCCTGCCGCAATTAAAGATCAATGTAGGCGGGAGATTCGACGACTACAACCGCGACCGCTACCGCTACTATACGTCCGATCCAAGCGACATCTTCGGCATTCAGGAGCGGAACCAGACCGCATACACCTATCGGGCGGGCTTTGTATACTCGCCGGGATACGACCAGCAGTTCTATTTCGGCACGTCCAGCTCGTTCACTCCGGTGAGAACCATTCCCGAGGACGGATCGGAGCTAGATCCGCGCACGGCGCGAAACTATGAGATCGGGCACCGCTGGCGGGGTCTGGGCAGCCGAGTGAATACAAACCTGGCGTTCTACTACCTGATTCAGAACAACATTGGGTTGCGCGAAGGCGGACCCGTTGTCGTCCAAGTAGGAGAACAGAGATCGCAGGGAGTCGAGCTCGATGTCAACACCGATCTGGGCGGGCGGACCTACTTGTGGCTCAACTACGGTTTCGCACAGCCGCGCTTCGAGGACGCCGATGACCTGGGACTGACCGGACTGCAGCCGCGCTACGTACCGAAGCACACGGCCAACGCCTGGCTGCGGAAGGACTTTGCGTCGGGGTTCAACGCCAGCATCGGCATGCGGTACGTAGGATCGCAATTTGCAAACACCAACAACACGGCTCGGATCGGCGGATTCACAGTCTTTTCGAGCGCCGTGGGTTACCGTGCCGAGAGACTGTGGGAATGGAGCCTGAACGCGGAAAATCTGTTCAACCGGGAGCGCTATTTCCTGCCGGGACATTTTTCCAATCTGGTTTTCCCCGGGCAGCCGATCAATGTTTCAACCACGATCCGGCTTCGGTTCAATTAGAGGGACCCGGCAAGACCGTTTGCGAAGAATAGTGTCAGGGAGGGGACTATGCGGATAGGAGACATGCAAAGGGCACGCAGGCAGAAGGTGAGGGGCAGACTGTTGGCCGCAGGGGTGGTTCTGGGGCTGTTGCTTCCCTTCCCGGGCGAGGGCCGACCACCGGAGAGAGCCTGGGGGGCGCAGGAGACGGAGCAATTGCCTCCGGGGGCGCCCACTCCGACCCCGGAAGCCCATACGGTGAAGCAAAACACGTACAAGCAGGATTCGATTGTCATAAAGCTCGAGCCGCTCGATTGGGTGGAATACAAGTATGGAATGGAACAGGGCGATACAATGGTCTATTCCTGGGTCGCATCCGTGCCGGTGAAGGTGGAGATGCACAGCGAGCCGGAAGGAGGGCCGCAGGGATACGCTGAATTCTTCGAGAGGGCGGAGAAGGCACGGGGACACGGAAGCTATAAGGCACCATTTTCCGGAATCCACGGCTGGTACTGGGAAAATCTGGAGGAGCATCCGATCACGATCACGATCACGAGTTCCGGCTTTTTCAGTTCTGCACAGGAGTTTCGCTACGGGACTCCTCCCAAGACCTACGAGCTCATGGACGTGACGACGCTGCCAGAACAGTAAAGCTGGTTTCCTCCGGGGGCGGGTCTGCCATGTCCAAGACCGGTATCCTACTGCGCAAGTACGCCATGCTCATCCATCGCTGGATGGGTGTGGCGTTCTGCGCGCTGTTCCTGGTGTGGTTCATCTCCGGGATCGTGATGATGTACTGGGGCTATCCGGAGATCAGCCGCACGGCGAGCCTGGCACGGGCAGATGCGCTCGACGCATCCCGGATTCTCATCTCGCCGGAAGAGGCCTATCAGCGGCTGGAGCTTGGGCTGCCGCCGGATCGTGTTCGGATCAACATGCTTGACGGGCGGCCGGTATATCGCTTCCACTACGGCGCGGACCAGTTGGTGGCCTACGCGGACACCGGCGAACCGATCTATGAAACCGGGGAAATTGAGGCGGAGCGGGCGCTGCGTATCGCGTCCGCATGGACCGGGCAGCCGGCGGACACAGCGGAGTTTCAGGGACTGCTCGACGAAGCGGACCAGTGGACGCTTTCGGGATATGCCGCGCTGCGTCCGCTGTTTCAGTACGGGTGGCCGGACGGCGAAGTGGCATACGTCTCGCAGGTGACGGGCGAAGTGGTGCAGCACACCACGCGCAGCTCGCGGTTCTGGGCATACTTGGGGGCCATCCCGCACTGGCTGTACTTCGCGCCGTTGCGCAGGAACCAGCCGCTGTGGTACGACATCGTGGTGTGGTCGTCGGGAATCGGTACGGTGATGACACTGTTCGGGATCGTGGTGGGAATCTGGCTCTGTTCGCCGTCGAAGCGACGGTTCCGATTTCCCGAAAGCCCGGCAGGGACAAAGGATGCCCACGGGAAACTCTGGCGGGCAGTGGTCTCGCCGGAGGGCCGTTCGAGCATCCCATACTCGGGCCAGAAACGCTGGCACACGATGCTGGGGTTGATCTTCGGCCTGTTTGCCTGCACGTGGGCCTTCAGTGGCATGTTGTCTATGGGGCCGTTTGCATGGCTCGGGGGACGGGGAAGCTTCGATCTGCAGGAGGGGTTGCGCGGGACGGAGTGGCGGCCGGAAGCGTTTGCCGCCGAGCATCCCCGGGAAGCGCTGGCACGCGTGAGCCAGTCGCTGCGCGTGAAAGAAGCGGAGCTGGCGTTCTTCGCCGGCAAGCCGGTCTACCTGGCAACGGAGACACCGCAGCGGTCGCTGATTATTCCGGTGCTGGGGCATCCGCAGGAGCAGTTCGACGCGGGCCACGTGCGGGACGTTGTTGCGAGCGCCGCCACGCCGCACGCACTGACCGAGGTCCGCCTCGTCCAGGAATACGAAGCCTATTACGTGGACCGCGCGGGGCAATTGCTGCTGCCGGCGCTGTTCGTGCGCCTGGACGACAGCGAAGGCTCGATGTACTACGTGGACCTACGGACGGGGCGGGTCGTGCGGAGCTACGGCCGCGGCGGGCGCTGGAACCGCTGGCTGTACAATGGGCTGCATTCGTTCGACCTGCCCTGGCTCTACCGCTACCGGCCGGCATGGGACTTCACCGTGCTGGTTCTGATGCTCGGCGGTACGGGGCTGTGCGTGACGTCCGTTGTGATTGCGTGGCGGCGGCTGCGGCGCAAAGTGGCCATGCGGTCGGCGCGCTCCGCGTATTCGGCGGCCAGGCGGAAGCAAGCGGAAGCATCCTCCCCGGCTGTTCGGGCGGTACGATAGCCATCGCGGAAACGATCACCTTCCGTTTCTTCTTTGTGAATCAGAAGGGCAACCAACAGGTGGAGCAGCACTGGTGAATCGGCTGCGGGTCCACGAGATGAGTACCATCAAGCCATGGGAATCAATCAAGAGACGCTGGCGAATTATGTCGGGGGAGTTTGGCGCGAATCGGCGTCCACCGAACGTTTGAATGTGACGAATCCGGCTACGGCTGAGGTGCTAACGCGGGTGCCCGTTTCTACGGCGACCGACGTCGACGAGGCGGCGCGGTGCGCGGCGAAAGCAGCTTCGGTATGGCGCAGGACGCCGGTGCCCGAGCGGGTGCAGCCGCTCTTCCGGTTGAAGCAACTGCTCGAAGCCAACCTGGAAGACCTGGCGCGGACCGTCACCAAAGAGTGCGGCAAGACGTACGCGGAATCGGTCGGGGAGCTGCGGCGCGGCATCGAAAATGTGGAGGTGGCGTGCGGCGCACCGAGCCTGATGCAGGGCTACAACAACGAGGATGTGGCGCGAGGCATTGACGAGCACATGTTCCGGCAGCCCTTGGGCGTCGCGGCGGCGATTACACCGTTCAATTTTCCAAGCATGATCCCGCTGTGGTTCCTGCCCTACGCCGTGGCGTTGGGGAATTGCTTCATCCTGAAGCCGAGCGAGAAAGTGCCGATCACCAGCGCCCGGCTATATGAATTGCTTGATCAGGCTGGGTTTCCGAAGGGCGTGGTGCAACTCGTGCATGGAGCAAAGCCAACGGTGGACGCACTGCTCGATCATCCGACAATCCGCGCCGTTTCGTTTGTGGGCTCCACGCGGGTCGCGAAGTACGTCTATCAGCGGGCGACGGCGAACGGGAAACGCGCGCAGTGCCAGGGCGGCGCGAAGAACGCGGTCGTAGTGATGCCGGACGCTGATATCGAAGCGACCACGCAGGTGACCGCGGAAAGCGCGTTCGGCTGCGCCGGGCAGCGGTGCCTGGCGGCGTCGCTGGCTATTTTGGTGGGCGAGGCGCAGCGGCCGTTCACCGAAGCAATCAGCGAGGCGGCAGCGACACGGCATGTGGGGTACGGCCTGGAAGACGGCGTGCAGATGGGTCCGGTGATCACGCCGGAAAGCAAGACCCGCATCGAGAGCCTGATCGAAGGCGCCTGCCGGGACAACGTGCGGCTGCTGGTGGACGGGCGCGGCAACCAGGTCGAGAAATACGAGCAGGGGAATTTCCTCCACCCGACGGTTCTCGAAAGCGCAAAGCCAGACGGCGAGATTCTGCGCACGGAGGTGTTTGGCCCCGTGCTGAACCTGCTGCCGGCGCACGATTTGGACGAAGCCATCGCGCTCGCGAACAGCACAAGCTACGGGAACATGGCATGCCTGTTCACGGCAAGCGGAGCGGCGGCGCGGGAGTTTCGCTATCGCGTTGCGGCAGGTAACATCGGCATCAACGTGGGTGTGGCCGCCCCGATGGCGTTTTATCCGTTCAGCGGATGGAAGGACAGCTTCTTCGGCGACCTGCACGGGCAGGGCCGCCACGCGGTCGAGTTCTACACGGAGGCGAAAGTGGTGGTCGAGCGGTGGCCTTCGCAGAAGTAGCTTGTGTGAATTCGAGTCAAAATGGGCAAGGCAAGGAATTCCCCTATGATTTTCAGGTCTGGCTATCGCATGACAACAAGAGAATGGGCCTTGATAAGGGAAGCCAGCGAAGTTTGCGATGGGTTATTGCTGACACAGCTTCCACATTCTTCGCTTTTTGGAACTCTCGGGCCAGACGGAAATCGAGATCAGCATTGCATGGAAGCCTCTTGGCTCTTATAGGAGGGAAGTTGAATCTGGACGTCCGGCAGCATTGCACATACCGTACGGCCGGTGTGTCGAGTGGACCATACGGCGTGGAGCTACAAACACATGAGAGAGCAGCTAACCGCACCTGTACCAAACCCGCTAGAACCACCAGATGATTCAAACTGAGATACTACCCCTTCTCCCACCTTGTTGCTCCGTGAATCGGTTCTATGCTAAGTTTTTGGGTTTCGGGTGTAGGGCTATGGGTCCCGGTCATCGGCACAGCTATTGACCCAGACTTTCAACCACTTGCGTCTAGGAGCACGAGCCAATCCAGAGTTCTACCATGCCGGTTCGGGAGACGGAAGCGATCATTCTCCGCAGCTATCCGCTCAAAGAAGCGGACAAGATCGTGAGCTTTTTCTCGCGGGCTGGGGGCCGGACGCGGGGAGTAGCGCCGAACGCGCGCCGGAGCGTCAAGCGGTTTGGGGCCGGGCTGGAGTTGCTGTCGCACGTGCGGCTGCGGTATTCGGAGCGCGAGGCGCAGGATTTAGTGCGGCTCGAGTCTTGCGAACTGCTGGAATCGTTTTTCGATGTGCAGAGCGATTACGACGCGACGGTAGCGTTCAGCCATGTCGCGGAAGTGGCTGAGCAGCTTCTGCCGGAGCGCGAGGCGAACGACCCTTTTTTCCGGCTGATCTTGCTGGTGATCGAGGAAATTCGGCGGACCGGCGAGATCTGGCGGCCGGTGACGTACTTCGACCTGTGGGCGGTGAATTTTGCGGGTTTTCTGCCTCCGCTGGACGCTTGTCTGCGCTGCAGAGAAGTCCTCGAACCGAATGAGCCGGCGTGGTTTCGGACCTCGTCGGAAGGCTTGCGGTGCCGGGTGTGCCGTACCGACGGAAGTTCGACGCTCACGGCGGATTCCCGTGGCATGGCGCGGCGGATGCGGGCCGAGTCACTGACGAAGATTCCGGCCGTGGGCTGGAAGCAGCGCTTTGCGGCAGACTTGCGGAAGTTCCTGTGGCAGGAAATGGAGCGGCATATGGAACGCCGCCTGGTGACGCGGAGACAGTTGGAAGAACTGGAGTAAGTTAGCCCTCATCGCTACATTCCACCGGCTGACCCATTGAGCGGGAAGAGTGAGTTTACAGTCTGATGGCTACCCGCAAGACGACCAAGGCCAATTCGAAAGCCGCTGCGAAGACCGCTGCAGCAGCCAAGAAGGCGGCGGCGACACTACAGGACCTGATCCTGCGCCTGAGCGAATTCTGGGCCGGACAGAGCTGCATTCTGCAGCAACCCTACGATATCGAAGTGGGCGCGGGGACGAGTTGTCCAGAGACATTTCTGAGGGCGCTAGGGCCGGAACCGTACCGTGTGGCCTATGTGCAGCCAAGCCGGCGCCCCGACGACGGACGCTACGGGGAGAACCCGAACCGCCTCTACAAGCACCTGCAATGGCAGGTGATTCTGAAGCCCTCGCCGGCCGAGGTGCAGGATACCTACCTGGCGAGTCTCGAACAGGTCGGGATCGACCTCCAGCATCACGACGTGAAGTTCGAGGAGGACAATTGGGAGAACCCGACACTGGGGGCGTGGGGTGTGGGCTGGCAGGTGATGCTCGACGGGCTGGAGATCACGCAGTTCACGTACTTCCAGCAGTGCGGTGGCATTGATCTCGACCCGATCTCGGTCGAACTGACCTACGGTCTGGAGCGGATCGCGGCGTTTCTACAGGACACCGACAGCGTGTATTCACTTCGGTGGAACGAGAACACGACCTACGGGCAGGTGCGCTGGCAGGAAGAACAGCAGTTTTCCGTATACAACTTCGAGATGGCCGACGTGAAAATGCTCTGGAAGCAGTTCGATCTCAATGAGCAAGAGTGCCGCCGCTTGCTGGACGCGTTCGCGAAGCTCGAAGACCTGGAAGCCAAGGCCCGGTTTCCGGTGCTAGCGACCTACGACTTGGTGCTTAAGTGTTCGCATCTGTTCAATTTGCTCGACTCGCGCGGCGCGTTGAGCGTGACCGAACGGGCTTCGGTGATCGCGCGGGTCCGCACACTGGCTTGCGGCGTCGCCGCAGCCTATCTGGAACAGCTTGACCTATCAAGGCTGTCTGGGCCTGCATTCACAGGACCACGGGAAGCGACCGTTGCGCGCTGAAGCTTCAGAACCAGAATTCTTGCTCGAAGTCGGCGTCGAAGAGATTCCCGCCTGGATGATCGAAGGCGCGGTATCGGATTTGAAGCGTCTCCTGGAAGAAGGCTTGCGTGAGGCGCGGCTTTCCGGAGAACCTGCGGTTTCACTCGAAATGTACGCGACGCCGCGACGCCTGATCGCCTATTGTCCTCGTCTTCCGGCTCACCAGCCGAGTTTGGTTGCGACAGTCCAGGGCCCGCCCAAGCGAGTCGCCTTCGATGCGGACGGGAAGCCTACCGCGGCAGCCAAGGCCTTCGCCGCCAAGATGGGAACAACGCTGGAGGGCCTCGAAACGGTTCCCACCCCGAAAGGGGAATATCTGGTTTTTCAAAAAAAGGATCCTGGACGGTCGGCCACCGATATCCTGGCGGATCTGATTCCACAAGCCGTGCTTGCCATTCCGTTTCCACGAAAGATGTACTGGGAGGGAAAATCCGGGCCGCGGTTCATTCGACCGATCCGGTCGCTGCTGGCGCTACTGGGCGGGAAGGTGGTCCCGTGCGCGATCGGCTCCGTGCGTGCCGTATCGAAAACGTTTGGACACCGGCTGCTCGGCAAACGGTCGCTGCCGGTGCGTAACTTCGCCGGCTACCGAAAGACGCTGGCAGCGAACTTCGTTTTGGTCGATCCGAAAGAGCGCAAGTCTCGTATTCTCGACGGGGCACAAGCATTGCTGCCATCGGGCACTGGGCTCCAGATCAAAGCGAACGAGGAGCTGTTGCACACGCTGGTCTATCTCACGGAGTATCCCACTCCGCTGCTGGGAGAATTCGATCCGTCGTTCCTTTCGCTACCCGACGAAGTCCTGATCACGGTGATGAAAGGACACCAGAAATACCTTTCGCTCGAACGAGCGGACGGAACGCTGGCGCCGCGGTTTGTGGCCGTGATGGACCGGGATGTGGACGCGGCGGGAGCGATCCGGCACGGGCACGAGCGGGTGCTGCAAGCGCGGTTCACCGACGCCCAGTTTTTCTGGGAGTCTGACGCTGAAACGCGCCTGGAGCAGCGCCTGGAGTCGCTGCGGCAGGTGACGTTCCAGTCGCAACTCGGCTCCTATTTCCACAAAGCGGACCGCATGCGGAGGCTGGCGGCAGCGTTCGACGCGCGGCTAGGGCAGATGGAGAAGCTGGACGCCATCCAGAGCGCGGCTCGGCTCGCGAAGTGCGATCTGACGACCGATCTGGTCAAAGAATTCACGGAACTGCAGGGCGTGATCGGCGGGCTTTACGCGCGGCGCGAAGGACTGCCGGACGAAGTGGCCGATGCGATATACGACCACTACAAACCGGTGAACGTCGAGGACGCTTCCCCGCGTACGCTGGCCGGGGCGCTGGTTTCGCTCGTCGACCGGGTAGACACATTGACTGGGTTCTTCGGGATCGGTCTCACGCCTTCGGGGTCCAAGGACCCGTACGGGCTGCGGCGCGCTGCCAACGGCGTGATCAAGATTCTGTCCGACCATACCATTCGGCTGCCCACCAGTTGCCTGATCGAGGATGCGGTATCGGTGTATCAGAGCGCCAAGGCTGAGGGCAGGGTGCCAAATTGGAAGCGAGATACCGTGATGAAGGATCTGTCGTCCTTCCTGACGGAGCGGCTTCGGTTTTACTTGCAAGAAGTGCGCGGCTTCGCCTACGACGAGGTGAACGCCGTGCTCGGGGCCGGCAGCGAGGGAGTGGCGGAAACGATCGAGAGAGCCGCCGCCGTGGCCCAAGTCCGCCCGACGGAGAACTTCGAGCCGCTGGCAGCCGCGTTCAAGCGAATCAAGAATATCCTGCGGCAGGCCGAGCAGGCACACAACTTTACTCCGGGGAAGCTCGAACCTGGCCTTTTCGAGCCGGGACCGGAATCGGACCTCTACGAGCAGTACCGGACTGCGGCGGAGCGTGTAGCACAGTGGAAGCGCGAGGGGAATTACGTGGCAGCGCTCCAGGCGATCGCGGCGCTGCGGTCCTCGGTCGACAGCTTCTTCGACACGGTGCTGGTCATGGCCCCGCAGGAAACCGTTCGCCAGAATCGCCTGACCCTGCTGCAACACCTTCTGAACGAATTTTCCACCCTTGCAGATTTTTCCGAGATCGTTACCACGGAAGAAAAGAAGGCCGGAGTACAATAGGCGTCTAACATTCGGATGCCCGGCAGAGGAGGACTATCCAATGAGTGAGCCGCATGTATACTTTTTCGCCCAGGGACGCGCGGACGGGAACGGCGGAATGAAGGACGAACTCGGGGGAAAGGGAGCCGGGCTGGCAGAGATGACCAACGCCGGGTTGCCTGTTCCACCCGGGTTTACCATTTCCACGCAGAGCTGCCGGGCGTATTTCGAGAACGATGGGACACTGCCGGAGGCGATCGAGAAGGAATTCCGGCAGGCCGTGACACGGCTCGAACAGGCAACCGGGCAGCAACTCGGCGCCCGGGACAATCCGCTGCTGGTGAGCGTGCGGTCCGGCGCCAAGTTTTCGATGCCCGGCATGATGGACACCATCCTGAATCTGGGATTGAACGATCAGACGACCAAGACACTGGCGGCCCGGAGCGACAACTCGCGCTTCGCCATGGACTGCTACCGGCGGTTCATCCAGATGTTCGGTAACGTCGTACTCGAGATCCCCAAGGGGAATTTCGACCTCTTGTTCGAAAGAACGAAGAAGCGCAACAGGGTCCTCTCAGACAGCGACCTGAGCGCGAAGGCCCTCGAAGGCGTCATCCGGGAGTACAAGAGCCTGGTGCAGAAGAAGACCGGCACACCGTTTCCTCAGAACACTACGAAACAACTGGCGATGGCGCGCGATGCCGTGTTCCGCTCCTGGTACAATCCGCGCGCGGTCCACTACCGGCACATGAACGAGATTCCGGAAACGCTGGGCACGGCGGTCAACGTGCAAGCCATGGTCTTCGGGAACCTCGGCGAAACGAGCGGTACCGGGGTCGGATTCACGCGTAATCCCTCGACCGGCGAGAAGGAGTTCTTCGGCGAGTTTCTGTTGAACGCACAGGGGGAGGACGTGGTGGCGGGCACCTACACCCCTGTGCCGATCAAGCAGTTGAAGGCGATCATGCCGGACGTTTACGCACAGCTCCGCGAGATGACGGAACGCTTGGAACGCCACTACAAGGACATGCAGGACTTTGAGTTCACCATCCAGCAGGGCCGGGTCTTCATGCTCCAGACACGCAACGGCAAGCGAACCGGCAGGGCTGCCGTCCGTATCGCGGTGGATATGGTCGAGGAAGGGCTGCTGACCAAGCGGGATGCAATTCTGCGGGTCGATCCAAACCAGCTCGAACAGTTGCTCCATCCGGTGCTGGACGAAAGCAAGCCCGTCAAGGTGATCGCTCGCGGGCTTCCCGCTTCTCCCGGGGCGGCCGTGGGGCAGGCGGTGTTCAACACCGAAGACGCAGTGCAGCAGGGAAAGAAGCACCCGATGATTCTGGTCCGCCCGGAAACCGTGCCGGACGACATCCAAGGGATGGACGTTGCCGCCGGAATCCTGACTTCGCGCGGCGGTATGACGAGTCACGCTGCGGTGGTGGCGCGGGGTATGGGAAAGTGCTGCGTAGCTGGCGCAGGCGCGGTTCATGTAGATGACAAAAAGAAACAGATGACGGTCGAGAAACTTACCATCAAAGAGGGAGACTGGATTTCGCTCGACGGCACGACCGGTCGCGTCATTCTCGGCCAGGTTTCCACGGTGGAGCCGAACCCAACGAGCGGCGACTTCGCAAAGTTTATGAGCTGGGCGGATGAGTTCCGGCGTCTGGGTGTCCGGGCCAACGCCGACATTCCGCGCGACGCTCTCGTGGCACGCCGCTTCGGCGCGGAAGGCATCGGCCTGTGCCGCACCGAACACATGTTTTTCGACGAAGAACGCATTCCGCACATGCAGGCCATGATCCTGGCGCACACCGAGAAGGAGCGCCGCAAGCAGCTGGCCAAGTTGCTGCCGATGCAGCGGAAGGACTTCATCGGCCTCTTCCGGGCGATGGAGGGTCTGCCGGTTATCATCCGGCTGCTCGATCCGCCGTTGCACGAATTCCTGCCGCGGCGGGAGAAACTGATGGTAGAGGTGGCGCTACTGCGGGCGAAGAAATCCCGCTCCCCGAAGCTTAAGGAAAAAGAGCGGCTGCTGGCCCGCGTGGAGCAGCTCCATGAGGCGAATCCGATGCTCGGGCTGCGCGGCTGCCGCCTCGGGATTCTCTACCCGGAAGTCTCCGAGATGCAATGCCGCGCCATCTTCCAGGCCGCCTGCCACGTCGCCAAAGAAGGCAAGAAGGTGATCCCGGAAATCATGATCCCGCTGGCTGCCACCGGGCGCGAGGTTCAGTTGCAGAAGGAGATTGCTGACCGCACCGCCGAGGAAGTGTTTGCCAAACGGGGCATCCGCGTCAAGTATCTCGTCGGCACGATGGTCGAGTTGCCGCGGACCTGCCTGATCGCGGACGAAATCGCGCGCGACGCCGAGTTCTTCAGCTTCGGCACCAATGACCTGACGCAGACGACATACGGCTACTCACGCGACGACAGCGGCAAGTTCTTGGAGGCTTACACGCGCGAAGGAGTGCTCGAACACGATCCGTTCGTGGTGGTTGACCGGGTCGGCGTGGGCGAGATGGTCCGCATCGGCACGGAGCGCGGCCGCAAGACGCGGCCAGACCTCGAAGTCGGTATCTGCGGCGAGCACGGTGGCGACCCGGCGTCGGTCGAGTTCTGCCACCAAGCTGGACTCGACTACGTCAGTTGCTCGCCCTACCGCGTGCCCATCGCCCGCCTCGCTGCCGCACAAGCTGCTCTCGAAGATAAGGAAGAGGAGTTGAAGCGCACGGCGTGATGGAGAGCGGCAGCCGTCCGTTGATTGTTTGGCGTTTAGAGAGACTCCACCATTGGAGGGACCTGGCCTACCGGGCAGATCCCTTTGCTTGATTGAATTCTTTCCTGAAGATGTGATATAAGTGTATTGTTATCAATCGACTAGCAACAGAGCAAGCCCCCTCGGGCACGCGATGGAGGAATTTCTTGTCACTCGATCTCACCGCCAACCAAGAACAAGTTCGGTATGCAGTGCGTGAGTTCGCCGAAAACGATATCGCGCCGCACGTCAAGGAATGGGACGAGAGCCAAGACTGAAAAGCGGCCCAACAATAAAATGGACTCATGGATCGAAGCGATTCTGGGCGGGGACGAACGCGCCGTGGCGCGGGCCATCAGCACGGTGGAGAATCGGGAACCTCCGGCACACGAGCTGTTGCAACGGTTGTACCGGCACACCGGCCGCGCCACGATCCTTGGCGTCACGGGCACGCCCGGAACCGGCAAGAGCACACTGGTGGACGGTTTGGCTGCGCTGTTGCGCCGTCAGGGAAAAACGGTGGGAATCTTGGCGGTTGACCCAAGCAGTCCTTTCAGCGGCGGAGCTATCTTGGGCGACCGTGTCCGGATGCAGGCGCATTCCGCCGATCCCGGCACCTACATTCGCTCGATGGCGACGCGGGGTGCGGTCGGAGGGCTTGCGGCAGGCACGCTTGACGCCGCCATGGTGCTCGATGCGGCCGGGAAGGACTATATCCTGATCGAAACGGTCGGCGTCGGCCAGGACGAGGTCGACGTCATGCGCATCGTCGACGTGACGCTCGTACTGCTGGTGCCTGGCCTGGGAGACGACGTGCAAGCCTTTAAGGCCGGGATAATGGAGATTGCCGACATTTTCGTGCTCAACAAGTCGGACCTCGAGGGAACCGACCGCGTCGAGGCGGAAGTTCGAGCTCTGTTGAGTGTCGCGGGCAACGACAAGGCTGCCTCGTCGTCGCATCCAATTTGCCGGACCGTCGCTGCACGACAGGAGGGCTTGGAAGAACTGCTGGAGGCCGTGTCCCGGCATCTGGATGCATCGCGAAGCAATGGTAAGCTTGAGCAACGGAAGATCGAGCGCTGGCGGCAGTGCCTGGTCGAACTGCTCCGAGAACGGATGCTGGAAGGCGTTCTGAGCGGCGTGCTGCGGGACGGCGGGCTACAGCAATACGCCGCAGCGGTAGCGGCGCGGCAGACGGACCCGTATTCGGTTGCCGACGAGATTCTGGAACGGGCGAAAGCACATCCCGATGCCGCTTCGAGTTGCCGGGACGAAGCCGCCGCGGTTTTGGATCATCTTGGCGTAGCGGTCGAATCTCTCGCCGACGCAGTTCGATTCTATGAGGGGGTGCTCGGGCTGACAGTTGCGGGCTACGAACTCATCCCGAAGGAGAAAACGCGCGTTGCGATGCTGCCGGTGGGGGACAGCCGGATCGAGTTGATGGAAGCGGCGGCAGCGGATTCGCCGGTCGCCCGCTTTCTCGCCAAGCGTGGGCCGGGCTTGCACCACATCAGCCTGCGCGTGCCGGACCTCGATCGTGCCGTGGCGCGACTAAAACAGCACGGGATTAAGATAATCGATGCGGAGCCAGGAATTGGCGCGGGCGGGCACCGGTACGTGTTTATCCATCCGTCGAGCGCCGGTGGCGTGCTGCTGGAACTGGTTGAGCATACCGATGGACGCTAGACGCCACTCGACACGGATCGCTCACCACTCACCCCAGGGAGCGAAATGACTCAAGTAGAAATCGGCGTAATCGGCGGCAGCGGATTTTATTCACTTCCGGGATTCCACGAGTCAGAAGAGGTAACGCTCGAGACGCCGTGGGGCGCGCCCTCGGAGGCCTACGTCGTCGGAGAAATGGGAGGACGCCGGGTGGCGTTCCTAGCACGGCACGGCCGAGGACATCGCATCCTGCCTTCGGAGCTCAATTTCCGGGCCAACATTTACGGATTCAAGATGCTCGGGGCGGAGCGGATATTGTCGTTCAGCGCCTGTGGCTCACTCCGAGAAGATCTACCGCCCTCCACGTTCGTGTTGCCGGACCAGTTTTTCGACCGCACGCGGGGGCGCGTCTCAACGTTTTTCGGCGGCGGGATCGTGGCGCACATCACGTTTGCTGACCCGGTATGTCCCACTCTGTTGAGTGCACTCGAAACGGCGTGCGGTGCGGCGCAAGTCCCGCTGCGGCGCGGCGGAACTTATATCTGCATGGAAGGTCCGGCGTTTTCAACCAAGGCCGAGTCGCAAGTTTACCGTTCGTGGGGCATGGACGTGATCGGCATGACGAACCTGCAGGAAGCTAAGCTGGCGCGCGAAGCCGAGATTTGCTACGCCACCGTGGCGATGGTCACCGACTTCGATTGCTGGCACCCGGACCATGACTCGGTGACGATTCAACAAGTAATCGAGCACCTGATCCGCAACTCCGAGAATGCCGCGAAGGTGCTGTGCGAGGTGCTGCCGCGCATCCCCGCGGAACGCAGTTGCCGCTGTGGCTCGGCGCTCGAGAACGCCATTATTACGGCGCGGGACAAGATACCAGCCGACGGCCGGAAGAAGCTCGGCCTGCTGATCGAGAAATACCTGTCATCGGGAGAAGAGAATTGAGGGGAGAGGAGCCATGAGGTTGTTGGTAGTAGGGTCGGTCGCCTTTGACGCCGTGCGCACGCCGCACGGAGCCGTGGACCGCATGATCGGTGGCTCGGCAACTTACTTTTCCGTCGCGGCAAGCTATTTCACGCGAGTGCGTGTCGTCGGCGTGGTAGGCGATGACTTTGAGGACGAACACCATCAGGTTTTCGTCGAGCGGGGCATCTGCACGGAAGGGCTGGAGCGCGTAACAGGCAAGACTTTTTTCTGGTCCGGGGAATACAGCGCCGACCTGAATGATCGGACGACGCTCGTGACCGACCTGAATGTGTTTGCGGACTTCGAGCCCAAACTGCCGCTGCATTACCGCCAGACGCCCTACCTGTTTCTTGGCAACATTGATCCCGAACTGCAATTGCTTGTTCAGCGTCAGATGGAGAACCCGCATCTCGTCGGCGGCGACACCATGAATCTATGGATCTCGAGCAAGCGCGAACACCTCGAAGAGACCTTGCAAGGAATCAGTATGTTGATCATCAATGATTCGGAAGCCCGCCAGCTGAGCAGCGAGCATAATCTCGTCAAGGCTGCCCGGGCTATCCACGCCATGGGACCACAGACGGTCGTCATCAAACGCGGCGACAGCGGTGCGACGCTGTTTCGAGACGGCGAGATCTTCACCGCTCCCGCCATGCCCCTGGAAGAAGTGTATGACCCCACCGGCGCAGGCGACAGCTTTGCCGGGGGCTTTATGGGCTTCCTGGCCGCCCACCTGGTCTCCAGGACCTCGCCAACACCAGACATCCTACGCCGGGCGATGATCTTCGGCTCGGTGATGGGAAGCTACGCCGTTGAACACTTCGGCCTGGAACGCTTGCGCAAGCTTACTCGCCCCGAAATCGACGAGCGCTACGACGAGTTTCGCCGGCTGACGCGGTTTTGAATCAGTCGTTCCTATTACCAGTTCAGCTAGCGGAACTGCGCGAAGACTTCATCCGAGCCGGCTTGGCGATTGGCAACCCGGGCCAGCACAAACAGCAAATCCGAAAGACGATTCAGATAAGGAAGGACGTGTGGGTTGAGCTTTTCCGATTGCATCAGGTGCACGACTTCGCGCTCGGCACGCCGGGCGACGGTGCGCGCGACGTGGAGAGTAGCCCCAGCTTCGTTTCCACCAGGCAGAATGAATTCCTCAAGCGGCGGGAGCATTTCGTTGTAATGGTCAATCCCCGCTTCCAGGCCCTCAATCTCGGCCTGGCTGATGCGCCGCTGACGGTCCGGAACATGCGATAAGCCCGGCAGAGGCACGGCAAGATCAGCTCCCAGAATGAACAACTCGTTCTGAATTTTTGCCAGCAATGCCTGAAAATCCACGTTGGCAATCTTCGTCCGCGCTAGGCCGAGGAACGAGTTCAGCTCGTCCACCTCGCCGTAAGCGCGGACACGCCCGGAAGCCTTGCTCGCACGCGCACCCGTCCCCAGGCTGGTTTCACCTTCGTCCCCAGTGCGTGTATAGACTTTGCTGATTCGCATAGTTTATTTTGAGAAGAGATAATCCTCCGTCGTTCTGCATCCCAGGGCTGCCCGCATTCAGGTTTGGTGCTCTGTTACTTATACGCGGCGCAGACGACGCGCCTGCCGCGCTGGTGCTGTTCGTAGGCCCCCGGCGAGGGCGCTACGAATTCGACCCGCCGAAAACCGGCCTGCCGCAGCAGAAACGCCAGGGCTTTCGGCGAAGGGCATAGGGCAACGGGCGTTCCCCCGGTTTCGCGGATGTCGGTGTGGAATTCGGCTGATTCGTCAATAACAGCAAGCACTCCTTGATACCCGCGCGTCCACTCCTGCGCGCCCCACTCGGTCGAGCCTTCCACCTCTTCGATCACCTGCGTCTCGACGATCGTGAGCTCCTTCGTCACGGCGCTCAGGTTTCGCAGGCAGATCATCGGATTTTCGAGGTGATAGAGCACGCCGAGAAACAGCGTCAGGTCGAACCGCCCGAAGTCGTCGGCGCGAAGCTGCTCGCAGTTTCCCTCAAAGAACAAAACATTCGTCAGGCCCAGGACATCGGCGACGAACCGAGCCTTGCGCAGGTTGATCTCGCGGACGTCCATGCCCACGACGCGGCGCATCCCCCGGCGCGCCATCGCGACCGTGTAGAATCCCTCGTGGCAGCCGACGTCCAAGCAGCTTGTCTCGGCGAGCCGAGAACCGAAGTGGCTATCGACTACCTGATTCACCATCTCCAGACGGGTTTCGAAAATGCCGGTGACCGAGGCCGGCACGGATGACTCGGTGCGCACGCCCTGCCCCAGATCGAAGGGATAAAACCAGGGCCCCAACTCAGCGATCCGCGAAACCATTTCCTGGGAAGTCATTGCTCTATCCTGACCGGGATCCTCGAACCCAGCAGCAGGGCTGCATTGTAGCGCACCGCCGGGCGGAGCCGCAAATGGTCGCGCAGCGCCAACCGGAGCTTGTTCAATCCGCTAGCAGGAAAAAACTTATTGCCTGGGAGAAGCATCGAATGAGTGAATAAAATGCGGCTGTGAATCATTTACAATGGGATGAGGCTGGCGGAGGAGGAGAGCTAATGATTTTTGATCCGATGTATTTCCTGATTATCGCGCCCGGACTGGCGCTGTCCATGTGGGCATCGTTTCGAGTGAAGAGCTCTTTCAACAAGTATTCGAAGGTACGGTCGGCGCGCGGCATGACGGGCGC
The DNA here is from genome assembly GCA_965198025.1 of Terriglobia bacterium. GTDB lineage: Bacteria > Acidobacteriota > Terriglobia > 2-12-FULL-54-10 > 2-12-FULL-54-10 > CAYWWM01. The sequence continues at coordinate 27,063 of OZ240237.1, read as the reverse complement.
CGAGGCGGCTCAGGAGATGCTCGATCGCGCCGGGATCACCGGTGTGCGGGTCGTTCCTACCCGCGGAATGCTCTCCGACCATTACAACCCCGTGAATAAGACCCTGGCCCTGTCCGAGCCCGTCTATGCCTCGAACTCCATCGCGGCCATCGGTGTTGCGACGCACGAGGCAGGTCATGCCATTCAGCACGCCCGGAACTACGCCCCCCTCTGGGTTCGGTCCATGCTGGTTCCCACGGCCAATATTGGCTCCAGTGTGGGCTACCTGGTGATGCTGGGCGGATTGTTCCTTTCCTCGACCAACATGATCCTCGCCGGAGCCGTCCTGTTTTCTGCGGTGCTACTTTTCCAGATCGTGACGCTGCCGGTCGAGTTCGATGCATCGCGCCGTGCCAAAGTTCTGGTCGTCGAGCACGGCATTATCTCCTCGCAGGAACGCGAGGGCGTGGACCGCGTTCTGAACGCCGCGGCCATGACCTACGTCGCCGCTGCCTTCAGCACTTTGCTGACACTGCTCTACTTCCTGATGCGGGCGCGTGAGTAGTCCGCTTGGCAAGCCAAACGCAGAATATACCTGTTTCAGATCGGGGATTTGCTTTCTTGAGGACTGGAAAGCGGGAAGGACTGTGGCCTTCTTCTCTTGCGGTTAAACTGTGCCTAGACCAGCATGATCGCGGCGGCGAGGACGGTGGTCCACTTGCCCTTCTTGTGCCCGACGGCGGATTGCGTAATGTTCATGGTGCGGACGATCTTGTTTGAGATGCGGTAGATTTCCTTCTTTTCGTCCCAGCTTTTGTCGGAGTCGAACTCCACATTTAGCGTGGTGGCCAGCATCTCTGCGGCGAGCTCTTCGGCATACTCGCCGGCTTCCTCGTCGGTCTGGCCGAACGAGTGATGCTCAGAGAGATACCCGTAGAGCCTTCTGTCGGCAGGCAGCGCCAACCCCACGCTGGCAGCGATCAGACGGTGCGGTTCCAGCGTGGCATTCTGACTCATCACAGAGAAGATTACTTCGCCGGGTACGAGCTTCCGCAGCCCCTCGGCCCGGCTGATCAGCTTGCACTCGCCCGGGAAAATACTCGAGACCTGGACCAGGTTGCAGGCTGCGATGCCGGCCGATCGCAAGGCCAGCTCAAAGCTCGATAGCTGCTCCTTGTGCCTTCCCACTCCCCGCGTTAGAAAAATCTGTTTCGGCAAGAACATGGTCTATTCTGCTTCGACCCCTCTCTCACACAATCCCTCGCCTTGCTTGCACTGAGAATCCCCTCACCAGTTGTATTGGAGAAAAACCGCCGCTTCGACGAAGTTCAGGGAAGAAACGTAGCAAACTCAACAGCAGCGCGTCAAACCTTTTTTCGGAGATGAACAATCCGTGTCATCCCGACTCATGGATCGGCTCGGTTTCCCCCAGCAACCCTCAGACTCGTCGCGCCTAGGAAGGGTTCCCCTGGCGGCGAGGGGATTTCCGCAGAACCAGTGCGAGAGCACAAAAGAACAAGCCTACCGCCCAGCCCCCCAAGACATCGCTCGGCCAGTGCACTCCCAGTGCGATCCGGCTGTACCCCACGACTGCCGGCAGGCCGAGCAGAACCAGCCAGCAAATCTTCCCCAAGTAGTTTCCCAGCAGTCGGCCGCCCGCCGGAGCGAGGGCGCCCAGAAATCTCAGCGCAAGAGACAGATAAACGTATACAGCCTGGGCCGCGTGGCCGCTCGGAAAGGCATCGCCGCGTGCAAAGCTCCAGGGGGTAACCGGGGGACGGTCGCGGTCCAGCAGCCATTTCAGGTATGCCACAGTCAGGCTGGTTGCCGCCCAGCCCAGCGCCAGCGCCAGCGCGCTCATGCTTCTTCCCCGCCAGACGAGCGATAACACAACGGCAGCCACCACCGGCGTGAGTGTCAGACTGGAACCCAGCAGGCTGATGCCCCGCCAGAGAGCGGCGTTCTCAGCGTGCGTGAGCCGGTAAACGGCGTGCAGCAACGGATCGTCGAAATTCCGCGCCAGGAACACCGCCAGCGTCATCAGCGCCAGGCTGCTTGTAACCAGGAATCGCTCTGCTCGAGCCGATTCCGCGGTGGGCAGACTCTCCTGCTTCTCTGTGGAGTGCATGGTCGAATGCACGCGGCCGCACTCAGGAGCTCTTGCGAAGTGCTCCGTAGACGGTTCCGCCCATGGCCCGGGTCGTCTGCCGCGCTGCTTCCTTCACTTTTTCAGCAATGCGGGGCAGGTACCCGTTGGTGATTTGCTGTGCCGCGCCCGTCAGGCTCAGTGCGGCTGTCTCCCGTCCAAAGCGGTCAAAGACCGGGGCTGCGATACATCGGACTCCCGGCGTGTTCTCCTCGTCGTCCAGGGCAAAACCGGTCTCCCGAATCCTCTTCAATTCCTGTCGCAGGCGGGACAAGGACGTGATCGTCTTCGGCGTGTACCGCCGCAAAGTAACTCCAGCCAGGAGCGGTTCGAACTGTTCTTCCGGCAGAAAGGCCAACAGCGCCTTCCCGGAAGAGGTGCTGTGGAGCGGCATCTGCAGACCTACCCAGGTGTCCATCTGGATGAAGCCCGGCGCCGGAACACGCTCGATGTAGATGACCGCGCTGCCTTCCAGCACCCCAAGATGACCCGTGATGCCGGTCTCTGCTACGACCCGCTTTAGAACGGGCAAAGCGGCTTCCCGGACTTCCACGCCGTGCTGTGCTTGGCTGCCGAGCGCCAGCAGCTTCATGCTCAGCCGGTAGAGCCCGTCGTCTTCCCGATGCAGGTATCCGCGCGACTCCAGTGTGTGGAGCAGGTAGCTCACTGTGCTTTTCGGAATCTTGAGCCGTCGCGCGATCTCGGAGGTGCTCCATGCCTTGCGTTGCCCGGCGAGCAATTCCAAAATTTGCAGACCGCGATGGACCGCATTCACGCGCGGCGCCTTGCCCTCCCGCATCTTTCCAGAGTAGGAGAAAGCCCATACCGGGTCAAGCAATCCAGCGTGTCCTCAGCGGCCCGGGGCGGCCGGGATTGGGTTCGTTCCTGCGCGGATTTCGATGTTATGCTGTCGAGGTATCTCCGAAGGAGGCCCCGTATGCCGCGCGATTTGAACGACGATAAACCGCCGTTCCTGAACACCTGGGGACAGCTCTACGCAGCTATCGTGGGCTACCTCTTCTTCCTCATCGCGTTGTTTTACGCGTTCACCCGCAGCTATCAGATTTCCCCGTGAGAGCTCTCGCATGAGAATCCTCGACTGGATAGTGCTGGTCGTCTCGCTTGTCCTGATCGTCGGCTACGGTCTATACAAAGGACGTGGGAGCGGCTCCATCCAGGGATACCTGCTCGCCGACAAGAGCATGCCTTGGTGGGCCATGGGGCTTTCCATCATGGCGACTCAGGCGAGTGCCATTACCTTTATCGGGACCACCGGCCTAGCCTACGTCGACGGCATGCGCTTCGTGCAGTTCTATTTCGGCCTGCCGCTGGCCATGATCATCATCTCTGCCACGGTCGTTCCGTACTTCCACAAGGCCCGGATAGTGACCGCCTACGAATTTCTGGAGCAGCGCTTCGACGCCAAGACACGTCTCGCCGCCAGTATTATTTTTCTGATTCAGCGCGGTCTCGGGGTGGGTCTGGCGCTCTACGCTCCGGCGGTAGTCCTATCCGTGATCCTCGGCTGGAGCGAGCGGATCACGGTGCTCATCATGGCCGGCGTGGTCATCTCCTATGCCGTTCCCGGCGGCATCAAGGCCGTTACCTGGACCGACGTCCAACAGATGGTGCTGATTTTCCTCGGCATCATCGGAGCGTTTTTCGCTGCCGTGTGGCTGATGCCCACCGATGTTTCCTTTGGCGACGCGCTGTACCTGGCGGGTGCTTCCGGACGCCTGAATGCCGTGGATTTTTCGCTCGACCCGAACAACCGCTACACCGTCTGGTCGGGATTGATCGGCGGCATGTTCCTGGCACTGTCCTATTTCGGTTGCGACCAGTCGCAGGTGCAGCGTTACCTGACCGGCAAGTCGGTCGGGCACAGCCGCACCAGCCTGATATTTAACGCCATCGCCAAGGTCCCGCTGCAGTTCTTCATCCTGCTGACTGGTGCGATGGTGTTTGTCTTCTACCAGTTCGAGGCTCCGCCGATGCTCTTTAACAAAACGGCGGAAACCCAGATCGAACAAGCGGACGACGGCCTCGCCGGTGTGCAGTACCAGGAGGCCTTACGGCAGTACGACGAGGCGCTTGAAGCTCGCCGCGCCACGGCCTACCAGTTGCTCGAAGCCCGCCGCAACGGCTCTGCCGATCCCAGCGAGTTGCGCGACGCCAACCGCGCCGTCGAAGCCGCGCGCCGCGAGGGAATCGCTGCGGTCGAGCTCGCCGGTGACGGCAGACCTTACGACGATACGAACTACGTTTTCTTAACCTTCGTCACTACCTACTTTCCTGTCGGAGCCGTCGGCCTCATCATTGCCGCCATCTTTGCGGCCGCTATGTCCACTATCTCGGCGGAGCTCAATTCGCTCGCCACAACGAGCATGATCGACATCTACCGACGCCACTTCCACCGTGGCGCAGGCGAGCGTCATTACGTTCTGATTGCGAAAACTGCCACGGCGTTCTGGGGAGTCTATGCTGCCACCTTCGCGTTTTTCGGCGGGCGCCTCGGCTCCCTCATCGAAGCCGTCAACCTGGTCGGCTCGCTGTTCTACGGCTCGCTGCTCGGCGTCTTTGTCCTTGCCTTCGGATTCCCGAGCGTCACCGGCAGGGGAGCCTTCACCGGCTTGGTCCTGGGCGAGATCGCCATCCTGCTCACATATTGGCTCACGGGGATCTCTTTCCTGTGGTACAACGTCATCGGCTGCGTGGTCGTGATCGTGACGGGTCTCGCCGTGAGCCGGACGGACCGGAGTTAGATGCTTCGATTCCTGCGAAGGGCGTTGCGACCTTTTCGAGCAACTGCGGTATCTCCGTAGTTGTGTCCAGCTTTCGCGCAGGGTCTGAATGAATCGTCCCAGTGGTGGCGCTTCAGTGTATGATGGGCCTATCCAGGAATCGATAGCAATAGGAGGGTGCATGCCTCGCGGACTTCACTGGAGAGGAAAAGGGAAGGCAGCGCTGCTGTGCCTGATCGCTGCGGCTGCCGCCGTCGTGTTGATTTCCGGGCAAGGGTCACGCCAGCAATGGGAAGTTGCCTCCCAGGCTGCCGGCCGGAGGCCGACCGGCTCCCCGCAACTGGTTGCCATTGAACGGCTCCCCATGATGGATGGGGAAATGTGTCAGTGGATGCCCGCCAGCGCCTCAGCGTCTCTCTCCGCTGCGCTCCAAGAAGCTCCGGTGCATCGCTCGCGGGACTGGGACACGCTGCCTCCCGGAAATGCTGACCGCACTCCCACGCGGATCATCCGCGACACCTACCCGACTTACAGCGCCGTTGCCGTCAACCTCCAGACCGACGAGGTTTTTTTGCAGGATGAGAACCTGTTCGGGATCAAGGTCTTCGACCGTCTCGACAACACTCCGCCGACAGCCGCCTTCACAGAGCCGAAGCGCGCTATTGCCGGCGGCGGGATCACCAAACTCGAGTTCAACTGCGGCCTGTACGTCGACCCGCGCAACGGCGACATTTACTCCATCACCAACGACACCATCGATACCCTGACGGTGTTCCCCGCCAACGCCAGCGGTGAAATCAGGCCCCAGCGGGAGCTCTACACGCCGCACGGGACCTACGGGATTTCCGTGGATGAGGACGCGCAGGAAATGTACATGACCGTCCAGCACGACAACGCCGTCGTGGTTTACCCCAAGGAGGCGGAGGGAGACGACCAGCCCATCCGCGAACTAGTCGGCGACAGAACGCAGATCGAAGATCCGCATGGTATCGCGGTGGACTTTAATAACCAGTTAATGTTCGTCAGCAATCACGGGCACGGCCGCAGCCATGCCGAAGAGTTCGGGAAATTCGAGCCGGCCTCCATCACCGTTTATCCGCTCCAGGCCGACGGCGACATCGCTCCGCTCCGGATCATTGAAGGCCCCCGGACGCGCCTGAACTGGCCTGCATCCCTGTGGGTGGATCCGGAGCGCGGGGAACTCTACGTAGCGAATGACGGCGACAACTCCGTTCTCGTCTTCAAGACTACCGACTACGGAAATGTCGCTCCCACCCGGATGATTAGTGGCCCCAAGACAAACGTCCTGAACCCCACGGGAGTTTTTCTCGATTCGAAAAACGACGAGCTGTGGGTCTCCAACATGGGGAATCACAGTGCCACCGTATTCGAGCGCACGGCCGACGGGGACGTGGCTCCCAAGCGCGTCATTCGTAGCGCTCCGGCGGGGAAGAAAGCTCTCGCGATCGGCAACCCCGGCGCAGTCGCTTACGACAGCACGCGGGATGAAATCATGGTCCCGAACTGAGTGGCCCACGCGCAGATCGCGTTCTTCGCCAGGATGGCGAAGGAGAACACGCCCCCCAACCGGTTGCTCGCCGGGCAACATACCCTCATGAGCCGCACCATGCACGACATCCGCTACGATCCCCTGCACGACGAGTTCATCGTCAACAACCCGTTCGCCTACGCCGTGCTGGTGTTCCGCGGCGAAGCCAGCGGCGATGAGGCTCCCATCCGTGTCATCCAGGGGCCTCGGACGCAATTGGGCGGGGCTAGCCGGCTCGAGCTCGATCCGATCAACAATGAAATCCTCGTGCCCGAAGGCGGTCGCGTGCTTGTATTCGATCGCACGGCCAATGGCGACGTGCCGCCGAAGCGAATCCTGAACAACGCCAACCGTGGCGGCGGCATTGTGGTGGATGCCGTGCACGACCTTCTGATCGTCGGCTCTGGAGGCAACAACCGAAACCCTGGGTCGATTCAGATCTTCGACCGCACCGCCAGCGGAGACACGCCACCCTTGCGCGTCATCGGTGGTCCCAGAAGCGGAATCATCCGCTCCCTGCAGATGCAAGTCTATCCGCCCACCGGATACATCGCCATGACCCAGCCAGGCGAGAGCGGCACCTTCGACCCGGGCGGAACGTATGTGGGCTTCTGGCACATCAGCGATGACGGGGACGTGCCACCACGCTTCAAGCTGGCAGGGCCGCAAAGCACTCTGATCAAGCCGCGCGGAGTCGCCCTGATCCCGCAGCACAAGGAAGTCCTGGTGGCGGACATGAGCCTGAACTCGGTGCTGGTTTACTACTTCCCGGAAATCTTTTGACGGATGCCGGTCCGAGAAACCGGACCAGTCGCTGCACCAAACCGTAACGGCAGGAGGGTTCTTGCAATGCGAAATCGCTGGTGTAATTGGATGCTCAGGCTCTTCGCGACGCTGGCCGTCGCGCCGGCCATGATCGCTCCGGCTTCGGCACAGACTTCGGTCGGGAGCACCCCGGATCTGTCGGGAGTCTGGTTTCGCCAGGAAAATATCCGTACCTTTAACGTTCAGGACCCCCCGTCGCTGGCGCCTTGGGCTGCGGAGATTTTCAACGCCAACCGTGACGGCATACCCGACCCGCTTGTCTCCGGCGTGGATGAGATGGACCCAACCATCTATTGCCTCCCGCAGGGATTTCCCCGGGTTTATCTCTCCAACTATCCGTTCGAGATTGTGCAAGTCCCCGGCCGACTGTACATGCACTTTGAGAGCGGCCATTTGGTGCGGCGCATCTACCTGGACGGGCGAGCCATGCCGGATGCCTATCCTCCTTCGTATATGGGCTACTCGACCGGGCAGTGGCAGGGTGACACACTAGTCGTGGAAACCGCGGGCTTCACGACGCTTACCTGGCTGGATCGAATCGGCACCCCCCACAGCGACGCCTTGCGCGTCGTCGAGCGCATTCGCCGGGTTGCGCAGGACATGCTGGAGATCGATTTTGTATTCGACGACACCGAGGCGTTTACGGAGCCTTGGACTGGAGAAAAGACCTTCGAACTGAAGACGGATTGGGAGATCATGGAACAGAACGGTGTCTGCGAGGACCGTAACCGGCGGGAGTTCTCGGAGAAGTCTCTCCTCGGAACAAAGGACTGGGGGGCTCCCGGTTTCTGAGTTGCCCCCCGATATCCGATCCGTATCGTTTTAGTCAGCCGCGAAGCAATAGAATCGTCCCGCACCACCGGTTTCTTGAAAGTCCTCCAGCCTGCAGCCCGCGGTCGAGTGTGAGGAATTCCACGACGTATTCCACCCGCTCATCAGGTCGTGGTGGCCGATCATGGCAGTGCCATCGGGGCTATCGGACGTCCAGTTGTTGCAAGTCCGGTCGTTGCCTTGGTTGGACAGGCCCGGCGGAAACGCCCGCCCGTGCGAATCCGAACCCGTAAGTATGTCGTGTTCCTGCGGAGTGCCCTCAGAACGCCCAAAGCCGTTTACGAGATCGCCCTTTTCTGTTACCGCCGTCCGCACATTGATGAGGTTGCTGCCGCGCTGCACGTCGCCATGCAGGTCCGAGAGGCTGCCCGCGATCATAATGCCGTTGGCGTTGTACCAAGGTCCGTTCCCGATCCGGTCCCGCGCGTTGACGGCCGGCTCGGATTGGGTGCCCTGGGTGCTGAGGTAAGCACGCCAGGTGCGGTTGCCCGCCCCGACGGCGGCCGCCAGACGTTGGCATTCGGCGTCGGCGCCGGCGAGACTGCCGAGATTACCACTATGCGTGGTGCTGGTTACAAAGAAACCCAAGGGCGGATTCGATTCCTGGCCCTGGGCAAAAGCAGCGGCCGTACTCCATACGATGGCCGCCACTGCGGCAAGAATGATGTGTCGATGGGTCACGATGCGTCTCCCTTGTTCTTTGGTTTCTTACCCGTCAGCAACCCGGTGTGGGTCGCCCAGCCCCGCCCGGGCTGTCCAGCTTGATGGTAGCGCAAAGGCCCTCTTCGCGCCACCGGGGGATTGTTCCGCCTATGCTCATGCGACGGACGGTCAAGAGATTGCTCCTCCCTCTTGGCTTACCGGGCGGCCCAGCGGTTGACCTCTCAGAACGGACCGGAGATCCCAGGGCCAGGGATACGGCTGCGGCCTGGTAAGCAACGAAACAACGACCAGGACGGATATGCTGACAGCTAGGCAGGGAACGATCGGCAAGAACCCGAATAACAGCGACGCCGGGAGTATGGGAAAAGGGCCGCCCGGCAGCAGGAACAGGAGCAAAGTTCCACAGAACATCGACGCCAGCGCCCCCTCTTTTGTGGCGCGCGGCCAGTACAGAGCAGCCAAGACGACCGGGAGTAAGTTGACGAATCCGGTGAACGCGTATTCGCTGATGCGCAAAATGCTGGCCGGTTGCTGCAGCGCCAGCCCGTACGTGAAGACCGCGATCATAACCACAAAAATTCTGCCCCAAAGAATCTGCCGCGATCCGGGCATGGCCCGTCTGAGAGTCCAGACGCCCAGGAAATCACGCGTGAAGAGCGTGCTCAATGCCAGAATCTGCGCGTCAAGGGAGGACATGATTGTGGCGAAGATTGCGGCCACCCCGACGACCATCAGGAACTCGGGGAGATAGCCGGAAATCATCCTCGGCATAATAGCGTCCGAGGCCTGCCCTTCCAGTCCGGGCACAGCCAGCGCTCCCCACGTCCCGATCATGACTACGGGTACCCAGCCCAGCACGATTGCCACGGGAAACAGAGTACAGGTAGCCCGGATCGACTGATGGTCCCTCGCGGCGAGCAGCCGGATGAAGACGTGGGGGAACATGACGACAGCCAGGGGAGGAATCAGCATGAAGCTGAACCACCGCCGGGGCTCGAAGCTCCCGATCTGGTCGCGTGTCAGCAGGTGCGGCTTCTCGGCGGCGAGCCGTTCTGTCAAAGAAGACAGCCCTCCCAATTCCGCGGATATCCAGAAGAACGCGATGACCAGGAAACCCAGGAACAGCAGCCCCTGAAAGACGTTGGCCCACGCCGTTCCCCGCAGTCCCCCCAATTCTACGTAGACGAAAACGACCGTCAGGATGAGCAGACCTCCCGCCCAGTACGGTACCAGTCCTTCGGTCATTGACTCGAAAGCCAGACCTCCACCGATCACTCCAAGAACGAGATAGGGAATGGTATAAAACGTCAGTAGACCAAAGAAGGTAAGCGAAACGGCACGGCTGTTCCAGCGTGCTCCGAAGATCTCCGGCTGGGTCATGTACCCATAGCGCTTGCCGAGAATCCAGCATGGATATCCGATCACGTAAAAGAGCACGGGCGCGAGCAATGCCGTTGGCGCCGCCACCCAGCCGTACACTCCGACCCCGCTATGGTAGGAGGCCCCGGGGATACCCATCATGAAGAACGCCGTCATGTTGGTCGCGAAGATCCCGATCAACAGAGTAAAACTGCCGATGCCGCGGCGGGCAATGAAAAAATCCTCGGGCGTCCGGTACGACATCCGATAGCTCAAGGTGCCGATGCCGATCAGGACGGCGAAGTACACGAGGATGCCGAGCAGGACAGTTAAGCTGGGAGTCATGACTGCAGGCTCCCTTCGGAACTCGCGTCTGCCGAGGTTGCAGGCGGAACGGCGTGGCGCTCTTCCGGACCAGCCCGCCCCAAATTCGGCGGTTCCGGCCATACCCAGCAACTCAACAAATACAGGGCGGCCACGGACAGCAGCGTGAAGCCCACGTGATACCACAACGCCACAGGCGCCCAACCCCATAGCATCGGCTCCACCCGGTCCCACTGCCAGAAATCGTGATGCAGAACGATCAGGGCCAGAATGAACAGCCAGGCAGTTGCGGGGCGCCAGGTGGAAGGGATCATCAGTCGCGTTTCTCCTTGTGATGAAGCTTATGGGAAAACAATAGCGTAAGAGATTGTATCTTGATTTCGCATATTGGGCGCTTTAGAAATCCTGTCCTCTAATTCCGGGACAGAAATGCTTCCAAAGACATGAAATAATGTGGGGCCGGCGCCGGACAACGGATGTATACTTTTGACCAATAGGAGAACATATGCCAATTTCCTACCGCAGGTCCTGCATGCCCATCTCCCGAAGAACCACACGAAGCGTTGTTGGCTCCCTGGTCATATCTCTCATGTCAATAGCCGTAGTTAGCGCCGCTGGCGCGGACTTGCGGCTGTTAGAGGCGGTTAAGAACCAGAATCAGGAAGCGGTGCGGGTGCTATTGCGCGAAGGGGTGGATGTGAATGAAGCCCAGCCGGACGGCTCGACGGCATTAGCATGGGTGGCCCATTGGGATGATCTCGAAACCGCAGACCTTCTGTTGCGCGCCGGAGCCGACGTCAACGCCGCGAACGAGTATGGCGCCACTCCTCTGTCCCTTGTCTGTACCAACGGGAACGCAGCCATGGCGGAAAAGTTGCTGCAAGCCGGGGCTGATCCGAACGTCTCTTTGCTTTCCGGGGAGACGGCGCTCATGACGGCCGTCCATGCTGGGAGCCTGGAGGTAGTGAACCTGCTGCTGGCTCATGCGGCGGATGCGAATGCCAGGGAACCGCAGCGCGGGCAGACGGCTCTGATGTGGGCGGTGGCCGAAAAACACCCGGAGATTACTCGCGCTCTGGTCGATCACGGAGCGGATGTCCATGCCCGCTCGAAGAGTGGGTTCACGCCGCTGCTCTATGCCGCCGATCGGAACGATCCCGGTTCCGCCCGAATTTTGGTCGATGCAGGGGCGGATGTGAACGCGGCCACGGCAGACCGAGTGACTCCGCTGCTTCTGGCCACCGCCCGCGGCGCCGAGGAGCTTTCCCTCTTTCTATTGGAAAAGGGTGCAGACCCGAACGTGACCGACGCCAAAGAGGGTTACTCTCCGTTGCACCACGCGGCCTCACACCGGAAAATGGTGAGAGTTGTAAAGGCGCTTCTCACGCAAAAAACCAATCCCAACGCCCGGCTCGCGCAGGCTCCTCCACGGCCTCGTCAGGACGGATTGCAGGGAGGCATCAACCTGCAGGGCGCAACACCATTCCTGCTGGCTGCGGCGAACGGCAATGCGGACGCGATCCCCGTGCTGGTCGAGGGGCGCGCCGACCCCCAAATCCGGACAACGGCCAATACCCCGCCCTTGCACGTGGCGGCCGGGGTCCACCGCAACCCAGACGTACCCTTGACGCCGGAAGACCGGCAACTGGGTGTCGAAGCCGCCAGGCTGTTGGTGGAATTGGGAGCCGACGTCAATGCGCTTGGCGAGTACGGCTGGACCGCGCTGCACGGCGCGGCCTATAACGGATTCGACGAAATGATCGAGTTCTTGGTAGCCCAGGGCGCCGACATGGAAATCATGGACCAGTTCGGCCAAACGCCCTTGAGCATTGCCATGGCTGCGACGACAGCGGGAATTGGGGTGGACTATTACCACGTGCCCCGTTTCGCGCATCCGGCAACGGTGGACCTGCTTCTGAAGTTGGGCGCCACCCCGCTCGAAGAATCCGGGGTTGAGCTCATCGACCTCTCGCTGGAAAACTTGCAGCCAGAACAATAAGAAGCGCCGGCGGCGCTGAACTGCGGGGCGGCAAATCCGCTCTAGGCGGCGATTCCCTTCAGCTTGCCGGTACTGTCCCCCAGTTCGTCCGGCTGAATCCCCAGAATCTCAAGCAGCGCGAGCCACAGGTTCGACACCGGCGTGTCTTGCGGATAGACAACATGGCGGCCGCTTTGGAGATGGCCCGACCCTCCGCCCAGCACCAGGATCGGAAGATTGTTGTGGTAATGCATGTTGCCATCGCTCAAGCCGCCACCATAAACGATCATCGAGTGATCGAGCAATGTTCCCTCGCCGTCCGGAGTCGCCCGCATTCTCTCCACGAGATGCGAGAAGACCTGCATCTGATAGAGATCGATCTGGATAACCTTTTCGATCTTCTCCGATTCGCCGTTATGATGCGTCATGGCGTGATGCGGATCGGGAACTCCGATTTCCGGGAACGCCTGGCCGCTCATCTCGTGGCCCGTCATGAAGGTGCATACACGGGTTAAGTCGGACTGGAAGGCCAGAACCTGCAAATCAAACATGACCTTGGCGTGCTCGTCAAAGCGCGGCGGAATACCCGCGGGCCGGTCCAATCTGGGCAATTCGCGGGAGGACTGTTCTTCCGCCAACTGGATGCGGCGCTCGACATCTCGGATGGCGTCCAGGTATTCACTGATCTTGTTTCGGTCGCTCGGACCCAGCCCGCTGCTCAGACGATTGGCAGCCTTGGTTACAAAATCGAGGATGCTGCGGTTCTCGCGAATCTGCGACAAGCGCACCGCCGGGTCTGTGCTGTCACTGTCGCCAAAGAGGCGTTCGAATACGGCGCGCGGCTGGATCTCCACAGGCATGGGGGTTGTCGGAGTGCGCCAGGAAATGGTGTTGGAGTAAACGCAACTGTATCCGGCCTCACACGCCCCGAGCACCTCGTTCTCAATGCCCAACTCGAGCGATGCAAGCTGGGTCTGCTTGCCCAGCTCCTGGGCCGCGGTCTGGTCCATCGAAATCCCTGTGAAGGCCTTGTCGGGACTCTGGTGCGGATGAGCCCCTGTCAAGTACGATCCGCTCGCTCGCGAATGGTCGCCCGCCACTTCCCCCTCGATTCTGCGTCCTTCATTGGCAGCGAGGCCTGTCAGCACCAGAAGCTGATCCCGGAATGGAGCGAGCGGCTGCAGCGTCGGGGGCAACTCGAAGCCGGCTCCTGTGGCTGCCGGTGTCCAGAGCTGCATCCGCTTTCCGTTCGGACTGTACACAAAGGAGAGGCGAGTGGGGCTCTCGGCGCTCGTTGCTCCGAAGGCCGGAATCATGCCCTCTAGCAGCGGCAACGCTATCGTCGCTCCGATCCCGCGCAAGAATGTGCGGCGAGGAATGGCCTTCTTGAAAATCATCATGGCTCCCAACACCTCCTGTGGAAACGTTCCCGTTCTTCCCTATTCCCTCATCGCCCTGGACGGGCGGTTCGCTTCTTCGGATTAGTGCAGAGCAGCAGTGGTCGTCAGCGGGGCGGACTTTCTCATCTGAAACGGCATGCTCCTGACGATCCCCCCAATGATTGACGACCAGCGGTAGTCGCCGGCAGCTGCCTCGCGGACTATCTTGCGGATCGATGGAATGTCCGTGTGCTCCAGCCCCCGGCCCAGTGCGTAAATCAGCAGCTTTTCGGTCGCAGCAGTGGCTAGTTGCTCGCGATTGCTCAGCAGGATCTGCCGCAGCTCGGCCGGCCCCTCGAATCTCGTGCCGTCCGGCAGTACACCGGAAACATCAATGGGAGTTTCCTCTTCGCCCATCGTGTTCCGGAACCGTCCGATGGCGTCAAAGCTTTCGAGAGCAAAGCCCAGCGGATCCATCTGCGCGTGACAACTTGCGCAAGCGGGATTTGCACGGTGTTGCTCCATCCGCTGCCGCATCGTAAGTCCCTGGACGTCTTGGTCGTCTTTCAACGACGGAACGTTCGGCGGCGGCGGGGGCGGCGGCGCGCCCAGGATGTTTTCCAGCACCCACTTGCCGCGCAACGTTGGAGCCGTCCGGGTGGGATACGACGTCACCAACAGAATACTGCCCTTCCCCAGCAAACCTCTGCGGTTCTCGTCGGTCAACTTCACGCGCCGAAAGTGGCTTCCACGAACATTCGGAATCTGATAGAAGCGAGCCAATTGGTCGTTCAAAAATGTAAAGTCCGCGTCCAGCATGTCCGCAACCCTGCCGTCCTCCCGCAACATCACGCTTTCGAGGAAGAGGTCTACCTCCTGCTGGAGTGCCAGGCGCAAGCTCTCGTCAAATTCGGGGAATGTCTTCGGATCCGGCCTGGCGGTGCGCAGGTTGCGGAGGTAGAGCCACTGTCCGGCAAAATTGCGGACCAGAGCCTTCGCGCGCGAATCAGCCAGCATGCGGCGGACCTGCAATTCCAGCACCGCAGGATCGTTGAGTCGGCCGCGCTCCGCCAGATCCAGCAGCTCGTCGTCCGGTATGCTGCTCCAGAGGAAAAAGGACAAGCGGGAGGCCAGCTCGAGGTCACTGATGCGATAGACGGTATCCGGCTCCACATCTGTCGGATCGCGTTCCACCCGAAACAGGAAATCGGGGCTGACCAGAACGCCTTGCAGAGCCATCTCAATGCCGGAGTCGAAGCTGACCGAGGTCGCGCCAGCCCTGTAGAGGTCCAGCAATTCTTGGACCTCTGCATCCCTGACCGGACGACGATACGCGCGACGCGCCAGAGTTGCGAGGATCTCTCTGGCGCAAGCCTCGTCATCAGCGGAGTCGGGGCTGCACACGAAAATCTTGCGGCGGCTCTCTGTATCGCCTGGTCCGGTTGCATTGAAGGGACCGCTGATAATCACACTGCCCACGTAGGGCATCCGGTCGTCCAGGCGGACAAACTGGGTCAGACCTTCGGCCACCAACGTGTCTTTCATGAAGGTGACCCCGACCCGCCGCGAACCTGCCTTCACAGGAATGCGGACTTGCAAACCATCATCCGCCCTTCGGATGTACGCCTCTTTCGTGGGGTCCCGGGATTCCAACTGGCTCTCCCGGCTAATCTCAAACAGTTGGATCCGCGCCCCGTCCAGGCGGACATCCACCCGGTGCAGCTCGGCGAGACTGCCTAGAATGTCCCCTTCTTCCTCCCGTTGCAGCCGCACTTTGATTTCGTATTCCCCGTCCAGCGGGAAATAATGCCGCACCGTAACCCCACCGCGCGACCCAAACGGCAGATCTTCGTTCATGCGGGCGTCCTGCTTGAGAGACCTGGGAGTCGCGTATTCCTCGGTGTACGGACGGATATCGGTATCTCCAATGGCGACGCGGGCAATCTTGCGCGCCGCCATAAGGTACCGGTCCAGCAGCGACGGCGACACCGTGAGCACGTCGCCGATATTGTCGAACCCGTGTCCCGAATCGTCGGGAGGGATCATGGATTCGACATCGACCTCCACTGCCAGCAGGTCGCGCACGGCATTCGAATACTCGGCACGGTTCAGGCGATGAACGGCCGGCCGGCCCGGTTCGGGATGGGCCGCGGCCAATGCGTCCAGCTCCGTTTCCAGGTAGCTGGCAAAGGAGTCGTACGTCGCCGGATCCGGACGCGGCATCCCGGCTGGAGGCATCGCGGCCGTCCGAAGTTTCCGCACCACCTTTTCCCACGCCGCCGCGTCTTCGGTCACATTCCCGACGTCCTTCGTGCTCAAAATCATCTCCGCCGTGCGCAGTCTTTCGTTGTGGCACGTGACGCAATACCGGTCGAGAACTGCTCGGAACTCAGACGCGGGCTGGAGACTTTCGTTCGGAGTTTGAGCCCTGACCGTCGCAAGGGTCCCCGCCCCGGTCAATGCAATTGCGATTCCGAATAAAATCCTCTTGAACATTGCGCCATCCTTTTGCGATTAGTATACTCCCACGGACCCGTGCATTACAGAAAACTTGGGCCGGGGTGGTTACTGGCCGAGCTTGCCCTCCAGGACCTCGTCCACATACAGATCCGTAGCGGGTGTGTTGCAGACACCGTATTCCATCAATTGCCAATCCGACTGCAATTCCCAGGTCCTCTCTCCGCTATAGGGCTGCGTGAATGCCTGCGCATCCTCGAACAGAAAGTTCATCTCCAACCGGTCTTGCGCCACGCGGCGGATCCGCTCTTCCACGCGCAGAACCTCGCTATGAGGAGTTCCGATACTGTCGAGCCACGTCAGTTCGTTCAGACCGATCGTCTCGGCCACCAGCGTGTCTCCTTCCCACCGGCCCACCGAGTGACCCAAGAAGGTGCGGGGCGCGGCCGGGGGGTGTTCCCGCCCATCCATGTAGATGATGCGCCACACCGTATCCACCTCGAACAGCATATACACCCGGTCCTCGGCGTGGCCGATCTCCATCGGACTCGGACGCAGGTAGATCCGGGGATAGCCCGGTGTCATGCAATAGGGGTGCAGCATGGGGTCGACATCTTCGCGTCCCTGTTCGAGCGGCGCGTTGGTCCCCTCCCGGGCGGCCCTGTACTTCTCGGCCGCCCAGGCTGTAAAGGAGGGCGCCTCCGTATTGAAGTGGTCGACATTGCGGTCGGGGGACCAGACACCCGAAAGGTCCGGTGGGGAGGCGTTCTGACCGGAAGCAACGGGCGGCATTCCGATCCCCGCAAAGAGCAGGAAGAACAAGAAGACCGGAGCGATCCTGACATTACGCATTCCATCCCCTCCTTCGCTTTCAAGAAATGATCGTCACCCGGGACGGCCTGGGAACAGCCGCAGGGTTGTCCGAACGGCTCACCGGAGTTCTTTCCCGCTGGGCGTTACCAGCTTCCTGATGATCAGATAGTGGCGGCCATCCCTTGCGGGAGCTCCCGTTACCGTGATGCTGTCTCCGGGCTTGAAGTCATCCGTTCTCCAGCCTCTTCGATATGCTGCCGATGGTGAACCGCCCTCCGCATGCCACTCCACTACGGTGCCGTCTTCCTGCTGCACTGCAAACAAGAGGAGCGAATGCGGATTGATCATCCTGAACTGCGTTACGGTTCCCACCAGCGTCACGTGATTATCGTCGTCATATCTTCCTGCCGTATTGTGGTGCCCGAAGGCGGGACCGGCAACGAACAAAAGCGCCGCTACCAAAGCCAGACCGGCACGTATCTTATTGTTCATATGGATGTTGTTCATGTGGATGCTCCTCGCGCCTGTTGGCAAATCTCATCGCTGTTAGCTTATCGGAAGCGAGGGTGCAGGGCAAGGGTTTTGTCGCGCTGCTCCCGGCCTGCACCGCTCCCGAAATGATTTGCGGGAGATGCGGTTCCTTCGGTAGATTCGGTTCCTTCGGAAGTTGAATAACGCACTTCCAGCAAGGTTATTTCAAGGTTATTGCTTTGCATAATGTCATCCGGTATAAACTAGCTAGCGCGGAACGGCGAACCCATCCCGGCGCCCTCCTGCATTTGCGGAGCCGTGGGAAGCATGAGGAGGAGCAATGTTTCGAGTTGTCCTGATTCTTTCAGTGCTGGCTGGAACGGCTGCCTTGCCGCTGTGGGCGCAAGGTCACGGCGACGCGGCAGGGAAACGAACGCCGCCGCCGGAGGGCTGGCAGGAAAAGTGGATGGGCATGTACGAGCAGCAGGATCGCGAAGGGCAGGTCGCGCCGCCGGGCTACACGGTGGACTACCCGCCGGAACCCGACACCATCGAGCTGATCGCCTCGCTGACCCAGCCCTGGGCTGAGGCGCGCCGGCAAGCCACCGTTTGGGACCTCGAAGACTCTTCGCTGTGCCGCCCGCAAGGCACGGTCCGCAAGGATTCGTCGTTGGATTTTCAGATTGCGGTCTCGCCGGAGAAGATCACCCTGATCGGAAACAGAGGCGGCAACATCTACCTGGGCGGCAGCCGCCGGATTTACATGAACCGCCCCCACCTGAAGAATCCGCCCCTCACGTATCTCGGCGATTGGGCCGGCCATTGGGAAGGAGACACGCTGGTGGCGGACGGAATCGGCTTCAATGAGAAGACCTGGTTCACGCGCGACCGGCAGCGGCACACCCAGGCGCTCCACATCGTCGAGCGGCGGCGGTTCATCGTCAACGACACCTGGATCGAGATGAAGGCGACCATAGACGACCGCTTCGCGTTGACCCGCCCCTTCACCGTCACGCGCTATTACCGCAAGCTGCCCGATGACACGGCTCCCGCCGAAGGCGTTTGCCTGGACACGCCGGAGGGGCGGCGCGCCTGGCTGCAGCTCTACCTGCAAGCGCTCGAAGATTGGGACCAGGAACGGAAGATTCTGCGCGCGGATTGACGCGCGGATTGACGCCATGCCCGGCGGAACAGGCAGAGTCGCATGGTGAACATGACGAGGATGGTAAAGATATGGCGAGCATAATGAGCATGACAAAAAGCATGAGAAGGCGCGCAGCAGCACGCGCGCGCATCCCGTGGGGGACGGCTGCGCTCCTGTGGGCCCTGGCGCCGCTGGCGGCGGCTGCGCAGGCTCCCGTCGCCACCACCACGGCGGAGCGTCCGGAGCGCGACGGTCCGGACCTGACGGGCGTGTATCAGTTGGCGCCGGACGATATGATTCTGCCGGGCGGTCTGCGCAATCTGGGCAGCCCGGCGGAGATCGCCCTGACGCCGGAGGCGCAGGCCGCGGCGCAAGCCAGCGATCCGCTCGAAGACGTGGCGAAGCTCTGCATGCCGGTGGGTCCGTTCCGCATGATGGCCTGGGAAGGCAACAAGATTGACGTCTACCGCTCCCCCGGCCGCATCACCATGCTGTTCGAGAACTACTTCCTGGGGCACATGCGGACGGTTTACATGGACCGCCCGCACACGCCGGGCGAGCCTCTGTGGGTCGGCGATTCCATCGGGCACTGGGACGGCGATACGCTGACGGTGGAGACCAACCGGTTCAACGAGCATACCTGGCTGAACGGCGCCGGGGCGCCGCACAGCGAAGAGCTGACCCTGACGGAACAGTACCGGCTGGTGGGCGGCGGGCAGTACCTCGAACTGCGCATGACGGCCGAGGACCCGCAGGTGTTGCGCTCTCCTTACAGCTACACCCGCTACTACCAGCGCGTGGACTCGGAGATCCAGGAGGACATCTGCCAGGAAGACCTGGAGACCGTGCAGGAGTAGCCAAGCAGTCACAGGCCGGAGGCCTGTCGCTACTTGATCAACCGCAGTGACCGGCAAAGGAGGTTGGAAGGACTCATGAGGAATCGCAAGGCAGCAATGGGCGCGGCAGCGCTGTGGATTCTGATTCCGGCAACCCCCGTTCCGGCGCATCACTCCCGTGTCGTGTTTGACGAGGAAAAGACGATCACGATCGAAGGCGTCATGACCAATGTGGCCTGGGCCAATCCCCACTCCTTGTTCTTCGTCTCCGCCAGGCCGGCCGATCAGCCGGACGCTCCGGTCACCCGCTGGAGCGTCGAGGGGCCGCGCGTGCGCGAGCTGACGCTGATGGGCTGGGAGCGGGATGACATCCAGGAGGGCGACAAGGTCCGCATCATCGGCCATCCGCGCAAGGACGGCAGGCAGCAGATCCTGCTCATCGAGATCCGCGACGAGAAGGGTCATCACTTCGTGGAGAAACGGGAAGAATAGGAGCGCAGGCTTTGCCCCACGCGGCGGGAGAAACGACAGGCCAGAGGCCTGTCGCTATTTGTCTGCCGCTACATCCGGACAAGCGAAGAGCAGATCCCTCGTCCGAAACGACATCGATATGCCCGAAACGACATCAATATGTCGTTTCGTGTCCTCGGGATGACACAGTCTTGGGGGGTGGCCTGTGATTCGGGACTCGCGATTCGGGACTCGAAGAATCAGTGCAGGCCGGAGGCCTGTCGCTATCTGGCCGGGGGCCGTCAGAAGCCCATTCCCGCGATGCGGTCCACCCGGGTGCGGACGATCAGGCGCTTCTCGCCGGGCCCGCGCCAGGGATAATTGTCCAGGCCGAGAAAGCGTTTGGCGAGCATGTCAATGTGCTCCTCGGCGCCCTCGTCCGTGACCGTCGCAGTGCCGTGAAAGATCACGTTTCCCTGCGGGTTGAGGGGATTCTGAACGGAGATGAGAATGTGCGGATCGCGGCGCAGATTGCGCGGCTTGATTCTTCCTTCCGAGGTATTGAAGAGAACTTCGTTTTCTTCGACGTCCATCCACACCATGGACGCTTGCGGACTGCCGTCCGGGTTGCGCGTTACGACATGGCCATAGGCCTTTTGCGTCAGGATCTGCTGAATCTTCTCGGGAAGTTCTATCGGCATCGTCGCCCTCCAGGCGGAATGGTGTCGGCAAGCAGCAGGACCGGAAACTGCTGCGATGGTGCGAAAGGGGGGACTCGAACCCCCACGCCCTCTCGGGCACCAGATCCTAAGTCTGGCGCGTCTGCCAATTCCGCCACTTTCGCGAACCGCATCCTTGATTATATCCTGTCGCGCAAGTAGCGGCAGGCATTCCGGCCTGTGATTCGGGACTCGCGACTCGGGCTGGGAGCCTGTCGCTATCTCAGGAAAAACGGGCCTACGGCAGTGAGGTACTGTGATATTACAGACGCCTTGCGGCACGGTTGAAACCGTGCCCTTACGAGATGCGGACAAAAGAAGCCACCGCTTGCTTCGCGCGCGGCTTGGATTCAGGCGAAGAGCAGATCCCTCATCCATGGATGGTGGCTGATCGCGGCCTGTTGACTAAACCCCGCTAATCTGGCATAACTCAAATGAGATACAGGAGGCTGCAATGGGCACACAGAGTTCCATGCTGCATGTCCGGATGGACAGCGAGTTGAAACAGAAGGCAACCGAGACGCTGGCGGCGATGGGTCTGTCGGCTTCCGATGCCGTGCGCCTGCTGTTCCACCGGATCGCAGCCGATCAGGCCTTCCCGCTCGAACTCAAGGTTCCCAACGCGCGGACCCAAAGGGCCATGGCCGAGTCGGAAGAAATGATGAAGCGGGGCAAAGCGCGCTTCGCAAGCGCGGACGAGATGTTTACAGAACTTGAAAAAGCCAGCCGCGAGTAAGAGAACGGAGATGAGAATGTGCCGCCCACCGTATGTCGTTTCGTCTCGGGATGACACAGGTAGTGTCTGGCGCCGCGCGCTCCCAACACAATCTATTGCTCGGTGGACTGACGTCCTACATAGCTGAGCGCCGCGCGGGCTAGCAGACCAGACCGCGTTTCCCCTTCTCGTGCCGCAGCCTCGTCCACGATCGCCAGAACGCGGGCGGGCACCGTGATGTTGATCCGCTTCGTCTTGCTGGACAGCTTGGAGATATCGACATCGACCAGTGCCCAAATACCGCCTTTGTAATCATCACTCGCCTGGTGCGTTTCCAGCGACTCCTTCGCAGGTATGGGTTCTCCATCCATGAGGAGTCCCTCCAGATGGCAGGCGATGGCCTCCTGCGCAGACTCGACGGCTTCCTCCAGCGTATCGCCGGCCGAAAAGCAGCCAGGCAGGTCCGGTACGCTAACCCCGTAAACGCTCTCGACATCCTTGTGGATCACAACCGGGTATCGCATATCAGCGGTCCTCCCATTTCCAGTTGGCTTGCCGGAAGATGTTGCGCAGAGTACCAATGGGAATCTCCTTGCCGGGATGCTTCACGGTGACCCGTCCAGGCTTTTCGGGGTGGACGAATTGGTGGTGGCTTCCACGCACGTTCCGGAACACCCAACCATCCCGTTTCAGTTTCCGAATAATCTGCGCGCTTTTCATTATACACATTCTACACAACTTTCTCGCGCTGAGACCTCGGGTAGCGACAGGCCGGAGGCCTGTACTGCGTCAGGCAAAACGGGCCTACGGCAGTGAGGTACTGTGATATTACAGACGCCTTGCGGCACGGTTGAAACCGTGCCCTTACGCACGACAGAACAGCCCACGGCAGAAAAAAACGGGTAGTGGTTACTCGCTCAAAGCCACCGCTTGCTTCGCGCGCGGCTCGGATTCAGGCGAAGAGCAGATCCCTCGTCGCCAGAAGGCTTCTCCCCTCGCTGCGCTTCCCCTCGCTACGTTTCGGGACAAGCGGGACAGGCGGGATGACACGGTCCGGGGGGTGGCCTGCGCTTCGCCTACCTGCAAGGCTCCCGCCCTGTGGGTCCGAACGGAGTGATGCAGGGCGGCAGCCTGTCATTCAAAAGTACCTCGAGATCACTCTCGTTGCCGGACAGTCCTTCCAGGATGTTGCCCTGGCCCTCAGCCAAGCTGCCGGTCGCTTCATTGAGGCTTCCCAGGATGTTACCCTGTCCCTCAGCCAAGCTGCCGGCCGCTTCATTGATGCTTCCCAGGATATTGCCCTGGCCCTCAGCCAAGCTGCCGGTCGCTTCATTGAGGCTTCCCAGGATATTGCCCTGGCCCTCAGCCAAGCTGCCGGCCGCTTCATTGAGCCTTCCAAGAATGTTGCCCTGTCCCTCAGCCAAGCTGCCGGCCGCTTGATTAAGGTTTCCAAGGATGTTGCCCTCCACCGATCGAAACCGGGCATCAAACCGTCCCATTTCGGAACGAATGGCCGCCCGGCTGCTGTAGTAGTTGACAAACCCGGTGACCGTCTTGTCGCCGACGTACGCCAACCCCATCAATATCTTTTTGCCGGTGCTCATAGGTTGCGTGGCTTCTTGGAAATGAGCGCGCCAGAGGTCCAGGTCAGCCATATACTGCTGCCGAAGCTCACGCCAAGCGTCCAACTCGGAGGTCGAAGCGGCATCTTGCGCCAACGCGGCGCAGTTGGTGAACCAAACAATAGCCAGTAGCACTGCCATGCCTTTCATCTATTGATCTCCTTCTGTCTTGAGGTGTCCCGGAAAACTGTACCAGATGCAAGGTGAGTTGACAAAAGAAGCCACCGCTTGCTTCGCGCTACGGCTCGGATTCAGGCGAAGAGCAGATCCCTCGTCGCCAGAAGGCTTCTCGGGATGACACGGTCTGGGGGGTGGCCTGCGCTATAGGGGACAGGCCAGGAAGGCCTGCCGCTGCTTGGGCTGGCGGGAATGGCTGCACTGCTTTGCAGCAACCGCTTTTCGACAGGCCGGAGGCGCTGGCTCAGGACAGGCCCCTCGACTACGCTCGGGACAAGGGACTCGCAGAATCAGTCAACCCCTGCGGGGTTGATCCCTTCTGTTGCGGCCCGGTTCCGCAGGTTGAAACCTGCGGCTATTCACGGGAAGCCCCTTCGGGGCAGGAAAGCACACGAAACGAGAGTCCGCAACGGCGGGCAGATGCCCGCGCTTCCAGGGCTGCGCTACGTGGTTGCTGCACCGTCAGGACAAGCGAAGAGCAGATCCCTCGTCGCCATCACCTGCGGCTCTGGCTTCTCGGGATGACACATTCTGAGGGTCCTGCACTATTGGGGGTGTCGCTACTGTCTGCCGCTATCAGGGGGCAGATCCCTCGTCAGGAAGGCCTGTCGCTACTTGGAACAAACCCACGGCACAAACGGCGTGCCGTGGCTACCTGGGGGGGGGATGGAAAAGCGAGTGCAGGCCTTGGGGGCCTGCACTCGCTGAAGGAGAAGCCTGGAGACTTTTCGCTACCTGGCTGCCTGCAATCGAAGGAGATGGAGCACAGGTTCGTGCTCTGTGCTTCCCAGGCCAAGCGGCTTCCGCCGCCTGGCCTATCCGGGACAGGCCGGAAGGCCTGTCGCTACTTGGAACAAACCCACGGCACAAACGGCGTGCCGTGGCTACCTGGGGGGGGGATGGAAAAGCGAGTGCAGGCCTTGGGGGCCTGCACTCGCTGAAGGAGAAGCCTGGAGACTTTTCGCTACCTGGCTGCCTGCAATCGAAAGAGAACGGTTGCGGAGCGCAGGCCAAGCGGCTTCCGCCGCCTGGCCTATCCGGGACAGGCCAGAGGCCTGTCGCTACCTGGGGGCAGGCAGGAATGCCTGCCGCTACCTGCTACTCGTCCTCGTGATCACCGCGAGATAGCCCTGCGCCGCGCCGGGAGCTCCTGCGCCGCCGTAGTGGGCAATGTAGGCGAAGCCATGGCCGTTTTCAAAGTCGCAGGTCACGTCGAGGAAACCCTGAAAGCCCATCGGAGCGAGCTGCGTCAAGCCGTAGGCCATGCTGCCCCAGGACGAAATCTCCTCCGTCGTCATCGGTTCCGGGTTGCTTGTCCAACCGTAGAACTTGATTTCGCAGGTCCCGGCATAGTTGGAAGCGTTCGTGAAGGCGAGTCCGGTCTCGTAGCCGGCCTGGTTGGTCACGAACGGAAAGCGCATGCTCGTCTCGCAGGGATCGAAACTGATGACCTTCATGGATGTGCCAGAAGCGAACTGCGGAATGTCATCATCGGAAGCACTTTCGAAACCCACGCTCCACCATGCCGTCGGCGATCATGGTGTCTTCTTCCCACGTGAAGCTCACCATCAACATATTTGCCTGAACCACCGCATCTGCGCCCGTATCCGCATTAGTAACGGCGTAAGTGATGTCACCATCTCCATCGTCATCCAATTCAACTTTGACCATGGTTTCGTCGCCGGTGGGCGCTGTGGCATCACTGGTCAGCGTGACTTTCTTGGTATCGGGAGTGCCGTTATCGGTGCCATCTTCAGTGTTGTTGGCAATGTGGGTGATCATCACGGTCACTCCGTCCGGAATGCCGGAGAAATTGACTTCCAACATGTCGTGGTCATCATCGTTGGTGAACGACAATGCAAAGCCTTCCGTGATCGACTGCGATGGTGGCCTCATCCCTTGGTGCCGACCCGGCACTGCAGGACGCATGGCGCCGTCCACCTTGACGACCAAACCCGTTTCCACGTCCGCCAGCTTGCGCGGCTCGCTGTGGACGGCATCGCCGTTGACGCTGAACACTCAGCGGTGATCATCTCCGCCGTCTCCCTTGCTGTAAGAGGCGTTGGCCCGAATGCCTACGATAACCACCGTGGGAGGATCCTACGGCGCCAGGGACCTCGAAGCTCGCCATCGCTCCGTTGCCGATTGTCGATATCTCCCACTCGATCGTCATGCCATCACTCGAGAGGTACTTCAAGATCTTACTCCAGTCACCCGTGAAAATTTCTGCAGCTGCATCCAAGTGCAGTATCCAGTATCAGCAGTTCCCGTGTAGGTGAGGCCCATGAGACCTTTCGATGGTCGAGACGTTCGTATTGCATTGGTGATCGGGTGCGTTCAGAGTAATGCTGAGTGTCAATTGCTCAGAGGGACAGTCCAAGGTGCCAGTCGCCAAATCCTGTTCCCTCCGGTGCCTGCATCTGCAATTCGATGCCTCCCCATCATTCCGTCGGTCCTGCCCTCGGCGCGAGCATCGTGAGCCGGGACATCTTTGGCACGGGCGATACACTCCTGCGCGTAGGGCCACGCTGCTGCTCAACGCCATGACCGCCAGCACCATGACACTGCTTCTCAAAAATGACTTGCGAATCTTCTCCATTTTTTTCTCCTTCGACTGTTGAATCGTACTTGTTGAAATTTCCTGCAAACTTTCTTTTCTCTGCTTTCTGATGAACCTTAAAACTGCGTCGGAGCCCTTTCCCCGTGTTGCAGGCGCTGCGCGGCCTGCGCGCTGCACGCTAGACAGGAACTGCTATCCTGCCCGAATAGTAATTGGAATGCAACATCAACTCGCCCGCTTTTCCGCTCAATCTGCTTTCGATCATCCTTATGCTATGTTGCAACGAACTCCAAAGTCAAATTTGCTCATTAATGCTGTTGCTAGACGCAGGGAAAATAGCACTTCCGGTTTCCATCTGTCAAATGTTTTTTTCTTCTTCAGCCAGTGCCTTGCTCCCGTAACCACTGTGGTTCAAACAGCCGGGCAGGCAATAGGTTCAAAACAAGGGAGCATAGTAAATCGGCGCGTCCGGGAAGGCAAGAGTTTTTTTGAAATTTTTTTGGGGGGGGTCGAGTGGGGTAACCGATTGGTAACGGAGGGACAAGGCAGGGAAAAGGGATTCGGGACGCGGGACTTGAAGAACAAACCCACGGCACAACAAGCGTGCCGTGGCTACTTCGACAGGCCGCAGGCCTGTGGTTCGGGACTCGGGAGAGGCCTCGCAGAATCAGTCAACCCCTGCGGGGTTGATCCCTTCTGTTGCGGCCTCGGTTCCGCAGGTTGAAACCTGCGGCTATTCACGGGAAGCCCCTTCGGGGCAGGAAAGCACACGAAACGAGAGTCCGCAACGGCGGGCAGATGCCCTTCTGCGCTCCCAGGGCTGCGCTACGTGGTTGCTGCACCGTCAGGACAAACAAGAGCAGATCCCTCGTCGCTTCAGATGCCTGCGCGCTCGGGGAAAACGACACGTTTGGTTGCTGCACCGTCAGGACAGGCGAAGAGCAGATCCCTCGTCGCCAGATAGTGCTCGGGATGACACTAGTTGGGGCCGCTGCGCTAGAGGGGATAGGCAGGAATGCCTGTTCCCTTTCGAGCACAGCGCCGCCAGGGGCTGTGTTTCCGTGCTCGCAGGGCAGGCGCCGCCGCCTGGGCTCACTGCCAAAGCACTACCTACAGGTCCTAACGGCCTGTAGGTGAAAGGGACAGGCCGGAGGCCTGTCGCTACTTGGCAGAAAACGGCTGCACTACTTTAGGGCAGGCGGGAATGCGTGCAGGCCGGAGGCGCTGTCGCTACTACTTGCGGAAGTGCCCGCAGGCAAAGAGGCCCGGAATCTCGAACGGCAGAGGCCCCAGTTGTTCAGCATAGCGGCGGCCGAGGTCCATCA